>CAKSTR010000020.1 GCA_934500835.1 uncultured Paracoccaceae bacterium | reverse complement strand
ACAGCACGAGCGGTACAAAATTGCCGGTTGCTGCGGTTGCAGATCTGCTACCGAGCAGAACGCTGCCGCCTTCTGCAACAGTAGCTAACCCGAAGACGATGGCGAGACCGCCGAATATCCAGTTGCGTATCATACTTTATATCCTGCTGGCCGTTGGTTCTTCCTGTCGTCCGAAACGTGGGTTCAGTTGTTCAACTGCAACACCATGCCGTCAGAGTTGCGAAACCGCCCACCACCGAGGTTCTCAAAGCTATGGCATGAGGTTCCGGGATTTGGCCCGCCCCTCACGGTCATGCACAGCCGATCGCCATCGCGCTCCCAACTACCCGTTCCGGAAAAGAATGGGGCGCGGATCGTGACTGTGCCGCTGACATCATAGCGCAAATGGACCCTGGCCCCCATGCGCCGCGCGACCAGATCCTTATCGACGATCTGCTCCGCAATCTCGGCGGCACTCATGACCTCGGCCTGCGCGGGGTGTGCCACAACCGTCAGGCTTAAAGCGGCGATGAGGATGAGGGCATTTGGTGTGACGTAACATTGTGAGGTCTCCGATTGATCCCCACCCTCGAACTTGGCTCTCGCCGGCATCGCGCATCTCCACATTCAAGAATCAAGCGATCAATTACTTCTATTCATTTATCATGCGAATCCTGGATGGCCAATGGTTACTTCACCAGATTTTCCCATTGACGAGTCATCTACAAACTCATAGGAAGTGAACACATACTTTCATCAAACACGCTTATCCGAGGGCATATCATGCGTGCAAAATATCTGCCCGCCGAGCAGCGTCGCGCCGAGGCGGTCGAGGCGGTCGTGGAACTGGCAGCGCACGCCAATCCGGAAACCATCACCACCACCGAGGTTGCCGCACATATGCGCATGACGCAGGGGGCGCTGTTCAAGCACTTCCCGAACAAGGAAGCGCTCTGGCTGGGGACGATGGAGTGGGTGGCCGACCGGCTGCTGGCGCGCATCGATCGGCTGGCGGGCGCGCAGGCCGAACCCATGGCCGCCCTCGAGGCAATGTTTCTGGGCCATATCGACTTCATCGCCGAACATCCCGGTGTGCCGCGGATGATCTTCGGTCAGCTTCAGCGCAACAGTGATACGGCGGCGAAACGGATGGCGCGCGTGCTGCTTGAAAACTACGCCACGCGGCTGCACCGCATCCTGTCGGCGGGCGTGGCAGAAGGCGCGCTGAGCCGGGAGCTGGATATCGAGGCCGCAGCCACGCTTTATTTGGGCATGATCCAGGGTCTTGTCGTGCAGCTTTTGTTGCATGGCGACGTGACCCGGATGCGCGCCGATGCGTTGCGAGTTTTCGTAATCTATCGCACGGGCGTCCTGGGTAGCGCCAACCCACCGACCGGTAACGCCGACGACTGCAACGAGGTCACACCATGACCCGCCGTGTTTCCATGATCATCCTTGCCATTGCGCTGGCCGGGCTGATGGGCTTTGGCGCCTGGACGGTGCTGTTGAAACCCTCCGACCTGCCACCGGATGGATTTTCGCGCGGCAACGGCCGCATCGAGGCCGATCTGATCGACATTTCGCCGCGACTGGCGGGGCGCATCGCGGAAATCCGCGTGCGCGAGGGAGACCGGGTCAGCAAAGGCGACGTGCTGGTGGTGATGGATACGGCAGAACTGCGCGCACAACTGGCCCGCGCCGAGGCAGCCGTGGAGAGCGCCCATGCCGCCGTCGGGGTAGCCTCAGCTCAAGTGGACGAGGCCAAGGCGCGGCTGGCGCTGGCAGAGAGCGAGGCGACCCGCACCGAGCGGTTGGCCAGCCGCGATATTACCTCGCAAGCCAATCTGGACATCAAGCGCACCGAGGTCAGTGTCGCCGAAGCCGGACTTGCGGCGGCCCATGCAACGCTTCGGTCACGGGAACGCAGTGTCGATGCCGAGGCCGCAGCCCGCGACGAGATCGCGGCCAGGATCGCAGATGCCACGCTGCATGCCGAGGGAGCGGGACGGGTGCTTTACCGGCTGGCCCAGCCGGGCGAGATCATCGGCGCCGGCGGCAATATCCTGACGCTGGCCAGTCTCGAAGATGTCTATATGGAATTTTTCCTGCCCGCCGCTGACGCACCAAGGGTGGTACTCGGTGACGAGGCGCGGATCGTGGCCGACATCATGCCTGATCGCGCGATGCCGGCGCAGGTGATGTTCGTCTCGCCGCAGGCCCAGTTCACCCCCAAACAGGTCGAGACCCTGACCGAGCGCGAAAACCTGATGTTTCGTATCCGGGTGCGGGTGCCGCCTGAACTGGTCGAGGCGCGCGCAGATCAGGTCAAGACCGGCGTGCGCGGCGTGGTCTGGGTGCGGTTGGCCGATCCGGATGGCCACCTGCCAAGCTGGCCCGTCGGCCTGACGCCACCGTTGATCGACCTGCCCGCGACAGCCGGCGCAGACACGCCATGACAACGCCCGAACCCGTCGCCCGGCTGGAGGGTGTTACGCATCGCTATGGCAAGGTGCTGGCGCTTGCGGATGTCTCGCTTGACCTGCCCGCCGGGCGGATGGTCGGGCTGATCGGCCCCGACGGGGTCGGCAAATCGACGCTGATGGGGCTCGTTGCTGGCGCCAAGCGCCTTCAGGAGGGCGGCATCACCTGCCTTGGTGGCGCCATGGGCAGCGCGCGCCACCGCAACGCGGTCGGCAACCGACTGGCCTTCATGCCGCAGGGCTTGGGCAAGAACCTCTACCACGATCTTTCGGTGCGCGAGAATCTGGAGTTCTTCGGCAAGCTGTTCGGCCTCGGCCGGGCCGATCGGTCGGCAAGGATCGCGCGCCTGACGCGGGCGACCGGGCTGTTTCCCTTTCTCGAGCGACCCGCCGGCAAACTCTCGGGGGGGATGAAGCAGAAGACAGGGCTTTGCGCGGCGCTGATCCATGACCCGGACTTCCTGTTGCTGGACGAGCCGACAACCGGCGTCGATCCGCTGTCGCGCCGCCAGTTCTGGGATCTGATCGAAGCCATTCGCAGGGACCGTCCGCAAATGAGCGTGCTGGTCTCGACCGCCTATATGGAGGAAGCGGCGCTGTTCGATCACCTGGTGGCGATGAACGACGGTCATGTTCTGGCAGAAGGCTCGCCGCAGGCGCTGATGGAGCGGACCGGCACCGGATCGGTTGGGGATGCCTATGTCAGCCTGCTGCGGCGCACGGGCGGGGCGGATGACGGCGCAGCAGATACGTCGGTGATTTCGCCCGCGGCACCCTCTCCCTCACCGGATGGAGACATCGCTATCAAGGCGCGCGGCCTGACCCGGCGTTTCGGCGATTTCACCGCTGTCGACAACGTCAGCTTCGACATTCCGCGCGGGGAGATTTTCGGCTTTCTCGGCTCGAACGGTTGCGGCAAGACCACGACCATGAAGATGCTGACCGGCCTCTTGCAACCCAGCGAGGGCAAGGCCTGGATCTTCGGCCGCCCCATCGCCGAGCAGGGCATGGATGCCCGCGCCCGCGTCGGTTTCATGACACAGGCGTTTTCGCTTTATGGCGAACTCAGCGTGCGCGAGAATCTGGTCCTGCACGCGCGACTGTTCCATCTGCCCCGCGAACTGGCGCGCACCCGCATTGATGATCTGGTCGCCCGCTTCGGTCTGACGGATTACCTTGACCAGCCTGCGGGCAGCTTGCCGCTGGGGCTGCGGCAACGGCTGTCGCTGGCAGTTGCCGTCATCCATTCACCGGAAATTCTGATCCTGGACGAGCCGACTTCGGGCGTGGATCCGCAGGCCCGCGATGATTTCTGGCAATTGCTGATGGAGCTGTCGCGCAAGGACCGGGTGACGATCTTCATTTCAACCCATTTCATGGATGAGGCGCTGCGTTGTGACCGCATGTCACTGATGCATGCCGGCCGTGTCCTGATCACTGACACGCCGCAGGGCATCGTCGCACAAAGCAGCACAGCCGATCTGGAACAAGCCTTCATCCACTATATTTCCACTGCCATCCCGCCCGAGGCGCCGGTGGCCGAGGGGCTGGCAAGCGAGCCGGCCCCGCCTGTCGATGCCACCGGCTTCAGCCTCAGCCGGATGCTGGCCTATACCGCGCGCGAGGCAATGCAGGTGCGCCGCGATCCGGTGCGGCTGGTTTTCGCCTTTCTGGGCAGTGCGGTGTTGCTGCTGATCATGTCCTTCGGCATCTCGCAGGACGTGCGCGACATCCCCTTCGCGGTGCTGGACCATGACCGTAGCCCGGAAAGTCGCGCATGGATATCCGCGTTTGAGGATTCGGGCTGGTTTGTCCGCCATGCCGATCTGCAGGACGTGGACGCGCTGCGCGAGCGCCTTGCCAGCGGCGAGCTAACACTGGCGGTCGAGATCCCACCCGACTTCGGCGCCAACCTGCGTGAAGGCCATGGGACCAGCATTGCCGCCACCATCGACGGCACCGACACCAGCCGTGCGGGCACCGTGGAAAGCTATGTGACCGGCGCCAACCAGATGGCGGGAGCAGCATTGCCGACAGGCCCGGCCTTGGTGACGCCAGCCGTGCAGATGGAGCCGCGCTTTCGCTACAACCCGGCGATGGAGAGCTTGCCGGCCATCGGCCCGACCATCCCACCGATGCTGCTCTTGCTGTTTCCGGCGATCCTGATGGCGGTCAGCGTGGCACGGGAAAAGGAAATCGGCACCATCACCAATTTCTATGTCACGCCGACCGGGAGGGCCGAGTTCCTGATCGGCAAGCAACTGGTCTATGTCGGTATCACGCTGATGAACTTTGCCATTCTGACTGTGCTCGTGGTGGTGGTGCTGGGGGTGCCGCTGAAAGGCAGTCCAATGGTGCTGGTCCTGGCCACACTGGTCTATGCGCTGGCGGCGACCGGCTGGGGACTGATGATCTCGATGATCGCGGGCACACAGGTGACGGCAGCCTTCGCTGCCGCAGTTCTGTCGGTCATGCCAACGATGCAGTTCTCGGGCATGATGGTGCCAGTCTCTTCGCTTGAAGGGCCGGCACAGACCATCGGTTACCTATGGCCGACCACATGGTACATGATGGTCAGTGTCGGCAGCTTCACCAAGGGTATGAGCCTTGCCGACCTTGGCGATGCGCTGTGGCGACTGGCGCTGTTCGGACCAGCGTTCACCGCCATCGCCATCCTGTTGCTGCGCAAGCAGGAGCGGTAAGATGCGCGCCATCCTCAACATCTTCTGGCTAATCGGCAAAGAGATCAAGAGCACTCTCGGCGATCCGGTCATGGTGGGGCTGATCCTGTGGTCGTTCTTTTTCGCGGTGATGATGGAGGCGCGCGGCGCGGGCGACACCGTGCACAATGCCTCCATTGCCATCGTTGACGAGGACAACTCGCCACTCAGCCGCCAGATTGCCGGTGCCCTGATGCCGCCCTGGTTCCAGACCCCCCTCTATATGAACGCCAATCAGGCGGCGGCGGCGATGGACCGGGGCGACGTGATGTTCACGCTGAATTTCCCGCCCGATTTCGGTTCTGACGCCATCGCGGGCCGCGCGCCGGTGGCGCAGTTGCTGGCGGACGCAACCGCCGTCTCGCAGGCGCAGCTTGGCAGCGATTACCTTCGCAATATCGTAGCTGACGAATCGCGCGTCTTTCTGACCGGCCGATCCGACGCGCCCGTACCTGATCTGGATCTTGAACTGCGCCGCGCCTTCAACCCAAACGGCAATCCGATCTGGTTCAAGACGCTTTCATCGCTGCTCAATCAGCTGTCGTTGCTGACCATCGTCCTGACCGGCGCCGCAATGCTACGCGAGCGTGAGCACGGCACCATCGAGCATCTGATGGTGATGCCGCTCTCGCCGGTCGAGGTGGCACTGTCCAAGGTGCTGGCGGTTATGCTTATCGTATTGGTGGCCTTTGTCGGCTCGCTGCTGGTGGTGGTGCAGGGCATCCTCGGCGTGCCGGTGGCGGGGTCGATGCCACTTCTGGTCATGGGGGCGGCGGTCTATCTGTGGGCAGCGGCGGCAATCGGGATGCTGCTTGGCACGCTGGCGCGTTCCATGGCGCAGTTTGCGCTCCTGATCGTGATGACCATCATCCCCATCATCATGCTGTCAGGCGGCTTCAGCGCCATCGAGAGCCAGCCCGACGCCGTGCGGCGCCTGACCATGCTGCTGCCTTCGCGCCACTTCCTCGCCTTCGCTAAGGCGGTTGCCTTCCGTGGTGCCGGATTGGCGGCGGTCTGGATGCAGCTTGCGCTGATGATCAGTCTCGGCGCCGCCTTCTTCGCGGCCAGTCTGGTGCTGTTTCGCCGCTCAATGAACGTGACGGGGTGAGCTTGAGGTTTTTTATGCCCATGTTCGCGGCCGGTGCGTTCGGCATGAAGGTGTCTGGGGTGGCCCGCCATGTAAGCGACTTCGAGGACGACCTTTTGGAACCACGCTCGGGGCTTATGTCCGCTATCAGCGCAATGACGCAACCTTTGCCGCCATGGCTTATGAGGGACGGCATCTTCGGCCTTGAGTTCCGGACGGCGTTCTGATGACTGGTTTGGCCCTTTATGGTAGCCGCAGCGCCGGCCTCGACGTTCCTAGGCATGGCAGGGTGCCAGCATGACGGAAGACGTGGTCAGGCAGCGTGATGTCATCGAGCTTCGCCATCTCCGTTATTTCGTGGCTGCGGCCGAGCATGGCAGTTTCCGCAAGGCGGGGGCGGCTCTCGGCCTGTCGCAATCGGCAATCAGCCGGTGTATCGCCGATCTTGAGGGTCATATCGGGGCATCCCTGTTCCACCGACATACATCGGGGGTCACGCAAACCTATGCTGGCCAGCGCTTTCTTATTCGCGCGCGTGAAGTGATCAGGAGTGTCAGTGAAGGCGCGCACGATGTCGCGGTGGTCGGACGATCTGAAGAGGGGAGAATACGGATTGGTATTTACTCCTCGATCGCCTCGGGCTTCCTGGCCGAGTTGCTTGGAACCTATGGTCGTCGTCACCGCAAGGTCGAGATCGAGATGGTCGACGGTAATCCCGTCGAGCATGTTTCGGCGATCCGGCAGTTGAACCTCGATGTCGCCTTCGTCACCGGGACGAGGGAGTGGCCCGATTGTGAACGACAGCTCCTTTGGTCCGAGCGCGTGTTCGCTGTTCTGCCATCCGATCACCGCTTGACCTGCAGTGAGGGGCTGACCTGGCGTGATCTGTCCGAAGAAACTTTCATGGTGAGCGAGACCGCACCAGGCCAGGAGATTCACGATTATCTGGTTCGCTGCCTTGCCGGTCTCGGAAAGCACCCCGAGATCCAGATGCAGCAAGTCAGCCGGGACAACCTTGTGCCGCTCGTTGCGCTCGGCCGGGGGCTGACGCTTGTGAGCGAAGCCATGACCGTGGCACAGTTTCCCGGCGTTGCTTATCGACCGATCCTCGGGGAGGTTCTTCCCTTCTCGGCAGTGTGGTCCGCTAAAAATGACAATCCAGCGTTTCGACGACTCCTTAGCCTGGCAAAGGCATTGGCGATCAAACCTGCCCTGCAGGGCGCGGGCCGGCACGCCGCGCCTTCGCAAAGCCCCGGTCAGTTGCAATGAACCGCTCCAGCATCGGCACGATCAACCTGACCGGATC
>CAKSTR010000019.1 GCA_934500835.1 uncultured Paracoccaceae bacterium | reverse complement strand
AAGAAACCGTAGTTGAACACGAGCATACCTCCGTTTGAACGAAGATTGACAACAATATCTGTGAGTCGCAACATTTAATGTTGGCAATCGGGCAAAAAATGATTGAAGGCGGCGGATGCATCGGCAAAACCTTGGGAGGCGCAGCAGGTCAGGGGGCCCGCATGAAACCGACGAGATCGCGCAAGGAAATGCGCCATGCCCGTATCCTGGCGGCACTGGAGGCCAACCCGGTCCTTCGGGTCGCGATGCGCGAGGCCGGGACGCAGGTCATCCTGCCCCAGGGGGCCGGGCCCGACGATCCGGGCCGTTGATCCAGGAGGAACCGCTCCGGGTGCGACCGGGGACGGTTTCCATTGGTGGCGCCGGGATCAGACCGTCGCCGGAGCCGATCGCCGCACCGCGTCCAGCAGGGCTGGAAACTCTGGTGCGCGCATGATCGCCTGGCACCGGGTGAAGCGGTCCATGGCATAGTCCCAATAGCTTTTGAACTGATAGGCCGGCCGGGGGTTCTTGTTGGCTTCCTGCAGGCAGCCCCACAGCGTCCACAGCAGGAAGGCCAGCGCCTTGTAGCACATGACCCGGCCATATTCGCCATCGGTCGGCAGCCGGCCCAGATAGGCCTCCAGGAACTGGCGGTCCTGCGCCTCGGTAAAGCCGGCTTCGACCGACAGGTCGGCAATGTCCCAGAAGGGATCGTTGTTCCCGGCGAATTCCCAATCGAGGATATAGGCGCGCGCGCCGGTGTAGACCAGGTTCTCGGGGGCCGGGTCATTGTGGCAGGGCACCGGCTCCAGCGCCGTGGCGCGCAGCGCGCTGCGGATCACCTCGGCCTCTTGCTGAACCTGGGCATAGCCCTCGGGCATCCGCGCGTTGCGGGCCGACAGCAGATCGAGATACTCCTGCGCCACGGTCTTTTCGTTGAAATCGTTGCGCAGTTTCTTGCCGCAGGTGTGCAGCGTGCGGAAGGCCAGCGCCGCCTCGGACACCGCGCGGGGATCGCGCAGGATCTCGGGGTTCATCGGCTCCGCGCCCTCGACAAAGCGGGTGATCTGCGCGCCGGTCGCCGGATCGTACCAGACCAGCGGTGCGTTCACCCCAAGCGAGGAGGTCAGCCGTCCGGCCTCTTCGTCGGCCTTGCGGTCGATGTAATCCTCGGTGCCCGCGCCCGGAATGCGGACCACGAACCGCTGGCCGTTCACCGTGACCAGATAATTGCGGTTCGTCATCCCGGCCAGCGGTTCGATCCCGACGGTTGACGGATCGACGGCGGTTTCGAAGATATGCCGCGAGGCGAGTTCCCGCGCGCGGATCTGGCGATCACGCTCTTCCACATCGATATTCAGTCCCTGTTGTGTCATTTTCTTCTCCTTTTTTGGCTTAGCCGCGCATCCGCAACCCATCGGGGTCGTAGAGTGGGCCGTCGATGCGGCGTGCGGAAATCCGCTCGCCGTAGACCTCGACCTCATAGTCCGCATGGCCTGCTTCGGCCGCGGGGACATAGCCAAAGACGATCGGCTTTCCGACCGTATGACCGAAGTCGCCCGAGGTGGTGACGCCAAGCACCTTGCCGTCGCGCAGGATGCATTCGCCGCCGTAGACGGGGGCTTTGACATCCAGCACGAAGGTGCACAGGCGGCGGTCCGGGCCGCCCGCCTCGCGGATGCGTTCCAGGGCTGCCCGGCCGATGAAGTCGCCCTTCTTCCAGGACACCAGCCGGTCCAGCCCGGCATGGAACGGCGTGTAGTCGGGCGAGACATCGCCCGCCCAGACGATGAAGCCCTTCTCCATCCGCAGGCTGTTCAGACTGCGATAGCCGATGTCGCGAATCCCGTGCGGCTGGCCCGCCTCGGACAGCACGCGATAGACATGTGCGGCATATTCGGTCGGGATGTGCAGCTCATAGCCCAGCTCGCCCGTGAACGAGACGCGCATGGCCCGGACCGGGGCCGCACCCAGCGTCAGGTTGCGCATCTGCCCGTGACGGAAGGCCGTGCCCGACACGTCCTCTTCGACCACGGCGGCCAGCACGTCGCGCGACCTGGGGCCGCACAGGTTGATCACCGCCCAACCCGAGGTGACGTCGATCGTGTGGACCGATCCGTCCCGGGGCAGGTGCTGCCGGATCCAGCCAAAGTCATGCCCGCCAAAGGCTGTGCCGGTTACGACATAGAAATGCTCTGCCCCCAGCCGGCACAGGGTCAGGTCAGTCTCGATGCCGCCCGTCTCGTTCAGCATCTGGGTGTAGATCACGCTGCCGACCGGCCGATCCACGTTGGCGACCGCCAGCCGTTGCAGGGCGGCCAGCGTGCCGGTGCCCATCACCTCCATCTTGGCGAAGGAGGAGAGGTCGATCATCGCCACGCCCTCACGGACGGCGCGATGTTCCGAAGCGGAATGCTCATGCCAGTTCGGCCAGTCGAACGAGGGCTTGTCCACCGGCTCGACACCCTCCGGGGCAAACCAGTTCGGCCGCTCCCAGCCCGCGCGCGACCCGAAGACCGCCCCCTTTGCCTTCAGCAGCGGATAGAGCGGCGAGGTGCGGATACCGCGGACCGACTCCAGTTCTTCGGTCGGCCATTTCATCTTGTAGTGATGGGCGTAGATCTCGACCGCGCGGTCATACATGAAATACCGCGTGTTGTGGTGGAACGAGAACCGGCGCACGTCCAGCGGCCAGAGCGCGTTGGCCGGCCGCCCCTCCTGGATCCATTCCGCCATCACCGCGCCCGCGCCACCGGCTGCGGCGATGCCATAGACGAAACCGGCCGAGACAAAGACGTTGTCCAGTTCCGGCACCTTGCCCATTACGAAATCGCCATCGGCCGAGATCGGGATCGCGCCGTTGATCATCTGGCGCACGCCGACCGTGCCGACGATCGGGGTCCGCCGTGCCGCGTTGACGGCCAGCTGTTCGAAGCGCTCGAAATTGTCGGGCAACAGGCGCATGTCCCAGTCGCGCGGGATGCCGTTGCGCGCAAAGGCCAGGGTGTCGGACTCATAGCCGCCAACGACGATGCCGCGGGTTTCGGGCTTCCAGTACAGCAACAGGTCGGGGTCGCGCACCGTCGGCATGCCTTTGGGCAGGTCGGGGATCGGATCGGTGATCAGGTACTGGTGTTCGACGGCAAAGGCCGGGATGCGGCTTACCATCATCTTGCCCAGTTCATGCCCCCACATCCCCGCGCAGTTCACCACCGTCTCGCAGGCGATGTCGCCCTGCGCGGTGCGCACCCGGGTGACGCGCCGGTTTTCAATGTCAAAGCCGGTAACCTCGCAGCCCTGGACAAAGCGTACGCCGCGCGCCCGGGCACCCGCCGCCAGCGCCTGGCACAGGCTGGCCGGGTCGACATAGCCGTCCGAGGCGATGAAGGTCGCGCCTTCGACCCCGTCCAGCGACATGATGGGAAACATGTCCTGCGCCTCTTTCGGGGTCAGGATGTCCATCTCCATCCCGAAGGACCGCGCAGTGGTGGCCGAGCGGCGGAACTCCTTCATCCGGTCCTTGGAGGACGCGATCCGAAGCGAGCCGACCTGCTTGAAGTCGATGGCCTGTCCCGCTTCCTCTTGAAGAGTGGCGTAAAGTGCGACGCTGCGGCGCAGCATGCGGGTGACGTTCTGCGAATTCCGCAGCTGCCCCACCACACCGGCCGCATGCCAGGTCGCACCATGTGTCAGCTGGAACTGTTCCAGCACGACCACATCGGTGACGCCGTCCTTTGCCAGATGATAGGCGATGGAGCAGCCGATAATTCCGCCGCCGACGATCACGATTTGGGCTGATTGAGGTAGCATTTCCTGTAGACCTGTCTTGTGAAGATGAGGCTGGGCCGCGCCGCGCGCGGCCTCAGGCATGAGGGTTGGGGTTCTGCGGGCCAATGCGGGCGGCTGCGGCCCGGAACAGCCGGTCGATCAGGATGCCGACCAGACCAAGGCACAGACCGGCGACCAGCCCCGATCCGACATCGGCCTTTGTCAGCGCGATATAGACCTTCTGGCCAAGGTCGCGCGTCCCGACCAGCGCGGTGATCACCACCATGGCCAGCGAGAACAGGAAGCACTGGTTGATGCCCAGAAGGATCGTGGGCAGCGCCACCGGCAGCTGCACATGGCGCAGCATCTGCCCCGAGGTGCAGCCCATGACCGTTCCGGCCTCGGTCAGGGCGGGGGGAACCGCTTCGAACGCCGCCATCGTATAGCGGATCACCGGCGTCACCGCGAAGGCGACGATGGCGATCATGGCCGAGACGTCGCCCACCCGGAACAGCATGACGACCGGGATCAGGTAGACAAAGCTGGGCATGGTCTGCAAAAGCTCGACCGCCAGGGTCAGCAGCTTGCCGAAACGCCGCCAGCGATGTCCGGCGATGCCCAGGGGAACGCCGATCGCGACCGAAAGGATCGCCGCGGTCAGGCACAGGTAGATCGTGGTCATGGTTTCGTCCCACAGGCCAGTGACCAGGCAGAATCCGCCGACCCCAAGGCCCAGAATTACAAGCCGCCACCCGCCCAGGACCCAGCCCAGCATCGCGACGATGGCCATGACCCCCAGCCAGGGCGCGCTTGCCAGCGTGATCCGGATCGGGTTCATCAGGTTCATCAGCAGAAAGACCCGCACCGCCTCGATCGTGTCGAAGAAGTTTACGTTCAGCCATGCGACAAAGCTGTCCATCGTCGACCCGGTGGTGATCTGCCAGCTTTCCGGAAAGACGCGCAGCGGGGCGTAGATCTGGCCAAGCAGTGTCGTGCCTGCAAGCGCGCCCAGAACCACCGCCAGCCCAAGGCCGCGCCGCCGGGATGCGGCCTGTCCCCGGCTCCAGCCCGAGGCCAGAACGCGCCCCTGACGATCCAGCATGATCGCCAGCACCACGATTGCGGCGCCGGCCTCCATCCCTCGGCCGATGTCCAGCTGCCGCAGCGCCAGCAGAACGTCGAAGCCCAGGCCCCCGGCCCCGATCATCGAGGCGATGATGACCATGTTCAGCGTCATCATCACCGTCTGGTTCAGCCCGACCAGAAGTGTCGGCATCGCGGCCGGCAGCAGCACGCGCCACAGCGCCTGCCCCCGCGTGCATCCCATCATCGTCGCCAGATCGGTGATCGCCTCCGGCAGGCGTGACAGGGCCAGCGTCGTCACCCGCGCCATGGGTGGAAGGGCGAAGATGACCGTCGCGATCAGCGCCGAGACCGGGCCAAAGCCGAACAGCACCAGCGTCGGGACCAGATAGGCAAAGGCCGGCACAGTCTGCATCAGGTCAAGCACGGGCGTGACCAGCCAGCGGTCCAGCCGCGGCATCCGCCAGGCGACGATCCCCAGCACGACCCCCGCGCCCAGGGCAAAGGGCACCGCAATCACGACCGAGGCGAGCGTCAGCATCGCCGCAGCCCACTGGCCGAAGAGCAGAAGGTAAGCGCATCCTAGCGCCTGCAACAGCGCAAGTCCGGGGCCGCCGGTCCGCCAGCCCAGCCATACCACCGCCAGCGCAAGACCGCCCCAGGACAGGGGCGGCAGGTCAAGCGTGAACCCACCCGCCGACAGCTTGCTGCCGTCGGACAGCAGGGCGACGACCAGATTCATCGGCAGTTCGATGACGGTGGCGAAAAGCCGGGTCAGCCAGCTGAGGTTGTCGGTGACCAGGGCCGCGCTTTTCGACACGGTCTTTGCAACCGGCAGCTCCCAGGCCTTGGGAAAGCGGGTGGCCCAGGAAAACTGATGCGCGATCCACAACGCGGCCACACCGGCCGGCAGAAGCAACCAGATCACGCGGGGCCTGACACGGGTCATGTCAATTCTCCGGCCAGGCTTTTGCCGGATACGGCGGCAAGCACGGCATGCAGGTCGATCTCACCGATCAGGGACCCGTCCTCGGCCTGCACGGCGATGGGCCCGCCCCCGGCGGCCATCAGCGTTTCAGCGGCATCGGACAGGCGGCTTTGGCCGGAGATGGTGTGGACATAGTCGCGCCGGCTGGCCGGGCGCGCGGCGGTGGCGCAGCGGATGACCCGGGTCAGATCGACGCCAGCGACGAAGTTGCGGACATAGTCGTCGGCCGGCTCGCGGACAATATCCTCGGGTGTTCCGACCTGCCGCAGCCGGCCGTCCTTCATGATTGCCACACGGTCGCCCACGCGCACCGCTTCGGAAAAGTCGTGAGTGACAAAGACCATCGTCTTGTGCAGCCCTGCCTGCAGGCGGATCAGTTCGTCCTGCAACTCGCGCCGGATCAGCGGGTCCAGCGCCGAGAACGGCTCGTCCAGGAACAACAGGCCCGGACCCACCGCCAGGGCGCGGGCAAGACCGACGCGCTGCTGCTGGCCGCCGGAAAGCTGCGCCGGCAGACGATCCGCCATCGAGGCAAGGCCCGTTAGGTCCAGCGCGGTCGCGACCGCCTGTTGCTGGCTCTCAGCCTTTTCGCCGCGGATCTTCAGCGGCAAGGCAACGTTGCCGGCCACCGTCAGGTGCGGCAGCAAGCCGAAATGCTGAAACACCATGCCCATGTCATGGCGGCGAACCTCGCGAAGCTCGGCCTGTCCCATCCGGGTCAGGGAGCGGCCGTCCAGCTCGACATTTCCGAAGGTCGGTTCGACCAGTTGCGCCAGACAGCGCAGCAGCGTCGATTTCCCCGACCCCGACAGGCCCATGACGACGAAGATCTCGCCCTCGCCGATATCCAGGCTGACATCGCTGAGGGCGGCAAAGCAACGACCGTTGGCGGCGCGGCTTTCCACCTCGTCCCGGCTGGCGGCAGGGCGGTCCGCGTTCGGCCCGTAAAGTTTCCAGATCTCGCGGCAGGACAGTTTGGTCCTGCGCTGCACTGGTGCGGTGGTTTTCGACATACCGGAACTCCTGTCATGCAGGGGCGGCCCGGACCGGAAGGACCGGGCCGCGTGCCGTCACTGCATCCAGGCCTTCCAGCGCGCCTCATTGGCATCAAGCCAATCGGCGACGACCTTCTCCAACGGCTCTTTCTCGACATCGACCCGGCGGATGAGTTCGTTGCTTTCGTCAGACGACAGATGGAAATTCTTGATCGCCGTATGCGCGGTCGGCCATTTTTCGGCAACTCCGCTCCAGGCGGCTTTCCAGATCGGGCCAGTCGGCTTGCCGCAATCGTAGCGCTCTTCCGAATAGCATTCCGGCGTGAAGGGCGGGAACTCGACATACTCGCCTTCATAGACCGCCGGCACCCAGTGCGGCGTATAGATCCACAGGATGATCGGCGCCTTGCGCTGGTAGGCTGATGCCAGTTCAGCGAACAGGGCGGCGTCCGTGCCGGCGTGGATCACCTCGAAGTCCAGACCAAGGGCGTCCACCCGTTCCTCGTCGAACCCGCCCCAGGTGACCGGGGCGCCCAGGTACCGCCCCTTCGGCGCGGTTTCCGGGGTCGAGAAGGCCGCCACGCAGTCAGGTTCCAGCAGGGCCTCCCAGTTCGGCAGGCCGGGGCAGGCCTCTTTCATGTACAGCGGATACCACCACTCTTCCTTGGCCTGCATCCCGCTTTCGCCCAGGTTCTCAACCTGACCGGAGGCCACCGCCTCGTTCAGCACATCCGCCTGCGTCGTCGCCCAGACCTCCATCGCCACATGCAGATCGCCGGATTTCATGCCCACGAACTGGGCCATGGCATCCGCCTGGACATATTCGACGTTCAGCCCCTCGCGCTTCAGGGCTTCGCCCATGATCTGGGCCGAGATCAGCTGTCCGGTCCAGTCATTCAGCACGAACTTGATCGGATCGGGGGAATCCTCGGCCAGAGCAGGCATCGTTCCCGCCACGAAGCTACCCAGCACCAGCGCCGACAGTGTGGTCAGTCCTCTCTTCATTGCAATATTCCCTGTTTTGATTTGTTCTTGTTGGTGGTTCGTCTGGTCGTCCCTAGCCCCGGACGCGTGTTCCGGTCGGGTCGTAGAGCGGTTCAAGGTGCAGCGTCGCAGGCACGCGCCGGGTGCGGACCTCAAGCTCATAGGTCCCGGTCAGCAGGGCCACGTCGTCGTCCAGCCCGTCGCTTGTGCGCAGGTATCCCAGCCCGATCGCGCGCCCGACCGTGTGGCCCAGCCCGCCCGAGGACAGCCAGCCGATGCGCTGGCCGTCGCGATAGATCGTCTCGCGCCCCAGCAGGACGACCGAGGGATCGGCACTCAGCGTGACAAGGCGGCGCGACAGCGGCCGGTTGTGGGCGGCCTTCAGTGCGTCGCGGCCCAGGAACTCACTGCCTTTGTCCAGCCGGACGGCAAAGCCAAGCCCGGCCTCATAGGGGGTGAAATCGGGACCGATGTCAGCGGACCAGATCCGATAGGCCTTCTCCAGACGCAGCGAATCGATCGCGCGGTAGCCCGCATTCGCCAGACCATGACCTTCGCCTTGCCGCCGGATCGCTTCGTACAGGGTCAGGGCATATTCGGTCGGAACGTGCAGCTCCCAGCCCAGTTCGCCCACAAAGGTAACGCGGACCGCGATCACCGGGGCGCCGGCAACAAAGATCTGCTGGCAGGTGGCAAAGGGGAAAGCCGCGTTTGACAGGTCGCCTTCGGCCAGGGGCTGCAGGATCTCGCGGGATGCCGGGCCCATGACAGACAGCGTGGAATAGGCCGAAGTCACCTCGGTCACCGTCACGCGGGCATCCGGCCGCAGGTTGCGGCGCAGATGCGTCGCGTCATGCGTGCCATAGCCGGTGCCCGTCACCATGTAATAGCGGTTCGGCCCCAGGCGGCAGAAGGTCACGTCGGCCTCGATCCCGCCGCGCTTGTTCAGCATCTGGGTGTAGATGACCGCGCCGCTCTTGCGCGCCATGTTGTTGGCGCAAAGCCGTTGCAGCTCGGCCTCGGCGTCGGGGCCTTCGATCATGAACTTGGCGAAGGAGCTTTGGTCGAACAGGCCCGCCCGCTCGCGGACAGCGCGATGCTCGGCGGCGACATGCGGCACCCAGTTCGGATGGTCGAACGTCGGCTCGTCCTGCGGGGCCACCCCTTTGGAGGCGAACCAGTTCGGCCGCTCCCAGCCCAGTTTCGCGCCGAAGACCGCGCCTTCGTCCCTCAGCACACCATAAAGCGGGCTGCGCCGCAGCGGACGTGCGGCAGTCGTTTCAAGATGGGGCCAACCCATCGCATAGTGCCCGGCCTGCCCTTCCAGCGACCGCGCGGTTACCGTGCGGCGCGAGCGGTGATGACCACCGAAACGGCGGATGTCCGCACTCCACAGGTCAAAGGACGGCTCGCCATCCAGCACCCATTCCGCAAGGGCCCGGCCCGCACCACCGCCCGAGGCAATGCCAAAGGCGTTGAACCCCGCCCCGACAAAATAGTTCCGAACCTCGGGCGCCTCGCCCAGAATGAACATCCCGTCCTCGGTAAAGGCCTCGATCCCGTTGAACCAGGCCTTGACCCCGACCTCGCTCAGGGCGGGGACCAGCTTCATCGCGTTCAGCAGCAGCGGCTCGAAATGTTCGGTGTCCGGCTCCATCAGTTTGAACTCGTGCCCGTCGGGGATGCGCGGCACGTCAAAAGCGATGGGGTTGAATTCGTATCCGCCGATCTGCAACCCGCCCACGTCTTCCTTGAAATAGGTCAGGAAGTCGGGATCGCGGATCGTCGGAATATGGCGGGTCAGCCCCTTGATCTTCTCGGTCACGAAATACTGGTGATAGGCGGGCTGCAAAGGCACGTTGACCCCTGCCATCCGGCCCAGTTCCGGCGCCCAGATGCCGCCGCAGTTCACGACCACCTCGCAGGCGATGCGACCCTGCGCGGTGACGACAGCGGTGGCGGTCTCGTTTGCGGTCTCGATAGCCGTGACCTGGCAATCCTCGATGATGCGCACCCCCTTCATCCGGGCGCCCTTGGCCAGTGCCATGGTGATGTCGCTTGGGTTGCCGACGCCGTCGCTGGGTACGAAGGCCGCCGACTTGATGCCCTCCAGATCCAGGATCGGCACCATCTTCTTCACATCGGCCGGGCCGATCATGTCGAACTGCAAGCCGAAGGACCGTGCCGTGGTTGCCGCGCGTTCGAATTCGGCCTGCCGCGCATCGGTCCGGGCCAGCCTCAGCGACCCGTTGCGCACCCAGCCGGTGGCTTGGCCGGTCTCGGCTTCAAGCCGGTCGTACAACTCGACCGAATAGCCCAGCAGCCGGGTGATGTTCGCGCTGGACCTGAGCTGCCCGATCGCGCCGGCCGCGTGCCAGGTCGACCCCGAGGTCAGCTTGTTCCGCTCCAGCAAGACGGCATCCGTCACGCCCATGCTGGCCAGATGATAGGCGGTCGAACAGCCTATGATGCCGCCGCCGATGATGACGATCCTGGCCTGAGTAGGAAATTCGCTGGGCATTCAGTATGTTCCTGGAGTTGATGACGGTGGGCGCAGGGCGCTCAGGGGTGGTGGCGGCGATAGACCTCAAGGCTGGCCTCGAACCGCCGGCGGTTCATGTCGGCGTAGCCCGAGAAGCCGGGCGTCTCGCCCGGGTAGAGGGCGTTCATCCCCGCACTGACGATGTTCGCGTCAAGGTTGGACGACAGGTCCTGGACGATGCCCCACAGGTATTCGCGCAGGTTGACGATCACTTTGAACAGCCGGAACCGCTCGCGCAGCGCCTCGGTCACGTCGCCCGCGTAAAGCTCGATGATCCGTTCTTCCTGTTCGGGGGAGGCGTCGGCATTGGTGGCAAGGCCCGCGACGTCGAACCAGGGATGGCCGAAGGCGCCATAATCCCAGTCGATCAGATGCACCCGGCCCTGTGTGTCGACCATCGTGTTCTGCGGCACCACGTCGTTGTGGGTAAAGACCGGGACATACGGGCCAACCCGCGCCTCCAGCGCGTCGATCACAGGGTCAAGCGCGTCCAGCCCGGCGACTGTGCTGCCGTTCTGACGACAGAAGCGCAGGTAGTGGCGTGCGGCCTGACTCCCGGAAAAATGCGTGATCGCACCCGAAACGGCCGGCCCGCCCGCATGCAACTCGCGCAGGCGCGCCACCCATCCGCCCAGGATCGCCTCGTCGTCGATATCCGCGGCGACAAGCGGCCGCCCGTGGATGAAGTCGGTGACGATCAGCCCTGTTTCGGCGTATACCAAGCGCGGGGTCACGCCGATATCGCTGGCCGCCCGCACCGCATTCTGGACTGAGGCCTGGACGATCCCGTGTACCCAGTTATCGCCGCCGACACGCACGACATAGTCGCCCTTGTCGTCGGTGACCACGAAGTTCGTGTTGCACAGTCCGCCGATCAGAGGCCGCGTCCGCACCTCTCCGGCAAAGCAGGGCAGCCCGGCGATGCGGGTGAGAGTCGCGGTATTTCCCAAGAGTTGGTCAACCATTCCGGACATCCCCGAATGTTTATTCCGGTGCGATTCGCAACATCAATGAAGCCGATCCATGTTGATCTTGGCAATAGAAAATGTTGCATATGCCACACTATCTGCGAAGATGAGTCGGGACGCGACATGGCCAAGCCTGCGAAAGTCCGCCCGGCGACCAGCCTCGTGTCGGGGGGGACAATCATGGCGGCCAACCAGGGAACGAGTGACAAGGATCGGATCTGTGTCTAAAAAACCTTTGCGTCACAAGGAGATACTTACCCTTCTCAGCGAACAGCCGACGCTTCGCATCAGCGAGATCGCGGCCACGCTGAACGTGACACGCGAAACGATCCGCCGCGACTTTCAGGAACTGACCGAACTGAGGCTGGTGGACCGGCTCTACGGCGGGGCGCTGTTGCGCCAGGGGCCCGAAACCAACGTCGACCAGCGCAACGACCTGCTGGTCGAGGAACGCAAACTGATCGCCCGGCTCGCCCGGGATCTGCTGGGCGACGCCCAGACAATCATGCTGGGGTCGGGCGCTACCACCGTTCATGTGGCACGGCAGATCGCCAACGAATGCCAGGATCTGACGGTGATCGTGCATTCCCTCGGCGTGATCCCCGCGCTGGAGACCAATCCAAGCCTGACCATCGTGATGGCCCCGGGGGTCTTCCACCCCGGCGAGCGGGCGGTGCACGGGGTGCAGACCGTTGAATTTCTTCAACAATACAGCGCAGACTGGTGCATTCTGGGCGCCAGCGGCATCGGGGCCGAGGGTGCAAGCGACGCCCTGCTCGAAGGGTCGGACGTCTATCGCTGCATGATCCGGCGGTCCGAGAAATGCATGATCCTGGCCGATGGCTCCAAGTTCAACCGCCGCTTTCCGTCTCGCTACGCTGACTGGTCGCAGGTTACGGCGCTGGTGTCGGACCGGATGCCGGAAAGGGATCTGGCCGGGTCCATCCGCGCACCTGGCGCCAAGATCGTCGTGCCGCAACATCCGAATTCTGCCGCGATGCCGGGGAATTGTGGCGCGCAAACGTAATTTGTGACAAGTGCAACATTGTTTTTTGTTGCACCTCACAAGCCCCGCCAACATCGCGCAGGTGGCATGCCCGCGCCGGCGGCCGGGGACGGAAGGTTCAAAGTCAGGGAGATCGTTTTCATGAAAGTACTGGTCCCGGTGAAACGGGTGATCGACTACAACGTGAAGGTTCGCGTTCGTGCGGACGGATCGGGTGTCGATCTGGCGAATGTGAAGATGTCGATGAACCCCTTCGACGAGATCGCGGTGGAAGAGGCGATCCGTCTGAAGGAGAAGGGTGTCGCGACCGAGGTTGTCGTGGTGTCGATCGGGGTCAAGCAGGCGCAGGAGACGCTGCGCAACGCGCTGGCCATGGGTGCGGACCGGGCGATTCTGATCGAGGCGGCTGCCGACGTGCATACCGACATCGAGCCCCTGGCCGTGGCCAAGCTGCTGGCCGCCGTGGTCAAGGAAGAGGCTCCGGGTCTGGTTCTGGCCGGCAAGCAGGCCATCGACAATGACATGAACGCGACGGGTCAGATGCTGGCCGCGCTTCTGGGCTGGTCGCAGGGCACGTTCGCCTCGGAACTGGCGATCGAGGGCGACCATGCCAAGGTCACCCGCGAGGTGGACGGCGGTCTGCAGACCATCAGCGTGAAGATGCCCGCCATCATCACCGTCGACCTGCGCCTGAACGAGTCGCGCTATGCGAGCCTGCCGAACATCATGAAGGCCAAGGCCAAGCCGCTGGCCGCCAAGACCCCCGCCGATTACGGCGTGGATGTCGCGCCGCGGCTGACCGTGATCAAGACCACCGAACCCGCCGGCCGCAAGGCAGGCGTGCGCGTCGGCTCGGTCGACGAGCTGATCGCGAAACTCAAAGACGAAGCGGGGGTGATCTGATGGCCGTTCTTCTTCTTGCCGATGTGAATGACGGCCAGCTTGCCACCGATGCCGTGGCCAAGACCGTTGCAGCCGTGAAGAGCCTGGGCGAGGTTCACCTTCTGGTCGCCGGCGAGGCCGCCGCGGCCGAGGCCGCCAGGCTGGACGGCGTGGCCAAGGTGCTGAAGGCCGCCGACGGTGCCTATGACCATGGCATGGCGGAATCGCTGGCGGCGCTGATCGTCTCGCTGGCGGGTACCTACAGCCATATCGGCGGCGCGGCGACGGCCTATTGCAAGAACGTCATGCCCCGGGTGGCGGCACTTCTGGATGTGATGGTGCTGACGGACGTGACCGCCGTGATCGACGCCGACACGTTCGAGCGCCCGATCTATGCCGGCAACGCGATCCAGACGGTGAAATCGGCCGATGCGAAGAAGGTCTTCACCGTGCGGACCGCCAATTTCACCGCTGTCGGCACCGGCGGTGCGGCCGCGGTCGAGGCCGTGTCCGGCCCCTCGGGCGACGGGCTGTCGACCTGGGTCGAGGACAAGGTGGCGGCTTCGGACCGCCCCGAGCTGACCAGCGCGAAGATCGTGGTCTCGGGCGGTCGTGGCGTCGGCTCGAAGGAGTCGTTCGACATCATCGAGGCGCTGGCCGACAAGCTGAACGCCGCTGTCGGCGCCAGCCGCGCCGCTGTCGACTCGGGCTTTGCGCCGAACGACTGGCAGGTCGGGCAGACCGGCAAGGTTGTGGCGCCGAACCTCTACATCGCCTGCGGCATCTCGGGTGCGATCCAGCACCTTGCGGGGATGAAGGACAGCAAGGTGATCGTCGCGATCAACAAGGACGAAGAGGCGCCGATCTTCCAGGTCGCCGACTACGGCCTGGTCGCGGACCTGTTCCAGGCCGTGCCCGAACTGACCGCAAAGCTCTGACGCCCCTGGCAAGGAAACAGGAAGGGCGCCCGACGGGCGCCCTTCCGAAACGACATGGCAGGCGTGGGTCCGCGCGCTGCCGTTCGAGAAAGGCCCCGATCCCTGCGCCGAAAGGTGGGTGGAAAACAAAAAGGCTGCGCATCAAGTTGATGTTGCGCAGCCTTTTTGGTGTTAGTGGTGCCCAGAAGAGGACTCGAACCTCCACGCCTTGCGGCGCTGGTACCTGAAACCAGTGCGTCTACCAATTCCGCCATCTGGGCACTGACGGGCGATGTAATGGGGGGAATCGGCAGTGTCAACATGGGCCGAGCGGGCGGCGCGGAAAATTCGTCGTAGGCATTCGGTCTTGCTGGCAGGGGCGGGCGGGGATATTGATCGCCGACGCCATTCAGCCAAGGGGTATCGCGCATGAGCAAGCTGGTCACCATCTATGGCGGCGCGGGTTTCGTGGGCCGCTATGTCGCCCGCCGGATGGCCAAGCAGGGCTGGCGCGTGCGCGTCGCCTGCCGCCGGCCGAACGAGGCGCTGTTCGTCAAACCTTTCGGCACCCCCGGCCAGGTGGAGCCGGTGTTCTGCAACATCCGCGATGACGCGAGTGTGCGGGCGGTGATGCAGGGGGCGGATGCGGTGGTGAACTGCGTCGGCACCTTCCAGCGCATGGGCAAGAACAACCTGACGGCGGTGCAGGCCGAAGGCGCGGGCCGGATCGCGCGGATCGCGGCCGATCTGGGCGTGGCGCGGCTGGTGCACATCTCGGCCATCGGGGCGGATGAGAATGGACCTTCGATCTACAGCCGCACCAAGGCTGCCGGCGAAAAGGCCGTGCGCGAGGCGTTCCCGACCGCGGTGATCCTGCGGCCTGCGGTGATCTTTGGCACCGATGACCACTTCTTCAACAAGTTTGGCGGCATGGCGGCGCTGTCTCCGGTCCTGCCGATCCCGAAGGGCGCGACCCGGATGCAGCCGGTCTTTGTCGACGATGTCGCAGCCGCAGCCGTCAAGGGCGTGCTGGGCGAGGCCGAGGCCGGCATCTATGAGCTGGGCGGGCCAGAGGTGGACAGCTTCACCGGGCTGATCAAGCGGATGCTGGCAATCGTGCAGCGGCGCCGTCTGGTGTTGCCGGTGCCGACTTTTGTCATGAAGGTGTTGGCTTTTGGTGCCGATATGGTCGAGGCCGTGACCTTGGGTCTTGTGACCAACAAGCTGATCACGCGCGACCAGTTGAACACGCTGGGTCCCGACGTCGTCGTGGCCCCCGGCGCCAGGGGGCTTGTCGATCTGGGCATCCAGCCCACGCCGATGGACGCCGTGCTGTCGGACTATCTGTGGCGCTTCCGGCCCTCGGGCCAGTTTGCGGCAATCAAGGCCTCGGCAAAGAATCTTAAAAAGGCGTAAGTCTTGGACAACACGTTGACCGCTGCCCTTCTTGGCCTCCTGGAAGGGCTGACGGAGTTTATTCCGGTCTCATCCACCGGGCACCTGCTGCTGGCCGGGCACTTTCTGGGCTTCAACTCCGAAGGCAAGACCTTTGAGGTGGTGATCCAGCTGGGCGCGATCCTGGCGCTGACCTCGGTCTATGCGGTCAAGATCGGCCAGCTTTTCCTGCGCGCCCGGCATGAGGAGGCGGCGCGGAGAAGCGTCATCTCGGTTCTTCTGGCCTTTCTGCCGGCGGTCGGGGTCGGGCTTCTGGCGCATGATTTCATCAAGAACGTGCTGTTCGAGACGCCGATCCTAATCGCGGTCATGCTGATCCTTGGCGGCTTCGTGCTGCTGGTGGTTGACCGGATCGCGCCCGCGCCCCGGCATTTCGACCCTTTGGCGCTGCCCTTCGGCAAGTCTCTGGCAATCGGCTTTTGCCAGTGCGTTGCGATGATTCCCGGGGTTTCGCGTTCGGGCGCCACCATCGTCGGCGCGCTGCTGATGGGGGTCGAGAAGCGGGCCGCGGCCGAGTTTTCGTTCCTGCTGTCCTTGCCCACCATGGGGGCCGCGGTGGCCTATGATCTGTTCAAGAACCGCGATGCGCTGGATTTCGCGGCGGTGTGGGACATCGCCATCGGCTTTGCGGTGGCCTTTCTGACCGCGGTTTTGGTGGTGCGCTGGGTGTTGGGCTACATCGGTCGCAATGGCTATGCGCTGTTCGGCTGGTGGCGAATCATCGTTGGATCTGCCGCACTTGTCGGGCTTTTGCTGGGGTTTTAGGCAGGTTGGGAACCAATACTGACCTAGTTTTTCGATGCCCCAGCAGATTTCTTTCCTCACCCTGCAAAAAAACCCGCAAATAGGTAACCTCTACTGACTTTTATTCCACGGGCCGGGCCTGTAGGAAAGCGCACCCGAATAAATCTCATGGGAAGGCGCAGCTGTGGCCACGCAGAAGATGTTGAAGTTCGTCACCCTGGGCAAGGAAATGCCCGAGAAACGGGATGCAGCTTCGCGCGCCAGGGATTTCGATGAGATCTACCGTGAGTTCGCAGCCCAGAAGGCGGCCGAGCAGGCCAGCCGCTGCAGCCAGTGCGGCGTGCCCTATTGCCAGGCCCATTGCCCGCTGCAAAACAACATCCCCGACTGGCTGCGCCTGACCGCCGAGGGCCGGCTGCAGGAAGCTTATGAGCTGAGCCAGGCGACCAACACCTTTCCCGAGATCTGCGGCCGGATCTGCCCGCAGGACCGGCTTTGCGAAGGCAACTGCGTCATCGAGCAATCGGGCCACGGCACCGTTACCATCGGCGCGGTCGAGAAATACATCACCGACACGGCCTGGGAGGAGGGCTGGATCAAGCCGATCCACCCGCATACCGAACGCCCCGAGTCGGTCGGCATCATTGGCGCCGGCCCCGGAGGGCTTGCGGCCGCGGACGTGCTGCGCCGCGCCGGGGTGCAGGTCACGGTCTATGACCGCTATGACCGCGCGGGCGGACTGCTGACCTATGGCATCCCCGGCTTCAAGCTGGAGAAGGACGTGGTGATGCGCCGCAACGACCAGCTGCGCGAGGGCGGTGTCCAGTTCGTGCTGGATTGCAATGTCGGCACCGACCTGACCTTTGACGCGATCCGCGGCCAGCATGATGCGGTGCTGATCGCCACCGGCGTCTACAAGATCCGCGAGATCGAGGCCCCCGGCGCAGGCGCCAAAGGCATCGTCAAGGCGCTGGACTATCTGACCGCCAGCAACCGCAAATCCTTCGGCGACGACGTGGCCGCCTTCGATGACGGCACGCTGGATGCCAGCGGCAAGCGGGTTGTGGTCATCGGCGGCGGCGACACCGCGATGGACTGCGTGCGCACCGCGATCCGGCAGGGCGCGCAATCGGTGAAGCTGCTTTACCGTCGTGACCGGGCGAACATGCCGGGCTCGCAGCGCGAGGTGCAGAACGCCGAGGAAGAGGGCGTCGAATTCGTCTGGCTGGCCGCGCCCAAAGGGTTCACTGGCGGGACCGAAGTCGAAGGCGTCATGGTGCAGCGGATGCGGCTTGGCCAGCCCGATGCCACCGGCCGGCAAAGCCCCGAACTGATCGAGGGCGCGGATTACATCGAACCCGCCGATCTGGTGGTGCAGGCCTTGGGCTTCGAGCCGGAAGACCTGCCGACACTTTGGGGCGTGGAAGAGCTGAAGGTCACGCGCTGGGGCACGCTCAAGGCCGATTTCCGCACCCATGCCACCAGCCTGCCCGGCGTATATGCCGCCGGTGACATCGTGCGGGGTGCAAGCCTTGTGGTCTGGGCGATCCGCGACGGCCGCGAGGCGGCGGATGCGATCCTTGGCTGGCTGGCGCAGAACGGCGCGGTGGCTGCGGAATAGGGTATGGCCCGCGTCTGCCGGACGTATGATCTGCGTATGACGCAGGTATGGCAGGCAAAAGAGTCAGGTGTTTTCGGTGGGTCAGCAGGGCTGACCGGATTTTCTGTTGGAACGGTGCGATGAAACGGCTTCCTCCTTTTGGCATGATCCGCCTTGCCCTGCTTCTGTCGGTCGCGGCAACGCCGGCCCTTGCCGGCACCTGGGCCGCGCCCGAGGGATGCGAGATTTTCCTGACCGTGCAGTCGAAGCTGTGCCGGGTGTCGAACCACTACCGCTGCGGGGCAGACGCGGCCGGCGACCAGTGGCGCGCGGATTTCGATCAGGAGGGGCTCTTCTTCACCAGCCGGATCAACTATGAGACCGAATGGGTCGAGAGCTTCGACGTCAACCCGCCGAACCGTCAGTGGCTGGACCCCAACCCCGAAGACCCGGCGCGGTTTTCCGAACTGCTGTCCTCGGGGCTGGATACCTTCGCCTTTTCGCAAAGCAGCGATGACGGCGGGCATGGCAATGTCCGCGGGTTCGACCGGCTGACCGGCAGGACCGTGACCATCGACGGGGTGGCGCTGGAAGAGACCGAGTTCGATTTCACCGAGACCGACGATTACGGAACGGTCATTCGGCGGGGCCGGGGCCACGAATACATCAGCCGGCAATGGCGGATGTTCTTCTCGGGGCCGGGCGAGGCGGATCTGGGCGACGGGCAATGGCTGCCGCTGGACGGCAGCCCGGTCGACTTCATCTTCCCCGGCGAGACCGGCTTTGCCTCGACCCAGCCGATGTATGACTGCGATGCGCTGACGGCGATGGGACCGCAAGGGCCGGAGTCGCTTTGGCAAGCCGCCCACGAAGGGGGTGCGCCATGACCTGCGCCAATGGATTGCGGTTCGATCCTGCGCTGCGCTTCATCCGCCTGATGACATCCATCTTTGCCGCGCCACGGGACAAGGCTCCCGGCGTTGCCCATATTTTCGCCTGAAAGGAAGCCACCGATGACAAGCTTTGATGCCGCATGGGAAGCTGAATACGTCCGCAGCGAAAAGGAAAAGCGCGACTGGATGGATACCAACAGCCTGTATCGGGCCGAGGAGGAGCATTCGTCCTGTGGTGTCGGGCTGGTGGTTTCGGTCTCGGGCAAGCCCAGCCGCAAGGTGGTGGATGCCGGGATCAACGCGCTGAAGGCGATCTGGCACCGGGGCGCGGTGGATGCCGATGGCAAGACCGGTGACGGTGCCGGCATCCATCTGCAGATCCCGGTCAAGTTCTTCTATGACGTGGTGCGCCGCACCGGGCATGAGCCTGACCCGAAGAAGCTGATCGCCGTCGGTCAGGTCTTTCTGCCCCGCACCGATTTCGGCGCGCAGGAGCGGTGCCGGACCATCGTGGAAACCGAAGTGCTGCGGATGGGGCACTACATCTACGGCTGGCGGCATGTGCCGGTGGATATTTCCGTTCTGGGCGAGAAGGCCAATGCCACCCGCCCCGAGATCGAGCAGATACTGATCCGCTGCGAAAAGGACATCGACCACGAGCAGTTCGAGCGCGAGCTCTACATCATCCGCCGCCGGATCGAGAAGGCGGTGACGGCTTCGGGGATCTACGGCTGCTATCTGTGTTCGCTGTCCTGCCGGTCGATCATCTACAAGGGCATGATGCTGGCCGAGCAGGTTTCGACCTTCTACCCCGACCTGCAGGACGACCGCTTCGAATCGGGTTTCGCGATCTACCACCAGCGCTATTCCACCAATACCTTCCCGCAATGGTGGCTGGCGCAGCCCTTCCGCATGCTGGCCCACAATGGCGAGATCAACACGCTGAAAGGCAACGTCAACTGGATGCGCAGCCATGAGATCCGCATGGCCTCGTCGGCCTTCGGCGACATGGCCGAGGACATCAAGCCGATCATCCCCGGCGGCACCTCGGACAGCGGGGCGCTGGATGCGGTGTTCGAGGCCCTGGTGCGCTCGGGGCGGTCGGCGCCGATGGCCAAGACCATGCTGGTGCCGGAGGCCTGGTCCAAGCAGACGATGAACATGCCCAAGGCCTGGGCCGACATGTATTCCTACTGCAATTCGGTGATCGAGCCGTGGGATGGTCCGGCGGCGCTGGCGATGACCGATGGCCGCTGGGTCTGCGGCGGGCTGGACCGCAACGGGCTGCGGCCGATGCGTTACGTCATCACCGGGGACGGGCTGCTGATTGCCGGGTCCGAAGCCGGGATGGTGCCGGTGGACGAGATGACCGTGCGCGAGAAGGGCGCGCTTGGGCCGGGGCAGATGATTGCCGTCGATATGGTCGAGGGCAAGCTTTACCACGATACCGAGATCAAGGACCGCCTTGCCGCCGCACAGCCCTATGGCGAGTGGGTGGCGAAGGTTGTGGACCTGAACCTGCTTTTGAAGGACGTGCCCGAGAAGGCGCAGTTCCAGGGGGCCGAGCTGAAGCGCCGCCAGATCGCCGCCGGTTTCACGGTGGAAGAGCTGGAGCAGGTGCTGGCGCCGATGGCCGAGGACGGCAAGGAGATGGTGGCCTCGATGGGCGACGACACGCCGCCTGCGGTGCTGTCGGCGGTCTATCGTCCGCTGAGCCATTACTTCCGGCAGAACTTCAGCCAGGTGACCAACCCGCCCATCGACTCGCTTCGGGAAGGCCGGGTGATGTCGCTGAAAACGCGGTTCGGCAACCTGCGCAACGTGCTGGACGAGAACTCCAGCCAGACCGAGATCCTGGTGCTGGAAAGCCCGTTCCTTGCCAATGCCGAGTTCGAGGTGCTGGTGAGGCGCTTCGGCGAGCAGGTGGCCTTCATCGACTGCACCTTCCCGGTGGCGCCGGGCCATGACGATCTGCGTCAGGCCCTTGAGCGCATCCGGGCCGAGGCCGAGGATGCCGTGCGGTCGGGTGCCGGCCAGCTGGTGCTGACCGATGAGCATCAGGGCGAGGGCAGGGTCGGGATGCCGATGATCCTTGCCACCAGTGCCGTGCATTCCTGGCTGACGCGGAAGGGGCTGCGGACCTTCTGTTCGATCAACGTGCGGTCGGCGGAATGCATCGACCCGCATTACTTTGCGGTGCTGATCGGGTCGGGTGCGACCACGGTGAACGCCTATCTGGCGCAGGATTCGATTGCGGACCGGATCGGGCGGGGGCTGCTTGAAGGCAGCCTGCTGGAAGCCATGCGGCGCTATCGCGATGCCATCGATGCGGGTCTTCTGAAGATCATGTCGAAGATGGGGATTTCCGTCATCTCCAGCTATCGCGGCGGTCTGAATTTCGAGGCCGTGGGCCTGAGCCGCGCCATGGTGGCCGAGTATTTCCCCGGCATGCAGAGCCGGATTTCCGGCATCGGCCTGCACGGGATCGAAGCCAAGCTGGAAGAGGTTCACCGGCGCGGCTGGCTGGGGGGCGCGGATGTGCTGCCCATCGGCGGCATCTACAAGGCGCGGCGGTCGGGCGAGAAGCACGCCTGGGAAGCGCAGACGATGCATATGCTGCAATCGGCCTGCGACCGGGCCAGCTATGACATGTGGAAGACCTATTCCGCCGCGATGCGGGCCAATCCGCCGATCCATCTGCGCGATCTTCTGGACATCAAGGCGCTGGGCAAGCCGGTGGCGATCGAAGAGGTCGAATCGATCACCTCGATCCGCAAGCGGTTCGTCACGCCGGGGATGAGCCTTGGCGCGCTGTCGCCCGAGGCGCACAAGACGCTGAACGTGGCGATGAACCGGATCGGGGCCAAGTCCAACTCCGGCGAGGGCGGCGAGGACCCGGCGCATTTCCTGCCGGAGCCGAATGGCGACAACCCGAGTGCCAAGATCAAGCAGGTGGCCTCGGGGCGCTTTGGCGTGACGGCGGAATATCTGAACGCCTGCGAAGAGCTGGAGATCAAGGTCGCCCAAGGGGCCAAGCCCGGCGAGGGCGGCCAGCTGCCCGGCATGAAGGTGACGGAACTGATCGCCCGGCTGCGGCATTCCACCAAAGGGGTGACTCTCATCAGTCCGCCGCCGCATCACGACATCTATTCCATCGAAGACCTTGCCCAGCTGATCTATGACCTGAAGCAGATCAACCCGCGGGCCAAGGTGACGGTGAAGCTGGTGTCCTCCAGCGGGGTCGGCACCATCGCGGCGGGGGTGGCGAAGGCCAAGGCGGATGTGATCCTTGTGTCCGGCCACAACGGCGGGACCGGGGCGTCGCCGGCGACCAGTATCAAATACGCCGGCCTGCCCTGGGAGATGGGCCTGACCGAGGCGCATCAGGTTCTGGCGATGAACAACCTGCGCGAGCGGGTGACTTTGCGCACCGATGGCGGCCTGCGCACCGGCCGCGACATCGTGATGGCGGCAATGATGGGGGCCGAGGAATTCGGCATCGGCACCGCCGCGCTGATTGCCATGGGCTGCATCATGGTGCGGCAATGCCAGTCGAACACCTGCCCGGTTGGCGTCTGCACCCAGGACCCGGCGCTGCGGGCGAAGTTCACCGGCAATGCCGACAAGGTGGTGAACCTGATCACCTTCTACGCGCAGGAAGTGCGGGAAATCCTTGCCCAGATCGGCGCGCGGTCGCTGGATGAGATCATCGGGCGTGCCGATCTGCTGGTGCAGGTGTCGCGCGGCCATGTCGATCTGGATGACCTTGACCTCAACCCGCTTCTGATCAGCGTGGACGGGTCGAAGTCGATCACCTACGACCGCTCGAAACCCCGCAACGCGGTGCCCGACACGCTGGACGCCGAGATCATTCGTGACGGCAGCCGCTTCTTCGAGGATGGCGAGAAGATGCAGCTTTCCTATGCGGTTAGGAACACGCTGCGCACCATCGGGACGCGGGCTTCCAGCCACATTGTCAAGAAATTCGGCATGCGCAACAGCCTGCAGCCCGACCATCTGACGGTGAAGCTGACCGGCTCCTGCGGGCAGTCGCTTGGGGCTTTCGCGGTCAACGGCCTGAAGATCGAGGTGCAGGGTGACGCCAACGACTATGTCGGCAAGGGCCTGTCGGGCGCGACCATCGTGGTGCGGTTGCAGATGGCCAGCCCGCTGAAGCCCGAGGAAAACACCGTCATCGGCAATACGGTGCTGTACGGGGCGACGGACGGGTTCCTGTTCGCCAGCGGCAAGGCGGGAGAGCGTTTCGCGGTCCGCAACTCGGGGGCCAAGGTGGTGATCGAGGGCTGCGGGTCGAACGGCTGCGAATACATGACCGGCGGTGTGGCGGTGATCCTTGGCCAGATCGGCGCCAACTTCGGGGCGGGGATGACGGGCGGCATGGCCTATGTCTACGATCCCGACGGCGCGGCCGAGGATTTCGTGAACCTCGAATCGCTGTTGACCTGTGCGGTTGCCCATCCGCATTGGGAGGCGCAGCTGAAAAATCTGGTGGAGCGCCACGCGGCCGAGACCGGATCGCGGATCGCGGCACGCATCCTTTCGGACTGGCCGTCGGAGCGGGCGAATTTCCTGCAGATCTGCCCGAAAGAGATGGTGTCGCATCTGGCGCATCCCCTGTCGGACGAGCCGGCGCGGGTGCCGGCAGAGTGACAGCCAGACCGATGGAACGGGCCTCTTCGGAGGCCCTTTTCATTTGTGGGCAAACCGGGTGATCCTCGGGCAAGGCCAAGGGGGCGATCATGGATGTGAAAATGAATGGCGAGGTGTCGTTCTGGTATGCCGACATCGGCGGGGTGCCGGGCTATCGCGCGCCCTTGCCGGGGGACATTCAGGTCGATGTCTGCATCGTCGGGGCGGGGTTCACCGGGTTGTGGACGGCCTACTATCTGAAAGAGGCGGAGCCGGGACTTTCGATTGCCGTGGTCGAAAAGGAGTTTGCGGGCTTTGGCGCCTCGGGGCGCAATGGCGGCTGGTGCTCGGGCGAATTCGGCTGGAGCAAGGATCGCTATTTGTCCTCGGGGTCGCGCGAGGGGGTGATCGACTGGGCGCGGCAACTGCGGGCCACGGTTGCCGAGGTGAAACGCGTCACCGAGAAAGAGGGGATCGACTGCGATTTCCTGATGACCGATTGCCTGACCTTCGCCCAGACCCCGGCGCAGATGGAACGGCTTCGGCAAAGCTATGACGAGGCGATGTCCTGGCAGGTGCCGACCACGCGCCTGGAGCTGATCGACGGGGCCGATGCGGCCGCGCGTATCCGGGTGGACCGGGCCGAGGGGGCCCTGGTGCGGCATGACGTGGCGCGGGTGCAGCCGGCAAAGCTGGTCCGCGGGCTGGCCGAAGTGGTGGAGCGCAAGGGCGTGGCGATCCATGAGCAGACCACCGTCACGAGGATCGAGAAGGGCCGGGTGACGACGGATCGCGGCGTTGTGACGGCCCGGCGGATCGTGCGGGCGACCGAGGGCTTTACCCACGGCATTCCGGGGAATGAGCGCGAATGGCTGCCGATGAACAGCGCCATCGTGGTGACGGAGCCGGTGCCTGACGATCTGTGGGCCGAGATCGGCTGGCAGGGGTCGCAGCTTCTGGCCGATGCCTCGCACGCCTATTGCTATGCGCAGCGCACGCGCGAGGGGCGGATCGCCATGGGCGGGCGCGGGGTGCCGTACCGCTTCGGGTCGAAGACCGATCAGCGCGGGCAGACCCAGGCCGAGACGGTCGAGAAGCTGAAGGCGATCCTTTACCGGATGCTGCCGCAGACCCGCAGCCTGAAGCTGGACCACGCCTGGTGCGGGGTGCTGGGTGTGCCGCGCGACTGGTGCGCGACGGCCGGGATGGACCCGGCGACGGGCATCGGCTGGGCGGGGGGCTATGTCGGGCTGGGGGTTTCGACCTCGAACTTCTCGGGGCAGACGCTGGCGGATCTGGTGCTGGAGCGGCAGACCGAGCGGACCGCGCTTCCCTGGGTCAACCGGCGGCCGCGGAAATGGGAGGTGGAGCCCTTCCGCTGGCTTGGGGTGCATGGGATGTATTGGCTGTATCACATGGCGGACCGGAACGAGGCGGCGGGCGGCGGGCGAAAGACCTCGCGTCTGGCCGCATTGGCCAACCGGCTGACAGGGAGATGAGGACGATGATTGATCTTTCGGTGTTTAAGGATCTGGCGGGGATCGCGCTGCCGGCCCTGGCAGACAAGCCGACAACGCTGACGCCGGGGCAGAAGGAGGCGGCGCATGTGCTCTGGACCTCGCCCGACGGGGCGCTGGAGATCGGGGTCTGGGAATGCACGCCGGGGCGCTTTGCCGCGGACCGCAGTGCGGCGGCCGAGTTCTGCCATTTCCTGCAGGGAAAAGTGGTGATGACCCATATCGACGGCAGCCAGAGCACGCTGGGGCCGGGCGATGCGATCATGCTGCCGCGTGGCTGGAAGGGGACATGGGAGATCGCGGAACATACCCGCAAGATCTATGCCTTCCTGTCCGATCCGGCCTGACCACGGTGCAGGCATTCCGCATCCGGTGGCGGCCCGACTTGACCGCGACGCCGGCTTCGGGCCAAAGCTGACCGATGGCCGAGACCCCAGACACCCCGGCGAAGAAGCCGCGCAGCCGCAAGGCGAAAGTCGCCCGCGCGCCCGTCGTCTCGTGGCGGCGGAAGGCGGTGCGCTGGACGGGCCGCATCCTTGGCGGGGTCGCGGGGTTCTATGCCTTGCTGATCCTGATCTTCAGCCTCGTGCCGCCCCCGATCAACCTGTACCAGATCTCGGAATCGATCCGGCTGGGCGGGATCCAGAAGGACTGGGTGCCGATGGAGGACATCGCCCCGGTGATGGCGCGGGCCGTGGTGGCGGCGGAGGATGCGAATTTCTGCAACCACTGGGGCTTTGACATGGGGGCGATCCGGGCCGCGATTGCCGAAGGGGGCAACAGGGGGGCCTCGACCCTGTCGCAGCAGGTGACGAAGAACGTGCTGCTGTGGCAGGGGCGCAGCTGGCTGCGCAAGGCGATGGAGGCGGTGCTGACTCCGGCAGTGGAGCTGGTCTGGACCAAGCGGCGCATTCTTGAGGTCTATCTGAACGTGGCCGAGTTCGGCGAAGGCGTCTTCGGGGTGCAGGCGGCGGCGCAGCACTACTTCGGCGTCGATGCGAAAGACCTGACCGGCACACAGGCGGCGCGGCTGGCGGCCGTGCTGCCAAACCCCAAGGAGCGGTCAGCCTCGAAGCCGACGGATTTCGTCCGCAAGCGGGCGCGTCAGATCCTTTCGGGGGCCGAGACCATCGCAGCCGACGGCCGTTCCGCCTGTTTCGAGCGCTGACCGGACCCGGGGATTGCCGCAGGGCGTCCCGGGGGCTAGGTATGTGCAAGTTATGGGATACCAGTCATGAACCGCCTTTATCACGCCCCGCTTTCACCTTTCTGCCGCAAGGTCCGACTGACCCTTGCCGAAAAGCGGATCGAGGTGGAGCTGGTGGAGGAACGGTATTGGGAGCCGTCGCCCGACTTCCTGCGGCGCAACCCGGCGGGCAAGGTGCCGGTGCTGCGGATGGAGAGCCGGACCTTCAGCGAAAGCCAGGCGATCTGCGAATATCTGGAAGAGGTGGCGCCAAACCCCGCGCTGATGCCGCGCGATGCCGAGTCGCGCTATGAGGTGCGGCGGCTGTGCGCATGGTTCGACGACAAGTTCCATGACGAGGTGACGTCGAAGCTGCTTTACGAGCGGGTGAACAAGAAGCTTACCGGCCAGGGCTATCCGGATTCAAAGAACGTCAAGACCGGCGCGTCGCGGATCAAGTACCATCTGGACTATCTGGCGTGGCTTCTGGACCAGCGTCGCTGGCTGGCCGGGAACGACATGACGCTGGCCGATTTTACCGCGGCGGCGCATCTGTCCAGCCTTGATTACATCAGCGATGTGGACTGGAACCGGCATGCGGTGGTGAAGGACTGGTACGCGAAGATCAAGTCGCGCCCGTCCTTCCGCCCGCTTTTGGCCGATCAGGTGCCGGGGTTCCCCCCGCCGCGGCACTATACCGACCTTGATTTCTGACGCAGGGGCCGGGGGCCAGCCCCCGGACCCCCGGGATATTTCGGCCAAAGTGAAGGGGCTTTTGCAGGCGCAGGCCATTGCCGAAGGGTTCTCGGCGATGGGTGTCTGCCGGCCGGATGCGGTGCCGGGGACCGCGGTGCGGCTGCGGGAGTTTCTGGAGGCCGGGCGGCACGGCCAGATGGGCTGGATGGCCGAGCGCGAGGGCTGGCGCGGGTCGGCTGCGGCGCTGTGGCCCGAGGCGAAATCGGTGATCATGCTGGCCGAGGTCTATACGCCCGGGACCGACCCGACCGAGGCGCTGGGCTGGCCGGACCGCGGGGTGGTCAGCTGCTATGCGCAGGGCAAGGACTATCACGATCTGGTCAAGCGGCGCCTGAAGCGGCTGGGGCGCTGGCTGATCGACGCGGCGGCGAAGGCCGGGGCAGGGGCCGAGATCAAGGTTTTCGTCGATACCGCGCCGGTGATGGAGAAGCCCCTTGCGCAGGCGGCGGGGCTGGGCTGGCAGGGCAAGCACACCAATCTGCTGAGCCGCGATCTGGGCAGCTGGTTCTTCCTCGGGTCGATCTTCACCACGCTGGATCTGCCGCCCGATGCGCCGGAGGTCAGCCATTGCGGCACCTGCCGGGCCTGCCTGGACGCCTGTCCGACGGCGGCCTTTCCGGCGCCTTACCAGCTGGATGCGCGGCGCTGCATTTCCTATCTGACCATCGAGCACAAGGGGCCGGTCGAGCCGGAGTTGCGCGCCCTGCTGGGCAACCGGATCTATGGCTGCGACGATTGTCTGGCCGCCTGCCCGTGGAACAAGTTCGCGGTGGCCGCGCAGGAGATCGGCTATCAGCCGCGTGTCGGCGCGCCCGAGCTTGCCGAGCTGGCGGCGCTGGACGACGCCGCGTTCCGAGCCCGGTTTGCCGGCAGCCCGATCAAGCGGATCGGCCGCGACCGGATGGTGCGCAATGTGCTTTATGCCATCGGCAACTCCGGGCTGCCCTCGCTTGCCCCCGTGGCGCAGGCGCTGTTGCAGGATGCCGATACGGCGGTGGCCGAGGCGGCGGGCTGGGCCCTGGACCGGCTTTCGCACCTGCAGGATGAAGGGGTGGGGCGGGGGGCCGATCCGTGCTATGGTGATCGTCCACCGGAAGGAGGATTCGAACCATGACCAAACATCTGGCGGATCACCGCAAGGGAACCACCGGCAGCCGCGTGAAGCATTTCCTGCGGCTGGCGCGCACGGCGCGCGAAACCTGGCACCGGCCGCGGGGCGAGGCGGGCAAGTCCCGTCTGGTGCAGTTCCTGCGGATCGAGCGCGGGCGCGAGGTCTGATCCCGGCTCACGCCGGTCTCGCGGGGCAAGCACAGCTGCGTGAGGCCGCGCAACTTTCCTGAACGTGCAGCCATCTTCGGCTAGGCTTGCCGAAAATGGAGGTTGCCATGAAAGGCCGTTTTCGCGCCGATCTGCGCTGGTCGGATGTGACGCCGCAGAGGGAATTCCTGTCTCGTCGTGCGTTGCTGGCGGGGGTCGCGGGGCTGGTCGCCTCGCCCGTGTGGGCGAAGATCGCGGCGCAGCCAAGCGCCTATTCCACCGATGAGCCGGTGAATACGCTGGAAGACATCGCCGGCTACAACAACTTCTATGAATTCGGCACGGGCAAGGGCGATCCGGCGGCCTATTCGGGGGGCTTCGTCACCGATCCCTGGGCGGTGGCGATCGACGGCATGGTGGACCGGCCGGGCAGCTATGATTTGGCCGATGTGGTGAAGGACCAGCCGCTGGAGGAGCGCATCTACCGGCTGCGCTGTGTCGAGGCCTGGAGCATGGTGATCCCCTGGATCGGCTTTCCTCTGGCGGGGCTGCTGGATCGGGTCGGCGTGCAGCCGGGGGCGAAGTATGTGGCCTTTGAGACCGTGCTGCGGCCCGATCAGATGCCCGGGCAGGGCAGCCCCTTCATCACCTGGCCCTACCGCGAGGGCCTGCGGCTGGACGAGGCGATGAACCCGCTGACGATTCTTGCCACCGGGCTTTACGGCGAGACCCTGCCGAACCAGAACGGCGCGCCGATCCGGCTGGTCGTGCCATGGAAATACGGATTCAAGTCGATCAAGTCGGTGGTGCGGATCACGTTGACCGACCGCCAGCCCGTTACGACCTGGCAGACGCTGCAGCCGCAGGAATACGGCTTCTATGCCAATGTGAACCCCGAGGTGGACCATCCGCGGTGGAGTCAGGCCACAGAGCGCAGGATCGGCGGCAGCTTCTTTGCCCCCCGTATAGATACCGTGAAGTTCAACGGCTATGGCGCCTATGTGGCGCAGATGTATGCCGGGCAGGATCTGGCGGTGGACTACTGATGACACCGGCCGACCGGGTGAACGGGCTGGCGCGCCGGCTGCCGGCATGGGCGGTCTACGCCGCGGGCGCGCTGCCGTTCTTCTGGCTGGCCTGGCAGGTTCTGGCAAACGCGCTTGGCCCGGACCCCGCCAAGGTGACCGAGCGCAGCCTTGGCGAATGGGCGCTGCGGTTCTTGCTGGCATCGCTGGCGGTAACGCCGCTGCGGCGGATGGGGCTGAACCTGCTGAAGCATCGCCGGGCGCTTGGGCTGCTGGCCTTCTTCTATGCCGCGTTGCATCTGACGGTCTGGCTTTGGCCCGACATGGGGCTGCGCTGGCCGCAGATCTGGGCGGACATCGCGAAGCGGCCCTATATCCTGCTGGGGATGGCCGGGTTCCTGTGCCTGGTGCCGCTGGCGGTGACCTCTTCCAATGCGGCGATCCGGGGGATGGGGCCTGCCGGCTGGCGGCGGCTGCATCGGCTGGCCTATCCCGCACTGGCGCTGGCACTGCTGCATTTCGTGATTCTCAGCCGGGTCTGGACGGCCGAGCTGGTGATCTATGCCGCGCTTGCGGTGGTCCTGCTGGCGATCCGGGCGCCGATTCCCGGTCTTTCGCGGGCGCGGCGTCGAATCTGAACCGGGGCTGTCCCGATTGCGGGCAAGAAAGTTGCCCCCGGCACCCCCAAATCGGCCCGAGAGTTGCGCAACCCTGCCTGATTCCTGGAAAAATTTGACCGCCCGAAAGATTTTTCGACTTTCGTCACATTTTCTACTTGCAGCCCCCGACGCAGAGCCATAGATACCCCCTCACCGAAGCGGAAGACGCTGCGAGGCGACGGAAGCGGAGGGAAGCGAAGCGAAAGATCTTCGCAAGGACTACCGGAGGCAAGGCTGCAGGATGCGCCAAGAGATTGGCGGATCTGTTGTTTTTGTGTCCA
>CAKSTR010000018.1 GCA_934500835.1 uncultured Paracoccaceae bacterium | reverse complement strand
GCATCGAGGACCTCATGCCCTGGTGCTACAACCAAACGTCAAGCCTCGCCGCATAGGGCCACGGCGTCGCGCTTACCATTATTTTGCGCCAGCGCGGCGACGTCTTCGAGATTTGCTATAACGGCATCGAACTGATGTCGAACCTGAACCATCAGTCGGAGGACCAGCTTGCGCTGCGGTCCATGCGCCGGATGAACTTTGAGGCGCGTCGCGTCCTGATCGGAGGCCTGGGTCTTGGCTTCACTTTGCGAGCAGTGCTTGATCTTGCCCCACCAGATGCCGAAGTGACCGTCTGCGAACTGATCCCCGAGATCGTCGAATGGAACCGGGGTCCGCTGGCCCATCTGGCTGCCCACGCACTGGACGATCCGCGGACACGGGTTCTGATCGGCGATGTGCAGGCCCATCTGGCAGCGATCGACACGGCATATGATCTGATCCTGATGGATACTGACAATGGGCCCGAGTCCCTGGTCCGGGAGGCGAACACAGAGCTCTATGAGGATTGCGGTCTCGGCGCGGTGGCTAGGTCCCTCGGTCCGAAGGGCGTGGTCGCGTTCTGGTCGGCCACCACGTCTCTACGGTTTGAGCGCAGGTTGTCGGCCCAGCCGTGGTTCTGGCTGCGCGACGACATTCCGCTGCTTCCGGGCCGCGTCGATGCCATGCACCACATCTACAGCTGCAGTTTCAGTGCCGCTGCGCTCGGGCAGCGCGAGGCTGCCTCAGCGTCGCGACGCCAGACCGCTTATGTGGACGCTCTGTCGAACAGTCGCGGAAACCAGTCCTCGCGCAGGCGCTGGCCTGCCATCATACCGTGGCCGGGAAACGGCGGCGACGTGCGGCCGGGCCGTTCGACATAGCGGGCGTCGTCCCCGACCAGGCGCAGAGAGAACGCTCGCCGGCGCGTCTCGCTGGTGTTCCCGCGTGCACCGTGTAGGGTCATGTAGTTGAAGGCGACGGCATCGCCGGGTTCCATCGCGAACTCGCGAATGTCCATGCCCTCGGCATCCGGGTCGGGCACGGGCATATAGTTGTCTTCGTCCGGGTAGAAGTTGGTTTCGGACAGCCAGCGGGTGGGCAGGACAGCCTTGGGCCAGCGATGCGATCCAGCCACACAGCGCAGCGTGGCTTCGCGGACCGGGTCGAGTGGCGACCAGAAGCTGACCGTCTGTCGACCCTCTACAAAGTAGTAGGGGCCATCCTGGTGCCAGGGTGTCGGTTTCGACGTCCCTGGCTCCTTGACCAGTACATGGTCATGGAAAAGCTGCACCGTGTTCGAACCCATGAGATCAGCGGCAACTTCGGAAGCTGGCGAGGTCCGGATCACGTCCTCGAACTCGGGAATGCGGCTCCAGTTGCAATAGTCGTCGAAAAAGCGACCGCCCTCGCCTGGCTTTAGGTTCTCGGCCGCGTATTCACTTGGCTCGGCCATGTTGCGCTCGATGCCCTTCTGCAGGGCGTCGACATGATCCTTAAGCAGACCTTTCACAAGAATGACACCGTCGCGCTGGAAGGTGTCGATGTCAGCTTGACTGATGAGCGGGTGCGGCATTGGAAGACCTTTCGGGTTGAGTTCACAGAACTTCCGCGACTGAAAAGATAGTTTCAAATAATAACTTTTTAATGCAGTCTTAGTTTCATGCTACATCTTACCCTGCGCCAGCTTGAATCGTCGTGACCGTCGCACGCGCAGGAAGCCTCTCTGGGGCTGCGACAACGCTGAATGTGTCGCAGCCCTCCCTGTCCGTGGCCATCGGACAGGTCGAGGATACGTTGGGCGAAAAGCTGTTCATCCGGTCGAAAGGGGCACCGCTTCGCATGACGATGTTCGCCAACCGTTTCGTTGTCGAGGCGGAAACGCTTCTGGCGATGGCGCGACGTCTGGAGGACCCCGGGACAATACAGCGTGCAGTGAACGGCACGGTCGTCCTGGGATGTTTCGAGGACCTGGCTGCGTATCACCTTGCGCCGATCCTACGTCTTCTGCGGAAAACCCTTCCGGGGGTAGAGATCATCTGGAAGATCGCGGATTTCGAGAAACTTGCCCTAGACATGCGTGAGGGTCGCATCAGTCTTTCGCTGACCTACGACCTGGGCCTGGACTCGGGCTTCAACCGCATTGCCCTTTCGGCAGTTGCACCCTACGCCTTCGTCGCGGCTGACCACCCGCTTGCGGATCGTCCAGCTCTCGTCCTGAAGGACATCGCTACAGAGCCGCTTATCCTTTTCGAGGAAATGCTGTCCAACCGCCACACGTTGCAGCTTTTTCGAAATCAGGGCCTGTCGCCCACTGTGGCGCATCGCGTCAGATCGCTGGAGATCATGCGAAGCTTGGCCGCCTACAGAGAAGGCGTCGGTATCAGCTATGGGTGTCCTCCCACCAACCAGTCGTATGATCGAGCGAAGGTACACGCTATCCCGATCACCGACAGAAGCGCGCGCGAGTCGATAATTCTTGCCCGTTCGGTCGACGCGCCCACATCACCTGTCGTCGAGGCAGCGACGGCAGCCATCGCCGCGATGTTCACGGACCGTCAATCGACCAGCGGCAGCGCCCTCCAGCTGTGAGCTTGCAGGAGGTTGTCCATTCGGGGCGGATCGGGGAGGCCGCATTTACCACACATCCCTCCTTCAGGAGCGCCCCGGCGAACATCCACAAGAATGCCCGGTTTACGCCGCTGCGTCGAGAGGAGATGGCGCTTGCTGTGATCTCCGGCAGGCTGTCACAAGCCCAGGCGGCGCGGGAGTGTATCGACCCAGTGAAAATCTGCTCAAGCTACAAAGGAGACGGTAGCGATGAGTTTGACGATGGACGAAACGATCAATCGGTGGACCGCGAAGCGTAAGACGGCGCTGGTGGTCGAGATCATTCAGGGCAAGACGACGGTGGCGGAGGCCAGTCGGGCGTACGGCCTCTCGCCGTCCGAGATCGAGGGCTGTATCGATGAGGCGAAGCGGGGCATGAAGAACGCGTTGCGTGCGAACCCTCTGGAGATCCGCGAGCAATACGAGAAGCAACTGAAGGATCTGCAGGAAGCCTATGGCGAGGCGATGCTGAAGCTTCGCGCCCGAAAAAAAGCATTGCGGCTCTGATGAGGCGTGAGGACGGACAATGATCCGGACGCTCCATGAGGGCCTTCTGGCGGACGGGATCGCGGTGCCGCTGACCAAGCTCTGCGCCGAGGGTCGATCCCTGTTTTGTCGAACCGATCAAGCCATGACAAGGCCTGGACGTCGATGAAGAGCTTCTAGGCCCGACCTCTTTCCGCCATGGTCCAGTCGCGGAACACCTCTGCCTGACGCCGGATCGGCAGGGGCGCGGTGGTCGAGAGCAGGAGGTGGTAATTGTAGCCATCGTCCTGCGGGCGCGGGGAAAGCCGGACCAGGCCGCCCGAGTCCAGATCCGGCTGGATCATCGCCTCCGGGCAAAGCGCCGCTCCCTGCCCGGACAGCGCTGCGGCGCGAAGCAGGTTGAAGTCCTCGAAGGTCGTGCCGTCCAGAGACGGCGGGATGCCACTTTCCGGCAGACCCCCCTCAAGCCCGGAAAGCCAGCTTGCCCAGCCCTTCGCAGTCCCGTCATGCAAAAGACCGAGGCACAGAAAATCGGCCAGCGTCTGGGGCATGCGGCCAAGACGCCCGAGCCGCGAAGGGCTGCATACCGCAATGCTTTGCCTTGCCAGATGGGCTCTGTTGCACAAATCACGCGAGGGATTCATCTCGTGAATCCAGCATGGTAGCTGGAAGGCATGAGCAGACCGACACCCCCGACCTACAAGACCAGGAACTGGCCGGCGTATAACGAAGCGCTGAAGCGACGTGGCTCGCTGACCCTCTGGTTCGATCCCACCATGACTTGGGAGGCTGCGCCGACCGGCAAGCGTGGTCGACAGCGCGACTACGGCGATGCCGCGATCCAGACTTGCCTCACGATGAAGGTCCTCTTCGGCATGGCGCTCAGGCAAACCACGGGGTTTGTCGAGAGCCTGCTGCGGCTGATCGGCCTGGATTGGGCCGTGCCAGACTTCAGCACGTTGTCGCGGCGCCAGAAGACCCTGAAGGTGAACATCCCCTATCGCGGCTCGGACGGCCCCCTGCACCTGCTGGTCGATAGCACCGGGATCAAGGTCGAGGGCGAAGGCGAGTGGAATGCCCGTAAGCATGGCGGCACGAAGCGCAGGCTCTGGCGCAAGATCCACATCGGGATCGACGAGAAAACCTTGGAAATCCGCGCTGTCGAGTTCACCACCAGCGAGATCGGCGACGCGCCTATGATGCCCGAGCTGCTCGATCAGATCCCGCCCGATCAGGAGATCGCCACCGTCACCGCCGACGGTGCCTTCGACACCCGAAAATGCCACGACGCCATCGCGGCCCGTCGCGCGGCCGCGATCATCCCGCCCCGCAAGAACGCCAGACCATGGAAGCCCGACACCGCAGGAGCCATAGCCCGGAACGAAATCCTGCGGACATCGGTAAGCGGCGGCGCCGCCTCACCTGGTTTCAGCTTGACGGGTTGAAGTTCCAGGGCAGCAGGTCGGCGATCTTTGCCTGAGGATGGCTGGCTGCCACCGCTTCCAGGGTTGCCTTGAGGTAGGCGAAGGGTTCGACGCCGTTGACCTTTGCGGTGGCGATCAGGGATGCGATGCGCGCCCAGGATCGGCCACCCTCGTCATGGCCTGCGAAGAGCGCATTCTTTCGCGTCAGCGCGATCGGCCGGATCAGGTTCTCGACGTTGTTGGAGTCGATCTCGACCCGGCCGTCGCGCAAGAAGGTCTGCAACCCGCCCCAGTGACGATGGATATAGGCCAGCTTCTCCCCGAGGCGCGACCTCATCGATATGCGCCGACACTGCAGCTGCAGCCATTCCCCGAATGCGGCGATCAGCGGCGCACTGCGCGCTTGGCGGGCCGACAGCCGCTGGCCCGGGTCCATGCCACGGATCTCGGCCTCGATCCGGTAAAGCTCGGCTATCCGGCACAGGCCCTCGGCCGCGATCTTGGAGCCGTCGCGATCAAAGATCTCCTTCAGTTTTCGCCGGACATGCGCCCAGCAATAAGCGACGGTGATCGGTGCGCCGCCTGTCCGGGACGGACGCGTCAGACGGTTGTAGCCGGTATAGCCATCCAGCTGCAGGATGCCGTCAAAGCCATGGAGGATGCGCTCTGCGTTTTCGCCCGCGCGGTCGGGCGCATAGGTGAAGACCACACCGGGCGGATCGCCCCCGCCCCATGAGCGGTCATCGCGCGCCAGGGCCCAGAGGTAGCCCGTCTTCGTCCGGCCTCGGCCAGGATCGAGCACGGGTGCCGTGGTTTCGTCCATGAACAGCTTGCTCGACGTCTTCAGGTGCTCTGTCAGCCGATCGACCACGGGACCGAGGTGGAAGGCGGCGGTGCCGACCCAATCAGCCAGCGTGCTGCGGTGAAGCTCGATGCCCGCGCGGGCAAGGATTTGGCTCTGACGATACAACGGCAGATGGTCCGCGTATTTGCTGACCAGCACATGCGCCAAGGCGCCCTCAGTGGGTTGGCCGCCATCGATCAGGTGTGCGGGTGCCGGTGCCTGGGTCACGCCCTCTGCACACCTGCGGCACGCATATTTTGGGCGCACGGTCACGATGACCCGCAGTTGCGCGGGCACGATATCCAGCCGCTCGGTCCGGTCTTCGCCGATGCGGTGCATCTCACCACAGCCACACGGACAGAGCCGACTGCTCGGCTCGATCACGCGTTCTACGCGGGGCAGGCTTTCCGGAAGATGCCCGCGATTGCGGCGGGCGGCCCGGCGCGGGGGCGTGCGGGGCGCAGTCTCCGCATCCTGCCGGGTCTCGGCCTCGGCCAACGCGGTTTCCAGATCCTCGAAAGCCAGCTGACGCTCGTCGTCGTTCAGCTTCTCGGAGCGTTTGCCATGCAAGACCTGGTTCAGCTCGGCGATCAGATGCTCCAGCCGCCGGTTGGTTTCCTGCAGCGCGTCCCGTTCCCTCAGCACGGCAAGAACAGCGGCGCGCTGGCTTTCGGGGATGGCGGACAGGTCGATGGACGGAGCGGCGGACATGAAGTCATCATACCCTGATCCGACTGTAGTTGAACGCTTTTATTGCATTCAGGTCATTCTGAAACGGCTGGCTTTGGGGTTTCCAGAGGTCGGACCCGCCGCCAGTCGAGGCCGGCAAAAAGCGCCTCGAACTGCGTTCGGCTCAAGGTCATGGCCCCGTCCCGGATGGCCGGCCAGGTGAAGCTGTCGGCCTCAAGGCGCTTGTAAGCCATCACCAGCCCGCTGCCGTCCCAGAACAGGATCTTCAGCCTGTCGGCGCGCTTCGAGCGGAACACAAAGATCGTGCCGGTGAAGGGGTCTTCCGCCAGCATCGACTGCGCCAAGGCTGCCAATCCGTCGTGCCCCTTCCTGAAGTCCACCGGCTTGGTCGCCACCAGGATCCGCATGCCCTGCGACGGCATCAGCACGGCGCGGCTCCAAGAGCACGGACAATCTCGGCCAGCCGAACGGCGGGCGTGTCCGCGGCCAGCTCAAGCCTCACCTCCCCGATAATGATCCTGATCCCCTCGTCTGCAGCGCGCCCGTCGTAGGAATGGACAGCAGGCGGTGTATCGCAAACCACCAGCGAGGCAAAGACCGGCTCTTCGGCCAAGATGGCTGGCAGCACCAGCTTGCCCTGCTTGGCCAGCCGCCGCCACGCCGATACCTGGTTCGGCTGCACTCCATAGTGATCCGCCACTGCGTTTACCGTGGCCCCCGGCTGCAGTGTATCGGCGACCACCCGAGCCTTCACCTCATCCGGCCACCGCCGATGACCAGAGGCATAAATCTCCACGCCCAGGGAGGTGAGAAACGAATTCTTGGCACACATTGCGAAACGCACTCCCCATCAGCCGATGAAAAGGACTTCGCAGCAGCGCGTCAGCCACGCAACGTGGGGTTCAGACGCCGCTTACGGACATCGAAGCGTGTTGGCCGGACGATCTGGCGACGATGGAGCGGGTATCATCGCCGAAGCCGCGCCGAGACCAAGATGCACTGCGTCAAGCTCTTGGGGCAGCGCCTGTCCGCCCGAGACTTCGACCGTCAGGTTGCGGAGTTCCAGGTCAGGGTCGCCGTGCTCAACGACTTCACCGCGCTCGGGACGCCCATCACGGAAGTCACGGGATAAGTCTGTCCGGGGATGGGGAAGCTCCGGCCATCAGCCGATTTGTGCAACAGAGCCGACCTACTCCCCAGTGCTTTGACTAGTTTCTTGGTCATGTAACCTACTGCCTGCACCTGCTGAAAGGTTTCGATGGTGTTGAAATAGCCTACGGCGCGCGGTGAACCGTCATGGGCGGTGCGTCGGCGTTGGCGGTTGTGGAATGTGGTCCATCGCCCGATGCCAGCCCTGGCTGCCGATCCGGTGTCCCCCATCAGATGCCAGGATTGACCATCTGATGGCTGCCTCTTATCGCCGACAAGTGCGTTTCCCCTCCCTATCTATCAGAACACAACGACCGACCGGATCGATTTGCCTTCGTGCATCAGGTCGAAGGCCTTGTTGATGTCTTCCAGCGGCAGGATGTGGGTGATCATGCTGTCGATCTCGATCTTGCCGTCCATGTACCAGTCGACGATCTTCGGCACGTCGGTTCGGCCACGCGCGCCGCCAAAGGCCGTGCCTTTCCAGACCCGGCCCGTCACCAACTGGAACGGCCGCGTCTCGATGGTCGCGCCCGCCGGGGCCACACCGATCACAATCGACTGGCCCCAGCCGCGGTGGGTGCATTCCAGCGCCGCCCGCATCACCTTGACGTTGCCGGTGCAGTCGAACGAGTAGTCCACCCCACCGATCTTGTCGAAAGGTGTCTTCGTCATGTTTACGATATGCGGGACTATGTCGCCCTCGATCTTCGTCGGGTTGACGAAATGGGTCATGCCGAACTTGCGGCCCCATTCCTCCTTGTCGTCGTTGATGTCGACACCGATGATCTTGTCGGCGCCCGCCAGCTTCAGGCCCTGGATCACGTTCAGCCCGATCCCGCCCAGGCCGAAGACGGCGGCGGTGGCGCCCTCTTCCACCTTGGCGGTGTTCAGCACCGCGCCCACGCCGGTGGTCACGCCGCAGCCGATGTAGCAGATCTTGTCGAAGGGCGCGTCGTCGCGGACCTTGGCCAGCGCGATTTCCGGCAGGACGGTGTGGTTGGCGAAGGTGGAGCAGCCCATGTAGTGATAGATCGGCGTGCCATCGAGCATCGAGAAGCGGGTGGTCCCGTCGGGCATCAGGCCACGGCCCTGCGTGTCGCGGATCGCGGTGCAGAGGTTGGTCTTGCGCGACAGGCACGAGGAGCATTCCCGGCATTCCGGGGTGTAGAGCGGGATCACATGGTCGCCGGGTTTCAGCGACTTGACGCCGGGGCCGCACTTGACCACCACGCCCGCGCCCTCATGGCCCAGGATCGCGGGGAAGATGCCTTCGGGGTCGGCGCCCGAGAGGGTGAATTCGTCGGTGTGGCAGATGCCGGTGGCCTTGATCTCGATTAGGACCTCGCCCTCTTTGGGGTCGTCGAGGTTGACCTCCATGATCTGCAGGGGGTGTCCGGCGGCGACAGCGACGGCGGCACGGGTGCGCATGTTTGGGTTCCCTTCTTCTGGTCGGGCTTCTGGCTACGTCATCTCTTGGTGATGTCGCGCGCTGCTGACGACATCGCATCCAAGAACAGGTCGTTCTCTGTCGGTTGACCCAGGGTGACTCGGGCATGGTTCGTGAATGGGAGCTCCATCCACGCCTTGATCAGCACCCCTTGGCGACGCAGGGCCTCGGCGATCTCGGTGGCCGGCCTGCCGCAATCGAAGAAGAGAAAGTTGGTCTGACTGGGCGCGCAGGCGAAGCCCATCCCTGCAAGGGTGCGCGACAGGCGCCGGCGCTCGGACTGCGCCAGTTCCACGCCTCTTGCCAGATGCTTGGCATCCTCGAGTGCTGCTGTCGCCGCTGCCTCGGCCACCAGGTTCACGGCGAAGGGATTTCGGACTTTCGACATCGCCGCGACAAGTTGGGGGTCATGCGCCAGGCCATACCCCACACGCGCGCCGGCAAGGCCGAACGCCTTTGAGAATGTGCGCAGCGATATCCATGGGCGGCCGGATGCCGACAGGACGGCCAGCGCGTCAAAGTGCATGCTCTCGTCAAGGTATTCGATATAGGCTTCATCGAACACGATCAGGGTGCCGGCCGGCGTCGCAGCGACGAGGGTGGCGAAATCGTCGGGAGAGATCGCCGGTCCGGCCGGATTGCTGGGTGACGAGATGATCAATACACGCGCTCCGTCCGTCATCGCCGCAGCAAGGCCCGCGACGGGGAAGCGCCAATCCGGCGTGAAGGGAACTTTCGTCACCCGTGCCCCACAGGCCTGCGCGGCGAACTCGTGCAAACCGAAGGATGGGCAGACCGTCACCACATGGTCGCCCGGACGCAGGACGGTGCGGTAGATGACGCCGATCAGGTCTTCGGATCCGTTACCCAGAATGACCCGGTCGGCGCTTGCGCCAAGGCGGTCGGCCAGCACAACCCGCAAGGTCATTCCGCTGGCATCCGGATAGCGCCCGATGCCCTTCACGGCGGCAAGGGCGGCGGATATCGCATCCGGCGACGGGCCAAGCGGGTTCTCGTTACTGTCGAGCTTTGCCCTCAGGGGGACGCCGTAGATCGCTTCGAAGCGGGCTGCGGCCAATCCCGCATTGTAGGTCGGCAGACGTTCGATCTCGTCTCGGATCAGGGGGGAAGGGTAGGGCGGGGTCATCGGGCAGTTCCTTGCGGATCAGAGGTCGAAGATCTTGAACGGGTTCATGATGCCGCGCGGGTCGATCGCTTGCTTGATCTGGCGCATCAGGTCCAGCGCGGGGCCATGTTCGTCGGGCAGGTAGGCCTTTTTCCCAAGGCCGACGCCGTGTTCCCCGGTGCAGGTGCCGCCGAGTTCCAGCGCGATACGGATCAGGCTGGCGTTGATGTGCCGGGCCTGGGCGGTCTCGTCGGGATCGGCGGGGTCGAAGAGAAGCACAAGGTGGAAGTTGCCGTCGCCCGCATGGCCCACCAGCGGGGCAAGGATCGAGGTTTCTGCCACCACGGCGAGGATGCGGTCGATGCAGTCTGGGAGGGCCGAGATGGGAACGCAGACATCGGTCGAGATGCCCTTGATACCCGGCCGCAGCGCGCGCGAGGCGTAAAGCGCGGAATGGCGCAGGCGCCAGAGCGCGTTCGCTTCGTCCGCAGTGCGGGCGATGTCCTGCCGCAGCGCCCCGGCCCTGGTCGCAAGCTCGTGGAACAGCGCGAGGTCATGCGCCACGGCGGGGGGCGAGCCGACGAATTCCACCCAAAGCGCGGGGGCGACGGGCAGGTCCGCGCTGCACCAGGCGTTGATCGCCTGCATCTGCAACTGGTCGGCAAGTTCGATCCGGTTTAGGCAAAGGCCGCATTGCAGGGCTGCGACGACCGTGGTGGTGGCGGCGGCGATGTCGGGGAAGCTGCACAAAAGGGTCTGCCGCGCCTCGGGCTGGCCGAAGAGGCGGAGGGTCAGTTCGGTTATCACGCCCAGCGTGCCCTCGGCGCCGACGAAAAGGTGGGTCAGGTCATAGCCGGCCGAGGATTTGCGCGCCCGCCCGCCCGTCTTGACGATGCGGCCGTCGGGCAGGACCACGGTCAGGCCCAGCACCAGGTCGCGCATCGAGCCGTAGCGCACGGTCGTCGTCCCCGAGGCCCGGGTCGAGGCCATGCCGCCCAGCGTCGCCTCGGCACCAAGGTCGACCGGGAAGAAGAGGCCGGTCGCCCTCAGCTCTTCGTTCAGGCGCTGGCGGGTGACGCCGCATTGGACTGTGCAGTCCATGTCCTCGGGGCTGATGCGCAGGATCCGGGACATGGCCGACAGGTCCAGCGACAGCCCGCCCAAGGGCGCATGGATCTGGCCTTCGATCGAGGAGCCCGCGCCGAAGGGCACTACGGGCAGGCCAAGCGTGTTGCAGATGGACAGGATCTGCGAGACTTCCTCGGTCGTTTCCGCCATCGCCACCAGGTCGGGAGGGGCGGCGGGCAGCCAGCTTTCGCCCGCACCGTGCAGCGCCCGGACAGACTGTCCCGCGGAAAGCCGGGGGCCAAGGAGCGGGGACAGGGCAGCCAGCGCCGCGGCGGCGGCGGGGTGCAGGAAGGCGGGGGCGGTCATCTGCTATCCTTTGGCGGGGTCCGGGGCGTGCTGGAAGGCCGCACGCCCCGGACCGCAGTCCTGCCTTATGCGGCGAACCACCAGCGTTCGGCGGCACGGGCGCCGTCAAGCTCCCAGTCCGAGGCCAGCTCGCCATGCCGGACATTGGCCGAGGTGGCGTCCAGGAAGTCGGCCCAGACCGGGGCCACAAGGCCGCAGTCGTCATGGATCAGGCGCTGACATTCCCAATAGAGCTCGCGCCGCTTGGCTTCGTCCTTCTCGCCGCGGGCGGCAAGGAGCGCGGCGTTGAACGCCTCGTTGTCCCAGCCGGTCTCGTTCCAGCCGCCGATGCTTTCGCGGGAATAGGCCAGCGACAGCATCGCGTCCTCGTTCACGCGGCCGGACCATTTGGTGGCGAAAAACGGCTTCTTGCCCCAGATGTTCGACCAGTAGCCGTCGTCGGGTTCGCGGATCACGTCCAGTTCGACCCCGGCGGCCATCGCGTGTTCGCGATAAAGCTGCGCCGCATCGACCGCGCCGGTGAAGGGCGTGTCGGCGACGTGGAGCGGGATCGTTGTGCCATCGACGCCCGCCTTCTTGAACAGGGCGCGGGCCTGGTCGGGGTCGTATACTGTCTGCGGCAGGTCGGGGTTATGGTAGGGATAGGCCGCCGAGATCGGCTGGTCATTGGCGACCGAGCCGAAGCCGGATAGGATCTTAGCCACGATCTCCTCGCGGTTGATGGCCAGCTTCATCGCACGGCGCACGTCGGGGTCGGAGAACGGCCCGTCGGCCACGCGCATCGAGAAACCGTAGTGCATCTTCCCCTGGGTCTGGATCAGCTGCATGTTCGGCATCGCCTTCAGCAGGTTCGCCGTGGTGGCGTCGACGTAGTTCATCGCGTCGATCTGGCCTGTCTGCAGCGCGGTCATCCGGGCGTTCACATCCTGGATCGCCTTGAATTCCACCGCGTCGAAGTGCGCGCGTCCTTCCTTCCAGTAGTTCGGGTTCCGCACCACGCGGGCGCTGACGCCGGGCTCGAAGCTTTCCAGCGTGTAGCCGCCGGTGCCGATCCCGGCGGCAAAGTCGGTGTTCTCGGCCGGGACGATCAGCAGGTTCGTCATCGACATCAGCGAGGCGAAGCCGGCATTCGGGGCGGCCAGCGTGATCGTGACCTCGTTGGGCGCGCTGGCCTGCACCTCGGTGATCGCGGCCATCAGCGACTTGGCCTCGGACACCGTATCGGGGCCGCGATGCAGGTTGACCGACCAGACCACGTCATCGGCGGTCATGGTCTTGCCGTTGTGGAAGGTCACGCCCTCGCGCAGCTTGAAGGTCCAGACGGTGGAATTAGCGTTGCCCGCCCATTCCGTCGCCAGTTCGGGTTGCAGCACGCCGCCCGGGCCGACCTCGATCAGGGTGTTGCGCAGGGCATATTGCAGGTTCATCATGAACCGCGTTTCGTTCAGTTGCGGATCCAGCGTGTCGCCGGTATCGAAGTCGGCGATGGCAAGACGGAAGGTGCCGCCCTTGCGGGGCGCATCCTGGGCCAGCGCGCGCATGGAGCCAAGGCCGATAAGCCCGGCGGCGGCGCCCGCGCCCAGAAGCAGTGAACGACGGGTGGTCAAAAGAGACATGGCTTCTCCCCTGTGCTGAAGTTGGCCCGGTGGATTGAACGCGCCCGGGTTGCGTATTATGTCTATTTTTAATAGCGTAATGCTTGCGCACAACTTAGGGCAAATCAGAAGCGCTGCAGTGTTCGGCAGTTTTGCTAAAGGGACGCGGGTGACGAAAGGGGACTGCACATGGCAGGACAGCTTCCTCCACTGCGGGCGCTTCAGGCCTTCGAGGCGTTGGGACGTCTGGGCTCGATCAACAGCGCGGCGCAAGACCTGGGCGTGACCTCGGGCGCGGTCAGCCAGCAAATCCGCCTGCTTGAGGAACACGTCGGCCTGACGCTTCTGGTCAAGGACGGGCGGGGTGTCGCGCTGACCCCTCAGGCCCGGGTCTATCTGGAGTTCGTCTCGCAGGGGTTCGAGCGGCTGCGGCTGGCAGGCGACTATATTCAGGCGCAGCGGACCGGGGCCGAGATCACGATATCAGGCTTGCCGACGTTGATGCTGAAATGGCTTGGTCCCCACCTGCACCGCTTTCAGGCAGAGACGCCGGAAATCTCGGTCCGGCTGGAAGCGACGCACCGCGAGCCCGACCCGAAGATGCTGGAGCAGATGTTCCGGCTGACCTACGGGCAGGCCGCGAACCGCTATGCCCATTCGCGGGTGCTGTTCACCGACGTCTGTTTTCCGGTCTGCTCGCCCGACTTCCTGGCGCGTCACCCCGAAGCGCAGGACCCGACGCGGTTGCCGCATCTGCCGCTGATCGATGTCGATTGGGGGGCGGCCTATACGGACGTGCCGCGCTGGAAGGATTGGTTCGCGCATTTCGGACTGGCGCCGCTGCCGCGCCCGATCGGGGTCTATTCTCTGTCCGGCCTGGCGCTGGAGGCAGCAGCAGGCGGGCAGGGGATCGCGCTGGCGCAGGCCTCGTTCGCGGAGGCCGACCTGACCCTTGGGCGCCTGGTGCGGCTGTCCGACCAGTCGCTGCCCCTGCCGGAAGCCTACTATGTCTGCTGGGGTCCTCAGACGCTGACGCACCAGGTCGCGCGGGACTTCCTGAACTGGCTGATGCTGGCGTCGCGACGCAACCGCAGCCAGAACGATTGAGCCGCGCTAAACTGTTGCAAAGCTGATTTCCCCGCCGATCCGGCTAATATGACTATACATATTAGCCTGTACCGGATCGGAGAGTCTGCAATGTTTCTGAAGAATGCCTGGTATGTGGCCGCCTGGAGCCACGAGATCGGCCGCGATCTGAAGCAGATCGTCGTGCTGGGCGAAAAGGTCTGCGTCTACCGCACCGAAGCGGGCGAGGTCATCGCGCTGGAGGACGCCTGCCCGCACCGCAAGCTGCCGCTGTCCAAGGGCCGGATCAAGGGTGATACGGTGGAATGCGGCTATCACGGGCTGACCTTCGACTGCGCCGGGCAATGCGTCTGGGCACCGGGCGGGGGGCGCATCCCCTCGGCCGCGAAGGTGCGGCCCTATCCGGTGCATGAAAAGTACGGGCTGGTCTGGATCTGGATGGGCAACGCCGCCATCGCCGACGCGAATGACATCATCGACATCCCGAATTTCGGCAGCCCGGATTGGGGTATGAACGCGGGCGACGCGATGGAGTTGCAGTGCAACTACCTGCTGATGTGCGACAACCTGCTGGACCCTAGCCACGTCGCCTGGGTGCACGAAACCTCGTTCGCGCAGGCCGCGACCAAGGACACGCCGCTGCGCGTCACCCGGACAGATGAGGGGGTGATCGTCCACCGATGGATGATGGATGTGGAACCTGCGCCCTTCTACAAGAAAGTGGTGGAGTTCGAGGGGAATTGCGACCGGCTGCAGCATTATGAGGTGCGCTATCCCAGCCACGCGCTGATCCGGGCGGTGTTCACCCCCGCGGGCACGGGGGGACCGGAGGGGTCGCTGCACGAAAAGACCTTCGTGATGGACAGCTACAACTTCATGACCCCCGTCACCGAAGGCGAGACCCGGTATTACTGGTTCCAGCTGCGCAACGTGCGCCCGCAGGATGAAGAGCTGTCCCAGATGATGGCCCATGACGTGCGCAAGGCCTTTGAGGAGGACCGCGCCGTGCTGCACGAGGTGCAGAAGGGCATGACGCACAAGACCTCGCCGCATATCGACCTGTCGATCGACGCGGGCCCCCTGCGCTTCCGCCGCCAGCTTGAGGCGATGATCGCCCAAGAGGCGCTGGTCGACGAAAAGATGCGGGGCTAGGTCATGGCTGACGCGTTTCGCCGGTTTTCCGTGGTCCGCAAGCACCGCGAAGCCGAGGGGATCACCTCGTTCCATCTGGTGCCAGCGGATGGCGCGGCGCTGTGGCCCGCGCGGCCCGGCCAGTATCTGACGCTGCGCCTGCCCGTGCCGGGCGGGCCGGTGCTGCGAACCTATTCCGTCTCGTCCGACGTGGCGGACGGCACGCAGTACCGCATCTCGGTCAAGCGCGAGGCGATGCCGGGCGTGCCGGCCGGGGTGGGGTCGTGCTGGCTGCATGACCATCTGGCCGAGGGCGACACGGTCGAGATCGCCGCCCCGCGCGGCAGCTTCGTGCTGGACGAGGCAAGCGCTCGTCCGGTGCTGCTGCTGGCGGGCGGGATCGGGGTGACGCCGCTTCTGTCCATGCTGCACCGGCTGGCGCAAAGCGGGCGGCGGGTGGTCTTTGTCCAGGCCTGCGAGAACGGCGCGGTCCACGCCCTGCGGGACGAGGTCGCGGCGCTGGCGGCGACGTCGGGCGGGCGGGTCATCGCGCGCAGCGTCTACCGCCAGCCGTCGCCGGGGGACCGCTTCGATGCCGAGGGGATGGTCGACAAGGCCTTCCTGCAATCGCTGCTGCCCCTCGACCATTACGAGGTCTACCTCTGCGGCCCGACGGGTTTCATGGTCGCCATGTGGCGGCTGCTGACCGGGCTTGGCCTGCGCGACGAGGACATCCGCTACGAATTCTTCGGCAAGCAGACCTCGCTGCCCCGACTGGCGGCGGAAGAGGTGCCGGTGCGGGCCCATGTCCCCGCCCGTGCCCCGGCGGCGATTGCGGGGCTGGCGTTCCTGACGAACCCCGCCGCGCGCGGGGTGGAGGAGGACCTGCCTGCCCCTGTCGCGCCCGACGCCGCCCCGGCGAAGGGACCCACGGTCGTCTTCGCCCGGTCGGGGCGCGAGGCGGTCTGGACTGGCGGGACGCTTCTGGAACTGGCCGAAGCCGCGGGACTGGAGCCCGAGTTCAGCTGCCGGAGCGGGATCTGCAACAGCTGCTGCACGGACATCCGCGAGGGCAGCGTAAGCTATGTCGAGGCTCCCCTGACCCAGCCCGCGCGGGGCACGGTGCTCTTGTGCTGTAGCCAGCCCGAGGGGCGGGTGGTGCTGGACCTCTGACGCTCATGCTGCGCGCGGGTCCACCGCGCGCAGCACCGCGTCGGGTGCGATTTCGGGGCCTGTCAGGATCAGGTGGTCGCCGGGTGCCACCAGCGCGTTGCGGCGGCGGACAAGGACAAGTCCGGCGGCGGGGGCGGTGATCTCTCGCGCGGGGGCGGACAGGTCGAAGGGGTCACGCAACAGGGCGATGGTCTGGCCGGCCGCGACTTCCTCCCCAAGACGGACCATCGGTTCGGCAAGACCGTGGTGCATCACGGTGGCCATCGCGGCGCCTGCGCCGAGATCGGCAAAGCGGGTCCGCCCGGCCTGGGGCGCGCAAAGGCGCGCGGATGCGTCGGGATGCATCGCACCCTCGGCGGCCAGAAGGCGCAGCACGCCCGTCCAGCCCTGCGCCAGCGCCGTTTGCGAGACGCGCCCGCTCCCCCCCAGTTCGCAGGAGATCACCGCGCAACCGGCCGCCTGGGCGGCGGAATCGAGGTCGCCCGCCGTGTGTGATGGCGGGGCGACCACGGCCCAGGGCAGCGCCAGCGTGCGGCAAAGGTCCAGCGCGCGGGCGTTCTGGGCGGCGTCGGGCGAAAGGCAAAGGTAGCTGGAGGTGATGAAGTCCAGGTCGGTCCCGCCGGAATGCAGGTCGATGGCAAGCGTGCAGCGCGGGAAGAGATGGGTCGAGACGAACCCCGCCAGCGCCGCCGTCGGCCCCTGGTCGGGGGCGCCCGGGAAGCTGCGGTTCATGTTGCCGCCATCCAGGGGCGAGACGCGCCGACCTGCCAGCACGGCGGGCAGGTTCAGCGCCGGCAGGACGATCACCGCACCGGCAAGGTCGGCCGGGTCCAACCGCTCGAACAGGCGGCGGGCGATGACCTGGCCTTCGTACTCGTCGCCGTGATTGCCGCCGGTGACCAGAACCACCGGCCCAGGCCCGCCGCGCACCACGCCCACCGGCACCGGGATGGTGCTGAAATCGTGCCGGTTGTCGGAATGCGACAGGTCCAGCCAGCCGCTGCGCTTGCCTGGGGCGTCTAGGTCGACGCGGCACGAGACGGGGCCATAATCCAGCATCAGGTGATCCTTTCGGGGGTTCGCCCGGCGCGCCGCTCCAGCATGCGGGTCAGCCAGTCGGGGTCCATCTCGGGCACGGAGGACAGGAGCAGCTCGGTATAGGGGTCGTGCGGCGGCACGAAAAGGCGGTCAGTCGGGCCCGCTTCGACCACGACGCCCGACTTCATCACCACCACCTCGTCGGCGATGGCGCGGACCGTAGCAAGGTCGTGGGTGATGAACATGTAGGTCAGCCCGCGTTCGCGTTGCAGCCGGTCGAGAAGGCGCAGGATGCCTTCCGCCACCAGCTGGTCCAGCGCCGAGGTCACCTCGTCGCAGATGATGAACTCGGGGTCCGCCGCCAGCGCGCGGGCGATGCAGACGCGCTGCTTTTGGCCGCCCGACAGCTCGGACGGAAGGCGGTCGAGGAACTGCTCGGGGTGAAGCTCGATCTCGGTCATCAGCTGGCGCAAGCGGGCGTCTTTCGCGGCGCCCTTCAAGCCCAGGAAAAACTCCAGCGGGCGGCCCAGGATCTCGCGGATGCGGTGGCGCGGGTTCAGCGCTGTGTCGGCCATCTGGTGGATCATCTGGATGCGCCGTTGCAGCTCGCGTCCCCGGTCGCGGCCGCGCGGGGGCAGCGCCGCGCCGTCGAAAAGTACCCGGCCCGCGGACGGGGCGACCAGCCCCATGATCGCCCGCGCCGTCGTCGACTTGCCAGAGCCACTTTCGCCGACGACGGCGACCGTGCGGCCCTTCGGGATGGTCAGGCTGACCCGGTCCAGCACCTTCAGCGGGCCGTAAGAAACGGTCAGCCCCTGCACATCCATCAGCGGCTCGGCCGGGGCCGGGGTCGCGGGCGGCGCGCGACGAAACTCTCGCACGGCCCAGAGTGAGCGGGTATAGGCCTCACGCGGGGCGGAAAGCATGGCGCGGGTGGAGGCCTCTTCAACCTCTTCGCCGCGGAGAAGCACCTTCACCCGGTCGGCCATCTGGGCCACGACGGCCAGGTCGTGGGTGATGTAGATCGCGGCGGTCTGGTGGTCGCGGACGATGGCACGGATCGCGGCAAGGACCTCGATCTGCGTGGTGACATCCAGCGCGGTGGTTGGTTCGTCAAAGATGATCAGGTCGGGCCGGCAGGCCATCGCCATCGCGGTCATCGCGCGCTGAAGCTGCCCGCCCGACACCTGGTGCGGATAGCGCAGGCCGATGCGGTCGGGATCGGGCAGGCGGATTTCGTGATAAAGCTGGACCGCCTCAGCCTCGGCCTCGCGTCGGCCCATGACGCCGTGGCGCACCGGGCCTTCGCAGTGCTGATCGATCAGCCGCCAGGCCGGGTTGAAGGCCGCCGCGGCCGATTGCGCGACATAGGCGATGCGCCGCCCGTGCAGGCTGCGCAGCCGCGAGGCCGGGGCGCCAACAAGTTCCTGCCCGTCAAAGCGGATCGACCCGGCAGCGATCCGGCAACCCGGCTTGACATAGCCCATTGCCGCCAGCCCCAGCGTGGACTTGCCCGCCCCGCTTTCGCCGATCAGGCCCAGGATCTCGCCCTTGTTCAGGGTCAGGTCGACGCCCTTGACGATCTGGGTCCAGCCCTGGGACGAGCGCCCCTCGATCCGCAGGTTGGTGATCGACAGCAGTTCCTGGGTCATCGGTCAGTCCTTCAGCCCGCTGGAAAGGTGCAAAAGCCAGTCCACCACAAGGTTGACGGCGACGGTCAGCACCGCGATGGCCCCGGCGGGCAACAGGGGGGCCAGGCCGAAGGTCGCGGTCTGCCAGGTGGAGAAATTGGCGAATGCGATCAGCTTGGCGCTTTCGCGCACCATCGAGCCCCAGTCGGCCGTGGGCGGTTGCAGACCAAGGCCCAGGAAGGACAGGGCCGAGATGAACAGCAGGACGAAGCAGAAGCGCAGGCCGAATTCGGCGATCAGGGGCGCGGTGGCATTGGGCAGCACCTCGCGCCGGATCAGCCAGAAAAGACCTTCGCCCCGCATCCGGGCGACCTCGATGTAGTCCATCGTAAGGATGCCCTGCGCCACCGCCCGCGACAGGCGGAAGACCCGGGTGCTGTCCAAGACCGCGATCACCAGGATCAGCGCGATGACCGAGGTGCCGGTCAGCGTCAGGATCAGCAGAGCGAAGATCAGCGAGGGCACGGCCATCAGCACGTCGACCACGCGGGATGAGAGGGTGTCGGCCAGCCCGCCCAGCGTGGCGGCCATTAGCCCGGCGGTCGTGCCCAGAAGGAAGGCCAGCGCGGTGGTGACCAGCGCAATTCCCACCGTATTGCGCGCCCCCCAGATCATCCGCGACAGGACATCCCGGCCCAGCGCATCGGTCCCCAGGTAGTGAGGCGCGGCCCAGGGCGCATATTGTGCGCCGACGGCATCGGCCTCGGAGAACGGGGCAAGCCAAGGCGCGAAGAGCGCGACCAGCGCATAGGCCAGGACGATGGCAAGGCCGAGGCGCGCCGAGATCGGGGCAGAACGTAGATGTGTCAGCCGGGGCATCGGGTCATCTCGGGTGCAAGAGGCGGGGGTTCGACAGGATCGCGATCAGATCGGCCGCAAGGTTGAGCAGGATGTAGGTGGCGGCAAAGATCAGGCAGGCCGCCTGCACGACGGGGAAATCGCGCTTGGCCACGCTGTCGACCAGAAGCTGGCCAAGACCGGGGTAGACGAAGACCACCTCGACCAGCACCACGCCAACGATCAGGTAGGCCAGGTTCAGCGCGATGACGTTGACGATGGGGGCCAGCGCATTCGGCAGCGCATGGACCGCGATCACCCGCCAGCGCCGCATCCCCTTGAGCCGTGCCATCTCGATATAGGGCAGTGCGAGCAGGTTCACGATGGCCGCCCGTGTCATCCGCATCATGTGCGCGGTGACGATCAGCGTCATGGTCAGCGCGGGCAGGAAGGTGGCGTGCAGCCTGGCGGCCAGCGTCATTCCGGGCTCGACGCTGGCAAGGCTGGGGAACCATCCCAGCTGCACGGCGAAGAGGAGGATCAGGATGTAGGCGACGAAGTATTCCGGGAACGAGATCGTAGCCAGCGTGGTGGTCGAGATCAGCTTGTCAAGAAAAGAGTCGCGGTAAAGCGCGGCCAGAAGGCCCAAAATCAGCGACAGCGGGACGGCGATCACCGCGGCATGGCCGGCCAGGAAGAAGGTGTTGAAGGCGCGGTCGGCAATCAGCTGTCCGATCGGGCGCTGGTTGGCCAGCGACATGCCGAAGTCACCTTGCAGCGCGCCCGCGACCCAGGCCAGATAGCGCAGGACGGCAGGCTGGTTCAGGCCCAACTTCTCGCGCAGGGCGGCGAGGGATTCGGGGGTGGCGGACTGGCCCAGCGTCTCAGTCGCGATGTCGCCGGGCAGAAGCTCAACCGCCAGGAAGATCATCGCCGAGACGATCAGCAGCGTCAGCGCCCCCAAGGCCAGACGCCGCAACAGGACCTTGAGAATGGGAGCCATATCCTGCCTTTTTGTCTGGACTTGAAATCTGATATGTCTGATATAATCCGCTACAACCGCAGTTTTCCATGCAAAATGGTTTAGCTGGGCTTCGTGAACGTTCATTTTTGCTAAGGGGTTCGGGCGTGACGGCGACCTACCGCGACATCAAGACGGACATCCTGGGCAAGATCACCCGGGGGGACTGGAAGCCGGGCAGCCTGATCCCCGGTGAGCTGGAGCTTGCCGAGACCTATGGCTCGGCCCGGGCCACGGTGAACCGCGCGATGCGCGAGCTGGCTGATGAGGGGATAATCGAACGCAAGCGCAAGTCGGGTTCTCGCGTCCGGCTGACGCCCCTGCGGCAGGCGCGGTTCGACATCCCGGTGATCCGCCGCGAGATCGAGGAGCAGGGGCGCACCTACCGCTATGCTCTGGTCCGGTCCGAAGTGGTGGCCGCCCCCGACTGGCTGCGTGCCCGGCTGGCGCTGGAGCCGGGGGCACGGGTGCGGCACCTAGTCTGCCTGCATTTTGCCGACAGCACTCCCTGGCAGCATGAGGACCGCTGGATCAACCTGGCCCTTCTGCCCCAGGCCGAGGCGGCGGATTTCTCGACCAGCGGGCCGACGGAATGGCTGATTTCGCAGATCCCGTTCTCGGCGGTCGAGATCAGCATCGCGGCCACGGCGGCGGATGCGGCGCTGGCCCAGCACCTGGACTGCGCGCCGGGTGAGCCCCTGCTGATGACGGAACGGTCGACCCGGTGGAACGACCAGACGGTGACCTATGTCCGTCTGGTCCACCGGCCCGGCCACCGGATGACGACGCGCTATTAAAGCCCGTCGCGCAGCGGACGGACGGCGGCGCGGTAGGCGGCGGTGATCGCGTCGCGCCGGATGTGGCGGCCATCCCGCACCATGTGGCGCCCGGCGGCCCAGACGTCGGCGACCATGCTGCTGCCCCCCGCAAAGGCGAAGCTGTCCAGGATGGTGTCGCCGACCAGCCCCTCCAGATCCGGGTGAGTCATGTCCAGCGCCAGAAGGTCCGCCCAGGCGCCGGTGGCGATCTGCCCCGCGCCGCGCCCGGCCGTGGCCGCGCCGCCCTTGGCCGCATCCTCCAAAAGTCGCCGCCCGGTCGAACGGTTGGCGGTCGCCAGCGCGGCGCGGCTGTGGTCGCGCAGGCGCTGGCTGGTGTCGAGCTGGCGGATCTCCTCGGCCAGCGAGATGCGGATGTTGCTGTCGGACCCCAGCGCGATCGCCCCGCCTTCGCCCAGCCAGGTGACGCCGTCGAAGGTTCCGTCACCAAGGCTGGCCTCGGTCAGCGGGCAAAGTCCGGCCACCGCCCCGCTGCAGGCAAGCGCCCGGGTCTCATGTGGCTGCATCTGGGTGATGTGGATCAGGCACCAGCGGGCGGAAAGGTCGAGGTTCTGCAGCACCCATTCCACCGGACGCTGGCCGAGTGCGGCCTGAACCTGCTCAACCTCGGCCAGCGTCTCGGCTAGGTGCATGTGGATCGGCGCGCCGGGGCGCAGGGCGGCAAGGTCTGCCAGCGACCGGGGATCGACTGCCCGAAGGGAATGGGGCGCGACGCCCAGGACGGTATCGGCGGGCAAGGGGCGCAGCGCCCTGTCGGCGGCGTCGATAAGCCGGGCATAGCGGTCGGGATCGTTGCCGAAGCGGCGCTGGCCGGGGCCAAGCGAGCGCCGGTCAAGCCCGCCGAACTGGTAGGCGACGGGCAGAAGCGTCAGGCCGATGCCCGTGGTCTGGGCCGCGGCGGTGATGCGGGCGGACATCTCGGCTATGTCGTCATAGGAGCCACCGTCAGGGCGGTGGTGCAGGTAGTGAAACTCGACATTGGCGGCGTAGCCCGCTTCCAGCATCTCCATCTGCACCTGAGCTGCGATGGCCTGGACCTGCTCGGGCGTGATCCGGTCGAGGAAGGCGTACATCAGCTGGCGCCAGGTCCAGAAGCTGTCGGACGGCTGCGCCCCGCGCCGCTCGGTCAGACCCGCCATCGCGCGCTGGAAGGCGTGGGAATGGCAGTTCGCGGGGGCGGGGACCAGAACGCTGACCTTCCGCACATCGTTCGCGGGCGGCCCATCGGTCAGCACGGCGATCCGTCCGTCGGCCCCGATGTCGACCGTGACGCCCCGATGCCAGCCATCCGCCAGAAGCGCCTGTTCAGCCCAAATCCGTTGCATGTCCTCAACCATCTTGACTTCCCTTTATGTCCAGACATAAAACACATTACAACATGCTAAACAAGAGGCATCCATGCTTCTCACCAATGCCACCCTTGCGACGATGACCAATGGCACATGCCTAATGGACGGCGCGGCGATCCTGATCGAGGACGACCGCATTGCCTGGGTCGGGCCTATGGCCGATGCTCCGGCCCCCGCCGACAGCCGTGATCTGGGCGGGCGGCTGGTCACGCCCGGGCTGATCGACTGCCACACGCACGTTGTCCACGGCGGCAACCGCGCGCGCGAGTTCGAGATGCGGCTGAACGGCGCCAGTTACGAAGAGGTGGCGCGCGCTGGTGGGGGCATCATCTCGACCGTGCGGGCCACGCGCGAGGCGAGCGAGGCCGATCTGCTGGCCAGCGCCCTCACCCGGCTGGACCGGATGCTGGCCGAGGGCGTGACCACGGTCGAGGTCAAGTCAGGCTACGGGCTGACCGTGGCAGACGAGCTGAAGATGCTGCGCGTCGCCCGGGCGCTGGCGAAGGCGCGGCCGGTGACGGTGCGTGTAAGCTTCCTGGCTGCCCATGCCGTGCCGCCCGAGTTCAAGGGCCGGGCTGACGCCTATATCGACGAGGTCTGCCTGCCCGCCCTGCGTGCGGCCCATGCCGAGGGGCTGGTCGATTCGGTCGACGGCTTCTGCGAGGGGATCGCCTTCTCACCGGCGCAGATCGAGCGAGTCTTTGTCGAGGCCAGTCGTCTGGGCCTGCCGGTGCGGCTGCACGCCGAGCAACTGTCGAACCTGGGCGGCGCGGCACTCGCTGCCCGTCACGGGGCGCTGTCGGCGGATCATCTGGAATATCTTGACGCCGAGGGCGCGCAGGCGATGGCGCAAGCGGGTACGGTGGCGGTGATCCTGCCGGGCGCTTTCTACACCCTGCGCGAGACGCAACTCCCGCCGATCGCGCTGTTCCGCCAGCACGGCGTGCGCATGGCGGTGGCCACCGACTGCAACCCCGGCACCGCGCCGATGACCTCGCTGACGCTGGCGATGAACATGGCCTGCACCCTGTTCCGCATGACCCCGGACGAGGTTCTGGCCGGCGTGACCACCCATGCCGCCACTGCGCTTGGCCTATCCGACCGGGGTCGGATCGCCCCCGGCCAGCGCGCCGACCTTGCTATCTGGGAGGCCCGGCACCCGGCCGAACTGTCCTACCGGATCGGCGCCACGCCCCTTTACGCCCGCATTCATGGAGGCCGCCTTGACGCCTGACCTTACCCCCGAAATCCTGATCCCCGGCGAGACTGGCCTGACCCAGCTGGAGCGCATCTGGCGCACCGGAGCGCCTGCCGTCCTGTCGCCCGCCGCCCGCCCCGCCGTCGAAGCCGCCGCCGCTCGGGTGGCCGAGGCCGCGCAGGGCGAGGTCGCGGTTTATGGCGTGAACACAGGGTTCGGCAAGCTTGCCAGCCTGAAGATCGCGCCGAAGGACACCGCCAAGCTGCAGGAAAACCTGATCCTGTCGCATTGCTGCGGCGTGGGCGAGCCGATCCCCACGAACACCACCCGCCTGATGATGGCGCTGAAGCTTCTCAGCCTCGGCCGCGGGGCCTCAGGCGTGCGGTGGGAACTGATCGAGCTGATGCAGGCGATGCTGGCGCGCGGCGTGACTCCCGTGGTGCCGGCGCAAGGATCGGTGGGCGCAAGCGGTGACTTGGCACCCTTGGCGCACATGACCGCAGTGCTGATCGGTCACGGCCAGGCCGAGGTCGCGGGCCGCACCCTGCCGGGTGCCGAGGCCCTTGCACTGGTCGGCCTGTCACCGATCCCGTTGGGCCCGAAGGAGGGGCTGGCCTTCATCAACGGCACGCAGTTTTCCACCGCCTTCGCCTTGGCGGGCCTGTTCGGGGCCTGGAACGCGGCGCGGTCGGCGCTGGTGATCTCGGCCTTGTCGACGGATGCGATCATGGGCTCCACCGCGCCCTTGCAGCCGGAAATCCACAACTTGCGCGGCCATGCCGGGCAGATCGAGGCGGCAGCCGCGATGCGCGCGCTCCTCGACGGTTCGGTCATCCGCGAAAGCCACCGCGAGGGCGACAGCCGCGTGCAGGACCCGTACTGCATCCGCTGCCAGCCGCAGGTCACCGGCGCGGCGATGGACGTGTTGCGCCAGGCCGGCCGGACGCTGGAGATCGAGGCGAACGCTGCCACCGACAACCCGCTGGTCTTGACCCAGGCCGGGCTGATCGTGTCGGGCGGGAACTTCCACGCCGAACCCGTGGGCTTTGCCGCCGACATGATCGCGCTGGCGGTGAGCGAGGTGGGGGCCATCGCGCAGCGCCGGGTGGCGCTGATGGTAGACCCGACGCTAAGCTTCGATCTGCCGCCCTTCCTGACGCCCGAGCCGGGTCTGAATTCCGGCCTGATGATCGCCGAAGTCACCACCGCCGCGCTGATGAGCGAGAACAAACACTTGGCGAACCCCTGCGTGACCGACAGCACCCCGACCTCGGCCAACCAGGAGGACCATGTCAGCATGGCCGCCCACGGCGCGCGGCGGTTGGGGCGGATGGTCGAGAACCTGAACCGCATCCTGGGGGTCGAGCTTCTATGCGCCGCGCAGGGGGTGGAGTTCCGGGCGCCGCTGGCCACCTCGGCCCCGCTTCAGAGCGTGCTGGCGCGCCTGCGGCAGGAGGTGGCGACGTTGGGCCAGGACCGCTACCTTGCCCCCGACCTGGAATGTGCCGGACGCCTGGTGGCCGATGGCGCAATCGCCGCCGCCTCTGGCCTGGCCCTGCCCGAGCTTGCGGCATGACCCCGGTCGAGGTTCTCCAAGGCGACAGCCCCGTGATCCTGGCCCAGCCGCACGGCGGGACCTGGCTGCCCGACGATCTGCGCGCGCGTCTGAACGTGATCGGTCAGGCGCTGGCCGACACCGACTGGCATATCACCGCGCTCTATGACGGCCTCTTGGCCGGGGCCACAGTGGTCCGCGCCACGGTCCACCGCTATGCCATCGACGCGAACCGCGATCCGGCGGGAGCATCGTTGTATCCAGGGCAGAACACAACCACGCTATGCCCGCTCAAGAACTTCGACGGCACCCCGATCTGGGCCATCGGGCAGGAACCGTCGCCCGACGAGGTCGAGGCGCGGCGATTGGCCTGGCACGCACCGTACCACACGGCGCTCCAGGCCGAGATCGACCGCGTCCGAGCCCGGCACGGCATCGCCGTGGTCTACGACTGCCACTCGATCCGGTCGCAGATTCCCTTCCTGTTCGACGGTCTCTTGCCGGTGTTTTCCATCGGAACCAACGGCGGTGTGACCTGCGCCCCGGCCATCGAGACCGCGGTGATCCAGCACTGCGTCGCCGCCGCACCCGCGATGGACATGGTCCTGAACGGGCGCTTCCGGGGCGGCTGGACGACGCGCCACTACGGCCGGCCCGAAACCGGGGTCCATGCCGTGCAGATGGAGCTTGCCCAACGCGCCTACCTAGCGGACGAGGCCCCGCCCTGGACGCTTGACCCGACGCGTGCCGGCGCCCTGCGCCGGGTGCTGGGTAGCCTGCTTGCCGACCTTGATCAGTTTGCCAGGTCCGGGGCCACGACGCCCCTGACCGCTTGACCCGACACCATCGCCACAGGACCCATCGCTATGACGATCAATCCCCGCCACAACGCCCGCGACATCTTCCCGCCGACAGGGACCGAAAAGACTGCCAAGACCTGGCAGACCGAAGCCGCGCTGCGGATGCTGATGAACAACCTGCATCCCGACGTGGCTGAAAACCCGCATGAACTGGTGGTCTACGGCGGCATCGGCCGAGCCGCCCGGACCTGGGAGGATTTCGACGCCATCGTCGCGTCCTTGCGAGAGCTTGAGGCCGACGAGACCCTGGTCGTCCAGTCCGGCAAGCCCATCGCCATCGTCCGCACCCATTCGGATGCGCCGCGGGTGCTGATCGCGAACTCGAACCTCGTGCCGCACTGGGCGACGTGGGAGCATTTCAACGAACTCGACCGCAAGGGGCTGGCGATGTACGGCCAGATGACCGCCGGGTCCTGGATCTATATCGGCACCCAAGGCATCGTGCAGGGCACCTACGAGACCTTCGCCGAGGCGGGTCGCCAGCACTACGGCGGAAGCCTGAAGGGCAAGTGGATCCTGACCGGCGGCCTCGGCGGCATGGGCGGCGCGCAACCCCTGGCCGCCGTCATGGCAGGCGCCTGCTGTCTGGCCGTGGAGTGTGACGAGACGCGCGCCGATTTCCGCATCCGCACCCGTTATTGCGACGCCAAGGCCCATACCTTGGACGAGGCTCTGGCCCTGATCGACCAGTGGACCCGAGCGGGAGAGGCGAAGTCGGTGGCCCTGATCGGCAACGCGGCCGAGGTCTTCCCCGAAATCCTGCGCCGGATGCAGGCTGGAGAGGTGCTGCCGAACGGTCGCCCGGACATCGTGACCGACCAGACTTCTGCCCACGACCCGCTGCATGGCTATCTGCCGAAGGGCTGGTCCGTCGCCGAATGGCGCGCGAAGCAAGAGACCGACCCCGAGGCCGTTGAAAAGGCCGCACGCGCCAGCATGCGCGACCATGTGGCCGCCATGGTGGGCTTCTGGAACGCAGGCGTGCCGACGCTGGACTACGGCAACAACATCCGCCAGGTCGCCAAGGAGGAAGGGCTGGACAACGCCTTCGCCTTCCCCGGTTTCGTCCCGGCCTATATCCGCCCCCTCTTCTGCAAGGGCATCGGACCCTTCCGCTGGTGCGCGCTGTCGGGCGACCCCGAGGATATCTACAAGACCGACGAGGCGATGAAGCGACTGTTCCCCGAGAACACGCATCTGCACAACTGGCTGGACATGGCGCGCGAGCGGATTGCATTCCAGGGCCTTCCAGCTCGCATCTGCTGGATCGGGCTGGGCGACCGGCACCGGGCCGGCCTGATGTTCAACGACATGGTGGCGCGGGGCGAGCTGAAGGCGCCCATCGTGATCGGCCGCGACCACCTCGATTCCGGCTCGGTCGCCAGTCCCAACCGCGAGACGGAAGCCATGCGCGACGGCTCGGACGCGGTCAGCGATTGGCCGCTTCTGAACGCGCTAGTCAATACGGCGTCCGGGGCGACCTGGGTCAGCCTGCATCACGGCGGCGGCGTCGGCATGGGCTTTTCGCAGCATTCCGGCGTAGTGATCGTTGCCGACGGCACGCCCGAGGCTGCCGAGCGGCTGGAGCGGGTGCTGTGGAACGATCCGGCTTCGGGCGTCTGGCGCCATGCCGATGCCGGCTACCCCGAGGCGATCGACTGCGCCCAGGCGAACGGCCTGCGCCTGCCGCGCATCCTGGGCCGCTGATGCGTCTGGTCCGCCATGCCGATCTGGTGCCGCAGCCGTGGAAGAACGGCGGCGGCACCACGCGCGAGGTCTGCGCCTTTCCCACCGGGGCGACGCTGGACGGGTTCGACTGGCGGCTGTCGATGGCAACCGTGGCAGAGGACGGCCCCTTCTCGGCTTTTCCGGGAATTGACCGGGTGCTGATGGTGCTTGCCGGTGGCGGGTTGGACCTCAACCTGCCCGAAGGTGACCACCGCCTGATGCCGGGGCAGATGTTGTCTTTCGCCGGAGAAATGCCAGTGCAAGCAAGCCTCCCGGCAGGACCGATCGAGGATTTGAACCTTATGGTCCGGCGTGACAGGTTTTCCGGGCGGATGGAACGGCATCGGCTTGCCGGCGGCGGTACCCTTGCGCCGGATGGCGACGTCCGGGCAGTAGTGGTTCAGGACGGCGCGGTGCAGTCGGCTGCAGGCCTGCTTGGCCCGGGCGACACGCTTCTTATTGGCACGGACACTGCGGTGCGACTTGCGGCAAAGGCAGAGGCGGCGCTGATCCTGATCAGCCTGACCACCCCGAAAGGGGAAAGTTCAATGCTATGAGATGCCGTCCGTGGAGTGGTGTGGTGGAGCGGGTGCTGATGGTCTCCGTGATATTCGGCGCAGGCGTGCTTGATCAGGATGCTACGGCGGGCAGGCTGATCGCAAAATCATCAGCATTCAGAGTGATGAATTCTTCCGACACGTAGCGGGCGTGCTTGACCGGCATCATCGTTCTACTCGAGATGCAGCGCGCAGATGAGACGAACAATACAGCTGTCATTCTGAAGAACCCGATGACGTCGGTGGGACGCTTGCTCTAACCGTGTTGAACGGCTTGCAATAAGGACCCCGCTTCTGGGGTGATCGGCGTCCAAAAGGGACCCCACCGACCGGGGGTTGGGTCCATTGTGCCTTCGATGATTATCGGAGGCCGAGCACGGGATGCTGATCGTGGAGACAATCGCAAAAATCAGGCGGCTACATTTTACCGAGGGCAAGGGGATCAAGACGATCTGCCGTGACCTGAAGCTGTCGAAGAAGGTGGTGCGGAAGGTGATCCGCACCGGGATTACCGAGTTCACCTATACCCGGACGGTGCAGCCGCGCCCGAAGCTGGGTGCCTGGCTTGGGGAGCTCAACCGGTTGCTGGTGGCCAACGCCACGCGGGCTAGCCGGGAACGACAGTCTCTGACACAGATCTACGAAGAGCTGAGCGGTCTCGGTTATGAAGGTGGGTATGACGCGGTGCGCCGCTACGCCTCGAACTGGGCGCGCAATCAGAGCTCAGGCGCATCTTCCGCTTTCGTGCCCCTGAGCTTTGCGCCCGGCGAAGCCTATCAGTTCGACTGGAGCCACGAGGTTGTGGTGATCGATGGGGCGACGACCACCATCAAAGTGGCCCATGTTCGCCTGTGTCACAGCCGGATGTTCTTCGTGCGGGCCTATCCGCGCGAGACGCAGGAGATGGTGTTCGATGCCCACGACAGGGCCTTCGCCTTCTTCAAGGGCACCTGCACCCGCGGGATCTACGACAACATGAAGACGGCGGTGGAGACCATCTTCACCGGCAAAGAGCGTCTCTACAATCGTCGGTTCCTGCAGATGGCCAGCCATTATCTGGTAGAACCTGTTGCCTGCACCCCTGCTGCGGGTTGGGAGAAAGGCCAGGTGGAGAGTCAGGTCGGCACAGTTCGCCAGCGGTTCTTCGCGCCCCGCGTCAGGGTCAAAAGCTACGAGGAACTGAATGCCTGGCTGCTGGACAAGTGCATCGCCTCGGCCAGAACCAGCAAGCATCCGGAGCTGACGGACAAAACCGTCTGGCAGGTCTTCCAGGAAGAGCGCCCACACCTTGTTCCCTATGCCGGGCGCTTCGACGGGTTCCATTCGCTTCCTGCGGCGGTGTCGAAGACCTGCCTCGTGCGCTTCGACAATAACAAATACTCGGTTGCGGCAACGGCTGTTGGGCGGCAGGTCGAGATCAGGGCCTATGCTGAGCGGATCGAGATCCGGCAGGAGGGCCGACTGGTCGGAGACCACCCGCGTCACTTCGGCCGAGACCGAACGGTCTACAATCCCTGGCATTATGTGCCTGTTTTGCTTTGCAAACCCGGAGCGCTGCGTAACGGCGCACCGTTCAAGGACTGGGTTCTTCCCGGAGCCCTCGAACAGATCCGCCGTAAGCTGCAAGGCTCCTCAGATGGCGACCGCCAGATGGTGAAGATCCTCGGCGCGGTGCTGACGGAAGGGATGCCTGCGGTGCAAAAGGCATGTGCCGAAGCCCTCTCGCAAAGCGTCCATTCTGCCGATGTGATCCTAAATATCCTGTCTCGCAGGCGCGATCCGGAGCCGGCGCCTCTCCTGCTGACTTCTCCGGCCTTGCGCCTGACCCATGAACCGGTGGCGGACTGCGCCCGTTATGACCTGCTGCGGAGGGCCAGCTGATGGATCGTGCTGACATCATGGCCGCAATGGGCGAGTTGAAGCTCTACGGGATGCGCGCCGCTTATGACGAACTCATGGCGGTGGCTGTGCGCCGCCAGCATGAACCCCGCCAGATCGTCGGAGATCTTCTGGCCGCCGAGATCAACGAGAAGAAAGCGCGGTCGGTCAAATACCAGATCACCACCGCCAAGCTGCCCTATGCCCGGGAGATCGAGGAGTTCACCTTCGATGACACCCCGATCAACGAGACC
>CAKSTR010000017.1 GCA_934500835.1 uncultured Paracoccaceae bacterium | reverse complement strand
AACCCAAACCGATCAGCAGGTGCAGGAAGTAGCTTAACTCAGCCGGAAAACTGTCCAAAGATCGGGGAGTAGCTCAGACAACATCGCCATCTGCTTCCTGCATTCCTACCGCAACGACGCGCACGAGCTGCAGGCCAAGCAGTGGATTCTGGAGGAATTCCCCGAAGCCTATGTGATCGCCTCGGCGGAACTCTGGCCGCAGCAGCGGGAATACGAACGATCGCTGATCAGCGTCATCAACGGCTATATCGGCGCGCGGATGCGGCGCTATTTCGAGACCCTGGAAACCAAGACCAAGGCGCGCGGCCTGCGCAGCCGCATCTTCTCGACCAAGTCGAACGGCGGGGTGATGGGGCTTGAGGCCGCCGGGGCCCGGCCGGTCGAGACCCTGCTCTCGGGGCCGGCCTCGGGGGTGATCGGCGCGGCCTTCATCGGCAAGCTGATCGGCGACGACAATCTGCTGACGCTGGACATGGGCGGCACCTCGGTCGACATGGCGGTGATAAACGGCGCCGTGCCCTATTCCAACGAGAACACGGTGGGCGACTTCCCGGTGCTGCTGCCGGCGGTGGACGTGTCGGCCATCGGCGCCGGCGGCGGCTCGGTCGCCTGGCTGGATGCCGAGGGGGTGCTTAAGGTCGGCCCGCGCTCGGCCGGGGCGCGGCCTGGCCCCGCCTGCTACGGCCGCGGCGGGACCGAGCCCACGGTGACGGATGCCTATGCCGCGCTGGGGATCATGACCTCGATCCTGGGCGGCGAGATGAAGCTGCACGTCGACAAGGCGCGCACCGCGCTGGCTGCGCTGGGCGACCGGCTGGGACTGGGGGTCGAACAGACGGCGGATGCCATCCTGCAGGTGGCGACGGCGAACATCTATGCTGAGACCGTGCCGCAACTGGCCCGCCGCGGCGTGGATGCGCAGGACTTCTCGCTGCTCGCCTATGGCGCCGCCGGGCCGACCCATGCCTTCATGCTGGCGCGCGAACTGAACCTGCGCCGGGTGATCGTGCCGCCGATGCCGGGGCTGCTCTGTGCGCTCGGCTGTCTCGTCGCCGACCTGAGGGCGGATTTCGTCCGCAGCCTCTGGCACGATTCCCGCGACATGACCGACGAGCAGATCAACGCCACATACGACCAGTTCCTGGTCGAGGCCGAGGCCTGGCTGGAAGGCCAGGAGGTCGCAGTCGAGGAGAAGCAGATCATCCGTTCGGCCGACATGTGCTACGTCGGCCAGTCGTTCGAACTGAACGTGGTCCTGCCGGACGGGCCGCTGACCGTCGTGCAGATCGAAACCCTGTTCCACGACCAGTACGAACGGGTCTACGGCTACGCCGACCGCTCGGCTCCCCTGCGCGTGCTTGAGGCCCGGCTGCAGATCGTCGGCAGGACGCCGAAGCCCGACTTCGACAAGCTGCGTCCATTCGCCGGCGTGGCGGGGGATACGCCCGTCTCGGAGCGGCGGCTCTACGAACACGGGCAGGACAGCATGGCGAAGGTCTATTCCCGCGCCGCGCTGGAGCCGGGCTTCACCTTCGACGGCCCCGCCATCGTCGAGCAATACGACACCACGGTCTATGTCCCGGCCGGTTTCCGCGCCTCGATCGACCCCTGGTTCAACCTCATCGGGGAGCGTCTCCAATGATCAAAGACAAGATCGGCCTCGAGATCATGTCCAACCGCTTCCAGGCGATCGTGGACGAGATGGCCCAGGCCCTGTTCCGCACCGCGCACACTGTCTTCATCAAGGAGACGCAGGACTACGGCGCGGCGCTGGTCAGCACCGGGGGCGAGGTCTTCGCCGCCTCGCGCCGCTACGGCGTGCTGATGATGGTCGGCAAGCCGATGGACGATGCCATCCGCGCCATGGGCGACGATGTGCGCGAAGGGGACGTGTTCATCACCAACGACCCCGAGGCGACGCGCGGCATGGCGACCCACCTGTCGGATGTCTACCTCTGGACCCCGGTGTTCCACGAGGGCAGGATCGTCTGCTACCTGTGGAGCTTCGTCCACATGACCGATGTCGGCGGCCGGGTTTCCGGCTCCATCGCGCCGTCGAGCTACGAACTGATGCAGGAAGGCATCCGCGTTCCGCCGCAGAAGCTGTTCCGCGAGGGCGTGCTGGACGAGACCTTCCTGAAGATGTTCCTGGTCAACACCCGCTCCAGCACCCAGAACTGGGGCGACATGAAGGCCTGCATCGCCGCGCTCAACACCGCGATGCGGCGAATGCGCGAGATGATCGGCCGGTTCGGGGTCGAGACGATCGGCCGGTCCATCGACGACGTGCTGAACTACGCCGAGGCGCAGGCCCGGAGGGTGATCTCGGGCGTGCCGGAAGGCACTTACCACTATTCCGACTTCATCGAGGCCGACATGGTGGGCCTCGGCCTGTTGCGCATCAACCTGAAGCTGACGGTGAAGGACGGCGAGTTCCACATGGATTTCTCCGGGTCCGCGCCAGAGGTCCGGGCGGCGCTGAACCTGCCCAGCTTCTCGAAGGACGGGCACTGGATGATGACCACCGGCGTGGTCAACTGGCTCTGCACCCGCGAACCCTCGATCGCCTACAATGCCGGCATGGTGCGGCCGATGAGAATCCATGTGCCCAAGGGTACGATCATCAACCCCGAGGCCGGCGCCGCCTGCGGTGCGCGCTATTCGACCTCGCACAAGGTCTGCGACGTGATCATCGGCGCGCTGGCCCAGGCGGTGCCCGACCAGCTGCCCGCGACCGATTCCGGCCAGGGCGGCATCCTGATGGTCGCCGTTCCCGATCCGCAGACCTCGGAAACCAAGGTGACGGTGGTCCAGCCGGTGGTCGGCGGCTCGGGCGGGCGGCCGATGGCGGATGGCGTTGACGGCACGATGGTGATCCTCAACTTCCTGAAGAACGTCCCGACCGAGCTGCTGGAACGCGAGATGCCGGAAATCCTGATCCGCCGCTACGGGCTGCGCGAGGATTCCGGCGGCGCGGGCAAGTATCGCGGCGGCACCGGCTCGATCATCGAGTTCGAGACCCATTCGCCCTTCGCCACCGTCACCGCCCGCAACCTGGAGCGCTATGTCTTCCCGCCCTCGGGCCGGCAGGGCGGCGAGCCGGGGACGACGGGCTACACGGTGCTGAACCCCGGCACGCCCGAGGAACGCGACATCGGCAAGATCGACATCCTGCAGGTGGGGCTGGGCGACGTGATCCGCATGGGCACTCAGGGCGGCGGCGGCTACGGCGATCCGCTGGAACGGCCGGTCGAAAAAGTGCTGTCCGACGTGCTGGACGGCTATGTCTCGCGCGACAGCGCGGAGCGGTCCTATGGCGTGGTGGTGACCGCAGCGGGCGGGGTGGACGAGGCGGCGACGGCGGAGCGCCGCGCCGCGATCCTGAAGGCGCGCGGCGGCAGGCCGTTGAAGGCCATCGACTTCGGCCCGGTGCGCGACGCCTACGAGGCGCGCTGGCCGGCCGCCCTGCACGATGCGATCAGCGCCGAACTGGACGGCCTGTCGCGGGTGCAGCGCCAGACCGGCCACCAGGCGCTTTATGCCGAGATCGGGCGTCGCATCGACGAAGGGCAGCAGGTCCTGCCCTCGGACGTGCCGGCGATCTATCGCGACCTGCGCGAGCACAAGCTGAGCGCGCGCCGCCTGGCCCGGCCCCTGTAGGCGCGGCAGCCGCAACCGGGGCCGTCTTCGGGCGGCCTCTCCCATTTTTCCCGACAGAGACGATCCGATGACAGACTGGCTGATGGAGACCGAAGACCTGGACCGGCTGCTGGCGCAGGAGCCGGCGGCGGATCGGGTGATTCTGGACTGCTCCTGGTATCTGCCCGAAAGCGGCAAGCAGGCGATCGACGATTTCCGCGCCGGCCATATCCCGGGCGCGCGCTTCGTGGACCTGTCGGAAATCTCCGACCCCGATTCCCCCTATGTGAACATGCTGCCGCAGCCGGAGGTTTTCGCCCGGGCGGTCGGCCGGCTGGGGATCGGCAACGGCACTGAGGTGATCGTCTACGATGCCGGCTATGTCTCGGCCCGGCTCTGGTGGATGTTTCGCGTCTTCGGGCACGAGAAGGTGCGCGTCCTGGATGGCGGCTGGCGGAAGTGGCTGGCCGAGGGGCGCCGCATCGAGACCGGCGATCCCGCCCCGGTGCCCGCGCGCGATTTCGCCATCCGTCCCGGAACCGGCCGGGTGGCCACGGCCGAGGACGTGCTTTCCGCCATCTCGACCGGATCGGCGCAGGTGATCGATGCGCGCACCCCCGCGAAGTTCGACGGGATCGAAAGCTCGGGCTATCCTGGGGTGGCCTCGGGGGCGATGCCGAATGCGATCAACGTGTTCTGGGGCCGGTTCTTCGATGCGGAACGCAACTTTGCCTTCGTCGGACCCGGGCGGGCGGCGGAGATTTTCGCCGAATGCGGGGTCGATCCGCAGGGGCCGGTGATCACCACCTGCGGCTCAGGCGTCACCGCGTCGATCCTGGGCTTCATGCTGGAGCGGCTCGGCAACCGCGACTGGCGGCTCTATGACGGGTCCTGGCACGAATGGGGCCAGCGCCCCGATACCCCCAAGGTCCTGCGCGGGACGAAGGGGTGAGCTCCTTGTCGTCGCTGAGGGGACTGGCGGCGCTGGGTCTGCGCCCGGTCCCGGGCAGTGCCACGGTCCCGGCCGAGGCGGATGTCGTCGTCATCGGCGGCGGCATCGCGGGGGCGGCGGCGGCCTGGCATTTGGCGAAGCGCGGCCTCAGGGTCGTCCTTTGCGAGAAGGGCGTGATCGGTGGCGAGCAGTCCGGCCGCAATTGGGGCTGGTGCCGCAATACCCTGCGCGATCCGGCCGAGATTCCGCTGATGAAGGTGGCGATGGCCGACTGGCGGTCACCCGAGGTCTTTGGCGCCCTCGACACCGGCTTCCGCACCACGGGCATCGCCTATTTCACCTATGACTCCAACCGGGCAGAGCAGGAGGCCTGGTTCGAGGCGATCCGGGGCATGGGCCTCGAGAGCCGTTTCCTGTCCCGTACCGAGCTTTACGCCATGCTGCCCAGCAACACCGGCCGGGCGGAGGGGGCGCTCTATACCCCCGGCGACGGCTGCGCCGAGCCCGACCGTGCCACCGCCGCCATCGCCGAGGCCGCCCGCAGCCTGGGCGCTACCCTGCTGACCGGCTGCGCCGTGCGCGGCTTCGAGACGCAGGCCGGCGCCCTGTCGGCGGTGGTGACGGAATGCGGTGCGATCCGCGCGCCGCTGGCGGTATTGGCGGGCGGCATCTGGTCGCGGATGCTCTTGGGCAGCATCGGCGTGGACCTGCCGCAGCTGAAGGTGATGGGCTCGGTCTCCGCCACCGCGCCGCTGCCGGGCGGGCCCGAGCTCTCGGCGGCGGCGCAGCATTTCGGCTGGCGCAAGCGGCTGGACGGCGGCTATGTCCTGTCACGGGCGAATGCGACCTATGTCGACATCGTGCCCGACAGCTTCCGGCTGGCCTTCCGTTACCTTCCGCTGCTGCGCAAGAGCATCCGCGAACTGCGCTTCCGCGTCGGTCGCCGCTTCCTGACCGAGGCGATGCTGCCCCGCCGCTGGGCGCTGGACGGGTCGAGCCCGTTCGAGACGGTGCGGATCGCCGATCCCGCGCCGGTCGAGCGGGTGCTCGACCGGGCGCGGCAAGCGGCGGCCGAGGAGTTCCCGTTCTTCGCGCAGGCCCGGATCGCCCGCCGCTGGGGCGGGTTCATCGATGTGACCCCGGATGCGCTGCCGGTCATCGGCCCGGTGCGCACCCTGCCGGGGCTGTTCCTGGCGACGGGCCTGTCCGGCCACGGCTTCGGCATCGGCCCCGGCGCCGGGCGGCTGGTCGCCGATCTGGCGACCGGGGCCGCCCCGGTCGTCGATCCCTCGCCCTTCGCCCCGGCGCGGCTGGGCGATATCTGACGAAAGGAGAGCCGATGTTTTCCGGCCATGACCACGCGATCCGCTATGCGGCCGATCCCGGGGAACTCGACCGTCTCTGCAGGGCGTTCGAGGCGGCGGGCTTCCTGATCACCGAGCGCGACGACGAGGGGCGCGACAGCGCGCCCACGCTGCAGAAGCTGGTCTGCTTCGCCGACGGAACCTACCTCGAACTGCTGACTGTGGCGGACCCGGCCGCCCGCGCCCGCCACCGGCTGGCCCGCCACATGGCGGGGCAGGGGGGCTGGGCGGATTTTACCATCCTGACCGACCGGCTGGAGGAGGCCATGGCGGTCCAGCGCGCCGCCGGCCTGCCGGTGCAGGGCCCACTGATCCACGAGAAGCGTCTGGCCGACGGCCGTCCCTGGGGCGTCGCGCTGGCGCTGACCGGCATCGGCGCCGGCCATCCCGTCCTGCCGTTCCTGCTGGAGGACCGAATGGGACGCGAATTGCGCATCCCGCTCGACAGGGCGCGGCATCCAAACGGCGCGACCGGCCTTGCCGGTGTCGTGGTCCGCACCCTCGACCTTGCCGAAGCCGCGCGCCACTATCGCCCGCTGTTCGGAGAGGGGCAGGCCGTCGCCGGCGGGGGCCGCCGCTACGACTTCGCCCCCGGCGCCTGGATCGCGCTGGAAGAGGGCGCGGGCGGCTTGTCCCGCGTCATCCTGCGCGCGGCCGTCGGCACTGTCGCCGCGGCGGCGGTGGAGCGGCTGGGGATTGGCTTCACGGGCTAGGAAACGGCATTCCCGGCCCGGCGCGACAGCAGCCGGGTCAGCCAGTCCGGGTCGATCTCGGGGACCGAGGACAGCAGCAGTTCGGTATAGGCATGGTGCGGCGGCGCCAGGACTTCGGCCTTGGGCCCCTGCTCGACAACCCGCCCGGACTGCATCACCACCACATCGTCGGCGATCGCCCGCACCGTGGCGATATCGTGGGTGATGAAGATGTAGGTGATCCCCAGCCTCTCCTGCAGGTCGCCGAGCAGCTTGAGGATTTCCGCCTGCACCAGCTGGTCCAGCGCCGAGGTGATCTCGTCGCAGATCACCAGGTCCGGATCCGCGGCCAGCGCACGGGCGATGGAGATGCGCTGCTTCTGCCCGCCCGAAAGCTCTCCGGGCAGGCGCTCCATCAGGCGGGGGGCCAGCTCGATCATCTCCAGCAGCTCGCGGATGCGGCGGTCGCGCGCCGCGCCCCTCAGCCCGCCGAACATCTCCAGCGGCCGGCCGATGGTTTCGGCGACCGTATGGTGCGGGTTCAGCGAGGTGTCGGGCGACTGGTAGATCATCTGGATCTTCTGCAGCAGCTTGCGGGGCCGTGCCTTCAGCGAAGGGGGGAGCGGCCGGCCGTCGAAGAGCAATTCGCCCGACCAGACCGGAACCAGGCCGGCGACCACCTGGGCCAGCGTCGACTTGCCGGACCCGGATTCGCCGACGATGGCGAGGGTGCGGCCGCGCGGCACGGTGATGCACACATCGTCCAGCACCTTGGCCGTGCGGCCGTAGCCTGCGACCAGGTTGCGGATTTCCAGATGCGGCGGTGCCGGCGCCCGTTCCGGCCGGGATAGCGTGCGGACGGACCAGAGCGAGCGAGTGTAGTCCGCCGACGGGGCGGTGATCATCTGCCTTGTCGGCGCCTCTTCCACCATCTCGCCATGGCGCAGGACCATGATGCGGTCCGCCATCTGGGACACCACGGCAAGGTCGTGCGAGATGTAGATCGCCGCGGTGTTGTATTCGCGCACGACCTCGCGCATCGAGGCCAGCACCTCGACCTGGGTGGTGACGTCGAGAGCGGTCGTGGGCTCGTCGAAGATGATCAGGTCCGGGCGGCATTCCATCGCCATCGCGGTCATGATCCGCTGCAGCTGCCCGCCCGAGACCTGGTGGGGAAAGCGCAGACCGATCTCCTCGGGGTTGGGCAGGCGCAGCTTGCCGAACATCTCGATCGCCCGGGCAACGGCCTCGACCCGGCTGGCGATGCCCTGGGTCGTCGCGGTCTCGATGGTCTGGTCCAGCAGCCGCTGCGCCGGGTTGAACGAGGCGGCCGCGCTCTGGGCGACATAGGCGATGCGGGTGCCGCGCAGCCGCCGCAGTTCCTCTTCCGGCAGGGCAAGAAGATCGAGGCCGTCGAAATCGACCGAGCCGCCGGTGATCCGGCAGCCGGGCTTGGTATAGCCCATGCCGACGAGACCCAGCGTGGATTTCCCCGCGCCGGATTCGCCGATCAGGCCCAGGACCTCGCCGCGCTGCAGCACCAGGTCGACGCCGCGGAGGATCGGGTGCCAGCGGTCGTCGGCGTGGCCCTCGACCTTCAGCCCGCGGATTTCCAGAAGCGGGCCCCCTTTTTCCCGCGGGGCGGCGGGCATGTCAGAATTCATCGCGCAGACCGCTTGTCCGGTAGAGCACCCAGTCGATCACGAAGTTGACCGCGATGGTCAGCAGCGCGATGGCTCCGGCGGGCAGGAGCGGGGTGATGTTGCCATAGGAGATGAGGGCGGCGTTCTCGCGCACCATCGACCCCCAGTCGGCGGTGGGGGGCTGGATGCCGACGCCCAGGAACGACAGCGCGGCGATGGAGAGGAACACGAAGCAGAAGCGCATCCCGAACTCGACCGTCAGCGGCGCCAGGATGTTGGGCAGGATCTCGCGCCGCATCAGCCAGAAGGTGGTTTCGCCGCGCAGGCGGGCGACCTGGATGTAATCCATCACCACCACGTCGCCGGCAGCGGCCCGGGTCAGCCGGAACACGCGCGTGGCGTCGAGGAAGGCAAGCGTCAGGATCAGGTTCGGGATGGAGGTGCCGAAGACCGAAAGGAACAGCAGCGCGAAGATGAGGTTGGGGATGGAGATGAAGATGTCGACGATCCGCGACAGCAACTGGTCCAGCCAGCCGCTGTGGAGTGCCGCGACAAGCCCCAGCGTGCCGCCGATCAGGAAGGCGAGGCAGGTGGTGACGACCGCGATGCCGATGGTGTTGCGGGCGCCGTAGATCAGCCGGGACAGGATGTCGCGGCCCAGCTGGTCGGTGCCCAGCAGGAAATCGGCGCCCCAGGCCGCATAGGGCGTGCCGACGACCTCGGCCTCGCCATAGGGGGCGAGCCAGGACGCCAGCACCGCGGTCAGGAGATAGGCGAGCACGACGATCCCGCCGAACCAGGCCGAGAACGGGGCCTTGCGCAGCTCCTTCAGGATGCGCCGCGAGAGGCGGCGTTGCCGCAACGGATCGTCCGCCGCGGCGGACGGCGTGGAGGGCGGGGTATGGTTCATTTCGGATACATCAGGCGCGGATTGGTGACGATGGCGATCACGTCGGCGATCAGGTTCAGCAGGATGAACGTGCCGGCGAAGATCAGGGCGCAGGCCTGGACCACCGGCACGTCGCGCGAGCGCACGGCATCGACCATCAGCTGCCCGATGCCGGGATAGACGAAGACGACCTCGACCACGACGACGCCCACGATCAGATAGGCCAGGTTGAGCGCCACCACCGTGGCGATCGGCGCCCAGACGTTGGGCAGCGCGTGCAGGAACACCAGGCGCAGCCGGGCGATGCCCTTCAGCCGCGCCATTTCGATGAAGGGCATGGCCAGGATGTTGATCAGCACCGCCCGTGTCATCCGCATCATATGCGCCGCGATCACCAGGAACAGGGTCAGCGCGGGCAGCGTCAGCTTCCAGATCTGTTCGGCGACGGGGGTGGTCTCGTTGATCACCGAAAGAGTCGGCAGCCTAGGCACAATGCTCAGCGCCGTCTGGATCGCCGCGCTGAGCCATCCCGGCAGAAGCTGGCCCAGCTGGCTGGCCGCGAACATGTCCTTCGAGATCACCAGATAGCACAGGATGTAGGCGATGAAGAACTCGGGCAGCGAGATCGCCATTAGCGTGATGGCGTTGGTCATCCGGTCGAAGACCGAACCGCGGTAGATCGCGGTCAGGATGCCCAGGCCGACGGCAATGGGGACGGCGAAGACCGCCGTTAGGGCGGCCAGGAAGAAGGTGTTGTAGAACCGCGGCCCGATGATGTCGGCGACCTCGCGCATCGCGCCGGGGCGGCTGGTCAGCGAATGGCCCAGATCGCCGGTCGCGATGCCGGCGACCCAGGACAGGTAGCGCTGCAACGCCGGCTGGTCCAGACCGAGGGCCTGGCGATAGGCCTCGACCGTCTCGGGCGTGGCCGACCGGCCCAGCATGGCCTGGGCGAAATCGCCCGGCAGCGCCTCGATCGACAGGTAGATGACCAGCGAGATCGCAAGAAGGGTCACGACCCCGAGGACGAGCCGCTTGAGGATCGTCCGCGCCAGCAGCCGGAGCGCGACCTGCCGTGCCCTGTCGGCCGGTCGTCCCGCGATCTTCCGTGCGTCGGTCATGAAGCGTCCTTCCGTCGCCTGGTCGCGGCAGCGCCGCCTTGCGGGGCGCTGCCGGGCATCGTTCGGGTAACCTGCCCGTGCTGGGGGTCAGTCTTCGACCCACCAGCGGGAAATGAACTGCCAGCCATCCAGTTCCCAGGCCTTCGAGGTGGCCTCGCCATGCCTGACGCGCGCGCGGAAGGCCCAGATGCTGTTCGGTATCATCGCCGCGATCAGCCCGCCCTCATCATGCACGATTTGCTGCATCTCGCCATACATCTGGCGCCGCAGCGACTCGTCCAGTTCGGCCCGGGCCTCGACCAATAGTTTCTCGAAGCGCTCATTGTTGAAACGGGTGTCGTTCCAGGGCGCGCCGGCCTGATAGGCGACCGAGAACATCAGGTCCTCGGTCGGGCGGCCGCCCCAGTCGGTGGCGATGAAGGGCTTCACCAGCCAGACGTTCGACCAGTAGCTGTCGGCCGGCTCGTTCACGACATTGATGTTGATCCCCGCCGCGGCCGCCTGCGACTGGTAGAGGACCGCGCAGTCGACGGCCGAGGCATAGGCGGCCGAGGAGGCGGAGAGATCGACCGTCAGCGCGTCCAGCCCAGCCTCCTTCAGATGGAAGGCGGCGCGGTCGGGATCGTAGCTGTGCTGGGGAATGTCCGGGTTGTAATAGCGGTAGGCCGGAGTGATCGGGTGGTCGTTGCCGATGGTGCCGTGCCCGCCAAGCGCGACGTTCACCATCGCCTCGCGGTCCAGCCCGTATTTCAGCGCCAGCCGGACATCGTTGCTGTCGAAGGGCGCGGTGTCGCAGAACATGGTGAAGCCGAAGAAGCGGAAGCCGGCCTCCTCTTCCACGGTGATGCCCGGCGCGCTGCTCAGCATCCCCAGGGTTCGGATGTCGGGCCGGTCGATCACGTCGACCTCTCCGGTCATCAGCGCGTTCTGCCGCGCTGTCGGATCGGTGATGACCAGCACCTCGGCGGTATCGACATGGCCGACATCCGGGTTCCAGTAATTCTCCGCCTTGGCGAAGGAGATGCGGACGCCGGGCTCGAATTCCACCACCTTGTAGGGGCCGGCGCGGCTGCCGTCGTCCTCCCAGGCGATGGTGCCGTCGGACTTTGCCTTGCAGATCGCCAATTGGTAATCGGTCAGGATGAAGGGAAAGTCGGCGTCGCCGCCGTTTAGCGAGAAGATGACGGTCGCATCGTCGGGTGCCTCGATCCCGGCGATGTTGGAGACCACGGTCTTGGCGTTCGAGGTGCTGGCCTCGCCGCGGTGGTGGTTGATCGAGGCGATGACATCGTTCGCGGTCACCCGGGTTCCGTCATGGAACTGGGCATTGCGCAGCTTGAAGGTCCAGACCTTCGCCGCGTCCGAGGCTTCCCAGCTTTCGGCCAGATCGCCCTGCAGGGTGTTGTCGGGGGCGACCACGGTCAGTTTCGCATGGATGGTGTAGGAGATCAGGATCCCCAGCCCGTGGGCATAGGTCCCCGGCTCCAGCGAATCCGATGTCATCCCGTGCGAGCAGCCGAACTTCAGATGGCCCCCCTTGGTCGCGGCCCTTGCGCGCGTCGGCAGCAGCAGCCCTGATGCGGCGGCGGTGAACCCCAATGCACCGGCACCCCGGATCAGGGTGCGGCGGGTGATTGAGGCATATTCCCTGTCGTCCGTGTCTTGCCGAGGTGTCATTCCGGGATCCTTCTCCTGTCCTGTTCTTCCCGGGACTGGCGCGGCAGCGCGTCTGTCCCCTTTCATGTCGGCCGTCGAGAATTTTGTTCTATTTTGTGAAATAGTATCTCTTCATTTGGCACATTCCGCAAGAAGAATTGGACAGAACAGGCTTATGCGACCACTTCCGATGCAGTGGCGACCAGTTCGGCGGCCCTGTGTCCGATCATCATGCAGGTTGCGGCGATGTTGTTGCTGACCATGTGCGGCATGACCGAGGCATCGGCCACGCGCAGGCCGCGGGCTGCCCTGACGCGCAGGTCCGGGCCGACGACGGCTCGCGGATCGTCCGGCCTACCCATGCGGCAGGTGCCGGCGGGGTGGTAGCCGGTGGTGGCGGTCTCGCGCAGATAGGCGGCGATCTCGTCATCGCTCCGGCAATCGGCGCCGGGGGCGAGTTCCGCACCGATCCAGCCCTCAAGCGCCCGGGCGGCGAAAAGCCTGCGCGAGAGGCGCACGCCTTCGGTCATCACCCGCAGGTCGTAGCCGTCGGGATCGGTGAAATAGGCGGGATCGACCAGGGGAGGGGCCTCGGGATCCGGCCTTTGCAGGCGCAGGCTGCCTTTGCTGCGCGCCCGGTTGCAACTCATGTAGACGTTGAACCCGTCGGGGGCGGAGGGGTAGCCGGCCGGCGCGGTCTGCTGCTCGAAAAGCTCGGGTCCGATCTGCATCTCGATGTCGGGCCAGGGCGCGTCGCGGCTTTCGACCCGGGCGAAGAGGACGCCGGAATAGTTCCACAGCGGGTCCCGCGCGACGGGCCGCCGCGAGGCCACGTTCACCGTGGCGGCGGGATGGTCCAGGAGATGGGCGCCGACACCGGGAAGGTCGGCGCGGACAGCAATGCCGAATTCGGCAAGATGGCGGGCCGGGCCGATCCCCGACAGCATCAGCAGCTTCGGCGTGTCGATGGCGCCGCAGCACAGGATCACCTCGCGCCGGGCGCGGATGTCTCCGCGCGGCGTGGCGATGCCGGTCACCGCGCGCTCATCGCCGAACAGCAGCCGCGTCATCGGGGTCTCGGTCAGGACCGTCAGGTTGCGCGGCAGGGCGGCGGCCGGGCGCAGGAACACCTGTGCGGTGGATTCCCGGGCGGTGCCGCGCTTGCTCATCCGGTAGAGGCCCAGGCCTTCGCCGAAGGCTGGATTGGCGAAATCCACCCTCGGAAAGCCGAGTTCGGCCACCGCGGCGCGCAGCGCGTCGTGCGGCGCGCCCTCGGGAGCGACGCTTTCGATGTGGATGCGGCCTTCCAGCGCCTCGAAATGCCTTGCGGTCTCTTCCGGTCCCCAGCCCGCGGCGCCGGCGGCCACCCAGTCGTCGAAGTCCGAGCGGGGCGGGCGGAACCAGATGCAGGTGTTCTGCGAGGTGGAACCGCCCAGAAGGCGGATGGTCGGGTAGGCGAAACGGCCGTTGCCAACGGAAGGCGCCGTGATCGGGACCGGCCGCGCATGGGGGCCTTCCTTCACCTCCTTGAACCGCCGGAAGTCCCGCACCTCCGCGCGGCCCTCGTCGCTTGGCCCGGCCTCGATCAGACCGACCTGCAGCGGTGTCAGTTCCGCCAGGCGGCGGGCGAGGACCGCTCCTGCCCCGCCCCCGCCCACGACGATGAAATCGAATTCGCGCTGTTCCATCCCGGTTTCCCTGGCCTGACGGTGGGCCGGCCGCTGCGGGCCGGAAGCCTGCTTTCCCCCTGCGGGCGGGTCAGTCCTTCCCGCGCGCCGCCATCTCGGCGCGGCGGCGGTGGTAGAAGCGGGTGGGCTGGCTGGTCCGCGCGGTCAGGCCGCCATCGGCCACCAGCGCCGCCCCGGTGACGAAGGAGGCCTGGTCCGAGGCGAGGAACAGGATCGCCTCGGCCAGTTCCTCGGCCCGGCCGATCCGGCCGAGCGCGGTGGAGTCGAGGTATTCCGCCCGCTCCTCCTCGGTGATCGTGGCCAGCATCCGCTCCGATGCGATGGGGCCGGGGCAGATGGCGTTGACGCGGATGCCGTGATGGCCTTCTTCCCAGGCCATACTTTGCGTCATCGAAATGATCGCGGCCTTGGCGGCATTGTAGGGCGCCCATTCCGGGTCGCCGCGCAGGCCCGAGATCGAGGCCATGGTGACGATGCTGCCGCCCCCCTGCGCGCGCATCGCCGGCAGCACCGCCTGGCAGGCGACCAGCGTCGAGCGCACGTTCAGCCGGTAGAGGCGGTCCCAGACCGCGGGGTCGATGTCGGCGCAGAGGCCCGAAGCGCTGCCCCCCGCGACGATGATCAGCGAGTCGACCCGCCCGCCGGTGCGGTGCAGCACCTCGGCGATGGCGCCGCGCAACTCGGCCTCGTCCATGACATCGGCCTTCAGCGCCTCCACTTGCCCGCCTGCGGCGGTCAGCCTTTCGGCCCGAGCGCGCGCCATGTCTTCCTTCACGTCCAGGGCGAAGACGCGGGCGCCCTCGGCCGACAGTTGGTCGACGCAGGCGCTGCCCATGCCGTCGGCCCCGCCGGAGACGATCACCACCTTGCCGTCGAACCTTGCCTGTGCCGCCATCGGCCTTCCCCCCTTTCGTTCCGTGAATGCCGTCAGACCTTGGAAAGCTTGCGCTCGGGGTCGAGGAAGGGCATCGGCACCACCTCGCCCGCCACCCGCTCGTCGCCCGACAGGACCTCGATCTTCTGCCCGACCGTCGCGGCGGGCGTGGCGAGCATGGCGATGGCGATCGAAGCTTTCAGCGTGGGCGAGACGATGGCCGAGGTGATCTCCCCGACCGTCCTGCCCTCCGCTACGACCGGATCACCCTTGAGTATCGGCCCCTCCGACTGCAGCCGCAGCCCGGCCAGCCTGCGGGAGGGATTGCGCGCGGCCTCGGACGACAGCGCCTCGGCGCCGTGGAAGAAGCCCTTGCGGAAGTTCAGCATCCAGCCCAGGCCCACCTCATAGGGGGTGTGATGCCAGTCGAAGTCAGTCGAGAAGTCGATCAGCCCCGCCTCGGTCCGGCGCAGGTCCAGCACGCCGCTGCCGCACAGCCTGCCGCCCGCCGGCTCCAACGCCTCCCAGAGTCCGGCGAAGACCTTCTCGCCCCGATCCTGATCGACGAAGATCTCGTAGCCCAGTTCGGCGGTATAGCCGGTGCGCGTCACCACGCAGGGCACGCCGCAGACCGTGGTTTCCGCCATGTGGTAGAAGGGCAGGGCGGCGATGCCCGTGCCGCAGACCTTCTGCAGCACCTCGCGCGATTTCGGCCCCTGGATCGAGGCGATGGCCTTGATGTCCAGCAAGCTGCGGACGGTGACATCGCGGCCCAGCGAATTCTGGTAGATCCACTGCTCGGAATAGCCAAGCCCGCCGATCCACCAGAACTTCTCGGCGTTGAAGCGGACCACGACGGCATCCTCGACCAGCCCGCCGTAGTCGTAGCACATGATGCCGTAGATGCATTGCCCATCGGCTACCTTGCGGATGTCGCGGGTCAGAAGTTCGTTCATCAGCTCCAGCGCGCCGGGCCCGGCGATCTCGATCGCCTCCTCGCCGGTCACGTCGAACAGGCCGGCGGCATTGCGCATCGCCCAGTATTCCGATTGCAGGTCGGACAGGTAGTAAGGCTTCAGAAAGGTGTTATGCACCTTCAGCAGCGCCGCCTTGGCGCCGATCACCGGATGAAAGGCGGTCTGCTTGATTCCCTTGCGGAACTTCACCTCGCCGGAGGCATAGGGCGGCAGGCCGACCACTGTTTTGAGGCTGATTTCCTTGACGGCGGGAATTCCAAGCATGGGACACTCCGGGAATAGGGTGAAGTGGTTCCATATGTCAGAACCATATTGTATATCTTGACACTCTGTCGCTTATCTTGCAACCATCCTTTTGGGTCTCGCCCAGGCTCCTCCCGCCGGGCCGTCCGGTTCGCAGGCCCGGCCTGCGCCGCCTTCCTTTCGGCATCATCGCCACATGGTTTCAGAAAAACGGAGATGAACGTGCTACCAATGAAGAGCCGGCCCGACAGCCGCTTCGCGCGGACCGAATTCGCCAGCGTGACCGGGGCGCCGCCCTATGCGCGGGGGCCGATCCGGTCCCGCAGCGGGCTGAAGATGACCGCCTTCTACCCGACCGTCGGCGCCATCGCGACCGACTTCAAGCTGCACAACACCTATCTCAAGCCCGATTTCTTCACCGATCCGGTCGAGGAATACTGGGCGATCCGCAAGGTGGCCGGCCTGCTGGACGTCACCGGCGAGGAGATCATCGAGGCGACGGGCCCCGATGCCGAAGCGCTGCTCGACGACCTGATGCCGCGCGACGTGTGCAGGATGAAGGACGGGCACTGCTATTATTCCGTGCTCTGCCACGACCACGGCGGCCTCGTCGAGGACGGCATCCTGGTGCGCTTCGACCGCAGCCGGTTCTGGTGGATCGGCGGGCCGGGCAATTCCGAGGAATTCCTCTACGCCCATGGCGTGGCCCGCGACGTGAGGATCGAAAGCTTCAACGACCGCATCCATGTCGCCAGCCTGCAGGGGCCGCAATCCCGCGCCATCCTGCAGGAGGTCTGCGATGCCGACCTGTCGCCGGTGCCCTTCTACGGCATGATCGAGGCCAGGGTCTGCGGCGTCCAGGTCGTGATCACCCGCACCGGCTACACCGCCGAACTGGGCTATGACATCTATGTCCCGGTGGCCGATGGCGCCGCCTTCTTCGCCGATCTCTGGGCGCATGTGAAGGCGCAGGGCGGGGCGCTTTGCGGCTCGAAATCCTTGGGCATCCGCCGGATCGAGGCGGCGATCCTGAACTTCGGCCAGGATTTCGACTGGCAGCATACCCCGGTCGAGATCGGCCTCGGCTGGATGGTGTCGAGGACCAAGGCGCCGTTCCGTGCGCAGAAGGCGCTTCTCGCTGCGCTGGAGCAGGAGCCGCCGCGCAGGCTGGCCGGCTTCAGGATCGAGGGGCGCGAGGTGCCGCTGGTCGGCGATGCGATCCTGAAGGACGGCAGGCCGGTCGGCATCGTCACCTCCGCCACAGGCTCGCCGGCGCTGGATTGCCCGCTGGCCATCGGCTGGATCGACACCGCCGTCTCGGCTCTCGGCACCGCCGTGGTGCTGGACCTCGGCGGCCGCAGCGCCGATGCCTCCGTGGTCGCCATGCCCTTCCTCGACCCCGAGCGGAAACTGTCGAAGGTCTGACGCCGGTCCTTTCCCCGGGATCGGCGCCCTGTCGGGGCAGCGTCGCCGTGCGCTGCCCCCTTTTTCATCTCTGGCGCGGGTCCTCGTTGAAGGCGTCGATCTGGAACCGCGCGCCGGCGGTCAGCCCCGCGCGGTCAAAGCGGAAGGCCGAGATGTCGTGTTCCGTGGCGCCGCGGTGCAGCAGGTCGGCCGCGGTCCGGCCGATGACCGATGCGAATTTGAACGCATGGGTCGCGCCGACAAGGCAGACGCAGCCCGGATGGCCCGGCACCCGGTCGATCAGGAAATCGACATCGGGCGTATGGGTCAGCAGGCAAGTCTTGGTATAGAGTTCCGGGCCGAGCGCGCGCGGTATGTGGTCGGCGACGAACTTGCGCACCTCCTCGGCATTGCCGGGATCGGGGTCGAAGCCGCGCCGGTCGGGATCCACCTCGACGAAGCGGTCCTTGGCGACCTTGATGCCCTCGGCGCCGAAGACCGGGAAACCGTAGAAATTGTCGAGGATCATCCAGATCCAGACCGGGAAGCGGTCGGGGCGGAATTCCTCCAGATGCGGGCTGGCGAAATAGGTCACCTGTTCATGGGTGACCTTCAGCGGCACGCTGTGGCCCAGATGGGCCAGCACACGGTTGGTCCAGGGGCCGGCGGCGACCACCAGTTTCTCGGCTTCGAAGACCTGGCCGCCCGCCGTCACCTCGTAGCCGCCGTTGATCTGTCGGATCCCCTCGACCGGCCGGTTGTCGAGCAGGGTCGCCCCGTTGCGCAGGGCCATGCGCCGGTGCGCCTCGTTGGCGCGGATCGCGGCGACGAAGCCCCCGTCGGGTTGATAGACCGCATGGATGTCGTCGCCGAAGCGGAACTGCGGGAACCGCCGGGCGATCTGGACTGGGTCCAGCCGCTCGAAGGGCACGTCGCAGGCGGCCATGGAACGGTTGTAGTCCTCTTCGGTCAGCGTGGTGCGGTCGGGCCAGAAGTTCAGCTCGCCGGTCCTGAACACCACCTGGTCGCCCGAGTCCTCTTCGAGGTCGGCCCAGGTGCGGTAGGAGGCCTGCGCGAACCGGACATAGGCCTCGGTGTGATAGGTCAGGCGGATGATGCGATGATGGTCCTGCGACTCGCCGCGGACATGGCCCAGCTCGAACTGCTCCAGCCCCAGCACATCGCCCCCCGCGTCGCGCGACAGCCAGTAGGCCGCGGCGCTGCCGAGTCCCCCAAGACCGATCACGATATACTTGAAGCTGGTCTTCATGGAATCGACGCCCGGAAATGATTTTCTAATAAAGAAAAATACTTTCATTATTTGGAATAAGCAAGCCGTTTGTGCCAACCGTCGGCACGGTGCAGGCCGCGCCGGGAAAAGCTGTCTGGAGGTTCCGGCACAAAGACGGGGGCGTCAGGCCCCCGTCGCGGCCTTCTTGCGGGGAGAGGTCTTGCGCGCGGGCAGGATCTTTTCCGCAACGGCGGTGTCGTCGCCGAAGCCCAGTTCGTGTTCGATCCCGTGCACCGCCCGGAACAGGGCATCGATGAACCGCTGTTCGTCGGATTGCCGCATCCGGTCTTCGGGGCCGGCCACGCCGATGGCGCCGACGACACGGCCGGAGGGGCTCTTGATCGGGGCGCCGAAGCCCAGCACGCCCGGCCGCCATTCGCCGTGGGTCCGGGAGTAGCCCTGCTGGCGCACTTCGTGCAATTGCCGGCGCAGGTCGTCGACCGATCTCACGGTCTGCGGCGTGAACTGTTCGATCGTCGCGCCGATCGCCGCCACCATCTCGTCGGGAGCATAGGCGAGCATCGCCTTGCCGGTAGCCGAGCAATAGGCCGGCGAATGGTCGCCGATGTTCACATAGGTCCGCACAGCGTGGATGCTGTCCGCCTTGTCCAGATAGAGTACGCGGTTGTTGTCCAGCACCGAAAGATGCACCGTCTCCTCGGTGTCGGCGGCGAGTTGCCGCAGGTAGGGCAGGGCGACCGTGCGCAGGTCGAGCAGCGAGAAGACGCGCTGGCCCATTTCCCACAGGCGCAGTGTCAACTCGTAGTTGCGCGAGGTGAGCGAGCGGCGCACATAGCCGCAGGCCTCCAGCGTGCCCAGCAGGCGGTGGGCGTTGCTCTTGCTGATCCCGCACTGGTTGGCGATTTCGGTAAGGGACAGCGATCCCTGGCCCGCGACCAGGTTCTCCAGAACCTTCAACCCTTTCACAACTGTGGTTTCCATCGTGCCCCCGACTACCGCGTTCAACATTTGGAACAGTCCTAGCGGAAAAGGAAGAGAGTTCCAATATGCGAAATTCCGGATGCTTCGTGAGGCGGGGCGACAGCACGAGGCAAATGATTTCTAATAGTGAAACATAAGTCTGTATGTTGACGCAATAACCCTCCGATGCTAGCCCTCGTATACCGCCCGGCCCAGACGGGATGCGGAAGGCGCGGTTTGGAGACCTGCGGATGGCGATCGACCCCCTGCTGCAGCCCTATCGGCTCAGGCATCTCGAATTGCGCAACCGCCTGATGATGACGGCGCACGAGCCGGCCTATTCCGAAGACGGGATGCCCAAGGACCGCTACCGGCTTTATCATGTCGAACGGGCCAAGGGTGGCGTCGCGCTGACGATGACGGCGGGCTCGGCCATCGTCTCGCCCGATTCCGCGCCTGCCTTCGGCAACCTGACGGCCTACAAGGACGAGATCGTGCCCTGGCTGCGCCGGCTGGCCGACGATTGCCACGAACACGGCGCGGCGGTGATGATCCAGCTGACCCATCTCGGCCGGCGCTCGGGTTGGAACCATTCCGACTGGCTGCCGGTGCTGGCCCCCTCGATGGTGCGCGAGCCGGTCCACCGCTCCTTCCCCAAGGTGGCGGAGGACTGGGACATCGACCGCATCGTCGAGGATTACGCCACCGCCGCGGCGCGGATGCAGGCGGCCGGGCTCGACGGCATCGAGTTCGAGGCCTACGGACATCTGATGGACGGTTTCTGGTCGCCGGCCACCAACCGGCGCCGGGATGCCTTCGGCGGCTCGCTGGACAACCGGCTGCGCTTCACCTTCCGGGTGCTGGAGCGGACGCGGCAGCTGGTCGGGCCGGAGTTCATCGTCGGGCTGCGGATGGTCGCCGACGAGGATTGGGACAGGGGCCTGAGCCGGGCCGAGGGGATCGAGATCGCGCAACGCCTGGTCACCTCGGGCCAGGTGGACTTCCTGAATGTCATTCGCGGCCATATCGAGACTGATACCGCCCTGGTCGAGGTGATCCCGGTGATCGGGATGCCCACCGCGCCGCACATGGATTTCGTCGGCGAGGTGCGGGCGGCGACGAAGTTCCCCGTCTTCCATGCTGCGGGCATCAACGACGTGGCCACCGCGCGCCATGCCGTCGCCTCGGGCAAGATGGACATGGTGGGCATGACCCGGGCCCATATCACCGATCCCCATATCGTGCGGAAGATCATCGCCGGGGAAGAGGACCAGATCCGCCCCTGCGTGCGCGCCACCTTCTGCATCGACCGCGGCTATGTTGGCACGGATGCGCTCTGCATCCACAATCCGGCCACTGGGCGCGAGGCGCGGATGCCGCATGTGATCGCCCGCAGCGCCGGGCCTGCGAAGCGGGTCGTCGTCGTGGGCGCCGGTCCCGCGGGGCTGGAGGCCGCCCGCGTCGCGGCCGAGCGGGGCCATTCCGTCACCGTCTTCGAGGCCCAGCCCCAGGCCGGCGGGCAGATCCGGCTTGCCGCCTCCACCCCCAGGCGGCGCGAGTTGATCGGCATCGTAGACTGGCGGCTCGACCGATGCGCGCGCACCGGCGTGGACCTGCGCTTCAACGCCTATGCGGATGTCGCGGAGGTGACCGCGGAGGCCCCCGATCTGGTGGTGATCGCCACCGGCGGGCTGCCCAACACCGAGATCCTCGACTCCGGCAACGACCTGCTGACCTCGACCTGGGAGATTCTCTCGCGCGAGGTCCGGCCTGCCGCCAATGTGCTGTTCTTCGACGACAACGGCACCCATGCCTCGCTGCAGGCGGCGGAGTTCGTGGCCGAATCCGGGGCGCGGTTGGAGATCGTCACGCCCGAGCGCAGCTTCGCCCCCGATGTCGGCGGGCTGACCCATGTCGGCTACATGCGCAGCTTTCAGCGCCATGGAGTGGCGATCACCATCGCCCGCCGCCTGCTGCGGGTCGCCCGGCAGGGCAACGGCCTGGTCGCCACCATCGGCAGCGACTACGAGCCGGGGTTGACCGAGGAGCGGCAGGTCGATCAGGTAATCGTCGACCATGCCACGCTGCCGCTGGACGACCTTTACTTCGATCTGCGGCCGATTTCGGTCAATCTCGGTGCGGTCGACCACCGGGCGCTGCTCGACGACCGCCCGCAGGAACTGATCCGCAACCCCGAGGGCCGGTTCCGGCTGTTCCGCATCGGCGATGCCGTCGCCGCCCGCAACTGCCACGCGGCGATCTACGAGGCGCTGCGCTACGCCAAGACCTTCTGACCCTCCCGCCTTCCGCGGGTCGTGCAGGTACCGGAAAAGACGAAAGGACATGCCATGAAAACTCCGCAGCGCCCGAACCGCCCCCAGGGGCTTTCGACACGGGCCATCCACCTGGGCTACGACCCCGCCTCGGCCATGGGCGCGCTGACCCCGCCGATCTACATGACCTCGACCTTCGCCTTCGAGACCGCCGAGGCCGGGTCGGAGATGTTCCGCGGCGAGCGCGCCGGCTACATATACGGCCGCACCAAGAACCCGGGCCAGACCATCCTGGAAGAGCGGATGGCCAGCCTGGAGGGCGGCGAGGCCGGCATGACCGCAGGCTCGGGCATGGCGGCGATCTCGGCCACCATGCTGACGCTGCTTTCGGCCGGGGACGAGGCGGTGATCGACCATACGATCTACGGCAACACCTTCGCCTATTTCACCCAGGCGCTGCCGCGCTTCGGCATCACGGTGAAGGTTGTCGACTTCCTCGATCATGAGGCGCTGCGCGCGGCGCTGACCGAAAAGACCAGGGTCGTCTTCTTCGAGACCCCCGCCAACCCGAACCTGCGGGTGATCGACATCGCGGCGGTCTCGGCGCTGGCCCATGGCGTCGGTGCGAAGGTCGTGGTCGACAACACCTTCGCCACCCCGGTGCTGCAGCGCCCTCTGGAGCTTGGTGCCGATGTCGTCGTCCATTCGGCGACGAAGTATCTGGGCGGCCACGGCGACCTCCTGGGCGGGATCGTCGTCACCGGGCAGGAGCTGTTGGGCCAGATCCGCTCGACCGGGTTGCGCTGGATGACCGGGGCGACGCTATCGCCCTTCAACGTCTTCCTGATGATGCGGGGCCTGAAGACCCTGGAATTGCGGATGGAGCGGCACTGCTCTTCGGCGCTGGCGGTGGCGAAGCTGTTGGAAGGCCATGGCAAGGTGGCGAAGGTGTCCTATCCCGGGCTGGAAAGCTTCCCGCAATTCGAACTGGCGCAGCGGCAGATGGCCTTGCCGGGCGGGCTGGTGTCCTTCGAGCTGGACGGCGGCATCGACATGGGCATGGACTTCATGAACCGGCTGTCGCTGGTCACCCGGGCGGTCAGCCTGGGCGACACCGAGACGTTGGTCCAGCATCCCGCCAGCATGACCCATGCCGTGGTCAGCCCGGAAGACAGAGCGAAGAATGGCATCACCGATGGGCTGCTGCGGCTGTCGGTGGGGCTGGAGAACGTCGACGACATCCTGGCCGACATCGAACAGGCGCTCGATTCGCTCTGATCCAGCGCGGGATGGTCCCGTATTGGCATCTCCGCGAAAGCGGGGATGCAGCACCATTGCTTGCCCATCCCGAGATGAACTGCCCGGCGCGGGTCGCCTGCACGGATGAAACGGGTGCCGACGGCAGATGGGCCGCCGCTCCTGGCCGCACCCGGCATTTTCGTCTGGCAGTTTTCAGAACAGAGTGTCATTATGCAGAACACAATGCCAAGCTGTGAAATCATGGCCTCGGCTGGGAGCGCCCGAGAACACCGCCCTCCGCACATGCAGAATGGAGAGCTATCCATGGAAAACCTTCGAACCTGTCCGGGACGTTTCCAGGGCCGGGCGGCCATCGTCTCCGGCGGTGCCGACGGCATGGGCGCGGCCTGCGTGCGCCGGTTGGCAGCCGAAGGTGCGCGTGTCGTGTTGACCGATGTGAAGGCCGAGCAGGGTGGGGAGCTGGCGGACTTTCTCCGCAGCCGGGGGCATGACGTAACAGCGTTGGCCGGCGACGTGCTGGACGAGACCGCCTTCGGCGCGGCGCTTGACACCGCGCTCGAAAGGCTGGGCGACGTGGATGTGCTGATCAACGTGGCCGGAGGCAGCTTCCATTCCAGCGTCAAGGACATCGCCCTGACCGATTTTGACCGGATTTACCGCCTCAACTTGCGCTCGACCGTGCAGGCCTGCCAGAAGGTCCTGCCGGCGATGCGCCGGGCGGGCGGCGGGGCGATCGTCAACATGGCCTCGATCTCGGGGATCGCGTCCGAGCCGGGATGGTCGGCCTACAACTCGGCCAAGGCCGGCGTCATCGCGCTGACCAAGGCGCTGGCCTGGGAAGAGGGCCGCAACGGCATCCGCGTCAATGCGATCTGCCCCGGCACCACCGCTTCCGAGCGGCTGCGCACCTATCTGACGCCGGAAAGGATGCGGGAATTCGCCTCGGCCATCGCGCTGAACCGCGTCGGCACGCCCGAGGAGCAGGCCGCGGCCATCCTCTTCCTCGCCTCGGACGATGCCTCATTCATCACCGGCACCACCCTTGTGGTGGACGGCGGGCTGGTCGCGCGGGGCTGGCAACCCACCGATTTCGACCGGACCCACAATCTCGTGCGTGGCGGCTGAGCAAGGCGGAGCAGGACATGAGCGAGAACCGGGACTATGACGCCGTGATCATCGGCGGTGGCCACAACGGGCTGGTCTGCGGCGCCTATCTGGCCAAGGCGGGACGGAAGGTCCTGGTGCTGGAGCGGCGCGACCTTCTGGGCGGTGCCGCCGTGACCGAGGAAATCTGGCCCGGCTACCGGGTCAACACGGCATCGCACATGCTGGGACTGATGCAGCCGCGGGTCGTCCTCGACCTCGAACTGCAGAAATTCGGCTATGACGTGGTTCCGGTGACCCCCGGCGTGCATCTGGTCGAAGGGGTCGGGCCGGTAGTGCTGTGGAAGGAGCCCGAGCGGCTTCAGGCCGAACTGGCCCGGTTCTCGAAGCGCGATGCCGAGGCCTATCCGCGGTTCCAGGCCCATTTGGCGAAAGTCGCGCCGGTCTTCCGCCGGATGCTGTGGGAAATCCCGCCCGATCCCGCGCGTCGTGGCGCCGGCAACCTGCTGCGGCTGGCGCGGCTGGCCTGGCGCAACCGCGATGCGCTGCCGTTGTTTCACGACCTGACGGACCTCCTGTCGATGAGTGTCCACGACTATGTCGGCCGCTGGTTCGAATCCGACGAGGCCCGCGTCATCCTCGGTTATTATCCCGCCGGGGCAGCGGGGCAATCGACCTCGATCCACACGCCGGGCACGGCCTATCTGCTGCTGCGCAATCACATGCGCGACGGCAGCGACCCGGCCGGCGGCACCGGGCTGGCGCGCGGCGGCATGGGGATGATCTCGGAATCCATCGCCGCCTCGGGGCGGCGGTGGGGGATGCAGACCCGCACCGGGGCCGAGGTGACAGAGGTGCTGATGCAGGACGGCCGCGCCTGCGGCGTCCGGCTGGCGGATGGCGAGACCATCCGCGCGCGCAGCGTGGTCTCGAACGCGGCCGCGCAGCATCTTTTCGCGGACCTGCTGCCGGCCTCGGCCACGCCCGAGCCCTTCCGCCGCGGAGTGGCCGGAATCCACGGCACGGTGACCACCTTCAAGATCCATCTCGCGGTCGATGCCCCGATCCCCTTCGCCGGATTGAAGGAGGCGGGCTACCCCGAGGGCAGCTATCCGATCCAGATCACCCTCGCCCCCAGCCTCGCCTATGTCGAGCGCGCCTATACCGACATGCTGGGCGGCAGCATCGCCGAGCGGCCCTACATGACGGTGCAGACCCCGACGCTGGCGGACCCCGGCCTTGCCCCGCCGGGCAAGCATCTGATCAGCATTTACGGCGGCCACATCCCCGCGGGGCCGAACAGCGACCAGGGCGACGAGATGCGCGAACGGCTGTTCGCGCGGGTGATGGACACGATCGCGGAACATGCGCCCGGCTTCGACCGGCGCTGGACCCACCGCCAGATCCTGCTGCCGCGCGACTACGAGCAGATTTTCCGCCTGCCCGGCGGAAGCCCGCACCATGGCGACCTGACGCCCGACCAGCTGTTCTTCCGCAGGCCCATGCCGGGACATGCCGACTACCGCACGCCGGTGCCCGGCCTGTTCCTCTGCGGCGCCTCGGCCCATCCCGGCGGCGGGGTGACGGGGGTGCCCGGCCACAATGCCGCCCGGGTGGTGAACGCAGCACTCGGCCGCGGCGGCTGAACCATCGCCCCGGCCCTTGCCTCCGGTGGCGGCAGCCCCGACACTCCAGCCATGTCACCGATAACCCTGGTCAGGCCCCATGTCCCGATCCCTTGACGCGATAGACCTCCGCATCCTTGCCGAACTGCAGCGGGACGGCCGCCTGAGCCACCAGGAGCTGAGCGAGCGGGTCGGCCTTTCGCCGACGCCCTGCGCCCGCCGGGTGCGGCAGCTGCAGGACGACGGCTATGTCACCGGCTATACCGCGCTCTTGGACGAGGCGAAGCTGGGCTTCGGCTTTTCCGTTTTCGTCTCGGTCAAGCTGGACCGGCAGGTCGATGACCGGCTGGTCTCGTTCGAGCAGGCGGTGGCGCGCTGCCCCGAGGTGGTGGACTGCTGGCTGATGACGGGAAGCCGCGACTACCTGCTGCGGATCGCCGTCTCCGGGCTGGAGGAATACGAACGGTTCCTGACCGGCCGGCTGACCAAGGTCCCGGGCGTGGCCTCGCTGGAATCCTCGATCCCGATCCGGCGGGTCAAGGGTGGGCAGGCCCGGCTGCCTTAGGGCTGGACCCGCCGACGGTCAGGCGGGAACCGCGATCCTGCGGCCCGGCGTCAGGCCTGAGATGCGCTCCACGATGCTTTGGCTGTCGATGCCGAAGTGGCGGTAGAGATCGCCGATGGTGCCGGTCTGGCCGAAATGCTCGACCCCCAGCGGCAGGGTGCGATGCCCGGCCACGCCGCCCAGCCACGACAGGGTGGCGGGGTGGCCGTCGATCACCGTGACCAGCAGAAAGTCGCGCGGGACCTCCTGCAGCAACGCTTCGATATGGCTGCGTGCCGCCGACCGGCCACGGGCGCGCGCCCGCTGCGCCGCGTTCCATCCGGCGTGCAGGCGGTCGGCCGAGGTCACGGCCAGCACGCCCACGTCGCGCCGCGTCTCGGCGATGGCGCCGGCGGCACGGATCACCTCGGGCGCGACGGCGCCCTGATAGGCGATCACCACCTCGCAGTTCGGCCCCGGCGGGCGCAGCCAGTAGCCGCCGTCGATGGCGCCCTGCCGGAAGCTTTCGTCCCGCCGCCGGCCGGGCTGCTCCACCGGGTTGGTGGTCAGCCGCAGGTAGACCGAGCCGCCGGTTTCATCCCGCAGCCAGGTGCGCTCGTCGGGATCGCCCTCGCCGTCGCGTTGCAGATAGTCGAAGGCCCATTCCAGGATCACCGCCAACTCGTCGGCGAAGGCGGGCTCGAAGGCCGCCAGCCCGTCCTGCGCCATGCCGATCAGCGGGGTGGAGATCGACTGATGCGCCCCGCCCTCCGGCGCCAGCGTCACGCCCGAGGGGGTGCCGGCGATGATGAACCGCGCGTCCTGGTAGCAGGCGTAGTTCAGCGCATCCAGCCCGCGGCACACGAAGGGGTCGTAGACCGTGCCCACCGGGATCAGCCGCCGCCCGAACAGCGAATGCGACAGGCCGGCGGCGCCCAGCAGCAGGAACAGGTTCATCTCGGCGATGCCCAGTTCGATGTGCTGGCCCGCGGGCGAGAACTCCCATTTCGCGGTCGAGGGAATCTTGCGCTCGCGGAACAGGTCGGCCCGCGCCGCCCGCGCGAACAGGCCGCGTCGGTTCACCCAGGGGCCGAGCCCGGTGGTGCCGGTCACGTCGGGCGATGTGGTCACGATCCTTTGCGCCAGCGGGCCGTTACCGCGGCCCAGTTCGTCGAGGATCTTGCCGAAGGCCATCTGGGTGGAAATCTCGCGGTCGGCCGGGGGCTCGATGGCGGAGACGGGCAGGGGGGCGTCGTGAAGGCGCCGCGGCCCCGCGGCGAAGAACGGCACCCCGCGCAGGAAGGCGCGCAGGGCTTCGGGGTCCTCGATGGTGGCGAAGGGGTCCCATTCCCGGCCTTCCGGCACGCTCATGCGGGCCTGCCAGGCGGCCATCTGCGCCTTGGTCATCAGCCCGCCGTGGTTGTCCTTGTGCCCGGCGATGGGGGTGCCCCAGCCCTTGACGGTATAGGCGAGGAAGCAGGTCGGCCGGTCGTGGTCGACGGCGGCGAAGGCCGCGGCCAGGGTTTCGACGCAGTTGCCGCCCAGGTTCTCCATCAGCGCGGCCAGCCCCTCGTCGCTGCGCCGGCCGATCAGTGCAGAGACGTCGCCCTGATCGCCCAGATCCTCCATCAGCCGGGCACGCCAGACCGCGCCGCCTTCGAAGGTCAGCGCGGAGTAAAGCTCGTTCGGGCAGTCCTCGATCCAACCTCGCAGCTTGTCTCCCCCCGGCTCGGCGAAGGCCGCGCGCTGCAGCACGCCGTGCTTCAGTCGCACCACCTCCCAGCCGAAGGCCTGGAACAGGCCCTCGATCCGGCTCCACAGCCCTTCCTGCACCACACCGTCCAGCGACTGCCGGTTGTAGTCGACGATCCACCAGCAGTTGCGCAGGCCGTGCTTCCAGCCCTCCTGCAGGCATTCGTGGATATTGCCCTCGTCCAGTTCGGCATCGCCCATCAGTGCGATCATCCGGCCTTGGGGGGCGCCAGCGCCCCAGTCCTTGGCCTGCACATAGTCCTGGATTAGCGAGGCGAAGGCGGTGATCGCCACCCCCAGGCCCACCGATCCGGTGGAGAAGTCCACGTCGTCCACGTCCTTGGTCCGGCTGGGGTAGGACTGCACGCCGCCGTAGCCGCGGAAGTTCTCCATCTTCTCGCGGCTCAGGTTGCCCATCAGGTAGTGCATCGCATGGAAGACGGGCGAGGCATGGGGCTTCACCGCCACCCGGTCCCCGGGCCGCAGCGCCGAGAAGTAAAGCGCGGTCATGATCGACACCATCGAGGCCGAGGACGCCTGATGCCCGCCGACCTTGATGCCGTCCGCCTTGGGCCGGATGTTGTTGGCGTTGTGGATCATCCAGTGCGACAGCCACAGCAGGCGCTGCTCGATGGTCTTCAGGTGGTCTTGCGTCATCTGCACCCTCCGGTTTCGGGCACAGGATAGGGGCGAACGGATGCCGGGTTCCGCCAAACCCCTTCGGGGTGCGGGGCAGGGTTGAAGGATTCCGGCGCGATGTGTCGACATGCCGGCGGATGCCCGCCGGTTTCCCGGCCCGCGCCCGGCCGTGCCGCGCGCAGGTAGCGAATCGCGGCAGGGGAAGGCGCCCCGAGGGGCGCCTTCGGGCTCCGGCTATCGGGACCGGATCAGTTCCGGAATCTTCACTAGGCACAGCTCCGCCAGGATCACCACGACCGAGCCAACGACGATCGAATGGCCGATCATCTCGCCGAGGATCGGCGGCAGCGACGGGGCAAGGCTGCCAGACAGCGCGGGAATGCCCAAGCCGGCCATCAGCCCCAGCGGCGCCACCAGGTTCTTCACCGGCGAGCGGCGCTCCTTGCCGGCAAGCTGGATGCCGGCCATGATCACCGTCGCCGCGGCGGGCAGGAACAAGCCGCCGACCACGGGGGCAGGGGTCGCCACCAGGATGGCGGCCACCTTGGGCAGGAACGCCAGCACGATGAAGATCAATCCGGCCACGCGGATGACATGACGGCTGCCGACGCCGGTCATCTTCACGACGCCGAGGTTCTGCGCATAGGCCGTGGTGCCGAAACCGCCGATCAGCGCCGCCAGCATCGTGCCGCCGGCCTCGCCGGCGATGCCCATGTTCACCCGACGGTCGGTCAGCTCGGTGTTGGCCAGCCGGGCGGTCGCCTCGTACATGCCCATGGCCTCGACCACGGCGACGACGAAGACGATGCACATCGTCAGCGTGATCGCCGGATCGAACACCAACTCGCCATAGGGCAGCAGGGTCGGCAGGGCGACCCAGGGCGCCGCGCCGACGCTGGAGAAGTCCAGCATCCCGAAGCACAGCGCCAGGAGGTTTCCCAGCGCCAGCGCGATGAGGAAGCCGAACATCCGCACCGTCCCGCCCACCGCCGCGCAGATCACCACCGCGACGGTGGTGGCGGAGGCGATGATCAGGCTGGACGGGGTTCCGTAGTTCGGGGTCCCTATCCCGCCGAAGAACTCCATGAAGGTGAAGCCGGCCAGCGCGATGCCGACAAGGGTGATGATCGTGCCGGAAACCGCGGGCGAGAGCAGTCGGCGCAGCTTCGCGAGCTGGCCGGTGACCGCGGTCAGGAACACCAGCGCCGCGGCGATCAGCACGCCGAGGCTGGCAGAGGACAGCGTCCCTGCCTTGTAATAGCCGATCGCCAGCGGCGAGAAGGCCGACGAGGGCCCCTGCACGATGGGCAGCTTGACCAGCCGGGTCGACTGCACCACCGTGACCACGCCCGCGGCCAGGAAGGTGGCGGTGACCAGGTTCGTCGCCAGCGCTGCGGAGAATCCCGCGACCGAGGCGATGAAGATCGGGTCGAGCCAGGCGTTCGAGACGAGCGCCTGCTGTGCCCCCAGGGCGAAGCGCCGCTTGAAGGGGATGACTTCCTCGATGTCTCCGATGGCGATGTCGCCGGCCTCCTCCAAGCCGGCTCTCTGGCCATGTTCCGTCGCAACACTCATTCCGGTTTCCTCCCCTCGAGTGATCTGCATCTGATGGTGTTCGGGACGGTCAGCGCTCCAGGCGCTGGATCCTTCGGGCGTGCCGGTCGTGGTCGCGCAGGACGTCGGCAAGCTGCGGCATCACCGGCTGGCCGTTCTCGACCAGCACCCGGCCGTTGACGATCGTCGTGCCCGCGACCGCCGGGCCGCAGCGCAGCCAAGCTTCCACCGGGTCGGTGACCGCGCCGGCCAAGGCGACATCCGACATCTGCCAGACCACCAGGTCGGCGCAGGCGCCGGGCCGCAGGTGACCGATCTCGTCGCTCCAGCCCAGGCAGGCCGCGCCGCCGCGGGTGGCGATGTCAAGCGCATCGCGCGCCGACATCGAATGCGGCCCGTTGCGGTAGCGGCCGAGCAGAAGCGCGGTCCGCGCCTCCAGCCACATCGAGCCGTGGTCGGTCGAGGCCGATCCGTCGCAGCCGAGGCCGACCTTCATGCCGCGCCGCCGGAGGTCCATCGCATCGGCGGAGCCACCGCCGATCAGCATGTTGGAACAGGGGCATTGCGCGGTGCAGACCCCTGCATGGGCCAGCCGGTCGATCTCTTCCGGCTTCGGATAGATGAAATGCGCCACCCAGGAGCGGGGTGTGGCCCAGCCGACTCGCTCGAAATACTCGACGGGCGTGCAGCCGTAGACTTCGGCGCAGTATTCGTCCTCCTGCGGATCCTCGGCCAGGTGGGTGTGCAGGCGCAGGTCGTATTGGTCGGCAAGCCGCGCCGACTGCACCATGATGTTCTCGGTCACCGAGAACAGCGAGCAGGGCGCCAGCGCCACCCGGCCCATCGCCCCCGGCTTCGGGTCGTGGTATGCCTCGACCAGCCGCACGCTGTCGGCAAGGATCTCGTCCTCCGGTTGCACGACGCTGGCCGGCGGAAGACCGCCGTTCTCGACCGAGCGCGTCATCGACCCGCGCGTCGCATAGAAGCGGTAGCCGATGTCGCGGGCGGCCTTGAACTGCGCGTCGATCAGGAAGGGCTTCGGATGGACATACATGTGGTCCATTGAGGTGGTGCAGCCGCCCATCAGCAGCTCGACCATGGCGATATAGGTCGACAGATAGACCGATTCCTCGTCCAGCGCGGCCCAGAGCGGATAGAGGCCGGTCAGCCACTGGAACAGGGTGCCGTTGGTGACGGGCGCGTAGGACCGCGTCAGATTCTGATACATGTGATGGTGGGCATTGATCAGGCCGGGCGTGACCAGCCGGCCCCGGGCGGAAATGCTGCGACGGCTTTCCGGCTCGTCGCCCGGCTTTCCGACCGAATGGACGCGGTTGCCCTCGATGGCGATCCAGCCGCCCGCGATCTCCCAATCCTTGTCGACATAGATGTGCGCATCGCGCACGAGCAAGTCGATGCTCATCCGTTCCTCCTGACAGTCTCATACCAGAAGGGCCGGATACCGGACCTTCCGCGCTACAAGCCCTGTCCCGAGAGGTGCGAACTCCGGATCGTCATCGACAAAAGTTGAGCGGGCGTGCTCTGACGCGTCGCAGCATGGGCGACGCCCGGTCAGCCTGCCGAAAACCTGCCGAAACTGTCAAGTCTATTCTGACCGGGACCCTCGCTCGCCAGGTGAAGCGCTCCGGGCATCTTGCGCGAGACCTTGGCGCGAGCCGGATTCATCCCGCCCGCCGGATGCCGAGGATCGAACACCCCGGGGACCGCGATTTCGCCTCTCCGGCCGAGCGCATTGATCAAAGGATCGTTGATTGCAGATAATCCTATCGCAAGGCAGGGCATTCCGGACCCCGGCGGTGCGTCATAGCCTTTGCGTCACCAAAGCGGGCCGGTCGTCTTGGCCGGAATAGGGCGCCAGGGACACCTCGCATGGCAATCGTTCCTGAAGGGCGATCCCGCACAATCCGCAGTGGCGGTAGAGGTGCAGGACACAAAATTTCAATCCGGAATAAGCTGCCTCGACGGCAACCACCCCATCTTCCACGGCAGGCCATTCCTTGAATGCACCGCTCCTCTCAACGCGAGCGCCCTGTGGATGCGTTCGGCACCTCGATAAACATCGAAGGAGTGACGCTGGTCCAGCGCTCGCGGCCAGCGGCGCTATCATTCAGTCTCCCCGGCCGAAAAGCAGAGATCTTGAAACAGCGGCGAGAGGCTGTCCCGCACATCGGGGCTGCTTTCCGGCCGCCGCAGGAAGTGCTCGAAGCGTCCGGAACAATCCAAGCCCGCCTGATCGAGAAGCAGCACGATCTTTTGCCGGACCATCTTGTCGGACAGGGGCCGGATCGTCCCCCCCAGGGGAGCCTCGACCGTAGCCGATATCTCGCGGCCGTCCTTCAGCCGGACCTCCACCCTGGCCGAGGGCCGCCGCGTCGGCCCCCGCATGGCCGCATCCATCGCCGGGTCGGTTCTGAAGCAGAGCAGCCGGGCAAAGGCTCTTATCCCGCTGTCGGCAAGAGCCTCTGCAGTGAACCATGGCAACCCGGGCCGCAGACCCTTTGCGATGCAGCCGAGCAGGTGGGGCAGGCTGAACTGCGCATCTATCGCATTCGCCGGAGGGAAGTGGGCCATCAGGGCGGCCACATCGGCAAAGGAATGCACCGTCACCGCCTCGATCTCGTCCGCCCTTGCCCCGCCGTCCCGCAGAGCGCGCTCGAAGGCTTCCAGCGCAGGGGCGATCCAGCGGCAGGCCGGATAGGTCTTGAACGCGCCCTCGCCTGCCAGCCAGTCCTGCCCCAGTCCGCCGGTCAGCAGGTCAGGGTCGAACCGGTCGGAGCCGACCATCTTCCAATAGCCCTGCGGGCCGTCGAACACCGCCTCGGGCCCGCGCAGTCCGATCAGGGCAAGCTCCACCGCCTGCACGCCCGCCTGCGCGGCCGGGGCGACGAAGTCCTTCAGCGTGACGATGGGACGGTGCTGCCAGTTGTATTTGTGCAGGCTCGGGACCGCGGTCAGGCTGGCCGCCAGGCCGATGGCGTTCTCCATCTGCGCGGCGGGCAGGCCGCGCAGACGGGCATAGGTGACGGCCGCCCCCAAGGTCTGATGCTGGCCTACTCCGTAGACCTCGTGGAAGCGGGCCGCGCCGGGCTGGATCGACAGGATCAGCCGGTTGTTCACCTCGGCCCCGGCGATGATCGCGGCGAGGAACTCCTCGCCGCCGACCGGCCTTTCCCCCAGGGCGGCGAGGGCTGCGGCGACCAGCGAGGCGCCTGGATGCCCCATGCCCTTGCCGTTCCGCTCGAACCCGTCGTCGAAGTCCAGCGCATTGGCCGAAAAGGCATTCGCAAGCGCCGCCAGCATCGGCGAGGTCCGGTGCGGACTGCCGATCACCGGCGCATGGGCCGCCGGGTTGCCCGCGGCCTGCGCGAAACGCCGCACATCCGCGGCCACCGGCAGCAGCGCCCCGGCGGCGGCGCAGGCCAGCGTATCGGCGACGTGAAGCCTCCAGGTCGCCCGCACGGGTTCCGGAATGTCCTCCGGCCGGAGCGAGGCGGCGAAATCGGCGATCCGCCGCGTCGGACTGGTCTGGGCGGGCGGCATCAAATCCTCGGCCATGGTCAGCGCCTGAAATAGCGGCGGTAGACGCGCCGCTCGATCGCCCCCGCGATCAGCGAAAGGGGCATGATAGTGCAGATGAAGAACAGGGCGACGAAGGTCAGGATCTCCAGCGGGCGGAAGGTGTGGGTGCTGAGCCGCTGCCCCTCGTAAAGCACCTCGCCCACCGCGATGTAGCTGCCGAGGACCGAGTTCTTGATCGCCATGATGCATTGCCCGGTGAAGGGCGGCATGATGCGCAGGAAGGCCAGCGGCACGACGATCCGCTTCAGGATCAGCAGGCGGGACATGCCGACCGAATGCGCGGCCTCGATCAGCCCCCGGTCCACCGCCTGCACGCCCGAACGGAAGATCTCGGCGAAATAGACCCCGGAATAGAGCGAGATCGCCACCACGCAGGTCCAGTAGCCCGGCAGGGTGAGGCCGGTCAGGATCGGCAGGCAGTAATAGCTCCAGACCACCAGCACCAGCGGCGGGGCCGAGCGGAAGGTCTCGATGACGGCGGTCGCGGGCCAGCGCAGGACAGCGCGGTCCGACATCCGCAGCGGGGTCAGGAGCATGCCGATCAGGATGCCCAAGGCCACCGAAAGACCGACGATCCTGACGGTGGTGAGAATGCCCTGCCAGAGCATCCCGCGGTATTCCCACAGGACACCGAAGTTCCAGTCGTAGTCCATGTTCAGGTTCCTTCGGGCAGGGCGGCCTCGCCGCGCAGCCCGGCAAAGAAAGACGCGGCGATGGGGTTTTGCGACTCCAGCATCACCGCCCGCGGCGGGCCTGATTCGATCAGCTCGCCCTCGTGCAGCAGCATCACCCGGTCGCAGACATCGCGGGCGAAGGCCATCTCGTGCGTCACCACCAGCATGGTGGTCCCGGCGGCGGCAAGGTCGCGCATCACCCGCAGAACCTCGGCCACAAGCTCGGGGTCGAGGGAGGAGGTCGGCTCGTCGAACAGCATCAGCTTCGGGCGCATCGCCAGTGCGCGGGCGATGGCCACCCGCTGCTGCTGGCCGCCCGACAGCCGGATCGGATACTGATCGGCCTTGTGGTCCATCCCGACATCGCGCAGGAGCCGCATAGCCTCCGCCCGCGCCTCCTCCTGCGGCAGGCCGAGCACGCGGGCCGGGCCTTCGACGACATTCTCGATCACCGTCATATGCGGCCATAGGTTGAAGTTCTGGAACACCATCGCCATCTGGCGGCGTTGCCGCGCAAGGACCGTGGCGGGATGCGGGCGTCGCCGACCCGACGAGCTGTCGACGCCGACCTCTTCCCCTTCCAGCAGGATGCGCCCGGAATCGGCGTGTTCCAGGAAGTTCAGGCAGCGCAGCAGCGTGGATTTCCCCGAGCCGCTGCGCCCGAGCAGGCCGACGACCTGACGGGGAAAGACCTCGAACGAGACTCCCTTCAGGACCTCCAGCGCGCCATAGGATTTCCGCAGATCCTCGATCCGCAGGATCGGTTCTTCCCCCGCCTCCATGTCAGTCCGCCGCGACCGTGGTGTATTTCGCCCAGATCTCGTCCATGGCGCCGCTGGCCTCCAGCCTGGCCAGTTCCGCATCCAGCCAGTCATGCAGCTTCTGGTCCCCGGATTTGCGCAGGCCGATGTTGGTGGGCTGGCGCTCAACCGGCTCGGGGATGATCATCGTGCCGCGGCCGCGGCTGTTGAGATAATCCGCGATCTGGGCGTCGGAGGTGACAAGCGCATCGACCCGCCCGCTTTCCAGTTCAAGGAACATGCCGTCGCTGGAAGGCACCACCACCCAGCTTGTTTCGGTCAGCTTGGGTTGCAGGATACGCGCGGCCCCGGAGCCGTCGATCACCGCCAGCTTCACCTCGGGCGAATTGATCTTCTCCCAGCTGTCGAAGCTTTCGGCCTCGCCTTCCAGTGTGAGGATCGACAGACGAAGGCCACCGATCTCGTCGGTGAAGTCGATCGCCTCGGCGCGTTCGGGGGTTTCGTTATAGGCGCCCATCAGGTCGAAGCGCTGCGACTGGAGACCGGCGACCGCCGTGCCCCACTGGGTTTCGACATATTCGACCTTGATACCTTGCGGCTCGAAGACCGCATCCAGGATGTCGGGCACCAGCCCGGTCCATTCGCCAGTGGCAAAATCCTTCTGGAACCAGGGCTTCGCTTCCACGGCGCCGGCGCGGATCGTCTTTTGCTCCATCATGCGGTCGAATTCGGTGGTTTCCTGTGCCGCCGCTGCGGCGGGGAGCAGCGCGATCAGGGCCGCGCCGAACAGGGCGGATCTTCTGCCGATTTTCATGGGGTCTCTCCGTTGGATCGTTTTGTTTTTCTTGTCGCTTGACTATGCGGCCGCGAAAATCATGCTGTCTAATGCTTTGTTTTGCATAATCCATAGCTATGAGGCATGGGATGGACCGGCGGGAGATCGAGGTTTTCGTCACGGTGATGCAGCTCGGCTCGGTGTCCGGGGCGGCGCGGGCGTTGAACATGGCGCAGCCCTCGGTCTCGAAGGCGATCGGGCTGATCGAGCGCAGGCACGGCATCCTGCTCTTCGAGCGGCGCAGGGGCCGGCTGGTCGCCACAGAGGCGGCGCAGCGGCTGATCGGCGAGGCGACCCGGATCTACGAGGAACTGTCGCGCTTCGACCGCCACGTCGATTCCATCCGCGGGATGCGGCCCAACGTGGTTCGCGTCGCATCGACGCCATCGCTCTCGCTTTCCGTCCTGCCATTGGTCGCGAGCCGTCACCGCAAGGGGGGAAACGGTCAGGGGTTCATCCTCGACATGCACCCGAACCATGACATCGCCGCCGCGGTGGCGCGGCGCCAGTACGACCTGGGGCTTATGGTCCATGCGGGGACCGAGCCGTTGCCGGACACCATCCCCGTCGCGCGGGGCAGGATCGTCTGCGTGTTTTCCGCGGATGATCCGCTGGCGTGCTGCAACGCCATCACGCCGGACCAGATCGAGGATCGGGACCTGATCGCCATCACCACCGACATGGGGATCGTCGCCATGCTGGCCGGCAATGTGCCCGGCTTCAACCGACGGTCGGCCCGCAGGCTGGAGACTAACCGCTACAATATCGCGGTCAACCTCGTGCGGCAGGGGCTCGGGGTGACGCTGGTCGACGAGTTCACCATGTTCGGGCAGGAGGATCAGGGGCTGGCCTGGCGCCCGCTGGAGCCGGCGCTGGAGGTCTCGCTGCTCGCGGCGGTGCCTGACATCCGGACCCTGCGGCCGGAAGTCGGGAAGATCCTGGAAATCATCCGGCGCATCCGTTTCCGGGCCTGCGATACCGATATCCCGAACGATCCTCCGGAGGTCCCCTGATTTCTTCGGGTGTGGCCGAAGGGGGATTGCTCCGACCGTCCGTTATCCCGCCGCGAGTCCCCGAGGTCGCCAGCAACCCCCGATACCGCGGCGATCTGCCGTGTGGAGATACCTCGGTTGTAAGGCAAGGACGCGCCCGGCGACCACGAAATTATGGCGCTTACCGGGCTTCAGTGATGCGGCGCGCGGAAGATGGCCAAGCGTTGACCATGGATTATCTACGTGTTCCGCGTCACAGCGCTGACGGAGCCGAACGCGTCGTGCCCGGCTCTTTTGCCGCCGGTCGGCTTAACCCCAAGGACAGCGTTCCGTAGAGCTGCCACTCGAACGCGATGCAACGAAACCCTGCCGGCGCGGTACCGATGCCGCCGAAGCCGTCGTCCGCTCAATGCCCCTCCCGCTCGGATCATTTTGCGTCCGGTCGCGATCCCTCGCTCCGGTTCCGTACCAGCGCGCCCATGGCGATCAGCCCGATTGCCGCGAAGGGCAGGCATGACACGAAGATCCATCGGGCAACCTTCGCGGCGTCTGCTGCCGTCTGCATGGACAGCAGGCCCGAGGCATTCGCCACGATCCCGACATAGGCCGCGCCGAGGGCGTAGCCGAGCCGCTGTATCGTGGGGATCGCCCCGGAAACACGCTGGACCTCGTCCGCATCGGCGAGGGCTATCGTTCGCCGGAGAATGAAGGTCCAGGCCATCCCGAACCCGCCGCCCTCCATCGCCGCGAATACGGCGATCAGCCAGACAGGGCCGTTGGGAACCGCATGGAGAAAGCCGAGGATGCTGAGGGCCACGACCGTCATGCCGAGGGCGATGATCAGCTGGTCGAACCGCTCCGGCAATCCGCTGACCAGAACGGCCATGACCGACCAGCCGATGGACGAGCAGGCAACGATGTAACCGGCGGTAAGCGCGGAGACGCCGTGGATCGCGGTGACCAGCAGCGGCCCGAACGCCGTGACAGCGATCGTTGCCATCGACATCGACAGGATCATGAGCAGCGCGGCACCGGCCGGCCGCCACGGATCGAACGGGCGGTGCGGGAGAAGCCGGCTGTTGCCCGCGCGCTCGTCCAACCACAGAAAGCCGATCAGACAGATCAGACCGGCGGCGACAGAAGGGACCGTTCGCAGGACGGAGACCTCGACACCGCCGAAGGCCACCAGAACGACGGCGAGACACAGCAGGGACAGACGCCTGACGGGGAAGTCGGCAGCCGCGGCCGTGGATCGCGCGAGGCCCGTGTCGCTTCGCAAGACGATCCAGAGGGCGAGGGCGAATGCCTGGCAGCCGAAGAAGGCGAAGCCCCAGCGCCAGGTCGCATATTCCACGAAAAAGCCGCCGACCAGCGGCCCGGCGAAGGCCGAGACGCCCCAAAGGGTCGAAACCGCCGCCATGGCACGGGCGATGTAGCGGCGCGGGAATATCTGGCCGATCGCGACGAAGCCCATCGCCACCAGGCCGCCGCCGCCGACGCCTTGCAAGGCGCGCCCCGCCAGAAGCAACGGCATGGTCAGGCTGACGGCGCTGAGGATGCAGCCGAGCCCGAACAGGGCGGCGGCCATGCTCATCGGTCCGCGCAGTCCGAAGCGCATGGCCAGCAAGGCGCTGGCCGCTCCCGCGACAATCGATCCGATCTCGTAGAGCGAGACCGACCAGCCCACCAGAGCGGCCCCGCCGATCTCGGCCACAATGGAGGGGAGCATGGTGGCGACGATCAGGCTGTCGGCCGCATGCAGCCAGACGGCCAGGCAAACCAGGGCCAGCGATGCCGCGTAAGGGCTTCCGAGAAACTCCCGCCATGACACGAACGTCTCCGTGTCCTTCCCCACCCCGGTATCCGTGTCCGCCATGCCCGCCTCCTCTTGACGGATAGGCTGCTACAATCTCAACATTGGTTGAGGTCAAGGAGCTTTCGCATGACGAAGAAGGAATTGTCCGTCGGCGAGCTTTCGCGCCGCAGCGGTTTGCCTGTCTCCACGCTGCAATTCTACGAACGCAGGGGGCTGATCGCATCCGAGAGGACTTCGGCCAATCACCGGGTCTACCGGCGTGAAATCCTGCGGCGCGTGACGGTCATCAAGATCGCGCAGAGCGCGGGCATCCCGCTTGCCGAGATATCCCGGGCGCTCTCGCAACTGCCGCGCGACGCGCCGCCCGGCACGGATGACTGGGAGCGCATCGCCGAAAACTGGCATGAGGACCTGACACGGCGGATCGAGCTTCTCACGGCGCTGCGCGACAAGATGGCGATCTGCATCGGCTGCGGATGCCTGAGCGTGAAACGCTGCCCCTTGGTCAACGCGGACGATCATCTGGCAAGTGACGGCCCCGGCGCCCGGCTGCTTTGAGAAGACCGGGAATCCGTGACAAAGCTGCCCGGTGGTGTTGAAGAATGCTGCATGGCGGTGTTTCCGAAACCTGCCAGTGGATCCCGCTGCAGCAAATATCTCGGTCCATATGACGAGCGGAACGAGGCCGCCCCTCACGCTGGACCACAATTCGTCACCCCAGCCATCACGCCCGGGCAACCCAGCCCTTGAAGGTGAAGGCGGCGTAGAACAGCTGGATGTCCCGGAAACCGGCGGTTTCCAGCAATTCCACCTCTTCCTTGGGCGGCAGGACCGGCAGGCGTTCCTCCATTGCCGCGATACCGGCCATCGCCTGCGCCTCGGGCGTGCCGCCAGCGATCAGCCAGGCCGCATTGCGCCTGAGCCAGAGGTCCTGTTGTCCACTGTCAAGCGGGAAGCTGTGATGGACCATCACAAAGGGGGCGCCGGGGCGCAGGCGGCGGTGCAACTGGCGTAGGGTGCGCAGGCGTTCCTCTCTGGGGAGGAAATGCAGAGTCAGAAGACAGGTCGCACCGTCGAAAGGACCCTCGGGCGCGTCCTCGATATAGTCCTGATGGAAGGCGACGCGCGCGGCGTTTTTGCCGAGAACATCCCACGCCTGGGCGATCATCTCCGGCGAGGGATCGACGCCATCGAAACGCCAGCCCGGATGCGCCTGCGCAAATGCCCGCAGTTCCAGCCCGCCCCCCGCGCCGAGGACAAGAACCCGGCCTTTCTCCGGCACATGCTCGGCCAGCAGGATCCCGGCCATCCGGTGCAGGTCGTGCAGGCCCGGCACATGGCGGGCAACGCGTGCGGCGTAGCTGGCGGCCTCGCCGGGGTGGCTGGGGATGCCGGGTTTCATCTCTCAGCCCTCAGGCCAGACCAGCGACCGGTGCAGTTGCGCCCCGGCCCATGCCCCGTCCCCCACCGCCAGCGAGACGGAATGCGGTGCCCGCGCGACATCGCCACAGGCGAAGATGCCGGGGACATCGGTTTCCTTGTTGTCGGCGGTTGCGATCTGGAGCCCCATCGGCGTTTCGGTCAGCACGCAGCCCGCCGCCTCGGCCAGCGGACTGGCCGGCTCGGTGCGGCTCGCGGTGAACAGCCCGGCGAAGGACAGAACCCGGCCGTCGTGCAGTTCGACATCCGCCGCGCCGATCAGCCGCGTGATCGGCACCTCCTCGATCGCGACACCGCGCGCGTCCAGATCGTCGCGCTGCGCGGGGTCGAGGCTCAGGGCGCCATTGGTCAGGAAGGTGACATCTCCCCATTCCGGCAGAAGCTGCGCCTGATGGACCGACATCGGCCCGGTGGCAATGACGCCGATCCGGCCCCGGTCCAGCTCATAGCCGTGGCAATAGGGGCAATGGAACACCGTCCGGCCCCAGTGTTCGGCAAGGCCCGCAATCTCCGGCAGGCGGTCGACGACCCCGGTGGCCAGCAGGATGCGGCGACCCTCGACGGTCCCGCCGCCCTCCGTGGCGACCCGGAAATCGTCCTTCTGCCCGGTGATGCCGGTTGCCGCGCCCTCGATCCATCTTACCGTCGGATAGGCCATAAGCTGCTGCTTCGCCCCTGCGTGGATCACCGCCGGATCCACTCCGTCCTGCCCCAGGAACCCGTGCGAGTGACTGGCAAAGCGGTTGCGCCTTTGCCCTGCGTCGATCACCAGCACCTTGCGGCGGGCACGCGCCAGTTGCAGGGCGGGTGCCATTCCGGCGTAGCTGCCCCCGATCACGATCACATCCTGCATGTCCTACTCCTTTACGGCCCGTCTTTCCGCGTGGCGGCGGGCGAAATCCCGGGCCAGCTCGGCCAGCGTCACATCGGCGAAACGGTCCAGGAGCAGAGCCTCGGCCTCGGCGAAGGCGCCTACGGTGCTGCGCTGCCGCGTTCCCCAAAGCCGCCGCTCGACTGGTGCTGCAGCGAAATCCACATCGCCTCCGTAACCCGCTCGACGTGCGGACGCTGACAGAGGCGTTGTTGGCGCTTAGCGTGCCGCTAGAAATCAACCTCTAGATCAACTTCATCGACGCATGTTTGTGGCCGGGAGTGCCCTGTTCCAGTGTGCCACTTTCCTTCTATAACCGTTACATTCGAGATGTCACCAATGCCCATGCAGCGCCACTCCCCGCCAGGTGGCAGCCCGCTGGAACTGTAACCCGCGAACTGGTAGGTTAACAGTTTCTCGCTCCCATTTTTGAAACCGATGACGTGTGGGCAAACGTCGCGATCTGTTCCCTTAAATCGGACGCGCACAGGCTTCTTACTGGCTATTGCAGCTCGTAACTGCTGATAGATGGTCATGTCTTCCTCCTCTAATCTGGGTAGAGTAGCACAACACGGAGGGGATACAGGACCCTTAGCTACTACCAATGAATGCTTGCCTATCACCGACATCACCCGTCAGTTATGCTATAGAAAATGCTACGCTTTCGTCCTGATGCCCGCAAGCCCTCGAGGTTCCCGCAATGGTCTTTCGCTTCATTCATTCCAGTGACCTGCACCTTGGTCGCCGCTTCGCCAATATCACCGAGCCGCCGGACGGGAACTTGCGCGGCCGATTGATGGAGGCGCGGTTCGACAAGATCCGGGTGCTGGCCGAGGCCGCGCGCGAGCAGGGTGCGGGCCATGTGCTGCTGGCAGGCGACACATTCGACTCCGCAACCCCCTCACGGCAGGTGCTGCGACAGGCGCTGGCTGCGATGCGTGAAGCGGCGGGTGTTCAGTGGTGGCTGCTTCCCGGTAACCACGACAACTTGCGCGACGCCGAGCCGGTCTGGGACGAGATCAGCCGCGATGCTCCCGCAAATGTCCGCGCGCTGCGTGATGCCGCCGTGGTCGAGATGGCGCCGGGGGTGGCGCTTCTGCCATGCCCGGTGCCGGTGCGCGCAACAGGGCGTGACCTGACCGAGGGTCTGCCGCGGCTTCCTGCACCAGAAGGCACACTAAGGATCGGGCTTGCCCATGGTGGCGTGGTCGATTTTACCGAAAGCGGCGAACAGATCCCGCCGGATCGTGACCGAAGCGCTGGGCTGGATTATCTGGCGCTGGGGGATTGGCATGGCAGGCTGCAAGTCTCGGCGCGGACCCAGTATCCGGGCACGCCAGAGCAAGATCGATTCAAACATGGTGTGCGGGGGCAATGCTTGGCCGTGACGCTCTTGGAGCAAGGCGCAACGCCCGAGGTGTCCGAGATTGAAACCGGCAGCTTCCTGTGGTCGGAAATCGCCCTGCCTCTGCATGAGGGCGAAGACGCCGCCACCGCGCTGGATGCGCGTCTGCCCACAATCGAGCGCCGCAACACTCTTTTGCGCATCAAGGCGGGTGGATGGACGTCGCTTGCGGGTCATGCCGCGCTGCATGCGGCCGCAGAACGGCATGCACCGGAGTTCGCTTTTCTTGACCTGCAAACCGAGAGTCTGGGTACGCTCCATAAAGTTACCGACCTTGATGCGATCGACCATGCCGGGGCCATGCGGCTCGCCGCTGAATACCTGATGACCGAGGCCGGGGACGATACGCTGGCCGACGAGCAGCGCGACATCTCTGCGGCGGCGCTGAGCCGACTCTATGCTTATGCGGCTGGGGCGTCACGATGAAACTGCGTGCTATTGCCCTCAAGGATGTGCGCCGCTTCACCAGCCCGGTAAAGATTGACGGGATCGATGATGGCGTAAACGTGCTCAGTGCCCCGAACGAGTTCGGGAAGTCCACCTTGTTTGATGCGCTTCGCGCCTTGTTCTTTGTGCCCCATAGTTCGCGCGGGAAGGAGATCGGCCAGTTGCGCCCCCATGCCGGTGGCGCGCCCGAGGTCACCGTAGAGATAGAGACGCCGGATGGTACCTTCCTCATTTCCAAGCGATGGCTCAGCAAGCCCGAAGCACGGGTCACACGCGCTGGTGTGCTGATCGCACAAGCCGATGAGGCCGAGGGGTGGATCGCACGCCTACTTGGCGGTGGCGATGGCGGGCCCTCCGGCCTCTTGTGGGTGCGCCAGGGCCTCATCAGCCTTGTCGATGGCAGCAATAAGGAACAGCAGACCGCCTTTGTGGCGCGCCGGGATCTTCTTTCCTCGGTGACAGGCGAGGTGGAAGCGATGACAGGTGGCCGTCGCATGGACGCCGCCTTGGCGCGTTGCCGCGAAGAGCTTGGGGTCTATGCCACCGGGACAGGGCGCCCAAGGGCCGGTGGCCCCTGGGCCGAGGCGATGCAGAAGGTCGATGCGCTGATGGCCGAACGGGAAGCCCTCGCCAAGCGGGTGGAGACCTTGCAGACGGCGCTGGTAGAGAGAACCAGGTTGCGGCGCGAACTGGCCGAGATCGAGGCGCCGGATGCCGTGGCTGAGCGTCAGGCACGCTTTGAGGCCGCAAAGGCGGCGCATGAGGCGGCGCGCGCCCATGCGGAAAAGGTGAATGCGGCCATGCACGCCCTTCAGGCGGCCACCACCACTGCCGAGCGGGCGCGCCACGATCTCAAGGCCCTGCAGACAGCGAAGAACGACTACGCATCGGCAATCCAGAATGACGAGAAGGCCAAGGAACAGCTTTTGGCGGCACAGGACGTGCTTACTGCTGCAGAACAGGCCTTTGGTGCGGCTGTGGTGGAACATGATTCGGCCGCAGGGGTGTACCAGCTGGCAATGGATCTTTTGCAGCGGGTACAGGCACGCGCCGCAGCCATCGCAGCGAACGACCGCCGAACCGAACTGGAAGAGCGGCTTGGGCAAGCCAATGCCGCGCGTCAGGCCCTTGAGGCCGCCACCGCCGAGGCCTCAGTCGGCCCGGATGACACAGATATGGAGCGGCTGCGCGCTCTTGCGGCGGCACTGTCCACAGCCCGCGCCCTGAGGGACAGCACCGCAACACGTGTCATCATGCGGTATCTGCCCGGTCAGACGGGACGTTTGCGCCATGCGGAAAGCCCGCTGGAGCATGGCACGGCCCTTCCGATCCATGCCGACACCGTACTGCAGATCGATGGGTTGGGCACGTTGACGGTCCTTCCGGGCGAGGGTCCAGAGGGGCTGGCTGATGTCGCACACGCCGAAACCGATTTCACCAAGGCCCTAGGCGCCCTCGGCCTTGCATCAATGGATGGGGCGGGAAGCGTGTACCGCAAGCGCAAGGAAGCCGGAGATCGGTTGACTCGGGTTCGCGCAGAACTGGCCACGCTGGCGCCAAAGGGTATCGAGGATCTGCAGCGGCAGCTTGCGGCCCTCCCCGCACCAGCAGCCGAGGATGAAACCGACCTGCTCTCTGAGAAAAGGGCCGTGACAGACCTTCAGACAGCCAAAGCCCTGATGACTGAGCGCGCCGTGACTCGGGATGCCGCGCGGGAACGCCGGGATGAAGCCCGGATGACAAGGGCTGAGGCTGTGGTCCGGCAGGAGGCGGCGGCCGAGCGGCTGAAAAGCGCAAGGGGCGCACTTGAGCGGCTGGCAAGCCAGGATGAGGCTGAACTGGTCGCGCAAGCCGACAGGGCAGTGGCCGAACGCGCGCTGGGCGATACCGCGCTTGCGCGCCTCCGCGCCGCGGCCCCCGATATTAATACCACAGATGCGACATTGAAACGGGTGCAGTCCGTCAATGATGCCGCGCACAAACGGATCGACGAGTTGCGCCCCGCCATCGCGGCGTTGACTGAACGGATTGCCGGAAACTCCGGCGAGGCGGTCGAAGAGCGATTGCAGGAGGTTGATGAAAAGCTGGAAGTCGTACGCGCGCATTGCGCCCGCGTGGAGCGCGAGGTGAGAGTACTGCAACGCCTGCAAGCCGCGCTTGAGGCCGCGCGCTCCGAAGCCCGCGACCGATATTTCGAACCCGTTGCCGGGGAGCTACGCCCCCTGCTACAGCTGCTTTGGCCCGATGCCGAGCTGAACTGGGCCGATGATACGCTCCTGCCGCAATCGCTGATCCGAAACGGTCAGGAAGAGTCCGTCGACATCCTCTCGGGCGGCACGCAGGAGCAGATCGCATTCCTCGTGCGCCTTGCTTTCGCGCGGTTGCTAGCCAAAGGCGGGCGGCACGCCCCAGTGCTCCTCGATGATGCGCTTGTTTTTACCGATGATGACCGGATTGAGCGCATGTTCGACGCACTGCACCGGCAGGCGGGGGATCTGCAGATTATCGTCCTGAGCTGCAGGCAAAGAGCCTTTCGTGATCTGGGCGGAAAGATATTGCAAATCATAGCTGAAGCGGATTGATTGTGCGCGTACGTTTATCTTAATCTTAGATTTGTACGCGGGCACACAAACCTTTTCGCGCTCAGGGAACTAAGCGAGGCAGTCTCTCCGTCACAGCGGCGCGCTTGCCTTCAAATCGGCCTTGATCCAACTCAGCCGATACGATCACGAAGTAAAACTGCCGTCCAAAATCTTCGCACGAGCGACCCGACGGCAACGCAGTCAATAAAGGCCTTAAACAGGTTGTCGCAGTAGCGTTAATTGAGGCAGCTCCGCTCGTTCTGCTAAGGGAGAACTCGCTTAGGTTGGAGCTGGGATTTCTTCATTACGGAAGAAGCGCCACATCGCCCGAACGAGGTCTTTTAGCATATCACTCTCCCGACCTTGTTCCTTCGCAAGCATAAGTGTCTGATAGACAACTTCTGGAATCTTCTGCGTATCATTGTTGGGATGCACGCCAAATGGCTCGCAGGCAGCAGCAAGGCATGCGGAGTGGACCTCCGGTGAGAGCTCATCCTTGAGTTTATGTTCCAACGTCTTTTCAAAGTGTGCGTAGCAATCGCTTATCATATCGCTGGTCGGCGCTGCGTCGAACTGATCATCCGGCTTGACCAGCTTGCTCAAAGCAAGATCGGTTGTTGGCGTTCGTCTTGCTTCAGGCAAATGCTGATCGCAGTCCCAGAGTATAAAAGTTGGGATACCCAGCTCGCGGAAGATTACATAGGGGCGATCAAGATTCGATTTGCCCTCAGCCGATAGAATTGCGATGCTCGCCGCTTCAAAGTTCACGCCGAGTATCCGAGCCGTCGCAGTCAGGGCCGCTTTGTCGCTGCGCCCCTCTACAAGAATAACGCCATTCGCGAAAAAGCCCTCCGCCAGTTCTGGCCCTAGAATGTGGAGTCGCGGCATCAATGTCTGTGCGTTGTAGGTGCCAGCTGGTTTATCCCATCCACGTTCGAGTTTTTGCGCAATGATTTCGAGATCGAGCGCCTGCAAGCTGCATTGCTTCAATTCGCTGTCGGCACAAGGTGAGCGTCGCGTGAGTCTGATTTCGTCGGCTTTTCCCATTGAGATAAACATTGGTGAGTGCGAACCGAATATTACTTGGGTATGTCCTTGGACTCCTGGTAGTGTGCCGCTGCTTAGCCCCCGGAGAACTTCCGCGAAATGCCGCTGCTTGGTCGGGTGCTGATAGAGTTCAGGCTCTTCGATCGCAAGAATAAGCGTCGGCGCCTGTGCTGCGTCAGCCGGTACACCTTCGCCGTCAAGAGCTTCACCCTCGGCGGCTACTTCTTTGCTATCCGGCACCGCCGTCCGCGCTAGATGCTGGAGTAGAGTAAAGATGAAAGCGCGCTGGAGGCCATGACCTTGCCTGTCCACTGGCCCGCCGAAGCCATCGTCCTTTAGGAACACATCTGCCATCGGCAGCGGAACCGGCATCTCGCCGATCTCGCGCCAGCTCAACGAAACTTCTGCATCTTGATATAAGCCGCGCAGATCTGCGGTGAGTGTTCCTGCGAGAGCGCCTAGTTCAGGCATATTCTCGGCGGAAACGAGAGCTTGATAGGCGCTGGTCATCTGCGCCTTGAACGCTATAATGTCAGGTCGCTGAAGAATCTGGCTGCGCACTAATAGTTCGAGCAACTTACCGATAACGCTCGTTTTACCGTCAGAGGCGTCCACCGACGCCTCGCGCACCGCCGGAATGAACACAAAGCTTGTGTACTGTTGGAGCTTCCCACGACTATTGTTCTGAAACCCGAAAAACTGTCCATCATCGGGCAAAAGCTCCAGCTGATCGGCATGATTTGTCTCCCAGTCAAGTAATGCTTGGTCGACTGCTGCCGCGCTACTAGTATTCGGCAGATCAGCATAGAGTGGATTGTTCTCTCGCAGGGCGTTGTAGGCGGCGCGTTTTGCTGTTGCCGTAGAACAAGCTCGAATGGAAACGAAGTCGGCAATCTGCGGAACGACGCCATGGTAGCGACCACTCGATGCACTTCCATCAAATATGCGGGTAACAATCAGTTTGAGCTACCCCCCGAAAATCGGACAGTGACGGAAGCTACGATCTGAAGTCTGCTGATCTCCAAGCACGAGGAGATCA
>CAKSTR010000016.1 GCA_934500835.1 uncultured Paracoccaceae bacterium | reverse complement strand
GCATCGAGGACCTCATGCCCTGGTGCTACAACCAAACGTCAAGCCTCGCCGCATAGGGCCACGGCGTCGCGCTTACCTTCAACGGTCGGTTCCGGGACGAGTTTCTGAACGAAGTCCTGTTCTCAACCCTCGCCGACGCTCGCACCCGGATCGCCGAATGGAAGGAGGACTACAACCGACAAAGACCCCACTCCGCCCTCGGCAATGTCCCGCCGGCGGAATTTGCCATGAAGATCAGACTGGAAAAGCAAGCAGCTTAGACCCAGAAATCAACCCAAGGACTCTCTCAAACGCTGGAGGGAACACGGGGCTCAGGTCAGTCAGGTGCCCCATCGTCTTCCTCTCGGCCATAGCTCTCGCCGCAACCGTCCTCTTCTGGCTCTAAAATTAATGAGTCTGGAGCCTAGGGGTCCGGGCATCAGCACGACGTCTCGGGGCCAGCGGCCATTCACCCATCCTCTTTTGATCCAATCGCCAGATTGCTGAGCAAGCCATCTGCATTGATAATAGCGTTCGCGATTTCGATGGTGGAGCTGCGTCGGGTCATCGCGTGGCTGCGGATGACCTTATAGGCCTCCTTTTCATTGATGCGGTGATGGCGCATCAGGATGAACTTCGCCTCGGTTATGATGTGGATATGCTCCAGTTTTTGCCGGAGTTTCTCTTCGTTCCGCAATGCGTCCAGCCGTTCCTGCCATGCGGAACGCGCCATCATCAGAGAACTTAGCACACCGAATGCGCGGAGGGGCTTTGGGATGACGGTCTGAACGCCCAGGTCAAGCAACTCCACCAGAACCGAAGGGTTTTCGTATCCAATCAGCCCGATCAGGGTCGGACGCTGCTCAGGCTTAGCGGAAAAGAGCTTGCTCAAACCCTGCGGAATCACTTCCCTGACCTCGACAAACACCACATCCACCGCTTGTGGCAGGTTTTCGGGCCAGGGCCATAGTGCCTCTACATTGCAGCCAATCCGGTTCAGCTGCTGAACCAGATCATCTGCATCGGAATCCCGGGGATGAAGCACCAGGACATTAAGACTTCGCAGATTGCTGATCAGGTTGGTCATCCTGCCTGTCGCTCGCTCCTGATGCGGTTCAACTGTTTGCCGGTCATGGGTCAGCTCTGCCGCGTCCGGACCGGGGTCTTGCGCAACCGGAGCCTCCGGTCATTCAGATCGGGCGTCACAAGATAGGGGTCCGGTTTCACCGGCCTGACAACTTCGCGCTGGATGACGAAGGAGCCCGTATCATCGACACGGGCAATCCGCGCATGCAGATAGGTGTGGTTGTTGTCCGGGTCGATTTTCACCTGTCCCTGAGGTGCATCCCAGCTGGCGCCAAGCAGGCATTCCCGCAGCTGGCCAATGTCCAGGTTGCCGACTTTCTCCAGCGCGGCGGCAAACATATGGGTCTGGACATAGGCGGCTTCGGCACAGCTGGTGACCTGGATATCCGGCCCGAATTCGCGCTCGTAATTGGCGCGGAAGGTGCGGCTGGCGGGCGTATCCAACGTATTGAACCAGGGTGCGGCGGTGATATGGCCCGCCGCGATTTCGGGTCCGACTTCGGTGATTTCGGCCTCATTCGCGGTCAGGCTGGCGATGGGAACCGTGCGACCATCCTGCTTCGCCGCGTGATAGGCGCGGTAAAGCTGCACCGTTGTATCGCCCACTGTCGTGGAGAAAATTGCATCGGGTGCCTTCGCAGCTACATCACGCATGATTTCGGCAAAATCGCCCGGGGTCGCGTCAAAGGGCACATAGACCTCGCCCACGACCTCGCCGCCACCCTGGCGCAGGATATTGCGCATCACGCGGTTGGACTCGCGGGGGTAGATGTAATCCGACCCGATGAAATAGAAGCGGTTTCCGAAGTTCTCCAGCAGATAGCTTGCCAGCGGCACCGAGTTCTGGTTCGGGCAGGCGCCACCGTAAATCACATTCGGGGAATATTCGAAGCCTTCGTAAAGCGTGGGATAGAAGAACAGGACATTCCTGCGCTCGACCACCGGCAGTACCTCTTTGCGCGCCGAGGACATGTAGCAGCCGATCATCACCTGGACGCAATGCTCCGAGATCATCTGCTCGGCCATGGTGCCATATTCCGACGGCACTGAACCAGGATCGCAGACCACCGGCTCCAGCGGGCGGCCGGCGACACCGCCGGCGGCATTGATTTCCCGGATCGCCAGCAAAGTGCCGCGCCGTTGCAGCCGCTCGATAATAGCGGTTGGTCCGGTTTCTGAGAACAGAACTCCCAGTTTCCAGGTGTCTCCTGAATCAATCAACGGTGTGCCTCACTACATCTCAGTCACAACTTGACGGAAAGAGACGCTGCCGTGACGCATCTCGGCGCTGTAGCGGCGACCCCCTCCGCCGGGAAGCGGCGGTTCTTCAAGGATATGTCTCGCAAATGGTATCTCGACAAAGCGCCTGACCGCACGCCGCAGAGACCGCGCTCCGAACTGGCGGTCGAACCCCTCCCTGGCGATATGTTCGCCCAGCGAGGGCGCCATTTCAATACGCGCCTGATGCCGGGTAAGGCGGCGGTTCAGTTTTTCCAGCTCCAGCGCGATGAGTGTGTCGACATCGGCTCGGTCGATCCAGTTGAAGACATCGACATGGTCGATCCGGTTGACGAATTCCGGCGGAAACTTCCCGAGCAGCGCCTTTTGCGCAATGGCCTCTGCCCGGGCGCGCGGATTGCCCGGGCGCGGGATGAGCCGCCAGAGCAGGCTTTGCGCCGCCTCGGCCTCACGGCGCAATTCTTCGGCGCCAAGGTTTGAGGTCATGAAGATGATGGCATTCCGGAAGGAATAGGTGCGCTCGCCCGAGGCGGTGGTCAGGATGCCATTGTCGAAAATATTCAGCAAAGACAGCACCACTTCGGGACTGGCCTTTTCCAGTTCGTCAAACAGCACGATACCCGGCTTGTCCGAGGTGCCTTCGATCTTTTCCTGATCCAGGATGGTACGCCCCTCTTTGGAACCGACATAGCCCGGCGGCGCGCCGGAAATCGCAGCGGCGTAATGTTCCTGCGAAAGCGTGTTCATATCGACCCGGCAGAGCGCATCGGCATCGCCATGGATGGCGCGGGCCAGCACGCGGACCAGTTCGGTCTTGCCCACCCCGGTCGGCCCCATCAAAAGCGAAGTGTAAAGCGGGCGGCGCGGATCGGAAATATCAGCGCGCACGATCCGCAGCATGTCGATCACGGCCTCGACGGCATGATTCTGGCCAATGATGTCGCGGCGCAGATGGTTCGCGACCAGATCGACATCGAAACGGAAACGGCTGTTGAGTTCCGCAACCCCTGTGGCCCGATGGGCCGCAACCACATCGTCAGCGGAAAGGGTCTCCGCCTGAAGGGCTTCGGCATCCTTCCGGCGCCTTGCGGTATCGGCCAGCATGTCATTGAGGAAAGGCATGTCTTCGGAACTCCGTCTCGCGTGCGGGGCACGCGCCTGCTGTTATGGCGGAAGGGTCACGGGCGGCGGCGCCGCCCGTGAAACGGCACAGGCCTCAGGCTTCCTGTTCTTTGGCTTTCGTCGGCAGGCTGCCCACCGGGCAATTGGCCACGCCGACCGAGGTGCGGGTGAATTCCTCGACCTGCTGGCGGGCCTTTTCTGCATCCGTCACCCAGGTTTTGTAGAAGTCGAACGGGCAATCGGCGATGCCGCGATCCCCGTCGCCGGCAGCATGGACGCCGGTATAGCCGCGGTGCAGAAGCTTGAAGAGGTGGTTCTGCGACTGGTCATTGGCGCGGGCGTCGCGGATCTCGGGGATCGAAAGCTGCGCATATTGGATGCCATATTCCTCTTCGCCGCATTCGCCGAGCGTACGGCCGTCAAAGCCGATCAGCGCCGAATGGCCGAAATAGCAATAGACCCCGTCAAAGCCCGCCGCATTGGCGACCGCGACATAGCAATTGTTCGCCCAGGCCATGGCCTTCGCCATCATAACCTGCTGATCCTTGGCCGGATACATATAGCCTTGGCAACGCACGATCAGCTCGGCCCCCTTCATCGCGCAGTCGCGCCAGATTTCCGGGTAATTGCCGTCATCGCAGATGATCATCGAGACCTTGAGGCCCTTCGGCCCTTCGGCCACGGAGGTCGAGCCGCCGGGATACCAGCCCTCGATTGGGCACCAGGGCAGGATCTTGCGATAAGTGTTCACGATCTCGCCCTTGTTGTTCATCAGGATGAGCGTGTTGTAGGGCGGTTTGCGAGGGTGATCCTCGTGCCGCTCTCCGGTCAGCGAGAAGATGCCCCAGACATTGGCCTTGCGGCAGGCGCGGGCGAAGATCTCTGTCTCGTCCCCGGGGATGGTGACGGCGGTGTCATACATCTCCTGCTCATCATACATGATGCCCTGGAGCGAGTATTCCGGGAAGACGACCAGATCCATGCCGGGCAGGCCCTGCTTCATGCCGACGATCATTTCCCCGATCTTTTCGGCATTGGCCCGCACCTCTTCGCGGGTGTGCAGCCTCGGCATTTTATAGTTCACCACAGCAACGCCCACGGTGTTCGGGCTGCTAGAAATATCCCCGTGTCTCATCGGGTCTCTCCTCTCTCGGTTGATGGTTCCGGTCTCCCGGATATGGCCGCGCCCCGCTCTCTCTCACCGGGGCGCGGTTCTCTTCAGAAGGTCAGGTGCTTTTCGGCCACCGCATCGGTGAGATCCGCGCCTGTTCCGCTGATGACGATGCGCCCCTTGTCGATCACGATGAACCGATCCGAGACCCTGCGTGCGAAGGGGACGTTTTGCTCTACCATGACGATGGTCAGGCCGAATTCACGGTTCAGCCGCACGATCACGTCATGGATCTGGCTCACGATGTTGGGCTGGATCCCCTCGGTCGGCTCATCAAGGATCAGCATCTGCGGTTCCATGGCGAGCGCCCTTGCGATGGCCAGCTGCTGCTGCTGGCCGCCGGAAAGATCGCCGCCGCGCCGGTCAAGGAAATCCTTCAGGATCGGAAACAGCTCGAATACGAAATCCGGCATGTCGCGGCGGTTGTCGCGCCGCGCCCAGGTGCCCATCACGATATTCTCGCGCACCGTAAAGCGCGGAATGATCTCACGCCCCTGGGGGATATAGCCGATCCCGAGCCTGGCCCGGTCTGCAGTGCGCATGGCGGCAATCTCTTCGCCGCCAAAGGTCAGGCTGCCCTCCAGCCGGTCGGTCAGACCCATGAAACTACGCATCAATGTGGTCTTGCCAACGCCGTTCCGGCCCAGAACGGAAAGCAGCTCGCCCTTTTTCAGTTCAAAGCTCAGGTTCTGGAGAACCGGGCTTTTGCCGTAAAAGGAGTAAAGGCCCTTTGCCTCGATCATGGCTTCCCCCTCAATGTCCGAGATAAACGGCTTTGACGCGCGGATCGGCCTCGATCTCGGCGATGGTGCCTTCGGCGAGCAGGCAGCCCTGGTTCATCACGATGACCCTTTCGGCCACCTGGCGAACGAATTGCATGTCATGCTCGACCACGATGATCGTGTGATCGCCCCTGAGCGAATTGAAGATCTGTGCGGTCTTCTGGGTTTCCTGGATGGTCATGCCAGCGGTCGGCTCATCCATCAGGATCAGCTTGCTGTCCTGGGCAAGCAGCATGGCGATCTCAAGCCATTGGGTCTGGCCATGCGACAGGTTCCCCGCGCGCAGATCGACCAGATCGATCAGCCCGACGATCTGCAAAACCTCGCTCACCCGGCCGCGGATCGGGGTGCGGAAGACGCGCAAAGCATCCAGGATGCCGGGGTTGCGTGACCGCGCCAGCTCAATGTTTTCCAGAACCGTCAGTTCCTTGAACACCGAAGGAACCTGGAATTTGCGTCCGATGCCGCAGCGGGCGCGCTTGTATTCCTTGAGCCAGGTGATGTCCTGGCCGTCAAAGACGATCTGGCCCGAAGTGGCGCGGGTCTTGCCGCAGATCAGATCTAGCGTGGTGGATTTCCCGGCGCCGTTCGGTCCCAGAAGGCAGAGAAGCTCTCCCTTCCTGACATCGAGCGACAGATCATTCACCGCCCGAAGCCCGCCGAACTGCACCGTCAGATTGTGGATCTGCATCAGGTTCATCGCGCGCTCTCCTGTGCTTTGGCATCGCCCGCCGCATTCCCCCTGCTTCGCCGGACCAGCCAGCCGAAGCCCTGGCGCAACAGCCCGTAAAGGCCGCGCGGCAGGAAGAGGACGAAGAGGATGAACATCACGCCAAGGAGCAGCAGCCAGCTCTCGACGAACATGTCGGAGAGCCGCCCCTCGGCCAGGTTGACAAGGATGGCGCCGATCGCCGCGCCGACAAGGGATTCCCGCCCCCCGACCGCGACCCAGATCACGATGGCAAGGCTGAAGGCGACGCCGATATAGGTGGGCGAGGCGAATTCGAGGACCAGTGCGTAAAGCATCCCCGCCCATCCGGCGATGGCCGCCGAGGTCGAGAAGACAAAGGTTTCGTAGCGCGCCACGTCATAGCCGAAATAGCGCACCCGCTGGCTGTCCTCGCGGATGGCCCGCAACACCAGCCCCACCTTCGAGCGCACGATCAGCGAGCCGATCACCAGGGCCGCGATCAGGCAACCCGCAACGAGGTAGTAGAAGCCGAGGCTGTAGGTATCGACCGTCCAGCCGAAGATCGTCAGCGGCGCAAGGCCCGTCAGCCCGTTCTGCCCGCCGGTGAAACGCTGTTCCTCGATGAACCAGAGCTGCACCGCGACCAGGAAGGCGAGCGTGATGATGGCGACGAAGACCCCGGTGATGCGGGCGCGGAACATGAAGATCCCCATCGCCCAGGCCACCAGCGCCGGCAGCAAAAGGCCAAGGATCAGCGTCACGGTCAGCGACTGGAAGGGAAGCCAGAACCACGGCAGGGCCTCGACATTGTTCCAGCCCATGAAATCGGGCAGGCCCCCGGGATTGCCGGCACTTGCGACCAGTTTCAGATGCATCGCCATCACATAGGCGCCGATGCCGAAAGTGGCCGCCTGGCCCAGATTCAGGATCCCTGCCGTCCCCCAGGACAAGGCCAGCGCCGAAGCGACAATGGCCAGCGAGAGGTAGCGCGCGAAAGTGTTCAGCTCGAACCCGTCAAAGCCCAGGGCTGCCGGCACGCCCAGAAGAATCACAAGCACAAAGACCAGATGGCCCATGTAATCCGAACGATTGTTTCTGTTCATGGTGATCCCCCCTCTCAGCGGCGCACGATTTGCGGGAACAGCCCGGAAGGCCGGAACCGGATGAAGAGGATGATCGCCAGCAGGACCGCGATCCGCCCGACCGTGTCATTGAGCAGCATCGAGAAGAAGGCGGTGGTTTCGCCGACGATGCCTGCGGCAACGGCGGTGCCGAAGATGCTGCCCACGCCGCCCACGACCACCACAAGGAAGGCGTCGACCACGAGATAGGTGCCCATTGAGGGGGTGGTGTTGACGAGAGGCGAAATCAGCGCCCCGGCAAGGCCCGCAAGACCGGCGCCATAGGCGAAGGTGAGGGCATAGACCTTTTCGGCGCGGACGCCGTAGCATTCCGAGATTTCGCGGTTCTGGATCACGGCACGCAGCTTGCGGCCGAACTCGGTTCTGGTCATCAGCGCCCAGGTGGCGACGAAGATACCGATTGCGAAGAACATCACGAAGATGCGGTAATTCGACAGGACGACATTGCCGATGACAAGATTGCCTGACAGCATCTCCGGCCCGGCGATGAAGCGCGATTCCGGGCCGATTCCCATCCGTACCAGCTGTTGCAGTACGATGCCGATGCCCCAGGTCGCAAGGATCGTGTCGAGCGGCCGCTTGTAGAGCCTTTGCACGACAGTGCGCTCGACCGTCCAGCCGACGAAGGCAATGGCAAGGAAGACAAGGGGCAAGGCCGGCAGCAGGCCGATGCCAAGGAAGCTTTGCAAACCCCAGGTCACATAGGCGCCCAGCATGACGAACTCGCCATGGGCGAGGTTGATGACGCCCATGGCGCCATAGATGATGGCCAGCCCCAGGGCGACCATCAGCAGGATGGAGGCCAGACTGGCGCCGGCGAAGAGCTGATTTATTATGGTTTCCATGACGCTTTCACTTGATGGGATGGGGGCGGCGCAGCGCCCCGGGCAGGGTGCCCGGAGGGGCCGCCCGGGGAATCGGATTGCGGGACGAAAAGGCAGCCGGACGCAGCCGGACGGCGACAAGGCGGCACCGTCCGGCCTCGTGAGAGGCCGAAACGCTCGGAACAGGTCTGGCAATCAGATCGCGCAGAGCGGGCTCAGGCCCGGCCCCGAGCGGAAGGGTCAGCCGCGCACGAGCCCTTCGCCGGTGCAGGTCTCGCCCGGATAGGCCCAGTAGGGTTCGGGTGCGATGCGCTCTTCCGATTGCACCAGGATCTCGGCCTGACCGTCGCTTTTCCAGCGCGCGATCTTGGGCCAGAGATGCGTGTGCAGGTTCGGATCGACGAGGATCTTGCCCTGCGGCGCATTCAGCTCGACCCCGACCGCCGCGTCACGGATCGCCTCGGGGGTGACTTCTGCCGGATCAAGCTTCTCCAGCGCGGCCTTGAACTGATAGATCTGGAAATAGGCGGCTTCCGAGACGAAATGCGTGACCTTGTCGCCGCCATAGCGCGACTTATAGGCCTCGACGAAACGTTCATTCTCGGGCGAGGAATAGCCCATGTAATAGGGCGCCGAAGACAGGTGACCTGCCGCCGCCTCGCCGCCGATTGCCGCCACCTCGACCTCGGAACGGGTCAGGCTGGCCACCGGCATCTTCTCGGGATCGAAACCGGCCGCATGGAACTGGCGCATGAAGGCCACGTCGCTGTCACCGACCAGGGTGCAGAAGACGAGGCTCGGCCCGGTCGAGCGGATACGGTTGATGATCGAGCTGAAATCGGAATGGCCGAGCGGCACATATTCCTCATGCACCGCCTCGCCGCCCAATTCGGCCAGCAGCATCTTGCAGACGTTGTTCTCTTCCTTCGGATAGACGTAGTTATTGCCCAGAAGGTAGAATTTGCCGCCGAAATTCTTCACCAGCCACGGCACGAAATCACGCTGGTGCTGGTTCGGGACCACACCGCCATACATGATATTGCGTGAGCATTCGCGGCCTTCATAAAGCGTCGGATACCAGTAGAGACCCTTCCTCTGCTCGACCACCGGCAGCACCGCCTGGCGGCTCGCCGAGGTGTAAGAGCCGAAAACGCTGACGCAATTGTCGCGAATGAACAGGCGACGGGCCCGATCGGCATAGGTCGCCGGATCCGAAGCGGGGTCTTCGATAAAGACCTTGAGCGGGCGGTCGTTGATCCCCCCCGCCGCATTGATTTCCTCGATGGCCAGAAGGGCCGCATCATGCAGCGTGCTCTCGACCACCGCCACCTCGCCGGTCAGCGAGAACAACAGCCCGATCGGGATCTCACCCGTCTGGGCGAAGGCCTGGCCGCTGCGGGTCAGCAAGGACGGGGCCGCAAGCCCACCCATCGCGCCCAGGGTGCCGGCGGCACCAAGGCGCGTCAAAAAACTCCGACGCTTCATCGGTTATAACTCCCTGTTAATATTATTTTCGGTCGGGCAGAACGCAAAAAGCCCCGTGCATTGCATCATCATTGATGCTGGTGCACGAGGCTGCATTGCCCGATCTGGTCGAGATCTTCATTGATCTCTGGAAACATTGTTGCGTCATCTGGAATCAATAGGCAAGTAAATTTACGCAATGGTGATCAATGCTTTAGCCTAAGGATGCGTCGATGGCGGTTCGCTTGAACACTTCAGGCTTCGCCAAGAGAGAAAAACGGGCAGATTTCTCGTGCCGACGGGCGCACGGGTGGAGTGGCCCGCGCCATTTCTCTGAGAGCCTTCTAGGGTCCAGACTCATTCACTTCAGAGCCGGAAGAGGACGGTAGCGGCGAGAGCAATGGCGGAGAGGAAGGCGATGGGCATCTGTCATATCGGGTTGCGATCCGCCGCCAATCCTTCATCCTGCCGAACATGATCTCGATGCGATTGCGACGGCGATACCGGCGCTTGTCGTAGCGGACAGGTTTCTTACGATTCCTCCTGCCGGGGATGCAGACCTTTATCCCCTTGTCTTTCAACGCATCTCTGAACCAGTCGGCGTCATAGCCCCGATCCGCCAGAAGCCAGTTGGCCCTGGGCAGGCTGCTCGGCAAAGCCGTCGCCCCGATGTAGTCGCTGACCTGTCCGGCGGTCATGAAAAAGCGGAGCGGGCGACCCTGTGCATCGGTCACGGCGTGCAGCTTGGTGTTCATGCCACCTTTCGTTCGACCGATCAGGCGTCCGCGCCCCCTTTTCCAAACGCAGGCTGGAGGCCGTGCGATGGGCGTTCAAATGGGTGGCATCGATCATGATCGTCGTCTGGTCCAGGGCCTCGGCCCTTTTCTGGGTGGTGACAAAAGAGTGGGGGCAGAAGCCGGCGGGACTGGCTGCTGCGCTTACCCGGCCTGCGCATGGGGGCTTGTCGCGGCCAGTGCCTGCCAGGCGTCGTATTGCGACAGGAAGACTTCGCCGTTCAGACCCTTCAGGAAATGTGTGGTCTTGAGCCGGTCCATGACCGGGCCTTTCACTTCCGACAGATGAAGGCGGACCTTTTGCGCGGCCAGTTCCGCAGCTAGTGCCTCAAGGGATTCCAAGGCGGAAAAGTCGATCACATTTACCGCCGAACACATCAGCACCACGTCGCGAATGGCGGGATCAGCGGCGAGGCGATCCAGCACCATCGTCTCAATCGCGCGGGCATTGGCGAAATAGAGGCTCTCATCCACCCGCAGCATCAGCACTCCCGGCAGGGTTTCGACCTTGTGACGCAGCAGGTTGCGGAAATGCTGGCTGCCGGGGACAAGGCCGACCTCGGCCACATGCGGGCGGGCGGTGTTCAGCACATGCAGCAGAAGCGACAGCGCGACGCCGGTCGAGACCCCGGTCTCGACCCCGAAGACAAGGGTGGCAAGGATGGTCACCAGAACGGAAGCGAAATCGCGCCGCGAATAGGTCCAGGTGCGGCGCAGGATCGCCGGGTCGACAAGGCTTAGGACGGCGACGATGATCGTGGCCGCCAGCGTGGCCTGGGGCAGGAAAAAGAGAAGCGGGGTCAGCGTCAGTGCGGCCAAGGCCAGCCCGATGGCGGTGAAGGCGCCTGCGGCAGGGGTGGCTGCCCCGGCGTCATAATTCACGACGGAGCGCGCAAAGCCCCCCGTTACCGGAAAGCCGCCCGAAAAGGCCGCGCCGATATTGGCGGCACCAAGGCCGATCAGCTCCTGATCCGGGTCAATGCGCTGGCGCTTTTTGGCGGCCAGGGTCTGCGCGACCGAAACACTTTCGACAAAGCCGATGATCGAGATCAGCGCGGCCGGCAGGGCAAGCGTTCCAATCAGCCCGGGCGAAAGGTCGGGCAGGGTGAGGGGCGGTAATCCTTGCGGAATGTGGCCGGCGATGGCAACGCCCTGTTCATGCAGGCCGAAAGCCCAGACGGTGACTGTGGTCGTGACAATTGCAAAGACAGGACCTGCGCGGGTCAGCAGCGTCGCCAGCCCGTCGCCTGCGCCAAGCCGCCTCAAAGCGGGCTTCATCCCCTTGCGCACCCAGACCAGGAAAAGGGTCGAGGCCAGGCCGATCACCAGCGTTTGCCAGTTCGTCTCGCCCAGATTCTGCCAGAGCCGATGCAGGATTTCCGGCAGAGTGTCGCCACCACCTGCGATGCCGAAGATATGCCGCGCCTGTCCGGCGGCGATCAGCAGGCCCGAGGCGATGATGAACCCCGCGATCACCGGATGGGACAGGAAGTTCGCCAGAAAGCCGAAGCGCAGCAGACCCAGACCGATCAGCATAACGCCCGATAAAAACGCCAGCGTCAGCGCGGCCACCGCATAGCCCGCCGTGCCGCTTTCCGCCATCTGGCCTACGGCCGAGGCGGTCATCAGGGACACCACCGCCACCGGCCCGACAGCCAGCGCGCGGCTGGTGCCGAAGATCGCATACAGCACGATCGGCAGGACCGAGGCATAGATCCCCGCCTGCGGAGGCAGGCCCGCCAGCATCGCATAGGCCAGCGATTGCGGCACCAGCATGATTGTGACGATCACCGCCGCCGTCAGATCGGAAGACAGATCCGATTTCGAATAGCGCCGCCCCCAATCGAGGATCGGCAGATATCGGGTCAGGGACAGGCGCATGGCGGCCGCTTTCGGCAATGGGGTGGCGCGCGCGGCTTCAGGCGCGGGCGAGGCGAGGCGATGAGGCAAAGTCAGGGAGCTATCGCGGCGGTACACGGCATTGAGGATCGGGCGCCGGACCGGCAGTAGGCCAGGACCGGACCTGATGCCGTTCGCATCGCCTCGGCCATGTCGGGGGCCTGACGCGCGACATCGGAAGGTCCAGCGACGGGCAGAAACAGGGCCATCAGTCCGGCCGCCCGCGCGGCCTTAGCGATCTCGGCAAAGCCGGGCTGGCCGCGTTCTTCACCGGCCGGGCGATTGCAGACCAGGATGCGGTAGCCAGCCCGAACGATCTCGGGGATCTCTGACAGTTCGACCTGTCCGCTGATCCCGAGCCGGGGCGAGAGTTTCTGGATATCCATGCATTGCGTCCTTTACAGTGCGCCGAGCGGCACCTTGAGGAACCGTTTGCCAGTCTCGTCTTCGGGCGGCAGTTCGCCCGCCTTCATATTGACCTGAAGCGAGGGGATGATCAGCGTCGGCATCTTCAGCGTGGCATCGCGTGCCTCACGCATGGCGATGAACTCTTCGCGCGAGCGGTTTTGACCGATATGGATATTGTGGTCCCGCTGTTCGCCCACCGTGGTTTCCCAGGCGATGTCGCGGCCGTTCGGGCCATAGTCGTGGCACATGAAGAGTCGGGTCTCGCGCGGCAGGGTCAGCACGCGTTGGATGCTGTCGTAAAGCACGCCTGCATCGCCGCCCGGAAAGTCGGCGCGGGCCGAGCCGCCATCGGGCATGAAGAGCGTGTCGCCCACGAAAGTCGCATCGCCCATCACATGAGTCATGCAGGCCGGAGTATGGCCGGGAGTGTGGATTGCGCAACAGGCCATGCCGCCGATCTGATAGCTGTCGCCGTCCTCGAACAGCCGGTCGAACTGGCTGCCGTCGCGCTGGAATTCGGTGCCCTCGTTGAAGACCTTGCCGAAGGTTTCCTGCACCACAGTGATCTGGCTGCCGATGCCGATCCTGCCGCCGAGGGCTGCCTGGATATAGGGCGCGCCGGACAGATGGTCAGCATGGACATGGGTTTCGATCAGCCATTCGACCTTCAGTCCCTGTTCGCGGACAAAGGCGATGATGGCATCGGCAGACTCGTAGCTGATGCGACCGGCGGCATAGTCGATATCCATCACGGAATCGACGACCGCGCAGGCATCGGAGCCGGGATCCTTCACCACATAGGAAATCGTGTTGGTCGCCGGATCGAAGAAGGGCGTGACGTCGGGTTTCACGGTAAGGTCGGCTTTACAGGACATGGTATCCTCCGAATATCAGGTGGTCAGATCGGGCGGCCAGATCAGACGGATTGCGGGGAGCGGGCGGCGAAGGCTTTCAGCCCCCGCGCGATGAAGAGACCGAGGATCATTGATGCAACGAAGGCCAGCGCCTCGGGGCGAAGCGTGCCCAGTGCGGGCAAGGCGCCGCCGGGGCAGAACCCTTGCATTCCCCCAGCCGATGCCGAAAAGGCCAGAGCCGGCAACCAGTTTCACGTCGATCAACTGCGTGTCCGGCAGCTGGAATTTCGGCTCGAACTGGGGCGCCTTGCGGGCAAGCACCAGTCGGTATCCCGGTATGGCAACCGCCAGCGCGCCACCCATGACAAAGGCGAGGCTGGGGTTCCAGGTGCCGGCGATGTCAAAGAAGTTCAGAGGCTTGGCCGGGTTGATCATGCCCGAGGCGGCAATGCCGATCCCGAAGATCAGACCGATGAGCAGTGCGAAAAACAGGCGCATCTCAACCTCCGATCAGGCGACGGGTGACATAGACGGTGAGGAAGGCGGTGGCCATGAAGCTGAGCGTTGCCGTGATCGAGCGGCGGGAAAACCAGGCATTGCCGCAGACGCCATGGCCCGAGGTGCAGCCGCCGCCGTAGCTGACGCCGAGTCCCACCAGCAGCCCCCCTCCGATGATCGCGGTCATCGATACCGGCACGTCCAGCGCGGGCCAGTTGCCGGTGACGAGCAGCACCAGCCCCGGTGCCAGCACCATGCCCGCAAGCAGCGCCGCCCGCAGCGACCAGACGCGCATATCGCCGCCATGCATCAGGCCGGACAGGATGCCGGTCGCACCGAAGATGCGACCGTGAAACGCCATCAGCAGAACGGCGGCAAGCCCGATCAGCATGCTGCCCGCGAAAGAGGTCAGGGGGATGAAGCTGGTCATTTCTTTTTCAGCGGGCAGTTGGACAGGCCGAACAGCCGAGAGGCCGGGCAGGTGGCAAAGGCTGCGGTCAGGATCAGTATGGTCGCCACGACCAACAGCACGGGGGCAAGCACCGGCCACCCGCCACCATAGAGTCACGCGATCACGGCTGCGACAATTCCGGCCACCAGGCGCAGGATGCGGTCGGGCTGGCCAAGGTTCTTGATCATCGGGACACCTCGGGACTGTGTTTCGTGGCATGCGGATGCCACGACCGCGACCGCCCGTCGGTGACTTGGTTACACTTCCGGCTCTCGCGTCAGTTTTTCCAGCGCGGGCCGGTCGATCAGCCGAACCTCGCCCCGGGCCTGCTCGATCCATCCCCGGCGTTGAAACTCGGACAGCGTCCGGCTGATCACCTCACGCGCCGAGCCGAGCTCGGCGGCGAGTTGCTGATGCGTGGCATGGACGGTATCGCCCGCAGACAGCGCCAGCAGCCGGGTGGCAAGCCGTAGGTCGATGCGCTGAAACGCGATGTCGTCGATCAGCGACAGGAGATCCGTCACCCGCCGCGACCATGCCCGCATGACGAAGCCCCGGAAGTCGGGCGATGTTGCCATCATCTCGTCGAAGGTGGCGCGGGGGATGCCGATGGCCTCGATATCGGTTTCCGCCACGCCTTCGGCTGCCAAATCGTCATAGGCCAGCATGCAGGCCGAGGTCAGCACGCAACTCTCCCCCGCGCCGACGCGATAGAGAACGACCTCGCGCCCGGTGTCAGAAATCTGCGTGACCCTGACCTTCCCCGAGACCAGCAGGAGCAGATACCCCGCCGGCTGCCCCGGACCGAACAGGCGCGCTCCCGCCGGGAACTGCAGCTTTCGACTGTCGCGCAGAAGGGATTTGCGCATCGAGGCGGGAAGCTGATCCATTTCTTTGAAATAGGCGGTCCAGTCGTCCATCTGCTCTCCTGCGTTAATAGGGGTCTAGCAGGAACGACAAAAAATGGGCAGGGCGGATCAGGTTGTACCCGGTGATGGCCTGTCGCTTTGGCGACATATCATGGCAGATTGGCAGTCTTGCCCGCAGCGGCTCCCTGTTCCAGATCGAAAAGGAGCGACGACCGATCGGCGCGATTTTGCCCGGCCCCGGTCCCAGCTCTGTCCCAGATCGCAGGAGAGACCCATGCAATCCGCTGATTTCGTCGCAACCTTGTTCGATGGCCGTGCCAACCCTGCCAAGGTCACCGTGGCCTTCACCATGGCGCTGAACGCGCTGCAAAAAGGGCACAGCGCCATGGTGCTCTTGATGGTCGAAGCGGTCGAACTCGGCCAGCCCGATGCGACTGCGGGGATCGATGTGGGCAAGCCCTTCGAGCCGGTCGCGGATTTGCTGGCCAAATTCATCGAAGGCGGTGGCCGGATCGGCATCTGCAAATCCTGCATGATCCACAATGGGTTCAGCGCCGAACAGATGGTGCCGGGCTACGAGATCATCACCGCCCCCGAGGTGGTCGACCTGATGATGGCGGCCAGGGGCTCGCTGCAGATCACCTGAACGTATTTTCCGCAACAAGGAACAGATCCCATGAGCAATGCTCCGCAACGCAATGTCGTGAAGGCCCGTGAAAGCGGCTTTGGCCCCTTTGGGCAATATATCAATGTGGGTCACCATATTCTGGGTGCCGATGAGCCGGGAACCTGGGGCGGGCAGGATACCGGCCCCGATCCGTTCGAACTGGTGATGGCCGGCCTTGCTGCCTGCACCACGATGACGATCCGTATGGTTGCGGGCCGGAAGAAGATCGCGCTCGACGATGTGTCGGTTGAGGTGCACCATCTGCGGGCCCCGGCGATGAGCATGGGGGCCGATCCGGCGCCCACGGCCGAAAAGCACCATGCTTTCGAGCGGGTCGTCACACTGATCGGTGATCTGACGCCCGATGAGCGCGCGCTTCTGATCGCGATGGCTGACAAATGTCCGGTCCACAAACTGCTGGAAGGCGAGGCCGAGATCATCACGCGCGAGGCTGCGTGAGGGGGCGGCGGGGCGGGGGTTTTCCAACGCCCCGCCTTGTTTTGCAGGGAGGAGGATTTTCAGGATGACTGAATTTCGGAGCACACGGCGTGGCCTGTTGGGGCTGGGTGCGGTTGGGGCGCTGGCGCTTGGCCTTGGTGGTCAGGTGCAGGCAGCGAAGCTGGCGACGAGGGCACGGATTGTGATCATCGGCGCGGGGGCGGGCGGCGCAACGCTTGCCAATCGCCTGATCGAGCGGCTGGACGGTGCTACGATCACGTTGATCGATCCACGCCGCGAGCATCTCTATCAGCCCGGGCTGTCTCTGGTCGCGGCGGGGCTGAAACCGGCGGATTATGTCACCAGCCAGACCACCGACTGGCTGCCGCAAGGCGTGACGCTGATTGCAGAAAAGGCCGCCGCCATCGACCCGCTGGCAAAGACCGTCTCGACGGAAAGCGGCCAGCGGCTGGACTACGATTTCCTTGTGGTCGCGCCCGGCCTTGTGCTGGACCATGCGGCCATCGAGGGCTTTTCGCTGGATATGGTTGGGAGACACGGCATCGGCGCGCTTTATGCCGGACCGGACCATGCCGCAAAGACATGGGAGGCCGCGCATAAGTTCACCGAGGAAGGCGGCGTGGGTCTCTTCACCCGTCCCGCTACCGAGATGAAATGCGCCGGCGCGCCGCTGAAACATACGTTCCTGATCGACGACATCGCCAGTCGTGGCGATGCGAAGGGCAAATACGAGACCCATTACGCCTGCCCACAGCAGGTGCTGTTCTCGGTGCCGATCGTCTCGGAAAAGGTGCGGATGCTGTTCGGCGAGCGCAAGATCACCCCGCATTACGGCCAGACCCTGACCGCTATCGACGCCGGGGCAAAGCGGGCGACCTTCGCAACCGTGACCACCGATCCGGCGACGGGCGCAGTGCTGAACTCCACTACTGAGATGCCTTATGACTACCTGCACGTCATCCCGCCGCAGCGCGCGCCCGAGGTCATCCGGCAATCTGGCCTCAGCTGGGCGGATAAATGGACTGATCAGGGCTGGGTCGAATGCGACATGAAGACCCTGCGCCACCTGCGTTACCCCGAGATCTTCGCGCTTGGCGATGTGGCGGGAGTGCCGAAGGGCAAGACCGCCGCATCGGTGAAATGGCAGGTTCCGGTGATCGAGGATCATTTGATCGCCGCCATTCAGGGCAAGGAGGGTACGGCGGTCTATGACGGCTATACCTCCTGTCCGATGATCACCCGTGTCGGCAAGGCGATGCTGGTGGAATTCGATTATCACAACAATCTCGTGCCATCCTTCCCCGGCCTGATCGCACCACTGGAGGAGCTGTGGATCAGCTGGCTGATGAAGGAAGTGGCGCTGAAGGCCACTTATAACGCGATGCTGCGCGGCAAGGCCTGAGGGGGTATCATGCAGGAGCTGACATTCACGACAATGATCGCGGTGTTCGAGGAAATCTTCGGGCGCGGCCTGTTCTGGGTGATGGTGGCCGCTGCCGTTCTGGTGACGGCGGCCTATATCTATGTTCTGACCCGGGATCGGGCGGTGTCCTGGCGCAAATTCCTCTGGGCGCAGGTTGCCATGCCGTTCGGCGCCATTGCGGCGGTGCTGTTCGTGCAGGGTATGACCAGTTCGGGCTTCGGCGACATCGGTGGCCCGATTGATGTGATCGTGCTGCTGCTGGTGGCAGTGGCGGGAGCGGTCGGAGCCGCGATCCTCGTCTATACCGCGCAGTCGCTGTTGCGCGGCCGGGCTGCAAAGCCATGAGTGCGCCCATCCTTTTGCGGCCCATTGGCCAGATCCGCGCCGCATAGAAGACGCTGGCGGATTGTCCGAATTGCCCGGGACGGGCAGGGGAGGAAGCGCGTCTGGAAATCCTGCCGGAGTATGCCGAAGGGCTTCATGGTCTGACGGCGCCTGCACTGGATCTCCTCTACTGGTTTGACCGCGCGCCGCGCGATGTGCTCCGCTTGGTCAGCCCGCATGACGGTGCCAAGCGCGGGGTTTTCGTCATACGCTCGCCGCATCGGCCCAATTCGGTGTCGGCAGGTCGGCGAAGGCATGGAATTCCTGCTGGTCTTCAGCGCCCCGAAGGCCAGCGGGGTGGTTGCGGCGGGGTGAAGCAATCCCCTCATCGTAGCCGGAGTCACGAGCCGTTGTTCAGGAACCGCTGCGGCGTCGTTCCAAAGGCTTCGCGGAACGCGGCGATGAAGGCGCTCGGGCTGCTGTAACCCATCGAAAAGGCGATGGTCGTGCTGCTTTCACCGCGGTTCAGTGCCTCGATTGCACTGAGCAGGCGCAGTTTCGACCGCCATTGCCGGAAGCTGAGCCCGGTCTCGGCGCGGAACAGCCGCTCCAGCGTGCGGGGGCTCGCGCCTGCGATCTGACTTAGCTCGGGAAGCTGGCTCAGGTCGTCCGGATGGCAGATCAGATGGCGTGTGACGCGGACCAGCCGGGCGTCCTGGCCGCCGGGCAGGTTGAGTGGGGCCTCAGAGAGGCTCTCCACCTCATCCAGCAACACGGCACAGAACCGCAGAAGCCGTTCATCGAACGGGGCGGAAGTATCGCTGTCGCCAAGCCTGCGGATCAACTCGCGCGCCAGCGGGGTGAGCAAAAGCACGGCGCAGCAGGGCATCGGCCGTGTCGGCGGGCGCACCGTAACCGAAGGATCGACATAGATGTTCAGCAGTTCAGCCTCGGCCTCGATGGAGACCTGATGCTCCATCCCGCCGGGGATCCAGACGGCGTGGCTTGGCGGCACAAGCCAGATACAGGAATTGCTGACCACGCGCAGGACGCCCCGCATCGCCCACAGAAGCTGACCGCGGGGATGGCTGTGCGGGCGTACCGCGCGTCCAGCGGCGATCACCCTTCCATGCGTCAGGATGGGGCGCGCCGGATCTATCGTGAAGGCGATATCCGATGGGTCGAAATCCGGCGGTTTGGCGACATCTGTTGTCATGATAGCAGTCTGGCACAAGGGCGCGGTCATGGCTAGATCAGAGCTGATACCCATCAGCCCCTTCGGTTTGATCAGATGACGTTTTCCGCCAAACATATCCTTGCAGCCGTCGTTGCCCTGCTGGCACTGGTGATGGCGATCCTGCCGCCGCCGATGCTGATGCCGGATCAGGCACGGATCCTCGGCATCGTTCTGGTCACGCTGGTGTTGTGGGGCACGAGCCTTGTGCCCGGCTACCTGGCCAGTCTGATCTTCTTCGCGGTTCTGTTGGTCTTTGGTCTGGCCCCGCCCGATCTGGTCTTTGCCGGGTTCTCCTCGACCGCAGTCTGGCTGATCGTTTCGGGTTTTGTCATCGGGGCCGCGATTTCGATTTCCGGGCTGGGCGCGATGCTGGCGCGGGGCCTTGCACCGCTGTTGACCGGCAGCTATCCGCGATTGATTGCGGGGCTGATGGCGGTATCGGTTCTGCTGAGCTTTCTGATGCCGTCCTCGGTTGGTCGCGCGGTGGTGATGGTACCGGTCGGCATGGCGCTGGCTGATCAGATGGGGTTCGGGCCGGGATCGAAGGGCCGGATCGGCATCGCATCGGTGCTGGCGATCGGCACCAATATGCCCGGCTTCACCATCCTGCCGTCGAACATCCCGAACATGGTATTGTCGGGCACGGCCGAAACCATCCATGGTGCGCATTTCAGCTATATGGACTATCTGCTGCTGCATTTTCCGGTGCTGGGAGTGCTGAAGGCGGTGGCGGTGGTGGCGCTCGTCCTGTGGATGTTTCCGGATACGCCCGGCGCGGCCCTGCCTGCGCGAGAGGCCGCCAAAGGCGACAAGGCCGTCAGCCCTGCTGCGCGAATCCGGGTGGCGGTGATCCTTCTGGCGACGCTGGCGCTGTGGATGACCGACAGCCTGCATGGGGTGAACTCGGCCTGGATCGGGCTGGTGGCGGCGGTGCTGTTGCTGTTGCCTGGGAGCGGAGTGGTTACGCCGCCAGCCTTCAAGGCGTCGGTCGATTTTGGGATGCTGCTCTTTGTGGCCGGGGCGCTGGCGCTCGGGGTGCTGGTCAATTCCTCCGGGCTGGGGGCGATGCTGGGGCAGGCGCTGATCGGGGTGCTCCCGCTGGAGCCGGGGGCGGATGCGACAAACTTCGCCGCTCTGTCGCTGATGTCGGCGGTGACGGGGCTGTTTACCACCGTTCCGGGGGTTCCGGCAGTGCTGACGCCGATGGCGGGCGATCTCGCCGCGCAGACCGGGTTCAGCCTGAATACGGTGCTGATGACCCAGGTCATCGGGTTTTCGACGGTGATCTTCCCCTATCAGGTCGGCCCGCTGGTGGTTGCCATGCAGATGTCGGGCGAAAAGCTGGGCCATCTGCTGCGGATCACACTACCGCTGGCGCTGATCACCTTCCTTGTCCTGCTGCCCATAGATTTCCTGTGGTGGAAACTGCTGGGCGCGCTGTGACAGTAGCACAGGCGGTCTGCGCCCCGTCCGAACTTGTTCGGTCAGCGGTATACGGTCTTTGTACTTGAGGGCGCGGGGAGTTCTCCTGTTGCTCGACTGGAACGTGTAGGCTGCGCTTCATCGTGTGGCGACGTTGCTGGTAACGGCCAGCAAACCGTGGCCTGGCCTCCGACCTGCTGCGGCATTCTGACCGCTGGCAGGCTTTGGCTTGCCCGACCTCTCAACCTTCCAGTATGGGAAGGTTAGGGGAGCGCGCCTTGAGCAATGCAAAACACATGGTGACCAGAGAGATCGGGATGGCGCTCGCCGTCCTGTCGATCTGGCTCATGTCGTTGCTGGCGCCCATGCACCAGGTCTCACGGCTGATTGGCGATTTGTCCCAGGCGGGCACCATCACGGCGTCCGATTGGTCGCTCTGCGGGCCGGTCGATCTGGACGGCGATGGCCCTGACGCGCCTGTCACCCTTTGTCCGGCGCAGGGCATAGGCAAGTCCGATATCCTGGCACCGATGCCGGTTGTTCTGCTTGCGGTTACAGTCCCGGCTGTGCTGATCGACGGATTCGATCTGACGCCAGAGCGGTTCTGGTCGCGGGTCCAATCCGAACCCGGACAACCACGCGCACCGCCAGTCCACAGCTGATCCCGGCATTCCCCGCCGCGCCTTGGGCGTGAGCGGCAGATGGCATTTGTCCCGCGCAGGGTTTCGCGCGGGTAAGGCCCAGGATGCCGCCGCCGCCGATGTCCTGCCGCCCAAACCGTCGGCCAGCGACATCGCGATGATGCCCCCTGCTCGGAAAAGCTGATGACCCTTCTCCATACGACCGGACCAGCAATCGTGCTGGCCCTCACACTGTGCGCCTTCCCTTTGCGGGCCGAACCAGACCTTGCCGCGGGAGAGCGGGTCTTTACCCGCTGCCGGGCCTGCCATGCGATCACTGCGCCCGACGGCACTCGGATCGAACAGGGCGGCCGGACCGGACCCGATCTTTATGGCGTGATTGGCCGCCAGGCTGGCAGCGTCGAGGGGTTTCGCTATTCCCCCGGTCTTCAGCTGCTCAATGCCACAGGTTTCATCTGGTCCGAGGAGACGGTCGCACTTTTCGCGGCGGACCCGACCGGCTTCTTGCGCAGCCAGTTGAACGATCCAGGTGCGCGGACCGCCATGGCCTTCACGTTGCGTGCGGGCGGCGAAGATCTTGCCGCCTGGCTAACGACCCATTCTCCGGCCGAATGATCGGCCGGTTGCCCCACAATCCGAAAGGAACAGCCATGAACGCCAACCTGTTTTCCTCCACCTCTCTCGCACTCGCTTGCACTCTGCTGGCTGCGGCAGCCCATGCCGACCAGCCGGTCACGATCAATTTCGCCGCCGAGATCGCGGGCAAACCCTTCTCTTGCGCTGACAGCTATGAGGGCCTCGGCGCGGCGAATACGACCGTGACCGGCAACGACTATCGTCTGTTCGTCCATGATGCAGCCTTGGTGCGCGCGGATGGCAGTGTGCAGCCCATTACGCTGGAACAGGACGGCAAATGGCAGCTCGAAACCCTTGCCCTGCTGGATTTCGAGGATGGCAGCCATGGCTGTTCGACCGCCGGCAATGCCGATCTGAACACCAGCTTGCGTGGCACGGTGCCCTCGGGCGATTATGTCGGGCTGACCTTCACCCTTGGTGTGCCCTTTGGGCAGAACCACATCGACCCGACGCTGTCGCCCACGCCTTTGAACACCACCGCCATGTTCTGGAACTGGCAGAACGGATTCCGCTTTGTGCGTATCGACATGGTGCCGGTCGTGCAGGATATGGGCGCTGCCGCCGATGTTGCGGAAGCGGCACCAACCGAGACGGATGAAGCTGACGGTGCCGCATCGGGCTGGTTCCTGCATCTAGGCTCTACCCAATGCGCGGCGGAATCGCGCACCGAAGCTCCGTCGGCCTGCGCCAACCCCAACCGTGTGGCCGTCACTTTTGCCGATTTCGATCCGGTTTCGCAGGTGGTGGTGATCGACCCGGCACCGGTCGTTTCCGGTGCCGATCTGACGGTCAACGCCCCCGATACCTCGCCCGGCTGCATGTCCTTCCCCGGTGACAGCGATTGCAACACGGTCATGAGCCGGCTGGGCCTGGCCTATGACGGCATTGCGGCCGGCGAACAGCTCCTGATTTCGGTGCGCTGAGCGATGAAACGGAGCCTTGCCCTGCTTGCACTCCTTGCCACCCCGGCGGCTTTTGCCGCCGGGGTGCCCGGGTTGGCCGAGATTGGTCTTGCGCAGATCGGGGGGCATTTCAACTGGCCGGTTCCGGCTTGGATGCCGCCCCCACCTGTGCCGGACGAAAATCCGATGACGCCCGAGGTCGTGGAACTGGGGCGGCATCTGTTCTACGATTCCCGCCTGTCGGGCGATGGCACGGTGGCCTGTGTCTCCTGCCATGTGCAGGAGCGCGCCTTCACCGATGGCAGGGCGCTGGCCGTGGGGATCAACGGCACGGTCGGCATACGCAATTCACCCTCGCTGGCCAATGTCGGCTATTATCCGCAGCTCACATGGGCCAATCCGCATGTGACGACACTGGAATTCCAGGCGCTGATCCCGATCTTTGGCGACAACCCGGAAGAGATGGGTAGCAACGGGCGCGAGGCCGAGATTTTTGCCCGTCTGGCCGCTGACCCCTATTATGCCGAGGCGTTTCCGGCGGCCTTCCCGGATCGCCCGCAGATCGACCTGTTCACGGTGACGCGGGCCCTTGGGGCCTTCCAGCGCACGCTGATCTCGGTCGACAGCGCCTATGACCGTTTCAAATACTGGGGCGAGGCAGACGCGATTTCCGAGGCCGCCCGGCGCGGCGAGCAGTTGTTCTTCGATCACCGGTTCGAATGCTACCACTGCCATTCCGGCGTGCTGTTCACCGACAATCTGCAAACCACGCGCAGCGCCTTTGCCGAGAGCGGCAGCCACAATAACGGCCTCTACAACATTGACGGGGCAGGCGCCTATCCGCCCTGGGCGACCGGGTTCTATGAATTCACCGGAAACCCGTCAGACATGGGCCGCTTCCGCACGCCAAGCTTGCGCAATGTCGCGGTGACCGCGCCCTATTTCCATGACGGTTCGGCCGAGACCCTGCGCGATGTCCTGGACCATTACTCCACCGGCGGGCGCAGCATCGCGGACGGCCCCTACGCCGGGGACGGCTCGCAGAACCCGCACAAGGACGGGATGCTGGTGGGCTTCACCGCCTCTGATGACGAGATTGCGGACATCATCGCCTTTCTTGAGAGCCTGACGGATGAGGGCTTCCTGACCAACCCCGCCTATGCCGATCCCTGGTCCGAGGATCATCCGGCCGTGACGGAAAGGGCTCAGCCATGAAGCGCCTGATTGCGTTGTTGCTGTTCTTCTGCGCCACGCCCTCGCTGGCCCACGAATTCTTGCTGGAGGATCTGCAGATCATCCACCCCTCCATCCCGGCGACGCCGATGAATGCCACATCGGCCCCGGTGTATATGGTTTTGGCCAATGACACCGATCAGCCAGAGCGGCTTCTGGCCATCGAGACGCCCGTTGGCCCGGTGCGGTTCGAACGTCCGGTGATGCAGGAGGACGGATCGACACGCTGGGAGCGCATGGCCTGGATCGACATCCCGGCGGGCGATATGGCGATGCTGTTTCGCGGCGAGATGCGCGGTGTCATCGAGGGGATTTCCCGACCGCTGTTCGAAGGCGGCGAACTGGACGGCACGCTGGTCTTCGAGAAGCGCGGCCGCTTCGAGATGTTCTTCATGATCGATCCTCTGGATATCGAGGATGAGCCTGCAGCAGTCGCGCTGGCGGAGAATGACGCCCTCGACCGCTCTGCCGACATCACAGCGGTGGCCTGGGCACTGCGCGATGTCCTCGGTGCCCCCGAGGCCATAATCGCACCCGTGGTTCTGGACGGCGACACCGCGATTGCGGGCTGGACGCTGGACGGTGTTGGCGCGCGGGCCTTCCTGCGGCGCGGCGCGAAGGGTTGGCGGGCCGAGATGTGGTCCGGTCCCAGCCTGACCCTGCAGGCGACGCTGACCAGCCTTGGCGTTCCGCGCACCGCCGGGGACCGCTTGCGGTCCGAACTCACCGCGGCCGAGGCAGCGCTTGGCCCGGCTTTCATTGAAAGGTTTGACGCCTTTCGCGGCACAGTCCTGATACCGGAGGTCGGCACGGAATGACCCGCCCGGCGCAGCACATCGTTGGCTCTCTCACGCGCATCGTGTTGCGCGAGACGGGGTTTGCCAGCGCCGTTCTGGCGATCTGGCTCATGTCGCTGCTTGCGCCGATGCATCTTGTCTCGCGTGTGGCGTCTGATCTGCGTCTTGCGGGATACGAGACAGCCAGTGACTGGTCGCTTTGCATTCCGATCACGCAGGCGGACGAGGCCGGTCACACGATCACCCTCTGCCCCGGCAAGACCGTCGGCGGTGGCGGTCTGCTGCCGGTCGATCCGCCGATCCTGCTGGACGCCCGCCTTGCTCAGATGGCGCTCGCGCCGAACCTGTCGTCGCAACATCACCCGCTCCGGGTCTTTGAGGCTTCGGTCCAGCCGCGCGCGCCGCCGATGGCGCAGCTCGGCTGAAATCGGCGGGGCACTCCCGCCAAACCCTTTCAAGATCAAACGGAGATCCCAAATGATCCGCAATCTTCTTGGCGCCGCTGTCGCGGCCACCACCCTGACCGCTCTTGCCGCCCCCGCCATGGCGCATGTCACGCTCGACACGGCCGAGGCCGCGGCCAATACCACCGTGCGTCTGGCGCTGCGCGTGCCGCATGGCTGCGGCGAAGAGGCTACCCATACCCTGCGCGTGCAGATCCCGGCGGGCTTCGTCAATGTCCAGCCGATGGTCAAGGCCGGCTGGTCCACCGAGGCCGTACGTGGTGACTATGCAGCGCCCGTCACCCACCGCGACAAAGAAGTGACCTCGGGCGTCACCGAACTGGTCTGGTCGGGCGGCGATCTGCCTTCGCACTTCTACGACGAGTTCGTGCTGCGCGGCGCCGTTGCCTCGAGCGTCGAACCCGGCACGCAGCTCTTCTTTGCCGTGGTGCAGGAATGCGCAACCGGCGAGGCCGTCTGGATCGACACTTCGGGCAACCATGACGCCGAAGGCCCGGCACCGTTCATCACGGTGATCGAAGCGCCGGCCCCCTCGGGCCACTGAGGCAAGGCGGGGGGCCAAAGGCGGCCCCCCGCATTCCCGCCACGCAAACCCGTGAACTTGTCCTGCCATGACCCGCCTCACACCAATTTTCCTGTCCGCCTTGCTGGCACTGGCTGTCCTGCTGTCTCCTGTCACAGCACATGCCCATGCCGCATTGCTCGGCGTCGCCCCGGCGGAGGGCACGCTGCTTGACGCCGCGCCGACTGAAGCCGTGCTGCAGTTCAATGAAACCGTGCGGCCGCTGGCGATCACGCTGATCGGCCCCGATGGCGACAGCCGCGATCTGACTGCTGCGGCCAGTGGCGACAGCACGCTGACCATTGCGTTGCCTGATCTGGAGCGCGGAACACAGGTGCTGACCTGGCGCGTCACTTCGGATGACGGGCATCCGGTGACCGGCACGCTCATCTTCTCGGTTGGTGAGGTGAGCGGTGCCCCCGAAGTTACGGTGGGTGACCCGCTGGTGGCTGGCCTTCTTTGGGGCGCCAAACTGGTGATGTCCCTCGGCTTGGTGCTGGGCATCGGTGGGGCATTGTTCGGGGCGTTGGCGGGTCTGCCGCCCGGAACGGCACCACTGCTTTCCCGCCTGCTCTGGCTGGGGCTTGTCATGACACCGCTGGCGCTTGGCCTGCATGGTGCCGATGCACTTGGGTTGCCGCTTTCAGCTTTGTGGACGGCGGGCGCATGGAGCACCGGATGGGCGACGAGTTTCGGGACGATGACGGTGCTGGCCTTGACGGCCGGGCTGTTCGGACTGGCGGGGCTGCGTATCCGCCCACTGGCCTTTGTCGCGGTGGCTCTGCTGGCGGCGGCCTATGCCTCGGCCGGTCATGCCGGGGCCGCCGATCCGCGCTGGTTGACCCGACCTGCGGTCTTTGCGCATCTGGCCGCGCTGACCTTCTGGCTCGGCGCGCTGATACCCCTCCTGTGCTGGCTACGGCGCGCGGATGGATCACCGGCGCTGCAGCGCTTCTCCGGCCTTATCCCCTTCGCGGTGATCCTGCTGGCCGCATCGGGCCTTGCCCTTGGCTTTGTGCAGATGGGGGGCGCCGGTTTTGGCGGCTGGAGCACCGCCTATGGCCGGATCCTCGCGGCCAAGCTCACGCTGCTGGCGATCCTCTTTCTGCTGGCCGCGTGGAACCGCTGGTCTCTGACCACGCCCGCCTTGCGCGCCGAGCCACAGGCGACCGGAAGGTTGCGCATGGTCATCATCGTCGAGCTGATCCTTGTCATCGCGATCCTTGGTCTTGCCGCTGGTTGGCGCTTTACCCCGCCGCCACGCGCGCTGGCCATGGTTGCCGCCGCGCCCCCTGCCTATGCGCACATCATGACAGGTGAGGTGATGGCCGATCTGACGATCACTCCCGGCAGCACCGGCACCGTGGCCGCTGCGATCTCGCTCTCGGATGGCGACATGCAGCCAATCAGCCCGCAGGCTGTGACGCTGGCTGTCTCGATGCCCGAGCGCGGGATTGAGCGGATGAGCCGTGAGGCGACACAGGATGCCGAGGGCCTCTGGCACGTCCCCGATCTGCTGCTGCCGCTAGCCGGGGAATGGCGGGTGGAACTGGAAATCCGCCTGACCCGCTTTTCGATGACCCGCATCGAAGGCACGATAGACATCAAATGACGGACTGGACCCTGACAATGAAAACCGCACTCCTGCCCCTTCTGATCGCCGTTGGCCTGATCGGCCAGCCCGCGCTCGCGCAGTCCCACGACCACAGCCCCGCCGCACAGGCCCAGATCGGCGAGATCGCCATCACCGGCGCTTTCATCCGGGCAACCCTGCCGCGCGCGCCGGTCGGGGGGGCTTATCTCACCATCACCAATGGCGGGGCAGAGGATGACCGGCTGCTGGGTGCCACGGCCCCGGTCGGTCGCAATGTCGAACTGCATGAAATGTCGATGCAGGACGGCGTTATGTCGATGCGTCCGATGCCCGAGGGCCTGCCCATCCCCGCCGGGCAAACCGTGACGTTGGAGCCGAGCGGTATGCATCTGATGATCAACGGCCTGACCGAGCCGCTGCAAGAGGGCGCCCGGCTCGACCTTGTGCTGACCTTCGAAAAGGCTGGTGCGGTGGCCGTGTCCTTCGACATTCTCGCGCTCAACGCCCGCTTCCATCCGGACTGGCCGGTGCAGAGTTCTGCCGCAGGGGAGGAAACGGAGCACGGCACCGGGCACGACCATGCAGCAATGGGCCATACCACCCCGTCGCACGAAGCTGCCGGGTTCGACCAGCACAGCGTCGAGGGTGATGAGGCGCGCATCACCGGCCTGCTGAAAGACATGTTCGAGACCCCGGACAACCCGCTGACCGTGGCCCCGCTACTGATTGACGGCGGGATTGCGATCATCGGCTGGTCGCAGGACGGCAGGGGCGGGCGGGCGCTGTTGCGCCGGGATGCGGCCGGGCTCTGGCGTGTCAGCATCTGCGCAGGTGATGGGCTGAAAGGCGAGGCTAACATGGTGCAGATGGGGATTGAACCTGATGCAGCCGCCCGCTTGGCCGCCCGGCAAGCCGCAGCAGAAGCCGACCTCGCTCCCGATCATGCCGCGCGGCTTGACCTCTTCGGTGAAGAGCTGTTCTTCGACGCCGAGGCTGGCCATGACGCCCACAGCCAGCACTGAGACCTGACATGACCCGATCTTCCCTTCGTACCTTCCGCATCGCGCTTTGGGGGCTTGTTCTAGTGGCAGGGCTGACCAGCAGCTGGTTCTTCCTGCGCCCGCAGCCGGCCCCGACCCAACAAATGGCAAATGCCGATATCGGCCGCGGCGACTATCGGCTTGTCATCGACAATGGCGAACCTTTCACCGAGGCGACACTGCGCGGTCAGCCCTCGCTGGTTTTCTTCGGCTTCACCCATTGCCCGGATGTCTGTCCCACCACCATCGGCGACATTGCCGGTTGGAAGAATGACCTCGGCGATCTCGGCCGCGATCTGCGGGTGTTCCTGATCACCATCGACCCGGAACGCGACACGCCCGAGATGCTGCGCGACTATGTCGGCTGGATCGAGGGTGGCCAGGGCGTCACCGGCACGGCAGATGAGATACAGACCGCCATTCGCGCTTTCCGCATCTATGCCAGCCGGGTCCCGCTGGAGAATGGCGACTACACGATGAACCACACCGCCTATGTGATGCTTTTCGACGCCGAAGGCCGGTTCAACCAGATCTTCAGCTATCAGGAGGATCCGATGCGGGTGGTCGCGAAGCTCCGCCTTGCCTTGGGGGCGTGACGAACGGCGTCTTCCCGGCTGAAACTGGTGCTGGCGCTACATTGGATCAGTGCCATGGCGGCCCTTGCCGCCGCGCTGTGGTTCCTGATGCTGTCGCCGGACCGCGAGCGGATCGGAACGGCAGAGTTCGGGTGTGGCGAGTACAAGCTGATGACCCATGACGGTAAGCCATTCACACAGCCCTCGCTGCTTGGGCAGCCCTCGCGGGTCTTCTTTGGCTTCACCCACTGTCCCGATGTCTGCCCGACGACCATCGGCGACATCATGACATGGCAGGACGAGCTGGGCGGGACGGCTGACGATCTGCTCGTCTTTTTCGTCACCGTCGACCCGGAGCGGGACACAGCCGAGGTGCTGGCCGATTATACCGGCTGGCTGCCGGGCGCCGTTGGCGTCACCGGCTCACCGGACGACATCAACGCCGCCCTGCGCGCCTCCAGGATCTTTGCCCGTAAGGTGCCGACCGCTGATGGAGATTGCACCATGGATCACAGCTCGGTTCCGCTGTCTCGGCGGACGGCGAGTTCGTGACGAACATCTCCTACCAGGCGTCGCTTGAAGACGCTCTTGAGCGGCTGCAGCAGCTGTTTTGACCATCATTCGGCGAGTAGCTTCGCTGATCAAGCGCAAGGCGACCATGTCGCGATGCGGCTGAGGGGAAATGAAAAGCACACGCGATGGGGTTCGTCCGGGTGCAATTCTTCCATAATCAAGGGCTGGGTCAATGGAATCAAGACTGTCGACTGCAGAAGTGAAGCGGATTCAATATCTTCCCCTGCAATGAATAGACGGGTCAGGGAAAGTGCCGCAGGCAGCCATGGCAAAGATGAAACACGCCGATGGCGACTTGCATGCGGGGCGTCAAATTGCTGGACCGAATTGGCTGCGCCGTGCAATCAACACTGCCTTTTCTGTCTGGAGGAGGAATCGCCATGCGACCCGGTCGCACCCAGCCCCTGACCCTGACACGCCGCGTGCTGGGCACCCGGATTGCCGGTGCTGCCGCTGCGATCGGCTTCGGGACTGGCGCCGCGGCCAGCACTATGGCGAACCCGGCGCCCGTCCTCGACCCAGATCTTCGTGATGCGGCCCTGCGCGGCTTGGCGCTTGCGGGCTATCGCGGCGACCCTGTCACCGCCGCCGCCGCGCATGCCGTTATCGAGCGGCTGTCCCAGACCGACCCTGAGGGCGCAATCCTCGTCAGGATCTACCAGCTTCTCGACGTGCGCCCGGCGCAATACTGGCCCGAGGACATGCCGGAGGCGGCCGCCGCCGACCTTGCCAGGCTGCACGCGGCGATCCGAACCAGCCAGCCGGTGGCTTTCGGCTACACCGACCTGTCGGGGAACGAGACCGCGCGGACGGTCCTGCCGTTGGCGCTGGTGCATCCGCCGCAGGGGGTGAAGCTGCTGGCCTGGTGCGAGGAGCGCGGAGACTTCCGTCAGTTCTTCGTGCGCGCCATGCGGGGGCTGACGCCGCACGCGGGCGACTTCAGCGCGGATCGCCTCGCGCTGTTGCAGGGCCTGCTGGAAAAGGAAACCGGGCGGGCCTGACGCCTCACGCCCCTGCCGCTTTCCGAAAGGGGCGGCCGGGGCACGCTCGACTCGCCCCATCCGACCGCGTCAATGGGGTGGCTTCTGGCCACCTGGCTTCCCCGGAGGCGGCTTCCCAGGCTTCCCGCCGGGGACCCACGTGGGCCAGAATGTTACTCTTCAAGATATTGATATTATTCAGAAATTGCGAGATGAGGTCACAAGGCGGCTTCCCCCTGCCTTCCCCGATGAAATTGCCCCACGCTAGCGAACCGCCGCGCCTCCACATACGTTCGGGGCCGGGGAGGAACCAAAGGAGGGGGCACATCAAAGCTGTTCTAGATCAGGCGAGCGCATTGACCAGCAGCTTATCAAGGTATGTCGGCCCGCCGTGGTCCATAAATAGAACATTCCGATCTTCTAGGTCCGATTTCGTGGTCGAGCCCGTGACATTCAGCAGGTCGTTGAAGGTCGTGACGGACAGGATGAAGGAGTTGAGGCTGATCATCCCATCACCCAGTTGTTTCTCGATCTGCTTGATTTCCTTGTGCAAGCCAGACTTCGGGTCCGAAATATTCAGGTTTCGAATGCCCTTCGGATCGATGAAAGACAGCCACTGCTTGCTGGTTTTGTCGTCGACCAGCCACAGCAGGAAGTCAGGATAGAAGTTGCCCGCCAGAGCGCAACCGAGCCCCTTGGCGCGATTGTCAGCATTGCGCAGCAGATAAAGGCTGAAACCTCGCAGCCTATCCTTCCCAGCGGGGGAGTCATAGAAGGCCATGACGTCCTCGACGAACTGAACCTCGCTTGGCTCACCAAGCGCCAGCGGCCGCATCCTGAGTGGGACGACAGCATCCTTGATGGGAGAGAGCCGGGGATAATACAGGTGCTGGGCAAAGCTGATCGCCACCATATGGGGTGCATTCCACTTGCTGGCCTCGTGCCTTTTTTCATCGTCCGTCCTCTCAATGAAGCAGATTCTGGCCGCAGATGAAGGAAAGATCCCGTAGTGGGTCAGATCACCCTTAAGTTTCGGCAAAGCCTTGCCCATGCGGTTCGCGTGACGCCCTTCCTGCTTGTGGACCGACGCGGAGAAGTGACTGTCTTCCCCGATGAAGGTCAGGTCAAGGGGCCGCAACTCTGTGGCAAAGATGCGGAAAGACATCAAAGGTTCGATCTTGCAGACGCGGACCTGGGTGCTTGGCGCTGCTGGAACGCTCGCGGCCATCACCTTGAGTTGGTGGTGGAAAGTCGAGGATGCCCGCACGCCAAAACACCTTCCCCTGGCTGTTTTGGGTCAGAAGATCGAGGCGGGGCGGGTTCAGCTGACCCCACTCGCGGTTCACTATGACGAAGGAAAGCTGGTTCTCGAAGCCGATGTCGAAAATCCGACCGGCGAAACGCAGACCGGCCCCTTCGGCACTCCTGCGCGTCTGCCCGAGCTGGTCGATGGCAACCATAGCCTTCCCGCTGCCGAAGTGTTCCTGATACGTGATGCAGAGCCACTGGCGGCACTTCAGCCGCGTCTGCGCGAGCGGGTCCGCTTCGTCTGGACGCTCGACGCCGCGCCGCAGGGAGGAGCCGTCATCCGGTTCAGCAAGCAGAGCTTCAAATTGCAGGACAATTTCTACGGGCAGGCAAGCTGGCTTGGCTTTTCTGCCGTGGCAGAACTTCCTGTCCCGCCAGAGGTCGGGCGATGAGGCTCGCGGTCCGGATGCTCGTCCCGGGCCTTGCGGTGATCGTCGGCGCGGCGCTGCTGGCCGGAATGATGATGAACAACCCCAACTACGATCGTGCGCTGCGCCCCTTTGTCACCGATGTCATGGCGGGCACCAGGGGCGAGACCCGCACCTTCTCGGCCACATTCACAGGATGGGAGACCGCCGGGAAGCTCATCTTCCCCTATCTCGGCCGCCCCACCACGCGCACCACCGGCGGCATCTTTCTGGTCACCGCAATGACGGTCGAGGGTGGCCAAAGCTCGACACGGCTCTCGGCTGTCTGGGAGGGCGCCTCCGGACGGCTTTATCAGGAGACGCCGCGCGTCAGGGACCTGCCGCAGCAGCTTACCGACCAATGGGCGCAGCCTGGACTGGAAAGCCGCGCCATCGCCATCTTCGAGCTTCCGCCTGACGAGATCACCGGCGGCGCGCTTATGCTTGGCCTGCCGCTTGACCCACGCCTAGAGGGCAAACTGCGGCTTGCGCCGCCCGCCGATCCACCTAGGGCTCTGAGTGAAAGGGAGTTTCCTTGATCCGGCTACTGCGGCATCCGGCGCTTCTTGTCCTGCTGACGTTGATCCTGACGGCGGCAACCTGTCTTGTCGTCGCCTGGGATGACCTGGTGGATCTGCGCAAGAGTAAGGTCTGGAGGCACCGCAGCGGTGACACTTTGGCCGGAGCCACGGTCTTCGTCGAGGCGAGCCAAATCATGACCTTCCCCGAGCGTCCGGACCGCGCGCTGGTCTATCTGCGGCTGAGACTGGAGGGACAACCCGAAGCGTTGCAGGCCTGGCTGACCTGCAATCCGGTGCTGATCGACGCGGAAGGCCGACGCTGGAGCGCACTTTACAACCAGCTCGGGATCGAAGCCGTGTCGGCGATGGGAAAGGACGAGCCACTCAGCACAAGCCGCAGTTGCAGCCAGTCGCTGATGAGCGATCCCGCGATTTCCGAACAGGCCTACCTTGTCCCGCGAGCCAGCGTCGAGGCGCTTTCGCTCGAGATTTCGGGGCTGCGGACCTACCCTGACGCCTTGCTTATCCCGTTGTCGCTGAGAGTTCAGCTTCCGGTTCTGCGCTAGCGCGCAAGGCACGCAGCGCCAGCTCGAGCCCGGCGGCGAGGCAACAAAATTGCAGGGGCGAGACCAGCAATCCGCCCCCGGGTGCGCCGGGCGCGTTGAACAACATGTTCAGCGGCACCGAGACGACCTGCCAGACCAGGGGATCCTGCGGCCCGAGCAACTCGGCCGCCCCGAGCCAGGCCCAGTTCCCCAGCCAGTCGATCAGCCGCCACAGCACAACGACCGAGACCGTCAGCGGCACCCCCGCCGCCGCCGCAAGCAAGATGCCATTGGTCACCGCATGCCAGCGTTTGATGAGGCCGATCCAGAAATGACCAATGAAATCACGAAGCTGCCTGGGCAGCGCCTGCCAGTTCTGCATCGCGTCGCCCGCAATCTTTCGCGTCGGCTGCGCGACTTGGGCGATATCGTGGCCATAAATGATGGCGCCAAGGTTGAACCAGATCACCGGCAAAAGCGCGTACCAGAAGAGCCGCGTCAGAAATTCGGTCAGTTGGAAGTGCGGCGCCCAATCGGTCGGGCGCAGTCCCGCAGGCGCGATGCCGAGATTTGCCCCTTGGGCCTGTGCATACCCGACGAGCCAGTTGAACAGATCGGCCGGCGTCGGCGCATGCGCCAGCCAGCCGACAACCGTGCTCTTCCAGCCGCTCAGCACATAGAGGCCGATCAGCGCCCAGGTCGCCTCGCAGGCCACGACAAGAAGCGACCACGCGCCATGGCCTCCGGCCTTATGCAGTGCCTTGGCATAGCGCCGGACCAGCCAGATTAGCCCCACCGTCACCACCACCCAAAGCGTCTGTCCGACATCGAGCGCAGTCGGCGGCAACTCAGGCTGGCTGAAGTCAACGCGGCGCATCTGGGCATTCTGGAACACCTGAGCATAGCTGCGAAGCGTATCTCCCAGAAGCCCCCATCCCGCGTAATAGGCATAGAACGGCACCAGCCCGAGAAGGAGGACCGAGGTGAAGACTGCGATCCGGCTCGCCGTTTCTGGCTCAGAGGCCGGCATTTCGGTCTGCAGTGCCTGTGGGCCGCCAGGTGCCTTTAAGATGAGAAAACAAGCCGCATACAGGACAAGTTGGAGAAGTACGACCGGCATCAAAGCGATGAGTCCGGCAAAGCGACTGAACATGCCGACCTCTACCGCGATACGCAACAGAACCTGGTTAAGCAACGCCGATCCCGCCCAAAGTGCTGTCAGCATCAAACCAAATCGGGTGAACAGACTGCCAGTCAGCCGCAGATGCTCAGAAACAATGGCTAAAGCGGCCAACCAGACACCCTCATCACGCGTTAGCCCTACGCTATCTGACTGAACCGGCTCCGCCATGGGCTCGTAGGCAGATCGGCAAGTTCCTGCGCTCACTCGGTCACACAGGTTTCAGCCGGCTGTCTTCTCTCACGTGTCTTCAGCCGCTTCGCGTCGGACAATTCCATACAGTCGAACTTGCCTTCCCAGGCCCAGAGAGTCGCACTGCTGATCCCGCAGGATAGCACAATCTGCTCTTCCGTGAATTTCGATCGCTTCACGGTCCGGTCCTCTCATTGGGCCAGATTTTAGGGTCCAGACTCATTGATTTTCAAAGCCAGAATATAACTGTGGCCGCGAGTGCGACGGCGGATAGGAAGGTCTTGGCGCATCTGTCATAGCGGGTTGCGACCCTGCGCCAGTCCTTCAGGCGACCGAACATGATCTCGATGCGGTTGCGGCGGCGATACCGGCGCTTGTCGTAGCGGACAGCTTTGCTGCGCGACTTTCGACCAGGGATGCAGGGACGTATCCCCTTGTCTATCAAAGCATCTCGGAACCAGTCTGCATCGTAGCCCCGGTCCGTTGCCCGGCAACGGTTTGCTTGCAAACCGTGAGAGGGGGCCAACAGCCATTCCGCCTTCGGCAAACTGCCCAGCAGGGCGGCAGCACCGCTGTAGTCGCTGACCTGCCCTGCCGTCATGAAGAACTTCAGGGGTCGTCCCTTGGCGTCGGTGACGGCATGCAGCTTGGTATTGAAGCCACCCTTCGTGCGCCCAATCAGACGACCGCGCTGGGCGTCGCCCCCCCCTTTTTCGCCCGCAGGCTCGAGGCCGTGCGATGCGCTTTCAGGTAGGTCGCGTCGATCATGACGACCTTCTCTTCGCCGCCTTCGAAGGCCAGCCCCTTCATCATCCGGGCGAAGACGCCCAGTCACCCCACCGCTTCCAGCGATTGTAGAGGGTCTTGGGCGGGCCATGCTCCCGAGGAGCGTCACACCATCTCAACCCATTGCGATTGATGAAAATTATGCCGCTCAAGATCCGCAGATCATCAACTCGCGGCTTCCCATGGCTCTTTGGAAAGAACGGTCGAAGTCGCTCCATCTGCTCGTCGGTCAGCCAGAAAAGGTTGCACATGATCACCCCATCAATTCGGGACCTTGGATCACCCACGCCCAGCTGCCTCAAGCCGATTAATAGGTCCTGACCCTAATCATAGATCTTGAGCACCTTGGCCCCAGTCTCTTGATCGAGCAGCCCATCTCCTGTGGCCAGGAGGCAGATGTAATCGACGATGGCCGCCAATACTCTCGGCCCGGCTCCCGGGACTGCTCGCCGCCTGACCGAGGGGCGTGGAGGCCCCGGGCTCGCCCGAAAAAAAGCCGCTAAGCCTTGAGCTCGTGGCGGCTGGAAGAAGAAAACATTCCGGCCGCAAGACCAATTCAGCGACCTGTTAGCTCCGTCGAACCCTCGCTTTCGCGGGCCTTCGCGGGGGTGGTCGACGTCTCTTCGCCGGTGATCAGTGACACCGTGTCCGTGGCCATGCTCTGCAACAATGTCAGCTCTTCCCCGGACAATTCGCGCGGCTCGGTGTCAAGCAGGCAGAAGGCGCCAAACACACGGCCCTTCTGATCGGCCAGCGGCGCGCCAGCGTAGAACCGTGTGCTCCAGAGGCGGATCGCCGGGTGATCGGCAAAACGCGGGTCGCGTTCGGTGTCATTGACCACCAGCAGATCGCCAGAAGCCACAACGTGATCGCAGATCGCCTCATCGCGCGGCATGGTGATCATGGCGGTGCCATCGCGGGTCTGGCGGCCCGGCAGATCCATGCTCTGGCCGATGATGAATTCGGTATCGGCGTCAATGGCCGAGATCACTGCGAATTTCACGTCGAAAACATCCGCGGCCCGCCGCGCCAGCGCGTCCAGGTCTTCACGCGAATGGCCGCTCAGCACGTCACTCATCTGAAGGGCTGCTACACGTTCGGCGTCGTTCTCGGGTGCGGGGGCGATCTGGTCGCGCAGCGCCTCGGCCGGGGTAAGCATGCGCCGCAGCCGGTGCACCGCCTCATTGACCGAGGTGACAACCTCATCCGCGCCCAAGTCGCGGATGCGGGCCTGTTCGAGAAGATCGGCGGGGGCGTTCCAGAGTGCGACGACAATGCGCAGCTCTGGCCAGCGATGTCGCAGGCGGCGGCAATAGGCCCGGATGGCCGTGGACGGATCACGGCTGAGATAGCTGAGGCAAACCACCTCAATCCCGTCCAGCGCCAGCTTGTCGACATGGCGCGCTGTCACCACCCCCTCGCGGCGCTGGATGGCGGGCATGCCCTGCAGCTCCAGAGCATGGACCAGCATTTCGCAGGCGATGCTGTCCACCTCCCATTTGCCGCCGATACAGGCGATGCGCGGCGGGCCATCGGCAGCGGCTGGCGGCGGGTAGCTGCTGCGCAGGTCGTCCAGCAGCTCATCCATACAATTTGCGACACGCAGCCGGTGCTCGGCCCGGGCATTGCCAAAGTAATTGTCGCTGACCTGGCGCAGCACATCGGTGCCATGGCTGTTGTAGAATTCGATGATGCCGATTTCGTCCACGCTCTGGTCGGCGATCTCGATCGCCTCATCGGCATCATCGGCCAGCAGGCGCTGGTAGATCCGCGTCGGCACATCCAGCACCGGCGTCGAGCCGAGCAGCACTTCAAAAAACTGCAGTTGCGGCAGATTGCGGCCAAGGACCAGCAGACAGACCGTCAGCGGGGTAGAGAGGATCAGCCCGATCGGCCCCCAGAGTGCGGTCCAGAAGGTGGCCGCCGCGATCAGCGAAATCGCCGAAAGCCCGGTTGATGTGCCATAGAGCATCGGCTCGACAATATTGTTGCTGATCAGCTCCAGAGCCAGGATCAGCGCCAGCGCCCAGAGGAACATATGCCAGCCCGGATCCACCGCGAAGGCGAGCGCCAGCGGGAAGATGGATGAGAGAAGAGGCCCGACATAGGGAATGAAGCGCATCAGCGCCGCCAGTGCCCCCCAGAGGATCCAGCCCGGCACGCCGATGAACCACAGGCCAAGCGCCATCGGGATCGCATAGGTGACGTTCACCACCACCTGCATCAGCAGATATTTCGAGATGCGCCGTCCCGCCTCTTCCAGCGCGTCGGTGGAGCGGTGCAGATTGCCCCCCATCAGCCGGATCAGCCGGTCACGCAGATTCCCCCGGTCAAGCAGCACGAGGAAAACGAAGACCAGCACAATACCCGCGGTGGCAATCGGCTCCAGCGTCGGGGCAAGCCATGCGAGGGCGGTCTCGAACGGAGAGGTCGGCGGCGGCACGACCTGCACCTTCTGCGCGGGCTCGGTCACATCGGTGCCGGCCGCCGCGTTCACCTCGCTCTGAACGGTGCCCACCGTTTCAATCGCACCATCCAGAAAGCCCGGGCCGCGCATCTGACTGCCGATCTCATCGATCTTGGCGCGGATCGTGTACTTGTAGGCGGGAAGCTCGGCGCTGATCGCGCGGATCTGCGAACCGACCAGCAGGCCGAGGGCGGCGATGAAGACGCCCACAATCAGCATGACCGCGCAGACAGACAGTAGACGCGACAAGCCGATCCGGCAGAGCATGGTCACCAGCGGGCCGAGCGCGAAACTCAGCAGAAAGGCGATTGCCAGCGGGATCAGCACACCCTGGCCCAGATAGAGCCCGCCAATCACCACCGCCGCAATCACCAGCCCGGCCGCCACGCGCACGATCTGGCCGTTGTCAGCCTCGGCCACGGGGACGGTCCGCTCTCCCGGAACCGAAGCGGCGGGGGGATTGTCCTGAGCCATTCCGGTCTTCCTCAGCAGATGCGCCCGACCGGCAGGTCTGCACCGGCAGATGTTCAAACGTATCTGACGCTGACCGGTTCCGCCTGGCCGGTTCCGCATTGCATAGAGGCTACAAACGTCTCGTGCGCGGTCGCCGAACTTCCCCCGACATTCGTAGGTCTGATACACCCGAGACCACCACAACGAATGCCCGGGGGCGGCCGCTTCCTCCACTGCGAGCGCCAGTCCGAGGAGGATCGCACCGATCCGCCATCCGCCGGGCAGGGCGCGACCAGAGGCAGATTTGCCGCGTTCGTCAGCCGGCTTTGGCGGCCTGGGTGAAGGCCTGATCAAGCCCCTCTGCGACCTGATCGACATCGTCCAGCGAAAGGCACATCGGCGGCACCATCCGCAGGCAGGATTGGAAGGGACCCGATTTCGACAGGATCAGCCCGGCCTTGCGGCAGGCTTCAAACACTGCCGAGGTGGTGGCCGCATCCGGCGCCTTGGTCTTTTGGTCCTTCACCATCTCGATCGCCAGCATCAGGCCGCGTCCTCGGACATCGCCGATGGCGGCATGGCGCTCTTTCAAGGCCTTGAGACGCTTGAGCAGCGCGGCGCCGACCACCCGCGCATTCTCCTGCACCTTGTCCTCGCGGATGACCTGCAACACTGCGCGACCCGCGGCGCAAGAGGTGGGGTTGGCACCATAGGTGTGGAACATGAACTTCTCGGCCATCGGCGCGGCGATTTCCTTGCGGGCGACAACCGCGCCCAGCGGGAAGCCGTTGCTGATCCCCTTCGCCATCACCACGATGTCGGGGATCACCCCGTCCGCCTCAAATCCCCACATATGATCGCCGGTGCGCCCGAAGCCCGATTGCACCTCATCTGCGATATACAGCCCGCCAGCCGCGCGCACCCGTTCGGCCGCGCCGGACATATAGCCGGGAGGCATTTCGATAATGCCGCCATAGCCTTGCACGCTTTCCACCAGCATGCCGGCAATGCGCCCGGTCGTCGAGGTCTGGATGACCCGCTCGATCTCTTCGAGATAGGGCGCCGCCCCGGCGTTCTGGCCGAAGATGCCGCGATACTGGTTCGGCTCGGCGACGAAGGCGACGTTGCCGGGCATGCCCGGATGCCGCCAGCCCGAAATGCCGGTCACCGATTGCGCCGCCGAGGTCGGCCCGTGATAGGCGGTGCGAAGCGCCAGCAGATCCAGATTTCCGGTATAGCCGCGCGCCATCGCCATCGCGAGGTCAATCGCCTCAGAGCCGGAGTTGGTGAAATGGACCACCCATTCGATATCGCCCTTGGGGCCTTTCGGCATCGTATTCGCCAGTTCTTCGGCGAAATGGGCGGGCACCGGATGATAGAACATCGTGGTGCAATGGGTCAGCTCTTGCGCCTGATCCATCGCGGCCTTGACCACGACCGGATGGGAATGGCCAACCGAGACGCAGACATTCATCGCCAGCAGATCGGTGTATTTCCGGTCATTCTCGTCCCAGAGATATTGCATCTGGCCACGGCGGAACACCATCGGGTCGCGGAAGGGGACGAACTTCTTCTGGCTCGCCGCATAGTAACGGTCGCGCCGTGCAGCCGTATCCTCCAGGCTCCAGCTGGTTTGCAGGGTCATGCCTTTTCTCCAGTGATTTCAAAGCTGCGCCGTGCGACGAAGTCGTCGAGCGACTCCCGGATGGCGATGTCCATTGCAGGGGCCTCATAGTCGGTAAGCAGCTGCTTCACCTTGGCCGTAGCGCGATCCTGCTCCCACATCCCGCCTTCTGCGATCCACTGCTCGTAGGTGCCGTTGTCCGACATGTCGCCCATCCAGAAGGCGGATTCGAAATTGTCGCGGGTGTGAGCGGCACCAAGGAAATGGCCGCCGGGGCCGATTTCGGCGAAAGCGTCCATCGCCTGGGCGGCTTCGGAAAAGTCGATCCCTTGCACGAAGCGCGCCATTGCCGCGCAGCGGTCGGCATCCATGACGATCTTCTCATAGCCGGTGGTCAGCAGTCCTTCGAGGCAGCCGGTGGCATGGATGATGAAGTTCACCCCCGCCATCACCGCTCCCATCAGCTGCGACTGGCTTTCATACCCGGCCTGAGCATCCGGCACTTTCGAGGCGGTAAGCGCCCCCACCGAATGGAAGGGCAGGCCAAGTCGGTCCGCCAGGGTCTTGGCACACATCTGGAACTGAGTGCCTTCGGGGGTGCCGAAGGTCGGCGCGCCGGTGCGCAGGCTGATCGGGGAGAAGAAGGTGCCAAAGACCGCCGGCGCGCCAGGGCGGATCAGCTGGATCAACGAGACGCAGGCCAGAACCTCGGCCAGAACCTGCGCCAGCGTGGCGGCGACCGAAACGGGCGACATCGCCCCTCCCAGCACGAAGGGCGACACCACGGTGCATTGCCCCGCCTTGGCGTATTCCTTCAGCGCCCAAAGCATGGTCTCATCCATGACCAGGGGCGCGTTGGTGTTCACCACCGAGTAAAGCACGCAGTTCTGATCGACGAATTCCTCTCCCATCGCCAGCTTCGCCATCGAGATGGTGTCGCGCGCCCGCTCGGGCGCGGTGACGGCGCCCATGAATGGCTTGTCAGACAGGGTCAGGTGGCTATGCGCCATGTGCAGATGGCGGATCGGAACGGCCAGATCGACCGGCTCGACAACCACGCCGCCGGAATGGTGCACCGCGTTCAGGCTATAGTGCAGCTTGGTGATTTCGCGGAAATCATGGATCGTGGCATAGCGGCGGCCCTTCTCCATGTCATGGACGAAAGGCGGGCCAAAACTGGGGCAGAAAAGCTGGGCATCGCCCCCGATCTGGACCGAGCGCGCCGCGTTGCGGGCATGCTGGGTAAAGACCTTCGGAGCGGTCTTGATCTTGTCGCGGCACCAGCCGGGATCAAAGCGGACCCGCTCCCCGTCGACACGCGCCCCGGCGGCCCTGAAGATTTCAAGCGTTTCGGGATCGCCGCGGAAATCCATGCCGATCTCGTCCAGGATGCGGTCGGCGTTGCGCTCGATGATCGCCACCGACTCGTCGTCGATCAGACTGACAATGCCGATGCGCCGATGCACATAGGGTGCAGAGACGCTGGTCTTTTCACGACGTTCTTGCATCCGGGCACTGCGGCCCCGTCGCTCTAGCATTGCTATCTCCGTTCCTGTGCCGCGGACTGCCGGTCTGGAACGGACGATAGTGGCGCGTCATGCGATCAGGACAGCGCAAAATGCTAGTATAGGTTATCCTAATGGGACGGATTAGCGATCTCATGGTAGATCACCTGATTGCCCAGTTTCGGAAAGTGCCGCTCAATCGCCTTCTTCAGGATATTCTGGCTTTCGATGGCGATCCGCTGGGGCTTGTCGCCCAGATCGTCACGCCGGTTGACCAGTTGAATGGTGCGCTTGAAGGGGGCGAAGGGCAGGGGAAGAATTTGCAGCTGCATCCCTTCGGCAACCCCGTCGATCAGCAAAGTCGGAGTCAGGATCGCAAAGCATTCGCCGGTGATCACCCCGGCCATGACCATGGCGGTTCTGTCAGCTTCAATGGCGCGCGGCAGGTCCAGCCGGCAGCGTTGCAGATGCTGATCGGTACGGCGACCGACCGGCGTTGTGGTGCCGAAACGTGCCAAAGACAGCCGGCGGGAAATTTCGTTGATATCGTCGGTTGGACCCTTGTAACTGCTCGGAAGTATAAGGAAAAATGGCTCGTCCATGATCGGGGTGAAGGTGTAGCCCGGCGCTTCGAGCAGGCGCTCGGAGGTGATGGCGATATCCAGCCGCCGATCATTCAGCGCCGCAAAATGGTCTGTGGCAAGGCCGGCCGACAGGATCAGCTCGGGCACCTTCAACTCTTTGCTGATCAGGTCGTAAAGCCCCGGCGTCAGCGTGGTCGCAATCGAGGCCAGAAGCCCGACCTGCAGAACCGGCAGGGAAGAGGCCCCGAGGTGCTGCATGTCGCGTTTCAGATCGTCGATCTGGTTCAGCAGCCGATAGCCATGCCGCTTCAACATCTCGCCCGCATAGGTCAGCGCGATGGGACGCACCGAGCGGTCAAACAGCGAGACGCCGAAGATGGTTTCAAGGTTCTTCAGATGCTGCGAGGCGGCCGATTGGGTCATCTTCAGCGCCGAGGCGGCGGCCGTGACCTGCTGCATCTCGGCCGCCGCCATGAAGACCTCGATCGCGCGAAAGAGGTTGATATCCGGCTCGTCCTTGCCGTTCTGACGCGTCTTTGGGGCCACTTGGATCAAGGTGCGGACTTTCTGCGGGCAAGGCTGAGGACAGGGAACTCAGGACTGTGACGACGTCTGGGGTAATATGTTGATTTTTCTGGCAATACCTTGTTGCTGCGCGGGCTGGGGCAAGGTCCGGCACCTGGCCGCCGGCGGGGCTGTATCAGGTGAAGTCCCTGCGGATCACGCGCGATTGCGAGAGGGCTCCATGCCATTGGCATCCTCCTTTGCATCCACAGCCTATCACAAGCCAAGCGCGGGGCAGCAATGGTCCAGCTATCTGAGAGAGATTAGTATCGCTTATGATAACTGTCTATCCTTGCGTGAACTCTGCTCACTCTGTCTGACTTGCGTTCTAGGCAGTCGGCAGCGGTAGAAATGCGGAAGATCGTGATCATTGGCGGCGGTGCGGTGGGGCTTAGCCTTGCCTACCACCTGACGCGCAAAGCGGATCTCAGAGTCACCCTTCTGGAGCGCAATACGCTGACCTCGGGTACCAGCTGGCATGCCGCGGGCATTGTCGGCCCGCTGCGCGGCACGCCCAATGCGACGCGGCTGGCCATGTATGCGGGCGAGCTGTTTCCCCGGCTTGAGACCGAAAGCGGGATGTCGACCGGCTATCGTCGCACCGGGGGCTATTGGCTGGCGCGTGATCCGGCGCGGATGGACGAGTTGCATCGCATTGCCTCCCTTGGTCGGCATTTTGGCCTGCATCCCACGATCACCGGCCCCGAAGGCGTTGCGGTTCCGGGGCTGGATCTTGCGGGCATCATCGGCGCGATGGCGGTGGAAGAAGACGCCAATGTGAACCCGGTCGATCTGTGCATGGCCTATGCCAGACAGGCCAAGGCCCAAGGCGTTGAGATCCGCGAGAATGCCCGGGTGGCGCGGCTTGTGATCGAAGGCAACCGGGTTTGTGGCGTCGAGATGGCTGGTGGCGAGGTGATCCGCGCCGATCAGGTCGCCCTCTGCGCGGGGGCCTGGTCCAGGCATCTGGCGGATCAGGCCGGGGTCGCGCTGCCGCTGCAGGCGGTTGAACACATGTATGTCGTGACCGAGCCGATGCCGGAGATGCCCCATCCTTTCCCGGTGCTGCGCGATCTGGACCGCGGCATTTACGTCAAGGGCGACGCGGGCAAACTGGTGATCGGCGGGTTTGAGCCCAATGCCAAAAGCTGGGATGCTTATGGGCCAGAGGGGGATCGGCCCTTCCTCGAAATGCCGGAAGATTGGGAACAATTCACCCCCTTCATGGAGGCGGCTTTGGATCTGATTCCGGGGCTGGCCCAGGTGGGGATCCAGCATTTCATGAATGGTCCGGAAAGTTTCACCATAGATTCCAAGATGTTGCTGGGCGAAACCCCTGAGGTGGACGGGCTTTTCGTTGCCGCAGGGATGAATTCGGTCGGGGTGATGTCTTCGGCAGGGGTCGGCCGGGTGCTGGCCGACTGGATGCGGGAGGGGCATGCGCCCATCGATCTGTGGGAGGTTGACGTGGCCCGGGTCGATCCCCTGGCCGCGGCGGCGGCGCATGTCGAGACCCGGATGCAGGAGGCGGTCGCGGATGTCTTTGCTTTGCATTGGCCGTTCAAGCAATCAAAGGCCGGACGGGGGCTGCGCAAATCCGTCTTGCATGATGAATGGGCGCAGGCTGGGGCGGTCTTTGGGCTGACGGCGGGTTGGGAGCGCGGGCTTTGGTATGCCAGGGACGCCTCGGAACGCGACTTGCCCTATTCGGTTGGCGCCCAGGCCTGGTATCCGATTGCGGTGCGCGAAGCGGCCGAGATGGCCGAGGGAACGACGCTGCTGGATCTGTCGCCCTTTGGGAAGTTCGACATTTCGGGGCCAGAGGCGATGGCCTACCTTCAGCATGTCGCCACCGCCAATCTCGACGTGCCGCTGGGCCGCGCCGTCTATACGGTGATGCTGAATGATCGCGGCGGCATCGAGGCCGATGTGACGATCCGGCGGGACGGGGTGGATCGCTTCCGCCTTGTCTCGGGCGCCGCGACGCGCTGGCGGGATGGCGCATGGTTGCGGCGGCGCGCCGGCGGGTATCAGGTCAAGATTGCCGACGTGACCGAGACGGAGGCCGTGATCGGCTTGATGGGGGCAGGATCGCGGGGCCTTCTTGCCGCGCTTTCGCCCGATGACTGGCAGGACTTCGCCTTTTCGACCTCGAAACCCGTCACGGTGGCCGGGCAGATCTGCACGGCGCAGCGCGTCAGCTTCGTGGGGGAACTGGGCTGGGAGTTATACATTCCAGTCAACTCTGCGGCGGAAGTGTTCCGGGCGCTTCGTCAGGCCGGGGCAAAGCCGATGGGTCACTATGCGCTCGACGCTTGCCGGATCGAAAAGGCCTTTCGCCACATGGGCCATGATCTGGGCCAAGACATCACAGCACTTGAGGCGGGCCTGGGGTTCGCGGTCGACTGGTCGAAGGACTTCCTTGGCAAGACCGAGTTGCAAAAGCAGCGAGCCGAGGGGCCGCGCCGAAAGCTGGTCCTGTTTGATCTGCACGAGCACCCGCTTGTCCTGCATGACGAGCCGATTTGGGAAAATGGCCGCGTGGTTGGCCTGACCACATCCGGCGCGCGGGGGGCGCGGACCGGCAAAACACTGGCGCTGGGGCTGATCGAAATCGCGCCCGGCGAGACGGCTGCGACGACCGCGCAGCGCAATTTCTCAATTGAAATTGCTGGCAGGCATCATGCGGCGACGGTGTTGACCCGCCCGCCCTTTGATCCTGCGGGCGAAAGGATGAAAGCATGACCACTGAGGCCCAGGTATTGATCATCGGCGGCGGCGCCATGGGCGTTTCGCTGATGTATCATCTGGTGAAAGCGGGCTGGACCGATGTTGTCCTGACCGAGAAGAACGACCTTACCCATGGCTCGACCTGGCATGCGGCGGGCCTTTGCACCCATTTTGCCCATAACGCCACCATTCAGGAATTGCGCGCCACCTCGGTCCGGCTTTACCGCGATATCCTGCCGGCCGAAACCGGCGAAAGCTGTGGGTTTCACCGCAGCGGGGCGATGCGGATTACCTCGAACCCCGACCGGATGGACGAATTCGCCCATGTCGCGGGCCTGTCCAAATTCACCGGCTACGAGCTGCGCTTGCTGACATCGCCCGAAGATGTTGCGGCTTTGCATCCTTTGGCCCGCACCGAGGGCATTCTGGGCGGAATTTTCGAGCCGGATGACGGCCATGTCGATCCGACCCTGGCAACCAATGCCATGGCCAAGGTCGCCACGGCTGGCGGTGCGGTGATCCTGCGCCGCAACCCAGTCCATTCGATCCGCCGAGAGGGCGACGCCTGGCTGGTCGAATGCAAGAATGGCCCGATCCGCGCCAGGCATATCGTGAACGCGGCTGGAACCTGGGGCTGGGAGATCGGTGCGATGATGGGGGCGAATGTGCCCTCGGTGCCGGTTCTGCACCAGTATCTGGTGACCGATACCGTGCCGGAAGTGGCCGGTCGCATTGCCGCCGGTCTGCCTGAACTGCCGATGATCCGCGACCCCGAGGAAAGCTGGTATGTCCGCCAGGAGCGCGACGCGCTGATCCTTGGGCCTTACGAAAAGGATGCGCAGGTCTGGTCGGTTGACGGCGTGCCGCCGGAATTCGGCGCGGAACTGATGGCCCCGGATCTGGACCGGGTAGAACATATCCTGCTGGCCGCGATGGCGCGGATTCCGGCTTTGGAAAATGGCGGCATCAAATCGGTGGTGAATGGGCCGATCACCTTCACCCCGGATGCCAACCCGCTGATTGGTCCGGCATGGGGCCTGCCCAATGCCTGGCTTCTGACCGGCTCTTCCATGGGCGTGATGGAGGGGGGCGGCTCTGGCTGGTTCCTGGCGCACTGGATGACGCATGGCGCGCCTCCGATGGATGCTTTGGCGGTGGACAGCCGCCGCTTTGGCCCTTGGGCCGACCGTGACTACCGCGTCGAGAAGGCGATTGAATGCTTTGGCCTGCAATTCGGCGTTCACTACCCCTATGAAGAGCGCCCGGCGGCACGCGGAAAGCGTCTGACCCCGCTTTACGACCTGATGAAAGAGCGTGGAGCCCAGATGGGCGCGGCCTATGGCTGGGAGCGGCCGAACTGGTTCGGAGGCGAGGCGACCCTGACCTTCCGCCGCCCCGATTGGTCCGAGGCGGTGGCGCGCGAATGCCAGATGGTGACCAGTTCGGCGGGCTTGGCCGATATGTCGGTCTTCTCGAAATTCGAGGTTAGGGGCAAGGATGCCCGCGCCTTTACCGATCATCTGGGCTGCAACCTTGCCCCCAAACCGGGCCGGGTCGGGCTGACCTATGCGCTGACGCCGGCCGGCGGGACGGAATCGGAATTCACCGTCGCTTGTCTGGCCGAGGATCACTTCTATCTCACCTCTGCCGCGGCGGCCGAAATGCGCGATGATGATCTGCTCAGGGCCCGGGCCAGGGGCTTTGACGTTGCCGTCACACGGGTGACCGATGATTTCGCCGTGATCGGCCTTATGGGCCCGAAATCGCAAGAGATCTTGCGGCGGTTAAGCCCGGATCCGGTTGGGCCATGGATGTCGGTGCGCCAGATGACGGTGGCAGGCATCCCCGCGCGGGCGCTGCGGCTTTCCTATGTGGGCGAGCTTGGCTGGGAGCTTCATGTCAAAGCCGACCGCGCCTCGGAATTGTTCCTTGCGCTGGAGCAGTCGCTGCCCGCGGGCGAGATCGGTTGTTTCGGTGCCTACGCGATGAACGCGATGCGGCTGGAAAAGGGCTATCCGGCCTGGGGTTCGGATTTCACCACCGAACGCACCCCCGCTGAAACCGGCATGGGTTTTCTTGTGAAGCCAGACCACGACTTTATCGGCCGCGAGGCTGTGTTGAAGCGGATGGCGGCAGAGGACCGCTGGGATATGGTGCTGCTTGAACTCGATCCGGGCGAGACGCTGCCCTATTATTCGCATGGGCTTTGGCAAGGTAACCGCTGTGTCGGCATCGTGACCTCAGCCGCCTATGGCCCCCGAACCGGCAAGGTTCTGGCCTTGGCCTATCTGCGCGATCGTCACGCCCGCGAAGGGCTGGAGGCCGAAGTCCTGGGCAAGCGCCGGGGCGCGCGCATCCTTGCAAAGCCGCCGTTCGATCCCGCCAACCTGCGGATGCGTGGGGCCTTGGCATGATCCAGCACGACCAGCGCAGGGTGATTGTCACCGGAGGGCTTTCCGGGATTGGCTATGCCATTGCGCTGGACCTTGCGGCGAAAGGGCATCGCGTCTTTCTTGGCGCGCGGGACGTGACCTCGCCCAACCGGGTTGCGGCGCTTGAGACGCTAAGTCTTGCCTCTAAAGCCTTGGGCGGGGAGGTTCGGGCCGAAGTGTTGGATCTGACCAAGCAAACCTCGATCGATCGCTTCAGCGCCTGTGCCGAGGATTGGTTCGGCATCGCGGATGTGCTGGTCAACGCTGCCGGGGTGACCGCCGAGCAGCCGGTGACCGGGCATTCGGATGCCTTGTGGCATGAGATACTCGACACCAATCTGACCGGCGCTTTCCGGATGATCCGCGCCTGCCTTCCGGCGATGATCGGGCAGGGCTGGGGGCGCATCGTCAACATCGGCTCCACCGCAGCCACGGTCGGGTGGAAGGACAATCCGGCCTACTGCGCCTCAAAGGCGGGGCTGTTGGGGCTGACGCGCTGCGTCGCGCTGGAGGGGGCGGCGCATGGCGTCACCTGCACCATGGTGAGCCCGACCTGGGTCGATACGCCGATGATGGAAAGCGATCTTGCCGAAGTGGTCGCCCGCGAGGGCAGGGGCCGCAGCACCGCCGAGGCGCGTGCCGAAATCGCGGCACAGCATCCGCAGGGCAGGATCATCCAGCCCGAAGAAATAGCCGCCGTCGTCGCCTTTCTGATCGGCGACGCGGCCAAGGGCATCACGATGGAGGAGATCAAAGTGACCGGCGGCGCACATTGGTAGGCGCCAGTGTTGAAAGCAACGTTAACAGGGAGAGGAAAAATGAATAGCAATAAAATAAACGCCGCAATGACGGCTTTCGCTTTGGCCGGCCTGAGCACGGGCCTTGGTTCGGCGCCACTTTCGGCGGCGGAACTGGGCGCGTCGGGCGAGCCGATCAAGTTGGCGATGCTGGAATGGACCGGCGCACAAATCTCGGCGCAGATCGCGGGCAAGATACTGGAGAAGGCCGGCTACAAGACCGAGTATATCACCGCCGGCAATTACCCCCATTTTCAGGGCCTTGCAGATGGCGAGATCAGCGCCTCGGTCGAGATCTGGCTCAACAATGTCGGCGACGTCTATCCCAAGGTGCTTGAGGCGGGGAAAGTCGAAGACATTGGAACTTTGGGTCTGAAGACCAATGAAGGCTGGATCTATCCGAAATTCATGGAGGAGATTTGCCCCGCGCTGCCGTCGTGGGAGGCTTTGAAAGATCCCGCTTGCGTCAGCGCCCTGGCGACGCCGGACACATTGCCGAATGGGCGTTTCCTTGACTATCCGGCCGATTGGGGATCGCGCGCGGCGACGATCATTGCCGATAACAACCTGCCGCTGACCGCGGTTCCTTCGGGGTCCGAAGGCGCGATGCTGGCTGAACTGCGCGCCGCGGCGGCCGCCAAGACGCCGCTGGTGATGATGTTCTGGGCCCCGCATTTCATCCTTGCCGAGGTGGAAGTGGGCTGGATCGAAATGCCGCCCTGTGTCGATCAATCCAACGAGCACTGCATCATGCCGCCGGACGTCAACAAGGTGGTCTGGTCGGGCTTCGCCGAGAAATGGCCGGCCGGGTATGAGGTCCTGAAGGCCTTTCGGATTTCGACCGAAGACCAGCAGTCGATGATGCTTGCCATTGAACAGGGCGGCTCTCTGGATGCGGTGACGACGGCTTGGGTGGATCAGAACGAAGCAGTCTGGCGGCCCTGGGTCGATGCTGCGCTGAACTGATCGACTTGGACCGGCCCAAAAGGAGGTCACGCGATGGCGCAAGCCTCGTCTCACATCATGCTGAGTTGCAAGAACCTGTGGAAGGTGTTCGGGGCGCGGCCTGCCTATTACTTTGACACCGCAGGCTATCAGATCGATCCCGAGGCCCTGGCGGCGCGGTTGCGCCGTGAGGGTCATATCCCCGCCGTGGTCGATGCCAGCTTCGATGTGAAGAAGGGCGAGATCTTTGTCATCATGGGCTTGTCCGGTTCGGGCAAGTCCACCCTCGTGCGGTGCCTGTCGCGGCTTTTGGACATAGAACATGGCACGCTGGAGTTCGATGGTCAGGATTTGGCAAAGGTCAGCGGGGCCGAGCTGACCGAGATCCGACGCCGCAAGATGGGGATGGTGTTTCAGAGTTTCGGCCTGATGCCGCATCTGACGGCTTTGGAGAACGTCGCCTTTCCCTTGAAATTGCAAGGCGTTGCACGGCCCGCGCGTGAGGCCCGCGCCCGTGAGATGTTGGAATTGGTCGAACTCGGCAACCGCGTCGAAGCCTTGCCTTCCGAACTGTCGGGCGGCCAGCAGCAGCGGATCGGCATTGCGCGCTCGCTGGCGACCGACCCGGATCTCTGGTTCCTGGACGAGCCGTTCTCGGCGCTTGATCCGCTGATCCGGCGTCAGATGCAGGATGAGTTTCTGCGCCTGCAACACCAGTTGAAGAAGACCATCGTTTTCATCACCCATGACATCATGGAGGCCTGCCGACTGGCCGACCGGATCGCGCTGATGCGCGGGGGCAAGATCATTCAACTTGGCACCCCGGCTGAAATCCTGCTGTCGCCGGCGGATGACTATGTCTCGGCCTTCACGGCGGAAGTTGCCCTCAGCCGCGCAATTCGGGTGCGCGATCTGGCCCGGCACAGCGATGGGGACTTGCCCGATGGTCCCGGCGTTCCAGCCGCCGCTCCGATCGAGGTGGTCCTGCCCGCACTGGCCGCAGGCCAACGCCGCTTCCGGGTCGAGGGGGAGGATCGGCTTGTGCTGGAAGCCAGCGCGGTGCTTGAGGTCCTGCAACGCGATGCGCAACACGGGGGGTTGCCGGAGGGGGCAAAGCCATGATCCCGCGCAGCGCCCGTCGGCAGACCTGGATCTGGGCCGGGTTGCTGGCAATCTCGGTTTTGCTTGTCGTGCTGGCCCGCCATATCCCGGTTCTGGGCAGCTTTCCGGCGGCGCTGGTGCTGGATCTCTCGGGCTGGCTGAATGCCATCGTCACCCCGGCATTCGAGGCCGCCCGGCCCGTCGGTATGCTGCTTTCAACCCTCGCCGAGGTGCCTTTGGCCGCGATCCGCAGCGCATTGGCCTGGGCGCCCTGGCCTGCAACCGTTCTGCTCATGACCCTGATTGCGCTTTACGCAGGGGGCGCGCGATTTGCCCTGTTCGCCGCGGCTGCGCTGGGCGTGGTCGTGGCGATGGGATATTGGCCGAAGGCGATGAACACGCTGGCGCTGGTGGCGATTTCGGTTCCGGTCGCGGTCGGGATCGGCTTTGCGTTGGGTGCTTTGGCGCATTGCTATCCGAAGCTGCGCCCCGGGCTGATCATCCTGTTGGATGTGATGCAGACGTGGCCAGCTTTTGGCTATCTGATCCCTTTGTTGATCTTCTTCGGCTTTGGGCCGACCGCCGGTCTGGCGGCCAGCGTGATCTTTTCTGTGCCGCCCATGGTCCGAAACACCCTTGTCGGACTGCGGGACGTGCCCCCCGCCATCATCGAAAGCGCGCTGATGGCGGGGGCCCGCCCGCGCCAATTGTTCTGGCAGGCGATGGTCCCTTCGGCGCTGCCGCAACTGTTGGTCGGGGTGAACCAGACCACCATGGCGTCGCTGTCGATGGTCATCATCATCGCCATCATCGGCGGCTTCAACGACATCGGGTGGGAGGTGCTCTCGGCGATGCGATCTGCCGAGTTGGGGCGATCCTTGGGCGCGGGGCTGGTGATCGTCCTGATCGCCGTGCTGCTTGACCGCAGCACACGTGGCCTTGCGGGGCGGGGCGCGCGCGCGATCTCGGGGCGGGTGCTGCTGGGCGGGGCAGCTCTGGCGCTGATCATTGCCTTTCTCCTGTCCGGGCAAGACCTGCTTCCGGGCGATCAGGCGCAGCGTTGGTTGAAGCGGATCGACGTCTGGCTGCTGGACTTCGTCGCCTGGAGCACGCCGTTCTTCGCCTTCCTGCGCAATGCGATCACCTATTGCGTCATGCTGCCGATGCGGATCGGATTTTCCGGCTCTGCCAGCCCGATGGTCTGGGGGTTTGCGCTGACCCCCGCCATCACCGCCGCCTATGTCGGGATTGCAGGCCTGATCGTCTTGGCGCTGGGCTGGCGCCATCCGATGCGCGGGATCATCGCCGGTTTCGTCGCCATCCTGTTCTGGACAGGCTTGCCCGGCTTTCCCTGGCCGGGAGTCGTCCTGGTCGTCGCCGTCGCCACCTGGCAAAAAGGCGGGGTCTGGCTTTTCGCATTGGCGATGGCGGGGCTTGGGCTGGCCGGCGTTTCCGGGCTCTGGGTGCCGATGATGCAATCGGTCTATCTCAGCGCCGTGGCCGTGCTGATCTGTTTTGCCATCGGCGGCACCTTGGGCGTGATCGCGGCCGAGAACGACCGCTTCTCGGCGTTCCTGCGGCCGATCAGCGACACATTGCAGACCATGCCGCAATTCGTCTTTCTGATCCCGGCGCTGATGCTGTTCAAGGTCGGCGAATTCACCGCGCTGATTGCGATCGTGCTTTATGCCGTGGTGCCGCCGATCCGCTATGTCGAACATGGCTTGCGCAATGTCCGCGCCGATCTGGTCGAGGCGGGGGTGCAGATGGGGGCGACCCCATGGCAGTTGCTCTGGCAGGTCAAACTGCCGCTTGCGCGCTCGTCAGTGCTGCTTGGTCTGAACCAGACCATCATGGCGGCGCTTTCCATGCTGGTCATCGCGGCCCTGGTCGGCACGCGGGAACTGGGCCAGCAGGTCTATGTCGCGCTGTCAAAGGCCGATGCCGGGGCAGGGCTGATCGCGGGCGGCACCATCACCTGTATCGCTTTGGTTTCCGACAGGTTGCTGCGCAGCCGGACCTCAATTTGAAGAAGGAACTCTGAATGTCTTCCGTCGTGCATGCCCCGATCCCCGAGCTTTACGTCTCCTACGATTCCGCCCAGAAGCTGAAGCACGAGGCGGCGGCGCTGCCGTCCTGGGATCTGACCCAGCGTCAGGTCTGCGATCTGGAGCTGTTGATGAACGGCGGCTT
>CAKSTR010000015.1 GCA_934500835.1 uncultured Paracoccaceae bacterium | reverse complement strand
TGACCGCTTCCGACCAGACCAAAGCCGCCAACCAGATGTGGGGCGGGCGCTTCGCCGAGGGGCCGGACGCGATCATGACGGCGATCAACGCCTCGATCGGGTTCGACAAACGGCTTTACGCGCAGGACATTGCCGGCTCGCGCGCCCATGCCGCCATGCTGGCAGCCACGGGCATCCTGAGTGATACCGATGCGCAGGCCATCGGGGAAGGGCTGCTCACGGTCTTGTCAGAGATCGAATCCGGGCAATTCCAGTTCCGGGTCGAGTTGGAGGACATCCACCTGAACGTGGAATCCCGCCTGACCGAGATCGTGGGCGAGGCCGGCAAGCGCCTGCACACGGCGCGCAGCCGCAATGATCAGGTGGCGGTGGACTTCCGCCTTTGGGTCCGCGACCAGTGCGACGCGGCGATTGCCGGGCTGACCGGGCTGATGCAGGCCTTCGTCGCTCAGGCCGAGGCGGGTGCCGATTGGGTGATGCCCGGCTTCACCCATCTGCAGACCGCGCAGCCGGTGACATGGGGCCATCACATGATGGCCTATGTCGAGATGTTTGCCCGCGACCGCTCGCGCTTTGTCGACGCCCGCCGCCGGATGAACGAATCCCCGCTGGGGGCTGCGGCGCTGGCGGGAACCGGCTTTCCCATCGACCGCCACATGACGGCAAAGGCGCTTGGCTTTGACCGGCCAACCGCAAACAGCCTCGATTCCGTCAGTGACCGCGATTTCGCGCTGGAGTTCCTTGCGGCCAGCAGCATCTGCGCCATGCACCTGAGCCGCTTCGCCGAAGAGCTGGTGATCTGGTCCAGTGCCCAGTTCCGTTTCGTCCAGCTGTCGGACCGCTGGACCACCGGCTCCAGCATCATGCCGCAGAAGAAGAACCCCGACGCGGCAGAGCTTCTTCGCGCCAAGCTGGGCCGCATCCTTGGTGCGACTGTGGCCCTGTTCACCGTGATGAAAGGCCTTGCGCTGACCTATTCCAAGGACATGCAGGAGGACAAGGAACAGGTCTTCGACGCTGCGGATTCCCTCATGCTGGGTCTTGCCGCGATGACGGGCATGGTCGGCGACATGACCGCCAACCGCGAGGTGCTGAAGACCGCTGCCGCCAGCGGTTTTTCCACCGCGACCGATCTGGCCGACTGGCTGGTGCGCAGCCTGAACCTGCCCTTCCGCGAGGCGCATCACGTCACCGGCACGCTGGTGGCGCTGGCCGAAAAGAAGGGCTGCGACCTGCCCGAACTGCAACTGGCCGAGATGAACGCGGTTCACCCCGGCATCACGCAAGAGATCTACTCGGTGCTTGGCGTCGAAAACTCGGTCCGCTCGCGCATGTCCTACGGCGGCACCGCGCCCGATCAGGTGCGCGCGCAGGTTGCAAGGTGGAAACAACAGTTGAAGTGACAGTGCGGGCGCACTGGGCCAAGCCTGTGCGCGACACTTGCCCGAAAGGCCCCATGATGCGCCCGATGCTGATCCTGTCCCTGCTTGCCCTTGCCGCCTGCGGTGCCGATGGCGCGCCGATCCCGCCTTCGCAATCCGCGGCCCAACCGGGCGTGTCGGTCTCGGGTCAGGTCAAGGCCGGCATCGTCGGCACCTGAGGCCGCGGCGTTTTCAAGAACTCCGCGCCGCCGCCCTTGCAGGCCCGGCCCGATTTCTTCGAAGAAATCGGTGCTTTGCAGCATCCGGCCGCCCGTCTATATCGGCTGAGAAGGACAGGGCGGAAGGACGCTGCGATGGATCATTTCCAGTATCAGGGCGGCATCCTCCACGCCGAAGGCGTGGCCATCCCCGAGATTGCCGCCTCGGTGGGAACGCCGTTCTACGTCTACTCCACCGCCACCCTGACCCGGCATTTCAACCTGTTCACCGAGGCGCTTTCCCCGCTGCCGCATCTTGTGTGCTTTGCCATCAAATCGCTGTCCAACGTGGCGGTGCTGAAGGTTCTGGGCGATCTGGGCGCGGGGATGGACGTGGTGTCCATCGGCGAATACCTGCGGGCCAAGGCGGCGGGCGTTCCCGGCAACCGCATCGTCTTTTCCGGTGTCGGCAAGACAAGGGCCGAGATCCGCGCCGCGCTGGAAGGCGGCATCCGCCAGTTCAACGTGGAGTCGGAACCCGAGATGCGGGCGATTTCGGAAATCGCCTCTTCCATGGGCGTGGTTGCCCCCATCGCCATCCGGGTGAACCCCGATGTGGACGCCAGGACGCATGAGAAGATCGCCACCGGCAAGTCCGAGAACAAGTTCGGCATCCCCATCGCCAAGGCGCGTGCGGCCTATGCCGAGGCCGCCCGTCTGCCGGGGCTGAAGGTCGTCGGGGTCGATGTGCACATCGGCAGCCAGCTGACCGAGCTTGCCCCCTTCGAGGCCGCCTTCCAGAAAGTGCGCGAACTGACGCTGGCCCTGCGCGCCGATGGACACAGGATCGAACGGCTCGACCTTGGCGGCGGGCTTGGCATTCCCTACACGCGGTCGAACGACGCGCCCCCGCTGCCCACCGACTACGGCGCGATGATCAAGCGCGTGCTGGGCGATCTGGGGGCCGAGATCGAGATTGAACCGGGGCGGCTGATCTCGGGCAATTCGGGCCTGCTGATCGCCGGGGTGATCTATGTAAAGAACGGCGAGGGCCGCGATTTCCTGATCCTGGACGCCGCGATGAACGATCTGGTGCGCCCCTCGATGTATGGCGCGCATCACGACATCATCCCGGTGATCGAAGGCGCGCCGGGCGATCCGACCCAACCCTTCGACATCGTTGGCCCGGTCTGCGAAACCGGCGACACCTTCGCCAAGGCGCGCGATCTGGCGCTTCTGGCCGAGGGCGATCTGGTCGCCTTCCGCTCGGCCGGGGCCTACGGCGCGGTGATGGCAAGCGAATACAACAGCCGCCCGCTGATCCCCGAGGTGCTGGTGCATGGGGATCAATTCGCCGTCATTCGGGAAAGGCCTACCTTTGACGAAATGATTTCGCGGGATAGACTTCCCGCATGGCTGTGACCCCTTCACACGCCGCGGAGCACTGAATGACCGACAAGACCCCGCCCGAGGCCTTGCAGGCGCTGGTCTGGCCCCTGCGCCTGACCCGTCTGGGTCTGTGGGCAGAGCGGATTGCCCGGGCGTTCTGGCCGCTGTGGACCCTGTTCCTGCTGTGCTTTGCCGCACTTGCCTTCGGGCTGCAGGATCTGGGGCCGATCCTTTGGGTCCAGATCGCCGCCGCCGTCGTGGGGATCGCCGCCCTTGCCGCCGCATTTTGGGGCTGGCGGCAGTTCCGCCGCCCGACCATGGGCGATGCGCTGGCGCGCCTGGATTCCACCCTGCCCGGTCGCCCGCTTTCGGCGCTGCAGGACACGCAGGTCATCGGCATCTCTGACCCGGCCTCTCTGGCGGTCTGGCGGGCGCACCAGAAGCGGATGGCCGAACGCGCCGCCGGGGCGCGGCCCGTCGCCCCCGATCTGCAACTGTCGTCGCGCGACCCCTATTCGCTGCGCTATGTCGCCCTGATTGCCGCCGTGATGGCGGTGATGTTCGGCTCGCTCTGGCAGGTGTCGTCGGTGACCGGCCTCACCCCCGGCCCGGTCGAGGCTGCGGTGGGTGGCCCGTCCTGGGAAGGCTGGGCGCAGCCGCCGGCCTATACCGGCAAGCCCTCGATCTATCTGGGCGACGTAAAGGCACCCACGCTTGAGCTTCCGGTCGGCACCCGCATCCAGATCCGGCTTTACGGTGCCGAAGGGGCGCTGTCGGTCGATCAGACCATCGCTCAGGTCGCGCCCGAGCCGGTGGCGGCCGAAGGCGCTGCCCCGGCAAAGCCCGAAGGCATGGCCGGATTGACCACGCTGGTCGTCAGCCAGTCCGGCCGGCTTGAGATCGAAGGCCCCGGCGGCCGCGAATGGCAAATCACCGCCACGCCGGACGGATCGCCCACCGTTGCCGTCTCGGGCGACATGAAGCGCGAGGCGGATGGCCGCTTCAAGCAAGGTTTCAAGGCCTCGGATGACTATGGCGTGGTTGCCGGCCGGGTGACGATCACCCTTGATCTGGCGAAGGTGGAGCGCCGCTATGGCCTGACCGTTGAACCCGAAACGATCGAGCCGGTGGTGCTGGACCTGCCGATGCCGATGAAGGGCGGGCGCAAGGACTTTACCGAAATCCTGATCGACGACCTGTCGAAAAGCCCGCTTGCCAACATGCCGGTCAGCATGGTGTTCACCGTCGCCGATGCGGCGGGGCAGGCCGGCAACTCGGCCCCGCATGAGGTGGTGCTGCATGGCCGGCGCTTCTTCGATCCGGTGGCCGCCGCCGTGATCGAGATGCGGCGGGACATCCTGTGGAACCGCTCCAACGCCCCCCGCGCGGCCGAGATCCTGAAGGCGATCAGCCACCGGCCCGAGGATCTGCTGCGCTCGCAGCGCGCCGCCCTGCACCTGCGGGTGGCGCTGCGCGAGCTGGACAAGATCAAGGGCGACATGACCATCGAGCAGCGCGATGCCATGGCCGAAAAGCTGTGGAACATCGCGCTGATGTTCGAAGAGGGCGACCTTGGCTCGGCGATGGAGCGGTTGCAGCGGGCGCAGGACCGGCTGGAAGAAGCGATCCGCAACGGCGCCTCGCCCGAGGAAATCGACCAGCTGATGAAGGAACTTCAGCAGGCGATGAAGGAATACACGCGCGAACTGGGCGAACAGGCGCAGCGTGACCCGAATGGCCAGCCGCAGGACGGCGAGGGGCGCGAGATCACCGGCGACCAGCTGCAACAGATGCTGGACGAGATCGAGCGTCTGATGAAGGAAGGCAAGACCGCCGAAGCGATGGCGCTGATGGAACAGCTGCGCCAGTTGATGGAGAACCTGCAGGTGACCGAGGGGCCGGGCGGTGAGGGCGAAGGCCAGGGCCCCATGCGCGATCTGGGTCAGACGCTGAAGGACCAGCAAGGCCTGTCGGACGACGCTTACCGCGACATGCAGCGCGGCCGCGACGGGCAGGAGCCGGGGCAGGACCCGGGCGATCTGGCCGACCGTCAGCGCGAGTTGCGCGACCGGCTGGACCAGTTGCAGGATCAGAAACTGCCCGGCGATGGATTGGAAAAGGGCGAGTCCGGCCGCGATGCGCTGGACCGGGCCGAGGAGTCGATGCGCGAGGCGGAACGCGCGCTGGAAGAGGGCGACCTTGACGGTGCCCTTGACCATCAGGCCGACGCCATGGAGGCCATGCGCGAAGGCATGAAGGACTTCGGCGAGGCTTTGGCCGACGAGCGCCGCGAGAACGGGCAGGAGCCCGGCGGCACCGAACGCACCGACCGGCTGGACCGCGATGGCCGCGACCCGCTGGGCCGCGAGCCGGGCGATGCCGCCCGCATCGGCAGCGACCGCAACATGGTGCAGAACGACCCGGACAAGCGCGCGCAGGAGCTGATGGATGAAATCCGCCGCCGTTCGGGCGAGGCAGAGCGTCCTGCGGAAGAGCTGGATTACCTCAAGCGGCTGCTGGATCTGTTCTGACCCGGCGGGTCAGACCGCATCGCCCTTCAGCATGGCGGTGGCCGAGTTCATCTTGTCGTTCAGCCACAGCCGCATCGCATCCACGAAGGCAACAAAGCTGTCGAGATAGGGCTTCATCGAGGGGAATTGCTCGGCCAGCTGAGGCGCCGTGACATAGACCGCCGCAGCGATGATCAGCAACAGGATCACCAGGAAGAAGCCGTTGCGGAAGCTGCCGCCGCCGCGGGTCAGGTCGGGCAGCGCGTCCACCTCGGCATCCATTGCGGCGGCGTCACCCGGCTGCAGGGTCGAGTTGATCTCCTCGACATCGGGCAGAAGGTCGCTGCGGCGGGCGGGCGGGCGGGGTTCTGGCGGCGGGGCATCCGGGTCCTTGCCCTTCAGCATCGCCAGCCGGCGCTGCGTGGGCGACAGGGCGGCGGGGGCGGGCCCCACGCCCAGTTCCGGCTGGACCTGCATCTGGCCTTCGGCTTCTGCCTTGCGGCTGCCGGCCCGCTGCGCCTCGGCGCGGCGCGCTTCGGTCTCACGCTCCGCCTCATCGCGCAGCACCGCGCGGACTTCGTCGTCCAGTTTCGCGCGGGGCGGCACTGCGGGCGCGGAGGTGATGTCCTCCTCGTCGGTGACCATCGCGTTTATGGCTGCAGTCAGCGCCTCTTCATCGACCTGCGGTTCTTCGATCGGGGCCTGAACCAGCGGATCGGCCGTGATCGGGTCCGAGACGAAGGGCGGCGGCGGCGCGGGCGAGTCGTCGAAGGCTTCGATGGTGGCCCCGGCATCGCCTGCAAAGGCCTGCCCGGCCTCTGCCGCCGGCAGATCGTCACCGAAAAGTGCTGCCTCTTCCTCGGCCGCGGCCTCAAGGTCGGGGGGCAACTGGAACCATGCGTGACCGCAGGCCGAACACTGGACATCGCGCCCCCCATCGGGGATTGCGTCGTCCGGAACCTCGTACCTTGCATCGCAGTTGGGGCAAACCAGCCGCATTCCAAACACCCCCGAGCCCGACGCCGCTGCGCTGTTTCATTGCCGTTGTAGCAACGATATACTGCCGTTCCAAGAGTTTGTGCCCCGGCCTTGTCTAATGCTAGAGCCTCGTGCGATTGAAAGCACAATCGGCACAGTCCAATCTGGGCCGCGAATGGTATCAAAACAGGTGCCGGCAAGTGATCGCATTCGAAAATGCAGCCTACGGATATGGCGGCAGAGAGCTGTTGTCAGAGGTCAGCCTGCGGCTGGCGCCGGGATCGTTTCACTTCCTTACCGGCCCATCCGGCGCAGGCAAGACCACCTTCCTGAAGCTGGCCTATGCCGAGCTTCTGCCGACCGCCGGCCATGTCACGCTGTTTGACCGCGAGGTGCGCAGCCTGACGCGCGACGATATCGCCAAGACCCGGCGGCGGATCGGGGTCGTGCATCAGGACGTGCAATTCCTGGATCACCTGCCGCTGGCCGCCAATGTCCAGCTGCCGCTGACCGTCGCCGGCAAGCACGGAGCGTTGCAGGACCTGAAGGATCTTCTGGGCTGGGTCGGCCTGGGGCATCTGGCGGATGCGCTGCCACCCTCGCTGTCGGGGGGGGAACGGCAGCGGGCCGCGCTGGCGCGGGCCGTGATCATGGACCCCAATGTGATCCTGGCGGATGAGCCGACCGGCAACGTGGATTGGGAGATGTCGCTGCGTCTGCTGACCCTGCTGGTGGAGTTGAACCGGATGGGCAAGACCATCGTGGTGGCCACCCATGACCTGAATCTGATCCGGCAGGCCAAGGCGCAGGTGCCGGCGCGGGTCTTGCGGATATCGAAACGGCGCATCCAACTGGCGGGGGCGGACCTGTGACCCTGCCTCCGGCCCTTCGCCGCCTTCTGGACCTTGATCTTGGCAAGCAGGCCGATCGCGTGGTTCCGCCGTCTGGCCATACGGCCTGGCTGACCACCTTTACCGCCGCCGCGATGACGTTCCTTTGCGTCTTCGCGCTGGCGCTGTCGCTGGCCTCGGGCCGGCTGGCCAGCCGCTGGTCGGATGCGCTGGCGCGGACGGCGACCATCCGGCTTGCCGCCCCGCCAGACCAGATGCAGCTGCAGACCGACGCGATCCTGTCCTTGCTGTCCACCACGCCCGGTGTGGCAAGCGCGCGCGCCCTGACCGACGAGGAATCCCGTCACCTGCTGGAGCCGTGGTTCGGCCCCGACCTGCCGGTCGAGGCCCTGCCGATCCCCCGGCTGATCGAGGTGGTCGAGGGCGACCCCGGCTACGACGGAACCGGCCTGCGCCAGCGCCTTGCCGCCGAGGCGCCCGGCGCGGTGCTGGACGACCATACCCGCTGGCGCCGCCCGCTGGCCGAGGCGGCGGGCCGCCTGCGCCTGCTGGGCTGGCTGGCCATCGCGCTGATCGGCACGACCATGGCCGCGATGATCACGCTGGCGGCCAATTCCTCGCTGGCGGCCAATGCGCAGGTGATCCGGGTGCTGCGGCTGGTGGGGGCGAAGGATCGCTACATCGCCCGCGCCTTCGTGCGCCGCTTCACGCTGCGCGCACTGTCAGGCGCAGCCATCGGCGCCCTTGTCGGGCTGATCGGCGTGGCGCTTCTGCCAAGCGCCGATGCCGCCGGCGGCTTCCTGACCGGACTTGGCTTCACCGGGGCGGGCTGGCTTCTGCCTTTCGTCCTGCCCCCCCTTGTCGCGGCGGTTGCCTTTGGCGCCACCCGCCGTGCCGCCCTGCGCAAACTGAGAGAGCTGCCATGACCGCGATCCGCTGGGTGCTGTCCCTGATCTTCATCGTGCAGATGTATCTGGCCATGGCCATCATCGCCGTGGTCTTCGCGCCCTGGGCACTGTTCTCGCGCCGTGGGGCGCTGGTCGCCTGCAAGACCTTCTGCGTTTGGGTTCTGTTCTCGCTGCGCATCCTATGCGGCTTGCGCTGCGAGGTCCGCGGCACAGTGCCCACCGACGAGGTGGTGATCGCCGCCAAGCACCAGAGCTTTCTTGACATCATCCTGATCTTCAACGCCGTCCCGGCCGGCAAGTTCATCATGAAGCGAGAGCTGATGTTCGCCCCCTTCCTTGGCCAGTACGCGCTGCGCATCGGCTGTGTGCCGGTAAACCGCGGCAAGCGGGGGGCTGCGATCGCCAAGATGAAGGCAGATGTCGAGAAGGGCACCGCGCATCCCGGCCAGCTGATCATCTACCCGCAGGGCACCCGCGTCGCGCCGGGCGTGGCCAAGCCCTACAAGGTCGGCACCGGGCTTCTGTATGAGCAACTCGGCCAGCCCTGCGTGCCGGTGGCAGCCAACGTCGGCCTTTTCTGGCCCAGGCGCGGCATCCTGCGCAAGCCGGGGCTGGCTGTGGTGGAGTTCCTGCCCCGGATCACCCCCGGCCTGCCCGTGCCCGAGTTCATGCAGCGGCTGGAGTCCGAGGTCGAGCATCACTCCGACATGCTTCTGGCTGAGGCCGGGTTCCGGGGGCGCTGATGGCCACGCAGGCCGCGACCATCGCACATATGCTGGACACGCTGTCCGCCCTGCCGCTGACCAGCCGCAAGATGTTTGGCGAATATGCGCTGTATCTGGACGGCAGGACCGTGGCCTTCGTTTGCGATGACACGCTTTTCATCAAGCCCACCCCCGGCGCATTGGCGCTGTTGCCCGATAGCGCGCGCGGCCCGGCCTATCCGGGCAGCAAGGACTACATCATCGGGTCCGAACTTCTGGACGATCCCGACCTGTGTTGCAGGGTGCTGCGTCTTGTCTGGGCCGATACGCCCGAACCCAAACCCAAGACCCCGCGCAAGCGCAGGGCCTGAGCGTCAGCTGATCGGGCAGTCCGTCACGTCCAGATCGATGGCAATGCGCTTGTCCGGCCCGTAGGTCATTCCCGCGACATTGACGTAAAGGGCGCCCCTGTCGGTGAAGATGTCCTTGTCGCTGACGGGCAGCGTGGTGAAGTCGCGGTCAATCTTCCAGCCCGAGAACAGCACACAATCCGTCTCGAAGCGCAGAACATAGCCGTTGAAGGCAGAACCGTAGAAATCCCCGGTCCCGCTGGATGGATAGGTGATCTCGACCCTGCTCTGCCCGATCTCGACCTGCATCGGCACCACGATCAGGCCGTTGTACACCCCCTCGGGCGCGAAATCGAACTCTGCACCGTCCCCGACGATCACGGTATGGCCCGGCGCCTCCAGAAAGGGCGCCTTCGGATCGTCCCAGGCCATCACCAGAAAGGTGACGGGGCGCCCCTCCAGCGTGCCTGCCGCGGCCGGAGAGGCCAGCGCCAGCGCCAGAAGGGCGGCGCGGATCACGCCGCCAGGCCCTTGGCCCCCATGGAAAGGAACTTCTCGCGGCGGTCCTTGACGATCGCCTCGCGCTTCTTGGACGACAGGTCCTTCAGCATGGCCTCGATGGCCTTGCCGACGGCGTCGATGGTCTCTTTCGCGGCCCGCTGCGCCCCGCCGACGGGTTCCTTCACGATGCGGTCGATCAGGCCCAGCTTCTGCAGGTCCTGCGCGGTCAGGCGCAACGCCTCGGCCGCCTCGCGCATCTTCTCGGCATCCTTCCAAAGGATGCTGGCGCAGCCCTCGGGCGAGATCACCGAATAGACCGAATGTTCCAGCATGGCGATGCGGTTTGCCGTGGCGAAGGCCACCGCCCCGCCCGAGCCCCCCTCGCCGATCACCACCGAGATCAGCGGCACGCCCAGCGAAAGGCATTTCTCGGTGGACCGGGCAATCGCCTCGGCCTGACCGCGCTCTTCCGCGCCCTTGCCGGGATAGGCGCCGGGGGTATCGACCAGCGTGATCACCGGCAGGTTGAAGCGGTCGGCCAGATCCATCAGCCGGATCGCCTTGCGATAGCCCTCGGGCCGCGCCATGCCGAAGTTGCGCTCGATCCGCGTCTTGGTGTCATGGCCCTTTTCGTGCCCGATCACCACCACCGGCCGGTCGTTGAACCGCGCAAGCCCGCCCATCACCGCATGGTCATCGGCAAAGGCCCGGTCGCCCGCCAGCGGGGTGTATTCGGTGAACAGCCCGTCGATATAATCGCGGCAATGCGGCCGGTCGGGGTGCCGCGCCACCTGACATTTCTGCCAGGCGGTCAGGTTGTTATACAGATCGCGCAGCGCGGTTTCGGCCTTGCGGTCCAGGGCATCCGCCTCTTTCGAGACATCCATCCCTTCGCTTTGCCGCGCCATCGCCCGCAGCTCCTCGGCCTTGCCCTCGATCTCGGCCAGGGGCTTTTCGAACTCAAGGTAGATCATGCGGGCGACCCTCTTTTACAGGCTTCCTATATGGCCGCCGGGGGGCCAAAGCGCAACGGGGCAAGCCGCCGATCAGCGGCTAAGCCCGCCCGGCAGGTCCGGCAGGTCCAGCGCCGAGAAGCCGTAATGACGCAGCCAGCGCAGATCGGATTCGAAGAAGGCGCGCAGGTCGGGGATGCCATATTTCAACATGGCGATCCGGTCGATGCCCATGCCGAAGGCAAAGCCCTGCCATTGGTCAGGGTCCACGCCGGCCGCACGCAGCACCTTGGGGTGCACCATGCCCGAGCCGAGAATCTCCATCCACTTGTCGCCTTCGCCGATGCGCAGCTGGCCGCCAACGGATGAATAGCGGATGTCCACTTCGGCCGAGGGTTCGGTGAAGGGGAAATGGCTGGCGCGGAAGCGCAGCTCTACCTTCTCCACCTCGAAGAAGGCGCGGCAGAATTCTTCCAGCGTCCATTTCAGGTTGGCCATGCTGATGTCGCGGTCGATGGCAAGGCCCTCGACCTGATGGAACATCGGCGTGTGGGTCTGGTCCATGTCCATGCGATAGACGCGGCCGGGCGCAATGACGCGGATCGGCGCGCCCTGTTCGGTCATCGCGCGGATCTGCACCGGGCTGGTATGGGTGCGCAGCACATGCGGCGGACGGTTGTCGCCTTCCGCGCGATGCATGAAGAATGTGTCATGCTCCTGCCGGGCGGGGTGCTCTGGCGGGATGTTCAGGGCATCGAAGTTGTACCAGTCGGATTCGACCTGGGGCCCTTCGGCGACGGCAAACCCCATATCGGCGAAGATCGCCGTCAATTCGTCCATCACCTGGCTGACCGGATGGATCGTGCCCTGGCGGCGCGGACGGCCCGGAAGCGTCACGTCAAGCCATTCGGACTTCAGCCGTTCGTCCAGCGCGGCATCGGCCAGCGCGGATTTGCGGGCGCGCAGAGCCGCGTCGATCTCGTCCTTCAGGACGTTCAGCGCAGCGCCGGCGGATTTGCGTTCCTCGGGGTCCATCTTGCCAAGCGTGGCCATCAGGGCAGAAATCTCGCCCTTCTTGCCAAGCGCCGCGAGGCGGACCTCTTCCAGCGCCGCCTCACCGGCCGCACCGGCCACGGCCGCGATATATTTCCCACGAAGGTTGGTCAGGTCCATCTTGGTCCCCAGGGCTGTGCGGCCTCGGGGTTAGCGGGGCGGGCACCCGATTGCAAGAGGCGGGGCTTGCGCGGGGATGGCCAGGATGGAAGCCGCCGCTATGGCCGTCGCCCGGATCGGCGCCACAGCGGCGCGGGTTTCTCCGCGAAGGGACCGGGCGGTCGCAACCGATGCTGGCCGGCGCCTGTTCCAGATGACAAGCCAGATCGGGTGCGCCCCAGGCCCGCTTGTTCTGCACGAAGCGCTTGGCGGCTCAAATCGTTCGAATCGTCCCGGCGCGCGCCGATGGCATCGAGTTCGTCGAGAAAACGCACCTTATCTCCGCGATCTGATCGAACAGAACACGCATCTTTGCGGTTATCTCGCCAAAGTCGCGGCTGAACTTCAAGCCGGCCGGTGAACAAGGGAAGCCAGAGGTGCCCCGCCAGCGCCATGGCCGTCGTGGTCTTGCCTGCGCCCTGCGGCCCCGGCGAGAAGCAGATGAGCGCTGACTTCCGCCCGAAGTCACGAAGCGTGGCACGTTCCTGCTGCTGCCGCACACGGGCCAGACGATTTCGCACAGCATCCGCCAACGCCATGCTGGCCAAGGTCATCTTGGCATGGGTGCTTTCGACGATCCTCTGAAGCCGGCACGCGGGCGAGCCATCGGGATCAGGGTCTGCCCGCGCGCCAGAGCCCCGGGGCGGCGTTGATCACGGGTTTGCAGTGCCGCGATCTGCAATGCCACCGAAAGGAACTGATCCTCGTCGCCATCAATGTGCAAATTGAGAGGGGCGCGAATCTGCCGTGCCGTCACTATACTCGGCTTCTCTCATCAGAAGTATCGCCACAATCACCGAACGCCCGGGTCTTCGGGCAGCTCACCCATGAAGAAATTCTCTACCCGAGACGCGGTTTCTGCGTCACGAGAATGGCTCCGCTGTGGCGTCACCTCCCATCGAAACGGCGCGACGGTAATAGAATACCGATGTGTCCGGCCTGGTGCGGCCTTCACCTGAAATCCCGCGTCTTGACGTGGATTCCATCACCTCGCCGGGCGACGCGCGGATCGGGCGGGGGCGCGCCGTGCCGGAACTCGTCGCCGCGGCCATGCGGCAGCGGGAAGGCTTCTCCCCGCTCTCCCACGCTGGCCAGATCGCGCGACAGATCGGCGATGCGCTGCGCCACCAGATGGACCACTTCGCCTTCGCGCTGGATGCGGCCCGTCACAGCGATCATGCCCGCCGACAGGATCACCCGGCGATACTGCTCGAACACCTTTTTCCAGAGTACCACATTGGCGATGCCGGTCTCGTCCTCCAGCGTGATGAACATCACCCCATTGGCCGAGCCGGGGCGCTGGCGGACCAGCACGATACCGGCCGCCTCGACCCGGCGACGGTCGTGCGATCCCATCGCCTCGGCGCAGGTCACGATGCGCCGCCGGGCAAGGTCGGGGCGCAGGAAAGCGACCGGATGGCGGCGCAGCGACAGGCCGGTGTGTCCGTAGTCCTCGACCACCTCGCGCCCGGCGGCCATCGGGCGCAGTGCCACGGGTGGCTCGACGACCTCTGCCACCATGCCGCCTTCGCGGCGGGCTGCGGCGCTGAACAGCGGCAGTTCCTCATCGCGCAGGCCCTTGATCGCCCAGAGCGCCGCGCGCCGGGCAAGGCCCAGGCCGGGGCCAAAACCGTCGGCCTCGGCGATGCGGATCAGGGCGGCGACCGGCACCCCGGCCTGCCGCCACAGATCCTCGACCGAAGCGAAGGGCGCATCCCGCGTGGCCACGATGGCGGCGGCATCGGCGTTGGACAGACCCTTGACCAGGCGCAGGCCAAGACGCACGGCGAAACCGTCGCCGGTGGGTTCCAGCGTACAGTCCCAGCGGCTGGCATTCACGCAGACCGGCCGCACATCGACGCCATGGTCGCGGGCATCTCGCACGATCTGGGCCGGGGCATAGAAGCCCATCGGCTGGCTGTTCAAGAGCGCGACGCAGAACACGTCCGGATGCCAGCATTTCAGCCAGGCCGAGGCATAGGCGATCAGCGCGAAACTCGCCGCATGGCTTTCGGGAAAGCCGTAGGAGCCGAAGCCCTCCAACTGGCGGAAGATGCGCTCCGCGAAATCCGTCTCATAGCCCCGGGCGATCATGCCGGAGATCAGCTTGTCGCGGAACGCCGACACTCCGCCGGTGTGTTTGAAGGTCGCCATCGACTTGCGCAGCATGTCGGCTTCGCCCGGCGTGAAACCGCCGCATTCGATGGCGATGCGCATCGCCTGTTCCTGGAACAGCGGCACGCCGAGGGTCTTGCCCAGCACGTTTTTCAGTTCGGGCCGGGGATATTCGACCTGCTCCAGCCCGGCACGGCGGCGCAGGTAGGGATGGACCATGTCGCCCTGGATCGGGCCGGGGCGGACGATGGCGACCTGCACCACCAGATCGTAATAGGTTCGCGGTTTCAGCCGCGGCAGCATCGACATCTGTGCCCGGCTTTCGATCTGGAATGTACCCAGCGTGTCGGCCTTGCAGATCATCTCATAGGTCGCAGGATCCTCGGTCGGGATCGTGGCCAGGTCGAGGGTGATCCCCTTGTGCTCGGCCAGAAGATCCAGCCCGCGCTTCATGCAGGTCAGCATCCCAAGCGCCAGGACGTCCACCTTCATGAAGCGCAGCGCGTCGATGTCGTCCTTGTCCCATTCGATGATCTGGCGATCCGCCATCGCCGCCGGTTCGATCGGCACCAGATCGTCCAGCCGGTCATGGGTCAGCACGAAGCCGCCGGGATGCTGGCTGAGGTGACGCGGCGCCCCGCGCAGCTGCGCCGCCAGATCCAGAACCAACCGCAGCCTGCGGTCATCGGGGTTCAGGTTCAGCGCCCGCAGATCGGCGTCGGTGATGCCTTCGGACCAGCGCCCCGAGAGTCCGGAGAGCGCCCGGATCAGATCCTCGGGCAGGCCCATCGCCTTGCCCACGTCGCGCAGCGCGCCCTTGGAGCGGTAGCGGATCACCGTCGCGGTCAGCGCGGCGCGGTCGCGGCCGTAGGTCTTATAGACCCACTGGATCACCTCTTCGCGCCGTTCGTGCTCGAAATCCACGTCGATGTCGGGCGGCTCGTGGCGTTCCTCCGAGATGAAGCGTTCGAACAGCAGGTCGTTGCGGGCGGGGTCGATGGCGGTGATACCCAGAACGTAGCAAACCGCCGAATTGGCCGCCGAACCGCGGCCCTGACACAGGATGCCTTTCGCCCGGGCAAAACGGACGATGCTGTTCACGGTCAGGAAATAAGGCGCATAGTTCAGCCTGCCGATCAGCGTCAGCTCATGGCGCAGCGAGGCGGCCACCGCATCCGGCACGCCCTCGGGATAGCGCGCTGCCGCACCTTGCCAGGTCAGGCGGTCCAGCGTCTGCAACGGGGTCAGCGCCGGATCGTCGCGTTCCTCGGGGTATTGATAGCACAGTTCATTCAGCGAAAACCGGCAGCGGTCGGCGATCTCCAGCGTGCGGGCCAGCGCCTCGGGCCAGCGGGCGAACAGGCGGTGCATCTCGGCCGGCGGCTTCAGATGGCGGTCGGCATGGCGCTCGCGTCGCAGGCCCAACTCGTCGATGGTGGAATTGTGGCGGATCGCCGTCACCACATCCTGCAACATCCGCCGCCCCGGTTCGTGGAACAGCACGTCATTGGTGACCACCGTCGCCACGCCGATCCGCTGCGCCAGGTGTGACAGTTCCCACAACCGCAACTGGTCGTTGGGCCGCCGCCGCAGGGTCAGCGCCAGACAGGCGCGGTCGCCGAAGGCCTCGCGCAACCGGCGCAGCCGCAGCCCGCAGAGATCGTCGGCCATATCCGGCACCAGCACGGCGACCAGCCCTTCGCCATAGGCCGCAAGATCGGCCCATTCGAGATGACACCGGCCCTTGCCGGCCCGGCCCTTGCCAAGCGACAGCAGCCGGCAGAGTCGGGAATACGCCGCGCGGTCGGTCGGATAGACCAGCACCGACATGCCGCAGGCCAGATCGAGGCGGCAACCGACGATAAGCCGCACTCCGGTTTTCTTCGCCGCCTCATGGGCGCGCACGATCCCGGCCAGCGTATTGCGGTCGGCCACCGCCAGCGCCTCGATCCCCATTGCCGCGGCGGCGGCGAAGATCTCTTCGGCCGAGGAGGCCCCGCGCAGAAAGGAGAACTGCGACGTCACCTGCAGTTCAGCATAGCGAGGAGCAGTCATCCGAACACCCCATGCAGGAACCAGCGATGCGATCCGGTGGCCGCATCCTCGCCATCGCCGGCACGGAATATCCAGAAGCGCGCGCCAGTTTCATCTTCGATGCGGAAATAATCCCGGACCGCGGCCAGTTCGGCATCGCGCTTCCACCACTCGCCGAACACCCGTTCCGGCCCATCGGCCCGCTGGACGCGCCGGCGGACTCCGCGCCAGGAAATCCAGTTCGGCGGATGATCCGGCAGCAGCGCCATGGTATCGATCGGCTCTGGCCGGGGCAGCAGGCGCGACGGGCGTGGCCAGTGATCGGGCCAGCCCGTGCCGGTATCTTCGGCCAGCGCCGGAATACGACAGACCGAGCGTTCGGGAACATCGCTGGCCACTGGCGCGAAGCGATAGATCGCGCGGGCGCCGACCCGGTTGGCCAGCGTGTCGACCAGCCCGGACAGGTCGGGTGCCGGCGTCTCGATCAGGCTGGCCGACTGCCGCGCGGCCAGCGGTTCGGCCAAGGAGGCGGCCAGCGCCATGATCTCGATCCCGAAGCCGGGGTCGATGGTCTCGATCCTGTCGCAAAGCAGGCGGCTCAGGCGCTTCGGATCACGCACCGGCGTTGACATTCCGATGCGCACCACCTGCGCCCGGCTGTCGACGCGGTGACAGATCAGGTCGAGGCGACGCGCGCCAAGGCCGCGCCCTTCCAGCGCGGCGCAAAGGGCCGTGACCAGCTTGCCGATATAGCGCGCGATGGTTTCGGCGGCGGCGATCGGCTCGGCAAAGCTGCGGCGGACCTCGATCATCCCCTCGGGGCGCAACGGTTCGATGGGTTCGGCGGCCTGGCCGAGTGCCTGGTCCAGCCTGCGGCACAGTTCGGGGCCGAAGCGGCGGGTCAGCGGCGCACGCGGCTGCCCTGTCAGATCGCCGATGCGGGCAAAACCCAGGTCGCGCAGCCCCGCCGGGATCGCGGGCGGCAGCCGCAACGCCTCCAGCGGCAACGGCAACAGCAGACCGCCCCCGGCCCCCGGCGGCGCGATGAACACCGGATCGGCTTCATGCCGCGCCAGGGCATGGGCCGCGCCCCAGGTATCGGCGATGGCGGCGCGGGCGGCCACGCCCGACAGGACCAGCCGCCCGACCAGCGCATCCAGCATCGCGGCTTCGCCACCATGCAGATGGTCGGCCCCGGTCGAGTCGATCACGATCCCGTCCGGCAGGTCGACGGCGACGATGGGCGCGATCCGTTGCAGCAGCCAGAGTGCCAGCCGTTCGAGGCTTTCGACATCGCCTTGCGGGTCGGCGGGTTCGATGGCCAGACCGGGCACCAGCGCCTGCGCCTTGGTGACCGGCATGCCGACCCGCAGCCCAAGCACCTGCGCGGCGGCATCCACCGCCGTCAGCACCCGGCGGTTGCCGTCACGTCCGGCAATGACCAGCGGCGCCTCAACCGGCGGCGCTGCGCAGCCAGTCTTCCGCCGCAGCCGGTCCGTCGGCCATGTCGGCAGGAAGACCGAGATGACCCGAGCCATCGCATGCCTCCAGTTCGATATCGAGACTCTCCCCCGCCCGCGCCCGGATCAGTTCGATCAGCCAGCGCGCCCGGCCCACGCCCGGCACCGGCAAGGGTGCCGAAGGCACGACCGAGACCCGCCAGCGGGTCATCGCCGCAGTCGGCTGGCCGAAGTCGCTCGTCTCCGCCTGCCGCCGCCACCGCCGCAGCGCAATCCCGAGGGTCTTCGTGCCCTTCGCGGCCAGATGCAGCCGGCGCGAGGCGGTCATCGACAGCCGCGCCACATCGGCGACCACCGCGCCAAGCCCGCCGTGGCGCAGACCTTCCTCCATGCAGGCCAGCACGGTCTTGTCGTCGCCCGCCTCGACATGGATCACCCGGTCGGGCGGCAGGCCCGCCTGCGCCAGACCCGGGGCAAAGAGATCCTGCCGGGCGACACACCAGAGTACCTTGCCCCCGGTCCGCGCAGCAATACCGGCAGCAAAGCTCGCCGCGGCCGCACCGTCCACCGCGCCGTTGCCTCCACCCGCCACCTCATGCAGGCAGCCGAGCGGCAACCCGCCGCCCGGCAGCCGACGGTCGAGCGAGGAGATCCCGAAGGGCAGCACCTTGCGCGCCGCCACACCGTCGCCCTCAAGCCGCGCGATGCGCGCTCGCAGGGCGACGATGGCGGGACTGGCAACGGCAGTAGACATGAGGGGCGGGACCTTCGACTCTTTCCCAAGGCTGGTTTTGCAATTATGTTCTCTATTTGTTCTTATCACTTGCAGGAGTCAATCTGACTCCGGGGTGACTGCGATCACGATTTCAGCGGGGCGGCGCGCAATCCCGGTTGCCGGTCTAAAAGGCATACGGTTGCGCGGCGTCACGCTATCCTCGCCGAAGGTACAAGGGGACGAACCAGCCGTCCGGCAACTCAGCCTTGCGTTTACGTCGTCCTCGACCGGGAAGGTACTGGATCGCGCGATGCGTCCGACGACGGTCGTGTCCGTACTGTCGATCAGCCCACGTCAGGTTCAACGGCTCCTGGCGCGCTTCTGCAAGGAAGGAAAGTGCTGGTGCGGTCCGACGTGACCTGCGCGGCCGGCCATCGAACAGCCGGATCGGCGCCAGTGTCCGCAACTATGCTTCGGTGTTGGTGCGCGAGACCTATGGCGATTTTGGTGCGACGCTTGCTGCTTAGAAGCTGGCCGAGCGTCACGGGTTGAACGTCTCGGCCAAGATGTTGCGCATATGAATGATCGCGCATGGCCTTTGGAAGAACCGCGCTCGGCAACGCAGCACGCTGCCCTAATCTGCCATCAGCTCAAATGCGCACTTCGAGATGCATCCACAGCTACAAATTTATGTTGAAATTATATTCCATTTTTGTATTCCTGCCTACGACTATATGACGCTCAGTAGTCGGTGCGGCAGTTCCAAGACACGCGATGCTCTCCAGCAGAACAGAGCTGCCGCACGCCTAGAACCGTAGCGTTTTAGGCCGTCATGAAGGCTTCAGCCGGGCAAGGCACCAAGCCGGTCAGCGACCAAGGACGGGACAAGAAAGGAAGACCATGTCTGAAACGCTTCTGGAACGCAGGGCGCGTCTGCTGGGGCCAAATGTTCGGCTGTTCTACGACGACCCGGTCCATCTTGTCCGCGCCGAGGGCGTCAGGCTGTGGGATGCCGACGGGCGGGAATATCTCGACGCCTATAACAACGTCCCGCATGTCGGTCATTGCCACCCCCATGTGCGCGACGCGATCAGTCAGCAACTGGGGCTGCTGAACACCCATACCCGTTACCTGCACGAAGGTATTCTGGACTATGTCGAGCGGCTGACCGCCTCGCTTGGTCCGCAGATCACCACGGCGATCATGGTCTGCACCGGCTCTGAGGCGAATGACATTGCCTTGCGCATGGCGCAGGCGATGACCGGCAAGACCGGGATCATTGCCACTGACGCCACCTATCACGGCAATACGACGGCAGTGACGCAGGTCTCGTCGCTCATCCCGCCGATTGGCGGCTATGAACCACATGTGCGGCTGGTCCCGGCCCCCGACAGCTGGCGTCCGTTGGGAGGCGAAGCGGGGCAAGCCCACGCACTGGCCTTTGCCGCCAAGGTCGAAGAAGCCTGCCTGTCGCTGGAAGAGGCCGGGATCGGCGTCAGCGGCATGATCCTGTGCCCGGCCTTCGTGAACGAGGGCTTCCCGAGTCTGGAGCCAGGCTTCCTTGATCCCGCCATCGCGGTCTTGCGCAAATTCGGCGGTCTGGTGATCGCCGATGAGGTGCAGGCCGGTTTCGGCCGGGTTGGCACCCATTTCTGGGGCCATCAACGGCTGGGCTTTGCCCCTGACATCGCCACGATGGGCAAGCCGATGGGCAATGGCTATCCGGTGGCCGCGGTGACCACCTCGGCCGAGATCATGGCGCAGTTCCGCACCTCGTTCCGCTATTTCAACACTTTCGGCGGCAATGCCGTGGCCTGTGCCGCGGCGGCGGCGGTGCTGGATGTGCTTGAGGCCGAAGACCTCCAGGCACGCGCCGTGGTGACTGGCAATCATCTGCGGGCTGGCCTGCGAGAGCTGGCCAAACGGCATGAGATCCTGGGCGATATCCGTGGCTCGGGTCTGGCGATCGGGGTCGAGATCGTCTCGGACCGGGCCTCGCGTCAGGCGGATGCGGCGAAGGCCACGGCACTGGTCAACGCGATGCGCGGCCGTGGCGTGCTGCTGGGCGCCAATGGTATCCATTCCAACGTGCTGAAGATCCGCCCGCCGATGCCCTTTGGCATTGCCGAAGCCGATCATCTGCTCGACCGGCTCTCCGACGCGCTTGAGGCCGCGAAATGAGCGAGGCAATGCTGGAGCTTGCCCGGCAGGCCGCCCGTGGTTTCCCCGATGTCACCGGAGCGCCCGAACCGCATATGATCCGCTAGAATGCGGTCTACCGGGTCGAGACCAGTTTCGGCCCCCATGCCCTGCGCCTGCATCGGCCCGGCTATCATAGCGATGCCGCGCTGCGGTCCGAGTTGGCCTGGATGGGAATGCTGTCCGGGCGCGGGCTGCAAGTGCCGCGGCCATTGCGCACCCGTGACGGCGATTTCCTGCTGCTTGGGACCCGTCGGGCCAGCCTATTGTCTTGGCTGGCGGGCGCACCTTTGGGCAAGGGCACTGAGCCTTTGGCCCAGGGTGGGCCAGCGCGACGGCGGCAGATCTTTCACAAGATCGGCCGCAGTCTTGCCCAACTGCATTGCTACTCCGACGAATGGCAGATCCCGGCGGATTTCACCCGCCCAGCCTGGGACCGCGATGGCCTGGTGGGCGAGACGCCATTCTGGGGCCGGTTCTGGGATGCGCCCTTGCTATCCGACGAGGATCGTGCACTGTTTCTGGATGTGCGCGATCGCGCCCGGGTGATCCTGGACAGCACCAATGCCGATATCGGCATCATCCATGCCGATCTGGTGCGCGAGAATATCCTGATCGACGGCGACGAGGTCTGTTTCATCGACTTCGACGATTCCGGCTATGGCTATCGCGGATTTGACATTGCGACCTGCCTGCGCTCGAACCACGCCGAACCGGATTATTCCGAGCTGAAGGCAGCCTTTCTGGCCGGCTATGCCGAGATCCGCCCCTTACCCGACCCGGGGCTTTTGCCGCTGATGATGGCGCTGCGGGCGCTGACCTATATCGGCTGGACTGCGGATCGCATCGATGAGCCGGGCATGGCCCAGCATGTGCCGCGCTATCTGAAGCTGGCCAAGGCGCTGATCCAGGAGTGGCGCGCCGCCGAAGCGGCTTGACGCGTCGCGAATAACCAAGGCCGCGGCCCACGCGGCCCCATTCCCAGCAGGAAAGACATGACCATGGACGTACCCGCAAAGGTGGATGTCGCCATCATCGGCGGTGGCATTGCCGGTGTTTCGCTGGCCTATCATCTGACCAAGATCGGCATCACCGATGTCGGGCTGTTCGAACGCAAGCAGCTGACCTCCGGCACAACCTGGCATGCCGCTGGCCTCTTCACCCAGATGCGCGCCAGCGCCAATATGACCGACCTCGCCCGCTACACCAGCGAGCTTTTTGCCTCGCTCGAGGCCGAAACCGGGCAGGCGACGGGCTTTCGCCGCAATGGCTCGCTTCGGGTCGCCAATTCCGAGGCGCGCTTTGAAGAGATGTTGCGCGCGGTGGGTCCGGCCCGGCAATTCGGGCTGAACATCGACATCTTGCGCCCCGAAGAGGTGGTCGAGCGCTGGTCGCCGATCAGCCCCGAGGGTATCGTCGGCGGGATCTGGTCGCCGGATGACGGCATGGTCAACCCGCTGGATGTGACCATGGCCATGGCCAAGGGCGCAAAGATGGGCGGCGCGCGGATCTTCGAGCATACGCTGGTCACCAGGATCCTGGTCGAAGGCGGCCGCGCCGTTGGCGTAATGACCGACAAGGGCGAGGTGCGCGCCAAGAACGTGGTGATCACCGGCGGGATGTGGTCGCGCGATCTGGCCGCAACCATCGGCGTCTCGCTGCCGCTGCAGGCCACCGAGCATTTCTATCTGGTGACCGAGGTGATCCCCGATCTGCCCAAGAACCTGCCGGTTCTGTTCGTGGCCGATGAAGGCGCCTATTACAAAGAGGACGCCGGCAAGATCCTGTTCGGCGGCTATGAGAAGCGCGCCAAGCCCTGGGGCCAGAACGGCATCCCGGAAGACTTCTGCTTTGACTCGCTGCCCCCCGATTTCGAGCAGTTTGAAGAGATCATCAACACCTGCATGGCCCGGGTTCCGACCCTTGCCAATGCCGGAATCCAGCTGTTCTTCAACGGCCCGGAAAGCTTTACTCCCGACACCAGCTATCTGATGGGCGAAACGCCCGAGGTGGAAAAGCTGTTCTGCGCCTGCGGTTTCAACTCGATCGGCATTCTGTCGTCGGGCGGCGTCGGCAAGACCCTGGCCTCATGGATCAAAGAGGGTAAGGCCCCCTTTGAGGTGACCGGCGTCGACATCAAACGGATGCAGCCGTTCCAGAAGAACAAGAAATATCTGGTGGACCGCGCCACGGAATCGCTTGGGCTGCTCTATGACAAGCATTGGCCCTACCGCCAGAAGGAAACTGCCCGCGATCTGCGCAAATCGGTGGTGCATGACCGCTTGCATGATCTGGGAGCCGTCTTCACCGAAGCCGCGGGATATGAGCGCCCGGCCTTCTTCACCCGCCCCGGCGAAGCGTGCGAGATCACCTATTCCTGGGGCGCGCAAAGTTGGAACGACGCCTGCCGCCGCGAAGTGCGCCACACCAACGAACATGTCTCGATCTTCGATCAAAGCAGCTTTGCGATGTATCGGGTCGAAGGGCGCGATGCCTGCAAGGTGCTGAACCTGATCTCGGCCAATGATGTTGACGTGGAGATCGGCCGCATCGTCTACACCCAATGGCTGAACGAGACCGGCGGGATCGAGTCCGATGTCACGATCACCCGGCTGGCCGAGACCTCTTTCCTGGTGGTGACCGGCGGGCCGGATCAGACCAAGGATCTGGTCTGGCTGCGCCGCCACATCCCCGCCGAGGCCCATGCCTTCGCGCTGGACGTCAGCGCCGGAATGGCGATGTTCGCCGTGATGGGCCCGCGGGCGCGCGATCTGCTGCAATCGGTCTCGGGCGCGGATCTGTCCAATGCCGCGCATCCCTTCGGCTTCAGCCAGGAGATCGAGATCGGCTATGCCACTGCCCGTGCCTCTCGGGTGACCTATGTCGGGGAACTGGGCTGGGAGCTTTACGTCGACGCCGATCAAGCCGCCCATGTCTTCGACACCCTGACCCGGGCAGGCGAGGCATTCCTTCTGGGCCATGCCGGCTTCTTTGCCATCGGCTCGATGCGGATGGAGAAGGGCTATCGTCACTGGGGCCATGACATCGGCCAGGACGACAATCCGCTGCAGGCCGGGCTGGGCTTTGCCGTGGCCCTCGACAAACCCGGCGGCTTCATCGGGCGCGATGCTATCCTGCGGGCGAAAGAGGCCGGTGCCCCGCGCCGCCGCATGGCGCAATTCATGGTGGATTGCGACGATGCCCCACGGCTCTACCACAATGAGCCGATCCGTCTTGGCGAGAGCTATGTCGGCTCTGTCACCTCGGGGGCCTGGGGCCACCGCATCGACCGCTCGCTGGGCATGGGCTATGTCTCGCATCCCGAAGGGGTGACGCCCGCCTGGCTGGCCGAGGGCAGCTTCGAGGTCGAAGTGGCGCTGCGCCGCTATCCGGTCAAGCTGCAGCTGGCACCCTGGTATGATCTGAAAGGCTTGCGGATCAAGGCATAGGCCGAGCTGCAAAGCGCCGCCTGCACCATGCGGCGGCCCTTTGCATTGGTGTCTGTCAAACGGGTCAGACGCGCTCCAGCGCTACCGCGATTCCCTGCCCCACGCCGATGCACATGGTCGAGAGCGACCGACGGCCGCCGGTCAGGTTCAGTTCCAGCGCGGCTGTGCCGGTGATCCTGGCACCAGACATGCCCAAAGGATGCCCCAGCGCAATCGCGCCTCCATTGCGGTTGACCCGCGGGTCGGCATCCTCAATGCCCAATTGGTGCAGCGTGGCCACACCTTGAGCGGCGAAAGCCTCGTTCAGCTCGATCACGTCAAAATCCGTTTGGGTCAGCCCCAGCCGCGCCATCAGCTTTTGTGAGGCAGGGGCAGGGCCGATGCCCATGATCCGGGGCGCCACCCCGGCCACAGCCCCGCCGAGGATCCGGGCAATCGGCGTCAGCCCATGTTTGGCCGCCGCCTCGGCCGACGCGATGATCAGCGCCGCTGCCCCGTCATTGACCCCGCTGGCGTTGCCGGCCGTGACCGAGCCATTGGGGAAGATGGGTTTCAGCTTGGCCAACGCCTCCATCGTGGTGGCCCGCGGGTGCTCGTCACGGTTGACCACAACGGTATCGCCCTTGCGCTGCGGGATCACTACGTCGGTGATCTCGCGTCCAAGACGGCCATTTTCGGCCGCCGTGGCAGCCTTTTGCTGACTGGCCAGGGCCATGGCATCCTGCGCCTCACGGCTGATGCCGTAATCATCGGCCACGTTCTGACCGGTCTGCGGCATGGAATCTGTGCCATAGGACTTGTCCATCGCCGGGTTCACGAAACGCCAGCCGATCGTGGTGTCATAGACCGCATTGCTGCGGCCAAAGGCGCTGTCGGATTTCGGCATCACGAACGGCGCGCGGCTCATGCTTTCGACGCCACCTGCGATGTAAAGATCACCCTCGCCCGCGCGGATCGACCGCGCCGCCATAATCACCGCATCCATCCCCGAGCCGCACAGCCTATTGATCGTCGCCCCGGCCGAGCTGATCGGCAGTCCGGCCAAAAGCCCGGCCATCCGCGCAACGTTGCGATTGTCTTCCCCGGCCTGATTGGCGCAGCCATAGATGACATCCTCCAGCGCCTCCCAATCCACCGAGGGGTTTCGCGCCATCAGGGCGCGGATCGGGATCGCAGCAAGATCATCGGTCCGAACCGAAGACAGCGCGCCAGCATAGCGGCCAATCGGAGTGCGGATATAGTCACAGATATAGGCTTCGGTCATGTTTCGGATATCCATTAGCCGGGTTTCGATGCCACGGGGCCGGGTTTGCAATCGTTCACGCACGCCAGTCCTTCAGCATCGGCGCCGCCACGGCGGGTCACCTGCAACTGAACCTTTCCCTCTTCAAACAGCTTGATTCAGGTCTGGCCAGATATGGCTCTGTGCGATCCGAGGTCAGATTAAGCCAATGGATCGCGTTAGGGAATATTCCTTTGAACATAAGTGGAATTATTTTCCATATTTATGCAAGCGTGATCATCGAAGTGGCTTGCCTTGATCGCCTCCTGAGGTGAACTGAGGTTATCTATCGCAGCAAAGGCTTGGCGACGGTGTTCTTTGCAATCACGCCCTTCAATTGGGCCAGCACTCGACCACCGTCCTGAATTTCCCAAGACAAAACAAAGGGCCGCGGCGATGCCGCGGCCCTTTTCATTCCAACCGGGTGCAACCACCCTCAGACCTGAGGAATGACCCCCGCCTTGGCGATGTCGTGCAAGGCGGCTTCGGCCGCCGCGATGGCGGTGTCGATATCGGCTTCGGTATGGGCCGCACTTAGGAACATGTTGTGCTTGGGGTGCAGGTAGATACCGTGGTTCAGCGCGGCCAGGCAGAAGGCATTGCCGATCCGCAGCTCTGTATCGCCATCGAACAGCATCACCGGCATCTGCGCCGGGCCGGTCTGGCGCAGGGTCAGGCCATGCGCCTTTGTGACACGGTCGAAGCCTTCCCGAAGACGCTCTCCCATGCGGCGGGAATGGCCGATGCCATCACTGTCGCGCAGGGTCTTGATCGTGGTCAAGGCGGCGGCTTGCGCCACGGCGCCATACCAGAACGAGCCAGTAACAAAGACCTTGCCCGCCCCGTCGCGCGCACGAGCCGAGCCAACCACGGCGGCCAGGGGCCATCCATTGGCGATGGCCTTGGAATAGGCGGCAAGATCCGGCGAGACGCCGGTGCCAGCCCAGCTGCCGCGAATGTCCAGCCGGAAACCGGCGCGGACATCATCCAGGATCAGCATTGCATCCTTGGCATCGCACAGCGCGCGGGCCTTGGCCAGGAAGGCCGGGTCCGGCATCTCCTGGTCGCGGCCGACGTCATGGCGGTAGGCCGGAAGGATGATCCCGGCCAGATCGTCGCCAGCCGATGCGACGGCGGCGTCAAGGCTGGCCAGATCATTCCATTCGCAATGCAGGATATGGGCGCGGTCTTCGCTGGTCACGCCCACCAGCGAGGGTGAGCACCACGGAACTGCGCCATGATAGGCACCGCGCGCCACGATCAGCTTGCGCCGTCCGGTCGCCGCACGGGCGATGGTGACGCAGGCGGTGGTCGCATCGCTGCCGTTCTTTTGGAACATTGCCCAATCGGCATTGTCCAGGGTCTCAACCAGCAGCTCGGCCAGTTCGACCAAAACCTCAGTCGGGCCATTGCCGGAATCGACCCGTGCCAGTTGGGTCAAAGCGGCTTTATTGACAGCTTCATGGCCATAGCCAAGAACATTCGGCCCCCAGGCGCACATGAAGTCGATGTATTCACGGCCATCGACGTCGGTCACCCGGCAGCCTTTGGCGCTTTCGAAGAATTGCGGATATCCCGGCGCGATCGCACGGGTGGCCATATGGCCCCAAATCCCGTTGGGAATAACCCGAGTTGCGCGGGCAAGAAGTGCAGCGTCACGGCTGTTGGAACTGGTGGTCAAGATGGGGCCCCGGTCAAAATAGGAAAGGTCCCGGCGCGCGAGTTGCGCCGGGACGAATGCGCGACTTAGTCGGCGAAGGAGATCTCGGCCAAGGGCAGGTTGCAGCATGCACTGTAACGCACGCCTTTGACGCCTTTGACATAGGCCAGCAGCACGTCCGGGCTGACCATCGGAACGACGATATGATCGTCGATCATCATCTCACCGGCTTCGAACCACTTTGCGTTGGCTTCTTCCTGGGTGGGGGCTGCCAAAGCTGCGTCGCGGATCGCGCCGATTTTGGTGTTCAACACCAAGGCCGGATCACCGCTGCCGGTGGCACGTTTGGCCATCAGCGAGCCTTCGAACATGCCGAAGAAGTCGACATATTGCGAAGTGGTGAAGTTGTCGGGAGCATAATAGATCATGGTCATCGGGATGCCCTCGCCGTTGACATGCTCGCGCCAGGTTGCCAGCGGCATCGGCGACAGTTCAACCTGCACGCCGATCTTGGCCAGATCCTGCTGGATCTTCTGCATCGCCAGGTTGAAGTCCACCGAATAGAGGTTCATGTCCGGGTAGATGGATTTCAACTTGAAGCCATCGGGATGTCCGGCGGCTGCCAGCATCTCTTTTGCCTTCTCGGGGTTGTATTCCGGTGCGGCATGGCCGTCGCCACCCGGATAGCCCAACGGGATCGGCGCCGAGATGATCTGGCCAGCCCCCGACAGAGTCATGTCAATCAGGGCTTCGCGGTCGATCGCCATGGTGATGGCTTTGCGGACCTCATTGGTCAGCGGCACTTCATTGTCCGGCGCGCCCGGTCCGAACAGCAGATAAATGAAGTTGAACGACGGCGAGGTGGACACTTCAACCGCGCTGCCTTCCAGCGTTTTCGCGGTTTCCGGGTCGATCTGCATCGCCACGTCGACCGAACCGGATTGCAGCATCTGGGCTTGGGCGACTGCGTCTTTCACTTGGCGGAACACCACTTCCGAGACAGCCGCCGGCTTGCCCCAGTAATTGTCGTTCCGTGCCAGACGCAGATCGGCGTTGGGTTCATACTCGGACAGCACGAACGGGCCAGAGCCTGCCGAATTGGTCATCAGCCAGGCTTCGGCTTGGTCAGCGGTGGGTGCAGTCTCATCGGCCACGCCGCCGTTCTCTATCACCACGTCGCTGTTGAGAATGCCGAGCATTTGCGAGGCAACAGCATTCGGGAATTCGGAGTTTGCCGATTTCAGCGTGAATTTGACCGAACGCTCATCCACCACTTCCATGGCGCTGATCGGCTCAACCACCCAAGACCCGCTTTCTTGCAGGTTCTGCAGGCGGCTGAAGGTCCAGATCACGTCTTTGACCTCAACCGGGCTCCCGTCCGCAAATTTAGCAGCCGGGTTCAGAACGAACGTGAATTCGGTCTGGGCCTCATTGCTCGACCAGCTTTCCGCAATCAGCGGCACCAGCTTATTCTCGGCATCCAGCGTCACCAGCGCTTCATACACAGCGGTGTTGTAGATCTGACAGGTGTCGCACCAGCTGCGGTGCGGGTCCAGCGAGTTCAGGTCCATGTCCCGCGCGATGATCAGCGGGCGGTCTTGGGCCACTGCAAGGCTGGGAACCAGCAGAGTGGCTGACACGGACAGACCCAGCGCCAGGGCAAGCCTGCCCAGCGTGGATCGGCCGCGATTGTGTTTCACTCTTTTCATTAACGTCTCCCTCTGAGTGGACCGCAGTCCGTAAATGTCGTTCTATTTCGTCCACTTAACCAACCGGACCACGCCCGGTGATCTGTTCCAGGGCCGCCCGAACTTCGTCTAGGCCTGCGAGTGCCGCGCGATTAAGCACCGAAGACACGGTCGGGGCAGCAAGCCCCCCGGTGACCCGCACGATCTCGTGGTCAAGCATGTCGAAGAACCGGCTCTGGATCCCATCCGCCCAGATTGCGCCCATCGACATGCTGCGGGCGGTTTGTTCGACGATCACCACGCGGCCGGTCTTGGCGATCGAGGCGCCGATGGTCTCCCAGTCGATGCCGTGATGGTCCAGATTGCGCAGGTCGATCACCTCGGCATCAATGCCGGATTGCTCTGCCGCGCGCACCGCATGCGCCACCATGACCGAGGTCGCCAGCACGGTGCATTCGGCCCCTTCGCGGGCGACATGGGCGCGGCCAAAGGGAACGAGATATTCCCGATCGCCCTTCGGCACTTCGAATTCGCGCTGATACAGCTCGGTATGTTCGATGATCACCACCGGGTCATTGCTGCACAGGGCAGCATTCAGCTGGCCGATATAGTCTAAGCCGGTCGAAGGGCTGACGATCCGCCAGCCGGGGAACATGGCAAACAGTGCCGAAGGATCGGCCGAGTGCTGCGAGCCATAGCCGGTATGCGGCGAGACCCGCACCCGCATCACCAAAGGCACCGGGAAGCCCGAGCCGAACATGTGACGCACCTTGCCGACGCCATGGGCGATCTGATCGGCGGCGGTAAAGCAGAAGTCGCCGAACATGATCTCGACCACCGGGCGCAGCCCGTTCAGCGCCGCCCCCAATGCCACGCCGGTGAAACCGTTCTCGGCAATCGGCATCGGCAGGACGCGACCGGGCCAGCGCTCCAGCGCCACGCGGGTCATGCCGCTGACGCCGCCGCGCATCTGGTGGACATCTTCGCCCATGACGATGATGGTAGGGTCACGGTCCATCGCCGCACCCAGCGCCTCGGCGGCCGCGGTGACGAAGCGGACCTTTTCGGTCGGCAGGGTCTTCAGATCTTCGTGGTCGAGGTAACGCTTGTCGGCCAGTTCGGACAGGTCGCCCAGGATGCCGTCATCCTTGGTCGACGGGTCCGGCCAGAGGTGATCCGGGATACGCAAGGCATTGCCCCCGGGCACCATCTCGGTCAGCTGTGCGGCAGCATTGGCCACCCGTTCGGTCATCACACGGTCGATGCGCAGCCGGTCGGCCTCGGTCAGCAGACCAAGCGCCTCAAGCCGGGCCTCGGCCAGGGCCAAAGGATCGCGGGCGCGCCATTCTTCTTCTTCTTCCTTGCTGCGATAGCCGAAATCGCTGCCCGCACGGCTGCCGGATTGGTGGTAGTAGCGGTAAAGCTGCGCCTCGATCACCACCGGGCCGCCAGTCTCGGCAATCACCTGGCGGGCCTCGACCATCGCCCGATGGACCGCAACCAGATCCATGCCATCGACCTCGATCGAATGGATGCCCAGCATCGCCCCGCGCGAGGAAAGCCGTGTCTCACGAGTAATCTCGTTCACCCGGGTCGAGACGCCGTACATGTTGTTTTCGATGAAGAAGATCACCGGCAGGCTCTGCGCGGCGGCAATGTTCATCGCCTCATAGCTGGCGCCGTTCTGGGTGGCGCCATCGCCGAAGAATGCGACCGAGACCTGATCGCGGCCCAGGATCTTGTCGGCCAGGGCATAGCCCGCCGCATGGGGCGGGTTGCCGCCCACGATGGCCGAGGTGCCCACCACGCCCGCCGCGGCATGGCGCATGTGCATCGAGCCGCCACGGCCACCGCAATAGCCCGGCGCCAGCCCCATGATCTCTGCCATGAAGCGATAGATCGCCTGATCCATGCCCGGGGTGAAATCGTCGCGGCGGGGGTCCCAACCTTCGGGAATTTCCGGGTTGATCAGCTTCAGCAGCACCTGGTGATGCGCACGGTGGGTTCCGTTGATCATATCGCCGGTGCCCAGTGCCGACATCGCACCGACCGCGCCAGCCTCCTGTCCGACCGAGGCATGGGCGGGGCCGTGAATCAGTCCGGCCTTCTCAAGCTCCAGCAGGCGTTCTTCAAAGCGGCGCACCAGCACCATCTGGCCATACCAATGCACGGCCTTCTCGCCGGCGACGGATGCCCAATCAGCCTTGGAGCTTTCCAGTCGGACCCAGGGTGCAAGCGGGCTAAGCGGGGTATGCGTTGTCATCTAGTCCTCGGCTCTTCGGCATGTCGGCGCGGGCAAAAGCAGGTCGTCAGAGCCGCGATGATCATTTACGAAACAAAATTCCGTTTCTTGTTGAAGCGCAAGTTAAGCTGTGCCAGCCTTTAGGCGCAACTAAATTCTTCAAGCCCGCGCCGATAAGGAAAATGCCATGATTAGAGATCCGGATTTGCTGGCTGGACTCGTCGATACCGTCCGCCGCTTTGTCGACGAGCGCCTGATTCCGGCCGAAGCCCAGGTCGAGGAAGACAATGCGATTCCCGACGCGCTGGTCGACGAGATGCGCAGCCTTGGCCTGTTCGGCATGTCGATTCCGGTAGAATACGGTGGTCTTGGCCTGACGATGGAAGAAGAGGTCACTGTCGGCTTCGAACTGGGCCGCGCCTCGGCCGCCTTCCGTTCGGTGTTTGGCACCAACAATGGCATCGGATCGCAGGGCATCATCGTCGATGGGACCGAGGCGCAAAAGCAATACTGGCTGCCGCGGATGGCCTCGGGTGAAGTGATCGGCTCTTTCGCGCTGACCGAGCCGGATGTCGGTTCGGATGCCGGTGCGGTGCGCACCACCGCTGTCCGTGACGGCGATCACTACATCCTGAACGGCACCAAGCGCTTCATCACCAATGCCCCGGTGGCCGGCGTCTTCACCCTGATGGCGCGCACTGGCCGCCCTGGCCCCAGCGGCGTGACCGCCTTCCTGGTTCCCGCGGATACCCCCGGCATCACCTTGGGCCGACCCGACCGCAAAATGGGGCAACGCGGCACCAAGACCTGCGATGTGATCTTGGACAATGTTCGCATCCCGGCCGACACCGTGATCGGCGGGGTCGAGGGGCAAGGCTTCAAGACCGCGATGAAGGTGCTGAACCGGGGCCGGTTGCATATCTCGTCGATCTGCGTCGGCCAGGCCAATCGCCTTTGTGACGAATCGGTGAAATTCGCCACCACCCGCTCGCAATTCGGCAAGCCGATCGCACAGCATCAGCTGATCCAGGCGATGCTGGCCGACAGCGGCACCGAGGCCTGGGCCGGTCGCTCGATGGTGCTGGAAACCGCCCGCCTGTTCGACAAGGGCGAGCGGATTATCAAGGAAGCTGCGGGCTGCAAGCTGTTCTGCTCGGAGATGGTGGGCCGTGTGGCCGATCGCGCCGTGCAGATCCACGGCGGCTCGGGCTATATTCAGGACTTCGCGGTCGAGCATTTCTACCGCGATGTGCGGCTGTTCCGTCTGTATGAAGGCACCTCGCAGATCCAGCAGATCATCATCGCCCGCGAGATGTGCGCGGACGCATGAGCGTGCGGCAGCATTCCCTTGGCCCCGCGCTTGGGGTGATTGCCGATGATTTCACCGGCGCCGTCCTGGTGGCGGCGCTGTTGGAATCGGCGGGGGTATGCTGCCCTGTCGCCTTGACGCCCGGGGCCTTGGGGCAGGAAACGGCTCCGGTCGTTGTAGTCGCGGGCCGCAGCCGCACGATCTTGGTGGCAGAGGCCTTGGCCGAGATCGGCACCGCCTGCGACGCGCTGGTGCGGGCGGGCTGTCGTCAGCTGGCCTACAAGGCCTGCGCATCCTTTGATTCCACCGCTGCCGGAAACATCGGCCCGGCGGCGGATCTTCTGGCCGGTCGCACCGGCCGCCGTCCGGTGCTGATGAGCGCGGGCTTCCCTCGGTTCGGTGCGACGGTGCATCACGGCTATCTCTTTTACCGCCACCGGCTGGTCAGCGAGTCGATCAAAAGGTTCGATCCGCTGACCCCGATGGAAGACCCCGATCTGGTGCGGTTCCTCGGCCGCCAGACCCCGCATCCGGTGCGGCTGATCTCGCATCTGACACTGGTGAACGGGGCAGAGGCGACCCGCGCCGCCCTTCAGGGCCTGATCGACGAGGGGGCAGGACATGTGCTTTTCGACACCAGCGACGAAGGCGATGTGGCGCAGACCGCTCGGCAAGCCGCCGAAACGGGCCTGCCCATCGCCGCCAGCGACCCGCTGATCGTCGCCCTTGGGCTTCGGCTGGCCAAAGCCGGAAGCGATCGCCCGGCCAGTCCCACCCTGCCGCCCCGCCCCGCATCGGGACCGGTGGTTTCGCTGATCGGCAGTACCGGACCTGTGGCGATGCGCCAGCAGCGGGTTCTGGCCTCTGCCCAGCCGGTCCTGCCGCTGGATTTGTTAGCCGATGCCGAGGAGGCCGCGCAGATCGCCGCCACCCTGGAATGGGCCGATGCGCAAAGCGGCTCTTTCGCCATTTCGACCGCCTGTGACGTGGACGAGTTGGTCAAGGTTCAGGCCAGGTTTGGCGCCCTGGCTGCGGCGCGGCGGGCCGAAAACCTGCTGGCGGGGATCGCGGCCGGATTGCGCGCGCGCGGCCATGCCAGGTTCAGCGTCACCGGGGGCGAAACCTCGGGCGCGGTTGTCGCGGCGCTGGGGCTGACGCGGCTGCGCGCCTTGCCCGAAGGCGCTTTGGGCACCGGTGAATGCCTGTCGGATGATCTGACGCAGTCGCCCTGCTGGCTGTTCTTGAAGCCCGGCAAGCTGGGAGACGATGATATCTTGCTCCGTGCCGGGCAACACAGGGATTGAGGACCAGATGAACACCCCACAGGACCCGCGCCAGATCCTGATCGAAGCCGCCCGGCGCTCGGTCACGCTTGGACTGAACCGGGGCACGGTTGGCAATTTCAGCCTGCGTCATGGGGCGGGCATGCTGGTCACTCCGACTGGAATCCTGCCCGAACACATCCGCCTGGATCAGATTGTCGAGATGGCTCTTGATGGCACATGGGCTGGCGATTGGCAGCCGTCTTCGGAATGGGAGATCCACGCCCGAATCTATCAAACCCGTCCGAAAGCCGGGGCGGTGGTGCATTGCCATTCCGACCATGCCACCGCGCTGTCAGCCCTGCGCCGCGCCATCCCGCCCTTTCACTATATGATCGCCGGTTTTGGCGGCAATGAAATCCCCTGCGCCAGCTATGCCTGCTTTGGCAGCCCCGCGCTTGCGGGCACGGTGATCAACGCGCTTGGCGAGGTCTATTCTGCTTGCCTCATGGCAAATCATGGCGTGGTGACGCTGGGCCCCGATATGGCCACCGCCCTGGGCCGCGCAGATCGGCTTGAGATGCTGTCCAAGCAATATCTGCTTGCCCGCGCCGCCGGGGAGCCGCAGCTTTTGAACGCTGACGAGCTTGTCGAGGCGCATCAACGCTATCGCACCTACGGCCAACAGAAATAATATTGGAACATAATTTCATTTAAGTTGACGCCCTGCGATGCCGCATGAATAAATGGGCCAACTGTGAACGACAGCCGCAGGCGCTGCCTTACGTTGCTTGCATGCTGTCGTGTTCCGACGACACCAAGGGGAAGGAATAACTTGTGATCCGCTACATCCTGCGCCGTCTGGTCGCGATGCCCTTCCTTATCCTTGGGGTGGTGACGCTTGCCTTCCTGCTGACCACATTGACCAAGGGTGATCAGCTGGCCTCGATCGTCTCGGATCGCCAGATGAACAACCCTGAGGCGGTGGCCGCGGCGAAAGAGCGTTGGGGGCTCGATCGCAGCCTGCCCGAGCGGTATCTCATCTATGTCAGCAACCTTGCCACCGGCGACATGGGCACCTCGTTCATCACCCGCCGCCCGGTGGCCCAGGATGTGTTCTACCGCCTGCCCGCCACGATGGAGCTGGTGACGGCAGCCATCATCATCGCTTCGCTGATCGGCATTTCGCTGGGGGTTCTGGCGGCGGCGTTCCACAACACGCCCATCGACCATATCTCACGGGTCTTTGCGCTGATCGGCTCTTCGGTGCCGGTGTTCTGGATGGGCCTTGCGCTGCTCTACGTCTTCTCTGTGCAATGGGGGATATTGCCTGGGCCGGGGCGATTGGACCCAAGGGCGGCGCTGCCCCCACGGGTCACCGGCTTTATGCTCATCGACACCTTGGTGGACGGCAACTTCCGGCTATTCCTCAACGCGTTGTGGCATTTGATCCTGCCCGCCTTCGTATTGGGCTGGGCCGTCGCCGGGTCGATCTCGCGTCTGGTCCGCGCAAATATGCTTGAGGTTTTGAGCCGCGACTTCATCCGCACCGCCCGCGCCAAGGGTGCCAGCGAGTTCCGCGTCGTGGTGCGCCATGCGCTGCGCAACACCATGGTGCCAACGCTGACGGTGATCGGCTATTCCTTCGCCTACCTGCTGACCGGCGCCGTGCTGACCGAGACGATCTTCTCCTGGCCGGGCATGGGCTCTTACGCAGTCGAGGCCGCCCGCGGTCTGGACTTCCCGGCCATCATCGGAGTGACCATCGTCGGCGGCGTGATCTTCCTCTTCACCAACCTACTTACTGACATCGCTTATGTGATGGCCAACCCGCGCGTGCGTTTGGGGTAGACATGACCACAGTTTCCGCATCCCCTCGCCGTTTCCGCCGCCCCCGCTGGCTGAGCCTGCCACTGGCGATCGGCATTGCCATCGTGGCCTTCTGGCTGATCGCCACGGTGGCCGCCCCCTGGATGACCTCCTATAACCCGCTGGACATGGTGGCCCGCCGCCTTCAGTCGCCCAGTTGGGACCATTGGTTCGGCACCGATGCGCTTGGCCGGGATGTCTGGAGCCGGACCTTGCATGGCGCCTTGCATTCGATCCCGCTGGCCGTGGCCGTCGTGGCGATTGCAGTTACCATCGGTGCAACCCTGGGCGCCCTGTCTGGCTTTTTCGGCGGCCTCTTCGGCGCGGCGATCATGCGTCTGGTCGATGTGACCCTGTCCTTCCCGCCGATGCTGCTGGCCATGGCCGTCGCCGCCTCGCTTGGGCCGGGCCTGGGCAATGCGGCCATCGCCATGGTCATCGTCTGGTGGCCGGTCTACGCCCGCCTGATGCGCGCCCAGGTGCTGGAGGTGCGCGAGCGCGAACATGTCGAGGCTGCGGTTGCCATCGGTGCCGGCAAGGCCCGCGTGCTGCGGCGCCATATCCTGCCGATGTGCTGGACCCCGGTGCTGATCAGCGCCACGATGGATCTGGGCCAGGTGATCCTGCTGGCGGCCTCACTGTCCTTCATCGGCCTTGGCGCGACCCCGCCCACCCCGGAATGGGGCTCGATGATCTCGGAAGGAGCGACCCAGTTCTATTCCTGGTGGATCGCCCTCGGGCCGGGCCTGGCAATCCTGACCATCGTCCTGGGCTTCAATTTCATCGGCGACGGATTGCACGATTACTTTGACCCCCGGTCGCGCTGAAGCGCGCCCGACCCTTGAATACACGCCCATGACGCATGGGCGGAAGGGGGAGGCCTGCGTGCCCCCCGCCATGGAGTGAGAAATGACCCATCCGAAACTGCCGCTGGACGGTATCCGTGTGCTTGATCTGTCGCGCGTGCTGGCCGGTCCCTGGACGACGATGTCGTTGGGCGACATGGGCGCCGAGATCTGGAAGATCGAGAATATCAAGGGCGGTGACGATACCCGCGCCTGGTCGGTTCCGAACTACAAGGGCGTCAGCACCTATTACCTTTGCGCCAATCGCGGCAAGCAGTCGATCGCGGTGGATCTGAAGGCCCCCGAAGGCCGCCAGATCGTGCTGGATCTGGCAGCCAAGGCCGATGTCGTGGTCGAGAATTTCCGGCCCGGCACCGTGGATCGGCTGGGCATCGGCTATGAGGATGTCCGCAAGATCAACCCCGGCATCGTCTATTGCTCGATCTCGGGCTATGGTCAGACCGGCCCCGAAAGCGACCGGCCGGGCTATGATTTCGTGATGCAGGCCGAAAGCGGCATGATGTCGATCACCGGCCAGGTCGATGGCCCTCCGACCCGGCTGGGCGTGGCCTTTGCCGATGTCGTGGGGGGCATGGTCGCCACCCAGTCGATCATCGCCGCGCTCTATCAGCGCCGCGATACCGGCGAAGGCCAGCATATCGACGTGGCGCTGCTGGATACGACGCTGAACATGCTGATCAACGTCGGCACCGGCTATCTGAACGCCGGGGTAGAACCCGCGCGCTTTGGCAATGCCCATCCGACCGTGGTGCCCTACCAGGTCTTTGACACCGCCGATGGCAACTTTGCCCTGGCCGTTGGCAATGACCGGATGTTCCAGGACTTCTGCAACCATGTGATCGCACGCCCGCATCTGGCGACCGATCCGCGCTTTGTCACCTCGCATCAGCGGGCGCTGAACCGCGATCCGCTGTTGGAGGAGATGGCCGTGATCCTGCGCGAACAAGGCACCGATCATTGGCTGGCCGCCTGCCATGCCGCCAGCGTTCCGGCGGGCAAGGTGAAATCGGTCTCGGAAGCCCTGGATCAAGCCGCCAAGAACGAGCGCGGCCTGGTACAAGTGCTCCAGCACCCCGAACTGGGCGAAGTCCGTGTGGTTGCCCCGGCCCAGGGGCTGGCGGCGCAAAAGGCCATGACGCCCAAGGCCCCGCCCCTGCTGGGCGAGGATACCCAGGCCGTGCTGACCAATGTTTTGGGCTTCGGCAACGATGAAGTCGAAGCTTTGGCCAAGAAAGGCGTGATCGGCGTGCGTCGGCCCGCCCCGCAACCGGAACAGGCCACGGCCTGATTTCGCACCTGTCGAACCCCTAGCAAGAGAAAGCCTCGATATGGGCGTGCGCTTTGAGAACCGTGACGGCATCGCCGTAGTGACCATAGACAACCCGCCGGTCAATGCGATGAGCCGAGCCATCCGTCAGGAGCTTTGGGATCTGGCGCATCAGATCGAGGCCGATGCCGCCGTGCGTGCCGTGGTCTTCACCGGCGCGGGCCGCCTGTTCATCGGCGGCGCGGATATCTCGGAATTCGACCGCCCGGCCGAGGCGCCGCTTTTGCCGGACCTGCTGGCCCTGATCGAAACCGCCACCAAGCCCTGGACCGTGGCGATGCATGGCACCACCATGGGCGGCGGGGTCGAGATTTCAATGGCCTGCCGGTCGCGGGTCGCGGCACCGGGCAGCAAGTTCGGCCTGCCCGAAATCAATCTGGGTATCATCCCCGGTGCAGGCGGAACCCAGCGACTGGCGCGGCTGATCGGCGTCGAATCCGCGCTGCCGGTGGTGGCCGAGAACAAGATGCTGAACGATGTCTCAGGCCTGAAGACCGGCTATCTGGACCGCGTGATCGAGGGCGACCTGGTCGAGGGCGCCGTCGCCTTTGCTCGCGTAGCCCTGGACAAGCCGCTGCCTGCCCTGGCGCGCGAGCGCCGCGTCGAAGATCCCGGCGAGGCGTTCTGGACCGCCGCCCGCGCCCGGATCGCCAAATCCGCCAAGGGTCTGGTCGCGCCGCTGCGGGCCTTTGAAGCCCTGCGTCTGGGTGTCGAGCAAGGCTTCGACAAGGGCCTTGCGCAGGAACGTGAGACCTTCCTGACCCTGAAGGCCGGAATGGAATCGGCCGCCTTGCGCTATCTCTTCTTTGCGGAACGCGCCGCGCCGAAACCCGCCGCCCTGCGCGGCATTACCCCGCGCACCTTGGCCACAGCCGCCGTAATCGGCGGCGGCACGATGGGGGCTGGCATCACCGCAGCCCTGCGCAACGCCGGCCTGCCGGTCTTGCTGATGGAACGGGACGAGGCCGCGCTGACCCGCGCCATGACCACGCTGCAGGGCATCTTCGGCGCCGCCGCGAAGCGCGGGCTGATTTCCGAGCGGGATGTCGAGGCCCGGATGGCCGGCATCACCGGCGTCACCAGCTACGAGGCGCTGGCCAGCGTCGACTTGGTGATCGAGGCGGTGTTCGAGGATCTGCAGGTGAAGCGCGATGTCTTTGCCGCCCTGGCCAAGACCTGCCGCGCCGATACCATACTGGCGACCAACACCTCTTACATCGACCCGCGGCTGATCGCCGAAGGCCTTGCCGGGCAGGACCGCTTCATCGGCATGCATTTCTTCAGTCCCGCGCAGGTGATGAAGCTGCTGGAGATCATCCCGGTCCCGGAAACCGCGCCCGAGGTTCTGGCCTCGGTCTTCGATCTGGCGCGCCGGATGGGCAAGATGCCGGTCCAGTCGGGTATCTGCGAGGGGTTCATCGGCAACCGCATCCTGAAACGCTATCGCACCGAGGCCGAGGCCATGGTGATCAGCGGCGTGCCCCATGCCGACATCGACGCGGCCCTGCGGGGCTTTGGCTATGCGATGGGTCCGTTCGAGATGCAGGACCTGGCCGGGCTGGATATCTCTTACATGAACCGCGAAGCCGCCCGCGCCCGTGGCGAGGCTGTGCCGCTGACCCCGGGCGATCTGTTGGTCCGCGCCGGGCGCAAGGGCCAGAAGACCGGCGGCGGCTGGTATGACTACGCGGCGGGCGACCGCAAGCCTCTGGCCTCGGCCGAAGCCGACGCCATTCTGGCCGCGATCAAGACCGGGCCGGAACAGAAACTGCCCGCCGATGAGATCGTTGCCCGGCTGCTGGCGGCGATGGCCGATGAAGGCCAGCAGATCCTGGACGAGGGAATCGCCAGCGGACCCGAGATGATCGACCTTGTCGAAGTGCACGGCTACGGCTTTCCGCGCGGCAAGGGCGGACCGATGTTCATTGCCGCGAAAAGGCGGGACGGCGCTTTGGGAGACGCAAAATGACCTATCCGAACACGGAACTCTTCATTGACGGCGCATGGCGACCTGCCACCGGTGGCCGGATTATCCCTGTCGTCAATCCGGCCACGGGGCGCGAGATCGGCACCGTCGCTCATGCCTCGCGCGAGGATCTGGATGCGGCCCTGGCCGCGGTAGATCGCGGCTTTCAGGTCTGGAAGAACGTCTCGGCCTATGACCGGGCCAAGCTGATGCGTCAGGCCGCCGTGCTGCTGCGCGAACGCGCCGATGCCATCGCGGTGGTTCTGGTTCAGGAAAACGGCAAGCCGCTGGCCCAGGCCAAAGTCGAGATCGCCGGCGCCGCCGATGTGATCGACTGGTTCGCGGGCGAGGCGCAGCGCACCTATGGCCAGGTGATCCCGTCGCGGGCCCCCGATGTTCTGCAGATCACCATCAAGCATCCGGTCGGGCCTGTGGCGGCCTTCACGCCGTGGAACTTCCCGATCAACCAGGTCGTCCGCAAGCTGTGCGCGGCTTTGGCGGCAGGTTGCTCGATCATCGTCAAGGCCCCCGAGGAAACCCCTGCCTCTCCGGCCGAGTTGATCCGGGTCTTTGCCGATGCGGGTATCCCGGCAGGGGTGGTCAACCTGGTCTACGGCGTCCCGGCCGAGATTTCGGAATATCTGATCCCGCACCCGGTGATCCGCAAGATTTCCTTCACCGGCTCGACCCCGGTCGGCAAGCAGCTCGCGGCTTTGGCCGGTCTGCACATGAAGCGCGCCACGATGGAGCTGGGCGGTCATGCCCCGGTGATCGTCGCCGGCGATGCCGATCTGGATCTGGCGGTGCCGCAGATCGGGATGCACAAGTTCCGCAATGCCGGTCAAGTCTGCGTCTCGCCGACCCGCTTCCTGGTGCAAGACAACCTGCATGCCGAATTCGCCGATCGCTTCACCGCATTGGCCAAGAAGGTGAAGGTCGGCGACGGTCTGAACCCCGAGACCGAAATGGGCCCGCTGTCGAACGAACGCCGCGTGCCGGCACTTGAGGCCCTGGTGCAGGATGCCGTCGATCAGGGCGCACGCCTGACCACCGGCGGCCGCCGTCTGGGCAATGAAGCCTATTTCTTCGAGCCGACGGTTCTGGTCGACGTGCCGCTTTCAGCCCGGATCATGAACGAAGAACCCTTCGGCCCGATCGCCGTGATCAACCGCTTTACCGATCTGGGCGAGGCGATTGCCGAAGCGAACCGCCTCCCCTTCGGCCTGGCTTCCTACGCCTATACCTCGGACACGGCCACCGCGACCCGTCTGGGCAATGAGATCGAGGCCGGCATGGTGACCATCAACCATCTTGGCATCGCTTTGCCCGAAGTGCCCTTTGGCGGCATGAAGGACAGCGGCCATGGCACCGAGGGCGGCTCGGAGGCGATCGAAGCCTATCTGGAAACCCGCTTCGTCACCCGCAAAGGGTAATCGCTGAACGGCTGAAGGAGTGGCGCATGTGGATCTCGACGATAAAAACTTGGCCGATCCGCTATGAGGATGGCAATGATTTCGGGCGCGCGAAATCGACTCCTGTCGTCGAGGTCACATCCGCGGGTGGAGTTTCGGGATGGGGCGGGGCGGTAACCCTTGCGCCAGAAGCCACCTTTGCCGTCAAGGCCGTGATCGATCACGGCTTTGCGCCGCCTCTGATCTCGGCCGGGGATATTGCGGGTGAAGACACCGGGGCGATGATGCGCGGCACACTCGGGTCGGATTTTTCACTGATGACCGCCGCTGGTCATGGCGGTGTTTGGGATTGCGAAGCCGCGATCCGCACCATGAGCGCTATGGGCGAGCAGGGCATCAGTTGGGTTGAGCAGCCGTTCTGTACGACCCGGATCGAAGACTCCCGCGCCCTGCAGGCCACCGTGGATATGCCAGTGGCCGCAGGAGAGGGTGAGTTTACCGGTTCGGCCTACCTCCGTCTGACTAGGACCGGCACGGTCGATGTCTTGGGCCTTGACCCGGCATGCCCGGAAGGCGTGGCCGGTTTTCGCAAGATTGATACGCTCTGCACTGACTGCGGGACGGCGTTGAATGCCCGTGGCTGGAGCGACGGGCTTTTGACCGCCGCCAGTCTTCATCCGTCGCCGGCCACTCCCAATACAAGGGTGTTTGAGCTGAAGCCCTCTGCGGTTTCGGTTCAGGATGAGTTGCTCGATGCGCCGATCAAACATCTTGGCGGGCGTGACACTGTCTTGAATCAGCCCGGCCCTGGTGTCGTGATCGCGCCAGGGGTTTTGGAAAGTTTGGCACTATGACGGTTCAACCAATCCAAGACCCGAAAATTACTGGCCGCACTTCCATCTTGATGATGGTGGCCGATCCTGTTGCGCATATTCGCGGCAGCGCCTTGATCAATGCCCGCTTTGCAGAGCTGGGTCTGGACGCCGCAATTGTGCCTTTGCATGTGGCACCAGAAGATCTGGCGACAATGGTCGCCACTTTGCGCAACATGCAAAATCTGGCAGGACTTGGCGTCACCATCCCGCATAAGATCTCCGTGATCCCCCAAATAGACAGCATGACCATGGCCGCCAAGCGTGCGGGCGCGGTGAATTTTGTTCGGCGCGAGGCTGATGGGCGGTTGATCGGGACCAACACCGATGGGGCCGGCTTCATGGCAGGGCTGGTTCGTGCAGATGTGGCCGTTGAAGGCAAAAGCGCGGTTCTTGCGGGTGCCGGTGGCGTGGCCCGAGCAATCGCCTTTGCCTTGGCCGATGGGGGCCTGCGCAAGCTATCCATTCTGAACCGCGATCACGCCAAGGCCGAAGCTCTGGCGACCGAGGTCGCCGCAGCCGTTCCCAGCTGTGACTCACAGGCCATTCGCCCTTCGAGCTCCGATCCGGTGGCGGATCTTGCGGTAAATGGCACTTCGCTGGGCATGGCAGAAGGAGACCCGCTGCCCCTTCCCGGAAGCTGGTTGCATGCCGGTATGGTGGTGGCCGAAGTGGTGATCGCTCCGGCGCGCACTGCCCTGCTACAAGCCGCTGAAGCCCGCGGCTGTCGTACCGTCGAGGGCGCGGAAATGTTGCGGTCTCAGCCGGATATGGTAACCGAATTTCTTGGCCTTCGCGCCAGTAATGACAGGGGTGCGTAAGGTGCAAACCTCCGGTGAAACTGAACTTTTCTACATCGTCGGCTCGCCAGTGCGACACTTCTGCACGCCTGACCTGTTCACGGCGCAATTCCGCGCCAAGGGTCGGGAGGCAAATGCCGCGCCATTGCACGTTTTGCCCCAGGATCCTGAGGCAGCCTTGGTTGATCGCTGCACCCCAGCGGCAGAACGGACCGGCTTGGTCAATTTCATCCGGTCTGGGGCCGATGGCACCCAGGCTGAACATGACATTGACTGTGAAGGGTTTTTGCTGAGGCTGACCGCCAGCGGCTTTGTCCCTGTCGGAGCAAAAGTCGTGCAAGTGGGTGCCGGTGGCGTGGGTCGTGCCGTCGCCTTTTCACTGGCCGAAGCCGGCATTGCCGAAATGACCATCATCAACCGCGACCCTGGCAAGGCCCAGGCTCTTGCCGCTGAGGTTCAAGCCGCAACCGGGGTCATGTGCAACACTGGCTCAGACGAGAGCAAGCTGGACCTTGCAGCTTGTGATTTGCTGGTCAATGCCACCTCGTTGGAGAAGGGGGGCGCCGGAGGCAGTCCGTTGACTTTGGCCGGGATGAGGGCTGGGGCAATGGTGGCTGATGTGGTCATCTCTGTCACCGACACACCCTTCATCGCCGAGGCACGCGCCTTCGGCTGCCGGGTGGTGCAAGACGGTGCCGTGCTTAGACCCCGGATCGAGCTTTGCGAAACTTTCCCTTGTTCGCAATCCGAGAATGCCAGGACGGTCTGGGACAGACCTTCAATGCTTTGCATTTGACTATCCGGACATCGAACCTTCTCACTTGCAACGAGTTTCGGATTTCCATTCAGGAGAGACTAACCCATGCGGAAAAGGCAGACGGCAAGCGACGCGGTCGACAATGCAGGAACCGCCGCGACCCTAACGCGCGGTCTTGAAATCCTGCGCGCCTTTGGTGCGGGCGACAGCACCTTGGGCAATCAAGATCTGATTGATCGCACCGGCCTGCCCAAAGCCACGATTTCGCGGCTGACGGCCACGCTGATCAAGCTGGGCTATCTGCATTACAACGAACAACTGGGCCGCTACAGCATCGGCCCCGCGACGATTTCGCTGGGCTATAGCGCACTTAGCTCATCGCCGGTGGTGCAAATGGCGGTGCCGCTGATGCAAGAGCTGGCCGACCGCAGCGGCGTTGCCGCCGCACTTGGCACCCGCGACGGGCTGGAGATGGTCTATCTGGCGAGCTGCCGCTCGCTGGCGCCGGTGTCTTTGCGGCTGAATGTCGGCTCTCGCCTGCCGATCTGGAACACGGCGATGGGCCTGGCCTATCTGGTGGGGATGATGCCCGAAAAACGGGCCGAACTGGTCGAACAGATTGTGCATGAGCGCCCCGATCTGGCCGACAAGATCCGCCGTCTGGTCATCGAAGCTGAGGAATCTTTCGCCGAACGCGGCTTCGTCAGCACCTTTGGCAGCTGGTACAGCTATATCAACGCAGTCGGTCTGGCCTTTCGTCCGACCGATGGCTCGCCTCTGGTGGCCATCACCTGCGGCGGGATTGTCGATGTTCTGTCCAGGGAAATCTGCCTTGAACGCACTGGCCCTGATCTGATCCGCACCGCCGATCGCCTCCGCGCCCGGCTGAACGGCGCGGCCGAACCCCCATTGTTGCCCTAACTCCCGCCCCGGCCCAGACGGCATCGCCGCGCTGAGATCCGATCTGGCAAACCACTCTGAAGGAAACCGCCATGCCCGTTCCCGTGCTTTACCCAAAGGTCAGTCTTGAAATGTCCAGTGGCGTCATCTCGCGCTGGATTGCGGAGGAGGGTGCAAGCGTGACGGCCGGCCAGGTGCTGTTCGAAATCGAGAACGACAAGGCCGCGGTCGAGGTTGAGGCCCCGGCCAGCGGGGTCTTGCGTGGCCGGGTGGCCGAGGGCGTGACCGTCGAGGTCGGCGATCCCGTGGCGCGGATTCTGGTGGCGGGGGAGGCGGATGCGGAGCTGACGCCTGCCGCGGTACCGGCTGCGGCTGCCTCCGCTACCTCCGCTGTTGCCCCGACGGCAAAGGCCGAAGCTGCGCCGTCGATTGGCAAGCGCAGCGGGCCGAACCCGACGCCCTTGGCCCGCCGGATCGCGCGCGCGCATGGCATCTCGCTTGCAGGGGTGCCGGGCACCGGCCCGCGTGGCCGGGTGCAGCGGGTCGATGTGATGGCCGAGCTGGTGCGTATCGCCGAAGAGGTCAAGCCCGCCGCCCCCGCGGCGCGCCCGCAGCCTGTCAGCGCCCAGCCCAAACCCGCCCGCGCGACCGTGAGCGGGGCCGAGGCCTTGAACACGGTCTGGCTGCGGCGCGGCTCGGGCGTTCCGGTGGTGCTGCTGCATGGCTTCAGCGGTGATCTGAACAACTGGCGCGGTCTGCTGGCCGGCGCGCGGCCGGAATGGCCCGCACTTGCGATCGACTTGCCGGCGCATGGCGGCTCTCCCCGCGCGGTTCCGACCGATCTGGATGCGGCGGCCGAATGGATCGAGGCCCAGCTGGCCGCCGAAGGAATCACGGAATGCGTGCTGGCCGCGCACTCCTTTGGCAGCGCCGTCGCGGCCCGGATCGCCAGCCGTGGCCGGGTGGATGTGCGCGGGCTTTGCCTCTTCTCCCCGGCCGGGCTTTACCCCGCCATCAACCGCGACTTCACCCAAGGCATCCTGCGCGCGAGGCAGCCGCAAAGTCTGCGGCCATGGCTGGAGCTTTTGGTACATGACCCCAAGGTCATCTCGGATGCCTTCGTCCAAGCCGTGGTCAAGGCACGCGAAGACGAAGAGCTTACCTTCGCGATGGAGGCCTTTGCCGAGACCTTCTTCCCCGATGGCACCCAGGCCTTCAGCATCCGCGAGGATCTGGCGAAACTGAGCCAGCCGGTCCGGGTCATCTTCGGCTATCAGGATGCGATCCTTCCCTTCGGCTCGACCAAGGCCTTGCCGGGGAATGTCGGCCTGCATGCCCTGGCAGATTGCGGGCACATGCCGCATCTGGAGCATCCCGGGCTATCCCTGCGCCTGTTGTCCGAACTGTGGCGCAGCGCAATCTGAGGAATGAAGAAAGGCGGCAGAGATCTCTGCCGCCTTCTGGTTTGGATCAGCGATAGTTGATCGGGATCGTCAGTGACGGATCGTAATGGGCGTCCCAATATTCCTTCCATAGCGCGCGGGTGATCGGCCCCACATCGCCATCCCCGATGGCCTTGCCGTCCAGCTCGGTGACCGGCATGACGCCGCCCGCGGTGGTGACGAACATGATCTCGTCGGCGCTGTAGGCGGCGCTGACCGGGACATCGCCGATCTCCCATGCGATGCCCAGCTTGTCGGCGGCGGCCAGCACCGATTTGCGGGTGACGCCTTCCAGCACGCCGCGCCGCGGGGTCATCAGCTTGCCGTCCTTCACCAGCACCACGTTGAAACCCGAACCTTCGGTCAAAAGGCCATTGCCATCGGTCAGGATCGGATATTGCGAGCCGCGCTCGCGCGCCTCAAGCAGGCTGCGGGTGAAGTCACCCCATTGCAGGTTCTTGACCGTCGGATCGAAAGAGCCAGTCGGCGTGCGGCAGGTGTCGCGCACGATGACGGTGCGGACGCCGGTTTTCTGCTGCTCTTCATTCACCACCCAGACGAAGGGCATCACCATCAAGTACAGCCGGTTCTGGCATTCCTCGGGCGCATAGGCGCGCAGGTAGCGCAGGCCACGGGTCGTGATCATCATCACATAGGCGTCGCGGATGCCGCTGATCGCCACCATCTCGATCAGACGGCTGCGCAATTCCTCTCGCGGGATCGGGCTGGTCAGGCACAGCTTCTTCATGCTGGCTTCAAAGCGGTCGATATGGTCGTCCAGCCGGAAATAGCGCCCATCCCAGACCGCAGGCACATCATAGGTCAGGTCCGATTTCAGAAAGCCGTTGTCCAGCAGGGGTACGGTCGCCTCGTGCAGCGGCACATAGTCCCCGCCGGTCCAGGCGATGCCTTCGGCAAAGGGATTGGCGCTTTGCTGCAACTCGGCCAAGCGGCGGCGATAGCCTTCGAAAATATGGTCAGTGTAGGACAAATCCGGTCTCTCCCTGCGACGGCACCACCTTCGTTCCGGCGGATTGGGGGACTGTAATCTTGTGGGCAAGCGGGTTGTCAACGGCTACGGGTCATTCTTTTCTTGAAAAGTGGGAAATAATTTCATTTATCTGAAAAGCCGTCGCCACGCCCCCTTGTCGCAGGTCGAAAATGGGGCAAGGATGGATGGCATATGACACAGAAGGCTCGGGTCTGCGGGGGATTGGTACCCTGATGCCCCGTGCCCAACAGGGCCCACACATGACCGAGCCATTGCTTTCCGTCCGCGATCTGTCCGTAAGTTTCCGTGCCGGAGACGACTGGAAAAGCGTTCTGCGCAACATCTCTTTCGACATCCACCCGCGCGAGACCCTGGCGGTCGTGGGCGAATCCGGCTCTGGCAAAAGCGTGACTGCGCTGTCGGTGATGGGCCTGCTTGGCCGCCATTCAACGAAGCAGTCGGGCCAGATCCAGTTTGGCGGCCGCAATCTTCTGGAGCTGCCGGGCCATGAGATGCGGAAGATTCGCGGCGATGAGATCGCGATGATCTTTCAGGAACCGATGACCAGCCTGAACCCGGTGATGACCATCGGCGACCAGCTGATCGAGGCGATCCGCCTGCACCGCGACATGACCGCCGCCGAAGCCCGGCGCGAGGCGATCCAAGTGATGGAAAAGGTCCGCATCCCCTCGGCCGCCTCGCGGCTGTCGGACTTCCCGCACAATTATTCGGGCGGGATGCGGCAGCGGGTGATGATCGCCATGGCGCTGGCCTGCGAGCCGAAGCTGTTGATCGCGGACGAGCCTACCACCGCACTGGACGTGACGATCCAGGCGCAGATCCTGGACCTTATCAAGACGCTGCAACAGGAAGCGGGGATGGGCGTCATGTTCATCACCCATGACATGGGCGTGGTGGCCGAAGTGGCCGATCGCACGCTGGTCATGTTCCGCGGCGATGCGCTGGAATGCGACAAGACCGAGCGGATCTTTGCATCGCCCGGCCACAACTACACCCGCTCGCTGCTGGCCGCCGTGCCGCGGCTGGGTTCGATGGCGGGACGCAGCCGCCCGGCTTTCTTCCCGACCATCGACCCAGATACCGGCGCGGCCGGACCAGACACCCTGACCCAAGAGCCCCCTGCCGCCGAACAGCCGGTGCTTGAGGTGCGCAACCTGTCGACCCGGTTTGACGTGCGCAAGGGGCTGCTGGGCCGGGTCGCCGCGCGGGTTCATGCGGTTGAGAATGTCTCCTTCACCTTGGCGCCGGGCGAGACGCTGTCGCTGGTCGGGGAATCCGGTTGCGGCAAGTCCACCACCGGCCGCTCGATCATGCGGTTGATCGAGCCGAGCGCGGGCCAGGTCCTGCTGCAAGGAGAAGATCTGGTGCCGCTGTCGCAAGATCGGTTGCGCGCAAAGCGTCAGCGGTTGCAGATGATCTTCCAGGACCCCTTTGCCAGCCTGAACCCGCGGATGCGGGTGGGCGACGCGATTGCCGAACCGCTGATCGTGAACGGCCTGGCCGATGCCGCGGCCGCGCGGCGCAAGGCCGAAGATCTGATGGTGGAAGTCGGCCTGTCCGGCGACATGCTGGAGCGGTATCCGCATGAATTCTCGGGCGGGCAGCGCCAGCGGATCTGTATCGCCAGGGCCTTGACGCTGGAGCCGAAGGTGATCGTCGCCGATGAATCCGTCTCGGCGCTGGATGTTTCGGTCAAGGCGCAGGTCGTCAACCTGCTCTTGCGTCTGCAAGAGCGGCTGGGCCTGTCCTATCTTTTCATCAGCCATGACATGGCGGTGGTCGAACGGGTCAGCCACCGGGTCGCGGTGATGTTCCTGGGGGAGATTGTCGAGATCGGGCCGCGGGATGCGATCTTTACCAATCCGCAGCACCCCTACACCAAACGCCTGCTTTCGGCGGTTCCGGTCGCCGACCCGGCCCGCCGCCTGCAAGAGCGCAAGCTGCCTGAACTGGAAATCCGCAGCCCGATCCGGGATCTCAACTTCGTGGCGCCCGCGCGCGAATGGCGGACGGTCTCGGAAGGGCATCAGGTGATGGCCTGGGGCGAGGAATGGCAGCGCCTGACCGCCGCCTGAGCTGCCTGCGCGCGCAACTTTCAAGGTGTTCCCATGATCGATTTCACCGTGAACCCTCAGCTTCTGGCTGAGGGGCTGATCGAGCCTGACTATCCGCTGCAGGCCCGTCTGGGCTATCGCATGCTGGATTGGCGCGCCGGATATTCCCGCTTCGAGCTGCCACTGAACGAGTTTCTTTTCAACCGCTACGGCATTCCGCATGGCGGCATCTATGCACTGCTGCTGGATACGGTGATGGGGTTCAGCGGCTCTTACACCGGTTCGGCCACGGAAAAGCGGAATGCGATGACGTTGTCGATGACGGTGCAGTTCCTTTCCCGGCCAAGGGGGACCAGGCTTGTGGCGGAAGGGCGGCGCACCGGCGGCGGCAAGACCACCTTCTTCGCCGAAGGCCGGATCGACGATGACACCGGCGAGTTGATCGCCACATCCAGCGGCACCTTCCGGCTGCGCGCCCGCAGCTGACGAACCTCAGCCATAGCGACCAGCCAAAGATTTCCGGGGAGGGAAAGACGTGCAGGCGACAGCAGACACCGGATCAGCAGACACCGGACCAGCAGACCGCGGACCAGAATCCGCATCTCTGGCACAGGGGGCCCGTCCCAACCCGGTGCCTTTGGCCGAAGGCAACACGATGGACATTCCGGCGCGCATCCGGGCGATGGCGGCGACCCTGCCAGCCAAACCTGCGCTGACCGATGGCGAGACACGGCTGGATGCGGCGGCGATGGCGCTCGGCATGGATCAGGTGGCCGCCGCCCTTGTCGCGCGCGGCCTGAGGCCCGGCGATGTGATCGGTACCATCGCGGGCCTGTCAGCCGATCATCTGATGATCCATCTGGGCGCCATGGCGCTTGGCGCGACTATCGTGCCGCTGCAACCCACCGCCCATCCCGACGCGCTGTCGCTGATGCTGCAGAACTGCGCACCCCGGCTTTTGCTGACCGATGCCGATTGCCAGGTGCGGACGGGCGCAGATCAGGCCCGGATCGCGGATCTGATGCGCGAGGCCGCCGCCCTGCCCCCGCGCCCCGCCACGCCGATCCCGCCCGAGACGCTGGTGGATATCCTGTACAGCTCTGGCACCACCGGTACGCCCAAAGGCATCGCCCATTAGATGTGCTTCCGCCTCACCCAGATCCTGCGTTTTGGATCACTGGGGTTCGGTCCAGAGGGGCGGCTGCTGATCTCGACCCCGCTTTATTCCAACACCACCTTGTCGGCGCTGATCCCGGGCATCGCACTGGGGATGCAGATCGTGATCCTGCGAAAGTTCGATGCCCGGACCTTCCTTGCCATGATCGAAAGCCAGCGGATCACCCATTCGATGATGGTCCCCGTGCAGATCCGCCGTGTGTTGGCGCACCCCGAGTTTGACCGCTTCGACCTGTCATCGCATCAACGGGTGCTGTCGACCAGCGCACCTTTGACCCCGGCGATAATGCAGGAAATGGCACGGCGCTGGCCCGGCGGGCTGACCAATGTCTTCGGCATGACCGAGGGTGGCATCGCCACGGTGCTGAACTGCGACCAGACGCCGGACAAGCTGCATACGGTCGGTCGCCCCGGGCCAACCGCCAAGATCGTGGTGCTGGACGCCGGCGGCAAGGTGCTGTCCCAGGGCGAGACGGGCGAGATCGCCGGGCGGTCGGGCGCGATGATGCGGGGCTATGTCGGCGATGCCGAGAAGACCCGCGCCACGATCTGGACCAGCCCCGAGGGCGAGCATTTCATCCGCTCGGGCGATATGGGCTTTCTGGATCAAGATGGCTATCTGGTGCTGCTGGACCGCCAGAAAGACATGATCATATCTGGCGGGTTCAACATCTATCCCGTTGATCTGGAAGCCGCGATTTCGGCCGACTCTGCGATTGCCGAGTGCAGTGTGATCGGCCTTCCGTCCGAAGAATGGGGCGAAACCCCGGTGGCCTGGGTCGTGCTGCGGCCAGGCCACAGCGCCACGGCGGGGCAGATCCTGCACGAGGCGAACAGCCGCCTTGGCCGCTATCAGCACCTGACGGCCGTGCGGTTCATCGACCGCCTGCCGCGCAGCGAGATCGGCAAGGTCCTGAAGACCGAGCTGCGAAAGCTGTGGCAGGAGGATTGATGCCATATCCATGAAGTCTGAAATAACTTCGCAATATTCCAAGAGCGTGGAAGTAAAGATAGGCATCTTGAACTAGATAGGCATCTTGAACTGCCAAATTGGTCCGCGCGTGATGGTCGTCGGCAATGGGCACAGCTACAATCGCACGGCTTTCAAGGCGATGTTCGAGATCTTCCCCGGCATGGGGTGTTTCTTGGTTGAATATCCGATCGCCGAGCAACTTTTGAGCCCGACAGCTTGCGCGATGTAGATGCCATGGTACTTTGCGACATGCTAGGCGGCGACCCTGGGTCGGGCGAAGGCTGTCAGGTGGACCCATCCGCTGCCACTCGCCAAGGCTCTCCGTCCATGTCAGAGGTTGGTGTGTCCATCGTCGCTTTGCATCATGCAATTGCCGATTGGTCCGCGCCGCCCGACCATGCCGAAGCTCTTGGCGCCGCCTTGTTCCTCATTCCCCGAATCCTGTGCGGGAGTCAGGTGATGGACGGCGGAACCAGGGCAAGCCTCGCGATGACAATCACAGCCGACGACTGGCGTCGGGAATAGCTTGAAATCGACGCCGACAATGATCGTTGCGGGGGCAAGCAACCATCGTTATCGGCACTCCCCCGCGCCAAACGTAATCCCCTCAATATGGCAACGTGAATCAGATGGCCCTGCACTTTCCGGAGCTGCGGCTTGGCGTCCGCTTGACGAACTTGCGTGTCGTCTGCCGTATTCGCCGCGTTGCCGGCAGAGACAGGCCAGCCTCCCTCTTGCCCATCTTGTTCCCGGTGTCGCGGCAATCAATGCATGCAGAAAATTATGCCCAGTAATTGACGCATCGCATGAGGCGGCCTAAATATGTTTGTGAGCACTCACTAGCTAACAGGACGCCCCATGCGAAAATCAGCGGAGCTTCGCAAGGCCGAGATCGTGGCCACCGTTCTCGACCTGGCCGACCGGATCGGGCCGGACCGGGTGACGACGGGGGCAGTCGCGTCGCAGATCGGCGTCACACAGGCCGCGCTGTTCCGGCACTTCCCGACCAAGGCGGCACTCTGGCAGGCCGTTGCCGAGCATGTGGCCGAGGGGCTGGCAACGGCGTGGGAGGATGCATTGCGGCTCGGAGACACCCCGACCATCAGGTTGCGTGCACTGATTTCCGCACAATTCGCGCAGATCGCTGCCACCCCTGCCCTACCTACGCTGCTGTTTTCGCGCGAACTGAACGTCACCAACGCAAAACTGCGCACCACTTTTCACGGCAGGCTCACGATCTTCCACGGCCTTCTGGCGACGGAGGTCGGGGCCGGCCAGAAAACCGGCGCGTTGCGCGGCGACATCGCAGCGAATGATGCGGCGGCGCTGCTGACGTCGCTTGTGCAGGGCGTGGCGATCCGCTGGGCGCTCGGCGCACGCGATTTCGACTTGCAATCCGAGGGACTGCGCCTGTTCGACGCTCAGTGCCGGCTTTTGGCTGCGGAAGGGGAATAGACGATGCGGCGCATCTGGCTGTCGGGTCTTCTTCTGGCGGCGGCTGTCGCTGCCGCATTTCTGTTCTTCACCGAACGCCCGCTGACGGTGGGGGTCGTTCAGCCCGAACATGATGTGGATCTTCGTATCTACGGGCTCGGCACCGTCGAGGCGCGGATACTCAGCCGTGTCGGCTTCGAGGTGGGCGCTACCCTGACCTCGCTGGCGGCCGATGCCGGGGACAGCGTGGCCAAGGGGCAGGAACTGGCCGTCCTTCACTCTGCCGAGCAGGAAGCGCGCGTTGCCCGCGCGGGGGCAGCGGTGACGGCCAATGAGGCCAATCTTGCCAAGGCCACCGCAGCCGTCGTGCGCGCCCGTGCCGTTCTGGACGAGCGCGAAGCGGCGAACCGCCGTCAGCAGGGGTTGGCACAGCGTGATATCGCATCGATCCAACGCGCCGAGGAAGCGCAACGCGACGAAGACGTGGCCCGCGCAGATCTGGCCGTGGCCGAGGCTGATGTGGCAGTGATACGGGCACTGAGCCTTGATGCGGCGGCCGCACTGCGGCAGGAGGAAGCCATTCTCGCCCATCACCGGCTGCTTGCGCCCTATGACGCCCTGATCGTCGCGCGCCATGCCGAGTCGGGCACAGTGGTGAAGGCCGGCGATGCGATCTTCACCCTGATCGACCCGGCCACCATCTGGGTCCAGGCCTATGTCGATGAAGAACGTGCCGGCCAGCTTGCCCTGGGCCAGCCGGGCACGATCCGGCTGCGGTCGCAGCCTTCGGCCGAATTCCATGGCACCATCGCCCGCATCGGCATCGAAAGCGACCGGGTTAACGAAGAACGCCGCGTCTGGCTGACCTGCGCCGACTGCCCCGCCGAGATGTTTCTTGGCGAACAGGCCGAAGTGCGCATCCTGACCGGCACACGAACGACCGCGCTGATGGTGCCCGAGGTCGCGATCACCGGCTTCGACGGCCATCGCGGCACGGTCTGGGCGGTGCAAGACGGCCGCCTCGCGCGGGTGGAGTTGACCCTCGGCGTCCGCGATGATCGCGGCCGCGTCGAGGTCACGGGCGGACTGCCCGAAGGAGCCGCCATCGTCGCCAGCCCGCCCAAAGGCGCAGCAGAGGGCCGGCGCGCTCGCGTCAGCGAGGCACCATGAACCTCGCGCTCAAGGACATTCGCCACGGGCTATTCCGCTTCGTCCTCACCTGTTTCGGGCTGGGGCTGCTGATGACGGTCGTCCTGGCGATGATCGGCATCTATAACGGCCTCGTCTCTGACGCGCTGGCGGTGGTGAAGGCGCCGGCGGCCGATGTCTGGGTGGTCGAGGCCGGCACCAAGGGGCCGTTCGCGGAAGCCTCCAGCATTCCCGCCGACACGCGCGACGCGGTGGTGCGGATGCCCGGCGTGGCCGAGGCCGGCGCCATCAACTATCAGAACGTCGAGGCACCCCATGCCGGACGTACGCTCAGACTCTATGTCGTCGGCTACGAGCCGGGCCGTCCCGGCGGGCCGCGGGCGATCGCCGAGGGGCGCGGCATCGGCGCCGGCCATTTCGAGCTGGTGGCCGACCGCGAGACCGGCCTGCAGCCCGGAGAAAGCATCCGGCTCGGCCGCAACCGCTTCACCGTGGTCGGGCTGGTCGAGGGGGCAATGAATTCGGGCGGCGATCCGGCGGTCTATATGACGCTGGCCGATGCGATGGCGCTGCAGACTGAACTCGACCCCGCCGCCCAGCGGGTGCAGGCGGCGCGCGGGGCGGATTCCGTCAAGTCCGCCTCGGTCGCAGCCGTCATCGCTCGCATGTCGCCGGGCGCCGATGTCGATCTGCTGACCGCGACCGTGCGCCAGTGGAAGCACCTCGCCGCCATCACCCAGGCCGAACAGGAGGAACTGCTGCTCGCCTCGGTGGTCGACAAGGCGCGCCGCCAGATCGGGCTGTTCCTCGGCATCCTCCTGTCCGTCAGCGCCGTGGTGATCGCCCTCATCATCTACACGATGACCATGGAGAAGCTGAAGCAGATCGCCACGCTGAAGCTGATCGGCGCGCCCGACCGCACCATCATCGCGCTGATCGTGCAGCAGGCGCTGATCCTCGGCGCCTCAGGCTGGGGGATCGGGCTGATGCTGATCCTTGCGGTGAAGGACTATTTTCCCCGTCGCGTGGTGCTGGAGCCGTTCAACGTCATGGTCCTTGCCGGCATCATCGCCGCCGTCTGCCTTCTATCCTCGGCGCTCGGCGTGCGGGCGGCGATGAAGGTCGACCCGGCCACCGCGCTCGGGAGCTGACCGACATGGCGCTCGGCGACATCCTCATCGAGGTCTCGAACGTGGCCAAGCATTTCGGCGAGGGCGAAACCCGCGTCGATGCCCTGCGGGCGGTCGATCTGACCGTCCGGGCCGGCGAGGTGATCGCGCTGCTCGGCCCTTCCGGTTCGGGCAAGACGACGCTGCTCAACATCATCGGCTGCATTCTCGCCCCCTCGGCGGGACGGGTGGTGCTGGACGGTGAGCCGGTGTTCGACGGCAAATGGCTGCGGCGCGACCTGAGGCGGCTTCGTCTCGACAAGATCGGCTTCATCTTCCAGAGCCACAACCTGCTGCCTTTCCTGACCGCGCAAGAGAATGTCGCTGTCGTGCTCGATCTTGCCGGCTGTCCCACCGAGGAGGGCCGGGCGCGCGCGCGCGAACTGCTGGACTACCTGGAGGTCGGCCACCGCGCGATGGTCAAGCCGGCGCTTCTGTCAGGCGGCGAAGCCCAGCGCGTGGCGATTGCCCGTGCGCTGGCCAACCGCCCCCGCATCATCCTTGCCGACGAACCCACTGCCGCGCTCGACGGCGCGCGGGCCGGGCTGGTGATGGACCTCATGCGCAAGCTCGCGGTCGAGCAGGAAGCCTGCATCGTAACCGTCACCCATGACGAAAAGATCTTCGACCGCTTCGACCGCCTGATACACCTGCGCGACGGCCATCTGGTTAGCGCGCCACAGGCAGGAGCTGGGAGGCAGACATGACCACAAGACCTCACACGCCGATCCTCGCCACCGGCATACCCGCGGCGGATCGGGTGTCGCACGACACTGACCGAGTGTGAAACCATACGCGACTTTGAAAAGGCGTAACCAAGATGCAACCGACATCCTATTCCGGAACCCAGATCATCCTGCACTGGACGATTGCGGCCCTCGTCTTTTTCCAGATCCTCATGCATGAGGGCATCGTCAAGGTATGGGAAGGGCGGACGGAGGGCACGCTGCCGAACCAGCCGACAATCAATCCCCACGCCATTGCCGGCGCGCTGATCCTCGTGCTGGTGTTGTGGCGGCTGAAGCTGCGCCGTCGGCGCGGCGTTCCCGGCCTGCCGGAAGGCGAGCATCCGGCCCTGAGGGTTATGGCCACGGGGATGCATGCCGCCCTCAACCTCCTGCTGATCTTGATGGCGCTTTCGGGAATGGCGGCGTGGATTTCCGGTATCGAGGCAATCGGCGAGGCCCATTCCATCGCGCGGCTGGCGCTGGTTCCGCTGGTCCTCCTGCATATCCTCGCCGCACTTTACCATCATTTCTGGCTCAGGACCGATGTGCTGCGGCGCATGCTGGGCCGGGCCTGAGGCGGGGTCCGTTCCGCGCGCCGCAACCCGCAAACCATGGTAGGCCGGACCACACCCGCCCGGCCGCTCCTCAAACCCCTAACTCCGGAGGCAGACGTGACGAGAAGACCGCGCAGCCAGACCGTTACCGCCGCCGTTGCGATGATCTTCGGCCTGCTGACCATCGTTTCGGGCGGCAGGGCGCTGTTCGGCGGCGTCGATATGGGCGCAGTGGTGCCATTCGTGCTGTGGTTCAACTTCGTCGCCGGCTTCGCCTATGTCCTGGCCGGGATCGGCCTTTGGCGCGGCGCGGGCTGGGCACCGATGCTGGCGGTTGCCATTGCCACGGCCACGGTGGCCGTCTTCGCTGCCTTTCTGTGGCATGTCGGTGCCGGCGGCGCATGGGAAGCACGCACCATGGGTGCGATGATCCTGCGCAGCGCCGTCTGGATCGCCGTCGCCATCCTCGCCTTGCGGTGCCATGAGCCAGCCGATTGATCCATTCCCCCACCCACCCAGCCAGCAAAGCGGCCAGCGGCCGCGACCTCGCCAGCCAGGAACCCGACATGAAGCGCTTTCCATCCCTTGACCTGTCCCTGTCTCTTTCGCTCCTCACCGTGCTCGGCATGGCAATGGCGGCGGCCGGCAGGTGGCTGCCCGGCGGAGCGTTCGACGCGCTGGAGCTGCCGGGGCTGGTGCTCGTCTATCTGGCTGGCGGCCTGCCCACCGGCTGGCGCGCGCTGTCGGAACTGTGGCGCGCGCGCGTGCTGGACATCGACCTGTTGATGATCGTCGCCGCCATCGCCGCCGCCATCGTCGGCGCCCCGTTCGAGGGTGCAGTATTGCTGACGCTGTTCAGCATCTCGACCACACTGGAGGAACGCGCGCTTGGCCGGGCCCGCCGCGCCATCGAGGCGCTGATGGCGCTGCGCCCCGAGACCGCCTTGCGCAAGACCGCCAACGGCGCTGTGGAGGAAGTCCCCGCCGAGGTGCTGGCCGTCGGCGATGTGGTGGTGCTGCGCCCCGGCGCCAGGGTGCCCAGCGATGGCGTGGTCGTCACCGGACGCGGCGGCATCGACGAGGCCAATATCACCGGCGAATCCATGCCCGTGTCAAAGGAGGCCGGCGCGCAGGTCTTCGAGGCCACGATCAATCTGGACGGCGTGCTGGAGGTCGAAGTCACGCGCAGCGTCAGCGACAGCACCATCGCCCGCATGATCCGCCTGGTGACCGAGGCGCAGGCCGCCCGCGCGCCGTCCGAGCGGTTCAGCGAATGGTTCGGCCAACGCTACACGGTCGCGGTGCTGGCGGGTGCGGCGATCGCCTTCGCCACGTTCTGCTGGCTGGGCAATGACTGGGAACTTGCGCTTTACCGCGCCGCCACGCTGCTGGTCGCCGCCAGCCCCTGCGCCATCGTCATCTCGGTTCCCGCCGCCATCCTGTCGGCCCTTTCGGCGGCGGCGCGGGGCGGTGTGCTGTTCAAGGGCGGCGGCGCGCTGGAGACGCTGGCCGAGGTCGATACCTTCGCCTTCGACAAGACCGGCACCCTGACCACAGGCCGCGCCGAGGTGACGGAAATCGTCGCGCTGGATGGCGACGAGGCCGGGTTCCTGTCGCTGCTGGCGGGGCTGGAGGCGCAGTCCGAGCATCATATCGCCGCCGCGATCCGCCGCGAGGTCGCCAGCCGCGGGCTTGATCCGGCGCAGGTGGCCGATGTGAACGCCCGGCCGGGCATCGGCATCGAAGGGTCCGATGCGCTTGGCCCGGTTTGGGCGGGCAATACCTATCTTGCCGAGGACATGAAGGCCGCAACGGATCACCCCGCGTTGCAGGCGCTGGCGGATGGGGCCAACACGGTGGTCTATCTGGGTCGCGGCGCCACCGTGCTGGGCGCCGTCAGCGTGGCGGATGAGGCGCGCGCCAGTTCCGCCGGGGCAATCGCGGCCCTGCGCGACAGTGGTGTCCGCCGTATCGTCATGATGACCGGGGATCGCAGGCCGGTGGCGCTGCGCATCGGCGCCCGGCTTGGGCTGGGGCCCGAAGAGACTCATGCCGGAATGCTGCCACAGGACAAGGTTCGCGCGGTTGGCGAACTGGCCGCAGCCGGCCGCGTCGCCTTTGTCGGCGACGGCGTGAACGACGCCGCCGCGCTGGCCCGCGCCGATGTCGGCATCGCCATGGGCGCGGCCGGGTCCGAGGTGGCGCTTCAGGCCGCCGATGTGGCGCTGCTGTCCGAGGATATGGAGCGGCTTGCGGACGCGCACCGCCTGTCGCGCCGAACGTCAAGGGTGATCCGGCAGAACCTGACCTTCGCCATCGGCGCCATGGTGGTTCTGGTCATCGGCGGGCTGTTCTTCGATCTGCCGCTGCCGCTGGTGGTGCTGGGCCATGAGGGCGGCACCGTGCTGGTGGTGCTGAACGGGCTGCGGTTGCTGTCGGACCCGATCCGCCGGCCCAAGACGCCCTCAAGCGCGCCGCCGCTGCCCGGTGCAGCGCAGCCCGCCTGACCGACGGGGATGCAGTCACTTCCGAAAAGCGGGCTGACGGGGGAAGTTGCCTTTTCCAGCCAGGCAGCTTCCTCGGCCGTCGATCAGCGGTAAAGGATGGCGTTTCGGTGCGGGCGCTTGGGCGGCAATGTCTTTGCGCAGGGCGACCAGCCGATCAATGCGGCCCAGATGCTCCGGCTGACCTGAGCCCCGTGTTCCCTCCAGCGTTTGAGAGAGTCCTTGGGTTGATTTCTGGGTCTAAGCTGCTTGCTTT
>CAKSTR010000014.1 GCA_934500835.1 uncultured Paracoccaceae bacterium | reverse complement strand
GCGATTGCTTCATGGTCCGTCTCCTTGCATGGACGGACTCTACCAAAATCTGGACGAGGTTCAGGGGCTCAGGTCAGTCAGGTGCCCCATCGTCTTCCTCTCGGCCATAGCTCTCGCTGCAACCGTCCTCTTCTGGCTCGAAAATTAATGAGTCTGGAGCCGAATCTCAAGGATGTGGTTCCAGATCACCTCTTCCGCCGGGCTGCGGGCGCCTTTCAGGCGAACGGCGCGGATCGACAGAAGGCAACTCGGCAGGACCGGCGAGAGGTCAGTAACCCGGCCCTGCGAAAGAGCCAGTCGGGCAAGGGTCAGCGGGACCCATGCCGTGGCGACCCCGGCAGTCGCCAATTCGAGTGCGGCAATGGTCAGCGCGGTTTCCGCCTTGGGTTGGGCGACCGTCCGCCCGGCCAGCGCCGGCAGGATCCGCTCGGCCATGATGGTGCCGAAAAAGACCTCGTTCGGATAGGCAACGAAAGGCAGCTCCGCCACTGTCCCGGCCATGACCTCGCGAGCAAGGTCCGAGCGAAGGACCGGGACAAGCTGGTCCGACCAGAGGTCGATTGCTTCCAGATAGTCGCCGGCGAAGGGATCGCTGTCCTGCAGGCCATAGACGATGGCCAGGTCGGCATTCCGAGACAGGAGAAGCGCGAAGCATTCGTCCAGGTTGGCCGACCGGAGGCGGACATAGACCTCTTCGCCGCGCTCCTGGATGCCCTGGATGATCCGAGGGGCCAGCGATGTCGTCAGCGAATGCTGGCTGGCGATCACGATCCGGTTCGAGGCCACGCGGTCGCCCCGCCGCAAATCGACGACCAACTGGCGCAGCAATCCCGCGACCTGCTCGATCTGGCCGACCTGGGCCTGCGTCACCTGGTTCAGTTGCACCGGCTTGCGGCTGCGGTCGAAGAGCTGGACCCCCACATAGTCCTCGATCTGCTGGATGCGGCGCGAGAAAGCCGATTGGGTCAGGTTCCGGCGCTCGGCTGCGCTGCTGAACGAACCCGTCTGGTTGATCGTGAGGATATCTTCCAGCCACTCCAGCCGCATCAGATCCCCGGACCTTGCAATACTTGCAAGATAAACGGCAGATTTCGCATTTGCAATTATATCCGTCCTGGACAAGTCTTGACTTCTGCAAGTTACCGCAAGGATCGAGACCGATGCATCTGGCCCGTTTCCCCCGCGTCTTCCTCGCGCATCTTCCCACGCCGCTGGAACGTCTAGATCGGCTGTCGAAAGAGCTCGGCGGACCCGAGATCTGGATCAAGCGCGACGATTGCACCGGGTTGTCCACGGGGGGCAACAAGACGCGGAAGCTGGAGTTCCTGATGGCCGAGGCATTGGCCCAGGGCGCGGACACGGTGATCACGCAAGGCGCGACGCAGTCGAACCACGCACGGCAGACGGCGGCCTTTTCCGCGAAGCTGGGGCTCGCCTGCCACATCCTGCTCGAGGACCGGACGGGCTCGAACGATGCCAACTACAACACCAACGGCAACGTCCTTCTGGACCATCTGCACGGCGCCACGACCTCGCGCCGCGCCGGGGGCGCGGACATGGCCGCCGAGATGGAGGTGCTGGCAGACCACCTGCGGGGCGAGGGGCGGAAGCCCTATATCATCCCCGGCGGCGGGTCGAACCCGACGGGGGCACTCGGCTACGTCAATTGCGCCTTCGAACTGGTCTCGCAGGCCAATGACCGCGGGCTGGTGGTCGACCATATCGTCACGGCGACCGGCAGTGCAGGGACGCAGGCCGGGCTGATCACCGGGCTGACGGCGCTGAACGCGGGCATCCCGCTTCTGGGCATCGGGGTCCGTGCGCCGAAGGAGAAGCAGGAGGAGAACGTCTACACCCTGGCGCAGCGGACGGCCGAGAAGCTGGGCTGCCCCGGCGTCGTTGCGCGCGGCGATGTCGTGGCCGATTCGAGCTATGTCGGCGCGGGCTATGGCATCCCGCGCGAGGATACGCTGGAGGCGATCCGCATGTTCGCGCAGCTGGAAGGCATTCTGCTGGACCCGGTCTATTCCGGCAAGGGCGCGGCGGGGTTGATCGACCATGTCCGCAAGGGCCGGTTCACCAGGGGCCAGAGGGTGGTCTTCCTGCACACAGGCGGGGCGGCAGGGTTGTTCGGCTATGATGCAGCCTTCGCCGAGGCGCGGAAGACCCTGGAGATGTGATGGCATGAAGCACGGGTGGGGCCGGTAGATGCGGCGCGTCGGCATCCTGGGCGGTATGGGTCCGCAGGCGACGATCCTGCTGATGCAGAAGGTGCTTGACGCCATCCCCGCTGCCGACGACGCCGACCACATTCCACTGCTGGTCGACCAGAACCCCCAAGTCCCGTCGCGCATCCGCCGGCTGATCGAGGGCACGGGCGAGGATCCGGCCCCGGTCCTGGCCGACATGGCCCGACGCCTGGTCGCGGGCGGGGCCGAGGCGCTGGCGATGCCCTGCAACACCGCGCATCACTATGTCCCGGCGATCCGTTCGGCCGTGACGGTGCCGTTCATCGACATGGTGGACCTGTCGATCGCGAAGGCCGCGAAGCTGGCGGGACTCGACGGTCAGGTCGGCATCCTTGCATCCCCCGCCGTGCGCAGGATCGGCCTCTTCGATGCGGCGTTGGCGCGGTTCGGGGTCAGAGCGCTTTATCCCGAGGACGAGGCCGCGATGCTGGGGGCAATCCGGCAGATCAAGGCGGGAGGACCGGGCCCCGAGGCGCGGACCGTCCTGCGCGAGGCCTCCGACAGGCTCTTGCAGCGCGGCGCTTTCGTGCAGATGATCGCCTGCACCGAGTTCTCGATTGTCACCGGGGCCACGGCAGGGGATGCGGTGGCTTTCGACACCTTGGACGTGCTGGTCGGGGCCATCCGGGACTTCGCTACGGAAAGGTCCCGGTCGGCAAGCGGCGCAACGTGAACGAAGAAGACGACAACCAACAGAGGAGACGACCATGAGCCTGAAACTGAAGCATATTCTGCTCGGCGCCGCGGCGTCGGTCCTCCTTGCCGGGCAGGCCCTGGCGGAGAAGATCATCATCGGCCATTTCGGCAACCCGACGCCCTCGCAGCTGCTGTCGACCACCGACGAGTTGGCCAAGGCGACCGGTTGGGAGATCGAGTGGCGCAAGTTCGGTGCCGGAACCGACGTGATCGCCGCGATGGCCTCGGGCGATGTGGTGCTGTCCGAGCTGGGCTCCTCACCCATTGCCATCGCTACAAGCTCGGGCCTGGAGATCGAGATGATCGCCTATGCCGGGGTGCTTGGCAAAGCGGAATCGTTGATCGCGCGCAACGGGTCGAACATCGCCTCTGTCGCCGACCTGAAGGGCAAGACGGTGGGCGTGCCGATGGGCTCGACCGCACATTATTCGCTGATGGGCGCCCTGCAGCACGAGGGGCTGACCGAGACGGACGTCAACATCGTCGGCATGAAGCCCGACGACATCGCTGCGGCCTGGGGGCAGGGCACCATCGACGCGGCCTGGGTCTGGCAGCCGGTGCAGTCCGAAATCCTGAAGACCGGCACCCTGATCATCGGGGCCGACCAGACCGCCGAATGGGGCTATCCGACCTATGACGGCTGGGTCGTGAACAAGGCCTTCGCCGAGGCAAACAGCGACAAGATCGTCGCCTTCCTGAAGGCGCTCGACAAGGTCAACGGCATGTATCTGGCCGATCCGGCCGCCTGGACCGCCGACAGCGCCGAGGTCACGGCGCTTGCCGCCGCCACCGGGGCGGACCCGGCCCAGGTGCCCGAGATCATTTCTGGCTTCACCTATCTGCCGATGGCCGCGCAGGTCGAGGATGCCTGGCTGGGCACAGCGGCCGAGAAGATCAAGGCCACGGCCGACTTCCTGAAGGGCGCCGGCCGGATCGACGCCACGCTGGACGACTATTCCGGCTTCGTGAACCCAGCCTACGCCGCCGCCGCTGCGGCCAATTGAGGAAACAGGCGGCCGCCCCCACGGCAGAAGGACCGGATTTTGAGCCTGAAAATAGATCATGTCTCGGTTATCTATCCCGCGGCCGACGGCCGGCCCCCCGTTGCTGCACTGAGCGACATCACCCTCGACATCGCGGAGGGCGAGTTCGTGGTGGCGCTCGGTGCCTCGGGCTGCGGCAAGTCCACGCTTCTGAACCTGATCGCGGGCTTCCTGTCGCCCACTTCGGGTGGCCTGACGCTGGACGGCCGCATGGTGATGGGCCCGGGGGCCGACCGCGCGGTGGTGTTCCAGAAACACGCGCTGCTGCCCTGGCTGAACGTGATCGACAACGTGGCCTTCGGTCTGCAGATCCAGGGCATCGGCAAGCAGAACCGCTACCGCACCGCCAACGAATTCATCGGCCTGCTGGGTCTGGACGGGTTCCAGAGCTCGCCCGTCTACAAGCTTTCGGGCGGGATGCAGCAGCGGGTGGGCATCGCCCGTGCCCTGACCTGCGACCCGAGGATCCTGCTGATGGATGAACCCCTGGGCGCGCTGGATGCGCTGACGCGCGAGAAGGCGCAGGAGTTGATCCTGCGGATCTGGGGCAAGACGGGGAAATCGGTGTTCTTCATTACCCACAGTGTCGAAGAGGCGCTGTTCATGGGCACAAAGCTGATCGTGATGTCGCCCCGCCCCGGCCGCATCACGCATGTCTTCGACCTGCCCTTCTCGCGCCAGTTCCAGAGCGGCGCCCCCGCCCGCCAGGTCAAGGCCTCGCCAGAGTTCATCGCGCTACGCGAGGAGGTGCTGAACATCATCCTCGCCGACGAGGAGGCCGTCGAATGACCGATCTACGCCCCGCCAAGGGCCCCGGCCTCTGGGCACGTCTTGCGCGCGCCCGTCCCACCAGGCCTGGCGAAATCTACGGCGTTCCCGGTCAGGGCAACACCTTCTGGCTTTCGGTCGCCTCGGTCCTGGCGCTGCTGGTCCTCTGGTGGCTGGTCACGACGCTTGGGCTGGTGAAGCCGCTGTTCGTGCCCTCGCCGCAGTCGGTGCTGGCCAAGTTCGCCCAGATCTGGCGCGAGGGGTTCACGAACACCTCCTTCCTGGACCATGTGCTGATCTCGACCGCGCGGGTCTTCGGGGCCTTCATCCTGGCCTGCGCCATCGGCCTGCCGCTCGGGCTTGCGATGGGGATGAGCCCGCTGATCCGCGGCATCTTCGACCCCCCGATCGAATTCTACCGCCCGATTCCGCCGCTGGCCTACCTGCCGCTGATGATCATCTGGTTCGGCATCGGCGAGACGTCCAAGGTCCTGCTGATCTTCCTGTCGATGTTCGCGCCCATCGTGCTTGGCGCGCGCTCCGGCGTGAAGTCGGCCGCGATCGAGCAAATCCATGCCGCCTATTCCTTCGGCGCGACCCGCTGGCAGGTGATGCGCCATGTGATCGTGCCCTCGGCCATGCCCGAGATCCTGACGGCGATGCGCGTCGGCATCGGCTTCGGCTGGACCACCCTCGTCGCGGCCGAGATGGTCGCGGCCACAAGCGGCCTCGGCTACATGGTGCTGTCCGCCAGCCAGTTCCTGCAGACCTCGGTCGTGATCATGGGGATCTTCGTGATCGCTACCATCGCCTTCGCCTTCGACCTGATGATGCGCTTCCTGGAGCGCCGCCTTGTGCCCTGGAAGGGCCGGATGTAGCGGAAAGACCCGTTGATGATTTACCTCAAGCAAGCCGCGACGACGCCCGAGACCGACCACCAGGATGTGCGCGACCTGGTGCAGGTCATGCTGGCCCGCATCGCGATCTCGGGCGAAGAGGCGGTGCGGGACTATTCCCGCACCTTCGACAAATGGTCGGGAGACATCATCGTCTCGCACGAAAGCCTGAAGGCCGCCGCCGACCAGGTGCCCGAGCGGTTGAAGGAGGACATCCGCTTCGCCCATGCCAATATCCGCCTCTTTGCCGAGGCGCAGAAGGCAACGCTCTCCGATTGCGCGGTGGAAATCCTGCCCGGCCTGACGGCGGGACAGAAACAGATTCCGGTATCGGCGGCAGGATGCTACGTGCCCGGCGGCCGATACAGTCACGTGGCAAGCGCCATCATGACGATCACCACCGCCAAGGTCGCGGGCGTGCCGCATATCGCCGCCTGCTCCCCGCCCCGCCCCGGCCTTGGCATTCCGCCGGCGATCCTCTTCGCGATGGACCTCTGCGGCGCGGATGTGATCCTGAACCTGGGTGGCGTCCAGGGCGTGGCGGCCATGGCGCACGGCCATTTCGGGTTGCCCCGGGCGGACATCCTCGTCGGTCCCGGCAACCAGTACGTGGCCGAAGCCAAGCGGATGCTCTTCGGCCAGGTCGGCATCGACATGTTCGCCGGCCCCACCGACAGCATGATCCTGGCCGATGCCAGTGCCGATGCCGAGATGGTGGCCTATGACCTCGTCGGACAGGCCGAGCACGGCTACAACTCGCCGGTGTGGCTGGTCACCTCGGACGAGTCGCTGGCGCAGCGGGTCGTCCGCCGGGTGCCCGGGCTGATCGCCTCCCTCCCCGAGGTGAACCGCGAAAGCGCCCGTGCCGCCTGGGACAACATGGCCGAGATCATCCTCTGCACCAGCCGCGAAGAAATGGCGCAGGTCGCCGACCGCTATGCGCCGGAACACCTGCACGTCCAGGCCCTCGACCTGGACTGGTGGCTTGGGCGGCTGCGCGCCTATGGCTCGCTGTTCCTGGGCGAGGAGACGACCGTGGCCTTCGGCGACAAGACCTCGGGTCCGAACCACGTCCTTCCCACGTCGGGCGCGGCCCGCTACACCGGCGGGCTTTCCGTCCACAAGTTCATGAAGACCGTGACCTGGCAGCGCGCCACCCGCGCCGCCGCCCGCCCGCTGGCCGAGGCCACCGCCCGGATCTCGCGGCTGGAGGGGATGGAGGGGCACGCCCGTTCGGCCGACATCCGGTTGGCGAAGTTCTTCCCGGGCGAAACCTTCGATCTGGGTGTCGCGGACGCGACCGCCTGACCTTGGCAGGCCACCTATGGCCCGGGCCGCTGGGGGGCGGTGTCCGCAAACATGCTCAGATCCATCCGGGGGCGAGGCGCGGTTCTCAGAATATCAGCCAGCAATCCGAGCGCAGTGCGGATCTGAGGAACAGAGTGGGCAGGGCCAAGGCACAGCCTGACGGCATGCGGGCAATAGTCACCGCGCACGGAGAAGGTGTCGGCCGTCAATACACGTATACCCGCGTCAAGCGCCGTTCGGGCGAACGTATCCATTCGCCATTGCTCGGGAAGGTTCAGCCACAAATGGTATGAGGCGTCTGGCCGGTGTTGCACGAGATCGCCCAATGTTTCCCGCGCGATACGTTGGCGCTCAGAAGCCTCGTGTCGGTGCCAGTCGATCAGGCTGTCGGCATATCCGCTCCTGAGCCAACGAACGAAAACCTCAGTCGTCAGGGGCGATGACATCCAGCTCGACATGGTCGCCACTGCGTTGAACACCGATTGCAGCGGCTTGGGAACAACGAGAAATCCGCTGCGCAATCCCGGCGCCATGCTTTTCGAGGCACTGGATACATAGATTGTCCGTTCCGGCAGCACTTCGGCGATCGGCGAGGGGCGCTGGTCGCTCAGGAAGCCGTAGACATCGTCCTCGATGATCCAGAGGTTATACTCTTCGGCGATCTGCGCGATTTCTTCGATGCGCTCCTGCGGCATCGTCGCCGTCGTGGGGTTATGGAGAACCGGGATGCAGTACAGGACGGTGGGTTTCTTCTGCCTGCAGGTCTCGCGCAGCGAATCCGGAATGAGGCCATGCTCGTCCATTGCGATCCCGACGAGATTCACGCCCAGCTGGTGGGCGACGGCCTTGACGCCGGGATAGGTCAGCATCTCGACCGCCATCCTGTCCCCGGGCTTCAAAAGCGCCATCATGCTGAGGAGAATCCCGTTCTGGGCGCCGTTGCAGATCATGACATTGTCGTGGTGAGTGCTCAGCTTCCAGCGCCGCAGCCAGGTCACCACGGCCTCCCGGTGGCTTTTCAGGCCGCTGGCCGGCTGATAGCTGAGCAGGGTTTCCACGCTGCTTGATCTTGCGACCTCGTTCAGGGTGTCGCGCAGAACCCGCTCGGTCCGCGCCGCGGCGGCAAGGTTGAGCCCGAGGTCCAGGAACTCGGTCCTGCCCGACTCGTCGACCACCAGCTGAGAGGTTCGGCTGCGGTCGTTGTCGGTGTCGTTGACGAATGTCCCTCTTCCGACCTCGCCGACGACCAGTCCCCGGTTCGTGGCCTCGGCATAGGCGCGGGCGACCGTCCCCGTCGTCACGCCAAGCTCGTAGGCGAGGTCGCGGTGCGGAGGAAGCCGTTGAGAAGGCTTCAGGATTCCGCAACGGATGTCGCCTTCGATGGCGTCGCAGATCGCCAGATACTTCGGCCCGGAAAACTGCTCGATCTTTGGCTTCCAGGACATTTGGAACCTCCAATTGACACCGCTTCAAAGAATTTATTGACGCCATGAAGTGTGGAGTCAATCCTTTCATTGTTTGGAAATTGCTGCAAATCACCGCAGAGTGAACGGTATCAATCCGTCAATTGAAGCAAACAACAGGGAAAGCAACACAATGTCTCATCTGCAAATACACAGACGAATGCTGGCCGGCGTTGTCGCGGGCCTGACCGCCACAACCTTTCTTGCCGGTGCTGCGATGGCGCAGAACCCGGTGCTGAAGATCGGCGCGCTGGGGGTGATGAGCGGCCCGTTCGCGGGCTGGGGCGGTGTCATGTGCCAGTCCTCCAAAACCCGGGTCCGGATGTGGAACGAGGGCGGCGGTGTGGATATCGGCGGCACCACCTATGATATCGAAGTGGTCTGTGTCGACGACCGGGCAGACCCCAAGGGGGCCCAGATCGGCGCCGAGAAGCTGATTTCGGAAGGGATCAAGTATATCCAGGGCCCCAACACGGACACCACCGCCGAGTCCGCGAAAACGGTCATGGAGGCGAACGGCACGATCAACATGCCCTACGCCTTCTCGCGCTCGCTCTATGAGAAGCCGGCGTCGCAGTCGATCCTCGGCATGGTGGCCTCCTACCAGGTCGGCCCGGTCATCTACAAATGGCTGATGGAGAACAAGGGCATCAAGAGCATCGCCTTTGTTGCGGAGAACAACTCGGACCCGATCAACCAGCGCGACCAGGGCATTATCGGCGCCGAGGCGCTTGGCCTGGACATCGTTTCCAGCGCCGAGACCTATGAAAGCGGCACCACGGATTTCTTCCCGGTGCTGTCCAAGGTCCTTTCGGCCAGTCCCGATCATATCGTACTTTCAGGGGTATCGCCCTCGGACGTCGCCCCGCTGATCAAGGCGGCGCGGGAACTGGGCTTCACCGGCACGATGAGCACGGAAACCGGACAGGACCCCGCTGCGATCTACGAGGTCGCCGGAGCGGCCGCGAACGGCTTCATTGCGGCGGGTGGTGCAAGCACGCCGGAGATCCGCAGCGAGTTCATGGAGCAGTATGTCGCGGAATATACTGCTGACTGGGGCGAATGGAACGACGTGGCCGGCCTCTTCGTCTACGGTCCCGAGATCCTGATCCAGACCCTTCAGGCTGCCGGCCCGGAGGCTCTTGAGGACACCGAGGTGTTCAAGGCCGCGCTGGAAACCTTCGAGGGCGAGAACCCGTTCCTCAAGGATGGCGGCAAGCTGCGCTATGTCGGCCAGACCGACTACGGACAGCCGCGCCAGGTTTCCGTGCCGATCGTCGTCCAGGAAATCCAGGACGGGGAATACAAGACGCTCTTCGTCGGATCTCTGCCCGATTGAGCCATGCAGGCGGTATGCCGGGTACCTTCGGAGTGCCCGGCATCTTCACTGCCACATTGTGGGAACGCGGGAACGTCGCCTGCCGGCGCGGGCAACTCATCGAGGGGACGACGAGTATGGAACAGGTAATCATCAACGGCTTCGTGGTTGGCACCACGTATGCGCTGATCGCATTGGGCATCACGATCATCTTCAGCATCATGAACGTGGTCAATTTCGCCCACGGCCAACTCTACATGATCGGCGGCTTCGTCGTCTATTACGCGGTGGCCGTCTTCGGATTGCCGTTCTGGACAGGGCTGATCCTGTCCTTCGTCCTGGTCGGGGCCATCGGCGTTCTGATGGAACTCTTCCTGTTCGCCCCAGTCATACGGAAGGTCAAGCGCGACGAGGTGACCATGCTGCTGGCGATGGGCACCGCGGTGCTTCTGGAAAGCGTCGCACTGCTGGTCTTCGGCGAAAAACAGCGCGGCATTCCGGCGATCACGTCGGGAGTGCTGCAGATCGGCGACGCCTACCTGCCCTATTCGCGGATCATCGTCATGGCGATTGCCGCGCTGCTGATTGCCGCATTGATGCTCTTCATCGCCAAGACCCGGCTTGGCCGGGCATTGCGGGCGCTGGCGCAGGATCGTGAGGCGACCGCCCTGCAGGGGGTCAATCTGAAATGGATATCCGCACTGGGCTTCGGAATCGGCGCGGGCCTGGCCGGGCTGTCCGGCGGGCTGCTAATGGCGCTTTTCGCCATCCATACCGGGGCCGGGACGGCGATCTCGGTGAAGGCGTTCATCATGATCATGATCGGTGGCGCAGGGGTGCTGTCGGGGGCGATCCTGGGCGGCTTCGTGCTGGGCTTCATGGAGGCGATTGCCTTCGCGCTCCTGCCCGGCTCGGTCACCTTCCTCGTCATCTTCGCACTGGTGATCCTTTTCCTGATCATTCGCCCGAACGGCATCATGGGCAAGCCCTGGGGTTAATGGCATGTCGACGCTCAACAAAACCGATAGCGCCCCCGTACAAGCCCGCTTCCGCATCGGCAGGATGCACAGAAGCTTTGCGATTACCATCGCTGGGATCGTCGTGATCTACTTCGGGATCGCTCCCTTCCTGCTCGCCGGCAAGGGCTATCTCACCAGCGTGCTGACTACGATGGCGGGCATGAGCTTCATCAGCATGGGCGTCTGGCTGACCTTCGTGATCGGCCGCATCAATCTTGCCCAGGCTGGTTTCGCCCTGCTCGGATCCTACACCACCGCCATCCTGATGTCGCAGCTGGGGGTCTCGTTCTGGCTTTGCGTGCCCCTGTCGGGGCTGGTTGCGGCGGCAGTCGGCTTCCTGATCGGCTGGCCGGTGCTGCGCCTGAAGGGGGTCTACTTCGCGATGATCACGCTCAGCTTGACCGAGGCGGCGCGCCTGACCGCGCTGAGCTTTCCCTCGCTTACCAATGGCCCGCGCGGGATCGTCGACCTGCCCCTGCCGGGCGAGATTGCGCTGTTCGGCCTGACCATCCTGCCCGCGTTCGAATTGGGCGACCGGATGGCGTTCTACTACTGCGGCGGGGTTCTCATGGTTGCGGGCCTGGTGCTGCTCTGGCTTATCGACACCAGCCGGGTCGGCGCGGTGTTCCATTCGCTGCGGCAGAACGAGGACCTCGCCTCAAGCCTGGGCATCAATATCGCGAAGTATCGGGTCGTCGCCTTCTCCATCGCCTGCTTTTACGGCGGCGCGGGCGGAGCCTTCTTCACCGCACTGCAGCGCAACGTCTATCCGCAATCCTTCCAGGTCATCGATAGCGTCTATTTCATGATCTACTGCTTCGTCGGCGGGCTGGAATTTGTGCTGGGTCCGCTGGTGGGCGTGATCGCCCTGTCCGCGACCTTCGAGTTGCTGGGCGAGTTCCAGCGCTACCAGACCGTCCTCTACGCGGTGATCATGATCTCCTGCATCCTTTTCATGCCGAACGGCATCCTCAGCCTGGCCAAGCGCGTGGTCCGGAAACTTGCCGGCAACGAGGGGGAAGAGTGATGCTCGTCGTCTCCCATCTGACCAAGAAGTTCGGCGGGCTCGTCGCGGTGAACGATCTCTCCTTCAGCCTGAAGGAAGGAGAGATCCTGTCGATCATCGGCCCCAACGGCGCCGGCAAGAGCACATGTTTCAAACTGATCTCGTCCTTCCTGAAGCCGACGTCGGGCAAGATCGAATTCCTGGGTCAGGACATCACCGGGATCGGGGTCCATAACGTCGTTGCGCACAAGATCGTCCGCACCTTCCAGGAGGCCACGATCTTCAAGGACATGACCGTGCGCGACGCGGTGGTCCTTGGTCATCAGAAGGCGTGCAGATCGACGATCCTGGGCATGATCTTCCGCTCGCCCGTGGCGCGACGCGACGATGAAGAAGCGGAGGAGAACGCAAGCGCGGTCCTCGATCTGCTGGGCATGACGCACGTCGCCGACAAGAAGGCTGCGGGCCTGCCGCAGGGGATGTTGCGCAATCTCGGGATCGCCATCGCGCTTGCGGCAAAGCCGAAGCTGATCCTGCTGGACGAGCCCTTTGCCGGGCTCAACACCGACGAGACCCGGGCGGGCGTGGAGCTGGTCCGCAAGATCCGCGATGCCGGCATCACCCCGATCCTGGTGGAGCATGACATGTCGGCAGTCATGTCGGTCAGCGACCGGATCGTGGTGGTGAACTTCGGCAGCAAGATCGCCGAGGGGACGCCGGACGAGATCAAGCGGAACGACAAGGTCATCGAAGCCTATCTGGGCTCCGAAGATGAGGAGTTGGGGCTTTGAGCTATTTCTCAGTTTCCGATCTGGTCGTGAAATACGGGCAGGTCAATGCCGTGAACGGCATCAGCGTCAATGCCGAGAAGGGCCAGATCGTCTCGCTTGTCGGGGCGAATGGCGCGGGCAAGTCCTCGATGCTGCGGGCGATCACCGGCCTTGTGCGCCCCAAGGCGGGGACGGTGGTCTTCGACGGTGACGAGATCACGGGCAAGGGCACCGACCAGATCGTTGCGCGCGGGGTCTCGATGGTGCCCGAAGGACGGCGGATCTTTCCGTTCATGACGGTGCGGGACAACCTGCTGATGGGGGCCTATCGCCACCGCGACCGTGCAGGGGTGCGCCGCGACCTGGAGGCGGTGCTGGACAGGTTCCCAAGGCTGCGTGAACGCTCCGGCCAATCCGCGGGCAGCCTGTCGGGGGGCGAGCAGCAGATGGTTGCGATCGGCCGTGCGCTGATGAACCGGCCGCGCCTGCTTCTGCTGGACGAACCCTCATTGGGTATCGCGCCCATCATCGTGCGCGACATCGCGCGGTTCATTGCGACGGTCAACCGCGAGGACGGTGTCAGCATCATCCTGGTCGAGCAGAACTCGCGCATGGCGCTGAAGCTGTCGAGCTACGCCTATGTGCTGGAGAACGGGCATGTCGCGCTTGAAGGCAGGTCGGACGATCTGTCCAGCAACGACGAAGTCCGCAAGGCCTATCTGGGTGGGTGAGGACATGAGGATCAACATCATCAACCCCACCACGACCGAGGCTTTCGCCCGCCGCAATTTGGAGACCGCGCAGCGGTTCGTCTCGCCGGGGACCACGGTCATCTCCACCACCGTCGCGAGCGGTCCGGTTTCGATCGAAAGCCATTACGACGAGGCCTCGGCGACCATCGGCATCCTGGAGGAGATCGCAAAGGGAGAGGCGGCCGGACACGATGCCTATGTGATCGCCTGCTTCGGCGATCCCGGCTACCTGGCCGCCCGTGAACTGGCGAAGGGTCCGGTGATCGGCATTGCCGAGGCGTCCTTCCACATCGCCAGCATGATTGCGACCCGGTTTTCGGTGGTGACGACGCTCTCTCGGACGAAGATCATCGCCGAGCATCTGCTGAAGATCCACGGGTTCGAGCATCAATGCGCCCGCGTGCGTGCGACCGATCTCGAGGTTCTCGCCCTGGAAGACACCGGCCCCGCGGCCTGTGCCGGCATCATCGACGAATGCCGGCGGGCGATGGAGGAAGACGAGGCCGCCGCTATCGTTCTGGGCTGTGCCGGCATGGCCGATCTGGCCGACCGCATTCAGCAGACCATCGGCATCCCGGTGGTGGAAGGCGTGGCTGCCGGCGTGAAACTTGCCGAAACCATCGTCGGGATGGGCCTTGGCACCAGCAAGCGCGGCGATCTGGATTACCCGCTTCCCAAAAGACACTCCGGCACGGTCGCGCATCTGACCGTGACCAAGGGCTGACGCCCGGAAAAGCTCCAGCGATGAGGAAACACAGATGACCTATCCCAGAGACATGATCGGCTACGGCAATACCCCGCCCCAGGCGAACTGGCCGAACGGCGCGAAACTGGCCTTGCAGATCATCGTTGCCTACGAAGAGGGCTCGGAGAACTGCATCCTGCACGGGGATGTGGGGTCGGAGAACTTCATCTCCGACATCATCGGCGCACCGTCCTTGCCCGGCGTTCGCAACATGAACATGGAATCCCTTTACGAATACGGCACCCGTGTCGGATTCTGGCGCATCTTCAACGAGTTTCAGGAACGGAACATCAAGACAACCGTCTTGGCCAACGGGCTCGCCCTGCAGAACAACCCTGGCTACGGCAAGATCATGCATGACATGGGGCATGAGATCGCAAGCCACGGCTGGAAGTGGATCGACCATCAATACATGGGGATCGAAACCGAACGCGCGCATATGCGGCTGGCGATCGAGGCCATCGAAAAGGAAACCGGGGTCCGGCCGGTCGGCTGGTATACCGGGCGCAACAGTCCCAACACGCTGGATCTGGTGGTCGAGGAGGGCGGATTCCTCTACGACGCCGACACCTATGCCGACGATCTGCCCTATTGGGTGGAGGTCAAGGGCAAGACCCATCTGCGCATTCCCTACACGCTCGAGGCCAACGACATGCGGTTCGTTGCCGCGGCCGGCTTCAACAGCGGCGAGCAGTATTTCACCTATCTGAAGGACACGTTCGACGTCCTCTATCGCGAAAGCGACCGGATCCCGCGGATGATGTCGACCGGCCTGCATCTGCGCATCGCGGGCCGGCCGGGCCGGTGGGCGGCCTTCCTGCGCTTCCTCGACTATGTGCAAAGCCACGATGCCGTCTGGATCTGCCGGCGCGACGAGATCGCCCGCCATTGGCACACCCATCACCCGGCCTGAACTGGCACCAGGTCTGGCCTGAAGGGAGAAGAGGTTTTGGGCATGAGCTATCTTGACGAGCCGGATGCCGGAAGGCGCATCTACGCACGCTGCGAGGACTGGTCGCGGTTCAGCGACCCCGGTCCCGGCGTGACCCGGCTCTATCTTTCGCAGCAGCATCGGTACGCCGCCGACGCCTTGATCAGCTGGATGGAAGAGGCCGGAATGGAGGCCCACCTCGATGCGGCGGGCAATGTTGTCGGACGCTATCACGCCGAAACCGGCGGCGGCCCCTATCTTGTCATGGGTTCGCACCAGGACAGCGTGATCGAGGGCGGCAAATATGACGGTCCCCTGGGTGTCCTTACCGCGCTGGATTGCGTCGCCGTCCTGAACGGAGAGGGCAGGCGGCTTCCGTTCGGGATCGAAGTCGTGGCTTTCGGCGACGAGGAGGGCTCGCGCTTCCGCACCACCCTTGCCGGCAGCCGTGCGATCATCGGGGATTTCGGCGACGACCTCCTGCAGGCCACGGATGCGGACGGCGTCTCGATGGCGAAGGCTTTCGAAGCGTTCGGCCTCGATGCGGGAAGGGTGGCGGAGGCGGCGCACCGGAAGGATGACGTCCTGGGATATGTCGAGGTGCATATCGAACAGGGTCCGGTTCTCGAGGCCGAGAACCTGCCGGTCGGCGTGGTGACGGGGATCAGCGCACAGCGGCGTGCCTGGATTCATTTCCGCAGCGAGGCGAACCATGCGGGAACCGTCCCGATGCATCTGCGCACCGATGCGATGGCCGCTGCGGCCGAGGCCGTTCTGATCGTCGAGGAGTTGGCCGCCGCGCAGGCGGATACGGTAGGGACCGTGGGTTCGGTCGAGACGAGGCCGGGGCTGGCGAATGTCATCTGCGGGCAGGTCACGATCTCGCTCGACCTGCGAGCGCCCAGCGTCGCATTGCTGGACAGTGCCTACGATGCGCTGGTCTCGCGCATTGACGCGGCCTGTCGGCGCAGGGGCGTCGAGGTCCGGCAGCAGATCCTTCTCGATCTGCCTGCCTGCCCCTGCGCCCCGGCATTCGTCGGCCAGTTCGAGGCCGCCGTCCGCGAGACCGGCCACCGCGCCGTCCTGATGCCCAGCGGGGCAGGCCATGACGGTATGGCGATGAGCCGGTTGACCGACATCGGGATGCTCTTCGTCCGGTGCCGGAACGGTGTCAGCCACAATCCGGCCGAAAGCGTCGCGGCGCAGGACGTCGCCGTCGGCGCGCAGGTTCTTCTCCGCTTCGTCCGAAACTTCCGCCCAAACCCGTGAAGGAACTCCAATGAAACAGTATCTGGGTGAATCCCGTTCGACGCGCCAGGAGAACTACGCGCTTATCGGACCGGACAGCCATGAGGTCACCACGCTTCCGAATTGGGAGGGTTCTTCTCTTGCCTTCGTCATCGCACCGCAACTCGGCGCCCGCTTCAGCGAGTATTTCGCGCAGATGGAGGACCAGGGCTGCGCGACGGAATCCCCCGTGGGATCGCAACGGTTCTTTCTGGTTCTCGAAGGCGCGGTCACCCTGACAACCGGGGAGGGTTCACACGAAATCGGGGTCGAAGGCTACGCCATCGTTCCGGCCGGGATGGGCCACACGATCACGGCGCGGGGGCCGACCAGGCTGATCGTGCTGGAACGGCCCTATCTTCCGCTCGCGGGGTACGAGCGCCCGGGCCTCCATGTATCGACGATCGCCGACCAGCAACAGGTCGAGATGAAGGGCGACGACCGGCTGCTGCTGCAGCGGCTGGCACCGGTGGACCCGGGGTTCGACTTCGAAATCAACGTCATGGAATACAAGCCGGGCATGGGCCTTCCCTATGTCGAGACCCACTACATGGAACACGGTATCCTGCTGCTGAACGGCGGCGGCATCTTCCGGCTGGGAAGCAACTGGCACCCATCCGAGGCGGGCGACGTGATCTGGATGGGGCCATATTGCCCCCAGTGGTTTGGCGCCATCGGCCGGCAGAACGCGCGCTACCTGATCTACAAGGATTACAACCGGGACCCGCTTTATCCAGGAACCTACTGACACGCCGCTCTTGCGATGCACGAGGAGGCCTGTCGGGTGCGGAGTCCGATCACAGGAGAGGAACGAGAAATGAGATTTCTGCTGCCGGTTATACTGGGAGTTGTCGCGGCCGGTCCGGCGTTCGCGCATATCGGTCAGGGCGATGCGGGCGGGTCGCTGGTTGCGGGGCTCCTGCATCCCCTTCTCGGTGTCGACCATCTTCTTGCCATTGTGGGAGCGGGGCTATGGGCATCGCTGTCCGGTCCGCGCGCGATGTATATGGTGCCAGCCTGTTTCATTGGCGCAATGGCGCTCGGCTTCGTCCTCGCGTTGATGGGCCTTCCGCTTCCGGCCGTCGAGGCAATGATCCTTGCATCGGTCGTGGTCTTCGGCCTAGCGGTGGCCTTGGCGATTGGGGCTGATCCGCGCGTGTTCGCCTGCATGGCGGGCTGCTTTGCCCTGTTCCACGGCTATGCCCACGGGGCGGAGATCGGCGATGCCGCGGCATTCACGTTCGGGATCGGTTTCGTGGGCGCGACAGCGATACTTCTCGCGGCCGGGATCGGCCTCGGGGACCTGGCCGGACGCACCGGCCTTCGCGGCAGGCAGGTCGCGCAGGGGCTTGGTGGGTTGGTCGCAGTGGTGGCTGCCGCATCTGCGCTCGGCGCGTAACTCCCCGGCACGACCGGAAGGCTCTGAACGGCGGCGGTTCGCCGCCGCCCGGATGAGGCATGCAGAAAGCTGGATTGAAGGAGACGTGCAAGTGGTTCTGATAACGAACATTCTCGGCTTCGTCTCGGATGAGGCCTTCGCCGATGCGATCCATGATCTCGGCCATGCCGGCCGGATCGAATACCTGTCGATCGCCCCCGAAGAGGTCGCCCGCCGCCGGTTCCGTCTCGACACTGACAAGGGCACCAACTGCGCCATCGCGCTGCCGCGGGACTTGCAGCTTGCCGACGGGGCGATTGTCAAGTTTGACGACGAGGGCGCGATCGTGGTCCGCCTCGGCGAACGCCGATGGCTTCCATTGATGCCGCGCGACACCCCTGCCGCACTGGAACTCGGCTATTTCGCCGGCAACCTGCATTGGAAGGTCCGGTTCGACGGCGGTGCGATCCTCATCGCCATGGAGGGGCCGCGGCAGACCTATCTCGACCGGCTGGAGCATCTTCTCGCCGAGGGCAAGGTGCGCGTGGCGGGCGGCAATGACTGAGCATCAGTCGGCCCCCCTCCTTGCCGCGCTGCAACATGCCGACAGCATGTTCCCGAGCGGCATGGTCAGCTTCTCATGGGGGTTGGAGGCGTTGTGCAATCGCGGGATCGTCACGGATTGTGATCAGGTTGCGGAATTCCTGATGGTCCAGTTCACCGGACGGTGGGCGACCTTCGACCGGGTGTTCCTTGTGCATGCGCTGATGGCCGGGGGGGACCTGACGTGCATTGCCGGGCTCGACGCGCTGGTCGAGGCGCAATCGCTGGGGGCCGAACTGCGGCGGGGATCGCGACAGATGGGGCTGGCGATGCTGGGCGCGCATCGCCGCCTTGATACTCCCTTGGCGGGGGAGCTGTTCCAGATGGTCAGGACCGGAGCAACCCCGGGGCATACAGCGGTCGTCCAGGGCGTCCTTTGGGGGCAACTGGGCTTTTCGGCCGGGCAGGCGCAGGCCATGGCCGCCCACGGCCTTTGCGCCGGTTTGCTGGGCGCCGCGATCCGCCTTTCGATCATCAGCAACATCGAGGCGCAGAAGATCCGCGCCGAGGCCGCCGATCTGGTCGCGACGATCCTGGACCGGCCCGTCTGCGCCCCCGAAGACGCGCATGGTTTCACCCCGCAGATCGAGATCGCCTCGATGAATCACGAAACCGACGAGATGCGCCTTTTCATCAACTGAACCCAGAGAGGGAGGCCCGGATGCTCCTCACACCAACGGAAATGGAACGCCTGACGATCTTCACCGCGGCCGAAATCTCGCGGCGGCGCAAGGCGAGGGGGCTGAAGCTGAACCACCCCGAGACCATCGCCTATATTGCCGATGCGATCCTGGAGGGCGCGCGCGATAGGCGTTCGGTGGCCGAACTGATCGCGTTCGGCTCCACTCTGCTGTCGACCGACGATGTGATGCCGGGGGTTGCCGATCTTGTCCCCATCATCCAGGTCGAGGGAACCTTTCCCGACGGCACCAAGCTTGTCACCGTTCACGATCCGATCCGGCCGGGCAAGGCTTTGCAGGAGCACGTTCCGCCGGGCGAGATCCTTTGCGCCGAGGGGATGATCGAGATCAACGCCGGCCGGCGCAAGATCACCCTTCAGGTCACCAATACGGGCGACAGGCCGGTTCAGGTCGGCAGCCACTACCATTTCTTCGAGACCAACAAGGCGCTGGATTTCGACCGGGCGGCCGCCTACGGGCTCCGGCTTGACATTCCAGCAGGCACGGCCGTGCGGTTCGAGCCGGGCGAGGCCAGGGAAATCAGTCTGACCGAATTCGGCGGCACGCAGGAGCTTTGGGGCCTGAACGGCCTGACCAACGGTTCGGCGAAAAGCGCGGAAACCAAGGCAGAAGCAATCCGCCGCGCCCGCGCGCGCGGTTTCAAGGGAGCGTGACCATGGCGACGATGACCCGCAGGGACTATGCCCGCATGTATGGCCCGACGCTGGGCGATGCCGTCCGGCTGGGCGATACCGACCTGCTTGCAGAAATCGAGCACGACTTCATCACCCCCGGCGACGAATGCCTGCACGGCGGCGGCAAGACGCTGCGCGACGGCCTTGGCATGACCCCGGGCCATGACAGCGCCATGGGTGCGCTTGACATGCTGATCTGCAACGCGACGGTGATCGACCCCGTAATCGGCATCGTCAAGGGCGACATCGGCATCAAGGATGGCCGGATCGTGGCCATCGGCAAGGCCGGGAATCCGGGCACGATGGACGGCGTGCATCCGAAGCTGATCTGCGGCGCCGCCACCACCGTGCGCGACGCCGAGGGCCTGATCGCCACGCCGGGGGGCATCGACGTCCATGTCCACTTCGACTCGGCGCAGCTTTGCGACCACGCCATCGCCTCGGGCATCACCACCTTGATGGGCGGCTCGCTGGGGCCGATCACCGTGGGGATCGACTGCGGCGGCGCGTTCAATGTCGGCAAGATGATCCAGGCCGCGGAAAGCTTTCCGGTGAACTTCGGCTTCCTCGGACGCGGCAACACGTCGAAGCCTCGCTCCATTTACGACCAGATCCTCGGCGGTGCGGTCGGGCTGAAGATCCACGAGGACTGGGGCTCTACCCCCGCCGTGATCGACACCTGCCTTTCGGTGGCGGACGAGCTGGATTTCCAGGTGCAGATCCATACCGACACGCTGAACGAAAGCGGGTTTCTGGAAAACACCCTTGCGGCCATCAACGGCCGCACCATCCACATGTATCACACCGAGGGCGCGGGGGGCGGCCATGCGCCCGACGTGATCCGGGTGGCCGGCGAGATGAACTGCCTGCCCTCTTCCACGAACCCCACCAACCCGTTCACCGTGAACACCTTCGACGAACATCTCGACATGACGATGGTCTGCCATCATCTCAGCCCGTCGATCCCCGAGGACGTGGCCTTCGCCGAAAGCCGGATCCGGGCCCAGACAATCGCAGCCGAGGATGTCCTCCATGACATCGGTGCGATCTCGATGCTGGGTTCGGACAGCCAGGGGATGGGCCGCATCCATGAAGTCATCTGCCGGACCTGGCAGCTGGCCTCGAAGATGAAGCGCCAGCGCGGGCGCCTGTCGGGCGAGAAGACGCGGATCGGCGACAACGAACGGATCAGGCGCTACATCGCCAAATACACCATCAATGCCGCGAAAAGCTTCGGCATCGACGCTCATGTCGGCTCGCTTGAACCTGGCAAGATGGCCGATGTGGTGCTTTGGCGCCCCGGCTTCTTTGGCATCAAGCCCGAGATCGTCGTCAAGGGCGGCTTCATTGCGTATGGCGCCATGGGGGATTCGGCGGCCTCGCTGATGACCTGCGAGCCGCTGCTGATGCGCCCGCAATGGGGTGCTTTCGGCAGGGCGCGAACGGCGACGTCGGCCTGTTTCGTGCATCCCTCTGCGATCGAGGGCGATCTGGCGGGCAAGCTGGGTGTCGACAAGCTGATGCTCCCGGCATCTGGGACCCGGCGACTGACCAAGGCGCATATGCTGCACAACGATGCCTGTCCCGATATCCGGGTGGATCCGCAGACCTTCGACGTCTTCGTCGATGGTGAACTGGCCACCTGCGAACCCGCCGATCGGCTGCCGCTCGCGCAGCTCTACATGTTCCGATAGGGAGAAGACGATGCCGCAGCAGGAGATATCGGGCCGGACGAGGGAAAAACCCGCAGCGCGGATCGGCATCGGGGGGCCGGTCGGATCGGGCAAGACCACGTTGATCGAGCGGCTGATCCCGGCCCTCGCGGCGCGCGGGGTCGAGGTCGCGGTCGTCACCAACGACCTGGTAACCAAAGAGGACGGGCTGCGCCTGCAGCGATCCGGCCTGATTTCGCAGGACCGGGTGCTTGCAGTCGAGGCCGGGGCCTGCCCGCATACCATCATTCGCGAAGATCCCTCTCTGAACATCGCGGCCGCCGACGAACTGGCGACACGCTTCCCCGGCCTGGGCGCGATCCTGATCGAGAGTGGCGGCGACAATCTGGCGTCCACCTTCTCGCTCGATCTTGTGGATTACTGGATCTTCGTGATCGATACCGGCGGCGGCGACGACATTCCGCGCAAGAAGGGGCCCGGGATCATCCGCTGCGATACACTGGTGATCAACAAGATCGACCTCGGTCCGCACGTCGGCGCCAGCGTGGAGATGATGTTGAAGGAAGCCGGTGAGGTGCGTCTCGGTCGCCCGGTGATACCGACCGATTGCAAGCGCGGCATCGGCATCGACCAGCTTGTCGACCGGCTGGTACATGACGTGCTGTTCACCGATGCCTGACGGTGGCCACAGGAGCGCCGATGCCGGCAATACCCGCCGCGGCCGGCTTGATCTCGGTTTTGCTCCGGACCCGGCGGGGCGGACTTTCCTCTCCCGCCAGTTTTCGTCCTATCCGTTCCACATCGGCCGGGCCTTCCATCTCGATTCCGGGCCGGCGGGGGGGATGGCGACGCTCTACATCCAGTCCTGTTCCGGCGGGCTTTATACCCAGGACGACCTGTCGGTGTCGGTGGATGTCGGCGACGGCGCGCAGGTGCATCTGACCACGCAGGCCTCAACCATCGTGCATCGGGCGACCCGGGGGCCTGCGCGCCAGTCCGTCCGGATACGGGCGGGGGAGGGCGCGCTGATGGAATACCTGCCGGATGCGACCATCCTGTTTCCCGGAGCCAGCTTCGAGTCCAGCCTGCGGCTCGAGGTGGCCCCGACAGCTTCCGCGATCCTGTTCGACAGCTTTCTGGCCCATCGTTTCGACGGCGATCCTGAAGTCTTCGACCGGTTCGCGAACACGGTCGAAATCTGTTGTCCCGATGGCCGGCCATTGGCGATCGACCGGTTCTGCGTGACCGGTCAGTCGTTCTGCGACGGAACGCTTGGCCGGATGGGGGGATTTGCCTGCCACGGCAGTGTCATGGCCGTGGCGCCTTCGGTCGATCGTGCCGGGTGGATGGCGCGCATGCGCCAGGCCGTCCTGGATATCGAGGGGGCCGCGACCGGAATCTCCGAACTGCCCGGGGGCATAGGTATCTCGGCCCGCATTCTCGCCAGGGAAGCGATCGCGATGCGGAAGGCAATGCATCGCTTGTGGGAGATTTCCCGTTCGATGATGACCGGCGCTGCACCGGCCAAGCGGTCGAAATGAGGAGCCGGGCCTTGTCAAACCGATCCGGGTTGGGAGGAGGCGGGGCGTAGCCTTGCCCGATGCCCCAACGCCCGTTTTCCGCTGTTTCAAGACGAGCAAACGCTGCGCCAGCTCGGGCTCCCCCGAGACGGTCGCGCGACCCGCCAGCGCGCAGGTGGTGGGCCTCGGTCGCCACGACGCGAGCCTCGGCGGCGCGGGTCGGATGACGGATTCACCCCGCTCCCCCCAGGTGCCGCATCGATGCACCCGGCACCTTTCCACATCGTGATTCGGCTCTTTCGCTTCATATCTGTCATATATATTTGATCAACTATTTTCATCAAGATGCCGCCTGGAGGCAGCTCGCACCTTGCCGCCTTTGCAGGTGGGGCGTCAATCAAGACTGAATTTATCCTATGATATTATTGATGAAATGGATAGAAATCACCCCTCCGTGCGACTGGATGGCAGCTGCTGTCCGCTCAAGTCCATTGACTCACTCCATCCCAGATGCAAGAAGTTGATCAACTTTGGAGGAAAAGATGCACAACCTTCTTGCCAATGCCGACCTGGACACGGCGGTGGCTGATGCCGAGGCCCGCTATGTTTCCGCCAATCCCAAAAGCCAGATGCGGCACATGGCGGCGCGGAGCAGCCTGCCCGGCGGCAACACCCGGTCCGTCATGTGGTATCACCCCTTCCCCGTGGCGCTTTCCGGGGCGCAGGGCGCCCGCGTCCACGACCTCGACGGCCATGAATATGTGGATTTTGTCAGCGAGTATTCGGCAGGGCTTTATGGCCATTCCGATCCCGCGATCCAGGCCCGCATGATCGAGGTCGTGCAGGGGGGCATCGCGCTTGGCGGGCCGAACGTCTTCGAGGCGGAGCTTGGTGCCGAACTCGTCCGCCGCTTTCCGGCGCTGGAGCGGGTGCGCTTCACCAATTCGGGGACCGAGGCCAACATCATGGCAATCTCGACCGCCCGCGCGATGACCGGGCGGTCCAAGGTGGTGGCGATGCGCGAGGGCTATCACGGCGGCGTGCTGACCTTCGCCCATGGCGGGTCGGATCTGAACCTGCCCTTCCCCTGGCTGATGGCTGATTACAACGACGTGGCCGGCACCGAGGCGCTGTTGCGCGACCATGCCGGCGACATTGCCTGCGTGATCCTGGAGCAGATGCTGGGCGGCGGCGGCTGCATCCGCGCGACGGACGAATATCTCGCCATGCTGCACCGGGTCACGCGGGAGATCGGGGCGCTTCTGATCTTTGACGAGGTGATGACGTCGCGGCTGAACTTCGGCGGGCTGCACGCAGTGACAGGCGTCACGCCTGATCTGATCACGCTGGGCAAGTATATCGGCGGCGGTGCCAGCTTCGGCGCTTTTGGCGGGCGGGCCGACATCATGGACCGTTTCGATCCGACGACGCCGCAGGCGTTCAGCCATGGTGGCACGTTCAACAACAATATCCTGTCGATGGCGGCGGGCCATGTCGGGCTGACCCAGGTGCTGACGGCCGAAGCCTCGGCCCGGCTCAACGCGCTTGGCGACCGGCTGCGCCTTGCGATGCAGGACCGCATCGACGCCCACGGCGTTGCCGCCTGCACCACGGGCTACGGCTCGCTCTTCAACCTGCATTTCCTGCCGAAGGGGCGCGTCACCCCGGCAACGGTGGAGCGGGTCGACCCGCGGCCGGGCAAGCTGTGGCACATGGAGATGATGCTGGCCGGCCAGTACGTCACGCCGCGCGGCATGGTCGCGCTGTCGCTTCCGCATACCGACGCGGATGCCGCGGGACTCGTCGCCGCCTTCGACCGCTTCCTGGAAGATCACCGTAGCGTCCTGCCGAAGCAAGGAGACGTGGCATGAGCCGCCCCATCATCATCACCTGCGCCCTGACCGGCGACAGTGACACCCCCGGCAAAAGCCCGCATGTCCCGGTAACGCCGGAGGAAATCGCCCTTGACGCCATGGCCGCCGCCGCGGCCGGGGCGGCCATCGTGCATATTCATGTGCGCGATCCCGAGACCCGCCGCGGCAGCCGCGAGGTGGCGCTTTACGCCGAGGTGGTGAAGCGCCTGCGGGCAGCGAACTGCCCGGCGCTGATCAACCTGACGGCGGGCATGGGGGGCAAGCTGCTCTTCGGCCCCGGCAATCCGGTGCAGATGGCCGAGGGGACCGACCTGGTCGATGCCTCCACCCGGCTGGTTCATGTCGAGGCATTGCGGCCCGAGATGTGCAGCCTCGATTGCGGCAGCTTCAACTCGGGCCTGGGCGACGAGATCTATGTCAGCACCTGGCCGACGATCCGCGCCATGGCGGCCCGCATCCGCGAGCTTGGCATCAAGCCGGAGCTGGAGGTCTTCGACCTTGGCCATCTGGTCTCGGTGCTTGCGCTGATGGACGAGGGGCTGGTGGCCCCGCCGCCCTTCGTGCAATTCGCGCTGGGTCTGAAATGGGGTGCACCCACCGATCCGCGCATCCTTCTGGCAATGCGCGACATGCTGCCGCCGGGCGCGCCCTGGGTGGCCTTCGGCGCCGGACGCGAGCAGATGGAGGTGGCGGCGCTGTCGGTCGTTCTGGGCGGACATGTGCGTGTCGGGCTGGAAGACAACCTGTACCGCAGCCGCGGTGTGCTGGCTTTCAACGCCGAACTGGTGACCGATGCCGCCGCACTGGTGCGCACGCTGGGTCATCGTCCGGCCACGCCCGAGGAAGCGCGTGCGATCCTGGGCATCGGCGCTGCGGGGCAAGCCCGATGACAGAACCGGACCCCGGCATCGACGCGGTCCCGGCCGGCGCGGGCGAAACCACTCCCGATGGGCAGAGCCACGAACCCGTCTACCGCGCCCTGCGCGAGGCCCTGATGCGCGGCGACGTGCAGCCCGGCGAGCATATGGTGGTGAAGCGGCTGTCCGATCAATACGGCACCAGTGCCCTGCCTGTTCGCCATGCCCTGCAGCGGCTGGTGGGCGAAGGGGCGCTGAGCGACGAGCCCTATCGCGGGGCGCGGGTGCCGATCCGTTCGGTGGACGAATTGCTGGACCTGCGCCGCATCCGCTGCGCGATCGAGGGGCAGGCGGTGGCCTGGGCTGCCGACAGCATCACCGGGGCCGAGCTGGAACAGCTGCACCGGCTTCAGTCGCAGATGACCAAGGTCGAGGATGCCCAGCATGCCACGCATTATCTGGACTGGAACTATCAGTTCCATTTCGCGATCTACCGGGCGGCGCGTTCGCCGCTGCTGATCCCGATGATCGAGCGGCTTTGGCTGCGCGCAGGTCCCTATCTCAACGCCATGCGGACCGAACTGACGCTGGGGGCCGGGCTGGACACCCACGACCTTGTGCTGGATGCGCTGGCGCGTGGCGACGGCGAGGCCGCCCGGCAGAGCATCACCTCCGAGATTTCCGAGGCGGCGGGCTTCATGGTGCGTGCCCTGCTGACCAGCCCCGACGAAGGGACGGGCGCATGACCGGCCCGGTTCTCGCCCCGTTCTGGTGGGAGGCAGCGCCCCGCGACCTGCCGTCCGATCCGCTGCCGCAGACGGTGGACGTGGCGGTGATCGGCAGCGGCTATACCGGCCTCTCCGCCGCATTGCGGCTGGCCGAGGGTGGCGCGCGCGTCGCGGTGATCGACGCGGGCCCGCTGGCTGCGGGGGCCTCCAGCCGGAACTTCGGCCTGCTGGGCCGCCAGTTCGTTCCGGGTCTTGCCGACATGGCCGGGCGACTGGGCCTGGAACGCGCGGTCCGGCTCTACAGCCTCTGCAACGTTGCCTTCGCCCATGTGAACGCGCTGATCGTCCGCCTGGGCATCGACTGCGACCGCCGTCCCGCAGGCCGCTTCATCGCCTGCGCGACCCCCCGGCACCTTGAGGCGCAGAAACGCGAACATGCGCTGCGGGCGGAACATCTGGGCCACGGCTTCCGTGTCGTCGAAAATGCCGACCTCGGCGGCGAGTTCGGCAGCCCGCTCTATCACGGCGGCATCGTCGTGCCGGAACACCTGACGCTGCACCCCGGCAAGTTCTCGGCGGGGCTGGTGCGCGCGGTCCGGGCCGCGGGCGCGACGCTGACCGGAGACACGCCCGTCACCGCGATCATCCGCGATGCGGCCGGCTTCCGGCTGGGCTGCGGCGGCTCCGACCTGCGGGCGAAGGAAGTCGTCATCGCCACAAACGGCTATACCGGCGGGCTGGTGCCCGACCTGCGCCGCCGGATCGTGCCGCTTCATGCCTACATGATTGCAACCGAACCGCTTGCGCAGGAGGTGATCCGGCAGGCGCTGCCCACGGGCCGCGCCTTCCATGACACCGCGCGCGACATGATCTATGGCCGCCCTTCGCCCTGCGGCACGCGGCTGCTGTTCGGCGGTTCAACGGGCGAATGGCATGACAACATCGCCCTGGCAGGCGAAGGTCTGCGGCAGCGTTTGCTGCGGCTGTTCCCGCACCTGCCGCGGAACCTCGGGCTTGGCCACGCCTGGACAGGCCAGTGCGGCGGCACCTTCGACCATCTGCCGCACCGCGGCCAAAGCGGCGCCCTGCACTACGCCATGGGCTACAATTTCGGCGCGGGCATGCCGCTTGGCACCTATCTGGGCGACAGCCTGGGCCGGGCACTGCTGGGCGAGAAGGTGGACCTGCCGCTGGACGACCTTCCGATGCAAACCCGGCCGTTCTACCGCGGCCGGCCTTGGTTCCTGCCCGCCTACCTTACCTGGGGGAAACTGCGCGACCGGCTGGACGGTGGCCGGATCGCGGTCTGAACGACGCCGAAGCCTGAAGAAAAACAAAGCGAACCGGGAGATATGGAGATGAACACGCGCCTACACTGCTCGGCCCTGCTGGCCGGACTGATGTTTTCCACTTTCCTCGCACTGCCCGCTGCGGCTGCCTGCCTCAAGGTCATCGGGACCGAGGGCGGCGGCGTCAGTCTGACGATGGACCCCGCCTTCAACAACCTGAACGACGACAGCTACCAGCAGAATCTGGTCTTCAACAAGCTGGTGAACGTCGACGCGAACTTCCAGCCGGTGCCAGAACTGGCAAAGTCCTGGTCGGTGTCGGAGGACGGCAAGACCTGGACCTTCGTCCTTGAGGAAGGCGTCACCTTCCACGATGGCAAGCCGATGACCGCCACCGACGTGGTCTATACCTTCAAGCGGCTGATCGACCCGGCGACCGGCTCGCCCGGCGCGCCGCTTATGAACTTCCTCGATCCCGCCGGCATCGTGGCGTTCGACGATCATACCGTGGCGATGACCACCAAGGATGTGGTGGCTGAACTGCCGCTGCTGGTCGCCAACAAATATACGATGATCGTGCAGGACGGCGCCACCTCCGAGACCCTGAAGTCGAAGGGCGTCGGCACGGGTCCCTTCGTGCAGGATGTCTACGACCTGGCGCAGGACACCCGCATCTTCCGCAAGAACCCGGCCTATTGGCGCGCGGGCCTGCCGGTGGCCGATTGCATCGACCTCAAGGTGATCACCGAGGAGGTCAGCCGTGTTGCCGCGATCCAGGCCGGATCGGCCGATCTGATCCTTTCGGCGGGGCCGGCGGCGCTGACGACACTGAAGGGCGACCCCATGGCCCAGCCGGTGCCCGCGGCAGGGGCAGGCGGCTACATGACGCTGTCGATGCAAACCGATGCGCCGCCGTTCGATGATGTGCGCGTGCGCCAGGCGATGAAGCTGGTGGTGGACCGCCAGCTGGTGGTCGACACCGTGCTTCTGGGCAACGGCGTTGCCGGCAACGACAATCCCGTCGCCCCGAACAACCCGATGGCCTTCCGCGCCGATACCCTGCCGCGCGACATCGAACGGGCGAAGGCGCTTCTTGCCGAGGCCGGCTATCCTGACGGCATCACGGTCGATCTGAACACGGCCGATGCCGGGCCGGGCTATGTGATGCTGGCACAGGTCTTCCAGCAGATGGCGGCACCGGCCGGGATCACCGTGAACGTGGTGAACAATCCCGCCGACAGCTACTGGGACCTGATCTGGATGAAGTCGCCGTTCTTTTCGTCCAGCTGGAACGGGCGCAGCGTGCCCGAGGCGCTGGCCTATACCTTCATCACCGGCGCCGAATACAACGAGGGCCGCTGGAGCAACGCCGAATATGACGCGCTGGTCAGCGCGATGCGCATCGAGACCAACACCGAAAAGCGCGTCGAGATGGTGAAACGCGCGCAGCAGATCCTCTCGGAAGAGGGCGGCATCATCATCCCCGCCTTCTTCGTGGACACGGCCGTGCTGCGCACCGGATGCTCGGGCTACGTGCCGCATCCCTCGGCGACGATCTACAACTTCGAGACGCTGACCTGCGCCGAATAAGCGCCACGGCGGCCGGCAGACATTCTTGCCCGGCCGCCGCTTTCCCGCGGAGACCCCTATGAGTTTCGTTCGACTGATCATCGCCCGGCTGTTCGCCTCGGTCCTGACGCTGCTTCTGGTGTCCGTGGTGGTGTTCACCGGGGTGCAGGGGCTGCCGGGCGACGCGACGGCCCGCATTCTTGGCCGCGAGGCCCCGCAAGAGGCGAGGGACCGGCTGCGCGCGGAACTGAACCTGGACGATCCGCTGGTCCAGCGCTACGTCCATTGGGCGGGCGCCGCGCTGACGGGCGACCTGGGCACCTCCTTCGCCTCGCGCCAGCCGGTGACCGACTATCTGGCGCCGCGGCTGGCCAATACGCTTGCGCTCTCGGGACTGGCGCTTCTGTTCTACATTCCGCTGTCGATCCTGCCCGCCATCGCCCAGGCGCGCCGCCCCGACGGGCCGCTGGACCGCTCGATCACCGTGCTGACCGTGGCGATCCTCTCCGCGCCCGAGTTCCTGTCGGCCACGCTGATGCTGTTTGCCTTCGCCGTGATCTGGCCGGTCTTCCCGCCGATGGTGCAACTGACCGCCGGGATGGGCTGGCCCGCGTATCTGCATGCGCTGACGTTGCCCGCGCTGACACTGGGGCTGCTTCTGGCGACCTATGGCGTGCGCCTGCTGCGCGAAAGCCTGCTGGAGATCTATCGCTCGGATTTCGTGCGAATGGCCGAGTTCAAGGGACTGAGCGACCGGCGCATCCTGTGGCGGCATGTCCTGCCCAATGCGATGATCCCCTGGATGAACGCGACGGCGCTGAACATCGCCTTCATGATCGGCGGCGTGGTGGTGGTGGAGAAGGTCTTTGCCTTCCCCGGCTTTGGCTCGGCGCTGGTCAGCGCGCTGCAACTGCGCGACCTGCCGGTCATCGGCGCAGGCGTGATGATCGCAGCGGCGATCTTCATTCTGGTCAACCTTCTGGCCGACATCGGGGCGCTGATCGCCAATCCGCGCCTGAGGAGCCGGCAATGAGCTTTCGCAACAGCTATCCCCCGGCGCTGAAATGGGGGCTTGTCATCTTGCTGCTGCATGGGCTGATGGCCGTGCTTGGCCCCTTTCTCGCGCCCTACGCGCAGGACCAGATGATGGCGGGTCTGCCGATCCAGGGGGCCAGTCTCGGCCACCCGTTCGGAACCGACCAGCTGGGCCGCGATATCTTCAGCCGGGCGCTGGCGGGCGGCTGGATCGTGATCGGGCTTTCGGTGGCCGGCACGATTCTGGGCGTGCTTCTCGGCTCGGCGATGGGGTTGTTCTCGGGCACCGTGGGCGGATGGCCCGATGAGGTGCTGATGCGCATGACCGAGGCCTTTCTTGCAATCCCCTTCCTGATCTTCGCGCTGCTGATCGTCTCGCTGGCGGGGCCGGGGCTGCAGGGCTCGCCCTGGCTGCTGATCGGCGTGGTGGCGGCGGTCTACGTGCCGCGGGTCGCCCGCATGTCGCGGGCCGCGGCGCTTGACGTGGTGGCGCGCGACTATGTGCTGGCCGCGCGGCTGCGCGGCGAGGGCGCCTGGACCATCTCGCGCCGCGAGGTGCTGCCGAACGCGATGGGGGTGCTGCTGGTCGAGTTCGCGGTGCGGGCGGGCTATGCGCCGATCCTCGTCGGCACGCTGGGGTTCCTGGGCTTTGGCCTGAAACCGCCGACACCGGAATGGGGGCTGATGATGGCCGAATACCGCAACCTGCTGACCACGCAGCCGATGGCTGTCTTCGGTCCGGGGCTGATGCTGGCGACCCTGGTCGTCGGGCTGAATCTCTTCACCGAGGGGCTGTCGGCCATGGCCAGCCGCGGCAGCGCGGGGCGCACGCCATGACCGGGGTTCTGGACATCGAGGCGCTGACCATCGCCTACCCCGTTCCCGAGGGCTGGCATGTCGCGGTGGAGGGGGCATCGCTCTCGGTCGCCAAGGGCGAAATCCTTGGCTTGGTGGGCGAAAGCGGATCGGGGAAAAGCACGCTTGGCCAGGCGGTCATGGGCCATTTCGCCCGCGGCACCCGCGTGACCGGCGATATCCGCGTCGGCGGAACCGGGGTGCTGACCCTGCCGCGCCCGGCGCTGCAGCGGCTGCGCGGCGCGACGATCGGCTTCGTCCCGCAAAACCCGACGACCGCCCTGAACCCCGCGATGCGGGTGGGCGCGCAGATCGCCGAGGTCCTGCGCCGCCACAGCCCGCTGAACGCGGCACAGATCGCGGCACGCTGTATCGAGCTTGCGGCCGATGTCGGGCTGCCGCAGCCCGCCACGCTGCTGCGTCGGTTTCCGCACCAGCTTTCGGGCGGGCAGCAACAGCGCATCGCCATCGCCATGGCGCTGGCCTGCCGGCCCGCGCTGATCGTGCTGGACGAGCCGACGACCGGGCTGGACGTGACGGTCCAGCGCCAGATCGTCGATCTGCTGATCCGCCTGCGCGCCGGCCATGACGTCGCCATGCTCTACATCACCCACGACCTGCCGCTTCTGGCCTCGCTGGCCGACCGCATCGCCGTGATGCAGCGAGGCCGGCTGGTGGAAAGCGGCCCGACCAGCACCATCGTCCAGCACCCGGCCGAGGCCTATACCCGCGCGCTGATCGCCGCCGTCCCGGACCCCGAAAGCCCTGCGCCTGCGCCGCGTCACGGCCCGCCGGTGCTGGAGGCGCGCGGACTGGCCATCACCTTCCCCTCCGGCTTTCTGCGCCGTCCGCCGCCGCCCGCGGTTGCGGATATCGACCTGATACTGGGCGAGACCGAAACCGTGGCGCTGATCGGTGAAAGCGGGTCGGGCAAGTCCACCACCGCGCGCGCGCTGTGTGGGCTGATCCCGCGTTCGGCCGGGCAGGTGATGTTCGGCGGCCGCCCGCTGTCGCCCTCGCTGGCGCAGCGTGACGGGGCCGACCTGCGCGACATCCAGTATGTGTTCCAGAACCCCGACGCCTCGCTGAACCCGCGGCGCACGGTGGCGGAAATCCTGGCCCGGCCCCTGCAGGTGTTCCATGGCCTGCGCGGCCCCGAGTTGCGCCGTCGCGCTGCGCGGGCGCTGGCCGAGGTGGAACTGGCCGAGGAGCACCTCGACCGGCTGCCGGCCGAACTGTCGGGCGGGCAGCGCCAGCGCGTCGCCATCGCCCGCGCCCTGCTGGCCGAGCCGCAGGTGATGCTGTGCGACGAGGTGCTTTCGGCGCTCGACGTCTCGGTCCAGGCCCGCATCATCGAACTGTTCCTGCGCATCCGGGAGGAAAGGAAGATGGCAATGCTCTTCATCTCGCACGACCTTGCGGTCGTGCGCCGGCTGTCGCACCGGGTCGCGGTGATGCAGGGGGGGCGGCTGGTGGAACTGGCCGAGACCGAGGCGATCTTTACCCGCCCGCAGCACCCCTATACCGCAAGCCTGCTGGCCGCGATCCACCACCTGCCGAGGGCGGCATGACCGGCGGGTCCCTTGTCCCCGATCCCGCGCTCGCGGCCGAGTTTCGCGCCTGCCCGCTGGGCCACCACAGCCCTGCGCTGCAAAAGCTGCTCCGGGTGTTCCGCACCCTGCCGGTGCCGGGCAAGCACGCGGCGCTGCGCGTCGATCACCGCCGCGCCTGGAAGATTGTCGCGCTGAACGGCGTGAAGGGCCAGCCGCTGACCGAGGTCTCCCCTGAGGTCCATACCGACTGGAACGAGGTGGAATGGGCGGTATTCAAGCTGCGCTGGCAGCAGGTGTTCGGCGCTGCGGTGCCGGAGGAGATCGGCTGAGATGCGCAGACTTGCAGGCTATACCGACCGGATCAGCGCCCGCCCGGGCGACAGCATCGGGTTCAAGGTCTCGGCCGACCCGGATGTCGCCCGCTATCGCGCCGACCTTGTCCGGCTCTGGTGTGTGGACGACCACCGCGACGGCCCCGGGGTCGAGGAAGAGGTGCTTCCGGCGGGTTTTGCCGGCGACTGGCCCGCCCGGCACCAGCCTGTCCGCCTTGGGTCGGGGATGGAGGTGCGCGGTGCCGCGCTGACCGGCCTGCAGCACTTTGCCCTGCAGCTGGCCTTCCTCTCCACGCTGGAGAACGATTGCCCGCAGACCCTTGCCGCGACTGACCGGTGGCGGGTCGCGCTGGTTTCCCGCACTCTGGTGGCAGAGGCCGGGGGCGAACGGGTGGCGCTGCCCGTGCCGGTGCCGCTCGATCAGTGGTGGCAGATCACATTGACCTGCGACGGCGCGGAACTGCGCCTTTCGGCCGGGCCTTTCGGTGGCGGGGGCGAGACAGGCGCCACCCTTCCCGCCCCGGCCGGAGGCTTCGCCCGGATGCCCCTTCTGACCTTCGGCTGCGCTCCCTCGGGCGGCGACTGCTTCAACGGCAAGATTGCCGCGCCCCGGCTGTGGGACACCGCGGTCCCGCAGGGCGCGCCCTTCGCCGACTGGGATCTTTCGGCCGGGATGGGGTCTGTCAGGGTGCCCGACCGCGGCGCAGAGGGGCTGACCGCGCATCTGGTCAACATGCCGCTTCGTGCGGTGACGGGGCCGCTCTGGGACGGCAGCGCGCAGGACTGGCGCGTCAAGCCCGCGCATTACGACGCCATCCATTTCCACGACGACGATCTGGGCGATTGCGGCTGGCAGGACGATTTCGTCTGGCAGGTGCCCGAGGGCCTGCAAAGCGGCGTCTATGCCGCAAGGCTGCTGCCGGAAGGGGGCGGCGATGCGGAATACATCCCGCTGTTCCTGCGCCCCTCGGCGCCTGCGGCCGACGCGGTCTTCCTCGTCTCGACCTGCACCTACATGGCCTATGCCAACTACCGGGTGATGAACCGCTCCAACCTCTACGAGATGTATCTCGGGCAGGTTCCCGAAGTGGTGGAAAGCGACCTTTACCTGAACCTGCACCCCGAACTGGGGGATTCTCTCTACACGACCCATTCCGACGGGTCGGGCATGGCGATTTCGTCCCGGCTGCGCCCCATCCTGAACATGCGTCCCAACTCCACGCTGTCGGCCTTCAGCGACGACGGCTGGATCTGGTCCTTCCTGCGGCACGAGGGGTTGGCCTGCGACATGCTGACGGACGAGGATCTGGACCGCGAAGGCGCCGAGGCGCTGGCAGGCTATCGGTTGGTGGTGACCGGCAACCATCCCGAATATGTCAGCACCCGGATGTGGGATGCCCTGCTGGCCCATCGGGCGGCAGGCGGCAGTCTGCTTTATCTCGGCGGCAACGGGTTCTACTGGCGCGTGGCCTTTCACACCGAGGTTGCCGGGGTGCTGGAGTTGCGCCGCGCCGAAGACGGCTCGCGCCCCTGGGAATCGGCGCCGGGGGAATATTACCACGCCTTCACAGGCGAATACGGCGGCATGTGGCGCCGCTGTGGACGGCCGCCGCAAACCCTTCTGGGGATTGGCTTCTCGGCGTCGGGCTTTGACATTTCTCGTCCCTACCGCCGGCTGCCGGCTGCCGCCGATCCGCGGGTTGCCTTCCTGTTCGAAGGTGTGGACGGGGATCAGATCGGCACCGAAGGGCTGGCCGGAGGTGGCGCAGGCGGTCAGGAGATCGACCGGTATGATGTGGCCCTCGGCTCGCCGCGCCATGCGCTGGTGGTGGCCCGGTCCGACGGCCACACCGAAGAGATGATGATCTCGAAAGAGGACATGCCGGCCGCGAACTACATGATCGGGGCGCCGGACAACCCGCTTTGCCGCGCCGATCTGACCTTCTTCGAGACGGGGGCCGGGGGCGCGGTCGTCTCGACCGGGTCCATCGCATGGGCGGCGGCGCTGCCGGCGCGGGGCTTCGACAATCCGGTCGCCCGGCTGACCGCCAATGCTTTCCGCAGGTTGTCCGACCGCACCCCATTCCCTCTGCCTGACGGAGACGCATCATGATCACCCGACACAATCCCCCCGGCCTGCATCGGCCCATCGGCACCTATGTCCAGGCGGTCCGGGCCGGCGACTGGGTGGTGACCTCCGGCCAGGCGGCGCTGGATATCGAAGGCAACATACGCTTTCCCGGCGACATCGCGGGCCAGACGCGCGCCACGCTGGAAAACCTGACCGCCGCGCTGGCCGGGGCAGGGGCAGGATTGCGCGATGTGGTTCGCATGACGGTCTATCTGGCCGACTACGCCGAATACGGAGCGATGGACCAGGTGTTCTCCGAATTCTTCGGGGACCATCCCCCCGCCAGGGCCACCGTGCTTGCCCCCATCATCTATCCCGAGTTGCGCGTCGAGATCGAAGCCTGGGCCTGGGCCCCGCAAGCTGCAGGCTGATCATCGTCCATTGGGGGGCCGGGCCGTCCCGGCACGCGGCGGGCCGGATCACGGGTGCATCCGTCCGGCCCTGAAATCCAAGGCGGCGGTCACGATCCGCTGCCCTGATCGCGCAACCGCGCCGCGATGCCGGCAATTGCCAGCGCGAGGAACAGCCAGGGCTGCCATTCGGGCGGAAGGGTGGCCTTGAGGTCGGGCGGCAATTCGGACCAGACCACCGGCAGGATGCCGATCAGGGCCAGCGCCCAGGTCGAATGCCAACGCCAGAAGGCGCGCCAGTTGGGGACCAGCTTCATTTCAAACCTCCGAACATGCGGGCCAGTGTGGTGAGGGTGGCGATGATCCAGCCACCGCCGGACGGCGCGGCAGGGATTGCAGCCGCATCCGGCCGCACCGGGGGCGCGGTGCCCCAGCCGGCCTGTTGCAGGGCGGCGGCGAACGCGCGGTGATAGCCCGCGACTTCGCGGTCGGAGCCGTCCTGCCCATTGACGATCCGGCGCGGGTTCCGGGCGGGCGGCAGGTCCAGCGCGGCCGGGAAATCGAAGTCCGACAGCCGGATCGGCCGGCCGTCAGGCCAGGTTCTGAACCTGCCATCACGCATCCCCTCGACCGCGACGCGGGCCGACACTGTCGGCTTCAGCAGATCGTCGGGGTTGGCGATGCCGAACGCGGCCCGGTTCCGGGCGTGGGTCAGCTGGATCTGGCCGCGCCCGAACTCTCCGTTGCGCCAGTAGGGCGCCTTCACGCCCTTCAGCCGGCCTTTTGCCCATGCCGCATCCAGACGTCGGATCACCACGGCATCAGAGGGGTTCTTCTCCTTGTGCGACGGAAGCACCGTCTCCTTGATCGGTGCCATGAGGCCGCCTGTCTCGCGCCGGACCTGCGCCAGCACATTGGCCATGTGGTGCAGCGGCAACCCGCGGCCTGCATTCAGCAGGGCCTCGATCCCGTCGACCTGCAGATGCGAAAGGGCCTTGCCGAAGGCGGGCCGGATGGCGGCGTAGAAAGCCGTTCTGTCCATGGTGATCTCCATGCAAAAGGCCCGCACTGTGGCGGGCCGGGGTAAATCAGGGGTTGCGGGGCCGCACGCTCTGCCGTCGGGCCTGATGCGGATCCGTTCCGGCTGCGTCTCAAGCCGGGGGATGCTGCGCCGATCGCCCAAAGGCGGCCGGATCGCCGGGTTCGGTTGAATGCCGCGATGCCCCCATCCGCAAGTCAGATGGCCGGGGCCGGATCAGCGGTCCTTGTCCGCAAGGGACGCCCGGAGCGCCTGATATTGCGCCCGGTGCCTGGTTTCCATCCGCAGATGGAAGAGGGAGCTGCGCGCCACAGAGGGCGGCGCCTTCTGCCGCGTCTGGCGCAAGGGTGCCGCCAGCCGGGCACGCAAAAGACGCAGAAGCCGTCTCATTCCGCCCCCCGCAACTGGCCCCAGCCGGCCATGTGCCGCTTCAGGATCGCGCCATGCTGCCGATACCAGCCGGTGACCGAGGCGAATTCGCGGATCCGGGCCTTGCCCTGATGCAGTTCCACCACTGGCCAGTTGCCGACCAGCGCGTTCGAGATGCCGAAGATCTCATCCCCCCACCATTCTGCGGGGCCAAACACATGCGCGGCCCCGCCCGGTGCTTTCAGCGCGGCCAGCACATCGGCGGGCGCAAGGCTGCCGGCCTGCTCGGCCCCGGATTTCCACAGGTCCAGCGTGGCGGCATATTGCCAGCTGACCGAACTCCACTGCCCCGGATGGCGGCGCTGGTATTCGGCGTAAAAGGCGTTCGGGCGGTCGAAGGCGATGCCGGGGCTGTTCAGCGCCGGGTCGTCGAAATCGGGAAACTGGAAGATCGTGCCTTCCATGAACTCGGCCGAGGTGCGTGCGATGATCCGGTCGCGGAAATCCAGGGTGCAGGACAGGATCTGACCGGAGAAACCCTGCCGGTAAAGCTCTTCGCAGATCGGCAGGACATAGTCGGGGTAGCAGGTGTCAAGGCAGACGATCTGCGGCCCGCCGGTCAGCATCCGCGTGACCAAGGGCGCGAAATCGGCGGTGGCGGGATCGAAGAACAAAGGTTCATCCGTCATCCGGATGCCGGCCGCCTCGAACGCCGCCAGATAGGTCGCAACCGAGGGCAGGCCGAAGACATCGTCCTGCGCGCAGATCGCCGCCGATCTCAGATCGGGCCGATTGCGCGCCAGCCAGTCCACGCCGGTGACGTTATAGACGGGATGCACCTCGGCCGGGGCGATCAGCGTGGTGGTGCGCGGACCCAGGTCCGAGGGCAGCAGGGTTGTGCAAAGCATCCCCGCCTCGCGCGCCACCGGCTCGACACCGGGCCAGGTGTCGCCGCCCAGCATCATGATCAGGCTGACCCCTTCGTCGTGAATCAGGCGGCGGGCGCCGATGCGGGCAAGGGCAGGGTCATATTCATCGTCGAAGGCGATGATCTCGACCGGCAGATCCTCGGCGCCGATGCGGATCCCGCCCGCCGCATTGATCCATTCGGCACGCAGAAGGCTGCCGTCCAGCCCCGGTTTGCCCCAGGCCGCCACCGGGCCGCTGAGCGGGCCGATCAGCCCGATCCGCGCGGTTTTGCCGACAGCGCGTGCCCGCCCGGGCGCAAGACCGGCGCCAAGCAGCCCCATGGCCGAGGCCAGAAGGCCGCGCCGGCTGAGAGTGCCGGGACGGAACCGCCTTATGCGTTGGCTCTCGCGCGTGAACATTGCTGGCCGCCGGACCGGGGAAAGAACGCCCAATAGGGCCGTGCCGCACCCGGTCTGTCAAACAATATTCCGCAGGGGAAACGCCGCCGGCGGAAGGGGCAGGCTCTCAGGGCGGTTCTGCAAAGAAAACCGGCGCGAAATCGGCGGGGGCAAGGGTGCTGCCCGCGTCATAACTGCCAATGGTGTCGGAGGTCACCACGACAATCCGCGGCCCGGCGTGGCGCACGGTCAGCGACCCCTCGATCGCCCGCACCGCCAGTTCCACCGCCAGCCGCCCCTGCATCACCGGAAAATCGCTGGGCGCCGCGATGATGCGCCCGCGCCGGATGCCGCGATGCACGGCATGCGTCATGTAGTCCGAGATGATGCCGATCTCTTCGCGCCCACGCGACCGCAGGATCGACACCGCCGCCTCGGCCATCGGGCCGCTGCCGACGAGATAGTCGATGTGGTCGATCTCATCCAGAACCTCCTCGATCAGCAGGATCTGCTCTTCGCGCCCGGTGTCGCCATGCTTGACCGCCACGATACGGGCCGAACTGCCGGCGATGGCGGCGCGGAATCCCTCTTCGACGAAACGCACCCAGCCCGCGCCCTCGGGGCCGGGAAACCAGGCCACGTCGACGGGCGCGCTGCCCCTGGGGTGCCGTTCGGCCAGCACCCGTCCTGCGGCGGCCCCCATCTCGCGCCAGGGCACGCTGGATTTTGCGTCGATGCCTTCGGGCGCGATGTCGTTCACGGCGGCCACCACCGGCATATTCCCGCCCAGTTTGCGCAGCGTGGGCGTCAGCCCGTCATACGAGACCGTGCCGACGATCATGGCATCCGCGCCCGATGCGGCACAGGCCTCGGCCTGTTCGATCTGGCGGGCAAGATTGGGATAGCCGCCCGCCTCGTACAAGGTGAAGCCGACACCCAGACGGGCGGCCTCCTGCGCCATGCCGTAGTTCACACTCAGCCAATAGGCGTCCTTCAGATGGGGATAGAGGATGCACAGCTTCCACGGCCGGGCGGCCCGTTCCAGCGGCTGATAGGCCAGCGGATCGGTCGGGCTGGAATCGTCCATCGCGATGCGCGGCACTTCAAGCTGCCAGGTCTCGGCCCCCAGGGGGGCAGCAAGGGTCAGCAGAAGGGCAAGGATCGGCAGGCGCATTTTTCGCGTGGCCTCGGGGCGTGTTCCCGTGCAACCTTTCCCGCAAACCGGTCGGGACGAAAGGGGGAAGGCGGAAAAAATGCAGCGCGGCACCGGATTGGGCGCAAAGCTGATGCTGGCCTTCCTTGTCATCGTCGGCCTTCCGGCGGCGGCGGGTCTGGCCGGCTGGCTGGAGCTGCGCTCGGTCGCGCGGACGCAGACCGTGGTGACCGACCGCACCATCCCCGCCCTGGCTGACGTGCGCGGCTTCACCGAGGCCAGCGCCCGCATCGTCGCCGTGGCGCCCGAGCTTTCCGCCGTCCGCTCCGAGGATGAGCGGCGCGAGCGGACCGCCTGGCTGATCGGCCAGACCGACCTGATGAACGCCAAGGTGGCGCGCTATCGCGTCACCGACCCCGAAGCGATCGACGCCCTTGCCGACGCGGTCGCCGACCTGCGGGCGGCGATCGGGGTGCTGGATCTGGTCGTCCAGCGCCGCATCCTTGCGCGCGCCAGCCTGCGCCAGCGGCTGGGCGAAGGGCTGGCGGCGGCGACCGAACTGGGCGGCATCGCCGATACGCTGGTGGCCAATGCCGAGACGGCGGCCTCGGCCATGATCTCGAACCTCTACGAGATCGAGGGCGAGGGCGAGGCGGCGGCCGAGGCCCGGCTGCAGGCGCTGGACAAGCTGATGGAGGTCGATCTTTTCCAGTTGAGCCTGATGTTCGAGCTGCGCGCCCAGGCCTCGGAACTGGGGCTTTTGCTGAACCGTCTGGGTGCCCTGACCGAACGCGGCGCAGGCGGGCAGGCCGAGCTTGCCGCCATCCGGGCCGAGATGGACCGCCGCCTGACCATCGTCAGCCGGCGCGTGCTGATGATCGACGATCCGCTGCGCGCCAACCGCGCGCTGGCGCTTTTGACCCCGATCCGCGCCGGGCTGGCCCGCACCCCCGGCGCCCGCGGGGCAGGGGCGCCCGATGTGCTGGATGCCACGGCCACCGTTCTGGGCCTCGATGCCCGCATCGACACCGCGCAGGCCACCGTGCTGGACGCGGCGGCCCGGCTGGACCGCGGGGCGGCGGTGCTGGCGGCCTCGGTCCAGGACCGGGCGACGGCGGCGGGGGATGAGGTGCAATCCGCCCTGCGCCTGACCAGCACCCTGCAGACCTGGGGCGCGGTGACGGCGCTGATCGTCTCGCTTGCGGTGCTGTGGTTCTATGTGCGCGGCAACATCACCCGCCGGCTGGACCGGCTGTCGCTGTCGATGGACCGGCTGGCCGAGGGGCATATCGACGACCCGGTGCACCCGCAGGGCCGCGACGAAATCGCCGGGATGGAGCGGGCGGTCGAGGTGTTCCGCCAGCAGGCGGTGCAGAACCGCGCGCTGGAGGCCGAGCGCATCCGCCATCTGGCCGAGTTGCATCAGCACCGCAATGCCCTGCAGGGCCTTGTCGATGCCCAGACCGAAAGCCTGCGGCACGAGGTTGACGCCCATGCCCTTGCCCGCCAGCGGGCCGAGGCGGCGGACCGCGCGAAATCCGAATTCCTTGCGATGATGAGCCATGAGATCCGCACCCCGATGAACGGGGTTCTCGGGATGCTCCGCGGTCTGCCGCGCGACGGGCTGAGTGCGGTGCAACGCGAAAGGCTGGCCGCGCTGGAGCAATCCAGCGACCGGCTGATGGTGATCCTTGGCGACATCCTTGACTTCATCCGCGATGAAAGCGGCCCCGAGCCTGCCGCCCCCGAAAGCTTTGCCCTGGCCGAGGTGGTCCGCGATGCCGAATGGCTTCTGGCCCCGGTCGCGCAGGCCAAGGGGCTGGAGTTCCGCACCGATCTGTCGCCGGATCTGCCCGCCGTCGTGCTGGGCGACCGGGGGCGGCTGCGGCAGATCCTGATCAACCTGCTCTCCAACGCGATCAAGTTCACCTCGGCGGGCGAGGTGGCGCTGACGCTGACCTCCGCCCCGGTGCCGGCCGGCCACGCGCTGACCTTCCGCATCAGCGACACCGGCAAGGGCATCGCCCCCGAGGCGGTGGAGCGCATCTTCGAACCCTTCGAGCAAGAGGACAGCCAGACCGGCCGCCAGTTCGGCGGCACCGGGCTTGGTCTGGCGATCTGCCGCCGCTTTGCCGAAGCCATGGGCGGCACGCTCTCGGTCGAAAGCCGGCCGGGCGCGGGCGCGGTCTTCACGCTGGCCCTGGTGCTGCCCGAGGGGCGCATGGAGATGCCGCCTGCCACGGTCCTGCCCGCGACCCGCCCGCTGTCGCTGCTGGTGGTCGAGGATCACCCGATCAACCGCATGGTGGTCGAGGCGCATCTGGCGCCGATGGGGCACCGGCTGACCATGGTCGGCACCGGCGAAGAGGCGGTCCGCCTTGCCGGGACCGAGGCCTTCGATGCCGTGCTGATGGATGTGAACCTGCCCGGCATCTCGGGCACCGAGGCGACGCGGCGCATCCGCGCGCTGCCCGATCCAGCCCGCGCTGCGGTCCCGGTCATCGGGCTTTCCGCCCATGTCGGCGGCGCTGCCGAGGCCGCCAATCTGGCGGCCGGCATGTCGGCGATGATGGCCAAACCCCTGTCACCGGACCGGCTGGCGCAGGCGCTGGCGCAGATCGACGGCGCCGCCGAGGCCCCCGATGCTGTGGCCCCCGACGCTCTGGCTCCGGTATTGGCCGACCTGCCGGCCGCAACGGTGGCCGGGCTGACGCGGCTGTTTCTTGACCAGCTGGAGCCCGGCCTTGCCGCCATTCGGGCCGCGCATCGCGGGGCCGATCCCGCCGCCTTGGCAGAGGCCGCGCATCGGTTGGCCAGCGCGGCGGGAAATTTCGACCTGCCGCGCCTTGTCGCCGATCTGCGCCTGATCGACCGGCTGGCCCGCAGCGGCGAGAACAAGGCGGTGCTGGATGCCACGCTGTCCACGCTTGACCAGCAGGCGGAGGAGGCGCGGGCCGCGCTGGAGCAGGCGCTGGCGCGGATCGCGCCGAAACCGTGGCCCCGGTCGGGGTCTCAGTCCAGAACGGCGGTGAACACATAGCCCTCGCCATGCGCCGTTGACAGGATGCGCGGCGCGCGCGGGTCGTCGCCCAGCTTGCTGCGCAGCCGTTGCACCAGCACATCGGTGCTGCGCGGGTTCACCCCGCTGCGTCTTTGCGTAATCGCCAGCGCCAGCCGGTCGCGGTCCAGCACCACGCCCGGATTGCTGACGAAGGCGCGCAAGAGTTCATACTCGGCGCGGGTCAGCGCGATGGCGGCCCCCTCGCGGCCGGTCAGCTGCCGGGTGGTCAGATCGAACACCAGCCCGTCGAACCGCACGCTCTTGCGGGCCATGGCGCGCAGGGCGACGGTGCGCCGCAACAGGTTCTTGATCCGCGCCAGCAATTCGCGCCGGTTGAAGGGCTTGCAGACGTAGTCATCGGCGCCAAGCTCCAGCCCGATGATGCGGTCCACCTCATCGGTGCGGCCCGAGATCAGGATGATACCGATTTCGGACCGGCTGCGCAGATCGCGGGTGATCTCCAGCCCGTCGCGGCCCTTCAGGTTGATGTCCACCAAAAGAAGATCAGGCTCGTCGCGCGCAAGGATCGCCTCGGCGTCTTCGGCCGAGTCGCTCTCGGTCACCCGATAGCCGAAACTGTCCAGATAGCTGGCCAGCGTCTTGCGGGTGACGGGCTCGTCCTCGACGATCAGGATATGCGCGGCTTTGCTGCTCATACGGCTTTCCGGCAGGGAAACGGCGGTTGGAGGGGCGGGGGGAACAGGAGGGTGGCAACAGCATCTTGTTAACAATCTTTTACAATTTAATCCAGTGCGTTCACAGCCGGGGGCTTACAGCGTAACAACTGCGCCCCAGCATGGGGTCAGGAAGGGTCAACCTTCCAGCCATGCCGCCCCCGGCTGCAACCCCGGACCAGCGGCGCAACAACAGGGATGCACCATGACCAGAACCAGCCGCACCACGCGGGCCGTGACGCTTGCGCTTGCGCCTTTCGCCTTCGCCGGGACCGTCCTTGCCGAGGATTCGTCGGACCCGATCACCATTCCGATCCACAACTGGTCCAGCCAGATCGTGATGAGCCATGCCATCGGCCAGATCTTCGAAAGCATGGGCAATTCGGTCGAATATGTCTCGACCGACAGCCAGGCCGTCTATGAGGCGATCCGCCTGGGCGATGCCGCCCTTGAGGTCGAAGTCTGGGAAGGTGCCTTTGCCGCCTCGTTCAACGCGGCCCTCGCCAAGGGCGGCATTCACGAGGCGGGCAACCACAACGCCATCACGCGTGAAGACTGGTGGTATCCGCTCTGGACCAAGGAGGCCTGCCCCGGCCTGCCGGACTGGGAGGCGCTGAACGCCTGCGCCGCGAAATTCGCCACGCCCGAAACCGGCGAGAAGGGCCGTTTCCTTGGCGGTCCCGTCGACTGGCTGAAGCATGACGCCGAGAAGGTCGAAGCACTGGAAATGAACTTCGCGGTGGTGAACGCAGGTTCTGCCGCGGCCCTCTGGGCGGAACTGGCGGCGGCCGAGAAGGACAAGACGCCGATCGTGGTGTTCAACTGGACGCCGAACTTCGCCGAAGCCGTCTGGCCGGGCGAATTCGTGGAATTCCCGGCATGGGAGACCGACTGCGACACCAATCCCGCCGTGGGTCCGCACCCCGACCGCACCTATGACTGCGGCAACCCGGCCAACGGCTATCTGAAGATCGCCGCCTGGGATGGCATGCCCGAGAAGTGGCCGGCCGCCTATGCGGTGCTGCAGAAGGTCAGCCTGACCAACCCGCAGATCGCCGAGATGGCCAAGATGGTCGATGTCGACGGGATGGAGCCCGAGGACGCCGCCGCCGCCTGGCTGGCCGCCAATGAGCCGGTCTGGAAGCCCTGGCTGGAGTGATCCCCGACGCGGGGGCGGGCCGGACCCGCCCCCGCAACGCACCCCGTGATCCCTCTTCGGCCCGCCCGACTTTGCGCCGGTGCGGGCCCGCTTCTTCGGAAAGATGACGCCGTGACCCCAAGTGCACTTGCCCAGGCCGCCGCCCCGCAGGCCGAACCCGTCCTGTCGTGCCGCAATGTATGGAAGATCTTCGGGCCGCGCCCGCAAGCGGCCCGCGCCGAGATCCGGCTGGACCCCGATGCCCGGCCGCAGGGCCATGTCATCGCCGTCCATGACGTGACGCTGGATGTCATGCCGGGCGAGATGCTGGTGGTGATGGGGCTTTCGGGGTCTGGCAAATCGACGCTGGTGCGCTGCCTGTCGCGGCTGAACGAGATCACCTCGGGCGAGATCCTGGTCGAGGGGCGCGACATCGGCAGGCTGACCGATGCCGAACTGATCGACCTGCGCCGCCGCAAGATGGGCATGGTGTTTCAAAGCTTCGGCCTTCTGCCCAACCGGAACGCACTGGAAAACGTCGCCTTCCCGCTGGAGATGCGGGGGCAGGACCGCGCCTCGCGCATTGAACGCGCCCGCGAGATGCTGGCGCTGGTGGGCTTGAAGGGCCGCGAGGCCTATTTCCCGCGAGAGCTTTCGGGCGGCCAGCAGCAGCGCGTCGGCATTGCGCGCTCGCTGGCGGTCGAACCTGACATCTGGTTCCTCGATGAACCGTTCTCGGCGCTGGACCCGCTGATCCGGCGCGAGATGCAGGATGAATTCCTGCGGCTGAAGGGGATGCTGAAGAAGACCATCATCTTCATCACCCATGATTTCGACGAGGCTTTGCGGCTGGCCGATCGGATCGCCATCATGAAGGATGGCCGGGTCGAGCAGATCGACACCCCCGACCGGATCGTGCTTGCCCCCGCCACCGACTATGTCGCCCGCTTCACCGCCGAGATCGACCGCGGCCGGGTTCTGCATGCCGCAGGGCTGGCCGAGGCCCTGACAGGTCAGGCACCCGAAGGCCCGGCGCTGGACGGCGGGCGGACGCTGCGCGATCTGGCGCGCCAGCTGGTGAATGACCGGCGCGACTGGATTCCGGTCTCGGATGCCGGGGGGCGCACGACCGGGGTGCTGCAACGGTCCCGCGCGCTGGACATCCTGCTTGGGGGCGCGGCATGAACCTTGCCGACCATCTGCCGCTGACCAGGGCCCGCAAAGCCCCGCGTGTGGCCTTGATCCTGCTGGGCCTTGCGCTTTTGCTGGTGCTAGGCCGCAATGCCCTTCCCGCCGGGCTGATGCGCCCGCCCGAATGGCTGATCCTGCCCTTCGCCGGCTGGATCAACGCGATCTTCGCCTTCCTGCGCGACGATCTGGGCCTGATGCAGGTCACGCGTGCCTTCGCCTCGATGCTGGAATGGCTGCTGGATGTGACGGCCAACCTGCTTTACGGCAAGAACCGCTGGCCCCGGATCGGCCCCTTGCCATGGTCGGTGGTGGCAATCTCCATGGCGGCGCTGGGCGCATGGCTGGGCGGCTGGCGGCTGGCCCTGCTGGCGGGCGGCACCTTCGTCTGGATCGCCGTCATGGGCCAATGGCAATGGGCGATGGAGACGCTTTCGGTGATCGTCGTCGCGGCGCCCTTCTCGGTGCTCCTTGGTCTTCTGCTCGGCATCACCGCCTGGCGCTGGACCTGGGCGGCAAGGGTGCTGAACCCCATCCTGAACATCGCGCAAAGCATGCCGCATTTCGCCTATATGATCCCGGTGGTGGTCTTCATCGGCGTCGGGCCGAAGGCCGGGGCCATCGTCACCATCATCTTCTCGGTCCCGCCGATGATCCGCATGACGGAGCTAGGTTTGCGCAAGGTGCCCGAAGAGGTGGTCGAGGCCGGGCGGATGGGCGGCGCCAACCCCTGGCAGCTGCTGCGCTCCGTCCGCCTGCCGACCGCCAGGACCGAGATCCTGATCGGCGTCAACCAGGTCATCATGCAATGCCTTGCCATGGTGGTGCTGGCCAGCTTCATCGGCATGCCCGGCCTGGGGCAAAAGCTGCTGCAACTGCTGCAGGCGCTGAAGATCGGCCTCTCGGTCGAGATCGGCATCACCATCGTCCTGATCGCCGTGGTGCTGGACCGGCTGTCCAAGGCCTGGGCGATGCGCCAGCCGGTTCACCACGACGAGGGGCAAAGCTGGGCAGGGCGGCATCCGGTGCTGCTGGTCTGGGCCATTGCGGTGGTCGCGGCCTTCGTTCTTGCCCAGATGATGCCGCTGCTGGCCGAGGTGCCGCGCCGGCAGGCTCTCAGCATTGCGGGGCCGCTTGACACACTGGTCGACGGCTTCATCACGCTGGTCGATCCGGTCACCACATGGCTGCGCTGGTTCCTGATCACCTGGGTCCTGATCCCGCTGCGCGACGCGATGCTGTGGCTGCCGTTCCCGGCCGTCCTGCTGGCGATCGCGGCCGCCGGCTGGGCCATCGGGGGCTTGCGTTCCGCGCTTGTCGTGCTGGGCTTCTTCGGGCTGATCGCGCTGTCGGGCTGGTGGGACCGGGCGATGATCACCGTCTACATGGTCGGCTTTTCGGTGCTGATCGCGGCGCTGATCGGCTTTCCGCTGGGCATCTTCGCCGCCCAGACCGAGGTTCGGGCGCGGCGGGTGCTGCTTCTGTGCGACACCTTCCAGACCTTCCCCAGCTTCATCTACCTCATCCCCGTGGTGATGCTGTTCGGCGTCAACGATGTGGCCGTTGTGGCCGCCGTCGTCACCTTCGCCGCCGTCCCCCTGATCCGCTACACCATCGAGGGCCTGCGCGGCGTGCCCCTTGAACTGGTCGAGGCCGCACAGATGAGCGGGGCCACGCGCCGCCAGATGCTGTGGCATGTGCGGCTGCCGCTGGCGCTGCCGGTGATGATGGTGGGGGTGAACCAGTCGGTGATGTTCTCGCTCTTCATGGTGATCATCGCGGCCTTCATCGGCACGCAGGATCTGGGGCAGGAACTGCAACGCGCGCTGTCCGCCTCGGATGTCGGCAAGGGCACGGTCCTGGGCCTTGCGGTGGCCTTCATGGGCTTGGCGGTGGATCATCTGGTCAAGCGTTGGACCGAAAACCGCCGCGCCGCCGGAATGCCCGGCTGACGCTGCCGGGCCGCCAGGGTCGCGCGCCGGGTCCGCCCCGGCGCGCGGCGTGCGTTCAGCCGCCCGAGATCTGGCGGGCTTTCTCGACCAGCACCTCGGCCTGCCGGATCGAGGCATAGTCGATCAGCCGGCCATCCAGCGAGACCGCGCCCTTGCCCTGACGCGCCGCCTCGGCCATCGCCTCAAGGATGCGCTGCGCCCGGGTGACCTCTTTCTCGGACGGGCTCATCACCTCATTGGCCAGCGCGATCTGGCTGGGGTGGATCGCCCATTTGCCCTCGCAGCCCAGGACCGCGGCGCGGCGGGCGGCGGCCTTGTAGCCCTCGGCATCCTGGAAGTCGCCGAAAGGCCCGTCCACCGGTCGCAAGCCGTTCGCCCGCGCCGCAACCACCATCCGGGCCAGCGCATAGTGCCACATATCGCCCCAGTGCACCGCGCGCGAGCCGTCTTCCAGCGGATCGGTCAGCACCGAATAGTCCGGGTTCACGCCACCGATGATCGTCGTGCGCGCGCGGGTCGAGGCGGCATAATCCGCAACCCCGAAATGCAGGCTTTCATTCCGTTTGGATGCCCCGGCAATTTCGGTGACATTCTGCATTCCAAGCGCGGTTTCGATGATATGTTCAAAGCCGATGCGCTTTTTATATCCCTTGGCATCCTCGATCTGCGTTACCAGCATATCGACGGCATATACATCGGCCGCCGTCCCGACTTTCGGAATCATGATCAGATCCAGCCGCTCTCCGGCCTGTTCGACCACGTCCACGACGTCGCGGTACATGTAGTGGGTGTCCAGACCGTTGATCCGCACCGACATGGTCTTCTTGCCCCAGTCGATCTCGTTCAGCGCCTTGATGATGTTCTTGCGCGCCTGCGCCTTGTCGTCCGGCGCCACCGCGTCCTCAAGGTCGAGGAAGATCACATCCGCGTCAGATTGCGCAGCTTTTTCAAACATTTGAACGGATGTGCCGGGCACGGCAAGTTCCGAACGGTTCAGGCGGGCAGGGGCCTGTTCGATGGGGTGGAAGCTCATGGCACGAATCCTTCTTCGCTGGGGTGCATCGACGGGCAACAGAGAAGGACGATCAGGGCACGCCCTGTCAAGCAAGAAAATTTCGTGTCAGGCAACTTTGCCGGAAGATCGTTAGGCGGCATCAGCCCGGAGGCGAGGCTTCCCGCGCCAGACGGGACGAGAAGTAGAATGCAATGGCCTGCGCCCGATTCCGCACGCCCAATTTCTCGTAGAGATTTGAAAGGTGGAATTTGACGGTATTGTCCGAGATTTCAAACGTCCGCGCCAATTCCTTGTTGGAATGGCCTTTCGACAGGGCCTCCAATAATCCGCGCTCGCGCTTGGTCAATTGCGAGATCGGGTCGGATTGCAAATCGCGCAGGTCAAGAAAGGGGAACATCATCTGTCCGGCGGCAACGGCGATGCAGGTCTCCATCAGCTGTTCGGTCGGCGTGGTGCGGGCAACGAACCCCGCCGCCCCCGCCAGCATCGCCAGCCGGGCGATATCGCCGTGCTGGTCGTCGCTGTAGACCACGATCCGCGGCGCGCCGGGCTGGTCGCGCAGAACCTCGATCAGCTTCTGGCCGCCCAGAAGCGGCAGGTGCCAGTCGATCACGGCGACCTTCACCGGCACCCGGATCACCGCACCAAGAAACCCTTCGGCCGTCGACGATGTTGCCACCAGAGAGAATCGGGGATCCCGCTCGAACAGCTCGGACATGGCCTGCAGGACCAGCGGATTGCTGTCGGCAAGCGACAGGTCGATGGCGGGTCCCGACTGGGTATGTCTTTGAATTGTCATAATTATCTCCGAAAACCTACCCGGATGGGCTGGGTATTCATGGGTATACCACCGTATTCCGACCTGTTCTGGTAGGAAATTCCCTACCCTTTCGGATGCCCGAAAGCAGGAGTAACGCAGGTTGTGCCCTCACAGCAATGGGAATTTCCTGTGGTGAAACCAAGATAGGCGAACCGATGTCCCAGAACGCGATCTACCCCGCCCTCACCATTCCCGAAACCCTGGCCGCCGGCCCCGGCCCCGGCAACACCGACGCCCGCGTGCTTGCGGCCTTTGCCCGGGCCGGGGTCGCCGACCACATGCAGGCCGACGTCCTGCGCGGGATGATCGAGTGCAAGCTGATGCTGCGCGCGCTGTTCGGCACCTCGAATATCCATACCTTCGGCGTCGGCGGCACCGGGTTTTCCGGGCTCGACTGCATGCTTTCGGCCATCCTGCCGGGCGACAAGGTCGTGGTCTTCGTCAACGGCACCTTCTCGGGGCTGGACGGACTGACCGTCCGCATGAAGGCGGCCACCCGCGAGGAACTGGCGGCGAACCCGCTGGACCCCAAGCCGGCCTCGGTCACCATCATCACCGTGCCGCATGGCCAGTCCGTCACCGAGGCCATCGTCGAAGAGGCGCTGGCGCAGCACAAGCCGAAATGGGCGCTGATGGCGCATTGGGAAACCGGCTCGGGCCGCATCAACGATGTGCAGGGCTTCTCGGACGCCTGTCTGCGGCATGACGTGCTGGGGATGGTGGATGCGGTGTCCTCGCTGGGGATCGCCGACTTCTCCATCGACGACTATCCGGGCATCCATGCCTGGGCCTCCTGCCCGCAGAAGGGGGTGCTCTGCCTGCCGCTGACCTATGCGCCGGTCTCGTTCAGCGACCGCTATATTGCCGAGGTCCGGGCCAGTGGCGCCGCGACCTACGTCCACCATCCGGTGCTGGAAGCCCGGCACTGGGGCGTGATCGACGGCAAGGACGTGCCGACGCCGGCCTATCACCGCACCCATTCCGGCTATGCCATCGCCGCCTTCCACGAGGCGCTGCGGGTCACGCTGGAACACGGCCGCGCCCAGAAGGCCCGCGACTACGCCTTCCACGAATCCGCCCTGCGGTGGGCGGTCGAGGAGATGGGGTGCACCGTCACCTCCAACATGACCTCGCTGGTCGTGCTGAACCTGCCGCCCGCCCTTGCCGGCCGCGAGAAGGAACTGGTGCAGAAGTGCCGGGGCGAGGGGTTCGGCATCTGGCCGACCCTGTCGGAACCCGTGCAGGTCCGCATCGGCATCCTGAACCAGCTGGGCGAGGCTTCGATCACCGAGATCGTCACCCGCTTCGCCGACGCCCTGATCGCCTTGGGAGGGGCGGTCAACAAAGGGGCCGTGCTGGACGGGCTGGCGCGTCGCTACCGCACGGCGCTGGCCGCCGAATAAGTCTGAAAAGGACGGAGGGAGGAACCATGGATATCCACGAATACCAGGCCAAGGAGCTGCTCAAGAGCTTTGGCGTCGGCGTGCCGGACGGCGCGTTGGCCTACAGCCCCGAACAGGCCGCCTATCGGGCCCGCGAAATGGGCGGCGACCGCTGGGTCGTGAAGGCGCAGGTCCATGCCGGCGGTCGCGGCAAGGCCGGCGGCGTGAAGATCTGCAATTCGGATCACGAGATCATCGACGCATGCTCCGACATGTTCGGCATGAAGCTGGTGACGCATCAGACCGGCCCCGCCGGCAAGGGCGTCTACCGCGTCTATGTCGAGGCGGCGACGCCCTTCACCCGCGAGATCTATCTGGGCTTCGTGCTTGACCGCACCTCGCAGCGCGTGATGATCGTGGCCTCGGCCGAAGGCGGCATGGAGATCGAGGAGATCTCGGCCACCCGGCCCGACTCCATCGTCCGCTCCACCGTGGAACCCGCCGTCGGATTGCGCGAGTTCCAGGCCCGCGAGATCGCCTTCGCCCTTGGCATCCCGCCCAGCCTGACCCAGCAGATGGTGCGCACCCTGCAAGGCTGCTACCGCGCCTTCACCGAGCTGGACGCCACCATGGTCGAGATCAACCCGCTGGTCATCACCGCCGACAACCGCATCCTGGCGCTGGACGCCAAGATGACCTTCGACGGCAATGCGCTGTTCCGCCACCCCCACATCGCCGAGCTGCGCGACAAAAGCCAGGAAGACCCGCGCGAAAGCCGCGCCGCCGACCGTGGCCTGTCATACATCGGCCTGACCGGCAACATCGGCTGCATCGTCAACGGCGCCGGCCTGGCCATGGCCACCATGGACACCATCAAGCTGGCCGGCGGAGAGCCGGCCAACTTCCTCGACATCGGCGGCGGCGCCACGCCCGAACGGGTGGCCAAGGCCTTCCGCCTCGTCACCTCGGACAAGAACGTGCAGGCGGTTCTGGTCAACATCTTCGCCGGCATCAACCGCTGCGACTGGGTGGCCGAAGGCGTCGTGCAGGCGCTGAAGGCCGAACCGCTGGATGTGCCCGTGGTCGTCCGCCTTGCCGGCACCAATGTCGAGGAAGGCCTGAAGATCCTTGCCAAATCCGGCCTGCCGATCATCCGCGCCACGACGCTGATGGAGGCCGCCCAGCGGGCCGTCATGGCCTGGCAGAACGACAAGACCCAGAACACCAAGGTGAGGGCCGTGCAATGAGCATCTTCATCAACCGCGACACCCGCGTCATCGTGCAGGGCATCTCGGGCCGTATCGCCCAGTTCCACACGCAGGAGATGCTGGAATACGGCACCAATGTCGTCGGCGGCGTCGTCCCCGGCCGCGGCGGCGAAACCGTGCATGGCGTGCCCGTCTTCAACACCGTGAAAGAGGCTGTCGCAGCCACCGGTGCCGATGCCTCCATCGTCTTCGTGCCGCCGCCCTTCGCGGCCGACAGCATCATGGAAGCAGCCGACGGCGGCATCCGCTTCTCGGTCTGCATCACCGACGGCATTCCCGCGCAGGACATGATCCGCGTGAAACGCTACATGATGCGCTACCCGCGCGAAAAGCGCATGGTCCACACCGGGCCGAACTGCGCCGGCACCATCTCGCCCGGCAAGTCGCTTCTGGGCATCATGCCGGGGCATATCTACCTGCCCGGCAATGTCGGCATCGTCGGCCGCTCGGGCACCCTGGGGTATGAGGCCGCCCAGCAGCTCAAGGACCTTGGCATCGGCGTCTCGACCTCGGTCGGCATCGGCGGCGACCCGATCAACGGCTCCAGCTTCCGCGACATCCTCGAGGCGTTCGAGGCCGACCCCGAAACCGAAGTCATCTGCATGATCGGCGAAATCGGCGGCCCGCAAGAGGCCGAAGCCGCCGAATACATCCAGAACCACATGACCAAACCGGTCGTCGCCTATATCGCGGGCCTGACCGCACCCAAGGGCCGCACCATGGGCCACGCGGGCGCGATCATCTCGGCCTTTGGCGAAAGTGCGTCGGAAAAGGTGGAAATCCTTTCCGCCGCCGGCGTCACCGTGGCCGAAAACCCCTCGGTCATCGGCGAAACCGTGGCGCGCGTCCTGCGCCGCCGCGCCGCCTGATGCCCCCCGGCCCGGCAGTGAGCCGCCGGGCCGGACCCCTTCCTTCAGGGAGAGCTGCGATGAAACCCAAGGTCCTGCTGACCCGGCGCTGGCCCGAGGCCGTCGAGCGCGCCATGGCCGAACGTTTCGACCTGACGCCGAACCGCACCGACCGCGCCCTGACCCCGGCCGAATTCCGCGAGGCTTTCGGCCAGTTCGATGCGGTCTGCCCGACCGTCTCCGACCGTCTCGGCGCCGAGGTCTTCGACCTGAAGGACGCCCGCACCCGCATCCTTGGCAATTACGGCGTCGGTGTCAGCCATATCGACCTCGACCGCGCCCAGGCCCTGCAGATGACGGTCTCCAATACCCCCGATGTGCTGTCGGAATGCACCGCCGATCTGGCGATGACGCTTCTTCTCATGGCCGCCCGCCGGGCGGGCGAGGGCGAACGCCAGCTTCGTTCGGGCGGCTGGCACGGCTGGCACCCGACCCATATGATCGGCACCCGGGTTTCCGGCGCCACGCTTGGCATCATCGGTTTCGGCCGCATCGGTCAGGCGATGGCCCACCGCGCGCATTTCGGCTTCGGCATGAAGATCCTCGTGCAGAACCGCTCCCCCGTCGCGCCCGAGGTGCTGGCCCGCTACAATGCCACGCAACTGACGACAGTCGATGACCTTCTGCCACATTGCGGTTTCGTCTCGCTGCACTGCCCCGGAGGCAAGGCAAACGCGCGGCTGATCGACGGCCGCCGGCTGGATCTGATGCGGAAGGGCGCCTTCCTGATCAACGCGGCGCGCGGCGAGCTGGTCGACGAACACGCCCTTGCGCAGGCGCTCTGGTTCGGCACCATCGCCGGCGCGGCACTCGACGTCTACGAACGCGAGCCCGCCATCCCCGACTCCCTACTGGGTGCCGACAATCTGGTGATGCTGCCGCATCTCGGCTCCGCCACCGACCGCACGCGCGAGGCGATGGGTTTCAAGGTGCTGGAAAACCTGACCGCCTTCTTCGACGGCAAGGCGCTGCCGGACCGCGTGGTCTGACGGCAAGGCACCGTCCTGGGGATCTGGGCCAAAACTGCCACAGGACGGGAAAGGCGCCGCGCAAGCTCCGGCGCCTTTCGCCTTTGGCAGGCGCCCCTCACCGTAAAGGGCGGCCCGCGCCTCCACTCCTTCCGGCAAAGCCGCCCGCCTTCACTTTGGCCAAAATATCCCGCGGGGGGTCCGGGGGGCGCGAAGCCCCCCGGCCGCCGGCCGCAAGCGCACCCCTATCCGGCCTGCTCGGCGTCGATGCTCCGCGTCTCGCCGGTCGCGGCATTGGTCCGCGTCGCGTCGACCGTGGCATAGGTCCAGAGGATCCGCATCTCCTCGCTGGCCGAGGCGTTGATGAACCGATGCGGCACATCGGCAGGCACCCAGGTGATGTCGCCGGCCTGCATCTCATGCCGGGCGCCGTCGATCTCGACCGTGGCGCGCCCCGCCAGAACCATCACGCTTTCCTCGCAATTGTGCCAATGCAGCGCGATCGACCCGCCGGGCGGGAAAATGGTGATGCCGTTGATCAGCCCCGTCGATCCGCAGGCGCGCGACACCAGCGGGATCGTGGTCACCCCGCCGCCGCGCTGCACCACCGGCTGCCCGGACGGCCTCAGGATCACCGGCGGAAACCCCGTGCCCATCGCGCTCCTCCCCTTGCCACAGTCATACGTGGATCATACGTGGATCATACCTTTTGCGCATGCAACGCACACCCGGATTTTCCTGCCCGGCCAAGGGCTTCGCTCAGTATCCCCGCGCCCGGTCCACCAGATGCAGGAACCCCTCCCCCGCCTCGCCCCGCCGCACGTTCTCGGCGATCACACGCGCCGCCGAATAGGCCCGCGTGTCCGCCGCGATATGCGGGGTGACGGTGACCTTGGGATGCGCCCAGAACGGGTGATCCTTCGGCAGAGGCTCTTCGCGGAACACATCCAGCGTGGCATGGCCAAGCTGGCCCGAGTCCAGGGCGGCCAGCAGGGCAGCATCGTCGATCAGCGGCCCGCGCCCGGGATTCAGCACCACCCCACCGGGCGCCAGCAGGGCAAGCGCACCGGCATCAAGGATGTTCTCGGTCTCTGCCGTTTTCGGCAGCAATGTCACAACAATATCAGCCCCTTGCAGGGTGCGGGTCAGGCCCTCTGGTCCGTGTTCGGTCTGCAGGCCCGCAATCTCTTTCGGGGTCCGGCTCCAGCCGGTCACGTTGAAGTTCAGTGCCTGCAATGCCCGCGCCGCCGCAAGCCCAAGCGCGCCGATCCCCAGCATCGCCACCTTGCGCTCGCGCGCCAGGGGCGGGCAGGCCGGGTCCCAGATCCGGTCCGGGTTCACGATATAACGGTCCATGCCCAGATGATGCCGCAGGGCATGGCCGACCACCCATTCCACCATCCCCTCGGTCAGGCCCGGATCGACCATCCGGCACAAGGGCTGCGTAAGTGTCTGGTTTCCCACGATCCTTTCGACCCCGGCCCAGAGGTTCAGCACCGCCTTCGCCCGGCTGTAGGGCGTAAAGTCCTGCAGCGGCACACCGGGCGCATAGATGATATAGTCGACATCGCCCGGCTCCGCCTCGGTCACCAGGGACGCCTTGATCCCCGCCTCTGCCAGTGCTTGGGTCAGATGCGGACGATAGGTCTCCCAATGTTTCGGGACGGCGAAGAGGATCAGCGGCATCGGCGGGCCTTTCTTGGGGACGCCAAGTGTTAGGCCGGATCGCCCCCACCCGCAACCGCCAGGCGGCGATCGCCCGATGACATTCCGCCCGCGCACCCCCATATTCCCGGCATCAAGGCACAGGAGCCACGCGATGTTCTTCTCTGATGCAAGCAAGACCGAAATGGTCCGCCCCGAGAATGCCCTTCCCGGCCGCCCCGACCCGCTGCCCACTGCAGATACGCATTTCCTCTCGGGCCTGCCGCTGAAGTCCGCGGTGCCGCCCGACATGGAAGAGGCGATGTTCGGCATGGGCTGTTTCTGGGGGGTGGAGCGCAAGTTCTGGCAAAAGCCCGGCGTCTGGCTGACCATGGTCGGCTATGCGGGGGGCATCACGCCGAACCCGACCTACAAGGAAACCTGCACCCAGTTGACCGGCCACAACGAAGTGGTGCGGGTGATCTACGACCCGGCCAGGGTCTCATATGACGATTTGCTGAAGCTGTTCTGGGAGAATCACGATCCCACGCAGGGGATGCGTCAGGGCAATGACATCGGATCGACCTACCGCAGCGGCATCTATACCTATACTCCGGCGCAGGCGGCGGCGGCACAGGCCTCGCTGCAGACCTATCAACAGGCCCTGTCGGCGGCCGGGCGCGGCCGGATCACCACCGAGATCCTGCCGGCCCCCGAGTTCTTCTATGCCGAGGATTACCATCAGCAATACCTTGAGAAGAACCCCGACGGCTACTGCGGCATCGGCGGGACCGGTGTGACCTGCCCGATCGGGACCGGCGTCGCGGCGGGCTGACGGCGGCCTCTCATGCAGTCCGCGCCGGGTATCCCCCGCGCGGACTGCACGAAGTGCATGGACGAGTGCGACCTCAGCGCGTAATTCCGCAGGCAGCGCAAGGAGACTGCCGATGCCCAGCTTTACCGCCCTGACCACGCTTGACGGCGAAGCGCCCGCCCGCGCCCTTGGCGAGGCGCTGGAACGGATGGAGCCCGCCCCTTACGGCGTCGGCGTCTTCGAGATCGAGGACGGCTCTCTCCGGTGGGAAGTCGGCGCCTATTTCGACGACGCGCCCGACGGGGTTATCCTTGAGATCCTTGCCGCGGCCTTCGGCGCCAACAGCTTTGCCATATCCGAACTGCCCGATGTGAACTGGGTGGCCAAGGTCCAGCGCGAATTGCACCCGGTCGATGCCGGCCGCTTCTTCGTCTTCGGCAGCCATGACCGCGACAAGGTGCCCGCAGGTCGCGTCGCGCTGGAGATCGAGGCCGCAATGGCCTTTGGCACCGGTCACCACAACACCACGCTTGGCTGCCTTCTGGCCTTCGACAGGCTTTTCACCGCGGGTTTGCGGCCGCAGAACATCGCCGATATCGGGGCCGGAACCGCCGTGCTGGCGATGGCCGCCGCCAAGGTCCTGCCGGGGGCAAGGGTGCTGGCCTCGGACATCGACCCGGTGGCCGTCGATGTTGCCCGCGCCAATCTTGGCGTGAACGATCTTGAAGGCCGGATCGCCTGCGTCGAGGCCGCCGGCTTCGACCATGTCACCATCCGCAAGGCGGCCCCTTTCGATCTGGTCTTTGCCAATATCCTGAAGGGGCCCTTGGTCGAACTGGCCCCTGACATGGCGCGGCATGTCGCCAAGGGGGGGCTGGCGATTCTGTCCGGGCTGCTGGCTGTGCAGGCAGAGTCGGTCATTGAAAGTTACGTGGCGTCACAGTTTCGTCTCCAATCTCGTGACGATCTTGGAGAATGGTCGGTATTGGTGCTTGAGAAGCTGTAAATGCCCGGTATTTAAAGAGAAAATTCTTTAGAATTGCTCTTTTCTCTGGCCACTGCCCAAATCCGAACACATTCTTACCCCATCAATACCTCAAGGTAGGGGCGTGGCGAGATGGTGAAGCAAATGTGGGCTGACCCGAATCTGAATGAATTCTACGGACGCGTTGCGCGGATCGAGAAAGCCCATGCCAAAGGCTATGGGTTTGAAGCCTCGGGAACGCTTGGCCGCTCCTCGACCTGGAAACGCGACAAATCCGGCTGGCGTCTTGTCAAACCACTTGTCGTGGTTCTGGCGATCGGCCTTGGGCTGAAGGGCGTGATCCACTACTACGTCGGCGCCGACCTGTATCAGGATCGCGTGGCGAAGCTGCAGGCGGGCGAGGGCTTTGACCGCGTTGGCGGCCTGCTGATGCAGGCCGATACTGCGACGCTGGCGATTTCGGCGATCATGGCCGAGGTGTTTCCAAAGTAAGTCCCAGTCCTTTCCAGGGACAGACAAAGGGGGCCTTTGGCCCCTTTTCGCTGTGCTGCCGATGGGATCGCGGGCAAGCTGCGCCGGGCCGTTCCGCCACGGGGTCCGGCTTGCGCCGCGGCAGGCTTGGGACTGGCCGCAAATCCCGCATGGCATTGGCCGGTCGGCGGTGTTTCCGGGCATGCGCACCCCCCCGGAATGGGAAAAGCCGCCCCCGATGGTTCGGGGTGCGGCTAACCTCTGTCCGGTGACCGCCGCGCTTTGCCGGCAGTCCTTGACCTGGCGTTCGGAGGGCTCAGCGGCCCATCATCTCGATGTCGCCCCGGCACAGGCCGATATCGTCCAGCTCGCGATCGGAAAGCTTGGACAGGGCCTTGCGGGTGACGCGGGCGTCATTCCAGGCAGACAGCATCGCGAAGATGCCGGTCAGGCCGGTGACGGCGCGGTACGTCGTGATGGCGCCGAACGGTGCCGGGCGGCTCGTTTCGATGGCGGCCATGGTGGTGTTCCTTTTCATTCTGCTCAAGATCGGAGCGTTGTGCTTCCGATGGCAGCGAGATAGCCTTGCTGCAGGTGCAAAGCAAGCTGTGCCAAAGCAAGGCGGCCTTGCAGCGGCTGCATGACTGCAGCCACAATTATGCCATATTTTTTAACGGGTTTTTATCTTGTGTCCCGCCCGGACAGGGGCGACGGTCGCTTTCCGTTGCTGCGTCGTCGCTTTCTGCACCTGCATAATCCCCTGGTTTTCGCACGGCAAGCACAAACTTGCCATTGGCGAATGTTCACCCTTCGTGCTAGTCCTTGCAAAAAAGCAATGAAATGAGGGCAGGATGCGGGTGATCGGGATCGATCCGGGTTTGCGGAACCTTGGCTGGGGGGTGATCGACGTCATGGGGCCCCGCCTGACCCATGTCGCCAATGGCATCTGCCATTCGGACGGGGCAACCGATGATCTGGCCCGCCGCCTGTGCAGCCTGCATGCGCAGTTGACCGAAGTCTTCCGCACCCACGCACCCCAGACGGCGGCGGTGGAGCATACGTTCGTCAACAAGGACGCCGTGGCCACCCTGAAGCTGGGTCAGGCGCGGGGGATCGCGCTTCTGGTCCCGGCACAGTTCGGGCTGGAGGTCGGCGAATATGCCCCCAATGCGGTGAAGAAGACAGTGGTCGGCGTCGGCCATGCCGCCAAGCAGCAGGTCGACCATATGGTGCGGCTGCACCTGCCGGGGGTAAAGATCGCCGGGCCGGATGCCGCCGATGCCCTGGCCATCGCCATCTGCCATGCCCATCACAACCAGTCTGCAGGCCGGTTGCAGGCGGCCTTGCTGAGGGCGGCGGGATGATCGGCAAGATCTCGGGCCGGCTGGACTGGAAGGGCATGGATCAGGTGCTGATCGACTGCCGCGGCGTCGGCTATATCGTGCATGTCAGCGACCGCACCCTTGCCGCGCTGCCGCCCGAGGGCGAATTCTGCGCGCTTTATACCGATCTTCTGGTGCGCGAGGATCTTTTGCAGCTGTTCGGCTTCCCCTCGATGATCGAGAAGGAATGGCACAAGCTTCTGATGACAGTGCAGGGCGTGGGTGCCAAGGCCTCGATGGCGATCCTTGGCACACTGGGGGCCGAAGGTGTCGCCCGCGCGATCAGCCTTGGCGACGCCCGCGCCGTGCAGGCCGCGCCGGGCGTGGGGCCGAAACTGGCGCAACGGGTGATCCTTGAGCTGAAGTCCAAGGCCCCGGGCCTGATGGCTGCCGGCGCGCGGCTGGCGGGCAAGGCCGTCGCGGATGACATTGTGATCGAGCCGGCGGATGCGCCGGTGCCGAAGCGGGCAGCGAAGGCCGTGGTGGATGATGGCGCCGCCCGCCGCGCGGGCCATACGGCCGACGCGCTCTCGGCCCTGACCAACCTTGGCTATACGCAGGGCGACGCCGCGCAGGCGATTGCCACCGTCGCCGGGCAAGACCCCGAGTCCGACACCGCCGCGCTGATCCGCGCCGCGCTGAAGCTGTTGCAGCCGAGGTAAGGGATGAGTTCCGACCCCGCCCTTCGCCCCGAGAAGCTGCCCGAGGACAGCGACCGCGCCCTGCGGCCGCAGGTGCTTGAGGAGTTCATCGGACAGCAGGAGGCCCGCGCCAACCTGCGCGTCTTCGTCGATTCCGCGAAGATGCGGGGCGAGGCGATGGACCACACCCTGTTCCACGGCCCCCCCGGTCTGGGCAAGACCACGCTGGCGCAGATCATGGCGCGCGAGTTGGGGGTCGGGTTCCGCATGACCTCGGGCCCCGTGCTGGCGCGGCCCGGCGATCTGGCGGCGATCCTCACCAATCTGGAACCGCGTGACGTGCTGTTCATCGACGAGATCCACCGGCTTTCCCCGGTGGTCGAGGAAGTGCTCTATCCGGCGATGGAGGATTTCGCGCTGGATCTGGTGATCGGCGAAGGCCCGGCGGCGCGGACGGTGCGGATCGACCTGCAACCCTTCACGCTGGTGGGCGCGACCACACGGCTTGGCCTTCTGACCACGCCGCTGCGCGACCGGTTCGGCATCCCGACCCGGCTGCAGTTCTATACCGAGGATGAGTTGAACGAGATCGTCACCCGCGGGGCCCGGCTTCTGGGTGTCGATGCCGATCCCGATGGCTGCCGCGAGATCGCCCGTCGTGCGCGCGGAACGCCGCGCATCGCCGGGCGGCTTCTGCGCCGCGTGGTGGATTTCGCGCTGGTCGAGGCGGGCGGCAAGATCAGCCGTGCGCTGGCGGACCGTGCCCTGACCCGGCTGGGGGTGGATCATCTGGGGCTGGATGGGGCGGACCGGCGCTATCTGGTGTTGCTGGCCGAGAATTACGGCGGCGGGCCGGTCGGGGTGGAGACCATCGCGGCGGCGCTTTCCGAACCGCGCGACGCCATTGAAGAGGTGATCGAGCCCTATCTTCTGCAACAGGGTCTGATCCAGCGCACCCCGCGCGGGCGGATGCTGGCGTCGAAAGCCTGGCGGCATCTGGGCCTTGAGGCGCCGAAAGCGCCGGGGCAATCGGACCTTTTCGAGGGCTGATCCCTGACGGCGGCGGGGGCCAGCCCCCGCACCCCCGGGATATTTGCACCAAGATGAAGGCAGCGGCGGGCTTGACCCTTTGGCAGCGGCGCGGGAAAGGAAAGCATGACCCCGGCCGAGATCGAATCCCTTTTCACCCGAACCGATGGCAGCTTTCTCTGTGCCCGGTGGGGCCGGCCCATCGTGCCTGTGGTCTTCGGGGTGGACGACGCGACCCTTGCCGTCGTCAAGGGGGCCATGGAGGCCGTTGTCGCCCATGCGGGCCACAGTATGGCCGAGACCGATCCCGAGCTTGGCGCCAATCTGATGGTGTTCTTCTTCCGCGACTGGGACGAATTGCCAAAGGTGCCGAAGCTGGAGCAGATGATCCCGGGTCTTGGGGATCTTTGCATCAGGCTGCGGGCGGCCGAGGCCACCACCTACCGGACCTTCCGCTATGACCCTGCCGGGACGATCCGCGCGGCCTTCGTCTTCCTGCGGATGGATGCGCAGCTTGGCGCCCTGCCGGCCGAAGACATCGCGCTGGCGCAGGCGGCGCAGGTGATGCTGAGCTGGGGAGAAGGCGCCTTTGCCGCGCGGTCACCGCTGGCGCGGGACGGCGACCGCGTGGTCCTGCATCCGGCCATCGCAGGATTGATCCGCGCCGGCTATGATCCGGTGCTGCCGGCGGTTTCGACCGACCCGACCCATGCCCTGCGGTTGGCGGCCCGGCTGGCCTGATCCACGTTCAGGCTTTCTTCATGTCGCAGGCCTAGGCTTTCACCGGGCGGAGGACAGACGGAGACAGGGATGCTGGACCGGACGGCGGAACGGGCGGTGGAACGGGCGGCAGCGGATGACGCTTTACAAAGCGTGATCGGGCGGATGGATGGCTTTCTCTATCGCTGCCGCAACGACCGGGACTATACCATGATCTTCATGGCCGGCGATGTGGCCAAGCTGACCGGTCATCCCGCGCAGGCGTTCACCGGGGCCGAACGCCGGTCCTATTCGGCGCAGACCCATCCCGACGATCTGGCCCCCCTTTATGTCGAGGTCGACAAGGCGCTGTCCCTGCGCGGCAACTGGAATGTCGACTACCGCATCGTGCGCCCGGATGGCAGCGATGTCTGGGTGCGAGAGATCGGCGGCGGCGTCTTTCAGGGTGATGAACTCCTGTATCTTGAGGGTGTGGTCGTCGACAGCGACCGCAACCGCCGGGCCGAGTTGCGCAATATCGAGATGCTGGAGGCGATATCCGAAAAAACCCGGCTTCTTCTGAAAAGCACGGTGCCGATCGTCGATGTGCTGCGCACCTTGCGGATCCTTGCGATCAATGCCCGGCTTGAGGCGGGCCGGGCCGGGCCGATGGGGGCCAGCTTCGGCTTTGTCGCCAATGAAGTCTCGCGCCTGGCCGAAGAGACCGCGACACTGGCTGAGGCGATTGCCACGATCACCGGGCAGCTGAACAAGCTGGTCGAGGCTGGCTGAGCTTTCGGCCCTTGGCAGGGCAGGGGCGGCTGGCTAGGCTCTGCCCATGTCCAGCCTGTCGCACAGCCTTTCCGTCCGGGTCTATTACGAAGACACCGATCTTGCCGGCATCGTCTATTACGCCAACTACCTGAAGTTCATCGAGCGCGGCCGCAGTGAGTGGATCGCCTCTCTGGGCATCGATCAGATGGAGCTGCGGGGCCGGCTTGGCGTGGTCTTCGCGGTGCGGCGGGTTGAGGCCGACTATCTGCGCCCGGCCCGATTCGGCGAGGATCTGGTGGTGGAGACCCGGCTTTCGGCCATCGGCGGGGCGCGGATCGTGCTGGATCAGGCCGTTCTGCGCGGGGGCGAGCGGATCTTCCAGGCCGAGGTGACGCTGGTCTGCCTGTCGGATGACGGCCACGCGCAACGCCTGCCCGCCGAAGTGCGGGCCCGGCTTTCGGTTCAGCTGCACTAGCAGGTGCCCCCGCCACGGCGGACGGGCGACAAGTGTTTCGAAATGTGACGAAGGTTTGAAGGCCCTTGCGCGGCAGGCGCTTGCCAGTCGGGACCCGCCCATTGCCGCCTCCGGCCCCGCGACGATGCGCAGGCGGCGCGGCGGTTCCACGGGTGGCAGGCGGCGGTCGACACAGGCCGACAGTGCGCGGAGAACCCGACTAAGCAATTGCCAAAACTGGATTCTTCCGCAGATCAGGTTCCCCCGCCTGGACAGGCCGGTTCCGCCCGCATTCGCGCGCCCTGCATGACGCGCGCCATCGTCACCCTGCGGCGCGGCGCAGCGACGCGTCCGACCCGCCGCCGGGCCGCCCGCAGCGCGATCCCCGAAAACCCGCGCAGGGCAGGGTGAAACCTCGGCGAGCGGTCGCCGTTCTCCAACATGTGTTGGCATTCCCCCTGTAACCTTGCTAGAATCGCCGCTAACGGAGCCACAAAGGCCCGACCCAAAACGAGCAGGCGGAATGGATACTGACACCCTCGCACTGGCGCAGGAGATCGACTTCTCCTTGCTTGCGCTCTTCGCGCGCGCAACATTTACTGTGAAGATCGTCATGCTGATGCTGATGGTCATGTCCTTCTGGTCATGGGCGATCATCATCCAGAAGCACATCATGTTCCGCGCCGCGCGGAAGGAGGCGGCGATCTTCGACCGCGCCTTCTGGTCGGGCGAGCCGCTGGACGAGCTTTATGAAAAGATCGGGCCCGAGCCGCAGGGCGCCTCGGAAAAGGTCTTTGCCAGCGGGATGCTGGAATGGCGCCGCAGCCACAAGCAGGACGGCGCGCTGATCGCCGGGGCGCAGGCAAGGATCGACCGGGCGATGGATGTCGCCATCGCGCGCGAAAGCGAGCGGCTGAACAAGGGCCTCTCGTTCCTGGCCACCACAGGCTCCACCGCGCCCTTCATCGGGCTGTTCGGCACGGTCTGGGGGATCAAGCACAGCTTCGAGCAGATCGCCATCAGCCAGAACACCAACCTTGCCGTCGTGGCCCCCGGCATCGCCGAGGCGCTGCTGGCAACCGCGGTCGGTCTGGTCGCCGCTATCCCGGCGGTGGTGTTCTACAACAAGCTGAATGCCGATTCCGAGCACATCCAGGGCAATTACGAAAGCTTTGCCGATGAATTCGCGACCATCCTGTCGCGCCAGCTGGATTCCTGATCCATGGGCGCGGGGGTGATGAAGAAGGGCGGCGGTGGCGGACGCCGTGGCCGCCGCCGGGGTGCTTCGGCCGCGATGAGCGACATCAACGTCACGCCCTTCGTGGACGTGATGCTGGTGCTTCTGATCATCTTCATGGTGGCGGCGCCGATGCTTCAGGTCGGCGTGCCGGTGAAACTGCCCGAGACGGCGGCCAATGCGATGCCGACCGAACAGGAAGAGCCGCTGACCATCACCATCACCGCCGAGGGCGATCTGATGCTGATGACCACCGAAGTGCCTGAGGATGAGCTGATCACCCGGCTGACGGCGATTGCCGCCGAGCGGACCTCGAAGAAGGTGTTCCTGCGCGCCGACGGGCGGTTGCCCTATGAGCGGGTGGCGCAGGTGATGGGTGCCCTGAATGCGGGCGGGTTCAACGAGATCGGTCTGGTGACCGATGGCGAAGGCCCGCGGATGAACGGCGGAGGCTGATCCCAGGTGGAATGGGGCCAGGATGATACGGGCCTTTCCAAAGGCACCATCTTCTCGGGGGTAGGCCATGTCGGCCTGATCCTCTGGGTGCTGGTGGGCGACTGGCTGTTCCCGCATACCGAACCCGCGACCATCGAGACGATGTCGGTCTCGACCATGACATCGGCCGAATTCGACGCCATGGTTTCTTCCTCGCCGGCACCTGCCGAGACGCCGGCCCCCGAGCAGACCGCTGCCGCCGAGCCGGAAGACGTGCCGACCCCGCCGGCGGTGGAGCCGACGGTTGACCCTGCGCCGCAGCCCGAACCCGCGCCGCAACCGCAGCCCGAAGCAGCGGTGGAGCCCCCGCCGACGCCCGATCCCGTGCCGCAACCTGACCCCGCGCCCGCTGATCCTGCGCCGGATGATGTGGTGATGGCCCCCGATGAACAGCCCATTCCCACCATGTCCTCGTCGGTGCGGCCCAAGCCCAAGCCCGCGCCCGTCGTGGCGCCGGACCCGGTCTCGGTGCCCGAAGAGGCGGTGACGGCGGAGACCCCGACCGAAGCCACCAGCGACCAGCCGGCCGAGACCCCGCCGGAAGTGGTGCAGGAACCGCAGCCCGAGGCCGTGGCCGAGGAAACCGGTGACATCGTCGAGACCGAGGCGACCGAAGCGCAGGACGAGCCGCTCGGCATGGCGACCTCGCCGCGCCCCAAATCCAAGCCGAACCGCCCCCGTGTGACCGAAACCCCGGCCGAGACGCCGGCAGAAACGGCCAGCGAAGACACGACGGATGCCGCGGCCGAGGCGGCGATTGCCGCGGCCCTGGCCGAGGCGGCCCAGGCACCGGCAGAGACGCCGGCAACATCCGGCGGATCGAACGCCCCGTCCACCGCGGGCCCGCCCCTCAACGCGGGTGAAATCGGCGATGTGCGGGCCTCGATCGGGTCGAAATGGAGCCTTGGCGCGGTCTCGACCGACACGATGAGGACGACCATCGTGGTGCGGGTGAATTTCGACCCGACCGGCAAGCCGACCGACATCAAGCTGATCGAAAGCGACGGCCCCAGCCAGGCCGCCACCGACACCGCCTTTTCCGCCGCCCGCAGCGCCATCATCCGCGCCGCCCGCGAAGGCGGCATCCCCTTCCCGCCTGACAAATACGAGACCTGGAAGGTGGTGGATTTCGTGTTCGACCCGAACGGGATGAGGTTCAGATGACCCGCTCTGATCGGCGAGCGGCCGCTTGGCCCAAGGATTTCCCCGCGAGACTGTCGCCCGTCCGGGCTATCGTCGCCGCAGGCATGGCAACAAGAAACGGAGTACGAGGCAGATGAAAGTGTCCTTCCGCATCCTTCCCGCGCTGCTTGCGCTGGCGATTGGTGGCACCGCCGCCCCGGCCGTGCTGGCGCAAGAACCGTTGCGCATCGTCATTGATCAGGCGGTCATCGATCCGATGCCCTTTGCGGCACCCACCTTCGTGGACGAAGGCGGCGCGGGCGAGCTGGCCCGCAACCTCAGCCGCGTCGTGGCCTCGGACCTGGCGGGCACCGGTCTTTTCCGCGAGATCCCGGAGGATGCCCATATCAGCCGGATCGGCAGCTTCGATGGTGGCGTCGCGTTCGACGACTGGCGCGCGATCAATGCGCGGGTGCTGGTCACCGGCGCGGTGTCGGCATCGGGCGGGCGGGTGACGGTGAAGTTCCGCGCCTATGACGTGGTGAACGGATCGGTGATCGAGGGGGCCGCGCTGCAATTTGCCGGCACCAAGGATGGCTGGCGCCGCATGGCCCACAAGGTGGCCGATGTGGTCTATTCCAAGATCACCGGCGAGGGCGGCTATTTCGACAGCCGGGTGGTTTTCGTCAGCGAATCCGGGCCGAAGAACGCCCGCGCCAAGCGCCTTGCGGTGATGGATTACGATGGCGCGAACGTCCAGTATCTGACCGACAGCAGCGCCATCGTGCTGGCGCCGCGCTTCTCTCCGGCCGGGGACCGCATCCTTTACACCAGCTATGAGACCGGCTTCCCGCGCATCACCCTGATGGATGTGGGCAGCCTGAAGCGCCAGACCCTGGGCGAGCAGCCCGGCACGATGACCTTCGCGCCGCGCTTCTCGCCTGATGGCGGCACCGTGGTCTTCAGCCTTGAGCGGGGCGGCAACACCGACATCTATTCGATGAACCTGCGCGGTGGAAACGTCACCCAGCTGACCAATGCGCCTTCGATCGAGACCGCGCCGTCCTTCAGCCCGGATGGCAGCCAGATCGTCTTCGAGTCCGACCGTTCCGGCGCACCGCAGATCTATGTCATGCCGGCCTCGGGCGGCGAGGGCCGTCGCATCTCGGGCGGCGAGGGGCGCTATGGCACTCCGGTCTGGTCGCCCCGCGGCGACCTGATCGCCTTCACCAAGCAGAACAAGGGCCGCTTCCACATCGGCGTCATGCGCACCGATGGCAGCGAAGAGCGCCTGCTCACGGCCTCGTTCCTTGACGAGGGCCCGACCTGGGCGCCGAATGGCCGCGTGATCATGTTCACCCGCGAGACTTCGGGCGGTGGCGGACAGGCGGGGCTGTGGTCGGTCGACATTTCGGGGCGCAACCTCAAGCAGGTCCCGACCGATGGCCCGGCCAGCGATCCGGCCTGGTCGCCGCTTTTGCCCTGACTCCATCCGAGCCGGATACACAAGCCGGCACAAACCTGATAGAACCGGGGCAAGCCCCGTGCGAGCCAACGAGAAGGACAGACCGATGACGCTGATGCCCAAGGCCCTGCTGCTGATTGCGGCGCTGACTCTGGCGGCCTGCCAGAACCCCAACCGCCACGGCGCGACCGGGCCGGGCGGGGCGGATGGCGCCGGCGGGACCGGCGGCTATGTCGACACCACCGGTCTGGGCGATCCGAACGATCCGCGTTCGATCGCCTATTTCAACCAGTCGGTCGGTGACAAGGTGCTGTTCGCCATCGACCAGTCGACCCTGTCGCCCGACGCGCGCAGCATCCTGACCGGTCAGGCCAACTGGCTGAACCAGAACCCCGCCTATGCGATCATCATCGAGGGCCATGCCGACGAGCAGGGCACGCGCGAATACAACCTTGCCCTTGGCGCGCGGCGCGCCGCTGCCGTGCAGCAGTTCCTGATCAGCCAGGGCGTCGCCGGCAACCGGATGAAGACGATCTCCTACGGCAAGGAACGCCCGATCGAGGTTTGCTCGGATGAGGGCTGCTATGCCAAGAACCGCCGCGCCGTGACGGTGCTGTCGGCCGGTTCGGGGGTGTAAGATGGCGCGGCTGCGCCTGATCCTGCCGCTTCTGGCGCTGCCTCTGGCAGTGCCTTTCGCGGCGCCCGCCGGGGCCGAGACGCTGGCCGACATCCGGGTCGAGCTGGGTCAGCTGGCGGCGGACTTCAATGCGCTGAAGGCGGAGCTGAGCACGACGGGCAGTATGGCCTCGGTCGGCGGCGGCGACGCGCTGCAGCGCATGGATGCCATCGAGGCCGAGCTGGCCCGCCTGACCGCGCGCGCCGAAGAGATCGAGCTGCGGGTGAACCGGGTCGTCAGCGACGGCACCAACCGCATCGGGGATATCGAGTTCCGGCTGTGCGAAGCCACTCCGGGGTGCGATCCGATGAACATGCCCGCCACCGCGCCCTTGGGCGGAGACAGCACCGCCGCCGTGACGCCGGCCCCCTCCAACACCACCGTCCCCGCCGACGGGCCCGAGCTTGCGATGGGCGAGAAGGCGGATTTCGACCGGGCCAAGGAGGTGCTCGGTCAGGGTGACTTTCGCAGTGCTGCAACGCTCTTTGCGACCTTTACCGAATCCTATCCTGGCGGGCCGCTGACGCAGGAGGCGCATTACCTGCGCGGCGATGCGCTGGCCCAACTGGGTGAAACCGCCAATGCCGCCCGCGCCTACCTCGAGGCCTATTCGGGTGATCCGCAGGGTGGTTTTGCGGCGGATTCGCTGCTGAAGCTGGGTCAGGCGCTTGGAACCCTTGGCCAGACCCCCGAAGCCTGCGTGACGCTGGCCGAGGTGACGGTGCAATATCCCGGCACCACAGCTGCAACCCAGGCGCCGATCGCCATGCAGGGGCTGGGGTGTCAGTAGACATCGGCGGGCGGCTGGTCGTTCCGGCCGATGTCAAAGTTGGGGTGGCCTTGTCGGGCGGCGGAGATTCCGTCGCCCTTCTGCATCTTTTGCGGCAGGCTGGGGCGCAGGTTCAGGCGGCAACCGTGGATCACCGGCTGCGCCCGGAAAGTGCTGCCGAGGCTGCGACGGTTGCCGGCTGGTGCCGCGATTGGGGTGTGCCGCATCAGGTGCTGCGCTGGCAGCCCGACAGCGCGCCGGGCAACCTGATGGACCGTGCCCGCCGCGCGCGGCAGGCGCTGCTTGCCGGCTGGGCGCACGGGCAGGGCCTGCGCGTCATTGCGCTTGGCCACACCGCCGATGATCAGGCCGAGACGCTGCTGATGGGGCTTGCCCGTGCCGCCGGCCTTGACGGTCTGTGCGGGTTGCGCCCCGAATGGCGGCAGGACGGGATTTGCTGGCTGCGTCCGATGCTGCGTCTTGGCCGGCAGGAGTTGCGTGACTGGCTGCGCGAGCAAGGCCTGCGATGGATCGATGACCCCAGCAACACCAACGACCGCTTTCTGCGCGCCCGTATCCGCAAGTCGCTGGCGACCCTTGCGCCACTGGGTCTGACGCCGGCACGGCTGGCCGAGAGCGTCTCGCATCTGGCCTCGGCCCGCGCGGCACTGGATCAGGTCGTGGCCGGTGCAGCGGGCGAGGTGGTGGATGAGGCCGCGGGCGCGCTGCGGATCGACGCTTCCCGCTTTGCGGCCCTTCCTGACGAGGTCGCCCGGCGGCTGGCGCAATCCGCGATCCGGTGGATCTCTGGTGCCGACTACGCCCCTCGGGCCGCCGATCTTGCGCGGTTTATCGACGCAGTCGTACAAGGCCGGGCGGCAACGCTGGCCGGCTGCCGGCTGAAGCACGGCTGGCTTGCGGCAGAGCCGCGCCACGCCTCCCTGCATCGCTGGACGGTCGACGGTGCAGGGACGCCCGCCCGTCTGGGCGCCGAAGGCCTGCGGCAATGTCCGCACTGGCGCTCCACCGGTCTGCCGCGCCATGTGCTTGAGGTGACGCCGGGCCTTTGGCAGGGGGATTTGCTTCTGGCTGCGCCCTGCGCGGGCTTTGGCGCAGGCAGGGCAATCTGCGCCCCTTCCTTCGCGGATGCGTTGTTATCGCATTGAACACCGGCCGCAGATGACTATCTTGGGTTCAAAGCCGCGCCGCAGACGGTGGCTCGTGGCCGATACGGGAGTCTCTTGGTGAACAACGCACGGAACATCGCCTTCTGGGCCGTCCTGCTTCTTCTTATCGTCATGCTGTTCCAGCTGTTTTCGGGCGGGCAGTCGACGATGTCCTCGCGCACGCTCAGCTATTCGGACTTCATCGCCATGGTCGAGGGCGACAAGGTCCAGACCGTGACGCTGGATGGTGAGCGGCTGGAAGTGAAAGGCAAGGACGGCACGACCTATGCCTCGATCAAGCCGGATGGCGAAGAGATTTCCGACCGGCTGATCGCCAAGGGCGTCGAGGTCAAGGTGCTGCCGCAACAGGAATCCGGCATCATGTCGATGCTGTCGCTGTGGCTGCCCTTCATCCTGCTGATCGGCATCTGGATCTTCTTCATGAACCGGATGCAGGGGGGCGGCCGGGGCGGTGCCATGGGGTTCGGCAAGTCCAAGGCCAAGCTTCTGACCGAGAAGAACGGCCGCGTCACCTTTGACGATGTGGCCGGGATCGACGAGGCCAAGGAAGAGCTGGAAGAGATCGTCGAGTTCCTGCGCAATCCGCAGAAATTCAGCCGCCTGGGCGGCAAGATCCCGAAAGGCGCCTTGCTGGTCGGCCCGCCCGGCACCGGCAAGACGCTGCTTGCGCGCGCCATTGCGGGTGAGGCGGGGGTGCCCTTCTTCACCATCTCGGGTTCGGACTTCGTCGAGATGTTCGTCGGCGTCGGCGCCTCGCGGGTGCGCGACATGTTCGAGCAGGCCAAGAAGAACGCGCCCTGTATCGTCTTTATCGACGAGATCGACGCGGTGGGCCGGGCGCGTGGCGTCGGCATCGGCGGCGGCAATGATGAACGCGAGCAGACGCTGAACCAGCTTCTGGTCGAGATGGACGGCTTCGAGGCCAATGAGGGCGTGATCATCGTCGCGGCCACCAACCGCAAGGATGTGCTGGACCCCGCGCTGCTGCGTCCCGGCCGCTTTGACCGCCAGATCCATGTGCCGAACCCCGATATCAAGGGCCGCGAAAAGATCCTGTCCGTCCACGCCCGCAAGGTGCCGCTGGGGCCGGATGTCGATCTGCGCACCATCGCGCGTGGCAGCCCCGGCTTTTCGGGCGCCGATCTGATGAACCTGGTCAACGAGGCCGCCTTGATGGCAGCCCGGGCCGGCCGCCGCTTCGTCACCATGCTGGATTTCGAGAATGCGAAAGACAAGGTGATGATGGGGGCCGAGCGCCGCAGCATGGTGCTGACGCCCGAACAGAAGGAAAAGACCGCCTATCACGAGGCCGGCCACGCCATTGTCGGCATGGCTTTGCCGAAGTGCGATCCGGTCTACAAGGCCACGATCATCCCGCGCGGCGGCGCGCTTGGCATGGTGATGAGCCTGCCCGAGATGGACCGGCTGCAGATGCACAAGGACGAAGGCAAGCAGCGCATTGCCATGACCATGGCGGGCAAGGCGGCCGAGATCATCAAATACGGCGAAGAAGGGGTTTCGTCCGGTCCTGTGGGCGATATCCAGCAGGCGTCCGGTCTGGCCCGGGCCATGGTGATGCGTTGGGGCATGTCGGATGCCATCGGCAATATCGACTATGCCGAGGCGCACGAAGGCTATCAGGGCAATACCGGCGGCTTCTCGGTCTCGGCCGAGACCAAGCGGCTGATCGAGTCGGAAGTGAAGGGGCTGATCGACGAGGGCTATGAGACCGCCCGTCGTATCCTTCTGGAGAAGTCCGAAGAGTTCGAGCGGCTGGCCAAGGGCCTTCTGGAGTATGAGACCCTGACCGGAGACGAGATCCGCAAGGTCATCGCCGGCGAGAAGCTGGGCGGGGACGAGGATCAGGGCACACCGCCCGCGCCGTCCGGCGGCGGCACCGCTTCCGTGGTGTCGATCCCGAAGACCCGCAAGCCCCGTGCGGCGAAGCCGAAACCCGACCCTGAACCTTCGCCGCTGTGACGGTTCACGAAGGCCCCGCCAGACGCGGGGCCTTTTGCTTGCCGGCAGGGCGATTGGCTGCCGACGGTGGCCCCGCCGCTGTTGCCGCCCTGTCCGATCCGGCCTAGGGTCTGGCCACGGCGGCTTGCGGGGAAATGCGATGATCACGGTCTATCGGGAAACCGGCGGGCGTCTTGTCGCCTCGGGGTCGGACTTGCACCCGCTGGAGGGCGTGGTCTGGATCGACCTGCATTCCCCGGACACGGCCGAGGAAAAGGCGGTCGAGGCGGCGCTTGGGCTGGGGATCCCGACCCGCGCCGATATGGAAGAGATCGAGTCCTCCTCCCGCGCCTATGCCGAAGGCGGTGCCTACTACCTGACGGCGCAGGTCATGGCCTCGCCCGAAGGCCGCGATCCCGAACTTGGCCCGGTCACCTGCGTGGTGACGCCCGCCCGTCTGGTGACGGTGCGCTATCACGCGCCGGGGTCGATCGCCTTCTTTGCCAAGCGGGCCGAGGCGCATCCTTTGGGCTGTCAGGGCGGGCTGGCGACCCTCATGGCGCTGATGGAGACCATCGTCGACCGGCAGGCCGACATTCTGGAAGGCGAAAGCCGCAAGCTGGACGTCACCACCCGCGCGATCTTCGAGGCGCATCGCCCCAGCGGGCGGATGCAGGTGCTGTCGGCGCTGATGCAGCGGATCGGACGGGCCGAGGATCTGAACGGCAAGATCGACGAAAGCCTGTCCACCCTTGCAAGGCTGGTGCTGTTCCTGACCCTGGCCGCACCCGAGGCCGCGAAAGGGGCCGAGAAGGCGCGGCTGAAGACCTTGGCCCGCGACATTCGTTCGCTTCTCGACGCGGCGGCGAAGCAGGAGCGGAAGATCACCTTCCAGCTGGATGCGACGCTTGGGGTGATCAACATCCGCCAGGCCGACGTGATCAAGATCTTCTCGGTCGTGGCCTTCGTCTTCCTGCCGCCCACGCTGATCGCCAGCATCTACGGGATGAACTTCGACGTCATGCCGGAACTGCACTGGCCCTGGGGCTATCCGATGGCGCTGGCGGCGATGGCGGTTTCGGCTCTGGTGCCCTACCTGATCTTCCGGTGGAAAAGATGGCTGTAAGCGATTGGAACCCCGCCGCCTATTCGGCCTTTCGCGGCTTGCGGCTGCGCCCGGCGCTGGACCTGCTGGCGCAGGTCGATGCCCTGCCGTCGGGCGATGTGGTTGACCTTGGCTGCGGGGACGGCGCGGCGGCGGAAGCCCTGGCCGCCCGCTTTCCGGGCCGGCGGCTGGTGGGGGTGGATGCCTCTCCGGCGATGCTGCAGAAGGCGGCGGGCTATGATGCGAAGGTGCAAGCCGATATCGCGCTTTGGCAACCCGACAGCCCGCCGGCGCTGATCTTTTCCAATGCGGCACTGCAATGGCTGCCGGATCATGCCGCGCTGATGCCCCGGCTGGCGGCCCTGCTGGCGCCGGGCGGCACGCTGGCGGTGCAGATGCCGGTGAACCACATGGCGCCCTCGCACCGTTTCTTGCGCGACATCGCGCAGGCGATGTTCCCCGACCGGTTCGATTTCACCGGCTACCGCCCGCCCGTCGCCACCCCGGCCGAATACTGGGCGCTGCTGTCCCCGCTTGGGGCGCTGTCGGTCTGGGAGACGGAATACCTGCAACTTCTTGGTCCCGAGACCAAGGGCCACCCGGTGCGGGCCTTCACCGCCTCGACCGCGATGCGCCCCTTTCTTGACCGGATGACGGACGAGGAGGCGGGACGCTTCACCGCGCGCTACGACGAGGCGCTTGAGGCGGCCTATCCTCTTCTGTCGGATGGCGGGGCATTGCTTCCGTTCCGCCGACTGTTCCTGATCCTGACGAGGCCCTGACATGCCAATTGCGCTGAAACCCACCGATTTCACCGCCCGCGTGGTCTGGCTGGGCACACAGGTGATTCCGGTCGAGAAGCTGGTCATCACCTCCGAGCCGGTGACGGAAATGCCGCTGGCCTTCGCCGGCTATGCCCGCGAAAGCCATGGCGGCGAGACGCGGCCCTCCTGTTCGCGCGTGCTGGCGCAACACCCGCGCAACACCACCATCCGCAACACCCGCCAGCTGAGCGTCGTCAGCGCCGAGGAGATGGCCGGAGTGGCGGCGGAACTGGGGCTGGTGCAGGAATGGGATCACGCCTGGGTGGGGGCATCCCTGGTGCTGGAGGGGATCCCGGATTTCACCCATATCCCGCCGTCAAGCCGGCTGCAGGGGCCGGACGGGGTGACGCTGGTGGTCGACATGATCAACCATCCCTGTCAGGAGCCTGCGGTGACCATCGCCAAGGCGACCGGGGGTCGCGGCAAGGCTTTCAAGACCGCGGCGAAGGATCGTCGCGGCGTCACCGCCTGGGTCGAGCGAGAGGGTGTCCTGCGGCTTGGCGACGTGGTGCGGCTGCATGTTCCCGACCAGCGGGCCTGGACCCATCTGAATGATGCCCGCGCCATCGCGGCCGAATAACCGCCCGCCGATCTGGGGATAAGTCCGCCAGAAAACCGTGAATTTCCCATCGGAAACAGGGGCTGGCGAATTTTGCGGCTTTCACGTCGCAAACCGGCACCGATTGGCGAATTTCCCCCGGTATCACGTCGTTAATGGAATATCCGGCACGCCAGCCGCTCTGGGAGACAGTGAATGGCCTTCAAGACCGACATCGAGATTGCGCGCGAAGCGAAGAAGAAGCCGATCATGGAGATCGGCGCCAAGCTGGGTATCCCGGCCGAACATCTGCTGCCCTATGGCCATGACAAGGCCAAGGTGAGCCAGGAGTTCATCAAGTCGCTGTCCGGCAAGAAGGACGGCAAGCTCGTCCTCGTGACCGCGATCAACCCGACCCCCGCGGGCGAGGGCAAGACCACCACCACCGTCGGTCTGGGCGACGGCCTGAACCGCATCGGCAAGAAAGCCGTGATCTGCATCCGCGAAGCCAGCCTTGGCCCGAACTTCGGGATGAAGGGCGGCGCTGCCGGCGGCGGCATGGCGCAGGTCGTCCCGATGGAGGAGATGAACCTCCACTTCACCGGCGACTTCCACGCGATCACCAGCGCCCACAACCTGCTGTCGGCGATGATCGACAACCACATCTACTGGGGCAATGAGCTGCAGATCGACGCCCGCCGCGTGGTGTGGCGCCGCGTGATGGACATGAACGACCGCGCGCTGCGCGACATCGTGGTGAACCTGGGCGGTGTCTCGAACGGCTTCCCGCGCCAGACCGGCTTTGACATCACCGTGGCTTCGGAAGTCATGGCGATCCTCTGCCTGTCGAACGATCTGGAAGACCTGCAGAAACGTCTGGGCGACATCGTCGTCGCCTATACCCGCGAGAAGAAGGCGATCTACTGCCGCGACATCAAGGCGGACGGTGCGATGACCGTGCTGCTGAAGGACGCGATGCAGCCGAACCTGGTGCAGACGCTGGAGAACAACCCGGCCTTCGTCCACGGCGGCCCGTTTGCGAACATCGCCCACGGCTGCAACTCGGTCATCGCGACCAAGACCGCGCTGAAGCTGGGTGACTATGTAGTGACCGAAGCCGGCTTCGGGGCCGACCTTGGCGCCGAGAAGTTCTTCGACATCAAGTGCCGCAAGGCTGGCCTGAAACCGGCCGCTGCCGTGATCGTGGCCACCGTGCGCGCCATGAAGATGAACGGCGGCGTTGCCAAGGCCGATCTGGGCGCCGAGAACGTCGATGCCGTCAAGAAGGGCTGCCCGAACCTTGGCCGCCATATCGCCAACGTGAAATCCTTCGGCGTGCCGGTGGTCGTGGCCATCAACCACTTCTACTCGGACACCGATGCCGAAGTGGCCGCGGTGAAGGCCTATGTTGCCGAACAGGGCGCCGAGGCGGTCCTGTGCAAGCACTGGGCCAACGGCTCGGCGGGCGTCGAGGATCTGGCCCATGCCGTCGTCAAGCTGGCGGAATCGGGGACGTCGAACTTCTCGCCGCTGTACCCGGACGACATGCCGCTGTTCCAGAAGATCGAGACCATCGCCAAGCGCATCTACCACGCTGACGAGGTGCTGGCCGACAAGTCGATCCGCGACCAGCTGAAGGCCTGGGAGACCGCTGGCTACGGCAACCTGCCGATCTGCATGGCGAAGACTCAGTACAGCTTTACCACCGATCCGAACGTCCGCGGTGCGCCGACCGGCCACTCGGTCCCGGTGCGCGAAGTGCGGCTGTCCGCCGGTGCGGGCTTCATCGTGGTGATCTGCGGTGAGATCATGACGATGCCGGGCCTGCCGAAGGTGCCTTCGGCCGAAGTCATCCGTCTGAACGACGCGGGCCAGGTCGAAGGCCTGTTCTGATCCTGAAAGGCCGGGGGGCCAGCCCCCCGGCCCATCGGTTCGGCAACGATGGCGAACTTGATGGACGACCCCCGCGGATATTTGGACCAAGATGAAGGGTTTCCGAGAAGGGGCGGCTGTTCTAAGGAAGAGCCGATCTTTTCAGGGGGGCAGGGATGCTGAGACCCGAAGACTGCACGACCATGGCCGACATCAGGGCCGAGATCGACCGGCTGGACGATGCGCTCGTCCGGCTGTTTGCCGACCGGGCGGGCTATATCGACCGGGCGGCCGAGATCAAGGCCGGGGTCGATCTGCCCGCGCGGATCGACAGTCGGGTGGAGGAGGTGGTCCGCAACGTGCGGCGCCACGCCGAGACTTACGGGCTGCCGCCCGATCTGGTGGAGAAGCTGTGGCGGCGGTTGATCGACTGGTCCATTGCGCGCGAGGAAAGCCATCTTGGGCCGGACAGCTTGCGCAAGGGCTGAAGAAGGGACGAACGGGCAGATGAGTGCCACGCTGATCGACGGCAAGGCCATTGCGGCCCGGATGCGCGCAGAGACGAGGGGCGAGGCAGATGCCCTGACCGAAGCGGGGTGGGCGCCGCGCCTGGTCTCGATCTCGGTCGGGGATGTGGCGGCGGCCGAACTGTACGTCCGCAACCAGCAGAAACAGGCCGAGGCCGCGGGCGTGGGTTTCGAGGCCCGCAATTATCCCGAGACCATCAGTCTTGAGCAGTTGAGCGGCGTGATCCAGGGGCTGAATGCCGATCCGCGCGTGAACGGCATCATTATCCAGCGCCCGTTGCCGGCGCATATTCCGGTGAAGGCGCTGCAAAAGGCGGTGCACCCCCTGAAGGATGTTGAGGGCATGCACCCTTCGTCCATCGGGAACATCGTCTACAACGATCTTACCCTCGGCCCCTGCACGGCGGTGGCGGCGGTCGAGATCCTGAAGACGCTGCCCCTGGAGATGGAGGGGCTGGATGTCTGCGTCATCGGGCACTCCGAGATCGTCGGCAAGCCGATCGCCTTCCTGATGATGGGCCTTGGCGCCACGGTCACCGTTTGCCACCACATGACCCGGCAGGTTGCCGTGCACTCGCGGGCGGCGGACGCCGTCTTCGTTGCCGTGGGCAAGCCGGGGCTGGTCAATGGCGAGATGCTGAAACCGGGGGCCGCGCTGATCGACATCGGCATCAACCGGGTTGACGGGAAAACCGTTGGCGACGCCGATTTCGCCAGCTGCGCCGGTGTTGCGGGCTGGATCACTCCGGTTCCGGGTGGGGTTGGTCCGGTGACGGTGGCGATCCTGATGAACAACGCCGTTCTGGCGACGCGGATGCAGATGAACCATTATCGCGCGGCCTTTGCGGCCGCCGTCTGAGGGAGAATGACATGACGGCCAAGGTGATCGACGGCAAGGCCTTTGCGGCATCGGTGCGGGAACAGGTCGCTGCCCATGTGGCGCGGCTGAAGGAAGAAAACGGGATCCAGCCCGGTCTGGCTGTAGTGCTGGTCGGAGAAGATCCTGCCTCTCAGGTCTATGTGCGCAACAAGCATGCCTCGACCGTCGAGGTCGGAATGGCATCATTCGAACATCGGCTTGATGCCTCGACCGGCGAGGCAGAACTGCTGGCGCTGATCGACAAGCTGAATGCCGATCCGAAAGTGCATGGAATTCTGGTGCAGTTGCCGCTGCCATCTCATCTGAACTCGGAACTGGTGATCAACCGGATTGCGCCGTCGAAGGATGTGGACGGGTTCCACATTTCGAACGTTGGCCTGCTGGGCACCGGGCAGAAGTCGATGGTGCCCTGCACGCCGCTTGGCTGCCTGATGATGCTGCGCGATCACCATGGCTCGCTGGCGGGGCTGAATGCCGTGGTCGTCGGACGGTCGAACATTGTTGGCAAGCCGATGGCGCAGCTTCTGCTGGGCGACAGCTGCACCGTGACCATCGCGCACAGCCGCACCAAGGATCTGGCCGAGGTCTGCAAGCGCGCCGACATTCTGGTGGCGGCGGTGGGCCGGCCCGAGATGATTACCGGCGATATGGTTGGCCCGGGCGCCACCGTGATCGATGTCGGCATCAACCGGATCGAGCGGGACGGCAAGGCCAAGCTGGTTGGCGACGTCCACTACGAAAGTGCCGCCAAGGTGGCGGGGGCGATCACGCCGGTTCCGGGCGGCGTTGGCCCGATGACCATCGCCTGCCTTCTGGCCAATACCCTGACCGCCTGCTGCCGCGCCAACGGGCTGGAAGAGCCGAAAGGCCTGACTGCCTGAGGGACATCGCTCCGGGCAGGAGAATAATTTGCCCGGATCACCCCCGGCGCAGGACCGGCACCCTGCGACGGGGCTTGCGGGAAGCGGGCAGGGGGCCTAAGCGGAAGCCATGAGGCTGTTGTTTCTGGGCGATGTGATGGGCAAGACCGGCCGGAAGGCGGTGGCCGAACGGCTGCCCGCCCTGCGCGCGGCCTGGGGTCTGGATTTCGTCGTGATCAATGGCGAAAACGCAACCGGCGGCATGGGGCTTTCGGCCGAACATGCCAAGGGTCTTCTGGCGGCGGGGGCAGATGTCGTGACGCTGGGAGACCATGCTTTCGACCAGAAGGACATCGTTCCCCTGCTGGAGGAAGAGCCGCGGATCCTGCGGCCGGTGAACTATTCGAAGCTGGCGCCGGGCAAGGGCGCGCGGGTCTACGATGCGCCGGGCGGCCGCAAGGTGCTGGTGGCGCAGGTGCTGGGCCGGGTGTTCATGAAGCAGCCCTTCGACGATCCGTTCAGCGCCATCGAGCCGGTGCTGAAATCGCACCGGCTGGGGGTTGCCGTGCAGGCGGCGATTGTCGATGTACATGCCGAGGCGACCTCGGAGAAGATGGGAATGGGCCATTGGTGTGACGGGCAGGCCAGCCTTGTCGTGGGCACCCATACCCATGTGCCGACGGGCGATGCGCAGATCCTGAAGGGCGGCACGGCCTATCTGTCCGACGCCGGCATGTGCGGCGATTATGACAGCGTCATCGGGATGGAGAAGCTGGAGCCGATGCGCCGTTTCATCACCGGCATGTCGAAGGCGCGGTTCGAGCCTGCGGGCGGTGAGGCCACCCTTTCCGGCGTCTTTGTCGAGACCGATGACAGGACGGGCCTTGCCACGCGGGTCGCCATGGTCCGGCAGGGCGGCCGGTTGCAGGAGGCTGCACCTTGAACCGGCGCTGGCTGTATCTTCTGGTGCTGCTGTGGCTGGGGATCGGCTGGGGATCGACGCATCCGCTTGGAAAATTCGCGACGGCCACGGGCCACGGGCCGTTCGGGCTGTTGTTCTGGCAACTGGTGGTTGGGGTCGCCGTGCTGGGGCTGATCGCGCTGGTCCGCCGCAAGGGCGTTCCGCTGACCAGGGGCGCCGTGACGTTCTATCTGATCATCGCGGTGCTGGGCACGGTGATCCCGAACACGACCTTCTACATCTCGGTGGCGCGGCTGCCGGCGGGAATCATGTCGATCGTGACCTCGACGGTGCCGATGATCGCCTTTCCGCTGGCGCTGGCGCTGGGGATGGACCGGTTTTCCTGGCGGCGCTTCCTTGGCCTGCTGCTGGGGCTTGCGGGGGTGCTGCTGATCGCCGCACCCGGGGCGGGCGGGATCGACCCCGCCATTCTGGCTTTCCTGCCGGTCGCGCTGATCGCGCCCGCCTTCTACGCGGTCGAGGCGACCTTTGTCGCGCGCACCGGGATGCGCGGCATGGATGCCTTGCAGGTCATGTTCGGGGCGGCGGTGGCCGGCCTCTTGCTGGTGACGCCGCTGACGCTGGCGACGGGCCAGTTCTATTCGCCCTTCCCGCTGGGCGGCGATGATGCGGCGCTGGCGCTGTCGGCGGCGCTGCATGCGCTGCTTTACGCGACCTATGTCTGGCTGGCGGCTTCGGCCGGGTCGGTCTTTTCCTCGCAATGCAGCTATATCGTGACGGCGGCCGGGATGATCTGGGCCATGGCGCTGCTGGGAGAACGGTTCTCGTCCCTTGTCTGGCTGGCGGTGGCGCTGATGCTGCTGGGCGTGTTGCTGGTGCGGCCGCGGGCGACCGACAAGGCGGCGCAGGCTGCAAAGGCGGGCGAAACATGTTCGGCCTGAGCATCCCTGCCGAGGCGATGCCTTGGGTGGCCCTGGTGATTCTGGCCGGGATGTTCGTCCTTTTCATGCTGGAGGTGATCCCGGTCGAGGTCACGGCCATCGGCGGGGCGGCCGTGATGATGCTGCTTGGCCTTCTGCCGCTGCAAGAGGCGACGGCGGTGCTGTCCAACCCCGCCCCCTGGACCATCGCGCTGATGTTTCTGGTGATGGGGGGGCTGGTGCGCACCGGGGCGGTCGAGATGATCATCGCCATGGCCGAGCGCCATGTCGGCGAAAGGCCGCGCCTGACCATCGCGGTGCTTTTCTGCGTGGTCTGTGTCGCCTCGGCCTTCATGAACAACACGCCTCTGGTGGCGGTGATGATCCCGGTGGTGATCCAGATCGCGGTCAGGATCGGGACCGCGCCCTCGAAGCTGCTGATCCCGCTGAGCTACATGACCGTTCTGGGCGGCATGATCACTCTGATCGGCACCTCGACCAACATTCTGGTCGACGGGGTGGCGGTGAAGCAGGGGCTGGCGCATTTCAGCCTGTTCGAGATTGCGCCGCTTGGCATTGCGGTGACCATCGTCGGCGGGATCTATCTGGCGACCGTGGGGCGGCATCTGCTGCCCGTGCGGCAGTCGATGGGGGTTCTGCTCTCGGACCGCAAGAAGATGAAGTATTTCACCGAGGTGGCGATCCCCGAGGACAGTCCTCTGGTCGGGCAGATGGCGACCGAGGTCGATCTGTTCCGCCGCGACGGGGTGCGGCTGATCGACGTGCTGCGCGGCGATGCCAGCCTGCGGCGCGATCTGGCCCCGGTGCGGCTGGAGCCGGGCGACCGGGTGGTCTTGCGGGCCGAGATGCAGGATCTGATGGAGTTCGATGCCCGGAGCGAGGTGCATTTGGTCGACAAGCTCTACTCGGTCAAGACCGAGACGGTCGAGGTGCTGATCGGACCGGGCTGCCGGATGGAAGGGCAGCGTCTGGGCGATCTGCGGTTGCGGCGGCGCTATGGCGTCTATGTGCTGGCGGCGCATCGGCGGAACCAGAACATCGGGCGCAAGCTGGACGATCTGGTGGTGCGCGTGGGCGACACCCTGCTTTTGGAAGGCAATATCGAGGATATCCAGAAGCTGGCCGCCGATATGGATCTGGTGGACATCTCGCGCCCTTCGGTCAAGCCGTTCCGCCGCGCCAAGGCCCCGATTGCCGTTGCCGCACTGGCCCTGCTCGTGATCCTGTCGGCGATAGATGTGGCACCGATTCAGGCGCTGGCCTTCCTGGCCGTGGCGGTGATCCTGTTCACCCGTTGTGTCGACAGCGACGAGGCGTTCGGCTTCATCGACGGCCGGCTGCTGGCCATGATCTTCGCCATGCTGGCGGTGGGCGAGGGGCTGGACCGGTCGGGCGCGGTCGAGATGATCGTCAACTGGATCGAGCCGCATATCGGCGGGCTGCCGCCCTTCCTCTTGATCCTTGGCGTCTATTTCATCGGGCTGGTGCTGACCGAGTTCCTTTCGAACAATGCCGTGGCGGTGATCTACACCCCCATAGCGATCAAGCTGGCCGTCCAGCTGGGCCATGACCCGCGGCCCTTCGTGGTGGCGGTGATGTTCTCCGCCACGCTGGCCTTTGCCACCCCCATCGGCTACCAGACCAACATGATGGTCTACGGGCCGGGCGGCTATCGCTTCTCGGATTTCACCAGGGTGGGGTTGCCGCTGAACCTGCTGACCATGGTGGTGGTCTCGGCGCTGATCCCGCTGATCTGGCCGTTGTGAAAAGGGCGCGAAGATGAAGAAGCTTTTGCTGCCGATCCTGCTGCCAGCCCTGCTGGCCGGCTGTGCGATGCCTGCGCCGGAGGCCGGCCTGCAAAGCGTGCGGCTGACGGACAGCAAGCTGACGCTGGTGCTGTCGGATGGCACCCGCTGCTCGGTTGACTGGCAAAAGGCGCCTGCGGGGCGGATGGAGCACTGCGGGCCGGGCTATGGCTATGCGGTGCGTGTGGAGCAGAACCCCAACCTGCTGCGCCAGTTGGCCGAGGGGATCGTCCTGGCCCTTGGCGGGTCGGGCGTGTTGCAGCCGATGGCCGAAGTGGTCGTCACCGGGCCGGGCGGCACCGATCAGGTCTTTGTCTTCCCCGACCGCTAGACGGCCCACGGCGCCATGGGGTTGCCCTTCCGGGCGGTGCGGGTGTAGAGGGCTGCATCGCAGAACCGGCAAGAGGTTGGGGCCATGGCAGGCCATTCCAAATGGGCGAACATCCAGCACCGCAAGGGCAAGCAGGATGGCATCCGCTCGAAGATGTTTTCGAAACTGGCCAAGGAAATCACCGTGGCCGCCAAGATGGGCGACCCCGATCCCGACAAGAACCCCCGGCTGCGGCTGGCGGTGAAGGCGGCGAAGTCGCAGTCGATGCCCAAGGACGTGATCGACCGCGCGATCAAGAAATCGCAGATGGGCGACGCGGCGGACTACACCGAGATCCGCTATGAGGGCTACGGTGCCGGTGGCATCGCCATCATCGTCGAGGCGCTGACCGACAACCTGAACCGCACTGCATCGAACGTGCGCAGCTATTTCACCAAGGCGGGCGGCAACATGGGGCAGACCGGATCGGTCTCGCACGGGTTCGACCGGCTGGGCGAAATCTCTTATCCCGTCGGGGCCGGATCGGCCGACGACGTGATGATGGCGGCGATCGAGGCCGGGGCGGATGACGTGGAATCCGATGAGGAGGGCCACTGGATCTATTGCCGGATCGAGGAGCTTTCGGCGGTTTCCGAGGCGCTTGACAGCGCGCTTGGCGAGTCGACCGAGGCCAAGCTGATCTGGCGGCCGCAGAGCCGGACCGAGGTCGATCTGGAGACGGCGCAGAAGCTGATGAAGCTGGTCGATCTGCTGGAAGAGGATGACGACGTTCAGACCGTCACCCATAACTTCGATGTGCCCGACGAGGTTGCGGCACAGCTCTGACCTTTCGCCTGTTGCGAAATGGCCCCGTCCGCAGCGATGCGGGCGGGGTTTTGTTTTGCCGGCGGGACACTGATTTTCGACGAAAATCAGGGGGGCGGGACCAGGGTTCTGGCCGCCATCTGCCTGATCGCCCGGGTCAGGGGGGCGAGGGTCGGCGCGGCAAGGCGGGTGAACTGCCAATGGAGTGCCACGTCCAGGGCGCAGTCGGGGGCAAGGTCGGTCAGGCGGCCGGCGGCGATGTGTGCGGCCACGAGAACCTCGGGGTTCATGCCCCATCCAAGCCCGGCCAGGGCAGCGTCGACGAAACCATGCGATGAGGCCAGCATATGGGCCGGCATCTGCGGGCTGGAGCGGGTGGCGGCCGCGACCCAGCGATGCTGCAGCCGGTCATTGCGCGAGTAGAGCAGACTGGGCGCGCGCGACAACGCCTCTGGCGTCGGCCCCGCGGGGAACCAGCGGGCGGCGAAAGCGGGGCTGGCGGTGGCGCGATAGCGCAGCGCGCCAAGCGGGATCGTGTCGCAGCCCTGCAGCGGGCCGGGATGGGCGGTGATCGCCGCCACCACCTCGCCGCGCTTCAGCCAGTCCTGGCTGACATCCTGATCATCGATGACGAGGTGAAAGAGAAGGCCCTCGGTGGCCGCCAGCGCCGGGATCACCCAGGTCGCCAGGCTGTCGGCCGTCACGGCGATGCGCAGGGTGGCCGGACCTGTGGCGAGGCCGGGCATATCCTGGGCCAGCTGGCGGGTGAGGAGGGCGATCTCGTCATGGTGGCGGATCAGCCGCAGGCCGGCCGCGGTGGCGGTGCAGGGCTGGCCGCGGCCGAGAAGCAGGGTGCCGGCAGTTTCCTCGAGCGCCTTGATGCGCTGCGAGACGGCCGAGGGGGTGACGTGCAGTTCGGCCGCGGCGGTCTCGAAGCTGCCAAGACGGTGAATGGCGGCAAGGGTGGCAAGCTGGGACAGGTCGAACATTCTGAAGCGGTCGCCTTGGGCTGGCGGTGGCCGGGGCGCTGCCCCGGACCCCGGGATATTTCGGCCAAAGTGAAGTTAGCAGATCTTAAGAGATCAAAGAATGATTAATTGGATTGCTTGACCGCAAGACAGTAGCAGGGGGCGGCACTCAGGAGTTGGGCGGATGTTCGAAGCGGCGGTGGCGGGGTTTCTGACCGGGTTGAGCCTGATCGTGGCGATCGGGGCGCAGAATGCCTTTGTGCTGCGGCAGGGGCTGCGGTGCGAGCATGTGGGCGCGGTGGTGGCGGTCTGCGCGGGGTCCGATGCGCTGTTGATCGCGGCGGGGGTGACGGGGTTCGGCGCGGTCAGTCAGGCGGTGCCATGGCTGGCCGAGGCGATGCGTTGGGGCGGGGTGATCTTTCTGGTCGTCTATGGCGCCCTGCGGTTTCAGGCGGCCCGCAAGGGAGGCGAGGCCTTGCGGCCGGCGGAAGGCAAGAGCGCCAGCCTGAGGGCGGTTCTGCTGACCTGCCTGCTTCTGACCTGGGCCAATCCGCATGTCTGGCTGGACACAGTGGTGCTGCTTGGCTCGATCTCGGCGCAGTATCCGGGGCGCGGGGTCGGCTTTGCCCTGGGCGCGATGCTGGCGAGTTTCGGTTTCTTTTCGGCCCTTGGCTATGGTGCGCGGCTGCTGGCGCCGGTCTTTGCCCGGCCGAAAGCCTGGGTCTGGCTGGAGATCGGTGTCGGGCTGGTGATGTGGACCATCGCGGCGGGGCTTGCGTTTTCCTGAAGGCGGGGGTCTTGTCCGCCGATGGACTCGGGGTGGATCAGAGGGCGGGCACTGGCAGGCATCCTGTGGATGCTGCTGTCGGGCTTGTGTTTTGTCGCGGTGAACGGGGTGGTGAAGCACCTTGGCACCGACCTGCCTGCGGCACAGTCTGCCTTCATCCGCTTTGCCTTTGGTGCGGTCTTCTTTCTGCCGGTGGTGCCCAGGGTGCTGCGGATGGGCCTGCCGGCGCCGGTGTGGCGGCTGTTCGGCTGGCGGGGCCTTCTGCATGTGGCGGCGGTGGTGTTCTGGTTTCACGCCATGGCGCGGGTGCCGGTGGCCGAGATGTCGGCCATTGCCTTCCTGAACCCCGTGATCGTGCTGGTCATCGCCGGGCTGATGCTGGGCGAGAGCTTCGGTGCGCGCCGGGTGATGGTGGTCGTCGCGGCCCTTGCGGGGGCGATGCTGGTGCTGCGCCCCGGTTTCCGCGAGGTGACGGAGGGGCATATGGCGCAGATCGCAGCCACCCTGTGCTTTGCGGCCAGCTATATCATCGCCAAGCGGCTGGCGCTGGTGGCTCCGGCCTCGGTCGTGGTGGCGGTGATGTCGGTCAGCGTGACCCTGGGCCTGCTGCCCTTGGCGCTGTGGGTGTGGCAGCCGGTGTCCATCGTGCAGCTGGCCTGGCTGGCGCTGGTGGCGGCACTGGCGACGGGCGGGCATTACGCGATGACGCGGGCCTTTGCGGCGGCCCCCCTGACGGTGACGCAGCCGGTCACGTTCCTGCAGATCATCTGGTCCACGGCGCTTGGTGCCATTGCCTTTTCCGAGGCGATGGACCCTTGGGTGATCGCTGGCGGGGCGGTGATCATCGGGGCGATCAGCCTGAACACCTGGCGCGACACACGCGGCGAAACGCGAGGGGGTGCCGCCGCGCCTGCAGCGGTCGAGGCCTGAGGGGCGTTGCGGCCTTGCGCCCCGGCCCGTGCGCAAGGGTTACAGCCAGCTAAGGGGCTTTTCCTAGGGTCGCGCCGTTCAAGGCGTTCCTGCGGAGGTTCCTTCATGCCCGACGATACCGACATCCTGGGGCTTCCCCTGATCCTGCCCAATCAGGCGCAGAAACATGTCACCCATAACGAGGCGCTGGCCCTGCTGGACGTGATCGTCCAGCTGGCGGTGATCAACCGCAATCTGACAGTGCCGCCGACGCTGGCTGCCCCTGGCGACCGGCATATCGTGCCTGCGGGGGCAACGCTGGACTGGGCCGGCAAGGCGGGCCAGATCGCTGTGATGACCGAAACCGGCTGGCAGTTTCATGCCCCGCGTCCCGGCTGGCAGGCGCAGGTGCTGGCCGAGGGACAGGTGGCGGTGTTCGACGGTCTGGCGTGGAAGACCGCCTCGGAAGGGGCGCTGACGGTGGCGCGGCTTGGCATCTCGGCCACGCCCGATGCGACCAACCGGCTGGCGGTCTCGGCGCCGGCGGTGCTGCTGAACCATGCGGGTGCCGGGCATCAGCTGAAGCTGAACAAGGCCGTCGCTGGCGATACGGCGAGCCTGCTGTTCCAGACCGGATTCTCGGGCCGGGCCGAGATGGGGACGGCGGGCAGCGATGAATTCTCGATCAAGGTCAGCGCCGATGGCGGCAGCTTTGCCACGGCGCTGCGGGCCTCGACCGCCACCTTGCGGATCGAGCTGCCGGTGACGGGGCCGGCGGTGACGCAGACTGCCACGGATGTCACGGCGGGGCGGCTGCTGAAGGTGGGCGACTATGGTCTGGGGGCGGCGGCGGGGGCCGTGGCTTTCGGCCGGGCGAACATTCTGGGCATGGTGTCGCAGGTGGCCGGAGCGCCGACGGGGGCCGTGATCGAGCGCGGATCGAATGCCAATGGCGACTATGTCCGCTTTGCCGATGGCACCCAGATCTGCACCCGTACCAACCTTTCGGCCGCCAATGCCAGCACCGCCCTTGGCAGCCTGTTCCGGTCGGACGATGTGACCTGGACCTATCCGGCGGCCTTCGTCGGAGCCCCTGTGGTCTGCGGCAATGCGGATGATGCGGATTGCTGGCTGTCGACCAGCGGGGCGCCGGGTGCTGCCTCGACCGTGCTGCGGCTGGTTGCGGGGGTGACGAAGGGAGCGGGGCTGACCTTCCGGGCCTTTGCGACCGGGCGCTGGTTCTGAGGCGGGCTTTCGCTGCGGGATGGGTTTTTTGCGGGGGCGGCGTTTGACTTGGCGCCGCCCCTGATGCTTATGCTGTCGGGGAAATCTGGCATCAGGACCGGACACAGGGGCAGCAAGATGAAGATCGTGATGGTGGGCACCGGCTATGTCGGGCTGGTGTCGGGGGTGTGCTTCTCGGACTTTGGGCATGAGGTGGTCTGTGTCGACAAGGACCCGGGCAAGATCGACCGGCTGAACCGGGGCGAGGTGCCGATCTACGAGCCGGGCCTTGATGCGCTGATGGCGAAGAACGTCGCAGCAGGACGGCTGAGCTTCACCACCGATCTGGCGGGCGCGGTCGATGGGGCGGGGGCGATCTTCATCGCCGTCGGCACGCCGACCCGGCGCGGCGATGGTCATGCCGACCTGACCTATGTGATGGCGGCCGCGGCCGAGATCGGGCGGGCGCTGACCGGATATGCGGTGGTGGTGACGAAATCCACCGTGCCGGTGGGCACCAACCGCAAGGTGGCCGAGGCGATCAAGGCGGCGAACCCCGAAGCAAGCTTCGATGTCGCCTCGAACCCGGAATTCCTGCGCGAAGGTGCGGCGATCGACGATTTCATGCGGCCCGACCGGGTTGTTGTCGGCGTTGAAAGCGAAATGGCGAAGAAGGCGATGGCCGAGGTCTATCGACCGCTGTTCCTGCGCGAGTTTCCGGTGGTCTACACCGGCCTCGAATCTGCCGAGATGATCAAATACGCGGCGAATGCCTTCCTTGCCACCAAGATCACCTTCATCAACGAGATCGCAGCCTTGTGCGAGCGGGTGGGGGCGGACATCAAGGCGGTGTCGAAGGGGATCGGCATGGATGGTCGGATCGGCAACAAGTTCCTGCACGCCGGTCCCGGCTATGGCGGGTCGTGCTTCCCCAAGGACACCAAGGCGCTGGCCCGGATCGGGCAGGATCATGCGGTGCCGATGCAGATCGTCGAGACCGTCATCAAGGTCAATGACGAGGTGAAGCGCCGGATGATCGCGCGGATCGAGGATCTGTGCGAGGGCGTGCTGCGCGACAAGACCATTGCGCTTCTGGGCGTGACCTTCAAGCCGAACACCGATGACATGCGCGATGCGCCCAGCCTGACCATCGTGCCCGCGCTGGTGGGGGCGGGGGCCAAGGTCAAGGTCTGCGATCCGCAGGGCCGGCATGAGGGCGAGGCGCTGCTGCCCGGCGTCAAATGGTCCGACACGCCCTATCAGGCGGTCAACGGCGCCGATCTGGTGGTGCTTCTGACCGAATGGAACGAATTCCGCGCGCTGGACCTGCAGCGGCTGGCGCGCAAGATGGCCAATCCGCGCATGGCCGACCTGCGCAACATCTATGACCGGGACGAGGTGCTCTCGGCCGGCTTTACCCATTACCTTGGGGTCGGGCGCTAAAGCAGCCCGGCGAAGGCGGCCCCCAGCATCAGGATGTCGCCGCGGGTCGAACTGCGGCGCAGGCCGAGGCGGCGGAAGGTCTCGATCCGCGCAAAGCCGCTTGGCGGGGCGGAAAGAAAGGCGCTGAGGGTGACCTGCGCCTGCGGCGTCAGCAGACCCGCGACCGAGGCCAGCGCCTGCGCATGGCCCTGCATCTCGGTCCGCCAGCGGCCCTGCAGCACCCGCGACAACCGCGCCCCGAACCCGGAAGAGCCGATGACATTGCCCGAATGCTGCCGGTAAAGCGCCATCGGCGAGGGGTCCAGCACCTGCCGCCCTCCATGCCCGGCGACAAGCTGGTAGATCCACCAGTCATGGAAGGCGATGCCCTTCGGCATTCCGGCCTCGCGCAAGAGATCCAGCGTGGCGGCGTTGAACATGGTGGTGTGGCCGCCGAACAGGTTCTGCGCCAGCGAGGCCGCGAAGGAGGGGCGCGCCCGGCCGGGGTTGGACAGGCGAAAGGGCCTGCCCCTGGCATCGGCCAGCGCGCTTTCGGCAGCGTAGAGCACGGGCCAATCCTCGGCCGGGGCCATGCGGCGCAAGCCGCGTGCCAGCTTGCCCGGCAGCCAGATGTCATCCTGATCGGCCAGCGCCACCGTGCCGCGTGGCAGGTCGGGGTGAAGAATGGCCGAAAGGAAATTCGTCGCCGCCCCGCGGTGCGGGCCGTCGACCACGGTCACCGGATGGTGCCGTGCGAAATCGGCAAGAATGGCGCGGGTATCGTCGGTCGAACTGTCGTCCGAGACGAACAGCCGCCAGGCGGTGTGGCTTTGCCGCGCGATGCTGTCCAGCTGTTCGGCCAGATGCGCCGCGCCGTTATGCGTGGCCATCACGATTGTGACGCTGTCCTGATCCGACGCTGCGGCCATGTGCCCCTGCCGTTCCTTTGCATGTCCTTGATGGCGCAAAGCGACCGCGACCACAATCCGCAGCGCCCGCACGCACGCCGATAGGCCGGGTTCTAGGCGAATTGCAGCCATTCGCCGCTATTGCGCCGCGGTTCCTGCGCCTCACCGCCCGGCTTCATTGCGAGTCTGGCGGCGTGTGGGATGCGGTGCGGGGGCAGGCAGGTGTTCAAATTCACTGTGGGTGAGGTGTTCACGAACGCCCCCCTGAACATGATCTCGTGGATCAGCGACTTTCTTGTGACCGAACAGGGCGGCAGGCGGGTGCTTTATGCGGCCAGCCGCTCGGGCGGGGGGGTGATTGCGATCGGCATCGACGGCGCGATGACCTTGCTAGACCAGATGTTGCTGAGTGTGAACACGGCACTGTCGGCGCCGCCCTCGCTGGATATCGTCAGCTTCGGCGGCAAGCCGCGGCTGGTGGTGTCGGGGACCAACCAGACCAGCCTGCTGACCTGCCAGATCGACAGCACCGATCCGCTTGGCAGGGTGGTCCGTCCTGCCGGCGGCCCGGCGGGCGTGGTCTCGGCGCAGGAGGTGGTGACGGCGGGCGCGCAGACCTGGCTTTATGCGGCCACCGCCAACAGCGGCACGGTTGCCGCCTATTCCATGGCGGCCGATGGCACGCTGACGCTGCTGCAGGCGCTGGAACTGGCGCCGCCGCGGCAGGGCATCAATGTCAGCGAACTGCAGTTGGTCACCGTGGGGGGCGCGCGCTTTCTGGCTGCGGCGCTGCCTGGCGGGGACGGCATCGCCCTGATGGGGATCGCTGCGAATGGCCGGCTGACGGTTCTGTCCGCGATCAGTGCGGCGCAGGGATTGGGCATCAACGGCCCATCCGCCCTGGCGGTGACGGTGGCGCATGGGGTGACCTATCTCTTGGTCGCGGCCGGAGCCTCGTCGTCGCTCTCGGTGATCGAGGTCGGGGCCAATGGCAGCCTGACCGTGCGCGACCATGTCGCTGATACGCTGGCGACCCGGTTTCAGGGCGTGCTGGCCTTTGACAGTTTCACGGCCGGCGGGCGCAGCTTCGTGGTGCTCGGCGGCGGCGATGGCGGGCTGGACCTGCTGGAGATCCTGCCCGACGGGCGGCTGATCCATCTGGCACAGGTGCTGGATACTGCGGCCTCCACCATGGCCGGAATCAGCGCCATCACCGTCAGCGTCCTTGGCAACACCGTCGAGATTTTCGTCGCGGACGAGGGCGCGGGCATCACCCGGCTGGTGCTGAACCTCTCGGCGCTTGGGGCGGTGCGGCTGGGCGGCAGCGATGCAGACCACCTGACCGGCACCGCGGGGGACGATCTGCTTTGGGGCGGGGCGGGCGCCGATGTGCTGGCGGCCGGCGCCGGGGACGACGTTCTGGTCGATGGTCCGGGGGCTGACAGCCTGTCCGGCGGGGCGGGAGCCGATCTTTTCGTGCTGGTGGCCGATGGTCAGCGAGACCTCATCACCGATTTCCAGCCCGGCATCGACCGGCTTGACCTGTCGGCCTGGGGCGCGATCCACGATCTCTCTGCGCTGACCTTCACACCCACGGCCAACGGCATCCTGATCCAGTATCGCGACGAGGTGCTTGAGGTTCGCTCGGCCAACGGATTGCCATTGCGGGCGGCGGATTTCCGTGCTGCGGGGCTTTTTGACCTCTGGCACGGGAACACGACGGTACGGAATTCCGATGGGGTGACGATCGGTTCGTCCCAAAGCGAATTCATCGCCGGAACGAGCAGCAACGACGTCTTCGTGATCTCGACCGGGAACGATACCGTCAATGGGGAGCAGGGTTTCGATACGCTTGATTTTCGGTCGTCGGAAACGGCGGCCGTCGTCGACCTGCAGCGGAGCGACGGAAACCGCGGCGCCGCACTGGGTCAGGTCTATGTTTCGATCGAAGCGGTGATCGGAACGGCCTTTGGCGACACCCTGCAGGGCGACGGCGGGGCGAACCGGCTGGACGGCCTGGCGGGCAACGACCTGCTGGCCGGCCGCATAGGCAATGACACGCTGGTCGGGGCGGATGGCAACGACACGCTGCAGGGCGGCGTCGGGGCGGACGTGCTGAATGGCGGCAGCGGGGTGGACTATGCGGTCTACTGGGCCGCGGCCTCGGCGGTCAGCGTGGACCTGCAGGCCGGCACCGGTTCTCTGGGCGAGGCGGCGGGGGATGTGCTCTCGGGGGTGGAGAACCTGGCCGGCGGTGCTTTCGGCGACACGCTGCAGGGTGACGGCGGGGCGAACCGGCTGGACGGCCTGGCGGGCAACGACCTTCTGGCCGGCCGCATAGGCAATGACACGCTGGTCGGGGCGGATGGCAACGACACGCTGCAGGGCGGCGTCGGGGCGGACGTGCTGAATGGCGGCAGCGGGGTGGACTATGCGGTCTACTGGGCCGCGACCTCGGCGGTCAGTGTGGACCTGCAGCTGGGCAGCGGTTCGCTGGGCGAGGCGGCGGGGGATGTGCTCTCGGGGGTGGAGAACCTGGCCGGCGGCGCCTTCGGCGACACGCTGCAGGGTGACGGCGGGGCGAACCGGCTGGACGGCCTGGCGGGCAACGACATGCTGGCCGGCCGCGGCGGCAATGACACGCTGGTCGGGGCGGATGGCAATGACATGCTGGTCGGCGGACAGGGCAATGACCTGTTGATCGGCGGTAACGGAGCGGATGTCTTCGTCTTCAACACCGCCCTGGGTGCCGCCCATGTTGACCACATCGCCGATTTCAACGCGATCGACGATACGATCTCGCTGGAGAACGGCATCTTCACCGCCCTCGTGGCGACCGGAACGCTGGCTGCGCCGCTGTTCGCCCTTGGGGCAGCGGCAACCACTGCGGGCCAGCGGATCATCTACAATCAGGCCACCGGGCAGCTATTCTACGATTTCGACGGCGTCGGCGGCGCGGCACAGGTGCTGTTCGCAACGCTGGTCCCCGGGACCGCGGTCGGGGCGTCGGACTTCCTGGTGACCTGACGGCAGGACCAGAAGACGCCAGGCCAGCCCCATCCGGAAGCACCGGGCGGGGCTGGCCTGGACGGCTTCTTGCCGATATAGCCATGAGCCGGGAAATAACGGATAGAATATCCCCACCTCAGACAGTATGAGGGGACAATATCCCGGGTATTCCCGCCAAGACGCCAAAGGTTGCAAGCAGCTCCGATGAAGGGCAAAAAGAAGAAATCCTCTGCCGCAACAGGCGCCCGCATCGAGCGAAGCACAGTGCCCGCACCAGCGGCCTCAGGCCACATTGCGGCCGCCGACGGCCGCCCGGTCTGCATTCTTGTGCTTGGAATGCACCGATCAGGTACCAGCGCCCTGACGCGGCTGATCAGCATGATGGGGGCCGCCCTTCCGCGTCGGATGCTTGGCGCCAACTCCGGCAACGCTGCAGGCCATTGGGAGCCGGCCTATCTGATCGACTATCACGATCGGCTGCTGGCCGAGCTGGGGTCGGCCTGGCATGACTGGTCGGCGTTGGACATCAAGGATTTTCCCCTCCACCGCCGCGAGCAGGTCGCTGCCGATGTCGCCGACATCTTGCAGGATGATTTCGGCCCGGCGCCGCTGATCATTGTCAAGGAACCGCGGATCGCACGGTTCGCCCGCTTCTTCATCAGCGCCACCCGGAGCGCGGGCTACGATGTCGCGGCCGTCGTGACCTTCAGGAACCCGCTGGACGTGATTGAATCGCTTGTCGCCCGCGGTGCCGACTGGCCCAAGAGACACGACCGGATCGACGCGGCCCTGCTGTGGCTGGCCCATATGCTGCCGGCGGAAAAGGCCGCCCGCGACCTGCCGCATGTTGTCGTCTCCTACGAGGCGGTGATGGAAAACCCCACCGCTGTCATGGACGGGCTCGTCCGGGACCTTGGCCTTGTGACACCCGTCGAGGTGGCCGAGGTCGCCGGGGACATTGCGCGCTTCATCGACCCCGGGCACCGCCATCACGCGCGCCGCCCCGATGAGGCGCTTACCGATCCCCAAATCGCCGGCTGGGTCGCCGGCGCCTATGCGGCGCTGCGCGATCTGGAGGCCGGACGCAACATCGCTGGTGCCCGCGCCACCCTCGACCGGATCGCCGACGAATTCGCCAGCGCCATGCCGATCCTGCGCCGCACCGTCGAAGCCAAGCGCGAGGCATTCGGCCGTATCGAGGCGACCGAGGCGGACAGGGATACCCGTCTCGCCGCCGCCGCCGAAAGCGCCGAATCTGCCCGTGCCGAACTCGAAGGCAGTCTGGCGCGCGCGATCGAACAAGGCACCGCGATCGAGCAGCGTTTCATCCAGGCCCAGGCAGAGATTGAAGATCTGCGCCGCGAGATCGCACAGAAGGAAGCTGAACTCGACCGCGAAACGGCCTTGCACAACAGCACCGCCGAAGAGCTTCGCGCGTCGATCCAGTCCGATCAATCCCGGATCGAGGAACTGAAGACCCGTATCGCCGCGCTTCAGGCCGTAAGCAGCCAGGAAATCACACAGATTCATGCCGCGCTTTTGGCCGCGCGGCAGGCGGCCGCCGATCAGGCCGCCACCCTTCAGGCCGAGTCCGCGGACCTTCGGCAGCAACTCGACCAGAGCCGCAGTCACGCTGCCGCGCTGGAGGCCGATCTTGCGGCCCGGCTCGCCGATCTGGAAACCGCTGGCAACCGAATCGAGGAGGCCGCCACCCTTCAGGCCGAGTCCGCGGACCTTCGGCAGCAACTCGACCAGAGCCGCAGTCACGCTGCCGCGCTGGAGGCCGATCTTGCGGCCCGGCTCGCCGATCTGGAAATCGCTGGCAACCGTATCGAGGCGGCGGCAGGCCGGGTCGGCGCAGCGGAGCACCGCGCCACCCACCTTGCGGCGCAGGTGGAGGAGGTTCAGCGCGAGACCGACGCCTTGCGACTCCGCGCTGAAAACGCTGAACGGGCAATCAGCGAGAAGCTTGCCGCCTTGGGGCGGGCGGAACAGGAGCAGGCGTCTCTGCGGGAAGAAATCGCGCGGCTTTCGCCCCTTGCCGCCGAGGCTGCCCGCGTCAAGGAAATGGAGGTCCGCATCCGCTTCGCCACGCGCGAACTGGATTTCGCCCGGCGCGACGCGGAGGAGGCGCGCAATGCCGCGCGCCGCGTCGAGCAGGCCTTCATGAACTCGAAGTCCTGGCGGATCACCGCGCCTCTGCGTGGCATCAGCGCAATCGCCCGGTTCCCGCGCACTGTCTTTGCCGTTGTCCGTTATGGTGGCGGGATCATCCCTACCACCCGCATGACATTGCGCGTGCTGCAAAAAGAGGGCTTTGGCGGGTTCAGGCGGCGGGTCAGCCAGGCGAATGCCCCGCGCACGGCCGCGGTTGTCGCCTCGGCGCCCCCTGCGCCGGCAGCGCCCCGGGCGGCGGACGGTCAGGGCGACACCGCCGTCGCCGCGCCCCCAGCACCGGCAGCCGAGGTGCGCGCGGCGACGCAAGCGTCCGCTTCGGCGCTGCAGGGACCCGAGTCCTATGTCGGGCAAATCCTGTCGATTGCCCACAAGAAGGCCGGCGCCGGGTCGGACTATGTCGAGAAGGCCGCCCGTCCCTATGACCTGGCGTTGTCGCCGATCAAGACCATCGCCTTCTATCTGCCCCAGTTCCACCCGATCCCGGAGAACGATGCCTGGTGGGGCAAGGGCTTCACGGAATGGACCAATACCTCGAAGGCGGTGCCACAGTTCATCGGCCACTACCAGCCCCATCTGCCTGACGCATTGGGCTTCTACGACCTTCGCATCGTCGACGTGCAACGCCAGCAGGCCGAGCTTGCCAAGCATTACGGCATCTTCGGCTTTTGCTATCATCACTACTGGTTCGGCGGCAAAAGGCTGTTGGAGCGGCCGTTCCAGCAGATCATGGCGAACCCCGACATCGACCTGCCGTTCTGCCTTTGCTGGGCTAACGAGAACTGGTCGCGTCGCTGGGATGGGATGGAGCAGGACATCCTGATCGCCCAGGATTATTCGCCCGAGGACGATCTGGCCTTCATCGCCGACATCGCGCCCGCCCTGCGCGATCCGCGCTATATCCGTTTCAACGGCAGGCCGGTGCTGATCGTCTACCGCGTCACCCAGTTGCCCGACGCGCGCGCAACGGTGCAGCGTTGGCGCGACTATTGCCGCCGCGAAGGTATCGGCGAGCTTTACCTGGTCGCCGCCCGCAGTTTCGGTATCACCGATCCCCGGCCCTACGGCTTTGACGCCTCGGTCGAGTTCCCGCCGCACAATGCGGGCAGTGTCGAGATCACCGACCAGGTCACGATGGTCAATCCGGGTTTCGAAGGCGTGGTCTACGACTTCGAGGCGATGGCGCAGTCGTATCACGACATCACCAGCGACTACCCGATCCTCAAGACCGTTTCGCCCGGTTGGGACAACGAGGCGCGCAAGCCCGGCAAGGGCCACATCTTCCACGGTGCCAGCCCCGAGACCTATGCCGCCTGGCTGGCACGGGCCTGCGAGCAGACCCTGGCGGGCGCGCAGCGCAACCCCGATCAGGCGCCGTTCGTCTTCATCAACGCATGGAACGAATGGGCCGAGGGCGCCCATCTGGAACCCGACCGGCACTTTGGCTACGGCTATCTCGAAAAGACGGCCCAGATCTTGGCTGCGCTGCCGGGCGCCGCCCCTGCCGCAGACCCCGGCCGCATCATCGTCGTCTCGCACGATGCCCATCCGCACGGCGCACAATATCTGGCGCTGAACCTGTGCCGCATGCTGGCGGGCCGCTTCGGCAAACGGGTCGATTGCGTGCTGCTTGGTGCGGGGGACCTGACCGCAGAATTCGCCGCCAACGCCAATGTCCACAGCCTCGCGGGCCGCGATCCGCAGGGAGAGGAGGCGCAATCCCTTGCCCGTCGCCTGCGGGCCGAGGGGGTGGACGTCGCGCTTTGCAACACAACCGTATCCGGCCTCTTCGCCCGCACGCTGGCGCAGGCGGGCATCCGCGTGGTGGCGCTGGTGCACGAACTGCCCCGGCTGATCGCCGACAACGGGGTTGGTCCCCATGCCGGCGCCATCGCCGAAAGCGCCGAACAGATCTTGTTTGCGGCTCCGCTGGTGCGCGACAGTTTTGCCGCCCTGACTGCAGCCGACCCGGGCAAGCTGGTGCTGCGCCCTCAGGGGGCCTACAAGCGCAATCGCCATCGGGCGGCATTCGGAGCAGGCTCCGAGGCCCACGCCCGGCTGCGGCGTGACCTTGGCCTTGCCCCCTCTGCCCGTATCGTGCTTGGCGTCGGGTATGCCGACCATCGGAAGGGCTTCGACCTGTTCGTTGAAGCCGCCGAACGGATGGGCATGCGGGACCACACCGTCTTTGTCTGGGTCGGGCATCACGAGATCGGCCTCAAGGCCAGCCTGCACACGCGCATCGGACGGCTGGTCGCGGACGGCAAGCTGATCCTGCCCGGGCTTCAGGCCGACACCGACGATTACTATGCCGGCGCCGACGTCTACGCGCTGACGTCGCGCGAGGATCCCTATCCTTCGACCGTGCTTGAGGCGCTGGATGTCGGCTTGCCGGTCGCAGGCTATGACGGCGCCACCGGCAGCATCGCCCTGATTGCGGAGACCGGCGGCCGTCTCGTGGCTCCGATCGCGGCCGACGCAATGATCGCAGGGCTGGAAAACCTTCTGGCGGACGAAACGCCCGAGGCCCGGCAGACGCGGGCGCGGGCGCTCTGGCAGCGGCCCGATGTTTCGTTCCAGTCCTATGTGAATGATCTTCTTGATATTTTCGGCCGCGGTCCTCGCCGCGTTTCGGCCGTCGTGCCCAATTACAACTATGCGCGCTTCCTGCCCGAACGGATCGACAGCATCCTGAATCAGAGCTATCCGGTCTCGGAACTGATCATCCTCGACGACGCCTCGACCGACGGCAGCGCCGCGGTGATCGACCGGATCGTCGCCGGACTCGACATTCCGGTCAGGGTGATCCTGAACGACCGCAACTCGGGTTCGGTCTTCCGGCAATGGCTGAAGGGGGCCGAAGCGGCATCCGCGGAATGTCTCTGGATCGCAGAGGCCGATGACCTCGCCGAACCGGACTTCCTTGCCACGGCCATGCGCGGGATGGAGCAAGGCCATGTCGTGCTGAGCTATACCCAGTCCCGGCAGATGGCGCAGGACGGCGCCATCCTGTGCAACCACTATCTGGACTATGTCCGCGATGTTTCGCCCACGCAGTGGACCAGCGATTACCTGCGCGGCGGTGGGGATGAGATCGCGCAAGGTCTCAGCGTCAAGAACACCATCCCAAATGTCAGCGCGGTCGTCTTCCGCCGCCAGCCGCTGCTGGACACCATGCACGCACATCTGGACGAGATCCTGTCCTATCGCGTTGCCGGCGACTGGTGCGTCTATGTCCGGCTGTTGTCGCAGGGCAGCTGTGCCTTCTCGGCAAGGCCGCTCAACAGACACCGCCGCCACGACGAAAGCGTGACCATCAGCCGCTTCGGAGCGGACGAGCTTGCTGAGATTGAAAGAATGCAAGGCTGCGTGGAGCATCTCGTCGACATCGGCCCCCACCGGGAAACCGCTGCGGCCTATATCGAGACCCTGATCAGACAATTCAACGTGACCCGATAACCCCCGGAAAGCGAGAGAGAGCATGGACCCCAAAATCATCACCGACACGATCAGCCCCTGGAAAGAAAGCGCCTACTTCGCCGATGCCGAGCGTCTGATGCATGTGTTCTGGTCCGAGAACAGCCGGTTCTACAACGCTTTCCAGACCCTCGACCTTTCCGCCACGCTCGAACTGGCCTGCGGCAAGGGCCGGCATTCCGAAATGGTTGCGCCGATGGCCGGCATCCTGACCCTGGTCGACGTGTTCCCCGAACACCTGATCGACTGCATCACCCGGTTGCAGGGCAAGAACAACGTCGCCTACGTGGTCTGCAACGGCTATACCTTCGAGGCCGTCGCCTCCGCGTCGCAGACCGCGGTGTTCTGCTATGACGCAATGGTGCACTTCGCGCCCGAGATCGTGGCCTCTTACCTGCAGGAGATCGGGCGGGTGCTGAAACCGGGCGGCCGGGCGCTGCTGCACCATTCCAATTACGATGGCCCGCAGGGCGTGCATTACGGTCAGAACCCCCACGCCCGCAACCGCATGAACCTGGACCTGTTCGCCTCCTACGCCCGGACGGCCGGCCTGCAGGTCGAGTCCTCGGTTGCGCTCGGCTGGGGCGGGGTCGACGATCTGGACGGGATGACGGTTCTCGTCAAATAATCAGTCAAAGTTTCTCAAATGGCAAACGCTCGCACCTCGCGCGCCTCTAAAATCGCCCTCGGCGGAAAAAAGATGCGGTCACCGCGTGACGGAGTCGTGCCGGCCGCTCAAGCGGCCGGAAAATCTGGTGAAGCCGTATCCCGCGCCAAAGGGCAGGTCGCATCCCGCTTTCCCTCGATCTTTATTGTGGGCACCATGAAAGGCGGGACCACCGCACTTTATGATCACATGTGCACCCATCCGAAGATCGTGGGCGGCGCGGCGAAAGAGATTCACTACTTTTCGCTTTTCCCCGACCGGGGAATGGACTGGTATGCCGAGCAGTTTGCCAACGTTCCCGAGGACTGCCTGACGATCGACGCAAGCCCCACCTACTTCGATCTGGCCTTTAGCCGAGGTATTCCGGCTGCGATCAAGGCCACAGCGCCCAACGCCAAGATATTTCTGATCGTACGCGATCCTATCGCCCGCGCGGTGTCGCATTTCCAGCATCTGAAAAAGGTGATGAAGGTCGATGCCTTGCGCAACCTGACTGCGGACGAGTTCTTCTCACAGGACTTTTCCAAGTCCCTGGTACAAGACGATGCCCGGCTGATGTCGCTTTTCCAGACCCTCAGCTTCAGCGCCTATTTGCCCCGGCTGCGGGCTTATCACAACGTCTTTGGCGCCGATGGCATGATGGTGCTGACCAATGACCAACTGCGCTATGACCCGTCGACCACGATGCGGCGGGTGTACGACTGGCTTGGCCTCGACCATCATGAAGACAAGAATTTCGGCGCCTTTCGCCACTCGACAGGCAGCGACATCAAGGATCTGTCGCCCGAGAACTTCGCGCGCCTGGCAGATCTGCTTTACCCCGGCTACAAACAGTTCTGCGCGCTTGCCAATCTGGAATTTCGCCCGCTTGATCCACCCCCTTCCCGCGAAGGGGGCCTGTCTGCCCCAACCGACGAACCGGAAACTGTCCATAACAAGGTCAATAGCGACGTTCACGAAGGTAGACACGGCTGGCTTTTCCTGACGGGAGGCAGCAACCAGTCCCTTGACCTTTTCTCATCGGAAAAGACTCCATTTACCTCAGGGATACTTTCGAACTGGGAGGAACTGCTGCGAAGAAGGTCCACGCGCGCGGCAAATCTTGGTGCGCGTTATTTGCATCTGATTGCACCCGAAAAGCTGTCAGTCTATCCCGAATTCTATATCGGAGACTTGGAAGTCGACGTCCGTCCCGGGGCGCAATTGCAAGCGCGCGCGCAAGCCTGCGGTCTGTCCAATGTGTTGATCGACCCCGTGGCCTTCTACGGCAAGGTAAATCCTAATATCCAGCTTTACTGGAAGACCGACACTCACTGGACATATTGGGGCTGTTTCGCAGCCTATCAGCTTTTGATGTCGCGCTTTGGTTTGCAGGCCAATCCTAGCCTCGCACAGCGTCCCTTCCATGAAGGTGAGGTGCAATTCGACCTGGGCGCCAAGCTTCACACGCCCCGCAAAGAAACTGCTCGCTTCTATCAGCCTGTCCAGAATGCCGAACGCGTGTTTGCGAACCAGCTGGTTGAGTTTCAGGAGAGCAATCGCCGTTTTAGCGAAATCGAACTCCATGTCGGCACTTCAGTGATTTACCACAACACTTCGCCCGACGCGATTGACGCGCGCATCGTGCTGTTTGGTGACAGTTTTTCCGAATATCGCCCGCACCTGCTGACTGGGCTTCTGGCCGAAACCTTCCGTGAGACCCACTTTCTTTGGACGACCAACCTAGATTTCGATTATGTTGAGCAGGTCCGTCCCGACTACCTTGTAACCGAAAGTGCCGAGCGATTTATGAGCCGGGTTCCCACCGACGACGTAAATTTCGAGCAATACGTCCGCGACAGGCTTCACCATCTCGGCATTAAGAATTAGCAACGGACAAGCATCCTATTCGACCTCCGCCGAGGATAGTATCCGCAGGAGCCGAATAGTCGCCGTCACGGCATGGCCGGCGCATCACCTCAACTCTCGTGCAGCAGCCGCCTGATATGCCACGACAGCAAGCGCAGCCCCAGCAGCAGCAGGGCCAGTGACACCCCGACCATATAGAGGACCGAGATATAATCGCCCGCGTAGCTGGGATAGAAGCCCGCCCGCATCAGGCCGACGGCATGGATCAGCGGATTGTACCACAGATACTCCTGCAGCAGCGGCGGCAGCGCGTCGTAGATGAAGAACACGCCCGAGATCATGAACAGCGGGCGCGAGATCACCGACCAGAACACATGCCAGACGTGGAACCGCAGGAAAAGATAGGAATTCAGTGTTCCCATCGCCAGCCCGAACAGCGCGGTCAGCGACAGGCTCAGCGCGATGTCCCGCACGTCCAGCACGGTGCGGGTATCGAAGAGCGACAGGATCGCGGTAACCACCAGGTAGAACACGAGAAGCTCGGTCAGGAAATTCACCAGGAACCGGGCGATGATCGCATCGACGAAGGTCACCGCCGGATAGGACAGCAGCGATTTGGAGAACACCATCGCGGTGCCGACCCGGTTGCAGATCGTGGTGAACATGAAGAAGGGCAGCGTTCCCGTGGCGTAGAACAGCTCGAAACTGGTTCCAATCGGGGGTGTCGCGAACAGGAACGAGAAGGCGAAGGTCAGCACGGCAATGCCGGCGACCGGCTCCAGCACTGCCCAGATGTAGCCACCCGGCGACTTGCCGTATGTCGTGGCCATCTCACGCAACATCAGCGCCCCGATCGAGCGCAGGCTGGCGAACCGGCGGTGGCGGACGGCCGGGGCCTTGGGACGTTGTGGAGCGGCAATTTGCATGGGCATGGGTCCGTGCCGCGTGTAGCACATCTTCCCCGCCTGTCACAACTGCGGGAAATCCGCCCGCGCCCAACTGCGCTATGGCGCTGCCCGGCGAAGGTGTATAAGTTGATTGCGTCAAGCGAAATCTGCCGCAGGTTCCTGTGACCCAGAATGATCCGGCTGTCACCGACACGCCAAAGCAAGTCGCAGCCCCGCCAGCACCCGCCGCGCCGGCCCCCGCACAGAACAAGGCCGCGCCTGCGGCTGGCCCCTCTGCGCCTTCGGTCGTGCAGTTGCCGCCCAAGACCGCTGCTGCGCCGCCCGCCGTCAAGGCCCCGCCGCCCACCGGCAAGAGTGTGCCGGTTGCGCACCCCGCCCCTGCCGCGGCCCCGCCCGTTGTCGGCCCTCAGGGTCCGGCGATCCGCCGGCCAGCCTCGGCCGGCGGCCTGAAAGCGCGTCACAAACGGTTGCTTGCCTCGTTTCTGGCCGTTGTGATCCTGCCGATTGTGACCTCGGCCTGGTATCTGTGGTTCCTAGCCGCAGATCAATATGCATCAACCCTTGGCTTCTCGGTCCATCGCGATAGCGGGCCTCCCACCCTGTCGATGCTGACCGGCCTGTCCAGCCTGACCGGCTCCAGTTCGGCCGACACCGACATCATCTACAATTACATCAACAGCCAGCAGGTCGTAACCGAAATCAACGCAGAGCTTGACCTGCGCGCGATCTGGTCGAAGCCTGCGGATGACTTCGTCTATCGGCTGGACGACACCGGCTCGATCGAGGATCTGGTGGATTACTGGCGCAGCATGGTGAAGGTTTACTACGACAGTTCCACCCGACTGATCGAAGTCCAGGTCCGCGCTTTCGATCCGCACGATGCCCAGCTGATCGGCAAGATCATCTACGAAAAATCAACCGAGATGATCAACCGGCTGAATGACATCGCCGTTGCGGACACCCTGCGCTATGCGCGGGAGGAACTGGAAAAGACCCATGATACGGTCGTTTCCGCCCGTCAGGCCGTAACCGCCTTCCGCAACCACAACCAGATCGTCGATCCGGCCGCTGACGTGACTGCGCAGATGAGCATCGTCGCCTCGCTGCAACAAGAGCTTGCCATCGCACTGATCGACCTGGACGTGCTGAAGGATGGAAGCGTCTCGGACGATCCGCGCCTTGTGCCCCTGCAGCGGCGCATCCACGCGATCGAGGAACGGATCAGGGCCGAAAAGGCCAAGCTTGGCATCGGGGTCGACAACGCGACGGACGGCCGGGCCTATGCGGATGTGGTGGCGGAATACGAACGGCTCATGACGGATCGTGAATTCGCCGAAGCCACCTATCTGTCCGCCCGCGCCGCCTTCGAGGCGGCACAGGCAGAATCCAGCCGCCAGACCCGCTATCTCGCGACCTACGTCCTGCCCACCCTTGCTGAAACCGCACGCTATCCCGACCGGCCAATGACCTTGGGCGTCATCAGCGTGTTCCTGGTCATGTTGTGGTCCATCGCCACGCTGATCTTCTACTCGCTGCGCGACCGACGCTGACGACGGACGGGGCCGTTCATGATCCGTCTTGTCAATCTCACCAAGTCCTTCCATCTGAGCGGCGTTTCCAAAACGCTGCTGAACAACGTCAGCCTGACCCTTCCGGCCCATACCTCGATTGGCCTTCTGGGCCGCAACGGTGCGGGCAAGTCGACGCTGCTCCAGATGATCGCTGGCACCCAAACCCCGACATCCGGCCAGATCCAGATTGACGGGTCGATCTCCTGGCCGGTGGGCTTTGCGGGCAGTTTCCACGTCGATCTTACCGGGGCACAGAACACGCGCTTCGTTGCCCGTATCTATGGCGTGGACAGCGACGAGCTGGTCGCCTTCACCGAGGAATTTGCCGATCTCGGCGGCCATTTCCACCTGCCGTTGCGCACCTATTCCTCGGGGATGCGCTCTCGCCTGGCCTTCGGTCTGTCGATGGGGATCGCCTTCGATACCTATCTGGTCGATGAGGTCACAGCGGTGGGCGATGCCTCCTTCCGCCAGAAGTCGCAGGATGTGTTCCTCGACCGCATGTCCAATGCAGGGGCCATCGTCGTGAACCATTCCATGCAGGTGATCCGCGACCTGTGTACCCGGGTGATCATCCTCGAGGGCGGGGAACTGCTGTGGTTCGACGATGTCGAGGAAGGCATCCGTCACCACAACCGGAACATGTTGGGCAAATAGCCGGCAAGAAGCCGTCCAGGCCAGCCCCGCCCGGTGCTTCGGGATGGGGCTGGCCTGGCGTCTTCTGGTCCTGCCGTCAGGTCACCAGGAAGTCCGACGCCCCGACCGCGGTCCCGGGGACCAGCGTTGCGAACAGCACCTGTGCCGCGCCGCCGACGCCGTCGAAATCGTAGAATAGCTGCCCGGTGGCCTGATTGTAGATGATCCGCTGGCCCGCAGTGGTTGCCGCTGCCCCAAGGGCGAACAGCGGCGCAGCCAGCGTTCCGGTCGCCACGAGGGCGGTGAAGATGCCGTTCTCCAGCGAGATCGTATCGTCGATCGCGTTGAAATCGGCGATGTGGTCAACATGGGCGGCACCCAGGGCGGTGTTGAAGACGAAGACATCCGCTCCGTTACCGCCGATCAACAGGTCATTGCCCTGTCCGCCGACCAGCATGTCATTGCCATCCGCCCCGACCAGCGTGTCATTGCCGCCGCGGCCGACCAGCATGTCGTTGCCCGCCAGGCCGTCCAGCCGGTTCGCCCCGCCGTCGCCCTGCAGGGTGTCGCCGAAAGCACCGCCGGCCAGGTTCTCCACACCCGAGAGCACATCCCCCGCCGCCTCGCCCAGCGAGCCGCTGCCCGTCTGCAGATCCACGCTGACCGCCGAGGTCGCGGCCCAGTAGACCGCATAGTCCACCCCGCTGCCGCCATTCAGCACGTCCGCCCCGACGCC
>CAKSTR010000013.1 GCA_934500835.1 uncultured Paracoccaceae bacterium | reverse complement strand
CCCGCGCGAGGCCCCTATTCGGCATTGCTCCGGGTGGGGCTTGCCGTGCCGGTCCTGTTGCCAGTCCCGCGGTGGGCTCTTGCCCCACCGTTTCACCATCACCGCCCCGAGGGGAGGCTGTCTGTTCTCTGTGGCGCTTTCCCTGGGGTCGCCCCCGCCGGGCGTTACCCGGCACCCTTGCCTCATGGAGTCCGGACTTTCCTCGCGTCTTGCGACCCGCGGTCATCCGGCCATCCGCGCGAGGCGGACTTAGGCCGAGGCCGTCCCGCCGTCAATGCCGAAGCGCGCCGCCAGATCGGCGGCAAGGGCCGCGTCTTCGGGTGCCAGCGGGCCACGACCCCAGGGGCGGAACCGCAGGCGGAAGGCGCGCAGAAGGGTTGCGTCGTCAGCGGCCGGATAGCCAAGGCGCTGCGCATCGGCGCGAAAGCTGCCCGGCGAAGCCGGATCTGGCCAGATCGACAGGCCCTGCAGCGCCAGCCGCCGCCAGTCGAACCGCGCCCCCGGGTCGGACTTGCGCCCCGGCGCCATGTCGGAATGCGCGATCACCCCTTCGGGCGGGATCGACCAGCGCGCCATGATGCCGCGCAGCACCTGCTCCAGCGCCGCCATCTGCGGTTCCGGGAAGGGGTGGTCGCCGCGGTTCGCCAGTTCGATCCCGATCGAGCGGCTGTTGATGTCATCCTGCCCGCGCCATTGCCCCGCCCCGGCGTGCCAGGCCCGCTCTGTCTCGGGCACCAGCGCCAGGACCTCGCCCGACTCCGCGATCAGCCAATGCGCCGAAACCTCGGCCGCGGGGTCGCACAGCCGGTCGCGGGCCTCGGCGCAGGTCGCCATGGCGGTATAGTGGATCACCACCAGCGACGGCCGCAAGCCACCCCGCCGCGCACCGAAGTTGGGCGAGGGGAAGCCTTCGCCTGCGCTCACTGCAGCGCGGTGCGGAAGGGGCGCGGGTCCCAGGTGCAGGCGAAACCGTCGCCATCCGGATCAAGGCCCAGCTTGTCCTTTTCGGGGCCGCCCTTGGCAAGGAACTCCGTCTGCGCCAGATCGGGCGAGGCGAATTTTGAACAGGCCACCATCGGGTCGCGCTTGCCAAGGCCGGACCGCGAATACAGCGCCGTGCCCGGATCGTTCGTGGTCTTCAGCGCATAGTCGACGATGTTCGGCCCCAGTTCACCCGGACGCACCGGAAGATCCTTGGGCTGCACCACGACATATTGCGCGCGGTTCCGCTCGATCCGTTCCTTGTCGCTGGCGATGGTCTCGCGCGAGGAGACGGCCGAGAAATCCTGCTCGTCCGAGATCCCGGCATGGCCGGCATTGGCGACCTCTCCCGACTCGGTCTTGATTCCGGTGGGGGCGTCGCCGCGCGGACGGTTGGGGTCCAGCCCGCCCGAGGCGACGGGCGCCGGGGCCGGGGCCGGGGCCGGCGTGCTGACGCCCGAGGCCCGGTCAATGGCGGCCGAGGCCGCTGCCGGGTTGAAGCCGCCCGCAGGCGCCACAGGGGCAGGCGCGGCCGCCGTCGGCGGGACCGAGGTGTTGCGGATATAGCTGTTGTAGTCCTGGAACCCGACCCCGGCACCGGAATCCGGCACCGAGGGCTGACAGGCGGCCAGCAACGGGGCGGCCACAAGGGAAAGGGCGAAACGGCGGAACATTACTGCCTCATGCGGTCGCGGTAGGGGCTTTTTGCCGGCCCTTACCACCATTTCGGCGGTTTGGAAACAAAACCGGCGGCACGCTCCAGCACATAGGCGTGATTGAGAAGCCCGCCCTCATCCCAGGGCCGCCCGATCAGCTGCAGCCCCAGCGGCAGCCCCTGCGCGTCAAGCCCGACCGGAACCGCGATGCCGGGCAGGCCGGCCAGGTTCACCGTCACGGTGAAGACGTCGTTCAGATACATCTCGACCGGAGAGGCATTGGCCATCTCTCCCAGACCAAAGGCCGAGGACGGCGTGGCGGGCGTCAGGATCGCATCGACGCCTTCGGCAAAGACGGTCTCGAAGTCGCGCTTGATCAGGGCACGCACCTTGCGGGCGCGGTTGTAATAGGCATCGTAGAACCCGGCAGACAGCACATAGGTGCCGACCATGACCCGGCGCTGCACTTCGGCGCCGAACCCTTCGGCGCGGGTCTTTTCATACATCTCGGTGATGCCGTCGCCCTGCCCCAGCTTGGCGCGGTGGCCGTATTTCACCCCGTCGTAGCGGGCGAGGTTCGACGAGGCCTCGGCCGGGGCGATGACGTAATAGGCCGGCAGGGCATATTTCGTATGCGGCAGGCTGATGTCGCGGATCACCGCACCCGCGTCGCGCATCATCTCGATGCCGCGCTGCCACAGCGCCTCGATCTCGGCGGGCATGCCGTCCATGCGGTATTCCCTGGGGATACCGATGATCTTGCCCTTGATGTCGCCGGTCAGCGCCGCCTCGAAATCCGGCACCGGAATGTCGGCGCTGGTCGAATCCCTGGCGTCATGGCCCGACATCGCCTGCAGCATGATCGCGGCGTCGCGCACCGATTTCGTCATCGGTCCGGCCTGATCCAGCGACGAGGCGAAGGCGACCACGCCCCAGCGGCTGACGCGGCCATAGGTCGGCTTGATCCCGGTGATGCCGGTGAAGGCCGCCGGCTGGCGGATCGACCCGCCGGTGTCGGTGCCGGTCGCGCCAAGGCAGAGGTCCGCCGCAACCGCCGCGGCCGAGCCGCCCGAAGACCCGCCCGGCGTCAGCGCAGTGTCGTCGTTGCCGCGCCGCCAGGGGTTCACGGCATTGCCGTAGCAGGAGGTCTCGTTGGACGAGCCCATGGCGAATTCGTCCATGTTCAGCTTGCCCAGCATCACCGCGCCCGCCGCGAAAAGCTGCGAGGTGACGGTGGATTCGTATTCCGGCCTGAACCCCTTCAGGATGTTGGACGCAGCCTGGGACGGCACGCCCTTGGTGCAGAAAAGATCCTTGATCCCCAGGGGGATGCCGCACAGCGCCGGCGCTTCCCCGGTCGCCAGGCGGGCATCGGCGGCACGGGCCTGTTCCAGCGCGATCTCGGGCGTCTTGTGGACAAAGGCGTTCAGCCCGTCGCCTGCGTCGATGGCGGTCAGGCAGGACATGGTCAGGTCGACCGCGGTGATGTCCTTCTTGCGCAGGGCATCGCGGGCGGCCGCAATCGTCAGGGAGTTCGCGCTCATTCCACCACCTTCGGCACGGCAAAGAAGCCCTCGCGCGCCTCGGGCGCATTCTTCAGGACCTGGGCCTGGATGTTGCCGTCCGTCACCACATCCTTGCGCCGCGCCAGCCGCATCGGCGTGACCGAGACCATCGGCTCGACCCCCGTCACATCGACTTCGTTCAGCTCTTCCATGAAGGTGACGATGCCCGAAAGCTGTTCGGCCAGCTGCGGCAAAGCGGCTTCCTCGACCCGGATCCGGGCCAGCTTCGCGACCTTGCGCGCGGTTTCGATGTCGATCGACATGGGGGACCCCTGATTGCACCCTTGCGGGAGGCTGGCCCCGTTTAGCCGCCCCCGCCCGGCCCTGCAAGCATGTGGCGGCGATAGACCCTGCCCATCTGCACCAGAATGCAGGCACCCAAGATGATCCACAGGAAATGCGTGCCATGCGGCCAGCGCCCGCAAAGCGGCACATCCGCCGAACGCGCCACCAGCGCCACCGCCATCATCAGCACCACCACGAACAGCCCCTTCGCGGTGTCCGGCGCATCATGCCGCAGGATCACGGCATAGCCGAGGATCAGCAATGGCACCGCCGCATAGGCGACCGAGCTGACCGCCCCGCGCATCGGCACCACCAGCGGCAGGCTCAGCACCGCAAAGGGCAGGATCAGCGCGACGCAGCACACAGTGATCCAGCCGGGCAGCCGCAGGACATCGCGGGTGAGCAGGAAGACATAGTGCAGCATCACCACAAGGATCGACAGCAGGCTCAGCGCCAGCGTCAGGAGACTGGGAAAACTGTGCAGCGCCAGCGCCGCCGGGCACATGAACAGCGACAGCGCCGCCATCAGGCGCAACTGCGGCAGATCCCGCGAAAAGCGCCTCAGCACGATCCCCGCCGGCAGAAAGGCAAGACTGGCCAGCAACGAAAACGGCTCGTCCCACAGGCCGGGTGTGGTCCTTTCGCAATAAAGGCTGATCGGATCGAGAATCATCGGAAATACCACTCCGGGACGCAGCGTTTTTGGGCCAGACCCGCCGGTGCGGCAAGTGCTGGTTCCACATCTGGATGACCAGCGCCCTTCCCGCGCGCGGCGCCCCCGCAGGTTGCACCGCCGACGAATCGGGCTAAGTCTTGCGGCAGGGGAACCACCCCGCCCATTCGTCCCCGCCCATCCGTCAAGGAGCCCAGTCCACATGCAGATCACATGGCTAGGCCATTCCGGCTTCCGCATCCAGATCGAAGACGCCACGCTGCTGATCGACCCCTGGCTGACCGGCAACCCGATGTTTCCCGCCGCGCGGCGGGACGAGGCTTTGCAGGGTGCCACCCATATCCTGCTGACCCATGCCCACGGCGACCACGCCGCGGACACCGCCGGCATTGCCACCGAACGGGGCATCCCGGTCGCCTGCATCCACGAAGTCTCGGAATGGCTGAACGGCCAGGGCTGCCCGACCATCGGCTTTGGCAAGGGCGGCACGCTCGATCTGGGCGGCGCCAGGGTCACCATGGTCAATGCCACGCATTCCGCCTCGGTCGACTTCGGGGGCGCCCTCTTGCCCGCAGGCTCCGCCGCCGGCTTCATGATCGCGGGCGAGGGACATGTGATCTATGTCTCGGGCGATACCGACATCATGGCCGACATGGGCTGGATGGGCGAATATCACCGCCCCGACATCGGCATCCTGTCCTGCGGCGGCCATTACACCATGGATATGGAGCGCGCAGCCTGGGCCGCCCGCAAATACTTCGCCTTCAGGCTGGTCATCCCGTGCCACTACAAGACCTTCCCGCTGCTGGCGCAGAACGCCGATGCCCTGCGCGCCGGCCTGCCGCCCGGCGTGCGGGTGATCGAACCCGAAGTGATGACCCCGATCGCCCTCTGACGGCGGACGATCCCGCTGCCCCCCGTGCCCCCCGTGCGCGGGCAGCGAGGGGGCGTCCCGCGCGCAGCGGCGGATCAGCGCCGCCCGGCGAAGAACGCCTTCAGCATCGCCTCGGCCTCCGCGCCGGCAATGCCGTCCAGCACTTCGGGCACATGGTGGCATTGCGGATGGCTGAACACCCGCGCGCCCACCGCAACCCCGCCCGATTTGGGGTCTGCCGCGCCATAGACCAGCCGGGCGATCCGCGCCGCGGATATCGCGGCCGCACACATCGGACAGGGCTCCAGCGTGACGTAAAGCACATGGCCGGGCAGCCGCTCGGACCCCGCCGCCAGACAGGCCGCCCGGATCGCCAGCACCTCGGCATGGGCGGTGGGGTCGCACAGCTCGCGCGTCCGGTTGCCCGCCTGCGCCACCACCTCTCCGCCCGGCGAGACGACGACAGCCCCGACCGGCACCTCGCCCCGCGCCGCCGCCGCCCGCGCCTCTGCCAGCGCCAGCGCCATATGGGACCGGAACACGCTCACCGATTGCCCTTTCATCTTGGCTAAAATATCCTCGGGGGTCCGGGGGCAGACAGCCCCCGGGGCTGGCCACCCTGCGGCCCAAGGATCACCGCCATGGCGCCGAAAGACAAGCCTTCCCCCGCCGCAACCCCGTCGGGCACCCCCGAAGGCGAGCGTATCGCCAAGGTGCTGTCACGCCGCGGCGTCGCCTCGCGGCGCGAGGCGGAACGCCTGATCGAGGCGGGCGAAGTCACGGTCAACGGCAAGGTCATCGCCTCGCCGGCGCTGAACGTCACCACGCGCGACCGCATCACCATCTCCGGCCATCCCCTGCCCGACGAGGAACCCGCAAGGCTCTGGCTTTACTACAAACCCGAAGGGCTGGTGACCTCGGCCGCCGATGAGAAGGGCCGCGACACCGTCTTCGACCACCTGCCCGAAGACATGCCGCGGGTGATGTCGGTCGGCCGGCTCGACCTCAACTCCGAGGGACTTCTCCTTCTGACCAATGACGGGGAACTGAAGCGCCGGCTGGAGCTGCCCTCGACCGGCTGGCTGCGCAAGTATCGGGTGCGGGTAAACGGCAACCCGACCGATGACCAATTGGAACCGCTGCGCAAGGGCATCGTCATCGAGGGCGAGAAATTCCTGCCGATGCAGGTCACGCTGGACCGCATCCAGGGCGCCAATGCCTGGCTGACCGTGGGCCTGCGTGAAGGCCGCAACCGCGAGATCCGCCGCGCGATGAACGCCATCGACCTCTATGTCAACCGGCTGATCCGCACCTCCTACGGCCCGTTCCGCCTGAACGACCTGCAACCCGGCGAGGTCGAGGAAGTCCGCCAGAAAGTCCTGCGCGAACAATTGGGCGAGACGCCGGGAAGCGCCGACCCGGACACCCGGCGCCCTGCCCTGAAACGGGCGCCCCGCAAGACGGACGGCGCCGCCCCGCGCCATGCGACCGAGATCGACGCCCCCTCTCCGCGCCGCGGCGGCAAGGCGACGACAGGTGCCAGGGCTGCGGCAAAGACCTTCGCCACCACGGGCCGCCCGACCGCCGCGCGCGCCGCCGCAGGGGCCGACAAGATCACCCTGCCGCGCAATGCCAGGCCCGGCGACGGGCTCAAGGCCCTGTCACGGGCCTGGAAGGAGGCGGTGACGCCCGATCCCGAAGGCAAGCCCGCCCGTCCCGCGCGCCCGGCCCCGGCAAAGGCCGCCCCCCGCAGCGGACCGAAGCCCGCCCCGTCCGGCAAGGGCCCCGCCCCCCGGGCCGATGGCAAGCCCGCCACCAAACCCGCCACCAAGCCCGCCGGAAAGACTACCCCCCGCGATGCCGCGAAACCCGCCGCCCGCCGCCCCGCCCAGGGCGCGGCGCCGCGTGGTCCGGGGCAGGGACCGGGCCGCGGCAAGCCGCCACCGCGCCGGGGCGGCTGATCCCCGGGGGATCGTTTCGCAGAATAAAGCCGCGCATTTCCCCGCCTGCCCGCTGGTATGGGCGGGCCTGCTGGTCTAGGATCGCCCAGTAATGCCTCTGGATGCCGCGGAATGTCTGACTCCGGCCTGAAAACCCTGTCGCTGGTGCTTCTCGTGGCGCTGGTCTTCTACGTCGCCGGCATGGGGGGCATGTGATGGCACAGCGGTATGGCGGCAAATACAGCCCGCAAGGCGCGCGCCCGCAAGGCCAGCCGCCTTTGCCTACGGCCGAACCCGTGGTGCGGGTCGCCGGGCGCTGGCGGGCGACGGTGCTGTTCCTGTCGGCCTTCGCCTTCCTGTTCCCCGCCTTCGGGGACGAGCCGGGGGCGATGCTGATGGGCCTCTGCGCGGGGGGGCTCCTGATCCTCGCGTCGATCCTGTCGCGCGAAGGCCTGCGCGCCCGCGCCGAATGGCAGGCCCGCAAGATCGCCCGCCGCCCCGCCTTCCCGCGCCTCCTGTTCGGCGCCGTCGTCACCGGGGCCGCCCTTGGTCTTGGCGGGATCATCGCCCATGGCGTCTCGGTCTACCCCGCGCTTTACGCCCTTGCCGGGGCCGCGCTGCATCTTGGCGCCTTCGGGATGGACCCGATGCGCGACAAGGGGATGGAGGGGATCGACAGCTTCCAGACCGACCGCGTCGCCCGCGCCGTGACCGAGGCCGAAACCACCCTTGCCGCCATGAAGGACGCCATCCTGCGCGCGAACGACCGCCGGGCCGAGGCGCGCGTGGATCAGTTCGCCACCCACGCACGGGCGCTTTTCCGCCAGATCGAGGCCGATCCGGGTGACCTGACCGCCGCGCGCAAGTATCTGACGGTCTATCTGACCGGCGCCCGTGACGCGACCGCGAAGTTCGCCGACCATTGGCTGCGCACCCGCGACGACAGTGCCCGCACCGAATGGGAAGCGTTGCTGACCGACCTTGAAACCACCTTCGCCGACCGCTCCACCGCCCTTCTGGCCAATGACCGCACCGATCTTGACATCGAGATTTCGGTCCTGCGCGACCGGCTGAAAATGGAAAACCGCTGACCGCCCCCAACCGGCCCCCTCACCCTCAAGGAAGAGTTGCCCCATGTCCCCTGCCACCACGCCCGACAGCACCCTTGCCACCGAGGTCGAGAAGGTTTCCGCCGTCGTTCTGGCCGAGCCCATGGCCGAGGTCGTCGCCCTTGATGCCGCCCCTGCCGACAAGGCGGCCGAAATCCGCAAGCGGATGGGGGAACTGGACATCTCGAACACCCAGTCGATCATCTCCTTTGGCTCCTCGGCCCAGGCCGAGTTGCAGGTGATCTCCCAGGAAATGTTGCAGGATGTCAAAAACAAGGATGCCGGCCCCGCCGGAGATTCCCTGCAGAACATCGTCACCGCCATTCGCGGCTTTTCCGTCAGCGAACTGGACCTGCGCCGCAAGGCCAGCTGGTGGGAACGTCTTCTGGGCCGCACCGCGCCATTTGCCAAATTCGTCGCCCGCTACGAAGGCGTGCAAAGCCAGATCGACAAGATCACCGAAGACCTGCTGGGCCATGAGCACAAGCTGCTGAAAGACGTGAAAGCCCTGGACGTGCTTTACGCCAAGACCCTGGATTTCTACGACGAACTTGCGCTCTACATCGCCGCCGGCGAAGCCAAGCTGGCCGAGATCGACGCCAGCGTGATCCCGGCGAAAGAGGCCGAGATCGCCGCCGCGGCCGAGAATGACAAGGTGATCAAGGCGCAGGAGCTGCGCGACCTGCGCGCCGCCCGCGACGATCTTGAACGCCGGGTCCATGACCTGAAGCTGACCCGTCAGGTCACGATGCAAAGCCTGCCCTCGATCCGGCTTGTGCAGGAAAATGACAAGTCGCTGGTCACCAAGATCAACTCCACCCTCGTCAATACCGTGCCGCTGTGGGAGACCCAGCTGGCCCAGGCCGTCACCATCCAGCGCAGCCAGGAGGCGGCGGTGGCGGTGAAACGCGCCTCGGACCTGACCAACGAGCTGCTGGAGGCGAACGCCAAGAACCTGCAGGAGACCAACCGCGTCGTCCGGCAGGAGATGGAGCGCGGCGTCTTCGACATCGAGACGGTGAAGCGCGCCAACCAGACCCTGATCGACACCATCAACGAAAGCCTTGCCATTGCCGATGAAGGCAAGGCCCGGCGTGCCGCCGCCGAGGCGGATCTGGTGAAGATGGAGGCCGATCTGCGCGACACCCTTGCCTCGTCCCGCGCCCGGAATGCGGCGCCCGCCGCCAAGGCCTGAGGTGATCAAACTGGACTTCCTCCGTCTTTCGTCAAAGCCCCTTGGCACCGCCGCGCTGGCGGTGCTGGTGGCTTGCGTGCCCGTCGACAGCCCGCGGCCTGCGGTCTCGCCCCAGCCGCGCCCGGCCCCCGCCGCACCTGTCCCGACCGACACCGCAAAAAGCGCCGCCGCCCGGGCCTATTTCGCCCAGGTGCAGCAGGCGCTGCTCTCGCAGGGGCTGTTGCGCACCGATGGCGGCGGGGCGGATACCCCCTTTACCGACAGGATGCTGACCGACAACTTCCTGCAGATCGCGATGTTCGATGAATACAGCCGTGGGGCGGGGGGCTTCGTTCAGGCCGAGACACCCTCGATCCTGCGCAAATGGGCCGGGCCGGTGCGGGTCGGCCTGCGCTTCGGCGCCTCGGTCCCGCCGGACCGGCAGGCGACCGACCGGGCGCGCGTCGCCTCCTACCTCGCGCGGCTGAGCCAGATCACCGGTCATCCGATCTCGCTCTCCGACTCGGCGCCGAACTTCTGGGTTCACGTCGTCTCGGAGGATGAGCGCGAGGCGATGGGGCCGGCCCTGCAGGCCGCGCTGCCCGGGCTTTCGGCCGGCGACATTGCCGACGTCACCCATATGCCGCGAACCACCTATTGCCTTGTCTACGCGCTTTCCGAAGGCAATTCCGGCAATTACACCCGCGCCGTGGCGGTGATCCGGGCCGAGCACCCGGACCTTCTGCGGCAGTCCTGCTTCCACGAAGAGATTGCGCAGGGGTTGGGGCTGGCAAATGACAGTCCCCGCGCGCGCCCCTCGATCTTCAACGATGACGAGGAATTCGCCCTGCTGACCCGCATGGACGAGATGATGCTGCGCATTCTCTACAACCCCGCGCTGCGGGCCGGCATGAAGATCGACGAGGCGCGGCCGATCGTGAAGCGGCTGGCCGAAGGGATGCTGGGCGGCGGCCCAAGCTGAGCGTCGCGCTTGCGGCCGGCGGCTGGAGGGGTTTTGCACCCCTCCAGACCTCCCCGCAGGATATTTGCGCCAAAGTGAAGGCATGCAGGGCCGCGGTGGGCGGCACCGCTCCGAATTCCCCCCTTCAAACCGGCGTCACCTTGTTTATGTTAGCGCCATGCCGCGGGCAGCACGCCCGCACCGGACAGGAGGCACCACCCATGGTCTTCGATTTCCTCAAGGGCGAGTTCATCGACGTCATCTCATGGCTCGATGATACCCGCGACACGATGGTCTGGCGCTTTGACAGGCGGGGACAGGCGATCAAGATGGGCGCCAAGCTGACCGTGCGCGAAGGCCAGGCGGCGGTCTTCATCCATGAAGGCCAGCTGGCGGATGTGTTCGGCCCCGGGCTTTACCAGCTTGAGACCAACAACATGCCGATCATGACCACCTTGCAGCACTGGGACCACGGCTTCCAGTCGCCCTTCAAGTCCGAGGTGTATTTCGTCTCGACCACGCGGTTCAACGACCAGAAATGGGGCACCAAGAACCCGATCATGGCGCGTGACCCGGAATTCGGCGCCGTGCGCATCCGCGCCTTCGGCACCTATTCGATGCGCGTCACCGATCCGGGCAAGTTCATGACCGAGATCGTCGGCACGGATGGCGAGTTCACCACCGACGAGGTTTCGGTCCAGATCCGCAACCAGATCGTGCAGGCGGCGTCGCAGGCGCTGGCGGGGTCGAAAATCCCGGTTCTGGACATGGCCGCAAACCTTGAGGATCTGGGCAAAATCATCACCACCGCCATTGCCCCGCGGGTGGCCGACTACGGGCTGTCGATCCCCGAGTTCTATATCGAGAACATCAGCCTTCCCGAAGAAGTCGAGAAGGTGATGGACAAGCGCACCTCGATGGGGGTTGCAGGCGATCTGAACAAATACATGCAGTTCAACGCCGCCGAGGCGCTGGCCAATCCGGCCTCGGGGGCGGGGGGGATGATGGGTGCGGGCATGGCCGCCGGCATGGGGCTGGGCATGGCGCAGAACATCGGCCCTTGGGGGGCAGCACCGGGCGCTGCGCCGGCAGCGGCACCTGCGGCACCGCCTCCGCCGCCGGCCGGCGCCAAGGCCTGGCATCTGGCCGAGAATGGTGCGACCAGGGGGCCGTTCTCGGACTCCGAGCTTGCCGCGATGGCGGCTTCGGGCGCGCTGACCGGGGCGAGCATGGTCTGGACCGCCGGGCAGGAGGGCTGGAAGCCGGCCGCCGAGACCGAGCTTGCCCGCCTGCTGGCACAGGTTCCGCCGCCGCCGCCGCCGGCGGGCTGATCCTTGCGGGCGGGGGCTGCGGTCCCCGCCCTTCCCGTTTCGCCAAAGCCATTTCCAGATGACCAGCCCGTCCGAATACCGCTACCCCTGCGACCAGTGCGGCGCGCAGCTGCGCTTTGCGCCGGGGCAGACCCGGCTCACCTGCGACCATTGCGGCCATGTGCAGGAGATCCCCGCCACCTCGGACCGCCGCCGTGCCCGCGCGCTGATGGAGCATGACCTGCAGGCCGGCCTGCGCGACGACCTGCCCGCCACCGCCACCGCCGAAGTGCGCACGGTCCATTGCACCTCCTGCGGGGCGCTGATCGAGCTGACGGGCGCGGCCCATGCCACGGAATGCCCGTTCTGCGCCTCGCCGGTGGTGCTGGACACCGGGTCGCAACGGCTGATCAAGCCGCAGGCGCTGGTGCCGTTCCAGCTGACCGAAGGGCAGGCGCGCAAATCGCTGACCGACTGGATGGGCAGCCTGTGGTTCGCGCCGAACACCTTGCTGGAATATGCCCGCAAGGGGCGCGCGATGAACGGGGTCTATGTGCCGTTCTGGACCTTCGATGCCGCCACGCAGTCGCGCTACACCGGCCAGCGCGGCGAATATTACTACGAGACCCGCACCGTCACGGTGAACGTGAACGGCAAGTCCGAGCGGCGGCAGGAGCAGGTGCGCAAGACGCGCTGGTATTCCGCCTCGGGCCGGGTTGCGCGGGATTTCGACGATGTTCTGGTGATGGCATCGACCAGCCTGCCGCAACGGCTGGGCAATGATCTGACGCCCTGGGATCTGGGCATGCTGACGCCATACTCGCCTGATTTCCTTGCCGGTTTTCAGGCCGAAGGCTATACGGTTGCCCTTGCCGACGCCGACCAGACCGCCAAGGCGAAGATGGCCCAGGTGATCGAACAGGATGTGCGCCATGACATCGGCGGCGATGAGCAACGGGTGAATTCGGTCGATACCGACTGGTCGGCCGAGACGTTCAAGCACATCCTGCTGCCGGTCTGGATGGCGGCCTACAAATACAACGGCAAAAGCTATCGCTTCCTCGTCAACGGCCAGACCGGAGAGGTTCAGGGCGAACGCCCGTGGTCGGTGTGGAAGATCACCTTCGCCGTGCTGGTGGCACTGGCGCTGGCGGGCGTTGCCTACTATCTGAACGAAAGCGGCGCCTTCGACTAGGGCACGGCCTTGCCCCGGGGGCTGCACCGCGACTATCCTTGCGGCCAAGGGGGTTCCAACGCCCCCTTTGATGGAGTCTGGATGTCAGAGCTTGTGTGAAACGGCTCTCTGAGGATCAGAGAGCCGCGTGAAACCGGAACCGCCGGCGGGTTGCCGCCGGTTGGTGTTTTCATGTCCTTCACACACGAGACTTCGATGAACATCTCACGCAGTGAGCAACGTGTCCTGCACGTTCTGGCCCTGGGTGGCCGTATCCAGCACCTCCGCGAGGGCGGCCCGAAAATCACCTCCGTCACCTGTTTCACCCGCGAAGGGTTGGTGCTGGCCGATTGCAATCTGGCCGTCTTCGCCCGAATGCGGCGCAAGCGGCTGATCGAATCGCGACTGGGCGGCGCCTATCGCATATCAAGGCTGGGTCGGCAGTCGGTCCGCGCGCAACATGACAATCAGGGGAAATGACATGCTGATCCGTTCCGAACGCCCGCAGGACGCCCGCCCCATCCGCAGCCTGACCAAGGCGGCCTTTGCCGGGGCCGACCATGCCTCGGGCCGCGAATACGCCATCATCGACGCGTTGCGCGACGATGGCGCGCTGACGCTTTCGCTGGTGCTTGAGGCGGCGGAGGGGATCTGCGCGCATCTGTGCTTCTCTGCCGTCTCGGTGGCGGGGCGCAGCGACGGCTGGTTCGGGCTTGGCCCGGTCTCGGTGGCGCCACACCATCAGGGGCAGGGCCACGGCAGCCGCCTGCTGCGCGAAGGGCTGGGGCGGCTGGTGCGCGACCATGGCGCCAGGGGCTGCGTCGTGCTGGGCGATCCCGCCTTCTACGCCCGCTTCGGCTTTGCCCCGGTGCCGGGGCTGACCTTCCCCGGCGTCCCGGCCGAATATTTCATGGCGCTTGTCTTCGACGGCGCCGCACCGCAGGGCGAGGTGCGCTACCACCCCGCGTTCTACGCCTGACGGGCCGGCCTGCCGCAGCTTTCCATGGCAGGCCCGCACGATTCGGCGGCGGCGGCCGACGTCGCAACAGCCATACCCGCGCCCTACGTGGATCATACGTGGATCATACCTTCGCCATACCCGTTTTTTCCGGCGATTTCAGTCGCTTGACCCGGCGTTCGGCCGGCGGCGTCCGCGCACCCGGTGCTGCTGGAAACCACGCGCCGCCCGCCGGTGCGAAAACCGGCCGGCCCGCCCTTGACAGCCCCCCTGCCCCGGTCCATTCCGCCGCCATCCTGACCCGGAGGCCCCGATGCCGCTCGACCTGACCCGCGTCCTGCCCCACGCCCGCATCCCGGAACTGCCGAAGCCCTATTTCGGCAAGGTCCGCGACTGCTACGATCTGCCGCCCAGCGCCGAAGCGCCCGAAGGCCGGCGGCTGCTGATCTCATCGGACCGGATTTCCGCCTTCGACCGCATCCTTGCCGCGATCCCGCTGAAGGGGCAGGTTCTGACGCAGACCGCCCGCTACTGGTTTGATGCCACAGCGGATTTGTGCCCGAACCATGTGCTGTCCTACCCCGACCCGAACGCCGTTCTGGGCCGCCGGCTTAACATCCTGCCGGTAGAGATCGTGGTGCGCGGCTACCTTGCCGGCACCACCTCGACCTCGATCCTGACGCAATACAAGACCGGTGCGCGGGCGATGTATGGCCACACCCTGCCCGACGGGCTGCGCGACAACCAGGCGCTGCCACAGGCGATCATCACCCCCACCTCCAAGGCCTTCGACGGCGGCCATGACGAGCCGCTGACGGCAGCCGAGATTGTGCAGCAGGGACTTCTGACGCAAAAACAATGGGATGAAGTCTCGGCCTACGCGCTTGCCCTCTTCGCCCGCGGCCAGAAGATGGCGGCCGAGCGCGGGCTGATCCTTGTCGACACCAAGTACGAATTCGGCACCGACGGCACCGGCCAGATCCTTCTGGCCGATGAGATCCACACCCCCGACAGCAGCCGCTACTGGATCGCCTCGGGCTATGATGAGGCGCTGCGCGACGGCACCCGCCCGCCCAGCTTCGACAAGGATGTGATCCGCGCCTGGGTCGTCGCCCGCTGCGACCCCTACAAGGACCCGATCCCCGAGATCCCGGCCGAAATGATCGCCCGCACCGCGCAGGTCTATATCGACGCCTACGAGGCGATCACCGGCCAGCGTTTTGTCCCCGACACCTCGGGCGCCACGCCGCTGGACCGGGTGCGCAGCAATCTCGCCCCCTTCTTCGCCTGACCGTTTGCGCTAACAGACAGCCGTCCGATACCCTTGGCCAAACCGGAGGAGATGCCCGATGATTCTCAGCAGCGGCGAGGCCCTGATCGACATGCTGCCGCGCGAAAGCACCGGCGGAGAGCCGTGCTTTGCCCCCTACGCGGGCGGTGCGGTGATGAACACGGCCATCGCTCTGGCCCGGCTTGGCGCCAGTTCGGGCTTCCTGACCGGCCTCTCGACCGACCTGATGGGCGACGTGTTGCGCAGCACCCTTGCGGCATCCAGGGTCAATCTCGATTATGCCGTCGTCTCGGACCGGCCGACCACGCTGGCCTTCGTCAAGCTGGTAGATGGCAGCGCAACCTACGCTTTTTACGACGAAAATACCGCTGGCCGGATGATGACACTGGCCGACATGCCCGACCTGCCGGCCAGCATCACCGCCTATTTCTCGGGCGGGATCTGGCTGGCGGTGGAGCCCTGCGGCACGGCGCTCGAGGCGATGTTCCTGCGGCAGGCGTCCCAGCGGGTGACCATGCTGGACCCCAATGTCCGCCCCGGCTTCGTGCGCGACCGCGCCGCCTATACCGCCCGGATCGACCGGATGGCCGCCGCCGCCGACATCGTGAAACTGTCGGATGAAGACGCGGTCTGGCTCTACGGCTCCACCGACCCCGGGGCGCTTCTGGCCAAGGGCGCAAAGGTGGTGCTGATCACCGAAGGCGCAAAGGGCGCCAGCGCCCATACTGCGCGCGGCAAAGTCTCGGTTCCCGCCCCGAAGATCACCGTCGCCGATACCGTGGGCGCCGGCGACACTTTCAATGCGGGTTTCCTTGCCGCGCTGGACCGGGCGGACCTGCTGTCGAAGGCCGCAGTCGCGGCCCTGACCGATGATCACCTGACTGCGGCCCTTGGCCTTGGCGTGCGCGCCGCGGCCATCACCTGCTCGCGCCCCGGCGCCAACCCGCCCTGGGCGCACGAGCTGTGAGGGCCGTCCTCCAGCGGGTTGCCCACGCACAGGTCACGGTGGATGGGCAGATTGCGGGGCGCTGCGGGCCGGGGCTGATGATCCTTGTCTGCGCCATGCAGGGCGACGCCGACGACCAGCCCGCAAAGCTGGCGGCGAAGATCGCCAAGATGCGGATCTTCAAGGACGATCAGGGCAAGATGAACCTGTCGGTCCGCGACATCGGCGGATCGGCCCTTGTGATCAGCCAGTTCACCCTGGCCGCCGACCTGCGCGGCAACCGCCCCGGCTTCTCCACCGCCGCCCCGCCAGATGAGGGCAAGCGGCTTTACGAGGCCTTCGCCACCGCCCTTGCCGCCGAAGGCATCCCGACCGAAACCGGCATCTTCGGCGCCGACATGGCGGTTGAGCTGGTCAACGACGGGCCGGTGACGATCTGGATCGACACCGCCCCGTGATAGGGGGTCAGTTGAAGGGGTTCTTCGACTTCGGCTGCTGCGTGATGACATTGCCGCATTCGATCAGCGCATCGATCGAGGCCCGGCTGCCCGAAAGGGAATAGTCCTGCACCGCCCCCCCGTCAGCCGAGCGCAGATAGAGCCGGTTTCCCTTGGCAACCTCGACGATGAACTCCACCCCGGAATCGCTGTCGGGCAGCGTGAACAGCACCGAATTGCGGTAAAGCTCGGCATCGGTCAGGTTCCATTGCGGCTTGCGGTCGATCTGCAACTGCAGGTCGGCCGAGTCCCCCTCGCCGAAATCCCAGGCCTTGGAATAGAACTGCAACTGCACCGTGGAATCCTGGAAAGTCCAGATCGAGAAGCTCTCGGTATCGGTTCCCACCGTCGCCTGACATCCCAGAACGCCGTCATCCCAGGCCACCAGTTCGACCCGCCAGTGCTTGTGCTGGAACAGGACCTCGGACTGCTGGGCTGCAGCGGGCAATGCGAGGGCCACGACAGCGGCGGCGGCCAAAAGGGATTTGCGGAAAATCATAAGTCTTGCCTTCTCGGATGATCGCGTCTTGCCGCCAGTCTGGCGCAGGCGCTGCGATTCAGGCAAATGAAACTTCCTGTCATCCGGCTTGCCCCCCGGACGCCGTGCTGCCTCCGGCGGGGATATTTGGGCCAAGATGAAAGCCGCAGTCTTCATCTTGGCCCAAATATCCTTGGGGGTCCGGGGGGCGAAGCGCCCCCGGCGGCAACGCCTGCCACCCTCGGGCCGGCCAGCCTCCCCGAAAGGCTTGCGGCTGCAGCCGCTCAACCGGCTTCGCCGACCACCCGCAGGTTCAGGCCTGCCATTCCCAGGCGCAGGTGAAGTTGCCCAGAAGTTCGGCCACCGCCGCATCATCCGTGGCCCCGTCCCGCGCTAGTCGGGCGACAAGGCCGCGTTTCTTGTCCTCGATCACTTCGGCCACATGGGCGGGCACGCCAGCCGCCTTCAGTGTCGCATCATAGACTCGGGTGATCGCCAGCCGGCGCAGGTCGGGCTTGAAGATCTTGCCGACGGCGGTTTTCGGCAGTTCGGGCAGGATCTCGATGTATTTCGGCACCGCGGCGCGTTCGGCGATATGCTTCTCGGCATAGGCCTGCAGGTCGGCCACCGTCACCTGCGCATCCTTCACCACCTCGACATAGGCGCAGGGCAATTCGCCCGAATGCGCGTCGGGCTGGCCGATGGCACCGACGAAGGCCACCGCCGGATGGCCCATCAGCGCCTCTTCGATCAGGGCGGGATCGATGTTGTGGCCGCCGCGAATGATCAGATCCTTGGCCCGGCCGGTGATGTAGAGATAGCCATCGCTATCCAACCGCCCCAGATCGCCGGTCCGCAGGAAGCGGCCTTCGGCGAAAAGATCCTTGTTCTTGTCGGTCTCGGTATAGGTCGAGCCTTCGAAGACGCCCGGATTGGCGACGCAGATCTCGCCCACCTCGTCCACCGCGCATTCGCGGAAGCCGATGGCACCCTCCTTGGTCAGGATGCGGACATGGGTATAGGGGAACGGCAGCCCGACCGAGCCGATCTTCTTGGTGCCGCCCGGCGGGTTCACCGCGACAAGGCAGGTGCATTCGGTCAGCCCGTAGCCTTCGACGATCTCGACCTCGGTTTCCTTCTTGAAGCGGTTGTAAAGCTCGATCGGCAGCGGGGCGGAGCCGGAGAACCCGTTCTTCAGGCTGGAGATATCGGCATTCACCGGGCGCTGCATCAGCGCGGCAAGGGCGGTGGGCACCGTGATCAGATAGCTGCACTTCCAGCGTTCGATCAGCTTCCAGAGGTTGTCGAAGACGCCCTCCCCCCGATAGCCCTGCGGCGTCGGGAAGATGACATGCGCGCCCGAGGCGATCATCGACATCAGGATCGGATAGGCCGCAAAGACGTGGAACAGCGGCAGCGGGCACATCACCACATCCTGCGGCGTGAACAGGAGCCGCTGCCCAAGCCAGCCGTTGTAGACCATGCCCGAGACCTTGTGCTGCGCCACCTTCGGCATCCCGGTGGTGCCGCCGGTGTGGAAATAGGCGGCCACGCGGTCGTCCTTGGGATCATCGAAGGTCAGACGGTCCGCCGGCTGGCGGGCGATCTCGGTGTGGAAGTTCTTCACCTCGGCCCTGTGGCTGGCGGGGTTCTTCGGCCGGATCAGCGGCACGATCAGCTTCTTCAGCCCGGTCAGGTAGGTCAGAAGGTCGATCTCCAGCACCGTTCGCACGGCCGGCGCGTGTCTCACCGCCTCGGCCACCTTCTGCGCAAGGTCGGTCTTCGGGAAGGGCCGCAGGGTGACGACGACCTTCGCGCCGGTCTCGCGCAGGATGGCGCCGATCTGTTCGGGCTCCAGAAGCGGGTTGATCGGGTTGACGATGCCGGCCACGGCCCCGCCCAGAAGGGTGACGGCGGTTTCCATCGTGTTCGGCAGCACGTAGGCGACCACATCCTTCGGCCCGATCCCGAGGCTGCGGAAGAGGTTGGCGGCCCGGGTGACATCGGCGTGCAGCCCGGACCAGGTCAGCGTCCGCGCCGGGGCATCGGGGGCGGAAAGCAGCTGATAGCTGATCGCCGGGCGATCCCCATGCGCGGCCTTCGCGCGCGAGAGAAATTCATGCATCGTGCGGGCGACGTCCAGATCGGCCCACCGGGCCTCGGCCTCGATCGCCTTCACATCCGCGAGTGTCGCGAATTCTCCCATGGTACCCTCCCCTTTCTCGCCCCTCTTTCCCCGGAGGCCTGCAGTGTCAAAGATGGGAGGGGCCGCCGGATTTGCCAACCTTTTTCACGAAGGCCGGACGCAACGTCCTTTGCGCAGCTCTGCGCGCAGGGCTTCGATGCCGGTCCGGTTGCCGAAGACCGGCGGTCAGACCGTCCCGTCGGTGAACTGCAGCCGGGCAAGGCGCGCGTAAAGCCCGCCCTCGGCCACCAGATCATCATGCCGGCCCTGCGCCACGATCTGCCCGCCGTCGAAGACGACGATCCGGTCGGCGCGCTTCACCGTTGCCAGCCGATGCGCCACGACAAGGGTGGTCCGCCCCCGGGCCATCGCCTCGACCGCCGACTGCACCGCCCGTTCGGATTCGGCATCCAGCGCCGAGGTCGCCTCGTCCAGCAAAAGCACCGGCGCATCGCGCAGGATGGCGCGGGCGATGGCGACCCGCTGACGCTGGCCGCCCGACAGCATCACGCCCCGCTCGCCCAAGAAGGTGTCATATCCCTCGGGCAGCGCGGTCAGGAAGTCATGCGCGGCGGCGGCGCGGGCGGCGGCCTCCACCTCGGCATCCGAGGCCCCGGGCCGGCCGAAGCGAATGTTGTCGCGGGCGGTGGCCGCAAAGATCACCGGGTCCTGCGGCACCAGCGCCAGTGCGGTGCGGAAATCCTCGCGCTCCATGTCGCGCAGGTCGATACCGTCCAGCGTGACCTTGCCGTGCTGCGGATCGTAGTGGCGCAGCAGAAGTTGCAGGATCGTGGTCTTGCCCGCGCCCGAAGGGCCGACCAGCGCCACCGTCTCGCCCGGACGCACGGTCAGGCTGATCCCGTTCAGGGCCGAGACCGAGGGCCGGGCCGGGTAGCGGAAGGTCACATCGTGAAAGGCGATCTCGCCCCGCACCGGGCGCGGCAGTCGGACCGGCGCGGCCGGGTCCTGCACGGTGTCCCTGGTGGAGAGAAGCTCGACCAGACGCTCGGTCGCCCCGGCGGCGCGCATCAATTCGCCCCAGATCTCGGACAGCGCACCGACAGAGCCGGCCACCATCACCGCATAGATGACGAACTGGATCAGTTCTCCCACCGACATCGCGCCTGATCGCACATCGCGCGCGCCGACCCAGAGGACACCGACGATCCCGGCGAAAACGAGGAAGATCACGATCACCGTCATCACGGCGCGGGTCGAGATCCGCGCATTGGCCGACGTCAGGCTGCGCGCGGTCAGGTCGGCGAAGGTGGCGCGGGTCTGGCTTTCATGGGTGAAGGCCTGCACCGTCTGCACCGCCGTCAGCGACTCCGAGGCCGAGCCGGACGAGGCTGCGATCCAGTCCTGATTCTCGCGGCTGAGATTGCGCAGCCGCCGCCCCAGCACGACGATGGGCACCACGACAGCCGGCACGATCAGCAAGACCAGCCCCGCCAGCTTGGCCGAGGTCAGGACCAGAAGCACCATGCCGCCCAGAAGCATCAGCAGGTTGCGCAAGGCGACCGAGACGGACGACCCGATCACCGACAGGATCAACGTGGTGTCGGTGGTGATCCGGCTGAGGATCTCGCCGGTCATGATCCGCTCGAAGAAGGTCGGGCTCATGGCCATGACCTTGTCGAAGACCGCGCGGCGGATGTCGGCCACGACATACTCGCCCAAGCGGGTGACCAGCCAGTAGCGCAGCCCGGTGCCAAGGGCCAGAAGCGCGGCAATGGCAAGGAAGGCCGCGAAATAATCGTCCAGCAGGCCGACATCGGCGGTCTGGAACCCGTCGACCACCCGGCGCACGGCAAGGGGCAAGATCAGGCTGACGGTGGCGGTCAGGATCAGCGCCAGCGCCGCGCCGATGGTCATCACCCGGTAGGGCCGCAGGAAGGGCGCCAGCCCGCGCAGAGCGCCGACGCTGCGGGAGGCGGGGCGATCCTCGGTCGTCTCGGGCTTGCGGGCCATGGGTTTGCCTTTCCTGTCGCGCGGGGCGGGGTTTACGTCCCAAGCCGCCCCCGGGCAAGCGCCGCCTTTGTCGCGGGCGGAAATCGCGGCCCGGGCGGTTGCCTTCCGCCGCCCGTCCGTGCAGCATCCCGCGGCAGATCAAGGGGGGCAATCATGCAGGGCGCAAGCCATTTCACCGCACCCGACGGGGCAAGGCTGGCCTACCGCGACGAAGGCGAAGGGCTGCCGCTTCTGTGCCTCAGCGGCCTGACCCGCACCATGGAAGATTTCGACTATGTCCTGCCCAGCCTTGCCGGCTGCCGGGTGATCCGGATGGACTATCGCGGCCGTGGCGGCAGCGACCGCACCGGGGCCGATACCTATACCGTTCCCGTCGAGGCGCGGGATGCGCTGGCGCTGCTGGACCGTCTGGGCGTGGCACAGGCGGCTGTCCTTGGCACCTCGCGCGGGGGGCTGATCGGGATGTATCTTGCGGCGGTGGCCAAGCCACGTCTGCTTGGCCTGTGCCTGAACGACGTCGGCCCGGTTCTCCATCAGCCGGGGCTGGAGCGGATCAAGGACTACGTCGGCCTGAAACCCTCGGCAAAAACGCTGGAAGACATGGCGGCGAAGCTGCCGAAGGCCATGGCCGGCTTTGCGAACGTGCCCGCCAGCCGCTGGCTTGAGGAAGTCTCGCATTTCTACGACCAGACCCCGGCGGGGCTGGAACTGAAATACGACCCTGCCCTGCGCGACTCGTTCCGTGCCGCCTTCAAAGGCCCGCCGGCCGATCTCTGGCCGCTGTTCGACGCCTGCGCCGGTCTGCCGCTGGCGCTGATCCGCGGGGCGAACTCGGACCTGCTGTCGTCTGAGGTGGCGGCGGAAATGCAGCGTCGCCGGCCCGACATGATCTTTGCCGATGTGCCCGACCGCGCCCATGTCCCCTTTCTTGACGAGGCGGACTCCCTCGCGGTGCTGCGTCGCTGGCTGGAGACCATGCAATGACCACGCTTGCCGCCATCGAGACCGCCGCCGCTCGCATGGCCGGCCATATCCGCCAGACCCCGCTGCTGAACGCGCCGCTTCTTGACCGGATCGCCGGCCGCCGCGTGCTGGTGAAGGCCGAGGCCCTGCAGATCACCGGCAGCTTCAAGGCGCGCGGCGGCTGGTCTGCCGTCTCGGCTCTGCCGCCGGGTGCAGGGGTGCTGGCGATGTCCTCGGGCAACCACGCCCAAGGCGTGGCCTGGGCCGCAGCCGCGCATGGGGTGGCAGCGGTGATCCTGATGCCCTCGGACGCGCCGGCGGTGAAGATCGCCAATACCCGCGCCTATGGGGCCGAAGTGGTGCTATATGACCGCGCGACGACAGACCGCGACGCGCTCGCCACCCGCCTGTCGGCCGAACGCGGGCTGGTGCTGGTGCCGCCCTTCGACCACCCGGATGTCATCGCCGGCCAGGGCACCGTCGGGCTGGAGCTTGCCGCTCAGCTGGCCGAGGCCGGCGTCAGCCGCGCCGACGTTCTGGTCCCCTGCGGCGGCGGCGGCCTTTCCACCGGGATCGCGGTGGCCCTGGCCGCCATGGCCCCCGACCTCAGGGCGCGGACGGTGGAGCCTGCGGGCTTTGACGACATGGCCCGCTCTCTGGCCGCAGGCCGGTCCTTGCGCAATGCCGCAACCACCGGATCGGTCTGCGACGCCATCCTGACGCCAGAGCCCGGCCGCCTGACCCTGCCGGTCCTGCAGCGCCTTGCCGGGCCGGGACTTGTGGTCAGCGACGATCAGGCGATGGAGGCCGTGGCCCTTGCCTTCGGCCATCTGCGGGTGGTGGCCGAGCCGGGCGGCGCCGTCGCCCTTGCCGCAGCCCTGTTCGCCCCGGATCTGGGCGATACCGTGGTCTGCGTCCTTTCGGGCGGCAATGTGGACCCCCGGCTTTTCACCCGGGCGCTGGCGAACGCCTGAGACAATCGAACATTTCGGTGACTTCTGCTCGCCGAAAACGCCAAAGCCTTGAAGGTTTCGAATATGCCGCCCGTCTTCCTGCCCGACCTGCGCCTGAACGCCAGCCTTGAGGGCCCCGCCAATGCCCCCGCCGTCGTGATGATCCACGGCCTCGGCGGCGCCCTTTCGGTCTGGGACGGCGTGGCCGCCCTCCTGCCCCGTCATCGCCTGTTGCGGATGGACCTGCGCGGCCATGGCCTCAGCGACGTGCCGCCCGCGCCCTACGCGATGGGCACGCTCATCCGCGATGTCGAACGGCTGATCGACCATTTCGCGCTGAAGGAGACCGTGCTTCTCGGCGTCTCACTCGGCGGCCTCATCGCGCAAGGGCTTGCCGTCAAACGGCTGGATCTGGTGCGCGGTCTGGTGCTGTCGAACACCGCCGCCCGCATCGGCACCGCGGCGCAATGGCATGACCGCATCGCAACCGTGCGCGAGCACGGGCTGACCGCGCTGGCCGACACCACGATGGCGCGCTGGATGGGCCGCGGCTGGCGCGACAACCCGGCCCTGCCCAAGCTGCGGCAAGACCTCCTGCGCACCGAACCGCAGGGCTGGATGGGGGCCGCCGCCGCCATCGCCGGCACCGATTTCTACGAGACCACGGCCACCCTGCGCCTGCCCACCCTCGCCATCGCCGGCGCCAATGACGGCTCCACCCCGCCCGACCTTGTGCGCGAGACGGCAGAGCTGATCGCCGGTGCCCGGTTCCAGTTGATCCGCGGCTCAGGCCATCTGCCCATGGTCGAAAACCCTGCCGAATATGCCCGGATCCTTGGTGATTTCCTCACCTCCATCGGCCACAGCTAGGCCTTTTGCGGCGTCTTCTGTCGCAAACCGCCCTGCCCCGCCCGCCTCTTCGTCCTAGCTTCACTTTGGACAAAATATCCTGCGGGGGTTCCGGGGGTGCAAAACCCCCGGCCCCGGCCAGCCAAGGGAGCCTCGCATGAAACTCAAGGACCTTGAAATCTTCATCGTCGCCCCGCCCTCGCCCGGCTGGGGCGGGCGCTACTGGATCTTCCCGAAGATCACCACCGACACCGGCATCGTCGGCTACGGCGAATGCTACGCCTCCACCGTCGGTCCCAAGGCGATGAAGGCGGTCCTCGAGGATGTGTTCGAACGCCATATGCAGGGCGAGAACCCCGAAAACATCGAACTGATGTATCGCCGCGTCTACTCCTCGGGCTTCACCCAACGCCCCGACCCCACCGTCATGGGCGCCTTTGCGGGCCTTGAGATCGCCTGCTGGGACATCCTCGGCAAGGCGCTCGACCGGCCGGTATGGGCGCTGATCGGCGGGCGGATGAACGACCGGGTGCGCAGCTACACCTACCTCTACCCCGAGCCAGACCAGAACCATGCCGAGTTCTGGGTCAACCCCGACTGGCAGGCCGAAGCCGCCGTCAAGGCCGTCGAACAGGGCTTTACGGCCGTGAAGTTCGATCCCGCCGGCCCCTATACCATCCGGGGCGGCCACCAGCCGGCGCTGTCGGACATCTCGCGCTCGGTCGCCTTCTGCAAGACCATCCGCGAAGCCGTCGGAGACCGTGCCGACCTTCTCTTCGGCACCCATGGCCAGTTCACCACCCAGGGCGCCATCCGCCTTGGACGGGAACTCGAACCCTACAACCCGCTCTGGTATGAAGAGCCGATCCCCCCGGACAACCTTCTGGAATTCGCCGAGGTCGCCCGTCAGGTCCGCATCCCCGTCGCCACTGGCGAGCGCCTGACCACAAAGACCGAATTCGGCATGCTCCTGCGCGCCGGCGGGGTGAAGATCCTGCAACCCGCGCTCGGCCGCCTTGGCGGCATCCTCGAAGGCCGCAAGCTGGCCGCGATCGCCGAGATCTTCAATGCCGAGATGGCGCCGCACCTCTACGCCGGCCCCATCGAATGGGCCGCGAACATCCATCTGTCGGTCTCGATCCCCAACCTTCTGCTCGCCGAGACGATCCAGACCGGCGGTGCCTTCCACCTTGCGCTGATCCGCAACAGGATCAAATGGGAGGGCGGCTACATCCTGCCGCCCGAAGGCCCCGGCCTTGGCATCGACTTCGATGAGGATCTGGCCCGCGCCCATCCCTATACCGGCACCGCCCTGCATCTGCAGATGCAGGAGGCGCCCTGCGGCTATCACGAGGCGAACCGCTTCGAAGGCGGCGCCCCCGCGCCCACCTGACGCGCGGCCGCCCGTCTGCCGTGGCAACGCCGTCCAAGGGGGCTCGATGCCCCCGCGGGCGGCACCCTTCCCGCTTGACTTGGGGCAAGCAACCGCTGCCAGTGGGCGCAACAGCAAGGGGGGCCCCATGACAATGGCATCACAGACCCTCGTGCCGCGTGGTGCGGCCTTCTTCCCGCTGGCCCATCCCGACAAGACCAAGGCCTATGCCTTCCTTCTGGTGCCCGGCTTCACCATCCTTGCCTTCAGTTCGGCCATCGACACGCTGCGCATCGCCAACCAACTGTCCCAGCAACCGCTTTACCAATGGACGGTCCATTCCGCGGACGGCGCCCCGGTCGCCAGTTCCAGCGGCGTCTGCGTGGTTGTCGATGCGCCGATGGCCGGGATCGCCCGCGACAGCGCGCTTTTCGTCTGCGCCGGCAATGACGTCGATGCCCCGACCGCCCCGCCCATCGTCGCCGCCGTAGCCCGGCACCACCGCTTTGGCGGCCTCGTCGGCGGGCTTTGCACCGGGGCCATCGCGCTGGCCCGGGCGGGTCTCCTGACCTCGGGCCGTTTCACGCTGCATTGGGAAAACCAGCCCGCCTTTGTCGAGCGGTTTCCCGACCTGCAACCCACCCAGCATCAGTTCGAGATGCAGGATCGGGTGATCACCTGCGGCGGGGGGGCGGCCGCTACCGACATGATCCTGTCGATGATCGCCCGCGACCATGGCGGCGCTTTTGCGGCCGTGGTCTCCGAGATGTGCCTGCGCCATGTCATGATCGGGACCGAGAGGTCGCAGCGCAGTTCCATCGGCGCGGTGACGCAAAGCCGCAACCCCGCCCTGATCGCCATTGTCGGGCTGATGACCGATCACCTTGAGGACACGCTGTCGATGGATGCGCTGGCCACCGCTGCGGGCTATTCGCGCCGGCATATCGAGCGGCTTTTCGTCACCAGCCTCGGGATGACGCCCGCCGCCTATTACCGCAAGCTGCGGCTGGATCAGGCGCGCAACCTTCTCAGCACCACCGACATGAGCCTGATGGAGATCGCCGTCGCCACCGGCTTCGACACGGTCTCGCATCTGTCGAAGGCCTTCCGCGCCCGGTTCGGCTGCCCGCCCAGCCTGATCGGCCACCGCCGGCGCAAGCCGAAGGCAGCCGCACCGGCAAAGGCAGCACCGGCACGAAAGGGCTGATCTCGCGCCTCAATAGCCCCGGACGGCGTCCGCCACATCCGGGGCGGTGCCCTCGGCCTCGAAATGACGGATGCTGGCCGCCACCACCGCCGCCCCGGTCGCAGGGTCGATGTAGGAGGCGACATGCGGCGTTACCCGGATCTTCGGGTGGCGCCAGAACGGATGGTCGGCAGGCAGGGGTTCGGCGCGGAACACGTCCAGCGTGGCCCCGCCGATCCGGCCCGAGGCAAGGGCCGCCAGAAGGTCCTCTTCGACCAGATGGCCCCCCCGCCCGGCGTTGACGATCGCGGCGCCTTCCGGCAGTTGCGCAAACAGATCCGCATTCAGGATGTCGCGGGTTTCGGGGGTCAGCGGCAGCAGGCAGACGAGGATTTCGGTCCGGGCCAGAAACTCTGGCAGACCCTGCGCCCCGGAAAAGACCGTGACGCCTTCGACCGATCCTCCGCTGCGCGACCAGCCCGCCACATCGAACCCCAGCCCGGCTAGGGTCCGGGCGCAGGCCGCCCCGATCCGCCCAAGCCCCATCACGCCGACGCGCCGCTTGCCGGCGACCGGCGTGACGATCTGCTGCCATTCGGCGCGGGCCTGACTGGCATCGGTCGCCGCAAGGTTGCGGTGATGCGTCAGCACATGCAGCGCCACATATTCGCGCAACCTCTGCACCATGTCCGGCCCGGTCGTGCGCAGGATCGGCAGGTGTTTCGGCAGATCGGGATCGCGCAGCACATGATCGATGCCCGCGCCCACCGAGACCACGGCCTTCAGATCCGGATGCCGCGCGATCATGCCCGGCGGCGGCGCCCAGACCACGGCATACTGCACGCCGGCCGCGCCCTCGGGGCCAAGGCGTTCAACCGTCAGCCCCGGAAGCAGCGGGGTCAGAAGGTCCACCCAGTCCTGATCCTCGTCCGCATCCCCCAGCCAGACACCGACCCTTGTCATTTCAGCCCCCGCTCAAGCCCGGTCCAGATGGCACCATATTCATCCACCGTCACCATGAGGGCCGCGCCAAGCTCGGTGGCCAGATCACGCTCCACCTGACTCCAGGCCGGCATGATCCAGGGCTTGCTGGCCTTGGCGCAGGCCGCCGCGATGGTGCGCAGATCGTCGAAATCGGCCGTGGTCTTCATATAGGCGCCCCGCCCGCGCGACAGCGACAGGTCCGACGGGCCGACAAAGACGCCATCCACCGTGGGCAGCGCCAGTATCGCGTCGATATCGGCCAGCGCCTCGGCGGATTCGACCATCGGATAGCACTTCGTCTCGGTGTTCTGACGCTCGTAATAGTCTTGCGTCACGGCATCATAGCGCGCCGGCCGGGTGCCCGAGAAGCTGCGGTTGCCCAGGCCCGGATATTTGGATGCGGCGCAGACCCGTGCTGCGTGGGCCGCATCGCCGATATGCGGGATGATGACGCCCGAGCAGCCGATGTCCAGCATCTGCTGGATGGCAACCGCCTCGGGGCCAAGCACCTTGGCATGAACCCTGGCACCAAGGGCCAAGATCAGCGCCACCAGCTTGTCGGTGGCGTTCAATTCGAAATAGCCATGCTCCACATCCAGAATGAAGGTGCGGCAGCCAAGATCGAAAGCGATTTCGACCGCCTGCTGATGCGGCGTCGAAAGCCAGAAGGCATGCGGAGAGATCGTGGTCATTTCTTCAGCCCCATCTTCGCCTCGATGTCCACCAGATCCTGCAGCTTCGCGCCCGCCTCGACCCGCTTGACCCAGTCATCCTCTTCGGCCTGTTCGGCAAGGGCGGTGTCCATCAGCGCCTCCAGCCGCTGGCCCGGCACCACCACGATGCCGCAATCATCCGCCAGAACGGCATCGCCGGGGGTCACCGCCACCCCGCCGACGCTGACCGGCACGTTGAAGGAGCCGCCCAGATCCAGAAGCTTGGTCGTATTGGCCGAGGTGTCGCGGCCCCAGGTCGGCACGCCTTCGCGGCGGATCGCATCGGGATCGGTCAGGCAGCCGTCGACGATCACCCCGGCAAGGCCGCGCACGCGGGCAACCAGCGCCATGAAACCGCCCCAGCAGGCGTGCCGGCTGTCGCCCGAGCGGTCGATGACCAGCACATCCCCCGGCCGCACCCGGTCCATCGCGTAGTACAGCAGGGTCGAGCACGGCCCCGCAATCTGCAGCGTCACCGCCGCCCCGGCGATCCGCCTGCCCGGAAACACCGGCCGCAGCCCGGTGTCGGCAAAGCCCGAGTAGAGATAATGACCCAGGGTCGCCGTCTCGATCTGCGCCAGACGCGCGACACGGGCGGCCTCCATCTGAGGCGGCAGCGGGTTCAATATGTAGTCGCCCATAGGGTTCTGTCCGTTGTTGATATGTCAGTTGGGAAAGGCGCGCAGATCGGCGGGGCGCAGGGCCAGCCGCACCCTTTCGCCCTGTTGTGGCGGATGCGGGATGTGGCCGCGGTTCTGGAACCGAAGGGCAAGCTCTCCGCCGCCGTCGATGTCATAGACCAGCCGCATGTCGGTGCCGATGAAGACCAGATCGCGCAGGGTGGCGTCAAAGACGACGCCCTCGGCGGTCTCGCCCGGGGTCAGACGGGCAATGGTCTCGGGGCGGATCGCAAGAGTGACCGGCCCGGCGGCAAGCCCCGTCTGCGGCAGGGTCAGACGGCGGCCGAACAGTTCAACCTCGGCCCGGTCGGCGCTGGCCGCGACGACGGCACCGGGCAGAAGATTGGTCTCGCCGATGAAGGAGGCGGCATAGAGCGTTTGCGGCGCGTTATAAAGCGTGGCAGGGTCGGCCAGTTGCACGATCCGGCCGTCCTGCATCAGGGCGATGCGGTCGCTCATGGTCAGGGCTTCTTCCTGATCATGGGTGACGAAGACGAAGGTGATGCCAAGCCGGCGCTGCATCTCTTTCAGCTCAAGCTGCATCTCCTTGCGCAGCTTCAGGTCCAGCGCGCCAAGCGGTTCGTCCAGCAAAAGCACCTCTGGTTCGTTGACCAGGGCCCGTGCCAGCGCCACACGCTGCTGCTGCCCGCCCGAGATCTGCGAGGGCCGGCGGTCCGCCATGCCGCCCATCTGCACCAGATCCAGCGCGGCGAGAGCGCGGGCCTGACGCTCGGCCCGCGGAAGGCGGCGGATGCGCAGAGGGAAGGCCACGTTCTCAAGGATGTTCATATGCGGAAACAGCGCATAGGACTGGAACACCGTATGGACGGGGCGCGCATAGGCCGGACTGTCGGACATGTCGCGGCCGCCGATCAGCACCTTGCCGGTGGTCGGCAGCTCGAACCCCGCGATCAGCCGCAGTGTGGTGGTCTTGCCGCAGCCCGAAGCCCCGAGAAGCGTGAAGAATTCACCCTTCCCGATCGACAGGCTGAAGTCCTGAAGGGCGACATAGTCACCGAAACGTTTGGTGACACTGTGAAGTTCTACTGCGTGATCGGCCATCGGTCCCCGCCGGCAGATATATGGGATCGGTCCGCCGCCCCCGGCCCCGGAGGCGGCGGGCATGGCGTCACTGGGCGGCTTTCACCCGGGTCCAGCCGTCCTGGTAGAATTTCATCGCATCGCCGACATCAAGGATGAAATCCGCCTTGGCGATGGTCGCCTCATCCGGGAACACAGCCGAATTGTTGGCGATTTCCGGCGGCAGCAGATCCTTTGCCGCTGTCACCACGGTGGCAGTCTGGGTCAGCTCGGTCGTCTTGGCTGCGACTTCGGGCTGCAGGATATAGGTCAGGAACTTGTAGGCCGCGTCCTTGTTCGGCGCGTCCTTCAGCACCGCAAAGCCGTCGATCCACATCGTGCCGCCCTCTTCGGGCAGGACATAGACCACATCGGGGTTGTCCGCGATCACCTGCAGCACCGAGGAGGACCAGCTTTGCACGATGCAGGCCTCACCCGACGAGACCAGATCGGCGAAGTTGGTGCTGTTGTAGCCCGCCAGCATCGGCTTTTGCGCGATCAACGTCTCGGTCGCCTTCTGCACTTCGGCCTCGACCGAGGTATTGGCGCTGAAGCCGTTGACCTGCAGGCCGGCGATATAGGCCGCCAGCATGTTGTCCAGCATGTAGACACGGCCCGAGTATTTCTCGTCGAACAGGGCTTTCCAGCTGGTGATCGGCTCATCCACGCAGGTCTTGTTGTAGGCAAGGCCGGTGGTGCCCCAGACATAGGGGATCGCCGTCACGTTGCCCGGGTCATAGGACACATCCTTGAAGGCCTGACCGATGTTGTCATAGGTCGCGATCTTCGAGTGGTCCAGATCATCCACCAGCCCGCGGTTCCGCAGGATCTGCACGGCGTATTGCGACGGATTGACCAGGTCATAGCCCGTGCCCCCCGCTTCCAGCTTGGCGATCATCGCCTCATTGGAATCGAAGGTGTCGAAGATCACCTCGATGCCGGTCGCGGCGGTGAAATCCTCCAGCACCTCATCGGGCATCTCATTGGCCCAGCCGAAGATGCGCAGGTCTTCCGCAGAGGCCGCGGAGGTCAGCAACAGGGCGGCAATCGACAGCGAAAACGGGCGGAACAGGCGTTTCATTGGACTCTCCATGTTGAGGGGTGCCGGCGGTTCACCGCCGGTCGGTTCTGAGAAGCAGGGGCAGATAGCGCCCCATCACGAGAAGGATGACCACGATATTGGCCAGCACCATCAGCGCGCCCAGGGCGTTGATCTCGGGCGTGATGCCCAGCTTCAGCGAGGAATAGATCCGCAGGGGCAGCGTTGTGGTGCCGACACCATTGGTGAAGGTGGACATCACCAGATTGTCGAAGGAAAGCGTGGCCGACAGGATGAAAGAGGTGAAGATCGCCGGAGCCAGCTGCGGCAGCGTCACCAGCCGGAAGGTCTGCCATTCATTGGCGCCAAGATCGGCGGCTGCATCCTCGGTCCGGGCATCCAGCCCGCTGGCGGCAGCCCGCACGATCAGCGTGGCGAAGGGGATCGAGACCAGAACATGCCCCGCGATCATGGTGCCATAGCCCATGGTGATGCCCGTCGCGCTCATCACCACAAGAAGCGCCACGGCCAGCACGATCTCGGGCAGGACCAGCGGTGCGGCAAGGCCGGCCGCCAGAAGGTTGCGGCCGGCGAATTTGCGCCGCGTGATCGCAACAGCGGCAAGCGAGCCGATGCAGGTCGAGATGGCGGCGCTGGACAGGGCGACGATCAGGCTGACGTTCAAGGCGCGGCCGATGTTGCGGTTGTCGAAGACCGCGTCGTACCAGCGCAGCGAAAAGCCCTTCCAGACCACGGTGGATTTGGCATCGTTGAACGAAAACACGATCAGCACGACGATCGGCAGGAACATGAAGAGATAGCACAGCAGCGTCACCCAGCCGGAGATTCCGTGCAGGAAGGTGCGCCGCAGCCAGCCGGGTTTGCGCAAGGCGGCGCTCATCTTGCCCCCTCGATCCGGGCAAGCGCCCGCATGTAGAGAAGGATTCCCAGGCTGGCGAACCCCAGCATCAGGATCGATACCGCCGCCCCCAGCGGGATGTTGCGGAACTCAAGGAACAGCTGGACGATCAGGTTGCCCAGGATGAACGACTTGCCGCCGCCCAGCAGGACCGGGATGGCAAAGACCCCCATCGAGGGCACGAAAACGAACAGCACCGCCGCCAGCACGCCGGGCAGTGACAGAGGCAGGGTGACGCGCAGGAAGGTCTCGGTCGGCCCGGCGCCAAGATCGGCCCCGGCCTCCAGCAGCTTGCGGTCGATGGGTTGCAGCGCGGCATAGATCGGGAAGACGGCCAGCGGCAGGAAGGCATAGACCATCCCCACCATGGTTGCGCCGAAGGTGCCCAGCATCCCGACCGGCGCGTCGAACAGGCCGATGCCCACGGCAGTCTGGTTGATCAGCCCGCCCCGACCCAAAAGCACCACCCAGGCCGAGATGCGGATCAGGAAGTTGATCCAGAACGGAATCAGCATCAGCACCAGAAGGACCGGCCCCCATGGCCCTGCCCGAAAGGCGATGAAATAGGCCACCGGATAGCCGACCAGCAGGCAAAGCACCGTGGTCGCCGCCGCCAGCTTGAACGAGTTGACAAAGACCAGAAGGTAATTGCTTTCCAGAAGCGCGCGGTAGTTGTCCAGCGTGAACCCCGGCACCACCCCGCCATAAGCATCCCGCCCGGCGAAGGAATAGGCCGCCACCACGCAAAGCGGGATCAGCACCAGAAACACCAGCAGCAGCACCGAAGGCGCAAGCATGGCTGTGGTCACCAGCCGCTCACGCACCGCCCGCCGCATCAGACCGTCTTTCTGAGGCTGACGGCTGCCGTTTCGTTCATCAGCCCCTGAAGCGGGTTGATGGTCAGGTGCTCGCGCATCGCGGCCTCGGCCCCGGCGGCATCGCGCCGCTCGATCGCGTCGAAGACGGCGCGGTAGTTGGCGATCTCTTCATGCACCAGCGTGACAGGCACGCGCGACAGATAAAGGCTGCGTACCGACAGGCAGAACAGGAACGACAGATACTGACCGGCAAAGCGGTTGTCCGAGGCTTGCGACACCAGACGGTGAAACTCTTCGTCGGCATCCAGATGCCATGCCACGTCATCGGCATGATCCGCCGCCTCGTCCTCCAGCCGGGCAAAGAAGGCCCGGAAGGCGGCAAGCTCATCCGCGGTCCGCCGTTCGGCGGCGCGGGCGGCGGCAAAGCATTCGATCTCGCGCCGCAGTTCGAAGGCGCGGAACAGATCGAGGGGAGAGGTTTCGGCCACGAAATAGCCGCGCCGCCCGTAGGAGACGACCAGCCCCTCCTGCTCCAGCCGCAGGATTGCCTCGCGCAGCGGCGTGCGGCCGATCTCCAGTTCGGCCATCAGGACCTTGTCGTCGATCAGATCACCCGGGCGCATGTCGGCCGACATGATCCTGCGCCGCAGGATCGTATAGGCCGTGTCGCTTTTTCGCGTGTTCATGCCTGTCCAGCCCCGGGAATAGTCATTGCGTTTTTCGATATATCAATAAAATATTGAGTCGCCAAGACGCATGACCTCCATCCCGAAAGCGAGAAAAACATGGCCATTTCGCAGCCCTGGCCCCGTGAGCAATGGGTGATCCGCAAGCCCGCCGTCACCTCTGCCAGGGGGATGGTCGCCGCCCAGCATGTGCTGGCCGCCGAGGCCGGTGCGCAGTTGCTGGCCCAAGGCGGCAACGCCGTGGATGCCGCCGTTGCTGCGGCGCTGGCGCTGGCGCCGGTCGAGCCGTGGATGTGCGGCCTTGGCGGCAGCGGCTTCATGGTGATCTGGCTGGCGCATGAAGGCCGCGCCGTCGCGCTGGATTTCCAGGGAGTTCTGCCGCAGGCGCTGTCGGCGGCGGACTATCCCATCGACCCCGATCTGCCGCCAACCCTGATGGGCTTTCCCGCCGTGGTCGGCCGTCGCAACACCCGGGGTGCTTCGGCTGCAACGCTGCCGGGGGCCGTTGCCGGTCTTTCGCATGCAGCCGGGCGTTTCGGAAAACTGGGATTCGCCGCGGCACTGGCCCCGGCGCTGGCCCTTGCCGAGACCGGCATCGCCGCCAGCTGGTACACCACCCTGCTGATCGCGACCGAGATGGAGCAGATCGCCGCCGATCCGGTCAGCGCGGCCATCTACCTGCCGCAGGGCCGGCCGCTGCAGCCGGGCGAGACGATGCGCATCCCCGCCCTGGCCGAGACCTTGCGCCGCCTGCGCGACCATGGCGCGCAGGACTTCTATCACGGCCGTCTTGCCGAAAGGCTTGTCGCCGACCTTCAGGCGGGCGGCAACCGGATCGCCATGCAGGATCTTGCCGCCTATCGCGTTCTCGAGACCGAGGCGATGCGGGGCGAACATCGCGGCGCCACCCTGCACACGGTTGGCCCGCAAAGCGGCGGCCAGCGGTTGAACGACATGCTCGCCCATGTGGCGCAGGCCCTGCCCGCCCCCGGCCGCAGTCCCTCGCCCGAAAGCTGGCTTGCCTATGCCGCCGGGCTTGAGGCCGCCTGGCGCGCGCATCGGATCAAGAACGGCACCCTGGCCGAGGTGGGGGCGCACACCTCTTCGCTTTCGGCCGCCGATGCCGAGGGCAATATGGTCGCGTTGACCTATACGATCCTTGATCATTTCGGCTGCGGCGTCACCCTGCCCGGCACCGGCATCCTGATGAACAACGGCGTCAGCTACTTCGATCCGCGCCCCGGCCTGAACACCACGATGGAGGGCGGCAAGCGCATCAACAGTTCGAACATGTGCCCCACCATCGCCGTGCGTGACGGGGCCGCCCTTTTCGCCATCGGCGCCTCGGGCGGGGATCTGATCATGCCGGCGGTGGCGCAGATCGCCGCGCTGATGCTGGATTTCGGCATGTCGCTGGAAGAGGCGCTGCATTCGCCCCGGCTCGATGCCTCGCATCGCGGATCACTGCGCGCCGATCCCAGGCTTGGCGAAGAGGTTCTGGCGCTTCTGGGCCGCCACTACCGGCTTGAGATTGCCGCCAACGAGGTGGCACCGAAAGGCTACGCCTTCCCCAGTGGTGTGGCACGCGAGAGCGGGTGTCTCAGCGGCCTCAGTGACCCGTTCCACCCGGACTCCGGCGCCGTCGCACCCTGAAGCGGCTAGCGGCGCGCGCGCCGTTTCACCCCGCCCCTTTGGCCCGGCCGCCCCGCCGTCGACCGGCCCGAGGCTCTTACCGCCAGTTCCGCCGCCTCCTCGACCGCGGACTGGCGGGCCAGCGGGTCATCGGCCACGGTCAGTTCCACCGCCTCAAGCCGCTTGATCTCGTCCCGCATCCTTGCGGCCTCTTCGAACTCAAGGTTCTCGGCGGCCTTGCGCATCGCCGTGCGCAGGGCCTCCAGATGGGCGGCAAGGTTCTGGCCGACACCCGCCTTCTCGACCGTCGCGGTGACACGGCTCTGGTCGGTGTCGCCTTGCCACAGGCCGGCCAGCACGTCCTCGACGTTTTTCTTCACCGTCTGCGGCGTGATGCCGTGCTCCTTGTTGTAGGCCTTCTGCTTGTCGCGGCGGCGGTCCGTCTCGGCCATGGCGCGTTCCATGCTGCCGGTGATCCGGTCGGCATACATGATCACCCGCCCCTCGGCATTCCGCGCCGCCCGGCCGATGGTCTGGATCAGCGAGGTTTCGGACCGCAGGAAGCCCTCTTTGTCGGCGTCCAGAATCGCCACCAGCCCGCATTCCGGGATGTCCAGGCCCTCGCGCAGCAGGTTGATCCCGACCAGGACGTCGAAGGCACCAAGCCGCAGATCGCGCAGAATCTCGATACGTTCGATTGTATCAATATCCGAGTGCATGTAGCGCACCCTGATCCCCTGCTCATGCAGATATTCTGTAAGATCCTCGGCCATCCGCTTGGTCAGTGTGGTGACCAGCGTGCGGAAACCCTTCGCGGCAACCCTGCGCACCTCGTCCAGAAGATCGTCGACCTGCATCTCGACCGGCCGGATTTCGACCTGCGGGTCGATCAGCCCGGTCGGGCGGATCACCTGCTCGGTGAAGACGCCCCCGGTCTGCTCCATCTCCCAGGCGGCGGGGGTTGCAGAGACGAACACCGACTGCGGGCGCATCGCGTCCCATTCCTCGAACTTCAGCGGGCGGTTGTCCATGCAGGACGGCAGCCGGAATCCATGCTCTGCCAGCGTCATCTTGCGCCGGAAGTCGCCCTTGTACATGCCGCCGATCTGCGGAACCGTCACATGGGATTCGTCCGCGAAAACAATGGCATTGTCGGGGATGAACTCGAACAGCGTCGGCGGCGGCTCTCCGGGCGCCCGGCCGGTCAGCCAGCGCGAATAGTTCTCGATCCCGGCGCAGCTGCCCGTGGCCTCCATCATCTCAAGGTCGAAATTGGTGCGCTGCTCCAGCCGCTGCGCCTCAAGCAGTTTGCCCTCGCCGGTCAGTTGCTTCAGCCGGTGGAACAACTCGTCCTTGATGCCTTTGATCGCCTGCTGCAGCGTCGGCCGCGGAGTGACATAGTGCGAATTGGCATAGATGCGGATCTGCTTGAACGTATCGGTCTTCGCCCCTGTCAGCGGATCGAATTCGACAATGGACTCAAGCTCTTCTCCGAAAAAGCTGAAGCGCCACGCCCGATCCTCAAGGTGGGCGGGCCAGACTTCCAGACTGTCGCCCCGCACCCGGAAGGCCCCGCGCTGGAAGGACCCTTCCAGCCGCCGGTACTGCTGCGCCACCAGTTCCGCAATCACCTTGCGCTGGTCATAAAGCTGGCCAACCAGCAGGTCCTGCGTCATCGCCGAATAGGTCTCGGCAGAGCCGATGCCGTAGATGCAGCTGACCGAAGCCACGATGATCACGTCGTCCCGCTCCAAGAGCGCCCGGGTCGCCGAGTGGCGCATCCGGTCGATCTGCTCGTTGATCTGGGATTCCTTCTCGATATAGGTGTCGGTCCGCGCGACATAGGCCTCGGGCTGATAGTAATCGTAGTAGCTGACGAAATACTCGACCGAGTTTTCGGGAAAGAAGCCCTTGAACTCCCCATACAATTGCGCGGCCAGCGTCTTGTTCGGCGCCAGGATGATCGCCGGGCGCTGCGTCTCTTCGATCACCTTTGCCATGGTAAAGGTCTTGCCGGTGCCGGTCGCCCCCAACAGCACCTGATCCCGGTCGCCTGCCCGAACCCCGGCCGAAAGCTCGGCAATCGCGGTCGGCTGATCCCCTGCCGCCTGGAAGGGCGTCTGCATGAGGAAGCGCTTGCCCCCTTCCAGCTTGGGCCGGGTCAGCACATCGGGGCGTGGATCCAGGGCGTTCGAATTGTTATGGGGCATCGGTTCTGTCCTCGCGCGGGCGATTCCCCGCCGGCCCTTCAGATTTGATCTGTTTTTGTTCCCTTTCAAGGACCTGTTTGTCATGGCAGACAGGAAACCGCCGGTGTCGTCGGCACTGACCTGAATGCCAGTGGACAAGGGGATGTTTCAAACCGGGGAAAAATCTCGGCCTGAAGTTCATCTTTTAGTTGATTTCAACCTGTGATTGATTGAAGCTGGTTCGGCAAGCGGTACACTGACGTGCCGGCCGCGACACACCCCACCCACACTCCCTGCGGCCGGCCGGCAGCCATGCCAGACGCGGCGAAGTGCCGCTTGCGCTTTTGCCCCCGATCCGCCAGAACAGCGCCGTTGACGACGGAGGTTTCCATGCGCGCCCGCATCTACCAGCCAGCCCGCACCGCGATGCAATCCGGGACTGCAGGAACCAGCCAATGGGTCCTGGAGTTTGCCCCTGCGACCGCGCGCGAAGTTGACCCGCTGATGGGCTGGACTTCCTCGGGCGATACGCAGTCGCAAGTGCGTCTGCGCTTCGACAGCCGGGACGAGGCCATGGCCTATGCCGCCGCGCATGACATCGAGGCCTCGGTCATGGAACCCAAACCGCGCCGTGCCAACATCCGCCAGCGCGGCTACGGCGAGAACTTCGCCACCGACCGCCGGGGCGCCTGGACGCATTGATCGCTTCCAGACTTGGTGAAAACCGCACCCGGACGGGACGTTCTGTTGTCCCTGCCCTGTTTCCCTGGCGGAAACCATGACCCGAACCTGGCGGACTGCTGGTCGCCACGTCGGTAACATTATTGGTTCAACTGTATAAACCCTTGTGACACCTTCGGAACAGGTGCCGAGACGGTTTCGCGGCCCCGCTGTGCCAGACAGCGACCGGCGGGATGCTGGCGCTACACCGTCAGGCCAGCCAGCCCCATGACCCAGCGAAAGCCGTAAGCCACCAGCCCCAGGGCACCGACGCTGGCCGCCCAGATCAGCAGCAGCCACCCCAGCCTTTTCCAGAAGGATCGCGGCGCGCGGGTGCTGCGGTCCATGCGTACAGGCTCCATCAATGGTACCCCTCGCCTGGCTTCACCTTGCCGCGAAAGACGTAATAGGACCAGGCCGTGTAGCCCAGGATCATCGGGATGATCAACAACGCCCCCACCAGTGCAAAGCCCATGCTCTGCGGCGGTGCCGCGGCCTCCCAGATCGAGATTCCGGGCGGCAGGATGTTGGGCCACAGGCTGATGCCAAGCCCGGAATAGCCCAGGAACAGCAGGCCAAGAGCCAGCAGGAAAGGCGCGGCACCCGGTTCCTCGTGCCGCAACTGGCGCAGCAGCAGCCAGGTGGCCAGCACGACCAGCAACGGCACCGGAGAGAAGAGGATCAGGTTTGGCAGGCTGAACCAGCGGGCGGCGATCTCGGCATGGACAAGCGGCGTCCAGAGGCTGACGATCCCGATCGTCCCCAGCAGTGCCAGGGCCGCCGGCCGGGCCAGCCGGATCATCCGGCGCTGCAACGCGCCCTCGGTCTTGATGACAAGCCAGGTCGCCCCCAGAAGCGCATAGGCGACGATCAGGCCACAGCCGACAAAGACGCTGAAGGGCGTCAGCCAGTCCATCGGCCCGCCAAGATAGCGATTGCCCTCGACCGGAAACCCGTCAAGGAAGGCTCCAAGCGAGGCGCCCTGAAAGAAGGTCGCCGTGATCGAGCCCAGCATGAAGGCCTTGTCCCAGAAGGGCTTGTGCCGGTCATCCGCCTTGAAGCGGAACTCGAAGGCGACGCCGCGCCAGATCAGGCCCAGAAGCATCAGCGCAAGCGGCAGGTACAGCGCGGTCAGGATGACCGCATAGGCCCGCGGAAAGGCCGCCATCAGGCCCGCCCCTCCCATGACCAGCCAGGTCTCGTTGCCATCCCAGACCGGGGCCACGGTGTTGACCATCACATCGCGGTCATCCCGGCTGCGGACAAACGGAAAGAGGATGCCAATGCCCAGATCGAACCCGTCCATGATGACATACATCATCAGCCCGAACCCGATGATCAGCGCCCAGATCAGCGGCAGATCGATTCCCATGACTCAGCCCTCCTTGGACAGATCGGGTGCGGCGGACAACGGTCTTGCCGGCCGCGGGGCGGCATCGTCGGTGGAGGCATCCTCTTCCTCCTGCGCGGGCCCCTTGCCGACAAGCCGCAGCATGTAGCTGGTCCCGATGCCGAAGACGAAGAAATAGACCACGATGAAAAGCACCAGGGTCGTGCTCATGGTCAGGACGGAATGACCAGAGACGGCATCCTCGGTCCGCATCACCCCGTAGATGATCCAGGGCTGGCGGCCGATTTCCGTGGTGTACCAGCCAGCCAGAATGGCGATCAGCCCGGAGGGCCCCATCACTGCGGCGAACCGCAGGAACCAGCGGCCCTGATACAGCCGGCCTTGCCAGCGCCGCCATGCCGCCCAAAGGCCCAGTGTCACCATCAAAAGCCCAAGCCCCACCATGATGCGGAAGGTCCAGAACACCACCGCCACCGGCGGCCTGTCCTCGGGTGCGAACTCCTTCAGGCCGGGGAACTGACCATCAAGGCTGTGGGTCAGGATCAGGCTTGAGAGATTGGGGATCTCGATGGCCCAGCGGGTCACTTCGGCCTCTTGATCGGGCCAGCCGAACAGGATCAGCGGCACACCCTCTCCGGGAGTGTTTTCCCAATGCCCTTCCATCGCGGCAATCTTCGCCGGCTGGTGCTCCAGCGTGTTCAGGCCGTGCTGGTCGCCGATCGCCACCTGCAACGGCGCGACCACCAGCAACATCCACATCGCCATCGACATCATCTTGCGCACGCGGGCGTTGTCATTGCCGCGCAAGAGATGCCACGCCCCCGATGCGCCGACGAACAGCGCCGTCGACAGGAAGGCGGCGGTCACCATATGGGCAAGACGATACGGGAAGGACGGGTTGAAGATCACCTCGATCCAGTTCACCGGCACCACGACGCCATCGATGATTTCAAATCCTTGCGGCGTCTGCATCCAGCTGTTCGAGGCAAGGATCCAGGTGGCCGAGATCAGGGTGCCCAGTGCCACCATGATGGTTGCGAAGAAATGCAGCCCCGGCCCGACCTTGTTCCAGCCAAAAAGCATGACGCCAAGGAAGCCGGCCTCAAGGAAGAAGGCGGTCAGCACCTCATAGGCCAGCAACGGTCCGGTGATCGACCCGGCGAAGGACGAGAAGTAACTCCAGTTGGTGCCGAACTGATAGGCCAACACAAGGCCCGAGACGACGCCCATGGCAAAGTTCACCGCAAAGATCTTCGACCAGAAATGGTAGAGATCGCGATAGACCGCGTCCTTCCTCCACAGCCACAACCCCTCCAGCACGGCAAGATAACTGGCCAGCCCGATGGTGATGGCGGGGTAGATGATATGGAAGGATATGGTGAAGCCGAACTGGATACGCGCCAGTTCAAGTGCTGTCAGTCCGAACATCGGCTTGCCTCCGGAATGCGCCGGCCCTTCAAGTCCTGGGCACAACGCGGGCGTGCTTGCGGTCAGGCCGTACCTCTGCCGGACATGCCCCTGCCGCGAGATGACATCTGGTCGCGCCGTGTCCTTGGGCCGGGCGCCTGCACAAGCCTAGACCGGGAATGGCGCAGCGAGAACAGGCAAATATACTTCTGCTGTGCAGGTTTATGGTGCAGGCACGGGTTCCCGGCGGGATTTCCCCTTGCCCCGTGGCGCGGCGCTACGCCGCAGGATCAGCGGCCGGGATCGCAGGGAAGCCGCGTCCCGCCCCCCTCACCTCGCCGTGCCCTGCTGCCCGGCCACCCCTTTGCAAACGCGGCTGCCGGCAGACGGATCAGTCAGCCCCGTCCGTGAGTCGTGCCTGGCACCGACACATCCCGCAGCCCCTTGGCAGCGTTGGCCCTTGCTTCCTGTCCAGGCTTATAGTAAGCGCGCTTAGTGAATTACCGTATCGAGAAACTTCCCGTCCTTTTGCAGGACACCGCGCGCAGGCTGTGGACCCGGTTCGAAGCCCGGACCGCATCGCATGGCCTGTCTGCGGCGCAATGGCGGCTTCTGGGCCAACTTCTGCGCGAGGGGCCGTCGACACAGACGGCGCTGGCAGCTTTGCTCGGGGTGGAACCGATCAGTGTCTCGCGCCTTCTTGACCGCATGGAGCAAGGCGGCTGGCTGCGCCGTGAGCCGCATCCCGAAGACCGGCGCGCCCGGATCGTCATTGCCACGGACAAGGCGCGCCAGGTCGCACCAGAGGCGAAACGGGCCATCACCGACGTCTGTGACGAGGCCCTGGCGGGGCTGAGCGACGACGATCGCCGTCTTGTTCATGCCGCCCTTCTGAAAATCGTCGACAACCTCAAAGCGGCCGAGAGCCTTCCCGCTCAGGCGCCCCCTCCCGCCCCTCCCGAGACACCGAAATGAACGCCCGCACCACGCCTGCCGAACCTGCCACTGCCGTTGCTGTTGCGGCTTCTGACCCTGCCCCCGCCGCCAAACCCGCCCGGCCCCTGCGCAAGACCCTGCTGATGCTGTCCGTTCCGGTCCTGCTTGCCGCGGGTGTCGGCGTCTGGTGGCTGTCCGGCGCGGACCACGAAACCACCGAGAATGCCTATCTGCACCAGGCACATCTTTCCATCGCGCCCACGGTCGGCGGCCGCGTGGTCGAGGTGAATGTGCATGAGCTGCAATCGGTCAAGGCGGGTGACCCGCTGTTTCAGGTCGATCCGCAGCCCTATGAGCTGGCCGTGGCCCAGGCCGAAGCCGCCGTGAACGCCGCCCGCCTGCAGGTCGAGGGGCTGAAGGCCGCGCTTGCCCAGGCCGAGGCGCAGGCCGTGCTTGCAGCCGACAATGCCACATATCAAGAGGACGCCCTTGCCCGGCAGGAGGCCCTTTCGAACCGGGGCGTCACCTCGACCAGTGCGCTGGACGAGGTGCGCCATACCACCCGTCAGGCGCGCGAGTCGGCCGAGGTTGCACGCCTGACCGCCGACGCCGCCCGCGCGGCACTGGGCGGCAATGCTGCCGCCGCCACCGACGATCACCCGGCCGTCCGCGCCGCCCTGGCCGAGCTGGACCGCGCCCGCTACAACCTTTCCGTCACCCGCGTCAGCGCGCCTGCGGATGGGGTGATCTATCAGGCATCTTCCTTCAACAAGGGGGTCATGCTTGCCGCCGGCCAATCGGTCTTTGCTCTTGTCGAGACCACCGATGTCTGGGTCGAGGCGAATTTCAAGGAAACGCAGCTGGCCAATCTGGCGCCGGGACAGCCCGCCGAAATCGTGTTCGATGCCGCCCCCGGCAAGACCTTTACCGGCACGGTCGAGGCGATCGGCGCGGGTACCGGGGCCGAGTTCTCGTTGCTGCCGGCGCAGAACGCCACCGGGAACTGGGTCAAGGTGACACAGCGCGTTCCGGTGCGGATCAAGCTGGACAATCCGGCAGATGCCGCAACTCTTGCCTCCGGTCTCAGCGCGGAAGTGACGGTAGATACTTCGGCCGGTGCCTCGCCCCGGCTTGCCGCGGGGCACTGACGGCATCATGTCCGACCTGCCCGAAGCCCCGCCGCCCGGGTCCGGCCCCTCTGCCGCCGCGGTCGAGGTGAAACACCGCGGCCTGATCACGCTGTCGATCATGGCGGCGACGATCATGCAGGTGCTGGACACCACCATCGCCAATGTGGCGCTGCCCTCGATGACGGGGGATCTGGGGGCGTCGCAGGACACGATCAACTGGGTGCTGACCAGCTATATCGTGGCATCCGCGATCATGACGCCCGTGACCGGCTGGCTGGCCGACCGGCTGGGCAAGCGCGAGCTGTTCCTGATTTCCATCGTCGGCTTCGTTGCCATGTCGCTGGCCTGCGGCATCGCATGGAGCCTGCCCTCCATGGTGATCTTCCGCCTGTTGCAGGGCGTATTCGGCGCGGCCATCGTGCCCCTGTCGCAGACCTTTCTTCTGGACATCAACCCGCGCGAAAAGGCCGGGCAGGCCATGGCGATGTGGGGGGCCGGGATCATGGTCGGCCCGATCATCGGCCCGACCCTGGGCGGCTGGCTGACCGAAAGCTACGACTGGCGATGGGTCTTCCTGATCAACCTGCCCGTCGGCGCGCTGGCGCTGGCAGGCTGTCTTGCCTACCTGCCGAAGACGCCGCGCAAGCAGCGCAGCTTCGATATGGCCGGTTTCGCGCTTCTGTCGCTGGCCATCGGCTCCTTGCAGCTGATGCTGGACCGCGGCGGCGAGGTCGACTGGTTCTCGGCGGTCGAGATCTGGATCTATCTGGTCATCTCGATCTCGGGGTTCTGGATGTTCGTGGTCCATATCCTGACCAAGGCGCATCCCTTCCTTGATCCGCAGATGTTCCGCGACAACAACTTCCGCGTCGGGCTGGTGTTCATCTTCGTGGTGGGGATCATCCTTCTGGCCAGCCTTGCGTTGCTGCCGCCGATGCTGTCGCGCATCCTCGGCTATCCGGTGATCACCACGGGTGTGGTGATGGCGCCGCGCGGGGTGGGGACGATGATCTCGATGCTGGTGGTGGGCCGGCTGGTGCGCCATGTCGATGCGCGGGTTCTGGTGCTGGCGGGCCTGTCGCTGACCGCCCTATCGCTGTGGGAGATGACGGGCTTCACGCCCCAGATGGACAGCTGGCCCATCATCCGCAGCGGCGTCGTGCAGGGCCTTGGCCTTGGGCTGGTCTTCGTGCCCCTCTCCACCATCGCCTTCGCCACGCTGGAGCCGCGATTCCGGGCCGATGCCACCAGCCTGTTCAGCCTTGTGCGCAACATCGGCTCTTCCATCGGGATTTCCGTGGTCACCGCCGCGATGACCCGCAACGTGCAGATCAACCATGCCGAACTCGGTGCCTTCATCAACCCCTACAACCCGGTGCTGCTGCAGGTGAGCCCGAGCGCAACAACCGGCAGCGCCTCGGCCCTGCAGACGCTGGACAACCTCGTGAACGCGCAGGCGGCGATGATCTCCTACATCAACGACTTCCAGCTGATGATGTGGGTCACGCTCTGCGCCATGCCACTGGCCCTGATCCTGCGACGCCCAGCACGGGCCTGATCTCGCAGGCGCGGGAAGGCCCCGGGCGGCGCGCGAAAGGATCAGGCCCCCTGCAGCGCGGACCGGCCGTGTGGGGCACGCCAAGGGGGCTTTCGGCGGGATCATCTGCACGCCTTGAGGAGCACGTCTTCTCAGTGAAGCGAAGCGCAAGGCGGAGAACGGTCGGCGAAACGGTTGAACGAGACAAATCTCTCGTCGCCTTCTCTCCCGCAGGACGTAGCGCCAGATGAGCACGAGCGGGCCGGGGCACCCTTGATCTAGTCGTTATCCGTCATCGCCGATCCTGCGTCACGACGGGACGTTGAGGATGAGGGCACGGTGGTTCGCAAGGCAAGCAACTCGAGGTATTCCGAAATCGAAGCCGGCATGACGGTGTGGACCGACGCCTCGGCCCCGCTTGCCATCGCCACCCACCAGCCTCGCGCCGCGTGTGACCAGCCGGGGCCAAAACTCACGGATCCATCCGGCTGAACGAGGACGGCGCGTCCGATGCCGCCCGTCACCTCCATCGCGCCGCGCCGCATCGCGATAAGATGCAGGAACGGTAGGAGGAAACCCGGGGCGGGCAGGTCCTCGGGCAGCAATTCGGGCTGCATCGGTCCTTCGACGGATGCAAAACGGTCGATCAGTCGCGCTCCGATCTCGACAGGATGCGGATTGCCATCGACGGCTTCCGAAAGCCATGACACCGCCCAGTGCGCGGCCGGCAGGGATCTGCGGGCCAGCCATTCCGTCGCCCATCCCGCCTCTTCCGCCATCCCCCAGCTGAGTCCAGCCCCCCGCGCAGCCTTGACGACAAGGTTCCGCAGTTCCGAATGGGCCATTTCGATGGATTCAGTCATGGCATGCAAGCTCGTCCGGGAAGGGTTGACCCTGAAACAGGCTGATGCGGACCCAGCGGTCGGAGCGAGGATCGAACCTGGTCGCGCCGAAGAAGGCGAGCTTGCAGCGCAGGATGTCGATCGGCAGCATGGTCGCATCAAGCAGATTGTCACGGATCTCCCCATAGGGGAACCCTCGCAGCATCAGCACACGTCGCACGGTGTGGCGGTGTTCCGGGTGTCTCAGAAGAAAGTCCGCCAGCGTTCCGGGCTGCGCCCCGCCCTCCAGCGCGGCGGCAAGATCGGCCACGGCGCGGGCGATGCCGAGCGGCTGTTCGCGCTCGTGTCCCGCCTCGTCATGCCGACTGCCGAGGCGCGGCTCCAGCTTCTCTTCGGAAACATACCAGAAGCGCGCGGTCCGCGCCGCATCGGCGAAGTCGAAACGGCGGATCCAAGCGTAGTTGCGCGCCAGAAGGTCGCGGAAACGGTTGACGGACAGACTGCCGTCGATGGTGAAGCCCGAAGTCTCATCGGCATCCAGACCGTCCGCCAGCTCATCCACCACCGCTCCGTGCGGCTCCAACAGAAGCGAGAGAAGGCATTCCTGCCCCTCCTCCGAAAGCTGCGCCTCGCCCCAGAGCCACAGAGCATCCCAGGGTCGGAAGGCAGTCCGGCCCCAGTCGTGTTGCACGTAGTCCCGAAGCCGCCCCAGATCATCGCGCAGCCGTGCAAGCCTTTCGCCTTGCACCATATGGTCGCTGTGCCAGAGCCGCGCATTTTCCTCGGCTTCGGCAAGTGCAGCCAGGAAACCCGTCACGGCGGATGCCTCTGCCACGGCAATCGAACGGACCAAGGCAAGGGCTCTTTCCCGCGTCGCGATCCAGTTGTTCAAGAGCCGCGGATGGCGAACCAGGAAGGGCGCCATCCCCAGACCGGTGGAGTTTCCCACGCCCAGCCGGCGCCGCAGGTCCCGATCCAGCCGCACTGCCGTGGTCCCGCCCCGAACGCCGGCGATGTGTTCGGCGATATCCACCGTGAAAGCGCGGGTCAGCCAGACCGACAGCATCTCGGCCTGGAAGGGCGCCTTCATCTCGGGCCGGCCGCGGATCTCCTCGCGGTCCGCCGCGCCAAATTTGCCCGACCCGTAGACCGCAGTCGTCCGCATCAGATAGCCCACCGAGTCGATTTCCGCGAGATCGGGTTGGCGGCCCTCGGCCAAGCGGTCCACCACATGCGAAAACAGCCGGACGGACCGGTTGGCGCGGCTGAGCGACAGCTCCTTCGCGGTGACGCGGCCGGCCTCTTGCATCGGGACGTTGGCGGCCAGGCGATCAAGATCGGCTGCGGTCGGCTCGCCATCCACCAGGGCAAAGGTGGCATCCCAGGCAGTGGCAATCACGCGGTCTGATCGCATGTTGTCGGGCAGGTCATGGGCAAAGGCGACGAGGCAATAGGTCCGCTCCGGCCCCCGGGCCCGGTAGACGGCCCGACCGACGCCGCGCGCATCGACATCCCACAACGGCCGGTCGAAGCGCCAGTCCTCGGTTTCCAGCCGGCGCAGCAGGACGCGCAGGAACGACAGCCGCATCGGATGGGCCGAACCCATCCGCGACAGACGCATGACCGTATCAGGATCGCGCAGCGCGATGTCCTGGCATGCGTCCGTCTTTTCAGCCCTCATCATTCGGCCGCCCTCTTCGCCGCATCCGGCGCCTGCGCGGGGCCGAAGGACGCCGCGAAGAAACGGGCCCAGTTCCCGCCCAGGATCGCCGCGACCTCTTCGTTGGAAAAGCCGGTGGCCAGCAGCCCCTCGTGCAGATTGCCAAAGTCGCTGTTGCTGCGGAACCAGCCCGGCATGGCCGGAAAGCCGGGGAGATCCCTGCTGCCCTCGCCCAGGTCGACGGTCTTGCTCCAGCGTCCCGTGCGCATCCATTCCACCACGCTGTCGGGCTGGTCCTGGCAAAGGTCGGAGCCGATGCCCAGAAAATGCGTCCCGAACCGTTCCGCCGTCCGGGCGATCATGGCGCAATAATCGGCAAGCCGGCAGTTGCTGCCATCTTTCAGGTGATGGGGATAGAGCGAAAACCCCAGCATCCCGCCGGTTTCGGCCAAGGCGCCGATTACCGCTTCGGACTTGTTGCGCCGCGCCGGGTGCCAACCGGAGGGATTGGCATGGGTCACGGCGATCGGTCGCGAGGAATATTCCACCGCCGCGAGGGTCGATCGTTCGGCGGAATGGCTCATGTCCACCACCATGCCGACACGATTCATCTCGGCCACCACGGCACGGCCCATGCGGGTCAGGCCGGCATCCTCCGCCTCAAAGCAGCCTGTCGCCAGCAGCGACTGGTTGTTGTAGGTCAGTTGCATGAAGCGCAGGCCAAGCCGGTGCAGAACCTCGACAAGGCCGATATCGTCCTCGATGCAGCTGGGGTTCTGCGCGCCGAAGAAGATCGCCGTGCGGCCGGTGGCGCGGGCCAGCGCCAGATCCCCGGCGGTGAAGCCCTGGAAGATCAGCTCAGGGAAACGCTCGAACCAGCGGTTCCAGCTTTCGATCCGGGCGACAGTCTCTCGGAAGGTCTCATGGTAGACAAGGGTGACATGGACCGCATCCACGCCGCCCGCGCGCAACTGGCGGAAGATCGTCTCCGACCAGTTGGAATATTGCATCCCGTCGATCAGATAGCTCATTCCGGCACTCCCGCCGCCATGTAGGCAGTTTTCACTGTGGTAAAAAACTCAGCTGCGTAGCGCCCCTGCTCACGCGGGCCGAAGGAGGACAGCCCCCGCCCGCCAAAGGGCACATGGTAGTCCGTGCCCGCTGTCGGCAGGTTCACCATGACGCAACCCGCCCGCATGTTGGCACGGAAATGCGCAGCACGGGCAAGGCTGCGGGTCATGATCCCCGCCGTCAGGCCGAACGGCGTGTCATTGGCGATGGAGAGCGCCTCGGCATAGCTGTCGGCGGGGATGACGCAGGTGATCGGGGCGAACATCTCCTCACGGTTCAGGGCCATGTCGTTGCTTGTGCGGGCAAAGACGGCGGGGGCCATGAAATACCCTTCGGTCGGGCGGTCCAGCCGCCCACCGCCAGTCAGCAGTTCTGCCCCTTCGGCGCGGCCGCGGGCGACCCAGTCGAGGTTGCCTGCAAGCTGGCCTTCGCTTACCACCGGGCCGATCTGCGTGTCCTCGGCCAACGCATGTCCCACACGCAGCCCCTCGGCGGTTGCAACCAGCCGTTCAGTGAACGCATCCAATACCTTGCGATGCACGATCAGGCGTGAGGCGGCGGTGCATTTCTGCCCGGTGCCGCCGAAGGCCGCGTTGGCAGCATGGGCGACGGCAAGGTCAAGATCGCAGTCGTCCATGATGAGCATGGGATTCTTCGACCCCATCTCCATCTGCACTCGGGCGCGGGTGCCAAGAGCGCGCGCCGCGATGCCGCGTCCCACGTCCACCGAGCCGGTAAAGCTGATCGCATCGACCCCGGCATGGCCAACCAGATGATCGCCCACCTCGCGGCCCGGCCCCATGACAAGGTTGAAGGTGCCGGCGGGCATGTCGGCCCGCGCGATGATCCGAGCCAGTGCGACCGCCGAGGCCGGCGTCAGGTTGGCGGGCTTCCACACCACCGCATTGCCATAGGCCAAGGCAGGAGCCAGCTTCCAGGCCGGGGTCGCCACCGGGAAGTTCCACGGCGTCACCAGCGCCGCCACGCCCGCCGGTTCGCGCCGCACCTCGATCTCGACGCCGGGGCGCACACTTTCGGCCTGGTCGCCCTGACAGCGCAACGCTTCACCGGCGAACCAGGTGAAGAACTGCCCGGCACGATAGACCTCGCCCTTGCCCTCGGTCAGCGGCTTGCCTTCCTCACGCGACAGGAGGGCCCCGATCTCGGCGGCGCCCGCCATCAGTTCGGTCCCGATCGCCATCAGCACGTCATGGCGTTTTTGGATACCCGCCGCCCACCAGCGGGGCTGTGCCGCACGGGCGGCGGCGACGGCCTCGTCGACGTCGGCGCGCGTGCCCTGGGCGAAATGCCCGATCACATCCGACAGGTCCGAGGGGTTGCGGCTCTCTACCGCCGCCTCTCCGTCGCGCCAGGTTCCGGCGATGAAATTCCGCGTCTCAAGTGCCATGGTTCCGTTCCATTCCGGCAAGGGTCATGCCCGTGCCAAGGCTTCCAACAGTTTCTGCGGGGTCAAGCCGCCCGTGATCCGCCCCTCGGCGTCGCACACCGCGACCGCCCCAGCCCCGCCGGCAAAGAAACCGAAGGCAGATTCCAGTGGAGCCCCGGCGGCGATTTGCGGCGCGTCTGGCGGAAGGGCCAGCCCGGCGTCAGCGCAAGCCCCGCAGGACAGGATGCGCGCCCGGTTCACATCTCGCACGAAGCGGGCGACGTATTCGTCGGCAGGGGCGCGCAGAATCTCGTCCCCGGTGCCGACTTGCCGCAGCATGCCGTCCTTCAGGATGGCGATATGGTCGCCCAGAAGAAGCGCCTCATCGAGGTCATGGGTAATGAAGACGATCGTCTTGCCCAGGCTGCCCCGCAACTCCTTCAACTGCATCTGCATGTCGTGCCGGATCAGCGGGTCCAATGCCGAGAACGCCTCGTCCATCAGCAGGACTTCGGCATCGGTGGCCAGCGCCCGGGCCAGCCCGACGCGCTGCTGCATCCCACCCGAAAGCTGCGCCGGATAGCTGGATTCGAAGCCGGAAAGCCCGACCAGCGCGATCTGCGCCCCGGCCCGTTCCCTGGCCTTCGAGTCGGGCACCCCGTCCAGCGTCAGGCCATACATGACGTTCTCGATCACCGTCCTGTGCGGCAGAAGCGCGAACCGCTGGAAAACCATTGCCACCTTCCGCCGCCGGAAGGCACGCAGGCGGGGTTCGTCGTAGGCAAGGATATCCTCGCCATCAAACAGGATGCGGCCAGCAGTTGGGTCGATCAGGCGGTTGAAATGCCGGATCAGCGTGCTTTTTCCCGACCCGGACAGCCCCATGATCACGAAGGTCTCGCCCGCCCGGATGTCGAGGGTGATGCCATGCAGCCCCAGCACGTGATTGGTTTCCTCCAGCAGCCGGGTCTTGTCCATGCCGGCCTCGACCTTGGCCAGTGCGGCTCTGGGATCCTTGCCAAAGACCTTGGACACTCCGTCGACACGGATCTTGACGGGATTCATCACTTGCCCTCCCGATGCAGGTTGGCCTGCACGCGGCGGCCGTAGGATTGCGCCATACGATCGAAGATGATCGCCAGCAGCACGATGCCAAGCCCCGCAATCAGGCCGCGGCTGACCTCCAGCCGCTGGATGCCCTGAAGGACCTGGTATCCCAGGCCCCCGGCGCCGATCATCGAGGCGATGACCACCATCGACAGCGCCATCATCGTGGTCTGGTTGATGCCCGCCATGATCGTCGGCATCGCCAGCGGCACCTGCACCGTCCAGAGTTGCTGGCGGGGCGAGGCACCGAAAGCTCGGGACGCCTCGACGATCTCGGGGTCCACTTGCCTGATGCCCAAATCGGTCAGGCGGATAACCGGGGGAATAGCGAAGACGATGGTCGCCAGAAGGGCCGGGATCTTGCCGGGGCCGAACAGCATCACGAAAGGGATGAGATAGACGAAGATCGGCATGGTCTGCATGATGTCCAGCACCGGCAGCATCCCGCGCCGCATCCGGTCTGACCGCGACATGGCGACGCCGAGCGGCACACCGAGGGCCACCGACAGCACCGTCGCGGCCAGCATCAGCGCCACGGTCGACATCGCCTCGTTCCAGACGCCCAGCAGGCCGAGAAGCACAAGAAGCACGGCGACCACCAGAACCGGCGTCCAGCGCCGCGCCGCGCCCCATGTCGCCGCACAGAACAGGGCCACCACCACCCACCAGGGCAGGAACTGCAGCGCCTTCTCCAGCCCGGTGATGCCGCGCAGCACGGGCATGAACACGGTTTCCAGCGTCTCGCCCCAGTTGGCCACCAGCGTGTTGAAGGCGGAATCGAGGAGGCGGCCGAAACTGCGCGTATCCCAGAGTTCCGGGAAGCCGGATGTCATGATGCGGGTCCTTCCGGTTGCCGCGCCGCCGGGCCGATGCGAACGGCGGCGCGGGTCATGTCATGGGATCAGAGGCTGCCCTTAACCTTCTCGGCGACATCCGCGGGAACCCATTGGGTCCAGATCGCCTCGTAGTTCTTCAGAAAATACACTGCGACCTCTTCCGGCGTGGCGCCGTTGTCGTCGCCCCAGGCGAGCACGGTGCTGATCTCGTCGTTCGGCACCTGCATCTTTGACAGGAAATCGGCCACGTCGGGCGCCTGCTCCCTGAGCTCGGAGACGACGGCCACCGCCACCTCTCCCGCCGCCCAGCCCGTCACCTGCGGGTCGGCGCAATTGGCATCGGTCAGGCAGGTGAACTTCTCGGGGTCGCTTTCCGGCATCCCCAGGCGGACCAGCTTGAACTTGCCCACCACGTCGGACGGCCCCCAGTAGTAGCCCACCCAAGGCTGCTTGCGCGCGACAGCGCGGGCAATCGAAGCCTTCAGATTCTCGCCCGAACCGGGAGAGAACAGTTCATAGGTGTCGGCAAGTCCAAGCGCCTTGTAGTAGTTGGTGATGATCACCTCGCTCGCCCAGCCGGGCGGGCCGTTGTAAAGCCGCCCCACGCCGGGGTTCTGGCTATCCTCGAACACCTGCCAGTTGGCAGCAAGATCCTCGATAGTCTTGATCTCGGGGTGTTCGGTCAGGACGTAATCCGGCACCCAGAGCCCGTCCAGCCCGCCGTCCGCAAAGATGTCGGAGGCCTTGTAGACGTTGCCCTTGTCCTGCATCTGGTCCCACTGGGCCTGCACGGTCGAGACCCAGAGTTCCGGCGCCACCGTCGGCTCTGACCGGGCCAGCATCGAGGTCGCGGTCGGCACCGTATCGCCCGGCACCAGCTCGGCGGTGCAGCCGTAGCCATCCGCCATGATCTTCTGGGCGACATGCGCAAGGGTGGCGGCCGACAACCAGGTCATCTCGGCGACGGTAATTCTTTCGGCGGTGCCGCAATCGGCGGCGGCAGCCGGCTGGGCAAGCGAGAGCCCGGACGCCGTAAGCACGGCAAGGGCGGTCAGGCGTTTCATGGCAGTCATTCTGATACCTCCTGTGGCATGACGCCGTCTCGGGCGGCGACCTCCGTGCAGGTTCCACGGCCTGCGATATTCAATCAAACGATAATTTATTACCTTTAGTTCAGATTTATTGAAGTTGAAGCCGGGCCAGCAGCGCCTCGTCCACCTCGACGCCTTCGATCTCGGTCAGGGCGCGGGCAAGGACGCGCCGCTCTCCGGGAAGGCGGGCGCCCTCCTGCGCCGTGATGGCGACTGCCAGCGCCTCGATCCGGTCGTAGAAGCCTTCGGCAAAGGTGTTAGGGTCGATGGCGACAAGGCACTGCCCGGTGGCAGGCGGACCACCCGCAGGGCCGGAGAAGGGGCTAGCCTCACGGCTGGAAACGGCGCCGGCAAGGGCGGAGGCCAGCACCTCGACCAAGAGCCCGACGCCGAAGCCTTTCACCCCGCCCGCGGGTAGCATAGACCCCTTCAGCGCCGCTTCGGCATCGGTGGTGGGCCTCCCCTCGGCATCCAGCGCCCAGCCTTCGGGAATGGGCTCGCCCTTGCGGGCCCGCAGCAGCACTTCGGATTTCGCCACCACGCTGGCCGACTGGTCGATGACGAACCGTGCTCCGCCCCTCCCATCCGGCACCCCGAGGGCGAAAGGATTGGTGCCGATCACCGGCACTCTTCCCCCTGTCGGCGAGATCGAGGCGGGCGCATGGGTGAAGCACAGCCCGATCAGACCCGCCCCGGCGATCGCCTGCGCATGATGCCCCAGCAGGCCGCAGTTGTAGGACCGCCGCAGCACCAGCGCCGCGATACCCGACCGCTGCGTCGCTTCGATCAGCGGCGGCAGGCCAAGGTCGATGGCCGGATGGGCGAAGCCGTGCGCAGCATCCGCCACCAAGGCACCCGGTTTTGGCTGTGAAAGCCGGGGCACGGCCCGACCGTCCACCTTGCCGCAGACCAGGTGCTCAACATAGACCGGCAGATACAGGAGGCCATGCGAGCGCATCCCGTCCCGCTCTGCCGCGCGGATCGACCGCGCCACCGGCAGGGCCTGCGCCGTGCTTGCTCCCGCCTCCGTCAGCGCCCGGAGCGTCAGCGCCTCCACCTCATCCAATGTCATCCGCATGGCCGCCCCCGTCTGGTTGCAGACAGAAGCACCGATTGCCCATTTCAGCACAACACAGTAATTCTCACCATTACATAAGGATAATTGAACATGATTCGGCTGGAAGCCCTGCGCGCCTTTGTCGAGGTCGCTGACCACGGCAATATCAAGGATGCCTCCGAGAAGCTCTTCCGCACCCCCTCGGCCCTTTCGATGACGCTGAAGCAGATCGAGGAACGCCTTGGCTGCCCGCTGTTCGAGAGCGACCGCAAGTCCAGCCTGACGGAGATGGGGCGCTTCCTCTATGATCAGGCGGTGGTCCTGCTGCGCGACTACGACCGTGCGATGGAACGGATCGACGCGCAGTCGAAGGCGCGCAGCGGGCGACTGCGCGTCGCCTCTGTCCCATCGGTCGCCACGATGCTTCTGCCTCGTTTTCTGCAGGGTTTCATATCCTTGCGCCCCGATCTGGACATCGAACTTGTCGATACCGACAGCTCGGATGTCCGCCACCTCGTCGAGACGGGACAGGTGGATCTCGGCATAGCGGGCATGTCTTCCGAGGTTACGGGCCTGGCAAGCGAACCGATCTTCCGCGATCCGTTCAAGTTGGTCTTCCGCAGCGATAGCCCCATGGCAGAAAGGGGCGCAGTCCTGGACTGGACCGATCTTGACGGAGAACCGCTGATCCTGAACGAAGCAGCGCGCAGCCTTCCCTCACCCGCCTTTCAGCAGCTCGCGCGCGAGGCGCGCTTTTCCGTGCGCAACGTCGCCTCGCTTGTCGCAATGGTGCAGACTGGGATGGGGGTGACACTTCTTCCCGCACTTGCCACGGTGAACTTGCCCGCCGCCCTAACGACCCGCCCCCTCAGGGATCCCGCCTGCATCCGCACCGTCTGCCTGCACTGGCGTGTCGGCAAGGTCCTGAGCCCGATAACGCAGCGCTTCGCCAAGGAATTTGTGGCGGCAGCGCAGGCACATGCCAGGAGCCTTGGCCTGGATCCGGCCGAGCAGGGCTGATCCCAACGTCCCTGCCGACATCCCCGCTGCGCCGCCCTCGACGGCCAGTTCCGCAAACACCGGAAGGGCGGTCACGCTCTCGGGCACAGCAAGCTGCCCCGTCCGCAGCTTCTTTCGCCAGAATTGGCGACAGAGATGCGCAATCCGTGTTCGTACCTTTCACCTTGCGGGCGGCGCAGAGGGCGATGGATACCGCTTGTTCCGCCAGCCATCTGCCGCCGAGGCTTGGCCCGACATTAAGGTTGACCCGAGTGCCTAACCTCTCTGCGGCCATCAGTATCATCCAGACCCAGATCCTTGCGTCCGACACCCGGCTGCTCCGCATTGCGATGTTCGGCAACTTCCATTTCACCCCCGGGCAGCTTGAGGCGGCGGTGGCGCTTCTGGTGGGTCTGAACGAGCCGCCGGACGACCTTAGGTGAGAGGTGGGCGGCAAATGACTTCCGCCAAGTTCCGGGTCGTTTCGCGATCATGTGGCGGAATGAACGGAGGAAGAGAAAGGATCAACTTCCCACCTTATCAAGTAATATCAATACATTAATAGGCTGAATTGGCGGGCCGCGACCGATAGTGATGATCACTACGTTTACGCTGTAGCCCTACCATGAGATAAACTTTCGCTACAAAGCGCGGAAAAATACCGAGTTGCAATAGCCAACTTTACGTCGCGTTCAGCGCTCAGGCTGCTAGATGGATTTCCTCGCCTCGCACACTAACGAACCGACTACACCACAACTCCAGCAGGGAAATCATCCCAAGTGCGGCCATCGAGAATGCGGCCTGTCTTTTTCTTATTGACGCCACCCCATTGTTTGAAATGGAAGGCCACACCTGAGTCAAAACACTGATCTCGAATGCTTCGTATCCAACCCGGCTCGACGGGTCTGGCATGGGGGCCACTTTCACCACCTGCAATGACCCAATCAATGCCGATGAGATCGAGATTGTCGAGCGGTCCTAGTAAAGGTTCAAGGCTCAGGAATTTGATCGCCGCTTGCGTGCGACGGAGGTGATCGATCCTGAACATGTAGTTTTCGTTCTCGACGCTTACGCCCATCCAAACGTTCTGGGGCCATGCGAGCTTCGGCGATAGTTCTTCGAGGCGCTCGGCCCGCTTCGTCAAAATCTGATAGGTGTGCTGCGGGGTTTTCCGCATCGTTGCGAACACACGATTTATGAATTCTAATGGCACGTCTTCATGAAATAGGTCAGACATAGAGTTTACGAAGATCATCCGACCGACCTTCCAATTCATCGGAAGCAATAAAGAATCCTCGTCTATCCGCACAACGCCGTTCCATTTGGGGCGGCCGCCAGACATACGCGTAGTCCCAGCGTACTTAGGCTGGCCCATTGCTTCCAGCCGACGCGCCATGCGCATCGCGTAGCAGTTCGTGCATCCCGGCGAAATGATCGTGCAACCAACAACAGGATTCCACGTCGCTTCCGTCCATTCGATCGAAGAGTTATTCGCCATTGATGTTACTCGCCGGAAACCTGACTAGCAGGTGGTCGGCAAACGTTCCTTTCCGCCGGGTGCTCTTGAGACTCCGCACACCAACCTTCCCGTCCGTTTCCAACTGTGTCAGGATTTCCTTGTAATTCTTCATGACATACGGCGTGTCGACGCTGTGGCGCTCATAGATTTCCGAGACAGAAAGTTCCTCCCCTGCAAAGTCCTTGAGCAGCGAGGCGCGAAGCTGATCAAGCGGCCGTTGCAGCGAGAACAGCAGGGGCATCGACCAATCGGCTGGGGAATATGCCAGCGACGGAACACCTTGGTCTTCCGTCGAACTTTCCTTCGCCATGATGTCTTTCATGATGGAATAGCCCTTGAAGCTCTTGCTTACGAAAACAAGCTTATGGGATGTGCGCGTGCCGCCCGAATTCCTGAAAGTGAAAGGGAGCACGTAGGTACCACCGAGCGCTTTGATCTCGGCAGCGAGCTCTTCCAAGATCAATGCTTCACGTAACTCAGGCGACAGGCCGGGCAGCCGTGCTCTCAGTGCATCGGCGCGTTCCTTGCCAAACAACGCATCCATGTGACCAGCGACGGCTTGGTTTCCAATACCCGCATTGATACGGTTATAATTAAAAAAGAAAACGCAATCGCATCCCCAATCCTTAATGACACCCTTTATGATTTTCAGCGAAAGCCCTTTATATCCAAACGGATCGATGAATGAGAACGATGGGACAAGCCTCGCCTGATTAAAGTGTTTTTCTGCTTCTTCGTCGATTTCTCCACAGGAGACAGTCGGCTTATACTTTAAGTTTTCAACCCCAGGTAATTTATCAATTTCTTCCTGAAGCGTAGAGGTTTTGTTGCTGTCTGCGTCATTCAAGAGCGTAACCAGCATCGACCTGAGCTTGGGATCAGTGATGGCGTGCTCAAGTACGAGAAGCGGCGTCGAAGCCGCACCGTCCTTGTATCGTCCTGGTCCTGCATACAGATCAATGTAGGCGATTCGGCCGCCATTCTTCTGCGCCGTCGGCATAATGACATTAGCCCAAGCGTAGAAATACTTCTGGACGATGCGTGCCTTTACCTCTGACTGATCGGTTCTTTCGTCAAAAAATTTCTCAGTGCCCATAAGCCCCTCCCGCATCCTATATGAAAAATAGAACAAAGATCGAACAAAATCAATGGGCAGTGCTGGGCCACCGTGAAGTGTCTGGCGTTAGAACGTGTTAGAGAAGTAAGCTTCCGGTGACGGAGGCGGTTCGCTGCCTTCTGGGTGGTAGCCATTGGTTACCCGTTCCATGACAGGAGATCGGCTAGTCGGTCCTGCGGTGTCTCAGCGATGCGGGCCGTCACATCGGCAAACCACATAAAACTCTGGACGGGAAAGCGCCCATACTTTGGAGATTGAACTTCGACGTTCTTCAGTTTGGAGCAGGCTTGGTAGCATTCTTCTGGTGGTCATGGATCGCGAAGCTACCGCTCGTGTGGATAGCCTTACCTATTCGTCGTCATCGTCGGCATCTTCTGTCGCGAACATATTTAGCTGATCCTCGGAGACGACCACGGCTCCGGGGGCTCTACGTTCCTCGGGCTTGGGCGTTGGCAGTTCAGCGGCGGTGAAGCAGGGACCAGCCACGACTTTATCGAGCACCTTCTCAAGCTCAGGCTCCATCTTAAGGGTCGCTTCCAAAACCCAAAGCAATTCCAGGAGTTCATCGCTCATCCGCGCGGTCCAGCGCTCGGGGCGGATTTCGTCCAAGGGCGAGGATTTCTTGCCCGCCCGTTTCTTCATCCGATAACCGAGCCACGACTGCACGACCTTGAGGCCCGATACCTCGAACTCCCAGACCTCCGGCGCGACGGGGCCGAAGCGGCCATCCCCCACAGTGATTTCACGGGTCGCAGGGTCGTAGGTGTAAGCCTCGGGATAGGTTGCCGGGTTGTCGGACACGCCCTTGATGATCTTGGCCGCGCCGGGCGGGGTTTCGTCGCCACGATCCTCGCCCCGGAACCGCTCGGCATATGTATGTAGCCAGATCAGCTTGCGCCCCAGCGCCGCCGACTCAGCAAAGGTCTTGCCGTCCTTGGTCAGCGGGACCCGTGGGCCGGGGGTTTCAAGCTCATTCCAGAAGCGCCGGGTATAGGACTGCCCGCCCAGCAGGGCATAGACATAGGCCGCGAGGTCCTCGGCATCCAGCATGGTGCCGTATACCGCGCCAAGGGCATCGAGCAGACCTGCGGTCACGTTCGGTTCGGTTCCGGCGGCGTCCCGATAGAGTGGGATTACGTCCTTGCCCCCAAAAGAGCCTCGGAAATAGTGCTGGTCGGGAATATCCGCAGATACCGAACAGATCGCACCGTGGCCGCAAATCAATGTGTCAGGGCAAATCAAGAAGGTCTGTTTCTCCCCATAGAGCCGACCGAGGGATGGGCGGATAAAGTCACCCACACGGAAATCATAGAACGCGAAGTGTCGGTCAAACGAGCGATAGCCGTAGCGAATCGTCTTGGGCTGTTGGGTTGTTGGTGTCAGATCGCGGATGGGCGGTTGATCGTGTCCGGAAAGATCGGGTTGCGCCACTATGTGGGCGATCTTTCTGTCCCGAGACTCCTTAAAAAGCGCCTTGCGGTCCAGCGCTTTTGCGTTGCGCAACCGTTCCCAACGGGCGCCAAGAACAGATTCCGTTTCGCCTATCGGCCAGCTTCGATAGAACACGGCCCCGGCTGTGTGATAGGGGAAAAGATCAACAGTGCGCGGCCAATCAAAGTATGCTCCCTTCCCAATGGGCATAAACGGAGCTTGCCAATCGTCAGAGCAGTCAAGCCAATCGAACTTACTCAGGTCTGCTTTTCCAGCGAGAATGGTTAATTTCGCGTCTCGGCTGTCCGCTTCGATTTTGGCATATCGCACCTTGGCGGGCTTATCAGGATTCTGCTTGGTCCCCCGAATGCCCATAGCAATCGCAACAGGAATCTGAATGGCGAAAACATTTGGCGTTTTGCGCGCACCTAGATTATCGCCGCCAAGATCAAGAATCCACAGCTCATCAAAGCTGCGGCGCATCATTTCCCGAACGCCAACAAACCCTGGTCCAACAAGATAGCTCGATGCCGTGATAAAGCTGATTATGCCGCCGCATTTCTGCGTTTCAAACATTCGCCAGAGCGCCCAGCGCCAGAAATAGACATAGTCGTTAAAGATCACTTGCAGGTTCAAGCCCTTGCCTGCGTCTCGAGCAGGCTTCAAGAAATCTTCGAAGATCGGGCGTTCACCTTGTTCTTCCTGTTTTGCGCCGCCTTCGATTTGGTCGCCAAACCGGACCCAACCGCCCTTGTTCGCCTTGGTCCCGTCCTCGTTACGCCGTTCCCTGTCATAGGGCGGATTGCCCAGACACACGAGAATATCCCCGCCTTGCTTTACCTTGCGCGCCGCCTCGTGCTCCTGCGTCAGCGCGCGATAGGTCAGCGTCAACCCGCCGGGCGGTGCCGCGTTCGGGCTTTCCAGCGTATCAGCTAGATAAATGTTCAGCCGCTTGGCGAGCTTCTCCTCCGGTTCACCTGCTGCTGCCTTCGCGTCATTCATCGCACCTTCTAGCGCCTGCGTCAGACGCAGGTGCGCAACGGCATAGGGCCCTACCAGAACCTCGAAGCCGTACATGTTCTCAGCCATCTGGCGGGCACGAGCGGGCACCGCACCGGGGCCGGAGCGCGCGCGGACCTTTTCCAGCCCGTGCTTGACCGCCGCGACGGGATAGGTGCCGGTGCCCACGGCAGGGTCGAGGAACACGACGCCATCATCGGCAAAACCGAGTTTTTTACCGAACCGTTTTTCGAGCAGCTCTGAAGCCAAGCGGACCTGCAATTCCACCACTTCACGCGGCGTGTAATAGACTCCATAATCTTTTCGCAATTTGGGGTCATAGGCCGCAAGGAAATCCTCATAGAAGTACAGCCAGAGATCGGGCTTGGATTTCAGGAAGTCGTGTGGGTCGAGAGCTTCGAGCGAGCGTTGCAGCATCTCAAAACCGACCGCCAACTCCTTGCGCGCATCGGGATGCCCCAGAAGTTCCAGTGTTCGGGCCAAGAGGCCATTGTTCTTATCGAGCGTCTTGGCGGCTTCCGCAGGGTCGAGCTTCACCGCGCCGGAGAGGCGGGCCAACAGCATCGCATAGGTCACGGTCTGCGCATAAGCATCCGCGAATTTGGCGTTGTCGGCATCGGGAAAGAAGAACTGCCGCCATTCGTTGGCAAGCAGTTCGACGGCGGAGCCCGATTGACCGAGAGCGTTTTCAACTTCCGACCGCAAGAAGCGGCTGAGCGGCGCGAGGTATTTGGCTAGGCCCGAGGGGTTATGCGGGACGGCGGGTTGCCAACCGAGGAAATCGCGGAACAGACGTTCCAGCGCTTCGGCGTCGTCCTTGGTCGCGGCGGTCTTGCCCTTTTCGGTCGGATCGTCATGCAGGCGAACGATGGGCTGGCCGTCGGGGCGTTCGCCGCCGCGATAGAGCGCCCATTCCCGCCCATCCGTGTAGATCAGGTTCGGCAGACCCTTGAGCTTTTCCCATTGCTTCTTGTTGTGTTCGCCCTTGAGTTTGGGTGCTTCGGCTCCGAGGCCCGGGGCCTTCAATTCGATATAGCCACAGATCAGGCCGCCGACGTAGACTGCAATATCGGGGCGGACCTTGTGTTCTGATAAGTGGGTTTCTGTGCGGGTTGCGACGGCCAACCCATAGGTGGCCCCAGCGGCAGCAAGAAGAGACGCGACCTCCGGCTTCAACTGATCCTCTGGGGAGGCGGAACCAGGTAGAGCGAACTTCGCTTGCAACGCCTCCGCAAATGCTTCCAGATCGCCAAAGTCCATCGTTCCGCCCCATTCGATGCCCGTTTGGTCATTGTTAGCTATAACTTCTTGGAAGTAGAAGCGTTTTGGAGAATTTTTCAAACGACGTCTTCCCTCGAGTGCCTGCAGGCTTCACATGCGGGGATCGCATAAACCGCATTTGCGCGGCGTTGCCGCGCGATGGCGGGCGGCGCTGCGATATGTGGGGTCTCCGCGCCACCCGCCATCAATCACGCCCGATCCTGCGGCGGCTGCACTCTGCCGTTCGGGTCTGTCGGACGCTCCATCTCGAACGCCATCTTTCCGAGTTTCGTCCATGTATCGCGCGCATGGTCGCCGCCCTCGTTCTTGAGCTTTTCAGCCATCCAGAGCAGCGCTCCATAGATCATGGTGCGGTCATCGCCGGTCAGGTCCGCGATGCCCGCCTTGACGACGAGACCGCCGAGTTCGATCAAGTGGCGCGTTCGCTTCCGGCGCTCGATCTGCCAGCTTCGCATGTCATGCCGCGCCCGCGCCGCCTGATGCCGATTGCGGGCTGCCCGGTTGCGATAAAACGCCGCCAGCGTCGCGGTTAGATGCCGGAGCAGATCGCCGCGACCGTCCTTGAAAGAATGCCGCACCGCGCTTGGCCCATGCCTCCCTCTTTCCGGCATCGGCCGTTTCCGCCAGCACGACCAGCGCACCGGCCAGTTCGTCGGCGGTGAGGCTGTCCGCTCCGGTGGCGATCACCAGTTCGCCAAGCTGCTGCACCTTGCGGGTTTTCAGTTCTCGCGCCTTGTCTTCCAGCAGCTTCAATTCTGCGTCATAGTCCCGTGGTTTGCGCATTGCCGTGTCCTTTCCCGGTCGCAAGTGATTGATGCGGTAAGGATAGTTGCTCGGGAGGCTGAACGCAGTATTGTTGCCGGGACGGTGTGGCACGGCCCGGTCCATCCCGAGATTTTTTCGAGGGAGGGCGCGCTTATACGTCGTTCCGACGTGCGCTTCGTCGTGCCAATGCTTGATCGCGATGGCGATCTATCATCTTCACGTCAAGGTCATTGGCCGCAAGGCCGGAAGCAGTGCGGTGGCGTCCGCCGCCTACCGCTCGGCCTCGCGGATGCGCGACGAGCGCATCGACCGCGTGCAGGATTTTTCCAATAAACGCGGCGTCGTCCATTCCGAAATCATGCTGCCCGACAATGCGCCCGAGCATCTTGGCGACCGCGAACGGCTCTGGAATGATGTCGAAGCCTTCGAGGTCCGCAAGGACGCCCAGCTTGCGCGCGAGGTGGAGTTCGCCATTCCGCGCGAGATGACGCAGGCGCAGGGCATCGAGTTGGCGCGCGACTTCGCCCAAGCCGAATTTGTCGATCAGGGCATGATCGCCGATTTGAACGTGCATTGGGATTTTGCCGAGGACGGAAGCCCCAAGCCTCATGCCCATGTCATGCTCACCATGCGCAGCGTGGACGAGAACGGGTTCGGCCCGAAAGTCCGGGACTGGAACCGCACCGAGATGGTGGAGCGGTGGCGCGAGCGTTGGGCCGAGCATGTCAACGAGCGGCTGGCTGAACTCGACATAGACGCCCGGATCGACCATCGCAGCCTTGAGGCGCAGGGGATCGGGCTCGAGCCGCAAAGCCAGATCGGCGCACCGGCGCAGCGGATCGAAGGCGAAGGCGTCGAGGCCGCAGACCGCGCCGACTTGCACCGCGAGATCGCCCGCAACAATGGCGAACGGATCATCGCCGATCCTTCCGTGGCGCTGGACGCGATCACACAGCAGCAATCGACCTTCACGCGCCGCGACATGGCGAAGTTCGCGCACCGCCACAGCGACGGCATCGACCAGTTCAACGAGGTCATGGGCGCGATGCGCGGTTCGCCCGATCTGGTCGAGCTTGGGCAGGACGCACGCGGCGAGGACCGCTTCACCACCCGCGACATGATCGAGGCGGAACAGCGCCTGCACCGCGCCGCCGAGGTGATGGCCGGGAGGGAATTGCACGAGGTCAGCGACCGCGACAGAGAGGCCGCACTTGCCCGCGCGGAAGAACGCGGCCTTGTCCTGTCTGGCGAGCAGGCCGACGCGCTGGCGCATGTCACGGACGGGCGCGACCTTGGCGTTGTCGTCGGCTATGCCGGGACGGGAAAGAGCGCCATGCTTGGTGTGGCCCGCGAGGCATGGGAAGAGTCTGGCTACGAGGTGCGCGGCGTTGCCCTGTCCGGCATCGCGGCGGAAAATCTGGAAAGCGGATCGGGCATATCCTCGCGCACCATCGCCAGCATGGAACACGGCTGGGGACAGGGCCGCGACATGCTGACTTCCCGCGACGTGCTTGTCATCGACGAGGCGGGCATGGTCGGGACGCGGCAGATGGAGCGCGTTCTGTCCCATGCCGCCGAGGCTGGCGCAAAGGTGGTGCTGGTCGGCGATCCGCAGCAGTTGCAATCCATCGAGGCGGGCGCGGCGTTCCGCTCGATCCATGAGCGCCATGGCGGCGCGGAAATCGGCGAGGTGCGCCGCCAGCGCGAGGACTGGCAGCGGGACGCCACGCGCGATCTGGCGACAGGAAGAACCGGCAATGCCATCGCCGCTTATGACCGTCACGACATGGTGCATTCCGCTGAAACCCGCGAACAGGCGCGCGGCGATCTGATCGACCGTTGGGACCGCGAACGGCAGGCTTCTCCCGACAGCAGCCGCATCATCCTCACCCACACCAACGCCGAGGTGCGCGAACTCAACGAGGCCGCCCGTGGCCGGATGCGGGAGGCTGGCGATCTGGGCGAGGACGTGCGCGTCACGGTCGAGCGGGGCGAACGGCACTTCGCCAGCGGGGATCGCGTCATGTTCCTGCAAAACGAGCGCAGTCTTGGCGTGAAGAACGGCACGCTCGGGACCATAGAACAGGTCAGCGCGCAGAGCATGAGCGTGCGCACCGATGACGGGCGCGACATCGCCTTCGACCTGAAAGACTACGACCGGATCGACCACGGCTATGCCGCGACCATCCATAAGGCGCAGGGCATGACAGTAGACCGCACCCATGTGCTGGCGACACCGGGAATGGACGCCCACGGTAGTTATGTCGCCTTGTCGCGCCATCGCGACGGCATGGACCTGCATTATGGCCGCGACGACTTCGCTGGTCAGGACAAGCTCATCAACACCCTGTCGCGCGACCGGGCCAAAGACATGGCGACGGATTACGACCCGGCGCAGAACTATGCCGAGCGGCGGGGCATCACCGTCCATGCCCATGATGCTGCCGTTGAACAGGTTCACGCTCCGAACAATGCCGTTGACCGGATCGGCGGCATCATTTTCAGCGTGCGCGAAATCCGTGATGGTGCGGAGGGGCCGGAAAGGGAGACGACCGGCAGGGGAATAAGGCAGGAGATCGAGGCGGTAGCACAGGACACCGGAATAGACCCGGAAGACGCCTTGCGCCACGCCCGCAGAATGGCGCTCATCCGCCATGCCCATGCCGTTGGCCAGGTCTTCAACGCCGAGGATGCCGGGAGCAAGGCCAGCCCCGCGCAATGGGATGAACTGGTCGATGCCCGCAAGGCGTTCGATGCGGTGCGGCCCTATGGATGGCGGGATGCGGAAGCGGCCTATGCCAAGGATGAGGGCCTTGCCCATGAGGCGGGATCGGGCAAGGTCAATCGCGCCATCCGCGCCCTGCAACTAGAAACCGAAATCCGCACCAGCCCGGAGCGCCGCGCGGATCGTTTCGTGGAACGGTTCCGCGACATCAAACAGAGCGGCGAGCGCCAATATGCGGCGGGCAATTATTCCGGCTATCACGCCGCGCGCGCCGAGATGGGCAACATGGCGATGAGCCTCGAACGCGATCCCCAGATGGAATCCCTGCTCGAAGGCCGCAAGAAGCAACTCGGCATCAGCATGGATTTTGACTCAGGGATGAGACTCGGGCGTCAACTTGCCCTCAGTCACGGCCTCGGCCGAGGCCGAGGCATCGGATTGTAGAGCGTAGAACCATCCTATTTACCGCCGTTTCTACGCTATACTACTACGACACCTAAATAATTGTTGCACAACGATAATTCGTTGCTCTCACTGGTCTCTGCAATCGTCAGAAACAACCAGCAGGAGGCAGCACGACCATGCGCCAGCCAGACCGCATCATCCGCTTTGACACCGTTCTCGCCCGCACCGGCCTGTCTCGATCCACCATCTACCGCAAGATCAAGGAGGGCACGTTCCCGCCCCAGATCAGGATCAGCGCCAACGGCGCGGGATGGAAGGAATCCGACCTCAACCGCTGGGTCGCCAACCCTGCCGGATGGCGGCAGCGTTCGTTCAACGAATTCGACTTCCTCGATGACTTCTGATCGCAGCGACGACCACAAGCCGATGACGGCATCCCGTTCCCGGAACGCCAAACGACCGCCCACGGCGTCGGAGCAGCTTGAGGAATTGTTGGGCTATCCGTGGCCATTCCCCGGCAGGCCGCCCAAGCACGACCTCAGCACATGGACCGTTACCGACGACTGGCCCGACCCCGTTCCGGTCACAGAAGCCGAGATCGAGGTGTTCGAGCGATGGTTCGGAGACCTGTTCGATGAACTCTTTGGCTCATCCGATCCTTGAAAAATCCGGCAATATGCCGTATATATTCCTTCAAGGAGATCAGCCATGCCCAGACCCGCAAGTGAAATCGAAACCGCACGCCTTGAGGCGCGCGTTCCCGTCCATGTCTATGAGCAGATGCAGCGCGCGGCCAAGCTGCGCGGCATGACACTGACGGGCTATCTCATCGCCACGGCTGGCGAGGATGCCCGCCGCACGGTCGAGGAAGCCGATGTGCTGCGTCTGGCGGCCGAGGATCAGGTGCGCTTTGCAAAGGCGCTGATCGACCCGCCCGCGCCGAACGCTCGTCTGGCCAGCGCCGCCAAGCGTCATGCCGACCTGATCGCGCCCCGGTGAGCGCAAGGTTTGCGATAGAGGCGCTGACCAAGGCTCACCAGCGCAAGACGTTCTCGTGCGGCAACGAGCGGATAGACCGCTATTTCCGCGAGACGGTCACGCAGGACATGAAGCGCCGATACGCGACCTGCTTTGTCGCCCGAGACCTTGAGACCGACCGCATTGCAGGTTTCTACACGTTGTCATCGAGCAACGTCCCACTGACCGCCGTGCCCGAGCTGCTGGCGAGCCGGTTGCCGCGCTATCCGACCGTCCCGGCCGTTTTGATAGGCTGGCTTGGACGAGACCAGTCCTATGCCGGGTTTGGACTCGGAGAGGCATTGCTGTTCGACGCCATCAGGACCGTCGCCGAAGCGCCGATAGGCGCTCACGCCATATTCGCCGACGCTATCGACGCGAAGGCCGCAGCCTTTTACGCGGCCTTCGGCTTCACGCCGCTGACTGACCGGCCCAATACCCTTTATCTGCCTGTTGCGACCGCACAGCGCCTTTTGTCGGGAGAAGCCTCATGACAACTTCGAGCAATGGCGAATCTTCGCATCGGGTGATGCAGCGCGCCGCCCTCTATCTTCGTGTCTCGACGGCGCGGCAGGCCGAGCATGACGTGTCGATTCCCGACCAGAAGCGGCAGGGTGAAGCCTATTGCGAGGCGCGCGGCCTGCAACTGGTCGAGACTTTCATCGAACCCGGCGCATCGGCGACCAATGACCGCCGCCCCGAGTTCCAGCGCATGATCGAGGCGGGCACCAGCAAGCCCGCGCCGTTCGATGTGGTCGTGGTCCATTCGTTCAGCCGGTTCTTCCGCGATCACTTCGAGCTTGAGTTCTATGTCCGCAAGCTGGCGAAGAACGGCGTGAAGCTGGTTTCGATCACACAGGAAATGGGGGATGACCCCATGCACGTGATGATGCGGCAGATCATGGCGCTGTTCGATGAATACCAGTCCAAGGAAAACGCCAAGCACGTCATGCGGGCGTTGAAGGAGAACGCGCGGCAAGGCTTCTGGAACGGCTCCCTTCCCCCTATCGGCTATCGCACCGTTGCGGCCGAGCAGCGGGGAGCCAAGACCAAGAAGAAGCTGGAAATCGACCCGCTGCACGCCGACACGGTGCGGCTGATCTATCGCCTTGCGCTTGAGGGCGACGGCACGACCGGCCAAATGGGCGTCAAGAACATCGTCTCTTACCTCAACAGCCGCCGCATCTTCACGCGCGACGGCGGGCGCTGGGGCATCGGTCAGGTTCACCGCATTCTGACCCGCCGCACCTATATGGGCGAGCATGAGTTCAACAAGCGCAGCAAGACCAAGGAATTGAAGCCGGTCAGCGAGATCGTGACTGTTCCGGTCCCGCCCATCATCGACAAAGAGACGTTCGACGCGGTTCAGAAGCTGCTCAAGGCCCGCAATCCCAAGGTCATGCCCGCCCGCGTCATCAGCGGCCCGACCATGCTGACCGGCCTGATCCATTGCGCCAAGTGCGGCGGGGCCATGACCATCCGCACCGGCAAGGGCGGGCGCTATCGCTACTATTCCTGCTCGATGAAGGCGCGGCAGGGGCCGACCGCCTGCGAGGGCATGGCCGTGCCGATGGAGAAGCTGGACGATCTGGTCGCCAGCCATCTTGAGGGCCAGCTTCTCCAACCCGAACGGCTGGAGACCGTCCTTGCCGCCGCGCTCGACCGCAGGGAAGAACATGCAGAACGCCGCCGCGAGCATATCGCCGAGTTGAATAAGCGCTCAGCCGAATCGGAATTGCGTCTCAAGCGGCTCTATGACGCCATCGAAGCAGGCATTGCCGATCTGGACGACCCGGCGCTGAAAGATCGCATCGACGGCCTCAAGGCCATACGCGATCAGGCGAAGGCAGATTCCGACCGGGCACAGGCCATGCTCCAGAACTCGGGGCAGAAGGCCGTGACGCCGCAGATGCTGCGCAAGTTCGCCGCAACCGCCCGCGAGCGTATCCGGCTGGAAGGCGGCGGCTATCGCCGCGACCACCTGCGCGCGCTTGCGCAGCGCGTCGAGGTCGCAGAGGGCGAGGTTCGTATCATGGGATCGAAGTCCCGGCTGCTACAGACGCTCGTGGCGGGAAGTGGCGTAAACGCAGTGCCCACTCAGGGACTGAAGTGGCGGAGGAGGTGGGATTCGAACCCACGGTGGGCTTGCACCCACGTCGGTTTTCAAGACCGGTGCGTTAAACCGCTCCGCCACTCCTCCGACCGGCACGGGTTACGCGGAGCGGGGTGATTCTGAAAGAGCACGGTTGCAGGGAAATCCGCTGATCGTGATGGATGCATCGGTGCTCGGCCCTTTCCAGCGCCTCTCGCGGCACGTATGATGCCAGCGGAACGGCTCCGGGCGAACCTTGGGGCACGGCAATCAGCGTGGCAGCAAGACCGCGCGAACGAGAGGGCACAATGGCACGGGCATCCATCGGATCTATCCTGCTGGCCTCTGCGGCTGCGCTGGCGCTTGGGGCCTGCGTTGACGGCGCGGGCAGTGGCACCAAACCGGTAGCAAGCAGCGAAGCGCCTGCGAAGACACAGAAATCCACCAAGCTGGTTGACCGCGATGTCGAGGCGCCCAATGTCTTCCAGGTCACGGAAGAGGCGCTTTGGGACGGACGGCCCAGCCTCGGCGGCGTCTGGGTGGCCTCGCCCGATGCCAAGGACCCCGAACGCGTGATCATGCGCAACCCGGCGAATGGCAAGTTCGTCATCGGGGCGCTGTTCCGGCGCGAGCGTGACAATCCGGGGCCGAAGCTGCAGATCTCTTCGGACGCGGCAGCGGCCCTTGGCATGCTGGCAGGTGCGCCGGCCAGACTGTCGGTCACCGCCCTGCGGCGGGAAGAAGCCCCCGCGGTGGCGCCGACCTCCCCCATCCTCGACAGCGCCGAGACCGTCGGCGGAACGCCCGCAGCGGCAGGCGCGATCGACGCCGGCGGAGTCGAGACGAAACCGCTGGATGCGCCGGGTGCGGCACCTGCGGCCCCGGGCAAGAAAGGCGGCAAGAAAGCCGCGGCAACCGCGGCTGTCGCGGGTGCTGCCATTGACGCCTCCGATCCCAAAAAGACGGCGGCAGCGCCGGCACCCGCCCCTGCGGCGCCGGCGGCCCCTGCCCCCGCCGCTGGCGGCGGCAAGCCGATCCAGATCGGCATCTTCTCGGTCGAGGCCAATGCAAAGCGCGCGGTCGACACCTTGGCCAAGGCCGGCGTTTCGGCCGAGGTCCGCAAGGAAAACGCCAAGGGCAAGGCCTTCTGGTCGGTCATCGCCCGCGGTGATGCCGCAACGCTGAAAAAGATCAAATCGGCCGGTTTTGCCGACGCCTATCTCTTGAAGTGACAGGATCTCACATGCTGCACCGTCTCTATCTTGCCGTTCTCCTGCTGGTCGTCGCCCTGCCCGCGCGCGCCTTCGAGACGCAGGCGACTGCGGCCTGGGTCTATGACGTCACGACCCATACCGTGCTGATGGACAAGAACGCCGATCAGCCGGTGCCGCCGGCCAGCATGTCGAAGCTGATGACGATCAACATGCTGTTCGAAGCGCTGCGCGACGGCCGGGTGCAGATGGACACCACTTTCGCAGTCTCGTCGCGCGCCAAGGGCATGGGCGGATCGACCATGTTCCTGCAGGAAAGCGACCGCCCCACGGTCGAGGAGCTGATCCACGGCATGATCATCAACTCGGGCAACGATGCCTGCGTGGTGGTGGCCGAAGGGCTGGCCGGCACCGAAGAGGCCTTTGCCACGCAGATGACGCAGCGCGCGCCCGCACTCGGGATGACGGCATCGACCTTTGCCAATGCCTCGGGCTGGCCGGACCCGGCGCAGCGGATGTCGATGCGCGATCTGGGCATTCTCGCCCGTCGGCTGATCGAGGAATTCCCCGAGTATTACCCCGTCTTTGCCGAGACCGAGTTCGACTACAAGAACCGCGCGCCCGACAACCGTTTCAACCGCAACCCGCTGCTGAAGCTGGGGATCGGCGCCGACGGGCTGAAGACCGGCCACACCTCGGAGGCCGGCTACGGGCTGGTCGGGTCCGCCAAACAGGGTAATCGCCGGATCATCTTCGCGATCACCGGCCTGCCGTCCGATACCGCCCGCGCCGAAGAGGCCGAGCGGATCGTCGGCTGGGCCTTCCGCCAGTTCGCCGAAAAGACCGTGGCCAAGGCCGGCGTCCGCGTCGCCGAGGCCGAGGTCTTTCTGGGCGAGACCGCCACCGTGGGCCTTGTCCCGGCGGGCGACCTGCGCCTTCTGGTGCCCGCGCTCGTGCAGGACAAGATCCAGGCCGAGGTGGTCTACAAGGGGCCGCTGATGGCGCCGGTCGAAGCCGGCGTTCCGGTCGCAGAACTGATCATCAAGGTGCCCGGTCTGCCCGACCATCAGGTGCAGCTGGTGGCGGAATCCGCTGTGGCCAAGGCGGGTTTCGGGGGACGGCTCTCGACCGCGGCCAAGGCGCTTTACGATCGTTATTTGGGCGATTCCGCCCCGGCGTCGTGAATGGCGGGACTGTTCCTTTCCTTCGAGGGCATCGACGGGTCCGGCAAATCCACGCAGGCCCGGCAGTTGCACCAAAGCCTGCTGACGCGGGGCCATGATGCCGTCCTGACCCGAGAGCCGGGCGGCAGCCCGGGGGCCGAGGAAATCCGCCGTCTGGTGCTGGAGGGCGACCCCGACCGATGGTCGGCCGAGACCGAGATCCTTCTTTTTACGGCCGCCCGCCGCGATCATCTGGAAAAGACCATTCGTCCGGCACTGACCCGGGGGGCAGTGGTGATCTGCGACCGCTTCGCCGATTCCACCCGGATCTTTCAGGGCATCACCCGGGGCGATCTTACGGCGACGGTCGACCGGCTGCATGACCTGATGATCGGGGTGGAGCCGGATCTGACCCTGCTTTTCGACATGGACCCGGCCGCCGGCCTTGCCCGCGCCACCGCCCGCAAGGGCCATGAGATGCGGTTCGAGGATATGGGCCTTGCCTTCCAGACCCGTGCGCGCGAGGGCTTTCTTGCGCTGGCGCAGCGCTTCCCGCGCTATCGCGTGATCGACGGCGACCGGCCGGCAGAGACGGTTGCGGCCGAAGTGCTGGCAACCGTGCTGCCGCATCTGAACGGCTGAGGGCTGCCACCTCAGGATGCATCGCCCCGCGCTTCGGTAGCGTTGCCACCGGCCCGGCCCTTGCCCCCTTTCCCCTGCCCGCCCGCTGGTGCAATGTCGCGCCATGGCCGAAACCGCTTTGCTTCCCGAACCCGACCGCATCGAGGGCGCCCCCCACCCGCGCGAAACCCGCACCCTCTTCGGCCATGCCGCCGCGCAGGCCGATTTCCTTGACGCCTACCACTCGGGCCGGATGCATCACGGCTGGCTGATCACCGGGCCGAAGGGCATCGGCAAGGCCACGCTGGCCTGGCGCCTGTCGCGTTTCCTGCTGGCCACGCCCGAAGACGACGGCGGCATGTTCGCCGCCCCGCCGCCCGAAACCCTGGACATCCCCGAGGAGCACCCCGTCGCCCGCCGCCTGCGCGCATTGGCCGAGCCGCGGATGTTCCTTCTGCGCCGCGGCCCGAATGACAAGCACACCGCCCTGAGCCAGGTCATCACCGTGGATGAGGTGCGCAAGCTGAAATCGTTCTTCGCCCTGTCCGCCGCCGACGGCGGCCGCCGCACCGCCATCGTCGATGCCGCGGACGAGATGAATCCCTCGGCCGCCAATGCGCTTCTGAAACTGCTGGAAGAGCCGCCGCATGGCGCGTTCTTCTTCCTGATCGCCCATCAGCCCAACCGCCTTCTGCCCACCATCCGCTCGCGCTGCCGGGAATTGCGGCTGCATCCGCTTGGCGCCGAAGACCTGTCGGACGCGCTGGTGCAGGCGGGCGGCGAGATCGAACCGCAGGACCGTCAGCCGCTGGCGCAACTTGCCGCGGGATCGGTCGGCGAGGCGTTCCGCCTGACCAACGCCGAAGGGCTTGAGACCTATGCCGCCCTTCTGCGCCTTCTGTCGGATCTGCCGCGCCTTGACCGGCCGCGCGCGCTGGCGCTGGCCGAGACCGCCGCCGGCAGGCAGGGGGCGGACCGGTTCGATCTGATCCTGACGCTGCTGGACACCTTCCTGTCGCGCCTTGCCCGGGCCGGCACCCTAGGCCAGACCCCGCCCGAGGCTGCCCGCGACGAGGCCCGCCTGATCGCCCGCCTTGCCCCCACGCCGGCCGCCGCGCTGGCATGGGCCGATCTGTCGCACAACCTTGCCGCCAGGGCACGGCGCGGCAAGGCCGTCAACCTTGACCCTGCCGCCCTTCTCATGGATACCCTTCTGAAGATCGACGAGACGGCGGGCCGGCTCGCCCCCTGACGTCTTACCAGCGAGATCGTGATGACCGAGTCGAAATCGGGGCTGCCCCAGCTTGTCGACAGCCACTGCCACCTCGACTTTCCCGATTTCGATGGCGAGCTGGACCAGATCATCGCGCGTGCCCGGGCCGCCGGCGTCACCCGCATGGTCCACATCTGCACCAAGCCCGACCGTCTGCCCCGCGCCATCGAGATCTCCGAGGCCTACGAAGGCATCTTCTTCGCCTATGGCATCCACCCGATGAGCGCGGGCGAAGTGCCGCCCCTGTCCGTCGCCGATCTTGTCGCCGCCGCGCGCCATCCCCGGATGGTCGGCATCGGGGAAAGCGGGCTGGATTTCCATTACACGCCGGCCTCGGCGCCGGCACAGCGCGACTCGCTGCGCATCCATATCGAGGCCGCGCAGGAAACCGGCCTGCCGCTGATCATCCACGCCCGCGCCGCAGATGACGAGATGGAGGCGATGCTGGCCGAAGGCATGGCCCGCGCGCCCTATCCTTGCGTGATGCACTGCTTCTCCTCGGGCGCACGGCTGGCCGAAGCGGCGCTTGAGATGGGGTTCTACCTGTCCATGTCCGGCATCGCGGCCTTCCCCAAAAGCGGAGAGTTGCGGGATATCTTCGCCAAGGCCCCGCTGGAGCGCATCCTCGTCGAAACCGACAGCCCCTATCTGGCGCCGCCGCCCCATCGCGGCCGCCGCAACGAGCCGGCCTATACCGCCTTCACCGCCCGCATCGGCGCGCAGGTCTTCGGCGTGACCGAAGCCGAGTTCGCCGCCGCCACCAGCGCCAATTTCGACCGGCTGTTCTGGAAGGCATCTCAGGCCCGCAAGGCTGCCTGATGGCCAGCTTGCGCTTCACCATCCTTGGCTGCGGCTCTTCGGGGGGCGTGCCGCGCATCGGTGGCGAGTGGGGCGTTTGCGATCCCGCCAACCCCAAGAACCGCCGCCGCCGCTGCTCGCTTCTGGTGGAGCGGATCGGTAGCGGGGGCACGACCACGGTTCTGATCGACACCTCGCCCGATATGCGCGACCAGCTCCTTGATGCCGGCGTGCAGGCGATGGACGCCGTCGTCTATACCCATTCCCACGCCGACCACATGAACGGGATCGACGACCTGCGCCAGCTGACCTATCGCCAGCGCCGCCGCATCCCGGTCTGGGCCGACGGCCCGACACAAGAGGCGCTGCTCGGCCGCTTCGGCTATGCCTTCGTCCAGCCCGCCGGCAGCCCCTACCCGCCGATCCTGGACCTGCACACCATCGACGGGCCGTTCACCGTCCCCGGCCCCGGCGGCGAGATCGCCTTCACCCCGTTCCGCGCCGACCACGGCTCGACCGACGCCCTCGGCTTCCGCATCGGTCCCCTCGCCTATCTGCCCGACGCGGTGGACATCCCTGAAGAGACCTGGCCCCACCTGCAGGGCCTTGATTGCTGGATCGTGGATGCGCTGCGCCGCAAGCCGCATCCGACCCATGCCCATCTTGATCTGACGCTGGAGTGGATCGCCCGCGCCAAGCCCCACCGCGCGGTGATCACCGACATGCATGTCGACATGGACCACGACACCCTTTGCGCCGAACTGCCCCCCCACATCCGCCCCGCCTTCGACGGCATGGTGATCACCTACGAGAACCTCGCCTGATCGCCTTCACTTTGGTCCAGATATCCCACGGGGTGCGACCACGGTTGCGCCACTGGTTCAAGAAACCGTGGTCGCGGGGGGTGTGACACCCCCGGCCTCCGCCACAGCCGGAAGCGCCCGATGTCCGCCCTGATCGAAGTCATCCTGCCCGTTTTCCTGCTGATCGGCTTCGGCTATGCCGCCGCGCGCTCCGGGCTTTTTCCCGATGACGCCGTGGACGGGCTGATGCGCTTTGCGCAGAACTTCGCCCTGCCCTGCCTGCTTTTCCGCTCCATCGCGCTGCTGGACCTGTCGGCCGCCTATGACGCCGGCCTGCTGCTCAGCTTCTACGTCGGCGCCTTCGCCGCCTTCTGTGCCGGTTTCCTTGGCGCAAGGCTGGTCTTCCGCCGGCCGCTGCCCGACGCCATCGCCATCGGCTTTGCCTGCTGCTTCTCGAACACCCTTCTTCTGGGCATCCCGATCACCGAGCGCGCCTATGGACCCGAGGCGCTGGCCGGCAACCTTGCCATCATCTCGATCCATGCGCCCCTGCTCTACACCTTCGGCATCGGCCTGATGGAATGGGCCCGCAGCCGGGGCGACGGGCTTGCCCTGCACAAGCTGGCACGGCAGATCGTGAAATCGGTGCTCTCGCAGCCGCTCGTGATCGGCATCGTCACCGGCTTCGTGGTCAATCTTCTGGGCAACCCCCTGCCGCTGCCGATCTGGGACGCGGTCGAGATGATGGTGCGCGCCTCGCTTCCCGCAGCCCTTTTCGGCCTTGGCGGCGTCCTTCTGCGCTATCGGCCCGACGGCGACCGCGCCACCATCGCGATGATCTGCGCAACCTCTCTGGTGATCCATCCCGGCATCACCTGGACGCTTGGCCGGTTTGGCTTCGGGCTGGATCAGGCCAGCCTGCGATCTGCGGTGATGACGGCGGCGATGGCCCCGGGCGTCAACGCCTATCTCTTTGCCCATATGTATGGGGTGGCGAAACGGGTAAACGCCTCGGCGGTACTGTTCGCCACCGCCGCCTCGATCGGCACCACCTGGGTCTGGCTGAACATCCTGCCCTGACGGGCCGCGCCCGGCCTGACATGGCGCGCCAGAGGGCGTTACCGCCCCGTCACGCCCCGCAGCCGGTCCGACCGCCGTCGCAACAGTTCTACCGTCGCCAGAAGCGCGATGGAGATCACCACAAGGATCGTCGCCACCGACAGGATCGCCGGGCTGATCTGTTCGCGGATGCCGTTCCACATCTGGCGCGGGATGGTCTGCTGTTCCGGCCCCGCAAGAAACAGGACGGCGACCACCTCGTCGAACGAGGTGACGAAGGCGAACAGCCCGCCCGAGATCACACCCGGCAGGATCAGCGGCATCACCACCTTGAAGAAGGTCGTCCGCGGATTGGCCCCCAGGCTGGCGGCAGCGCGGATCAGCGACTGATCGAAGCCCGACAGCGTTGCCGTCACCGTGATGATCACGAAGGGAATCCCCAGCGTGGTATGCGCCAGGATCACCCCGGAATAGGTCGAGGTCAGCCGCCCGCAGTCCAGCCCGACGATGCCGCAGGGCGAGGAGTAGAAGAAGAACACACCCGTTGCGATGATGATGATCGGGACGATCATCGGGCTGATCAGGATCGCCATGATGATGCGGCGAAAGGGCATCTCGGGGCGCGACAGGCCAAGGGCTGCCAGAGTGCCCAGACAGGTGGCCAGGATCGTCGCCCAGAACCCTATGATGACCGAGTTCTTCGCGGCCTTCACCCAGGTCGCATTGGACCACATGTCCGCCCACCAGCCGCTGGTGGCGTCCGGGGCCGTCATCCCGACCGTGACAAGCGTGTCATACCAGCGCAGGGAATATCCGGCCGGATCAAGCGTCAGCATCTTCTCGGTAAAGGTGAAATAGGGCTCGGCGTTGAACGAGAGCGGCATGATCACCAGGATCGGCGCGATCAGGAAGATGAAGATCAGCGTGCAGATCGCCAGATAGGCGTAATACCAGATGCGCTCCAGCGGGTCGGCATAGGTCGGAAGGGCCATCGGTTGTTTCCTCCTCAGCCAAGCTTCAGCTTGTCGATGCCGACCATACGGTCATAGAGCCAGTAAAGCAGCAGAACCCCGGCCAGCAGCATCGCGGCCAGCGCCGCGGCCATCGACCAGTTCGACTTGCCCATGTGGAAGGCGATCATGTTCGAGATCAGCTGCCCATCGGCCCCGCCGACCAGCGCGGGCGTGATGTAGTAGCCCACGGCCAGAATGAAGACGAGAAGCGAGCCGGCCCCGATCCCCGGCAGAGTCTGCGGCAGATATATCCGGCGGAAGGTGGTCCAGCTTGTCGCGCCAAGGCTGCGCGCGGCGCGGGCGTAGCTGGGCGGGATGACCCGCATCACCGAATAAAGCGGCAGCACCATGAAGGGCAGCAGGATATGCGTCATCACGATGATGGTGCCCGTCTGGTTGTAGATCATCCGCAGCCGGCCGTCGTCTCCGATCGCCCCGGTATAGACCAGCAGCGAATTGACCACGCCCTGTTCCTGCAACAGCACGATCCAGCTGGTCGTCCGCACCAGAAGCGAGGTCCAGAACGGCAAAAGCACAAGGATCATCAGAAGGTTGGCCTTGGCCATCGGCAGCGTCGCCAGAAGATGCGCGATGGGAAAGGCCAGAATCAGGCAGATCACCGTGATCGCAAGCGCAAGGGCGAAGGTCTTGACGAAAAGCGTCATATAGACCCGCTTGTTCTGATCGACCTGCTTGATCGCGCCATCCGGCCCGCGCTCCAGATCCATCGCGGCAAGGAAGAAATCGCTCGTATAGGCCTTGGCGGAAGAGCGCATCGCCTGCCAGACTGCCGGATCGCCCCATTTGGCATCGACGGCCAGGAAGGCCTCCTTGAAGGGCGGCTCCATCCCGGCGGCGGCGCGGGCGGTCTTGGTGACCAGCGAGCGGGTCTCGGGCAGGGTATAGTTGATGCGGGTTCCCGCCTCACCCGCGGTCTTGTTGGCCTGCATCTGGCGGAAATCCTCGGCCAGGGCGGCATAGGCGGCCTCGTCCGGCACAGTCCCCGAAGGGTTGGCGTCGAACCAGGCGGCAATGGCGGGTGCGTTCTGCGAGAAGCCCGAGTGATAGACCGACTGGTGCAGCATCTGCCCGATCGGGATCACGAAGGTGATAAGCACAAAGGCCAGAAGCGGGGCCACCAGAAGAAAGGCCCGCCGACGCGCCCGGGCACCGGCGGCCGCAAGCGCCGCCTTCAGCGGGCGCCCGTCAGAGGTGGTCAGCGGTGCAGAAGCCTGGGGCGCAGAGGTCATCGGGTCCGGGTCCGTTCAACGGCGTGCTGTGAAAGCGGCATCAAAGGGATGCGGCGCGAGGGTTCCCCCGCGCCGCGCCTCTGGTCATCAGTTGGCGGCAAGCCAGGCGTTGAAACGCTCACCCAGCTCGGTGTCGCGGTCGGCCCAGAACTCCAGCGACGAGCCCAGGGCATTGGTCATGTTGTCCGGCGCGGTCGGCAGGTTCGGCAGCATCGGCTGATCGGCCCCCTGGATATTGCCAACCAGTGCGGCAGCCGATTTGCGCGGCGGGCCGTAGGAGATGTACTCGGCCGCCTTGGCCGAAGCTTCGGACGAGGTGGCGAACTTGATCAGCTCAAGCGCGCCGGCCTCATTCGGGGCGCCCTTCGGTATAACCATGCCTTCCCAGTCATAGACCTGGCCGTCCCACATGATGCCGAAGGTCTTGCCTTCCTGATGGGCCGCGTTGAAGATCCGGCCGTTGTAGGACATGGTCATCACCACCTCGCCATCGGCCAGAAGTTGCGGCGGCTGCGCCCCGGCTTCCCAGAACACGGAATCCTTCTTGATGGTATCCAGCTTGGCGAAAGCGCGGTCCACGCCTTCGGGCGTCGCCAGCAGGGCATAGACTTCGGAGGCCGGAACGCCATCCGCCATCAGTGCCATTTCCAGTGTTGCCTTCGGGCTCTTGCGAACGCCGCGCTTGCCGGGGAACTTCTCGGTGTCGAAGAAGTCGGCCATGGTTTTCGGCCCGGCGCCTTCGGCGAATTTCGAGGTGTCATAGCCGATGATGGTCGAATAGATGTCGGTCGGGATCATGCATTCGGTGACGGTGCCGGCCAGGAAATCGTCGGCAGCGGCGGTGCCGTCGGCACCCGCGGGCAGGCTGGCCACGTCGATCGGGATGATCATGCCTTCGTCGCAAAGGCGCACGGCATCGGCGATCTCAAGGACGGCGACATCCATGGTGACGTTGCTTGCCTCGACCTGCGCCTTCAGGGGCGTGGCCGGGTTGTCGCTGTCGATCGAGATCACCTTGTTGCCGGTGGCGGCTTCGAAGGGCTTGAAATAGGCCTCGATCTGGCTGTTGGCATAGGCGCCGCCCCAGCCCATCACGGTGACATCATCAGCCGCGGCTGGCAGCGCGAAGGCGCCAAGCGCAGTGGTCAGGACCAGAAGTCTTTTCATCGTCATTCTCCTGTTGGTTTTCGTTTGCAGCCCCTTGTCCGGGCCTTTTATTGCCGCCGTCGCCGGCGTCAGTTGGGATCAAGCGCGCGGGCATCCTGCGGATGCCAGCCCACATTGATCTTCTGCCCCTGTGCCAATCTGGTCTGGCCAAGGGTGTTGCGCATCTTGATGACGAAATCATCCGATCCGGCCACCCCGAGGCGCGCCCGCAGGATGTCGCCCATATAGATCACCTCAAGCACCTCGGCGCCGATGGTATGGGCGCCGGCGGGCATCATCCCGGGCTTGAACTCCACCCGTTCGGGCCGGATCGAGACCAGGGTCTTCTGGCCCTTCTCGCGCACGTTGACGGCGGTGGCGTCGATCAGTTCCCCGGTCGCCAGCCGCACAAGGGCCTTGTCGCCGTTCAGCTCCTCGATGGTGCCGGGCAGCTTGTTGTTCTCGCCGATAAAGCCGGCGACAAAGCTGTTGTCGGGGCGTTCATACAGATCCGCCGGCGGCGCAAGCTGCTGGATGCGGCCATCGTTGAAGACGGCGATGCGGTCGGACATGGTCAGCGCCTCACCCTGATCATGGGTGACATAGACCACCGTGATGCCAAGGCTTTCATGCAGGTGCTTGATCTCGAACTGCATATGTTCGCGCAACTGCTTGTCCAGCGCGCCGAGGGGTTCGTCCATCAGCACCAGGGCGGGATCGAAGACCAGCGCCCGCGCCAGCGCGATGCGCTGCTGCTGGCCGCCCGAAAGCTGGGCCGGGCGGCGCGCGGCAAAGGCGCCCATCTGCACCATGTCCAGCGCGCGCTTGATCTTGGCTTCGCGTTCGGACTTGCCCAGGCCGCGCACTTCCAGCGGGAAGGACAGGTTCTCGCCCACCGTCATATGCGGGAAAAGCGCGTAATTCTGGAACACCATCCCGATGCCGCGCTTGTGCGGCGGCACCACGTTGATGTTGACGCCGTCCAGCAGGATCTTGCCATTGGTGGCGGTCTCGAAGCCGGCCAGCATCATCAGGCAAGTTGTCTTGCCAGAGCCGGAGGGCCCCAGCATGGTCAGGAACTCACCCTTTGCGATCGTCAGGTTCAGGTCCTTAACGACCAGCGAAACGCCATCATAGCTTTTCTGGACATGTTCGAACGCGACATATGCGTCATCCCGTGGCGCTGCTGCCAAGCTTTCGTCTCCCCATCGTCCGGCAGGTGATCCTGCGCTCTATTGCCTTGGACGTAAGCAAATGACGTCCCGCAATGCAACGCTCATGTAGGCGCTCGGCCCTTCAGAGGGCAAATGCGGGAAAGTCGGTCAGTCCTGCGGGGAAAGTGGCGGAAGATTGACCGCCGGCTGCGGCGAGCCGCCAGCCGGACCGGGCGGGCGTCGGCGCCGCACCGCTGGCCCCGGGGCAGGGTTTCCAAGGCTTGCCAGAATCGCCGGGGGATTTCATCCCTTCGCCATTCACGAACACCAGATTGCGGCGCGCCTGTATCCGCTCCATCGTCGCCAGATGGTTCGGCCGGACGCGCATCGACCTGCGCAGCATCTCGATGCGGGGTATCGCGCCGGCGCTGACGGGCTTGCAGGGCGTGGTGTTCTTGCGGGGCGGGATGACCACCGCCGCCCTGCTGGCGGCGGCAACTCAACATCAGTATCTGCGTTCAGCCTGGTCCAATATGCGCGGCGCGGCTCTAGAGCCGCGCCTGCCGGTTTTACAACATGGGTCGGGTACTTTGTGCGCGCGCGATGCGGGCCTCCCGTTCTTCGGGAGCTTCGTCATACCGCCAACCCTCGGCTTCATAGGTGTCTCTCAGCCGATCATACTCGTGGTTCCGGTGTGCGCTCAGGGCGCCCTCGACGGCTGCTCGATCTTCGTCACGGAAGCGAACAGAGACCGCAACATTCCCGCGACGCACCGCCTCGGAGAACACCGGCGCCTCCTCGGCAGACAGGCCCAGATCGGCAATTGCGCCTACTGCACCGCCAGCAAGCGCACCGCCTGCGGCACCAACTGCGGTAGCGGCAAGCCAACCTGCGGCGACCAGGGGCCCGATCCCGGGGATAGCCAACATGCCAAGCCCTGCAAGCAGCCCTGCACCGCCGCCGACTGCCGCGCCTACACCTGCCCCGGTCGCAGCACCGGAAGCCGCATCAGGGTTGGTGTAGTGCTCTCGCAGAGACTCGTTCCCAAGAACGGATGCCTCAGCGCCGCTCAAATGAAGCGCCTCGACAGCCTCCGCTGCACGACGAGCCTCCTCATAGGTTGCATACACACGCGTGATGATAGCCATGTCATTTGGTCCTTGTTCAGCGTCAAACATGTTCCTGCCCCGGGCAGCCAAGAAGCGCCCTTGATCCGGAACCGTTCGAATGTTCGAGGGAGTGTTTACTGCGGGGTGGCGACGACATTGCCCTTGTAGTCAATGGCAATGTTCACTGTCGCGTCGCCCTGCTTGGCAGTGCCGCGCCAGATGCCTTTGTCATCTTGCTGCAAGGCAGAGACTTCGGTGAAGTTCCAGGACAAGGCACGGTCTTTGGCCTGCTCTTCGGTGAAGCTGTTTGCCCCTTCAAGCGGAGCCCCTTCGTCCACTGCTTGCGCCTTCCAATGGTCAGAGCCGCAGATGGCTGCGTATTCGTCAGATGTCAGACCTTCTGGACTGACCGTAACACCATCAACGCGAGCTCGGGCATAGACGGCCGGCGCCTCGTCTTCGCTGATCCGCCCGTTTCCGTCGGCGTCGAATGACGCAAACTCAGTGGCGCAATCAACCACCGGGGCTTCTTGAGCCCAAAGGGCCGAGGCAGACGAAACAACGACAGCCGAGGTCAGAAGTGTAAGCGCCTTCAACATTGTAACAACCTCCTTTACGAGTTGCGACTTAGTACTGAAACGCACGGCGATCCCATCGTTCAGGCGGCAACTGCGCACTCATCCAAGTCATGGAGGCAACGCTCCAGATCGCGTTTCGTTCCCGGGTGGCTGCCAGCCTGGCCCCATCGGCCCTGCCCTGCGGGTCCGGCTTGGCGCAACCGGGGATCGCGGTCAGGACGCGGATCACTGCCGTGCCCCCGGGGTCAGCGTGTAGGGCCGGGCGGCCCCACTGAGCGAGGAAGAGATCGTGCGCGGCATCTGTGAAGCGGCCTGTCGTATTTGCTGGCCGGCGTTCGAGAGGAGGATCGGCCATGGTTGAAATGCAGCCGATCCGGGTCCGGGTCTGCGATTCCCGCGCCGATTTCGGGATCGCCAAGTCAACCATCTACGAGATGGCGGCTCGCGCGGAGATCACGATCTGCAAAACCGGGAACAAGCCCCTACTGAAGGGCGCCGAAGTCGCCGCCGTAGTCGAACAGAGGTGCTTCAGCACTTCGCAGATGGGGGGCCAAAATGGGGGATGACCGGCATCAGAAATGCAAAAGCCCCGGGGGTCCGGGGCTTAGGCAGGGAAGCTGGTGCGGATGAAAAGACTCGAACTTTCACTCCGGTTAAGGAACAGCGACCTCAACGCTGCGCGTCTACCAATTCCGCCACATCCGCACGATCCGGCTTCCTGATGCGGCTGTCTAGCCGCAGTCGCAGCGGATTGGAAGGGGCTATTTCGGCTTTGCATGCGGGCGCAATTCCGCCGTGGCCGACACCTTGGACGAAGAGAAAAGGCGAAGGCCGCAAGGACCTTCGCCTGATGTCGTTGATCCGGTCGGCAGCGCCGAACGTTCTATTGCGCCATCGCCGCGAAAGGCGCGGTCAGGGCGGCGCGGAACACCTCGGCCCCCATGCGCATGGCATCGGCGCCGGGGCCTTCGACCGTCATTCCGGCCGATTCTGCTGGGGCAGCCGGCAGCGGGGCCGGTTCGGCCGCCATGGCTTCAACTGAAGGGGCTACGACGGCCGGCGCCGCCACCGCGGGGGCGGCCGGCTCCACCACGAAGCTGGGCAAAGCCGCAGGTTGGTCGAAGACCGCGCCATGGCCGTTCAGCGCATAGGCCGCATCGACCAGCATCCCGGCCCTTGCGGTATCGCCGCCGCCGAACACGCCGCCGCCATTGCCTGCCGCAGAGGCCGAGATTTCATACCAGCCTTCGGCCAGATCGGTGCGCGGCGCATCCGCCTGTCCACGCGCCAGATGCCAGCCCGGCAGTTCGGCATAGCCATCCTGTCCCATGGCGATCAGCAAAAGCGCCGATCCCAGGGCGACGTCGGACTTGTCGGAGCCATAGCCGACGCCAAGGCAAACCTTGGCGGTGCCGGTCAGTTGTTCGGGCGACATGCCCGAGGCCAGCATGAACTCTCTCACCCCGGCCAGCACCTCCTGGGCGGGCTGCGCGGACAGGGCGGCGACATGTTCCTTCAGGGCCGGCGCCAGCGCATCGCATTGCTGGGCGATCTGTTCGGGCGTGAAGCCCTGGACCTGGGCGGACAGTTCGGTCCCGACGGCGACGGCTTCGATCCGCGCGGCACAGAACTGTTCGTCCAGCGCAAGACCGGCATTCTCGGCTGTCAGCGCGTCAACTGCACCGCCGTTGACCGAGCTTTGCATCGCCACCGAGTTGCAGGTCGCCGTCAACGTGCCCTTGTCGCCGCCGCCAAGGAAGGTCGGCAGGCCGGGGCCGGTGGCATCCGCCGTCGCGGCCTCGGGTTCTTCGGCGGGGGTGGGGGCCGGGGTGGCCGCCGGCTCTGCCGAGACCACAGGCAGCGGAATCGGCGCGGCGGCTTCGGGGGCCACGACAGGCGCCGTGACCGGCGTCACGACAGGTGCCGACGGAATCACCGGCTCCACCGCGGCGGGGGCCGTGGGCGTGATCGGCGCGGCGGGGCCGGCGACGGTCTCTTCCGCCTCGGGCAGAAGGCTGGGGATCGCGGCCGCGGCGGCCGCCGCCACGGAGCCGGGCTTTACCCCCGGTTCGCTGGCGATCGGGCCGGCGGCGGCCATGGTGCCACCGCCCGGCGCCATTTCTTCGGCCTGGGCAATCAGCACGCCGCGCAGCCCATAGACCGAACCGGACACGATTTCCGAGATCACCGAGCCGCCGGCCATCGACCGGTGATAGGCGGTCACAAGCACATTGCGCTGGTCGGCGGTCAGATCCCCCGTGACCGGATAGCCCATGAACGCCTGATATTCCTTGATCGCCGACTTGGACTTCGGACCAAGCGCGCCATCGGCGGCGCCAACCGGCCAGCCGAAGTGGTTCAGCGATTCCTGGACCGAGACGTTCTCGGCCTTCTGTTCGGCCGAAATGGCGGGAGTGCTGGCCTTGGCCTTCGATTTCGTGGATTTGGTCTTGGCCTTGGCCTTGCCCTTGCTTTTCTTCTTGGCGTTCTCATTGGCGACGGCGCCGCCGATGATCGCACCCACGATCAGGCCCGCCACGACATCGCCGCTGTCGGCGCGGGCAGGATTGGCCATCGGGGAAATGGGGGAAAGCGACAGGGAAGCCACCACAGCGCCGCTTGCAAGGTACTTGAACTTCATTGCATCACTCCGAAATTCGGGGGAGAGGTCTGAAAACCGCCGGCATGTTAGCATGACTGGCGCAGACCGAAAGCCCGGAAATCCCGACGTCCGGTGACAAGTGCCGTCATCGGGCAGCACGGGCGGGCAGCACGGGCGGGCACCACAATCGGGCATCGTCATCGGAGCAGGGCGAAGGATCAAAGGACTGACATGGTGGAATGGACGCATATCCCCGGCCTTGCGCCCTACGAGGCCACGCTGGCCGCGATGGAGGCCCGGGTCGAGGCCATCTCGCGCGGCGAGGCCGATGAGGCGATCTGGCTTCTGGAACATCCGCCGCTTTACACAGCAGGCACCTCGGCGCGGGACGGCGATCTGGTCGATCCCGGCCGGTTCCCGGTCTATCCGGTGGGGCGCGGCGGGCAATACACCTATCACGGGCCCGGCCAGCGGGTGATCTACACGATGCTGAACGTGAAGGAGCGCGGTGCCGATGTGCGCTGCTTTGTCCGCGCGCTGGAGAACTGGGTGATCGCCACGCTGGCCGAGTTCAACGTGAAGGGCGAGATCCGCCCCGGCCGCGTCGGGGTCTGGGTCACGCGGCCCGACCGGCCGGCGAACGCCGACGGCACCCCGGCCGAGGACAAGATCGCCGCGATAGGCATCAAGCTGCGGCGCTGGATCAGCTTTCACGGCATCTCGATCAATGTCGAACCGGACCTGAGCCATTTCAACGGCATCGTGCCCTGCGGCATCCGCGAGCACGGCGTGACCAGCCTTGTCGATCTGGGCCTTCCGGTCGGCATGGCGGATCTGGACGCCGCCCTGATCCGCACGTTCGACAATGCCTTCGGCGAGGGCACCGCCGTCTGCACCAGAGGCTAGGATGGCCAGCCCTGCGCCTCTGGCCGGCGGCTGGAGGGGTTTTGCACCCCTCCAGACCTCCCCGCAGGATAGTTTTGCCAAGATGAAGGGGCGAGTCGTCCTTGTGTTTCCAGCGGCCCGCGCGGAATGCCGAGGCCTGCCCGGCGGGCCGTGCCGGTGCGTCACAGGAGCGCTGCCGGGGCGCTGCTATTGCATAACAGAGGCCCTCTCCCTCATGTAGGGGGCGTGGCGCACGACTCATCGCGCCCCGATGATGAGGACAAAATGACCAAGCTCACCTTCCTTGCCGTCCTTGCCATGGCCGTCGCAGGTCCCGCGTTTGCGGGCGATCCGGCCGCAGGCGAGGCGGATTTCAAGAAGTGCAAGGCATGCCATTCGATCGTGGCCCCCGATGGAACCGATATTCAGAAGGGCGGCAAGACCGGGCCGAACCTGTATGGCATCGTCGGACATGTCGTCGCCTCTGACCCGGACTTCAAATATGGCGCCTCGATCCTCGCGGTTGGCGCGACGGGCGCGGTCTGGGACGAATCCGCGATTGCGGCCTATGTCTCGGACCCGGCGGGCTGGCTGAAGGCGACGCTTGGCGACGACAGCGCCAGGAGCAAGATGACCTTCAAGCTGGGGGCCGGCGGTGACGATATCGCGGCCTATCTGGCCTCGGTCTCGCAGTAATATCCTGGAATATCCTTGCTGCGCCCCGGGCTTTCCCCGGGGCGCAGATACCCCCGTCCCCGTATGATCCTTGTCGCAGGGGCTGTCCCGGACCGCCCTGCGACGATTCGCGCGCCGCCCGCCATGATTTCTTGATCTGCGTCAAAGTCACCGATTGCGGGCGCCCGTTTGCAGGGCTACACCTGATCTCGCAACGCAAGCTGCCGTCCCGGGCCAACCCGCGGCGCAGATACGGAATCGAAGCGGGAGTAGCCAAATGGCCGATGCAGCCATCCACGGCGATGACCACGGGAAGAAGGGATTCTTCACCCGTTGGTTCATGTCGACAAACCACAAGGACATCGGGATCCTTTACCTGTTCACCGGCGGCGTCGTCGGGCTGATCTCGGTCATCTTCACCGTCTATATGCGGATGGAGCTGATGCACCCCGGTGTGCAGTACATGTGCGACGAGGGCATGCGCCTGATCGCCGCCAAGGCCGGTGAGGCCTGTACGCCGAACGGCCATCTGTGGAACGTCACCATCACGGCCCATGGCATCCTGATGATGTTCTTCGTGGTCATTCCCGCACTGTTCGGCGGCTTCGGCAACTACTTCATGCCGCTGCAGATCGGTGCGCCGGACATGGCCTTCCCGCGGATGAACAACCTGAGCTACTGGCTTTATGTCGCCGGCACCTCGCTGGCGGTGGCCTCGCTCTTCGCGCCCGGCGGCGGCACCTGGGCCGATGGCTCGGTCGCAACCGGATCGGGCGTGGGCTGGGTGCTTTACCCGCCGCTTTCGGTCAAGGAATCGGGCTTCTCGATGGACCTGGCGCTGTTCGCCGTCCACCTCTCGGGAGCTTCGTCGATCCTTGGCGCGATCAACATGATCACCACCTTCCTCAACATGCGCGCCCCGGGGATGACCATCCACAAGGTGCCGCTGTTCGGCTGGTCGATCTTCGTCACCGCCTGGATGATCCTGCTGGCGCTGCCGGTGCTGGCCGGTGCCATCACCATGCTGATCACCGACCGCAACTGGAGCACGACCTTCTTCGACCCGGCCGGCGGCGGCGACCCGATCCTTTATCAGCACATCCTGTGGTTCTTCGGCCACCCCGAGGTCTATATCATCGTGCTGCCGGCCTTCGGCATCATCTCTCAGGTGATCTCGACCTTCTCGAAGAAGCCGATCTTCGGCTACCTGCCGATGGTCTACGCCATGGTCGGCATCGGTGTTCTGGGCTTCATCGTCTGGGCGCACCACATGTATACGGTCGGCATGTCGCTGACCCAGCAGTCCTACTTCATGCTGGCCACCATGGTCATCGCTGTGCCCACCGGCATCAAGGTGTTCTCCTGGATCGCCACGATGTGGGGCGGCTCGATCGAGTTCAAGACGCCGATGCTCTGGGCCTTCGGCTTCCTGTTCCTGTTCACCGTGGGTGGCGTGACCGGCATCGTGCTGAGCCAGGCCCCGCTGGACCGGGTGTACCATGACGGCTACTATGTCGTGGCCCACTTCCACTATGTGATGAGCCTTGGCGCCGTCTTCGGGATCTTCGCCGGGATCTACTTCTGGATCGGCAAGATGTCGGGCCGGCAATACCCGGAATGGGCGGGCAAGCTGCACTTCTGGGCGATGTTCATCGGTGCCAACCTGACCTTCTTCCCGCAGCACTTCCTGGGCCGTCAGGGCATGCCGCGCCGCTACATCGAATACCCCGAGGCCTTTGCCTACTGGAACTGGTGGTCTTCGATGGGCGCGTTCCTGTCGTTCGCTTCCTTCGTGTTCTTCATCGGCATCGTGTTCTACACCCTCTTCTGGGGCCGCCGCGTGACCGAGAACAACTACTGGAACGAATACGCCGACACGCTGGAATGGACCCTGCCCTCGCCGCCGCCCGAACACACGTTCGAGCAGCTGCCCAAGCAAAGCGACTGGGACAAGGGTCACGCCCACTGAGGCAAACCCGATGGAACCGCGAAGGCCCCGGGAGACCGGGGCCTTTTGCTTTTCAGCGGCGCGAAAGGCGATGCGGCGAACCCCGTTGCGGATGGCCTCTGCAAGGCCCCCCCCGGGGGCAGCATCCGGCGGCGGTCGGGCGCCGGTCTTCGGTCGTCCGGCGCCTGTCCTGCACTGACGCCCCTTGCACCCCGCCCCGTTCGTGCGTCCAAATCCGTTCAGTCACACCGGCCCGCGAATCCTCATGCCCTACCAATGGATGCCCACCGAAGACGACACCCGCCGGCTGCACCTCTGGCCGCACCGCTCGCTCAGCCAGAGGGGGTTCGTCTGGTTCATCGGCTGCACGGCGGCGCTGATCGCCGCCCCGCTCATCGCGGTGTTCGGCAACCCCGTGCTCTGGGGCCTGCTTCCCTTCGTTGTCGCCGCGATCTGGGCGATCTGGTTCGCGCTGCGCAAGAACGGGCGCGACCGCGACATCGTCGAAGAGCTGGTGCTGACCCGCAACACCGTCCGGCTGACCCGCCATGGCCCGAAAGGCCGCCGGCAGGACTGGGAGGCCAACACCCATTGGGTGCGAGTCGAGAACCACCCCGCCGGTGGCCCGGTGCCGAACTACCTGACCCTGAGGGGCGCCCCGCGCGAGGTGGAAATCGGAGCCTTCCTGTCGGAAGAGGAGCGCATCGACCTGCGCCGCGAGTTGTCAGCCGCCCTTGCCGACATGCGCAACACCTGACTCAAGGGCCACGATTTTTCGACGAAAAATCGCCCCCCGGCCAATCGCGCGCTCTGCATCAGGCCCGCATGATACTTCGCAGAAAAATCGTCGTCGGCCTCAGCCGAAGCGCGCCTTGACCAGACCACCGACGGCGCCGAAATCCATCTGGCCGGCGTATTTGCCCTTGAGCACGCCCATGACTTTGCCGACATCACGGATGCTGGCGGCGCCGGTCTCGGCCACGGCCGCCTCGATCGCGGCGGCCACTTCCGCCTCGGTCATCTGGCGCGGCAGGTATTCCTGAATGACCGCGATCTCGGCCAGTTCCTTCTCGGCCAGCTCCAGCCGCCCGCCCTCTTCGTAGGCGCGCGCCGATTCCTGGCGCTGCTTGACCATCTTGCCCATGATCGCCGTGATATCGGCATCCGAGACCATCTCGGGCCCGCCCTCCCCCCGCGAGGCAATGTCACGGTCCTTGATCGCCGCATTGATCAGCCGCAGCGTTGACAGCCGGTCGGCCGCTTTCGCCTTCATCGCATCCTTCAGGGCCAGCTGCAGCCGGTCGCGCAGTGACATCGTCAGCCACTCCATTGGTTTCGGAAGGCCCAATATAGCGGAAAGCCCGTGGCTCCGCAACTATGCCGCATCGCAGCAAGATATTGTAAAACCATGGAAATCCTTTTCCTCGCCGGACCTTGACCCGGATGCCCCTGCCCTTTAGGTTCCGGCCAATTCGCCAAAGCCCGGAGACTCAGCCCATGCCTGCGCCGCAGACCGCTACCGCCTGTCTCGCTCTTGCCGACGGGACGCTGTTCTACGGGCAAGGCTTCGGTGCCACGGGCGAGACGGTGGCCGAGCTGGTGTTCAACACCGCGATGACCGGCTATCAGGAAATCATGACCGACCCTTCCTATGCCGGGCAGGTCGTCACCTTCACTTTCCCCCATATCGGCAACACCGGCATCACGCCCGAGGATGACGAGACAGCCACCCCCGCCGCTGCCGGCATGGTGGTGAAATGGGACCCGACCGAGTCGTCGAACTGGCGCGCCACGGGCGAGTTGCAGGACTGGCTGGCCAAGATCGGCCGCATCGGCATCGGCGGCATCGACACCCGCCGCCTGACCCGTGCCATCCGCCAGCAGGGCGCGCCGCATGTGGCGCTGGCCCATGACCCTTCGGGCAAGTTCGACATTGAAAAGCTGGTGGCACGGGCCCGCGGGTGGAAGGGCCTTGTCGGCCTTGATCTGGCCAAGGATGTGACCTGCGCCCAAAGCTATACCTGGAAGGAAAAACGTTGGGCCTGGCCCGAGGGCTATTCCCCCCGGACCGAACCCGGATTCAAGGTCGTCGCCGTGGACTATGGCGCGAAACGCAACATCCTGCGCTGCCTTGCCTCGGCGGGTTGCGATGTGACGGTCCTGCCCGCCACCGCCACGGCCGAGGATGTGCTGGCCCTGAAGCCCGAAGGCGTCTTTCTGTCGAACGGCCCCGGCGATCCGGCCGCCACCGGCGAATATGCGGTGCCGATGATCCAGGGTGTCCTGAAGGCCGACCTGCCGCTGTTCGGCATCTGCCTTGGCCATCAGATGCTGGCGCTGGCGCTTGGCGCGCAGACCCGCAAGATGAACCACGGCCACCACGGCGCCAACCATCCGGTGAAGGATCTGACCACCGGCAAGGTCGAGATCACCTCGATGAACCACGGCTTCACCGTCGATTCCGACACTCTGCCCAAAGGCGTGTCCGAGACTCACGTCTCGCTGTTCGACGGCACCAATTGCGGCATCGCACTGGACGGCAAGCCGGTGTTCTCGGTGCAGTATCACCCCGAGGCCAGCCCCGGCCCGCAGGACAGCTACTACCTGTTCGACCGGTTCTCGGCCGCGATGAAAGCCCGCCGCGCCGCCTGACGCCCCTCCGGGGTTTACGGGCTGTTAACCTTCCGCCCCGATGCTGCCCCGGTTGGATGGGGCTGGCATGGCGACGGCGCGACGGTTCGAATTTCCCGCAAGATCCGCCCCTCTACGGCCCAAGGAGGGGCTGGCGACCGCGCTCCTGCGCGAGGGGTTGGTACGCCCCGAGGAACTGATGCAGGCGCTTGCCACGCTGCCACGGCAGCAGGGACGGCTGCTCGACGGTCTCCTGTCGCACGGCCGCGCCAGTGAGGCGGATCTTCTCGCGGCTGCCGCGCGGCATTTCGGGGTGGCCTGCGCCGACCCCGCGGCCGCCCTGCCCGACCCCGACCTGATCGACAGGCTCGGTGCCGCCGACTGCCTGCGCATGGGGCTTGTTCCCTGGCGGCAGGCCGGGGCCGCCACCATCGTCGCCACCTCTCGCCCCGAGGATTTCCACCGCCTTCGCCCCAGGCTGGAACAGGCGCTCGGCCCGGTCCTGATGGCCGTCGCCACCGCCGCCGCGGTCGAGGAGGCGGTCCACGCCCGCCGCGGTCCCCGGCTGGCGCTGGCGGCGGAAAACCGCGTTGCGGCAGACGAAAGCGCCAGGGGATGGGCGTTTCCGGGCGGCGCGGCCGGGCTGGCCTTCAGCGGGCTTCTTCTGGCCACGCTGCTCTGGCTCTCGCCGCTTGGGCTGGCGCGCGCCCTCCTTGGCCTTGCGCTGGTGGCCTTGGTGTTGTCGACGGCGCTCAAGGTCGCCGCCACCCTGGCCACCTTGCAGGCCCCCGGCGAAGAACCCCCGCCCCTGCCCGCAGCCCGCCTGCCGCAGGTCTCGATCATCGTGGCGCTTTACCGCGAAAGCGACATTGCCCCCCGGCTGATCCGCCGGCTGTCCCGGCTCGACTACCCGCACGATCTTCTGGACGTGGTCCTGGCGGTCGAGGCCGAAGATCGCATGACCCGCGAGGCGCTTGCCGCAACGGTGCTGCCGCCCTGGATGCGGGTCATCGCCGTGCCGCCGGGCAAGGTAAAGACCAAGCCGCGCGCGCTGAACCTTGCGCTGGACCATTGCCGCGGCTCGATCATCGGCATCTATGATGCCGAGGACGCGCCCGAACCCGCCCAGATCCGCAAGGTCGTCGACCGCTTCCACGCCCGCGGCCCCGAGGTGGCCTGCCTGCAGGGTATGCTGGACTATTACAACCCGCACACCAACTGGCTGTCGCGGTGCTTCACCATCGAATATGCCGGCTGGTTCCGGCTGATGCTGCCCGGCATCGCCCGGCTGGGCCTTGCCGTCCCGCTGGGCGGCACCACCCTGTTCTTCCGCCGCCAGGTTCTGGAAGAGCTTGGCGGCTGGGATGCCCACAATGTCACCGAAGACGCCGATCTCGGCATCCGCCTCGCCCGTCGCGGCTACCGGACCGAATTGGTGGATACCGTCACCGGCGAAGAGGCCAACTGCCGGATGATCCCCTGGATCAAGCAACGCTCACGCTGGATCAAGGGCTATATGATGACCTGGGCCGTACATATGCGGCGCCCGGGCCTGTTGTGGCGCCAACTGGGGCTAAGGCAGTTCGCGGGCTTTCAGGTGATGTTCCTCGGCTCTATCCTGCAATCGCTGCTGGCCCCCTTGATATGGAGCTTCTGGGTCCTGCCCTTCGGCCTGGGGCACCCTTTGGCCGCCGCCCTGCCACGGGCGGCGCTGTGGTCGATGATCGGCCTTTTTCTGCTGTCCGAAGCCGTCAATGTAGCCATGGGCATCATCGCCCTGCGTCGCAGCGGCCACCGCATCTCGGCCCTCTGGGTTCCGACGTTGCAACTTTACTTCCCTTTGGCCGCCTTCGCCGCCTACAAGGGGCTGTGGGAGATGCTGACCCGCCCCTTCTACTGGGACAAGACCCATCACGGCATTTTCGACCCGGCCGGCCCAAAGGGGTGATCCAGCGGCGCGGCTGCCGCCGCAAGTCTTTCGTTGTGGCTGAAGGTATCCCCTGTGACTGCTGTCGCCTGATGGGGCATTCTGCCCCAAACCCCTGAGGATATTTACATTCTGAAAGAGGCGGCTTCTTTCAGAATGAAAATATCCCCGCGCGGCGCGCATCCGCCCGAGCCGGTTGCGCGCTTACGCGCAGAGGCGAGACAAAAGGAATGCGCCGCAAGGCGCGCGTTTCAACTGCCCGTCGTTACCGGGTGCGGATTTCGCCTGCCTCGACCCGCAGCCGGGTTTCGAAGGCGCGGCTGATATGGGTCTTCAGCGCCTGATAGGCCGCTTCACCGTCGCGGGCGGCAATCGCCGCGACAATCTGGTCATGCTCTGCCAGCGCCACCTCGTCGCGCCCTTCAGCCGCAAAGGAGGTGTTCGCCATCAGCGCCATCGACCGGTGGACAAGGTCCAGTTGCTGCACCAGAAAGCGGTTGTGGCTGGCCAGATGGATCTGTTTGTGAAAGCGCTTGTTGGCCCGGCTCAACTCGCGCGGGTCGCCGCCCAGCAGGGCCCGATCGTCCGCCACCATGCTTTGCAGCACCCGCAGTTCCTCATCCGTGGCATGACGGGCCGCCAGCCGCGCGGCCAGCCCTTCAAGTTCGGTCCGTACGGCGTAAAGCTCGGCCAGCTGGTTGTGGTCAAGGCTGGCGACGATCAGGCTGCGGCCGTCGCGCGTCAGCATCGCCTGGGTCTCCAGCCGCTGCAGCGCCTCGCGCACCGGGGTCCGCGACACACCCAGCCGTTCGGCCAGCTCGCTTTCCACCAGCCGGTCGCCCGGCTTGTAGGTCCCACCCTCGATCGCCTCGAGGATCAGCGTATAGGCATCCTTCTGCACCGCGTCCCTGACCCTTCGTCGCAAATCCGTTACGGGCGCGCACCCTAGCCGCCGCCCGCCGCCCGATCAAGCCCACCTTCCGCCGCAGTCCGGGCCTTTCCAACCCGACCGCGCCGGCCTATCAATGAGCCATGCCCCATCATGATTTCCAGCATGTGAAGACCTGGGTCTTCGACCTCGACAACACGCTTTACCCACCCTCGGCCCGTCTTTTCGACCAGATCGAAGTCAAGATGACCGATTGGGTCATGGCCCGCCTGTCGGTAAGCCGCGACCACGCCGACCAGCTGCGCCGGGAATACTGGAGCCTTTACGGCACCACCCTTGCCGGGCTGATGGCCGAACATGACATCGCCCCGGGCGAGTATCTGGCGGCGGTGCATGACATCGATTTTTCGACCCTGCGGCCCGATCCGCTGCTGGCAACGAGACTTGCCGCGCTGCCCGGCCGGCGGATCGTCCATACCAATGCCGATGCGGCCTATGCCGGCCGGGTGCTGCAGGCGCGCGGGCTGAGCGGGCTGTTCGACGCGGTCTACGGTGTCGAGGAGACCGCCTTCCACCCCAAGCCCGCGCGCGCGGCTTTTGACGCGGTTCTGGCCGCCGACGGCTTCGATCCTTCCTCTGCCTCGATGTTCGAGGATGATCCGCGCAATCTGGCCGTGCCGCATGCTCTTGGAATGCGCACGGTCCATATCGCGCCCGAGCGGCTGGAGGCGCCGCATATCCACCACCACGCCACCGATCTGACCGAGTTTCTGGGCCGGCTTCTGCAAAGCTGAACGAAGGATGCGTCATTCGGTCCGATGGGCGGGCAGGCCGGCATTTTCTATAGTGCCGGCACAGCACAGGAACCGCCGATGCCCCAGCCCGCCGCCAACCCGCTTTACGCCATTCCCGTGATCGGACGCATGGCCCGCGAGATTTCCGAAGATACCGACAATGTGCTTTACGCCATTGTCATTGCCTTCACCCTTCTCGTGCTGGCCGCGCTGAAATGGGGCGCCGTGGTGTTCACCCTTGCGGCCATTGCCGCCGTGCCGCTGGTCTTTCTGTTCTTCATCGTCATCTCCTGGCCCTTCGGTCCGAAGGGCAAGGGCTGACCGGGGCAGATTGCCGCCTCGCCAAGCATCGCGCATGGGCCTATACCAAGCGGCGAAAGGCGGGCCAGTGCTTTGCGTGAGAACACCGATATCCTTGTATCCGGCGGCGGTATCGCCGGGCTGACGGCGGCGGCGGCTTTCGGGGCCGCCGGGTTCCAGGTGATCTGTGTCGATCCCGACCCGCCGGTGACGCAAGAGGATGCCGCCGGCTCCGATCTGCGCTCGACCGCCTTCCTGCAGCCTTCCATCGCCGTGCTGCGGACCGCCGGTCTTTGGGACCGGCTTCTGCCCTTTGCCGCCCCCCTGCAGATCATGCGCATCATCGATGCCGGCGGGCCGGTGGCCGAGCCGCGCATCGTCAAAGACTTCAACGCCGCCGAAATCTCGGACCAGCCATTCGGCTGGAACCTGCCCAACTGGTTGTTGCGGCGCGAGATTTCCGCCCGCCTGGCCGGGATGCCCAATGTCTCATTCCGGCCGGGGACGTCAGCCACCGCCCTGTTCACCCGCGAGACCGAGGCGCTGGTGACCCTGTCGGACGGCAACACTGTCGCGGCACGGATGGTCGCCGCCGCCGATGGCCGCAACTCGACCATGCGCGCAGCCCTTGGCATTCCGGTCAAGACGCTGCGCTATGGCCAGAAGGCGCTGGCCTTTGCCGTCACCCACCCGATCCCGCATGGCAATGTCTCGACCGAGATCCACCGCTCCGGCGGGCCGTTCACCCTTGTCCCCCTGCCCGACCGGGAGGGCAAACCGGCCTCGGCCGTGGTCTGGATGGAGACCGGGCCCGAGGTCGCGCGTCTTGCCGCCCTGCCGGCAGGCGACTTCGGCGCGGCGCTGAACGCGCGTTCCTGCGGCATCCTCGGGCCGCTGACCGTGGTGTCGCGGCTGACGACCTGGCCGATCATCGCGCAGATCGCCGAGCGGCTGGCCGGCCAGCGCACCGCCCTTCTGGCCGAAGCCGCGCATGTCGTGCCGCCCATCGGCGCGCAGGGGCTGAACATGAGTCTGGCCGATCTGGCCGCCCTGCTGAAGCTTGCCACCGCGCGCCCTGACGATGTGGGATCGGCCGCGATGCTGGACGCCTATCACCGCGCCCGCCACCGCGACGTGCGGATGCGCGTCACCGGAATCGACGCGCTGAACCGCGCCTCGATGATGGGTGCCCAGGGGCTGCGCGACCTGCGTGCCGGGGTTCTGGACACGCTCTACTCCATCGCCCCCCTGCGCCGGACGCTGATGCGGGCCGGGCTGGGTCTGCGCTGATAGGGTGAACCCGCCCCCGGCCTGATTATCATGCCGGGCCGCGGACTGGCTGTGGCCAAGGTCCAACCGCGCAGCTTCTTCCCCACGATACGGCGGGCAAAGCCGGGCGCCGTCCCATCCGCCGCAGGGCGCACCGTGCTTTCCTTGCCACGGATCGACAGCGGCTGCGGCTCTGTGGAATACTGCAGGCCCGGTCCTGCCGGCGTTCAACAAGGGGGCAACCTTGCATATAGGCCTGATTTCCGGTCTCGGCCCTGCGGCTTCGGTGGTTTACTATCAACGTCTTACCCAGATCGCCGCCGCACGCGGCGCAAAGCTGGACCTTACCATGGTCGAGGCTGACATCCGTGAGGTTCTGGCCAACAATCTGGCCGGTCGCACGCAAGCGCAGGCCGAGATCTTCGCCAGCCTTCTGCACCGGCTGAAGGCCGCCGGCGCACAACTCGCCAGCATCACAGCCATCGGCCCGCTGTTTTGCTGGGAAGAGACGCTTGCCCTCAGCCCCCTGCCGTTGCTATCGGCCGTCCTGCCGCTGGATCTGTTCTGCGCGGACCGTGGCTTTGCGAAAGTCGGGCTTCTGGGGACGGGCCGCGCGATGCAAACCCGGCTTTTCGGCCAGATGCGCCGCTGCGAGTTGCTGGTGCCCGACAATCTGGATGCCGTCGGCAAGGCCTATCAGGACATGGCGGTCGCGGGCCAGTGTGATGAGGCGACCCGGCAGCTTCTGTTCGAAGCCGGGCACAGCATGATCCGGCGCGAGGCCGAAGCGGTGGCGCTGGCCGGAACCGATCTGCTTCTGGCCTTCGATGGCCGCGATCCCGGATTTCCGGTCATTGACGCGCTGGAGGTCCATGCGGCCATGTTGGCCGACCTTGCCACGGATCGCTTGTCGCTTGCGGATCTGGCCTGAGCGGCGAGTGGGCGGATCGTCCGTCTCCGGCATCCCCCGTCCCGCCGACAGTTCGGAAGCGAGGGTTAAAGCACACCCTCGGCCGCACGCTCCAGCCGCGCCACCGTGCCCGGCACATCCTTCAGCTTGTCCAGTCCGAACAGCCCAAGGCGGAAGGTGCGGAACTCGGCGCCCTCGCCCACTTGCAGCGGCACCCCGGCCGCGATCTGCACGCCCCTCTCGCGGAACTTGGCGCCGTTCTGCACGGCGGGGTCTTCGGTGAAGCTGACCACCACGCCCGGGGCCTGGAAGCCCTCGGCCGCCACCGATTTCACCCCGCGTTCAGCCAGCATCTTGCGCACCGCCCGGCCAAGCGCCCATTGCGCGTCGCGCGCGGCGTCAAAGCCCATGGCCTTGGTCTCGGCCATGGCGTCGCGCATGCCAAGGATCGCGTCCGTGGGCATGGTGGCATGATAGGCATGCCCGCCGCCCTCATAGGCCGCCATGATGCTGCGCCATTTCTTCAGATCCAGCGCAAAGGAATTGGAGGCGGTTTCCTCCAGCCGCTTCTCTGCCGCCGGCGACAGCACCACGATCCCGGCAGAGGGCGAGGCCGACCAGCCCTTTTGCGGGGCCGAGATCAGCACATCCACCCCGGTCGCCGCCATATCCACCCAGATGCAGCCCGAGGCGATGCAATCCAGCACCAGCAGCGCGCCCACCTCATGCGCGGCCCTGGCCAGCGCGGCGATATAGTCGTCGGGCAGGATGATCCCGCTTGAGGTTTCGACATGCGGCGCGAACACCGCTTCGGGCTTCACCTCGTGGATCTTGGCCAACACCTCGTCGATCGGCGGCGGGGCGTAGGCCGATTGCGGCGCATTGCCCGATGGCCGGGCCATCGCCACATGGGTTTCGGCTGCGAAGCCGCCGGCGTCAAATATCTGCGTCCAGCGATAGCTGAACCAGCCATTGCGCACGATCAGCGCCCGGCCCTGCCCGAACTGCCGCGCCACCGCCTCCATCGCATAGGTGCCGCCGCCGGGCACCAATGCCACCGCACTGCCCTTGTAGACCTCTTTCACCAGGCCCGAGACATCGCGCATCACGCCCTGGAACCGCGCCGACATGTGGTTCAGGCTGCGGTCGGTGAAGACGACCGAGAATTCCTCAAGCCCCTCGGGGTCGATATGGGCGTGCAATCCGGGCATGGGTTCCTCCTGCTTTTGCCGCCAGTGTCTGAGGTTGCCGCGCGAACTGCAAGGGCCAGAAAACGCCAGATAAAGCCCGATCTGGACAGAACCATCAGCGCGACGACAGGCCAGCGCCCGACCGCGGGCGGGCGCATAGGACGCTGCGAGGCTGGCGGTTTATGGTGCGGCCTCTCCCGCAGCCTGAACGAAGAGCAGACGGCGCAAAAGCGCCCGCCCATGGGGCGGTCGGGCGCTGGCCGGGGGCGCTTACGCGCCTGTCAATCCGGCCGGGACGGTAATCCGGCCGCTGGTATGATCCACTCAACCCAGCCGAGCAGCGGTTTTCCGAGTCACTCAGCCCCGTTCGCTGACCCGGTGCCGCGACTTCTCCAGCCAGGCGGGATTGATCTCCACGCCCCAGCCCGGGGCGTCCGTGACAATGGCATTGCCATCGACGATCCGGTGGGGGTCGCCAAGGAACAGCCCGTCCTGCCAGGGGTAATAGTCCGGACCCTCGATGGAGAACTCCAGATACTTGCCCGGATTCGGGATCGCCCGCAAAAGGTGCATGGTGCACATCGTCACCAGCCCCATATTCGCCGCATGGGGCGTGATCGGCAGGCCGGCGGCATGGCCCATCCGGCAGACCTCAAGCGTGCGGCAGATGCCGCCCATATACATGATGTCGGGTTGCAGGATGTCGACGGCCTTGTGCTCGATCGCCAATTGCCATGCGGTCAGTTCGCAATCCTGCTCGCCCCCCGCGACGTCGATCTTCAGTGCGCGGCGGACTTCGGCGGTCTGGTCCACCTCCCAATAGGGGCAGGGCTCCTCGAAATGGCCGATGCCGTTGTCTTCCAGCATCCGGCCGACCTCGATGGCCTTCGCCGGCGAGTAGCAAGAGTTGCCATCGACCAACTTGTCCACGCCGTCGCCCAAGGCCTTGGAGACCACCGGAATCACCTCTTCGGTCCGTCCAGGCCATTCGTCGCGGTCACGCCCGCATTCGGCACCCACCCGCCATTTGAAGGCGGTGAAACCATGCGCATCGCGCAGGCGCAGGAAACGCGCGGCCTCATCCTGCGGGGTGATGTCGCGCTTCATCGAGGACGCATAGGCCCGCACCGGCCCTGCCGAGCCTCCCAGAAGCTCCGCCACCGGCTTGCCCTGCACGCGGCCCAGAAGATCCCAGACCGCCGTATCAAGGCCCGCCTGCGCCCGGCGCAGATAGCTGCCCGGGAACTTGTGCTCGCGCTCGTAGATCAGCCGCAGCGTGTCTTCCAGATCCTCGACCCGCGTGCCCAGGGCATGAGGCGCGACCTGGCGGTGGAACACTTCGGCCGTCACGTCGGCCATATAGGTCGAGCACTGGCCCCAGCCGAAATCGCCCGTATCGGCCGTCACCTTGACGAAGCACACGAATTCGGTGCCGAAAGTCTCAAGTTTCGCAATCTTCATCTGCAACTCCCTGACTGCGGGGCAGACTAGCGGCAACAGGTCATCCCTTCACGACCAATTCCGCCACACCAAGCGGCCCGGGTCGTCGCTCTTCGGTCAAAAGCACATTGGCCTCGACGTTGCCCACCCCCGGCAGTGTCATGATCCGCCGCCGCAGCACCCGTTCAAAATCCGCGATGTCGCGGGCCACCACGCGCAGGCGGTAGTCGAACAGGCCAAGGACGTGCTGGACCAGCTGCACCTCGGGGATGGCGGCAACGGCGCGTTCGAAATCCTCAAGGCTGACCCGGCCGCGCGTTGCCAGCTTGATGCCAAGAAAGACCGTCACCCCAAAGCCGAGTGCGGCCCGGTCCACCACCACCCGGCGCCCGGCGATCACCCCCGCCTCCTCCAGCCGCCTGACCCGCCGCCATGCCGCGGGCTGGCTTAGCCCGAAGCGCCGGCCCAACTCGCCCGCCGACAGCGTGGCATCCTGCGACAGCGCGCGCAGAAAGGCGCGGTCGGTGTCATCAAGGTCGATCACAGCGGCAGCCCCTCGGTCTCGCGGATGGTCGCGATCAGCATCAGCGCGTCGATCTCGGCGATATGCGGCAGGGTCAGGATCTTGCGGCGGTAAACCTCCTGATAGCCCGCCATGTCGCGGGCGATCACCGTCAGGCGGGCATCGACCCGGCCAAGAAAGGTCTCGATCGTGGTCACTTCCGGCACCTCGCGCGCCGCCGCCAGAAAGTCGTCAAAGGCGCGCGGGTCGGTCTTGTCCAGCGTGAAGCGCAACGAGACCTCGACCTCATAGCCCAGCTTGCGCCAGTCGATCACCGCCTGGCTGCCCCCGATCACCCCCGTGGCAGTCAGCTTCTCCAGCCGCCGCCAGCAGGTGGCCGTGGTGACACCCGCCCGCCCGGCCAGCGCGGCGGTGGTCAGGGTCGGCTCTGCCAGAAGGTGGCGCAACAGCCGGCGGTCCGTGTCGTCAAGCATGAATATTTCACCGATTGCCTATCTGACGAATAACACTTCTTCACTTCTGCCGAAATACTTAATCTTTGCATCCATCCTCACGCCCCTCGGCCTAGATTGCCGCCTCAGACATCACTGGAAAGGACGCCCGATGCGCGTTTACTACGACCGCGACTGCGACGTGAACCTGATCAAGAACATGAAGGTCGCGATCCTTGGCTATGGCAGCCAGGGCCACGCCCACGCGCTGAACCTGCGCGATTCCGGCGCCAAGAACGTCGTCGTGGCGCTGCGCGAAGGCTCGCCTTCCGCCAAGAAAGCCGAAGGCGAAGGCCTGAAGGTCATGGGCATCGCCGAGGCCGCCAAATGGGCCGACCTGATCATGTTCACCATGCCCGACGAGCTGCAGGCCGAGACCTACAAGAAATACGTCCATGACAACCTGCGCGAAGGCGCTGCGATTGCCTTTGCCCATGGCCTGAACGTCCACTTCGGCCTGATCGAGCCGAAAGCCGGCGTCGATGTCATCATGATGGCGCCGAAAGGCCCGGGCCACACCGTGCGCGGCGAATACACCAAGGGCGGCGGCGTGCCCTGCCTCGTGGCCGTCCACAACGACGCCACCGGCAAGGCGCTGGAAATCGGTCTCAGCTATTGCTCCGCGATCGGCGGCGGCCGCTCGGGCATCATCGAGACCAACTTCCGTCAGGAATGCGAAACCGACCTCTTCGGCGAACAGGCCGTGCTGTGCGGTGGCCTGGTCGAGCTGATCCGCATGGGCTTCGAGACCCTGGTCGAAGCCGGCTACGAGCCGGAAATGGCCTATTTCGAATGCCTGCACGAAGTGAAGCTGATCGTGGACCTGATCTACGAAGGCGGCATCGCCAACATGAACTACTCGATCTCGAACACCGCCGAATATGGCGAATATGTCAGCGGCCCGCGCATCCTGCCTTATGACGAGACCAAGGCCCGGATGAAAGCCGTGCTGCGCGACATCCAGACCGGCAAGTTCGTGCGTGATTTCATGCAGGAAAACGCCGTGGGTCAGCCGTTCTTCAAGGCGACCCGCCGCCTGAACGACGAACACCAGATCGAACAGGTCGGTGAGAAACTGCGCGCCATGATGCCCTGGATTTCCAAGGGCAAGATGGTTGACAAGGCCCGGAACTGATCTGAACCAAAACAGGATGGGCGGACCAGCCCATCCTGACCCCAACGGGAGGGCCCAAGCGATGTCCGGCAGCCAGAGGATCTGGAACCTTCTGTCCCGCATGGGTCTCGGCCGCCGGGGCTTTGTAACGCCCTATGCCTATCTTGACGCATCACCCTGGGCGGTGCCGGACTACCCGGAGGTTCGCGCGATCTTTGATGCGCAGCGCCCGTCTTTCCGCGCCTTTCTTGCCGACATCCATGCGCAAGAGGCGCGCTTTGCCGCCTTCGACCAAGGCGATGCGCCCCGCCCCGAGTGGCAAAGCTCCTATCTTTCGCCTCTCGACGGCGCTGCGATCTATACCGCTGTTGCCCGCTGGCGCCCGGCGCGCATCCTGGAAATCGGATCGGGCAATTCCACTCATTTCATGGCGCGTGCCGCACTCGACAATGCCACGGGAACCCGGATCACCTGCATCGACCCCGCGCCCCGCATCGGTATCGAGACCCTGCCCGTCACTTTCCGGCGACGTGTACTGTCAATCGCGGATGTGCCGCTTGCTGAAGAGCTGACCGCAAGCGACATCCTCTTCATCGATGGCAGTCACCTGCTTCAGCAGGGCTTCGATCTTGACATCCTGTTGAACCGGATGTTCCCCCGGCTCAAGTCGGGGGTGATCGTCCATCTGCATGACATCTATCTGCCCTACCCCTACCCCGCCGAATGGGAAGGCGCTCGCTGGAACGAACAGACTGCGTTGATCGGCTGGCTACTGTCCGGTGCCTTCCGGCCCGAGCTTTCGACCTATTTCGTCCATCGAGACATGGCGGCAGACCTTGCCCCAATCTGCCCGGCGCTGCCGATGATCTCCGCTTCCGGTGGCGGCTCGCTTTGGCTCAGCCGGGCCTGAATCCTGTCAGCCGCCCGCTTCGACCAGTTTCGCCAGCGCCCCTTCGGGCCACAGCGTCCGGTCGGCCGGGTAAAGCCGCAGTTCTCCGCCTTCGGCGGTGCGCCAGAAGGCAAAGACCTCGCGCCGGGCGGCGTCCAGCCACAGTGCTGCAGTGTCGATGTCGCAGGTCGCCTTGATGCAGGCCTCGCCATAATAGTCCGTCCCGATCAACCCGCCCGAGCCAAGGCCCGAGATGCGTTCGGCAAAGTCGGGAAACTCATCGCCCAGACCCGATTTCACCGCGTCATAGACCGGCTGCAGCCGCATCGCCTCGGCCGGGTGCTGGTCGGCCAGTTCGGGCAGCGCCTCCCAGCCGCGGCCGGGATCGGGGGCAAAGGCCGAGGACGGTCCCGCGACCAGCCCACCCTCGGCGGTCCAGAGCCAGCTTTCGGTCATCTCGCCGGGCACCGGCTCGCTGGTCCAAGTGATACGGCCGTCTTGCAGCTGCCCTTCCAGATAGGAACAGGTGTCTGCCGGACCATCCAGCCGTGCGGGGGCACCGTCGGGCAGCCACAGGACGAAGGGAGGCGCTGCGCAGGCATTGCCGCCGGGGCCCGAACTGCCATGGATCAGCGCCCCGCCCGGAATCTCGGCCGCCTCATTGGCGAAGACCTGCCAGTCCTCAAGCATCACTGCGCCATCGGCCGTCAGCCGATAGCCGCCTTCGGCAAGCTCTTCCAACTGCACCTTGTGCCCGGCCAAGGCCCATTCCTCGGCCCCGGCCATGCCGGGCAGCAGCGCCAATGCGATCCAGATCGGTTTCATGTTGCCTCCGTCGGGCCTTCGACCCTTTGGCCCAAGGCTACGCCCGTGGACGGACCAAGGCCAGATGCCGAATGCCCCCGAACCGGCAGGCAGGCGTCAGACCGCCGCCTCGACGGCGCCGACGATCTCGTCCACCACGGCCACAAGCAGGGTTTCGTCCTCGCATTCCGCCATCACCCGGATCAGCGGTTCGGTGCCGGATTTGCGGATAAGGATGCGGCCCTTGCCCTTGATCCGGGCCTCGTTCGCCGCAATCGCCGCTTTCACGCCGGCCTCGTCCAAAGGCTTCTTTCCGGCGGCAAAGCGCACGTTCTTCAGCATCTGGGGCACGGTCTCGAACTGGCGGACCAACTGGCTGGCCTTCTGGCCGCTGCGCACCATCTCGGCCAGGAACTGCAGCGCCGCGATCAGGCCGTCCCCGGTGGTGGCATAGTCGGTCATCACGATATGGCCCGACTGCTCTCCGCCCAGATTGAACCCGCCCGACCGCATCGCCTCGACGACGTAGCGGTCGCCCACCGCAGTGCGCTCCAGCCGCAGGCCCCGGCCATCGAGAAACCGCTCCAGCCCCAGGTTCGACATCACCGTGGCGACCAGTGTGCCGCCCTTCAGCCGCCCCTCATCGGCCCAGCGGGCCGCCAGAAGCGCCATGATCTGATCGCCATCGGCGACATTGCCGTTCTCGTCCAGGATCATCACCCGGTCGGCGTCGCCATCCAGCGCGATGCCGACATGGGCACCATGGGCCACCACGGCCTCGGCCGCCGTCTCGGTATGGGTCGATCCGCAGCGGTCGTTGATATTGGTGCCATTGGGGCTGACCCCGATCGGAATCACATCGGCCCCCAGTTCCCACAGCACTTCGGGGGCGGCGCGCCAGGCCGCGCCATTGGCGCAATCGACCACCACATTCAGCCCATCCAGCCGCAGCCCCGAGGGGAAGCTGGTCTTGACGAATTCCTGATAGCGGCCGCGGCCATCCTCGATCCGCCTGGCCCGGCCGATGTTCTCGGCCTGTGCGGGCTGGATCTCTCCGTCCAGCATCGCTTCGATCTCGGCCTCGGCGGCGTCCGACAGCTTGAACCCGTCGGGGCCGAAGAACTTGATGCCGTTGTCCTGATGCGGGTTGTGGCTGGCCGAGATCATCACCCCCAGATCCGCCCGCATCGAGCGGGTCAGGAACCCCACCCCAGGCGTCGGCACCGGTCCCAGCAGCAGCACGTTCATGCCCGTCGAGCACAGGCCAGCCGTCAGCGCATTTTCCAGCATATAGCCCGACAGCCGGGTATCCTTGCCGATCACCACCCGATGCGCAGCCGATCCGTCGCGGCGGAAGTAGCGGCCCGCCGCCGCCCCCAGCTTCAGCGCCACCTCGGCCGTCATCGGATAGGTATTGGCCCGGCCGCGCACGCCATCGGTGCCAAAGAGTTTCCGGCTCATCCCTGCTCTCCATTCACCGCCTGCCAAAGCCGCAGCGCCTGCCGCGTCTCGGCCACGTCATGCACCCGTATCATCTGCACGCCCTGCGCCACCCCGGCAAGCGCAACCGCCACCGATCCCGGCATCCGTCCCTGCGCCTCGGCGGCCCCGCCGATGCTGCCGATAAAGCGCTTGCGGCTGGCCCCCAGAAGGACCGGCTGGCCAAGCCCCTGAAACAGCGACAGCCCCCTGAGAAGCGCAAGATTATGCTCCACCGTCTTGCCAAAGCCGATCCCCGGGTCCAGCGCGATCCTGTCGCGCGGGATACCCATGGCCAATGCCGCCGCGAGTCGGTCGGCCAGCCAGTCATAGACGTCCAGCAACACATCATCGTAACGCGGATCGGCCTGCATCACCTCGGGCGTGCCCTGGTGATGCATCAGGATGACCGGGGCGCCTTTTGCGGCGACCAGCGGCCCAAGACCCGCATCATAGGTCAGCGCCGCGACATCGTTGACGATCTGCGCGCCGGCGCCAAGGGCCGCCTCGGCCACCGCCGCCTTGCGGGTGTCGATGGAAATCGGCACCGGCACGCCGCCCGCCCGCAGCGCGGCGATCACCGGGGCGGTGCGGGCGATTTCCTCGTCGGCTTCCACCTGCGCCGCACCGGGCCGGGTGCTTTCGCCGCCGATGTCCAGAATGTCGGCGGCTTCTGCCATCGCCCGGGCCTGTTCCACCGCCGCCCCGGCGGCCAGAAACCGCCCGCCATCCGAGAAACTGTCGGGTGTTACGTTCAGGATTCCCATGATCCGCGGCGTGGCCATCGGCAGGCCCGCGAAATCCGCGCGGGGGGCGGACAGCAGCTCAAGCGCGGCGCCAGCCTCGGCGGCGGGGACGACCTCGGACCGGCGCCCGCGCTCCAGTCGTTCGACCTGCGCGAACCACAGGCCGCCACCTGCCAGCGGCACCGCGCCTTTCGGGCGGGCCGCGCCGGATTGCACAAGGGGGCGCCAATAGATCATCCGCCGGAAGTGCCGGAGGACGCGCGCCTTGGCAAGGGGGAAGGATCAGCCGCGCTCCACCTTCACGCGGCTTCCTGCCGGCACCGTTGCAGGGCCGTGAACCAGCAGGCTTTCGGCGGCCAGCTCTTCGGCCAGCCACAGCGCCAGCGCCATCGGATCGGTGGCCTTGGGTCCGTCCACCGCATCCAGCACGATCTTCGACGGCGCCCAGACGACCGAACGCCCGCGCTTGATCGCCCAGTCGATTTCGGTCCGGCTGGCCACCACCACGCAGCGCGGATCGCGCGCGGCCAGTGCCCAGGCGTTCTGCTCGATCGCCAGCAGGTCGATCCGGCGCTGCGTCGGCTTGTGGCCGGTCATCGGGCGCGGAAAGTCCGGCAGGCCGACACAGAACACCGCCGGCACCCCGCGGGACAGGATGCGGTCCAGCCGCGCCGCCAGATCCGGCCCCTGCGCAGAGTCATTGTCGAAATAGACCACCAGCGGATGCACCGGCTCGCCCTCGGCCCGCAAGGGCACCTCGGCGCGCGAACGGACGATCTCCACCCCCAGGGCATAGGGACCGACATCCAGCTTCTCGATGCGGATGAAGGCGCGCATCGCCTGAGGCTCGCCCAGGATTCGCTCGGCCAGCTTTTCGGCCAGCGTTTCCAGAAGGTTCAGCCGCTCTTCGGCCAGAAGTGCTGCAATGGTCTCGGTGATCCGGTCGTAGGACAGGATCCGGTCCACGTCATCTTCCAGCGGGGCGGGTGCCGGACGCACCTCGACCACCACGTTGAAGCGCAGGCGCTGCTTGTGGCCGCGTTCCTTCTGGAAGGCGCCGATGTCGGCCTCGACCACATGGTCGCGCAGACTGATCCTGTCACGCGGATCGCCGCCGGCGGAAGCTTCGGCCCGCTCTTCGGGATGCGCGAAGGCAAGCTTGGTATCTGTGGTCATCGCGGCCCTTCCGTCGCGTCGGGAGGCCGCACCGGCCCCGCCCTTCGCAGCCCTAGCGCCAAGACGGCTGCCAAGGCAAGCACCGGAACCGCGCAGGAGACGTCCGTTTCCGACTCAGGCGCCCGGCTGGCGATAGAACACATGCGCGCCGATGGTGGCGGTATGGCGGAACTTGCGCGCCCAGCCCGGCCGCACGGCCCGGGTGTGGAAATGCGTCGCCCCGTCGGTCAGCAGCCGCGGCGCACCGTCCAGCATGACGCGGGCGATGCGCGCTGCACGATCCCGGCTGGCGCGGTCACGCATGACATCCGAATGCCCGTCGCAGACGTAAGAGAAGGCACAGGCCCCGCTGCCGCGCTGACCCACCACCCCGCAGACCGAATGCGGATAAAGCCCCGAGTCGCGGCGGTTCAGGATCACCTCGGCCACGGCGAACTGGCCCTTGACGGTCTCGCCCCGCGCCTCGAAATACAGCGCCTCGGTCAGGCACTGCCATTCGGCCCCGCCCTCGGGGACCGGCTGCGCGGCCAGCCAGGCCGCGTCATAGCGCAGGCCCGGGTCGATCTTCGGCTCGGTGTTCTTGACCACCACCTTGGGCGCCCTGACCGGCGCAGCGGCCTTTGCAGGACCACTTGCAATCGCGCCAAGCGTGTCCTCGGGCAGGCGCTTCAGCCCCTTGTGCTCCAGCCCCAGCAGATCGCCCAGTTGCAGGCCGATCTCGCCCGCGGGCGTATTTTTCGTACTGACCGAGAGTTCGGCCGTTGCTTGGTTGGCGGCCGCGCCCAGGGTCATCGAGATGACCACAAGGGCGGGTGCCGCGTGCCTGACCAGGCGGTTCATGGCAGGTTCCCGTCGTTACCCCCAGCGTGTGACCAAAGCCATCACGCAACAGAGGGCGGACTTACGGGCTATTTGCGGGGGCGGTCCACGCCGTGTTGCAAAAATGCCATCGAAATTAGCGGCATTTCGGCGGAATCTTGCCGAAATTGTTGATGTTTCTCATTAAGAAACAATCGCAAACACATGATATTGTGTAGATTTATGAGTTACCCACACGATCTTTCAGGGCCAGCCGGGCCGCTGCAAGACGCGCCATCGGCACCCGATAGGGGCTGCAGGACACATAGTCAAAGCCCGCACGGCGGCAGAAATCGATTGATTCGGGGTTGCCGCCATGCTCGCCGCAGATGCTGAGGGTAAGATCCGGGCGCGTCGCGCGGCCACGCTCGGCCCCCATCAGCAAGAGTTCTCCCACCCCGTCCACGTCAAGAATGTGGAACGGGTCCTCGGGATAGACGCCCTGCTGCACATAGGTGTTCATGAACCGCCCGGCATCGTCGCGGCTCAGCCCGTAGGTCATCTGCGTCAGGTCATTGGTGCCGAAGGACAGGAAGGCGGCGTGCTGCGCGATCTCGCCCGCCCGCAGCGCCGCGCGCGGCGTCTCCACCATCACGCCCAGCTTGTAGTCGAAATCGGCCTTGGCCTTCATCCGCACCATGGCCGCCACCCCGTCGATCCGGGCCTTGACCATCTCGACCTCGCGCCGGGCACTGACCAGAGGAATCATCACTTCGGGCACCACGGGGGCACCGCGCCGGGCGGATTCCAGCGTCGCCTCGAAGATCGCCTGCGCCTGCATATCGTAGATCTCGGGCAGCACCACGCCCAGCCGCACCCCGCGCATCCCCAGCATCGGGTTCACCTCGCGCAGCGCGTCGGCCCGGCGGGTGACTTCGGACAGCGGCCGGTCCAGCGCCTCGGACAGTGCCCGCAGCCCCTCGCGGTCATGCGGCAGGAACTCGTGCAGCGGCGGGTCGAACAGGCGGATGCAGACGGGCAGCCCCTGCATGATCTCGAACAACTGGACGAAATCCTCGCGCTGCATCGGCAAAAGCCGCGTCAGCGCCGCGGCCCGGTCTGAAGGCGTGTCGGCAAAGATCATCTCGCGCATCACCACCAGACGGTCTTCTTCGAAGAACATGTGCTCGGTCCGGCACAGGCCGATGCCCTGCGCCTCGAACCGGCGCGCGGTGGCCGCGTCCGACGGCGTGTCGGCATTGGCCCGGATGCCGATGTCGCGGAACCCGTCCGCCCAGGCCAGCAAAAGCCGGAACGACTCGTCCAGCGCCGGCGGCAGCATGTCCGCCGCACCTGCCAGCGCCTCGCCCTTGGTGCCGTCCAGCGTGACGACATCGCCTTCGCGGAAGACGCGCCCGTCGGCGGCCGTCAGCTTGCGGTCGCGCGTATCCAGCCGCATGTCGCTGGCCCCCACCACGCAAGGCAGGCCCAGGCCGCGCGCGATCACAGCCGCGTGGCTGGTCATGCCGCCGCGTTCGGTCAGCACCGCGACCGCCGAATGCATGCCGCGAATGTCCTCGGGTGCGGTTTCGCGCCGCACAAGGATGCAGCCTTCGCCCCGCGCCGCAGCCGCCTGCGCCGCGTCCGAGCTGAACGCCAGCCGGCCCGTCGCCGCCCCCGGCGAGGCCGCTATGCCGCGCGCGATGACGTCACGGGTCCCGCGCGGGTCAACCTGATGGTGCAAGAGTTCCGACAGCGCCCGCGGCTCCACCCGCAGCACGGCTTCTTCCTTGGCGATCACGCCGTCCTCGGCCAGCGCCACCGCGATCCGCAGACCCGCCCGGGCGCTGCGCTGCACCTTCACCGCGTCCAGAACGGCCAGACGGCCATCCTCGATGGTGAATTCGATCTGCATTTCTTCGCGCAGGCGCGCGCGGCAGGCGACGCCAAAGCCCACCAACTCGGCAAACAGCGCCGGGGCGGCATCCTCCAGCGAGGGACCGCGCTTGTCGCGGGTCAGGAACAGCGCCTCCTGCGTCTTCAGCGCATCGCGGCCCTGGCTTTGGCCAAGGTAGCGCCCCGTCACCTGCGGCTGTCCGGTCACCGGGTCGACGAACTGGATCACGCCCGAGCCGGAAATCCCCTGCCCGATGCCCTGCGCCATCTCTTGCACCACAAGGCCAAGTGCGGCTTCGGGCGGCGCGCCCTTGGCCTGACGCAGAAGGCGGGCCGAAGTGCCCTCCCAGGCGCGCGCCATGCTGCGCAGCACTTCGGACAGCTGCTGGGCGGGGTCCTGCGGGAAGGGATCGTCGGTCTCGGCCTCGTATAGCTTCAGCACCTCGCGCAGGGCGCCCGGCCCCGGCTTGACGTCTTCGAACATATCGGGGTCAAGACGGGCAACGTGGATCGCGTAAGCCTGCACAAAACGGACATAAAGCGCGTCAGCGGCGGTTTCGCCATGGGTCTCGGCCAGCCTGGCGTGGCGCTTGGCGTTCAGCCCGATGTTTAGGATGGTCGCCGGCCCGCCCCAATCGGGATTCGCCGGCGAGGGCCGGACAGAGACCAGCGGCCCATCCCCGAACAGATCAAGGATGCCCGCCGCATCGACGCCATGGCCCGCCGCGATGGAGCGCACGGTTGCCGCCGGAAGCGCCACCGATTTCGGCACCGGCAGGTCAAGCCGGACCAGCCTTTGCAGGCATTTCGCCCGCCAGCCGTGATCCTCGGTCACGATTCTGGCGGCGGGGGTAATCTCGGTGAATTCCAGAATCGGATCGTGTTTCTGCACTGCGGCACCTTTCGCGCGCGCAGCATACGCCGCCTGCGCTTTCACGCAAGCGTAACATATTTTTGCTGTTCAGCCCTCGATGCGTGAAAGATCGGCAACGCCGGAACAGACAGCGCGGATCCGGTGCAACAGGTTCAGCCGGTTGCGGCGCACGGTGGCGTTGTCGGTGTTGATCTGCACCGCGGTGAATAAGGCGTCGATCGGCGCGCGCAGGGCGGCCATCGCAGCCATGGCGGCGGGGAAATCCTCGGCCGCCATCGCCGGGGTGATCTTCGCTTCGGCCTGATCCAGCGCGGTGAACAGCGCGCGTTCCTCGTCGCTTTCGGCATATTTCGGATCGGCACCGAAGGAATATTCCACGCCATCCTTGGCCTCGGCCTGAGACAGGATGTTGTTGGCCCGCTTGAAGCCCTGAATGAGGTTCGCCCCATCCTCGGTCTTCAGCGTGGCCGACAGCGCCTCGGCCCGTTTGACCAGAAGGGTGAGGTCGTCATTGCCGGGCATGGCAAGGCAGGCGTCGATGATGTCGTGCCGGATGCCCTGGTCGCGGAGGTAGACCTTGAGGCGGTCGTGGAAGAAGGAGAGGAGGTCGTCTGCGACTACCCAAATTTTTTGCAGCGCCGCCCGAACAGCATCCCCCAGAACCAGTTTTCGTGCACGGCACTCGTTAATATGCACCCGTGCAAAATCACCAAGCTCGCCTTCTTCCTTACTAAGGGTAGGCTCAAGTTCACTCCGGAAGTAGTACTCGTCGGACTCCAGATCGCCGTTGGCTTCATACAGATAAATGAGGGGTGAAAGCCCATACAACTCCACTAAGGCGCTACAGATAAGCCTACGAAGACCGCCACGCACCCCATTCCCCAGCACCAGCCGGATCACCCCCAGCGCGGCGCGCCGCAGGGCAAACGGGTCTTTCGACCCCGTAGGCTTTTCGTCAATCGCCCAGAACCCCGTCAGCGTGTCGATCTTGTCGGCCAGCGCCACGGCAACCGAGACCGGATCGGCGGGCACCGAATCCCCCTCGCCCTTCGGCCGCCAGTGGTCGCGGGCGGCATCGGCCACCGCCGCAGGCTCTCCGGCCTCCAGCGCGTAATAGCGGCCCATCGTGCCTTGCAACTCCGGGAATTCGCCGACCATGGCCGAGCGCAGGTCCAGCTTGGCCAGCCGGGCGGCGCGGTCGGCCTGATCGGGGTCGGCCCCCACCAAGGGCGCGATCTCGCGCGCCAGCGCGGCGATGCGGTCGATCCGGTCGGCCTGAGACCCCAGCTTGTTGTGGAAGGTCACGGCCTTCAGCCCCTCGGCCCATTCGCCCATGCCCGCCTTCGCCACCCGCAGGTCGTTCTCCCAGAAGAAGCGCGCGTCCGACAGGCGGGCGGCAAGCACCTTCTGGTTGCCCTTCAGGATGGTTGCGCCATGGTCCGGGGTCTCGATGTTCGCCACGGTCACGAAGCCTTCGATGCGGCCGGTCTTCGGGTTCTTCACCGAAAAGAACTTCTGGTGTTCCTTCATCGAGGTCTGCAGCACCTCGGGCGGCAGGCCAAGGAATTCGGGCGCGATGCGGCCCATCAGCGGCACCGGCCATTCGACCAGCCCGGCTACTTCGGTCAGCAGGCCCTTGTCCTCGACCAGCTCCAACCCCTGGGCAAAGGCAAGGTTCTGCGCGCCGGACCAGATTGCGGTCTCGCGCTCGGCCGTGTCCAGCATGACGCGAGCGCGGCGCAGCTTGGCGGCGTAATCGTCGAAGCCGGTGACGGCAAAGCGCCCCGCCCCCATGAAGCGGTGGCCTTCGGTGGTATTGCCCGCGGTGATGCCCTCGACCGTCAGCGGCACGACCTGCGCGCCGGTCTCGTCGGTCAGCAGGCACAGGATCGAATGCAGCGGCCGCACCCAGCGCAGGGAACCCGACCCCCAGCGCATCGACTTCGGCCAGGGGAAGGTGCGGATGGTGGCTTCCAGCACCTCGGCCACGATGGCGGCAGCCGCCCGGCCGGACTTTTCGATCACGGCGTAATAGACCTCGCCCTTCTTCTCGGCCCGCTTCTGCAGTTGATCGACCGTCAACCCGGTCGAGCGCAGAAACCCCTCCAGCGCGGCCGGCGGGGCCGAGACGTTCGGCCCCTTGCGTTCCTCGCGCAGGGGCTGCGATTCCGCCGTCAGCCCCTCGACGGCCAGCACAAGCCGCCGCGGCGTGGAAAAGGCGCCGGCCGAGGCATAGGTCAGCCCGGCCTCCACCAGCCCGTCCGTCACCGATTTCTTCAGCGCCTCGCGGGCCATGCCCTGCAACCGCGCCGGGATTTCCTCCGAGAAGAGTTCGATCAGAAGATCAGGCATCAGTTGCTCCCTTCGGGGGTGCCGTCATCGGCGGGCGGGGTCGGGCAGCCGGCGGGCAGGTCGCGGCCATCGTAGTAGGCCTTGCCGCAGCTGTTGATCTGGTGCCAGGCATAAGCCTGGCCATCGGGGAAGACGGCGACCACGCGGTCCATGCCGTATTCCTTCAGGGGTTCGGACAGGAAGGCCAGCGCCTCGCCCCGCTCCAGCGCCTCGCCGATGGCTTCGGCATCGAAACAGTCGAACCAGCCCGGTGCATAGTTGGGTTCGGGCCGGTCTTCGTAAAGCCGGTAGGTTTCGGTCAGCATCGCCTGCGACAGGGGCGTGGTAAAGCAGGCCCGGAATTTCAGCGGCGAGGCATCGCCGTCGATCCCTTTCACGTCATCGGCCACGATGGCTTCGGGCACATCGCTGGCGATGGGGACGAGGCGGATCTCGTTGCCCGGCTCGAACTTCACTTCGTCATAGAAGGCGTAGACCTGCAGGTAATACATGGCGACGCCCGCCACCAAAGCACTGATCACGATCGCCCCCGCCGCCAGCTTGCTCGCATTCACGCCGCCACCTCGGCATCCTTGCCCGCCTCGGTCAGACGGAAGGCATCGGCGCATTTCTTCGCCAGCGCGCGGACCCGGCCGATATAGGCCTGCCGTTCAGTGACCGAAATCACGCCGCGGGCGTCGAGAAGGTTGAACAGGTGGCTGGCCTTGATGGTCTGGTCATAGGCCGGATGCGCCATGATGATGCGCTTGCCGGTCTTGGGGTCTTCGGGCGGGAAGTCCAGCAGGCGCTGGCATTCGGCTTCCGCGTCCTCGAAATGCCGGAACAGCATCTCGGTGGTGGCCCCGTCGAAGTTGTGGCGCGAGTATTCCTCTTCGGTCTGGCGGAAGATGTCGCCATAGGTCAGCGGGATCGGCGATTGCGGATCGTTGAAGGGCATGTCCATGACATGGGCCACGTTCATCACATACATCGCCAGCCGTTCCAGACCATAGGTCAGCTCTCCGCTGACCGGGCGGCAGTCATGACCGCCGACCTGCTGGAAATAGGTGAACTGGCTGACCTCCATCCCGTCGCACCAGACCTCCCAGCCCAGACCCCAGGCACCCAGCGTGGGGCTTTCCCAGTCATCCTCGACAAAGCGGATGTCATGCAGCGCAAGGTCGATGCCGATCGCCGCCAGAGAGCCGAGATACAGCGCCTGCAGGTCGGGGGGCGAGGGTTTGATGATCACCTGATACTGGTAGTAATGCTGCAGCCGGTTGGGGTTCTCGCCATAGCGCCCGTCGGTCGGGCGGCGCGAGGGCTGGACATAGGCCGCCGCCCAGGGCTTCGTTCCCAGCGACCGCAGCGTGGTCGCCGGGTGGAAGGTGCCGGCGCCAACCTCCATGTCATAGGGCTGCAGCACTGCGCAGCCATGGCGCGCCCAATAGGTCTGCAGTCGCAGGATGATCTCCTGAAAGCTGCGCGGCGTGGCGGTCGTCTCGGCCATCGGTCCTGCCCCTATCTGATGCGCGCTCTCCCTACCCATTGGCCCCGGGGTGGTCAATTCCCCGAAATCGCCGCCCCTTTGGCCTTGCCCTCGCGGGGGCGGTGGTTAAGGTGCCCTGTCAACACGCAAACCGGGCCAGCCCTGCGGCTCAAGGCCCCCTCCCGATGGAACTTCTGTCACGATGCCAGCTGCCTTGCGCGCTTTCCTGTTCGTTGCCGCCCTTCTCCTCCAGTTTTCCCCGGTCCATGCGCAAGAGCAGATCTGGTTGCAGATCGAAGCCCAGCCCACGCTGGCAGAAGCCCAGGAACGGGCCGAGGCCTATTCCGGGGTCTTCCCCGACACCAACGGCTTCCGCCTGCGGTCAGGCTGGTATGCCATCGCGCTTGGCCCCTATGGCGTGGCCGAAGGGGCGGCCCGGCTGAATGCGCTGAAATCGGAAAACCTGATCCCCCGCGACAGTTTCATCGCCGAGGCCGGCAGCTTCTCGGAACAGTTCTGGCCCGCCCCCGGCGCAGTGCCTGCCGCCGAGCCAGAGCTGGTCTCCCCCCCGGAACCCGAAGCTGCCGCCGAGCCGGCCGCCGAAGCAGAGCCGGTGGCCGAGCTTGAGGAAACCCAGGGCGAGGCCCGCGCCTCGGAGGCGGCCCTGACGGCAGAGGAGCGCAAGCTCTTGCAGGTCGCGCTGCAATGGTTCGGCTTCTACGACGGCGGGATCGACGGCGCTTTCGGCCGCGGCACCCGGGCGTCGATGGCGGCCTGGCAAGAGGCGATGGCGCTGGAGCCGACCGGCATCCTGACCAGCCGCCAGCGCGCCACCCTTGTCGCCAACTATCAGGCCGAAGTCGCCGAATTCGGCTTTGCCACCGTCGATGAGAACGAGGCCGGCATTCAGGTCACCCTGCCGCTCTCGCTGGTCGAATTCGACCATTACGAACCGCCCTTCGTGCATTACCGCGAAAAGAACGGCTCTGGCATGACGCTGGTGCTGATCTCGCAGCCCGGCGATGCGGCGGCCCTCTCGGGTCTCTATGACGTGCTGCAGACGCTGGACGCCATGCCGACCGTCGGGGATCGCAGCAAGACCGAGAAAGAGTTCCGCATCCACGGCACCTCGGCCACCCGCGACAGCCACGCCTGGGCGCAGCAGGGCAACAGCACCGTCAAGGGTTTCATGCTGGTCTCCACCCCCGGCCATGAGGAGCGCGACGCCCGCATCCTGCAGGTGATGGAGGCAAGCTTCCGCTCCACCGGCGCCACCGCGCTTGATCCGGGCATGGTGCCGATGGAGGAAAGCGCCCGCCGCGGCCTTCTGGCCGGGCTTGAAGTGCGGCGACCGAAGTTCAGCCGCTCGGGTTTCTATGTCGATGCCTCGGGCGCCGTGGTGACCACTGCCGAGGCGGTGGCCCAATGCAGCCGCATCACCCTTGACCATGACACCGAGGCGGTGGTGAAGGCCTCGGCCGGCGGCCTTGCCCTCCTGACCCCCGGCGCGCGCCTCGCCCCCCCGGTGGTGGCCGAGTTCCAGCTGGGCGCCGACCGCATCGGCGCCGAGGTTTCGGTTGCCGGCTACTCCTACGAAGACCGCCTGCCCGCCCCCGCCCTGACCTTCGGCACGCTCGAGGACAGCAAGGGCCTGAACGGCGAAGAGGGGGTGAAACGGCTGGCCCTCACCGCGCTGCCCGGCGATGCGGGCGGCCCGGTGGTCGACGCCGCAGGCGGCGTGACCGGCCTTCTGTTGCCCGCCGCAACGGGCGGCAGCCAGCAACTGCCGGCAGGCGTGTCCTTCGCGGCCTCCGCCTCCTCGGTCGCCAGCTTCCTGAAAGGCGCGGGCATCACGGTAACCGAAGCGACGCTGACCGACCGCCTGCCACCGGTGAAACTGACGGCCAAAGCCACCGGCATGACCGTTCTGGTCTCCTGCTGGGAATAGCCCCCGGCGCCGGCAGCAGATCCTCTTGCCCCTGCCACCTTCACTTTGGCTCAAATATCCTGCGGGGGGTCCGGGGGGCGCAAAGCCCCCCGGCCGCCGGCAAGAAAGCCCGGCGACAGCCCTACCGCCGCCAGAAGCTCGGCAACAGCAGCACCAGCACCGCCATCAGCCCCAGCCGGCCCATGATCATCGCCAGCGTCATGATCAGGATCGCAGGCTCGGGGTAATCGATGAAGGACCCCGTCCGCGCCACGAGGGGGCCGAAGCCGTAGCCGGCATTGCCCAGGGCCTGCCACACCCCGAACAGCGCGCTTTCGATATCCACCCCGGTCAGCGTCATCGCCACCGTCAGCACGCCCAGAATGACGATGAAGCCCGAGATGAACATGATCAGGGCCGAGATCACGTCCTCGCTGACTGTTCGCCCGTCATATTTCACCGGGTCGATGGCCGATGGCGTGGTGATCTGCCGGATCTGCCGGCGCAGCACCGCCATGGCGATCTGCACCCGGAACACCGACAGCCCCGACGCGGATGACCCCGAACAGGCCCCGACCACCCCAAGGGTCAGCGCCACCACCAGCATCACGCCGCCCCATTGCGGGAAGCTGCCGGCGTAGAACCCGGTCGAGGACATGATCGAGCTGAAGTTGAACAGGCTCTCGCGGAAGGCGGTCTCCACCGCCATGCCGGTCGACCACACCTGCCAGCCGGCCACGAAGATCACCGCGGTCATCAGCCAGCGCAGATAGGCCCGTGCCTGGCTGTCACGCCACAGCGGTCCCGCCTGCCCGTTCATCAGCTGGACATAGCGGATATAGGGCAGCGACGACATGATCATGAAGACCGAAGCCGCATAATGCACCGCCGGGGAATAGTCGCTGAAACTGTCGTCGCGCGTGCCGAACCCGCCGGTAGAGACGGTGGACATGCCGTGCACCACCGCATCCAGCACTTCCATCCCCAGCGCGGAATAGACCAGCACGAAGATCACCGTCAGACTGAAATAAAGAACCAGAAGCTGGCGCGCGATGTCGGTTGCCCGCGGCAGCGCCTTGCCGAAGGTGTCGAAACCTTCGGTGCGGAAGAACTGCATGCCGCCGACCCGCATGATCGGCAGGAAGATCATCGCGATGAAGGCGATGCCAAGGCCGCCCAGCCAATGCATCATTCCCCGCCACAGATTCAGCCCCTCGGGCAGCCCTTCAAGCCCGATGATGACGCTGGAGCCGGTGGTGGTGATGCCGGAGGTGGCCTCGAAATAGGCGTAGATCGGCGGCAGGCCCGGCGCGCCCAGCCACATCGGCAGCGCCCCGAAGACCGGCACCAGCGTCCAGATCCCCACGGTCAGAAGATAGGCCTGCCGCACATCCAGCGCGGCCGAAAGCCCGTTCGCCGTGGCCAGCGTCAGCGCCATGCCGACGACCCCGGTCAGAATCGCCGACTGCGCGAAGGCCGCGGCATTGGCATCGCCCGCGCGCCAGTCGATGATCGCGGGCGCCACCATAAGGATGGCCAGGACGACAAGGATTCGTCCGATCACATAGGCGACAGGGCGCAGGTCGATCATGGCCGCAAGGCTTAGGCGCTTGCGGTCCTTCCGTCAAACGCGGCAAGGGCCGCTCAGCCGCCCGATGGCTTTTCGTCGGGGCGGCGAAGCCTGCGACGGGCGTCAGCCGCCAAGCGCCCGCATCCGTGCCAGTACTTCGGGCGTCAGCCGGTAGTGTCCCGTCAGAGGGTATTCGAACAGCCGGTCCTCGATCCGCGTTCCCGCCCCGATGTTGTGCACGACCATCAGCGCCCCGGCCCCCGGCCTGTCGGTCACGATCATCACATGCGGCAGATTCCCCGGCAGCATCGAGGTGACGATATCGCCGGGCTGGAAATCTGCGGGCTCCGAGGTCAGCGGCAGTTCGGCGCCCATCCGCTGCAAGAGCTTTGCCATGTTCGGCACCCGGCGGTGATCGATGTTGCGATCGGTCCGCGTCAGCCCCCAGTTCGCCGGGTATTTCGAGAAATTCGCCTTCATGTCGGCATTGACCGCCAGCTGCAAGTCGATGCCATGCGCCTCGCGCAGGGCGCGGATCACCACATCGGTGCAGACCCCGCGCCCCTGCGGCACGTCGCCGCCGGGAAAGTCCAGCGTCACATAGGCCGGGTCATAGACGGTGGTCACGCCGACCTGCCCTTCGGCCGCGCGGATCAGCCGCCCGGCCTCGGGTGCCGCCGCGACCTGCGGCGTATCGGCGGCCGAGGGCGTGACGATGGCGGCCGACAGGATCTGCCAGCCCAGACGCGCCTGATGCGGGAAAAGAAATGCCGCGGCCCCGATCACCACCCCGGCCACAAGAGCACCACGCACCATCACAGACCCTCCAGGCTTTGGCGGCAGTCTGGACGGAATTCAGCGCCGGAGCAAAAGGGCGCGCTTCACCTTGGCGTTATCCTGCCCGCGCCTCAGCCGACGTGGAACAGGCTCTGGAACAGCCGCGGATCAAGGCTTTCGGCGGCAAAGGTCGGGCCTTCGGTCAGAAGGCTGACCGCATCATGGCTGTGCAGCGATTCCTGATGGCTTGCCAGCACCCGGAAATCGCCCACCCGCGCATCCTGCTTCAGCACCCGGGCAAAGCTGCGCGCGGCATCCTCGACGAAGATCGGGTTGGCGGCGTTCAACTCGGCAAAGGCCTGCTCGTCCTCGCGCTTGACCATGACCTGGGTCTCGGTCGGCACGCCCGCGCGGGCAAGTTCGATCACATCCTCGAACCACAGGCATTTCGCCCCGACCAGTTCCACCGACAGCCGCGCAACCGAACGTTGCGAATGCGGCGTCGCCAGCTGGCCGCGGGTCATCCGGGCGTGTTCGGACAGTTCCAGGCTGCAAGGGCAGGTCGAGGAATAGACATAGTCCAGATGCATGAAGCGCTTGCGCACCCCCGCCACATCCACCAGTTCCAGCGCGATGTCGTAATACTGCCAGCCCGACAGGCCCGAGCGCAGGCTTTCGATCCGCACCGGGAAGGAAAACCGCATCATGATGCGGGCGTCGAAAGATCCAAGGTCGCGCTTGTAATCGTCCAGCGCGTGCTCGACCACGGCAAAGGAGAAGTCCTTTTCGGCATGGGCATAGAAGGACCGCATGATGCGGCTCATGTTGATGCCCTTCTTTTCCGCCTCAAGGCTGACGGTGCCGGTGACGCTGGTTTCCAGCGTGATCTCACCCGCGTCGCGGGTGCGATACCGGATCGGCAGGCGGAAGTTGGAAATGCCCACGTGCTGGATCAGTTGTCGGGCACCGCGGATCAGGCTGGCCGGCCCGTTCTGCAGATCGGGCAGCGTGGCGCGATAGGCCTGATCGGCCACGAAATCCGCCGGATAGCTGCGGTTCAGCACCGGATAGCTGTGCCCCGGAATCAGATTGCCGACGGCCGGGTCCAGTCGCGCAATCTCATCCTCCGAGGAGCGGTCGGCCCATTGCCGCAACAGGGCAAGTGCGGCCTGGGCTTCCTCGCGTGAGGGTTTGCGGTCGATGTCAGGCAGATGCAGGTTCACGGGCGGATCCTTTCGGTTCGGGCGGGCATCGGCCAGCCGTCAATTTCCGGATTGATGTTGAAGGCGGCAGCCCGCGCCCGGATCACCCTGGTCCGACCGCGAACCTTAAAAATAGAGCTTCCCACCCGCAAATCAAGCGCCGTTCCCGACGTCCCGGTCCCGGATTACGCCGCGCAGGCGGAAAGGTTCCGCTCAGGCCTGCTCCAGCGCCCGGGTCAGATCGGCGATCAGGTCGTCCGTATCCTCAAGGCCGACCGAGAAGCGGATCAGTCCGGGCGTGATGCCAAGCGCATCCTTCTGCTCTTGCGGCAGGCGTTGGTGCGTCGTCGTGGCAGGATGGGTGGCGATCGACTTCGCATCGCCAAGGTTGTTGGAAATGCAGGCGACTTCCAGCCCGTTCAGGAAGCGGAACGCGGCTTCCTTGCCGCCTTTCACCTCGAAGGCGATCAGCGTGCCGCCGCACCCCATCTGCGCCATCGCCAGCCCATGCTGGGGGTGGCTGGCCAGACCGGGGTAGATCACCTTGCTGATCTTCTTGTGCGATTCCAGCGCCCCGGCGATCTTCAGCGCCCCGTCCGCCATCGACCGGCAGCGCAGGTCCAGCGTTGCAAGGCCGTGCAGATGCATCCAGGCGGTCAACGGGCTCATCGCGGCGCCGGTGTGTTTCATGTAGGGCTCGGCCACCTTGCGGATGAATTCCTTCGTGCCGCAGATCACCCCGCCCAGGGCGCGGCCGTGACCGTCGATATGCTTGGTGGTCGAATAGACCACGACATCCGCGCCCTGTTCGACCGCGCGCGAGAAGATCGGCGTGGCGAAGACGTTGTCCACGACCACCAGCGCCCCGACGGAATGCGCGATCTTCGCAACGCCTTCGATATCCACCAGTTCCAGCGTGGGGTTCGACATCGACTCGAAGAACACCAGCTTGGTGCCCGGAGTGACCGCCTGCCTCCATTGCTCCAGATCGGCACCATCGACGAAGGTGACATTCACGCCGAAGCGCCGGAGCAGGTCTTCAAGGATGTAAAGGCAGGACCCGAACAGCGCCCGGGCCGAGACGACATGATCGCCCGCCTTCAGCCCCGAGACCAGCGCCCCGTTGACGGCCGCCATGCCGGAGGCGGTGGCAAAGGCGTCCTCGGTCCCCTCGAGGGCCGCGATGCGCTCCTCGAACATCCGCGTGGTGGGGTTGCCGTAGCGGGCATAGATGAACTCGTCCTCGCCCGCCTTGACGAAGCGCGCCTCGGCGGATTCCGCATCGGGATAGGCAAACCCTTGCGTCAGGAAGATTGCCTCGGCCATCTCGCCATACTGGCTGCGCCGGATGCCCTGATGGACAAGTTTCGTGCGGGTTTTCCAGTCCCTGGTCATCGCGCGGCCCTCCGGCCAATGAAAAAAGCCCCGGCAAACCAGAGGTGCCGGGGCCGATGCCCGAACCTCTTTAGCGGCTTGTTTAACGTGGCCCGCAATCCGGTAACAAAGCGCCACGAGGGGCGGCTTACGCCCATTCGGGCCAGAGGTCAACGCGCCTTCACCGGATCGTCACGCCGACGTCATTGCTGCGTTGCGGCAGAGGTGCAGTCTGCCGGCATCGGTTCCCCCCGCCGAGAATGCCGCGATGCAACAGCCCCTTCGCCCGATCCGCGCCGATGTCGTGAATGGCCGGCTGACGCTGGACCAGCCCGCCCTTGCTGCGGCCCTGTCCGCCCTGCCCGATCAGGCGCCGGTGGTGGCGATGATCCACGGCTGGCGCTATGCGCCTGCTTTCGGCAACGACTGCCCGCACCGGTCGATCCTGTCGCTGGACCCCGATCCCAACGACCGCCGCGCGATCAGCTGGCCCCGCCATCTGCAGCTGGATGGCAGGCTTGGCCTTGGCATAGCCCTTGGCTGGCAAGGCCGCTGCGGGCTTTGGCCCGCACATGCGCGCGCCCGCACCGCCGGGCTGGCGCTGGCCGCCATCGCCCGCGCCGTGGCCGAACTGTCGCCCGGACGCCAGTTGCATGTCATCGGCCATTCGATGGGCGCGCGGGTCGCCCTTGCCGCCCTGCACCACGCCCGGCCCGGCGACCTTGGCCGCATGGTGCTGCTGACCCCCGCCGAATCACGGGCCGACTCCGCGCGGGCACTGGACACTCCGGCCGGGCGCGCGGCGACCGTGGTCAATGTGATGACGCGCGAGAACGACCTTTACGATGCGCTTTACGAATGGGGGGTGCATCTGGGGCGGCACACCTCTGTCGGGCAGGGGCTGGGTCGGCGGGCCCCGAACTGGCATGACCTCTGGATCGACCATGCCGAGAGCCTGATCGCGCTGGAGCGGCTGGGCCACCGATTGCCTCCTCCGCCGCAACGGATCTGCCACTGGTCGCCCTATCTGCGCCCCGGCGTCTTCGGCCTGTATCGCGCGCTGATCGATGGCAGCCTGCCCCCCGGCGCCCTGCCCGCGCTTCGCCCGTCGCGGCGCTGGTCGCGCCTGCTGATGCCGCTGCCCCGGCCGATCGCCGAACTGCCGGGACTGGCCGGCCACACTTGATTTTCCGCCGGCCCTGACCGAGGCTGCCGCCAGCTTTTCAGGGACTGCCATGGCCGACGCGCTTCTCCGCCCCCTTGCCCTTTGCATCGCCCTGCTTGCGCCGTCCGCGGCGCTTGCCGCCCCCTTGTGCGAGGATCGCAGCGCCGAACTTCAGGCCCAGGTGGCCCTGTGCGAACAGGCCTTCGCCGCAGCCACCACCCCCGACGATGCCGCCGTCGCGCTTGGCTACAAGGCCGAGGCGCTGCGGCTTCTGGACCGGCTGGACGAGGCAACCGACGCCCTGCATGAGGCTTTGCGCCTTGCGCCGCTGAACGCATGGTATTGGGTGGAGCTTGGCAATGTCCGCTCGGACGCCGAGGACCCGGCAGGGGCGGTGGCGCATTACTCCACCGCGATCAACCTTGATCCGCGCAACGAATATGCCCTGCTGAACCGGGCCGAAGCATGGTGGAAGCTGAATGCCCCCGACCGCTGCATCGCCGACAGCAGTCCTGTGCTGGAGGACAAGCCGGAAGATCCTTGGGCCAATCTGGTGCAGGGCCGCTGCCTGACCGCCCTTGGCCGCGCCGAAGAGGGGCTGGCCCATCTGGACCGTGCGCTTGCGGACGATGCGGCCTCGGTCCCGGCGCGGCTGGGCCGGATTTCGGCCCTTCTGGCGCTTGGCCGTGCCGAGGAGGCGCTGACCGCGGCCGAGGAGGCGCTGACAGACGCTGCCGAGGATGACGCCTGGGTCAGGGAAGAGCTGCAGATGCTGGCGCTTGACGCGGTGTCGCGCAGCCAGAGCCTTGAGGACACTCTGGCAAGGGCGGACTCGCTGGCCGCCGACTACCCCGACAACCTGACCATTCCGGCCGTGAAAACCCGCGTCCTGACCCGCGCCGGCCGCCTTGACGAGGCGCAGACCGCTTCTGCCCCGCTGCGCGAGGCGGAAGCCGCCGGCACATCGATGCGGGGCGCGTTCCATGATGCGCTTGGCCAGCTGGATCTGGCCCGGGCAGAAACCGGGGCCGCCGCGCGCCACTTCGCCATGGCCATGGCGCTGGACCCCGCCTTGACCCGCCTTTATGCCCGCACGTTGTCGGAGCTTGGTTTCCTGCCGCTGACGGCCTCGCGCCACGATGTGACCCAGGCGCTGCGGCGCTGCCTTGACGCCAGGGACAAGGACTGCCGGCTGGGCAGTTAGGCCCGCCTCAGTTCAGGGCCTCACCATCGTCATCGCTGTGAAGGACGGCCAGGATCAGGGCCGACAGCACCACATGCGCCGCGACCGGCAGCACCGCCCAGAACAGCAGCCAATGCGACGGATCGAAGGTGCGGATCAGGGCTTCGTTCAGCACAAGAAAGCCAAGGTTGAACAGCACCATGATCCGGGTCATGGCCGGCAGATGGGCCTCCATCTCGGGCCATGGCCAGAACCGCGCGGCCATGTCATGCCGCCCCGCCAGCATGTCCGAGACGAACATCGAGCCGAGGATGATGTAGTAGGCGCTCTGGCTGCGCTGGCACCACAGCGGATCATCGACCGACGCCAGCAGGAACAGCGGCCCAAGTGCTACCAGCATGGCGATCAGAACCGTCTCGCGCCGGCTGAACTGGTCCAGAAGCCGCTTGACGATGCCCTCGAACCGCACCGAGATCCGCACCGCCAGGGCCAGCAGGAAAGCGGTGACGAAAGCCTGCCCGTTCTCGCCCGGGCCAAGCAGCACCGACATCAGCGGATAGGCGACGATCAGCACCGCCCCGGGCAGAAAGGCCCTGCGCGGCATCGGGGGCACGTCGCGGAACAGTTCCAGGAACAGGCGGACAGATTCCAGCGTGTGGCGCAGCATGGGCAGGAGTCCTTTGAGCAGCTTCACCCGACCTGCACGGAAAATCGGGCAGCGGTGTGGCGTCAAAGGGCCATTCGGGGGGCGATGCCGCCAGCGCGCCGGCCCGGCCGGCGGCCGGGGGTCACTCCTTGTCGGCGGGTTCGGGGTCGGCGGCTTCGCGGTCGGCGGTTTCGGGCGCGTAGGTCTCGAACAACCGGCCTTGCGACAGGATGAAGAAGAACAGTGCCGCCGTCAGGCCGAAGGTCTTGAAGTTCACCCAGGCATCGGTCGACATCAGCCGCCAGACCAGTTCGTTCGCCACGGCAAGGGCGAAGAAGAAAAGGGTCATCCGGCGGGTCAGGATCATCCAGCCCTCGGGCGTCATCGGCACCGCCTCTTCCATTACGGAAGAAAGGTAGCTTTGGCCGCGCAGAAGGCCGAACCCGAGGATGCCGCCGAAGGCAAGGTAAAGGAAGGTCGGCTTCATCTTGATGAACCGCTCGTCCTTCAGCCAGACCGACAACCCGCCCATCACCACCACCAGCACCAGCGTCAGGATCTGCATCCGCGACAGCCGGCCGGTCAGCAGCCAAAGGATCGCCGTGGTCACGATGATCAGCCCGACAAAGACCGCCGTGGTGACGATGAAGCCGGAATAGTCGCTGCCGGCGATGTGGAAGGTCTGGTCCTTCACCCGGCCGAAGATCACGAAGAACAGGACGATCGGCCCCAGTTCCAGCACCAGTTTCAGGATCGGGTTGATCTTGCGCGCGGTCTTTTCCGTCATGGCCCTAGTCCCCAAGCCCCACCAGCGCCCGGGCGAAATCCTCGGGGTCGAAGGGGGAAAGATCGTCGATCTGCTCGCCCACGCCGATGGCATGGATCGGCAGGCCGAAGCGGTCGGCCAGCGCCACAAGGACACCGCCCTTGGCCGTGCCGTCCAGCTTGGTCATCACAAGGCCCGAGACATCGGCGATCTTGCGGAAGATGTCGACCTGCGTGACGGCGTTCTGGCCCGTGGTGGCATCCAGCACCAGCAAGGTGTTGTGCGGCGCGGTGGGATCGACCTTGCGGATGACGCGGACGATCTTGGCCAGCTCTTCCATCAGGTCGGCCCGGTTCTGCAGCCGGCCGGCGGTGTCGATCATCAGCAGGTCGGCGCCATCGGCCCTGGCCCTGGTCAGGGCGTCGAAGGCAAGGCTTGCCGGATCGCTGCCCTCGGGCGCGGTCAGCACCGGCACTCCGGCGCGGTCGCCCCAAACCTTCAGCTGCTCCACCGCCGCCGCGCGGAAGGTATCGCCCGCCGCGATCACCACCGTCTTGCCGGCGGCCTTGAACTGGCTGGCCAGCTTGCCGATGGTCGTGGTCTTGCCCGAGCCGTTGACGCCGACCACCAGCACGACCTGCGGTTTCTGCGGATAAAGCGGCAGGGGCCGCGCGACCGGGCCCATGATCCGCGCCACCTCGGCGGCGAGGGCCTCTTTCAGTTCACGCGTCGAGACCTTCCTGCCAAAGCGCCCCTCGGCAATATTGGCGGTGACGCGGACCGCGGTCTCGGGGCCAAGATCGGCCTGGATCAGCACCTCTTCCAGACTTTCCAGCATGGCATCGTCCAGCACCCGGCGCGGCTCGTCCGCGGCGGCACCGCGTCCGAAGAGACGGCCCATAAGGCCGGATCTGGCGGCGGGGTCCGGGGACGGTTCGGGGGGGCGGGCCGGTTCGGGGGCAGGCAAGGGTGCGGGGCTGACGGGAGCAGGGCTGACGGGCACGGGTTCGGACAGCGGCGCAGGGGCTGCAGGCGCGGCGGCGACAGGGGCCTCGGGTTCGGGTGCCTCGACGGAGGCTTCGACGGGGGCTTCGACGGGGGCTTCCTCAGCGGCGCCCTCGGCCACCAGATTGTCCAGCCCTTCGCCGATCTTCGACGATGACCGGAACATCCGATCCTTGAGCTTCTTGAAGAAAGACATGGGCAGCCCCCGGCCCGGCGGTGCTGCCGGTTTCCTGTCACCTAATCCCTGAGGCCCGCGAAGGGAAGGGGATCGTCAAGCGCGCGAGATCCACGCGACAGCCGCCCCATAGGCGATCAACGCCTGCCCGCACCAATAGGCGGGCCAAAGCGTCAGCGACAGCAGCCGCTGCCGTGCGGGGTCGCCGGTGACGAAAAGCCGGATGGAAAGCAGCAGGTCCGACAGCAGGAACAGCGCCGCCCCCAGACGCAGGACGCCCTTACCGGGGCCGGCGGGCAGCAGGATCGCCGCCACCCCCATCAGGCCGATCAGCAGCACATAGGCCCGCACCGGCCATCGCAAGCGGCCAGTGCGCGGGGCCAGCCAGACCTCGGTCGAGAGGAGCAGAGCCACAAGCACCGCAAGCGCGCCCCCCTCCGGCAAAGACAGCCGGGCAAAGTCCGGCCCTGCGGCAAAGGCCAGCATCGCGGCGGCATAGGCCAGATGCCCCAGTCCGAAGGCGGCCATCCCGGCCAGAAAAAGGGCCTCGCCCCGGCGGGCAAGACACCAGTCGCCCAAGGCGCCAAGGGTCATTCCAGCGGCCCACAGCCAGAACAGCGGCAGTCCCGGCGAGAGATGCCACAGGATCAGCGCAAGGGCGCCGGTCGATGCCGCCTTCACCGCTGCCCCCTTCGGGCCGGGGTCGTCGCGCGTGCTGAACCAAAGCCAGTAGGCCACAGCGGCCGCGAGCGCGATCAGCCCCAAGACCCATTCAGCCCCAAGCCCCCCCATAGCGTGCCCCCCTCGCCGGACTCTGCGTCACCCCGCGGCCTTTTCGCGGCCATGGTTTCATGCTTCCCTTGCCGGACCATGACCGATGCCCCGCGCCTTCGCCAGCCCCTGCCCCGCCCCCTGCCCCTTGCCGCCTTTGCTGCGGTGGCGCTGGCGCCGCTGCCGCTTCTTGCGCTTGGCCTCTGGCTGGGCGGGGCATGGGTCTGGGCCGGCTTCCTTTACATGGCCGGTCTTTCCGCCATCATCGACCGGCTGATCCCCCATGTCGCCGGCGATGCCGCCGAGGGGCAGGAGTTTCCCGGCTCGGACCTCCTGCTTGTCTGCGTCGGGCTGTCGGCCCTGTGCCTCATGCCCGCCGCGGTCTGGGCGGCGGCCGGCGACCCGGATCTGTCCGGCGCAGGCCGCGCGCTGATCCTGATCGGCGCCGGTCTCTGGCTGGGACAGGTCGGCCACCCGGCCGCGCATGAGCTGATCCACCGCCCCGGCCGCTGGATGTTCCGGCTTGGCAGCGGCTTTTATGCCGCGATCCTGTTCGGCCAGCACGCATCGGCGCACCGGCTGGTGCATCACCGCCATGTCGCCACCGCCGAAGACCCCAATTCCGCGCCCGAGGGCATGGGATTCTACCGCTTCTGGCTGCGGGCCTGGGTCGGCAGCTACCGGCAGGGACGGCGGGCGGAAACCGCGCTGCGCAAGCGCGGCAACAAGCGTGGCCCGCACCCCTATGTCTGGCATCTTGCCGGCAGTCTGGCGGGGCTGGCGGCGGGGTATGCCCTGGCCGGTTGGGGTGGCGTTGTTGCGTGGTGGGCGCTGGCCGTGATGGCGCAATCGCAGATCCTGTTGTCGGATTACGTCCAGCACTACGGGCTGCGCCGCGCCCCCCTGCCCGGCGGCAGGCCCGCCCCGGTGGGGGCGGCGCACAGCTGGAACTCCGGCCCCTGGTTCTCATCGGCGCTGATGCTGAACGCGCCGCGCCATTCCGATCACCACGCCCATCCCTCGCGCCCCTATCCGGCGCTGCGGCTTGGGGATGAGACCGAGGCCCCCCGCCTGCCCTGGCCCCTGCCGGTGGCCTGCACGCTGGCGCTTTTCCCGCCGCTGTGGAAGCGCGCCATCCGTCCGGCCCTGCGGCGCTGGCATCCGCGCGACTGATCCCGGCAAGGTCACGCAAGGCTGACTGGCCTTTCCGCTTTCGCTCTGGCAGCATCCGCCGCGACACCCCGCTGCTGGAGATCTGCCGATGCGTGCCCTCGCCCTTGCCGCCTGCCTGTCGGCCCTGCCCGTGCTGGCCGCGGCACAGGACCCGATGACAGCCGAGGAGTTCGACGCCTATGCCACCGGCAAGACCCTGACCTATTCGCAATTCGGAGAGATCTATGGCACCGAGGAATACCTGCCAGACCGCCGTGTCCGCTGGCAGGTGACGGGCGACCTTTGCCAATATGGCCATTGGTATGAGAAGGGCGGGCTGATCTGCTTCACCTATGAATACTCGACCGGCGAGCATTGCTGGTCCTTCTGGCAGGAGGATGGCGGCCTGCGCGCCCTGTCCACCGAGGATCTGCCGGGGTCCGAACTGTCCGAGGTGAAGGATGCGACTCGGGGCCTCAGCTGCCCCGATCTGGATGTGGGGGTTTAACGATGCGCCACTTGTCGCTGACCGCAGCCCTTCTGTCGCTGACCCTTGCCCTGCCCGCCGGGGCTGAAGGCCCCCTGCCCCTGACGGCCGAGGAGTTCGACGCCCTGACCCTGGGCCAGATCATGGACACATGGTCGGGGGGCAGCGTCTACGGGGTCGAAAGGTTCCTGCCCGGCCGCCGGTCGATCTGGGAGGATTCGCGCGGCTGCATGTATGCCACATGGGAGCAGGTCGGCGACCAGATCTGCTTCAGCTACGAGGACGATCCCGGCAATCCCGATTGCTGGACCTATTTCAAGACCGACACCGGGCTGTCGGCGCAGTTCCGCGGCGATCCGGCGGCGCAGCCGATCTATCTGACGCCCAACGGCGGGCCGATGACCTGCAACGAATACATCGGTGCGTGACGGCGGCGCCGGACCCCGATTCTCCTGCGAAAAATATCGCCGCGGCCGGTGGCAGGCATCAGAACAGGCTGCCCTGCCCGCCGTCGCCGCCGGGTTTTGTCTTGCGGACGGCGACTGGAACCGGCGCGGGCGAAGGCGCGGGGGTGCCGCCGGCCGCCAGCGCAAGCCTGCCGTCCCGGAACTCCACCTCCAGCGCAGTGGCCGCCGCGGCTTCTGCCCGGCTGGTGACGACCTTGCCGTCGCCGCGCACCACCGCGAAACCCCGCTCCAGGGTCTTGGCATAGCTCAGCGTCTCCAGCATGCGGCCGCTTTGCGCAACCCGCTGGCCCGTGTGATCAAGGCGCCGAAGTGCCGCCGCCTCAAGCCGTTCGGCCAGGCCGGACAAGACCTTGCGCGCGTCTGCCGCCTGCCGATCCGCCGCCGCGACCCGATTTGCCAGCGACGGTGCCAGCCGGGAGGCCCAGTTGCCGAACTGGGTCCGGCGCCGCTCCAGCACTCTTGAGATCCGGTCCTGCAACTGGCCGTCGCAAAGTGCCAGCGCGTCCCGGCGGCGCGCCAGCCCGCCCGCCAGTATCTCGGGCCGCATCGGCCCCGATGCCTTGTCGAAGGCACCTCGCTTGCGCGCGATCATCACCTCCAGCGCCCCGGCCAGCCGGCCCGACCACAGGTCCAGCCGCTGTGCTGCGGTGGCGGTCAGCGCATCGGCGCGCGGCAGTGCCCGCGACAGATCGCGCAGCCGCTGCTGCCGCCGCTCCACGCCATGCCCGACGGCTCTGCCCTGCCGCGCCGCCAGATCGGCAACCGTGGCCAGCAGGTCCAGCCGCACCGGCACGGCCAGTTCGGCCGCAGCCGTCGGCGTCGGCGCCCGCAGATCGGCGGCAATGTCGATCAGCGTGGTATCCGTCTCGTGCCCCACGGCCGAGATCAGCGGGATCCGGCTTTCCGCCGCCGCCCGCACAACGATTTCCTCGTTGAAGCCCCACAGATCCTCAAGCGAGCCACCGCCCCGCGCCACGATGATCACATCGGGCCGCGGCACCGGGCCGTCGCCGGGCAGGGCGTTGAAGCCGCGGATCGCCGCCGCCACCTCGGGCGCGCAGGCCTGACCCTGCACCGCCACCGGCCAGATCAGCACCCGGCGCGGAAAGCGGTCGCGCAAGCGGTGCAGGATGTCGCGGATCACCGCACCCGAGGGCGAGGTGATCACGCCGATCACCTGCGGCAGATAGGGGATCGGCTGCTTGCGGGCGGGATCGAACAGCCCCTCGGCCTGCAGCGCGGCGCGGCGTTTCTCCAGCATCGCCATCAGGGCACCCGCCCCGGCGGGTGCCACATCCTCGACGATCAGCTGATATTTCGACTGGCCCGGAAAGGTGGTCATCCGCCCGGTGGCAATGACCTCCATCCCCTCCTCGGGCCGCACCTGCATTCTTGCGACCTGCCCCTTCCAGCTGATCGCGGCGATCACGCTGCGGTCGTCTTTCAGGTCGAAGTAAAGATGGCCCGAGGCCGGGCGCGACACCCGCCCCACCTCGCCCCGCACGCGGACAAGGCCGAACTCGCCCTCGATCACGCGTTTCACCGCGCCGGAAAGTTCCGAGACGGTGTATTCGGGGCTGTTGCCGGGGGCCGGGGCGTCGTCGATCAGGTCCATGGCCTTTCATGCCCGCCCCGCGCCGCCTTGGCAACCGCCCGCCCGGCATCGGCCGGGGCCTCCGGCGGGGATATTTGCCTTCTGAAAGAGGCGGCTTCCCGAGGAGGAAGGAGGTATGTTCCGGAGCTGCCATCGCTTGCCTTGGGGGCCTGCGCAACCTATGAGGCGGCGAACAGCAGGAGGCGGCGCCATGAACATCCTGATCCTCGGTTCCGGTGGCCGCGAACATGCGCTGGCCTGGGCAGTGAAACAGAACCCGAAATGCGACCGGCTGATCGTGGCGCCAGGCAATGCCGGGATCGCGCAGCTGGCCGAACTGGCCGATCTGGACATCCTGTCGGGCACCGAAGTGGTGGGTTTCTGCGCGGCCAATGCGATCGACTTCGTGATCGTCGGCCCCGAGGCCCCTTTGGCCGCCGGCGTTGCCGATGCCACCCGCGCGGCCGGCGTGCTGACCTTCGGGCCATCGGCGGCAGCGGCGCGGCTTGAAGCGTCGAAAGCCTTCACCAAGGAGGTCTGCGATGCCTGTGGCGCGCCGACCGCCGCCTATGCCCGCTTCACCGATGCCGCTTTGGCCCGCGACCATGTCCGCACCCAGGGCGCGCCCCTTGTCATCAAGGCCGACGGGCTTGCCGCCGGCAAGGGCGTGATCATGGGCATGACCGAGGCCGAGGCCCTTGCCGGCATCGACGAGATCTTCGGCGGCGCCTTTGGCGAAGCCGGGGCCGAAGTGGTGATCGAGGAATTCATGTCGGGTGAGGAAGCCAGCTTCTTCGTCCTCTCGGACGGGGTGAACGCCCTGCCCATCGGCACCGCGCAGGACCACAAGCGGGTGGGCGATGGCGACACCGGCCCCAATACCGGCGGCATGGGCGCCTATTCGCCGGCTCCCGTCCTGACCGAAGCCCTGCAACAGCAGGCGATGGACGAGATCGTCCTGCCCACGATCCGCGAAATGGCCCGCCGTGGCACGCCCTATGAGGGGGTGCTCTATGCCGGGCTGATGATCGAGAACGGCCGCGGCCGGCTGGTGGAATACAACTGCCGCTTCGGCGATCCCGAGGCGCAGGTGCTGATGATGCGGCTTGGCGCGCAGGCGCTGGATCTTCTTCTGGCCTGCGCCGAAGGACGGCTGGCCGGAACCTGCGTGAACTGGGCCGAGGACCATGCCCTGACCGTGGTGATGGCCGCAAATGGCTATCCCGGCGCCTATGCCAAGGGCAGCGTGATCGGCGGGTTGGACCGGCAGGCCGAGGACAGCCGCCACATGGTCTTTCACGCCGGCACCAGGCTCCGGGACGGAAAGGTCACCGCCAATGGCGGCCGCGTCCTGAACGTCACCGCGCGCGGCTCCAGCCTGCAAGAGGCCCGCACCGAGGCTTATACGATGGTCGATGCCATCGACTGGCCGGAAGGCTTCTGCCGCCGCGACATCGGCTGGCGCGCCCTCTGATCAAAAGGCGCGCCTGCCGCCGCAAACCTGCCTCTCGTCGTCGGCCATCGCCGCCTCTTGCGCCCGCCCCCGCCCGCGCCTATGAGACCCGCGGATTTGAACGGCCCGGAGGATGTCCATGCCGCTTCTGGTGATGAAATTCGGCGGAACCTCGGTGGCTGATCTGGGCCGCATCGAGAATGCCGCCGCCAAGGTGCAGGCCGAGGTCGAGCGTGGCTATGACGTCATCGTCATCGTCTCGGCCATGTCGGGCAAGACCAATGAGCTTGTCGGCTGGGTCGAGACCACCTCGAAACTGTACGACGCGCGCGAATATGATGCCGTCGTTGCCAGCGGCGAGAATGTCACCGCCGGGCTGATGGCCTTGCGCCTGCAGGAAATGGGCGTGCCGGCGCGCAGCTGGCAGGGCTGGCAGGTGCCGATCAACACCACGTCTGCCCATGGCTCGGCCCGTTTCGTGTCGATCCCGCGCGACAATCTGGATGCGAAATTCGCCGAAGGCTTCAAGGTTGCCGTGGTCGCAGGCTTCCAGGGCGTCAGCACCGAGGGCCGGATCACCACCCTTGGCCGCGGCGGCAGCGACACCACCGCCGTCGCCTTTGCCGCCGCCTTCGGGGCGGAACGCTGCGACATCTACACCGATGTCGACGGCGTCTATACCACCGACCCGCGCATTGCCGCCAAGGCCCGCAAGCTGGACCGCATCGCCTTCGAGGAGATGCTGGAACTGGCCTCGCTTGGCGCCAAGGTGCTGCAGACCCGCTCGGTCGAGCTGGCGATGCGCTACAAGGTGAAACTGCG
>CAKSTR010000012.1 GCA_934500835.1 uncultured Paracoccaceae bacterium | reverse complement strand
TGGACACAAAAACAACAGATCCGCCAATCTCTTGGCGCATCCTGCAGCCTTGCCTCCGGTAGTCCTTGCGAAGATCTGCGCTTCGCTTCCCTCCGCTTCAGTCGCCTCGCAGCGTCTTCCGCTTCGGTGAGGGGGCTTTTACGTCTGGGTGCCGGGGTCCGCAAGTGGAAAATCGCGCCATGTGACGATTTTTTGTCGGCTCCCCGCAAAACCCAGGAAAAACACGGTTTCGGCGGTGAAACGGAAGGCTCCCTCCCCTGCCCTGTCCAGCGCGGAGGAGGGAACCTGTGGATAAGTTCAAGCGAATCCGGGCATTTGGTGGGTGATCCGGCCGCCGGCGACCGTCAGCGCGATTCCCGTGGCGCCGATTCCGTCGGCGGGAATCGACTCGATGTCGCCGTCGATCAGCACCAGATCGGCGGCCAGCCCCGGGCGCAGGGTTCCGGTCAGCCCCTCCATATGCGCGGCCCATGCCCCGCCGGCCGTGTAGGCGTGCAGAACCTCCATCAGACCGACACGCTCGTCCTGGCAGCCCTCATAGGGTATGCGGGTCAGCGCCGCCTGGATGCCGCGCATCACCGAGACATCCGTCACCGGCCAGTCGCTGGCAAAGGCCAGCGGCGCGCCATGGTCGGCAAGCGTCTTCCACAGATAGGCATCGGGCCAGCGGTGGCGGGCGATCACCGTCTCCATGGTGGACATCGGGAAATCCATCGCGCCGGGCGGGTGCGGAGGTTGCAGGCTGGCGGTGATGCCAAGGGCGCCAAGCCGCGGCACGTCGGCCCGGTCGATCAGTTCGATATGTTCGATCCGGTGGCGGCTGTCGCGGTTGCCGTTGCGTTGCGCCGCGGCCTCATAGCCGTCGATGGTCTGGCGCACCGCCCCATCGCCGATGGCATGGACCGCGATCTGCAGCCCGCGCCGGTCGGCCTCGGCACAGATGTCCTTGAACCGCTCCGGCGCGAACAGGGGTTCGCCGCGTTCCGTCGTGCCGGGATAGTCGTTGATCATATAGGCGGTGCGGCTGTCGACCACGCCATCCATGAACATCTTCACAAAGCCCGAGGTCACCCATTCGCCATTGAACTCGGCCGCCATGGCCGAGGCGCGTTCCAATTCCGCCAGCTCCATATGCGGCTTCATGTGGAAGGGCACCTTGACCCTTGCACTCAGCCTTCCCTCCCCGGCCAGTTCGTGCAGAAGGACGCAGGTGTAGCGGTTGCCGTCCATGTTCACCATCGAGGTGATGCCATGCGCCGCGCAATGCGCCAGCCCCGCCGCCGTCTTTTCCCTGTCCCTCGCCCGCTGCCCGGCCGAGGGCCAGGGATCGGGCTCCCCCCCGGTGGCGATGCCAAGCTGCAGATGGGCATCGCCCGACAGCTCCAGCACCGGGCCGAACGCCTCGAACTCGCGCAATTCCCCTGTGGCGGTACCGTCGGCGTCCATCACCACCACATGTCCCGCAGGCATGGCGGCGCCATGAAGCAGCCCTGCGGCCTTCAACGCCGCCGTGTTGGCCCAGACCGTATGGTGATCGGGCGACATCATCGCAGCCGGGCGGTCGGGAAGAATGCGGTCCAGATCCTGCCGGGTCACCGCGGCATCAAGAATCTCATAAGATGCGCCCTGCGCCATCAGCAGCGGCAGATCGGGGTTGGCGGCGGCATAGGCCTGAAAGGCTGCACGCAGCGCCTCGACCCCCTGCACCCCGCCCAGTTGCAGCTGCGTCAACTCATTGCCGCCCAGTACAAGATGCAGGTGGCTTTCGACAAAGCCCGGCAGCAGCGTCCGCCCGCCCGCGTCGATCACTTTGGTGTCCGCGCCGGCCAGGGCCTCGATCTCGGCCCGCGCGCCCACGGCAAGAATGCGGTCCCCGCCTATGGCCACCGCCTCGGCCCGCGGTGCCTTCGGGTCCATCGTCAGCACCTTGGCATTGGTGACGATCATATCTGCCTGCATCGCGGGCTTCCTTTTCATCAGTCCTGAAACATTCCCTGGCGCGCGGGGCGCGGCAGCCTAGCGCGCCCGCACCACGGCCTCGGCCATCGAGCAGAGCATCTCGAACATCAGGCTGACCCCCAGCCAGGCCGTGCCCCCTGCCGCATCGAAGGGGGGCGAGACCTCGACCAGATCGGCGCCCACGATGTCCAGCCCCCGCAGCCCCCGCGCCACTTCCAGCGCCTGCCAACTGTTCGGCCCGCCGACTTCGGGCGTTCCGGTGCCGGGGGCAAAGGTCGGATCGACGAAGTCGATGTCATAGGTGACATAGGTCGGGCCGGTGCCGGCAATCTCGCGCACTTCGGCCATCACGTCATCGGCGCCGCGGGCGTGGAACTCCTGCACGGGGATGATGCGGATCCCGTTCGCCTCGGCGAAATCCCAGTCCTCGCGGCCATAGGCCGTGCCACGAATGCCGATCAGCACATAGCGTTTCGGGTCGATCAGCCCCTCTTCCATCGCGCGGCGGAAGGGCGTGCCATGGGTGTACTTGGCATTGCCGAAATAGACGTCGTTCAGATCGGTATGGCTGTCGAACTGGATCAGGCCGACAGGGCGCTTCTTCGCCACCGCCCGCAGGATCGGCAGGCTGCACAGATGGTCGCCGCCCCCGGTCAGCGGCCGGATACCGGCGGCGATGACCGCGTCATAGAACGCCTCCATCCGCGCCAGGCTGTCCATCAGATCGCCGGGATTGGGCGAAACATCGCCCAGATCGGCGCAATTCACCAGATCGAACGGCGCCACCCAGGTCTGGCCGTTCACCGCCCGGATCATCGTCGACAGGTCGCGCAGCTGGCGCGGCCCGTGCCTCGGCCCGGGCCGGTTGGTCGTGCCGCCATCCCAGGGCGCGCCGATCAGGCCCACGTCCACCTCCTGCAGGCGCGCATCTCCGGGGGCCACATAGGGCAGCCGCATGAAGGTGGGCACGCCCGCGAATCGCGGCAGATCAAGGCCCGAGACCGGCGTGAAGAACCCGTTGCGCATTGCTTGTCCCCTTGTCGTTGCAGTCGCGCGGGCTCATGACCAACCGCAGCGCGAGTCACCCCATCCAATCATCGGACCGCGCCGCTGTCAGGCCCCTTTCCGACATGCCCGGGCGGGAAAATCCGCCTGCGTCCGCCCGCCACAGCCGCCAGCCCCTTGACCCGCCGCCGGTGATTGCACCTTATCAGGGCAGGCCCAGCCAGGATGGACATGATGTTCTCGAAGACCGCCGATCAGACTTCCTCTCCCGTCCCGCGCGCCGCTGGCAGCGGCAATGCAGCGCTTTCCATCCTTGCCGCCGATCTGAAGATCACCGGCGAGATCACCTCCTCGGGGGTGGTCGAGGTGTATGGCGAGATTGATGGAAATATCACCGCCGAAACCCTGACCATCGGCGCCGAGGGCCGGGTCTCGGGTTCGGTCAAGGCCAATGCGATCGAGGTGAAAGGCCATGTCGACGGCAAGATCGCGTCGAACAGCTTCACCATGCGCGCCTCGGCGCAAGTGGGTGCCGACGTGACCTATTCAAGCCTTGTGATCGAAAGCGGCGCCCAGATCGAAGGCCGATTCTCGAAGGCGGGCCAGTAAGCCGCGCGCCATCAGGCGCAAGGCAGTATGGCCGGGGAAAAGGCCAAAAGGCTGCCCTCTTCACTTTGGCACAAATATCCTCGGGGGTTTGGGGGTGAAACCCCCATCTGTCCTGCACGGCCGGCCGGGGCCAGAAAATGGCTTGCGGCGGCAGCCGCGCAATTTCCTTCGGGTCTCAGTCGCGCGGCGGGATGGAATAGGTCAGCCCTGCCCGGGCAACCGGCTCTGCCCCGCCGTCCGAGAAGACCATGACATCCCCGACCGCCAACCTGCGGCCCAGCTTCAGAAGGCGCGCCTCGGCCAGAAGATCGCGCCCCGCCTCGGGCTTGCGCAGGAAATCCACCGCGCAATTCGTGGTGACGGCCAGTGCCACCGGACCGATCCGGGCAAGGATCGCCAGATACATCGCAACATCGGCCAGGGCAAAGATCGCCGGACCGCTGACCGTGCCGCCGGGCCGCAAATGCCTTTCGGCCACCTTCAGCCGCAGCAGCAGCCCCGCCTGATCCGACCTCTCCACCGCGAAATCCGCCGCCACCTGCCCGAAATCGCGCGCAAGGAAGGCCTCCAGCGCCGCGCGGTCCATTGCCAGTTCCAATCCCTTCCCCTTTTCGCTGCCCCGCCCTACCCTGCCCGCTGAAGAAGGAGGCCGCAATGACCGAAAGTCTGATCCTGCGCGAAGACCGCGACGGCATCGCCACCCTGACCCTGAATGCGCCCGGCAGCCTGAATGCGCTTTCGATGCCGATGCTGCAGGCGATGGAAGAGGCCTTAACCGCCCTCGCCACGGATCGCGCCATCCGCGTCGTCATCCTCAGGGGTACGGGCCGGGTGTTTTCAGCCGGCCACGACCTGAAAGAGATGCAAGCCGCCCGCGCCGCGCCGGACAAGGGGGCTGCCTTCTTCACCGGCCTTTTCGACCGCTGCGCCCGGGTCATGCAGATGATTCCCGCGCTGCCTCAGCCGGTCATCGCGCAGGTCCACGGGCTGGCCGCCGCCGCCGGGTGCCAGCTTGCCGCCAGTTGCGACCTGATCACCGCGGCCGAGGATGCGCGTTTCGGCGTCAACGGCGTGAACATCGGGCTGTTCTGTTCCACCCCCATGGTCGCGCTGACCCGCAAGCTGCCCCCCGCCGTCGCCTTCGAGATGCTGACGACGGGCGAATTTCTCGCCGCCCCCCGCGCCCGCGATCTGGGCATGGTCAGCCGCATCGCAAGTGCCGACCAGCTGGACGGGGCCACCCGGGACCTGGCCCGCACCATCGCCGGCAAACTGACCGCCGCGGTCCGGATCGGCAAATCCGGCTTCTATGCGCAAGGCGACCTGCCGCTGGATCAGGCCTATGCCCTGTGCGGCGAGGCCATGGTAACAAACATGCTCTGGCGCGACACCGGGGAAGGCATTCAGGCCTTCCTTGAAAAGCGCAAGCCCGACTGGTCCTAAAGCCGGTAGATCTCGGCGAACTTGACCGCCAGATAGTCCAGAAGCGGCGCAGCCGACGGCGCCCCGCCGATGGCGCGCGAAATCACCTCGGCCGGTTCATACAGGGCGCCATGGCGCTGCACCTTCTCGCGCAGCCAGCCGGTTGCGGCCGAAAGATCGCCGCGGGCCAGGTCGGCGTCCAGTCCAGGCAGGTCGGCCCGCAGCGCCTTGTGCAGGCAGCCGGCGTAAAGGTTGCCCAGCGAATAGGTCGGGAAGTAGCCGAAAAGCCCGACCGACCAATGCACATCCTGCAGCATCCCCTGGCTTGGCCGGTCCACCGCCACGCCGAAATCGGCCTTGAAGCGATCGTTCCAAGCGGCTTCCAGATCGCCGACCTCCAGACCGCCCGAGATCAGCGCCCGCTCAAGGTCAAAGCGCATCATGATGTGTAGGTTGTACTGCACCTCATCCGACTCGGTCCGGATGTAGCCCGGCTGCACCCGGTTCACCGTGGCGAAGAAGTCCTCGGCCGAGCCGGCCCCGAACTCTCCGAACCGCTCTTTCATCTGACCGTAAAGCCAGCCGGTAAAGGCGCGGCTGCGGCCCAGCTGGTTCTCATAGATCCGGCTCTGGCTTTCATGGACCCCCATCGAGACCCCCTTGCCGATCGGGGTCAGCAGGTAGTCCGGGTCCACGCCCTGCTCATAGGTGGCATGGCCGACCTCATGGATCGTCGAGTAAAGGCAGTTGAAGGGGTCCGCCTCGGCCACCCGTGTGGTGATCCGTACATCATTGCCCGACCCCGACGAGAACGGGTGCACCGCCAGATCCAGCCGGCCGCGCGTCCAGTCATAGCCGAACGCCGTGGCCAGATCGCGCGACAGCCGCATCTGGGTATCTGCCGCAAAGGCGCCCTCAAGCGGTTTCGGCTGAAGCGGGGCCCCAAGAACGCGGTCGCGCAGGGCCACCAGACGCGGCCGCATGCTGTCGAACATCGCGGCAATATCGACGGCCTTCATCCCCGGCTCGAAATCGTCGATCAGCGCGTCATAGGTGTCGCCGCCCTGCGCCAGAGCGGCGCCTTCCTCGCGCTTCAGCCGCACCACCTCGGCAAGTGTCGGCAGAAAGGCCGCGACATCCTCGCGCGCCCGCGCCTGCGCCCAGATCCCTTGCGCGACCGAGGTCACCCGGGCGATCTCCTGCGCCAGCCTACCCGGCACCTTGACCGCCCGGTTGTAGGACCGCGACACCTCGCGCAACTGCGCCGCGGCGGCCGCATCCGGCGCCTCGGCCGCGGCCAGCAGGTCGCCAAGCCGCGGATCGGACCGGCGGGCATGCAGCACGCCCTCCAGTGCCGCCATTTCCTCGCCACGCTGATCTGCGCTGCCCGGGGACATCTGGGTCTCCTGGTCCCAGCCAAGGCGCCCCATCACCTGTTCCAGCGCGACGGTCTGCCGTGCGATTCCCATGACTTCGGCGAAAGCATCGTTCTGCATCACTGGGTTCCTTCCCGGATCGACCCGGCCACCGGGTATTGCGACAGATGACGCGCCCGCAGGATCAGCACCCACAGCAGCATCGCGCCAACAAGATGCGTGATCGCCACATGCAGATGTGCCTCATAAAGCACGGTCAGAATGCCAAGCACGACCTGCGACAGCAGCATCAGCATCAGCATGTGGAAGGCAAATCGCGTGGTGGCATGGGCCGATTTGCGCCCCCGCAGCCAGACCACCACGCCGAAGACGAACAGCAGATACCCGGCCATCCGGTGCATGAACTGCACCAGCCCGGGGCTTTCCAGAAAGGCCCAGTACCAGGGCAGCGTGGTCAGCTGCCCATCCGGCCCGCTGACAGGCATGTAGAAGGCGTTTTCGGGAAAGAACGTATCCCCCATCAAGGGCCAGGTCGGGAAATACCGGCCCGCGTCGATCCCGGCGACCAGCGCCCCCAGCAGGATCTGCAGGAAGGCAAGATGCAACAGCCCGGTGGACAGGCCGAATAGCTTCGCCTCCCGCCCGCGCCGCGCCGTCATCAGCTGCGCCTCGCTGCGGGCAAGCGACATCGCATACCAGGCCAGCATCCCCAGAATCGCGAAAGCCAGCCCCAGATGCGTGGCCAGCCGCCAGGACACCACATCGACCCGCACCCCCTGCAGCCCCGAGGAGACCATCCACCAGCCGACCGCACCCTGCAGCGCCCCCATGGCGCCAAGACCCAGAAGCCGCCCCGTCCAGCCCGCCGGAATTTGCCTGCGCCAGAGGAACCAGAAGAACCCCACCGCCCAGACCAGCCCGACCATGCGGCCAAGCGCGCGGTGGCCCCATTCCCACCAGAAAATCGGCTTGAACTCCTCCAAGGTCATCTGATGGTTCTGAATCTGGAACTCCGGGGAGGTCTTGTACTTGTCGAACTCCGCCAGCCAGGCCGCCTCGTTCAGCGGCGGCAGCGCCCCGGTGACAAGGTTCCACTCGGTGATCGACAGGCCTGAATCGGTCAGCCGGGTCAGGCCGCCGATCATGATCATCGCGGCGACCATCAGGAACAGAAGGATCAGCCAGATCCGGATCGCCCCCCGCGCGCCCTTCGGCCCTGCGTCGATCCCCCCTGCCACGGGTCGCGTCACAACCGCGCCCTGCGGCCCGACCTCTTCGAAAATGCTGCGTTTGCCGGCCATCGCCCTGTCCCGTTGCTTTCGCCGCGGACAGTATGCCCGGGGCCGGCCCCCTTCAAGGCCCGCCGCCAGAACCCAAGGCCATTTCATCTTGGCCCAAGTATCCCACGGGGGTCCGGGGGTGTGAAACCCCCGGGCCTGCGGCCGGCCTAGCCGCGCAAGGCCCGCAGCAACTCCATGCTCGGAACGCCCGTCACCGCGATGCCACGGCTGGCCTGGAACCCCTCGATCGCGGTCTTCGACTTCGCGCCGATCACGCCATCGCTGCCACCGGTGTCAAAGCCCTTCGCGGTCAGCAGACGCTGCACCTCCTGCCGGTCGGCCTTGGTCAGCCCGTTGGCATCCGGCCCGAAGGCCGCCGCAAGCGCCCCGCCACCGGCCAGCCGGTCGCTCAGGTGGCCCACGCCAAGCGCATAGTTCTCGGCATTGTTGTAGCGCAGGATCACGTTGAAATTGCTGGTCAAAAGGAAGGCAGGCCCGCCGACCCCGCCGGGCGCGATGATCGACCCTCCGGCCAGCGCCCGCCCCGAGGCCGACCGCACCCCAAGCGCCTGCCAATCGGCAGCCCCCTTTCCCTTGCCACGGCCCAGAAGGCCGGGCGCGAAGCCCGAGGGCAGCACCACCTCCATCCCCCAGGGCAGGCCGCGCGTCCAGCCGGAGCGGCTGAGATAGGCCGCGGTCGAGGCCAGGGCATCGCTCGGATCCTCGCCCCAGATGTCGGCCCGGCCATCGCCGGTATAGTCCACCGCGAATTCAAGGTAGGAGGTGGGAATGAACTGGGTGTGACCCATTGCCCCGGCCCAGCTGCCGACCATCCGCTCCGCCGTCGTGTCGCCCCGCTGCAGGATGCGCAACGCCGCGGTCAGCTGGCCCTCGAAAAACTCGCCCCGCCGGCCTTCATAGGCCAGCGTCGACAGCGCCGAGACGACCGGGACATTGCCGCGCCGCGTTCCGAAAAAGCTTTCCAGCCCCCAGACCGCCGCAATGATCTGCGCATCAACCCCGTAACGGCTTTGCAGCGCATTCAGTGTCGCGCTGTAGGCCCCGTATTTCTGCCGGCCCAGCGAGACCCGCTCATCCGAGGCCGCGATGTTCAGGTAGTCCTCGGTCGTGCGCTTGAACTCGGTCTGGTTGCGGTCTTTCTCGATCACGTCGGGCAGAAAGCCTGCCCCCCGGAAGGCGGTGTCGATCACGCCCTGATTGATCCCCCGCCCGGCCGCCCGCTGCTTGTAGCCATCGACCCAGGCATCCCACCCGGCATTCGGCACCGGCCGGGGCGGCGGCGTCTCGCCCGAAGGGCCGCGCGCGATCCCGCCGCCGGACGAGGGCACGCAGGCCGAAGTCAGCGCCGCAAGCGACAGAAGGGTGACGGAACGACGGGTGATCATGCGGAGCCTGCCATGTTGTGTCTGCTTTGGCGACAATCTAGCGGATCAAGGTCCAGGCCGCAAAGCCAACCAACCGACAGGACGAATTTCCGCCCAAAGCGGAATCAAGGGGTTAGTCGCGCCGCGCTTCGTCCTCGGCATCCTGACGCCGCAGGCGGAAGGCGATCTGGCGCAACATGCCGTGGAAGGTCTGCACCTCGGCCCGGGTCAGGCCAAGCCGGCCCCACATGTTGCGCAGATTGGCCTTCATGGCGGGCGCCTTCTCGGGCGGGTGGAAGAAGCCCGCATCGCCCAGCCGGTCCTCGAAGTGATCGGCCAGCGCGTTGACCTCCCCCCGGACGGCCATGTCCTTGCCGGCCAGTTCCAGCACCGATTGCGGCATGTCGGAGTCCTGCCGGCCCCATTCATAGGCCAAGAGCAGCACCGCCTGCGCAAGGTTCAGCGAGAAGAACTCGGTATTCACCGGCACGGTGACGATGGCATTGGCGTGAATGATGTCGTCATTCTCCAGCCCCGCCCGCTCGGGGCCGAACAGGATGCCAATCTTCTTGCCCTCGGCAGCCATTGCCCGCGCCATCGCCATGGCGCGCTCGGGGGTGACGATCTCCTTGACCAGTTCCCGCCCCCGCGCGGTGGTGGCAAAGACGAAATCGCAATCCGCCACGGCCGAGGCCACATCGGGAAACTGTCCCGCGGCATCCAGCACCCTGCCCGCCCCCGAGGCCATGGCGACCGCCTTCGGATTGGGCCAGCCGTCGCGCGGGGCCACGATGCGCATTCGCTCAAGCGAGAAATTCAGCATGGCGCGGGCGGCCGCACCGATGTTCTCGCCCATCTGCGGACGCACAAGGATGATTGCGGGCTGGATCAAGAGGGGGTCCTGCGTCGGGAAATCTGCCGGCCTGATACTTCAGCCGCAGGCGCAAGACAACGCTGACGCCTTCAGTAGCCAAGGCGGGGAAAGGCTGGTAATCGGGGCCGATTGGACGCCCCGAGGATGCCATGGCCGAGAAAGACCGCCCGCAGATCACCCTGATCACACCGCCCGCCTATGATTGGGAGAGCTTTCCCGACACGCTGGCCCGGGTGCTGGACACGGTCGAGGTGGCCTGCCTGCGGCTTCCCCTTGCCGGGCAGGACGAATTCGACCTGGCCCGCATGGCCGATGCCGCGCGCCAGGTCGCCCATGCGCGTGACGTGGCCCTGGTGATCGAGACCCATATCGCCCTGGCGCAGCGGTTGGGGCTGGACGGCGTGCATCTGTCGGACGGCGCCCGTTCGGTGCGCAAGGCGCGCAAGGAGCTGGGTGCCGATGCCATCGTCGGCGCCTTCTGCGGTGCAACCCGGCACGAAGGCATCTCGGCGGGCGAGGCCGGGGCCGACTATGCCGCTTTCGGGCCGGTAGGGGCCACGGGGCTGGGTGGCGAACTGGCCGGGCGCGATCTTTTCGAATGGTGGTCCGAGATGATCGAGGTTCCGGTGATCGCCGAAGGCGGGCTGACCCTTGATCTGGTCGAAGCCTTCGCCCCCGTCACCGATTTCTTCGGCATCGGCCCCGAGATCTGGCGCGAGGATGACCCGGCCGCCGCGCTGGCGCGGCTGGTGGCCCCGCTCGCCTGAACCTGCATTTGCCGTCGGGACGGCGGCGCTAGCCTTCGGCCAGACCATGCGAGGTGCGGATCACCCGCTCGCAATACTGGGCCAGCAGCTTGCGGTCCTCGAACCCGTCGACGGGCACTTCGGGATGGAAGGTGATCTCGACCCGGCCATGCCGGGGTGCGGCCAGCATCTTCCACAGGTGGCCCGCAAAATCCATCTCGCCCCACCAGCCGTAGAACCGCGGATCCTGCCCCTTCGGCGCGTGATAGACCACGGTCACCGGCTGGATGAACAGAACCCGGTCCAGCCCACGGGTGAAGAAGGCCTGAAACAGCGATGACTTGAAAGGCAGGACCCGGATGGCATCCGTGCTGGTGCCCTCGGGGAAGAACAGCAGGCGATGACCCTGCCGCAGCCGCGCCTCGAAAAGATCCTGTTGCAGCTTGGCGTCCACGCCCTTGCGGCGGATGAAAACCGTCCCCGTCGCCCGCGCCAGCCAGCCGATGCCGGGCCAGCCCGAAACTTCGGATTTGGCGACGAAATAGATCCGGTCGCAGGCGTTCAGGGTGAAGATGTCCAGCCAGGAGGAGTGGTTGGCCACCAACGCCCCCTTCTCTGTCATCGGCCGGCCGTGGACCACGCGGCGCAGGCCAAGAATGGCGCAGTTCACCCGGCACACCGCCTGCGTGATGTAAGGCGTCACCGGACGCGAGGCGCCGCACAGCGGGGCTTCCACCAGACGCACCAGCAGCAACAGGACCAGCCCGCCATAGGTCACAAGCGACATCGCCCCGCCGCGCCACAGCACGCGCAACAGCCCCATCGGGCCGGTGCGAAAGGCGGGCGGCAGCGCCTCTTGCCAGTCGGTCACGTCTGGCCCTGTTTGCGGATGTAGAAATCGCGGTGCTTGGCCGACATGCGGCCGGTGTCCATCACCAGGCAGACATCGGTGGTGTTGAAGGCATGGTCGATCCAGGCCCCGTCACCGACGAACCCGCCAAGCCGCAGATAGGCCTTGATCAGCGCCGGCATCGCGGCCATCGCCCGCGCCCGATCCAGCCTGTCCGCCGGAATGCGCTGCAACTCGGCCCGGTCGGGCGGCAGGGCGCGCACCCGCATGTCGGCAGGCGCCAGATGGTTGTGACCCAGCCAGGACAAGGGCTCGGCCAGCGCGTCGACATCGGTGCCATGGAACGAGGCCACGCCGAACATCACCTCGATCCCGCGCTCCAGCACATATTCCGCAAGCCCGTTCCACAGATGGAACATCGAGGTGCCGCCGCGGTGGTTGGCATCGACACAGGACCGCCCCAGTTCCAGAAGCTTGCGGCCCGATCGTTTCAGCGGGCCAAGATCATACTCGGTCTCGGAATAGAACCGCCCCTCCGGTCCCAGCCTGTCGCCCGGCAAAAGCCGGTAGGCCCCGACGACATGGTTCCCCGAAGCGGGATCGATCCGGTTGTCGATCAGAAGCAGGTGATCCGTCACCGCATCGAAAGCGTCGCTTTCGATGCCGGCCTGATGGTCCACCATCGGCCCGTCGGCCCCCAATTCCTGCACGAAGACGCGATAGCGCAGCCGCTGCGCGGCGCGCAGATCGCCGGCATCGCGGGCCAGCCGCAAACTGTAACTGGTATCTTCCGTCCGCATCCGCCCTGCCCGCCTTGCCGTTGCGGGTCCTTTGCCCAGTCTGACTTAGCCACAGCCCCCCTGCAATGCAACCGCAGCGGAAGGGGAGCGTTGCAGCCGCAACACCATCACAGATTGCATTGCCGCACGGATTGCCCACAATGCCGCTCAGACATCAAAGACAGGCAGCAAGGTCGCATGGCGCAGATCGATCACAACCTTGCCGGAATGTTCAAAATTCACCGTGACGCGTGCCCCGATCACCGACTGGACCTGCCCAAGGCCCCAGTCCGGGCGCTCGGGGTGGCGCACCATCATGCCCGGCTCCAGAAGCGAATCCACCCTACCCCCTTCGGCACAAGGCCCTGAGAACATGCAAGACAAGCCCGATCTCGCCGCCCTCATCGGATCGCGGATCTGCCACGACCTTATCAGCCCGATCGGCGCGATCGGCAACGGGGTCGAGCTTTTGATCATGGATGGCGCCGCCAAGACGCCCGAACTGGCGCTGATCGCCGAAAGCGTGGCCAGCGCCAACGCCCGCATCCGCTTTTTCCGCGTGGCCTTTGGCGCCGCGGGCAGCGACCAGCGGATCGCCCGTGGCGAGGTGGCCGGCATCCTCGCCGACATGACGCGCGGCGGGCGGTTGCAGGTGGAATGGCTTGGCCCGGTGGAACTGTCGCGGCGCGAGGTGAAGCTCGCCTTCCTGCTGTTGCAATGTCTTGAAACCGCAATGGCTTACGGCGGCAAGGTCCGGATCGAGAAGGCCGAGGCCGGCTGGATCATGCAGGCCGAGGCACCCCGTCTGAAGATCGACCCCGCCCTGTGGGAAGGGTTGACCGACCACCACGCCCCGGCCGAAATCGGCGCCGGCCTGGTGCATTTCGCGCTGGTGCCCGGGGAACTGCGGGCACAGGGGCGGCGGCTGATGGCCGAGGTGAAGGAAAACGCGATCCGCCTCAGTTTCTGAGCCGGCACCCGAGGCCGCGGCAAGAGCCCGATTTTTCGTCAAAAAATCGCCTGCGCCCCGATCGTCCCGCCTCCCGCCGGTCCGCATGTCGCGGAACGCCGTCCGAAAGGTCGCGGATGGGGGCGACGGTGGCGGCGCTGCACCAGAGACTGCCCGGGCTGACATCAGGAGGAACACATGCAAACCGTGATCAAACTGCCCTCGACCGAGGGCAAGGACTTCTCCACCGCCGATCTTGACGGCTGGGTGGTGACCGAAGGCAGCCCGAAGATGAAGACCTGGGCGCTGCATACCTCTGCGGCCGGCGACATGGTCTCTGGCATCTGGGAATGCACCGTGGGCAGCTATCACGCCACCTATTCCGCCTATGAATACGTCGTGCTGATCGAGGGCCGCATCACCATCACCCCGGATGGCGGCACGCCGGTCACGGTGAAGGCGGGCGATGCCTTCGTGGTGGAACCGACCTTCAAAGGCATCTGGAAGATCGAAGAAAACGTGCGCAAGCACTTCGACTTCCGCATCAAGTAAGCCCCGCGCGCCCCGTGGACCCGGGGCGCGATATATCGTCGACGAATCGGGGCGCTTCGCCCCGACCTTCAGCCACGAACGGTGCCGTCCCCGGTAACCAGATACTTGAAGCTGCACAGCTGCTCGGCCCCCACCGGGCCGCGCGCATGCAGCTTGCCGGTGGCGATGCCGATCTCGGCGCCCATGCCGAACTCACCGCCATCGGCGAATTGGGTCGAGGCGTTGCGGATCAGGATCGCCGAGTCCAGCTCGTGGAAGAACCGCTCGGCCGCTGCGTCATTCTCGGTCAGGATCGCTTCGGTGTGCTGGCTGCCGTATTTGCGGATATGCGCGATGGCCTCGCCCACCCCATCCACCAGCTTCGCTGCGATGATCATGTTCAGGAACTCGCGCCCGAAGTCCTCGGGGGCGGCCTTGACCGTGCCCTTGACCTTCAGCAGTTCACCTTCGGTGCGGACCTCGACCCCTGCCGCCAGCAGATCCTCGATCAGCACTGCACCGTATTTGGTGTAGAACTGCCAGTCGATCAGCAGGCACTCCGCCGCCCCGCAGATCCCGGTGCGACGGGTCTTGGCGTTCACCACCACGGCGCGGGCCTTCTCAAGATCGGCGTCGCGATCGGCATAGACGTGGCAAATGCCCTCGAGATGCGCGAAGACCGGCACCCGCGCCTCTTTCTGCACCAAACCCACCAATCCCTTGCCGCCGCGCGGCACGATCACATCGATGTGGTTCACCGCCTGCAGCATCGCCGTCACCATCTCGCGGTCGCGCGTCGGCACCAGCTGGATCGCGGCTTCCGGCAGCCCGGCCGATTTCAGCCCCTCGACCATGCAGGAATGGATCGCCTCCGAAGTCTCGAAACTCTCGGAACCGCCGCGCAGAATGACCGCGTTGCCCGCCTTCAAGGCCAGCGCCCCGGCATCCGCCGTCACATTGGGGCGTGACTCGTAGATCACCCCGATCACCCCGATAGGTGTCGCAACCCGCTGAATATGCAGTCCGTTCGGCCGGTCCCATTCGGCCAGGACCCGCCCCACCGGATCGCGCGCCTCAGCGACCATGCGCAGCGAATCGACTATGCCGCGCAGCCGGTGATCGTCCAGCCGCAGCCGGTCCAGCATGGCCGGCGTCAGCCCCTTCTCCTCGGCGGCAGCACAATCCATCACGTTGGCGTCAAGAATCTCGCTCCGCCGCCGCCAGATCGCTTCCGCCGCCGAGACCAGCGCCGCCGCCTTGCGTTCGGACCCGGCACAGGCCAGGTCCTGCGCCGCCGCCCGCGCCTTGCGGCCGATGTCTGCCATCAGATCGGTGAATTGCCCGTCCATCCGTTCTTCCGTCCCTCCACCTTCACTTTGGCCCAAATATCCTCGGGGGTCCGGGGGGCGAGCCCCCCGGCGCCTACCGGGTCAGATCACCATGTCATCCCTGTGCACCAGCGCCGCGCGGCCCTGATAGCCCAGAATCGCCTCGATCTCGCCCGAGCGATGCCCGGCGATCTTCTTCGCCTCGGCAGAGGTGTAGCGGCAAAGCCCCTTGCCCAGGCTCACGCCTTCGGGCGACAGGATCGCCACCGGCTCGCCGCGCCCGAAAGATCCGGTGACCCTGGTCACCCCGGCGGGCAGCAGGCTCTTGCCCGCACGCAGCGCGGTGACGGCACCGGCGTCCAGCACCAGCTCTCCCTTTGGCTTCATCGCGTTGATCCAGCGCTTGCGCGCAAGCTGCGGATCCGCCGCGGGCACGAACCACGTCCGCGCCGCCCCCTCGGCCAGCGCCTTCAGCGGGCGCAGGGTCGATCCTTCCATGATCGCCATGGCGCACCCACCGGCAACGGCGGTTTTCGCGGCCAGCAGCTTGGTCTTCATTCCGCCCTTCGACAGGCCGGATATCGGGTCCCCGGCCATCGCCTCGATCTCGGGGGTGATATGTTCGATTACGTCAAATCTAACCGCCAATGGATCTTCTTTGGGGTTGGAATTGTAGAATCCGTCCACATCGGAAAGCAGCAACAACTGGTCTGCCCCCGCCGTCACCGCGATCTGCGCCGCCAGACGGTCATTGTCGCCAAAGCGGATTTCATCCGTGGCCACGGTGTCGTTCTCATTGACGATGGGCACCACGCCCAGACCCAGCAGCGTCTCCATCGTCGCGCGGGAGTTCAGATAGCGGCGGCGGTCCTCGGTATCCTCCAGCGTCACCAGAATCTGCGCCGTGGTGATGCCATGCGGCGCCAGCACCTCTTCATAGGCACGGGCAAGGCGAATCTGCCCGACGGCCGCCGCCGCCTGCGACTGCTCCAGCGTCAGCACGCCATCGCCCAGACCCAACACCTTGCGGCCCAGTGCGATGGAGCCGGACGACACCAGAACCACGTCCGCCCCCCGCACTTTCGCCTCGGCCACATCCAGCGCCAGCGCGGAAAGCCAGCCCTGCTTCAGCCCGGACTTGCGGTCCACCAACAGGGCGGAGCCGATCTTGATCACCAGCCGCTTCGCCGCCCGGATATCCGGGGCAAGCGCCGCCGAAGGGGTCTCTAGGGCTGCCATGCGCCGCGCTCCTCGACGGGGTCCTGTCCGCGGATGGTGGCGTAAATCTCGCGCAGCACCTCGGGAATGCCCCGACCGGCCACGCCCGAGATCACATGCACCGGCCCGCCCGAGGCCTTCTCCAGCGCCCGGCGGCGGTCTGAAATCTGCTTGGCATCCATCGCGTCGGTCTTGTTCAGGGCCACGATGCGGGGCTTGTCGCCCAGAACATCGGAATAGGCCTCAAGTTCGGTCACGATGGTCTTGAAATCCTTGGTGATTGTCGAAGATGTGCCATCCACCAAATGCAGCAGCACCTTGCAGCGTTCGACATGGGCAAGGAACTGCGTGCCAAGGCCGCGGCCTTCGGACGCGCCCTCGATCAGCCCCGGAATATCGGCCATGACGAACTCATGCCCGTCGATGCCCACCACGCCAAGGTTCGGCACCAGTGTGGTAAAGGGATAGTCGGCGATTTTCGGGCGGGCGTTGGACACCGCCGCAAGGAAGGTGCTTTTCCCGGCATTGGGCAGACCTACCAGCCCGGCATCGGCGATCAGCTTCAGCCGCAGCCAGATCGTGCGCTCCACCCCCTCCTGCCCCGGATTGGCCCGGGCCGGCGCGCGGTTGGTCGAGGATTTGAACCGCAGGTTGCCCCAGCCACCATTGCCGCCCGTCGCCAGACAGACCTTCTGGCCCGGCTCGGTCAGGTCGGCAATGACGGTGACCTCGTCCTCATCAAGGATCTCGGTCCCGAGGGGCACCTTCAGCACGATGTCATCGCCGGTCTTGCCGGTCTTCTGGCTGCCCATACCGGGCTGGCCGGATTTGGCGAAGAAATGCTGCTGATAGCGGTAGTCGATCAGCGTGTTCAGCCCTTCGACCGCCACCGCCCAGACCGATCCGCCATGCCCGCCGTCGCCGCCATCCGGGCCGCCGAATTCGATGAACTTCTCGCGCCGGAACGAGACGCAGCCCGCCCCGCCGCCGCCCGAGCGGATATAGACTTTGGCAAGGTCAAGAAACTTCATGGCGCGGGCTTTCAAAGGGATGCAGGGGCGATACAGGATCGCGGGCGCAGGCTCAAGCGGCGGCTATCGGGGGCGTCGTCCGGCGACGGGGCAAGGGTCTTTGGCGCATCCATTGCGGCATCAGCCGGACCCCGCGCCGGAAAGGCGCGGGCAGGCTGGTGGGTCTGTGCCGCTTGCCGGCCATGGGATCAGCCCTCCTGCGCCGCAGGCTGCCCGGTTCGGGCCGCACCCGCCAGCCAATCCTTGCGCGTCAGCCGCTGGCGCAGCAAGGGGCGCGGCTGCTCAAGGGCGCGGCACATCACATTTTGCCGCGCCACGGTGCGGAACCCAAGCTTGCGGTGAACCCGGGCCGAGGGCGTGTTGTCGGCGAAGTAGCCCGAGGACACCGGCCCGGCCTGCGGCTTTGCGAAATGCGCGGCCAGCACCGCGCGGGCGGCTTCGGTCCCATAGCCCCTGCCCTGCCGGTCGGGCGCGATCCAGAAACCGAACCCGGGCGCAAGCGAGATGACCCCGGCAAGACCGCCGGCATCCTCAATGGCCCAATGCCGGCCGGGGGCGGCGATCTGCAGGAAGGCGTCGAAATCCGCCGGCCCATAGGGGTGCGGCACAACGGTCAGCCAGCGGCTGACCGTCAGCCGGCCCACTCCGTCGATCACGGCGGCAGCGTCTTCAGGCCCCAGGGGACGCAGCTCCAGCCGCGCCGTCCCGAGGACCGCGCGGGGAAGCATCTCCATGGCGTCAGTCCAGTTTGCGAATATAGGTCCAGGTTGGCACGGTGGCGCCGCGCGCCACCGAAAAGGCCTCGGCATCGCCGAGGTATTGGAAGCCGTTGTTGACCAGCACCCGGGCCGAGCCGGGGTTGTCCTGGAAGGCTTCCGCGAAATAGGTGCGGTCGCCCAGGGGATTGGCCGCCATCAGGGCACGCACGGCCTCGGACGCGATGCCGGAGTTCCAGAACGCCGGCGCGACCCAATAGGCCACTTCGGACTGGCCGCCCTGCCCCGCCTTCATCTCCATCGGCTTCAGCGAGATGACGCCCAACAGCTCTGACAGGCCGGTCAGCGTGCCGTCCAGCACCCAGACCGACCCGGGCCGCTCATGTTTCATGGCGCGGGCGACATAGGCCTCGGCCGCGCCCGGCGGGAAGGGATGCGGAATGTTCTGGGTCGCCTCGGCCACGCGGCGGTCACCGGCGTGGTGGGCAATCAGCCCCACATCCGACTCCCGCACCGGGCGCAAAACGAAGCGGCCGGCAGCGATCTGGCCTTCGGCAGCCGGTATCATGTCAAGAACCATGGCTTCCTCCTCTGAAGCTCATGTGGGGGCGGACGCCCGGGTTGTCATCCCCGCCCGGCAAAATCGGGGCGGAAATGAGGAAGGGGACCGGCCATTGCAGCCCGATCCCCCCGATACATCCGAACTGTAACGGTTTTCCGGCTTACTCGGCAGCCTCCGCGGTCGGGAGTACCGAAATGAACGTGCGGCCCTTGAGGCCCTTCCTGAAGGTCACCTTGCCGGTCGCGGTGGCGAAGAGGGTATGGTCGGTGCCCATGCCCACGTTCAGCCCCGGGAAGAAGGTGGTGCCGCGCTGGCGGACGATGATGTTGCCCGGGATGGCAGCCTGACCGCCATAGAGTTTCACGCCCAGACGACGACCGGCCGAGTCACGACCGTTGCGGGACGAGCCGCCTGCCTTTTTGTGTGCCATGGGGTGTTACTCCTTCGCTTCAGCGGCCTTGCGGGCGCGCTTCGGTTTCTCGGCGGCGTCTTCGGCGGCCGGAGCAGCTTCGGCCTTGGCAGCCTTGGCGGGTTTCGCCTTGGCAGCAGCCGGTGCAGCACCGGGGGCCTCATGCGCGGCGACGCGGGCGGCGGCGGTGCCGGTGGCGACCTTGACGCCCGACTTGTCGGCGCCGGCTTCCAGCACGTCGGTGATACGGACCAGCGTCAGGTGCTGACGGTGGCCACGGGTGCGCTGGCTGGAATGCTTCCGGCGGCGCTTGTGGTACGAGATGGTCTTCTCGCCCTTGATCTGGTCGATCACTTCGGCCTGCACTGCGGCACCGGCCACGAGCGGCGCGCCGACGGTGGTGCCCAGCACCAGGATGTCGTTGAACTGGATCTTGTCGCCAGCAACAGCGTCAAGCTTTTCAACGCGCAGAACGTCACCCGCCTGCACCTTGTATTGCTTGCCGCCGGTCTTGAGGACCGCAAACATGGGTCTTTCCTTCCCTTATCCGCGTCCTGCGGCCCCTGCGGCCCGGATGGGCCTTCGGTGTTCGAGGGGCATCGGCCCCGCCTTCGGACTGCGCTGTCAAAAACGAAACCTGCCCGGGATTCGCACCCCGGGCCGGATGCGGGCTTATCCGCTGCCGACCCGTCGATGTCAAGCGCGCATGCGGAGGGCCGAAAGGAGCGGCTGCCGCCGCAAGCCATTCGTGGTGGCAGCAGCAGCGCCCGGTGGCCGCGGTCGCCGTCGGGGGCGCTTCGCCCCCCGAACCCCCAGAGGATATTTTGCGCCAAGATGAAGAAATGCGCGATCAGTTGGCCGAAAGGACAGCCGTGAGCGGTGCCAGGGCCACGGTGGCCGCGCGCCCCTCGACTGCCCATTCCAGCAGGGTGGCGACGGTTTCAGGCCGGGTGCGGCCGACCACGGTGACGCGCCCGTCCTGGGCCGCCTTGAAGGCGGCGCGGTCAAGATAGCGCCGGATCACCGAGCCGCTTTCCTCGGCGCCGTCGAGGTCGCGGAAGGCTACGGCGGCGGCGATGTTCTCGCGCCGGGCGACCTGATCGGCGGCGTTCAGGCCCTGATCCCAGGTCAGAAGCCCCCTGCCGCCGGCGCCGACCACGGGCACCACAAGGGTAGACAGCGGCCGGTCGCCCTGAAAGGCGCGGCCCGGGGTGTCCATGACGGCAACGGCCTCGGGCAGCACGGCCGTCATCACGCCGAGGGCGACCTCGATATCGGCGGCCTGGGCGCCCTTGGGCAGCGCGGTCGCCAGCATTGCCACCTCCTTGCCGCCCGCGCGATAGGTTGCGGCGTGATCGGCGGCCAGCGGATCGCTCGGGTCAAGGGCGAAGGTCACCGGGAAGGGCAAGGCGGCCAGCGCCGCGCGGTCTGTTGCCGGGTCGCCCTCGTCGATCAGCACGATGGCAAAGGCCGGCTTGCCTTCGGGATTGTCGAAGGGTTCGGCGTAAACCACCATCGGCCTTGCGTCGACCGGTTCGGCAGGCGGTTCGGCCGCATCCCCGATGCTGGGCAGCCGGCCGACGGTGACCCCGTCGGCGGCACCGGCAAGCGCAGGTGCCGATTGCAGGGTGGAGCCGCTGTCTTCCGTCCGCAGGATATTGTCATCCTCGCGCTCGGTCAGCACCTCGGGCTGTTCGGGGGCTTCGGCAGCGGGAGATTCGGGGGCGGCGTCCGGCAGGGTTTCCTCAGGCTGGACCGCCGATCCGGGGCCTTCCGCTGCAATCCGCGCCAGCATCTCTTCTTCTTCCGGCGTCAGGGGGGGCAGGCCCGAAGGTTCTGCCGGCGGCGGGGCCGTCTCGGCCAGCGGTTCCGCGGGCTGCGCGGGGCCGGCCGTTGCGGGGGCCGCCTCGGCCACCGCGTCCGGCGCGGCGGGGCCGGCTTCGGCCATTTCGGGGGCGGAGGGCGCGTCCGGGGCGCTTGCCGCCTCGACCGAGGGGGCGGCGGCGGGCACCTCGGCCGGGGCCGGCGTCTCGTCGCCGGCCAGTTCGGCCGGGGCTGCCGGGGCGCCAGCGACGACAGGGTCTTCGGCAGCGACAGGGGCAGAGGGGCCGGTGTCGTCAGCCGCGGCAACGGCCGGTGGTTCGGGCGCATCGCCAACGGCCGGAGCCTCGGCCGCAGGTGCCGGAGTCGCGGGGGCGGTCGCGGAGTCGGTCTCGGGCGGGGTAGCGACCGATGGCCCGGCGGCCAGCGGAGGTTCGGGCTCGGCGTCTGGGGCAGCTTCGGTCGCGCCCTCGGCCAGCGCGGGTGCCGGGGCTTCGGGGTCCGTCCCGGTCAGCGGCACGCCTTCCGCGCCTTCGGGCGGGGCCAGGGCTAGCGTCTCTTCCGGCTCGGGCGTCTTGCCGGCCAGCGGTGTCGGAGGAGAGGGGTCGTTGACGGCCGGTCCCGGCGTCACCACCGAGACGATGGCCAGAAGGCCCGTGCCCACCAAGGCCCCCAAGCCCGAACCCAACAGGAACCTGCCGATCACCGCTCTTCTCCGTCTCTTGCCGCCCTGCCCGTCTTGCCCCGCGGGTGCGATCCCGAAGGCCGCGGGTTGATCCCGCCTTCATCCGTCCGACCCGGGTGGCAGGAGGCATCGCCCCTGCCAAACCTTGATGCCGGTGTCCGAACCTGACCACCTATAACGCGGCCCGCACAGCCCTTCATCCCCTTTCCGGCTTATTCCGGCAAGATACTGCCTTGGACCGGCCGCGATGAAGCGGCCCGGACCACGTTCCGGCGTTTCGGGACAGGGGGCGGCGGGGGCGGCAGCGGCCGCCTATGAGTTCAGGCCCGCAATCGGCGTGTGGCCGTGGGCCGCGCCCTCTGCCGGCTGCGCAGCCACTTCCAGCGATGCTTCAACAAGCCGAAGAATGCCCGCCGCGCGGCAAGCCGTTGCGACAGGATCGCCGAAAGCTTCCTCGTCTTCATCGACATCACCACAATCCGTCTCTGGCTCCGACATTTGCCGATATGAGCCGGGGCATTCGTCGCAGCTTCCGCGCGGTTTACACCGAAGTACGGATCAGCGATAAGTCAGGCGAAAGCTTCGACCATTTGGGCAGGCTTGCAGAGGTATCCAAGGGAAAAGCGGGTATCTTTGCGGCTATCATGTGGGGCCGCCAAGAAAGAAGCGCATCGAAAACAAACGGTTGTATCCGCCATGCTGCTTCTGATCGACAATTACGACAGCTTCACCTGGAACCTGGTCCACTATCTTGGCGAATTGGGGGCCGAGGTGAAGGTGGTCCGCAACGACGCGCTTCAGGTGGAGGATGCCCTGGCCATGGCGCCGCAGGCCATCGTGCTGTCCCCCGGGCCCTGCGACCCCGCGCAGGCCGGCATCTGCCTGCCGCTGACCCGCGCGGCATCCGAGGCGGGGGTCCCTCTTCTGGGCGTCTGCCTTGGCCACCAGACCATCGGCGAGGCTTTCGACGGCCGCGTCATCCGCTGCCATGAGATCGTCCATGGCAAGATGGGCACCATGCATCACGGCGGCAAGGGCGTCTTCGCGGGCCTCCCCTCGCCCTTCCAGGCCACACGCTATCATTCGCTGGTCGTCGAGCGCGAGACGCTGCCCGATTGCCTTGAGATCACCGCCTGGCTGGAGGATGGCACCATCATGGGCCTGCGCCACCGCGAAAAGCTGATCGAGGGCGTGCAGTTCCACCCCGAATCCATCGCCAGCGAGCATGGCCACCAGCTGCTGCGCAACTTTCTTGATACGGCGAAGGTGAAGACCCCGGCATGAGCGATGCACTGCGAAACCTGATCGGCACCGCCGCCGCCCGGCCCCTGACCCGGGCCGAGGCCGAAACCGCCTTCACCGCCCTTTTCGACGGTGAGGGAACCCCCGCCCAGATGGGCGGCTTCCTGATGGCCCTGCGGACGCGCGGCGAGACGGTGGATGAATATGCCGCCGCCGCCTCTGTCATGCGCTCGAAGTGCAATCCCGTGCGGGCGCCGCAGGGGGCGATCGACATCGTCGGCACCGGCGGCGATGGCAAGGGCACGCTGAACATCTCGACCGCCACCGCCTTCGTGGTGGCGGGGGCCGGGGTGCCGGTCGCCAAGCATGGCAACCGCAACCTGTCGTCGAAATCCGGCGCGGCGGATGCGCTGACCGAGCTTGGCCTGAACGTGATGATCGGCGCCGATGTGGTGGAACGCTGCCTGGCCGAGGCCGGGATCGGCTTCATGATGGCGCCGATGCACCACCCCGCCACCCGCCATGTCGGCCCGGTGCGGGCCGAACTGGGCACGCGGACGATCTTCAACATCCTCGGGCCGCTGACCAACCCTGCCGGGGTGAAGCGCCAGCTGACCGGCACCTTCTCGGCCGACCTGATCCGCCCGATGGCCGAAACCCTGCTGGCGCTTGGCGCCGAGAAGGCCTGGCTCGTCCATGGCGGCGACGGCACCGACGAAATCTCGATCGCGCTGCCGACCCGGGTCTCGGCGCTGGAAAACGGCGCGATCCGCGATTTCGAGATCACCCCCGAGGATGCCGGCCTGCCCGTCCACCCCTTCGAGGCGATCCTTGGCGGCACGCCTGCCGAAAACGCGCAGGCGTTCCGGGCGCTGCTGGACGGGGCACAAAGCGCCTATCGCGACGCGGTCCTGCTGAACTCCGCCGCCGCGCTGATGGTTGCCGACCGCGCCGCCAGCCTTGTCGAGGGCGTCGAGATCGCCCGCACCTCGCTGGACAGCGGGGCCGCAAAGGCCAAGGTCGCGACATTGGCAAGGCTGACGCATGGCTAGGCAGCGCCCGTGCCTGCCTGCCCTGCACCCTCTGGCCGGCGGCTGGAGGGGTTTTGCACCCCACCACACGACCATCGGTTGCTAGAACCAGTGGCGCAAACCATGGTCGCATCCCCGCAGAATATCTGGACCAAAATGAAGGCCGGACAATCCGGGCGGGCAGCTTGGGCTTGAGCCAACACCCTTCAAAGCCGGCACCGCCGCCGGGTTGGGCCGACCTTGCCTTTTTTGCCGATGGCAGCTGGGATCGGCTCTGGTCCCGCCTGTCCGCGATGCCCGACTGGCAACCAGGGCCCGACAGCATCTTTCGCGCCCTCGCGCTGACCCCGCGCGAGAAGGTCCGCGTGGTCATCCTGGGCCAGGACCCCTATCCCACCCCCGGCCGGGCCACCGGCCTTGCGTTCTCGTTCCCGCCCGGCCAGCCCCCGCGCGACAGCCTGAAGAACATCCTCGCCGAAGTTGCCAGCGACACCGGCCAGCCGAAGGCGGACGGCGATCTGACCGGATGGGCCGAGCAGGGCGTCCTCTTGCTGAACCCGGTCCTCACCGTTCCCGTCGGCCAGTCGCACGGCCACAAGACGCTTGGCTGGCAGGCGCTTGCCAGCCAGGTTCTGCAGGCCACCGTCACCGACGGCCCCCGCGCCCTCCTTCTCTGGGGTGCCCCGGCCCAGAAACTCTGCGCAAAGCTGCCGCGTGACGGCCATCTCTTCCTTGAAAGCCCGCACCCCTCGCCGCTTTCGGCCTATCGCGGCTTCTTCGGCTCCCGTCCCTTCTCGGCCACCAACCAATGGCTTGCCGCCCGCGGCTCCCCCAAAATCGACTGGTCGCTCTAGACTTCCCCTCGCGGCCCCGCCACTTTAGGACCCGACCCGGCCCTTCACCCTGGCTGAAATATCCCACGGGGGTCCGGGGGTGTGAAACCCCCGGCCCGGTCCGCCAAAGGAGACCCCGCATGAGCACGATCCTCGACCGCATCAAGGCCTACAAGCTGGAAGAGGTCGCCAGCCGCAAGGCCGCCCGCCCGCTGGCCGAGGTGGAAGAGGCTGCACGGGCCGCCCCCGCCCCGCGGGGATTCGCCCGTGCGCTGCAAGAGGCCGCCGGCACCGGCTATGGGCTGATCGCCGAGATCAAGAAGGCCAGCCCCTCGAAAGGTCTGATCCGCGCCGATTTCGACCCACCGGCCCTCGCCCGCGCCTATGAGACCGGCGGCGCCACCTGCCTTTCCGTGCTGACCGACGGACCCAGCTTTCAGGGCGATGACAGCTATCTGCAGGCCGCGCGCGAAGCGACTGCCCTGCCCTGCCTGCGCAAGGATTTCCTTTATGACCCCTGGCAGGTTGTCGAATCCCGCGCGCTGCATGCCGATTGCATCCTGCTGATCATGGCCTCGCTCTCCGACAGCCAGGCCGCCGAGATGGAGGAGCAGGCCTTCGCCCTTGGCATGGATGTGCTGATCGAGGTCCATGATCAGGCCGAACTCGATCGCGCATCGCTGTTGAAATCGCCGCTGATCGGCATCAACAACCGCAACCTGCACACCTTCGAGGTCACGCTGGACACCACCCGCAACCTTGCCCGCCGGGTCCCGGAGGATCGGTTGATCGTGGCGGAGTCCGGCCTGTTCACCCCGGAGGACCTGGCCGATCTGGCCCGCTACGGTGCCCGCTGCTTCCTGATCGGCGAAAGCCTGATGCGGCAGGACGACGTGGCCGAGGCCACCCGCGCCATCCTCGCCAAGCCCCTGACCGCACCGGGCCGGCTATGACCGGCCTGACCCATTTCGACGCCAAGGGTGCGGCGCATATGGTCGATGTCTCGGGCAAGCCCGTGACCGCCCGTCTGGCCACGGCCGAGGGTTTCGTGGTGATGACCCCGGCCACCCTTGCGCTGATCACCGAGGGGCGGGCCGAGAAGGGCGATGTGCTGTCGGTCGCGCGGCTTGCCGGGATCATGGCGGCCAAGCAGACCGCATCCCTGATCCCGCTTTGCCATCCGCTGCCCATCACCAAGGTTGCGCTGGACCTGACCCCCGATCCCGCGCGCAGTGCCATCCGGGTCGAGGCGACGGTCAGAACCTCGGGCCAGACCGGGGTCGAGATGGAGGCGCTGACGGCGGTGTCCATCGCCTGCCTGACCGTCTACGACATGGTGAAGGCGGTCGAGAAATCCATGCAGATCGAGGGGATACGCCTGCTTCTGAAGGATGGCGGCAAGTCGGGCCGCTATGAGGCCGTGCCATGATCCCGGTCGAGGAGGCACAGGCCCGCGTCCTTGCCATGGCACGCCCGCTGCCGGCCGAGGAGGTGCCGCTGCAGCGCGCCATCGGCCGCTGGCTGGCCGCCCCGGTCGCCGCCCGTGCTGACCAGCCGCCTTTCGATGCCTCCGCCATGGATGGCTATGCCGTCATCGGCGATCCGGTCCCCGGCGACAGCTTCATCGTCATCGGCGAAGCCGGCGCGGGCCATGCCTTCCCGGGCACTCTGACCGCGGGACAGGCCGTCCGCATCTTCACCGGCGCCCCCGTTCCCGCCGGCGCCACCCGCGTGGTGATCCAGGAGGATGTGTCCCGGGACGGCGACCGCATCACCCTGACCGCCACCGACGGCAATACCAATATCCGCCCCCGTGGCACGGATTTCCCTGCCGGGGCGACGCTGTCGCCACGCCGCCTGCGCCCGGCGGATCTTGCCCTTCTGGCCGCGATGAATGTTGCCCGGGTGCCCTGCGTCCGCCGTCCCGTCGTTGCCCTTATGATGACCGGGGACGAGTTGGTGATGCCCGGCGAGACCCCGGCCCCCGACCAGATCATCGCCTCGAACGGCTTTGCCCTGCAGGCCATGGCCGAGGCCGCCGGCGCCGAGACCCGGCTTCTGCCCATCGCCCGGGACACCGAGCCCGCACTGCGGCAGGCCTTCGCGCTGGCGGAAGGTGCGGACATCCTTGTCACCATCGGCGGCGCCTCGGTCGGCGACCATGATCTTGTCGGCACGGTCTCGCGCGCGTTGGGGATGGAACCGGCCTTCTGGAAGATCGCCATGCGTCCCGGCAAGCCGCTGATGGCAGGCCGGTTCGGCACCGCCGCGATGCTTGGCCTGCCCGGCAACCCGGTTTCCGCGATCGTGACCGGGCAGCTTTTCCTGCTGCCGCTGATCCGCGCCTTTCTTGGCGATCCCGCGCCGCTGCCCGTCCCTTCGACGGCGGCGCTGGCGGCGGATGTCGGTGCCACCGGTCCGCGCACGCATTTCATGCGCGCGCGCCTGACGCCCGGCGGAATCGTCCCCTTCGGCAGTCAGGACAGCTCGCTTCTGACCGTGCTGGCCGAGGCGGACGTCCTGCTGATCCGCCCCCCCGGAGACGGCCCGCGCAAGGCGGGCGAATTGGTGCCCTACCTGCCGATCTAGACGGCAAAAGCGGCAAGAGTCGCGGCATACGATTTGCAAGACGCTTGACACAAACCGGGAACACGGGCAGAACATTGCGTCAACGATTGCCTATCGGAGACGGCGATGCTGACGCGCAAGCAACTGGAACTCCTGACCTTCATCAAGTCCCGGACCGAAGAGGACGGCGTGCCGCCTTCCTTCGACGAGATGAAGGAGGCCTTGGACCTGCGCTCCAAATCCGGCATCCATCGGCTGATCACGGCGCTGGAAGAGCGCGGCTTCATCCGCCGCCTTGCGCACCGCGCCCGCGCGCTTGAGATCGTCAAGCTGCCCGAGGCGATGGAAAGGCCCGGCTTCAAACCCGCCTTTACCCCCAAAGTGATCAGGGGCGACCGCACCGATCCGCCGCGCAATGCCCTGCCGGTCGAGGCCGTCCATGCGCTGGAACTGCCGGTCATGGGCCGCATCGCCGCCGGCGTGCCGATCGAGGCAATCTCGGAAGTGTCGCATCACGTCGCGGTGCCCGGCTCGATGCTTTCAGGCCGCGGCAACCACTATGCGCTTGAGGTGAAAGGCGATTCCATGATCGAGGCCGGGATCAACGATGGCGATATCGTCGTCATCCGCGAACAGGGCACGGCCGAGAATGGCGATATCGTGGTGGCGCTGGTCGAGGATCAGGAGGCGACGCTGAAACGTTTCCGCCGCCGTGGCAACATGATCGCGCTGGAGGCCGCCAACCCGGCCTATGAGACCCGGGTTTTTGCCGACCATCTGGTCAAGGTGCAAGGCCGTCTTGTCGGGCTGATCCGCAGCTACTGATCCCGGAGGCGCACGATTTTTCGTCGATAAATCGGGCTCACCGGAACTGCGGCAGCGCCTGCGGGTCCATCGGTTTGCCGGCCCATCGGCGCGGATGGTCACGGGCGGCGGTGACCGTTATCCCGGCCGGGCCAACCTGCAGCGCCAGCGCGCCGGTCTGGCGCAGCCGGGCAAGGTCGATCAACTGGCAATCCCCGGCGGGCGGGCGTTCGACCACTTCGGCAATCACCACCAGATCATGCGATGCGCAGGCGGCCGGCAGCGCCTCAAGCGCGGCCTTGCCCTGAAGCGCCACGCCGCGCAGCCCGGAAAAAGTGAACGCACGCGCAGTTTTCGGCCCCGAAAAGCCCGCCCGCGCGGCGGCCGCCTGCTGCCCGGCCAGATCGCCATCGGCCTCCAGCCAGTTCTCGGCGACAAAGCCGTTGCCGGTTCCCGACGACAGCGCCCTGCCCTCGGCCCCCATCAGCCCGATCAGCCGCCCGTCCGAGGAAATCAGCAAGTCAGGGCGCGTCGCCATCGGCCAGATCGCCAGACCCGCACCCAGCACAGCCAGACCCGCCAGTCGCGCCCGACCGGGCCAGGCCACCAGCCAGATGCCCCCCAGGGTGATCAGGGGCAGCGCAAGCTCATGCGGGGCCGGGATCGGAGTCACCGCGCCCTCAAGCGCGGCGATCCAATGCGCGACACCCAGAATCCAGCGCGCTGCCGCTTCGACGGCGGCTAACGCCACCCAGGACAGGCCGAAGGGCGCCAACAGCACAGCCAGCGCGCCGCCGGGCATCATCACCGCCCCCATGACCGGCACCGTCAGAAGGTTCGCCAGAAGGCCGTAATCGGTAAAGCGGTTGAAGGTCGCCGCCGCGAACGGCGCCGAGGAGAAGCCGCCGATGACCGAGCTTGCCACCAGCGTGAACACCGGCGCCAGCCAGCGCGGCCAGTTCTTCTGCTGCACCTTGCGATCCAGCGCGGCGAAGCCCGCCACCAGCGCCACCGTTGCGGCCATCGACATCTGGAACCCCGGCTGCAACAGCGTCTCGGGCCGGACCACCAGAAGGATGATCCCGGCAATCGCCGCCGTCCGCAGCGTGATCGCCCGGCGGTCCAGAAGAACGGCCCCCAGCACCACGGCGACCATGACAAAGGCGCGTTCGGTCGCGACATTCGCGCCTGACAGAACCAGGTAGAACAGCGCGACACCCAGAGAGGCCACGGCCGCCACCTTCTTCGCGTTGATCCGCAACGCCACCACCGGCACCAGTGCCACACCCGTGCGCAGAAGGACGAAGACGAAGCTGACCAGAAAGGCGAGGTTCATCCCCGATATGGCCAGAAGATGCGCCAGAGAACTGTCGCGGAGCGCCTTCACCGTCCCCTGGCTGATGCCCGACCGGTCGCCGGTCAGCGAGCCGATGGCGAATTCGGCGGCGTCGCCGCTGATCCGCGCCCGCATCGCATCCGAAAGCCAGATCCGCATCCGCGAGATCATGGCGTCGCCCGCGCCCGGCGGCTCCAGCAACAGCGCGGGGCTGCGGCTGTAGCCGACCGCGCCCAACTGCTCGAAAAACGCCATGCGACGGAAATCGAAGCCGCCGGGTTCGGCCGGCCCCTCGGGCGCGGACAGATGCGCGGTCAGGATCAGCGTCTCGCCGGGGTGCGGATCGTGCAGCAGCGGGTCGCCCTGCAGGGACACCCGCACCTGCCGCGGCGTCCGGCCCGGGGCCATGTCGCGCAGGACAACATGGTCCAGCGTGACCCGCAGCGCGTCGGACCCGGAGCGGTCGATCTCGACCACCCGTCCCTGGACGGGGCCATAGTAGCGAAACTCCAGCATGGGAGAGGCGACCACATGCCCCCGCAGCCCCGAGGCCAGAAAGCCCAGCGCCAGCATGGCCGCGAAGGCGCAGGGGGGCCGCATCAGGAAGGGGCCGCGCAACCACAGACCGGCAAAGGCCAGAAGCAGAAGGCCCGCCAGCGCATAGGCGCGCACCCCCGGCTCCTGCGGCCAGTGAAACCAGCCCCAGATGCCAAGCCCAAGCGCGGTGGCGGCGAAGGGCAGCAGATGACCGCGCGCCTTGTCCAGCGCCTCAAGCGGGCGCCTGACGCCCGCAACCGCAAGCGCCAGCACTGCCGCCACCTTGCCCGCGCCCCCTTTCCCGTCTAAACCCGGCCCGTTCCGGGCCCGCACTGCCCGCCACCCTCTCCCAAGCTGGTTACCGAAAGGTTAACTTCCGCAATGTCCGCACCCGTTGTCACCCGCTTTGCGCCCTCGCCCACCGGCTATCTGCATATCGGCGGCGGGCGGACGGCGCTTTTCAACTGGCTTTTCGCGCGCGGTCGTGGCGGCAAGTTCCTATTGCGGATCGAGGATACCGACCGCGAACGCTCCACCCCCGAGGCGACGGCGGCGATCCTGAAGGGCCTGACCTGGCTTGGTCTCGACTGGGACGGCGATGTCGTCAGCCAGTTCGACCGCAAGGACCGTCATGCCGAGGTCGCGCATGAAATGCTGACGCGCGGCACCGCTTACAAATGCTTCTCGACCCAGGCCGAGATCGAAGCCTTCCGCGAGGCCGAGAAAGCGCGCGGCGTCAGCTATCCGGTGTTCCTGTCGCCCTGGCGCGATGCCGATCCGGCCAGCTACCCCGATGCGCCCTATGTGATCCGCATGAAGGCGCCGCGCGATGGCCAGACCGTGATCCGCGATCAGGTGCAGGGCAATGTGACGATCCAGAACGCGACGCTGGATGACATGATCGTGTTACGCTCGGACCTTACTCCGACCTATATGCTGGCCGTTGTCGTCGATGATCATGACATGGGCGTCACCCATGTCATCCGGGGCGACGATCACCTGAACAACGCGGCCCGGCAACAGATGGTCTATGACGCCATGGGCTGGGAGGTTCCGGTCTGGGCGCATATACCACTTATTCATGGTCCCGATGGCAAGAAGCTGTCCAAGCGCCATGGCGCGACCGGGGTCGAGGAATATCAGGCCATGGGCTACCCTGCCGCGGGCATGCGCAACTATCTGACCCGGCTTGGCTGGGCGCATGGCGATATGGAGATTTTCACCAGCGAAGAAGCGATGAAGGTTTTCTCGCTGGATGGCATCGGCCGTGCGCCGGCCCGGCTGGATTTCAAGAAGCTGGAAAGCACCTGCGGCCATCACATTGCCATGAGCGACGATGCCGCGCTGCTGCATGAAATCGAAGAATTCCTTGCAGCTGCAGCACGTCCCGCCCTGACCGGCCTGCAGCGTGACCGCTTGCTGCAGGCGATGCCGGTGTTGAAGGAGCGCGCGAAGACTTTCCCGGAACTCCTTGATAAGGGTGAGTTTGCCCTGGCATCCCGGCCGATCCTGCCCGAGGAAAAGGCCGCTGCGGCGCTGGATGCGGTATCCCGTGGTATACTGAAATCATTGACGCCGCGCCTGCAAAATGCTAGCTGGACGAAAGACTCGCTCGAGCACATCCTGAACGAGATCGCCGGCGAAAACGGCATCGGATTCGGCAAGCTTGCAGCGCCGCTTCGCGCGGCACTGGCGGGCAGGACCGCGACACCTTCGGTTTTCGACATGATGCTGGTCATCGGTCGGGACGAGACGATTGCAAGGCTGACGGACGCCGCCGCGTAAGGTGGTCCCTCGCCGGCCTTTCATGGCCCTTCGGGGCCGACACTGGCCAATGGCCCGCCGCCCTGATCTGCGCGGCCGGCCCGTAGGGGGACATAAACTATGACCAACCGCAAAGCCACTCTGAGGCTGGACGACAAGGAATTTGACCTTCCCGTCCTCAGCCCCACCGTCGGCCCCGATGTTCTGGACATCCGCAAGCTTTACGGCGACGCGGATGTTTTCACCTTTGACCCCGGCTTCACCTCGACCGCAGCCTGCGAAAGCGCCATCACCTACATCGACGGCGACCAGGGAGAGCTTCTCTATCGCGGCTATCCGATCGAGCAGCTGGCCGACAAGTCGACCCATCTGGAAGTCTGCTATCTGCTCCTCTATGGAGAGCTGCCGACCGCCGACCAGCTGGCGGATTTCACCGCCCGGGTGACCCGGCACACCATGGTGCATGAACAGATGCACATGTTCTTCCGCGGCTTCCGCCGCGATGCGCATCCGATGGCGACGATGGTCGGCGTGGTCGGCGCCATGGCCGCCTTCTACCACGACTCGACCGACATCAACGATCCCTGGCAGCGCGAGGTCGCGGCGATCCGCATGGTCGCAAAACTGCCGACCATTGCCGCGATGGCCTACAAATATTCGGTCGGCCAGCCCTTCGTCTATCCGAAGAACAGCCTCAGCTACGCCGGCAACTTCCTGAACATGTGCTTTGCCGTCCCGGCCGAGGATTACGTCGTCTCGCCGATCCTGGAAAAGGCGATGGACCGCATCATGATGCTGCATGCGGACCATGAGCAGAACGCCTCGACCTCGACGGTGCGTCTGGCGGGGTCCTCGGGGGCCAACCCCTTCGCCTGCATCGCGGCCGGCATCGCCTGCCTCTGGGGCCCGGCCCATGGCGGCGCCAACCAGGCCTGCCTTGAGATGCTGCGCGAGATCGGCACGGTCGACCGCATTCCCGAATATATCGCCAAGGCCAAGGACAAGAACGATCCGTTCCGCCTGATGGGCTTCGGCCACCGGGTCTACAAGAACTTCGACCCGCGCGCGATGGTGATGAAGGAATCCGCCGACGAGGTGCTGGAGCTTCTGGGCATCCACAACAACGAAACGCTGAAGGTCGCCAAGGAACTTGAACGGATCGCGCTGGAGGATGAGTACTTCGTCTCGAAGAAGCTCTATCCCAACGTCGATTTCTACTCGGGCATCATCCTTGAGGCGATGGGCTTCCCGACCTCGATGTTCACCCCGATCTTCGCGATTTCCCGCACCGTGGGCTGGATCGCGCAGTGGAAAGAGATGATCGCCGAGAAGAACCAGAAGATCGGCCGGCCGCGTCAGCTGTATATCGGCGAACCCCGCCGTGATTACGTCGACCTGAGCAACCGCTGAGCGGGCCAACAGTCTGGCAGGGGGCGGTCTTCGGGCCGCCCTTTCCATTTCCCCCTGCCCGGGGCAGGATCACCGCGACAGGACGGGGGCGGCAATGCGGGGCGAAAGGCTGGTCGGGCTGGATCTGGTGCGCACGGCGGCGCTGGTCTCGATGGTGGCCTATCACTTCACCTATGATCTGGACCTGTTCGGCCTGATCCCGCGCTATACCTCGGTCACCGGCTTCTTCTGGTGGCATGCCCGGGCGACCGCCGGCAGTTTCATCTTTCTCGCCGGGCTGTCGCTGTGGCTGGCGCATGGCGGGGGCATCCGCTGGCCCGCGTTCTGGCGGCGGCTGGCAAGGATCGCCGCTGCGGCGGCGCTGGTGACGGTGGCAACCCGGATCGCCATGCCGCAGATGACGATCTTCTACGGCATCCTGCATTCGATCGCCGTATCCTCGCTGGTGGCGCTGGCCGTGCTGAGGCTGCCGGCCCTCGTGACGCTGGCGCTTGCGGCGGCAGCCTTTGCCTTGCCGCTGGTCTTGCAGGCAGAGGCGTTCAACGGCTGGATGATCTGGACCGGGCTTGGCACGGCAAAGCCGATCACGGCCGATTTCCTGCCGTTCTTTCCCTGGATCGCGCCGATGCTGGCCGGAGTGGCGGCGGGCCGGCTGATGACCCGGTTCGGCCTGTGGTCCTGGCTTGCGGCCCCCGCAACACCGCTGACCCGGGCGCTGGCATGGCCGGGCAAGCACACGCTGGCAATCTATCTGATCCACCAGCCGCTTCTGATCGGTGCCTTCAACCTGTGGTACTGGCTGCGCGGCTGACCGGCAGAGCCCGGATTTTCGTTGAAAATCCGTTACGATTTTTCTCCGAAAAATCCGGTCCGGCCGTCGAGGGAGCCGATGATTCCAAAAAGATCGGTCCTGCGGTCCCGGAACAGCCCCCAGCTGGCGCGAAGGTCGGCAATGGCCTCAAGATCCACGGTGGCCGTCAGCACCTCTTCGGCCACGCGCCCGGCCTTGGCCAGCAGTTGCCCGGTCTGGTCGGCGATGAAACTGGACCCGTAGAAGGTGACTTCGGTCCCGCCCGGCGCCACCTCGCGCCCGATCCGGTTCGAGGCGACGACCGGCAGGATGTTCGCGGCGGCATGCCCCCGCATCACCATCTCCCAATGCGGGGCACTGTCATAGCCGGGCGCCGGCGGTTCGGAGCCGATGGCGGTGGGATAAAGCAGAACTTCGGCCCCTTGCAGCGCCATGGCGCGGGCGCATTCGGGGAACCACTGGTCCCAGCAGATGCCAAGGCCCAGCCGGCCAAAGGCGGTGTCCCAGACCCGGAAGCCGGTATCCCCGGGTGAGAAATAATACTTCTCCTCATAACCCGGCCCCTGCGGGATATGGCTCTTGCGGTAAATTCCCAGCATGCGCCCGTCAGCGTCGATCATCGCGGCGCTGTTGAAATGCGCCTGCCCGGCCTTTTCGAAGAACGAGCAGGGCAGGACGACGCCCAGTTCCTTCGCAAGGCTCTGGAACAGGCCGATCAGCGGGTGGCCTTCGGCGGGGCGGGCAAGGCGGAAGTATTCCGCGCGTTCCTCGATGCAGAAATAGGGCGCCTCGAACAGTTCCTGAATCAGGATCACCTGCGCGCCTTTTGCCGCGGCGGCGCGGATCGCGCGTTCGGCGGCCTCGGCGTTCTTCGGCAGATCCCAGCTGCAGGCAAATTGTGTGGCGGCAAGGGTGACGGTGCGGGGCATCGGCAGGCTCCGGGGCAGGTTGGCGCGGCGGCAGGGTATTCGGGCACGGAGGAAAGGGAAGGACTATTCCGCAGGCTGGCCCAGCATCGGCCAGCGCGACCGCTCCTGCGCCGGCACGCTTTCATGGATACGCTCGCTGCGGTCGTGGCCGACCGTGCGGCGGCGGCGCAGCAGGAACACCTTGCCAAAGCTGCGCCAGGTGCCGACCATCGGCGCGCGCGGGTTGCAGGGGAAACGCGCCTGCCAGCCGTCGGGAAGCCTCAGGCCGCAAGCCTCCGCCCGGCCCAGCATCCAGACCAGCGGGATGTTCGAAAGCGGCCTTGCGGCCGCGAAATCGCCCAGTTGGCCGCCGACATCGCCATGGGCGCCACGGAACCAGACCTGCTCGACATTGCCCTCCCACCCCGGGGGGCAATTCCAGAGCAAAGGCTCGAACACAGCGCGGGTCTCGTCCAGCGCCAGCGCGTGGAAGCCGTGCCGGATCGAGGTGCCGAGGTGGTGGTTGTGGAAGGCATGGTCGCGCGCGGTCAGCATCCACAGCAGCGGCATGCGCAGGCCAAGCGCCTTCACCGTGTCCCAGACGCCGACCATCTCGATCGGTGCCTCAGGGTGGCAATTGGTCTTTTTGAACACCATGGCCGCCGGGTTGTGCGGGCCGGCGCGATAGTGCCGCCAGGCCTGCGTGACATTCCGTTCGGTGGCCGCCTCATGGTGCAAGAGACCGACGCGGTCGATCACCCCGGCCAGGGACCGGGCGGCGAAGGCACCGCGCGAATAGCCGAACAGAAAGATCCGGTCGCCTTCGCGGTAGTGGCTGGCCAGATGGCCATAGGCGCGGCGGATCTGGCCCTCCAGCCCGACGCCGTTGATGACATCCATGCCATGGCGCCAGCCCTGCCACTGGATACCCTCTTCATAGTAAAGCGTCCGCCCCGCACGCGGGCCGCCTTCGGCCAGAAGCTGGAAAACCAGGCCGGCGTTCGATTCCTCGCCTTTGCGCAACGACGAAAACGTGCCGTCCAGCACGATCACATGATCCACCCTGCCCCGTCCGGTGCCCTTGCCGGGCGGAACGGAAACCTCGGTCTCCGATACCGGGACCGGGCGCAGCCAGCGCTTTATGCGGTCGATGAAGGACGTGGCGGCCTCCTCTCTCGCGGCCCTGCGGCAGGCTGCACCCGCCGCATGACAGAAGGGTTAACGGACCTGGAGAAAAGCTAACGGCCCGGCCGGGATTGTCCAGCCGGGCCGCGATGATTTCCAAAGATCGGAACGGTCAGACCTTCAGGTTCAGCACCGTGGCCATCGCCAGATCGCCAAAGCCGTTGAAGCGGCTGTTGGTGACGACCGAGTAAGAGCCCATGCCGTGCCAGATCAGATAGTCGCCTTCCTGCATGTCGCCGGGCAGCGGGATCTCGCCCGGCAGCCGGTCGACCGAATCGCAGGTGGGGCCGAACACGATACGGTCCTGCGCCTTGCCGCGACGCAGATCCCCCTCGGGGCTGATGACCTGGATGCGGTCGATGATGCCGATCTGCGGCAGTTCCGTCAGGGTGCCGTAGACGCCGTCGTTCAGGAAGACATGCAGCCCGTCGCGGATGGATTTGACGCGGGCGGCAAGGGTGAAGGCATCGCCGCACATGGCGCGGCCGGGTTCGCAGACCAGAAGCGGGCGGTCGGCACCGAAAGCCTCCGTCGCGACCTGGTCGATGGTCTGGAAGATGGCCTCAAGCTGCGGCTGCACGGCCTCCAGCCGGTGGCTGGGGAAGCCGCCGCCAACGTTCAGGCGGGCGATGGTCACACCGGCATTGCGCGCGATCACCGCGGCTTCGCGGATATAGGCGGCCCAGGCCTGCGGGTCGGTGCATTGCGTGCCCGGATGGAACGTGATCGAGGGCACGAAGCCCGCCGCTGCCACCACCTTGAGCAGATCCACCGCCATCTCGGCCGTGGCACCGAACTTGGCACCGAAGTTATAGGCGGCGCCGGCCACCGGCAGCTTGAAGCGGACCGAAATCTCGCAGCCATTGGCCGGGACCATGTCGATCAGCTTCTGCAGTTCGGACCGCGAATCGACCGACCAGCTTTTCACGCCCTTCTCGACCGCATAGGCGATCTCGGCGCGCGAGCGCACGGGGTTGTGGTAGTGGATGGCCGCATCGGGGGCGAGCCGGCGGATCAGGTCGATCTCGAAGCCCGAGGCGCAGTCATAGCCGCGCACGCCGGCGGCGGCGAGGTTCTCGATCATCTCTTCGCCGGGATTGGACTTCACCGCATAGGTCACCATGCCGGGGAAGCCGTCGATGAAACGCCGCGCATTGGCCTGCACCACCGAGGGCGCGAAGAACAGCACGGGATTCTCCGGCTGGGCGTTGCGGATCATTTCGGTCGGGTTCGTCCAGATTGTCTTCGACAGTCCCATCGGCGCATTTCCCTTGCCAACAAGACGCATAGCCCAAGTCCCGTGCAGTAGCGGGGCCGGGCACCAGCGTGGTTTTCCATAAACCAGGCCAGGTGCGTATGAGCCGCCCTTTTCCTGCACTCAGGATGCGCGATATGGGTGACATCTTCACCGATGAAAACTATATATCTGCTGCGAATTGTCGTTATAATGACGAAAAGATCGGACATATTGCATGGATGAGCTGGATCGCAACATTATCGGCCTGTTGGGGGCGGATGCGCGCATGTCGGTGGCCACGCTGTCGCGCCGTCTCAGGGTGGCGCGCAGCACCATCCAGGCGCGGCTGGAGCGGCTGGAGACCGGCGGCATCATCGCGGGCTACACGCTGAAGCTGGGCGAAGGCGCGCGCGAGGGGCGGCTTCGGGCCTCTGTCCTTCTGACGGTGGAGCCGCGGTCACAGGCCGCGATCCTGACCCGGCTGAAGGCGGTGTCCGAGGTGGAGCGGGTCTTCACCACCTCGGGCCGGTTCGATCTTTTGCTGCAGGTGGCCTGCCCCAACACCCAGGTGCTGGATCAGGTGCTGGACCAGATCGGGGCGATGACCGGCGTGCGGTCAAGCGAGAGCCTGATACATCTGTCGACCAAGATCGACCGGGCCGTGTGACCGGGCCGTCTGACCGGGCGGTGTGACCGGCGGCCGGCCGGGGCCTCCGGCGGGGATATTTGGACCAGCGTGAAACTGCGGATCAGCCCTGGGGGCGAAGGCTGAAGAGGGTCAGGAAGCGCTGGCCTTCTTCCGCATCGCCGCGGAAGCGGATCATCCCGGCAGATGTCCTGGCCAGCGGCATCGGGCCATAGACAGAAGCGGCCATGGCATTGGTGCCGCCCTCGAAGATCATGGCGTCTTCGGGCAGGCCGCGTTGCAGGTGATAGCGGTGGGGCGCGGTCTCGACGGTGAAGGCTTCACCCTCCAGCACGAAGCCGACCCTGTGGTGGCCCGCCCGCGCCCGGTTGCAGGTGGCGCGCATCGACAGCATCAGTGCCGTCGGGCTGATGAACAGCGTCGGGTCATGGCCGGGCTGTGCCGCACCCCAAAGGCAAAGCGCCTTCAGGACCGGCCAAAGCCCCTGCCCCGCCGGGGTCAGGTCATAGAGCCGGCCCTGCCGCAGCAGGAGGCCCGCCGAAGCCATCTCCTCCAGCCGCTGCGTCAGGACATTGGCGGCGATCCCGGGCAGGCCGCTGCGCAACTCAGAAAAGCGGCGCGGGCCCAGCATCAACTCGCGCGCCACCAGCAGCGCCCAGCGGTCGCCGATCAGGTCCAGCGCATGGGCGGCGATGCAGCCTTCGTCATAGCTTCGTCGGCGGGGTTCCGTCATGTCCGTCACAAGTAGGTTGCTTTTTCTAACTAAAGCCGCAAGCCTGACGAAACAAGGACCGAAGGGAGACGACCATGGCCTATATCGACGGCTTCCTGATTCCCGTTCGCACCAAGGACCGCGAGGCCTACCGCGCGCATGAGCTGCGCTGGTGGGGCGACTTCAAGGCGCTTGGTGCGCTGACGCTGGTGGCCGGCTGGGGCGATGACGTGCCGCCCGGCAAGCACACCGATTTCCTGCGCGCGGTGGATCTGCAGCCCGATGAGACCGTCGTCCTGTGCTGGATGACCTGGCCCGACAAGGCCACCCGCGACGCGGCCTACAAGGTGATGATGGACCGTTCCGAGACGGACGCCGAGATGGCGCCCGAGGCGATGCCGTTTGATGGCAAACGTATGGTGTATGGCGGTTTTGCGCCGCTGATCATGGAGGGTTGAGATGTTTCACGGCGCCCCTTGCTGGTTCGAGCTTTCCACATCCGACCCTGCGGTCTCGCAAGCCTTTTACGGCCCGCTTCTGGGCTGGTCCTTCGTCGATGCTGGGATGGAGGGGATGTCCTATACTCTTGCCACCGCAGGCGGGGACATGGTGGCCGGGCTGATGCAGCCCGACAGCCCGATGCCGGAGTTCTGGATGACCTATGTCGCGGTCGACGATTGCGATGCCGCCGCTGCCAAGGTGCAGTCGCTTGGCGGCAGCCTGCACCGTGCGCCCGAGGATATTCCGGGCACCGGCCGGTTTGCCATCGTGACCGATCCGCAGGGGGTGGCCTTCGGCCTGCTGCAGCCGCTGGACGGTGACAGCGCCGCCTTCGATCAGGCGAAGCCCGGCCATGGCCACTGGATCGAGCTGAACTCGACCGATCCGGTGGCGGGTCTTGCCTTCTATACCGAAATGTTCGGCTGGACGGCCTCGGCCGCGATGCCGATGGGCGAGATGGGCACCTACCAGATTTTCGCCCGCAAGGGCGGCGATATCGGCGGGATGGCCCGGTTGCAGGGCGCGGGCGGCCTGCCGCCGCATTGGTTGCCCTATTTCGGCGTCCCCAGTGCCAAAGCGGCAAAGGCGGCCATCGAAGCCGGCGGCGGGTCGGTCGCCCACGGGCCGGTGCCGGTGCCGGGCGGGGCCTTCGTCGTCATCGCGGTGGACCCGAAGGGGGCGTTTTTCGGGGTGGTCGGCCCGGCGTGACCAGACCGCTGACGCGGGTCAGCTTCGTCCGGGGGCCCGGCCTTTGCGGCCGGGGTCCGGGCGATGTTGCCGATCCTTGCGGCAAAGGCTAAACCCCGGCCATAGCTCAAGGGGAATGCCCGATGCCGATGGAAAAGACCTTCAATGCCGCCGAGGCCGAGGCCCGGATCTCGAAGCTGTGGCTTGAGACCAACGCCTTCGCCGCCGGCGCCAATGCCAAGCCCGGCCACCCGGCCTTTTCCGTGATGATCCCGCCGCCGAACGTCACCGGCAGCCTGCACATGGGCCATGCCTTCAACAACACGCTGCAGGACATCCTGACCCGCTGGCACCGCATGATGGGCGATGACACGCTGTGGCAGCCCGGCACCGACCATGCCGGGATCGCCACGCAGATGGTGACCGAACGCGAGATGGCGCTGAGCCAGGAACCCGACCGCCTCACCATGGGGCGCGAGAAGTTCCTGGCCCGCGTCTGGCAGCAGAAACAGAAGTCGCGCGGCACGATCATCGGCCAGCTGCAGCGCCTTGGTGCCAGCGCCGACTGGTCGCGTGAGGCCTTTACCATGTCCGGCGCTCCCGGTGCGCCTGCGGGCGAAGAGGGCAACTTCCACGACGCCGTCATCAAGGTCTTCGTGGACATGTACAACAAGGGCCTGATCTACCGCGGCAAGCGGCTGGTCAACTGGGACCCGCATTTCGAGACCGCGATCTCGGACCTTGAGGTCGAGAACATCGACACCCCCGGCCATATGTGGCACTTCAAATACCCGCTGGCCGGCGGGCAGAGCTATATCTACCGCGAGAAGGATGCCGACGGGAACGTCACCTTCGAGGAAGAGCGCGATTATATCGCCATTGCCACCACACGCCCCGAAACCATGCTGGGCGACGGTGCCGTGGCGGTCCATCCTTCGGATGAGCGTTACGCTTCAATCATCGGGAAACTTTGCGAAATCCCGGTGGGGCCGCAGGAGCACCGCCGCCTGATTCCGATCATCGCCGATGAATACCCCGATCCCACCTTCGGCAGTGGCGCGGTCAAGATCACCGGGGCGCATGACTTCAACGACTATGCCGTGGCCAAGCGCAATGGCATCCCCTGCTACCGGCTGATGGACACCCGCGCGCAGATGCGGGCCGATGGTGCGCCCTATGCCGAGGCGGCCGCGGTGGCAGGCCAGGCCTCGCGCTCATGGCTGGTGGCCAAGGGCTATGCCACGCCGGGCATTGCCGAACAGCCCTTGGAACTGTCTGAGGCCGAGGTGGATGCGCTGAACCTTGTCCCTGACGATCTGCGCGGACTTGATCGCTATGAGGCCCGCAAGCGGGTGGTCGAACAGATCACCGCCGAGGGGCTGGCCGTTACGGTTCTGAAAAAGAGCATCGACAAGGAAACCGGCGCCGAACATCTGGAGCGGGTGCCCTACGTCGAATCCAAGCCGATCATGCAGCCCTTCGGCGATCGGTCGAAAGTGGTGATCGAGCCGATGCTGACCGACCAGTGGTTCGTCGACACTGGCTTGATCGTCGGCCCGGCACTTGAGGCGGTGCGCAGCGGCACCACCAGGATCATCCCGGCCTCGGGCGAGAAGACCTATTACCACTGGCTCGAAAACATCGAGCCGTGGTGCATATCGCGCCAACTCTGGTGGGGCCACCAGATCCCGGTCTGGTATGGGCCGAAAATTAGCGATGGAGGGATGCCAATCTTGGGAGAGGTTGAGTGCTTCTGCGCGGCAAGTTTTGAGGACGCCGCTGCGCAAGCGTTTGCCCATTATTCTAAATTTATACCTAACCTTGCTGAGGTGCGTGAGTTCGACGAACAAGTCGACTTCGTAGCCGCTGAGCCAGATCTCCGCGAATACTTCGAAATTATTGGACAGCCGTACGTCGAGCGAATGAACGCCCCACGTCGGTGGTCGTTTAAATGGGTACGAGAACCCAATCAAATGACCATCAAAATCGGTCGCGACCCCGACGTCCTCGACACCTGGTTCTCCTCCGGCCTCTGGCCCATCGGCACGCTCGGCTGGCCCGAACAGACCGACGCGCTGAAGAAATACTTCCCCACCTCGGTCCTGATCACGGGCCAGGATATCCTGTTCTTCTGGGTCGCCCGGATGATGATGATGCAGCTTGCGGTGGTGGACGACATCCCCTTCCACACCGTCTATCTGCATGGCCTTGTCCGCGACGCCAAGGGCAAGAAGATGTCGAAATCCCTCGGCAACGTCATCGACCCGCTGGAGATCATCGACGAATACGGCGCCGATGCGCTGCGCTTTGCCAATGCGGCGATGGCCTCGCTTGGCGGTGTGCTGAAGCTGGATACCAGCCGCATCGCCGGTTACCGCAACTTCGGCACCAAGCTATGGAATGCCTGCCGCTTTGCCGAAATGAACGGGGTTTGGGAGGGTCACGCCACCCAATCCGCCCCGCCTACCCCGCAAGCCACCGCCAACAAATGGATCATCGGCGAGACCGCCAAGGCGCTGGCCGAGGTGAACGAGGCGCTGGAAAATTTCCGTTTCGACACCGCAGCCGATGCGCTTTACAAATTCGTCTGGGGCAAGGTCTGCGACTGGTATGTCGAATTCGCCAAGCCGCTGTTCGACGGCGACCACGCGGCCGAGACCCGCGCCACCATGGCCTGGGTGCTGGACCAGTCGATGATCCTCCTGCACCCCTTCATGCCCTTCATCACCGAAGAGCTGTGGGGCACCACCGGCAGCCGCGCGAAGCTGCTGGTCCACACCGACTGGCCCGACCTGCCCGCCAGCCTGATCGACGCCGCCGCCACGCAGGAGATGTCCTTCGTGACCGGGCTGATCGACGACATCCGCTCCGCCCGCGCGCAGGTGCATGTGCCCGTGGGCCTGAAGGCCGATCTGGTTGCAACCGAGCTGTCCCCCGCCGCACGCGCCGCCTGGGACCGCAACGATGCGCTGATCCGTCGCATGGCGCGGATCGAGGGTTTCTCGGAAGGGCCGGCGCCGAAAGGGTCGATCGCCATTGCGGCGGAAGGCGCGGCTTTTGCGCTGCCGCTGGAAGGGCTGATCGACATTGCCGAAGAAAAATCGCGCTTGCAGAAAAGTCTGGAAAAGCTGGCCAAGGAAATCGGCGGGCTGAAAGGCCGGCTCGACAACCCCAACTTCGCCAAGTCCGCCCCCGAAGATGTGGTGGCCGAAGCGCAAAGCAACCTTGAGGCGCGCGAGGATGAAGCCGGCAAGATCCGCGCCGCGCTGGCGCGGCTGGCCGATCTGGGCTGAGGCAGACCTGACTTGAACCACGGCCGGGGCAGCGCCAAGCTTTCCGCCCCGGCCTGCGTCACAGCAGGGACCGTCCGGTGAAAGGAACCACCATGCGCCCTGCCCTTGCCCTGTCCCTTCTCATGGCAGCCCTTCCGCTTTGCGCCCGGGCCGACGCCCCGCCTGCCCCGCGCGAGATCCGGGTGACTGCCGCAGCGGACAGCATCGACAGCCAGACCGGCACCAGCTTTCGGCTGACCGCTGTCACCGATCAGCGCTGCCCCGCCGATGTCGCCTGCTATTGGGAAGGGGTGATGCGCGTGGAAATCACCGCCCGTTCCGAAGCTGGGACCCGCGTGCTGATCCTGTGCAACCTTTGCGATGACGGCGAGAGGATCGCCAACCTGCCGCAGATGGTGGTGCGGTTCGACGGGCTGGAGCCTTCAACCGAGGACCTGGAGCGGAAGGCGCGGCTGCCGGTGTTGCAGGACTACACGGTGCGGCTGACCCTGACCGGCCCCTGACAAGGGGCCGCCAAGCCATCTTGCAGCCGGTCCCGCCCCGGGCCAATGATACCGGCATGAGCCGCTTTCTGACCCCCCATGCCGCCACCCTGCCCTCCACCGTGCCCTTCACCGGGCCTGAAACGCTGGAGCGCCGGCAGGGCTTTGCCTTCCGCGCCCGGCTGGGGGCCAATGAATCTCTGTTCGGTCCCTCGCCCCGGGCCGTTGCCGCCATGGCCGAGGCGGCGGGCGAGGTCTGGAAATACGGCGACCCCGAGAACTGTGACCTGAAGCAGGCGCTGGCGGCGCGTCATGGCTGCACACCGGCCCATATCGTTGTCGGGCCGGGGATCGACGGGCTTCTTGGTCTGATCTGCCGGTTGACGCTGGATCCCGGCACACCCGTCATCAGCAGCCTTGGCGCCTATCCGACCTTTGCCTTCCATGTTGCCAATGCCGGCGCGCCGCTTGTGCGGGTGCCCTATCTGGGCGCGCATGAGGATGTGCAGGCCCTTCTGGACGCCGCGCGGGCGCACAAGGCACGCCTTCTCTACCTTGCCAACCCCGACAACCCGATGGGCAGCCATCATTCCGGCAAGGTGATCGCGGATCTGGTGGCGAACCTGCCGCCGGAAACCCTGCTGATCCTGGACGAGGCCTATGCCGACCTTGCGCCGGATGAGGCGATCCCGGACATCTCGCCCGATCACCCGCAGGTGATCCGGTTCCGCACCTTTTCAAAAGGCTATGGTCTGGCAGGCGCAAGGGTTGGCTATGCGATTGCCGAACCATCGCTGGCGCAGGCCTTCGACAAGCTGAGGGATCATTTCGGGATGGCGCGGATCAGCCAGATCGGTGCCCTGACGGCGCTGGCCGATCAGGACTGGCTGGCGCAGGTCAAGGCCGGGATCGGCGCGGGACGCGACCGGCTGGGCCGGATCGCAGCGGCGAACGGGCTGCAGCCCCTGCCCTCGGCCACCAATTTCGTTACCATCGATCTTGGGCGCGACGGGGATTTCGCACGGCGCGTGCTGGCAGAGGCACAGGCCCGCGGGCTTTTCATCCGCATGCCGGGTGTTGCGCCGCTGGATCGTTGCATCCGCGTCAGCATCGGCCCCGATGCCGCGCTGGACGTGGTGGAAGAGGTTCTGCCCGCCGCCCTGAAGGCCGCCGGCTGAGCAATCATTCCGCCGCGAGGTCGGGCTTTGCAGGCCCAAGCGAAGGGGCCGCGCCGGCCGGTGCCTCGGCCGCGCCAAGGCGCAAGGGCGGCATCGTCGGCGCCTGCGGTTCCACCTCGGGTGCAACCAGCAGCGGCGGTGCGGCAGGCTCGGCCTCGGCCAGGGTCAGCGAGGTTCCGGCTTCGATCACGCGGCGGAACACCAGCATGTTCTGGAAGGTGGTCTTCGATCCGGTCAGGCCCACACGTTCATCGCAAGGCAGCGTATCGGCGCGGACATAGTCCCAGCCTTCGGCCCCCATGCGGTTCATCAACCCGGTCAGGGCCAGCGCGAAACGGTCTTCCGTGGCCTTTACTCCGCGGGACTTTTCGCCGCGCCGCGGGGCGGGGACGACCTGATATTCGTAGCGCTGCATCCGAAAGCCTCCTGCCCGCTTTGGGCGGCATATTACCGGGATTCGCCCCGCAGCGGCAAATCACCCATGGATTTTCCGGCACGGGCAGCGCAATCGCGCCACAGCCACCGCATAGGGTGGGCGGCCCTCCGCCACCCGCAACCGATAGGGTCAGACACCCAGTTTCTTCAGCACCAGATCGTTGACGGCGGCCGGATTGGCCTTGCCGCCGGTGGTCTTCATCACCTGCCCGACGAACCAGCCCACCAGCCGCGGGTTGACGCGGGCCTTCTCGACCTGATCGGGATTCGCGGCGATGATCTCGTCCACCGCCTTCTCGATGGCGCCGGTGTCGGTGACCTGCTTCATCCCGCGCGCCTCGACGATCGCGGCCGGATCGCCGCCTTCGGTCCAGAGGATCTCGAACAGGTCCTTGGCGATCTTGCCCGAAATGGTCTGCGCCGAAATCAGATCGACGATGCCACCCAGTTGCGCGGCCGAGACCGGGCTTTGCGCAATCTCGGCGCCCTCTTTCTTCAGCCGGCCGAACAATTCGTTGATGACCCAGTTCGCGGCCAGCTTGCCGTCGCGGCCCTTCGCCACCTCGTCAAAGTAGACGCCGGCATCCAGTTCCGCAGTCAGCACCGAGGCGTCATAGTCGGTCAGGCCGAAATCGCCCATGAAGCGCGCCTTCTTGGCATCCGGCAGTTCCGGCATGGTCGCCGCGATGTCGTCGACCCAGGCCTGTTCGATCTCCAGCGGCAGCAGATCGGGGTCGGGGAAATAGCGGTAGTCATGCGCCTCTTCCTTCGACCGCATCGACCGGGTCTCGTTCTTGTCGGGATCGTAAAGGCGGGTCTCTTGCTGGATCTTGCCGCCATCCTCGAGGATGGCGATCTGGCGGCGGGCCTCGTAATCAATGGCAAGCTGGATGAACCGCATCGAGTTCATGTTCTTGATCTCGCAGCGGGTGCCGAGATGCGAGAAATCGCCGGTCTCGGTGAACTTCTCGTATTGGTCCGGCCGGCAGACCGAGACGTTGACGTCCGCCCGCAGGTTGCCGTTCTGCATGTTGCCATCGCAGGTGCCCAGATAGCGCAGGATCTGGCGCAGCTTGGTCACATAGGCGGCGGCCTCTTCCGGGCCACGGATGTCGGGGCGGCTGACGATCTCCATCAGCGCAACGCCGGTGCGGTTGAAATCCACGAAAGAGAGGTTCGGGTCGATGTCATGGATCGACTTGCCGGCGTCCTGCTCCAGATGGATCCGCTCGATCCGCACGCGGCGCGCGGTTCTTTCACCATCGGGGCCGGGCGGCATTTCCACGATCACTTCGCCCTCGCCCACGATGGGGTGGTAAAGCTGGCTGATCTGATAGCCCTGCGGCAGGTCGGGGTAGAAATAGTTCTTGCGGTCGAAGGCCGAAGTCAGGTTGATCGCCGCCTTCAGCCCAAGACCGGTGCGCACCGCCTGTTCGACGCAGAATTCGTTGATCACCGGCAGCATCCCCGGCATCGCGCAATCGACAAAGGCGACGTTCGAGTTCGGCTCGGAACCGAAGGCCGTGGAGGCGCCGGAAAACAGCTTGGCGTTCGAGGCGACCTGGGCATGGATCTCCATGCCGATCACCAGTTCCCAATCGTGTTTCGCCCCCTGGATCACCTTGGGCTTCGGCAGGGTGAAGGTCAGGTCAAGCATGGGCATCCCCTGTGGCGCAAGGCCGCTGCGCGCGACCGTTTCAGGCGCCGGGTTTAGGCCGCAAGGCGGCTTGGGGCAAGGGGGCCTGGCCCGGCAGGCGGCCCTCCAGCCCTTCTGGCCCCAGGCAGATATGCTCTCCGCGATCCAGCTCGGCCGCGAAAACCTGGTTCAGCGCATAAGAGATGCAGGCGCTGCCGTTCTCCCAGGCCGAAAGGTGGAATTCGCGCACCGCGTTGCGCAGATGATCTTCCAGTGTCGCCTGCACCATCCTGCGCCGCCGCGCGACCGCCGGCGCATCGCAAAGGCTGTGGTGCAAGTCGGTCAGCGCCGCCGCGACGATATTGGCGCGATACTGGCAGCCGGTGGCGTGGAAATAGTCGATCAAACCGGCGACATACAGGTCCAGATCCACCCGCGGCGGCAGATCGCCCTGGGCATCGGCGGCGGCCAGATGGAACAGCGCATAGGCCGAAACACCGGTGCAGTAACGGGTGCGCCTCATCGCGGCGCGGGCCTCGTCCTCGAACCCGGTCAGGGTGCCGAACCACTGCGGCAAGAGGTGGACGGCATGGGTCAGATGCGGCTCGGGATTGGTGGGATCAAGGTCGGACCAGTCCTCATACCAGTCGCGGCATTGCGAATCGCCATCCTCGATGCCGCGCACCAGCAGATAGCGCGACCCGGCCAGAAGCGGAGAGTTCTCCTCGATCGGATCGAAGGCCTCAAGCGTGGCCTCGGCCAAGGCGACATGGTGCAGGAAGTCCTGCCAGACCTCGCGCGGCACGCCCGGCCCCGGCTCGGCCGAGCGGCGGGTCCAGCCATAGTCGAGATGCGCCTGCGCCAGCAGATGTGCGGCCATCGGGTTGTCGGCATGGGCGGCCTGCACCTCGGCCAGATGGTCGATCCCGGTCAGCGCCGCGGGCCAGTCGTGACGGGCCAGCGCCTGCGCCAGAACATGCCGTGCGCCTTCACTGATCAGGCTGGCCAGACGCCGCCCGCCGGGCGCCGCCGTGCGGTCGTGATCGGCGATGCGCATCCGGGCGAAAAGCTCGCTCCAGCGCCCCTGGTCGGCCAGCGCCGCATATTCGGCACGGGTGGCGGCCCAGTGGTCGGCCTCGGGGCTGTGCTCCAGCACGGGCGCGTGAAGGCGGCCCTCCAGCACAAGGCCGGGCATGGGGGTGAACGCCTTTTCGGGCGCAGGCGCCTTGCGGACAAGATGAAGCCGCGTGGCAAGAAGCCGCGCAGGCGCAGCAAGCCGGGTGGCCAGCCCCGAGATTTGCGGTGTAGTGACCATTTCGTTCGCCCGAAGAAGCTGTCTCTCCGGGCCAGACTGAGGGCCGAAAGGGGCGGATTGATGGTGCTGCAAGGGAATTCCCGCGAAGGTTGTGCGTCACGCATGGCCGAAGGCGGCAAGATCATGGCGCTGGCAGCACTGATGCTCGCAGGCTGCGTGCCCGAGAAAACCTCGCTGCAATCCACGCTGCCCGAGGTGCCGACCCGCTGGGACAACCGCCCCGAGGCACCGACCTGGACCGCAGCCGCCTTCGTCGCCGTGGCCGAGAATGACGACGTTCTGGCCGCGCGCGTTCCCGGCGACATCGGCGCCTGGTGCCCTGGCTATGCCTCGGCCACCTTGAACGAGCGCCGCGCCTTCTGGGTCGGGTTGATGAGCGTGGTGGCCAAAACCGAAAGCAGCCACAATCCGGCAGCGGCGGGCGGCGGCGGGCGCTACATCGGGCTGATGCAGATCTCGCCCACGACCGCAGCGGCAAATGGCTGCGACGCGACCTCGGCGCGGGAGCTGAAAGACGGCAGCGAAAACCTGACCTGCGCAGTCGAGGTCTTTTCGCGCGACGTGGCGCGTGACGGCGTGGTCGCCGGCAAGGGCAATCGCGGCGTCGGCCGGCAGTGGGGCCCCTTCCGCAAGGCGGATGCCCGGGCAGAGATGGCGGCCTGGACGGCGAAACAGCCCTATTGCGCCAAGGGGTAAAGCACGGGCCGTCCTGGGTGCTATGTCGATTTTTCGTCGAAAAATCGGGCCTCAGCCCAGGCGGAAGGCGCGCGATATCTCTTCCAGCGCCTCTTTCTGGCGGGTCGACATCACGTCCTGCGCCACCCCCGCCAGATCCTGCGCCGCCTGTCCTGCGGCCCGCATGCGGTAATACCAGAACAGGGCGCCGCCGATCAGGCCAAGAAGGGCAATCACAAAGGGCATCGAGACACTCTCCCAAACACCGGGGCGCACCCCGCCACTGTCTTCAATCGGCGCTGCCGCGCAACCGGGCTGCCATCTCGGCCAGATCGCGGCTGAGGCCGGGCGCGGCAAGGATACGGTCGAGCTGGGCCTTCGCATGACGCTGACGCGCCGAATCATAGCGGCGCCAGGTTTCGAAGGCGGTGGACATCCGGGCCGCGGTCTGCGGGTTCTTGGGGTCCATCTTCAGAAGCCAGTCGGCAATCACCCGATAGCCCGCCCCGTCCGCCCGGTGAAAGCCGGCATGGTTGGCGGAAAGCGCCCCGATCACCGACCGGAAGCGATTGGGGTTGCGCCAGTCGAACGCCGGATGCGTGGTCAGCGCCTCGGTCACTTCGGGCGCGGCCGAGGGCGCGGCAAAACCGATCTGCAGCGCGAACCACTTGTCCATCACCAGCGCATTGGCCTGCCAGCGGTTCTGGAAGGCCACCAGCTCCTGCTGCCCCTTGCCGATGTTCAGAAGGGCGGAGAGTGCGGCCACCGTGTCGGTCATGTTGCCGGCCCCGGCATAGGCCGAGGTTGCCATGGCACCGCCGTCCACCCGGGCCTGCAGCATCAGCGCCGCCCCCTTCAAGGACCGCCGCCCCGCCGCCGCCGCATCGGCCGAGAAGGCACCCGTGTCCGCAAGCCCCGCGATCAGCCCCGGCAGGTGCGGCGCCAGCCGCTCGGCCAGCGCCTGTCCGGCCGCGCGGCGGGCGGCGTAGATCGCATCGGGGTCCGGCGTGGTGCCGGCATCGAACAGCGCCTGTGCCAGTTCATCCTCGCCGGGCAGGCGCAGGGCCAGCGCGCGGAAGGCCGGATCAAGGCTTGCGTCCAGCGCAAGACCGGCCAGGGCCTCCTGCCACTGCGCGGAAGGGGCCGTTCCATCGGCCACCATGGCCAGCAACTCGCCCCGGGCCAGCGCGCGACCCGCCTCCCAGCGGTTGAAAGGGTCGGTGTCATGGGCCAGAAGGAACGCCTGTTCGGCCGGACCCGCCTGCCGCTGCAGCACCACCGGGGCCGAGAACCCCCGCAGGATCGAGGGCACCGGCTTCGACGCCAGCCCCTCGAACCGAAAGCTCTGCTTCGCCTCCGTCATCTCCAGCACCATGGTCGGCACAACCTCGTCGCCGTTGGGGTTCAAGAGGCCGACCGCAATCGGGATCACCCGCGCATCCTTGTGCGGCTGACCCGGAGTGGGCGGATTTTCCTGTTCGAAGTGAAGGGTATAGATCCCGTCCTTCCAGTCGTCCGAGGCTTTCAGCCGCGGCGTTCCAGCCTGCGAATACCAGCGTTTGAACTGCGTCAGATCGCGGCCTGTGGCATCCTCGAACACCTTCAGCCAATCCTCGATGGTGGCGGCGTGGCCATCGTGGCGGGCGAAGTAAAGGTCCAGCGCCTTGGCATAGCCGTCATCACCAACCAGTGTCTTGAGCATGCTGATCACCTCGGCGCCCTTTTCATAGACGGTGGCGGTGTAGAAGTTGTTGATCTCGACAAAGGACTCCGGTCGCACCGGATGCGCCAGCGGCCCCTGATCCTCGCGGAACTGGCGGGCACGGAGCAGCGCGACATCCTCGATCCGCTTCACCGCATGGCTGCGCATGTCGCCGGAAAACTGCTGGTCGCGAAAGACGGTCAGCCCTTCCTTCAGGCACAGCTGGAACCAGTCGCGGCAGGTGATGCGGTTGCCGGTCCAGTTGTGGAAATACTCATGCGCGATGACGCCCTCGATCCGGCCATAGTCGTCGTCGGTCGCGGTCTCGGGCGAGGCGAGAACCAGCTTGGAGTTGAAAATGTTCAACCCCTTGTTCTCCATCGCGCCCATGTTGAAGTCATCGACGGCCACGATGTTGAAAATGTCCAGGTCGTATTCGCGGCCATAGACGTCCTCGTCCCATTTCATCGAGCGGATCAGGCTGTCCATCGCATAGGCGCAGCGGTCCTGATCGCCCGGACGCACCCAGACCGCCAGATCGACCTTGCGGCCCGAACGGGTGGTGAAGGCGCCGCGATGCGCCACCAGATCGCCGGCCACCAATGCGAAAAGATAGGCGGGCTTGGGCCAGGGATCATCCCATTCCGCCCATCCCGCACCCTGCCCGGCCGGATTGCCGTTGGACAGCAGCACCGGCAGATCGGATTCGATCCGCACCCTGAACGGGGCCATCACGTCCGGCCGGTCGGGATAGAAGGTGATCTTGCGGAAGCCTTCGGCCTCGCATTGGGTGCAATACATGCCGTTCGACATGTAAAGCCCCTCCAGCGCGGTGTTGCATTCGGGGGCGATCCCGACCTCGGCCTCCCAGAGAAAGCCGCCTGCCGGCACCGCACAGGTCAGGCCCTTCGCACTCACCTGCGGCTGGACGGGCTGGCCGTCGATCCGCGCGGAGATCAGGGCAAGCTCTTCGCCATGCAGGAAAAACTCCTGCCCCGCGGCTTCGGGGTTCGGGGCAAAGCGGATGCGCGACAGCACCCGCGTGGCCGCGGGCGACAGGCGGAACGTCAGGTCCACCGCCTCGACGATCCAGCCGAAGGGCTGGTAATCGGCCAGATAGATGGTCTGCGGGGCGGCGTCTTCCATGGCGTTCTCCGGCATTTGCGCCGGCGAAGCCTAGGAGCCGCCGCCTCCGGCTTCAAGGGGCGGGACTTGCGGCGGCGGCATCGGGGGCGGCGGCGGGGCTGGCGGCTTGACCGGCCGCACGCCCCCGGGGGCTGCGCCCCTAGTCGTCGCCGACCGCCCTTGCCAGTTTGCCCAGCGTCTGCAGGCCAAGCTCGGTCGCACCAAAGCCCCTGGCCTCGCGGAATTCCTCGGCGGTGGCGAAGACCATCCCGAGCGTCACCTTGGTGCCGCCGTCGCGGTCGACAAAACTGGCCCAGGCATCGGCATGTTTCGGCCCGTCCTCGCCCCACAGAAGGGTATAGCCCAGACGGTCTTGCGCGATGACCTCGCCATAGCGGTGATGGTTGGGAAAGACGGTGCCGTCCGGGCCGATCATGTCGAACACCCACTCCCCGCCCGCGCGCAGGTCGATCCGCTTGGTCCGGCAGGAAAACCCGTCCGGTCCCCACCATTTCGGCAGGCTCTCGGGGGTCATCCAGGCCCCCCAGACCACCGCGCGCGGCGCCTTGATCAACCGCTGCAGGATCATGGTGCGTTCGGCCACGGCCTGCAGATTGCCAAGGCCTCCGTCAAAGCCCTGCCGGTAGCCCGCCTCCATGTCTTCGGCCAGCGATGACAGCTGCACGGTGACGGCCAGCCGGCTGCCCTCTCCCTCGGGGGCGAAATCGGCCGTCACCAGCGCGGCGGACTGGGCCCCCCCTTCGGCCGAGATCACCTCGTAGTTCACGCTGCGTTGTCCGGGCTGCATCTCCAGCCAGCCGGCTTCGCAGCGGATTTCGGGCGGTTGCGGCCCGCGGCAGATCGAGACCTCACGCCCGCCCGCCCGCGGCGCGGATTCAAGGATCTCGACCGTCACCTCGGGCGTGGGCGCGGACCAGAGCGCCCGCGCCGCCGGCGCCGTCCAGGCCTGCCACAGCGTGTTGACCGGCGCCGCAACCTTGCGATCAAAGGTCAGGGTGGCAAATCGGGTCATTTCAGCCCCTTGGCATAGGTCTCCAACTGGGTCGCAACCGTGCCCCAGCCATCGAAGAAGCCCATCTTCTCATGCGACTCGCGGGTCTCGGGACTGCGATGACGGGCGATGGCGGTATAGCTGGTGCCGCCGCCCGGCGCATCGCCAAGGATCAGGATCGCGGTCATGAAGGGATCGGCCGACGGCTTCCAGCCTTCGGCATAGGTATCGGTGAAGACAAGCTTCTCACCCGGAACCACTTCAAGATAGACGCCCTTGTTCTCCATCACGTTGCCCTCGACATCGAAGGTCGTGTTGAAGCGGCCGCCGACGCGCAGATCGATGTCCACCGCCGTCACCTTGTGCGGCGCGGGGATGAAGAAATGCGGGATATGTTCGGGCTTGGTCCAGCAGTCCCAGACCAACTGGCGCGGCACCTGCAGGGTGCGGGTAAAGCTGAGGTCGGTCTTGGGGTCCAGTTCAGGGGATTTGACAGTCATTTCGCACGCTCCTTCATCAACTTCATCACATAATCGTCCAGCCGGTCGAGCCGGGAGTCCCAGATCGCCCGCTGTTCTTCCAGCCAGTCCCGCATGGGGGACAGCGCCTCGGGCACGATGGCGCAAGACCGCACCCTGCCGTCCTTGGCCGTGGCGATCAGCCCGGCGTCCTCCAGCACCGACAGGTGCCGCATCACCGTCGGCAGGCGCAGGCCCGTCGGCGTGGCCAGTTCGGTCACCGGCGCGGGGCCTGCGGCAAGGCGTGTCAGGATGGCCCGGCGGGTGGGGTCCGACAGGGCATGGAACAGCAGGGACAGGTCAGGGTCATACTTAGCCATACGACTAACTATATGCGCTCACGCCAAGGCTTCAACAAAAACTTTGCAGATCGGCTAAGTTTCGCCTGCCATTTTAAATAATATACAAAAGGTGCTTTCTGTATATTCAGTATAGTCCCCCACCCGATTGCCTTGCCCCACCCCCCGCCGCAGGGGTATTGTGTGCCATGGTATGCGAAGGAGGCGAAGATGGCGGCGCGCGTGACGAAACATGGGCTTCAGGTCGACGGGCAGCTGGCCCGCTTCATCGATGAGACCGCCCTGCCCGGCACCGGCGTGACGCCCGATAGCTTCTGGTCCGGCTTTGCCTCGATCCTTGGCGATCTTGCGCCGAAGAACCGCGCGCTGCTGGCGCGGCGGCAAGAGATTCAGGACCGGATCGACGCCTGGCACCGCGCCCGCAAGGGCCAGCCGCAGGACCATGCCGCCTACAAGGGATTTCTGGCCGAGATCGGCTATCTGCTGCCCGAAGGCCCGGCCTTCCAGATCGAGACCCGGAATGTCGACCCCGAAATCGCCCGCGTTCCCGGCCCGCAACTGGTGGTGCCGATCACCAATGCCCGCTATGCGCTGAACGCCGCCAACGCCCGCTGGGGCAGCCTGTATGATTGCCTCTACGGCACCGACGCCATGGGATCGGCCCCGCCGAAAGGGCCCTATGAAAAGGGCCGGGGTGCGCGGGTGGTGGCGCGGGCGCGGGTCTTCCTTGACGAGGCTTTCCCGATCGATGGCGCCAGCCATGCCGATGTGCGGCGCTATTACGTCAAGGACGGCGCGCTGCTGGTCGATGACATGCCCCTGGTCACCCCGTCGAAATTCGTCGGCTACAAGGGCAACCCCAAGGCGCCCGATGCGATCTTGCTGAAGAACAACGGGCTGCATGTCGAACTGGTGTTCGACCGGGCGCATTTCATCGGGGCGCGCGATCAGGCGCTTCTGGCCGACGTGCAACTGGAATCCGCGATGTCCGCCATCATGGATTGCGAGGATTCCGTCGCCTGCGTCGATGCCGAGGACAAGGTTCAGGCCTATGAGAACTGGCTTGGCCTGATGAAGGGCGATCTGACCGAGACATTCGACAAGGGCGGGCGCCAGACCACGCGCCGGCTGGCCGGGGACCGCAGCTATACCGCGCCCGACGGTCAGCCGCTTGTGCTGAAGGGCCGCGCGCTGATGTGGGTGCGCAATGTCGGCCACCTGATGACCAACCCTGCGATCCTGCTCCCCGACGGGTCCGAAGTGCCCGAAGGCATCATGGACGCCATGGTCACGGCCGCCATCGCGCTGCATGACCTGAAAAAGACCGAAGGGGCGCGCAACTCGGTCCATGGCTCGGTCTATGTGGTCAAGCCGAAGATGCACGGGCCCGAAGAGGTGGCCTTCGCCGACGAGATCTTCACCCGGGTCGAGAAAGTGCTCGGCCTGCCGGCGAACACCGTCAAACTGGGCATCATGGACGAGGAGCGGCGCACCTCGGTGAACCTGAAGGAATGCATCCGGGCGGCGAAATCCCGGGTCGCGTTCATCAACACCGGCTTTCTGGACCGCACCGGCGACGAGATCCACACCTCGATGGAGGCCGGCCCCTTCAGCCGCAAGGATTTCATCAAGCGCAAGGGCTGGATCACCGCCTATGAAAACCTGAACGTCGACATCGGGCTGGAATGCGGGCTTTCGGGCAAGGCGCAGATTGGCAAGGGCATGTGGGCGATGCCCGACATGATGGCCGCGATGCTGGACGAAAAGATCGCCCATCCGCGGGCAGGCGCCAACTGCGCCTGGGTCCCCTCGCCCACCGCCGCCACGCTGCACGCCCTGCACTACCACAAGGTCGATGTGCTGGCGGTGCAGGCGAAACTCGCCAAAGGCGGCCGCCGCGCCCATGTCGATGGCATTCTGGAAATCCCGCTGGCCAGCTTCCGCCGCTGGTCGGCCGATCAGGTCCGCCGCGAGGTCGAGAACAACGCCCAAGGCATCCTTGGCTATGTGGTGCGCTGGATCGACCAGGGCGTCGGCTGTTCCAAGGTGCCCGACATCAACGACATCGGGCTGATGGAGGACCGCGCCACCTGCCGCATCTCGGCCCAGCACATCGCCAACTGGCTGCATCAGGGCGTGGTCGGCCGCGACGAGGTGATGGATGCCATGAAAAAGATGGCTGCCGTGGTGGACCGCCAGAACGCGGGCGACCCGCTCTATCGCCCGATGGCCCCCGGCTTCCAGGGCATCGCCTTCCAGGCCGCCTGCGATCTGGTGTTCAAGGGCCGCGAGCAACCCTCGGGCTATACCGAACCCCTCCTGCACGCCTACCGCCTGAAGGCCAAGGCCGCCGGCTGAAGCGAAGATGAGCGGCTTGCAGCCGCACGTCCTTGTCTCGCCTCTGCGTGCAAGCACGCAACCGGCTCGGGCCGGCGCTCCGCGCGGGGATATTTGAAAGACGGAAAATGAGGAAGGTCCGTCCTGATTTTCTGTCCCCAAATATCCTGGGGGTTTGGGGGTGAAACCCCCATCCGACAACGTCGGCCAAGAGACACCGCGCCCGCCGCAACGATAAAGCTTGCGGCGGCAGCCGCGCCGCTGGCTAGCCGCCGATGTCCAGCGCCAGCGCATGGATGCGGGCGGTCATATCCCCCAGAGCGCGGTGAACGGCCCGGTGACGCTCCACCCGCCCCATCGGTGCGAAGGCTGCCGCGCGGATCGTGACCCGGAAATGGCTTTCGCCCGAGCCGTCATCGCCGGCATGGCCGCCATGCAGGTGGCTTTCGTTCACCACCTCCAGAAGGTGCGGCGCGAAGGCGCCGGTCAGCCTCGCCTCGATCTCGGTCTTCACGCTCATTTTTCCGCATCCCCCTTCAATCCGCCGCCAAAGCCCTTAAACTCCTGCCCCCGAGTCGGAAAGGCAGCAGGCAGGCATTCGGCAGATGGCAAAACGACCCCCCTTTGAGTTCGACCTGCGCGTCAGCGCGGATAAAAAGCGCAAACAGGCGACCCGGCGCGGCAACAGCGCCCCGGCCGAGGCGACCGGCCGCGGCTGCGACCATCCGGGCTGCGACAAGCCCGGCGCCTTCCGCGCACCCAAATCGCCAGATTTGCTGGATGAATTCTTCTGGTTCTGCAAGGATCACATCCGCGACTACAACCTGAAGTGGAACTACTTCAACGGTACGACCGATGAAGAGTTCCAGAAGATCGTCGATCAGGACCGGGTCTGGGGCCGCGAAACCAAGCCGTTCTCGCGCCAGGGCGACGGCAATGCCTGGGCCCGCATGGGTGTCGACGATCCGATGGCGCTTCTGGGTGAGAAGGCCACCCGCAATCCGGGCGCCCAGCCCACTTCGGGGGCGACCCGCAAGCTGCCTCCGACCGAACGCAAGGCGATCGAGATCCTCGATGCCCGCGACACCATGTCGAAGACCGAAATCCGCAAGGCTTACAAGGGTCTGATCAAGGTGCTGCACCCCGACATGAACGGCGGCGACCGCAGCCATGAAGAGCAGTTGCAAGAGGTTGTCTGGGCCTGGGACCAGATCAAGGACAGCCGGTTCTTCCGTGACTGACCTGCCCTCCTCTCTGCGGCTTTGGCCCGACCTTCAGGCCTTGCGCCCCGATGTTGTGCTGTGCTGGCTGGCAACGGCGGATGCCGAGTTCGGCGCCAGCACCTCGCCCAAGGAAATCTGGGCGCTGCCGGAGCCCGGGCGGCTGGTGGTTGCCGACATTGCCTCGGGCCATTCGGTGGCAAACATCCGCCGCGATCCAAGGGTCTGCGTCAGCCTGATCGACGTCCTGCGCCAGCGCGGCTTCAAGCTTTACGGCCGGGCAGAGGTGATCGCCCCCGACCATCCGCATTTCGACAAGACGGCAGTCCCGCTTCTGGCCATGACGGGCGGCGCCTATCCGATACGCCATGTGATCGCGGTCTCGGTGACGCGAATGGCACCGATCCTTGCGCCCAGCTATGCGCTTTTTCCGGAACGCCCTGTCGCCCAGCGGATTGCAGAAGCACGGGCGGCCTATGGGCTGGACCGCGGCCCGGACCAATTCCAGCCCAATTGCGGCGGTTTTCCCGCCTCCCCTTGCGCCCCCGGCGCAGATGTTCCATGAACCATGGGCGAATAATTTTCTGGACAGGGCGATGCTGGATAGCGTGATGAAACCCACCGAGGAGATCTCGGTCCGCGAGACCTTCGGGGTCAACACCGACATGCGCGTCAAGGGCTTCGCCGACCGCAGCGACCGCGTGCCCGAGATCGACCCCACCTACAAGTTCGACCCCGATACCACGCTGGCCATCCTTGCAGGCTTTGCCTACAACCGCCGCGTGATGATCCAGGGCTATCACGGCACCGGCAAATCGACCCATATCGAACAGGTGGCCGCGCGGCTGAACTGGCCTTGCGTGCGGGTCAACCTTGATTCCCATATCAGCCGGATCGACCTGATCGGCAAGGATGCGATCAAGCTGGAAGACGGCAAGCAGGTGACGAAGTTCCACGAGGGCATCCTGCCCTGGGCGCTGCGCAACCCTGTCGCCATCGTCTTCGACGAATATGATGCCGGGCGGGCCGATGTGATGTTCGTCATCCAGCGCGTGCTGGAGCATGACGGCAAGCTGACCCTGCTGGACCAGAACGAGATCATCACCCCGCACCCGTCCTTCCGCCTGTTCGCCACCGCGAACACGGTGGGCCTTGGCGATACCACGGGGCTTTATCACGGCGTCCAGCAGATCAACCAGGCCCAGATGGACCGCTGGTCGCTGGTGGCGACGCTGAACTATCTCAGCCACGATGCCGAGACCGCCATCGTTCTGGCCAAGAACCCGCTCTACAACACCGATGCCGGCCGCAAGACCATCGCCCAGATGGTGACCGTCGCCGACCTGACCCGCACCGCCTTTGTCAACGGCGACCTCTCCACCGTGATGAGCCCGCGGACCGTCTTGAACTGGGCCGAGAATGCCCGGATCTTCGGCAATGTCGGCTATGCCTTCCGGCTGAGCTTCCTGAACAAATGCGATGAGCTGGAACGCCAGACCGTCGCCGAATTCTACCAGCGCTGCTTTGCCGAAGAGCTGCCGGAATCGGCGGCCTCCATGGCAATGAAGTAGACCCGGCAGGCAGGACTGCGGCGCAGGGCGGCCTTGGCCGCCCTTTTGCTTTGGACTGGCGCCGTCGCATCCGACGGGCGCGCAAGCTACTGGATGATGCAGAGCTTGCAGGTTTTGCAGGTGCAGATGTCACCGCAGCCGGAAAGTGTGACCAGCGGCGCAAGGAGAAGGGCAAGGAGAACAGCTTTCATGGCCGGAACCTCGCCCGGACGTCGCCGAAGGACAAGTAAGGCATTCGGCACCTGCCTTGCCGCCAAAAGGGAAAGGGCGGCCCGACGGACCGCCCCTTCCTTGTGCTGCGCTGTCGCGATTCAGCCGCGGGCGGCCTTGGTCGCCTTGGCCCACCACAGCACGTCATCCAGCAGAGCCGTGGCCGAGGCGGTGATCGAACCCTCGATGTCGGCCAGGTTGCCCGAGCCGCCGAAGCCCGGATGCACCTTCATGAAGTCACCGCCGCCGATATGAACCGCCGAGCGGGTGGGAACCATCTGCAGCTCGACCGCGATGTTGCGCAGATGCTCGACCGCGCGGGCGCCGCCCACACCGCCATAGGCCACGAAGCCGGCGACCTTGTGGTTCCATTCGACATAGGCCTGATCCAGTGCGTTCTTCAGCGCGCCGGTGATCGAGCGGTTGTATTCGGCGACGACGAAGATGTAGCCGTCGAATTCGGCGATCTTCTTCTGCCATTTCACCGCGATCTCGTTCTGTGACGGCATCCACAGGTTCGAGGCCATCTCGTCGAAGAACGGCAGCGGGTAGTCGCGCAGGTCGACCACTTCGACGTCGAACTCGCCGCGGGCCTCGGCCTGGGCCTTGATCCAGGCGGTCGGGATGTCTGCAAAGCGGGTCGGGCGGGTGGAGCCGACAATGATGGCGATCTTCGGTTTGGACATGATCTTCTTCTTTCTGGAGGTGGACCGTCCCCGATCTCCGGAGCGCGGCACGATGATTCAACGAGCGGAAGATGCGCCCGCGCCTCCCTCTGGGCAATTGCGCACATCTGACGACGTTCTGTGCGCAGATGCGCGAATTTTGATCTTTGGCCGTCATCCTCGACCGGCCCCGACATGCCATCCTCCCCTTGCCCCGGCCCGCAGCCAATGTCACATTCGCCGCCATGACCAAGCCCTCCGACAACCCCGCCGATCCGTTCAAGAAGGCCCTCGCAGAGGCGACCCGCACCATGGCGGACGACCCGGAGATGACCGTGTCGTATTCGGTCGATCCGCCCGGCATGAACAAGGAAGGCGTGCGCCTGCCGCAGGTCAGCCGCCGGATGACGCGGGACGAGGTTCTGCTGGCGCGCGGCACCGCGGATGCCTTCGCGCTGCGCCGCAAGTTCCATGACGAAGGCGTCTCCAACCGCTATGCCCCGGTCGGCCAGCTGGCCCGCGACATCTATGACGCGATGGAGACCGCCCGCTGCGAGGCGATGGGTGCCCGCGAGATGCCCGGCACCGCCGGAAATATCGACGCCAGGATCGGACATGAGGCCGAGCGCAAGGCCTATGCGCAGATCACCAACCCTCAGGATGCGCCCCTGCCCGTCGCAGCGGGCTATCTGGTGCGCCATCTGGCCACCGGGCGCGATCTGCCGAAGGGTGCGCAGAACGTGATGAACCTCTGGCGCGGCTTCATCGAGGAACAGGCCGGCGGCACGCTGGAAAGCCTTGATCGCGTCCTGCCCGATCAGGCCGCCTTCGCGCGGCTGGCCCGCAAGGTGATCGCCGATCTGGGCTATGGCGATCAGCTTGGCGACGACCCGGACCGCCCCGACGAGGACGAGGCCGGCGACGAGGCCGAAGAGGATCAGGACAACCCCGAGTCGCAGGGCGAAGACGGCCAGGAGCAGGAAGAGGCCGAGGCCAGCCCCGAACAAAGCCAGGAGGACCAGCAGGACCAGAGTCAGGCCCAGGTCACCATGGAAGACAGCGCCGACATGGAGCAGGGCGACGAGACCGAGCAGCCCGAAGGCGAAGCGCCGATCGACCCGCCGCCGCCTGCGCCTCATTCGGACGCAGACCCGAACTATACGGTCTTCACCACGGATTTCGACGAGGAAATCAAGGCCGAGGATCTGGCCGAACCGGCCGAGCTGGAGCGGCTGCGCGCCTATCTCGACCAGCAGCTGGAACCCTTGAAGGGCGCCGTCGGGCGGCTGGCCAACAAGCTGCAGCGCCGCCTGCAGGCACAGCAGAACCGCAGCTGGCTGTTCGACCTTGAGGAAGGCATCCTTGACGCCGGCCGGCTGGCCCGCGTGGTGGCGAACCCGACCACGCCTTTGTCGTTCAAATGGGAAAAGGACACCGAGTTCCGCGACACGGTGGTCTCCCTGCTTCTTGACAACTCGGGCTCGATGCGGGGCCGGCCGATCAGCATCGCCGCAATCTGCGCCGATGTGCTGGCCCGCACCCTGGAACGCTGCGGCGTCAAGGTCGAGATCCTTGGCTTCACCACCCGCGCCTGGAAGGGCGGCCAGAGCCGCGAACGCTGGCTGGCGCAGGGACAGCGCCAGCAGCCGGGCCGGCTGAACGACCTGCGCCACATCATCTACAAATCGGCCGATGCGCCCTGGCGGCGGGTGCGGCCGAACCTTGGCCTGATGATGAAAGAGGGCCTTCTGAAAGAGAACATCGACGGCGAGGCGCTGGAGTGGGCGCACCGGCGGCTGGCCAACCGGCCCGAGGCGCGCAAGATCCTGATGGTGATCTCGGACGGGGCGCCGGTGGATGATTCCACCCTGTCGGTGAACCCCGCCAACTATCTGGAAAAGCACCTGCGCGATGTGATCGCCATGGTCGAGAAGATGCGGCGGGTGGAACTTATCGCCATCGGCATCGGCCACGACGTGACCCGCTACTACAACCGCGCGGTGACGATCACCGATGTCGAGCAGCTGGCCGGCGCCATGACCGAGCAGCTGGCATCGCTGTTCGACAGTGATCCCAAGGTGCAGAAACGCTCGGCCGTGCGGCGGGCGGGATAGCCCCTTGCCGGCGGCAGCCGGGGGGCCAGCCCCCCGCCCCCCCGGGATATTTCGTGACAGAAAATGAGGCCTTGCCCATGTTCCAGACCTTCGACAGCCATGCCTCGCCCGAACAGGGACCACCGCGACTTGCCGCCCTGCGCCGGGCGCTGGCCGCCGAAGGGCTGGCCGGGTTCATCGTGCCGCGCGCGGATGTGCATCAGGGCGAGTATGTGGCCGCGCGCGACGAGCGGCTGCAATGGCTGACCGGGTTTACCGGATCGGCCGGCTTCTGCATCGTGCTGCCGGATGTGGCAGGGGTGTTCATCGACGGGCGCTATCGCACCCAGGTGAAGGCGCAGGTCGATCTGGCGCATTTCACCCCGGTGCCCTGGCCGGATGTGCTGCCGGGCGACTGGCTGCGCCAGCATCTGCCGGCCGGTGAGGTGGGATTTGATCCCTGGCTGCATACGGCAGAGGAAATCGCCCGGATCAATGCCGCACTGGCAGGCAGCGGCGTGACCCTGCGGCCGGTGCGGAACTTTGTCGACGGCATATGGCCCGACCAGCCCCCCGCCCCCATGGGCAAGGCCTTCGTGCATCCCGATGCGCTGGCCGGCGACTCCAGTGCCGCAAAGCGCGCCCGACTGGCCGAGGGGCTGCGGGCGGCGGGACAGCGGGCGGCGGTGATCACGCTGCCGGATTCGCTGTGCTGGCTTTTGAACATCCGGGGCGCCGATGTGCCGCGCAACCCGATCGTTCACGGCTTTGCCATCCTGCATGACGATGCCAAGGTGACCTTGTTCATCGAGGCCGCGAAGATCGACGATTCCTTACGCGCCCATCTTGGCCCGCAGGTGACGCTGCGCCCGCCTTCGGCCTTCGTGCCGGCGCTGCACACCCTGCCAGGCCCGGTGCGGGTGGACCGTGGCCAGGCGCCGCTGGCAGTCAGCCAGGAGCTGGAAGAGGCCGGGGTCGCCGTGGCATGGGGCGACGATCCCTGCCGCCTGCCCAAGGCCCGCAAGACCGAGGCCGAGGTGCAGGGCATGCGCGAGGCGCATCTGCGCGACGGCGCCGCGATGATCGAGTTCCTGTGCTGGCTGGACGCGCAGCCGGAAGGCTCGATGACCGAGATTTCGGTCGTCCGGGCGCTGGAAGGCTTTCGCCGCGCCACCAATGCGCTGCACGAAATCAGCTTCGACACCATTTGCGGCGCGGGCCCGCATGGCGCGATGATGCATTACCGGGTGACGGAAAACACCAACCGTGCGGTCGGCCGCAACGAACTGTTGCTGGTCGATTCCGGCGGGCAGTATCCGGACGGCACCACCGACATCACCCGCACCATGGTCATCGGCGACCCCGGCGACGAGGCGCGGACCTGCTATACCCGTGTCCTGCAGGGCTTGATCGCCATCTCGCGGGTGCGTTGGCCGGTGGGGCTGGCGGGGCGCGATCTGGACCCTCTGGCGCGCTATGCGCTGTGGATCGAGGGGCAGGATTTCAACCATGGCACCGGGCATGGCGTCGGCGCATTCCTGTCGGTGCATGAAGGGCCGCAGCGGCTGTCGCGCATCTCGGAGGTGCCGCTGGAACAGGGCATGATCCTGTCGAACGAGCCGGGCTATTACCGCGAGGGCGAATTCGGCATCCGGGTCGAGAACCTGATCGTGGTGCAGGTGGCGCCGCCCCTGGGCGACAACCGCAACCAGCTGTGTTTCGAGACGCTGACCTTCGTCCCCTTCGACCGCCGGCTGATCGTTGCGCCGATGCTGTCGCCCGGCGAGCGGGTCTGGCTGAACGCCTATCACGCCGATGTGCTGACCAAGGTGGGACCGCGCCTGTCGCCGGCAGCACTGGACTGGGCCAAGGCCGCCTGCGCGGCGATCTAGGCCCCGGCCGCCACCTTGCGGATGCGCTCCACCATGGCGCGCAGCCCGTTGGAGCGTTGCGAGGACAGATGTTCGTTCAGCCCCAGCCGGGCCAGCTCGGCCGGGGCATCGATCCGGCTGACCTCGCCCACCGGCACGCCGGAATAAAGCGCATGCAGCACGGCGATCAGCCCGCGCACGATCATCGCGTCGGAGTCGCCCTGGAAGTCAAAGCGCCCGCCCTCGATCATCGGGCGCAGCCAGACCTGGCTCGTGCAGCCGTCCACCTTGTAGGCCGCCACCTTGAAGCTGTCCTCCAGCGGCGCCATGGCGCGCCCCAGTTCGATCACATGGCGATAACGCTCTTCCCAGTCGTCCAGGAAGTCGAAGGTGTCGGCGATATCCTCGAAGGCGGCGGTGGCCATGGTCGTTCTCCTTGCGGAACCGAGGTAGGGGATGGCGCCGCCCCTGTCCAGTGGCCGCCGGGGCCGGTATCGCGGCTTTTCAAAAGCCGCGCCATGCGTTAGCCAAGAGGCAGAAGCTGGAGACCCTGCATGATCCGCCCGACGCTGCGCCCTGCCCTTCTGTGCCTCTGCCTTGGCCTTGCGGCCTGCGGCGGGTTCCGCGACAGCAAGATGAACCCGTTCAACTGGTTCGGCCGCTCGCAAGAGGTCGAGAAGGTCGCCCTTCCCGCCGCCCCGGTGGACCGTCGCGGCCTGGTGCAGCAGGTGCTGACGCTGAACATCGAGGAAGTGCCCGGCGGTGCCATCGTCCGCGCCACCGGCCTGCCGCCGACGCAGGGCTATTGGTCGGCCGAACTGGTGGCACAGCCGGTGGACGAGCATGGCCGCCTGGTGCTGGACTTCCGGGTCTTCCCCCCGGTCGAGGCCATGCGTTCCGGCACCCAACCCTCGCGCGAGGTGGTGGTCGCGCTCTATCTGTCGAACTACAAGCTCGACTCGATCCGCGAGATCGTGGTGCAGGGCGAGGCAAACGCCCGCGCCGCCCGCCGCTGACCCCCGGATCCAGTTGAGCGGCTGCCGCCGCATACCATTTTGGTGGGGGCTGACGGACGCGCCTGGGACTGCTGTCGCCGGGCGGGGGCATTCTGCCCCCAGGCCATTGGTTCGCGAACCAATCGCCTCCCCCTGAGGATATTTTCATTCTGAAAGAAGCCGTCCTCTTTCAGAATGAAAATATCCCCGCGCGGCGCGCAGTCCCGAGCCGGTTGGCGCGGAACGCGCCGGAGGCGAGACAAAAGGCGCGCGGCGCAAGCCGCTCAATATGCCGGCAGCAGTCAGAGGCGGATCACACGAACTTCGTGGCCCTTGGCAGAAAGCGCGACCTCGCCCTTGCAAAGACGCAGCGCATCCTCGCCGAAGGCCTCGCGGCGCCAGCCTTGCAGCGCCTCGACCTCGCGCCCGCCCGAGGCGATCGCGTCGAGATCGGCGGATGAGGCGATCAGACGCGGCGCGACGCCAAGGCTTTCGGATTTCGCCTTCAGAAGAACGCGCAGAAGATCGGCCAGCGCGCCATTGACCTGCGGCTGGTCCTTCTGCGGATCGACCTTGGGCATATCCTCGGGCCGCATCTCCAGCCCCGCCTTCACCGCGGCAAGGATCCCCTCGGCAATCTCGGGCTTGCGCCCCTCGCGCAAGAGAAGCCGCGAGCGGCCAAGCTCTTCCATCGTCGCCGGCCGGGTCGAGGCCAACTCGAGCAGGGCATCGTCCTTCATCACCCGGCTGCGCGGCACGTTCTGGGTCTGGGCGTAGCTTTCGCGGAATCGCGCCAGTTCCTTGACCACCGCAAGGAACCGGCCCGACGAGGTCCGGGTCTTGATCCGCAGCCAGGCCTCGTCGGGGTGGACAGTATAGGTGGCGGGATCGGTCAGAATCGCCAGTTCCTCCTCGACCCAGGGCCCGCGGCCATTTTTCTTCAGCTGGGCCGCCAGCCATTCGTAGATCACCCGCAGATGGGTCACATCGGCCAGCGCGTAATCCTTCTGCGCCTCCGACAGCGGCCGGCGCGACCAGTCGGTGAAGCGGCTGGTCTTGTCGAGACTGGCCTTGGCGATGCGCTTGACCAGCGTCTCATAGCCGACCTGTTCGCCAAAGCCGCAGACCATGGCGGCAATCTGGGTGTCGAAAAGCGGTTTGGGGAATACCCCGCCCTCGACAAAGAAGATCTCGAGGTCCTGTCTTGCGGCGTGGAATACCTTGACGGTCGCCTCATGGCCGAAAAGCTCATAGAGCGGCTGCAGGCTCATGCCGTCGCCCTCGATCGGGTCGATCAGCACCGCCTCGCCATCCTTGCCGGGCAGCGCCATCTGGATCAGACAGAGCTTCGACCAATAGGTCCGCTCGCGCAGGAATTCGGTATCGATGGTGACATAGGGGGCGGCCTTGGCGGCCTCGCAGAACGCTGCAAGGTCCTCGGTCGTGGTGATGGTGCGCATGGGCCGTCCTTGGCTCTGACGCGGGGTCATCCCGCAAGATTGATCCGCTATAAGGTCAGGACCGCAAAAAGGAAAGCCTTGGGCCGGTTCACGGCTTGCGTCTGCCGCCGGGGCGTGACTTCTATGCGCCGGATCGCTGCGGAGGGCGGGTCTTTGCGCTGGCTGTGGTTTGGCCTTGGTCTGTTGTTCCTGGCCCTCGGGCTGGTGGGTGTGATGCTGCCGGTGATGCCGACGACGCCCTTCCTTCTGGTCGCCGCCGCCGCCTTCGCCAAATCCTCGCCCCGGATGCATCGCTGGCTCCTGTCCCATCCGACCTTCGGCCCGCCGATCCGCAACTGGCAGGAGCACGGCGCGATCTCATCCTTCGCCAAGCGGCTGGCAGTCGGGACGATGGCGGTGACCTTTGTCGTGTCGGTGCTGATCGGGCTGCGGTGGGAGGCGCTTCTGGCACAAGGGCTGCTGATGGGCGCGGGCGCGGCCTTTGTTCTGACGCGGCCCTCGGGGCCGGTGGCGTGATCCGAATTTTCGTCGAAAATTCGTGCCCTTACGGCAGGTGCAGCGCGCTGCGGTCCCCTTGGGCGAAGCGGCGCAGCGCGGCGGGGTATAGCCGGTGCTCCATCGCCAGCACGCGGGCGGCAAGCGTCTCCTCGTCGTCGCCGGGCAATACCGGCACCCGGGCCTGCCCCAGCATCGGCCCCGCGTCCAGTTCTGCCGTCACCTCATGCACGGTGCATCCCGCCTCGGCATCGCCGGCGGCCAGGGTGCGGGCGTGGGTGTGCAGACCGGGATACTTCGGCAAAAGCGAAGGGTGGATGTTCAGCATGCGGCCTTCGAACCGGCGCACGAAGCCCGGGGTCAGCACCCGCATGAACCCCGCAAGGCAAAGGATGTCCGGCTCCGCCGCCAACAGGGGCTGCAGCAAGGCATCCTCGAAGCCTTCGCGGTCGCGGCCGAAGGGCCGGTGATCGACGGCAAAGGTGGGCACACCCATGGCCTGTGCCTTGGCCAGCCCCGTGGCTGACGGGTCGTTCGAGCCGACCAGCACGGCGCGGGCCGGATGGTCGCCCGTCATGCTTTCCACAAGCTTCACCATGTTCGAGCCGCCGCCCGAGATCAGGACGGCAACGCGTTTCACAACAGGCGGCCCTTGTAGACCACGCCCTCGCCCGCCACGACCCGGCCAAGGCGGAAGACGGTCTCGCCCTGCGCGTCCAGCAGGGCGGACAGCCTGTCGGCCTGATCGGGGGCGACGACCAGCATCATGCCGATGCCGCAGTTGAAGGTCTTCAGAAGCTCTGGCTCGGCCATATTGGCGGTCGAGGCCAGCCAGCGGAACACCGGCGGCAGGGTCCAGGTCCCAAGGTCGATTTCGCAGGCAAGGCCTTCGGGCAGCACGCGGGGCGGGTTTTCGGTCAGCCCGCCGCCGGTGATATGGGCCAGCCCATGCACCCCGCCGGCCCGGATCGCCGCCAGCACCTGACGGACATAAAGCCGGGTGGGTGTCAGCAGCGCCTCGCCCAGCGATCCCTCGCTGAAGGGCGATGCCGCGTCCCAGCCAAGACCCGACAGCTCGACCACCTTGCGCACGAAACTGTAGCCGTTGGAATGCACCCCGTCCGAGGCGAGGCCAAGGACGACATCGCCCTCGGCCACGCCCTGCGGCAGATGGGTGCCACGCTCCATCGCGCCGACGGCAAAGCCGGCCAGGTCGAAATCGCCGCCGTGATACATGCCCGGCATTTCGGCCGTCTCGCCGCCGATCAGGGCGCAGCCGCTGGCGGCACAGCCCTTGGCGATCCCTTCGACGATGCGGGCACCGCGGTCGACCTCAAGCTTGCCGGTGGCGAAGTAGTCCAGAAAGAACAGCGGCTCGGCCCCCTGACAGACCAGATCGTTGACGCACATGGCGACCAGATCGATGCCGATCGTGTCGACATGGCCGGTGTCGATGGCGATCTTCAGCTTGGTGCCGACGCCGTCGGTGGCCGCCACCAGAACCGGGTCCGAGTAGCCCGCCGCCTTCAGATCGAAAAGCGCGCCGAAGCCGCCAAGACCGCCCATCGTACCGGGCCGGTCGGTGGATTTCGCCGCCGGCTTGATCCGGTCCACCAGCGCATTGCCGGCGTCGATATCCACCCCCGCCTCGGCATAGGTCAACCCGTTGTGGCCCTTGGTCATCTGGCTTTCCCCCGGCGCGGAATCTGTTGCGGCCCGCATAGAGCAAAGGCGGGCAAGGCGCAACGCAAGGTGGACGCAGGCTTGACCCGGCCCCGCCATCTGATACCCAAGGGGCGGCTTGGGGGCGTGTAGCTCAATGGTTAGAGCCGGGCGCTCATAACGCCTTGGTTGGGGGTTCGAGTCCCTCCGCGCCTACCACCCGGGCCCGGCATGTTCCGGTGCCACCCGACCTGAATGGCACATCGGCGGGAATGCGGTCTTGGCGCGTGGCGCGCGCTGGAAAAATCTGTTTCGCATCGGCATGGCTGGCGCAGCCCTGACCAGTGGCGCCGAATCGCGCCTTCCCTCGCCGACCGTCCCTAGACCCCCAGCCAGCGGTCGGCCATCTCGGGGGTCAGTTCTTCCAGACCGCCGGTCCAGACCGTTGTCCCCCGTTCCAGCACCACGGCGGAATCGGCGACCGAGGCGAGTTCCTTCAGCGATTTGTCGACGACAAGGATCGACAGGCCATCCGCCTTCAGCCGTCGCACCCCCTCCCAGATTTCCTGCCGCACCACCGGGGCAAGCCCCTCGGTCGCCTCGTCCAGGATCAGAAGGCGCGGGTTGGTCATCAGGGCGCGGCCGATGGCCAGCATCTGCTGCTCGCCGCCCGACAGGGTTCTGGAGACCTGCCCCATCCGTTCGCCCAGACGGGGGAAAAGCCGCACCACGCGGGCGGTGTCCCAAGGGCCGGGGCGGGCGGCGACGGTCAGGTTCTCGGCCACGGTCAGCGGCGCAAAGCAGCGCCGACCTTCAGGCACAAGGCCGATGCCAAGGCGGGCGACGCGCGGCGCGTTCAGACCGGCCAGATTGCTGCTGCGAAAGCGGATGGTGCCGCCCCGGTGCTGCAACAGCCGGCTGATGCAGCGGATGGTGGTGGTCTTGCCCATGCCGTTGCGGCCCATCAGCGCCAGCACGCGGCCCTCGTCCAGCGTCAGCGAGACGCCGAACAGCGCCTGCACCGCGCCATAAGAGGCGGTGACATCCGTCAGCTCAAGAAAGGCGCTCATGCCTCTTCCCCCAGATAGGATTCGCGGACCTGCGGGTTCGCCCGGATCTCGGCCACGGTGCCGGTGGCAATGACGCGGCCATAGACCAGCACCGAGATCCGGTCGGCCAGCGCGAAGACCGCATCCATGTCATGTTCGACCAGAAGGATCGGCGCCTCGGAGCGCAGGTCCGACAGGATGCTGGTCAACTGCTTGGCCCCTTCCAGCCCCATCCCGGCCATGGGTTCGTCCAGGAGAAAGGCTTTCGGGCGCAGGGCCAGCGCCATGGCGATTTCCAGCTTGCGGCGCTCCCCGTGCGACAGGACCGAAGCCTTGGTGCCCTCGCGCCCCTGCAGCCCGGCGTGGAAGATATGGGTCATGGCGGGATCTGTCAGGCCCTTGTCCGACAGCGCGGGGCGCAGGAAGCGGAACACATGCCCCCTGGACCCCGCCACCGCCAGCATGACGTTCTGCAGCACGGTGAAATCGGCGATGACGGACGAGACCTGGAAGCTGCGCGCCAGCCCAAGGCGGGCGCGGGCGGCGGCATCCATCCGGTCGATCACCTGGCCCTCGAAGCTGATCGTACCGTGATCGGGGCGGATCTCGCCGACGATCTGCTTGATCAGGGTGGATTTTCCCGCACCATTGGGGCCGATCAGCGCGTGGATCTCGCCGGGGTAGAGGTCCAGACTGACGTCATCGGTGGCGGTCAAGGCGCCGAATGACTTCTTCAGCCCGCGGATCGAGAGGATCGGATCAGACATCGGCTTTGCTCCCCTTCAGGCCATCCAGCGCCCTGACGATCAGGCCGATCATCCCTCCGGGTGCGAAAAGAACGATGACCAGAAGCATCAGGCCAAGCAGGGCCTGCCAATGCTCGGTCACAGGGCCGAAGAGATGTTCCAGGAGGATGAAGACCGCAGCCCCGGCCAGCGGGCCGCACAGCCGCCCCACACCGCCAAGGATGACGAAGACCATGATCTCGCCCGACATGTGCCAGCTGAACATCGCTGGACTGACAAAGCGGTTGAGGTCGGCGTAAAGCGACCCCGCCAGCGCGGTGATCATGGCAGAGAGCACGAAGGCGGTCAGCCGCACCGGCGTCGCGCGGATGCCGACGGCGGTACTGCGCTGTTCGTTCTGGCGGGTGGCCCGCAGGGCAAGGCCGAAGCGGGATTGCGTGATCAGGGCGCTGAAAAGAAGTGCCGCAGCCAGAAGCCCCGCGCAGATCACGAAATACTGGATCGGGACCAGTGTGTTCAGCCCCGGGAACTTGTTGCGGACGTAGAAGGAAAGCCCGTCCTCGCCGCCGTAGCGCGGCCAGGAAATGGCGAAGTAGTAGATCATCTGGGCGAAGGCGAGGGTGACCATGATGAAATAGACGCCGGAGGTGCGCAGGGAAAGCGCACCGATCAGCAGCGCGGCAAGGGCGGCGGCCAGCATGGCCATGGGCCAGATCGCCAGCATCTCGGTCGATCCCGACAGCGCGAAGGGCATGGTCAGGATCGGGTCGCCATTGGCGGCATGGCTGGCGAAGACGCCGGTGACATAGCCGCCGATGCCGAAGAAGGCGGCATGGCCGAAAGAGACGAGACCGCCGTAGCCAAGGGCCAGATTCAGACCTACGCCGGCAAGGCCAAGGATCGCGGCCTTGGTGGCAAGGGTGACAGTGAAGCCCTGCCCGCCGAAATGCGCACCGGCGGCGACGGCCACCAGCAGGGCGAAGAGGGAAAGGTTGATGATCAGATCACGGTTCGTCATGGCTCAGGCCCTCGCGCCGAAGAGGCCCTGCGGGCGCACCAGAAGCACCGCGGCCATCAGGACATAGATCAGCATCGAAGCCACCGCCGAACCCGAAGTATTGGCCGAGGAGGCATCCATGAAGCGGGCGAAAAGCCCGGGGATCACCGCCTTGCCCAGGGTGTCGGTCATCCCGACGAGAAGCGCCCCGATCAGGGCGCCCTTGATCGACCCGATGCCGCCGATGACGATGACGACGAAGGCAAGGATCAGCACCGGCTCTCCCATGCCGACCTGCACGGACTGGATCGACCCGACCAGCGCACCGGCCAGCCCGGCAAGGGCGGCGCCAAGGGCAAAGACGATGGTGTAGAGTTTCGCGATGTCCACCCCTAGGGCGCCGATCATCTCGCGGTCGGCCTCGCCCGCGCGGATGCGGATGCCAAGGCGGGTGCGGGTGATCAGCAGCCAGAGGCCAAGCGCGACGGCGGCACCGACAGCGATGATGACCAGGCGGAACAACGGGTATTGCAGCCCGCCCGGCAGGCTGATCGCGCCGGAAAGTGCGGGGGGCAGCTTCAGATACAGCGGGAACGAGCCAAAAATCCAGCGCGTCCCTTCCGAGAAGATCAGGATCAGCGCGAAGGTCGCCAGCACCTGATCCAGATGGTCCCTTTTGTAGAGCCGGCGGATCACCACCATCTCGACCAGCGCACCGGCCGCCGCGGCGGCGGCAAGGCTGGCAATCAGCCCCAGCGAGAAGCTTCCCGTCCAGGCGGCAACGGCGGCACAGGCGAAAGCTCCCACCATGTAAAGCGAGCCATGCGCCAGGTTGATCAGCCCCATGACCCCGAAAACGAGCGTCAGCCCGGCGGCCATGAGAAACAGCATCATCCCGTATTGCAGGCCATTCAGCACCTGCTCGGCCAACAGCATCATGGCCAGCCCTCCTCTGCGGGGTCGGTTACGGCGTCAGGTCAGGGGAAACAGGTGCGGGCCGGGAGTCATGATTTTTCGTCGAAAAATCGTGCCCCCGGCCCAACCGGCATCACATCTTGCACTGCTCGGCATAGGCATCGCCACGGTCGGTCATGGCGGTGTCGATGATCTTGTTGGTCAGGAATTCGCCGCGCTTTTCCACTTCAAGCACATAGATGTCCTGGATCGGGTGCTGGTTCGGGCCGAAGCTGAACTTGCCGCGAACCGATGCGAAATCTGCCGCCGCAAGCGCCGCGCGGAAGGCGTCGGGGTCCGAGGGGCTGGCCTTGGCCGCCGCCGAGAGCAGAAGGTTGGCGGTGTCATAGGCCTGTGCGGCGTAAAGCGAGGGCATCCGGCCATAGTCGGCGATGAAGCCGTCGACAAAGGTCTTGTTGGCCGGGGTGTCGAGATCCGAAGACCAGTGCCCGGTGTTCTTGATGCCAAGGGCGGCGTCACCGACGGCCGGCAGGATGTCTTCGGACAAGGAGAAGCCCGGTCCGATCAGCGGGATGCCCACGCCGGATTCGGCATATTGCTTCAGGAAGGCGATGCCCATGCCGCCGGGTTCGAAGAAGAACACCTCATCGGCGCCCGAGGCGCGGATCTGCGCGATCTCGGCGGCGAAATCGGTCTGGCCGACCTGGGTATAGACCTCGGCCACCACTTCGCCGGTATAGAAGCGCTTGAAGCCGGCAAGGCTGTCCTGGCCCGCGGGATAGTTCGGCGCCATGATGAACATCTTCTTCACGTCCTGCGCCGAGGCATAGGCGCCCGCAGCCTCATGCAGGTTGTCGTTCTGGTAGGAGACCGAGAAATAGAGGGGATTGCAGCCCTCGCCCGCCAGCGCCGAAGGGGCGGCGTTGGTCGAGAGGTAGAACTTGCCCTGCGCGGTGGCGGCGGGCACCACGGCCATGGCAAGGTTCGACCAGATGATGCCGGTCAGCACATCGACATTGTCGGACTGGATCATCTTGTCGGCGACCTGCACCGCGATGTCGGGCTTCTGCTGGTCGTCCTCCAGGATGACCTCGATCTCCTTGCCGGCGTCGCCCGCATTCTTCAGCGCCAGCATGAAGCCGTCGCGCACATCGGCGCCGATCCCGGCACCGCCGCCCGAAAGCGTGGTGATCAGTCCGACCTTCACCGGCTCGGCCAGTGCCGGGGCGGTGGCCAGCGACAGCGTGGCCGCCGCCGAAAGCAGAAGGGATTTCAAAGTCATCTGGGGAACCTTTCCTGTTGGTCGTCTTGTTGCTCTGATCCGAGTGTGACGGGCTTAGCCCCGCCCTTCAAGCAGCTTGAATCGCTGGATCTTGCCGCTTTCCGTCTTCGGCAGGGCTGCGATGAACACCACCCGGCGCGGGTACTTGAAGGGGGCGATCACCGCCTTCACATGGTCCTGCAACAGCTTGGCCTGTGCCTCCGAAGCCGGGACGCCCGCCGCCAGCACCACATGGGCCTCGACGATCTGGCCGCGCTCTTCGTCCGGGGCCCCCACCACGGCGCATTCGGCAACGTCGGGATGGGCCAGAAGTGCTGCCTCGACCTCGGGGCCGGCGATGTTGTAGCCGGCCGACAGGATGATGCCATCGGTGCGGGCGGCAAAGTGGAAGCGGCCCTCCTGGTCCTGCCAGAAGCTGTCGCCGGTCAGGTTCCACCCATTCTGCACATAGGCGCGCTGCTTGTCGGGCGCCGACATGTAGCGGCAGCCAAGCGGCCCTTTCACTGCCAGCCGGCCGGTCTCGCCGCGCGGCACCTCATTGCCGTCATTGTCGACGATGCGGGCCCGATAGCCGGTGACGGGACGGCCGGTGCAGCCGGGATGGTGATCGCTGAACCGGTTGGTCAGGAAGATATGCAGCATCTCGGTCGAGCCGATGCCGTCCAGCATCGGCTTGCCGGTCTTGCGCGCCCATTCGTCATAGACCGGGGCCGGCAATGTCTCGCCCGCGCTGACGGCGGCGCGCAACGAGGACAGGTCCGCCCCCTCTTCCATCGCCCGCAGCATGACACGGTAGGCGGTCGGCGCCGTGAAGCAGACGGTGGCGCGATACTTCTGGATGATCTCGATCATGTTCGGCGGAGATGCCGTCTCAAGCAGCGCCGCCGCCGCCCCGAAGCGCAGCGGAAAGACCGCAAGCCCCCCCAGCCCGAAGGTGAAGGCCAGGGGAGGCGAGCCCACGAACACGTCCGAGGGCTGCACGTCCAGCACTTCCTTGGCATAGGCGTCCGCGATGATCAGCAGATCGCGGTGGAAATGCATCGTGGCCTTGGGTTCGCCCGTGGTGCCCGAGGTGAAGCCCAGAAGCGCCACGTCGTCGCGCCCGGTCTTCACCGCGTCGAAGCGCACCGATTTCGACAGCGCGATGCGGTCCAGCTCGGCGTCATGGTTCGCCGTGCCGTCGAAACCGACCACCGTCTTCAGGAACCGGCTGCCCTTTGCGGCCACGATCAGCTCGTCCATCAGCCGCGTGTCGCACAGCGCATGGGTGATCTCGGCCTTGTCGATGATCTTCGCCAGCTCTCCGGCCCGCAGCATCGGCATGGTATTGACCACCACGGCCCCCGCCTTGGTCGCGCCCAGCCAGGCCGCCACCATCGCAGGATTGTTGGCGGACCGGATCATCACGCGATTTCCGGGCTTTACATTGTAGTCCTCGACCAGGGCATGGGCGATCCGGTTGGTCCAGTCCGCCAGTTCCTTGTAGGTGCGCAGCCGCCCGTTTCCGATCAGCGCGGTGTGGTCCCCCAACCCCTTTTCCACCATGCGGTCGGTCAGTTCGACCGCGGCATTCAGCCATTCGGGATAGATGAAGGGGCCAAGATCGATCTCGGGCCACAGATCCGCGGGGGGCAGATTGTCCCGCGTGAAAGTGTCGACATGGCCCGTCGGACCCAAAGGCGCGTTGCCTTGCATTCCAGTTCCTCCCATATGCCGCCCCGGTGCCCTCTCCCGGGGGCACGCAGGGAAGGCGTGCCCCTTATTCGGGGATCACGGCGGTTGCTTCGATTTCCACCTTGGCGCGGTCCTCGACCAGCGCCACCACCTGCACCAGCGCCATCGCGGGGTAGTGGCGACCGATGGTCTCCTTGTAGGCGCGGCCAAGGTCTTTCAGGCTGGCCAGATATTCGTCCTTGTCGGTGACATACCAGGTCAGCCGGACGATGTGCTCGGGCCCGGCGCCGGCTTCGGCCAGCACGGCCACGATGTTGCGCAAGGCCTGCCCCACCTGCCCCGCGAAATCGTCGGTCTCGAATTCGGCATCGCCGTTCCAGCCGATCATGCCGCCGGTAAAGACCATCCGGCCCTTGGCCGCGACGCCGTTGGAGTAACCGATGGCGGGTTTCCACGCCTTGGGGTGAAGGAATTCAAGCGTGCTCATGCGGCCTCCATGAATTTGGTGATGTGGTCGCGGACCTTCTCGGGCCAGGGTTCTGGCCGGCCCGAGGAGGAGACGAAGACAAGTGTAAGATCGGCGGTGACGCGGTGGGTGCCGCCGCAATGCGCCTCGAGGTGCAGCCCGATCGAGCTGCGCCCCAGTCTGGGGACGCCCATCCGCCATTCCAGCTCTTCGCCCAGCCGGGTCGGCGCGTGGAACGAGACCTGCATCGCGGCAGTCGGCACCCCCTGCCCCTGCGCCATCATCGCTTCGTAGGGGTGCTGCGCCACCTCGCGGAAGAAATTCTCGGCGACCGAATTCGTCATCTCGAAAAAGCGGGGATAGAACATGATCCCCGCCGGATCGCAGTGGTTGAATTCGACACGGATGGTGCGGGTATACAGCATCGCCCTGCCCTAGTCGTTCGCTTCGGGCGGCAAGAAATCCACATCATGCGCGGCCGAGGCCGCGATGACGGCGGGAATGTCGGTCGTGTCGTGAAGGATGCGGAACAGGTCTTCCAGACGGCCGGCGGGCGAGACCCAGAACAGGGCCCGCGCCGGCTTGTCGGACTTGTTGAAATAGCCATGCGGGATGCCCTTCGGCATCCGCACCAGATCGCCGGCCCTGGCCACCGACCAGACCCCGTCCAGCTTCACATGCAATTCGCCCTCCTGCACCAGGATGAATTCATCCTGATGGGGGTGGACATGGACCGGCACGAACTGGCCGGCCTCGGAGTTGGTCTCGAAGGAAAAGCTGCTCTCGCAGGTGGATTTCGGGAAATACCTCTGGCCGAGGATGTTCCACTCCACCCCCTCGAACCCGGTGCCGCCGCGGGTGATGCCGCCGTTCAACGCATTGGTCATGGCCTGTCCTCCCTAGCCCAGAATGCTGCGGGCAATGACGACGCGCTGCACGTCGCTGGCCCCTTCGTAGATCCGCAAGGCCCTGATGTCGCGGTACAATTCCTCGACCTTGACGCCGTGGCGCACACCGTCGCCGCCATGCAGCTGCAAGGCGGCGTCGATCACCTCCTGTGCGGCCTCGGTGGCGTAAAGCTTGGCCATCGCCGCCTCGCGGCTGACCCGGGCAGCGCCCATGTCCTTGGTCCAGGCGGCGCGGTAGACCAGAAGGGCCGCCGCATCCACCTTCAGCGCCATGTCCGCCAGATGCCCCTGCACCATCTGCAGGCCGCTCAGAGGTTCCCCCCCGATCTTGCGGCTCTGGGTCCGCGCCAGTGCCTCGTCCAGCGCCCGCCGGGCCATGCCCAGGGCCGCCGCGCCCACGGTAGAGCGGAACACGTCCAGCACCGACATCGCCAGCTTGAACCCGTCCCCCGCCTTGCCGATCAGTGCGCTCTCGGGCAGGATCACCCCATCCAGCTTCAGCGTGGCCAAGGGGTGCGGTGCAATCACCTCGATCCGCTCGGCCACCGACAGCCCCGCCACATCGGCCGGCATCAGAAAGGCCGACAATCCGCGCGCGCCCGGCGCCTCGCCGGTGCGGGCGAAGATCACATAGACATCGGCGATCCCGCCGTTCGAGATATAGGTCTTCTCGCCGGTCAGCCTGAAGCCGCCGCCCGCGGAACCGGGCACCCGCTCGGCCACTGTCGCGGTATTGGCCACATCCGACCCCGACCCGGGCTCGGTCAGCGCAAAGGCGGAAATCGCCTTGCCCGCCCGCGTCCTCTCCAGCCACTTGCGCTGCTCCGCCGTGCCGAACAGGGACACCGCCCCCATGCCAAGCCCCTGCATGGCAAAAGAGAAATCGGCCAGGGCGTCATGCCGCGCGAGGGTCTCGCGGATCAGGCAGAGCGAGCGGACATCCAGCTTCTCCCCCTCGCCGGCGCCGGAATGGCGCAGAAAACCGCCGGCACCTAGGGCAGCCACCAGCCCCTTGCAGGCCGCATCCACATCGGAATGGTCAACGGGCAGGTTCGCTGCCGCCCATTCCTCCAGTGCCGCCGCCAACGCGCGGTGACGATCCTCGAAGAAGGGCCAGGAAAGGAAGGTCTGATCGCTCATTTCATCTTGGTCCAAGTATCCCGGGGGGTCCGGGGGGCTGGCCCCCCGGCTCGCGTTCAATGGGGGCTGCCCCCCGGCCTGCGCTCAGTCGCCCGCGAAAACCGGCTTCTCTTTCGCCACGAAAGCCCGATAGGCGCGGTCGAAATCCCTGGTCTGCATGCAGATCGCCTGAGCCTGCGCCTCGGCCTCGATCGCCTGCTCAAGCCCCATGTTCCATTCCTGGTTCAGCTGGGTCTTGGTGATGCCATGGGCGAAGGTCGGACCCGAGGCCAGTCGCGTGGCCAGCTTCATCGCTTCGGCCTCCAGCGCCTCGGGCGCGTGCAGCGCGTTCCAGAAGCCCCACCGCCCGCCCTCTTCGGCGCCCATCACCCGGCCGGTGTAGAGAAGTTCCGCCGCGCGGCCCTGCCCGATGATGCGCGGCAGCATGGCGCAGGCCCCCATGTCGCAGCCGGCAAGGCCGACGCGGGTGAACAGGAAGGCGCATTTCGCATCCGCCGTCGCCAGCCGCAGGTCGGACGCCATGGCGATGATCGCCCCCGCGCCCACGGCCACGCCATCGACGGCCGCGATGATCGGCTTGCCGCAGGAAATCATCGCCTTGACCAGATCGCCGGTCATGCGGGTGAAGGCCAGAAGGTCCTTCATCGGCAGGCCGATCAGCGGGCCGATGATGTCATGCACATCGCCGCCCGAGCAGAAATTGCCGCCATTCGAGGCGAAGACCACCACATCCACATCTTCCGCATAGACCAGCGCGCGAAAGGTATCGCGCAACTCGGCATAGCTGTCGAAGGTCAGCGGGTTCTTGCGGTCGGGGCGGTTCAGCCGCACCGTCGCGATGCGGTCCTTGACCTCCCACAGGAAATGAACGGGCTTCAGCCCTGCCATCTTGGTCATCTCGCATCCCTCCTGAACTTGCGGAACATCGTGGTCAGAGCCTCGAGATCCTCATCCGACAGCTCGCAAAGCAGCCGGTCAACTTCCTGCTCATGGCCCTCGGCCATGCGCTCGAACGTGCGCAGGCCTTCCTCGGTCAGATCGACATAGACCGTGCGGCGGTCGGTTTCCGACGGGCGGCGGCGGGCGAACCCGTCCTTTTCCAGCCGGTCCACCACGGCGGTCGCATTGCCGTTCGACACCAGAAGCATGCGCGACAGCTCACTCATCGTCAGACCGTCGCGCTTGCGCCAAAGGGCGGCCATGACATCAAAGCGCGGCAGCGTGGTGTCATGATTCAGCCGCAGGAACTCGCGCAGCTCCGCCTCGACCGATCGGGTGACACCCAGAAGACGGATCCAGGACTTCAGGCGGCGCTTCGACAGCTCGCTCATACCTCGCCCCCCGCTATGGCGAGCGCCTGGCCATTGATCCCCTCGGACCCCGGCGCGCAAAGCCAGAGCGCGGCAGAGGAAACCTCGGACGGCTGGATCAGCCGCTTTTGCGGATTGGTGGCGGCAAGGGTGGCGCGGGCGTCGGCCTGCGACATGCCGGTCTTCTCGACGATGTTCGCCACAGACCGATCCGTCATCTCGGTGTCCAGGAAACCGGGGCAAAGCGCATTCACCGTGACCGGCTTCTTCGCCACCTCCAGCGCAAGCGACCGGCAGAGGCCGATCACGCCATGTTTCGCCGCGGCGTAGGGCGCGACATAGGCATAGCCCTTCAGCCCGGCGGTCGAGGCGACGGCGATCAGCCGCCCCCAACCCGGAAGCTGGGCAAGGCCCTCGCGGAAGGTCAGAAAGACGCCGGTCAGGTTCACCGCCAGCATGGCATTCCACTGCTCCAGCGTGACCCGCCCCATCGGCGCGGAGTCGGCCGCACCCGCATTGGCGATCACGATGTCGCAAGGCCCGGCTTCGGCGAACATGCGTTTCACCGAAGCCTCCTCCGTCACATCGCCCTGCACGGCGCGGATCGCGGGGTGGCGGGCGGCGGTGGCGGCCAGCGCGTCAAGACGGCGCCCCGAGATCACCACCTCGGCCCCGGCTTCGGCAAAGGCCAGCGCCAGCGCGGCCCCTGCTCCGGAGCCGCCCCCTGTCACCAGCGCCCGTTTCCCCGCAAGCTGCGTCATACCCGGATCTGTGCCTCCTGCCGTTCTCGCAGCCGGAACATCAGGTCGCGGCCGCCCTTGTAGGGCTTCGGCCATTCGCTTTGCTGATCCCCCTGCTCGACCGCAGCATGCAGCGTCCAGTAGGGATCGGCCAGATGCATCCGTGCAAGGCAGACCAGATCGGCCCGGCCGGCCATCAGGATGCCGTTCACCTGATCCCAGTCGCTGATGTTGCCGACGGTCATGGTGGGGATATGCGCCTCGTTGCGGATGCGGTCGCTGAAGGGCGTCTGGAACATCCGGCCATAGACCGGCTTTTCGGCCGGGTCGGTCTGGCCCGAAGAGACGTCGATGATGTCGGCCCCGGCGGCCCGGAACATGCGGGCGATTTCAACGGCCTCTTCCGGTGTGACGCCACCGTCGATCCAGTCGTGCGCGCTGACGCGAACCGACATCGGCTTTTGCGCCGGCCAGACCGCGCGCATCGCGGCGAACACCTCAAGCGGATAGCGCATCCGGTTTTCAAGGCTGCCGCCGTATTCATCAGTCCGGGTGTTCGTGATCGGAGAGATGAAGGTCGCCAGCAGATAGCCGTGGGCGGCGTGCATCTCGACCATGTCTGCCCCGGCGCGGTCGGCCATCTGGGTCGCGGTCACGAACTGAGCCTTCACGGCCGCAAGATCGGCCTTGTCCATCGCCTTGGGCGTCTGGCTCGCGGGCTTGTAGGGAATGGCGCTGGCGGCGATCAGCGGCCAGTTGCCGCTGGCCAGAGGCGCGTCGATCCCGCCGCCTTCCCATGGCACGCAGGTGCTGGCCTTGCGGCCGGCATGGCCGATCTGGATGCAAAGCTTCGCCGAGGTCTCGGCATGGACGAAGTCGGCCAGCCGCTTCCACGCCACTTCATGCTCGGGCGCATAAAGGCCGGGGCAGCCGGGGGTGATGCGGCCTTCCGCCGAGACGCAGGTCATCTCGGTGTAGATCAGCGCGGCACCGCCCTTGGCACGCTCGGCGTAATGCACGAAATGCCAGTCGGTCGGCACACCGTCCACGGCCTTGTATTGCGCCATCGGCGACAGGACGACGCGGTTCTTCAGCGCCATGTCCCGCAGCTTGAAGGGGGCGAACATCGGGCGGCGGCCCTTCTGGCCCCCCGCCTGTTCCTGGAACCAGTCCTCGGCCGAGGCAAGCCATTCGGGGTCACGCAGGCGAAGGTTCTCGTGCGAAATCCGCTGCGAGCGGGTCAGCAGGGAATAGGCGAACTGGGTCGGGTCAAGGTCCAGATAGCGCTCGACCTGCTCGAACCATTCCAGCGAATTGCGGGCGGCCGATTGCAGGCGCAGCACCTCGACCCGGCGTTCGGCCTGATAGCGTTCGAAGGCGGCCTGCATGTCGGGTTCCGAATGCAGGTATTCGGCCAGCGCGATGGCGGAATCGAAGGCCAGGCGCGATCCCGACCCGATCGAGAAATGCCCCGTGGCGGCGGCATCGCCCATCAGAACGACATTGCCATTGTACCATTTCTCGCAGATCACGCGCGGGAACTGGATCCACACCGCCGATCCGCGCAGGTGCGCGGCGTTCGACATCAGATCATGCCCGCCCAGATGGCGTTCAAAGATCTTGCGGCAGGTCTCGACCGTTTCCTCTTTGCTCATCGCCTCGAAGCCCAGCTTGTCCCAGGTTTCGGGCAGGGTTTCGACGATGAAGGTCGCGGTGTTGTCGTCGAACTGGTAGACATGGGCCCAGACCCAGCCGTGTTCGGTCTTCTCGAAGATGAAGGTGAAGGCGTCGTCGAATTTCTGATGCGTGCCCAGCCAGACGAACTTGCACTTGCGCACATCGATGTCGGGGCGGAACACATCCTTGTATTCACTGCGCACGGTGCTGTTCAGCCCGTCGCAGCCAATGACAAGGTCGTAATCCTTGCGGTATTCTTCCGCGGTCTTGAAGGTGGTCTCGAACTGCATCTCGACGCCCAGTTCGCGCGCGCGGGCCTGCAGGATGATCAGCATCTGTTTGCGGCCGATCCCGGCGAAGCCATGCCCGCCCGAGACGGTCCGCACCCCGTCATGCACGACGGCGATGTCATCCCAGTAGCTGAAGTGGTTGCGGATGGTGTCCGTGCTGACCGGATCGTTCTTCTGCATCCGGCCCAGCGCGTCATCCGACAGCACCACGCCCCAGCCGAACGTGTCATTGGCCTTGTTGCGTTCCAGCACCGTCACCTGATGCGACGGGTCGCGCAGCTTCATCGAAATGGCGAAATAGAGACCGGCCGGGCCGCCGCCAAGGCAAAGCACCTTCATTCCCGAATCCTCCCAAGGATCATCTGCGCGTCTGGCAAAGGCTGACATGACGGGTGATTCATTTCAAGCTTGAAATTTTATCCTTGAAATATTTTTCGTGCAGGTTGAAATGGACTGGACAGCGGAACCTGCGGGCGCAGGATGCGTCACACATCAGGGAGGATTGCGGATGGCAAAGCCGGTGATCGGGGTTGCGGGTCTGGGCACCATGGGCCTTGGCATCGCGCAGGTCTATGCGGCAGCCGGCCATGTGGTGCGGGCGACGGACGCCTTCGCCCCCGCCCGCGCCAATGCGCAGGAGCGGCTGGCGGCGGCCTTGGCGCCGCGGGTCGCCGCAGGCAAGCTGGATGCCGCCGAGGCAAAGGCCATCGCAGACCGGCTGCATGTGGTCGACGGCCCCGAGGGCCTTGCCGGTTGCGCGCTGGTGATCGAGGCCGTGGCCGAGGATCTTGCCGTGAAACAGCAGCTCTTCGCCGCCATCGAACAGGCTGTGGACAGCGGCTGCGTGCTGGCGACCAATACCTCCTCGCTTTCTGTCCGCGCGATCCGCGATCCTCTGTCCCGGCCGCTGCAGGTGATCGGCCTTCACTTCTTCAACCCCGCCCCGGCGATGAAGCTGGTGGAACTGGTGGTGCCGCATGGCGCCGAGGAGGCCGGTGCGAAGGCCCGCGCCCTGACCGAAGCGGCCGGAAAGGTGGTGGTCAGCGCCCCCGACAGCCCCGGATTCATCGTCAACCGCTGCGCCCGGCCCTTCTATGGCGAGGCCTTCGCGCTGATGCAGGAGGGCCGCTCGGCCGCCGAGATCGATGCCGCCATGGTCGCCGCCGGCTACCGCATGGGCCCCTTCGCGCTGGTCGACCTGATCGGCGCCGACATCAACCTTGCCGCCACGAAATCGCTGTGGGCCGCAATGGGTGGAAACCCGCGTTACGCCATATTCCCCGCCCTTGCCGACGCCGTCGCCGCGGGCCGGCTGGGCCGCAAGTCCGGCACGGGTTTCGTGACGCCACCGGGCGAACCCGTCCCGCCCCCTGCGGATGCCGAGGCAATCGCGGCAAGGATCGAGGCTTTGCTGGTCAACGAAGCCTGCTGGCTGGTGCAGGAATCCGGCACCGCGCAGGACAGTGTCGACACCGCGCTGAAGCTGGGCCTCAATTTCCCGCGCGGGCCTTTCGAGATGCTGGCCCGCCTTGGCGGCGCCCCGGCCGTCCTTGCCATCCTGCGCGACCTTGCCGCCCGCGCGCCCGCCGCCCTGGCCGGCCGCTATGACGCCGCCCCCCATCTGGAGTCCCTCGCATGACCGACGTCTTTCTCTGCCGTGGCAAGCGCAGCCCGGTCGGCCGCCACGGCGGCGCCCTGGCCCGCCTGCGCCCCGACGACATGGCCGCCCAGGTGATCGACGGGCTTCTGGGTGCGGACGACCTGCCCATCGACGAGGTGATCCTTGGCTGCGCCAATCAGGCGGGCGAAGACAACCGCAACGTCGCCCGCATGGCCGTGCTCCTGTCGCGCCTGCCCGTCACCGTGCCGGGGCTTACGGTCAACCGGCTTTGCGCCAGCGGGCTGGATGCGGTGATCGCCGGCGCCCGCGCCATTGCCACCGGCTCTGCCGATCTGGTGATCGCGGGCGGGGTGGAAAGCATGTCGCGCGCACCCTTCGTGATGCCCAAGGCCGAAACCGCCTTTGACCGCCGGGCCGAGATCCACGACACCACCATCGGCTGGCGCTTCGTCAACAAGCGGATCGCGGCGGAATACGGCATCGAGTCGATGCCCGAGACCGCCGAGAACCTGGCGGCCGAGCGTGGCATCGCGCGCGCGGATCAGGATGCCTATGCGCTGCGCAGCCAGTCCCGCTATGACGCTGCATGGCACGCGGCCGACATCCTTCCCATGACCATCCCCGGCCCCAAGGGCACCACGGCAACGGTCGAGACCGACGAACACCCCCGCGCCACCAGCCTTGAGAAACTGGCCGCGCTGAATGCGCCCTTCCGCAAGCCCGGAACCGTCACGGCCGGCAATGCGGCGGGCGTCAATGACGGCGCATGCGCCCTTCTCCTCGCCTCCGAAGCCGCCGTGAAACGCCATGGCCTTACCCCCCTCGCCCGCCTTGGCGCCGCCGCCAGCGCCGGGGTGGAGCCGCGGATCATGGGCATCGGCCCGGTCGCCGCGGTGGAAAGGCTGCAGACCCGCAATGGCCTGCGCGCCGCCGACTACGACGTGATCGAGCTGAACGAGGCCTTCGCCGCGCAGGTCCTGTCCTGCACCCGCGCCTGGGGCCTGCCCGATGACGACCCCCGCGTGAACGGCCAAAGCGGCGGCATCGCCATCGGCCACCCCCTTGGCATGTCCGGCGCCCGCATCACCTGGGCCGCCGCCCGCCGCATGGCTGAAAGCGGGGGCAACACCGCCCTTGCCACGCTTTGCGTCGGCGTCGGCCATGGCGTTGCGCTGGCCCTTCACCGGGTCTGACGGCAGGCCGACAAACCCGGGCCGCCCCCCTTTCCCGCCTCTGCCGCCTTCACTTTGGCCGAAATATCCTGCGGGGAGGTCTGGAGGGGTGCAAAACCCCTCCAGCCGCCAGCCAGCCGGGCCAGATCGGGGCAGATCGGAACAGACCGCCTGTCTTGTCGTCTCGCCCGTCAGGATTTTCGATAATCTTTCTTGCAATCGACAAATCCATGGCGCACTCTCCCCCGCAACCACCATCTGCGGGAGGGCATCATGGCACGCGAGAATCATCGGGAAGACGTGGCGGGCCGCGCCAACGTCGAGGATACGCCGGAACTTCTGGCCTATTACGACGAGCTTGAGCGCCACAGCGCCGGCGCGCTCTGGACCGTCGCCAACAAGATCGAGCCCTGGGAACCGAAGTCGCAATCCGTCCCCGTGGTCTGGCGCTACAAGGATCTGCGCGACCATGTGGTCCGCTCGGTCGATCTGGTGACGCCGGAAAAAGCCGGCCGGCGGGTGATCTACCTCAACAACCCCGGGCGCAGCGATGTCGCCGCCGCCGTCGGCTGGATCTACGCCGGCCTGCAGGTGATGAACCCCGGCGAGGTGGCGGGCGCGCACCGCCACTCTGCCAGTGCGATCCGCTTCATCATGGAAGGCCGCGGCGCCTATACCATCGTCGACGGCCACAAGATGACCCTTGGCGCCAATGACTTCGTGCTGACCCCGAACGGGACATGGCACGAACATGGCGTCGCGGCGGACGGCAGCCTCTGCCTCTGGCAGGACGGCCTCGACATCCCCTTCGTCAACGCGATGGAGGCGAATTTCTACGAGGTCCATCCCGACATGAACCAGGCCGTCGGCTATGCCGTCGACGACATGACGAAAACCTGGGGCAATCCGGGCCTGACCCCTTACGGGGAAAGCTGGCAAAAGGGCTACAGCCCGATGTTCAAATACGAATGGGCGCCGACCTATGACGCGCTGACCAAGTTCAGCACCGCCACCGCGGGCAGCCCTTTCGACGGCGTGATGATGGAATACGTCAACCCCGTGACCAACGGCCCGGTCATGCGCACGCTTGGCGCCTCGATGCAGATGCTGCGCCCGGGCGAGGCGACGAAAGCGCACCGCCACACCGGCAGCTACCTCTATCACGTCGCCAAAGGGCGTGGCCATTCCATCATCAACGGCAAGCGTTTCGACTGGTCCGAGCGCGACATCTTCTGCGTCCCCTCCTGGGCCTGGCACGAACATGTCAACGGCTCCGACCGCGAGGACGCCTGCCTCTTCTGTCTCAACGACCTGCCGGTCATGCGCGCCCTCGGCCTCTACCGCGAAGAGGCCTTCGGCGAGAATGACGGCCACCAGCCCCTCCTGTAAGGAAGCCAGATGAAACTTGTGACTTACCGCGCTTCCGTCGAAGCCGAGGCCCGTCTGGGCGTGATCCATGGCGATCTGGTGGTCGATGTCGAAGCCCTCGGCGCCATCCACGGCGAGGACCTGCCCGACAGCATGCTGGGCCTGATCGACACCGGCCGCCCGGGGCTTGAGGCCCTGCAAGCCTGTCTGGACGAAGCCGACGGCAGTTTCGCCCCCGGCACCGCCACCGCGCTGGCCAATGTCAGACTGCTGGCCCCGATCCCGCGGCCGCGCAAGAACATCTTCGGCATCGGGCTGAACTACGTCGAACATGTCGCGGAAAGCGCGGCCTCGCTCGACACCTCGAAAGACCTGCCGAAACAGCCGGTGATCTTCTCGAAACCGCCGACCACCGTGATCGGCCCCGGCGACGGGATCGAGCACAACCGCAAGATCACCAACCAGCTGGACTGGGAGGTCGAGCTGGCCGTCATCATCGGCACCACCGCGCGGCGCATCCGCAAGGAAGACGCGCTGTCCCATGTCTTCGGCTATTCGGTGATGATCGACGTCTCGGCCCGCGACAACCGCCGCGCCGGGCAATGGATCTTCTCCAAGGGCATGGACACCTACGCCCCCTTCGGCCCCTGCATCGTCACCGCCGACGAGATCCCCGATCCGCAGACGCTCGACCTCTGGCTCACCGTGAACGGGGTGGAAAAACAACGCTCCAACACCCGCCACATGCTCTTCAAGGTCGATACGCTGATCGCCGACATCTCCTCCGGCATCACGCTGGAGCCCGGCGACATCATCGCCTCCGGCACCCCTGAAGGGGTCGGCGCCGGCCGCACCCCGCAGGAATGGCTGAAGCCCGGCGATGTGGTCGTCGCCACCGTGGAAGGTATCGGCACCATCCGCCACCCGGTGATCGACGCCACACCCGAGGATTGACGGAAACCGCAAACCCTCATTTTCTGTCACTAAATATCCCACGGGGGTGCGATCACGGTTGCGCTACCGGTTCAAGAAACCGTGGGCGCGGGGGGGTGTGAACCCCCCGGCGCTTTCCATCAGAGCCGAGGTTGCCCATGTCCACCCCCTTCTCCGCAGCCGTCGTGCAGATGGCCTCGCAGCCCGCCGACCCGCTGGCCACCGCCGAAAAGGCCGCCGCAAGGCTGCGCGAGGCGGCGGCAAACGGCGCCAGGCTGGTGGTCTTCCCCGAGGCATTGATCGGTGGCTATCCCAAGGGCGCCTCTTTCGGCGCCCCCATCGGCATGCGCAAACCTGAAGGGCGCGCGGCCTTTGCCCGCTACCACGCCGCCGCCATCGATCTTGACGGGCCGGAAGTCGCCCTTCTGGCCGAGGCCGCGGCCGAGACCGGCGCCTTCGCCGTCGTCGGCGTGATCGAACGCGACGGCGCCACGCTGTATTGCACCGTCCTTTACTTCGACGGCGCCAAGGGCCTTGTGGGCAAGCACCGCAAGCTGATGCCCACCGCAGGAGAGCGGCTGATCTGGGGCTTCGGCGACGGCTCCACCCTGCCCGTCTTCAAGACCGAGATGGGCACCATCGGCGCGGTGATCTGCTGGGAAAACTACATGCCCGCGCTCAGGATGCACATGTATCACCAGGGCGTCAGCCTGTATTGCGCCCCCACCGCCGATGACCGCGACACCTGGCTGCCCACCATGCAGCACATCGCGCTGGAAGGGCGCACCTTCGTGCTGACCGCCTGCCAGCACATCACCCGCGCCGCCTATCCCGCCGATCACGAAAGCCCGCTTGGCGACGAACCGGATCTGGTGATGATGCGCGGCGGCTCGGCCATCGTCTCGCCCCTGGGCCGCGTTCTGGCAGGGCCGGACTTCAGCGGCGAGACCATCCTTTACGCGACCATCGATCCGGCCGAGGTGATGCGCGCGAAGTTCGACTTCGACGCAACCGGCCACTATGCGCGCCCGGACGTGTTTCAACTTGTGGTGGACACAAGAGCCAAGCCCGCCGTCCGCACCGAATAGCCGCCCGAATAACCGCCGGCACAACCGCCCGCCGCGGACCCGAAAAGAAACATTGCAGATGCAACGAAATCGGCTACAGAATTCCGCATGACCGATGGAAAAGCTTTACGGAACAGTAAAGTTTTGCCAGAGTCTCGCCGATCCGCAGCCCGAAAGGCGCGGCATATGACAGGGGAACCGGCACAAAGACCGGTCCCCGGGGAACCGACAAGGAGAGGACAATGTCTGATATCAAGGCCGTACCGACGAACCAGCTTCGTCGAAACTCGCTGGGGCTGATCGCCGTCACCTTCATGGTGATCTCGGCCGCGGCCCCCCTGACCGGCGTCGCCGGCGCCATGCCGCTTGCCTTCCTTCTGGGCAACGGCACCGGCATCCCGCTGACCTTCATCCTTCTGACGCTGGTGATGCTGGCCTTCGCCGCCGGCTATGTCGCGATGAGCCGCCACGTCAAGAACGCCGGCGCCTTCTACGCCTATGCCGCCCGCGGCATCGGCGGCCATATGGGAGGGGCTGTCGCCATCACCGCCATGGTGGCCTACAACGCCATGCAATTCGGCCTGATCGGCCTTCTGGGCGGCATCTCGGCCGGGGTCTTCAGCCAGTTCGGCCTGAACCTCGACTGGTGGGTCTACAGCCTGATCGCCATCCTTCTGGTCGGCATCCTCGGCTACCGCCAGGTCGATCTGTCGGCCAAGGTGCTGATCGTGCTGGTGGCGCTGGAATATCTGATCGTCTTCATCGTCGATTTCGCCATCCTCGGCGCCGGCGGGCACGAAGGCACCGGCCTTGCCGTCAACATCTTCGACTTCAACGCCCTGACCTCGGGCTCGTTGACCGCCGCGATCCTGTTCTGCTTCGGCTCTTTCATCGGTATCGAGGCGACCACGATCTATGGCGAGGAAGCCCGCGACCCCGAGAAGACCATCCCCCGCGCCACCTATCTGGCGGTGCTGATGATCGGCGTGTTCTTCGTCTTCACCACCTGGCTGATGATCGCCGGGACCGGCGCGGACAATCTTCTGCCCATGCTGGGCAGCCTGGAAGATCCGACCGCGCATTTCTTCATCCTGGCCGAGCAGTACACCAACCCGACCGTTTCGATGATCGCAGGCCTGCTGCTGGTCTCCAGCCTCTTCGCCGCGCTTTCGGCCTTCCACAACTACATCGCCCGCTACTCTTACGTCGCCGGGCGCGAGGGCCTGTTGCCGGCCGTCTTCGGCCAGACCCATATCGCGCATGAAAGCCCGCATGTCGGTTCCGTCACCCAGACCATCGGCGCGCTGATCGTTCTGGCGATCTTCGCCGGCCTTGGGCTGGACCCGATCCTGCACATGTTCACCTGGATCAGCCAGATCGGCACCCTGGGCGTCATCGCCATGATGTGCGTGACCTCGATCTCGGTCATCGCCTTCTTCCAGAAGTCCGGCATCAAGGCCTCGCCGATCTCGACCATGCTGCTGCCTGCGGTTGCTGCGGTGATCATGGCGGGGCTGTTCTTCTACATCTTCGCGAACTATGGCGACCTGACCGGCACCACCGGCGGCTCGCTCAGCTGGATGCTGCCCTCGCTGATCCCGCTGGCGGCGATCATCGGGCTTCTTCTGGCCGCAAGGCTGAAGTCGGCCGACCCGGCGCGCTTTGCCAAGATGGGCGAGAACCAGCGCTGATCCAGCCCCGACACAACAGGAATGCCCCGGAGAGCGATCTCCGGGGCATTTTCCTTTGCTATGGCCCCGGGGGTCAGCCGCGGAAATGCAAGGCCCCGTCCGACAGCACCTCGCGCCGCAGGGGGGTGCCGTAAAGCGCGGAAAGCGCGTCCGATGTCATCACCTCTGCCACCGGCCCGCTGGCCAGAAGCCGCCCGCGCCCGACGAGGAGGGCGGTATCGCCCAGATCGGCGGCCTGATCGGGGTCATGCGTCGACAGGACCACCGCCATGCCCCGCCCCGCCAGCGCCCGGATCGCCGCCGCCACCCGCACCCGGTTGGCAAGGTCAAGGCTGGCGGTCGGCTCGTCCATCACCACGACCTGCGCCCCCTGCGCCAGCGCGCGGGCAATCAGGATCATCTGGCGCTGGCCGCCGGACAGGCGGGTGATCTCGGCCCCGGCCAGATCGGCGATGCCAAGACTTTCCATCGCCGCCAGCGCCCGGACCTTCTCGGCCCTGCCGGGCAGGGCAAGGGGGCCAAGCCGCGCGCCCGCCCCCATCAGCACCAGATCCAGCGCGCGGAAGGCAAAGGGCGTGGCCAAGGTCTGCGGCACATGCGCCAGCAGGGCGGCAAGGTCGCGCCGCGACAGGCTGGCAATCGGGCGACCGCCTGCCAGAACCTCGCCCGCGATGGGCGGCAAAAGGCCCAGAAGCGTGCGAAACAGCGTGGTCTTGCCCGCGCCGTTGGGGCCAAGCAGGCACAGCACCTGCCCCGGCTGCAGCGCAAGGTCGATCCCCGACAGCACGGCGCGGCCACGATGCCCGACAGCCAGCCCCTTTGCCTGCAAGAGGGTCATTCCGCCCATCCCCGGCTGCCGCGCGCCAGAAGCCAGACGAAAACCGGCGCGCCCAGCACGGCGGTCAGGATGCCCAGCGGAACCTCCATCAGCGCGATTGAACGGGCGGCGGTGTCGACCAGCACCATGAACCCCGCCCCGAGCAGCGCCGCCGCCGGCAGCATCCGGTCAAAGCGCGGGCCGGTCAGAAGCCGCGCCATATGCGGCACCATCAACCCGATCCAGCCGATCACGCCGGCCATGGATACCGCGGCCGAGGTCATCAGCGTGGCCGAGGCTATGACCAGTAGGCGCAGGCGTGTCGCCTCGACCCCCATCGACCTTGCCTCGTCATCGCCCAGGGCCAGCAGGCCGATGCGCCAGCGCAGAAGGACCAGCGGTAGAAGGCCAGCAAGGATGGCCGGCAGCGCCGCCAGCACATCGGCGCGCTTGGCCCCGGCAAGGCTGCCCATCAGCCAGAAGGTGATGGCGGGCAGCTGGCTCTCGGGGTCGGCCAGCAGCTTGACCAGCGAAATGCCGGCCCCGGCCAGCGCCCCAACCGCGATGCCACACAGCACCATGACCAGCACCTGCCCCCCGCCGCGCAGCGAAAGCGACAGCAGCAGCACCAGCACCACGGTCGCCAGCCCCGTGACAAAGCCCGCCATCTGGATCATCAGGACCGGCAGGCCCAGCAGAATGCCCAGCACCGCCCCGAACCCCGCCCCGGCCGAGACACCAAGAATGTCGGGCGAGACCAGCGGATTGCGGAAAGCGGTCTGATAGGCCGCCCCGGCTGTGGCCAGCGCCGCGCCGACCAGCGCCGCCGCCAGCACGCGCGGCAGGCGGATGTTCCACAGGACGGTCGTCGCCTGCGCGTCACCGCCGCCCGCCAGGGCTTCGGCAATCTGGCGCAACGACAGCGGAAAGGGACCGATCGCCACCCCGGCCAGCAGGGCGGCAACCAGTCCCAGCAGCAGAAGCGGGATCAGTCCCCGGTCAGTCACCCAGAAGCGCCGTCAGGGCCGCATCGTCGGGCATCACCCCGTAGAAGAGCGTATAGAACGCCGCCACATCGGCCCGCAGATCGCCCTTGGCCTGGTCGGGGTAGAACTTGGCCGCCAGCCACTTCAGCCCGATCAGCCGGTTGACCGATGGCGGCGCGTCGATAAAGCCGAAGGGGGCCGCCGGCGCCAGATAGACCCGGCCATTCGCCACCGCAGGAATGCCCTGCCATTCCGGCATCGTCCCGACGGTTTCGGCAAAGTCCTTGTCGATGGTGATGATGATCTCGGGCGCCCAGGCCTGCACCTGCTCGGGCGAAACGGTGGCCAGACCCCTGGTTTCAACCTCGGCCACATTGCGGCCACCGACTCGTTCGATGATCTCGGCGTTGATCGAGCCTTTGGCGGCGGTCTCCAGCCCCTCGGGGCCACGGGCCAGATAGACGGTCGGGCGCTGGTCCTCGGGGATGCCGGCCAGCAGCGCATCCAGATCGGCCAAGGCGGTATCGGCATAGGTGGCCAGGGTCTCGGCCCGCTCGGGCACCGCCAGCACATCGCCCATCTGGCGGATCGATTGCGGCAGGGCGGCGAAAGAGCCGTCGATCAGGATATAGGGCACGCCGGCCTGTTCCTGCACGCGGCCCGCAAGGTCGATATAGGTGTCGTTCACCGTGCCATAGTCAAGGATCAGGTCCGGTGTCGTGGTCAGCAGAACCTCAAGGTTCAGCGTGTCACCCTTGCCGGTCAGCCGGCCCAGTTCGGGCAGGTCCGCCACCTGCGGCAGAAGATAGGGCAGATCGCCCTTCTTCGGCGCCCGGACCCAGCCGACCATCGCCTCGGGCTTCAGCGTATAAAGCAGGGTCAAGGCCGGCGGGCCGGCGGCAAACACCCGCGCCGGATTGGCGGGCACCAGAACCTCGCGCCCGGTTGCATCGGTGACGGTGCGGCCATCGAAGGCCAGCGCGGGCAGCGCCAGAAGGCTGGCCAGAACGGCGCCGGTCAGCGCCTTTGCGGGGAAGTATCGCACCAGAGGGCTCCGAATTCGGGTTTGAGGTCGATGAGCGGCGTGCCGTCGATGCAATCGAGGCCGCGCACGGTCAGGGTGGACCCGTCCACCGCCAAGAGCCGCACGACGGACGAGGCGACGGGATTGGGCCGCAGGGGCGAGCGGATGGCGAACGTGCCGGTCGAGCCGCTGTCATGACGCGGGTTCTGCCGCACCGCATCGCGGCGCGACAGGTGCATCCAGTACAGCACCTGCAGGTTCTGATGCTTCTCGATCCCGGCAAGGGCGGGCGCCCAGCGGCTGTCGATCTCGATCCGGCATTCCGGCCCGGTTTCGGCATCGCCGCGCTTGGGACACTCGCTGCGGTCCGTCCAGGGGGTGCGGATGCGGCCGATGAACCAAAGCCCGGCGTCGAAGGTGGCGGGCAGGTCCACCGCCTCTTCATGCGGGCGAAGCGGATCGGCGATGGTTTCAGTCATCGACCCCGACCATGACATCCGAGGCCTTGATCACCGCCGCCGCCGGCTTGCCGACCGCAAGGCCAAGCTCCTGCACCGCCGTATTGGTGATCGAGGCCGTCACGATGGTGCCGCCGATGTCGATCCTGACATGGCTGGTGACGGCCCCTGTGATGATTTCAACAACGGTGCCGCGCAGCACGTTCCGGGCGCTGAGTTTCATGTCTTTGCCTCCTTTCAAAAGGGTCAGGCCGCCTGCGCGCGGCAGGCGGCACGCAGCCAGTCCATCACCTGATCGGCGTCCGCGGCAATCGGTTGTGCCGTTCCGGCCGCGAACGACAGGAAATGATCGCGCCATTCGGGCGCCACGCCCACCAGCACGGGCATCCCCTCGCCGCAGGCACGGCCGATCAGATCGGCCAGACCGCGGCCTGCGGCCTCTTGCTTGCCGAACTTGTTCACGATCAGCGCCTCGGCGCCCGACAGGCGTTCCTCGACCACCAGCACCGCCTCTTCCAGCGCGCCGGCATCCAGCCGGCAGCCGGTTGCGCCGGGGCCAAGATCAAGGCTGATGCTGCGGATCGGCCCATCCGGCAAAAGCCGCAGCACGATGTCGCATTTGCCCTGCCCCATGCCTTCAAGCAGGGGCTGCACCGTGCCCGCCACCCGGATGCCTTCGGCGGCCGCCCGTTCGGCGACGGCGGACAAGACGGCGTTGGTTTCGTTGTCCTGATCGGAACTGACGTAGCGGATGTCCATGCTTTCCCCCGGCGAGTCATCTTGGCTTTGGCCTCGATATGTATGATGGAACATATCTTGTCCGGCTTTCAAGCACGAAGCTGTGGCACCCGTCTCCGTCCATCGCTGCAAGAATGTCACAGCGCCGTTGCAGCCGGGGCGTGCAGGGCTTGCTGCGCGATTTGGATATGTTTCTTTAAACATATCGATTCGCCAGACCTTCCCCGAAGGCTGCGCCCTGAGGAGGAAAGTCGCCCATGAAACTGCCCAACAACCTGCTGCACGGCCTTGTCCTGGCCGGAATGGCCATCCCCGGCCTGACAGCCACCCCGCTTCTGGCCGAGACCGGCCCGTCGAAACTGTCCGACACCTTCTTTCTTGGCACGATCTACATCAGCGCCGAGGACGAGGGTCAGGGCGGCACCACCGCCGGCGTCACCGGCGAAGAGGCGATGAAACAGGGCCGTGCCACGCTGAACGACACGCTTGGCACGCTGCCCGGCGTCTCGGCCGTCAACACCGGCGGCGGCAGCCGGAACGAGCCGAAGGTCTTTGTCCGCGGCTTCGACCGCTGGCATGTGCCGCTGTCGATCGACGGCATCCGCGTCTATCTTCCGGCCGACAACCGGCTGGACTACGGCCGCTTCCTGACCCCCGATCTGGCCGAGGTCGAGGTGCAGAAGGGCTATGTTTCGGTGCTGAACGGTCCCGGCGGCATGGGCGGCGCCATCAACCTTGTCACCAAGAAGCCGACCGAAGCCTTTGAAGGCGAGGCCCGGCTTGGCATCGAGGGCGGACAGGGCGACATCGCCGGCAAAAGTGGCTACCTGTCGTTCGGCACCCGGCAGGACAAATGGTATGCCACCGCCAGCTGGATGAAGCGCGAGACCGACGGCTTCTGGCTGTCGAAGGATTTCGTGCCGGTCCCGAACGAGGACGGGGGCCTTCGCGACAATGCCGACACCTCGGATTCGCGGCTGAACGTGAAGGTCGGCTATACCCCGAACGCCACCGACGAATATGTTCTCAGCTATACCCGGCAGACCGGATCGAAGAACGCGCCCTACAACATCATGCAGCCGATGCGCGGGATCGCCTGCGGCGCGGGCTGCGTCGGCGGCACTCAGCGCGACTGGACCTGGCCGCAATGGGACATCTCCAGCCTGGCCTTCTACAGCCATACCGAACTGGGGGCCGGCTATCTGAAGACCAAGGTCTATTACAACACCTTCGACAACATCCTGTCGTCCTGGGACAGCCCCGCGCATGCGACACAGACTGTCTCGCCCCGCACCTTCGACAGCGCCTATGACGACTATTCCATCGGCGCCGCGGCGGAATACGGACTTACCCTTGGCGTGCATGACCTGAAGCTGGCGCTGCACTTTCGCCGCGACAATCACGAGGCGATCAACTTCCCCACGCCTTCGCTGAACACGCCTGCCGATCCCACCGAATACAGCAAGGAAGAGACGATCTCGCTGGCCGTCGAGGACAGCTGGCAGGTCTCGGACGCGCTGCGCATCGTCGGCGGGCTCAGCTTCAACAAGGCCAGGGTGCTGGAGGCCAAGCGCACCGACACCAGCGCGGGCTATCCCAGGGTCAGCACGGAAGCGATCGACTGGCAGCTGGCCGCGATCTGGTCGCCCGATGCCGGCGGCGAATACCACGTCAGTGTCTCGTCGCGCACCAGCTTCCCGACGCTGTTCCACCGCTACAGCACCCGCTTCCGCACCTTCGTGCCGAACCCCGATCTTGACGCCGAACGCGCGACCAATGTCGAACTGGGCTACAGCGGAGACGTCGGACCGGTCACACTGGAAGGCGCCGTCTTCTACAGCCGGGTGGATGACCTGATCCAGGCCATCGTGGTCGATGCCTCCAACCCCGGCAACATCCTGTCGCAACAACAGAACGTCGGCAAAGGCGTCTACAAGGGGGTCGAGATCGCGGCCGGCTGGACGGTGAACGACCGGGTCGGCCTGACCTTCAACTACACCTACCTGAATGCCAGCATCGAAGATCCCTCGATCCGGGGGCTGGAAATCACCGACATCCCGCGCCACAAGGCCTATATCGCGCTGGACTGGCAGGCCACCGACACGCTGACCGTGACGCCGTCGCTTGAGCTCTACGGTTCGCGCTGGTCCGATCCCGCCGCCGGGCAGACCAACGTCGCCAACAGCGTCTACAGCTACACCAAGATGCCCGGCTTCGGTCTGGCCAACCTCAGCGCCAGCTGGCAGGTCTCGTCCTCGGCCTCGATCGACTTCGGCATCCGCAACCTCTTTGACCGCAACTACCAGACGGTCCAGGGCATGCCGGAAGCCGGCCGCAGCTTCTTCCTGACCTCGCAGATCACCTTCTGATCGCGGATGCCGGCCTGATCACCGCCGCCCCCGGGTTCCCCCCGGGGGCGTATGCGTTCGGGGGTCCGGCACCAGCCGGGCGCCCTCCCCCAGACCGCCGCGCCGACGCAGCGTCACCTGCCGCAACAGTGCGGAATACCCGACGTGACTTCCCCCCGCCCCGGCGCAGGCTTATGTGACAGTCAGCGCTGCATTTCGTGACGCAGCGGGGAAGGGCGTTTGATGCGAGTCGAGATTGCCGGAACCGGACGGGCCCTGCCCGCCGCCATCGTGTCCTCGGCCGATTTCGATGCCCGGCTTGGCCTGCCCCCGGGCCGGATCGAGGCCCTGACCGGCGTCGCCCGCCGGGCGGTCTGCGCGGGGGAAAGCCAGGTCGACCTTGCCGCCGCCGCCGCCCGCGCCGCCCTTGACGACGCCGGGCTTGAGGCCGCCGCCGTCACCCTGGTCATCGGCGCCTCTGCCGTGCCCTACCAGCCGATCCCGGCGACGGCCCCCCTGGTCATGGCCCGGCTGGGGATTGCCGACGGGCAGGCCGCGGCCTTCGATGTCAACTCCACCTGCCTGTCGTTCCTGACCGGCTTCGAGACCGCCGCCCGGATGCTGACCGGCGGCAATGCGGCGCTGGTCTTCTCGGCCGAGATCGCCTCGCGCGCCCTGCCTTGGCAGACCGCGCCCGAGATCGCGGGCCTTTTCGGTGACGGCGCCGCCGCCGTGGTGCTGCGGCCCGCGCAAAGCGAAGGCCCCCGCATCGCCGCCAGCCTGATGCGGACCTATCCTTCCGCCTATGATGCCTGCGGCATCGGCGCCGGCGGCACCCGTTTCGACTTTGCCGCCGAACCGCAGGCCTTCCGCGACCACGCCCTGTTCCACATGGACGGCAAAGAGCTTTTCCGCCTTGCCTCGCGGCATTTCGCGGGCTTCGTGACCGACCTGCTGGCCCGCGCGGGCTGGGCGCATGGCGATGTGGATCTTGTCATCCCGCATCAGGCCAGCCCCGCCGCCCTTGCCCATATGATCCGCCAGACCGGCTTTGCGCCGGAAAAGGTGGTCCAGATCGCCGCCGATTTCGGCAACCAGATCGCCGCCTCGATCCCCTTCACGCTGGATCTGGCCCGTCGCGACGGCCGGGTCCGTGCCGGGATGCGGGTGCTGTTCCTGGGCACCTCTGCCGGGGTTTCCTTCGGCGGCCTCGCGCAGGAGGTCTGATGACAGGCCGCGTGCTGATCACCGGGGCGACGGGGTTTCTGGGCGGCGCGCTGGTGCGGTTGATGGCGGACCGCCCGCTTCTGGCGCAGGGTCGGAACGCCGCCCGGCTGGCGGGGCTCGGGGTGCCCGGCCTGCACTGGGACCTGACCGCCCCCCCGCCCGACATGGCAGAACTTGCCGGGGTCGATTCCATCCTTCATTGCGCCGCCCTGTCCGCGCCCTTCGGCAGGCTGGCCGAGTTCCGCGCCGCCAATGTCACCGGCACCGCAGCCGTGATCGCGCTGGCGCGGCGGCTGAAGGTGCGGCGGCTGGTGCATATCTCGTCGCCTTCGGTGCTTTTCGCCCCCTGCGACCAGCTGGATCTGGACGAAGGGGCACCGCTGCCCCCGCCCTATACCCCCTACGCCCGCACCAAGGCCGAGGCCGAGGCGCTGGTCCTTGCCGCGCCCGACCTCTCACCGGTGATCCTGCGGCCGCGCGGGCTTTACGGTGCGGGCGACACCGCCCTGCTGCCGCGCCTTCTGCAGGCCGCCCGCAGCCGGCCGCTGCCCCTTTTCCGCGACGGCGCGGCGCGGATCGACCTGACCCATGTCGAAGACGCCGCCCGCGCCGCCATTGCCGCCCTTGACGCCGGGCCCGAGGCCGGGGGCCAGATCTTCCACATCTCGGGCGGCGAGGTGCTGCCCGTCAGCCGGATCGCCACCGCCGCCTGCGCCCGCGCCGGCGTTCCGCTGCGCTGGCGCCGGTTGCCGTTGCCCCCCGTTCTTTTCGCCGCCGGCGCAATGGAGCGGCTGGCGCTGATGACCACTGGCCGCGAGCCTGTCGCCACCCGCTACGGCCTTGCCCTTTTTGCCTATGCGCAAAGCCTGGACATCTCCAAGGCGCGCCGCCTTCTGGGCTGGTCGCCGCGTATTTCCTTCGCCGAAGGGCTGGAGCGCAGCTTCCGGGGCGCGCCATGATCCGCCCGATCTTTTGCAACAGCGCGCATGTCGCCGGGCCGGAGCGGTTCCTGCTGAAAGGCGGGCGTCTGCGCTGGCTGCGGCTGCCGGTGCGCTATGGGCTGATCCGCCACCCGGTCGAGGGGCCCGTGCTGATCGACACCGGCTACACGGCGCATTCCGTGACGGCGCCGGGGCGCTCCCTCGGTCTCAGGCTCTATGGCCGGTTGTTGCGGCCGATCCTGATCGCCGAAGGCCAGCCGGACGCCTTTCTTGCCCGCCACGGCCTGACCCCTGCCGACATCACCCGCGTCATCGTTACCCATTTCCATGTCGATCACGTCTCGGGCCTGCGTCTTTTTCCGAAGGCGCGGTTCACGGCCAGCCGGGCCGCCTGCACGCGGCTGGCCAACCGCAGCCGATGGGCCAACCTCCATCGTGCCGCCTTCCCCGAACTGTTGCCGCCCAACTTCGCGGCAAGGCTGGACGCGGTCGAGGATGCGCCCCTTGCCCCGCAAGGCCGCGACATCTTCCGCGATGGCAGCGTGCTGGCGCTGGACCTGCCCGGCCATGCCGATGGCCATTTCGGCCTGCTCTTCCCCGGCGGCCGCCCACTGGTCTACGGCACCGACACACAATGGCTGCGCGACGCCCTTGCCCCCGGCCGCCGCCCCGGCCTGCCGATGCGGCTTTTCGCCGAAAGCCCGGCGGCGCTGGCCCCTTCGACCGACCTTCTCCACCGGCTGCGGGACGAGGGGGCCGAGGTCATGCTGTGCCACGACCCAGCCCTCACGGCTTTTGACGAGGCCCTGCCATGATCGGCCCGGCCGAGGCCGTCGCCTCCTTCGTCAGGACCCTGCGGCTGCAGCGCCCCGGCCTTGACCGCGCCGCGTTCGAGGCTGCGCAAAGCCGTGCCCTTGCCGGCTGGCTGGCCCGGGATCTGCCCAAGGTTGCCGCCTATCCCGTCGCGCCCCTGCGTCTGCAGGATCTGCCCGTCACCGACAAAGCCGGCCTGATGGCGGCGTTCCACCGCTACAACCGCGCCGGGATCACCGCCGATCAGGGCTGGCAGGCGGTGGCCTCGGGCCGGACCGTGCGGGGGCTGACGGTCGGCTGCTCTACCGGCACGTCGGGCAATCGCGGGCTTTTCGTGATCTCGGAGGCCGAGCGTTTCCGCTGGCTGGGCAGCATCCTTGCCAAGACCATGGCAGACCTGCTGACCCGGCCGCAAAGGGTGGCCATCGTCCTGCCGCGCGACACAAGGCTTTACCATTCCGCCCGCCGCCTGCCCTGGATTTCCCTGCGGTTCTTCGACGTGACGGCAGGCCCCGACCATTGGCGCGCCGACCTTGAGACTTTTGCCCCCACGGTTCTGCTGGCCCCGCCCCGCATCCTGCGCCATTTCGCCGAAAGCGGCTTTCGCCTGTCGCCGCGCCGCATCTTCGCCGCCGCCGAGATGCTGGACCCGCCCGACCGCCCGCTGATCGAGGGCCATTTCAACCTGCCGCTGGACCAGATCTACATGGCGACCGAGGGGCTTTTCGCCACCACCTGCCGCCATGGCAGCCTGCATCTGGCCGAGGATTCGATCTTTTTCGAATTCGAGCCGGTGGGGGATGGCCTTGTCACCCCCATCGTTACCGCCTTCCGGCGCGAGACGCAGATCATGGCGCGCTACCGGATGAACGACTTGCTGCGGCTGGCCGGTACCCCCTGCCCCTGCGGATCGCCCCTGCGCCATGTGACCGAAGTCGTCGGCCGGATGGATGACTGCTTTCACCTGCCCGGCGGGGTGACGCTGACCCCCGACATCCTGCGCAACGCCGTCCTAGGCGCCAGCCGAAGCATCACCGACTTCCGCCTGATCCAGAACGCACCCGCCCGGCTGGAGCTGATCCTGCCGCCCGGACTTGCCGACCTGGCGGCGCAGGCCGCAGGTCAGGCCGTGGCGAATCTGCTGACCCGCCGCGGCACGCAGGCCACGCTGACGCTGACCCGTGCCGCCCTGCCCCTGAACCCGGGCCGCAAGCTGCGCCGGGTGGAATGCCGATTGCCCGCCGGGGACCGGCGATGACCGGGCTTGCCGGCAATGACCCGGCCCGTGTCAGGGCCTTCGTCGATCTCTGTCAGGACCATGACAGCCGGGATCTGGTCGCAAACCTCTCGACAAGATTCGAGCGGATGGAGATTGCCGGTCTCAGCTTTCCGCTGACGGTGAACGATGGCGCACCCACCTGCTATATCTGCCACCCGACCACCGGCTACATCGACTACGCGCTGGAAGAGACGCGGAATTTCGCCGCGCATCCCTTGGTGCGCGCACCGCTTTCGGCACTGATCCGGGCCGCGCGGCCGCTGGTCCGGGCCAGCGGTCTGGACCGGCAGGTGCAGGTGAACAACTGGCTGTTCTCGACCAATCCCGCGCCGGCGCTGGACCCGCCCGCCGCCGTGGCGCTGCGCGACACCCTGCTGGCCCGCTTCCCCGGCCGGGCGATCCTGCTGCGCTCGCTGAACCCGATGGCCGACGCGGCGACGATGGAAGCCCTGAGGCTTGCCGGGTTTCGCATGCTGCCCGCCCGGCAGGTCTATCTCTTCACCGATCCGGCAGGGGCACGGGTGACCGGCGACATGCGCCGGGACCGGGCCCTGCTGGCCGGAACAACGCTGCGCAGGGTCGGGAACGAAGGGTTCACAGCGGCCGATTACACAACCTGCGCAAAGCTTTACGCCGATCTCTACCTGCGCAAATACAGCGCGCTGAACCCGGCCTATACCCCCGCCTTCGTGCAAGAGATGCACCGCGCCGGCCTTCTGCATCTGGAGGGCCTGCGCGAGGGCCGCGACCTTGTCGCCTTCACGGCCTTCTTCGCCAGCGGCCGCACGCTGACGCAGCCGCTGGTCGGCTATGACACCTCGCGCCCGGTGAAAGAGGGGCTTTACCGGATGATGATGCAGATCGGCCGGGACCACGCGGCGCAACGCGGCCTTTTCTTCAACTGCTCGGCCGGGGCCGCCGGATTCAAGCGGCTGCGCGGCGGGGTGCCGGTGATCGAATACACCGCGGCCTATGTCGGGCATCTGCCCTTGCCCCGCCGGCTGGCGACACGGGTGATGGAGGCGCTCCTGCGCGGGATCGGGGTGCCTTTGATGGAAAGGTTTGAATTGTGAAAGAACTGACGCGGGATATTTGGCAAGCCGTGGCGCTTTCGCGTGATATTGGCAAGAAGCCAAGGCAGGTCTGGTGGAACGGAACGCCGCTTGTGCTTTTCCGCGGCGCCGAAGGGCTGGCCGCATTGCACGACCGCTGCCCGCATCGCCACGCGCCTTTGTCCGGCGGACGGGTGGTCGGCGGGTCGGTCGAATGCCCCTATCACGGCTGGCGCTTTGACGGCGCAGGCCAGTGCACCGCGATCCCCGGACATATGGCCGAGACACCGCGCTACCGCATCCCCTGCCTGAGCGTGACCGAAACCGGCGGCGTCGTCTTTCTGTCAGAAGGCCGCCCCGAGGCCCCGCCCTATCTGCACTGCATGCAGGATCAGGGTCAGCCGGTGCGGATGTTGCTGGTCTCGAACGCCACGCGGTCGACCGTGATCGACACGGCAGAGAACATCCTTGACGCCACCCACACCCATTTCACCCACAAGGGCCTGCTGCGCGGCCTCTCGCCCCGGCGCTTTGCGGTGAACGTCCGGGTGACGGGCGGGCCGGGCTGGGTCGGTGCCGATTATACCGGGGAAGAGCGTCAGCAGGGTCTGGTCTCGGCCTTGCTGGACGGGGCGCGGGTGCGGACGGTGGGCCGCTATCGCCATCCGGGCATGGCCGAGCTGGAATACTGGGGGCCGAAGGGGCTGGTGCTGGCGATGACCTTTCATCTGCGGCAAGCGACCGAAACCCGGGTAGAAGGCATCGGCGTTCTGGTCGGCCCAAGGCAGGGCGCCTGGGGCTGGCTGAAGATGCAGGCCTTCCGCCCGCTGTTCCGCATCGCGCTGGAGCAGGACCGCAAGGTGCTGGCCGAGGCCTTCGACACCGCCCGGGCCGCAGGCAATCCGCGCCCGCTGATCGGTCCACTGGACATCCTGCGGACCGAGATCGAGGCCATCGACGCCGGCCGTCTGCCCGAAGCCGCCGCCGCCCCGCGCGATCTTCAGATCGAGCTTTGATCCGGCCCGTTCCATTCGATGTCGCGGGTCGAGGCCTGTTGCAGGCTGATCCTTTCGCGCAGCGCCCGCGCGGCAATCCCGCGCAGCGCCGCCCATTGCGCCTGTTTCGGGCCGGGATCGTCGGGCCAGTCAAGCACCTCCTGCACCTGTCGCAAGGCCCGGCGGAAGGGGCCGATCTGGCCCGCCCGGATCGCCGCCGGCAGGCCGTAAAGCCAAAGCGCAAGCCGCACGCCTTGCGGTCGCGTCACGTCCGGCATGACCTCGGCCCCCTTGAGGAGGGCCGCCGAGAACACCCCGGGGCTGCGGAAGAAATGCAGCCCGCTGGTGGCACGCGGATTGCACTCCAGAGGCAGGACACGGCCGTCCGGCATCCGCATCAGGTCGAACGAGATCTGGCCGGTCCAGCCGGTGCCCTCAATGAAGCGGGTGACAAAATCGCGGACGGCATCGTCGCGCAGCGGGGCAAAGGCGACGGCCGCGCCCTTGCCGGCGCGGTAAAGCCCGCGATAGGCCGAAAGCGCCACCAGCTTGCCGTCAACCGCCACCGCATAGGCGCAGATCTCCTGCCCGGCCAGATAGTCCTGCGCGACCCATGGGGCAGCTTTGGTGGGCGTGATCCGGTCCAGCGCCTTTGCCTCGGGCCGGATCAATACCTGCGAGGCGAAGCGCGACCAGACCGGCTTGAACACCAGATCACCCGCCACGGGCCGCAGGGCGGCCAGATCGGCGGGCGAAGTCACCAAACGGGTCGGCGGCACCGCAAGTCCCAGCCCCGCGCAGAGTTCGATGAAGCGGTGCTTGTCATGCACCTCGGCCAGAAGCGGCAGCGGCGGCGCGAAAAGCCGGGCCGGGGGCCTGTCCTGCTGCCAGAACTGCGCAAGGTAGAACACCTCCTCGCAGGTCGGCAGCACCAGCGCGACCTCCTCGCGGCGGATCAGCGCCCCCAGTGCTGCGCCAAAACCTTCAGGCTGAAAGCGCGGTGACGGCAAACGGTGAAAGCCCTGATGCATCCGGCTGGCCTCGGCCATCGGACAGGGCAGGCTGTCGGCCATCAGCACATGATGCCCTGCGCCCGCCATCAGACGCACCAGATGCAGCGCCACCGGCGCCCGCCCACCCGTCACCAGAACCCTAAGCATTCCTTGGCCACCCCGTCTGCAAAAGACCGCAAGGGCGGCGGCAGGGCAAGTGCTCTTTCTCAGGCGGCCGCAAGCGCGGCACGGCTTCTCAGTTTCTGCTCCTCGCGCAGCCGGGCCACAAGGAAAAGGACCGCGGTCCCCGCCACCACGATCGCGGTATCCATCAGGAAGGAGGGCGGGGCCAGTTGCCGGCCGACCTGCGCCGCATAGGCCATCAGCGTGCCGGCGGCAAAGACCGGCAGCGAATGGCGGCCAAGCCGGGCCAGCCCCTGCCCCCACGGCCCGGCGGCAAGCGCCTTCAGCGCCGGCAGGGCCGACAGCGCATAGGCCAGCGCAAGGATATGCAGAAGACGCGGCAGAAAAAGCATGCCCTTGTCGAAGGACACCATGATCGAGGGAAAGCCGAGGTATTCACGCAAAAGCCAAAGCCCATGCCCGCCGGCATTGGCCACCGCCGGCACCTGCACCCAGATTGCCGAAAGGATCAGGAAGCCCCAGGCCAGCCACAGCGCCCAGCTGCGGACCGGCAGAATCCGCTGCCCGCGCCGCAGGGCAAGGCCGGTCAGGATGCCGGCCACGAACAACACCTGCCAGGCCATCGGGTTGAAGAACCAGCCGTTTTCCTGCGGCCAGGTCGGGAACTTCAGCCGGAACAGGCCAGTCGCCAGCCAGAGCGCGACCGATGCCAGCATCAGCCTTCGCGGCCAGCGCACCGCAAGCGCCAGAAGCCCCGGCGCGGCCAGCAGAAGAAGGATGTAAAGCGGCAGGATGTCGGCATAGGCGAACTGGTGGCTCAGCATCGCCATGGCCGGGATAAAGGGCCAGGGCTGCTCCAGCACAGGCGTGATGTTGCGGGCCAGCGCCATTTCGGCCACGCCGGCATCCTGTCGGGTCAGGACAAAAAGCGCCAGGATCGCCAAGCAGACCGGCACATGCGCCACCCAGAGCGTCAGCGCCCGCCGCCAAGGCCGCAGCCGGGCCGACCAGGGCGCGGGGTTGGAAAACACCGGGCCGAAGGCCAGCCCGGCCGCGATGCCGGACATCAGCACAAAGCCCTCGGCCGCATCGGAAAAGCCGAAATTGCGCGAGGTGACATTCTCCCAGGCATTGCCCGGAATATGGTTGATGAAGATCATCACCAGCGCCAGACCGCGCAGGAAATCGATCCGGTGGTCGCGGGGTTTGCGGGCCTCAGGCAACCTTGACCTCGCTTTCCGGGGCGGACCAGGCGGCCAGAACCGCGTCGTGGCGGCTGAGGATCGCGGGAACCTCGGCCTCTTCGGGCACCCTGAAGGCGACGTCTCGGCCCCGGCGCGACGTCCAGGCGATCAGGACGGGGGCTGCCAGCATCGGCAGTGTCACCGGCATCAGCCAGAACAGCAGGACCGGCGCCAGGATCCAGGTCGCCGCCATCCCCGCCGCGCCCCAGAGGCTGATCCAGCGCGAGGCGGCAAAGGCCTCGGCCAGCGTCAGGCCACCATCGCCGCGGTTGTTCGGCGGCCAGCCGCCATCGCGTCCGAACAGCACCTGAAAGACCGACCGGCTCTGGAACGCCAGCAGCACCGGCGCGATCAGCGACGACAGCACCAACTCCCACAGGACCGAGCGCAGGGCGGCAAGGCCGCCGCCGAAGCCGCGCGCGCGCCCGGTGGCCATGGCATCCAGCGCGACCAGCAGCTTTGGCATCACCAGAAGCCCGAACACCCCTACCGCCAGCCCGACGGCCTTGGCGGTCTGGTCGTTCGGAAAGACCGGGAAGGGCCAGTTCTCTTGCGGGAAATAGTCCGGTTTGGCCGTCCAGTAGACGGCGGCGATCGAGGCGGCGATGAAGGCCAGCCAGATCAGCGGCGCGATATAGGCGAAGATGCCCTGGACGAAAACGAAGCGGCTCCACATCTTCAGGCCGGGCGCGCCGACCAGCTTTGAATGCTGCAGGTTGCCCTGGCACCAGCGCCGGTCGCGCTTGGCGTGGTCGATGATGTTCTCGGGGCCTTCCTCGTAGGACCCCTGCAGGTCGTCATCCAGCCGCACGGTCCAGCCGCCACGGGCCAGAAGCGCCGCCTCGACATAGTCATGGCTGAGGATATGGCCCCCGAAAGGCGGCCGGCCCGGCAGTTCGGGCAGGCCGCAGCATTCCGCCCAGGCCCGCAGCCGGACGATGGCGTTATGGCCCCAGAACGGGCCGGTGCGGCCCTGCATTGCGGCCAGTCCGCGGGCGAAAACCGGCGAATGGAATCCGGCGGCGAATTGCATGGCGCGGCCGAAGACCGACCGGCCGCGCACGACCTTTGGCAAGGTCTGCAACAGGCCCAGCCGCGGGTCGGCCTCGATGCGGCGGATCATCTCGAGAATGGTCGCGCCTTCCATCAGACTGTCGGCGTCCAGAATGACGGCATAGTCCCAGGCGGCGCCGGAGCCGGCGACGAACTCCTCGATATTGCCGGCCTTGCGGCCGGTGTTCTTCTCGCGCCGGCGGTAGAACAACCGCCCCTCGCCCTGCTGGCGGGTCAGAAGCCGGGTGAACCACAGCCGTTCCTGCGCGGCGATGCGGTCATCGCGGGTGTCGGAGAGGATGGCGAAATCCACCTTCAGCGCAGGGTCGGCGGCGCGCAGGGAATCGTCCATGGCGGCGACGCGGGCGAAAGTGACGCGCGGGTCTTCGTTGTAGACCGGAACGATCACCACGCTGCGGCCGCGGATGGCGCCGCCGGCCCGCGCCACGGCCGGGCGCTGGCGCGAGGTCAGGCCCAGAAGCGCCGTTGCAGCGCCCCAGGCCAGCCACCAGGTCGACAGGAAGATCAGCCCGGCGCGCAGGATGTCCAGCTTGTCCACCCCGTCGGCGGCGCCGTAGATATAGAAGACCGACCCGGCCGCGGCAGCCGCAAGAACCGAGGCCGCAACGGCCAAGGCACGGGTGCCGCCCGCGCGATCCCCCGGGTTTAGCGGCGCGTCCGTCATGATCAGCCCGGTCTGTGACGCCCGGAGGGCAGCACGGACAGAAGCCGCATCATCCCGCGGCGGACAGCGCCCGGCTCGGCCGTCAGCACCTGCTTGGGCATGTGCATCGGCGCGCGCGGCGGCGCGCCATCGGCCGCTGCGGCGGTCATGGCATCGCCATCCGGCTGAAGGATCAGCTTGTGCGCAGTCATGCGGTCACCCATTGATAGACCCAGGTCTCGGTCAGCTTGCGGCCGAAGCCCGCCACATGGGCGACGAATTCGACAGTTGCGCCGCCATGCGGCAGTATGTCCAACACCAGACGCCAGGTGTCGGTTCCTTCGATCTTCGAGAGGGTCTGCACCGCAACCTCGCCCCCCTTGACGGTGACGACCGGCTCAAGCACCGCGTTTGCGGGCAGCTCGGCCAGCATCCCGCCGGCGAAATCCACCACGAACTTGCGGGTGCCTTCGGTGTTCTGGACGCCCGAAACCCCGCCCACACCGGCGCGGGTTTCCTTGACATGGGCCAGATCGCCGCCGGCATCCGCCGCCAGCGCGCCCCAGACCAGCCGGTAGGAATATTCGGCCATCTGGCCGGGCAGCGGCTTCGCCTCGGGCACCCAGAAGGCAACGATGTTGTCGTTGACTTCCAGATCGGTCGGGATCTCGACCAGCCGGACGGCGCCCTTGCCCCAGTCGCCCTGCGGCACGACCAGCACCGAGGGGCGGCGTTCATAATGCGCCGTGGCGTCCTGATAGCTTTCGAAGTTGCGGTCGCGCTGCATCAGGCCGAAGGCCTCGGGGCTTTCCTCGACCAGCCAGCTTTCGCTCAGCCGGACCGGATTGTTCAGCGGCCGCCAGATGCGGTCGCCATCGCGGCGGTGGATCGCCAGCCCGTCGCTGTCATGCACGGCAGGGCGATAGTCGTCGAAGCTGGCGCGGTTCTTCTCCGAGAAGAGGAACATCGAGGTCAGCGGCGCGATACCGACCTGCTGGACCTCGGTGCGGAAGAACAGACGCGCCGTCACGTCGATCTCGGTGCTCTCGCCGGGGCGGATGGTGAAACGGTAGGCCCCGGTGCAGCTGTCGCTTTCAAGGCTGGCATAAAGCGTCACCGATCGCGCAAAGGGCATCGGTTTTTCCAGCCAGAAGCGGGAAAAGCGGGGGAATTCCTCGGGCTGGCCAAGGCCGGTGTTGATCGCAAGGCCGCGGGCGGACAGGCCATAGGCGTTGTCGCGGCCCAGCGCGCGGAAATAGCTGGCGCCAAGGAAGGCCACCACCTCGTCGAACATGTCGGCGCGGTTCAGGGGCGCGTTCAGCCGGAAGCCCGACACACCCGGCAGCGGCTCATGCAGCGGCACCCGGGCTTTCACCCGGTCATAGTACAGAAAATCGTCGGTCGAGAAGACCATCGGCCGGGCAACGCCTTCGGTTACCTCGAACATCTGCACCGGCTCTGCGAACAGCCAGCCAAGATGGAAGGCATGGACATGGAAGCCCGCCTCCGGCCCCGCCCAGCGGGCGCGCTTGGGATCGAACTGGATCGCCTGATAATCGTCATAGGTGAAGTCGGTGAAGAAGCCTTCCGCCTTTGCCGGGGCCTGATGCGGCAGCGCCGCCAACTCGCCCATCGCCTTGGTCAGACTGTCGAAATCGAAGGGCTCTCCCGCCGCCTCTTCAGGGCGGGCAGGCTGCGCGGGCTGCGTGCCGTCGGCCCGGGCCGGGCCGGCAAGGATGGTGCTGCCATGCAAAAGCGCGCCCGCGCCCAGAAAGGCCAGCAGACTGCGCCGCGAAACTTCGACTGTCGGATCCGGGTGACCAGACATTTGGACTCCTGCTTCCCGATTCGGGAAAACTCAACAAAGCTGGCGGCTTATAGCGCATTGTGACCCCGTCCAAGGCATGCGGCCACTGCAGGTCTGCCCTGCAATCCACGCAAGCCAAAGGAGAGTGCCCCTCGTGCCATGCTGCGGGTGCGAAATGCGCGAGGACGGCTACGGCGTCAATTCCCGCGATCCGGGACCGGCATCACTTTGCCGTGGCATAAGCAGGAAAGCGCCTATATTTCGGGCGACTAGCCGGTTGAGGGACAAAAATCACGCCTGCCGCATATGGGCCTTCTGCAACCGGCGGCGCGGCGTCGGAACGCCGCGAATGGCACATATTCTGGGCCATTTGGCATAGAACCGGGCGGGACGGGGGTGAATACTTCATCGCATACCCTTCCCCAACCGCCCGGCACCCCATGATCATCAAAGCCTTCCGCGTGACCTCGCTGCGCCTTCCGCTGAAGACGCCCTACATCTGGTCGCAGGGGGTCGAAGAGGCCTTCCACACCAATCTGATCGAGATCGAAGCCGAGGATGGCACCCTTGGCTACGGCGAGACCACCACCGCCCCCGATGCCACCGCACAGGCGCGGGTGCTGGAGAAGATCGGCCGGCGGCTGATCGGCACCTCGGTCTTCGACATCGCGGCCAGCTGGGCCGATGCCTATCGCGCATTGTTCCTGACCTTTGGCGGCAACATGCCGCGCTACTCCAACCAGCTGCAAAGCGGGATCGAGATGGCGGCACTGGACCTGCAGGGCAAGATCCTTGGCCGGCCGGTCTGGGATCTTCTGGGCGGCCAGCGGCGGCGCGATGTGGGCTATTTCTATTTCCTGCAGGGCGAGACGCCCGAGGCCATTGCCGCCGATGCCGCCCATGCCGCCAGCATCGGCGAGCCGGTGATCTACCTGAAGGTCGGTGTCGGGGCCGGGCATGACGCAAAGGTCGTGCCCATGGTCCGGCAGGCCATCGGCAAGGCCCGCCTGCGGCTGGATGCCAATGAGGGCTGGGACGTGGCCACCACCATCCGCCGGATGACCGAATTCGCCCCCTACGGCATCGAATATATCGAACAGCCCACCTCGTCGCGCTCGATCGAGGCGCTGCGCCGCGTCACCGAACGCGCCCCCATCGCCATCGGCGCCGATCAGGCCGTGTTCACCCTGGACGAGGTATACCGCACCTGCGCCACCGGGGCCGCCGACATGATCGCCGTCGGCCCGCGCGAGATCGGGGGCCTGCGCGGCACGATCAAGGCTGCGGCCGTGGCCGAGGCGGCGGGGCTGACTCTGTGCATCCATTCCTCGATGACCACCGGCATCACCACCTGCGCCGAGCATCACGTCGGCCGCTGCATCCCCAATCTGGACGATGGCAACCAGATCATGTGGCAGTTGCTGGCCGAAGACATCGTCGAGGACCCGAACCTGACTCCGGTCAAGGGACGGCTGTCCTTGCCGGGCAGGCCGGGGCTTGGCTTCACGCTGAACCGCGACGCCGTGGCCCGCGCGGCGGAACTTTTCCGCAAGACCGACTGGCACTAGGCCCCCGCGATGGACGATGCGATGGATGATGCGGTGGACTGGATCAACGGCGACCCGACCCTGCTGCGGCGCATCCGCGCCAGCCAGCCCGAAGTGGTGTCGCCCGTGTTGCCAGACGATGTGGCGATCAGCGCCTTGCCGGCCGATGGCCCGTGTCCGGGCGGGCTGCTTTTCACCCCGGCGGATGCCACCGGCATTCCGACCGTCTATTTCCACGGCGGCGGCTTTGTCGTCGGCTCGCCCGAGACGCACCGGATTGTCACCGCGTGGATCGCGCATCTGACCCGTGCGCCGGTGATCTCGGTCCGCTACCGCCTGGCGCCCGAACACCCGCTGCCGGCACAGGCGCAGGATGCCGTCGCCGCGATCCGCCGCCAGCTGGCCCGCCACCCGCGCCTGCGGCTGATGGGCGACAGCGCGGGCGGGCTGGTGGCGCTGTGGGGCCATGCCGGGCTGACCGCCACGGAGCAAGCCCGGATCGAGGAGGCGGTGCTTCTTTATCCCGGCGGCCTGCCGGTGCCGCCGCCCCCTGCGACGCTGGACGAGACGACGGGGCTTGGCCCGCTCTCGCTGGCCTCCTATCAGCGCCGGCTGGACCCGGAGGGGCTGTCGCCCGGCAATCCGGCCTTCGACCCGCTGACCCGCGGCTTTGCGCTGCCGCGGCGGCTGACCGTTCTGGGCGCCACGCTGGACCCGGTGTGCAACCAGGCCGAGGCGCTGGCGCGACTGCCGGGCACAAGGCTGGTGCTGGCCGAAGGTCTGGGGCACAGCTTCCTTGCCGCCCTGCCCGACGAGACCGCCGCCGCGCCCTTGCGGGCGGCGTTGGGGATCGCGCCATGACCGTGACCACGACCAGCCCGGACCACAGATGCACCAGACCCTGACCCTGCCGCCGCGCCGCGCCGGCCTGCTTCTGATCGACCTGCAGCAAGAGCACCGGACCGACTGCCGCTATCTGGTGCCCGACTACGACAACGTCACCGCCAACTGTGCCCGGCTGCTGGCGGCGGCACGGGCGGCGGGGATGCCGGTCCTGCACTCGGTCTATCTGGTCGAGGCAGCGACCCGGCCCTTCCACCCGACCGGCGCGGACGGCCGCTCGGCCTTCTCGGACGCCGCGACGCCAGGGGCCGAAATCTCGCCCGAAGTCACGCCGCTGCCCGGCGAGGAGGTGATCGTCAAGGGCGATGCCAGCGTCTTCACCGCACCCGCCCTTGCCGCCGCCATCGCCCGGCTGGGGCTGGACTGGCTGATCATCGGCGGCTGCTGGTCCGAGGCCTGCGTGGCCGCAACCGTCAAGGACGGGGTGGAGCGCGGCACCCGTATCCTTTTGGTCAAGGACGCCTGCGGATCGGGCAGTCCGGCCATGCATCAGACCGCGGTCCTGAACATGGCCAACCGGCTCTATGGCGGCGCGGTGGCCGACACCGACCGGGCCGAGGGGTTGATTGCCGGCGCCGCCGCGCAGGTCTGGCGCACCGATCTGCCGGTGCCGATCAAGTTCACCTGGGACAGCGCGGCGGCGGATTACGCAGCCCTCTGACCCGCCGGCGGGACACGATTTTTCGACGAAAAATCGCGCCACCCCTGCCCGGTATCGCGCCCTGTCGGAAAGCGTCATGCCAGCGTCGCCTGCGGGACAGGCGCCGCCAGGGCGCGCTTTATGCTGGGTCCTGCAAGGTGCCGCTGGCGACAGCGGAGAATTGGGAAGCCGGTGCAAGACCGGCGCTGCCCCCGCAACGGTGACGGGAGAGAGGCGCAGCAACAGCCACTGGGGATCGCCCCCGGGAAGGCGCTGCGTCCGGGCCGCAAGGCCCGCTCCTTCAGCCCGGAAACCAGCCTTGCACGACGACGTCATCTGCGGAGGGCAGACGGGCGTGCGGGTGCCGCGCGCGCTGCACTTTCGCATGTCCCCTGCCCCTCGCTGCAACCAGCAATCGCCCGGCGGGGATGCCGGGCCCAGCGAGGCCACCATGCTGACCCCTTCAGACATCACCGCCGAGATCGCGGCACAGCGCCCGATGCACGCCCTGACCCGCGACCTTTATTGCAACCCCGGCGTCTACCGGGCCGATCTGGACCAGATCTGGTACCGCGAGTGGCTTTTCGCCACTTCGGCCGCCCGGCTGGTCAAGGCCGGCAGCTATGCCACGCTGCAGGTCGGAGCCTATCCGGTCGTCGTGGTGAAGGGCCAGGACGGCACCGTCCGCGCCTTTCACAACGTCTGCCGCCACCGCGGCCAGCGGCTTTGCGCCAAGCCCGAAGGGACCACGGCCAAACTGGTCTGTCCCTATCACCAATGGACCTTCGATCTGGACGGCAGGCTTCTTTTCGCGCGCGCCATGCAGGAAGGGTTCGACCCCGCGGCACATGGGCTGAAACCGGTGCATTGCGACGTGGCGGCCGGGATGGTCTTCATCTGCCTTGCCGATGACGCCCCCGATTTCGCGCCCGTCAGGGCCGCCGCCGATCGCTATGCCGCACCGCACAACCTGCAGGAGCTGAAGGTCGCCCACACCTCGACCATCGTCGAGAACGGCAACTGGAAGCTGGTGATGGAGAACAACCGCGAGTGCTATCACTGCGCCGGCTCGCACCCCTCGCTGTGCCGCACCTTCAATGACGATCCCGATCTGGTCGGCGGCGATGACAGCCTGTCCTCTCCGGTCGGGGCCGCCCATGTGCAGCGTTGCGAAGAGGCCGGGCTGCCGTCGAAATACCTGATCTCGGATGACGAGCAGTGGCGGCTGGTCCGCATCCCCTTCATCGGGGCCGCCGTCAGCTATACGATGGACGGCAAAGCCGCCGCCCCCCTGATCCCCGGCATGCCCTTTGCCAATGCCGGCTCGCTTCTGTTCTTCCACTATCCGAACACCTGGAACCATTTCCTGTCGGACCATGTGCTGAACTTCCGCATGCTGCCGATCAGCCCGACCGAGACGGAAGTGCAGACAACATGGCTGGTTCACAAGGACGCGGTCGAGGGGCGCGACTATGATCTGGCCCGGCTGACCGAGGTCTGGCTGGCCACCAATGACGAGGACCGCCAGGTGGTTGAGGAAAACCAGAAGGGCATCCTGTCGCCGGCCTTCACGCCCGGCCCCTATTCCAAAGTGCAGGAAAGCGGCGTGATCCAGTTCATCGACTGGTATCTGGGGCGGATGCGCCAGCGTCTGGCGCCCCGCCCTGCCATGGCGGCGGAGTGACGGCGCATGGCCCAGATGAACTGGACCGCGAAACCCTGGGCCGACAGCGAGATGCTGGAATGCGCCATGGTGGTGCCCGAGAATGACGACACCGCCAGCTTCACCTTCCGCGCGCCTTCGGGCGCGTGGTTCGACTACCAGCCGGGCCAGTTCGTCACGCTGGACCTGCCGGTTCCGGGCGGCAATGTGCAGCGCACCTATACCATCAGTTCCAGCCCCTCGCGCCCCTTGTCGATCTCGGTCACGGTCAAGGCGCAAACGGGCAGCGTCGGCACGCGCTGGATGCTGGAGCATCTGAAACCGGGGATGCAGGTCCGGGCCTTCGGGCCATCGGGGATCTTTTCCTCGCACCGTCATCCGGCGGGGAAATACCTGATGATCTCGGCCGGGTCCGGCATCACGCCGATGATGTCGATGACGACCTGGGCCTGGGATTCGGGGCAGATGCCGGACATCACCTTCGTCCACGCCGCGCGCCGCCCCTCCCAGATCATCTTCCGCGAAAGGCTGGAGCAATTCGCCAATCGCGTGCCCGGTCTGAAGCTGCGCTTCACGGTCGAGGAGCCGGACCCGTTCCGCACCTGGCATGGCTATCAGGGACGGCTGAACCAGATCATGCTGGGGCTGATGGCGCCCGACTATCTGGAGCGCGAGGTGTTCTGCTGCGGGCCGGACCCCTTCATGCAGGGCGTGCGCGACATGCTGAACGCGCTTGGCTTCGACATGGGGCGCTACCATCAGGAAAGCTTCGGCGCGCCGGTCAAGACCGAGGCCGAGGCGCCGGCGCTGGCCGATACGGTCCCCGATGACAGGGCTGCCGCCGCAATCAGCTTCACCGCCTCGGGGATCACCGCCGATTGCGCCGAGACCGATACCGTCCTGGCAGTGGCAAAACGCTCGGGCCTCAACATTCCCTCGGGCTGCACTTTCGGGCTTTGCGGCACCTGCAAGGTGAGAAAGACCGAAGGGCAGGTCCATATGGTCCACAACGGCGGCATCAGCGAGGATGACATCGCCGAGGGCTGGATCCTTGCCTGCTGCTCCAACCCGATCGGCAAGGTCAGCGTCGAGGTCTGACCCATGGCCCGCACTGGCTGGCAGGTCGGGAACCTTCGCCCGGCCCATGCGTTTCCCTGCAAGGCCCGCGCCTGCAGACGAAGGACAACCATGGGAGAAAACCATGCCTGATCGCACCGCACAGACCCGCAATCCCGTCATCCTGATCAATGCCGCCGCCCTGCCGCGGCTGTCACCTTCACGGATCGACTCCACCGGCGCGACGATCATCGTTGCCGGCAACGGGATCGTCGACATGACACTGGCCGAACTCGCGCTGCCGGGCGCCGAGATGATCTGGACGGATTTCCGCCAGAGCGCCTCGCTTGGCCGGCTGCATCAGGAGATCGACGCCAAGGGCGGGCTGGACCATCTCATTCTGGCCGCCGACGGCTGCCGCGCCGAAAGCACGTTTTCCGTGATGTGCGCCATCCTCAGCCTGTTGCCCGCTCTGCGCCGGCCCGGCCGGTCGCAGGTAAGCGTTACGCTGGAGGACGGCCCCGCCGTCGCGTCGTTGCAGGAATTTCTGGGCCGCCTTGCCCCCGGATTGCGGCGTCATGGCATCTCGGTCGGGCTGGAGGTCACTTCAGCCGCAGGGGTCGCCGGCTAGGACGCGCGCATCCATCGGCGCGACACCCCCAAAGGCCCGGGTCGGTTGATCCGGGCCTTCCTTCTGACGCCTTGCTGCCCGCGCCATGCAAAAAAGGCCGCACCCCCGGGGGCACGGCCTTTCGATGTCTTTGCCGCAACGGCCGCAGGCGGCCGGATCAGCCGCGCCGCAGGACGCGACCAATCAGCGACAGCACGAACAGCACCAGGAAGACGAAGAACAGGATCTGCGCGATCCCTGCCGAAGTGCCCGCGATACCGCCAAAGCCAAGGACGCCGGCGATGATGGCGATGATCAGGAAGGTGACGGCCCAACCAAGCATGTAAGGTTCCTTTCACGAAGGGCGGCACGGTGAAGCGCCCGTTTTCTTTATGCAAAGACAACGCGGTTGCCGGTGTCAGGTTCCGCAGGGCCTGCCGATTTCGCGGCCCCCGAAGGGTCAGGCCGGTTCGCGCGGAAAGTCCAGCTCGATGATCGACCGGCCGCCCTCGACCCGCGCGATCACCTGCCCGCCCAATTGGCCGGCAAACTGCACCAGCATCCGCCGGGGCAGCGAGGCCAGCCCGTGCGTCGTCTCGGGGCGGAACTCGGGCACGTCGGGGCCTTCGACCCTCAGCCTTATGTGCGGTCCGATCTCTTCCAGCGCCACGTCGATTCCCCGCTCCATCCCCCGCGAGCAGGCAAAGTGGCAGCTGACCGTCTCGGCCAGCGCCAGCGCCAGCGGAATCGCGGTCTGGGCCGGCAGCGGGATCGGCTGGAAATTCTTGCGCGCGCTGCCAAGCGCGATGCCATGGATCTCTTTCAGCCGCCGGATCACCGCGTTCAGGACCTGATCCATCGGCACATCCTTGCGCCCGTCCAGACCGTAAAGGCTGGTATGGGTCGAGGACAGCGCGATCACGCGGTTGATCAGCCCGTCCAGCACCCCGCGCAGGGCCGGATTGTCGCTTTCGCGCCGATACATCCGCATGACCGAGGCGATGATCTGCAGGCTGTTGCCGCTGCGGTGATGCACCTCGCGCAGAAGCCGGTCCTTGTCGACCAACAGGTTCTCAAGCTCGGCCTCGTCCTGTTCGATGGCGGAAATCATCTCTTCATAGACGCCGTGCAGGCTCTGGATCTCGTCGGGCGCGTCGGAGATGCCGGGAACGGGCGCCCGCTTGCGGCTGGCCATATAGGCGGACATCGACCGTCTCAGCGCCCGGACATGGCGCACGACCAGCCGCTGCGACGCGACCGAGGCCGCCAGAAGGGCAGCGGCCCAGGTCAGCACCGGCAGAAGGAAGGGCGCGAAGGCAGCGGCGCGCCAGCCCATGGCCGGATCCTCTCGCCAGACGGCCAGAAGATAAAGATCGTCTGCCACCCGCGTGACAGAGAGGATCTGCGGCTTGCCGTCCTCGCCGATCTGCAGCGTCGGCGCGCCCGACATCTTGCGTATCCGTTCGGCATCCAGCCCCTCTGGCACCAGCCGCGCCAGCGCACCGGCGTCCCGGTCGGTGGCCAGCAACTCTCCGCCCCCCGTCAGTGTCGCCATCAGCGCGGGTTGCCACAGGCCGTAGTCACTTTGATAGGGATTGGGCGTCACCGCCTGATGCGGCAACACGATCACCACCGCGCCGCCCTTGCCGTCTTCCTTCCGGATCGGCGCGGCGACGATGATCACCGGCAGGCCGGAAACCGGGTCGCGGGCGCTGTAGGACAGCGACGGCACGGTCCGGGTGGCAAGCTCGGCCATCTTGGGATCGCGGTTCATGATGTCGCCGGTGTCATGCGAGGCGCAAAGGATCGGCCCCTCGACCGGCAGATAGGCGATGAAGGCCCGGGCGGAGAGCGACTCCGAAATGGCACGCAGACGCTCGCTGCAGCCCGGGGTCACGACGCCCCCGGCCGCACGCCCCGCCGCCATCACACGCGCCGTTGCCTGGGCATCCTGGATCAGGTCCAGCTGCGGGCGCACCGCCTCAAGCGAGGCCCCGCCGATCCCGTCCAGCGTGATCTGCTCGATCTGATCCAGCGACACCCAGGTCTGCACCACAGACAGGATTCCCAGCGGCATCAGCGCAAGCACCAGCGTGGACCCCAGGCGGAATCCAAGACTGCTTGACGGAAACCGCGACTTGGGCGGCAAGGTCACCTCACTTCGCTGCGGTCGAGGCCCGCATCACGACTGCCTGCGTCGCTCCGTCCGTGCCCGAGAACAGATCCTCTCCATCTTCCAGCTGCAGAAGTTCGGCCAGACGGCGGCGGGCGCGGCTGGCGCGGCTTTTCACCGTGCCCACCGCCACGCCCATCATCCCGGCCGCCTCGTCGCAGGAAAAGCCCGAGGCGCCGACAAGGATCAGGACCTCGCGGTGTTCGGGGCTCAGCTGGTCAAAGGCACGCTGGAAATCCTTCATGGCAAGGCGGCTGTCATGGGCGGGCTTCTCGGACAGGCTGGCCGCGAAAATCCCGTCACTGTCCTGCACCTCGCGCCGGGTCTTGCGCAAGGAGGAGTAGAAGGTATTGCGCAGGATGGTGAAAAGCCAGGCGTCCAGATTGCTGGCAGGATCGAACTTGTCCATGTTCGACCAGGCCTTCAGGATGGTGTCCTGCACCAGATCGTCGGCCTGGGTCACATCGCGCGTCAGGCTGATTGCAAAGGCCCGAAGCCGTGGGATGGACTCGGGCAGCCGGTCACGCGGATCCCCAGGGCCACCCGATGCCGGGGGCCGGGCCGTCATTGCGTATCCCCACCGTTGCCCGCCTCGCGCGCTTTCAGCTTGGCAAGCAGGTCCTTGAACCTGTCCGGCAACTCTTCCTCGACCGTCCGCGCGTAGACCCGCTTCAGGTTCTCGTCGATCTGTGCGCGGATCGCCTGCCTGCGCACCCCATTATTGTTGTCCTGCTCGTTCGACATCTTCCCGGATTCCCGCATCGTCTTATGGAACCATACGCCGCCGGGCGCGTTTGGTTCCCACAGGATGAAAAATAACCGGAGCTGTCATGATCCAGCAGGATGCCACCGACCTTTCGGCCCGTATCGCCCGCCACCTGCCCTATCTGCGCCGCTATGCCCGCGCGCTGACCGGCAACCAGACCAGCGGCGATGCCTATGCGGCGGCCGTGCTGGAATCCGTGATTACCGATCCTGCGCTGGTGGCGGACCATCCCGACACCAGACTTGCGCTTTTCGCGGTGTTCCACTCGATCTGGTCCAGTTCCGGCGCGCCCGTGGCCGAGCCGGAAAGCGGCATCCAGAGGCGGGCGCAGGCCCATCTGGCCGGGCTGACCCACAATTCGCGTGAGGCGCTGTTGCTCAACACCATCGAGGGCTTCGAGCATGACCAGATCGCCGCGATCATGGGGATCGACGGGGCCGAGGCGGCACATCTGATCGACGTCGCCCTGCGCGAAATGGAATCCTCGGTCCGCGGCGCCGTGCTGGTGATCGAGGATGAGGCGATCATCGCCATGGACATCTCGGACATCGTGCAGGGCATGGGGCACCGCACCACCGGCAATGCCCGCACCCATGCCGAGGCGGTCCGGCTTGCCGCCGCTGACCGGCCCGACCTGATCCTGGCCGACATCCAGCTGGCCGACAATTCCTCGGGCGTCGAGGCGGTGAACGAGATCCTGGCGCAGTTCGGAGAAGATCTGCCGGTGATCTTCATCACCGCCTTCCCCGAGCGGCTGCTTACCGGAGAGCGCCCCGAACCGGCCTTTTTGATCAACAAACCCTATACCGAAGAACAGATCCGCTCGGCCGTCAGCCAGGCGATGTTCTTTGCCTCGACCGCCACGCTGGTGGAGTAATCCTGCCGGGCCGCCGCCCGACCTTCCCGCCGGCCGTGCCGAGAACGTAAAAGGCCGCGCCCTTCGGGGCGCGGCCTTGGTCTTTGGTCGCAGCCGGGGCGCCTGCCCCGGCCGGTATCGCCCGCAGCCTTACTTCAGGCGCGACACCACGCCATCGGCAAAGGTGTCGATCAGCTTGCGATAGGTCTCGGCCGTGTCGCCGGTGCTCAGAACCAGGGTCGTGGTCCCCTCGGGCAGAACGATGGCAGCGTTTTCCAGCGAGACGCTCAGCTCATAAGCGTCGTAGTTGCTGTTGTCGGTCTGGTCGTTGATGTTGACCTGACCCACCAGAACGGCATCGCCCAGGTTCAGCTGGCGCTCGAATGCGTTGGCCAGTTCCACCTCGCGGATGTCGACCAGGATGTCGGCCCCGTCATCGGCCATCAGATCACCCACACGCGCGCCGATCGCGGCTTCAAGATCCTTTTCGATGTTGCCCCAGTACTTCACCGCCTCTTCGTTCTTGATGGCGGTCAGGTCCACGGTGACATCGACCTTGGCGATCTTGTCCACCTTGGCAAAGGCAGCGGTGCCAAGGGCGGTGGCGATCATGGCGGCAGCAAGAGTGTTCAGTTTCAGCATGTTGCGCTCCATCTCAAGGGGCCGCACCGCTCGTGGAGGTGCCGGCCGGTTGCGGGTTGGAAACGTCGTCCGGCCGGATCGGTTCCCACATCGGGGGTTGGGAATCCCTTCCGGCTGGTCCGGGAACCGCAGTCCGGCCGTCCACGTTTCCCCGCCATACCGCAACTGCAACCGAAAGGAGCCCGCGATGAACTGGGATCAGATCCAAGGCAAGTGGAAAGAGCTGAAGGGCCAGGCCAAGGTGAAATGGGGCGAGCTGACCGATGACGAACTGGACATCGCCGATGGCCAGCGCGACCAGCTGGTCGGCAAGCTTCAGCAGAAGTACGGCATGGTGAAGGAAGAGGCCGAGCGTCAGGTCGACGACTGGTCGCGCAAGCTCTGACTCCCTGACCGCGTCGCAAGGGGGTGGCCTGTGCCCGTGTCTCTGTGCCCGTGTCTCTGTGGCCGTGTTTCAGTGCCGGTGTTACGTGCAGGCCACCCGTCTTGACGCAGCGCAAAGGGAACCGGCCCGGACCCACCGCGTTTACCCCGCAACCCGGCGCATTGTCCGGGAGGTGTTCAGGAGACGGAAATGAAAGAGTTCTCGATGTTCAGCTTGTCCGGCTTCGGCGGACTTATCATTCTGGCGCTGGATCTCTGGGCGATCATCTCGGTCGTGAACTCCGACAGCACGACCGGGTCCAAGGTGATGTGGGTGCTGCTCGTCATCCTTCTTCCGGTGATCGGCTTCCTGATCTGGCTCATGGCCGGGCCGCGCGGCACACGGAACGCCTATTGACGGAACCGGAGCCGCCAGAATGTCCGATGACCGCCGCAGCAACCCGTTCTGGCCATTCGCGCGCCTCGCGCTTTCGGCGCGGCAATCGCTGCGCCTGCGCATGGCGCTGTTGCAGGCCGAGACGCGCGAACGCGGGCGGTTTGCCGGACAGGGGCTGGTGCTTGGCATCCTTGGCGGGGTGCTTGCGCTGGCCGCCATCGGCCTTGGCCTTGCCGCCATCGTGGCGGCGCTTGTCGCCTATCGCTGGTCGCTTCCTGCGGCCCTTGGCCTGACCGCAGGCGGCGCTGCGGTCCTTGGGGCAGGCCTTCTTCTCTGGGCCCGGCAGGCGCTGGCCCGGGCTTTCGCTTCCCGACACTGACGCCCGCCCGGCGCCTTCAGCGTCACCCGTTCCCACCCTGACTGCCGGCCCGTCCGGCATATCCAAGGAGTATTGCGATGTTGTTCTCGTCTGAAACCCGCCGTCTGAAGTCCGCGATCCATGCGCAGGATGCGCAACTGGGTCAAAGCATCGCCGATCTGGCCGCCACCATCGGTCTTGGCACCGCCGGGGCGAAGGTCGTCAGCGTCGCCAGGGCGCATCCGGTGGCGCTGGCCGGGGCGACGATCGCCGGGGCCGGTCTTGCCTATCTGATGCTGCGCCCGAGGAACGAAGACGCGGCATCCCTGAAGGCAGCGGCGCTGGATGCCGCGGACGGCATGGCCCAGGACTGGATGGACGCCGCCCGCAGCGCCAAAGACGCGGCGCGGGACCAGCTTCTTGACCTGTACGAGCGGGGCCTTGCCACCGCCGAGGCCCGCGCCGCCGTGGCGGCAGAACAGGCCGAAGCCGTTGCCGACGCGATGCGCCAGGGGCTTGGCCATCTTGGCGAAGAGGCCGCCGAAGCCGCGCTCGAGATGCGGCGCAAGGCCTGGGACACGATGGAGCGGGGCGGTCGTCTTGCCAGCCGCGGCCTGCATGAGGGCCGCCGCATGGCGCAAGAGCATCCCGTCGCCGCATCGGTGGCAGGCGTGGCCGCCGGCGCCGGTCTGGTCGCGCTTCTGCTGCGGGGCCGTGGCGTGATGAAACTCCTGACGCCGCTGGCGCTGGCCGCCGCCATTGCCGGCGTGGCCTCCCGGTTGCGGGGCGGCACCTCCGCCGAAGACATGATCGATGACGTCGAAGACGCCGCCGAGGATGCGGTGCGCTCTGCCGGCAGGACGGCCCGCCGCGCCACCGCCAAGGCGCAGGCCGCCGGCACGAAGGCGACCCGCGCCGCGGCCGAAACCGCCGCCAAGGCCAGCCGCAAGGTGAAATCCGCCGCCAAGGCCGCGCCTGCCAAAGCCGCGCGAACCGCGCGCGACGCGGCCGAGGCCGTCAGCAAGCCGGTGGCCGAGGCCGCCGCCAAAGTCGAGGCCGAGATGAACAACGTGGCCAAGCACTGACGTTTGGGATCATCTGAAGAATTGGCCGCAGATCCCTGGATTTGCGGCCTTTTCCTATCCTTCCGGCCGCCGCCGGATTGCGGCCCGGATGTTGCGATACCCGAATTCCGCCGGGTCGGCGGTGTTCAGGCCGGGAAAGCTTGCGTAGTGAATCCGGTCGGTCAGCGCCGCGAAATCGGCCAGAAAGTGCACCGAACTTTTCAGCCCGATCACCGCAATCCCGGCCGGATCAAGCCCGAGGTGGCGAAAGATCGCCTGCGTGCCCGCCTGCGCCCGGTTCGACCCCAGGATGAGCCTGACCCCGCTGCCCGCCACCCGCAAAAGCGCCATCGGTCCGAAATTCAGGATGTCGCCGTTGTAATAGCCGCCTGTCCCGGCAAAGCGGCCATCGCCCAAAGCCTCGACCACGAAACGGGCGGCCAGCGGCCCCGCGCCGGGACTGTCGCCCCGCCCGCCCAACGACAGCTGCAGTTCGGCGCCAAGGCCTGCCGAATGGGCGCGGGCGGCAGCATCGGGGTCATGGATCACTGCCACGACGGCATCGGGCGCCCCTTGCGCCAGCGCCTCGCGGGCAAGGCCCATGGTATCCGAGGTCGCCCCCGCACCGGGGTTGTCCTGCGTATCGACAAGGATCACCGGCGCCCCGCCCGCCTGCTGCAGCGCATGGCGCACGGCCTCTGGCCCCTGCCGCAGTCCGATGGCGGCAAATGCGGGCTCGGCCATGGCAAGACCATGCACCAGTGCCGCAACGGCGGCGTCGGCCCCGTCCTGATCCGGCGCATAGGCCAGAACCGAAGGGCCGCAATCGGCGATGTCGGCGGGGGGAAAGCCGGGCAACACGCTGGTCAGCGCCCGATACCGGGCGTCCAGATGCTCCTGGACGGCGACAAGGCCTGCCATCGGGTCGATCAGCGTGCATTGCGCGTGGATCGGGATCAGATAGCGGCCCTGGGCAAAGGCCTTGGCCGGGCGCGTGCCGCTGGTCAGCCAATGCAGCGTCTGCCCGACCAGCCGCGCGCCGGAGCTTTCCATATCGACATGCGGATATGTTCGATAAGCACAAATCAAATCGCTGTTTCGGACCATTTCTGCCGACAGATTGCCGTGAAAGTCCAAGACCGCCGAGACGAACGGCTCTGGCCCGACAGCTTCGCGTATGCGGGACAGAAGCCAGCCCTCGGCATCCTCGATGCCATCGACCACCATCGCGCCATGCAGATCCAGCACGACGGCATCCAGCGGGCCGGCGGCCTGCAGGCGCGCCAGCAGATCACCGGCCAGCGTCGCGTAAGCTTCGGCCGTCACCCTGCCCCCGGGCTGCGCGGCGGCCCAAAGCAGCGGCACGATCTCGACCTCGGCCCCCTGCAGGGCGCGCATGACGCCGCCGATGCTGCCACCGCCCGCCGGAAAGGCTGTCAGCAGGGCCTCGCCGCGCAGGATGGGCTGCGAGGAACCATGGGTGTCGAAATCGGCCAGCGTGGTGGGCGTCGGCGCGAAGGTGTTCGTCTCATGCACGATACCGCCGACGGCGATGCGCGGGCGTCTCATGCCAAAACTCCGGTGAAGGCCACCGCGACGGGGCCGGTCAGATACAGCGTGCCGTCTTCCTCTTCGCGGACGGCAAGCTGCCCTCCGGGCATGTCGATCCGCATCGCGGATGCGGCTGTCAGCCCCAGGCGCCGCGCCGCCACCAGCGCGGCACAGGCGCCGCTGCCGCAGGCCTGCGTCAGCAGGCCCGGCCGCTCCCACACCACCAGCCGCATATGGCTGTCGTCGATCAGCTCGGCCACGCCGATATTGGCGCCCTCGGGCAACAGCGGGTCTTTCTGCAGCCGGTCCGCCCAGAGCGGCACGTCGATGGCGCCAAGATCGGGGACGAAGCACACCAGATGCGGATTGCCCATGCTCAGCGCCGCCCGCGCCGTCAGCGGACCGGCGGTCAGGCCAAGGTCCAGCGTGTCCCGCGCCTCGCGCAGCGGGACCGCCTGCCAGCCGAACCGCGCCGGCGGCTGGAGTAGCGTCACCGCAAGATCGCCGGCACGCTGCCCCTCGATCACGCCGCCCAGAGTGTCGATCCGGGCCAGATCCTCCCCGCTCTCCTGCAGCCGCAGCCAGGCCACGCAGCGGGTGGCGTTCAGGCAGGTCTGCGCCTCCTGCCCGTCGATATTGTAGATCCGCAGGCGCAGATCGGTGCCTTCGGTGACAGGGGCCTCCAGCACCAGCACCTGATCGCCGCCAACCCCGGTGTGACGGGCGCACAGCGCCGCAACCTCGGCCGGCAAGGGCCGGAACGGGCGGGAACGCCCATCGAAGACGATGAAATCATTGCCCGCCCCGTGCATCTTCACGAAACCGCCGGGGCGCTGCAGCGCCTGCGTCAGGTCGGCGTGGGGCATGACAGGTGGGGGCACGGTGGGGGGCACGGTCATCCGGGCATCTCGGCTCTGCTGAGGCCCGAGCAGTTGCACCCTGCGAAACATGCTGTCAAATTCATTGTGCTCTGCCGATCATTCATCAGGGATATAACTGCGATGCGCCTGACCCACCGGCAGCTGGAAATCTTCCGCTCGCTCATGCAGACGCTGAACGTGACCGAGACGGCAGCACATCTTTGTTCCTCGCAGCCCACCATCAGCCGCGAGCTGAAGGCGCTGGAGGAAGGACTGGGCTTCGTCCTGTTCCGCCGCGACAAGCGCCGGCTGGAGGTGACGCCGCGCGCCATCGCGCTGCATGTGATCGTGCAGCGCAGTTTCGTCAGTCTGGATGAGATCGCGCGGGCGGCGGATGCGATCCGGGGCGACCGGCTGCAACGGGTCTCGGTCGCCTGCCTGCCCGCCTTTGCCCATGCGCTGATCCCGCAGTCGATCCGTCGGTTTCGGGACGCCCATCCCGACGCCCAGCTGAAGGTGCATTCCATCGAGGAATCGGTGCTGACGCGCGAACTTCTGAACAAGATCTTCGATGTCGGAGTGGTCGAGGGCCGGGTGCCGGGCGGGCTTGGCTCGCTGACCCACCGCGAGGTTGGCGACCTTCTCTGCATCCTGCCGGCCGATCATCCGCTGGCCCGGCACAAGGTGATCGAGATCGGCCAGATGGCCGGCTGCGCCTTCATCTACTATTCCGAGGAGGACACCTACCGCCGCCAGATCGACGCCCGTTTCGACGCCGCAGGGGTGAATCGCCGGCTGATGGTCGAGACCACCACCGCAACATCGATCGGGGCGATGGTGATGCAGGGCATCGGCATCTCGATCGTCAACCCGCTGACGGCACTGGCCTTCGAAGGGCCGCAGGTTGCGGTGCGGCCGATGACGAACCCGATCCCCTACAGCCTGAACGTCTGGCAACCCGACCCGGTGCACCAAAGCCAGTGGAGCGCCGGTTTCGTCAGTGCCGTCGCCGCAGAGCTGGATGCCGTGCAGGCACGGCTGGCAGAGCGGGGGCTGAGACGGGCCAACCGCGGCGCGGGTTGAAAGGCTGCCCGACCGGTTGCGCCCCCATCCGCGCCCGCGGTGGCCTGACCCGGTGGCCCGGCCATGGTCGCAGAAGCGCGGGTGGCGTAGGCCAGAACAAGGGCCGAACGAGGCTTTTCCCCTGATACATATCAGTTCTGAATGATCATCGAGGAAAGCGATATTTTACAGCTGTCCCGCTTTGCCATTAGCCTTTGGTAAAGGATTGGACCGGCGGGGCTTTTGGCGATCGCGGCCTTGGCATTGCGTTCCGGGGCGGATTGCCGCACTGATCGGGGCCAGCCAGCGGGGGTGATGACAGCACATGACAGCCCGAACCATCGAAGCGCGTTCGACGCGGGGCTGGAAGCTCTATGATCCCCGGCTGGCCTGGCTTCTGGTGGCGCCTGCTGCCCTGCTGCTTCTGTGCTTCCTGATCCTGCCGATTCTGGTGATGGCAGCCTATACCTTCTTCACCTTCGTCACCGCGGGGGTCGAGGAAGCGACCCTGACCTACGCCAACTGGCATGAGTTCTTCACTGACAGCTACTACCACGGCTTCCTGCTGAAGACCCTGCGGGTCGGCATGATCACCGCGGCGATCTGCGGCGTCGTCGGCTACTTTCCCGCCTATTTCATCTGGGCGACCGGGTTCCGGCACAAATGGCTGCTGCTTCTGCTCTTGATCGTGCCGTTCTGGATCAGCTTCACCATCCGCACCTTCTCCTGGATCCATATCCTTGGCGAACAGGGGCTGATCAATGTCTGGCTGATGAACCTTGGCCTGATCGACGCGCCCCTGCGGATGCTCTACACCGAGGGTGCCGTGATCATGGGGCTGATCCACTTCCTTCTGCCCTATATGATCCTGAACATCTACGTCAGCCTTGAGGGCATCGACCGCACCCTGATTTCCGCCGCAAGATCAATGGGCTGCACCAATGCGCAAGCCTTCCGCGAAGTGACGCTGCCGTTGTCCCTTCCGGGCCTTGCCGCCGGGCTGATGCTGTGCTTCGTGCTGGCCGCCGGCAGCTACGTCACGCCGCAACTTCTTGGTGCGGGCCGCGATGCGCTGTTCGGCAACCTGATCTATGACACCATCATGGGCCAGTTGAACTGGCCGATGGGGGCCACGCTGTCCATCGTGCTCTTCGTCGTCCTGGGGTCGGTTGCGGCGATCTACACACGCTACATGGGCATGTCGCAGATCGTGAAGGGTCTGGGCGGATGAGCGGCGCGCAAGCCAGAGAGGGCCGTCTGGCCTGGGCGCTGACGCGGGGGATCACCCTTCTCGTCTATGTCTTCATGTTCGCGCCGATCATCGCCACCGTGGTGCTGTCCTTCAACAGCTCGATGTTCGGCGGCTTCCCGATGACCGGGTTTTCCTTCCAGTGGTACGGCAAGCTGCTTGAGAATGCCGCCGTGGTGGCGGCTTTCAAGACATCGCTCTGGATTGCCGTCGTCACCGCCGTCGTGACCACGCTGGTCGGCATCGTCACCGCGCTTGCGCTGGTGCGCTTCGACTTCCGCGGCAAGGGCCTTCTGGGGACCATGGTCATCCTGCCCGCGCTGGTGCCCGAGACGATCCTTGGCGTCGGGCTTCTGATCCTGATCAAGTCCATCGACCAGCCGCGCAGCCTGCCGATTCTTGTGCTGGGGCATATCCTGCTGGCCCTGCCCTATGTGGTCCTGATCGCACAGGCCCGCATGGTGGGCGTGAAACGCATCTATGAAGAGGCGGCGATGTCGCTGGGCGCCAGCCGGTTTGCGACCTTCCGCGAAGTAACCCTGCCCCTGCTGATCCCCGCCGTCGTGGCCGGCGCTCTGCTGGCCTTCACCATTTCGTTCGACAACACCTCGGCCAGCCTCTTCTGGCGTCCGGCCGGGGTTGAGACCATGCCGACCCAAATCCTGTCGATGCTGAAGACCTCGATCAGTCCCGAGGTCAACGCCCTCGGCACAGTGATGATCGTGATGACCGTCGGCATTCCGCTGATCGGCGGCATTCTTGTGCAGACGATTACCCGACTGAAAAGACGCAACAAAACCAGGGAGACCATGTGATGAAACTGTCCACGACGACCCGGCTTGAGCGGCTGAAAGACCGCTATCAGAACGGCGACCTTGACCGCCGCCGCTTTCTTGGCCTGACCGCCGCCGCCGCCGCGGCGGCCGGTGTCTACCTGCCCTGGGGCGGCAAGGCGCTGGCGCAGGTGAAAGAGGTCCGCTTCGACGGCTGGGGCGGCGTGGTGCAGGAGGCGATGACCAAATACGCCTTCGACCCCTTCACCGCCAAGACCGGCGTTGCCGTCACCCAGGGCACCTTCGGGGACGAGAACGAGATCATCGCCAAGGCCAAGACCTCGGCCCCCGGCGATTTTCAGGTCGTCCACTCCTCGGGCGTGGAATATTACGTCAAGTATCTGAACGGCGGCCTGACGTCCGAGATCAACGAGGCCAATATCCCCAACCTCGCCAATGTCATGCCGGCGATGATCGAGCCGTTCCGCAAGCTTTCGCCCAAGCTTTCGGCCGTGCCCTACGACTATGGCACCACCGGGATCGCCTTCAACACCACCGTCATCTCGCCCGAGGAAGCCAAGGAAAAAGGCGCCTCGCTGCTGTTCGATCCGGCCTATGCCGGCAAGATCGGCGGCTATGACAGCATGGTCACCCGCGTCTGGTATGGCGCGCTGGCGACCGGGCAGGACCCCAACAACATTCAGGACATGGAGGCCGTCTGGGCCAAGGTGCGCGAGCAGCGCGACCTGGCCAAGAAGTTCTGGACCTCGGGCGCCGAATTGATGGACCTGCTGTCCAAGGGCGAAATCGTGGTGACCGATGCCTGGTCGGGCCGCATCGCCGCCCTGCAACAACAGGGCAGCCCGATCGGCTATATCGACCCGGCCGGCTCTTACGCCTGGATGGAGGATCTGCTGGTCCTGAAGGGATCGCCCATGGCCGAATGCGAGGAACTGCTGAACTTCATGCTGGACACCGCAACCTCGATCGCGGTGGCCGAAGGTCAGAACTACCCGCCGTCGCTGGACCCGACCAAGGTCGAGCTGACCGACAAGATCAAGGCCCTGCCCGCCTTCGACGCCACCGGCAAGATGGAGGCCCTGACCTTCGCCGACCCGAACTACTGGGCCGCGAACGAGACGGAATGGCAGAAGCAGTGGGACAGGATCGCCAAAGGTGCCTGAGGCCCGTCAAGACAACCAGTCCCGGCCATCGGCCGGGACTGCCCCTGCCGCCGTTCCGGCGGTCGAGTACCGCAATGTCGAGGTGACCTACGGCACATTCGTTGCCGTGTCCGATTTCTCGCTGTCGATCGAGAAGGGCAGCTTCGTCACCCTGCTTGGCCCTTCGGGCTGCGGCAAGACCACGCTTCTGCGCGCCATCGCCGGGCTGGTGGACATCACCGGCGGCCAGATCTCCATCGGCGGGCGGCGGATCGACGATGTGCCGATCTATCGGCGCAACATCGGGCTTGTCTTCCAGAACTACGCGCTTTTCCCGCACAAGAGCATCTTCGACAACGTGGCCTTCGGGCTGAAATACCGCAACGTTCCCAAGGCCGAGATTGCGACCCGCGTCGCCCGCGCGCTTGAGATGGTGCGCCTGCCCGGCTCCGAGAAAAAGCTGCCCTCGCAACTGTCAGGCGGCCAGCAGCAGCGCATCGCCCTGGCCCGCGCCATCGTGTTCGAACCCGAGGTTCTGCTTCTGGACGAGCCCCTCTCTGCGCTGGATGCCAACATGCGCGAGGAAATGCGGGTCGAGATCAAGAAGATCCAGAAACAGACCGGCATCACCGCCATCTTCGTGACCCATGATCAGGAAGAAGCATTGTCGATGTCCGACAGGATCGTCGTCATGCGTGCCGGCGGGGCCGAACAGATCGGCACCCCGCAAGAGGTTTACGACCGCCCCGCCACAACCTTCGTGGCCGATTTCCTTGGCAAGGCCAACATGCTGCCCGGCACCGTCACCGCCGATGGCGCCGTGGCCCTGGCCGCCGGCCAGACGGTGCGCGTCACATCCGACCGGGCGCTGTCGCCGGGCGAGGCCGTCACCGTCGTCGTGCGCCCCCAGGTGCTGAGCGTTCCGCCGGCCGAAGGCGCGAACCGGCTGCGCGGCAAGGTCACATCGACCTCATACCTGGGCGGCCGCATCATCTATGAGATCGACATCGGCGAAGCCGCCCCGATCCGCGCCAATACCGCCATCAGCGGCCGCCTTGCCGCCGAGGGCGAGATGATGGAAGTGGGCTTCCTGCCATCGGATTGCGTGGTGCTGTAACGCGGGCTGCCGAAGGTGGCGACCACCGTCGCCCCGACCAGAACCGCCCCGCGCTGGCCGGGTGCCCAGACATCCGGCCAGCGTGATGCAATTCTCCGCACAGGCCAGGCCCCCGTTACAACATCTTGTAACTTGGCGAGAAAATCTCCTCGACCGGCGGATGGTTCAGCGTCCGCAGCGGGTATTTCGCAATCAGCCCGTCAAACTGCTTCTGCGCCCGGGCATGCCATTCGGCCAGATCCACACCGGGCAGCTGGCGGTCGCGCATCACCACCCGGCCGTTGATGATCGCGGTCTTGAAATCGCGCCCGGTGCCCGACAGCATCATGGTCTGGATCGGGTCGATCACCTGACCAATGGCAAAGTCCGACAGGTCGAACAGCGTCATGTCGGCCTTCGCCCCCACGGCCAGCCGCCCAAGATCGGGCCGGCCGATGGCATCCGCCGCATGGACCGTCGCCGCATCATAGAAATCCGCCGCCGAAACGGCGGTAACCGACTGGTCCACCGCGCGGCACAGGCTGATGCCAAGGCGCATGTTCTCGACCATGTCCGGCGGGAAGGTGTCGGTGCCGAGGCCAATGCGGATGCCCGCCCGCTTCAGCCGCGCAAAGCTTTCCATCGCCCCGCCATAACGCGAGCCGACCAGCGGGCAATGGATCAGCGTCGCCCCGCTTTGGGCCAGAATGCCGACGTCATCGCCGGCCCGCGCCACCTGACTGTGGCCGGTGATGTAGATCCCATGCGGCAGCAGCGCGCGCTTGCCAAGGAAGCCGATGGATTTCAGCCATTCCAGCGGTGTCATGTCATAGCGCGCGACGATGGCGTCGAATTCCCCCATCGACTGACAGCAGTGCAGCCGGACCGGCACGTCCAGCTCCTTGGCCACCGCCGCCGTGCGGCGGATCAGCTCCGGCGTGCAATTCTCGATCCGGTCGGGCGCCAGCATGCCGCGGATCAGCCCGCCATGGGCGCCGTCATGTTCCCGGATGAAACGTTCGGTGTCCTTCAGGCCCTGAAGCCCGCGCTCTTCGTCCCAATGGGTGTAGAAGCTGCCATCCTGCCGCACCACCTCGACCCCGGTCATGTAGCAGGGGCCAAGATAGGCTCGGATACCCAGTTCACCCGCCGACTCGGCCGATCGGGCGAATTCGTCATAGGTCTCGGCCCATTTGCGGTAGAACATCGAGGTGATCGGCAAGGCAGTGGTGATGCCGTTGCGGATCAGCTGCGCGAAGGCATACTTCATCTTGAAGGTCTGCTCTTCGTCCGAATACATCTCCAGCGGGCCGGAGGCGACGTAATCCTCGGGCCAGGTGCGGCCCTTGGCCCAGTCGGGCTGGTTGTCGAAGGCCAGAACCGTGGTGTCCAGATCGCCCAGCGCGTTCAGATCGACAAAGCCCGGCCCCAGCACCGCATCGCCGCCGTCGATGTCAACATCCACCGGACCTTCATAGCCGCGCCCGACGAACAGGATGCTGTCGCCGCGATAGACCACCTCGCCATCGCGCAGGGTGCGGTGAGAGCTGCCGTCCCATGCGATCACATAGCGGGCGCGGACGCGGGTGGTGGTCATTGCGGGTATCCTTCCTTGACAGAGTCGGGCAGCGCCCAGCGGTCCATGCCGACGGGCGTGGCCAGCGCGCGGTCATACATGGCGCGGTAATGCGGGGCGAGTTCATCGGCCGCCACCTTGCAGCGGGCCATGTAATCGGCGAATTCGGCGGCGCTGTCGCGGGCCTCGGCCAATAGCGCATCCTCGTCGATGCGGGTCAGGCGGCCGTCCCTGACCACCACCTCGCCGCCGACAAGCACGGTGCGGACCGAACCGCCTGTTTCGCAATAGACCAGTTGGCGGCGGATGTCGTTCAGGGGGGTGAAGGGCAGCGTGTTCAGGTCCAGCAGGGTCAGGTCGGCCTGATGCCCCGGCGCGATGCGCCCGGTGGGCACCGGCAGGCGCATGGCTTTCGCACCGCCGTGGGTCAGCGCGCCCAGAATCTCCTGCGGGGTGATCCAGTTGCGGAACTCGGGGTCGGTCAGGTTGTGGACCAGACCGGCCACCTTGCCAACGGTCCACAGGTTGATGCCGTCGTCGGTATTGGCCTCGTCGTTGCCAAGGCAGACGTTGATCCCGGCCTGCCGCAATTGCCGCCAGCGCATGATGCCCGAGCCGATCTTCAGGTTCGACACCGGGTTATGCGCGACCGAGGCGCCGGAGTCCGCAATCAGCCGGATGTCGTCATCGTCGATCCAGATCGCATGGATCACCATGGCCTGTTCGTTCAGCACGCCCATATCATGCGCATAGCGCACCAGCGACTTGCCGTAGTTCTCTTGCCCCAGCACCCGCTGCAGGCGGGTTTCAAGGATGTGCATGTTGTAGGGAATGTCCATCTCGCGCGCGATGCCGCCCAGCGCCTGGAAATAGGCAGGCGTCACCCGCTGCGGGGCCGAGCAGCTGACAGCGGCGCGCAGCCGCCCGTCGCCCCGGTTGTGCCAGCGGTCGATGTAGCGGGCGTAATGGTCCAGAAGCTGCCGGTCGGTCATCCGCGGCGCCGCCTCCATCCGCGCACGCAGGGGCGCGGGCAGGATCTCGGACAGGAAGGGGTATTTGGCGGTCTCGGCCACATTGGGCTGGTCGAGTGTCACCGTCGCGCGCATTCCCGCATCGGCATAGGCCTGCATGACGGCATCCACCTCGTCCTCGGTCACGACGGGGACGTAGAAGCAGTCATCATGCACGGCGGTCACGCCCTGCTTCAGCATCTCGATGATGCCCAGCATGGTGCGCAGATAGGCAAAGCGCGGTGTCGCCACCCGGTCCATCAGCGGCGGCACCTCATACAGCATGAAGAGTTCAAGCGGCCAGTTCTCCAGCGCGCCCTTCATGAAGTTGCCGGGCGAATGGAAATGACCGTTGATCAGCCCCGGAATCACCAGATGCCCGGTGCCGTCGATCACCTGCGCAGCGGGCGGGGCCGAGGCCGCAGCCCCCTGCCCCACGGCCCGGATCAGCCCGCCCTCGATCACCACATCGGCGCGGAGGTGCAGGCTGTCCTTTTCATCCAGCGTCAGGACGGTGGCATTGCGGATCACGGTTGCGGGGGTCATCATTTGCCTTTCGCGGGTCGGACAAGGCGCAGCCGGGTGCGCGGGTCCAGACTGTCGCGCAAGGAGTCGCCCAGAAGGTTGAAGGCCATCACGAGGATGGTGATCGCCAGCCCCGGAATGGCGGCGATATGCGGGGCGTTGAAGATGAAGTTCCGCCCCTCGCTGGTCATGATGCCCCATTCGGCGGTGGGCGGCTGCACGCCAAGGCCAAGGAAGGAAAGCCCGGCGGCAGTGATCACCACCGCACCGATGATGGTGCAGGAATAGACCACCGAGGCCGCAACGACGTTGGGCAGCATCTCGACCAGAAGGATCTTCATGTCGGGGGTGGCCATGGCCTTGGCGGCCTCGACATAGGCCTGATCGCGCTCAAGACAGGCGGCGGCATAGACGACGCGGGTGTTGTAGGGGATCAGCGTGACCACCAGCGCGATCATCATATTGGCGATGCCCGGCCCCATAAGCGCGGCCAGAAGGATCGCCAGAAGCGCCATCGGAAAGGCGAAAAGCACATCCATCAGCCGCATGATGACGGCGCCCAGCCCACGATACCATGCGCCCAGAAGCCCAAGCGGCACCGAGATCGCAGCCCCGATCACGACGGGAAGGATACCGCACAGCAGGGTCAGTCTTGCCCCGTAAAGCAGCCGCGAAAGGATGTCGCGGCCCTGATTGTCGAGGCCCAGAAGATGCCCCGGCGTTCCGGGCGGCATCAGGCGAAGCTCGGGGTTGGCCTCGTTCGGCGGCCAGGGGGCGATCCATGGCGCGAAGACCGCGGCCAGGATCATGCCGACGATGATGGCGGCGGCAATGCGGGCGACGGGATCGCCCAGAACCCCGCGCCAGACGAAATACAGGTTGGACCGGCGCGGGATGCGCTTTTGCACAGGGGGCGGGGTGGCGGCTGAAAGGGTCATCACTCAGCCTTTCCGGGGATCAAGGGCGTGGACGGTTATGTCCGAAATCATGTTGCCAAGGACGAAGACGGTGGCGACGACCAGCACGCAGCCCTGGATCATCGGGATGTCGCGGGCAAGAATGGCGTCGTACAGCTGCAAGCCGACACCCGGCCAGTTGAAGATGATCTCGGTAAAGACCACGCCGCCGAAAAGGTATCCGATCTGCAGGCCGCCGATGCTGGCGAAGGTGGGCAGCGTGTTCCTGACGCCGTGGCGCAGCACCACCTGACGGCGGGTCAGGCCGCGGGCGCGGGCGGCAAGGATATAGGGCTCGTTCAGCACATCGATCATGCGCGACCGGGTGACGCGCGCGACGACGGCGATCGATGAGGCCGCCGTGACCGTTGCCGGCAGCACCATATGGTGCATCAGGTCCCAGAACCCGCCGGGATTGACGATGTTGTACATGCCCGAGATCGGGAAAAGCTTCAGCTTGAAGGCCAGAAGATAAAGCGCGACGATCCCCAGCCAGAACACCGGCAGGCTGGCAAGGATCAGCGTCAGACCCACCACGGCGCGGTCGGTCAGGCTGCGAAAGCGCGGGGCCGACAGCGCCGCCAGAAGGAAGCCGAACACCAGCACCATCACCAGACTGCCCGCCATCAGGATCAGCGAGTTCCAGATCTTCGGCACCAGAATCTGCGCCACCGGGATCTGCTGCGCCAGCGAGATGCCGATATCCCCCTGCACCAGCGCGCCGAACCAGCGCGCGTATTGGATGTAGATCGGCTGATCCAGACCCATGCTTTCGCGCAGGGCCTGCAGCTGATCGGCCGTGGCCATGCGGCCAAGGATCGACAAGGCGATGTCCCCCGGCACCAGCTGCACCGAAAGGAAAACGACGATGGTCACGCCTATCAGCACAGGAATGGCCGACAGAAGCCGGCCGAAGGCGAAAAGGATCAGGTTCATGGCGGCCTCTGGAAGAAGAAGGGCCGCCCCCTTGGCCGGGGGGCGGCGGCGGGCGTCACTCCTTGGTCAGCCCGGTCAGGTCGACCCAGTGCTGCGGCGCCAGCACGAAGCCCGAGACATTGGGTGCCAGCGCATAGACGCTGTTGGCCGCATAGTAGGTGGTGAAGGCCATGTCGGCGGCGATGATGTCGCGCATCTCGTGCAGCTTGGCATCCAGCGCCTCTTGCGTCGGCGTGGCGCGGGCTTCGGACAGAAGCCGGTCCATGTCGGGGTTGTCGTAATAGCCCGAGTTGCAGCAGCTGGGCGGCAGTGCCGTCGTCGTCACCACCTGGTCCAGCCAGGCGAAGGTGCTTTCGCCCCATGAGGCCGAGGTCAGGCCGGTGCCTTCGCGCATGCCCGCCGACATCATGTCCCAGAAGGTGTTGTTGTCGAACATCTCGATGCTGGCGCGGATGCCGACCTTTTCCAGATCGCGCTGCAGCCATTCGGCATCGCCCTTGGTGTTGACGTCGGAACCGCCGCCGAAGGTCCAGTCCATCCGCGTCTCGAACCCGTCGGGATAGCCGGCTTCGGCCAGCAGGGCCTTGGCGCCTTCGGGATCATAGTCGCAATCGCGGAAGGCCGGGTCATAGCCGGGGCCGCCGGGGTTCAGGATGCCCCATGTCGGGATCGCAAAGCCCTTGCGCTGGTATTTCGCCATATCCTCGCGGTTGATCGCCATGCAGGCGGCCTTGCGCACGCGCGGATCGTCGAAATGTTCGTCCTTGGTGTTCAGCCACAGCACATAGACCATCGGCGATTGCCCGGTGACGATCTGCATCCCCTGCGCCTGAAGCGTCTCGATCGAATCCGGCGACGGCGTGCCCATCAGGTCGACTTCACCGCTCATCAGCGCCAGTTCGCGCGTCACCACCTCGGGGATGCCGCGCAGGATGATGGAATCCGCTTTCGGAATGCGGTCGGGGTTCCAGTAGTTTTCGTTCTTCGCGATGACCAGCTTCTCGCCCACCACCCGTTCGACGAACTTGAACGGGCCGGTACCGATGGGATGATCCTCGATCCCGTCATTGCCATAGGTCTTCACCGCCTCGGGCGAGACCATGCGCGGCGCACCCGATCCGCCGGCCGTCAGGCGGCGCAGGAATTCGGCATTGGGCTGCTTCAGGTCGATACGGAAGGTGTATTCATCCACCACCTCATAGCCGACCATATCCATCCAGACCCAGCCCATCAGCCCGGGCGACGCCGGCACGAAATATTCAAAGTCCTTGTTGGTCATCCGGTCGAGGTTGAACTTCGCGGCCTCGGCGTTCCAGGGGCTGCCGTCGTGGAAGGTCACGCCCTTGCGCAGATGGAAGGTGTAGGACTTGCCGTCTTCGGAAATCTCCCAGCTTTCGGCCAGGGCGGGGACGATCTCGGGCACCGCATCGCCGCCCTTGGTCAGATCCTCTTCAACGAAGCTTTCGAAGATGTGGCGCACCACCTTGAACGTGTTCCAGGTGCGCGAGGCGGCAGGGTCCATCCGGCTGAAATCGGCCTCGACCGCCATCACGATGGTGGTTTCGGCAAAGGCCGGCACGGCAAGCGAAAGCGCAAGGCTGGCAACAGTGCCGCCAAGCAGCATGCGGAGAGGGGAAACTCGGGTCATGCGGGAACTCCTGTTGGGAAGGTCTTGAGGTCTTGTGATTGCGCGGCGGACCGCGGGTCGTGCAGGAAACAGGCGACCGCCCGCCCCCCACCCACCGGAAACAGGGCGGGGTCGGCATTCATGCAGCGGTCAAGCCGATGCGTGCAGGTCGTGACATAGGGGCAATGTTCCGTGGCAATCGGCGGTGGCGCGCCTTCCAGATCCTCGGCCTGCTCGGCCGCCTTCTCCCATTTGTCGTCGCGGCGCAGGTGCAGCACGGTGCCAAGGAAATCCTGGGTGAAGGGGTGCAGCGGCTTGCGGTACACCTCGTCACTGCCGCCGCTTTCCAGAAGCTTGCCGCGATACATGACCATGGTCCGGTCACAGAACTCGCGCACGATCTTCAGATCATGCGAAACAAACAGGTAGGTCAGGCCCAGCTCTTTCTGCAGCCGCTGCAAAAGGTTCAGAATCTGCGCCTGAATCGAGACGTCCAGCGCCGAGACGGGTTCGTCAAGAAACAGGAACTCGGGTTCCAGCGCCAGCGCGCGGGCGATGGCGATCCGCTGGCACTGCCCGCCGGAAAATTCATGCGGGTAGCGGTGCGCCTGCCGGGGGTCCAGGCCGACCATCTCCAGAAGTTCGTCCACACGCCGGGCGGCGGCAGAAGCGGTGACGCCGAAATTCAGCATCGGGCGCGCCACGTTCTCGGCCACGGTGCGCCGCGGGTTCAGCGATTGCAGCGGGTCCTGAAACACGATCTGCGCCTTGCGGCGGTGCTGGCGCAGTTCTTCGGCCTGATACTGCCGCAGATCGCGCCCGGCATAGCTGATGCTGCCGGTGTCCGCCTCGATCAGCCGCAAGATCATCCGGCCCAGTGTCGACTTGCCCGAGCCGGAGCCGCCGACACAGCCAAGGATCTCGCCCTTGCGGATGTCGATGGAAATGTCGCGCACCGCGTGGTTCAGCACCGTCTCACGGGTGAACAACCCTCCGCGGCGGATGCGGAAGGTCTTGGAAAGATTGCGGATCTCGATCAGGTTTTCCATGCGCCCCTCAGACCAGATGACAGCGGACGAAGCGCCAGGATTCGACCTCGCGCCAGGCGGGCTGGATCTTGTGGCAGGTGGCATTGGCATGCGGACAGCGCGGCGCGAAGCGGCAGCCGTCGGGCGGATCGGCCAGATTGGGCGGCTCGCCCTCGATGAAGTTGCGCTCTCCAGGCGGGGCGTCGGGGTCCGGGATCGCGGCGATCAGCGCACGGGTATAGGGGTGCAGCGGGCGGGCCAGAAGATCCTCGACCGGGGCCTCTTCCTGCATCATGCCGCCATACATCACCAGCACCCGCGTCGCCATCGCGGCCACCACGCCGATGTCATGGGTGATCAGGATGATCGGCAGACCGGTCGCCTGGCTGCGCCGTTTCAGCAGCATAAGAATGCGCGCCTGAACGCCGACATCCAGCGCCGTCGTCGGCTCGTCCGCGATCAGAAGCTCGGGCTTGCAGGCCAGCGTCATCGCCAGTGCGATCCGCTGGCACATCCCGCCCGACAACTGGTGCGGATAGCTGGCCAGCACCCGCTCGGCATCCGGGAAACCCACCTCGCGCAGCGCCTGCGCCGAGGCTTCGCGCGCCTGCGCCCGGCCCAGCGCGGGATCATGGCGGCGCAGCGTCTCGACCAGCTGCGAGCCGATGGTGAACGACGGGTCAAGCGAGGCGCGGGGGTTCTGGAAGATCGTGCCGATCCGGCGCCCGCGCACGGCTTCCATCTCGCGCTCGCTCAGCTCAAGAAGGTTGGTCTCTCCCATGCGGACCGAACCGGCCAGATAGCGCGCGGGGGGTTGCGGCAGAAGCCGGGCGATGGCCATTGCCGTCACCGTCTTGCCCGATCCCGATTCGCCGATGATCGCCAGAACCTCGCCCCTGGCGATGGAGAGGGCCACGTCCTCGACCGCGACGACCATCCCCGCGGGGGTGGCGAATCCCATGCGCAGATCGCGCACTTCAAGCGTTGATGAGGCTGGCATCCCGTTCCTTTCGCACCGGAAGGCGTTGGGTCAGAGGGCACTATTGTATACGATTTAAACAACCAAACGATGATGACTATGTATTCAAGATTGCGTTCTGCATAGCGATTCTTTTCCGTTCATTGCCGGGCGGCGGGTTCCTTCACCGCCGGCAGCCCGCAGAATCATCGTTAAAACAGAATGTTTTCACGGCTCAGCCGCGCAGAAATGCCCAGGGAACACTGGTGTTTCTGCGCGTGCAGCCTGTCGCGGGGCACAACGGGGGCGGGAAGCGGGCCAGGAAGAATCCGAAACAACGGCGTTGACACGGCGTCTCAACGCTGCAAGTCTCATTGTATACAATAAATGCGACAAGAGTCGCCCCGCAGGGACATGATGCGCATCAAGCTGATAAACCCGAACACCACCGCGGCGATGACCGAGACCATGGCCCGGGCCGCGCGCGAGGTTGCCGCCCCCGGCACAAGGATCGACGCGGCGACCGCACTCGCCGGCCCGGTCTCGATCGAGGGCCACTATGATGAGGCGATCAGCGTGATCGGCCTGATCGACCAGATGCGCGCCGATCCCGGTGCCGATGCCTATGTCATCGCCTGCTTCGGCGATCCCGGGCTTCTGGCCGCCCGGGAACTGACCGACGCCCCCGTTCTGGGCATCGCCGAGGCCGCAATGCATGCCGCGACCTTCCTTTCCACCTCATTCTCGGTGGTGACCACGCTGGAACGGACGCGGGTCATCTCGGAGGCATTGCTGCGCAACTACGGCATGGAAGGCGCCTGCCGCCGGGTGCGCGCCACCGACATCCCGGTGCTGGATCTGGAAGAGCCCGGCGATCGGGTGAACGAGATCATCTTTGCCGAATGCCAGCGCGCGGTGGCCGAGGACCGCTGCGGCGCCATCGTGCTGGGTTGCGCCGGCATGGCCGGGCTGGTCGACTATCTGCGCGCCCGGCTGCCCGTTCCGGTGATCGACGGCGTCGTTGCTGCAGTGAAATTCGCCGAGGCGCTGGTCGGTGGCGGATTGCGCACCTCAAAGCACGGCGATCTCGCCTATCCCCTGGTCAAGCGCTACACCGGGACCCTTGCAAGCTATGCCCCCTCAACCGGCGACGGTCTGGGCAAACAGCGATCTGAAATCCACGCCACCGGTTGATTGGGAAAGGTCCACCTGGGATTCGATATGTCTGAGATGATGTTCCATCCGTTCGATCGCAGCCGCCTCGTCGCCCGCCGCAAGCGCGTCGATGATGGCGCTGTGTTCGTCGCAGGAACAGGGAACCGCACCCGGCACCTCGTACATCGCGATGATCAGCGAGGTGCGCGAGACCAGTTCCTGCACGAAGCCGGCCAGAACGGCATTGTCAGCCAGATCGGCCAGCGCCTGATGGAAGTCGCCCGAAAGCTGCACGCGGCGTCGCTTGTCATTGGCAAACTGCGCCTTCATCTCTTCGGCCACGATGCCGCGCAGCCCGTCCAGGCTTATCTCGTCGCGCCGGCGGGCGACATGGCGGACAAGCTCGCTTTCGATGACATGGCGCGCGGCAAAGACCTGGCGGCCCTCGTCCGTGGTGGGGCGGGCGACGCGGGCGCCCTTGTTGGGGATGATCACCACCAGCTTTTCATGGGCAAGCCGTTGCAGAACCTTGCGGATGATGGTGCGGCTGACGCCAAAGGCCCCGGCCAGCGCATCCTCTTGCAGGGGCGTTGCGGGGCGCAGCTGATGGTTGGTGATCGCGGTGTAGATCGCGGCATGGATCCGCTCGTCGGTCCGCTGTCCCGCCCGGGGGCGGCTGTCAGGTGCAATGGTCACGTTCAATTCCGTCCGAATCTTACCCGCCGAGGCGGTGGTCGCGATATGTATACAACGTTGTTCAACAATCTTGTGCGCCTGCCGTCAAGGGGAAGATCGCACAACCCGGGGTGGATCGCATGACCTCTGCCGCGCTTGAAGTTCGCGACCTTGGCATCGTCTTCGACACAAGACGCGGCCCGGTGCAGGCCATCGAGGGCATCAGCTTCACCATGGCCCGCGGCGAGATCCTTGGCATCGTCGGCGAATCCGGCGCCGGCAAGTCCCTGACCGGCAACGCCCTGATCGGCCTTCTTCAGGCGCCGGGTCGGATTTCCGCGGGGTCGATCCACCTTGACGGCGCGCGGATCGACAACCTGCCGGCCGAGGCGCAGCGACAGCTGCGCGGCAAAAGGATCGGCGCGGTGTTCCAGGACCCGCTGACCAGCCTTGATCCCCTGATGACCATCGGCGACCAGCTGGTCGAGACGATCCGCGCCCATCTGCCGCTGTCGCCCGCCGCCGCCAGACAACGCGCGCTGGACCTGTTGGCCGAGGTGGGAATTGCCGATCCCGCCAGCCGGTTCGGCCAGTATCCGCACCAGTTCTCGGGTGGGATGCGGCAGCGCATCGTGATCGCGCTGGCCATCGCGGCAGAGCCCGAGGTGATCGTCGCGGACGAGCCGACGACCGCACTGGATGTCTCGGTCCAGGCGCAGATCCTGGCCCTTCTGCGCCGGCTGGCGCGCGACCGGGGCACGGCGATCATGCTGGTGACGCATGACATGGGCGTCATCGCCGAGATCGCCGACCGCGTGGCGGTGATCTATGCCGGCCGGCTGGTCGAGGTCGGTCCCGTGGCCGAAGTGCTGCACGAGGCACGGCACCCCTATACCAAGGGGCTGATGAGCCTGATCCCGTCGCTGATGCAGCGCGAACACCGCCTGCCGCAGATCGCAGGCGCCATGCCCCGCCCCGGCCGCTGGCCCGGCGGCTGCAGTTTCCACCCCCGTTGCCCGCTTGCCGGCCCGCGTTGCGCCATCGAAGTGCCCGCCCTCGTCAAGGTCGAGCGGGCCGATGTCGCCTGCCACATCTTCGCCGGGGGCACCGAAGTGCCCTCGGCCGCCTGACAGAAACCAAGAAACGATCCAACAGCGGAGAGCCCCCGATGCGCCACCTCTTCAAACCCCTTGTTCTTGCGGCAGGATTCGCCGCATTCGGCATGACCGCCGACGCCAATACCCTGCGCTTTGCCGAAGGGCAGGACATCAACTCGATGGACCCGCATGCCGCCCGCGACGACTTTGCGCTCAGCCTGCTGTGCAACGTCTACGAAGGTCTGGTGCGCTGGAACGCCGATCTGAAGATCGAACCCGCCCTGGCCGAAAGCTGGGAGGCGCTCTCGGACACCGAATGGCGCTTTCATCTGCGCAAGGATGTGAAGTTTCACAACGGCAACCCCTTCACCGCCGATGACGTGATCTTCTCCTATCACCGCGCTGGCGATGCCGGATCGCCCTTTGCCGGCCTGCTTGAGCCGATCGCCGAAGTGGTGAAGGTCGATGACTACACCGTCGATTTCAAGCTGAAGCGCAAATACGCGCTGGTGCTGAACGACTTCGCCGGCTGGTACATCATGGACAAGGAGTTCCAGGAAGAGATCGGCGCGACCACTCCGCTGGATCTGGCCTCGAACACCGGCGGCGCGATGCAGACGCAGGCCAACGGCACCGGCCCGTTCAAGCTGGTCGAACGTCAGCCCGACGTGAAGACCGTGCTGGCCGCCAACCCCGACTGGTGGGATGAGAAGAAGCACAATCTGGACGAGATCGTCTACACCCCCATCGCCAACAACGCCACCCGCGTGGCGGCACTCCTGTCGGGCGAGGTCGATTTCATCCGCAACGCCCCCCCGCAGGATCTGGACCGGATCGAGGCGACGGCGGGCATGAAGGTGATGCGCGGCCCGCACCTGCGCACGATCTACTTCGGCATGGACCAGCAAAGCGATGAACTGCCGGGCAGCGGTGTTGCCGGCAACCCGCTGAAGGATGTCCGCGTCCGCAAGGCGATCTATCAGGCGATTGATATCGAAGGCATCAAACGGTCGATCATGCGCGGCAACTCGGGGCCCGTGGCCACGCAACTTGCGCCGCAGATGCCCTTCTATGACGCCTCGCTGGAAGAGCGGTTTCCCTTCGACCCCGAAGCTGCCAAGGCGCTTCTGGCCGAAGCCGGCTATGCCGACGGCTTCACCCTGACGCTGGATTGCCCGGCGGGGTCCTTCATCAACGACGAGCAGATCTGCCAGGCTGCCGTCGGGATGCTGGCCAAGATCGGCGTCACCGTGAAACTGGCGATGCATCCGCCGGTGCAATATGACACCGAACTGCCCGCCGGCCAGTATTCCTTCTACATGCTGGGCTGGGCCGGTCTGCCGACCATCGACCCCTACAACGTGTTCAATGCCACCGTTCACACCCCCTCGGGCGAACTGGGCGCCTGGAACCCCAAGGGCTATTCCAACGCGCGGGTCGATGAGCTGATCATCAAGATCGGCGAGGAATACGATCCGGTGAAGCGGCAGGAGATGATCTCGGAAGTGCTGAAGACGCAGCGCGACGAGGTGGGCAAGATCATGCTGCACCAGCAGTTCCTGACCTGGGGCATGACCGACAAGGTCAACGCCATCGTGCCGGGCGATGAATACACCCGCTTCTGGTACTACACGATGAACTGATCCCCCCTGCTCCGGCGGCGGTGATCTCCCCGGTGCCGCCTCCGGAGCCTTTTTCTTTCCGCAGCCTCTTCCAGCCGAAAGCCAGCGATGATCACAATCGTCCTCCGCCGTCTTGGCAGCGTCCTTCTGGTGATGCTGGTCGTGGCTGCGCTGTCCTTCCTGATCTTCAACTACCTGGGCGACCCGGTGAACAACATCCTTGGCGTCAACGCGACGCTTGAGGAGCGGGACGCGCTGCGCCGCGCCCTGGGGCTGGACCAGCCCACCTGGGTGCAGTTCTGGCATTTCCTGGAACGCGCCGTCGTGGGCGATTTCGGCATTTCCTACCGCAACCGCCTGCCGGTGCTGGAGCTGATCCTGTCGCGGATGCCCGCCACGGTCGAGTTGGTTCTGTGCGCCACCGTGCTGGCCCTGTCCGTTGGCGTTCCGATGGGCGTCTATTGCGCGCTGCGGCCCAGGGGCGTCCTGTCGCGCATCCTGCAAACCGTCTCGCTGGTCGGCATCTCGGTGCCGCAATTCCTGCTCGGGATGCTGCTGATCCTGATCTTCTCGGTCGAGCTGCGCTGGCTGTCCGCCTTCGGGCGCGGCGAGGTGGTGCAGCTTGGCTGGTGGTCCACCGGCCTTCTGACCGATACCGGGCGCAAGGCGCTGATCATGCCGGTGCTGACGCTGGCGGTCTTTCAGATCTCGATGATCATGCGGCTGGTGCAGGGCGAGATGCAGGAGGTGCTGCGCGCCGATTTCATCAAGTTCGCCCGTGCCCGCGGCCTGCCTGACCGGGCGGTGCACCTGCGCCACGCCTTGCGCAACTCGCTTCTGCCGGTCGTGACGGTGGTCGGGCTGCAGATCGGGTCGCTGATCGCCTTCGCCATCGTCTGCGAGGCGGTGTTCCAGTGGCCGGGCCTTGGCCTTCTGATCCTTCAGGCCATCGAATATGCCGATTTCCCGGTCATGGCGGCCTATCTGGCGCTGGTCGGCTTCGGCTTCGCCATGATCAACCTGACGGTGGACATGATCTATCTCTTCATCGACCCAAGGATGCGCCGCAAATGAGCAAGACCTCCGCCCGTCTGCGCAGCGCATTGGACAGCGATCTGGTCTGGCGCTTCCGCCAGTCCCCGCCGGCAATGGTGGCGGCGACCCTTCTGCTGATCATGGTGATCTGCGCCGTGGCAGCACCCCTGATCGCGCCGCATACGCCCTTTGACCCGGCCACGCTGAACCTGATGGATTCCCGGCTTCCGCCGGTCTGGATCGATGGCGGCATGGCCACCTACCCCCTTGGCACCGACGAGCAGGGCCGCGACGTGCTGTCGACGATCTTCTACGGCATGCGGATCTCGATCGCGGTCGGCGTGGCGGCGGTTTGCCTGTCGGTGGTGATCGGCGTCACCCTGGGGCTGATTGCGGGCTGGTGCGGCGGCTGGATCGATGCGCTGATCATGCGGCTTGGCGATGTGCAGCTCTCGTTTCCAACCATCATGGTCGCCTTCTTCATTGACGGCGTGGCCAAGGCGACGATGCCCCCCGACTTGCGCGAGATGACGCGGTTCTATGTGGTGATCTTCGCCATCGGCATCGCCGACTGGGTGCAGTTCGCCCGCACCGTGCGCGCCGCCACCATGATCGAGAAGAACAAGGATTACGCCGCCGCCGCCCGGCTGTCGCGCGTGTCGGGCCTGAAAATCCTTTTCACCCATGTGCTGCCCAACACGCTTGGCCCGGTGATCATCCTTGCCACCCTTGGCCTTGGCGTCGCCATCCTGACCGAGGCGATCCTGTCGTTCCTTGGCCTTGGCATGCCGCCGACGCAGCCCTCGCTGGGCGCGCTGATCCGGGTCGGCAATGACCTTCTGCTGTCGGGGGAATGGTGGATCGCCATGTTCCCGGGGCTTGCGCTGGTGCTTCTGGTTCTTTCCGTCAACATCTTCGGCGACTGGCTCAGGGATGCCCTGAACCCGCGCCTGAAATAAGGGGGCCCTCATGTCCGACCTGCTGATCAAGAACGTCCGCCCCGAGGATGGCGCCCCCGCCGATATCCTGATCACCGGCGGCCGCATCGCCGCCATCGGCCCCGCGCTGACCGCGCCGGCGGGCACGCCCGTGCATGATGGCAGGGGCGCCATCGCCATCGCCCCCTTCGTGGAGCCGCATGTCCATCTGGACAAGATCCTCTGGGGCCTGCCCTGGCACTCGATCAACGTCCCTGCCGGTCTGCGCGCCATGATCGACAACGAGGTCGAGATCCGCAAGAATCTGCCGTGGAGCGTCGAGGACCGCTCGGGCCGGCTGATGCGGCAATGCGTGGCGATGGGCTCCACCCATATCCGCAGCCATATCGACATCTCGACCGGTTATCGCCTCGACAACCTGCATGGCGTGCTGGCGGCATGGGAGAAGATGAAAGAGGCCGTCGGGCTGGAACTGGTCGCCTTCCCGCAGGAAGGCATGATGATCGACCCGGGCTGCGCCGCGCTGATGGAGGCGGCGATGGATGAGGGCTGTTCCGTCGTTGGCGGCATCGACCCCGGCACCATCGACGGCGACCCCAAGGGGCATCTCGACACCATCTTCGGCATCGCCGACCGCAAGTCCGCCAAGATCGACATCCACCTGCACGAACCCGGAGAGCTTGGCCTTTACGAGATGGGCCTGATCTGTGACCGGACCGAGGCCTTGGGAATGCAGGGCCGCGTCGTCGTCAGCCATGCCTTCTGTCTGGGCGATGGCCCCGCCACCAAGGTCAGCACGATGATCGAGCGGCTGGCCAGGCTGAAGATCGGCATCATCTCGGCCGTGCCGGGCGAAATCGCCTTCCCGCCGATGCTGGATCTGGCCGCAAGGGGCGTGCCCTGCGCGCTGGCCTCGGATTCGATCCGCGACACCTGGAACCCGCATGGCAATGGCGACATGCTGGACCGCTGCTGGCTGTTCTCGTTCCGCAACTGGAGCCGGACCGATGCCGAGCTGCTGGCCTGTCTGGACATGGGCACCAGGCGCGGGGCCGAACTGCTGGAATTGCGGGATTATGGGCTGCGCCCCGGCTGCGAGGGCAGCCTTGTGCTGATCGAGGGCGAGAACCGCGCGCAGGTGCTGGTGGATCGCCCCGCCCGCGCCGCCGTCGTCAAATCCGGGCGCATCGTGGCCGAGGCCGGGCGCTATACCGGGCCGGGGGCCGTGTGATGCAGGCGGCACCGCTGATTTCGGTCAACCATCTCGGGCGCAGCTTCGACGTCTCGGCCCCAATGGTGCAGCGCCTGCTGACCGGGTCGCCCAAACGCACGGTGCGGGCGGTGGATGACGTCAGCTTCGCCGTGGACCGCGGCACGACCTTTGCCATCGTCGGCGAATCCGGCTGCGGAAAGTCCACGCTGACACGGATGGTCGCCGGCCTGGACACCCCGTCGCAGGGCGAGGTGCTGTTGCAGGGTGACAAGGGCGAACCCGTCCGCATCCAGATGGTGTTTCAGGACCCGGTCGGCAGCCTGAACGCCCGCTGGCGCATCGGCCGCTCCATCGCGGAACCGATGGCGAAGGGGATGGACGCCGCCGCCCGCCGCGCGCGGGTGGCCGAACTGCTGGAGACCGTCGGCCTGACCCCAGCGGATGCGGTGAAATACCCGCATGAATTCTCGGGCGGGCAGCGCCAGCGCATCGCCATTGCCCGCGCCCTGGCGGGCGACTCGGACCTTCTCCTGCTGGACGAGCCGACCTCGGCGCTGGATGTCTCGGTGCAGGCGCAGGTGCTGAACCTGTTGCGCGACCTGCAGGACCGACTTGGCCTGACCTATCTTTTCATCAGCCACAACCTTGCCGTCGTACGCTTCATGGCCGACCGGCTGGGCATCATGTATCTGGGCCGGCTGGTCGAGGAAGGCCCGGCGGAAGTGCTGTTCAGCGACCCCGCCCATCCCTATACCCGGCAGTTGATGGCGACGGTGCCCAATGTCGATGCCCCGCAACGCGACCGCGAGCCGCAGGCATTCGAGATCCCCAGCCCGCTGCGCATGCCGCCGGGGTGCGCCTTCAACCCGCGCTGCCCGCTGGCAACCGAGATCTGCCGCAAGGAACGCCCCGTCCTGCGGGACCGCCCCAACGGCACCCGCATTGCCTGCCATGCCGTAAAGGACTGAGATGGACTTCGACTTCACGGCCCTGCCCGACTCCGACCGCTATCGCCTGCTGACCAACTTCGTCGGCCCCCGCCCCATCGCGCTGGTCTCCACCGCGAATGAGGATGGCAGCCCGAACGCCGCCCCGATGAGCTTTTTCAATGTCTTCTCGCATGAGCCGCCGATCCTGATCATCGGCGTCCAGCCGCGTCCCGACGGCACGCCGAAAGATACCGTCGCCAACCTGCGCCGCACGGGCGAGTTCATCGTGCATATGGTCGACATGCCGATTGCCGAAGCCATGCTGGTGACGGGCCGCGACTATCCCCCCGGCACGGACGAGGTGGCGATGGCGGGCCTGACCACCGCCCCGGCCCGGCAAGTCGGCGCCCCGCGCATCGCCGAGGCGCCCTGCGCCATGGAATGCCGGGTCGAGCAGATCATCGACTACCCCCGCCGCGCCATCATCCTTGGCCGCGTGGTGCAGATGTTCGTGCAGGACCGCTGTCTGGATGCCAATGGCCGCTATGTCGACCCGGCGACCTATCAGCCCATTGCCCGGCTGCATGCCGACAATTACGTCACCAGCGACCGGCAGTTCGTTCTGGAAGACCTGCCCGAGTGGCAATAGCTGCTACAGGTCCAGTTCCCAGCCGTCGGGGTAGAAGTCGAAGGACAGCGCAATCTCGGTCGCCCGGGATTCCCAGCGCCAGACCTCATCGGCAGTGATGTCGACCGGCCCGATCGAGGCGATCACCGTCTCGCCGTCCTTCAGCCGCTTGACGCGGTAGCCCTTGGCTTGCAGCGCCTTCTCGAAGCCCGCCCAGTCGGCATCGTTCTCCTCGACGAAGAAGGCGAAGTCGACGACGGCCTTTTCCGGCAGCTTCACACCCTTCGACTGGCGGAAGGTGTCATAGGTCTCGCGTTTCTGGGCGGCGTAATTGTGGCTCATGCAGCCCTTCTACGCGGTCGCGGACGGCATCTCAACCGGCGTCGCCATCGCCCGGATCGTCGATCCCGCACCAGCCCCGGTCGAAGGCCACCGCAAAGTGCCAGCCGCTGGCATTCGTCGCCTCGAAATCCATCGCCGGCAGGTCGCGGGTGGTGCCGTTCTCGGTCACCTTGCCGCCGCGGAAATCGATGTCGCAGGCATAGGGAATGGTCCCGCCGCCCTCGGCATATTCCTCGGAATGGTGCGAATAGCCCACGACCGTATACTGGAAATCCAGAAACTGGATCGAGACGACCTCGCGCCCCTCGGCCACCTCATCGGCGAAATCGGTCACAACCTGAAGCGTGGTGCCATCGGCATCCTCGACCAGTTGCAGGCCCTGCGCCCGGACAAAGGCGGAAAGCGCGAATTCGGGCACGTTCAACGCCGGCTCGCCGGCACGCGCCGGCACCGCATCGTTGCCGTTCCAGATCAGCAGGCTGACGCTGTCGGGGGCGGATTGCTCCAGCGCCGCGCGGAAGTAGAACCCCTGGTTCGAGGGGCCGGCCCAGTTGCCGGTCACCTCGGGCGCAGGCTCCGCCCGGGCCGGGCTGGCCTGTGACAGCGCGGCCACCAGTGCCAACCCCGCCGAAAACGCCGCCCCGGAAATGCCCCGCATTGCCATTCTCCCTTGCCCGATGTCATCGGGATAGCCCCGCAAGGCCGCCGGGGCAAAGGGGGAAATCCTCACCCGCAGGGGAATTCCCCTTGCGGCACGGCAGGCCCGGTCGCAATCTTGCGCGAAACTCCGGCCGCCCCCGAGCGGGCGGGAGCAAGGAAAAAGGACCAGACCATGCGTGCCATCGCCATCCTTGCCGCCCTTGCCATGGTTGCGGGGCTGTTCCTGCCATGGCTGGTCGCGGCACCCGGCACGACCCCCTGGGACGTGATCAGGCATCTCGATCCCACGGTCGAGCAGGTGCAGAAAATGGCCAGCGACGCGCCAGAGCTGCTGGCCTTCCTTGCCACCTTCGCCCTTGCCGCGCTGTTCCTTGTGCTGGCCATTCTTGGCGCACCGTCACGGGCGCTGGCCTTCCTTGCGGGCGGCGGCGCGGTTGCCATGGTGGTCTATGGCGCGGTGAAAATGCGCGATCAGGTCGCGGCCTTCGGCCTGCCGGTGCCCAGCGCCCAGAACATCGGCGACCTTCTGCCCCGCATCCCCGAGCTTCTGGGGACCGGCGCCATGGCCTGGGGCGGCGGCCTCGTCCTTCTGCTGACCGCTCTGATCGGCTTTCCCGCGCGCCGTTAACTTGTGCGCCCGACGCGGGCAGGCTAGGCCCGGCAGACCGGACCTGTCCGAAAGGTGTCAAAGTTGCGCAAGTTCCTGAACCTCATCCTCCTCCTGCTGATTGCCGGCGCCGGCGCGGCCTATGTCTTCCTTGGCCCTTCCGTGGTCCTCGGCGGCCCCTCGAAGGCCGAAATCATCCGCGTCACCCGCGCGACCATGGTGACGAATGCCGCCTCGCCCGAAGAGGACCAGGTGGCGCAGAAGGCGAAGATCAGCCCGCAGGGCGTCTGCAGCAAGACCGATGCCGGCGCCTTCGCCTGCATCGTCGATGTGACCGTGGACGGCAGCGAGGTCGGCACCTTCGTCTCGGTGCTGAAGAAATCCGCCGACGGCAGCTGGATCGCGGCCGAAGACTAACCCACCAGCCGCGCCGCCAGCCGGTTCTGCCGCTCGATCGCCAGCGGCAGGTCCAGCGTGGTCAGGACGCCGCCGCGCACGATCTGCCGCCCCTCGACCCAGAGGTCGCGCACTTTTTGCGGGCCGCACAGCACCAGTGCCGCGACCGGGTCCCATGATCCCGCGGCCTCGATCCCGCGCATGTCCCACAGGGCGATATCGGCGCGCCGTCCCGGCTGCAGACTGCCGCAATCGCTGCGCCCCAGCACCTGCGCGCCGCCCAGCGTGGCGATCTCCAGCGCCTCGCGGGCGCCCATCGCATCGGCCCCGCGCGCGACCCGCTGCAAAAGCATCGCCATCCGCATCTCGGCGGCCAGGTTGCCGGCGTCGTTCGAGGCCGATCCATCGACCCCCAGACCCACCCGCACCCCGGAATCGCGCATGTGGCGGACAGGCGCGATGCCCGAACCCAATCTACAATTCGAACATGGACAATGGGCAACCCCAGTCAGGCTGCCGGCAAAGATTGCAATTTCCGAACTATCCAGCTTGACGCAATGGGCATGCCAGACATCCGCACCGGTCCAGCCCAGATCTTCGGCATATTGCCCGGGGCGGCAGCCGAACTTCGCCAGCGAATAGGCAATGTCCTCGTCATTCTCGGCCAGATGGGTGTGCAGCATCACCCCCTTGTCGCGCGCCAGCAGGGCGGCCTCGCGCATCAGGTCGCGGCTGACCGAGAAGGGCGAACAGGGCGCCAGACCGACCCGGCACATCGCGCCTTCGCTTGCATCGTGGAAGGCGTCCACCACCCGCGCCATGTCCTTCAGGATCGCCGCCTCGCCTTCGACCAGCGCATCCGGCGGCAGCCCGCCTGCGGATTCGCCAATGCTCATGGCGCCCCGGGTGGGGTGGAAGCGCAGGCCGACCTCGGCCGCGGCATGGATGGTGTCCTCCAGCCGCGCGCCATTGGGATAAAGGTAGAGGTGATCCGAGGTCAGCGAACACCCCGTCAGCGCCAGTTCGGCCAGCCCGATCTGCGCCGAGGTGAACATCTCCTCCGGCCCGAAGCGCGACCAGATCGGGTAAAGCGTCTTGAGCCAGCCGAACAGCAGCGCATCCTGCCCGCCCGGCACGGCGCGGGTCAGCGTCTGGTAAAGGTGGTGATGGGTGTTCACCAGCCCCGGCGTGACCACGCATCCCGTGGCCTCGACCACGTCGGCGCCCGGCGCCACCAGCCCCCGCCCCACAGCGGCAATGACACCGCCCCGGATCAGCACATCGCCCCCTGCAATCTCGTCGCGGGTGTCATTCATCGTCACCACGGCAGTGGCGTTCCTGATCAGGATATCGGCCATCGTTCCCTCATTCCCCTTCGGTGGAACGATGTGGCGGGCTGACAGAAGGGGGAAGGACTCAGGTCACCGCACGGGAAAGCCTAAAGCATTGCGCGAAAGGCCTCAATTGCCTTCACTTTGGTCCAAATATCCTCTGGGGGTCCGGGGGGCGAAGCGCCCCCGGCCTGCGCCGGCCGCCTCAGCCCGCGTTCAACAGCGCCAGCGCCTTGGCATGAAGTGCTGGGCATGAGGCCGCAAGCACCCGCCCGCCCTGATGCACCGGCCCGCCATGCCAGTCTGTCACCACGCCGCCTGCGGCCTCGATCACCGCGATCGGCGCCTGCACGTCATAGGCCTGCAGCCCGGCCTCGATCACCAGATCGATCTGTCCCGCCGCCAGCAGCGCATAGGCGTAGCAATCCATGCCATAGCGCACCAGTTTCACGCCCTTTGCCACCCGGCCGAAGGCGGCACCCTCTTCGGCAGTGCCCACCTCGGGGAAGGTGGTGAACAGGATCGCCTCCGACAGATCGCGTGCCTCGCGCACCTGCAGCGCGGCGCGGCCCATCGGTCCGTTGACCTCGGCCCGGCCAAGCCCGCCCTCGAACCGCTCGCGGATATAGGGCTGGTCGATGATGCCGTAGATCGGGCCATCGGCGTCCGAGACCGCGATCAGCACGCCCCAGGTCGGTGTGCCGGACAGATAGCCCCGGGTGCCATCGATCGGGTCCAGCACCCAGGTCAAGCCCGAGGTGCCGGGTTTGGAGCCATATTCCTCGCCCAGGACCGCATCCTGCGGGCGGCGTGCCTCAAGGATCGCCCGCATCCGCTCCTCGCTCAGCCGGTCGGCCACGGTGACGGGGTCAAAGCGGTGCAGCTCCTTGTTCTCGGCCGACAATCCGGCCTGCCGGAAGTGCGTCAGAGTTGCCTCGCGCGCGGCGTCTGCCAGCACATGGGCCGTCGCCACCAGATCTGCCGCCTCGGCCGCCGATACCCGCATTCCGCATCCTTCCGAAAACCGCTGTCCTGAAAACCGATGCCCCGGCGTAGTCACCGCCGGGGCATGGGTCAAGCAGGCATCGCCGCACCGCTTGGGGGCGGGATGGGCGGCGAGGCCGCTTTCAGGCGGCGTCAGACAGCACGCGCGCCAGATCGAACAGCCGGCGGCGCTGCGCTTCCGGAATGGCATAATAGGAGCGCACCAGATCCTGTGCTTCCTTGTCGGCCAGAATATCGCCCTGATTGGTCGCGGCGGGCTGATCCTCGGTCAGGCCTTCGAAGAAAAACGCAATCTGCACACCCAGGGTGTCAGCAATGTCCCACAGCCGCGAGGCGCTGACCCGGTTCATCCCGGTTTCGTATTTCTGAATCTGCTGGAACTTGATGCCCACCTTGTCGGCTAGCTGCTGCTGGGTCATCCCCACCATCCAACGCCGATGGCGGATACGTTTGCCCACATGGGCGTCAACTGGGTGCTTCATTCTGTTTACTACACTCCGCTATGCGCCTGTCCCGGCGCGGGGTCCCCTGTCATATGATAAGCATAATTCGTGCCAACATCAGTGTTTTCTGGATTGAATCCAATAAAAGCCGAATGCCGGTCAAAACCTGTCCATTTGGACAGGTTGAATTCTACAAGCGTACAACAGTGGGCACCCTCGCCGCGCGCAATACTCTGGCGCGCCGAGACCGGGCATGACTCGCCTTTCGCGTGTTTTGCAGTATGCGGTATCATTTTGCACATTGATTCTCATATTGCAACGCTTCTGCCTCTGGCTGTGCCGCAGTCTCCGGGCTAGCCTGCCCCAAGGCAGCAAGGAGAGTTGCAAGTGAAGGGCTGGATCATCGAAACACTGGGCCAGACGCCCAGGCTTGCAGACCTGCCCCGTCCCGTGCCCGGCCCCGGAGAGGTGCTGGTGCGGGTCCGTGCCGCCGGGCTCAACTTCGCCGATCTTCTGATGGCCGAGGGCAAGTATCAGGACCGGCCCAGCCTTCCCTTCACCCCGGGAATGGAGCTGGCGGGCGAGGTCGAGGCGGCGGGTCCCGACACCAAGGCCCCGCCGACGGGCACGCGGGTTGCGGCCTGTGTCCGCTGCGGTGCCTTTGCCGAATGGGCGGTGGTTCCGGCCGACCGTCTGCTGCCGCTGCCCGATGCGATGCCCTTCGACCACGCCGCGGGCTTCCAGATCGCCTATGGCACCTCGCATCTTGCCCTGGCCGTCAAGGCCGCCCTGCAACCCGGCGAGACGCTGTTTGTCACCGGGGCTGCGGGCGGGGTAGGCCTGACGGCGGTCGAGATCGGTCATCTGATGGGCGCGCGGGTGATTGCGCAGGTGCGCGGCGCCGACAAGGCTGCAATCGCCCGCGCCGCCGGGGCCGAGGTGGTCTTCGACACCGACCCGCCCGACCTCAAGACGGCGCTGCGCGACCTTGGCGGCATGGATGTTGTCTATGACACCGTCGGCGGCCCCGGGTTCGAGGCCGCCCTTCGCGCCACCCGCCCCGGCGGCCGGATGCTGGCCATCGGCTTTGCCAGCGGCGAGGTGCCGCAAGTGCCGCTGAACCAGTTGCTTGTGCGCAACGTCAGCGTGATCGGCCTCTGGTGGGGCGGCTATCTCGCCTTCGCACCGGACCAGCTGACCGGCTCGCTGGCAACGCTGGTGGACTGGTATGCCAAGGGCCGGCTGCGCCCGCATGTCTCGGCCAGCCTGCCGCTGACCCGCCTGCCCGAGGGGCTGGAGGCGATCCGCTCCCGCAAAGCCACCGGCAAGATCGTGCTGACAATGGGGTGACTGCGCAGCGCCGCGCTGATCCCGAAGGCCCGCATGCCGCAGCCCCTGTCAGCAGCAATAGGCGCAGCGCAGCTCGGCCAGAAGCATCTCCATCGCCTCGTCCTTGCGGCGCTGGCTGCGGTAAAGCGCGATCTTCATCTCGCCAAGCCGGGGCAGCGCATTGTCGCCCGGAATGGGCGCGCAGCCCTCGGGGATCGCCCCCTCAAGCCGGACCGAGACGGCAAGGTCGGCCGCAACGGTCGCCTCGACCGCCTGCTCGCTCTCGCCGCCGGTCGCCAGTTCCCACGGGATGCCGGCCTCATCCAGCGCCGCCTGGGTGCGCGGGCGGAAGATGCAGCTGTCCTTGAAGCCCAGCCGCAACGGCCGGCGCTGCCAGGCGGTGCCGTCGGGCGCCCCGATCCAGTTCAGCTGGCGCGCGCCCAGCACCTCGGCCCCGGCGTCCGGCGCCTGCTCGGTGGTCAGGATCACGTCAAACTCGCCCCGCGCGAATTCCGCCTTCATCGGCAGGGTGAAGGAGGACATCAGATTCACCCGCACGCGGGGATGCGCCTGCGCCAGCCGCTTCAGGATGCCGGGGATCGCGGGATAGACGATGTCATGCGGCACGCCCAGCCGCATCTCGCCTTCGCAGGCATCGCTGCCAAAGCGGGCCAGCACCTCGTCATTCAGCGCCAGCATCCGGCGGCCGTAGGACAAAAGCTGCTCACCCTCGGGCGACAGCGCCAGCTTTCTCGCCGCCCGCAGGAACAGAAGCTGGCCAAGGCTTTCCTCCAGCCGCTTGATCTGCATCGACACCGCCGATTGCGTCAGGTTCAGAAAGCCCGCGGCCCGCGTCACCCCGCCCACCTCGGCCACGGTGACGAAAGAGCGCAGGGAGGCGATGTCGAGGTTGCGGGGCATATCACGAATCCTGATTCACGGCGTCACGATCATTCATTTCCATTATGGATCACAAAGGCGCAGTTTCATCAACAGGAATGATGCCAGGCAAAGCCGACATCACATTGCTTGATGGAGAGCCCGATGACCACCACCGCCCTGCCCCGCGCCGCCGCCCGCCGCCGCGTCGAACGCATGACCATGATCCTGCGGCTGATCGGCCTCAGCCGCCAGCGCAAGAGCCTTGCCCGCCTTGACGCGCGCCTGCTGCACGACATCGGCATCACCGCCACCGAGGCCAGGAGCGAGGCCGACCGCCCGGTCTGGGACGTGCCCGCGCATTGGCGCAGCTAGATTTCCGGCGGCGGGTATCAAGCTTTTCGGCCCACTTACGCTTGAAATCATGTCGCGCAAGCCCGATATTCTGGCCATGTGGCCGCGCCGGCCAAATCGGCGTTGCCCTCAGGGACAACATCGGAGGCTTGAATGGCACAATTTGATACGGTCCGCAGCGCTGGCGTCGGCGCCCGCGCGCAGATTGACGAAGGGCTCAAGGCCCATATGAACAAGGTCTACGGGCTGATGTCCGTGGCGATGGTGGTGACGGGCGGTGTGGCCTGGGCGGTCGGCACCTCGGATGCGCTGCTGTCGGTCTTCCGCGATCCGATCACATTGCAGCCGAACATTCTGGGCTGGGTGGTGATGTTCGCCCCGCTTGCCATGGTCTTTGCCTTCAGCGCGATGATCAACCGGCTGTCGGCGGCGGCGGCACAACTCTTCTTCTACGCCTTCGCGGCCGTGATGGGCCTGTCGCTGGCCTGGATCTTCAAGGTCTTCACCGGCGTCTCCATCGCCCAGACCTTCCTGATCACCGCCATCGCCTTCGCGGGGCTCTCGCTTTACGGCTATGTCACCAAGCGTGACCTGTCGGCCATGGGCGCCTTCCTGGTGATGGGGCTGATCGGGCTGATCGTGGCCTCGATCCTCAATATCTTCATCGGCTCCTCGGGTCTGGCCTTTGCCATCTCGGTGATCGGTGTGCTGATCTTCGCAGGCCTCACCGCCTGGGACACGCAGAACATCAAGAACACCTACATCCAGCACGCCGCTGCGATGGATCAGGAGTGGCTGGGCAAGGCCGCCATCATGGGCGCGCTGAACCTCTACCTCGACTTCATCAACCTCTTCATGTTCCTGCTGCAGTTCCTCGGCAACCGCGAGTGATCCTGCCGTCAGGCGATACCAGGGGCCGGGGGAAACCCCGGCCCTTTTTCGTTGCCGCAAGCCAAGAATCGGCTAGCCTCCGGCCCAAACGGAGGTGTGAGGGATGACTTGGTTCCGCCCGCAGCAGCGCAGCCTGCGCGACCGGCTGAAGACCGACCCGGTGCAAGAGGTCTGGGCCTCTCTCTGCTTCACTCGCAACCACAGCTTCAATGGCAGCCATGATCCCGGCGAAGAGCAAGACGTCGCCCGCGCCCTGATGCGGCCGGTTCGCCACAATGCCATTCTTCTGGCGGACCGCCTTTCAGCCCTTGGCTGGCACGCCCTCACCCCGCCGATGGTCAGCCCGCCCACCCCACGCCCCTTCCCGGGTGAGGCCGAAGCCGCGGCCTTTGGCCCCCTGCCTCTGGCCCTGACCGCCTTTTGGGAGGTGGTGGGCGGTCTGAACTTCGTCTGGGACTATGCGCGCGGTCCGGCCCCCGATCTTTTCGGCGGCCTTACCATCGAGCAGCTGGACCCCCTTTGGATCGACCCGCCCGAGACCCTGCTTTACAACGCAAGGGAATGGCAGGATTTCCGCGATGCCGGAGAGCTGGAAGACGGCGCGCGTGTCCCTCTCGACCTTGCGCCCGATGCGCTGCACAAGGCCAATATCAGCGGCGGCAGCCCCTATGGCATCCGCCTGCCCGATCCCGACGCGGACCCGATGTTCATCGGTGACGACTTCGCGCTGCGCTTCACCGCCTATCTTCGGCTGGCCTTCCGCTGGGGCGGCTTTCCGGGACTAGCGGCCCTGCCCCGCTCAGCGGTGGCCGACGCCCGCGTCGCCATGCTGACCGAAGGGTTCCTGCCGTTCTGAAACGCCCTGCGGCCAATGCGCCAGAAAGGCCCGCACCTGCGCCGGTGAGCGCAGGCGGACAACCGGCAGGCCGGGCCGCGCTGTGGAGAGCAGCCGCTCCAATCGGTCGCGCGCGCTGTGGCGGGTGCGCCAGATGAAGCGCCAGAACGGCAGCGTCCCGCGGTGAAAGCCCTCGGGGCAGCCCTCGGGCAGGTCGGGACGGTTGCGGCCGCGATACTGGACCGTGCGTCTGATCACCCGCCACAGCCGCAGACCGACCGGCAGGTCCAGCCAGATCAGCATGTCCGCCCGGGCCAGCCGATTGGGCCAAGTCTCGGAATGGCCGCCCTCGAAGATCCACGCCTCGCGCGCCTCGACCTCATGGCAGGCGCGGGTCTTCTCGGGCCGCGGCCGCTCGATCCAGCCGGATTGCCAATGGATGTGGTCGATATGCACGACCGGCAGACCGGTCAGCCGTCCCAGCGCCCGCGCCAGCGTGGATTTCCCCGATCCGGGCTGGCCGATGATCATGATCCGTCGCATCGCATCCCCCGAAAGCAAAAGGCCGCCCCCGAAGGTGCGGCCCCGATCCTCGCAAGGACGGCAGATCTTACTTGATCTTGCCTTCCTTGTATTCGACATGCTCCCGCTTCACGGGATCGTATTTCTTCACGACCATCTTTTCGGTCATGGTGCGGGCGTTCTTCTTGGTCACGTAGAAGTGCCCGGTGCCCGCCGTCGAGTTCAGACGGATCTTGATCGTCGTCGGCTTCGCCATAGTCGTTTCTCCTGCCACAGGGAAACATGCGCTTCCCCGGTAAATCCTTGAAGCCCGCCTTTTAGCCGCGCGCCCGGCGGAGTCAACAGCGAAAAGGGTGCGGCGGGCGGGATTCTGCGGGCAAGGCAGAAGCGGGGGCCAGCCCCCGCACCCCCGGGATATTTGGGCCAAGATGAAAGGGAAGCGACTGCACTTTGTCCTTCACTTTGGTCCAAATATCCTCGGGGGGATCCGGGGGGCGAAGCGCCCCCGGCCCCGGCCGCAAAGCGCGCGGATGGCCTGTAAGCCGGATTCTGTCCGGGGGTTTCCCCCCTCGATGACCATTCCTCTAGCCCCCACCTTGCGGAGGGGGTCCAGCTGCCAACCCGGGCCTCTCGGGCTGAAGCATCCCTGCGGCGGTATCCCGAAAGACCAGTCCCGCGCGAGGCCCCTATTCGGCATTGCTCCGGGTGGGGCTTGCCGTGCCGGTCCTGTTGCCAGTCCCGCGGTGGGC
>CAKSTR010000011.1 GCA_934500835.1 uncultured Paracoccaceae bacterium | reverse complement strand
GAAAAGCAAGCAGCTTAGACCCAGAAATCAACCCAAGGACTCTCTCAAACGCTGGAGGGAACACGGGGCTCAGGTCACACCGGCACGCTGCTGGCCCGCGAGGTCGGAGCGCGGGGCCTCGGCACGCCGCGCGGCAACCGGATCGACAAGAAGTACCTCTACCGGATACTCAACAACCGCGCCTACATCGGCGAGGCGGTGCACAAGGGCGACAGCTACCCCGGCGAGCATGACGCAATCATCGACCACGAGACATGGGACCGCGTCCACGCCATCCTGCAGGAGAGCCCGCGCAAACGCGCCGCACGCACCCGCGCCGACACGCCCGCGCTGCTTAAGGGGCTGCTGTTCGGTCCCGACGGTGCCGCCTTCTCGCCGAGGCACACCCGCAAGGGCGGGCGGCTCTACCGCTACTACGTCAGCCAGACGGTGCTGAAGCATGGCGCGGGGGCGTGTCCCATCGGCCGCGTGCCTGCGGGCGAGATCGAGGCGGCGGTCATCGACCAGCTTCGCGCCGTGTTCCGCCAGCCCGAGATCGTGGCGGGAACGTGGAAGGCCGCGCGGGTGCAGGACGGCGAGATCACCCAGGTCGATGCCCGCGCGGCGCTGACCCAGCTGGACCCGCTGTGGGATGAGCTTTTTCCCGCCGAACACGCGCGCATCGTGACGCTGCTGGTCGAACGGGTCGAGATCAGCAGCGAGGGTTTGAACGTGCGTCTGCGCATGGACGGGCTGCCGGGGCTGGCGCGCGAAGTGACCGCCGACATTGGAGAAGCCGCATGGCCCGTGCCACGCCGATCTCCGAAACCGTGACCATCCATGTCCCGTTCCGCCTCGTGAAACGCGGCGGACGGAAGGAGATGCAACTGCCCGAGGGCGTCCCCACCCAGCGCCGCCCCGACAGCGCCCTCGTCAAGGCACTGGCCCGCGCCTTCCGCTGGAAGCGCATGCTGGAATCGGGCGAGTACGCCACCATCGCCGAACTGGCCGCGCGCGAGGGGATCACGCTGTCTTACCTGACCCGCGTCCTTCGCCTGACGCTGCTCGCCCCTGATCTCGTTGCGGCGATCCTTGATGGGCGACAGGGGGCCGAGGTGACACTCGCCCGGCTGATGGAGCCGTTTCCGGCCGAGTGGGCGGAGCAGTTTCAATCGCTTGTGGCTGCGTGACGCCATCCGGCTTGCGTCTGGTGAAGTTCGCGGCTTAGTCTGACGCAGTAAATGGCGGCAATGTCAGCTCGATATCGGGGCGCTCGGCACGGTCGCCGCCGTTCGATAGTAGAGAGCGACATGGAAGCGGTCGAGCGCACGATCAGCCAGATTTTGACCGAACAGATTCGTTACGAGATTCCCGCGTATCAGCGCCCCTATTCATGGGAAAAGGGAAATGTTGAGCAATTGCTCGACGATATCTGGGAGGCTTACGACGCCAACGACGAAGAGTATTTCATCGGATCACTCATCACAATCGAACGCGAAAAGGGCCGCCTCTACGACGTCGTTGACGGTCAGCAGCGGCTGACCACGCTGAACCTCATCTTTTCGCGGCTCCGGGATGCGGTCGATGAGCCCGCCAAATCAGAACTTGGGCGCCGTGTCCTGCCACGCAACGCCTTGACGGGGGAGGAGGAAACCCCGCGACTGACGTTGCGCCAGCGCGACCAGAGCTTCTTCCGTCGTCATGTTCTTGCTGGTCAGACCATCCCGGATGCGATCCGCAAGGAGATCGTCAAGGAGCAGGATGCGCCGAAGCAGCGGATCGTCGAAAACCTCGAAGCCATAGACGCCTTCATCGGCCAGCACGATCAGAAAACGCTGAAGCTCTTCGCCAATTTTCTTATCAGCAAGGTCTACGTCGTCTTCGTTACGACGGCATCCTGGCAATCCGCATACCGCCTCTTCAACGTGCTGAACGCCCGCGGCATGGCGCTGTCGAACGCCGATCTGATCAAGAACATGCTTTTCGCCCAACTCGGCGGCAATTCGGCACGAAGCGGCGAATTGGACGAGGCGTGGCTTGAACTGGAGGAGCAGATCGGGATCGAGCGCCTGGACCAGTTCATGGCGCATCATCGCAGTTCCATCGTGGCCACCAAGGCCCGCAAGGCATTGCACGAGGAGTTCGAGCCGCTGGTCGGCGCGGCTGAAAGCCCGTTCTCGTTTCTCGACGAGCTGAATACCTCGGCCAAGAACTATCTGCGCATCCTGCGCAATGATTTCGAGACGCCCGCCGCACGGCGTGCCGTCAGGTCATTGCAGCGCGTGGCGTTCGAGGAATGGATTCCGCCGCTTCTGGCCTTTCTCAATCGACCAGAGCCAGCACCGATCGAGGACGAAAACCCGGCACCCGCATTGACCGAAAATGAATTCGTCGACCTGCTGGAGCGGATCACCTATCAGAACTGGATCAGGAGGCTCGCGTTCACTGCACGTCTTACGGTGTATTTCCAACTGATTACAGCGATCCGGGCCGGGAAGTCTGCCGACGACATTCGGGCCATTTTCCGCAGCAATGCAAACGATGATGAATTCCGTTCACTGATTGACGGGGAGGTCTATGGTCGGCCGTTCGCTCAGGCGGTTCTGCTGCGTCTTGAGGAGGCGGATCAGGATGAATCGGTCACCAAGGACTTCGGCGGCAAGATTACCATCGAGCATGTCCTGCCGCAGGCGCTGAAGGATGATTACTGGCGTCGGCGTTTCACTGATGACGATCATCGCCTCTGGCTGCATCGCCTTGGCAACCTGGCGCTGCTGGCGGGGATCAAGAATTACAAGGCAAAGTTCTATTCCTTTGACCGCAAGAAGGAAGTCTTCTCCAAAAAGAACGACAAGGTCTCGTTCGATACTACCAAGCCAATATTGGCGGCAAACGAATGGACGAAAGATCAGCTGGTTACACGTCAGGCTGACCTTGTCAGCCGTGCGGCAAGGGTCTGGTCGTTGACCGCACCGGCGGCCCCAGCCATCTCCGGTCGGCCTATTGTGGCCGAAACGGCGTAGATATGAGCCTATGAACGAGGCCGATACCTGCCGGAAACTTGTGGTGCCCAAGTTGCAGGCGGCGGGCTGGGACGACCGGCCGCATGCGATCAACGAGCAGCGGACGTTCACGGATGGCCGGATCGTCTTCGTCGGCGGCCGGGCGCGCAGGGGCAAGCAAAAGCGCGCGGACTATGTTCTGCGCTACAGCCCCGATTTTCCGATTGCGGTGGTGGAGGCCAAGGCCCGGTATCGCCATGCAGCAGATGGTCTGCAGCAGGCCAAGGATTATGCCGAAGTTCTGGGCCTCAAGTTTGCCTATGCCACCAATGGCGCCGAGATCGTCGAGTTTGATTACACGACCGGGATCGAGCGTATGCTGGACGCGTTCCCGGCCCCGGATGACCTGTGGACGCGCCAGCGGGCGGCGGAAGGGCTGGATGACCCGGTTGCCGCCGAACGATTGCTGACCCCGAATTTTCCGGATCGCGCCAAGCCGCTCCGATATTATCAGGAGATTGCCGTCAATCGTGCCGTCCAAGCGGTGCTTCAGGGGCGCAAGCGAATCCTGCTGACGCTTTGCACCGGGGCGGGCAAGACCGCCGTCGCCTTCCAGATCAGCTGGAAACTGTGGTCGGCGCGCTGGAACGGCAAGGGGGTGAACCGCACGCCGAAGATCCTGTTTCTCGCCGATCGCAATGTTCTGGTTGAGGATCCGATGGCCAAGGACTTCAGCCCGTTCGGGGATGCGCGCCACAAGATCGCCGGTGGCATCGCGGTGAAGAGCCGCGACATGTATTTCGCGATCTACCAGTCGATTGCTCGAGACGAGAACCGGCCCGGGCTTTACCGGGAGTATCCCCGTGATTTCTTCGATCTGATCATCGTGGACGAATGCCATCGGGGCAGTGCGCGCGACGACAGCAACTGGCGCGAAATCCTCGAATGGTTCGAGCCGGCGACCCAGATCGGCATGACAGCGACACCCCGGCGCGAGGAGAACGTCGATACCTACACCTATTTCGGCGATCCCCTCTACGAATACAGTCTGGCGCAGGGAATTGCGGACGGCTTCCTCGCGCCCTATCGCGTGCACCGGGTAATCACCGACTATGACGCGGCGGGCTGGAGGCCGAGCCGGGGGGAGCTGGACCGATACGGACGAGAAATCCCCGACAACGAATACCAGACCCGCGACTTTGAACGCGTTGTCGCCCTGCGTGCCCGGACCCGCGCTATTGCCCGCCACCTTGCCGGCTTCATGGCCGAAACCGACCGTATGGCCAAGACCATCGTGTTCTGCGTGGATCAGGAACACGCGCTCGAAATGCGGCAGGCGCTGGCGGAACTGAATGCCGATCTGGTGCGCGACAACCCGGACTACGTCTGCCGCGTCACCGCCGACGAAGGCGACATCGGCCGTGGCCACCTGTCCAAGTTCCAGGATGTCGAGACAAGCACCCCCGTAATCCTGACCACCTCGCAGCTTCTGACCACCGGCGTCGATGCGCCGACCTGCAAGAATGTGGTGCTGGCCCGCACCGTCGGCTCGATGCCGGAGTTCAAGCAGATCATCGGTCGCGGCACCCGCCTTCGCCCCGACTACGGCAAGCTTGCCTTCAACATCATCGACTATACCGGCACCGCGACGCGCATGTTCGCTGACCCTGCCTTCGACGGCGATCCGGTTCGCGAGGCGGAATCCGTCATCAATGAAGACGGCGAGACCATCGAGGAGCGCGAGGCCGAGGACGTGGCGCCCGAACCCGGCGACCTCCCCGAGGGGCCGGTGCCTCCCTTGGGCGATCCCGATCCCGATCCCGATCCCGAGCAGGGTCCGCGCAAGTTCTATGTCGATGGCGGCGAAGTGTCGGTTGTCCGGCACCTGGTCTATGAGCTTGATGCCGAAGGCAGAAAGCTCGCCTGCCGGCAATTGACCGATTACACCGGCGACAAGGTTCGCACCCTCTATCCCAATGCCTCGCAACTGCGCTCCGACTGGCTCGACCCCGAGCGCCGCTCCGAAATCATCGAGCGGCTCGAGGAAAAGGGGATCGACCTCGACACCCTGGCCGAGGCCGTGAGCAAGCCCGAGGCCGACCCTTTCGACCTTCTGTGCCATCTTGCCTATAACACGCCCCTGCGGACCCGCCGCGAACGCGCCGACCACCTGTTGCGCGAGCAGGACACCTTCCTCGCCCGTTTCAGCCCCGAGGCGCGTGAAATCCTCGACGCGGTGCTGGAAAAATACGCCGAACACGGCAGCGCCCAGTTCAAGCTGCCCGATATTCTCGAAGTGCCGCCTTTCAGTGAATGGGGCAACGTCATAGAGATCGCCCGACGCTTCGGCGGGGGAAGGGAGCTTCGCAGCGCCGTGACCGAGCTGCAGCGACTGCTCTATATCGCCTGATCTGAAGGAACGCCCCAATGGCCGAACCCGCCCGCAAGAAGGCTGCGCCCAAGCAACTGACGACCGCCCAGCGTCTCGACAGCATCATCAAGTCCGCCCGCAAGATCATGCGCAAGGACAAGGGTTTGAACGGCGATCTTGACCGTCTGCCGATGCTGACCTGGATCATGTTCCTCAAATTCCTCGACGACATGGAGCGGATCGAGGAAGAGCGTGCCGAACTGGCGGGCAAGGACTACCGCCCGATCATCGAGCCGCCCTATCGCTGGCGCGACTGGGCAGCCGAGGCGGACGGCATCACCGGCCCCGACCTTTTGACCTTTCTGACCGCGGAAATGGCCGAACGCCCCGATGGCAGCAGGGGCGCGGGCCTTTTCGCCTATCTGCGCGCCCTGCGCGGCGACAATGGCCGGCGCGAGCGGCGCGACGTGATCGCCACCGTCTTTCAGGGCTTCGCCAACCGCATGGAAAGCGGCTATCTGCTGCGCGACGTGGTGAACCTGATCGACGGCATCCATTTCGACTCGTCCGAGGAGGTCCACACCCTCGGCCGTCTCTACGAAACCCTGCTGCGCGAGATGCGCGACGCGGCCGGCGACTCGGGCGAGTTCTATACCCCGCGACCCGTCGTGCGTTTCATGGTCGAGGTCACCGATCCCCGGATTGGCGAAACCATCCTCGATCCAGCCTGCGGCACCGCCGGCTTCCTGACAGAATCCTTCCTGCATCTGGAACGCCAGGCCGACACGGTCGAAAAGCGCCGCATCCTGCAGGACCACAGCATCATGGGCGGCGAGGCCAAATCGCTGCCCTACCTGCTGGCGCAGTTGAACCTGCTGCTGCACGGACTCCACGCCCCGAAGATCGACTCCGGCAACGCGCTGCGCTTTCGCCTCAATGAGATCGGCGAGGCCGAGCGGGTAAACATCATCCTCACCAACCCGCCCTTCGGCGGCGAGGAAGAGGCCGGGATCCTCAACAACTTCCCCGAGGACCGGCGGACCGCCGAAACCGCACTGCTGTTCCTGCAACTGATCATGCGGCGCTTGAAACGCGCCGGGCGCGGGCGGGCGGCGGTCGTCGTTCCGCACGGCACGCTGTTCGGTGACGGCATCGGTGCGCGCATCAAGGCCGACCTGCTGCAACAATTCAACCTGCACACCGTCGTGCGGCTGCGCGAGGGCGTCTTTGCCCCCTATACCGACATCCCCGCCAACCTGATCTTTTTCGATACCACCGGCCCCACCCGCGACATCTGGTATTACGAGATGCCGCGCCCCGAGGGCCGCAAGAAATACTCCAAGACCGCGCCCATGGCCTATGAGGAATTCGCGCCCTGCCTTGACTGGTGGCAGGACCGGCAAGAGGGTGAGCGCGCCTGGAAGGTGGATGGCCCCTCGCTGATCCAGCGCGATGCCGACGGCCGCGTCATCGCCTGCAACCTCGACCTCAAGAACCCCCACGCGGCCGAGGCCGAGGATCACCGTCTGCCCGACGAGATCGTGGACGCCATCATCGTCCGCGAGCGCGAAATCATGGCGATCATGGACGAAATCCGTGCCGAACTTGCAGGGGGCGCGTGATGGGCTGGCCTCTGGTACCGCTGGGGGAGGTGATTCAGGAGGTCTCCGATCCCGTCGCAGTCGACCCCGCAGCCAAATACAGCAACCTAGGGCTATACAGCTACGCGCGGGGCGCGTTCTCCAAACCACCCATTGACGGGGCGCAAACCAGCGCCAAGACCCTGTATCGCGTTCAGGCCGGGCGCCTGATCTACAGCCGACTCTTTGCATTTGAGGGTGCCTACGCCGTTGTTCCCGATGCGATGGACGGCTTCTTCGTCTCAAACGAATATCCCGTCTTTGAACATGATGTTGATCGCGTTTCGGTGGGTTATCTCAAATGGCTCCTGACCGAGCCAGCAGTTTGGCGCGCGATTGCCTTTGGCAGCAAGGGGCTTGGTCTTCGCCGCCAGCGCGTCCATCCGGCGCAGATTTTAAGCTACCTTGCACCCCTCCCACCCCTCGCCGAACAGCAGCGCATCGTGGCGCGGCTGGATCGGGTGGCGGGGCTGATCGAGGCGCGGGCGCACGCCACGGCCGCGATGGAGGCCGATCTGCAGGCGATGCTGGCCAGGGCCTTCGCTCACTGCGTCAAAGCCGCCCCCCGCCGCCCCATGGCCGAGGTCGCCCCCCTGATCCGCCGCCCGGTCGAGATCGAACCCGACGGTGAATACCCCGAACTCGGCGTCCGCTCCTTCGGCCGCGGCACCTTCCACAAGCCGGTGCTGCGCAGTGGCGATCTGAGTTGGCAAAAGCTGTTCGGCATCGAAAAGGGCGATCTTGTTTTCAGCAACATCAAGGCATGGGAAGGTGCCTTCGCGGTGGCCGGTGACGCCGATCATGGCCGTGTCGGCTCACATCGCTATCTGACCTGCGTTCCAAACCCGGATGCGGCCACCGCAGACTTTCTGTGGTTCTATCTTCAGTCGCCCGAGGGATTGAGCGCCGTTCAGTCGGCGTCCCCCGGCAGTGCGGATCGTAACCGAACGCTGGCAGTGAAAAGACTGGAAGCCATCGAAGTCCCCGTGCCGCCCCTCGAAGCCCAGCACTGGTTTGATCGCCTCCAGGCCAAAGCCCGCCGCATCCGGTCCATCCGCGCCGCCTCGGCTCGCGACGCCGACGCCCTGATCCCCGCGCTCCTGCACGAAGTCTTCGGGGACAAGGCCAGCGCCGCATGACCAGCGGCAGCGATCAGCCCGACCTGCTCTCGGACCTGGCCGACCTGGACTTCGCCCGCCTGTTGCTGGCCGAGATGCACGACGACCTGTACGGCCAGGTCTCGCGCTTTCGCATGCTGACCGATTTCAGTCGCGAGATCGGGCCGAAGGGGACGATGATCTTCGGCGGACAGGCCGCCCACCAAGCCTGGGTCGAGGCCAGGTCATCCTTCGTGCACGGCAACTTCGTCGCCACGGTTCTGCTGTGTCAGGGGCTGGTCGAGCATCTGCTGGCCGCCTATCTGCACGCCGGCCTGTTGATCGACGACATCCCGAACCGCATCGCGTTCCGCGAGACCCTGCGCCGCTGTCGGGAACGCGATGTGATCGACGACCGGGACGTGACCGATCTGCAAAAGCTGATGGCCTTGCGCAACCCGCTGTCCCATTTCCGGCATGTCGACGATCCCGGCAACCTCGACCGCAGCTCGCTCGACGCCCGCCAGCACGGCGCCGTTCTGATCCAGCACGAGGCCGTCTTCGCCATCGGCCTTGCCGTCAGGATGCTTGCGAAACCCGCTTTCCGCCTTGGCGAGGCAGGCTGATCCGGGCGGCAACAGCACAGCTTTCGTTCGATTCCGGTGCCATCCCTGCGAAGGTCCCCGTCGTCGAAGTGCTCGGCCTTTCTTGAAAATTAGTGTTTCATCGCAACGCTTTACAGAACTTTACCGAATTGGGGCAGTCAACAGGTCCGGAGAATAACAGCCTCGAGAGACCGCTTCCGAGCCATTCCGTGCCGGGGTCGGTTCAGAGCCTCACCCGCATAACCCCCGAAAACAACGGAAAAATCCGACAAGATTCGTATTTTAAGAACAATTCCAACAGGTTAAGTGGCGGAGTGGAAGGGATTCGAACCCTCGAGACCCTTCCGGGCCTGCACCCTTAGCAGGGGTGTGCCTTCGACCACTCGGCCACCACTCCGCCTGCCCGTTTATCGGGGTGCACGGGCGGGGGCAAGCGGAAAGGTCGGGTTGCCGATCGTGTTGTGCGGGGGCCAGGTGCGGCGCGTCTGCGCGGGGAGAAAACGCGTGGCAGGCTTGGCTTCAGGCGGGCGACAGTCGGGACACGGAAGTGCCTCCGCTGACCACCCCGCAGTGCACGCCTCTCCTGACCACAGGCGCGAGGGTGCGGATGCCGGTCGGCTGGCGCGTGCCCTCGGCCACTCCGAAACCGACGCCCGGACCTTCGACCTCGTCCCCCGCCCGACCGTCGCCGGAGAGACCTATGCCCGAGCGGCCGGCCTTGTCACCGCAGGTCGGCTCCTGCCCGCCTACGGTCCGCTGATCGAGCCGGAATGGGGCGCCGACACGTCGGCGGCGCTGGACGATCAAGGCCTCCAGGGAGGCCGGGCTGGTTTTGCGCCAGATGCAGCAGGATCGCGCCGCTTTCGGTCAGGACCAGGTCAACCACCTGAAGGCGGGGATCTGGCCGAAGGGCTGGTCGGCCATATGGGTGTTGCGGCGCGCCGGCGATCTGAAGACGGCCTCACTCCTTGCGCGGTGCCCGCTTCCGGCCCTCAGGAAGAACACCGCGCCCGTCTGCCCCAAGGTCCGGCGTCGGCAAGGCCCGCCCTGCCGGGCGCGCACCTTTGCCGCCCGGATGGGGGCTTTCCTGCGCAGCCGGACGCTGGGCGGCTGAGACCGGCGGGATCAGGCGTTGAAGAGGAAATGCAGCACGTCGCCGTCCTTCACCTCATAGGTCTTGCCCTCGACACGGAACTTGCCGGCTTCCTTGGCCCCGGCCTCGCCCTTGCCGGTGACGTAATCGTCATAGGCCACGGTCTCGGCACGGATGAAGCCCTTCTCGAAATCGCCATGGATCACGCCCGCCGCCTGCGGCGCGAGGGTGCCCTTGGTGATGGTCCAGGCGCGGGCCTCCTTCGGTCCCACGGTGAAATAGGTCTGCAGGCCCAGAAGGGCGTAGCCGGCCTTGATCAGCCGGTCCAGACCCGCCTCATGCAGGCCCATTTCCTCAAGGAACACCGTGGCATCCTCGGGCGGCAGCTGCGCAAGTTCCTCTTCGATCCGGGCCGAGATCACCACGGACCCCGCCCCCTGCGCGGCCGCCATGGTGGCGACGCGGGCCGACTGGCTGTTGCCATTGGCGGCCGAGGCTTCTTCGACGTTGCAGACGTAAAGCACCGGCTTCGAGGTCAGCAACTGCAGAAGGCGCCAGTTGCGCAGGTCGTCCTCGGCCACTTTCACCGTGCGGGCGGGCTTGCCCTCGGCCAGCGCCTTTTCGGCCAGCGTCAGCAGGCGGTCCTGCTCGACCGCTTCCTTGTCGCCGCCCTTGATCTTGCGGGCAAGGTTGGCGCGGCGGCGCTCGATGGACTCAAGATCGGCCAGCATCAGCTCGGTCTCGATGGTCTCGGCATCGGCGACGGGATCGATCCGCCCCTCGACATGGGTGATGTCGCCGTCCTCGAAACAGCGCAGCACATGGGCGATGGCGTCGCATTCGCGGATATTTGCCAGGAACTGGTTGCCAAGGCCCTCGCCCTTGGACGCGCCCCGCACAAGGCCGGCAATGTCGACGAAGGTCATGCGCGTGGGAATGATCTGCTTCGATCCGGCGATCCCGGCCAGCACGTCAAGCCGCGCATCGGGGACGGCCACCTCGCCCACGTTCGGCTCGATGGTGCAGAAGGGGAAGTTCGCCGCCTGCGCCGCCGCCGTTCGGGTCAGCGCGTTGAAGAGGGTGGACTTGCCCACATTCGGCAGCCCGACGATGCCCATCTTGAAACCCATGATGCCCTCCTTTGGCGACGGGCCGCTTCTACGGGGGGCTGCGCGAAGGATCAAGTTCCCCGACTCGGCAAGCCGGCATAGCCTTCTGCCGGACCGCAGAGGAGAACGCCGATGTCTTTCGACCCCTATATCCACATTCAAGGCAATTGCCGCGCGGCGATGACGGCCTATGAGGCGATCTTCGGCGGCCGGCTTGAAATCGCGACCTATGACCAGGCGCCTGACGCCCCGGAAGAGATGAAGGCATCAGACCTTGTGATGCATGCCACCCTGCATCTGAACGGCCGCATCCTTCTGGCCTCGGACTTTCCGCCGGGAGTCAAGGGCGATCCGCAGCAAGCCGTCTCCATCAGCCATATCGCGGCCTCGGTGGCCGAGGCCAAACGGCTTTTCGCCGCGCTTTCCGAAGGCGGCGAGGTGGTGATGGACTACCAGTCGACGTTCTGGTCCGACGGGTTCGGGATGCTGAAGGACCGGTTCGGCACGCATTGGATGGTCTCGGCCCCCTGGCGGCAACCGGGCTAGCGGCCGGCCGCCGCCGCGCGGGTTTTCGTCAAAGACGCGCGCGGCCTTGCCCCCATTGATTTCCCCTGCCCCGCCGTGGCAGATGGAACCGGGTTTGCAGGGGGCCGCCATGACACGGATCGACGACACTTTCGCGCGGCTGAAGGCCGAGGGGAAAAAGGCCTTCGTCGCCTATGTCATGGCCGGAGACCCCGATGAGGCCACTTCGCTGCAGATAATGCAGGGCATGCCGGCTGCCGGGGTCGATGTGATCGAACTGGGGATGCCCTTCACCGATCCGATGGCGGATGGCCCGACGATCCAGCTGGCCGGCCAGCGCGCGCTGGAGGGCGGCATGACGATGGACAAGGTGCTGGCCATGGTCCGCGCCTTCCGCGCCGGGGACGGCAAGACCCCGATCGTGCTGATGGGCTATTACAACCCGATCTATTCGCGCGGCGTGGACCGCTTCCTGAAAGACGCAGTCGAGGCCGGGATCGACGGGCTGATCGTGGTGGACCTGCCGCCGGAAGAGGATTCCGAACTGTGCCTGCCCGCGCAGGCCGCCGGGCTGAACTTCATCCGGCTGGCGACACCCACCACCGATGACGCGCGCCTGCCCAAGGTGCTGAAGAATACCTCCGGCTTCGTCTATTACGTCTCGATCACCGGGATCACCGGGGCGGCGGCGGCGCAGGCCACCGATGTCGGCCCCGAAGTGGCGCGGATCAAGCGGTCGACGGATCTGCCGGTGATCGTCGGCTTCGGCATCACCACGCCGGATCAGGCGCGGACCATTGCCACGGTTGCGGATGGCGCCGTGGTCGGGTCGGCGATCGTCAAGGACATCGGGGCGGGCAAGCCGGTGGCCGACGTGCTGGCCATGATCACAGCTCTCGCCGCCGGGGCCCATTCGGCCTGACGCGCCGAAGGCCGGGGGCCTTGCCCCCGGACCCCCAGGATATTTGCAGACAGAAAATGGCGAAAGCGGCGCGACCCTTCCCGGGCCGCGCCATGTCGCGTCAGCGCAGGTCTTCCGGCAGCAGATCCACCGGCAGGTTCTGGAAGCTGACCGGACGCAGGAAACGGCGGATCGCCATGGTTCCGACCGAGGTCGCACCGAAGTTGGTGCTGGCGGGATAGGGGCCGCCGTGGACCATGGCGTCGCAGACCTCGACCCCGGTGGGGAAGCCGTTGGCCAGCACCCGGCCGGCCTTGCGCGCCAGCACCGGCAGCAGGGCTGCGGCCTGGGCGTGGTCGCCGGCATCGACGTGCAGGGTGCAGGTCAGCTGCCCTTCGAGGCTTTCGGCCACCGCCTGCATCTGCGCAAAATCGCGCACGGTGACGATCAGGCCAAGCGGGCCGAAGACCTCTTCGCCAAGGCTGTGGTTCGCCAGCCAGTCATCGCCTGTAACGGCAAAGAGATAGGGCGTGGCATTGCGCAGATCGCAGGTCGAGGTCAGCACCTCGCGCACGCCATGGGTGCCGGCGATGCGGTCGCGGCCATGGCGATAGGCGGCGGCGATGCCATCGGTCAGCATGGTCTGCGCCGGGGTGGGCGCCACGGCCTCGCTGGCCTGGGCGTGGAAGGCGGTGGCCTCGGGGCTGTCGATCACCACGGCGATGCCGGGGTTGGTGCAGAATTGCCCTGCCCCCTGGGTCAGCGATCCGGCCCAGCCCTTTGCGATGGCCTCGCCACGGGCGGCAAGGGCGGCCGGCATCAGGAACATCGGGTTGACCGAGCCGAGTTCACCGAAGAACGGGATCGGATCGGGGCGCGCCGCGCACAGGTTGAACAGCGCCCGTCCCCCGGCCAGCGACCCGGTGAAGCCGACGGCGCGGATGGCGGGATGGGTCACCACCGCCTCGCCGACCTTGCGGTTGCCGCCCTGGATCAGGCTGAAGACACCCTTCGGCATCCCGGTCCGCAGGATGGCGGCCAGCACCGCCTCGGCCACCACTTCGGCGGTGCCGGGATGGGCCGAATGGCCCTTGACCACGACCGGGCAGCCGGCCGCCAGCGCGGACGCGGTGTCGCCCCCCGCAGTCGAGAAGGCCAGCGGGAAGTTCGACGCGCCGAACACCGCCACGGGGCCGACGGGCAACTGCATCAGCCGGATTTCCGGCCGCGGCAGCGGCTGGCGGTCCGGCAGGGCGGCGTCCACCCGGCGGTCAAGATAATCGCCCTTGCGGATATGCGACGCGAAAAGCCGCAGCTGGCCAGTGGTGCGCCCGCGCTCGCCCTCAAGCCGCGCCGCGGGCAGGCCGGTTTCCAGCGTGCCGATCCAGGTGATGTCGGCGCCCCGCGCCTCGATCTCGTCGGCGATGGCATCCAGGAAAGCGGCACGCTCTTCGCGCGAGGTTGCCGAATAGGCCGGGAAGGCGGCCTCGGCCGCACGGGCGGCGGCATCGACATGCGCCACGGTCCCGACCGAGAACCGCATCGGTTCGCCGCTCACCGGCGCATTCGGGAAGGTTTCGGGGTGGGAGACCCAGTCTCCGGCGATCAGATGGCGGCCATGCGGCGCGAAGGGCATCTGTCCTGCTCCTAGCTTGGTTCTTGCGCCCCCGGGTCTAGTGATTTCCCCGCGCCGGGGCCAGCAGAAACCGTCGCCATGGATTGCGCCTGCCCTGGCATTTCGGTAAAGACTTCTTACCAGTTCTGCCCGCTTCCGTGGAGAGACCATGCCCGTCATCACCTGCATCGAGGATCTGAAACGCCTGCACCGCAAGCGGACGCCGAAGATGTTCTGGGACTATTGCGAGTCGGGCAGTTATACCGAGCAGACCTTCCGCGAGAACACGTCGGACTTCACCAGGATCCGCCTGCGTCAGCGCGTCGCGCGCGATCTGTCGGACCGCGACATCTCGGGCACCATGCTGGGCCAGAAGGTGGCCATGCCGGTCGCGCTGGCGCCGGTCGGCAGTTGCGGCATGCAGCACGCGGATGGAGAGATCCTTGCCGCCCGTGCCGCAAAAAGGTTCGGCGTGCCTTTCACCCTGTCGACCTTGAGCATCTGCTCGATCGAGGATGTGGCCGAACACGCCGGCCCCGGCTTCTGGTTCCAGCTTTACGTCATGCGCGACGAGCCGTTCGTCGATGCCATCATCGAACGTGCCCGCAGGGCGCAATGTTCGGCTTTGGTGGTGACGCTGGACCTGCAGGTTCTGGGCCAGCGCCACAAGGATCTGAAGAACGGCCTGACCAGCCCGCCGAAGCCGACGATCCCCAACCTTCTGAACATCGCGACCAAGCCGCGTTGGGCGCTTGGCATGGCCCGCACCCCGCGCCGGCAGTTCCGCAACGTCGTCGGCCATGTGCAGGGTGTCACCGATCTGGCCGACCTGACCGCCTGGACGAACGAACAGTTCGATCCCAAGCTGGACTGGTCCAAGGTGGCGCGCATCCGCGACCAATGGGGCGGCAAGCTGATCCTGAAAGGCGTGATGGAGGCCGAGGATGCGCAGAAGGCCGTCGACCTTGGCGCCGATGCCATCGTGGTGTCGAACCACGGCGGGCGGCAGTTGGACGGCGCGCTGTCGTCGATCCGCGTCCTGCCCTCCATCGCCCGGGCCGTGGGCGGCAGGACCGAGGTCTGGCTGGATTCCGGCATCCGCTCGGGTCAGGATGTGCTGAAGGCGCTGGCGCTGGGCGCCACCGGCACCATGATCGGCCGCGCCTATCTGCACGGGTTGGGCGCGATGGGCGAAGCCGGCGTGACCAAGGCGCTGGAGGTGATCGCCAAGGAGATGGACATCACCATGGCGCTGTGCGGCGAACGCACCCTGCAGGACTTCGGCAGGCATAACGTGCTGGTGCCGGATGATTTCGAGGGGAAGTGGGCGTAGGGTTGGACGGCGCGCCTATTCCGTTGCCTTTAACGATGCAGGATTTTTAAGATGCTCTGGCGCCAAGATGGTGATCAAGCCGGCGATGACAAACAGGCTGAGATAACTGATCACGACATAAGTGATTGCCTTCAGCCACTTTCGACGCAACTCAGGAAATATCGTGCCGGCAATAAAGTGGCCGAAGGTATTTTGTGGGCTATTCTGATTACCCAAGGGCTTCCAGGGAGCATTGGCGTTGGTCCAGCCAGAAGCCCTGAAAATGGTGAAAATAGCCTTGGCTTGCCAGAAAAAAGCTATTGAAAAGGCTACCATGGCATTGGCGCCCAAGGCCAGCATGAGAACAAACGCAACGGTATGCATAGCGCAACTCTATCCAGCATGACAAAAAGAACAATCTCTTTGTGAATGATGTGCGGCCAGCAGGTGCAAGGCCGGATCGCCTCCAACCACTGACGCGGTCGCAGCCAACCCACTGGCCAGCGGTCGGCGGTGGTGGCGCTCCGACCGGCCCGCGATGCCGCTTCGCTCGCAATACTCAACATTGGTGTCTGCCCTCACATTTTCCGGACGAATGCCAGACCATTTGCAGATTGGAAGCAGGCATCTATTTTCTTTCTAATTCAGCATATTAACCTGCAGATCCCCACACAGACGCCCACGCGTCCACTCCATACGCTCCAGGCCCTGCAAACTCGCCACCGACACCAACGACCAGCCCCGCTCTCCCTCCCCTCACCCCTTGCAATTTGATCAAATCTTGCGGCATATTGCGCGGCATCCAGAGGTGCCGTCATGTCCACAGATACCATCGCCGGCGTTCGCAAGGATCGGCTGCACGCTTTCGCGGCGCGCGAGGCGGCAACTTATGCCAAGGCCCGGCCCAAGGCCGCCGCCGCGCTGAAGAAGGGCGCGGGCAGTTTCCTTTCCGGCGTGCCGATGCACTGGATGGCCGACTGGCCGATGCCGCATCTGCCGCTGGTCGCCAGCGCCAGGGGCGCGCGGATCAAGGACATCGACGGCAACACTCTGGATGACTTCTGCCTTGGCGATACCGGCAGCATGTTCGGCCATTCGCCCGCCCCCGTGGCAAGGGCGATCCGCGCGCAGGCCCGGCACGGCCTGACCTACATGCTGCCGACCGAAGCCGCCCTTGAGGCCGGGCGCCTGCTGACCGAACGCTTCGGCGCCTTCCGCTGGCAGATCGCCACCACCGCCACCGACGCCAACCGCTTTGCCCTGCGCGTTGCCCGCGCCATCACCGGGCGGCCCAAGGTGCTGGTCTTCAACGGCTGCTATCATGGCACGGTGGACGAGACCTTCGTCACGCTGGAGAACGGCGTCACCGCCACCACCCCCGGCCTGCTGGGCCAGGTCAACGACCTGACCGCCACCGCCACCTGCTGCGAATTCAACGATCTGGCCGCGGTCGAGGCGGCCCTGGCCAAGGGTGACATCGCCGCCATCCTGACCGAGCCGGTGATGACCAACTCCTGCATGGTCCTGCCCGATGCCGGCTTCCACGACGGGTTGCGGCAACTGTCGCGGCACTACGGCGCGCTTCTGATCATGGACGAGACGCATACCATCTCGTCCGGGCTTGGCGGCTATACCGGCGTGCATTCGCTGCGGCCCGACATCTTCGTCGTCGGTAAATGCGTCGCCGGCGGGATGCCCACCGCCGTCTGGGGCCTGACCCACGACACCGCGCAAGCCTATGAGAAGGCGAACGCCAACCGCCCCTCGGGCCGGTCGGGGATGGGCACCACGCTCTCCGGCAACCCGATGCAATTCGCCTGTCTGGTGGCGAACCTGTCAGAGGTGATGACGGCGGAAAACTACGCGCATATGGAGAAGGGCGCCGAGCGTCTGTCGCAGGGCCTTGCGAAATCCATCGCCCGACACGGCGCGCCCTGGCACGTCGTCCGCGTCGGAGCGCGGGTGGAATTCATCTGCGCCCCCGGCCCCTTGCGCAACGGTGCCGAGGCCGCCTTTGCCCATCAGCCGCAGCTTGAGGCGGCGATCCACACCGGCCTGATCAACCGCGGCAGCCTGATCGCGCCGTTCCACAACATGATGCTGGTCAGCCCCGCCACGACAAAGGGCCAGATCGACCGGCTGATCACCCATTTCGACGCCATCCTGACCGACCTTTTCGCGAAAGCCTGACATGACCTCCGCCCGTCCTTCCGAGCTCAGCCCTTCCGGCTCCTCCGTTGCCGAAGCCGAAGCCTTCCTTGCGGCCCATCCCGAAATCGAGGCCTTCGACATCGTGCTGCACGATGCCAACGGCATCGGCCGCGGCAAGATCATCCGCCGGCATGAACTGCTGTCCTTCTACACATCCGGCCGCCACCTGCCGATCTCGATCCTCGGCCTCGACATCTGCGGCGAGGATGTGCACGAGACCGGGCTGATCTGGGATCAGGGCGATGGCGACCTGCGCGCCTGGCCGATCCCGGGCACGCTGGTGCCCCTGCACAACACCAACCCGCCGCGCGGCGAGGTGTTCATGTCGATGTATTCGCTGGACGGCCAGCCGATGACCTCGGACCCCCGCCACGCGCTGCAACGGCAGGTGGATGCGCTGGCCGCGCAGGGCCTGCACCCCGCCGGCGCGTTCGAGCTGGAGTTCTTCCTTCTGGACAACGAACGCGGCCCCGATGGCAAGATGCAGCCCGCCCGCGACGTGCTGGACGGCCGGAAATCGACCAAGACCGAGGTCTATTCGGTCGACCACCTGCACGGCATGCTGCCTCTCTTCAGCGACATCTACGCCGGCGCGAAGAAGGCCGGCATCATTGCCGAGACGCTGATCTCGGAATACGCGCCCGGGCAATACGAGTTGACGCTGAACTACCGCACCGATGTGATGCAGGCCGCCGATGATCTGATGCGGCTGAAGCGCATCGTCCGCGCGCAGGCCCGCGCCCATGGTGTCACCGCCTGTTTCATGGCCAAGCCGAACGAGAATTACGCCGGCTCGGGCATGCATTTCCATGTGTCGATGCTGAACGATGCGGGCAAGAACGTCTTTGTCGAGGCGGTGGAGGGCGACTGGAACCCCACCATCCTGCACGCCCTTGGCGGGCTGAAGGAAACCATGGCCGACTCCATGCTGGTGTTCGCCCCGCACGCAAACAGCTGGCGCCGCTTCGCCTCGCAATCCTACGCCCCGGTGTCGCCGACATGGGGCGTCAACAACCGTTCAGTCGCATTGCGCATTCCGGCCGGCGACATCAAGGCCCGGCGGATCGAGCATCGCCCCGCCGGCGTGGACGCCAACCCCTATCTGGTGGCCGCAACGGTTCTGGCCGGCATCCGGCAGGGGATGGACCGCAAGACCGACCCCGGCCCCGAAACCACCGGCAACGGCTATGAGGATGACGGCGCCAGCAGCATCCCGACCGACTGGAGATCCGCGATCGAGGCGGCGAAACGCTCGGCCTTCGTCAAGGATGCCCTGGGGGCGGACATGCACCGCACCTTCACCGCGATCAAGGCGGCGGAATACGCGCGGGTGATGCGGACGGTCTCCGAGGTTGACTTCGACCTTTACCTGCACACGGTCTGACAGCCGGGCCGGGGATTTTCGTCGAACATCCGAAGGCACGAGTTTTCGACGAAAACTCGGATGCGCTACCCCGCCCGAAGTGCTTCGGCGATCAGCACCGGCACGCGCGGGTCCAGCCCCACCGCGGGCAGGATACGCCCCTCGAATCCGGCTTTGGCCAGCGCCCGGGGCAGATCCTCTTCGACATGCTGGCCCGCCATGGCAAAGAACGGCAGGCAGGCGCTGTCCGGCCCGTGACCGACAGCATCCTCCAGCCGCGGGGCCTGTTCGATGAAGGCGGCGGTGGCGGCAAGGCCCGTCTCATCGCGGATCCGCCCGGCCAGCATGACAGCCACCGCCGCCGGCGCGCGCGACCGGAACGACCCATGGGCTGCCAGCAGGATCCGTGCGGCCCCGCTGGCCCGCGCCAGATCCACCGTCAGGTGCTGCACCTCCGGCAGGCTGCCCAAAGGCGGCAGCATCCGCCAGCCCGCCGCCCCCGCCGCCTGCAGACGCGCCGGGATCTGGGCGCCCGCGAACCAACCCCCTGCCATGAACAGGGGAAACACCAGCCCCGGCTCTCCGGCAGCCTCGGCCGCAAGCCGCCCCTCTTCGGCCAGCGTCGCCGCCCCGATCCGCCAGCCCGGCAGCAGCGCCGCGACGGACTGCGCCAGAAGCTCCAGCGCCCTTGCCGCCGGATCGGGGTCCGAAGGCTGGCCATGCGCCACGATCAGCGCCCGCCTCACGATGAGGCCACCGGCGATTGCGGACCGGTCAGCACATCGCGGCAATGGTCGAGGAAGGCACGGATGGTCAGGGCCGCGGTTGCGCCTTCGGCCAGCACAAGGCCAAGCTGCAGGGCCTCCGCCTGCCGCATAGGGACATGGCGCAACAGGCCGCCATCGGGGGCAAACGCGCTCTGCGGGCTGATATTGGCGATGGAATAGCCAAAGCCGCTTGCCACCATCGCCCGCATGACGCCGAAGTCCCGCGTCCGCTCCACCACATTCGGGCGCAGACCATGAAGGCGGAAGACCTCCATGAAGTAGTCGGTCGAGAAGGGCAGATCCAGCAGCACCATCGGATGCGGCGCCAGATCCTGCGGGGTGACATGATCGCGCCCGGCAAGCGGGTGATCGGGCGACACCAGCGCATAGGGCGGCAGTTTCACCAGCGGCTGGAATTCCAGATCCGACGGAATATCAAGGTCGTAGGTCAGCGCCACATCCAGCCGGGCCTGCCGGATGCCGTCAAGGATCTCGGCCTGATGGCGTTCGTACTGGCGAAACTCGACCTGCGGATAGCGGGTGACGAAGCTTCGCCGCAGCCGTGGCAGCACCACTTGCGCGAAGGTCACCAGACACCCCACCGACAGAGGCCCCCGCACCTGCCCCGTGATCCCGTTCGCCAGATCGCCCAGCCGCCCCGCCGCCGCCAGCACCGCCCGCGCCCCATCGACGAACTGCCGCCCGCCCTGGGTCAGCGACAAACCCTGCGCATGGCGGCGGACGAACAGTTGCAGGCCGAATTCCTGCTCCAGCTGCGCAATCGCCGCCGAGATCGAGGGCGAGGAGACATTCACCCGCTCGGACGCAGCCACGATGGATCCGGTCTCGCCCACGGCGACCAGATATTCCAGCTGGCGAAGGGTAAACCGCAGTGGCATGGCGCGAAACTAGCCGCTGCACCGCGCCGGGAAAACCCTATTCGTCGCCCGGCACGCCGTAAGAGGGTGCCCATTCGGGGTCTTTCGCCCGCTGGATATAGGCGGCCATCTGCGGCTGGTAGACGGCCCAGGCGCGGGCAACCTCCTCGATGGGGGTGGCGGCTTCTGACCAGTCGGCGCGCAGCCAGGCCACCGGCCAGCTTTCGCGGTCGACGATCAGCAACCCGGCCGAATGCACCGGCCCGGCCTCGCCCCCCGCTGCCGCACCGGCCTGCAAGGCGGCAACCAGCCGATCCCCGAGCGCCCCCTGTGCTGCGCCAAACCCCGCCACCATCGCCGCAGGCACCCCGTCATGCGCCAGAAGGTTGCCCCCTGCGATCACCCCCTGCCCCTCGGCCAGCGCCCAGACCCCCAGCGTCTTCGCGCCAGAATGGCCGGCGACCCGCCCCGCAGCATCGATGCACATCAGCTGCCGGTAGTCGACATGCGGCGCCTCGGCCACCACCTGCGCCATGGCCTCCGCCGCCGAGGCCCCTGCCTCCATCAGGTCCAGAAGCCGCGGCCCAAGGGCCGGATCGGTGATGTTCTGCGTTGCCGCCACGCCCACCCCGGCCCTTGCATGGGCGCACCGCGCCGCCACCGCAGGGGACGAAGAGGAAATCACCATCCCGAAAGCCCCGGTCTCCGGGCAGCGGGCGAGAAGAGAAAAGGTCATGCAGCCCTCTTTTGGCAGGTGCCGGGGGTTTCACACCCCCGGACCCCCCGAGGATATTTGGACCAAAGTGAAAGGAGACAGACTGCTTTGCCCTTCACTTTGGCGGAAAATATCCTCGGGGGGTCCGGGGGGCGAAGCGCCCCCCGGCCTTCGGTTTCAATCCGGGATGACGGCGGTCGCGTCGATTTCGACCAGCCACGAGGGCCGCGCCAGCGCGGTGACGACCACTCCGGTCGAAACCGGATGCACGCCCTTGATGTATTCGCCCATGGTCCGGTAGACCGCCTCGCGGTGGCGCACATCCGTCAGATAGACCACGACCTTGCAGACATGCTCCATCTTGCCGCCGCATTCCTCGACCAGCTGGCGGATGTTCTGCATCACCTTGTGGGTCTGCTCCACCGGATCATGGCTGCCGATGTCCCTGGCCGTGTCCAGATCCTGCGGGCACTGGCCGCGCAGGAAGATCGTGGTCCCGCGCGCGACCACGGCCTGGCACAGGTCGTTGTCGAGGTTCTGCTCGGGATAGGTGTCCTTGGTGTTGAACTTGCGGTGGCGCGTATGGGCCATGGTGGTCCTTTCGGGGTCCTTTGGGTCTAGTCCTGCGCCTGCGGGATCTTCGAGGCGATCCAGCGGGCGAAATCGGAATTGGGGCGCTCCAGAAGCGCGCCTGGGGCCGAGAAGTCTGCGCACAGGCCGCCGCACACGTTCGACAGGCCGCGCAGCCGCCCGTCCCCGTCGCGCAGGACGATGATCGGCTCGCCCGAGATTTCCATCGCCAGATAGTCGCCCGGATCGGGTAACCCTTCGGCCCGTCCGGCGCAAAGCCGTTCGCGGCCGAAATTATGGCGTTGCTCCAGCGCGGCAAAGCTTTCAGAAGTATGGACCGCTTTCGGCATCGCCTGCACCCGCGCGAACGGCTGGGCGACATTGGCGCGCAGCTCCGCCAGGGCAGGGTCTTGCAGGGTCATCGCGGCCTCCGGGGATCGGCGGGGTGGCAGGTCCAAAACACCTTGCGCGGATTCATCTTTGGAAAAAAGGAAGGAATGGCGCAGCGCGGATTAGGTTTCACCTAATCAGGGGAAATGCCGGCGGATGGCAGAAGCAAACGCCTCGGCCAGCACGGGATTGGCATCGGCGTCGTAATGGATGCCGTCCACCGGGCTGACCTTGACCAGAGTGCCCGCGTTCAGGAAGGGCAGGCCGTTGCGGGCCGCCATCTCTTCCAACCGCGCCGCCAGTCGGTGCGACTTCGCCGCCCCGCCGGCAAAGATCCCGGCCAGACAGCCGACTTCTTCGATCGGCGGCGGGCTGACGATCAGGATGCCGGGGACGCCGCCCGCCGGCCCTGCCCCGCTGGCGCGGATCTCGGCAACCAGCCGCTCCACCGACAGGGCGATGTCGCCGGCATTGACGCTGAACCGCTCTTTCAGGTCATTGGTGCCAAGCATGATCAGCACCGCGTCGAGGGGGCGATGCGATTCAAGCAGCGCGGGCAGCACCCGCAACCCGTTGCGATGCGGGCCTTCCACCGGATCGTCATGCAGGGTGGTGCGGCCCGGATGGCCCTCTGCGATCACCTCCCAATCGGGCAGAAGGCGCTGCAGCCGCCCCGCCCAGCGCTCCTGCCGATCAAAGCGGCCGTCGTCCGAAAGATCGGCCATCGGTATGGTGCCATGGGTGTTGCTGTCACCGAACAGCAAAAGCGTGCGGGTCGCGGTCATCGGCGGGTCCTCCCTTGCAACGGCAAGCTTACACCGAAGCGCCATTCTGAAAAGGCCGGCCGGGGCGCCGGTGACAAAGCGCGGATGCCTCCGGCGGGGATATTTGGGCCAGAATGAAGGCCCGGCACTTTCACTTTGGTCAAAATATCCTCGGGGGAATGCCATTGGTCCTGACCAATGGCATGGGGGCGGAAGCCCCCTGCGGCCGACGGCGGCCGGATCGCGCTCCGCCCGCAACACATAAAGGCTTGCGGCGGCAGCCGCTCTGCTGGATCCGCGGTTCGGCCCACCGGCTGGGCCGAGCGCGGGACCTTCGGGGCGGGGTCGCGCAGCGCGGGTGGTGCCCGATCATCGCGATCAGGGCATCACCTCGAACCGGTCGACGTCGACCATGCCGTGATCGGTGATCTTCAGATGCGGGATCACCGGCAAGGCAAGGAAGGCCAGCTGCAGGAAGGGCTCTTCCAGCACCACGCCCAGATCGCGGGCGGCGGCGCGCAGGGCCACCAGCTTCTCGCGCACCTCCTCGAAAGGCAGAAGGCTCATCAGCCCGGCCACAGGCAGCGCCAGTTCGGCCAGCACCTTGCCGCCACGGGTGACGACAAAGCCGCCCTCGATCTCGGTCAATCGGTTGGCGGCCAGCGCCATGTCGTCGTAATCCGCTCCGACCACCGCGATATTGTGATGGTCATGGCAGACGGTCGAGGCGATCGCCCCTTCCTGCATCCCGAAGCCCTGCACGAAGCCTGTCGCGCGGTTGCCATTCTTGCCGTGCCGTTCGATCACCGCGATCTTCATCAGGTCGCGCGCAAGATCGGGGCGCTTGTCGCCATCGACCGGCGGGATCTCAAAGGTCAGATGCGGGGTGATGATCTTGCCCGGCAGGATGCCGATCACCGGCGTCTCGGCCCGGTTGCCGGCGGTGCGGAAATCGCGCGCCGTCACCTTCGGCGCCCTGACCGAGTGGCGGGCGACCGGGTCCTTCCCCGCCCGTGCCGCAAAAGCCGCCGCATCCGCCACCACGCCGCCCGCCAGCACCATCGCGGCATGGCAGCCCTCAAGGCTGTCGATCACCGCGATGTCCGCCCGCTTGCCCGGCGCGATCAACCCGCGGTCCTTCAGCCCGAAGGCTTCGGCCGCCGAGAGGGAGGCCGCGCGGTAGACCGCCAGCGGCGGGCAGCCCAAGGCAATCGCGGTGCGGATCATGTGGTCCAGATGGCCATGCTCGGCAATGTCCAGCGGGTTGCGGTCATCGGTGCAGAAGCACAGGTAGGGCGAATGCCGTTCGGTCAGGATCGGCGCCAGCGCATGCAGGTCCTTCGAGACCGAACCTTCGCGGATCAGGACCCGCATCCCCTTGCGCAGCTTCTCCAGCGCCTCTTCCGCGGTGGTCGCCTCATGTTCGGTGCGGATTCCGGCGCTGATGTAGCCGTTCAGGTCCAGGCCGCGCAGCAGGGGCGCATGGCCGTCGATATGGCGGCCCCGGAAGGCCTCGAGCTTGGCCAGACAGCCGGGGTCCTTCATCAGGACACCGGGGAAGTTCATGAACTCGGCCAGGCCGATGACCTTCGGATGATCCATCAGTGGCACAAGATCGGCGGCCTCAAGCCGGGCGCCCGCCGTCTCCATATGGGTCGAGGGGACGCAGGAGGACAGGTTCACGCGGATGTCCATCAGCGTCTGCGCGGCAGAGGTCAGGAAGTAGTGGATGCCGGTCAGCCCGCTGACATTGGCAATCTCGTGCGGATCGCAGATCGCCGTCGTCACTCCGCGCGGGGTGACGCAGCGGTCGAACTCATGCGGGGTGACCAGCGAGGATTCGATATGCAGATGGGTGTCGATGAAGCCCGGCACCAATACCTTGCCCGAGACGTCGATCTCTTGCCTGCCGTAATAGGTGCCGAAGGTGCCCACGATGGTATCGCCGCAGATCGCCACATCGGTCTCGACCAGATCGCCGGTGATCAGGTCGAACATACGCCCGCCCTTCAGCACAAGGTCGGCGGGAGCCGCGCCGCGGCCCTGATCGATCCGGTCGGCAATCGGCCGGGGCTTTGCTGTCGTCATCGCACTCTTCCTTCTTGCCATGGCCCCCGCAAGGCGGGTCAGAGTCCATTCGCGGTTTCAACAAACAGAATCAACATTTTCCACGAGTCACCCCGATTGCGGTCCTCCGCCATTGCACCCGCCGGAATAGCGTGCTTCATCAGGGGCCAGCGAAAGGTTCCCGGATGCGACCGCTGCGCGGCATAGCTTACAAGGTGGCCTCGGTCCTTGTCTTCATCGTCATGTCGGCGATGATCAAGGCCACGGCCGACCATGTTCCAGCCGGTGAGACGGTGTTCTTCCGCTCCTTCTTTGCCATTCCGGTGATCGTGGTCTGGCTGGCCCTGCGGCACGAGCTGTCGCAAGGCTTCCGCACCGACAACCCCTTTGGCCATTTCTGGCGCGGGCTGATGGGCACGGTCGCCATGGGTCTGGGCTTCTCCGGCCTGGCCTATCTGCCTTTGCCCGAGGTGACGGCCATCGGCTATGCCGCCCCGATCCTGACCGTCATCTTCGCCGCGATGTTTCTGGGCGAAGAGGTCCGCTTCTTCCGCATGGCCGCCGTCGCCCTTGGCCTGTGCGGCGTGCTGATCGTGGTCTATCCCCGGCTGACCGTGCTCGACCCGACCGTCGCCGGCTATGCCGAGGCCTTCGGTGCCATGGTGGTGCTGGGTGGCGCCCTTTTCTCGGCTCTCGCGCAGGTCTTCGTGCGCAAGCTGGTGCTGGCCGAAAAGACGGCGACCATCGTGTTCTGGTTCTCGGTGACGGCTTCGGTCCTGTCGCTGCTGACGCTGCCATTCGGCTGGGTATGGCCCACCCCGACCGAGGCCGCACTTCTGGTCGGCGCCGGGCTTCTGGGCGGGGTGGGGCAGATCCTGCTGACCTCCAGCTACCGCGAGGCCGATGCCTCGCTGGTCGCCCCCTTCGACTATGCCTCGATGGTCTTTGCCATCGCCATCGGCTGGTTCATCTTCTCCGAAGCGCCGACCTGGACCATGCTTCTCGGGGCAAGCCTTGTGGTGACGGCCGGCATCCTGATCATCTGGCGCGAACGTCAGCTGGGGCTGGAGCGCGCGGGGCAGCGCAAGGCCATGTCGCCGCAGGGCTGACGGCTTTTCCTTGCCGCTGCTTTTCCTTGCCGCCGCATCCGAGCCGCGGCTAGGCTGCCCCTCCAGCCGCAGGAGCAACCGATGAATGCCGCAGGCCTTGCCAATCTGATCCGCGCCCGCGCCGACGGACCGGCCCGCTTTCTTGTGGCGCTGGCCGGCCCGCCCGCCTCGGGCAAATCGACGCTGGCCGCCGCCCTTGCGGCCGCCCTGTCTCCGGGCGCCCGTGTGGTGCCGATGGACGGGTTTCACTACGATGACGCCGTGCTTGACGCGCGGGGACTGCGCGCGCGCAAGGGCGCGCCCCAGACCTTTGACGCGCAGGGGTTCCTTCATCTGATCCGCCGCCTGCAGGCCGAGGACGAGGTGGCGATCCCGATCTTCGACCGCGACCGCGAACTGTCCCGCGCCGGGGCCGACATCGTCGGGCCCGCGGACCGCGTCCTGATCGTCGAGGGCAACTACCTTCTGCTGGACGAAGACCCGTGGCGCCAGCTTGCGCCCCTTTTCGATCTGACGGTCTTTCTGGATGTGCCGGAAGCCGAGCTGGTCCGCCGCCTGACCGCCCGCTGGCAGCACCATGGACGCGAGCCGCAGGCCGCGCAGGACTGGATCAGAACCAACGACCTGCCCAATGCGCTGACCGTGATCACCCGTTCCCTTCCGGCCGAGATCACCCTGCGCAACCTCTGACCACGGGCGGCCGGTTTCTCGTCGAAAAATCGCCCCCACCACGCCGCGCCGCGGCGCTTTCGGCCCGGCGAAGGGTTGAATTTCCCGCCCCGTCGCGCAAATTGGCTGCAACACCCCGCCGCGTCGCGCCTGTCGTCGCCCCGAACTCTCCGACGAGGAACCGCGCCCCGCATGTCTCCTGCGCTGATCGCAGCCCTTCCCTTTCTCGGCGCAGTGCTTGTGGCCATGGCCGGCAGGCTTGGCCGCACCGCCGCGACCCTTGCCGCGCTGGCGGCCAATGCGCTGGCGCTGGCCGGTCTGCTGGGCCATGCGCCGGCGATCCTGCGGGGCGGCACCGTCACCGCCGCCTTCGACTGGCTGCCCGCCATCGCGCTGAACGCCACCTTCCGCATCGACGGGCTGGCGCTGATGTTCGCCGGGCTGATCCTTGGCATGGGGCTGCTGATCCTTGTCTATTCGCGATTCTACCTTGACCCGGACGCACCGCTGCCCCGCTTCCTGACCAGTCTGCTGCTGTTTCAGGGCGCGATGACCGGGATCGTGCTGTCGGACAACATCCTGTTGCTGCTGGTATTCTGGGAACTGACCTCGCTGACTTCTTTCCTGCTGATCGGCTGGTGGAGCCATACCGCAGAGGGCCGGCAAGGCGCCCGCATGGCGCTGGCGATCACCGGCGGCGGAGGCATTGCGCTGATCGCCGGGATGCTGGTGCTGGGCCGGATCGCCGGCTCGCATGAGCTGGCGGTGATCCTGCAGCAAAAGGACGCCATTCAGGCCAGCCCGCTTTATCCGCTGGCGCTGGTGCTGATCCTTGCCGGTGCCTTCGCCAAATCGGCGCAATTCCCCTTCCAGTTCTGGCTGCCGCACGCCATGGCCGCGCCCACGCCGGTGTCGGCCTATCTCCATTCCGCCACCATGGTGAAGGCCGGGCTTTATCTGATGGCCCGGCTCTGGCCGGTGCTGTCGGGCACGCCGGAATGGACGGGGATCGTCGCCACTGCGGGGCTTCTGACCCTGCTGATCGGTGCCAAGTTCGCCCTGTTCAAGGACGACCTGAAGGCGATCCTTGCCTGGTCCACCGTCAGCCACCTTGGCCTGATCACCTTCCTGCTGGGCCTTGGCACCAAGGCCGCCGCCACCGCCGCCATGCTGCATATCCTTGCCCATGCCAGCTTCAAGGCCGCCCTCTTCATGCTGGCGGGCATCGTGGAACATGCCACCCACAGCCGCGACATCCGCCAGCTTGGCGGCCTGCGCCGCGCCATGCCGCTGACCTTCGTCCTTGCCGCCATCACCACCCTGTCAATGGCCGGCTTCCCGCCGCTGAACGGCTTCCTGTCAAAAGAGGCGATGCTGGAGAATGCCGCAGCCACCACGCCCCTGGTCGCCCTGCTGGCGCTGGCGGCCGCCATCCTGTCGGTGGCCTATGCGCTGCGCTTCCTGTCCGGCACCTTCCTTGGCCATCCCCGCACCGCAGTGCACGCCCGCGATCCCGGCCCCGGCCTCTGGCTGGCGCCCGCCCTGCTGGCGGCGCTGGTCATCGCCTCGGGCCTGCTGCCGATGCCGCTTCTCGGCCCGATCGTCGATGCCGCATCCACCGCCACCACGGGCGAGACGATCCACGCCCATCTCGCCCTCTGGCACGGGCTGGCAAGCCCGGCCCTGTGGATGTCGCTGGCCGCAATCGGCGGCGGCCTTCTGGTCTTCGGCCTCACCCCGCGATTCCGCCGGATGTGGGATGCCTTCGGCCTTGTCGACGCAAGAACCGCCTTCACCGGCACCACAAACGCCCTTGCAAGGGCGGCCGGCTCCTTCATCACCGCCCTGCATGACGGCCGCCTTTCCCGCAGCGTCCTGACGGCGACGCTCCTGATCCTTGGCCTTGGCGCCTATGCCTTCCTGACCGGCAGCCATGCCGCGGGCGGCCGCAGCCTCCTTCCGTTCGAGGCCGCCCCCGCCATCGGCTGGCTTGTCCTCACGACCGCCGCCATCGCCGCGGCGCTTCGCCATCACGACCGGGTTTTCGCCCTTCTGATGACCGGCATCGTCGGGCTGATGCTTTCCGCCGCCTTCGCCTGGGCCTCGGCCCCCGACCTTGCGCTGACCCAGATCACGGTCGAGGTGGTGACAGTCCTCCTGATGCTTCTGGCGCTGAACTTCCTGCCCGCCGAAACCCCGTCCGAGACCCCGCTGCCCCGCCGCGCCCGCGATCTGATCCTGGCCTCGGCCGCCGGGCTTGGCACCGGGCTGCTGGCCTGGGCCCTGATGACCCGCTCTCCGGCCTTCCCGAAAATCTCGGACTTCCACTGGGCGCAGTCGAAACCCGCCGCGGGCGGGACCAACGCGGTCAATACCATCATCGTCGACTTCCGAGGCTATGACACCTATGGCGAGATCATCGTCCTTGGCATTGCCGCCCTTGTGATCTTCGCCCTTGCCGCCTCGGTCCTGTCGTCAAGGACCGCGCTTGCCCGCCTTGCCGGGCTGAAGCTGGCCCGCAACGCCGGGGACCCGCATCCGCTGATGCTGACCGCGGCGATCCGCTTCCTGATGCCGCTGATGATCCTTGTCGGCCTCTTCATCTTCCTGCGCGGCCACAACCTGCCGGGCGGAGGCTTCGTCGCCGGCCTGACCATCGCCATCGCCATCCTGCTGCAATACATCGCCTCGGGCTTCGTCTGGGCCGAACACCGCCTGCGCTTCGCCCATCAAAGCCTGATCGCCGCCGGGGTGTTGATCGCCACGCTGACCGGGGCCGCCGCCTGGGTCATGGGCTGGCCGTTCCTCACCTCGGGCTTCACCTACCTGCATCTCTGGCCCCTGGACGAGATCGAGCTGACCACCGCCGCGTTCTTCGATCTTGGCGTGCTGCTCTGCGTCCTCGGCGCGATCCTTCTGGCCATCTCCACCCTGTCGCGGCTGGCGCAGCACACCGCCGACCGCCAGCCTCCGGAGAGCCGCTAGATGGAAATCCTCGTTGCCCTGACCATCGGCCTGCTGAGCGCCGTCGGCATCTACCTGACCCTGCGCGCCCGCAGCTTTCCGGTCATCCTCGGGCTGACCTTCCTCTCCTATGCGGTGAACCTTTTCCTCTTTGCCGCAGGGGGGCTGAAGACCGCCGCCACCGCCATTGTCGGCACCACCGACGCGCCGACAGACCCCTTGCCACAGGCGCTGGTGCTGACGGCCATCGTCATCTCGTTCGGCATGACGGCGGTGATGGTGATGATGGCGCTCGGCTCCTGGCTGGAGCTGGGTCATGACCGCACCGATGCGGCTCCGCACAGCCCCGAGGATCAGGGATGACGATGGGACACTGGATCATCGCCCCGGTCGTGCTGCCCGCCATGCTTGCGGCACTGTCGCTGTTCCTCTGCCCGCGCGGCGCGCGCCTTCTCTCGGTGGCGGGCACGGCGGCGCTGCTGGTGATCGCCATCGCGCTGATCCAGGCCGCAACGGTGACAGGCCCGCAGGTCTACCGGCTGGGCGACTGGCCCGCGCCATTCGGCATTACCCTCGTCCTCGACCGGCTGTCCGGCCTGATGCTGCTGCTGACCGCCGGGCTGGCGCTGATCACCCTGATCCAGGCCATCGCCACCGGCTGGGATCAACGCGGGGCCAGGTTCCACGCGCTCTGGCTTTTCCAGCTGATGGGCCTGAACGGAGCGTTCCTGACCGGCGACGCCTTCAACCTCTTCGTGTTCTTCGAGGTGCTCCTGATCGCGTCCTATGGGCTGATGGTCCATGGCGGTACCGGCCCGCGCCTGCGCGCCGGGCTGCAATACATCGCCGTCAACCTGATCGGCTCCACCCTGTTCCTCTTTGCGCTGGCTACGGTCTATGCCGTCACCGGCACGCTGAACATGGCCGACCTTGCCGCAAAGCTTCCCGCCCTTCCCGCCGGGGACCAGGCCCTGATGCGGGTGGCCGCAATCCTTCTGATGCTGGTCTTTGCCCTCAAGGGCGCGCTGGTGCCGTTGCAATTCTGGCTGCCCGGAACCTATGCCGCCGCCCCCGGCGTCGTCACCGCCCTTTTCGCCGTGATGACCAAGGTCGGCGCCTATGCCGCCCTGCGCTTCGGCAGCCTCGTCTTCCCGCCTGACCTTGCCGTGACCCAGGGCCTCATCGGCCCGCTGATGCTACCTGCCGGCCTGATCACCCTTGCCGTTGGCGCCATCGGCATCCTTGGCGCGGCATCGCTGCCCCGTCTTGCCGCCTATGCCACGCTGATGTCGATGGGCACCGTCTTCACCGCCCTCTCGGGCTTCACCCCCCTCAGCACCACGGCCGCGCTCTATTACATGATCCACTCCACCCTTGCCGGGGCCGCGCTGTTCCTGATCGCCGATCTGGTGCAGGCGCGCGCGCCCGGCAGCCGCCTGCCCGCAGGGCTGGCCGCCCTTTTCTTCGCCATCGCCATCGCCACCGCCGGGCTGCCGCCGCTGTCGGGCTTCCCGGCCAAGATCATGGTGCTGATGGCGCTGCCGGTCTGGCCGGTCTGGACGGTGGTGCTGGGCGGCACTTTCCTCGCGCTTCTCGGTTTCTCCCGCGCCGGCTCGGCGATGTTCTGGAAGCCGCAGGGGCAGGCAGCCGCCCTGCCCGCCGCGCAAGCCTTCGGCCCCGCCACCCTGCTGGCCGCCCTTGTCGCCCTGACCGTTTTCGCAGGCCCCGTCACCGGCTGGCTGCAGGACACCGCACTTTCGCTGCACAACCCCGCCCCCTATATCCTTGCCCATGACCTGCCCGGAGGGGCCTGAGCCGATGCGCCCCTTCCCCCATCCCTCGCTTTCCGTCTTCCTCACCCTCTTCTGGCTGGTGCTGGCTGACAGCTGGACCTTCGGGTCGCTGGTCATGGGCGCCACCTTCGGCACCGCGATCCCCCTGCTGACAGCGCCATGGTGGCCCGGAAAACCCCGGCTGAAACGCCCGCTTGCCCTGATCCCCTATATCGGCATCGTGCTTTGGGATGTCATCGTCTCCAGCTTTCAGGTGGCCAAGATCGTCCTCTTCATGCCGAAGGACCGGATCCGGTCGGCCTTCATCGCCGTGCCCACGACCCTGACCCAGCCCGAGGCTGTGGCTCTTCTGGCCGGCACCATCACCATGACGCCGGGGACGCTGACCGCCGATGTCTCGGCCGATGGCAGGGTTCTGCTGGTCCATGCCCTGCATGCCCCGGACCCGGACGAGGTGCGCGCCTCGATCCTGTCGCGCTACGAAAGCCGCCTGAAAAGGATTTTCACATGATCCTCGACGCCGCCCTGACTTTCGCCACCGCCTGTTTCGCGCTGGCCCTTCTGCTGAACCTCTGGCGCATCGTCACCGCGCCCACCTTCATCGACCGCGTGCTGGCCGTCGACACCATGGCGGTGAACACCGCCGCGCTGATCATCCTCTACGCCGCCCGCTCCGATGCCATCCTCAGCTTCGAGGCCGCCGTCCTGATCGCCATGACCGGCTTTGTCTCCACCCTGGCCTTCTGCAAGTACCTTCTGCGCGGGAGCATCATCGAATGACCCTTCTGGCCGAGATCGTCACCGCCGCCCTGCTGATCACCGGGGGCCTGTTCGCCGTCATCGGCTCCTTCGGCCTCTTGCGCCTGGCCGAACCGATGCAGCGCCTGCATGCGCCCGCCAAGGCCACCACGATCGGCGCCGGCACCGCCCTCATCGCGCTTGCCTGCCAGATCTGGCTGACCGAGGACCGCCTCGCCCTGCGCGAGATCCTGGTGGCCCTGTTCTTCTTCGTGACAGCGCCCCTCTCGGCCCTGTTCCTCGCCAAGGCCCATCTCTTCGGCACCCTGCGGCCAGAGGATCTTCCGCCCACCGGGTCCGAATCCGGCTGGGCCACCCATACCGAAGACCCCGCCCGGGACGCGGCCAAATCCTGACCATATGGTCAACCCCCGCGGCCCGAGACCCTTGCGCCCCCGCCCCGCCGCATGGCATCCTGAAACGGCCCGACCGGGCCAGCGGAGGCCGCGACTTGCAGACCCTGACACCGACCGAAACCGCCGCCGGCCTGCCCCAGCTTGCCGCGCATCAGGGCCACCCCCGCAACCCCGGCATGGCGCTTGACCTCGACTGGGTCGCCTCGGTGCAGGCCAATACTTCGGCGATCGAGCGACGCTGCGCCACCCTTGGCGGCCGCCGTTCGGTCAAGAAGGAGTTCCAGGCGGCCTGGCTTCTGAAGGCGATCAGCCTGATCGACCTCACCACCCTTTCGGGCGACGACACGCCCGAACGCGTCCGCCGCCTCTGCGCCAAGGCGCGCTCCCCGGTGCGCGCCGACATGCTGGACGCTCTGGGAATGCCCGGCCTGACCGTGGGCGCCGTCTGCGTCTATCACGAGATGGTCGAAACGGCGGTCCGCGCGCTGGAAGGCACGGCGATCCCGGTCGCCGCCGTCTCCACCGGCTTCCCGGCCGGCCTGTCCCCCTTTCCCCTGCGCATCGCCGAGATCGGTGAATCCGTCCGCGCCGGCGCGAAAGAGATCGACATCGTCATCTCGCGCCGCCATGTGCTGACCGGCAACTGGCAGGCGCTTTACGACGAGATGCGCGAGATGCGCGCCGCCTGCGGCGAGGCGCATGTGAAGGCCATCCTCGCCACCGGCGAATTGCAGACCCTGCGCAATGTCGCCCGCGCCAGCCTTGTCTGCATGATGGGCGGGGCCGATTTCATCAAGACCTCGACCGGGAAAGAGGCGGTCAACGCCACGCTCCCCGTCAGCCTGACCATGATCCGCGCCATCCGCGACTATGAAGACCGCACCGGCTTCAAGGTCGGCTACAAGCCGGCGGGCGGCATCTCGAAAGCCAGGGACGCGCTGCTCTACCTTGCCCTGATGAAGGACGAGTTGGGCCACGACTGGCTGCAGCCCGACCTCTTCCGCTTCGGCGCCTCCTCGCTTCTGGGCGACATCGAGAGGCAGTTGGAACACCACCTCACCGGCCATTACTCGGCCGGCCACCGCCATGCGATGGGCTGACCATGCGCACCGCCCCGCCCGCGGCAGGGGCGCTGCCCCTCGCCCGTTCCGGGCTCACCCCGGGATATTTCTGCCAAGATGAAAGCCGCCTTCATTCTGGTGAAAATATCCCCGCCGGAGGCGCAGGCCAGCCCCGGGAAATCCCGCCCGATCAGGGGCGCAGGGAGTTGACGACATGACCATCAAGGAAATCTTCGACGCCATGTCCTACGGCCCCGCCCCCGAGGCCAATGCCGAGGCGCTGGATTGGCTGGCCAGGCACAAGGCCGGCTTCGGTCATTTCATCGACGGCGGCTTCACCCCGCCGGAGGCGGTTTTCGAGACGCGCAACCCCGCCAGCGGAGCGGTGCTCGCCAAGGTCAGCCAAGGCTCCGCCGCCACGGCGGACAAGGCCGTCGCCGCCGCCGCCCGCGCCTTTCCGAAATGGTCGCGCATGCCGGGGCATGAGCGGGCAAAGCTGCTCTATGCCCTTGCGCGGCTGGTGCAGAAGCACTCCCGCCTGCTGGCCGTGCTGGAGACGATGGACAACGGCAAGCCCATCCGCGAAAGCCGCGACATCGACATTCCGCTGGTCGCCCGGCATTTCTACTACCACGCCGGGCTTGCGCAGCTTCTGGCCAGCGAAAAGCCGGGGATGCAGCCCTTGGGCGTCTGCGGCCAGGTCATCCCGTGGAACTTCCCGCTGCTGATGCTGGCCTGGAAGGTCGCCCCCGCCCTTGCCGCGGGCAATACCGTGGTCCTGAAACCCGCCGAATACACCCCCCTCACCGCCCTTCTCTTCGCCGAGATCAGCCGCGAGGCCGGGCTGCCCAAGGGGGTTCTCAACATCGTGACGGGCGATGGCGACACCGGCGCCGCCCTCGTCGCCCATCCAGGCGTGGCGAAAGTCGCTTTCACCGGCTCGACCTCGGTCGGCAAGCGCATCCGCGAGGCCACCGCCGGCCAGGGCAAGGCGCTGACCCTGGAGCTGGGCGGCAAGTCGCCCTATGTCGTCTTCGAGGATGCCGATATCGACTCGGCCGTCGAAGGGCTGGTCGATGCGATCTGGTTCAATCAGGGGCAGGTCTGCTGCGCCGGGTCGCGCCTGCTGGTGCAGGAAGGCATCGCCGACCGCTTCCACGCCAAACTGAAACGCCGGATGGACGGTCTGCGCGTCGGCGATCCCCTGGACAAGGCCATCGACGTCGGCGCCATCGTCGATCCGGTGCAGCTGCAGACCATCACCCGGCTGGTCGATGGGTCTGACGGCCAGATCTACCGCGCCGCCACCCCGGTGCCGCAAGGCTGCTTCTACCCGCCGACCCTGATCACCGGGCTTTCGACCGCCTCGCCCCTGATGCAAGAGGAAATCTTCGGCCCCGTCCTCGTCTCCATGACCTTCCGCACCCCCGCCGAGGCGGTGGATCTGGCCAACAACACCCGCTACGGCCTTGCCGCCAGCATCTGGAGCGAGAACCTCAACCTTGCCCTCGATGTGGCGCCGAAGATCAAGGCCGGGGTGGTCTGGGTCAACGGCACCAACATGTTCGACGCCGCGGCCCCGTTCGGAGGGGTGCGTGAAAGCGGATTCGGACGCGAGGGCGGATGGGAAGGCCTTGCCGCCTATCTGCGCCCCGTCGGCAAGGGCAAGCCGGTGAAAGCCCTGGCCGCCATGCCCGAACCCCGCGACCCGCAGGTCGACGGCATCGACCGCACGGCCAAACTCTTCATCGGCGGCAGGCAGGCCCGCCCGGACGGCGGCCACTCCCGCGCGGTCTGGTCCCCGAAGGGCCGGCTTCTGGGCCATGCCGGCCTTGCCAACCGCAAGGACGTGCGCAACGCCGTCGAGGCCGCCCATGCCGCAAGGGGCTGGGGCCGCACCACCGCCCACAATCGCGCCCAGATCCTGTACTACATCGCCGAGAACCTCTCGGCCCGCGCCCCGGAATTCGCCGCCCGGCTGCGCGACATGACCGGCAAGGACGGCCGGGCCGAGGTCGAAGCCGCGGTCCAGCGTCTCTTCACCTATGCCGCCTGGGCCGACAAATACGAAGGCGCGGCCAAGCCGGTGCCAATGCGCGGCCTTGCGCTGGCACTGCACGAGCCGGTCGGCGTCATTGCCGCGCTCTGCCCCGATGAGGCCCCGCTTCTGGGCCTTGTCTCGCTGATGGCCCCGGCCATCGCCATGGGCAATACGGTGATCCTTGCGGCCTCCGACCCGTTCCCGCTGGCCGCCACCGACTTCTATCAGGTGCTCGAGACCTCGGACCTGCCGGCAGGGGTGGTCAGTATCCTGACCGGCGCCCATGGCGACATCGCCAGACCCCTCGCCGGCCATATGGACGTGGACGCGATCTGGGCCTTCGACAGCACCCCCCCGGCGCTGGTCGAGAAGGAAAGCACCGGCAACCTGAAGCGTTGCTGGACCAACGCCTTGGCCCGCGACTGGCTGGCTGACGGCGAAGGCCGGGAGTTCCTTGCCCGCGCCACCGAGGTGAAAACCGTCTGGGTCCCCTACGGCGAATGAGCCCGCGCGCCCGCCTCAGTGCGCTGTACGAGGGCGCCGGCGCGGCGGGCGACCGGTTCCGCTACGGGCTTCTGGCCTTCGATCTGGCAACGTTCTGCTACCTTGTCGCCAGCTCTTTCCTGCCGCGCGGTCCGGTCAACACCGCCATCGACATCGCGATCGGGTCGGCGTTTCTGGCCGACCTTCTGGCCCGGCTGCTGATCGCCCGCCGCCCGCTGCGCGAACTCTTCAGCCTGTGGGGCATCGCGGACCTTCTGGTGATCGTCTCGCTCCTCCTGCCGATCTGGGGCGAGGGGCTGGCCTTCCTGCGCGTGCTGCGGCTCTACCGCGTCCTGCACTCGCCACAGACGCTGGGCCAGCTGGGCGACGACATCCCCGGCTTCCGCCGCCATCAGGCGACGCTGCAGGCCGGGGCGAACCTTCTGATCTTCCTCTTCGCGATGACCGCGCTGGTCTACCAGACCCAGTCCGGCCGCAATCCCGCCATCGCCGACTATACCGACGCGCTGTATTTCACCGTCACCACGCTGTCGACCACCGGCTTCGGTGATGTCACCCTTGTCGGCAGTTCGGGCAAGCTTCTGTCGGTCCTGATCATGATCGTCGGCATCAGCCTCTTCCTGCGGCTGGTGCAGGTGGCGCTGCGGCCATCGAAGGCGCATTTTCCCTGCCCGACCTGCGGCCTGCGCCGGCACGACCATGACGCCGTGCATTGCAAGGCCTGCGGCACCTTGCTGAACATCCCCGACGACGGGCTGGACTGACGCCGCGGCGGGGGTTTCACCCCCGCACCCCCAGGATATTTCCGCCAAGATGAAAAGCTATTTCACTTTGGCGGAAATATCCTCGCCGACGGCGGACCCGAGCCGGTTGGCGCTTGCGCCAGAGGCGAGAAAACCGGCTTGCGGCGTAAGCCGCCCCTCTGGCAACCGTGGCCTCAGGCCATGCGCAGGGCCATGTCCAGCATCCGGTTGGAAAAGCCCCATTCGTTGTCATACCAGCCGAAGACCCGCAGCATGCCCTGCGCCGTCACCTTGGTCTCGGGCGTGGCCATCACCACCGACTCCGGCCGCGCCCGCAGATCGGTCGAGACCAGCGCCCGGTCGGTGGCGCCGATCACCCCGCCCGCGGCATGGAAGGCCGCGTTGACCTCGGCGGCCGTCACGGGGCGCTGCAGCATCAGGTGGAAATCCACGCAGGAGACCGAAGCCACCGGCACCCGCACCGCCTGCGCCACGATCCGTCCGGCGATCTGCGGCAGCACGCCGTCCAGAAGCCGCGCGGCACTGGTCGTGGTCGGCACCATCGACAGCGCCGCGGCGCGGCTGCGCGCGTAGTCCGCCGCGGGGGCATCCACCGTGGGCTGGCTGCCGGTATAGCAATGCACCGTCGTCATCGACCCGGTGACAATGCCCCAGCGGTCGTGGATCAGCCGCGCCAGCGGCGCCAGCGCATTGGTGGTGCAGGACGCATTCGAGACGATGCGCTGATCCGCCAGCAGGTCGTCGTTCGCCCCCAGCACCACGGTCAGGTCCGCCGCCGCCGACGGGCCCGAGACCAGGACCCGCGCAGCGCCCGCCCGCAGGCCGCGTTCGGCCACCTCGCGCGCATCGGCGCGCCCGGTGCATTCCATCACCAGATCGACGCCGCCCAGATCAAACCCCGAAACATCCGCCGTGCGGTGCAGCGGTATGGCGCCGCCGTCCACCACCAGCGCACCGCCCTCCAGCGCCACCGTGCCGTGCCAGGGGCCGAAGACGGAATCGAACTCGAAGAGATAGGCGCACATCTCGGGCGCCGCGATGTCGTTGATGCCGACGATCTCCAACCCCGGCCAGCGCCTGCGATCCTGGGCCCATGCCCGCAGCACCGACCGCCCGATCCGCCCGAACCCGTTGATGAAGACCCGCATCGCCGCAGCCCCCTTTCGCCCTTGCGCGCAAGTCTCACCACCAGTCGCGCGTCACGGCAACAGGCTTTTGATCAAAACTTGTGCCCGTCACAATGCCGGCCACAGCGGGGACAAGACGCGACAGCTTTCCCGGGCGGGAAAATTGCGCATTCCCTTCTCGGGGAATGTGCCGGCTCAGACCCCGACCTCGATTCCCATGCCGCGTTCGCGCGCGCGGGCAACCGCAACCGCCGCCACCGCCAGATCCTGCAACCCGACGCCGGTGCCGTCGAAAAGCGTGATCTCTTCCGCCGAACTGCGCCCCGGATGGCTGCCCGTCAGCACCTCGCCCAGCGGGGTGATCGCTTCGGCCTTCAGCGCCCCTTGCGCCACCGCGTGCTGAGCCTCTCCGATGCTGACCGACTGGGCCACCTCGTCGGTGAAGACGGTCGCCCCGGCCACCAGCGCGGGATCGACCTCCTGCTTGCCCACGGTATCGGTGCCCATGCAGGCCAGATGGGTGCCGGGCGCGACATGCGCCGCCATCAGGCTGGCGGCGGGCGAGGAGGTGATCGTCACGATCACATCCGCCTCGCGCATCCGCTCCAGCGGCACCGCCTCGAAGGGCAGGCCCAGTTCCGCCGCCACCGCGCCCAGGCGTGGCAGCATCTCGGGGTGCAGGTTCCAGCCGATCACCCGCTCGAACCGCCGCACCCGCGCCGCCGCGCGCAATTGGAACCCGGCCTGATGCCCGGCGCCGACGATGCCCAGCACCTTCGCATCGGCCCGCGCCAGCCGGTCGATCGAGATGGCAGAGGCCGCCGCCGTCCGCAGCGCCGTCAGAAGGTTGCCGCCCACCATCGCCTCGGGCCGGCCGGTGTCGGGATCGAACAGGAAGACCGAGGACTGGTGGTTGATCAGCCCCTTCGCCGCATTGCCGGGGAAATAGCCGCCGGCCTTGACGCCCAACTGCTGCCCCGCCCGGTCCAGCCCGGATTTGAAGCCATATTGCCGGCCCTCGCCCAGCGCCTCGCGCACCACGGGGAAGTTGTAGGCTTGCCCCCGCGCCATCGCGGCAAAGCAGGCCTCGACGGCCGCAAAGGCATCCTCGGCCGAGACGAGAGAGGCAATCAGCGCCTCGGGAACGATCAGCATGCAGTCTCCTCGGGGCCGATTCGCCCCTGATGGTTAACGCGGCGGGGAAACCTCTTGCGTATGCACGCAGATCATACGCAGGTCATACGTCGACCATACCCTGCGCATACCCGGATTTCCCCGCCAGTTCAGCAGGTTGACACAGCGCGTGTCAGTAGGCCTTGCCGCGCGCCGAAACCGGCCAGACCGACTCCACCTTGCCGCCCCTGACACCCACGTACCAGTCGTGGACGTTGCAGGTCGGGTCGCAGTGGCCCGGCACCAGCTTCAGCTTGTCGCCGACCTTCAGCACGCCCTGCGGGTCGTCGATCACGCCATGCTCATCGCTGCATTTGACGTATTTCACATCGTCGCGGCCAAAGATCACCGGCAGGCCGGAGTCCACCGATTGCGCCTTGAGGCCCGCATCGCAGATCGCCTTGTCCGCCTTCACATGGCTCATCACCGAGGTCAGGATGAACAGCGCATTCTCCCATTCGCCCCGGTCGATCCGCTGGCCTTTGTCATCCAGGATGCGGCCATAGTCGGCATCCATGAAGGCGTAGCTTCCGCATTGAAGCTCGTTGTAAACCCCTGATCCGCTTTCGAAATAATAAGACCCGGTGCCCCCGCCCGAGACCAGTTCCGGCGCAAGCCCCGCCGCCTTCAGCGCCTCGACAGCCTCGGACACCTGCGCGATGGCGGCATCCAGCTTGGCCTTGCGGTCGGCATAGCTGTCCATGTGCTGCATCGCGCCCTGATAGGCCTGGATGCCCTTGAACTCCAACCCCGAAGCCGCATCCGCCGCCTTGGCGATCGCCACCACTTCGGCGGCGGTCTTCACCCCGCAGCGCCCTGCCCCGCAGTCGATCTCGACAAAGACGCCCAGCGTGGTGCCATGCCGCCCCGCCGCTGCCGAAAGCTCGGCGATATTCGCCACGTCGTCCACGCAAACGATTGTATTCGCGCCCAATTTCGGCAGCCGCGCCAGCCGGTCGATCTTGGCCGGATCGCGCACCTGGTTGCTGACCAGGATGTCCCTGATCCCGCCGCGCGCGAAAACCTCGGCCTCCGAGACCTTCTGGCAGCACACCCCGACCGACCCGCCAAGCCGCTCCTGCAACAGCGCCACATCGACCGACTTGTGCATCTTGCCATGCACCCGGTGCCGCATCCCATGCGCCTTGGCATAGTCGCCCATCTTGACGATGTTGCGCTCCAGCGCGTCCAGATCCAGCACCAGACAGGGCGTCTGAATGTCCCTGGCATCCATCCCCGGCAGCGCGGGGATATCGTAGCCCACTTCCAGACCTTCGAAATTCGCTTGCTTGTTCATGGCCTTATCCCCTCATTTCATCCATGGCAGATTGTCGAGATCGACATTGCCCCCGGTCACGATCACCCCGATCCGCCGCCCGCGGAACCTGTCGCGGTTGGCCAGAATGCAGGCCAGCGGCACGGCGCTTGATGGCTCCATCACCAGTTTCATCCGTTTCCAGATCAGCTTCATCGCATCCACGATCTGATCCTCGGTCGCCGTCAGCACATCCTTCACATGCCCCTGCACGAAGTGCCACGTCAGATCCTTCAGCGGCACTTTTAGCCCGTCGGCCACCGTCTCCGGCGCGTCATCGGCGATGATATGCCCCGCCCGGAACGACCGCGCCGCATCATCGGCATTCAGGGGCTCCGCCGCAAAGACCTCCACAGCGGGGGCAAGATGGGACAGCGTCAGGCAAGTGCCTGAAATCATTCCGCCCCCGCCGATCGGCGCCACCACGGCATCCAGCCCCTCCACCTGCCCCAGCAACTCGCGCGAGCAGGTGCCCTGCCCCGCGATCACCCGCGGATCATTGTAGGGATGCACGAATTCGGCCCCGGTCCGGGCCTGCACCTCGGCAAAGACCGCCTCACGGCTGCTGGTCGAGGGTTCGCATTCCGTGATCACCCCGCCATAGCCGCGCACCGCGTCCTTCTTGGCCTGCGGCGCCGTGCGCGGCATCACCACATGGCAGGGAATCCCCCGCCGCCCGGCCGCGTAGCTCAGCGACAGCGCATGGTTGCCGCTGGAATGCGTCGCCACGCCCCTGGCGGCCATCTCGTCCGACAGGCCGAACACCGCATTGCAGGCCCCCCGCACCTTGAACGCCCCCGCCTTCTGGAAGTTCTCGCATTTGAAGAACAATTCCGCGCCGGTCAGCGCATTCAGATAGGTCGAGGTCAGCACCGGCGTGCGGTGGATATAGGGCTGAACCCGCTCATGCGCCGCCAGCACATCATCGAAGGTGGGCACGATCAACCCGTTCAGATCCCTCATCGCAAACCTCATTTTCTGTCTCTAAATATCCCCGGGGGTCCGGGGGGCTGGCCCCCCGGCGCCCGCCGTCATTCCGCCGCCAGGGCCATCGCGGGCACCGTGCCGCGATAGTAGTCCTGCGCCGCCGCCACGCCGGAGCCCAGCTTCACCGGCCAGCCCAGATCGGCCATGCACATCTCGGCCACCGCCAGACCCGACAGCACCATGGCGTCGGTCAGCATCCCGAGATGGCCGATGCGGAACACCTTGCCGGCGACCTCTCCCAGACCCACGCCAAAGGCCATGCCGTATTTGCCAGCGGCCAGTTGCACCAGATCGGTGCCATTGCAGCCCTCGGGGACCTTCACCGCCGTCACGGTGTCGGAACACAGCTCGGCCGAAGCGGCGAAGGGTGTCATCCCCCAGGCAAAGACCGCGCGGCGCACGCCTTCGGCCAGCCGGTGGTGGCGGGCATAGACATTGTCCAGCCCCTCGTCCTCCAGAAGCTCGATGGAGTGGGCCAGACCTGCGATCAGCCCGACAGCCGGGGTATAGGGATAGCCGCCCCGGCCATAGGCCGCCAGCATGTCCTTGAAATCAAAGAAGGTGCGCGGCAGCTTTGCTGTCTCCATCGCGGCAATCGCGCGGGGCGAGACGCCAAGGATCGCCAGCCCCGCCGGCAGCATGAAGCCCTTCTGGCTGCCCGCAACCGCAATATCCACGCCCCAGCCGGACATATCGAACGGCATCGAGGCGATCGAGGACACGCCGTCCACGAACAGCATCGCCCCATGGCCGACCGCGTCCATCGCCCGGCGGATGCCGGCAATGTCGGACCGCACCCCGGTCGCCGTTTCGTTATGCGTTGCCAGCACGGCCTTGATCTGGCCCGCCTTGTCGGCCTTCAGCGCCTTCTCGATGGCCGCCAGGGGGGCACCCTCTCCCCACGGGGTCTCGATGATCTCGACATTGAGTCCGTGGCGCTGGCAAAGGTCGATCCAGCGGTGGCTGAACATGCCGAAACGGGCCGCCAGCACGGTATCGCCGGGCGAAAGCGTGTTGGTGATCGCCGCCTCCCAGCCGCCGGTGCCGGTCGAGGGCAGGATGATGACCTCGCCCTCAGCCATTTTCAGCACACGTTTCACGCCGGCCACGGCGGGTTTGAACAGGCGTGCAAAGGCCGGGCTGCGGTGGTCCAGCGTCGGCATGTCACAGGCCTTGCGGACCGATTCCGGCATATTGGTGGGACCGGGGATGAAAACCGGGTTCTGGAAGGACATTGGCGTAAGCTCCCTCTTGGATAGGATCACCCTAGAGCCGCCCTCCCCCCATCGCAATTTTTTCGAAAAGATTTTTCATTTATGTGAAAGCATGATATTCTGTCATCATATCATCGCATTGCGCTTTTTCACCAGACAACACGGGGGAACCAATGGCCCAGAAACCGCGCGGACGGCCCAAGGCTTTCCACGACAAGACCGACCAGAACACGGTGCAGGCGCTGGACCGCGGGCTTGAGATTCTGTCCTTTGTCGCCGCCAGTCCCGGCCGCACCCTTTCCGAGATCGCCGAAAGCACCGGCGAAGCCGTCGCCACCGTCTTCCGCGCCCTTGTCACCCTGCAAGGTCATGGCATGGTCGAGGTCGAGGAGCCGGGCCAGTTCTGGCACATCGGCCCCGGTGCCTTCCGCATCGGCACCGCCTTTCTGCGCCGCACCAAGGTGGTGGAACGCGCCCGCCAGCCGATGGACCAGCTGATGCGCGACACGGGTGAAACCGCGAACCTCGGCACCGAGGTGAAGGACGAGGTGGTCTTTCTTGCCCAGGTCGAGACGCATGAGGCGATCCGCGCCTTCTTCGCCCCCGGCACCAAGGGACCGATGCATTCCAGCGGCATCGGCAAGGCGCTTCTGGCCTGGTACCCCGAGGAAAAGACCCGTGGCATCATCGCCCGGCAGGGGCTGGCCAAGTTCACCTCGCTGACGCTGACCTCCGAGCATTCGCTGCTGCGCGACCTTGCGCGCACGCGGGAACGAGGCTTCTCGATCGATGATCAGGAACGGGCCGAGGGCATGCGATGCGTCGCCGCCCCGATCTTCAACGCACATGGAGAGCCGGTGGCGGGCCTCTCCGTCTCGGGTCCGGCGTTCCGCATGGGGCTGTCGGATGCGACGCGGATCGGGGCATTGGTGCGCGCCGCCGCCGACAGGGTGACCGAGGCAACGGGCGGGGCCCAACCGTAACGCCGCGCCCCGCGCAGGATTTTTCGTAGAAAAATCGTGCCTTAGCCCAGAGTGGCGGTTTTGGCATCCAGATGGGCCACCAGCGCCGGATCAAGATTCAGTGCCGCGGCCAGCATGGCAAGATAGCCTTTTTCTTCCAGCGATTTCTGATTGATGACCAGAAGGGTTGCCGCATAGATCTCGGCCGCTTCGGCCTCGGACCCGGCCAAAGCCGCGATGCGGCGCACGTCGACCGGCGCGTCCAGTTCGGCCATGATCAGATCCTGCGCCCCGTCGCCAAGGCCCAGTCTGGACAGCGCGGCATCGATCCGCCCGCGCTCATCCGGCGTCACATCGCCATCGGCTTTTGCCGCCGCCACCATGGCCTGCACCAGCTTTTGCGCCAAGGCCTGCGAGGTGGCCTCATCCGCAGGCCGGAACGCGGAGCCGTGCGGGGCCTCCAGCGCATCGGGGGCTTCGGCGCCGCCGGGCACGCGGCCAGCCTTCCAGTCCTCATAGGCCCGCCAGGCCAGCCCGCCGATCAGCGCGGCCCCGCCAACCTTGGCCCCGGTGCCCACCAGCCGCCGGCCGCCGCGGGTCAGCAGCACCCCCAGAAGACCGCCGGCAATGACCCCCTTGCCAAGCGGGGATTGTCCGTCCCAGGCCTCTTTCGCCTTGCCGGCCAGACCTTCCAGCCCCTGTCCTCCGGTCAGGCGATCCAGCAGCGCCTTTGCATCCATCATCACTACTCCTGTCTCCGGCATCCGCAGTTCGGGCGGCAACCATTTGAATCCGCACCCGCAATGGCGATCCCGACGAAACGTCGACACAATGCCTCGCCGCGTCACGGATTGACACCACTCCGAATCAACCCTAAGGCGCGCCGCGTGTCGACACCCCGATCCGGACCAGATCGAAACGCCCATCCCGCAGGACCGGTTCCGTCATGCCGCCAGAGGCCCATATCGCATATCTTTCGGCCCATTTCAGCGCGGGCCGCTATGGTCTGCTGACCACAGTCTACACTTTCCCCTTGCCGGTCTATCTCGACGGCATGCCATCCGTGCTGAAGACGCCACGCGATCTCTCGGCCTTCTTCCGGTCGCTGCATTCTCGCCTGACCTCGGCCGGCCTGCCCCGTCTGGACGGCCGGTTGACCTCGGTCGAGCTGCCGAAGTCCGACCGGTTCAGGATCTGGGCGGACTGGACCGGCGTGGGCGAAGAGGGGTGCCAGCCGGTGATGAAGACGATCTGCTACAATCGCGGACGTCATGCCAGCCACCTGACCGAGATGCTGCAGATCTCGCTTGAGGCAGAGATGCCGCTGGCCGCGCTGCTGCGCGCGGCCTGATCGCATCCACCTTTCCGTCAGTCGCGGGCAACGCTGTCCTGATGGGTGCGGTGGAAGACAAGCTCTTCTCCCTCCCATGCGTCGATGTGCTGGACGATGTGGAAGCGTTCCTGATCGCCCCACATGCTGGTCGCCACCGAGGTGCGGGTCAGCCAGTCGCCCCGGCCATAGCTGCGCTCCCATGTGATGTCGACGCGGGCGCTGGCCGGGTCGTCCTTGCGGATCGACCAGATCTCTTCAAGCCGGCTGCCGGTGATCAGGCCGTGGGTCAGGTTCTCGGTCGGCGGAACGGTGCCCGAGATGATCAGCCGGGTCTCGCCCGTGGTCAGGTCGGTCTCGATCCGCTTGCCTTCCTCGGCCTTGCCATGCGGCCTGACCGGCAGGGGCGGCGCGCCGACAGGCTCGGGGAAGCCGGTCTCGTCCCCCGCAGCGGTCGGCCGCACCGGCAGGTCGAGATGCCCGCCGCTGATCGTGGCGGTGACGGGCTGGGGCTCGGGCCAGAGGAAGGGCCAATAGCTGGTCGAGACCGCCACCCGCAGCCGGTGGCCCGCAGGCAGGCGATAGGCGATCTGGTCGAGATCCAGCGCCACCTCGTAGACCTGCCCCGGCACCAGATCCTCGGCCGTCTCGAACCCGTTGCGGTGGCGCAGGTTCAGCACCCCCATGGTGATCAGGGCCGAGGTGCCGTCGGGCCGCAGATCGTTCAGCCGCACCGCGATCTGCGCGCGGGGCCGGTCGGCGGCGATGCGCAGGGTCACGCGCGGGGCGCCGACGATATCGGTGGTCTCCGCCGCCGGTGCTGCGTCGAAACAGGCCGACAGCGCGTCGTCGACGCGCTGGTCGTCGGGCAGTTCCCCCGGGCCGAAGCCGAAGGGGAAATATTCGCCCGTGCCCATGCCGACTGCGGTCGAAGGCACGGCAAGCTGTTCAAAAGGTTGGGGGTCTGCCCCCAGCGTGCCCGCGCCCAGAACCAGCCGGCGCGTCTTGATCCGGGACGAGGGCCACTCGGCTTCGGTGATCCAGCGGCCGGGGCGGTGCTCGAAGCTGGTCGCGGGCCTTATGCTGTCCATCAGCCAGGCGGTATAGGCCGGCTCCTTCTCGACACCGTTGTCGATCCCCTTCAGCCAGCGGTCCCACCAGCGCAGCGCCTCCTGCAGGAACCCGATGCGCGGCCCGGGCACCGCCATATGGGGATATTTGTGGTTCCAGGGGCCGACCAGCGCGCGCACCGGCGCCTTCAGATTGGCGGCAAGATGCGCGGGCGCATTGCGGTAGCCATCATGCCAGCCGCCGATCGAGAACACCGCCGCCTTGATCGCATCGTAATCCTCGCAGACCGAGCCATGTTTCCAATAGGCGTCCCGCTGCGGATGTTCATGCCAGATGCGGCCGACAAAGGGGGAATTCTCCAGCCGTTCCAGCCACATCCGCCGCCAGCGGTCGCCCACCAGTTCGGGGTCGGGCGGGACCGAGAACCATGACGGCGCCGTTGCCGCCCAGGCGATGTTCTCGCCCATCAGGCAACCGCCCTTGTAATGGATGTCGTCGGCATAGCGGTCCACGGTCGAGCAGAGCGAGATCACCGCCTTCAGCGCCGGTGCGCCATTGGCCGCCGCCTGCAGGCAGTTGAACCCGCCCCATGAGATGCCCATCATCCCGACATTGCCCTGGCACCAGGGCTGCGCCGCCAGCCAGGCGATGACCTCCAGCGCATCCTTCATTTCCTGGGCCGAGTATTCGTCGTCGAACAACCCCTCGGATTCGCCATTGCCGCGCTGGTCGACGCGGACGCAGGCATAGCCCTGCGCCGCCATCCAGGGATGGGTGATCTGGTCGCGCCATGCCGTCCCGTCGCGCTTGCGATAGGGCAGATACTCCAGCACCGCCGGCACCGGCCGGTCGGCCGCATCCGCCGGCATCCAGACCCGCGCCGAAAGCCGGACGCCATCAGACATCACGATGCCCATGTCGGGGATTTCAACGATCTCTGTGGTCATCGGCGCATACCTTCCTGCCTGCCCGGCTTGGCGCCGGTTCGCCGGGATAATGGAAAGCGCAACCGGGAAGGACAAGGGCAATCCGCCGGCGAAGGCAGGTTGCATGCCGCCGGGAGAATTGGCCGTCAGGTCAGGAACAGACCTGCCACGAGAGGGAAGATGGTGGCGAGGGGGCGTTCTGGCTTCTCCCCCCACCATCCAGAGCCGACATTCCTCTTGCGGACGTGCACTTGAGCGGCATCGCCATGGCGCGGAGTGATCAACTGTCTCCACGACCGACGCGATGCCCCTCAAGGTCCAGAGCCATCATAAGGCTCAAGGGCACTTGTAGGTCACAAGCGCGTGCCTAACCTTTTCACGAATAAAGACAGAAACCGCAACGGACCTGTAATGCGCCAAGACGTGCTATTCCGCAGCGCCATGATGTGCTCTTCCAACTCAGAAATTCTATGCATCTTTTCATTCTGGTCTTGAACTGACCGAGCAAACAGCGCAGCCAACCGTTGCTCCAATTCCGGAGCTTTCACAAATTCATTTCCCCCAGCCAATTCAAACCGGCGAAGTATTTCACCTATTCCAGTCATGTCGCTGACTAGCGCTCTTCGCTGGTTGCGCTCGTCATCAAGCTTAATACGGACGCGTTGCAACTCCTCGATTGCCTTATTGGTTCTCTCTTGGTGATCTTCGACGCCAGCCGCTAAAGCGCGCTCTAGTTCCGCTACGATCTGCGCATGCTCGCCGGTATTGTTGTCCAACAAAACCTGTAGGCGCTCGATCTCACCCTTGCTGTGCGCCAGATCAAGCTCTAGTTCCGCTTGCCTTCGCGCATAGCTGGCAAGAACAGCGGCATGCTCCTTGGCTGCATCTGCCGGCGCGAGGCACTCTCCAAGGCGGACGTCCAAGCTATTCCGCATCTGAGCGGAGACCCGTCGGACCATATCATCTAAATGACGCCGGTCCCGTGTCCGGTATCTGCTAATGGTCTCATTCTCGCGTCTGGCATCCTCAAGCAATTGAGACAATTCCTTGAGCTGACCAGCATCTTCGGCGCTCTGGTGATAGAGATCATCTAGTTCCTGCTTGCGCTGTGCCAACTCGCTACGCAGTAAATCGACACCCTCACGCGCGTCATCCCTCTCGGCAACTAGTTGCTCAATGCGGGCACTCGCTTCATCAAATGCCGCCGTCAGTTCTGCCGCCTGCGCGTCGCCCGCACTGCGAGCCTGATCAAGCGCTGTCGTCAGCTCCGCGATGCGGTTCTCCGCAGCCACCTTGGCTTGCTGCGTGCTGGCTTGGGCAGCCTGCAGCCGGGCGACCTCGGAACGCACTTCTTCCAGTGCCGCCGTCAGTTCTGACGCCTGCGCGGCGCCGGCACTGCGAGCCTGATCAAGCGCTGTCGTCAGCTCCGCGATGCGGTTCTCCGCAGCCACCTTGGCTTGCTGCGTGCTGGCTTGGGCAGCCTGCAGCCGGGCGACCTCGGAACGCACTTCTTCCAGTGCCGCCGTCAGTTCTGACGCCTGCGCGGCGCCGGCACTGCGAGCCTGATCAAGCGCTGTCGTCAGCTCCGCAAGCTGCTTTTGAGCTTCCCGTTGCTCCAAGTGCAATAGTTGGGAGCGTTGGACTAGACCGGCAAAAGTTGGCTCTGCACGGTCGAGTGCGGTACGGATACGATCCAGCATCGTGTGATCAGCGGTTTGCTCGCCACTTTCGCTCCACCGCTCGAGGATTTCCAGCACCTGCCCAATCCATTCGGGTAATTCCGCGTCAGCCGACAGTATTTCGCCCCTGCGGGCAAAGTGCTGCAAGTCGCGGCTGAGGAAGGCCTCCACTTCACCTGCCACTCGCGCCGGGCTTCGAGGCCAAACCAAACTGAGCCCATTTCCGATCCGCACAACCTCACGGTGCCAGTCGCGCAATAGTCTCTCATAAGAGGTGAAGACGCGCAGTAGCCCGCGCGATCCGGCCTCGGCATCGAGCACGTGGCGCAACCACAGCAAAAGGCCATAACTTTGTTCGTAGTTCGCCCAATGATTCAGAGAAGATGCTGTATCTAGCGGATAACGCCAAGTACAAACATAGGCGGGTTGGCATCCAGCTGTTCGGAGCACTCTATCCCAGAACGGCACCAGTCGGCAGACCCGCGGGTCCTTGAGAACGAAAAGATGTGAATCCTCATATTCTCTGGCTATTTCCGCTACCGCTCGCGCCATTAATTCCCCCGCCTTCGGAGAATCATACCATTCCTGCGGAAATCGAGGCAAACTGTACCAACGGAAACCGGCCGAGTCGAGCAATGCCTCGTTCAACGCGGTGACGCGATTGGATTCAAAAAATCCCTTCTCATTCATGGCCGATGGCGCCATCAGATCCTTGGGCAGGTCGGCGCCCATATGGCCCAGGACCCCGGCCAGGGCCGAGGTGCCCGAGCGGTGCATGCCCAGCACGACGAGCGCGATGCGGGGAGCGTGCGTTTTCTTGTGGGAAGTGGGCTTGCGCAAAACCATGGGCTACCTTGTACCTAGGAGGTTGACCCGGTCTTTTCCAGGGTGTCGAGACGCGCTGTCAACTGTTCGATCTGATATGCCTGACTGAACAACAGATCCAGCATGCTACCCAGCAACTCGTCCACCAGAGCCGGGGGGTCGAACGAGGGGGCGGGCGGGTGGCCGCTCCGCTGCATGTCCATGCCGAATTCGCGTTCGAGGTAGGACAGCGTTTCCATGTTCTCAGCGAGAATCTGCGGAATCTCCTCGTATCGGAAGACATGGGCGAATTTCGCGGCCAACCCCGAGGGCGTACCGGCCGGAATGTGCTGCCGCAGCCGGTTGAAGGCATCGGGCAACACCATCCTCGGGCGGGCGTTGTTGCAGGCTGCCCGCAGCAGGATTTCCGCGGGGGCGGGTCGCGTCTGGTGCCGCGCCGTCTCCGACTGCATCTCGACTCCCAAGAAATTGGCGAACTCCCGGGAGGTGTCGACGGCCTCCTCAAAGGGGATGACATTGACGGCCCCGCCCAGCGTCTCTCGCCATTCCCGGATAAAGTCGTATTGGCGCATCAACTGCCGGGCCTTCACCCCGAAAGGCTGCACCGCACCGGGATTGGTTTTGTGAACGATCCCCCATTGCGTATATGCCGACGGCAGCCAGGTTGCGGGCGGCCGGACGAAGATGACGATCTTCAGCGCGGCATGGGCCGCGATGATGCGGAAGAAGTCCGATAGGACGGGAATGTTCTCCAGATACTGCTCATTGGATAAGATGAAGGTATGTGCGCCGGTTTCGTCGCCGCGGGCTTGCACGGCGGCCAGCAGCGCATGCGCGCTAGAGACAAGCGCATCGGGCGATTGCCGCAGGAATTTCTGGAATCCAGAGAAGCCGTCGAAGTCTGGATGCACCGCATCCATCCAGCAACCGAGATAGAGTTGCCGCGCCGTCGCCAAGGCGGATGTGTTGGCCGCCAGAGCATTCTGGATGGTGGTCGATCCGGTTTTCCCCATCCCGACATGAAAAATGATGTTCCGCACTCATGCTCTCCTCTGGTCGAGCTTGTGCACGAAGACTGACTCCAACCCCAGATGAGTAGTCACTGCGGGCCAGAGCCGCTCAATGAGGTGGAACTCAGTCCCGTCATTAGCGATCGGCTCGTTTGGCCAAGGATAGTTTTGACCGAATATCACATTCATAGCCAGCACCACCGAGCGCCGGGTCCAGAACATGTTGCCGACCGGGAAGAGCAGCGGGTTGTCCGGCATCGGTCCCGGCAGGCGCGCGGCGAACTTTGGCAGCAGCGCGCGCGAGGCGTTCCAGGGGACGCGATAGGGATCGAAGGGCGCCACGAAGCCCGTAGCTGGGTCGGCCAGCAGGGTCACCGCGTCCGAGACCGCACTGTCGGTGCCTAGTAGGATGCGCATCAGGAACCGGCGCCAGATGTTGCCCGCCCCGGTGGTGCCGACGGACTTCTTCTGGTGCAGGTGACACCATATCTCGTCTTCGCCAGCGGCCCCCCCCGGCTGAAACAGCTCCATGAAGGGCAGGATGTCGCGGCCGCGGTTGGGGACCAGCACCACCTCGGGCTCCAGGCCCTCAATTGCCAGGATCTTATGGATCTCATCGGCCTTTTTCGGCGTGTCGGTCGTCACGAGGATGCGGCGGGCCAAATGGTAGGCGCAGTGGCCGCGCAGATCGTCGAGCAAGTCGTCGGTATAGAACGCGTGGATGTGCATCGAGAAATCCGCTACCTTCGCGGCGGAAACCGGAATCTCGGCATATGGGGCGAGACGGATGTTGCGGTGGACCCAGTTGTCCGACGTGGCCAGGGCCTCTTCCACGTCGTCGAGGTCGCGCCAGACCAGCCGGCGGCGATAGCGCAGGGCTTTTTCCCGCTCAAGAATACGGAGTGGGCGGTCCTCCTCGTCCGAGCTGAATAGCATCGGCACGTCGATCTGCGATTCTCCGATCACGAAATGGCGCTGGTCGTCGAGCCGGCGGAACAGTGCCTCGCGCAGGCGGGCAAACAGCCTGGGCCGTGGCGGACGGGCGGAGGTTGCCTCCGCCGGCACCTTGCGCGGTAGCGTCAGAAGCGCCGTCGCTGCCGCCTCGGGGTCACCGTAGCCGACAGAGACGAAATGCTCCGAGCCGCGGTAAACACTGTCCCCAAAGCCCGAGGCGCCCTCAAACTGCACGATCCGGCAGCCCGCCTCCAGCGCGTCGAATACCACATTGGGCAAGGGATCAAGGCGCGAGGACACGAACATCGCGTCCGACGCCGCCAGCACGTCGGGATAGGCCGGCCCCGCGGGCAGGAAGATCAGGTTGCTGTCCACCCCCCCGGCGCCGATTTGCCTCAGATGATAATCCATCCAGACGCCAAAGCCGGTATCCTCGGGGTTCAGCCCGTCACCGATCCACAGGAAAACCGTGCCGGGATCGCGGCGGCGGCAGATCTGTGCGGTCATAGCGAAGATATCAGCGCCTTTACGCCATTGCAGATGGCCCGCGCCGCAGATCAGTCGCGCCCTCGTCAGGTCGCGCCCGACTAGATCGGACAGCCGTGTCCGTGCCCCGGAGAAGCCCGCTGCATCGGTTTTCCCTACCGCGAAGTCGCGTTGCGGCACGATCGCGGCGTCGCGAGCGGTGTCAAACTCGATGTCCTTTAGCCGCCCGGTCCAGCTGTCGCGCACATGTTCCGAGGAGAATACCAGCAGGTCGGCGAACAACCCGGTGAATGTCGACTTGTAGGCCGGGAAGGTGTAGTCGGCATACTCGTGGACATAGGCCGCGAAGGGGATCTCCCGAGCCACCAGCAGCGGGACGAACGGAAAGGTCTCAACCGAATTGGTGATGGCGAAGTCGATCCTTCGAAATATCTCGCCGGCGTAGAACGGGAAGTCGCGCAAGGGCTGGTCGGTGACAACCATCTCGCAGCAATTGTCGCGGAAGGCGTCCATTAGCGGGCCGCTGCGCAGCGCGGCAACGATCACGTTGTGGCTGCGTGCCGCCTCGCGCGCGAGGTCGAGCCCGACGATCGGCGCTCCGGTGCGCGACATCTCGTGCACTGCGATCAGGCAGGTGGGGCGGCCGGCGACATAACGGCAGCGGCCGTGGTGCTGGGATTGGCGCAGGTCGGCCAAGATACGCCGCTTCTCGACGACGCCATAGAGCAGGTAGTGGAGAAGCGGGTCCATCCCGGCGCGGGCGATGTCGGGATGGGCCTCCAAGTAGCCTGCCATCGAGAAACCCGACACCGCGGCGTCAACCGGAGCGCCCAAATGGATCAACTCGCAGGCTAAGTGGCAGGCGTCCGGCACGCCATCGCGGATAGCGGCGGCGAGGTGCTGGTCGATTACCAGATCGGCCAGCACCGCATCGATGTCTGGCCGGTCCCTGTGCATATGGAGATAGAGCGTCGGCGTCCGACCCGCGGCCGCGCCCTCTGTCTGAAAATTGTGGCGCAGACCGACCGGATCGGCGGGCAGATCGGGGCACTGCGCGCCGTAATGGGTAGGATCGAAGCGGAAGTCAGGACGGTCGTGCAGAACACCGGCCGCCGCGGCGTGCCGCTGCCAGAGCAAATCGAGAGCAGTCATTCGGAGTTCCAAGCGAAAGTGTCGCGCAACAGTTCGGCGAATAGCACATCCCCGACCGCGCGCTCGCCCGCCAGTCGCAGAAGTTCGGGAAACAGCGGGCTGGTTGCGACCATCTCTCCCGCTCTCAGCATCGCCAGCTGCCCATCGTTCATAACTTCCCACGCGATGTCGTGCAGTTCCTCGCGCACAACCTCCAGATGCGCCTCAATCTCCGGCGGAGCAAAGGGCCGATCGAGATATAGCAGTGGCCAATCCGCCTCCCGCATCCGTGACAACAGGCAACGTGCCAGCGTCGCCATGATATCGACGATGCCTTCCGGAGGGCGCAGGAATTCCAGGGTGATGAACTCCTCCTCAAGGCACCGGATCTGCTGTTGCGCAAGTCCCGATCCAGGCAGGATGACAAGAATCTTTGGCCCGGCCCAAGGCAGAACGGTTCCAACATCCAGACCAGAGGCAAAGGCATTGGTGGTGATGATCAGCATGAACCCAATTTTGTAGGCAGTAACCGAAGCTTTCGCAGGCCCAGTCCCCAGTTTCCTGTCGCGATGCGCCGTTTGATAGCCGCCTCTCTTGCGGACGTCTACTTGATTTCACCCGCTCGCTGTAGTTTGCTCCCACAACAGCAACTGCAACCTGCGGATTTGCCTCTCTTCGTTTAGGTCCCGGCATATTTTGCCCCACAGGGAGGATGACCTTGAATGTTCTCTTGATCGGTGGTTGCGGCTTCATCGGGTCGCATGTCGCCGACAGCCTGCTTGCCGCGGGGATTCGGATCCGCGTCTACGACCGCCGGCCCGAGCCATTCCGCGTGCCATTGCCGGGGGTGGAATACGTAATGGGCGACCTCTCCGACACAGCCCAGCTTTACGAGGCAATGAACAGGATGGATGCCGTCGTCCACCTGGTCAGCACTACAGTGCCTGCGACATCAAACCTTGATCCGGTGGCAGACATCACCGGCAACCTGGTGGCCACGGTACGGCTTCTCGAGACGGCGCGCGCCGCCGGGCTGCGCAAACTGGTCTACCTGTCTTCGGGCGGCACGGTTTACGGCATTCCCCGCACCGATCCGGTGGCGGAGAGCCATCCGTTGCAGCCGATCAGCTCCTACGGGATCGTCAAGGTGGCGATCGAGAATTACCTGCACATGGAACACCACCTGCATGGGCTACAGTATACAGTCTTGCGAGCGTCAAATCCGTACGGGCCGCGTCAGGGACATACGGGGATTCAGGGCATCATCGGCACCCACCTATGGCGCATCGCCCGCAACGAACCGATAGAGATCTGGGGGGATGGCAGTGTGGTGCGCGATTTCATCCATGTCCGCGACCTCGCTGATCTGTGTGTTGCGGCGCTACGCTCCGACGCTACAGGCTGCTTCAACGCTGGTTTCGGGACAGGTACTTCTGTGAGAGACGTGGTACGATATATCAGCCAAGCTGTACAATCGTCGGGCGGTGATCCGGTCATGCCGACCTATAAACCGGGACGCAGTTTTGATGTACCTCGGGTAGTACTCGATAATACACGGGCTCGAACCGAGCTAGGTTGGACACCGAAGATTCGGCTTGCCGAGGGCATCTTGGAAAGCTGGAACTGGGTTCGCACCACGCTTGCACAGGCTGATGCGACGATCTGATCGCCAAGAGTTGGGTTGTGATGATCTCGCCTGAACATCGTCGCTGACGGAAGTGGATCCGCCCGCTGTCGAACCGCCCTCATCGCCCGAATACCGACCTGACGGCCGACAGGCCGAACAGGCTGAGGATGATGGTGCCCTGCCAGTCGTCCATCGGGCGCGGCAGAGCATGAACGGTCCAGTTGAGGCTCGGAAAGGCGCTGGCGATGACGACGCAGGCGACATGTCCGCACAGCGCTACAGCGACGATGCCGATCGCCCACCGGACGCCCGGATTGTCGGCGGTGGCCAGGCGGTTGGCCTGTGCGATCTCCAGCGCGCGGATCTGCGCCTCGGCCGCCAACCTTTGGGCATCCGTCTCGGCCGCCAGCTTGGCCTCGTAAGCGCGGCGCAGCTGCTCGGCCAGGCCACCGCCAAGGAGCGCTGAGAGCAGACGGATCATTGCCGTGCCCTCGGGTCCAGCGTGTAAGGCCGGGACGATCCGCTCCGTTGCTGCGCGATCAGCAGCGCGAAGAGCGGCGCCAGGCGCAGCATCCAGCCTTCGATGACCATCGGATCGGCGCCGATCATCCAGCCGATCAGGGCGGCGACAGGTGGCGTCAGCCCCGGGTCGCCCATGATCTGCACGGCGAGATCAAGCACGATCAGCAGGGTCGGCAGGATCCCGAGCCAGAAGGACCGGGTCCAGGCGAAGAAGATGGGCGTGGGCATATCAATCCTCCAGCAGGTTGCGGTAAGCCTCGGCGCGGGCCAGCTGAAAGCGACGTTGGCCGAGGGCGATGATGATCACGACGGCCACGGCCACGGCCGCGAGGGCAACACCCCAATCGGGCAGATCGGCCAGATTGACCGAGACGCCACCAGCCGCCCCGGCACCGCCCGCCTTCTGGGCGTCCCGGGTCGCAGCTTTGCTGGCCTGATCGGCTCCGGCCGTGCGGACATCGGCGACCGGCACGGATGCGACCTTGGCTGCCATCTTCATGCTGACGGCCTCGACCGAGGCCACCCGGCGCGTCCAGCCCTTGCCAAAGGTGCCCCAGGTGCGCAGGCCGCGCAGGAACCCCATACGGGCGGAACAGGCGCGAGGGATCACGTCAAAGGGATTGGCCTGCTGCGCCCGCTTCAGGGTCGCCGGACCGATCACGCCATCGGCCGCCACCCCAAGGGCCCCCTGCAGCCACTTCGGCCCCCGGGCGAGGCCGGAATTGACCGAGGCATCCATGGCGACCAGATCGAGGCCCGCCGGCAGCTGATCGCCCTTAAGCGGTTCCCAGAAGTCGTGGCGATAGATGGCCCGCGCTTGTTCCTTGGTGAGATTGAGGATGTCCAGACCGGGATAGCTGCGCTTGGTGATGCCGTATTTCGTTTCGCCGCCCGGATCTTTTGGGTGGTTCACATAGCCGCCCTCGTGGCGGAATACCTCATCCATCACGGCGGGGTAATTGGCAGCGGTCATTTCATACTCCCATGAAAAGGCCCGCGCGAGGCGGGCCAGGTTTTGTGCGGAAAGTGCAAGTCGAGTCATCCCCACTGCTTGAAGATCAGCGCCACCGCAGCACCGAGGATTGCCACCCCGCCGCGGTCCAGCCAGCGGAAGAACATCCCCCGGCCGATGGTGATCCGCTCCAGTTCCGCCACCCGGCGGTCGGTCTCGCGCAGGGAGCCGTCATAGCTGTCCATGCGCTTGAACAGCGTGATCATCCGCTCCTCCATGCGCGCAAGACTGACGATGGCCTCCTGCATCTGGTCCAGCTTGGTCTCGATGCGCGCGAGGTCGCGGCGGTATTCGGGGTCGGTCAACGGGGTCTCCTGCGCAAGAGTAAAGCCTGCCAGAGGCGGGGTTGCGTCATCGGTCTTCCGCCCGTAGAAAAGCGGGAGACCATGTGGTCTTCCATGACGTTCCATGACTCGCCCCGCCCTCCCGGCGGGGTCTTCTTTTTTCAGGCGCCCCCGCGGATGGATGGCCGGCCCTGTCCATCGGGCCGCTCGCCGCCACATCGGACCAAACCTCCGGCATCCTAGAGGGCCTAATAGGCCAGCGCGGCCAGCGCCGCCGCCACGTCCTCCGGCGTCTCGGCCGCGTCGATGGCGGCGCCGGTGGACATGCGCAGGGCCTCCAGCTGCGCGGCGGCGGCGCGCCAGAGCTGGCCCATGTTGAGCCAGAGCTGCGCCAGTTCGTCGGCCGTCGGCGCGGTGATGCCGACCTCGGCCGAGAGCAGCGGGTAGTCGGCCGGGTCGGGATCGACTGCCGTCGTCCAGGCCGCGGCCTCGGTCAGTTTCGCCAGGTAGATCATGTCCTGGCCCGGCAGATCGGTGATCATTGCGGTGCGGGCGCCGCGGATCGAAGCGGTCAGGCGCTGGCGGGCGCTGTCCTTGGCCTCGGCCAGCAGCTCCTCGGCCGAGGGGCCAGCCGGTGGCGAAAACGCCTCCCCGTCCCATGTCCAGCCGATCCCGGCGCCCTCCGGCAACTCGGGCCAGTCGGCCATGAAATCCGGGATGCTGCCGGGGGCCACCTCCGCCACATTGACGACGATGCCGCCCTCGATCTGTGCGAGTCTCATGCCTGCCTCCATCACCCGAAAATCCAGATGCGGACTTCGCCGCGCGCGCCATTGCCGGCGGTGCTGTTGTAGGCCCCGCCGCCGCCACCGCCGGGCGCCGTGCCAGGAGATCCATTCAGGTTGTTGTAGCGCCCGCCGTCGCCGCCGTTGCCCCCATGGAGGCTGATGCCGCCGGGATAGGGCGCGGCATTCGCCGTTCGCCCCCCACCGCCGCCACCCCCTCCGAACACAGCGTGGTACCCAGAGGTGGAGTCTGGCCCGCCACCCCCGCCGCCCCAAATCGTCCGGGCCGCGGCACCGGCGCCGCCGCCTACTTCGCCCGCCGTGCTTCCAGAGCCAGCGGAGACTTCCCCGCCGCCGCCGCCGCCCTGAATGGCGCCGCCGCCGCCGCCATAGGCGGTGAGGATCGTGCCGACCACGGTGTTGCCGCCATTGCCGCCGGCACCATTGCCGACAGCACCGGCTCCGCCTGCACCGATGACGATCGAGAGCGAGGACGGCACGTCGATGAACCGGCGCTGGAGCGCTGAATAGGCACCCCCACCGCCGCCGCCATAAGGGGATGTACCATTCCGGCCGCCACCACCACCGGCGCCCCAGGCCTCGATCAGCACGACGGTGTCGTCGTCATATCCGGACGGCTTCGTCCAGGTCTGGCTGGTGGTGATCGCCAGCATGTAGGGGGCAGCGGTCGACCCGCCCCCCGCTCCGCCACCGATCACCAGGAATGCGCCGCCGACGTATTCGAGCAGTGCGCGCCGGCCGGCTGGTGCTGCCCCGCCCGTCATTGCAGCACCGTTGGCCTGCAGGATGGGCAAAGCGGAACCGCCGTTGATCGCGAGCGTCATCCCGCCGCTGTTGGTGGCGGCCCAGGTGATCCCGAATTTCATGCCGGTGACAAGGCCGCCGCCGTCCAGCACGGGATCCAGCGCGGCGGTCACCGCATTGCCCGTGCCTCCGACCGAGGTCAACGGCAGATACGACGCATCGTAGAGCCGTTTGATATGCCCGGCGACATTGTCCGCGAAAGCAGGACCGTTGACCGGCGGAGCGGAGGCGCTGGAATAGGTATCGCGCGTTGCCATATTTACCCTTTCAGGCGTGGAGTTCGTTTGCTTCGGGCACCAGCGTCAGCCGGGCCTGCAGGTCCTCGGCCGGCTGGATGTCCAGCACGATCAGCCGCAGCAGGCAGCGCTCGGCCGGCCCGACGATTGCCAGGGCTCCTTCGTAGATCTCCGCCACCGCAATCGGGGTCTCCAGCACCAGCCGATCGGTCTCACCGCCGGCGCCGAGAATGCCGATCGCCATGCCCGGCCCCGAGGTTCCCCGGAGAACGACTGCACTTCGGCGTCCGAGCGCCAGCACGTCGGGCACCGACAGCAGATCGGCCACCGCCAACAGGTCCGGCTCGCTGCTGGTCGGCACTGTCGTGTCCAGCAGCAACGCAGTCACGTCGCCGTCAGGGTCAGTCTCCCAACCGACGACCCGCCCCTCTCCGGCCATCTCCTCCAGCATGTCATGCTGCAGGCCGACAAGATCGCCGCGACGGCAGACGATTGCCTCGGCCGGGGCGGTCAGCCCATAATAGGTGCTGCGCAGGCGGCCCTGGTCCAGATCGTAGAGGGCGCGCTTCCTGGCGGCGGCCTCGGTCACCGGGCCCAGATAGGTCACCTGCTCCAGAAGTTGGGGGGCGCCAACGAAACCCCGGCGGGGCACGATGATCTGGCGTTCCTCGTAGTCCTCGGCCGCGTCAAAATAGGTCACCCGCAGACCGTCCGGCAGCACCGGGAAGGCTTTCGACCAGGTGAATTCGGCACCGTTGCGCGGGCTGAACACCTGTACCGGCGCCTCGGCAGAGCGATCATAGTCCCGCGCCACGCCGTAGATCTCTGACCAGTAGGGCCGTGCATAACCGCTGCCGGCGATCAGATCGGCGGCATCCCCGACGGACAACCCTTCGACCAGGGCCGTGCAGCTGTGGCCATCTGCGCGCCAGGCCAGCAGCGAGGCATCGTCTACCATCGCGGCGGGAACCGGCCGGGCGTTCATCGGACCAGCGAGCACGTCGCGCAGGTGTGCGGCCGGGTTGGTCGTGACCACCCATTGCCGCCAGCCGCTGCCGTCCCAGTCCGGCACCCAGCCGCCGGCCACGACAGAGACGCGGTCCAGTTGCCGGTTGCGCGCCCGGATGGCGATCAGCGCCAGGCCTTCGGCTGCGATCGGTGGCTCGTGCCAGATCGAGATCGACCGCAACAGGTAGAGCGTGTCGCCGATGCCGTCCCGGCTATGGACGATCTGACCCGCGCCCCGGTAGCCGAACAGATCCCAGACCGACCCCGAAACCTGATAGGACGCCGGGCTGTAGTTGGCGGCGACGAAAACCGCACCGCGCAGGATCTCGATCTCGTATCGCCCCTTGGGGAACAGGGCCGGGTCGAGGTGGAACCGGACATTGTAGCGATCGGCGGAGACATTCATGACGCCGGTCGATCCCAGATTGCTGGCGGTCTGCCAGTCCTCCCCGCCGCTGCCGAAATGCGGGTCCGCCGTCCATGCCCCTCCGGCGGGCGTTTCGGTCTGTCCCGGGCAGGCCTTGCGCACCTCGACGAAGCCCTCCGCATTCGCAGCGGACGGGGCGGGCGCCGGCGTCCCGGTCCAGTCCAGGGCGATGGTGGCGCGCAGGGGGCGCACCCCGGCAGCCTGGAAGTGCAGCTCCGGCAGGTTGATCCAGGTCGACGCCCCAACCTGCCGCATCCGCAGGCGCAGCGGCACCCGAAGCCGGCGCGTGGAATCGGCCTGATCGAACAGGCCTTGTCCGAATGCGATCTGCAACAGATGCTCGTCCGGCGCGCGGCGGGTCACCACCACATAGGGCTGCGGCAGCGCCGTGGCCTGGTCTCCGGCCGATACATCCAGTGTCGCGCCATCGCCCTCGGAGGCCAGATGGCCCCGCACCTCTGCCTGCACCGATTCGGTCCAGCCCTGCCGTCTGGTGAGCGTCAGCGGCGCATCGCCCGGCCAACCCTCGCGCGTCTCATACTCGATGCCGAGCGAGGCGATATCGGCGCCGCCCACCCGGATATCGGTCAGCCGGTGCGGTCCTGCCAGGGCATAGACTGCCTCCACCACCTCATCCGGCCCGTCGAAGAGGGTAAGCGGCTGAGCTGCGAAGGGCGGAAACACCTTGCGCTCGCCGATGACGCGGGGGATCGCCCCATTGGCCTCCAGAATGTTGCCCTGGGCCGAAGCGGCGGTCTCCCGCCGCTCCTCGGCCGGCGTGACCGGCGCTGCGGGCGGCTTGGACAGCGCCGCCATCGCAAGCGAACCAACATAACCGACCCCTAGTGCGAGCGCCCGGGCCTGCCATGTCTTGCCGGCGATCCCGAGCCATTTGACCCCGTTGGTGGCGATGCCACCGGAGAAGGCCATCAGGGCGATCGAGGCGATGACCGCAAGAATCCGCTTGCCGCCGCCCTGACGTCCGCCCCGAGGAGGATAGTGGAAGGTCACTTCCACCCGCACGCCCTGGGCAGAGGTTGCCCGGGGACGGACGGCCCCCCAGAGCGCGGGAGGCACCTGGTGGCCGGCGATACAGATCGCGCCATGGGCGGCGAAATCCTCGGGCAGGCCGGGCATTCGCGCGGCCATTTCGGCCAGGGTCAAGCCCTCGGGAAGGCGGGCGATGCGAGGCTCGAACGCGAAGGGCGGGCGGAAGACGACCAGGACACTCATGCCATCCTCCTGCGAAAACCGATGATCCGGCCGGCAACGCTGAAATGGGAAACGGGCACGCGGACGGTCGCCGTCGCCTGCTCCACATGGATCATATGGCTGGTGTCGGTCATCAGCCCGACATGCACCACCGCCCTGCCGCCGCGGGGCCCGCGCATCAGGCAGACGTCGAACGCCTGCGGCACGGCCGGGACGCGCCAGCCGTCATCCTTGCCCGCGTCCATCGCCCGTGCCACACGGACCAAGTCTGCCGCGCTGATCTCGCCATAGGAAGGAAGGACTATGCCACGCTCCTCCGCCAGGACCAGCCGGACCAGCCCCCAGCAGTCGACCCGGTCGGGCCCCCGCCCGCCGTCCTGAAACGGCAGGCCGATGTATCTGGCCCACCAGCCTGCGCCGGGCGGCGCCCACGCGGATGCTGTCACCGGAACAGCCCCGGCAGACGGTCCTGCGTGGCCCGTATGCTGGGCCAGGGCTCGACCGTATAATCCCCCCGCTCGATGTCTCCGGACATCTCGGCCGGGCTGCCTTCGACGTTGACCAGATCGAATGTGTCCCACCCATAGACCCGCGTCGCGGTCCCGATCTCGACTCTCGGGTCCTGCGACAGGTCGAATGCCGCCGTCGAATGCAACTCCAGCGTCACCTTGGCGCGCGATTCGGCCGCGAGCAGCGCCCGCGTCACCCGCCGGTCGACAGCCTGCACCACCAGCTGGCTGCGCGGGCCGGTCTCGCTGTCCGTCAGCAGTCGGTAACCGAAGGGGACGCCGGCATAGAGGCGGCCGCCGAGGAGATAGTCGAAGCCGTCGCTGACCACGCGGATCGGCTCGACCAGACCCGGATGACTGATGGTCAGGAATGCGATCAGATCCTCGGGGTGATCGGAGGTCTCCAACCCGCGTCGAATGGCAGGGTCTACGATGCGGCTCATGCCAGCACCCCCGCGTCGAAGACTGCGATGCCGGCGATGTGGGCGCGCGCTTGGGTCGGCCACCAGCCGGCGACCAGTGTCTGCGAAAGCAGCGTATCGGCCGAGCCGTCGTCGTAGATCACCCGGACGTCGCAGAGGCCGTGTGCCGTGACGAGGCCGGCGAGATCAGCTGCCCGGGCGACCGCGGCTGAGGTGGTGGGGATGTAGCTTGTTGCGGCGCTGCCCTGCTCGATCTGCGGTGCTCCCGCGAATACAGTCGAGCCGACCGCGCCCTGAATGAATACGCCTCCGATGAGGGGCCAAGCAGGCGGGCTGGTGGTGACCGAGGCGCGCCACCAGCCGCCGCGCAGCCGCTCCGACCGCACCGAGGTGATCAGGGGATGGATGTTCGTCCAGGTGCCGCCGGGCAGGATCGTGGCGCCATACTGGTTCCCTGCGCCGCCGCAGAACAGGGTGGCCCCGGTCACTGTCCCGCCAGGAAAACCGACGATCACCGAGAACGTCACCTCGCCGGTCGTATTGACGGCCGGCAGGGATACATAGCCGACGCCCCCACCCGTAGAGGTCAGCGCCGCATAGGGGCCGTAGTAGATGGTCGAGCCCACCGCCTTGCTCGCATTCACGGCCTGCCAGTTCGTATGGCCCGGTTCCGAAGACCGGGTCAGCAGGTTCGTCCTCGCCGGCTCGACCAACAAGCCGCGGCGGGCGAAGGTGTTGGGGTGATGACCGATGCGGGGCATATCCGCGGCGGCCACCTGGATCGCGCCGTCAGCGTCGAAATACCGGCCCTCGCTCGCGCGGCTGAAGGTAAAGGCGGCGGGGCGGCCGATCGGGCCTCCGCCGGCGTCGTAAATGCCCCGTCTAAAGTCGTAGGCCGCCTTTGGCGCGACCGTGCGGTCTGCCGGGATCATCCAGGCCCACCAGGGCGGCCCCGGCCGACGGATCAGGCTGATCGTCAGATCGTGCCGGTCACCGCCACGGTGGCTGATCGAATAGGCCAGCCTGCCGTCTCCGTTGATCCGCCACAGCCACAGCGCGGCAGTAACCGGGTCGCGCCAGGCAAAAGGCAGGCCACCGCCCTTGAGATCGTCCCGATACCAGTTCTCGAAGGCAAGGATCTGCGCACCGGACAGGTTCGGGAAGGTCACCCCGTCATAGGACATGACCACCGCCGTGCTGCCGCGGCGGACGATATCGTCACCGCGATCGGGCGTGAACCGACGCCGGAAATCCAGCGGACCACCTTGGAAGGTGCCCCGCCGCGGCGCCTGCCGGAGCGAGGCGGGCCAGACCGGAGCCAGCGTCACCGCCGCACCAGCCGGGGCTTGCCGCCCGTCCGCGCCGAGAGCGCCCTGTCATGATCGCCCTGGCTCAGCTGCCGTCCCACCGTCACGCGGATGATCTCCTCTCCGTCCGGGCCCTTAGACCGCTCCTGCTCGACCGCGCCGCTGGAGTAGTTGTTGACCTGCACCACGGTGCCGCCGGCACGGACGCCGCTGGCGGCAAGGCCGATCTTCTGCTGGCGCTCCATGTCCACCACATGCTCGCGCGGATGCAGCATGGCGAGATAACCGCCCTTGCCGTCCAGCCCGCCGGTGCGGGCGGCGTTGCCGGTGTAGCCCCCGCCCTCGAACGAGGGCAGGCCGAGCATATCGGTGATCAGGCCGGCAAATCCGCCTTCGACCCCGAAGGCATCCTTGAAGATGCTGCCGAACGGCCCCTCGCCGAACAGGATTGCCTGCAGGGCCATCCGCTCGATCGCCGCCGCAACCTGATCGAAGGCCCCCTCCCCGGTCTGCGCGAAGTCGAGGATCGCTTCCTTCAGGTCGTCCTGCACATCCTGGAGGGCTTCGGCCGAGCTGGTGATGCCGAGATACTTCTCCTCCAGCATCGCAATGCCGCGGGCGTGCAGATCCGCGTCGATGTAGCCTTCCGCGAAAAGCTCGTTGATCCGCGCCTGCTCCTCGGCGAATTTCTCTGCCTTGGTGCGGGTCTGGTCATACAGGCGTTCGACCTCGCGCAGCGCGTCGCGCTCGGCCTTGGCTGCGTCGGACATGCCGCCGCGGCCGGCGCCCTTCCTGGCGGGCTTCCAAGCTGCCAGCCATGAGGTCGCCTCGCGAGTTTGCCAATCGATGAATGCGCCCCCCTGGGTGCGCGGGTCTCCGCCTCGGCCGCTGTAAACCTGGCCGCTCGGGTCCGGGTTAAGATTGATGCCTTGCGGACCAAGCGCAGCCAGCCGAACTGCCGTTTCCAGCGATATCCCCAGATTTTGAGCAAGCGCCAATGCCTCGGCAGATGCGTCCGCGATGCCGGAGGCCATGTCGACGGCCGCGATATCCGCCGCGGCCTGTTGCGCTGCGAGCAGCTGGGTCACCAGGCCGCCCGTCGCCTCGTTCGCGGCATCCAGTGACCCATAGGCATTCACGAGGGCATCGATCAACGCTTGGGCCGCATCGACCTGGTCCTGTGCCGATCCGCTTGCCGCATCGCGCACCCCCGCGAACGCCACAGCCACGGCCTCCGCCTGGGCCTCTGTTATGCCCATGTCCTCTGCCATGCTGGAAATGGCGAAGCGCACGGCATCGACTTCCGCCCGCAGGCGATCGATCTCCCGGAGATCTTCGGTGAAATCGAAGAAGCGCGCGGTTTCCTGCGTCAGGCTGTCCTGAATCCGCTGCACCCGGGCATACAGCTCGTCGGCAGCTCTCTCCGCGGCCTCTGCACCCGCAAGTGTCTCGGGGGACATCCCGCGGATGCCGACGCTGTCCGTCGCCAAAGCCATGCTTGAGGTGACGCTGCGAAGCGCCCGATCCCGCGCCAGTTCAGCCTCGGCCTTCTGGACCTCGCGCACCTCCTCCGCCAGATCGCCGTATTTCGCGATCAGATCAGCTATGGGGGTGACCGACGCCTGGGCAGCGGATTGATAAGCCCGCTGCGCCTCGGTCATGTCCTTGATCCGCTCTTCGGCAGTTTTCGCTTCCTCTCCGACATCGGCAATCGTTTGCCAGAGGATGACACCGATCGGGATGGCGGCACCCGCGACGGCCCCCCACATGCCGAAACCGCCCAGAAGCTGTGGCACCTGCTGGGCGGCCGCCCGCATGATCGGTGTTCCGGACTGGACCTGGACGAAGAAATCCCCCATCTGGAACGCGGCATTCTGAACCGCCGGCCCCATGCGGGCACTGGACTGCTCGATCTGACCCATGGCCCGCTGGCCGGCGGCCCCGACATCCAGCAGCTCGGCCTTGACCTGCTTGCCACCGACGGCGACGAGGCGGACGGACATCTGCCTTTCAGTCATTGCCGCGTGCCTCCCTCAGCTTGCGCACCATCACGGATTCGATGTCCGGCAGAATCTCGGCGACCAGCAGCCGGGACAGGCCCATTGCCTCTCCCAGAGCCAGCGCAGCCGTCATGTCCCAGCCGGTGATGATCGCCCCGGCCATGCCGGCCGAGGCAAAGCGGATCTGGCCTCCCAGCCGCAGCACCAGCTGCCACAGCTGCTGGCCCTCTAGTGTTTCCGGCCGGTGCTCGTTGCGGGGGCAGTCGGGGCAGAGCCCTTCGCAGGCCGCGCAATATCCGTCTCCCCCTCCGAAATGCCATTCGGCGAGGGAGCAGAGACGTTTTTTCCGCCACCAGCACCAGCGCCGGCGCGACGACCTGGACATAGAAGGCGCGGGAAACCGGATAGACCGCCATCAGCGCAGAGATCGCCGCTGGAGTGACGGGGGCCGGCGTCTCACCATCCTCCAGCGCGACCCCGCGCCAGTCGACGATCGCCAGCTGCGCCACAGCGGCGCTGAGGATCGCGATCTGTGCATCCAGCCCGGCGCCGCCCGGCAGGACCGAGGCGCGGACGATCTGCCGCGCCTCGGCGATCAGCATGGTGGTGACGGGCCGGATCAGCAGGTCGATCCCGCAATCCAGGGTGATCCAGTCGGGCTCGGCCGAGAGAGAAAGCCGCAGCATCTCAGTAGCTCGCCACGGCATTGGTCAGCACCGCGGTCATCATCCGCGCCGGGCTCGATGCCTTCGCGGCCTGCCAGGCAAAGGTGCACTGGATCCCGCCAGGCCCCGAAATCTCCGTCTTCGGGCGCGGCAGGTGCACCTCATGCGCGGTGATGACCAGCTTGAGGTTGGCGCTGATCGTCCAGGAAAACTCCAGGCTGCACGTCGTGCCGTTGGTGGCCTGATCCAGCAGCGTGGTGTCGGCCAGGCGCGCAACGAGGCTCCCGCCCAGCGAGGCGATGCTGGGGTCGGCGCCGTCGATCTTGCCGTCGGCGCGGATCACCTCGATCCGGTCCAGGTTGTTGGAATAGGTGAAATCGGTGGAGACGATCGAGGCAAGATCGCTGCCGTTGCGCTTCACCGCCCCCTGGAAATGAGAGAACCGCTGAACGGTGATGTCCGACGGCGTGCCGCCCGCGGAGGATCCGGCGCGCGCCATGCCTTGCCCGACCACCGTGGCCGTCATCTGCAGCGGCCCGCGGCGCTGCTGGTTGAAGGCGATCTTGTCCACGACGCAGCCGGTGAACATCTCGAAGGTCGGAATCTCCGGCAGGCCCTTCTCCAGGGCCAGCGACGGCAGCGTCAGGGCGCCTGACTGGAATGTGTGGATCTTGGGCGTCGTGCCGGTGGTGGTGGGCGCTCCCAGCAAGCCCTTGAGCCAGAAACCCGTCGCATGGACGTCGATCGGCAGCACAAGGTCGCCGTCGACGGTGATCACGTCCCGCGACGGGGTCAGCGGGTCGCGCCCGTAGCCGAGCAGCTCGTTGTCGACCAGGCCCTGCTCCTCGCCCAGGGTGGTCGAGGCGAAGGGGATGCGGGTATAGCCGCTGGCCGGCGCGGTGCCGTAGACGGATTCGAAGGCCAGCAGCATTTGCGCCCGGGCGCCTTGCGCGCGTGCCATGATGTCTCCTTTCGGGGATTGGGGCCGGTCAGGCCAGCGGATCAGAGGTGAGGTAGTGCAGCGTCACGCCGATCTCGGCGGCGAGGACGGAGGCCGCACCTTCAAACGGCAGGGCCGAGGCAGTGGGGGCCTCCGGCTCCACCCAGAGGCAGTGGCCGCCCAGGCTGCGGTCTCCTGCAATGGCGCTCCCGATCGCGGCCTTGATGCCGTCGAAGACGGCTTCGCGGCCGGTCTTCTTCTGCACGAACACCTCGATCGTGACGCGATGGAAATATTCGTAGGCAAGGGGCGACATCGTCACCACCGGCTCGCCCGGCTCGCCGTCGCGGAGGATGATCAGGCCGCCCACGGGTATCTCGACCGGGATCGGGATGTTGCGCTGGACCTCCTTGCCGGTGGTCGCCAGCAACGCTTCCAGCGCCTGCAGGATGGTTTCGGACTTGGTCATCAGTTCCCCCAGTTTCCGGCGATCCGCGCCGGCAAGGTCGCGCCCACCTGCTGAGCCAGCTCCCGAAGGTTCAGCCGCTTCGGCAGCTTGACCTGCGGGACCAGCGCGAAGATCGGCACGGCGGTGGTGGCCCGGCGGGTCTGCAGCTTGCCCCGACGGCGGTCCAGAACGGCACGGCCCTTGGTGTTCACCCGAGAATTGTCGGCAACGAGCACAGCACGCCCGCGGCCCGTGGAGACGAAACGCAGTTCCCGGCCGGTCCTGGCCTGCCATTCGGCCGGCGTGATATGCCGACCACCCTTCCCGCGTCCGGCGGCCGGCAAAGGGATTGCAAGCCAGAAGCCTTTGGAGGCACGGATGATCGCACCCTTCTCATGCGCACCGATGACCTCTGGCGCCTTTGTCCAGACCTGCCCCGCCGCATTGATCGAAGGCTGATTGCCGGGATAGATCTTCGATCGCACGGCGTTACCCATCCGACCGCCCAGCGTCGCCGACACATCTGCCCGCCAGGCCGCCTTGAGGGAGGATGTTGCCCCCGCCACGCCCCGGGTGACCGCCTTTTCGGCACGCAGGTATTCCTGCGCCGACCATTTCGCAAAATCGCCGTCCACGATGGCCTGCACGTCCAGGATCAAGCGCGATCCTCCGGGACGCCTTCGATCCGCCAGAACAGGCGCTGGCCGGGGCGGCGCGGCAGGCCGTTCACCACGAAGGTGCCCTGCTCGGTTGCGATCTCGTCGCCGTCAGACGGTTGGGCCAAGTCCGCGAACCGCACCAGGATGATGGCGGTGCCCGAGCCGATATGGGAAAGGCCGGCCTGGATCACGTCGTCCGGCATGGTCAGGATGCAGCGGATGGCGATCGGGTCGCCACCCGCAGGGCGATACTCCGCCGGAATCGACAGCGCATCGCCGAAGATCGCGGCGGTGTCCGCCGCGAAAGCCGGGTTCATTCGTCGTCCCCGCTGTCGCCGTCGTTGCCCCCGGTGTCACCCTCGTCGCCGACGGTGTCGCCGTCGGCGTCTCCGGTGCCATCGCGGGCGCCCCCTTCGCCTTCGCGGGCGTCCTCGGGTTTGGCTCCTGCCCCAGCCTTGGCCGCCTTGGCGGCCTTCGCGGCCTTCTTCTCGGCGCCCAGGTCCTCGAACAGCGCCCGGTTCAGCCGCCCGTCGAATTCGGCCCCGAATTCCTCGCCGTATTTCAGCATGGTTTCGGTGCCCTCGGGCAGCCGGTAGATGCCGGCCTTCTTCGTCGCCACCAGGACCGAGGCCCGGCGACGGGCCTGATCGGGAGTCAGCGCAAGTTGCACCTCCCCCCGGATCGTCGCGCCGAGCGGCGCGATCACCCTCAGGCGGTCCATGATCAGACCGCCTGGACGAGGCAGGCCTGCTGCCAGTAGCCGAGCCCGACGTTGCGCGACGCGGACAGACCGTAGTGGTGCATCCGCTCGTTGAACTCCAGCTCCGAGCCTTCGGCGACGGCGTCGATCTCGACGCCGAACTCCTCCTGCCGGATGTAGGGCTTGGTCGAGGCGTCGGTCCGGAACACGACCAGCTTGTCGGTCCAGGTCAGCCGCGGGTTCACCGCCACCTCGAAGGTGTAGCCGTCGAGGCTGGTGACCGTGTTGGTGTCGCCGCCCACCACCGGGTTGCGCAGCGCGGCCACCGCCGCGGTCATCCAGCCGAGCGGCACCATCACCAGGAACGTGCGGGCCAGTTCGTTCATCGGCTCGCCCTGGTCGTCCTTGAAGCCCAGGATGCTTTCCACACCCTTGAAGACCATGGCCCGCAACTCCTCCGGCGACGGCGCGGTCTGCACCCCGTGCAGCGTCGCCGGCACACCGGAGATGTCCACGGTGATGTCGTTCGACTGCGACCCGCTCTTGCCCTCGCTGTGGTCGGTATCGAAGAAATACTCGCCATCGTAGCAGACCAGGTTCGCGCCGTCGGCGATCAGGCCGGACAGCAGGCTCTGCCAGTGGGTCACCGCCCGGCCGGCCATCTCGTCGATCCGCACCTGGATCTGGCCGGTCTTGTCGCGACGCAGCCAGTCCACCGGGATTTCCAGGGTGGCCTCGAACAGCTTGTTGGTGATCGAGATGCCGGTGTCCTTCAGGCCCTTGGCCTGGCGACCGCCGATCCATTCCCGCATGGCCGGCGACATGCCCAGCCACTTGTAGGTCTCGGATTCCTGGTCCGAGGTGAACAGCATCGAGATGCCGCCGATCCAGCTGGCGGCGGTCAGCACCTCCAGCCGGTTGTAGAAGCGCCCGATGATGGCGCGCGACGAAAGCCCTTTCATGGTATCTCCTTTCAGGCCTGAAGCGCCGCGCGCACCAGCGCAGCGTCGAATTCCACCACGGCGACGCCGGTCGAGACCCACCGGCTGACATAGCCGATCAGCGAGTTGGTCGAGGCCGTGAGGGTGAAGGTGTCATCGTCCGAGGCATAGACCGCGGGACGGTCGTTGGCGGTGATCGCCAGGCCGCTGATCGGCAGCACGATGCGCCCACGGGTCCGGACCTTGACGCGCTTGTCGCCGGCGCTGCCGGCGGCATTGTCGCACTGCTCCAGCGCGAAGCCCTGGAACGGGTCGCCGGCCACGAGGGGGCGCGAGTAGCCGGAGCCATTCTCGCCCACGGCGGAGCCCTGGTAGATGATGTCGGCCGCGATGGCCGGGTATTCCTCGACGTCCCCGAGCTGGTATTCGCGCAGGGCGTCGGACGCTCTCGTCGTCATGGTCTGTCTCCGATGTCAGGGGATGGATCAGCCGGCGCGCTTCAGGATGCGCGCCCGGCCGGAGGCCTCGGCCTTGGCGAAGGCCTTGTAGCTGTCGAAGTCGTCGCCGAACTCGGCCCGCAGCTTCTCGTCCTTGTCCCAGGCCGCCTTGGCCTGATCCTCGGCACCGCCGGCCGTGGCGGTGGTGGTGTTCTTCGGCGTGCCCGACGGCACCGCCGCGGTGGCGTCCGCCGCCTCGCGGCCCGCCAACAGGGTCGCGCCGGCCTTCTTCTCGGCCTTCATGATCGCCAGCGCCAGATCGGCGGGCGAGGTCTTGCCGTCGGCCTTCGCGGCCGCGACCAGGTCCTCGTGACCGCCGGCGTCGATCTCCTCGATGCCGAGAATGCGCTCACGCTCGGCCATCGCGGTGGCCGAAGCCGCCGTCTCGATCGAGGTCACGAGATCCGGCCGATGCTCCCGCAGCGCGGCCAGGGTAAGGGATGCCCACTCCATGGGTGTCTCCTGTGCTGCGGGGGCGGGGGCCGCATTGGGGGGAACGTCGCGGGCCGCCAGCCCCGAGACGATTGCCGGAAGAGTGCCGCGCTGATCGGCCATGCCGCGGCGCAGGGCCTCGGCCCCGTCGAAGACAAGGCCTTGACCGAAATCAGCCATGACGGTTGCTTCAGCCACGCCGCGCCCTTCGGCCACGCCGGCCACGAATTCCGCGCCCGATGCATCGACCAAGGCCTGCAACTCGGCCTTGCCCTCGGGGCTTTCGGGGTCCAGTCGCTTGTTCGGCGATTGCTCGGCCACCACGCGGATGATGCGGGCACCCATTTTCTCGAACATCGGCTCGATATCGACATATTCGATCACCGCACCGACCGAGCCCAGGATTGCGCCCGAACCGACCGTGATCCCGGCGCCGCAGGCGCTCGCCAACCAATAGGCGGCGGACGCCGCCATTCCGCCGACGAAGGCGGTGACCGGCTTGCTGCAGTCGCGGATCAGCGCCGCGCAGTCGCCGCAGCCCGCCGCCAACCCGCCGGGACTGTCGATGTCCAGCACGATCTGCCGCACCAGAGACGATGCCTCCGCCAGCGCCAGATCCCGGGCGATCTCCTCGTAGGACCATGCCCACCAGTTGAAGGATCGCATCAGCGGTCCGTAGACCGGGATGATCGCCACGCCATCGACGACCCGGGCGAAGTCCGATCCCTCCAGCCATTCGCCGCTGATCAGCGCGCGGGGGGATTCGGCGTCGAAATGCTCCGCCCGCATCTGGATCGCGTGCGCCGAGACGACATCGTCCCGCCGCATCGCCCAGACCCGCGACGATCGGTCAACCAGCATCGGGTCTCTCCTCGTCCGATCCCTCGTCTTCGTCCTCTGCCGGAGCCGGCACGGCCGCCTTGCGCGCGGCAGCCTCCCGGGCATCGGTTCCGTCCAGCGCCCGCCGCGCCCGCACGGTGCGGTAATCCACGCCGAACCGCTCGGCGGAGATCCGCGTCAGGGTGGTCACCCCCATGTCGAGATACATCTGGTCGGCCGTCGCATCCTTGACGGGGTCGATGGTCGGCCGGGCCGGCCCCATCCAGACTCCGCTCAGCCAGGCCTGCCGCCGCAGCGGATCGTTCAGGAGGCCCGGCGCCTTCAGCAGGCCCCGCGCCACCGCTTCGGTGATCACGTCCTCGTAGATCGGCGCGCAGAACTGCGTCACATGCAGTTCGCGGTCGGCCCGGAAGAACATCCAGGCCATTTCCAGCGCGGCGCGGCTGGCCGAGTAGCTGGCCTGAAACTGCTTGACCAGCAGCTCATGCGGCAGGTCGGTGAAGGCGCCGACCTCGCGGGCGATCGCATCGACGAAGGGGGCGAAGGCCGGATTGGGGCGGCCCGGCTCGAAGTTCATCACCTCCTCGCCGGGCATCAGGTCGAAGATCATCCCCGGCTCGTCCAGCCGGATATCCCCCTTCGCCGCCTGCGCCGGCGCCCCGCCGGTGGCCACCTTCGCCAGCGCCTCGGACAGGTCGCCCTCGTCCGACTTCATGCCGATGGCGAAACAGGCCGAGATCACCGCCGCCATCAGTTCGGCCTCGGTATAGCGCGAGCGCTGTTTCAGCGACTCGATCACCGGGGCCAGCAGTGGAGCGTAACGGGTCATGTCCGGCCGCCAGCGCGGACCGTGGATGTGCAGCACCAGCCGCCGTCCGGTCCCGTCGAACGCCGGGACACGGGTCCAGGTGACAGTGCCGCTCTGGTGGCGGTCCAGCACATGCCGATCCGCGAAATGATAGGCCACCGGCGCGCCATCGCCATCCAGTTCCACCCCGCCGGCCAGAGTCGCGGAATCCGCAGCCCAGTTGGGGTTCGACAGCCGGTCCGCCTCGATCACCTGCACCGCAGTCGCCAGCAGACGTCCTGGCCGGCGCTTGAACCGACGCACCACGAAGACATCGCCGGACAGCAGGCGCGACCTGTAGACCAGATCCTCCAGCTCGGCGAAGGTCTGGGTCCGGGAGACGTCGCAATCCGCGCTCCAGGCCCAGTCCGTCCAGATGTCCAGCGCCTCGGTCTCCCAGGCTTCGGCCTGCTCCGGCGTCAGCCCCAGCCGGCGCGCGTCGATCTCGGGCCGCATCACATGGCCGGTGCCGATGACGCTGGCGACCTTGGTGGCGATGGAGCTTTGCGCCAGCGGGTCGTTTCGCACGAGATCCCGCGACCGCGCGCGAAGCACGTCCAGGTCCGGCAGCGTGTCATAGTCCGCGCTGGCACCGGCCCGCGCTTCCCAGCCCCTGGTGGCGTTCCGATCGCGGCGGGCCGCGGCAAAGCCGGAGGCGGCCTTCAGCAGGTAGCGCGCCGCCCCACGCATGACGGCGCGCTGCGGCGAGAAGATGCCGATGGCGCGATCCAGCGCGTTCAGCTGCAGCGGCACGGCGGGACGCCGTCTGGCGGAGGTCATCGCGGCACCACTGCCCGGAAAGCGCCACGGCCTCCGGCCTGCTGCCGCTTCAGCTTGGCGACCAGCCGCGCCTCCTCCTTGGTCAGGCTGTCGAGGTCCAGCTTGGTGACCTTCTGCCCCTCGATCTCGTAGCTCTGCATCCCTCCGGAAAGCAGGGCATTGATCGCCGCCTGCACCAGGGCAAGCCGCGCGGCATAATCGATCATGGCTGGTCTACCTCACCCGGCCCCGCACCCGGCGGCCTCTTTGTGCCGACCCGTCAGGGGCGGCGGATGTATCTGGGGCAACGGCGACGGCGGCGCCGATCGGCACTTCGAACAGGTCGCCCTGGGGATCGTCCTCCACCGGCTGGCCGAAGCGCTCCGCCCGGAGCGCCGCCCACTGCTCCGGCTTCAGCCGGTCCAGGCGCAGATGAGCGGCCATCGCCCGGGCATAGCAGGCGATGTCCAGCGCCTCGTTCGGACGGCCCGTAAGCTTTTCCCAACGGCGGATGGTGACGCCGGATTTCGTCTCGACCTCTTTCAGGTGCTCGGAGGTCAGCTGCTCTGCATAGGCCAGATCGACGTCGGCCGGCAGGATCATCGCCCCCGGGGGCCATGGCACCTCTGCCCCTTCCGCCGCGCTCTTGGCCTCCGCACGGTGGATAGCCTTGCGGACCGCCGCGTAGAGATCAGACTTCAGCGCGAATGTTCCCAGCGGCCAGAGCATCGCCCCCTTGCGGATCACCTTGCCCGACCATTTCACGTCCACCTTCTTCGGCGTGCCCACGAACGGGTCGGTGCGACCCTCGCGGCCGTCGATCGCGAACACGCCCGGCCGGCCCCGGGTGTAGTTGTAGACCGCGTGGCTGGCGTAGCCCGAGTCGATCGCCCAGGCATCCACCCCGATGACGTTGGGGCCGATGCTGTAGCGCCGGGCGTCCATCATCGCAGTATGTGCGACCCAGGTGCCGGCGTCGTAAGGATCGCCCGGGATCACGCCCCAGTCCACCATCCAGCGGGTCATTCCTTCCGACCAGCCCCACACCGCCCATTCCAGCCGGTCGCCCTGCGCGTCGGTCGCGCCGGTCAGAACGACCGGGCCATCCTTCGCCAGCACGCCCTTCGCCAGGCCGAAAACCCGCGACTGGTGCAGCTTCTCTGCATCCGGCGCATCGCCCCGATCCTCCCAGGCCTCGCCCAGAACCTGCTGCGAGAACACCTTCAGCCGATCATGCCCCTTGGCCTTGGCATCCAGATACTCGCTGACGATGGCCTCCCAGCTGGAAAACAGGCTGTAGGCCCGCCAGATGTGGAAGCCTCGCACCCGGGTCGGCACTTCGCGCTGCCGCCAGTCGCCGATCTCGTCGGCCGGGATCACATCTCCCGGCGCATCCTCGCCCGCCGTCGCGATCCAGATGCCGGCCTGCATCATCGCGTGCTTGTCCAGATGCTCGATCACGCAACCGGATGCCGCGCATTCGAACCAGGCGCGGTGCGGCCAGGTCTCGCTGTCCCATTTCAGCCGCTCGAACCGCAGCACTTGGTAGGCGCCGCAATGAGGGCAGGGCACATAGCGGCGGCGCTTGTCGCTCCGCTCGAAGTCGGACGTGATCCTGCAGCTGCCCAGCATCGCCGGCGTCGACACCCACAGCCGCTTGCGGTCCCGCTCGTAGATCTCGGTCCGAGCCTTCAGCTGGGCGACCGGATCGCCCCGCTCCCCGGCCTCGGCCGGCCATTCGCTGACCTCGTCGCCGATGGTGTAGCGGGCCGACAGCATCTGCAGGCCCTTCGACGATCCCGCGAAGGTGACCTGGGCGAAACCGCCGCGGAATCGCTTGTAGCTGGCCGTGCTGCCCCGCTCGGTCCGGGTCGTCATCTCCAGCACGCGCGAGCGCAGGCTGGGCGTCTCGTCGATCGTGGGCTGCAGCTTCACCCGGACATACTTCGTGGCCTCGTCATGGCTCGGCAGCACGATCATAACCGGGCCGGGATCCTGCTCGACCACATAGCCGAAGAGGTTGATCCCCACCTCGGACCCGCCGACCTGCGCCGATTTGACGAAGACGATGTCCTCGGCCGGATCGTCCGGCCCGAGGGCGTCCATGATCTCGACCAGGTGCGGCGCACGTTCGTGCCGCCAGAGGCCAGTGTAGCGCGACCCGCTTTCGGCGGACACGACGCGCTTCAGCGCCCATTCCGACGGCGTCAGCCGCTTGGGGGGGCGGATCGCCTGGGCAAGCGCCTGGAAGACGACAGGCCGTGCCGGGTGGCACAGCTCCAGCGACTCAAGCCGCATCGCTCTCCCCGGCCGAATCGGCCTCCGGTCGCATCGCGAGGATCAGTGCAGAGGCGCCCTGCTCCAGAAGGCGGCGCATCATCTCGTCCAGCGCCCGCTCCATCGCGCGCGGGTTCTCGATCCGGGCCAGCGCTTCGGCCCGTTCCTTGGCGATCTCTGCCGCCTTGCGTCGCAGGACCTCGCCGGCCTGCGCGATCTGGCTCTCGACATCCGCCCGGACCAGGGTCAGCTTGAGCCGATCGGCCAGGTCCAGCTCGGCAGAGATGGCTTTGGCCGCCTCGCCCCGTGCGCGGTGGTCGTTCACCGCCGTGGCGCCGCTGCCCCTGATCTGGCCTGTCTGCGCAGACGCCCCGCCGCCCCGGGTCTGGAGCTTGGGATTGGCGACCGCATCGCGATGCTCGCGCAGCTCGGCCAGATCGACCAGGCCGTCATCCCCCACCAGGGCAGGATGTTTCTGGACCCAGCGGGTGAGCGTGGACTTGTCGATCCCCAGCTCACGTGCGGCGGCCGCGCGCGTCATGCGTTCCATCAGCCTCTCCCGAACACTCCCCGTTGCGCGCAACCGTCCCGACCGTTGCGCCGTTGCACCCTCACGAAACCCCGCATCAGAAAAACAAACACGCGTCAGCGCCCCGTATACGGTCGGTGGGCGGAAGGACCCGTGATGTTTGGGTGGCCAGCCGCCCCGCCGCTGCTGCTGGCCGTGCTATCCGCGCCTGTCGGCGGGCGCGCCGGGGTATGCCGGAAATGCGAAGCGCCCGCGAGGCGGTGGCCTCCGGGCGCATCTTTGGATCATGGCGCTGACGCTACATCCGGCGGAGTTAAGACGTCAACCCCCGAAATGAGGTAGCCGCGTAGACGCGGTCCAGCGCTTCAGCCAGGGCGCGCTGCGCCCATCCCCGGGTCTCGCCATAGACCGACCAGCCAGCGGCCTTCAGCACATCCCCGATCGTCTCGCCCCCCAGGCACACCCGATCCACCAGCTCGCGCACGGTGATCGGCTCGCGGCGGCGCTTCGACTTGCGCGTCACCTCCAGCGCCCAATCCTCGCCGATCGCCGCCTGCATCCGCGCCACCTGCTCGGCCTCGATCAGGATCTGGTCGACCGACCGGCGATACAGGGCGTTGGCGTCCGAGCCTGCCAGCGTCTCGGCCGAGCCGCAGCGGATGCCGGTCCCGCGCTGGCGGTCCACCAGCGTGGCATAGGCACGGCCCGCCAGCTTCTGGGTTGCGGTGAAGGGCTCGTGGCCACCGGCCCGGCGCGCCTGGTCGGCCATGAGGTCGAAGGCGTCCCGGGCCCGGGCGGCATCCCGGCCACGATGGCCGATGTGCTGCAGGTCATAGCCGTCCTCGGTGCGCACCATCGCCATGCGGGGCATCGCCACCAGCGGGCCCCTCGCCGGAGCAGCCGGCATGTCCGGTCCGCAGCTGGCAGGCGGCAGCGCGCGGGTGCGCAGGCGGGCGAGCCGGTCCGCCTCCGTTCTGGGCGGCAGCGAGACTTTCAGCCAACGGCCGACCGCCTGCAGCGCCTCCTGCCTCACCGCGACCAGCCGCGCCGCCATCAGCCCCAGATCTGTTTCGCTGACCATTTCCACATCTTGTGGTTCCTTTCGGTGTTTTTCCTAGATGTTGAAAGCGACGGGAGGGAAGGGAGGGAGAGGCGAAGTCACGGGAGGGAAACGGAAGCAATGTTCAGGCCGGATTTCACATGGAAATCATTGGCTTGGGTATGAGCATGGGAGGGACGGGAGGAACGGGAGGCATTTTCCGCGCTACGTGAAGAAGACAACTCCCCCGACCCCGGACAGACGACCTCTCTTACATACGCGCGGGAATTCCCTCCCGTTCCTCCCGTCCCTCCCGTGACCGGCAGCAAGGCGTTGATCTGGCTCGACTTCCCCCGAACCCCTGGCAGGTCGATTGCCTCCCGTTTCGATGGGAATTGCCTCCCGTCCCTCCCGCGAAACAGGGGTGCGGGGCTTTCGGGCGGTCATCGAAGATCCTCCGGATCGTGCTGCCCGGGGATGATCTTGCCCGCCTGGTCGCGGTGAAGCGCATAGAAACGCTGGCCGAACTCCTCGGTGAGGCGCAACCCCTCATAGAAGGCGGTGCTGGCCTTGCGGGACCGGAACATCTGGCCGGTGCGGGGGCTCTTCCATCGCTCGGCCTTCGCTCGCAGCTTCTTGTAGATGGTCTGGGGGCTCCAGGTGCCGCGGCCGGCGTCATCGATCCACCAGTTGATCGCCTCGCCGAGACGCTTGGCCGGGATCCGATCTTCCGCGCTGCCTGTCACCTCGCAGCACGTGGTCAGGAAGGTGCCGACAGGGTCGCTGTCCTCGCGATAGTCGGCCGTGGCGGCCGAGACGGCCTCCGGCACCTGGAGACCGCCTGACAGGTAGTCCATCACCCCCGCGATCAGCCAGTTGAGGATACCGGCACGCTCCTCCCAGAGCTTGGCGCCGAGGTCAGGATCGCGCTCCTCCGGCGGAATCTGGATGTCGAAGGGCACCAGAAGCACGCGCCGCCAGATCCCGTCGTCGCCGCCATGGATCTCGGGCTTGTGGTTCCCCGAGATCGTCAGCTTGAAGATCGGATAGACCAGCACGAAATTTTCGTTCAGCGCGCGGACCAGGATCGGCTCGCCGCCGGTCAGTTCCTTGATCAAGCCTTCCTGAAGCTTCTGCCCCTCGTCCGGCTCGGATGTGCGGACGAAGCGTGCCGCGATCAGCGGCATCAGGTCGGGCGTGGCATCGCCACCGCCACGGCGGTTCTTGCCGGTGATCGACTCGATCTTCGCCGATGCGGCATAGTCGCCGGCGATCCTCGCAATCAGATCGACCAGGACCGACTTGCCGTTGGCGCCAGCTCCATAGAAGAAGGCGAACTTCTGCTCGGATGTGAGGCCGGTGAGCGAATAGCCGATCCAGCGCTGCAGGAACCGCCGCATCTCGGCCGAGGGCTGGATGCGCTCCAGGAAGGCCATGAACCGCGGACATCGGGCGCCGGCATCGTATTCGACCGGCACGATCTTGGACAGCAGCTGCTCGCGGGAATGCGGCAGGACCTGCAATCGGGGTGCGGGGCGCGGCGGATTGGCGCCGCCGTCGTCCTCGCCCGGCTCGATCACGAATTTCAGCACGCCGCCCAGGGTGTTGATCACCAGCGGATCGGCATCGAGGTCCTCCAGCGGCCGGGCGATCGAGGTCGCCGCTTCGACCATCAGGTTCTTCAGCGCATTCGAGTTGCCGGCGTTCTTTGCATGGGTCAGCCGGCGCCCGATCGACTTGTCGCGCCGGTCCTTGACGTCCTTTGCCATCGCCAGGATCTTCGCCGCCCGGGCCATCTGGGTCAGCTGATCTTCCGTCCGATCCTTGGCGGGGATGACGCCAAGCTCCTCCAGTTCCGCCGCAGCCGTCTCGGCCTCGGACAGTACGCGCTCATCCTCCCTGGCCAGCGGCATGTGATGGATCTCGCGGGCGATCAGTTCGGAGAGTTGATGTGCCAGCCTCCTGACCTCGATCCCGTCCGGATCCGCACGCCAGGCCATCCCGGTCCAGACGAACCAGCCGACGCGGGGAATCCAGATCAGGTTCTCCCCGAAATGCACGATCAGGCGCTGGCCATTCCCGAAGTCGTTCAGCGGCAGGCAGACGCAACGCGCTTCCGGGGGCGGCGCATCATCCTCGCCCTGCGGCGGCGGGGGCGGCCCGGGGTCGATGCCGTCATGGCCGGGATCATCGGCGCCAGGGCTGTCACCGGCATCCGGTAGCATCAGCCCCTCGGGCAGATCGACATCCTCGGCATGGGACATCACGTCCCGGACACGGGATAGCCTGTCATCCTCGCTCATGGGCCTTCGGCCTCCTTGATTGCGCGCTCCAGGGCGCGGACGGCGTCTTCGTAATGCTCGGCCCAGGGGCCGGGCGTGGTCAGGTCGGTCCGGCCCTTTGCGTCGCGCTTGCGCGCCCAAAGGGAGCGGTAGAGCCGCAGCTGGTCGGGCAGCGCCGAAATCGGCACCCGCTGCGACCAGTCGCCTCTGCGCAGCTCGGCCATGCCGGCCACGCGGTGGAGCGTCACCGTCATCGGGCGGGTGGCCATGGGCTTCCTCGGCTCCTGATTTCGGCCACCCGGCGCAGCAGTTCCTCCAGCAATCGGGCGCGCATCGCATCCGTCGTGCAGCTGGAGGCCTGCTCCTCGGCCCAAGCCATTGCACGGGCGATCTGCTTGCGCTCGCGGCCGATCGCGGACCGCCGCCGGTCCAGGGCACGCGGGGCGGCGTCAGCCGTCGACATCCTCGCCCTCCAGCAGCAGGTCGTTCAGATCGCGCCCCGGCGGGCAGGGCACGATCTGGGCGCGCAGGCCCGGAATCAGCGCCATGGCGCGACGGGCGCCCGACAGGAACCGGGATCGGGTATCGCGCGGGTCGCTGTCGCCATCCTCGATCAGGATCCAGCGCCGCACCCAGGGCGGCGGCACGAAAGCCTCGCGATCCGTCATGTCCGGCAGCCCGGAGAAGCGCAGGCCCTTGCCGCTCTGGCGGCGGCCGGAGATGTTGCCGAGATCGACCCCCGCCCAGAACGCCGCATCCGGCCAGACCCGGGCGCAGAGCGCGGTCAGCGTGGTCTCGATCCCCTCGCCCATGACCAGCGTGTCCCAAGGCGCGGCGGGCGTGTGCAGCCGGATCGCAGCTCCCCGCTTCGAGCCCCGCATCTTCTTTCGGGGTTGGCCGGTGCCGGTTTCGGGATCGATGATGCTGATCTTGCCCTGCGGCGCGGCCGGATCGTACCAGGTGCGGTGACAGCCGCGGCCACGACCATTGGGGGCCTGGACCAGCGCCAGCATGGCCGGGCCACGGTGGATCTCGCGCCAGCCCTGGTCGGCCCGCACCATATAGGGCAGATCCGGGTGATGCCGCAACGTCACCGGCAGATCCGGGAGCATGTCCTCGGTAATTCCCCGCGCACGCAGATAGTCGCGCAGCGGCGCTCGGTCGAAGTCCTTGGCCTGGTGCCAGAGGATGCCGGCGGCCTCGATCTCCCGCCGTCGTTCCCGGGCCGCGCGCTCTTCATTCCGGCGCTGATTGTCGTCGCTGGCTTTCTTGCGGGCCCGGCGCTCTTCCGGCGACATTTGCGGCTCCGGCCCGCAGAGCCAGTCCAGAGCCTCGGGCAGGCTGCAGCCGCGCACGAAGCGCACCAGGCTGATCACGTCACCCTTGCCCTCGCAGCGCCGGCAATTGAACAGCTTCCGGTTGACGCTGATCGAGAAGCGGTCGCGGCCGCCGCATTTCGGGCAGGGGCCGACAGATTCCGTGCCCGGCCGGGGCGGCCAGGGCGCGAGGCCAGGAATGCCGAGCTGATCGGCGATCTGGCCGATGTCCTTGGCCTTGGCGTCCTGCAGCCGGGTATCGTCCATCACAGCCATGGCGGCCTCGGCAGGGTGATCTCCTGCGCCCGCGTCGTCTCCCCGGAAAAACCAGCGCGCCCGGGCACGGTGACGACATGAGTTCCCGGCCGCCCCTGGCGCGGGACCCGCCGCGCAGCCAGGGGCGGCAAGGCCGGTTCGGACCGCTCGGGCTTGAGCTTGCACTTGGCGCAGCGGCAACCGGGCCCGTGATTATGCTGGCGGCAGACCCCACTGAGTGAGCGTGGGTCTATACCGCGGTTGCAGCCCGGATGGGCACATATCGGACCCTCGGTCACCGCCCGCCCCTCCCCGCATAGACATAGACCGACAGGTTGTGCTGCAGCGCCCGCGAGACCTGCGCCCAGACCGAGGGGCAGCGGTCCCAGCCCTGCACGTCCGGCACCACGACACTGGCCGCGGCGGCGAGGATGGGCCAGGACCAGGCCTCCCAGGCTTCGCGGTCGCACGGCACCGCCGCACCGGGGACCAGCGGCCCGGCGGTCGCCATCCAGTCCAGCAGCAGGACGGGGCAGATCGCGGTGACGCCGCGCGCCTGCAGCCGGACCAGTTCGCGCGAGACCATCATCCCGAGCCGGGCCGCACGGTCCGCCCGAAGCTCCTGCCGGACCGTGACCTCCCCCAGCCAGGGCGCAGCCAGGAACGCGATGCCGCCCTGCGGCACATCGCGCGGACCGGCGCCCGGGCGAACCAGCGCCGACCATCGGCCGCCGGCCTGCAGCACCGGGCGCCAGTCGGGTATGACTCCCTGCCGTGCCATCACGCCGCCTGTTGCCTCCGGTGTTTGACCAGCAGCCGCAGCACGCGGACGAAGGCCGTCTGACCGTCGATCGTCATGCGGCCGCGATCATCGCGGATCACCGCGGTCAACTGCTGATACCGCTCGACCAGCTGCTTGCTGTCCACGCCGAGATCGTCCGCCACCATCTGGGCCCTGGCACCGCGGCCGAAGACCTCGGCCATGTCGATATCCAGCTCGATGTCCCAGCCTCGCGGCATCGGCAACGCAGCCAGATAGGCCCAGATGCGCCGCTCCTCGCCGTTCAGTTCCACGCCGGGGCCTTCGGCGGCGGGGGGCATGGCAGCGATGCCAGCCCCCGCCGCCTGCAGGGGAGCCTTCTCCGCGAGACCATCCCGCTGCAGTCCCTCCCCGTCTCCGCCCAGGATGCTGCTGCCCGCGCCTCCAGCCACCGGCGCGGGCATTTCGGTGGCGGCCGCCATGGCCGCCACCGGGTCGGGGTCCTGTCCCTCGGCCGTCTCGGCCGGGGCGGGCTGGCCCTGTCTATCCTTCTTGCGGGCAGCGCGGGGCCGGCCGACCACGGCGGCCGAGACCTCACCCACCGGCCGGAACCCGCCTTTCGGCTGCGGCTTGCCCTTCTGGTTCTGCGCCGCTAGGAACAGGCCCACGGACTGCGCCCTGCGCCCGAGATCACGGGCGATGGCGGCGCTACTGTCGCCGGCGGCGTGCCGGCGCAGGATCTCGGCCCTTTCGGCCTTGGTCAGCGGGCCGGTGACGCGGATGTGGTCATGCGGGCTGGCGGGGCGAGGCTGACCCTCTGACCTCCCCCCGCCAGCCCCTGCCGCCGGGGGAGTCGCCGGCGGCAGATCCTCGATGATGACGGGCAGGTCGGGCAGATGCTCCACCAGCACCGGCTCCGGCGGCTCGGCGCCGAGCGACAGGATCGGCGCAGCGCGCAGCATCGTGGCCTCGGCCGTCAGGCTGATCTCGGGCTCCAGCCCGCCCTCGGCCATGACATCGGCGGCCATGACAACGGTCGGGAGGTGCCGGGCCAGCCTTGCGAGGCCGGGTCGATCGAACGTGATCCCTACCTTGGTCAAATCCATTTGTGCCTCCTGTGGGTGTAGACGCCATAGTCTCCCACCGGGCCGAGCCGGGCGCCTAGGCGGCGAGAGGCGACGAGAGGCGACAGGTCGGAGCGATGCTCGCCGCTCGACAGACGAGGGGTGACAAAGCACCCGGGACGGGATGGGCAGAGACCCCGCCCCGGGTCAGTCTGACCCCGGCACAGGCAGGCCGGGGCTGGCGCCCGGCTCTCGCCGGAATGGGGATGATCAAGCTCCACCGCGGCCCTCCTCGGCCAGGAAGTCCTCCGGCCACCAGCGCATCGCCTGCAGGACCTTGTCGCCGGTCGGGACGCTGAAGCCGTCCCACCAGTTGCAGGCGGTCTGGAAGGTCACGTCGAACATCACCGCCGCCCGCTCGCGGCTCCCGCAGCGCCGCGCCAGCAGCTGGGACCAGAAACTGATCGCATCGCGCCGGCTCACCGTGATCACCGGCAGGACCTGCGCCCGCCGCCGCGCCTGGACCGAACGTCCGCGGCCGAGCCGGTCAATTCCATTGGCATGGGACATTTGACCCCGCGTCGGGGCAGGATGGGACAACGCCGGGGATTCGCGACGGACGGGACTGGTCATGCCGGGGCCTCGGAAGCTGCTGAAGTAAGGGAAGGGAGAGGAAGAAGATGACCAATCTTGTGACCGACATCGAAAGAAGCGCTGTGGAGATTGACTACGTCGCCAGGAACGGCAGCGAGACACGGCGCACCATCACGCCCATCCGCCTTCTGGCCGGGCCGAACGGGCCGCTTCTTAGCGCCCGGACCGCGGACGGAACCAAGTCGTTTGCGACCGAAGGTATCATCCGGGTGGTGGATGCCGACGGCGAGATACTGACCGTCCGCGACTACTTCCTTCGGACTGCTGCCATCGACATCGACACGGTCGAACCCCGCCCCTGGCCTTCCCGGCCGCGGCCGGCCGGAACCGACGGGCAGGATGTCGTGGTCTTCACTGGCCAACTGGCCGGGATGACCCGGGCGCAGGCGGTGGAAGTGGTCCGGCGCCGCGGCGGGCGATGCTCCGACACGGTAACCGCCGACACGACCTACCTCGTCCATGGCACGGGCATGGTGCCGTCGAAAAGCAAGCTCGCCAAGGCGACGCAACTCGGCGTTGCGGTGCTGGACGAGGTGGGCTTCATGGTGATGTTCGGCGAGGAGGAGTGACATGATCATGCCGCGTCCTCGGAACTGGATCGCTGGTCGTGCGCAGCGACTATTAGTTCAGCGGTCAGGACAAAGCCCCGGTGATGGGCCGCCCGCAGCAATCGCGCATGAAACGGGGCCGGGATAGTGCCACGCTCGGCCCATTTGTGGACCTGCGCCGCAGACACCCGATCTCCCGGCACCGAAATGTCGTCTGCCAGCGCCGCTCGGCTTGGCCACAGATCGATGATGGCTCGAATGGTCGTCAGACTGTTCATGCCGCATGCATAATGGACCTTTTGTCCATCCGTCAATAGTGGACAAAAGGTCGATGGCCCTTCTGTCCAATCCCGCAGAAGGTCGCAGCATGAAAAACCTCGTCCAGGCCGCCCTTCTTCCGGCCGAAATGCACCCCGACAGGATCGGGGAGCGCATCACGGCTCTTCGGAGCTGCCTCAAGCTCAGCAAGGCGGATTTTGCGGATTCTATACGGCTGGACCGGAGCACCCTTACCAAGGTGGAGGCTGGCAAAAAGGGCTTGGACATTGCCGTCGGCGCCAGGATAGCAGACCTCTATGGATTTGGCCTAGATTTCATCTATCGCGGATCACTCAGCGATGTACCGGACATACATCGTCCATACATCCTCGCAGAGGTGCATGCTGCGAAGGCCGCCCGCCTGGAAGCGAACGACTCTCCTTAGAGCTTCCGCCGCGGAGAGTCCCGCCGAGCGCAGCGTAGCTTCAAGAGTTGCACCTGCCTGTGAACCTTAGCGATCTTAGAGCCCGTGAACCGGGCAAGAAGTAGCACAAAAAAGTCCCTCCACGAGTACCACATTCCTTCCTCCAGACTCCCCCACGGCGAGTAGAGCCTCGCGATTCCATTTCATCAATGGACCTTTTGTCCATTTTTTTGGTTGACAGTGGACAAAAGGTCCATATTCTCACCCCCCCCATCCCACCCGCCGCTGACACCCCGATCCGGGGCCGATCGCGGGCCAACCGATGGAGGCCCCTTTGTCCTGCCCGACCTTCACCCCCGATCCGCTGTCCGAGGCCCGCGCCACGGTGCTGGACCCGGCCCGGGTGCATCTGCATCCGGCGCTGATGATGGATGCCTGGGCGCGGCTGAAGGAAGCCCGCGGCCAGCGGATCGCCCGGCCGCACCTGCTGGCGCCGGCCCATGTCATCCGCACCCCCGGCCAGGTCGGCACGGTCGCGGCGCTCGACGCCGCCCGCGCCCGGGTCTCGGAACGTGTCCGCCGCCTCCTCGGTAGCGGCCCCCATGACGGTGACGCGGCATGAGCGGGCCCCGTCTGATCGCCACCACGGATATCTACTACGGCCGCCCCGGCCCGATGGACCGCGAGCCGCCGATCGTCCGCCGCGGCGAGGAATTCGAGGTCCTGCCCACCAGCCAGGCCAGCGCGACCGAACAGGCGGAGTTCCTGACCGAGCGAAAGGTGGGCGTGCCGGAGGCCGACTGGCCGAAGCTCAAGGCCAAGACGCAGGCCAGCTGGGACTGGGCGCAGGCCGAGGTCGCCCGGATGAATGCGGCGCGGGGGCGGGCATGATCCGCCTCGGCCTCTCCGAATTCGCGCTGATCGCGCTGCTCTGCCTGGCGGCCTGGGTGATCGCCCGCGCCGTGCTGGCCACCGCCATCGCCCTGCCCTGCCTGCGTAACGCGGCGGTCTGCGCCATCGGCTTCTGACCCATCCCCGACGGCGCGGCGGGGTATGCCTGCGCCCTTTCCAAGGAAGTATCCATGACCAACCCCCATATCGGCAAGAAGGTGGTGCTGCGCACCTATGCCTCCGGCGTCCACTTCGGCACGCTGGTCGCGCAGGACGGCCGGCAGATCGAACTGCGCGATGCCCGCAGGCTGTGGCGCTGGCACACCGGCGGCAAGGGCATCAGCCTGTCCGAGATCGCGATGACGGGAATCGACCCCTCGCGCAGCCGCATCGCTGTCACCGTTCCCCAGATGACCATCCTGGATGGTCTGGAGATCATTCCCGCCACCGATGAAGCGGCCGCCACGATCGAGGGGGCGGAGGTCGCGAAATGACGCGCCCCGCCTTCGAGGATTACGAGGTCCCCGGGGACGGGGACGGGGACGGGTCCGGGTACGGGTCCGGGTACGGGTAAGAGCGACTGCCGCGCCCCATCTGGGGTGCGGGGTGCGGCCGGGAGGGGGCCCTGAAACCCCTCCACCCATTCCGAGCCACTGGAGACTCCCATGTCCGATACCGCCGCCCGCGTGAAGAAGATCATCGCCGAGCATCTCGGCCTGGTCGAAGACAGCCTGAAGGACGACGCCCACATCCTCGATGACCTCGGCGCCGACAGTCTCGACACCGTCGAGCTGGTGATGGCGCTGGAGGAAGAATTCGGGATCGATATCCCGGACGAGAAGATGGATGCCGTCGGCACCGTCGGTCAGGCCATCGCCATCGTCCAGCAGCTCCTGCCCTGACGCCACCCCGGCGCGGCGGGCAATCCGCGCATCCTCCCTGTTGGTCTCCCCGGGCCATCGCGCCCGGGGCTTTTTTCCGAAGGATCGCCCCATGGCCAAAGCCAAGCCCCAAGCCGCACCTGCCCCAGAGGCTGACCAGCCTGTCGCCCTGGTGCCGCTGTCCGACCTCTACATCCATCCGCTGAACGCCCGCTCCGAACCGCCGGCCGCCGACATCGAGGCCCGGGCCGATAGCATCGGTGATCTCGGGCTGCTGCAGAACCTCGCCGGCTTCACCGATCCGGCATTGCCTGCCGACATCGACCACAAGATCGGCATCGTCGCCGGCGGTCGGCGCCTCCGCGCCCTCGGTCTGCTCTGCGCCCGCGACGGCCGCGATCCGGCAGAAACCCGCGTGCCGGTTCGGGTCACGGCGAACGAGGAGACCGCCCGTCTCTGGGCCAGCGCCGAGAACGCGGCCCGTGAGGCTCTGCACCCGGCGGACGAGGTTCGGGCCTATGGCAGGATGGCCGCCGCCGGCGCCGAACCGGAGCGGATCGCCAGGGCATTCGCCGTGACCGTGCGGCACGTCCGCCAGCGCCTGCGGCTGGCGCAGCTGCCCGGGCCGGCACTTGACGCGCTGCGCGCCGGCGAGATCACCCTCGACCAGGCCGCCGCCCTGACCGCCGCGCGGGATGACGAAGCGGCGCTCGAAGCGCTTGCCGCTGTCGCCGGCAAACCCGGCTACTACAACAGCGGCCCCGACGCGATCCGCAACCGGCTGGCCCAGGCCTCGGTCAGCGGCACGGATCGGCGCGTCAGATACATCGGCGTCGATGCTTACCGCGAGGCCGGTGGCCGGGTGCAGGAAGACCTGTTCACCGATGCAACCCGGCTCCTGGATGAGGATGTGGTGCAGCACCTGTTCGCCGAAAAGCTGCAGGCGGCGGCCGAGGCAGAAAAGGAGACGAAGGGCTGGAAGTGGATCGAGGTCACGCTGGAAGCTTGGCCGGACTACAATGCCACTAGGGGCCTGCAGCACATCGAGCCCGTCCCACTCGACCTGCCTGAGGCCGACATCGAGGAGATGGAGGCGCTGAGCGAGCGCGGCGGCTACGAGGAGCTGACGCCAGCCGAGCAGGAGCGGCTGGAATATCTGGAGACGCGGGCGATCGGCAACTATGCCGAGGAGGATGTCGCGACCTCCGGCCTTTGGTTCTATGTGGACGGTGCCGGCGAACTATGCGCCCGCGGCCCCTTTCGCCGCCCAGAGGATGATCCGAACCGGGAACGGGAAGCGGAAGGCGGCGAAGAGGTCACCGTCGCCAAGCCCGAATCCGCCGCGCTGTCATCCAGTCTGGTCGAGGATCTGAACCGCATCCGGCTTGCCGCCCTGCAGGTGGCGATCGGCGACGACTTCAGCGTGGCCTATGACCTCCTCGAATGGCACTTCTCCGGCGAGATGGGGCCATGGGACCGCCCCTTGGCATTGTCCCCCACGTCGCAGGACATCTGCCCCGACAAGACCGATGGGTTTGACCTGCCGAAGCGCGCCCTCGCGTTCGACGATGCACCAGCCAACGGCAGGGCCACTGCCGCATCTTTCGCCGCCTTCCGCAGCCGCCCCAGCAAGGACAAGGGCGAGATGCTGGCGCGCGCGATTGCCCGCTGCGTGATCGGGCATGAGGGCCGCGACTATCTCTGCGCTCTCGCTGCAGAAATCCGGCCCGACGTGCGCCGCATCTGGACCCCGACCGCCAGCGGCTATCTCTCCCGCCTGCCCGTGGCCCGCCTCGACCGCATCTGGTGCGACCTGGTGCCGGACGGGCTGGAGCCGACGCACGCAAAATTCCGCGCCCTGAAGAAGGGCGAGAAGGCGCAGTTGCTGCACAAGCTCTTCAACGACGCCGACTTCCGCGAAGGGATCGGCACCTCGCGCGAGGTCAACGAAACCATCGACACCTGGCTGCCGGCGGAGCTGCAGTGGCCTGAGGTCGAGACCGCCGAAGCCCAGGAGGCCGCGGAATGATGGTCTCTCCCAACGAGCAGTTCGCGGCGGTCCTCGCCGAGACGAAGCGCTGCACCCCGTTCGGCCGGCTGCTGGCAGCGGATCATGCAGGGTTGATCAAGCGCGCAGAGGCCCTTGGGGTTCCGCCCAGGCAAGCGCGCGCCATGATCGCCGAGATGGCGAAGCGGCCTCGGCATCCTGTTACCCGGGGGATCGAGTGATGCCGGGGGGGCAGCCGTGACCCTCACATCCAGATCTTCCGCTTCTTTTCCTCTGGGAACTCCGGCCCCTTCAGGCTGCGGAATGGGCCAATCGTGCCATCGGTGCGCAGCGCCGCATCCCTGGCATCGGCCGAGGCCGCGTCCAGCGTCGGTGATTGCCCCGCCTCATGGGGGCAGGTCCAGGTCACCCAGCACCAATGCTCCCGCACCGCCCAGACCGAGCCGAACAGCTGCCCCCGGTAAGACAGCAGCCAGGTCTCGGTCGGATCGAAATGCGCGGAATCGGTTCTCTTGCGCGTCCACATGCCGGGAACACAGCGAGAACATGCGCCGGAGTCAAGGCGGGGAGGGAAGACGGAATGAGTGAAGCCGCGAAGGACATGGAACGCTATATCGCAGCCGCGCGAGCCATCATCGACGGCCGCCACCCTCTTACGGATCGCGGCGCGATCATGGTCACCCTGGAAGGTGCGGTTGCAGCAACGCTGATCTTTGTCATGGGCGGCGATCACCGCGCCGCCGTGGCGATGCTGAACGAGGGCCTGCTGGAAGGCGTGGAAAGCCGCATCGCCTTGGGCGCTAGCCGCCATCAGAAAGCGCAGGGGAAGACTCCATGAACGCCCCTCTGCGCTGGTATACGCCGCCGGAGGATCCGTCGTGAGCGGCAAGCGCGCCCTCAAGGGCGAGAAGGTCCACCGCGGCCGGCAGGTCAGCGCGGCGGCCTTTGCAGCGATGTGGCGAGATACCAGCCGCACCCTGACGGAGATCGCGGCCGAGTTGGACATTTCGGCCCAGGCGATGTGGGCCAGGGCGCAGGCCCGCGGTCTCGGCCGGCGCAAGCCGCGCAGGCCCAACCGCAAGATCGACCCCGACCTGCTGCGGCAGATGTATCTCGACGGCGTGTCGCTGAAGGCCATCGCCGAATATTTCGGCGTCGGTCATCAACGCGTTGGCAAGACGGCCGCAGCCATGGCAATCCACCGGCCGCACTGCTCGCGCTGGCACGCCCTCTCGATCGAGGACTGGCGCGCCCTGCAGTTGCGCCGGCAGCTCGCCGAGGATGCCGCCCGCAGCCAGGCCGCCATGATCGAGGCCGGAATCCTGCAGAGGCGGGCAGCGTGATGGCCGCCATCCTGCCTCTGCACAAGCGCACCCCGCTGCGGCACGAGATCTCGGCCGAGGCACGAGAGGCCATCGACGCGGCGGTGCTGGCGCTTGTCAAACTGGCCGCGCGGAGGCAGGCTCTGGCGGATCACATGGACGAGATGAAGCCAAGGGCGGACCGACCTTGACCCAGACCAGCGCCCGTCGCGCGGCGGGATACAGCCGCTACTCGACCGACTTGCAGAACGAGCGGTCGATCGAAGACCAGGAGGCTCTGATCCGGCGCTATGTCGCGGTGAACGGGCTGCAGCTCGGCACCCTCTACTCCGACGCCGCGCTCTCCGGGGCCTCGATCATTGGGCGCGACGGCCTGCTGCAGATGCTGGATGACGCCCGCGCCGGCCGATTCGAGGTGCTGGTGGTCGAGGAGCTGGACCGGCTGTCGCGCGACATGGAGGATCTCGCCGGTATCCACAAGCGGCTGACCTTCGCCGGCGTCGAGATCATCCCCATCCACGAGGGCGTCGCCTCGACCGTCACCGTGGGTCTGCGCGGCCTGGTCGGGCAGCTCTACCGGGAGGACAACGCCCGAAAGGTCCGGCGTGGACTGGCAGGCAAGGTGGCGCAGGGCCTTTCCGCCGGCGGGCGGGCCTATGGCTATGCGACGGATCCCCGTCAGTTGGGCCAGCTGATCATCGTCGATGAGGAAGCTGAAGTCGTCCGTCGAATCTTCGCAGCGGCGGCCGCCGGTGACAGCCCATCGTCCATCGCCCAGGCACTGAATGCCGAGCGAATTCCCCCACCACGTGGGTCACGGGGCTGGACTGCCTCGACCATCTACGGCTGGGCCGAACGGCACTCCGGCATTCTGCGAAATGACCTCTACGGAGGGCGCCTGGTCTGGAACAAGACACGGATGATCAAGGATCCCGACACCGGCAAGCGCGTGCCTCGCGCCAATCCGGTGAGCGAATGGCGCATCCAGGATGTGCCGGATTTGCGCATCGTCGACCCGGCGACCTGGCAATTGGTGGAGGAGAGGATTGTGCCGCGACAGCGCAGCGCAGCCGAGCGTGGTGCGATGCGCCGTCCGACAAGGCCCCTATCCGGCCTCCTGCGCTGCTCGGCCTGCGGCGGCGGGATGTCGGTCAAGGGGAAGGATAAGTCGGGCAAGGTGCGGATCGAGTGCGCCACACATGCGCAGAGCCGAAGCTGCCCGGCGCCGCGGACCTACTACCTGCATCGGATCGAGAACCTGGTGATCCGTGCCCTGCAGGACGAGTTGGCATCGCCGCACCTGCTGGAGGTCTACGTCCAGGAGTATGCCTTGGCCAGGAAGGAACTCGCGGCCGAAACCCTGCGCCGGCGAACGAGGCTCGAACGTCGTGTCGCCGACCTGGATGCAGAACTGTCGCGCCTGGTCGACTTCGTTGCCCGGGGTGTGGGCTCTACGGATCGGTTGGCAGACGAATACCGTGCCCGGTCGGAGGAGCTGCGCCAGGCACAGGCGGAGTTGGCGTTGGAACCGCCGCCCTTGACCACCATAGCGCTGCATCCGAAGGCCGTGGCAGGCTACCGCAAACTGCTGGCCGACCTGTCGCCACTGCTCGGCAGCGACCAGACGGGCGTGCGCGAAGCGGCCGAGGCCATCCGGCGGATCGTGAAGTCGATCACAGTCGGCCCGGGCTCCGGCCCGGATCAGATCGAGATTACGATCGAGGGTTATCTGCGGGAGCTGATCGAAGCTCCCCCGGTGCGTGTGGGGGGAGCTGTGGTGGCGAGGGGGGGACTCGAACCCCCGACCCTGCGATTATGAGTCGCATGCTCTAACCAACTGAGCTACCTAGCCACTGGGCGGCGGAATAGGGGCATGGCCCCGCGCCGTCAAGGGGCAATCCGCCAGCTTTCTCCAAGGGGCAATCCCGGCGCGGGACGGCTATTCCGCCACCGCCCGCTCATGCGCCACGCGGGGCCGGCCGGAGGCCGTCACCGTCACCATGGCCTCAATGAACATCGGGCGCCCCTCGATCTCGGCCTCGCGCAGGTCGCGCGAGGCGATCACCCGCAGGTCCATCGCCCCCGCCGCCCGCGCACGGTCCACAACCTCTGCGCGCAGGGCAGCCTCCAGCGCATCCATCGCCGCCGCCGGATCAGAGAAATGCTGCGGACCCGAGGCCAGATGCGCCGTGAACCGCCCCTCCCCGGGCGAGGAGACCATGCCCGACACCCGCTGGCTGACCTGCCCCGCCACGGCCCCGATGGCATTGGCGACACCCGCATGTTCGGGCAGGATCATCTCGCATCCCAGCCTCTCGCCCACCGCGCCGTAATAGGACGGGGCCGAGGCGCCAAGACCGATCACCGGCACGCCCAGCCGGGCGGTGATCTCGACGATGCCGCGATGGCGGGACAGGGCTGCCGAGGCCAGACGGTGCTGCGCCAAAGCCACGGGATCTTCGCCGGCAAAGACCGTGTCCTCGGCGAAGGCGGCTTCCAGCAGGCAGTCCACCGTCTGCGCCGTCAACTGGTCGACGATGACCTGGGCCAGCACCTCTGGCCCTTGGGCGAAGCGTTCGCCCGCGCCGGTGCGCCGCCGCGCCATCAGCCGCAGCGCCTTCTCCGCCGCCGCGCCATCCCAGCCACCCTGCCGGCCCAGCACATGGCTGGCATCCGACGGCGTCACGCCCGACAGCATCACCAGCCCGCGCGACACCAGCCGGTCCAGCGCAACCGCCTCAAGCCGCGATGTCAGCGCCTCGGCCAGCGGCATCGGCCGGGTCAGCCGTGCCAGCACCGCCGTTTCGCGCGGGCCAAGCCCCCCGGCCTGACCGCCCGCCTGCGTCATCGGAATGGCGAAGCGGCCGTCCATCTCTCCGGCGGTCTCGGTCGTGAGCCAGCGTTCCAGCGCGGCATGGACCATGGCGCCATGCTCGGCCGCCAGCAGCGAGACCGGGATCAGCCGGCGCGGGCCAAGGCGAAGCCCGCCCTTCAGCCCCTCGGTGATCAGATGCACCTCGGAATCGCCGCCAAGGCCGGACGTGCGCATCGCGACCGCCTCGACCATGGTGCGGAAGCCGCCGACACGGGCCCCCTGCGGGTCGATCTCGGGCAGCCCGTCCTTCAGCAGGCAGACATCGGTGGTGGTGCCGCCGATGTCGCTGACCAGCGCATCCTTCGCCCCGGTCAGCCAGCGTGCGCCGACAATGCTGGCGGCAGGGCCGGAAAGGATGGTCTCGATCGGCCGCTCGCGCACCATGGCGCTGGAGATCAGCGCACCATCGCCGCGCACCACCATCAGGGGCGCTTCGATGCCGACCTGCGCCAGATGCCGTTCGCAGGCCGCGACCAGACGGTCGATCATCCCGATCAGCCGCGCGTTCAGCACCGCCGTCAGCGCCCGTTTCGGCCCGTTCAACTGCGCCGAAAGCTCGTGCGAGCAGGTGACGGGGCGGCCGGTGACACGGCGGATCACCTCGCGCGCGGCAATCTCATGCGCGGGGTTTCGGGTGGCAAAGCGGGCCGCCACGGCAAAGCCCATCACCTCGGGACCAAGGGCCGCGACCGCCGCTTCAAGCGCCGGCAGATCCAGTGCAGCCGCCTCGTTGCCGGCATGGCTGTGCCCGCCCGCCAGCCGCAACACCGGATCGCCCTTCAGCGCCTCGGTCAGCCCGCCCCGGGTCAGGTCATCCTCGTCAAAGCCGATGAAGACCAGCGCGACCCGCCCGCCCTGCCCTTCGACCAGCGCATTGGTCGCCAGCGTGGTCGAAAGCGAGACGAGGGCGATCTGCGCCGCCCCGACCCCCGCCGCCGCCAGCGCCGCATCCACCGCCCCGCCGATGCCAAGGGCCAGATCGCCCCGGGTGGTCAGCGACTTGGCCTTTCCCAGCACGATATTCGCCGTCTCATCCAGAATGACGGCATCGGTATAGGTGCCGCCGGTGTCGACTCCCAGGAAATAGGCCATGTTTGCAGTCCCCGTTCACTCGCCCGGCCTGCCTAGCGCGCCAGAATGCCGCCGTCATCCCCGGCTGCGACCTTTCCTGTCGCGCTTCTGCCGCCGATGGGCCGGCGGGATGCCCAGCATGGCGCGATATTTGGCAACCGTGCGCCGCGCAACCGGCGCCCCGGCCCCCGCCAGCGCGGCCGAGAGCGCGGCATCGGAAAGCGGCTCTGCCGGATCTTCGGCCGCCACCATGCGCGCCAGCGCCTCGCGCAGCGAAGCCGCCGCCGGCCCTTCGCCGCGGATCGACTGGCTGAACAGCTCGCGCAGCCACCAGGTCCCCTGTGGCGTGTCCACCGCCGTCCCGGCCACGGCCCGGCTGACCGTGCTCTGGTTCAACCCGGTCGCCGCTGCCACTTCGGCCATGGTCATCGGCTGCAATGCCCCAGGGCCCGCCTCCAGCGCCGCCACCTGCCGCGACAGGATCTCTTGCCCCACACGCAGAAGGGTGGCGTTGCGCCCCTCGACCAACCGGATCAGCGCGCGCGCCTCGGCCCGTCCCGGCCCCCCGGCTTCGGCCAGACTCAGCGCCGGCAGGGCCGAGTGGTTCAGCCCCACCTCCCAGCCCGTCGCCCCCCGCACCGCCACCAGATCGGGCGCGCGGATCGGTGCCGCACAGGCAGAGAACTGCGCCCCGGGCTTGGGGTCCAGCCCGCGGATGCGGCGGATCACGATCTCGACCGCCGAAGCCGGCACCGACAGCGCCGCTGCGACGCGGACCGTTGCCCCCTGCGCCACCAGCGACAGGCGCGCCAAAACGCCCTCGGCCAGCGCGTCCAGCCAGCCGGCTTCGGCCGCCTGCAGCCGCAGGCACTCGGCCAGATCGCGCGCGAAAAGACCGGCAGGCTCGGCCGCCGCCTGCACCCGCACCAGCAGCGCCTCGGCCTGAGCCAGCGGCACGGCCGCCTCCATCGCCAGCGTGGCAAGAGGAAGGCCCAGCCAGCCCGACGGCTCCAGCGCCATCACCAGCGCCTCGCCCAGACGGAGCTCGGCGCCCCGCAGCCCCAGCCTCTCCACGATCCGCCCGGCATGGGCCTGAAGACTTGGCCCCGCACTGGCCATCGTCTCGACCTCGACCTCGCCCCCGCCCGACAGGCGCCGGAAGGCCTCGCTCCAGCGCGGCAACCAGTCGCCCGCCGGCGGTGTTGTCAACACCAGCTGCGGGTTCTCGGCCGCGGCCTCCTCCAGAAACCGGCTCAACCCCGCCGCATCGCTGCCCAGCAGCCGGATCGAGGCCAGCAGCCGCGTGTTCAGCGACAGCCTCTGGGTCTGCTTGATGGTGATCCGGTTGCGGCCCGACATGCACGTGAGGCTAGGCCCGCCGCCCGCCCGCGGCAACGGCCAATGTCCCTTCGCCCGGTCCAAGAACCCCCGTGCGGGCCGCGCAATTCACCAGCCGGTCTGCAACTGCCCCAGCAGGCCCGCCATCATCGCCTCGCACCGCTCGATCTGTTCGATGGCGACGAACTCGTCCGGCTTGTGGCCCTGCGCCATCGACCCCGGGCCGCAGATCACGGTCGGCACGCCCAGCCTTGCGTCGAACAGACCGCCCTCGGTGCCGAAAGCCACCTTGATCGTGCCATTCGCGCCGGTCAGCGACTTCACGAAATTCACCACTGCCGCATCCGAGGGCGTGCCAAGCCCCGGATAGTCCCACAGCCGCTCGACCGCGATTGCGGCCTCCGGGAACTCCGCCCGCAGGGGCGCCAGGATCGCCTCGGCCCCCGCCTGCAACTCGGCAATCAGCGCGCCCACATCCACCCCGGCCAGAGAGCGGATCTCGAAATCCACCGTCGCACGGTTCGGCACGATATTGACCTGAACGCCGCCCTGCATCTTGCCGGCGTGGACCGTGGTATAGGGCACGTCATAGTCGCCGTCGAAGGGGCCTTCCGCGGCGATCCGTGCCTGCAGGCCCCGGATCACCCCGATGAAATCCGCCGCCAGATGCAGCGCGTTCAACGCCAGGGGCGCCAGCGCCGAATGTCCCTCGCGCCCGGTGCAGGTGGCGCGCAGCGCGACCTTGCCCTTGTGGCCGGTGGCAACCTGCATCCCGGTCGGCTCCCCCACGATGCAAAAGCGCGGCCGGTCGGGTGCGCCCTCCAGCACCTCGATCAACGAGCGCACGCCCATGCAGCCGATCTCTTCGTCATAGGACAGCGCCAGATGCAGCGGCACCTTCACGCCGCTTTCCGCCGCCAGAAGCATGGCGCGGACCGCACAGGCGACAAATCCCTTCATGTCCGCCGTGCCGCGCCCGTAGAGCCGCCCCCCGGCCTCGGTCAGCTCGAACGGCGGCCGGGTCCAGGCCTGCCCCTCGACCGGCACCACATCGGTATGGCCCGAAAGCATGACGCCGCCGCCCCCCGCCGGGCCGACCGTGGCGTAAAGGTTGGCCTTGCCGCCGGCGGCATCGGGCACCAGAAGGTTGTCGATCCCTGCGCCCGCCAAGAGGCCCGTCACATAGTCCATCAGCGCCTGGTTCGGGTTCGATGACACCGTATCGAAGGCGATCAGCCGGGCAAGAATCTCGCGGGCGGTGGGAATGGCGGACATCGGCGGTTTCTCCTCTGGAGTCTGGCTAACTGGAAAGCGGACGGGGCGGAAGGGGCGACGACGCGGAAATCACGCCTTCCCACCGGCGGCGGCTTCTGCGACTCTGGGTGCCGAAAAAGGACCACCCGATGCGCCCCGCCCTGCTTGCCGCCCTCATGCTGACCGCCCTGCCTGCCGGGGCGGAAGGCGCGCCGAACCTGACCTTCGGGACGGCGGTCGCCCCGCCCGGCCCCGTGCGGCAACTGGTGCTGGCACAGGATCTTTTCGACATCGGCCTTGCCCGCGAGGATGCCATCCTCCTCCTGACCGCCATCCGCCTTGCGCATGGAACCGAGCTGCGGCCGGCAACCGGCTGGACACAGGACGGCCCCGGCACTCCCGCCCCGGCCGCCCGGAGCGGTGGCCTGCCCGGCGATCCGCTGGACCCCGAAGCGCTGCCTTTTGCGATGATGATGGCCGAAGGCGATGCCAGCCTTGCCGATGTCGCCGCAGGGATCGAGGCCGGGCTTGAAACCGCGCCACCGGGTCGCGGACATGTCAGCCAGGCCGAAATGCTGCTGCCGGCAGGCAAGTCCGACCGCTGGCGCATGGCGTTCAACGGCAGCCTGCCGGCCGAGATCGCCCTGATCGCCGAAAGCAGCCTTGGCCTGACCGTCACCGATGAGGCGGGCGAAGTGATCTGCACCACACCTGCGCCGGCCCCGCGGGCCTATTGTGCCTTCACCCCGGCGCGCAACGGCTTCTTCACCGTCACCGTCAGCCCCCCGGCCGAAGGCGACAGCCACTACCGGCTGATCACCAACTGACCCGGCCGCCAGGGGCATGATTTTTCGTCGAAAAATCGCCCTTCATCGCGCTTGCCCGCGTGACGGCATTTGTCATGTCATGCCGGCTTTTCAAACCCTTCGCAGAGTGACACGATGCCGGCATCCCGGCCCTCTGCCCCCGGGGCGATTTGCACCCATAGGATCAGACATGAAACTCAAGTCCCTTTCCCTGACGCTCGCCACCACTGCGCTTGTGGCGCTTTCCCTGCCCTCCTTCGCGCAAGAGGGCGACCAGTCCGGCTCCAATCTGTCGACCGCCGCCGCCAAGGGCGAACCCGGCGCGGCCGCCACCCTGTCGCTGGCATATGAGCTGTACGAGATCGGCACCGCCTCGGGCGATGCGCTGACCGTGCTGACCGCCGCCAAGCTGGCCGCCTCGGCCGAGGTCGAGCCGAAAGAACCTGCGGCCCTTGATGCCGCCGGTTTTGACGCCGAAGGCATGACGCTGGAGACGTTCCGCGCGCGCAAAGCCGCCCCCGCTGCCCCGGCCGCCCCGGCGCCGATGATGAACGAAGGCGAGACCCGCCCCGCCGCCATGGCCAGCTTCAACAAGGCCCTGAACGAGGACGAAGGCGATGCCGCCGCCCCCGCCACCTCGGCCGAGATGTTCGCCAAGGCGACCGAACTTGCCGGCGATGACGAGGCGCTGAAGGAGATCATCGCCGATGCCGCCGCAGAAACCTCGCGCGGGCGGATCGGCGGCGGTGTCAGCTGGCTGTCGAAACTGAACTCCGGCAAGATGGACATCTGGGAAGTGCCCTTCTACGGCAATTCCTATGCCGAGGTCGCGGTGGTCGGCGATGGCGACGCCAACCTCGACATGGTGATCACCGACCAGAACGGCAATGTGATCTGCTATGACACCTCGCCGTCGGATCAGGTCTATTGCGACTTCGTTCCCGCCTGGGACGGCTATTTCTACATCGCGGTAGAGAACACCGGCCGCAAGCGCAACTCCTACTACCTGATGACCAACTGACACCCTGCTCCCTGTCAGGACGAAGGCCCGGGTTTCCGCCCGGGCCTTTTTCTTGCGCCTAAAGGACCAGATCGCCGCCCGAGATCGCCCCCGCCAGGGCATCCACCGCTGCAGCCAGCCGCGCGTCGATCACATGCAGATACTGCGTCCAGTCCGTCAGGTGCTGCAACTCCGCCACCCCGTCCGAAATCCCGCGCAGCCCGATCAGCGGGATACCGAACAGCCCTGCCGCACGCAGATGGGCGAAGGTTTCCATATCGACCATCTCTTCGGCAATCGCATCATAGGCACCGCCGCTGACGATGTTCGCCCCCGTCGACAGGCTGGCGACCGGCAGGCCCGGAATGCGGTGCGGCAGGTCCACCCGCGCCGGCAGATCCAGAAACGGCGTCCTTCCCGGTTCGAACCCCAGGGCCGAGGCATCCATGTCGCGATACCCCACGCCCGAGACCTGATAGACCTGCGCCTGCTGCAGCACCCGCGAGCCGGCCGATCCCAAGGATACCACCAGCTTGGGCCGCTCCGCCATCCCCGCCAGCGCCGCCGCCAGCACCACCCCGCCCTCGACCGGGCCGACGCCTGTCATCAGCGGATGGATACGGGCGCGCAGGGCGGGACCGTACTCCGCCTCGGCCGCCATCACGAAAAGGACCGGCACGCCGGCGATCAGATCGGGGGTCGGGGTCATGCTGTCTCCTGTCATCCGCCGGGCAGGTGACATGCGCCGCAGCGCAGGGTCAAGCCGGCATGACAAAGGCCCCGCCTTGCAGCGGGGCCTTCCTTGTCTTGACCCCCGGCTCAGGGGTTCGTCTCGATCACCTCGTTCAGCCAGGGCACGAAATTGGCGATGTTGGTATAGGCCGAGAAGGTCGCGGTTTCCTCGCAGCCGTGGCCCGAGGTCGCCGTCAGACCCCAGCTGACGATACCCGCCTGGATATAGGTGCCATCCTCCAGCGGCACGACCAGCGGCCCGCCCGAGTCGCCGTTGCACGAGGTTTTTCCGCCCTCGAAGGTGCCCGAGCAGATCATGTTCTCGCTCATCGGCATCGGGGCCTTGGCCACCAGTTCATCCCACAGCGCATAGGCATCGGCCTCGGTCAGCGCAAAGACCTCTGCAGCATAAGAAAACCCCTTGGCGGCCTCATCGGCGCGGGCCTCCATCATCGCGGTGTTGCACAGGTTGCGGTCCAGCATCTGGATCTGCGCCTGGCGCAATTCGGGTGACAGCTTGCCGCCGTTCTGCAGCCCCCAGCCGGTGACGATGGTGGTCACGCCGGGCTGGTTCAGCACCTGGCTGAAATTGGCGTCCGGCACTTCGATGGTCTTGTAGGGAACCGTCGGCGCGCGCGCCAGCTTGATCAGCGCGATGTCATAGTCGAACTGGGTGCCCGAGTAGGACGGGTGCTTGATGATCTTCTCGACCGGAACGACATCGCCGGTGCCGTCCAGCTTGTTGGTGCCCACCAGGATCGAGATCGCCTTGGGGTCCACATCGAACCACTCGCCCTGATCATCGGCCATATGGATGCAATGCGCCGCCGTCAGCACCCAGGTGTCCAGGACCAGCGAGCCGCCGCAGAACTGCGTATCGGCCGAGACCGGCTGCCCCGCCACCACCAGCGCCACCTGCCAGGGCCAGGCGCCATCCGCGGCCACTTCGCCGCCGATGACCTTGGCGCCGGCCTCCTCGGGCTTGGCGTTGCGGGCCGCCTTCTCGCCCGAGGCGGCGAATTCGAAGGGCGAGGTCGCCCCTGCGTCCTCGGCCACCGGCGGGGCATCTTCGGCGAAGGCAGCACCGGACATCGCCAGCGCCAGGACAAATGTCGAACTCAAAAAGGACTTCCTCATCATCCGTCTCCATTGCGGACCGGGGCAAATGGCCTCGGGGTCTAGTTGGCCTTGTCAGTCAGGCGCACCACCTGGCGGATCATCGCAAGCGGCGCGGGCTTCAGGGAAAAACCGCGGTTGGCGGCCTCGTCGGGGTCGATCATGCGGCCTTCCAGCCACATTGTCATCCCGTCGGATGCAGACGCGAAGTCACGGCTCATGCCGGGGCTGGCAAGACGGGTCAGGTCCACCCGCGCGCCGGTCTCGGATTCCGGCACCGCCAGCACCCAGATCTCTTCCAGACCCGCGTTCGACCCCGGCGCGATCTGCAAGCCCACGCGCACGCTTTCGCCGGGGGCAAGGCGGTTGACGGTGTTGCGTTCGGGCCAGATCGGCGACACCGTGAAATCGGCGGCGAAATACAGGACCGAGACGTCCTGCGACTTGCCCGAGGTATTGGTCAGCGTCAGCCACAGCTGATCGCACGCGGCCACGCCTTTCGCCGGATCGGCCGGCTGACCCGGATCGGCCGGGCCGCAGGCGACGCCCATCGCCGACGGCACCGGCAGCGCAGGCCGCCGCTCGACTTCCATTGCGATCACCGGCTGCCCGGTCAGCCCGCGCCCCGAGGCCGCACCCGCCAGCGTCTCGCGCAGGCGCAGGCCATGGGCGGCGGTTTCCAGCGCACGCTCGACCGCCTCGGCCGGGGTCTCGCCCGCCTCCGGCGTGATCCGCGGCGTGGAGCCGGGGCCTTCGGGGTCCAGCACCCCATCGGCATTGGCCAGCGCCACCACACCGCCGACAAGGATCGGCACAAGATCGGGCTGCGCACCGGGTTCGGGCAAGGCCGCCTCCCAGGCCGCGTAGTCAAGACCGTCCGCCGCATCGGCCCGCACAGGTGCCGCCAGCGTCAGCGGCCTTGCGGGCGCTGCGGCGCTGAGTTCGGCCCAGGCGGCCCCTTCGGGCAGATCGCCCGACAGGGTGGCGCTGCGGGCCTCGGCCTTGGCAACAGTCACGGTGCCCAGGGCTTCGCCCCCGGCGCCGGCCGCATAAAGCGTCAGCTCCGCCCCCGCATCCAGCCCCTGCAGCAGCCCCGCCGCCACCGTCCTGCCCTCCAGACGCCAGCGCCCCGCCGCAGTGCCGGTGCCGAACACCTTCTGGTCCAGCAGCGGCCCCTCCGCCTCGGGCATCTGCCGGGCCGGCCCCTGCACCATCGCATCCGTGGTTGCCGCCAGCACCTGCGCCCAGGTCGCCTCCGGCGCCTGCGTCAGCACCTGCGCCAGCCGCAGCGTGAATTCGCCATGCCAGACGCCGGTATCGTCGAAAGGATATTCAAACGACCGTTCATCCGATTGCGATGAATAAAGGAAAACATAGTCCCCGGTCAGTTGCAGCGGCTCCGTCGGCGCACCGGAGGACGCATCGTCAGGAATGCCAAGCGCCTCCGGCTCCAGCGTCTTGGCCACACCCTCGCCGCCCAGGGCGCGAAAGCCGGTGGCCGAATGGCAGGCGTCGATCAGCCCCACCAGCCTGACGCCGCGGTCCATCAGCCCCTGCGCCCAGTCCTGCAATTCATCATCGACCAGCGCATTCTCGACCGCCCCGATCGACCCTTTCCAGCCAGAGGCATCTGCCGGCAAAAGGATCTCGTCATAGCCGCCGCCCTCATCGCCCGAGGCATCCGGCGCCTGCGACCCGTGTCCCGAGAAATAGAACACCACCGTATCGCCGGCCACGGCCTTCGCCCCCACCTCCTCCATCGCAGCCAGAATGGCGGCGCGCGTCGGCGGCGCGTTCGACACCCCGTCCGGCAAGGACGGCGGGTCCGAGGCCAGAACCGTCACCTCCTCAGGTTTCACCCCGCGGGCGACCAGGGTCTCGGCCATCAACTGCGCGTCATGCGACGGACCCTTCAGATCGGCATCCAGCACGATATAGTCCGAAACCCCGATCACGATGGCCCGCGTCTCGGCCGCCGCCGGCAGGGCCGTGGAGCACAGAAGCAAAGCATATGCCAGGGGTCTGATCATGCGGCCAAGATAGCGGGGCCGGGCCATGGCACAAGCCTGCGAAGCCGCCCCGGAACCGGATGAACGCATTTGTCACCCGCTGCCCTGCCGCAAAAATCCCCCTGCCCCCTTCACTTTGGCCGAAATATCCTGCGGGGAGGTCTGGAGGGGTGCAAAACCCCTCCAGCCGCCGGCCGAAAGCGCCGGCCCCTAGTCCTTCAGCACCGGAAAAGCCAGCTCCACCGTCAGCCCCTGCGCCACTTCGGGCAGCGACAGGCGCGCGCCGTGCCGCGCGGCGATGGCCCGCACCAGAGCAAGGCCAAGACCATGGCCCCTGATGCCCTTGGCCCGGTCCCGCTCGGCCCGGGTGAACCGCTCGAACGCCTCGTCCCGCAGCCCCGCCGGCAGGCCCGGACCGCTGTCGGCCAGCCGCAGCACATGCCGCCCGCCTTCCGCCGCGACGGTCAGCCTCAGCCTGTCCCCCGCCCCGCAATACTTGATCGCATTGTCCAGAAGGTTTGCCACCACCTGCGCAATCAGGGTGCGGTCCCCCAGCACCTTCAGCCCCGGATCGATATGGGCCGCGGGCAGCAGGCCCTTGTCCTCGGCAAGGGGCTCGTAGAGTTCCCAGACCTCGGCTGTCACGGCCGACAGATCCACCGGCACCAGCCCGCCGCCGCCCTGATCCGCCTCGGCCCGGCTGATGTCCAGAAGTGAGTCGAACATGCGGATCGCCTGCCGCATCTCGGCCTTCAGGGCGCCCACCTCTTCCTCGTTGCCCTCCAGCTTCGACAGCCGCTGCACCATGCGGTTCAGCGGCGTGCGCAACTCATGCGCGATGGTGTCCGAAAGGTGATGCGTGGCGCGGTTGAGGTTCTCGATCCGGTCCAGCATGGCATGGACATGGCTTTCCAGCAGCCCGAACTCGTCCGGGGCCCGCGGTCCGGGCAGGCGCGCGGCAAGGTCGCCGCCGGCCACCCGGTCGGCCAGGGCATTCACCCGCCCGATCCGCGCCATCACCCACCGCGCCGCCAGCCAACCGGTCCCCAGAGCGGCGACCAGAACCGCCGCCAGAAGCCCCAGCATCCCCCGCCGCAGCGCGGCCAGCGTGTCATCCACCGGCTGCAGCGACCGGCCCACCAGCAAGGGGAACCCCCCCGGCAGTTCGCGCGCCACCACCAGCCAGCGCTGGCCATCATCCAGAACCTCGCGCGCGGGGTCGATGGTGAAATCTGCGCCTTCGCGTGCGATGCCTTCGGGCCAGCCGGGCAGGTCGCCGGCAAGCACCCTGCCCTGCCGGTCCATCAACAGCAGCATTTCATGCACGCCGCCCTCCTTGCTCCCGGCCTCGCGCAACCCGCCGGCAACCGTCCGCAACTCGATCGCCTCCCGCACCGCGATGATCCGCCTCTGATCGTAAAGTGCTGCGAACCCATCCAGATCGGCCGAGAGCAGCGCGTATTGCGCCTGCATCAGCCGGCTTTCCACCAGCCGGTATTGCAGCCCCATGGCCAGCATGGCCAGCGCCACCACCGCCGAGGCCATCACCGCCGCCAGCCGCCATGTGGCGCGGGCCTTCAGCGGGCGTTCATCGGGAGGCTGTGTCACCTCAGCCGGCACCGGGCAGCGGCGCAAAGACATAGCCCTCGCCCCGGGCGGTCTGAATGGCGTGGGAGCCCGCATCCTCCAGCTTGCGCCGCAGCCGGCCGACATGGACGTCGACCACATTGGTGCCGGGGTCGAAATGCAGGTTCCAGACGTTCTCCAGAAGCTGCATCCGCGTCACCAGTTGCCCCGCATTGCGGGCGAAGAAGGTGATCAGCTCGAATTCCTTGGGGCTGACCGCCACATGGGTCAGCTTCACATGCACCGTGCGGGCCTTCAGCCGGATCTCCAGATCGCCAAAGGCCAGCAGGTCGTTGTCCAGCACCTGCATGGTGCCGCGCCGCAGCAGCGCCCGCAGCCGGGCGCGCAGTTCCTCGGGCTCAAAGGGTTTGGGCAGGTAGTCGTCCGCCCCCTTCTCAAGCCCCTCGACCCGCTGCGCGGCGCGGCCAAGCGCCGAGAGGATCAGGATCAGCGCCCCGCTGCCGCCCGCCCGGATCCGCGCCATCGCCTCGACCCCGTCACCGCCGGGCAGCATGCGGTCCAGCACGATCACCCGGTACTGGCCCCGGGCGGCCTCGGCCACGCCGGCATCCAGCGTGTCCAGATGCACGGGCATGCAGCCAAGCTCGCGGACCACGCCGGCAACGGCGGCGGCGGTCTCGGGGTCATCCTCGACGATCAGGATGCGGTCGGTGTTCGGGGTCTCGGTCATGGCGCACAGGATCAGAACACGATCACGCTGGGGTCAAGCACATTCGCACCGCCGACCGGGCGGACGCCCTCTGCGCCTCCCCAGGGATCAAGGAAGATATGCCGGGTCGAGCCGTCCGCCGCCTGCACCAGCAGAAGGGTGGCCTCGGTGATCTCCAGCGCCTCCAGCCCGGCCCGATCGATCGCGGCCCCGTTCACCGCCACGATGCGGTCGCCGCGGCCAAGCCCGGCGAAAAGCCCGGGCGAGTTTTCGGTCACGTCCTTCACCCGGCCCTCGTCGTCCAGGATGACGCCAAGGGCGGCAAGGCGGTAGCTGGCGGTCCGCTGCGGCTGCGCCTTGGGATCGAAGTCGCGCAGCTTGATGCCGATGGCCGAAGGGTCGGCATCCGGCAGGGCGAAGGCAAGGTCCAGCTTCTGTTCGGCACCGTCGCGCAACACCGTCAGGCTGGCGGTCTCGCCGGCCTGCGCGGCTTCCAGAAGGAAGGCGAAGTCGCCGGGCTGCGCCACCGGGCTGCCGTTCACAGCCAGGATCACGTCGCCTGCCTTCAGACCTGCGGCCTCGGCAAGGCCGCCCTTGTCGGTGCCATCGACCAGCAGCCCATGCGGCTCCAGCCCCAGCAGGGCGGCAACCTTGCGGTCCACCGGGCGCGCCTTCAGGCCCAGGGCGGGAAAGGGTTCCAGCGTTTCCTCGATCAGCCCCTGCACGATCCGGTCCAGATCCTGCGCCGGGATCGCATAGGCGATGCCCACGAACATCCGGCTGCCGTCGGCGATCTGGCTGTTCATGCCGATCAGCCGGCCCTGCCCGTCCACCAGCGGCCCGCCCGAAGACCCCGGGTTCACCGCCGCATCATGCTGCAGCATCAGGATCGGCACCGCCACATCCACCTGCCGGGCCTTGGCCGAGATCAGCCCCTCGGTCAGCGTGAACTCCACACCAAGGGGTGCCCCCAGAGCATAGACCTCAAGACCAAGCCCGGCAGGGTCCGCAGCCGCCACAAGGCCGCGCCGCGGTTTGCCATCCTTGCCCGCCCCGACCGAGATCACCGCAACATCGCGCACCGGGTCGCGGGCGATGACGATGCCGGTCTCTTCATTGCCGTGGCGGTCGACAAGGCGGACCTCCTCGGCCTCGCCCACCACATGGGCATTGGTGACGGCGACCACGGCCTCTTCCCCCCAGAGGAAGGCCGAGCCAAGGAAGCGGTCGCCATCGTCATTGCTGCGCACGGTCAGGACAGTGTCCATGGCGGCATCCAGCGTGACGGCGGCGGCTTCGGCCAAGGCGGGGCGACCGGCGGGAAGCGCCAGCGTCAGCATCAGCGTCAGGCCGAAGATCGCGGCCACCATCAGCCTGCGCCACAGGCCGTTGCCGGTGGCGTTCAGGGTATCGGTCTTTGAAAACATCTCGTTCCAGCTTCCTGATTCATTGCGCGCCAGCGGTCATCCCGACGGGAAGTGCCCCCGGCCCTGCCTCATGTGCCGGAACGTAGGAAGGAAGACCGTCAAGGTCACATGACAAAGGCAGTCATGAAAAGATTGTGCGTTTACAGGGCGGTCAGGGGCCTCCATCTTCTGCCCGACACAAAGCCCGATGGATGCCCCCATGCTTGCCCTGAACCGGATCATCGCCCTTCTTGCCCTTTCGGCCCTGCCCGCCGGGGCCGAAAGCCAGGGTCCGCTCAAGACCGCCGAACTCTCGGCCCGCGTCTATGATGCGGGGCTGGCGGAGGGCGATCCGCTGATCCTGCTGACCGCCGCCCAACTGCGGCAGGAGGCGGGGCTCTCCCCCGACCTGCCCCTGTCGGCCGAAGCGATCCTGACCCAGGCCGAGGCGATGGCCGGGGATGACCCCGCGCTTCTGGCGCTGATCGACGACATCCGCGCGCAGAAGGCCAAGGGCGTCGCCTCGGGCCCGATCTACCACATTGCCGCCCTGCCCGCCGCCGCCACCGAATCCCGCCCGCCGATCCCCTTCCGCGGCGGCGAATATGCCGAGGTCTATGTCGAGGCCGCCCCCGGCGCCAATCTGACCCTGACGGTGCTTGACGAAAGCGGCCATGTGGTCTGCACTGACGGCGACCACAGCCATATCGCCTACTGCGGCTGGACCCCGGCCAAGGACGGCGCCTTCACGCTGACGATCGAGAATGCGGGCAGCGGCCCGACCGATTACGCCCTGATGACCAATTGACCCCCGGAGATTTCCCGATGTTGCGCAATCTTCTCCTGTCCTCTGCCCTGTGCCTTTGCGCCCTGCCCGCCGTCGCGCGCGAGAATTACGCCCTGCTGATCGGCGCCAACGAATACCGCAACCTTGACGAACGCTGGTGGCTGAACGGCCCCAAGAACGATGTCGAGATGGTGCGGGACTACCTTCTGAGCGAAGCGCCCGTGCCCTTCACCGCCGATCATGTCACCCTGCTGACCGATGGCGTCGAAGGCGTGCAGCCCGCGACCCTGCAGGCGATCCGCGATGCGGTTGCCGATCTGACCGCGAAGGCGCAGCCGGGCGATTTCATCTACCTGCATTTCTCGGGCCACGGCACCCGCGCGCCGGCCACCAACGACCCGACCGAACTGGACGGGATGGACGAGTTGTTCCTGCCGGTCGACATCGGCCCCTGGAACAACTCCATCGGCGCGGTCGAGAATGCCCTTGTCGATGACGAGATCGGCAGGATGATCGACGGGCTTCGCGCCAAGGGCGCCGATGTCTGGGTGGTCTTCGACAGCTGCCACTCGGGCACTGCCACCCGCGCGGTGGATGCGGGCGATGACGATGTGCGGATGCGTCAGCTTGATCCTTCCGTCCTTGGCCTCGATGCCGAGGCGATGGAGGATGTCGTCTCGCGCTCGGTCGGCGAGGAAGATCCCCGCGCCGCCGAGGAGCCGCCCGTCGATGTGAAGGCCGGTGGCGACGGCGGCGCCTTCGTCGCCTTCTACGCCGCCCAGACCAACGAGGTGACGCCCGAGAAGAAGCTGCCCAAGGGCAAACCCGACCGCAAGCCGCATGGCGTCTTCACCTATACGATCTTCGAAACCATCGCCGAACATCCCGGTGCCACCTATGGCCAGATCGCCGAAGAGGTGCTGCGCAAGTATTCGGTGAAGAACCTCGCCAAATCGACCCCGCTCTTCGAGGGCGATCTGGACCATGTGGCCTTCTCGGGCGATGCCGCCCCGCCGGTCCGGCAATGGCAGGCCACGGCCGAGGGCGCCGATTTCACCATTCCGGCCGGCGAGTTGCACGGCATCGCCGAGGGCGACCTTCTGGCCGTGATGGCCACCGCCGCCGATGCCACCGATGCGGCCCTTGGCTATGTGCAGGTGACCAAGACCGGCACCTTCAGTTCCACCGCCACCCCGGTCGAGCATGAAGGCAAGGTTCTGCCCGCCGAAGTGCCGAAGGGCGTCGTGCTGCGCAAGCTGGACGATGCGGTCGACTTCACCCTGACCGTTGCCCTGCCGCCCGCCGGATCGGCCCCCGCCGATGCGCTGCGGACCCAGATCGCCACCCTGCAGGAGGTGGTCGGCCCGCGCCTCGTCTTCGTCGAGCCGGGGGCCGAGGCCGATCTGCGCCTTGCCGTCATCCCCGACAGCGACCGGCCCGATGCGATCTGGGTGCTGCCCTCGACCGGGCTGATGGAAGACGCTTCCTCCACGCCCTCGGTCTCGTCCGGCGACAAGTCGCCCGAGGAGCTGGCCCTGACCCTTGGCGACACGCTTTCCATGATGGCCCGCGCGCTGAACCTGATGAAGCTGGGCGCCGCGGTGGGCGACGGCTCGGGCCTGAATGTCGAGGTCGAGATGCTGACCAAGAACGCCACCAACAAGGCGCTGACGCCGCTGCCCTTCTCGCCCGTCCCGGTGCTTCTGCCCGATGACGAGGTGCATGTGCTGGCCAGGAACCACTCGGATCAGGCGGTTGACGTGAACGTCCTTTACGTCGGCGCCGATTATTCGATCACCCATTGGGCCGCCGAACGCGTCCTGCCGGGGGATGAGCTGAAACGCGGCCTCTTCGCCATCGGCGGCGAGTTTCTGGGGCAGGAGCGGATGATCGTCGTCGTCACCCCGGCGAAGGAACACACCCCGGTCGAGAACCTCAGCTTCCTGGCCCAGGACGCCCTCGACATGACCCGCGAGGTCGCGGCCGGAGAGGACACCTCGGCCACCGACGCCAGCATCGGCGGCATGCTGGCCGAGGCGGGCTTTGGCGAGACCACCCGCGGTGCCGTGGCGCTGTCGGGCGGCGAGGATACCGGCCCCGCGCCGATCATCCTGCAGATGGAAGTCCGCACCAAACCGGCGAACTGAGCGCGCGGCCCGCGCAGCACGGCACCGGCACCAACCGCGCCCCGGCCCCGCAGACGGGCTGGGGTGTCACGGCACCACCTTGCCCGGATTCATCACCCCGTCCGGGTCCAGCGCCGCCTTCACCGCCCGCATCACCTCCAGCGCAACCGGGTCCTTGCGTCGCCGCATCGAGGGCAGCTTCGACAGCCCGATGCCATGCTCGGCGCTGAACGACCCGCCCAAGTCCTGCACCACATCCTCGACCACCTCCATCACCCTGTCCTTCAGGGCCGGATCGTCGCGGCTGGGGAAGGCCGAGTAATGCAGATTGCCATCGCCCAGATGCGCCACCGTCAGGCTGCGGAAGCCCGGGTCCAGCGCCACCAGCCGCGCCTCGGCCCGGTCGAGGAAATCCGCCACCCGGTCCAGCGGAACGCAGACATCGCAATCCACCACCGGCACCAGCCCGACGCCGATCTCGGCCGCCGCCTCGCGCCGTTCCCACATCCGCCGCCGCTGCGCCTCGGACCGCGCCACCACGGCATCCTCGATCAGCCCCTCTTCCAGCATCGCGGCCAGCACCGCCTCCAGCCGCCCGACCAATGGCACCTCGCCCGCCGCATCGGGCGCCGCCTCCTCGGCCACCGTGGTCGCCGCCTCGATCAGGATCGTCACCTCCGGCACCTGGGCGAAAGGCAGGCCCAGATCGGGCCGCACCACCGCCAGCCGTTCCGAATAGCTGCGCGGCATGAACTCGAACGCCTCGACCCGCCCGCCTGTCGCCGCCTGCATCCGGTTCAGCAGGCCCAGGGCCAAGGGCAGCGACCGGGCCGAAACGCAGGCCGTCGCATAGGCCAGGGGCTTCGGCACCAGCTTCATCACCGCCGCGGTGATGATCCCCAATGTGCCCTCGGCACCGATGAAAAGCTGTTTCAGATCATAGCCCGAATTGTCCTTGTGCAGTTCCGACATCAGGTTCAGCACCCGGCCATCTGCCAGCACCACCTCCAGCCCCAGACACAGACCGCGCGTGCTGCCATAGCGCAGCACATTCGACCCGCCGGCATTGGTGGACAAGGCGCCCCCCAGCATGGCCGACCCCCGCGCACCGAACCACAGCGGGAAATACAACCCCTCGGCGTCAGCCGCCTCATGGATGCGCTGCAGGACGGCACCCGCCTCGGCCACCACCAGCCGCGCCGGCGCGCGGACCTCGCGGATGCGGTTCATCCGCTCCAGGCTGACCATCAGCCCGCCCGTGGTCATGGTGCCGCCAACCAACCCGGTATTGCCGCCCACCGGCACCACCGCCACACCGGCCGCCGCCGCCAGCTTCACGCAGGCCGCCACCTCTGCAGTCGAGGCGGGCCGCACCACCGCAAGGGGCGCCCCCTCGTAATGCCCCATCCAGTCGCGTCCATAGCCTGCGGCATCCGCGCCCTGCAGCACATGGCCGACCCCGACAACCGCCTGCAGATCCTTCAGAAATCCCATTCCGTCCGGTCCCGATTTCATCTTGGTCCAAATATCCCACTGCCCGCGGCCACAGTCGCGCGGCATGACAGGGCAGTCCAGCCCCTGTCACTCGACCTCGCCGATCAGCGCCAGCACATGCGGCCCAAGGGATGCGACCACCAGCTTCACCCCCTCGGCATTCGGGTGAATCCCGTCGGCCTGCATCCATTTGCCGTAGCTGGCTGGATCGGTCATCACCGCCCCCGCATCCACGAAGCCCTGAAAGAAATCCGGCATCAGAAGCGCGCCATGTTCCCTGGCCAGCGCCGGGTAGATCGCATCGAACTCGGCCTTGTACTCCGGCCCGAAGTTCGGCGGCGCCTTCATCGCCACCAGCAGGACCGGCAGCCCCCTGGCATCCGCCGCCGTCAGGATGGCGTCCAGATTGACCTGCACCTCATCGGGCGACAGGCCGCGCAGCATGTCATTGCCCCCCAGCGTCACGATCAGCCCCTGCGCATCCGGCCCAAGCGCCCAGTCCACCCGCGCCAGCCCCCCCGCCGTGGTGTCCCCGCTGACACCGGCGTTCTGGATCACCACCTCGGCACCCTGCGCCCGCAGCCAGCCCTGCAGTTGCGGCACCAGCCCCTCATCGGGCGCCAGCCCGTAGCCTGCCGTCAGACTGTCCCCCAGCGCCACCAGGACCACAGGCTCCGCTGCAGCTGCACCCACCGTCACGCCGGCGGAAAAGATCAACGCAATCGTGACATTGCAGGCGGCGCGGATTGCGCCATATGCCTTTGTGACGCCGCCCTGCAGAAAGCCCTTCATGTCTTCTCCCGTTCTGACGCTCACCGATGCCCGCCTGACCCTTGCCGGCAATGCCGGGCCGGTCGACATCCTTCGCGGCATATCGCTTGCCGTCAACAAGGGCGAGACTGTCGGCCTCGTCGGCCCCTCGGGATCGGGCAAATCCTCGTTACTCATGCTGATGGGCGGGCTTGAGCGCGCCACCGGCGGCGAGGTCCGCGCATTGGATCAGGACCTGACCGCGATGGATGAGGACGCCCTCGCCCGCTTCCGCCGGCAGAACATGGGGGTGGTGTTCCAGTCTTTCCACCTCATCCCGACGATGACCGCACTGGAGAATGTCGCCATCCCGATGGAACTGGCCGGCGCCGCCGATGCCTTCGACCGCGCCCGCGCCGAGCTGGAAAGCGTGGGCCTCGGTCCCCGCATCGACCACTATCCCGGCCAACTGTCCGGGGGCGAGCAACAGCGCGTCGCCCTTGCCCGCGCCGCCGCCCCGCGCCCGGCCATCTTCCTTGCCGATGAACCCACCGGCAATCTGGACGGCACCACCGGGCAGACGATCATGGACCTGCTCTTTTCGCTGCGCGACCGTCACGGCGCCACGCTGGTGCTTGTCACCCACGCCCCCGAACTGGCCGAACGGTGCGACCGGGTGATCCGCCTTGCCGACGGGAAGCTGGCATGAGTCTGGCCTTCCGCATCGCCCGGCGCGAATTGCGCGGCGGCATCCGTGGCTTTCGCGTCTTCATCGCCTGCCTCGCCCTTGGCGTCGCCGCCATTGCCGGCGTCGGCACCCTGCGCGCCGGGATCCAGTCGGGGCTGGCCGATCAGGGCGCGGTGATCCTTGGCGGCGATGCCGAGATGCGCTTTACCTATCGCGCGGCCGATGCGGCCGAACTCGGCTACATTGCCGGCATCTCCGCCGCGCATTCCGAGGTCTACGACTTCCGCTCCATGGCCGTGGTGCCCGACGACGAGGCGCTGACCCAGATCAAGGCGGTGGACTCTGCCTGGCCCCTGACCGGGCAGGCGATCCTCGACCCCGCCATCCCGGTCGACCAGGCTCTGGCGGATGCAGGCGGGTTGCCCGGCGCCCTCATGGACCCGGTGCTGATCGAACGTCTCGGCCTGAAGATCGGCGACAGCTTCCGCCTTGGCACGCAGGAGTTCCGCCTGACCGCCGCCCTGATCCGCGAACCCGATTCCGCCTCGACCGGCTTCACGCTGGGCCCGCGCACCGTGGTGCGGACCGATGCGCTGGAAACCTCCGGCCTTCTCGTCCCCGGCTCGCTCTTCGAGACCCGCTACCGGATGACCCTGCCCGCCGGGGCCGACCTTGAAACCCTGAAAACGCAGGCCGAGGCGCAGTTCCGCGACAAGGGCATGCGCTGGACCGACAGCCGCAATGCCGCCCCGGGGATCGAGACTTTCGTGGACCGCATCGGCAGCTTCCTTGTCCTTGTCGGCCTTGCCGGGCTGGCGGTGGGGGGCGTCGGCATCTCGGCCGCGATCCGCAGCTATCTTGACGGCAAGACCCCCACCATCGCCACGCTGAAGACGCTTGGCGCCTCGGGCGGGCTGATCTTCCGCACCTACCTTCTGCAGACCGCCCTCCTTGCCGCCCTCGGCATCGCCATCGGCCTTGCCCTCGGCGCCGTCATCCCGCTCCTGGCCGCGCCGCTGATCGAGGCCTCGCTGCCCTTCCCCGCCGCCATCGGCCTGTCGCCCCGCGCCTTGTTGGAGGCCGCCTTCTACGGCGCGCTTTCGGCGCTGATCTTCACCCTGATCCCGCTGGCCCGGACCGAGCGCGTCCGCCCCGCCGCCCTTTACCGCGGCGGCGGCGGCAAGGGCTGGCCCCGCGCCCGCTGGCTGGTGGTGCTGGCGGCGCTGGCCGCCGCCCTGATCGGCACCGCCACCCTGACCTCGGGGATATGGGAACTGGCCCTTGGCACCGCCGGCGGCATTCTTGCCGCCCTCGCCGTCCTTGCCCTTGCCGCCTTCGGCCTGCGCCGGGCCGCGCGCCGGCTGGCCCGCGGCCGCGCCGCAAGGGGCCGCCCCGCCCTGCGCGCCGCCCTTGCCGCCATCGGCAGCCCGCAGGGCGATGCCCTGCCCGTCATCCTGTCGCTGGGCCTTGGCCTTTCGGTCCTTGCCGCCACCGGCCAGATCGACTGGAACCTGCGCCGCGCCATCGCGACCGACCTGCCCTCCCGCGCGCCCGCCTTCTTCTTCGTCGATATCCAGCCCGATCAGATCGGCCCCTTCCTTGACCGCATCACCGCCAACCCCGCCGTCTCGAATACCGAAACCGCCCCCATGCTGCGCGGCGTGATCACCCAGATCAACGGCAAGCCGGCACGAGAGGTCGCCGGCGACCACTGGGTCGTGCGCGGCGATCGCGGCATCACCTATGCCGCCACGCCGGGGCCGAAGACCCGGATCACGGCGGGCAGCTTCTGGCCCGCGGATTACACCGGCCCGCCCCAGATCAGCTTTTCCGCCAAAGAGGCGGCAGAGCTGGGCCTGAAGCCGGGGGACCAGCTGACCGTCAACATCCTTGGCCGCGACATCACCGCAACCATCACCTCGCTGCGCGAGGTGGATTTCTCGAATGCCGGCATGGGTTTCGTGATGACGCTGAACCCCTCGGCCCTTGCCGGCGCCCCCCATACCCATATCGCCACCGTCTATGCCCCGCCTGAGGCCGAGGCGGCGATCCTGAAGGATGTCACCAAAAGCTGGCCCAACATCACCGCCATCCGCATCCGCGACGCCGTAGACCGCGTGGCCGAGGCCCTTTCTGCCATCGCCACCGCCACCGCTTGGGCCGCCGCAGGCACCCTCCTGACCGGCTTCATCGTGCTGATCGGCGCGGCAGCGGCCGGCGAACGCGCCCGGATCTATGAGGCCGCAATCCTCAAGACCCTCGGGGCCACCCGCGCCCGCATCCTTGCCAGCTTCGCCCTGCGGGCCGCGCTTCTGGGGGCCGCCGCCGGCGTGGTCGCCGTCATCGCCGGCGGCATCGCCGGCTGGGCGGTGATGGTCTTCGTGATGGACGGCGACTATGTGTTCGAGCCGGTCTCCGCCATCGCCATCGTCGCAGGCGGCATCCTTGCCACCCTGATCGCAGGCCTCGCCTTCGCCGCACGGCCGCTCTCCGCCCGCCCGGCACAGGTGCTGCGGGCCGAAGGCTAGCCCCGCAAAAACCGTCCGCCTTCACTTTGGTCCAAATATCCCGCAGGGGGTCCGGGGGGTGTGAAACCCCCCGGCCGCCGGCCGAAAGGCGCGCGGAGGCCCCTACCCCTGCCGCCGCAGCCAGGGCAGCACCAGCACCATCGCCCGCACCTCCTTGCTGCGGGGGCGCAGGACCAGAACCAGCCGCCCAAGCCAGCCCAGCGGCGTCAGCAGAGCGGCCAGCAGACCGGCGCGCCGCAGCGCAAGCGCGGGGCCGGCCTCGCGGTAGCCGGCGAAGGCGGCCAGGATCCAGCGCGGATCGTCGGGCCAGCGGGTGAAGGCGCTTTGCGCCAGCACGGTCAGATCCGCGGCCTGCCGCCAGCCGCCCACCCGCGCCTCATGGAACCGCTCAAGGTCGATGAAGCGGATCTGCGCGCCGTCCCAGCAGATGTCGCGCACGGCCGGCCTGCCATGCACCAGCGCGGCGCGGTGCACCGATGCCAGCGCGCCCCGCCGCAGCCATTGCCGCCAGCTTGCCCGCATCGTCCAGCGCCGGATCGGCCACCACCTGCGGCAGCACCGGCCCCGCATCGGGCAGCACGAACCAGCCCGGCCCCTCCATCGCCAGCCCCGCCACCGGCAGGCCCAGATGCTGCAGCGCCCGGATGCCCTCGCGCTCGGCCGCGAAGCTGCGGGCCGGATCGCCCTTCTGCAGCCGCATGCGGCCAGCCAGCCGCTCCACCTGTTTCAGCCAGAACCGCCGTCCGTCCGGCAGGTCCAGGGGCTGCACCCGGGCCGGCGCCGCCTCCAGCGCGGCCTCGACCGCCCGTTCCAGATCGGGATCGGCCATGGCCTAGCCAAAGAACCCCGGGCCGGCGCGGCGCAACAGATCATCCGCCAGCGCGATACCCATCGCCGCCCCCTCGCCCGCCGCCCCGCGCGACTCGCCCCTGACGGCGTCCGTTCCGTCGGGCCGCAAAATCTCGCCCCGCAGCCACAGCCGGTCGCCCTCAAGCACGGCCAGCCCGGCAATCGGCGTCTCGCAAGAGCCGTCCAGCCGGGTCAGGAAGGCCCGTTCGGCCGCCAGCCGCAGGCCGGTCGGGCCGTGATGGATCGGCGCCAGCAAAGCGGCCACCCGGTCATCCGCCTGCCGCCGCTCAACCCCGATTGCGCCCTGCGCACAGGCGGGCAGCATCTCTTCTGGCGCAATGGCCGAGCGCGCCACATCGGCCATGCCCAGCCGTGTCAGCCCGGCCATGGCAAGGAAGGTCGCATCGGCAACGCCTTCCTCAAGCTTGCGCATCCGGGTCTGAACGTTGCCGCGGAACTCCACCAGCTTCAGGTCTGGCCGCCGCAGCGCCAGCTGCGCCCGCCGCCGCAGCGACGAAGACCCGACCACCGCCCCCTGCGGCAGATCGGCAATCGAAGCGTAGCGCGGGCTGACGAAGCCGTCGCGCACATCGGCGCGCTCAAGATAGCAGTCCAGCGCCAGCCCGGGCGGCTGTTCGACCGGCATGTCCTTCATCGAATGGACGGCGATGTCGATCCCGCCCGCGCCCAGCGCCTCTTCGATCTCGCGGGTGAACAGGCCCTTGCCGCCGATCTCGCGCAGCGCCTTGTCCTGAATGGCATCGCCGGTGACCTTGATCACCACCGTCTCGAAGGCCGCTTCGGGCAGCCCATGCGCCGCCATCAGGCAGCGCCGCACCTCATGCGCCTGCCACAGCGCCAGGGGGGAGCCTCGGGTTCCGATCTTCAGCGGGCGGTCAGGCGAGGGTATGTCGGTCATTCCCTTGGCCTAGCGCAAGGGGGGACGAAGGGCAACTGCCTGCACCACCCATCCCCCGCCGGGGGTCCGGCTCAGAACGCCTTGGCGCGCTTCGCCGCCTCGCGTTCCAGCTGCTTTGCGGTGCCGCGGAAACCAAGCCAAAGCCCCAGCCGCAGCACCAGAACCTGCACAACGCCCAGGACCGCAAAGACAATGGCGAACATCTGCCGATCCTCATCGGTCGGGCCATTGCTGCCGATCAGTTCAGCCAGCGCGCCAGCCTTCCATGCGGCATAGACCAGCAGCAGTTGCAGCGCCACCGTGACCACGCCCCAGACCAGCGCCATGCCCCACGCCCGGCCCGATGCGGGACGCGCGCCCTCTTTCTTGTACCACAGGCCGGCCACCGCCATCGCCGCGACCAGCGGCAACACGATCCCCATGGCGTTCGACGACGGCGTGACGCCAAGGAACTCTTCCGCGGCCCAGAGCAGAAGCCACAGGAACAGGATGCCGCCAATCAGAAAGGCCAGATATTGCAGCGTCAGCTTGACGCCGGATTGGCGCACACCGGAAGTGGTCATGTCGGACATCGGATCACCTTTTTCTCTGACTGCCCGCTTCCTGCCGAAGCGAGGGGCCGGATGCAACCCCCGATAGCAGCCGGTCCCCGTCCGGCCCGCGGCATTGCGGCACGATCCGCGCCGCCTGTGGCAAAGGGGTCTTGCAAAGCCGGGCCTTTCACGGCACCCCGGACCAAAGACCAAGGAAGCGAACATGAGCAAGAAACTCCTCCTGCGCGCCCTGTCGGGCGAAACCTTGCCGGTGCCGCCGATCTGGATGATGCGCCAGGCCGGGCGATACCTGCCGGAATACCGCGCCACACGGGCGCAGGCCGGGGATTTCCTGTCGCTCTGCTACAACCCCGAGCTTGCCGCCGAAGTCACCCTGCAGCCGATCCGCCGCTATGGCTTCGATGCGGCGATCCTGTTCGCCGACATCCTTCTGCTGCCGCAGGCGCTTGGCCCCCGGCTGTGGTTCGAAACCGGCGAAGGCCCGCGGATGCAGACCACCACCACCGCGGCCGAGGTCGCCGCCCTGAAACCGGTCGCGGCCATCCACGACACCCTTTCCCCGGTCTACGAAACCCTGCGCCTCCTGAAGCGCGCCCTTCCGGCCGAAACCACCCTGATCGGTTTCGCCGGCATGCCATGGACCGTGGCCACCTATATGATCGCCGGGCGCGGCAAGGATGAACAGGCCGGCGCCCACCGGCTCAAGACCGAAGACCGCGCCACCTTCACCGCGCTGATCGACCTTTTGACCGAGGCCACCATAGAATACCTCTCGGCGCAGGTCGCCGCCGGGGCCGAGGTGATCAAGCTGTTCGACAGCTGGGCCGGCAGCCTCAGGGGCCAGGACTTCACCGATTTCGCCGTGGAACCCGCCGCCCGCATCATCTCTGCCCTGAAGGCCCGCCATCCCGGCCTGCCCGTCATCGCCTTCCCGCGCGAGGCCGGCCCCGGCTACATCGGCTTTGCCCGTGCAACGGGCGCCGATTGCGTGGCGGTCGACAATTCCGTCACCCCGGAATGGGCGGCGCAGAATGTCCAGAAGGACGGCTGCGTGCAGGGCAACCTCGCCCCCCACCACCTTGTCACCGGAGGCGAGGCGCTGGTGCACGAGACCCGCCGCGTGGTGGAGGCCTTCCGCGGCGGGCCGCATGTCTTCAACCTCGGCCATGGCATCACCCCGGACGCCGACCCCGCCAATGTGCAGCTGATGATCGACACCGTCCGGGCGCGCTGAATGCGGCGCTGGCTGCTCCTCGGGATCGGCGCGCTGATCGTCGCCGGGATCGGGCTCTGGTCCACCGGGATGATCGGGCTGGCGCAGGCCTGGGTCGCCATGCAGGGCCAGCGCGCCGAGTGGCGGGACAAGGGCCTCTGGCTGCCCGACTACACCGCCACCATCCAGGCGCAGCCGATCAGGGGACTCAGCCAGAATGTCTCGGGCCTCACCTTCTCGGCGGCGACCGGCACCCTTTTCACCGTGATCAACCGCCCGCCCCTCGTGGCCGAGATCAGCCCGGACGGCCGCCTTCTGCGCCAGGTCCCGCTGACCGGCGCGCAGGACCCCGAAGGCATCACGCATATGGAGGGCGACAGGTTCATCATCTCGGACGAAGGGCTGAACCGGCTGTCCTGGGTCACGATCACGCCCCGGACCACCGCGCTGGACATCACCGATGCCCCGCATCTGACGCTGGATCTGGACGTGCAGGACAATATGGGGTTCGAAGGCATCTCCTGGGATGCCGCCACCCGCCGGCTGATCCTTGTGCAAGAGATGTGGCCCGTGCGCGTCCTGACCGTCACCGGGCTGGACGCCGCCCTTGCCGGCGGCCCGCTGGCCCTGGGCGTGCAGGAATGGACGCCTGCCGCCGGCCATGCCTTCCTTGCCGCCGACCTGTCTTCCGTCACCCTGCACGAAACCACCGGCAACCTTCTTCTTCTCAGCCACCTCAACGCCGCCCTTTTCGAATATTCGACCAAGGGCGAGATCGTCAGCGTCCTGCCGCTCTGGTCGGGCTGGGCGGCGCTGCAAGATGACATCCCACAGGCCGAAGGCGTTGCGATCGGCAATGCGGCCGAGGTCTTTCTGGTCTCGGAACCCAATCTCTTCTACCGGCTCGAACGGCAGGCTCCGGCCGGCCGGGTCGGCAAGGACGGCTGATGCTGCCGCTCTGGGCCTGGATCACCCTTGCCGGCGCGGTGGCGCAAACCGGCCGCAATGCCACCCAGGCGGGGCTGACGGCGCGGCTTGGCACCCTTGGCGCCACCAACACCCGGTTCCTGTTCGGCCTGCCCTTCGCCTGCCTGTTCCTCGCCCTCGCGGTCTGGTTCACCGGCGAGGCGCCGCCCGCGATCACGGCCATAACCCTTGGCTGGACGCTGGCCGGAGCATTGGCGCAGATCACCGCCACCGCGATGATGCTGCAGGTCATGCGCTCGCAAAGCTTCGGGCTGACCACGGCCTGGCTGAAGGTCGAACCCGTGCTGGTGGCGGTGGCCGGCTGGCTTTTGCTGGGCGATCCGCTGACATGGCCGATGCTGGGCGCAATCGCCGTCGCCGTGGCCGGCGTGCTGGTGCTGACCCTGAAGCCCGGTCTTGGCCGCCAGATGCTGACCGGAACCGGCCCGGCGATGATGGGCCTTGCAGCGGGCTTCGCCTTCGGCATCTCGGCCATCGGCTTTCGCGGCGGCATCACCTCGCTGCCCGAGGGCGGCTTTCTGATCCGCGCCCTCACCACGCTGGTGCTGTCGCTGGCGATCCAGAGCACCGTCCTCGGCCTCTGGCTCTGGCTGCGCAACCGCCCTGCCCTGACGGGCAGCTTCAGCGCCTTCGGCCCCTCGCTGGCGGCGGGATTTCTTGGCGCGCTGGCCTCGGCCTTCTGGTTCATCGCCTTCTCGCTGACCTCTGCCGCCAACGTGCGCACCCTTGCATTGGTCGAGGTGATCCTGGCCCTGATCTTCGCCCGCATCGCACTGGGCCAGAAGACCACCGGACGCCAGCTGATCGGCATTGCGATCCTGCTGGCCGGCGTGGTGCTGTTGCTGGAAGCCTCGCGCTAGGCGCCGGCTGACCCGGACTGGCCGGGCAAGGCGATCTGCCGCCCTGTCGCGCAGGCGATGGACCCGCCGCCCCGGTCGGGGGGCTTACGGTTCAGGGCTGCTCCACACCGCACCCAGCATCCCCCGCAGCGCCGCCAGGGCTTCGGCGCCATCCTCGCAGGCCGGGCCAACCCGCACCGCGACCGTAAGCGCATACCCGAACGCCGCGGCCTTCGCCGGGGCCAGCGCGATCTCGAACCCCTTCGGACCTTCGGTGATGCGAAGCACCGCATCCTCGGCCCCGAAGCTTTCGTCGTTCACCTCAAGCCAGACCGGCCCACCGGCAAGGGGCTGGCGGAACAGCGCATAGGGCTCGTCCTCGCCCTCGCCCTCGGCGAACCCGACGAAGAGGAACCCCTCATCCTCGACCACCGACCCATAGGCCGCCTTCACCGTGATATCCGCCATGCCGATCCCTTACCCGTCACACAAAGGTATGACGCAGATCATACGTCGGCCATACCTTGATCATATGTAAAGCATACCCTGATTTTCGTCGAAAATCAGGGGCTTCCGCCGTCACGGCCATTTCGCGACCGGCGGCAGGCTCATCAGCACCGCATTGGCGTCATGCCCGGTTTCCAGGCCGAATTTCGTGCCCCGGTCGTAGACGAGGTTGTACTCGGCATAAAGCCCGCGATGGATCAGCTGGACCTCGCGGTCCGCCTCGGTCCATGGCGTCGGCAGGCGGCGTTCTGTCACCGGCACAAAGGCCGGCAGAAAGGCTTCGCCCACCGATCTGGTAAAGGCGAAATCGGCCTCCCAATCGCCGGTATTGTGGTCATCGAAGAAAATACCCCCAACCCCTCGGGCCCGGCCACGGTGGGGGACGAAGAAATATTCATCCGCCCAGGCCTTGAAGCGCGGGTAGTAATCCGCCGAATGGGCCTCGCAGGCGCGCTGCATCTCGGCATGGAAGGCGGCGGTATCTTCCGCATATTCGATGCAGGGATTCAGATCCGCCCCGCCGCCGAACCACCAGGCGCCCGGCGTCCAGAACATGCGCGTGTTCATGTGCACGGCCGGGGTATGGGGGTTAACCATATGCGCCACAAGGGAAATCCCGCTGGCCCAGAAGCGCGGGTCCGCCTCCATCCCCGGCACACCGCGCGCCGCCATGGCCTTTTGCGCCCGCTCGGCCAGTCGGCCATGAACCGCCGACCAGTTGACGCCCACCTTCTCGAACACCCGCCCGCCGCGCAGCACCGACATCAGGCCACCGCCGCCATCGGGGCGGGTCGTCGGCGTCACGTCGAACCGGGCTGCGGTCTCTCCGGCCGGGGTTGCCTTCGCCTCAAGCCCTTCGAAAGCCGCGACAATCCGGTCTCGCAGGGTGTGGAACCAGCCAGAGGCCCGCTCTTTCCGCGCTTCGGTTTCCGTCTCCATCGCCGCCTCCACCTGCCGTTCGGGCGCCTCATAGCACCCCCGGCGGTCTGCGCCAACGCGACGTTTGGCATCGCCGCAGGAGGGGATTAGACTTGGCCGGGTACCCTGATGCGAGTCGCCCGCAATGAACCGCCTCCTGCCGTTTCTGCCCCTTGTCCTTCTGGCCGCCTGCGGCACCCCGCAGGAACAGTGCATTGCCCGCAACACCCGCGACCTGCGCACGGTGGAAAAGCTCATCGAAGAGACGCAGGGCAATCTGGCGCGCGGCTATGCCCTTGAAAAGCGGACGGAAAGATACCGGACCTTCGAGCCTTGCCTCCTGCCGGTGCCCCCCGATGCCAATGGCAACCCGCAGCCGCCGCGGCAGGCGATGTGCCCCGACACGCGCGAGCGCACCTATACCGTGCCGAAGTCGATCGACCTTGATCTTGAGGCCCGCAAGCTTGGCCAGCTGCAGGACAAGCGCAAGCTGCTGATGCGCGCGGCCGGGCCGGTCATCGCCCAGTGCAAGGCCGAATATCCCGAATGATCAATAGGCTGGAGCGGCAACGCGGTCGCACAGCCCCCGTCCGCCATCGACGCAGATCACCTGCCCGGTGACGAATCGCGCGGCGTCCGAGGCCAGATATTGCACCGTCTCTGCCAGTTCGTCCGGGCCGGCGATGCGGCCGATCGGCGTGCCCTCGATCACCTGGTCACGCCAGTCCGGGTTGTCGCGCAAGGCGCCTTGCAGGCTGGCGCTCATCACCGAGGCGAAGGAAATCGCGTTGACCCGGATCCCCCTTGGCGCCAGTTCCACCGCCAGGCTGCGGGTCATCTGCTCGACCGCGGCCGAGGCGATGGAATAGCCCAGAAGGCCCGGCTGCGTCCGGCCGGCCGCCAGCGACGACATGTTGATGATCGACCCGACCGCCGCGCCCTCTTCGGCCCCGGCCTTTTCGGCCGCCTGCAGCATCCGCCGGGCGGTCATCTGGCTCATCCGCAGGGCGGTCATCAGGTTCTGCTGCAGCATCCCCTCGACCCCGTCGGCTTCGGGGTTCAGCAATTCGGACGGGGCGAAGCGCCGGCTGGCGTTGACAAGAATATCAACGCGATCAAAGGCATCGACCGTTGCCGACAGAAGATTGGCAATGGTCAGCTTCTGGGTCAGGTCGCCCGCGAACATCTGGACCGGGCCTTCCGCGCGGGCTTCCTCGCCCACTTCGGCCTCAAGCCGGGCCTCGTCCATATCGGCGAACATCACCCGCGCGCCACGGTCCAGAAGATGCCGCGCGATGGCAAGGCCGATGCCATTGGCGGCACCTGTCACGATGGCGGTCTTGCCAGAGACGGAAAGCGACATGGAAACCTCGTTGGGCCTGTTGTCAGGAGCGGCGGCGCGGCCGGGCGGCGCGGATCACACGAAAGGCGGAATCGGCCCCGACCTCCTGCACGTCAAGGAAAGCCGCGGACAGCGCCGCATCATAGGGCAGGTGCCGGTTTGCGACCAGCCAGAGCACACCATCCGGGGCCATCATCCCACGCGCCGCAGCAATGAAGGCAACCCCAAGGGCGGGATCGGCATCGCGCCCGGTGTGGAAGGGCGGGTTCATCACCACGGTCTCGGCCAGGTTCTCGGGGCGGAACCGCAGCGCGTCGGCCCAGTGGAACCGGGCGCGCGGGTCGTCGATATTGACGCGGGCGCAGTCCAGCGCATCGCGTTCGGCCTCGACCAGATCCAGCTTCTTCACACCTTCGCGGGCCAGAATGGCGCGTGACAGATAGCCCCAGCCAGCCCCCAGATCGACCGCCTTCGGGCCAAGCTTTTCCGGCAGCGCCTCCGCCAGAAGGGCGGACCCCCGGTCAGGACCATCGGCCGAGAACACGCCGGGCCGGGTGCTGAACCCCTCGACCCGCGTCTCCTGCGCCGCCCAATCCGTCAGCGCGGGACCGGCGGCGAAGACCGCCAGCTTGCCATGGGCCTTCGACAAGGTCTCGCCCACCGGCATCCGCTTGCGCAAGTCCTTCAGCGCGGTCTCGATCCCGTCGGTCTTCTGGCCATCCACGGCGATCCCCCCCCCCGGCACGACCGAAGCCGCAGCCTCGGCCAGCAATGCGCGGGCGTGGTCGCGGGCGCGCGGCAGGCAGACAAGCGCCGCGGCATAGGGGGCGGCAGGCTCGACCGTATAGCCGAGACCGGCGAAATGATCGTGGTCAGGCCTGAAGCCGGTCAGAACAACGACCCGCTCCTTCGGCAAGGCGGAAAGATCGTCCCCCGCCCGCGGCCGGTAGACCGCGATCCGCCCCTCTGAAGGCAGCACCCATGCGCCGTCCTGCAGCGCCCTTTCAAGCCGTTCGGATCGCATGGAGACCGGGCCTTGGCCCTATTCCTTTTCCATCGTGCATTGCAGCGGGTGCTGGTGGCGGCGTGCGAAATCCATCACCTGCGCCACCTTGGTCTCGGCAACTTCGAAACTGAAGACGCCGACCACCGCCAGCCCCTTCTTGTGCACTGTCAACATGATGTCGAAGGACTGCGCATGGGTCAGGCCGAAGAATCGCTCAAGAATATGAACCACGAACTCCATCGGGGTGTAGTCGTCGTTCAGCAACATCACCTTATAAAGCGGCGGGCGCTGCGTCTTGGGCTTCGGCTTGGCCAGAAGCGAGGTGTCCTGCCCATTGCCCGGCGCCCCGCCATTGGCGTTGCTGTCGTCAGCCGACATTGTGACAGGGCAAAGGGTCAAGCGGGCTGCTCCTTGAATGGCTGCGGTGGCCACGGGGTTCCAGAATGGTGTTGCGCGAATATAGCCTTTTTTAGCCGGACGAAAAGGGGCGGGATTGCGCGGATATGTCACAAGATGCATTCAAGGCGGGACGGACGCGAAGGACGCCACCCCCATGCTGACCACCATCGGCTTTGATGCCGACGACACGCTTTGGCAGAACGAAGCCTATTTCCGCCTGACGCAAGAGCGTTTCGCCGATCTTTTGCGCGATCACGCCGACCCCACCCGGCTGTACGAGCGCCTTCTGGCGGCCGAACGGCGCAACATCGGTGCCTATGGGTTCGGGGTGAAGGGTTTCACCCTGTCGATGATCGAGACCGCAATCGAAGTGACGGAAGGCCGCGTTCCGGCCTCGGTCATCTCGGAACTTCTGGGCGCCGGCCGGGCGATGCTGGACCATCCGGTCGAACTGCTGCCCCATGCGCGCGAGGCGGTGGAGGCGCTGGCAGATACGTTCCGCATCGTCCTGATCACCAAGGGCGATCTGCTGCATCAGGAGCGCAAACTGGCGCAATCCGGGCTTGGCGATCTGTTCGACGCGGTCGAGATCGTGTCCGACAAGACCGCGGCGACCTACCGCGCCGTGTTCACGCGCCATGGCACCGGGCCGGAGCAGGCGCTGATGGTGGGCAATTCGCTGAAGTCCGATGTGATCCCCGCCATCGAGGCCGGCGGCTTCGGCGCCTATGTGCCACATGGCATGACATGGGAGCTGGAATCCGCCGAAGAGCCGACAGGGAACCTGCGTTATGTCAGCCTGCCAGACCTTTCCGCGCTGCCCGGCCATGTGAGGGGCCTTGAAGGCTTGCCCAACAGATAGGGGATGCATCTGCGCAACCCCCCACATCTTCCCTGCCGAATCGCCCATGTGCAGCAGTTGCGCCACAAGATGAGGGAAACCCCCAAAGCCCTTGGAAAATCCGGGTTTTCCACTCGGTAGAGCTGTGCTAGCGTGACCCTCGGCAGAAATGAGGCTCCGCAAATGGGGCCCGGACTACAGGCATAAGGGACCGGTGACGTGGCATCGCTTCTCGGGCGGATTTTCCGTGGTATTTTCGTGGTTGTGGCGCTGTGCGCTTTCGGCCTGCCCCATCCGGCAACGGCGGCCCCCTTCGCCGCCATCGTGATGGACGCCCGATCGGGCGAGGTGCTTTACGAAAAGAACGCCGATGCACGGCTGCATCCGGCCTCGCTGACCAAGATGATGACGCTCTACATCGTCTTTCAGGAAATCGAGGCAGGCCGCCTTCACCTTGACGACAAGGTGACCGTGACCAAATACGCCGCCTCGCAGCCGCCGTCGCGCCTTGGCCTGAAGGCCGGGCAGAAGATCGCGGTGCGCTATCTGATCCGCGCCGCCGCGGTGAAATCGGCCAATGACGCCGCCGCCGCCCTTGGCGACCATATCGCAGGCTCTCCCGAAGCTTTCGGCAAGCGGATGACCAAGACCGCCCGCGCCCTTGGCATGAAGAATTCCACCTTCAAGAACGCCAACGGGCTGACGCAGGACGGCCACCTGTCGACCGCGCGCGACATGAACATCCTGGGCCGCCACCTGTTCTATGACTTCCCGCAGTATTACAACATCTTCTCGCGCCGGTCCGCCGATGCGGGCATGGCAACCGTCCACAATACCAACAGCCGCTTCCTTGACGGCTACGAAGGCGCGGACGGGATCAAGACCGGCTACACCGTGGCTGCAGGCTTCAACCTGACCGCCTCGGCGCAACGCGGCAAGAAGCGGATCATCGCCACCGTCTTCGGCGGCACCTCCACCGCCGCGCGCAATGCCAAGATGGTCGAACTGATGGACATCGGCTTCGGCGCCGCCCGCAACAATGTGCGCGAGCGGGTGCCCGAGGCCGCCCCCCTGCCCGCGGACGAGCCGCTGGTCGCCAGCGCCACCGCCCCGGTCGATGAACCCGGCGTCGAAGGCGGTTCGGCCAAGACCATCCGCATTTCGGGCGAAGTCGTGCGCTCGCCGCGGCCAAAGGGCCGGCCGGGTCAGGCCGAAACGGTGGCGGTCGCCGAAGCCGTCGCCGAAAGCGCCGTTCCCGATGAGGTGGCGCTTGCCATCGCCGCCAGCGTCAACGACGCGCTTGGCGAGGCGCTGGCCGAACCGCCCCCCGAAGGCACCCTTGAAGCGCAGGCCTATGCGCTGGCCGAAGGCGAACCTGCCGCCCCCGTGGCCGAGGTGGCCGAAGACGCGCCGGTCGCGGAACTGGTGGCAGAAGCCGCCCCGCCGCCCGCAGGCACGCTTGAGGCACAAGCCCTCGCCCTTGCCGCCATGGGCAATGAGGCCGCCGCCGAAGCCGCCCCTGAAGGCACGCTTGAAGCCCAGGCAACCGCGCTGGCCGCCCTGCCAGAAGCCGATCCAAGCCTTTCCGCCGCCCGGCCCATGGCGCGCCCCGAAACGGCCGCCCCGGAGGAACCCGCCGCCGAAGCGCCGGTGACGCTGGCCGCCGCGGAAGAAGTGCCCGCCCCCGCCGAAGAGGTGGTCGAGGAACTGGTCGCCGCACCGCAACCCGAAGAGACCCTGCTGGCCGAAGCCACCGAGATCCCGCAGGTTGATGCGGTCGAGACGGTCGCCGCCGTCACCTCGCCCGCCCCCGAGGTCGTCGCAGAGGCCGAACCTGCCAAACCCGCCCGCAACGCGCCCATCTTCGACAGCGCCGAACCCGAAGCCATCGAACTGGCCTCGGCCGAAATCCCCGAGGAAGAGCTTGTCGTGGTTGCCAAATCCACCTCGGGCGGCCGGCACTACGGGGTGAACGTCGGCGACTACACCTCGCGCTCGCAGGCAGAGCGGGAGTTGCTGAAGGTCGCGCTGGTCGAAAGCGCCACGCTGAACCAGGGCCTGCGCAAGATCACCGAGAAAGGCGGCAGCTACCATGCCAACTTCATGGGCCTGACCGAGGATCAGGCGGATCTGGCGTGCCGCCGGCTGAAGGCACGCGGCGTGCCTTGCGAAACCATCGGCCAATAAGGGGCCAAGCCAATGACCTGGATCCTGCCGCCACCCGCGCAGCCTTTCGTCGCCGTCGAAGGCAGCGCGGATCGCTTTCCGGTCCGCCGCATCTTCTGCGTGGGGCGCAACTATGCCGAACACGCCCGCGAGTTCGGCAATGACCCCGACCGCGAACCGCCCTTCTTCTTCCTGAAGCCCGCCGACGCGGTGGTAGCCAGTGGCGGCACCCTGCCCTACCCCTCCTGCACCTCGGATTTCCACTATGAGGCCGAGTTGGTCGTGGCGCTGAAAGGCGGCGGGTCGAACATCCCGGAAGCCGATGCTCCCGGCCTGATCTTCGGCCATGCCGCCGGCAACGACCTCACCCGCCGCGATCTGCAGGCCGAGGCCAAGGCGATGCGCCGGCCCTGGGACATGGCCAAGGGCTTCGACGCCTCGGCCGTGCTGGGACCGATCCGCCCCGGCCCGATCACCGATGGGACGATCCGCTGCCTTGTCAATGGCACGGTGCGGCAAGAGGCAAAGCTCTCGGACATGATCTGGCCGGTGCCGGGCATCATCGCCCATCTGTCACGGCTGGTGGCACTGGCGCCGGGCGATCTGATCATGACCGGCACCCCCGCCGGCGTGGGCGCGCTGGTCAAAGGTGATCGCTGCGAGGTCAGCATCGACGGGCTGGCCCCGGCCACTGTCGCCATCGCCTGATCCTCCGGGCACCCCGATTTTTCGCCGAAAAATCGTCGCTTACGGCTTTGGCCGGTCGTCCCAGTCCTTGGTCAGGATGCGGTTCGCATCGCCCTCCGGGTCGTCGAACTGGCGTGTCTTCATCGCCCAGACAAAGAACACCAGCCCAAGGAAACCAAGGAACAGCGAGGCGGGGATCAAGATGCCCAGAATGTCCATTACTTCAGCCTCAGCGCGTTCAGCGAAACCGTGATCGAAGAAAGCGACATCGCCAGCGCCGCTGCAAGCGGTGTCGCCATCCCGACCAGGGCCAGCGGCACCGCAACCACATTGTAGCCGCCCGAAATCAGGAAATTCTCGACGATCCGCCGGCTGGCCTGCCCGGAAATCCGCACCGCATCGGCAATCGGTGCCATGTCCTGCCCCAGAAGCACGATGTCGGACGCCACCCGCGCCGCATCCAGCGCCGATGCCGGAGAGATCGACACATGCGCCGCCGCCAGTGCTGCGGTGTCGTTCAGCCCGTCGCCGACCATCAGCACCCGCGCGCCCTCGGCCGTCAGCCCGGCAACCAGGGCTGCCTTCTCGGCCGGCAACTGGCCCGAGGCCCATTCCGCGAGCCTCAACCGCTGCGCCAGTGCCGCCACCGCCGGTTCGGCATCGCCGGACAGCAGGATCACCCGCTTGCCGGCAGCCTGCAGGGCATCCACGGCCACATCCGCCCCGGGGCGCGGTCGGTCGGTGAAGGTGAAGGGGCGCGCCGCCGCCTCGCCCGTGCAAAGCCAGGTTGCGGTTTCTGCCACGTCAGTTGCCGCCCCGCACCATTCGGCGCGGCCCAGCCGGACGGTGCGGCCCTTCCACAGCCCTTCGACGCCATAGCCCGGCACTTCGCGCAGCTCTTCCACCCGTGCGGGGCGGATGCCGCGCGCCCTTGCCCCTTCGGCCAGCGCGCGGGCCAGCGGGTGGCCCGAGGCCAGCGCCAGAGCAAGCGCCACCTCGACCGCGGTCGCGGGATGGGCGTCCAGATTGGTTGGCTCGGGTGTGCCAAGGGTCAGGGTGCCGGTCTTGTCGAAGACCACCGTATCCACCTCGGCCAGCCGCTCAAGCGCCGTGCCCTGCTTGATCAGAAGGCCCTTGCGGAACAGCTTGCCCGAGGCCGCCGTCACCACAGCCGGCACCGCAAGACCAAGGGCGCAGGGGCAGGTGATGATCAGCACCGCGGCCGAGATATTGACCGCATAGCGCAGATCGCCGCCGGTCTTCCACATCCAGAACCCGAAGGCGCTGAATGACAGCAGATGCACCAACGGCGAATACCAGCCCGAGGCGCGCTCGGCCAGGCTGGTGTAGCGGGTCTTCGCCGCCTCGGCCACGGCCACCAGATCGGCCATGCGGTGCAGGCTGGAATCCTTGCCGGCCGCCGTCACCCGCAGGGTCAAGGGGCCGGTCAGGTTGACCTCCCCGGCCGAGACGACGGCGCCCACGCCGGCAAAGACCGGCAGGCTTTCCCCGGTCAGAAGGCTGCGGTCCACCTCGGACGTGCCCTCGATCACCACGCCGTCCACCGGCATCCGCCCGCCCGGGCGGACCAGCACGATGTCGTCCGCCAGAATCTCGGAAATCGGCTTCACCACCTCTGCCCCGTCTTCAAGAACGGTGGCGCGCGGCACCTCAAGTGCGGCCAGCTCCTCGGCGGCCGAACGGGCGATGGCGCGGGTGCGGTAGTCAAGATAGCGCCCGATCAGCAGGAAAAAGCACAGCATCACGGCGGCGTCGAAGTAGGCGTGGTGGCCCGACTTGATCGTCTCGAAGACCGAGATCGACGAGGCGAGGATCAGCGCCAGCGAGATCGGAACATCCATCCCCAGCCGTCCCACGCGAAGCGAGGCCCAGGCGGATTTGAAGAAGGGCTGGCCGCAGAACACCACTGTCGGCAGGGCGATTGCGCCCGAAATCCAGTGGAACAGGTCGCGCGTCGCATTTTCTGCTCCCGACCAGACCGCAACCGACAACAGCATGACGTTCATCATCGCGAAGAAGGCCACACCAAGCCGCATCAGCAGATCGCGGGCGGTCCGGTCGGCCTCGGTCGCGGACAGAAGCCCTGCGTCCAGCTCATGCGCCTCATAGCCCACGCCTTTCAGCGCGACGATCAGATCGGCGGCGGTCACTTCGGGCTTGGCTTCGACCAGAACGCGCTTCATGGTCAGGTTCAGCCGGCTGGATGTCACGCCGGGAAAAGCGGCGAGCCGCCCCTCGACGGTAGAGATGCAGGCCGCACAATGGGCCGCGGGCAGCGAGAGCATGATCCGCGCCGTGCCTTGCGCCGAAAGCTGGGCGATCCGTTCCGCCGAAGGGGCGGCCACGCAGGCCGGGCAGGCCGAAAGCCCGCCGCCCATACCACCGCCCATACCACCCATGTCACGCCCGGCCATCGTCATCGGTCAGCCCGCCACCCGCAGGTCGAAGCGCTGTTCGAAAAGGGTGCCGTCCTTGGCATGGGCCTGCAGCTTCAGCATCCACAGCCCCGGACCCAGATCGATCGGCGCCTGATAGACCCCGCCGACATAGGTGAATTCGGGCGTCACGTCATCGCGGGCCGAGGTCGGACGGCCGATCAGCACCTCGATGGAGCCGACCTCGACCGGCTGGCCGGCGGCATCGGTGATCGCCAGTTCGACCCGACCCGCTTCATGCCTGGGCGAGACCGTCCAGCCAAGCGCCTCTTGCGCCGCGCGGCGGGCGTCGAATTCCTGGCTGGCGACGAAGGTGTTCTGCGCCTCAAGTCCGGGGAAGGTGCTGACGGCCTTGTAGGCCATCAACAGATTGACCGCGATGATGATGCCAAAGGCCCCCACCGTGAATACCGCCACCTGGCGCCCCGTGATCTCGGCCATGGTCAGTTCCCCTTGCCGTTGAAGATGGTGTCCTGGCTGACACGATCCGTCCCGGGAACAGTATCAGACCCAAGGTCCTGAACCCAGAGCCGGATGTCGGTGCGTGCATCGCCGGCAGCGCCGGTCCCCGCCGGAGCGGTGACGTAAAGCCGCACCGCCTTGGTCTCGTTGGCGGGGACGCGCACCTTCAGGCCCTCTTCGCCCTCAAGCCCCAGAGCGAAAAGCCCGGTGTCCGACGTGGCCGAGACGGCGAACCAGTGATCTTCGCCATGCTTGTTTCGCAGCCGCAGGTCATAGCTGTTGCGGATCGACCCGTCGGACAGCATGACGAAGGTCGGATTGCGGACGGGCGTGACGTTCAGGTCGATCTCGGTCCGCAGGAACAGCGCGACGACCAGCCCGACGCCAACCGCCGACCACAGGGTGGTGTAAAGGATCGTGCGGGGCCGCAGGATGTGTTTCCAGGGCGATGTCGGCTGCGCGCCCTCCCGCTCGACCTTCTCGTCCGTGAAGGCGAGATAGCCGATCAGGCCGCGCGGCTTGCCGATCTTGTCCATGACATCGTCGCAGGCATCGATGCAAAGACCGCAGGTGATGCAGGCCATCTGCTGGCCGTTGCGGATGTCGATCCCCATCGGGCAGACGTTCACGCAGGCGAAGCAGTCGATGCAGTCACCGTTGCCCGCGACATTCTGTTTCCCGCGCGGCTCTCCGCGCCAGTCGCGGTAGGCGATGGTCAGGGTATCCTCGTCCATCATGGCCGCCTGGATGCGCGGCCAGGGGCAGGCGTAGATGCAGATCTGCTCGCGCGCGAATCCGCCGAAGAAGAAGGTGGTGACGGTCAGGATCAGCATAGTGATCCAGGCCACGGGATGGGCCTGCAGGGTCAACAGGTCGTGCAGCAGCGTCGGCGCATCGGTGAAATAGAAGATCCAGGCCCCGCCCGTCGCCAGCCCGATCAGAAGCCAGACCGTCCATTTCAGCGCCCGCTTGCGGATCTTCTCGGCATCCAGCTTCTGTCGGTGCAGCCGCATGCGGGCATTGCGGTCGCCCTCGATCCAGCGTTCGACAAGGATGAACAGATCAGTCCAGACCGTCTGCGGGCAGGCGTAGCCGCACCAGACCCGGCCCGCGGCCGAGGTGAAAAGGAAAAGCCCGAGGCCGGCCATGATCAGAAGCCCCGCGACGAAGTAGAACTCGTGCGGCCAGATCTCGATCATGAAGAAGAAGAAGCGTCTGTGCGCCATGTCGATCAGAACGGCCTGATCGGGCAGGTTCGGCCCGCGGTCCCACCTCAGCCAGGGGGTGATGTAGTAGATCCCCAGCGTTACCGCCATGATCCACCACTTCATCGTGCGGAAGGTCCCCTTCACCCGTCGCGGGAAGATCGGTTCGCGGGCGGCGTAGAGGCTGGGCGGGTTGGCGTCGGGATTGCTCACGGATGACTCCGGGTGGCTGAACTGCGGCTTGTCCGCGATATGGCCCCTTTTGGGCCGGCGGAACTTTGACTTGCGTCAATTCTGTCATCGCCGATATGACTTTTCATCGGGACGCGCCGCCGCAGGCGCTTTTGACGCAGGCAGCATCAGCATGAAGCCCCGGGATTGCACGGCGTGCAAGGCGGGACGAAGAGACGCTGAAAGGACTACGGCTTGACCGCAGCCCTTCAGGAAGGAAAGGTGGCACCGGCCCCCCAGGAACGCGCGAACAGGACGGGGTGCCGGTGCCGGTCCCCGGCGGCGGTTGGAGACCGCCGGGGATTTTCGTTCGACAGCGCTATTCGCCGCCGCCAAGACCATGGACATAGAAGGCAACCGCGCGGATCTGGTCCTCGGTCAGCCTTTCGTTCCAGTCGGGCATCACGCCGAAGCGGGCGAAATTCACCGATTCGGTGATGGCCTCGCGCGAGCCGCCGTAAAGCCAGACCGCATCGGTCAGCTTCGGCGCGCCTTGCGCCCGATCGCCCGAGCCGTCCTCCATGTGGCAGGCCGAGCAGTTGTCGGCAAAGACCGTTTGCCCCTCGGTGGCCAGCGTGGCGTCGTGATCCTGTCCCGAGATCTTCAGGACATATTCCACGACCTGACCGATCTGCTCCTTGTCCAGCAACTCGTCGGCGCCGAATTTCGGCATCTCGGAATAGCGGGCATCGGCGTCGGTGGTGTTGCGGATGCCATGCAGGACGGTCAGGTGGATGTCCTCCATCGTGCCGCCCCAAAGCCAGTCGTCGTCCAAGAGGTTTGGATAGCCAAGCGATTGCACCCCGGCCGCCCCCGCCCCGTGGCACTGGGCGCAGTTGGTCTTGAATACCGCCGCCCCTGCCCGCTGGGCATAGCCGGCCAGCGCCGCGTCCGAACCGATGGCGTTCAGATCGGCCGCGACCAGCTTGGCCTTCACATCGGCGTTGGCATCGTCGAAGCGCTTGATCTCGGACGCCACCTCTTCGCGCATGTTGTAGCCAAGCACGCCGCGCGTGGCGCCTTCGATCAGCGGCCAGGCCGGATAGGCGATGGTGTAGCCCACCCCCCAGATGATCGTCATGTAGAAGACCCAGACCCACCAGCGCGGCATCGGGTTGTCGTATTCGCGGATCCCGTCCCATTCATGGCCGGTGGTCGGGACCTCGGCCTGAACCTTCGTTACTTTCTTGGCGCACATGGTCACGCCTCCTTGCGGGCGGGTTGGCTGGCTTCCGCAGGACGGCTGTCGTTGCGGAAGATCGAATTCGCGGCATCGTCATGCAGGGTCCGGCTGCTGGGGCGCATGGCCCAAAGACAGACGCCAAGGAAGATCAGGAGCATCGTGAGAAGGCCCCAGCTGTCGGCCATGTGGCGAAGGAAGGTATAGAATTCCATAGCTTCCCCCCTCAGCGGTTCGGATCTGGGATGAAAGTCGAGAAGTCGACCATCGTGCCCAGAACCTGGATATAGGCGATCAGAGCATCAGCCTCGGTCAGTTGCGGCTGACCGTCGAAGTTGCGCACGTTCACGTCCTTGCCGCCCTCGAAGGCCGCCAGGCCATACCGCTCCTGCAGGGCCGAGGAATCGGCGTTCGGATCGGCTTGCGCGGCAAAGTCCGCCTGCGCATTGGCGATCATCTCCTCGGTATAGGGGACGCCGACCATGGCGTTCGTTTCAAGCGAGTCGCGGATGTATTTCCCGTCGATCTCGCGGCTGAACAGGAAGCCATAGGGCGGCATCACGGATTCCGGCACCACGGACTTGGCGTCGAAGAAATGGTCCCGATGCCATTCGTCCGAGTAGCGGCCACCGACCCGGGCCAGGTCGGGCCCGGTGCGCTTGGACCCCCACTGGAACGGATGGTCGTATTTCGACTCCGCCGCCAGCGAGTAGTGGCCATAGCGTTCGACCTCGTCCCGCATGGGGCGGATCATCTGGCTGTGGCAGACGTAGCAGCCTTCGCGGATGTAGATGTCGCGCCCGGCCAGTTCGAGGGGCGTGTAGGGGCGCATGCCCTTCACGTCCTCGATGGTATTTTCCAGGTAGAACAGCGGCACGATCTGCACCAGCCCCCCGATGGTGACGACCAGAAAGGCCAGCACCATCAGAAGCGTTGCATGGGTTTCAATTGCCTTGTGCTTGTCAAGAAGAGCCATTCCTGTCCCCTCCCCTTATTCGGCCGGCACGAGGTCATTGGCATTGACGGCGTCTTTCGCCGGCTGTGCCTTGACCGTCATCCAGAGATTGTAGGCCATGATCAGCGCCCCGGAGAGATACATCACCCCGCCCAGTGCCCGGACCACGTTCATCGGATGCTTGGCGGCAACCGTGTCGGCGAAAGCGTTCACAAGGAAGCCGTTCGCATCCACTTCGCGCCACATCAGCCCTTCCATGATGCCGCTGACCCACATCGACGAGGCGTAGAGAACGATCCCGATGGTGGCGAGCCAGAAATGCCAGCTGACCAGCTTCAGGCTGTAAAGCCCGGGCCGGTTCCACAGGCGCGGCGTCAGGAAGTAAAGCATCCCGAAGGTGATCATGCCGTTCCAGCCAAGTGCGCCGGAGTGGACGTGACCAATGGTCCAGTCGGTGTAGTGCGACAGCGAGTTGACCGCCTTGATCGACATCATCGGGCCTTCGAAGGTCGACATGCCGTAGAACCCGATCGAGACCACCATCATGCGGATCACGGGATCGGTGCGCAGCTTGTCCCAGGCGCCCGACAGGGTCATCAGCCCGTTGATCATGCCGCCCCACGACGGCATCCACAGGATGACCGAGAACACCATGCCCAGCGTCGCCGCCCATTCGGGCAGGGCGGTGTAGTGCAGGTGGTGCGGACCGGCCCAGATGTAGAGGAAAATCAGCGCCCAGAAGTGGATGATCGACAGCTTGTAGCTGTAGACCGGCCGCTCGGCCTGTTTGGGCACGAAGTAATACATCATGCCAAGGAAGCCCGCGGTCAGGAAGAAGCCCACGGCGTTGTGGCCATACCACCACTGGATCATCGCGTCCTGCACACCGCTGGTGACCTGCACCGAGGTGGACCCAAGGAACGAGACCGGGATCGCCATGTTGTTGATCAGGTGCAACATCGCGATGGTGATAATGAACGACAGGTAGAACCAGTTCGCCACATAGATATGCGGCTCCTTGCGCTTCATGATCGTGCCGGCGAAGACGGCCAGGAACGCCACCCAGACCAGGGTGATCAGGATGTCGATATGCCATGCCGGCTCGGCATATTCCTTGCCCTGGCTGCCGCCGAAGACATAAGAGGTCGCCGCAAGCAGGATCACCAGCTGCCAGCCCCAGAAGACGAAGTTGGTCAGCGCATTGCCACCCCAGAGCCGCACGGCGCTGGTGCGCTGTACGACATAAAGGGCCGAGGTGATCAGCGCGGTCCCGCCGAAGGCGAAGATCACCGCGCTGGTGTGAAGGGGCCGCATGCGGCCGAAGTTGCCGACACCCTGCAGCGCCTCGAAGTTCAGCCAGGGCCAGGCCAGCTGGCTGGCCGCCACCACGCCGACAAGAAAGCCGACAATGCCCCAGAAGGTGGTCAGGAAGACCCCCCAGCGGATGGCACCGTCATTGTATTCGCCCATGTTGACGACTTTCGGCTCGCCCACGCCGCGCAGCACCACCAGAAAAGCGATGGCTGCAACCAGCATGACTTCGACCGCGTTCAGCATGAAGGCCAGATCGCGCGCATAGTTGGCTGCAATCGCGGCCACCACCGCGATCACGCCAAGCGCGATCAATTTGACGTAATCCCACATATTTCGCGTCCCTTCGTCCTTATTTTCCGGCCCGGAACACCGGACACTGGCAATCAGCGCGCCAGCGACTCAGGCCCCGGAACAGAGGTCTTGACACTGCGCTTCTGCAATCGGGCAGATCATCTTTCCTTGATCTGCATCAACACCGGACCGCGTCGCATTTGACCTTGGTCAACGCAACTGGCCAGATAGGAACCTAGCATGATTTTCGACGTTGCAATCCAAGGAGGTAATCATGGCCTACAAGTCGCTGCTTTCTGTGGCCACCGCACCCGAACGCATCGCTGCCGCCATCTCCGCCGCCGGGGCGATCTGCCGGCAGGCAGATGCGCATCTTGAGACGCTGGCGCTTGGCGTCGACCGGACGCAGGTCGGCTATTCCTATGTCGGCGCCGGCGCTGTCGTCTTGCAGGTGGCGCTGGAACGCGCCGAGGAAGAGGCCCGTGCCAATGAGGCTGCGGTGAAGGCGGCATTGACGGCGCAGGGCACGGATTTGCGCTCTTCGGTGGAAACCGCCGTGACGCAGATGGGCGCCCTGACCGAGCTTGTCGCCGCCCGCGCCCGCTATGCCGATCTGGTGGTCCTGCCGAAACCCTATTCCGAACAGTCGGGTCCCGAAGCCGAGGCCGTGATCGAGGCGGCGATGTTCGAAGGCATGGCCCCGGTGCTGGTGGTGCCGCAGGCCGGGCTGAAATCCGCGTCGCCGAAACGCATCGTCCTTGCCTGGAACCAGAGCCGCGAGGCGCTGGTCGCCACCCGCCGGGCGCTGCCTTTCCTGAAACAGGCCGAGACGGTGACGATCACCGTGATCGACCCGCCGTCCCACGGGCCGGAACGGTCGGACCCGGGCGGGCTGCTCTGCCAGATGCTGGTGCGCCACGGCGTGAAGGCCGAGGTTTCGGTCCTTGCGCGCACCCTGCCGCGGGTGTCGGACGTGCTGCACCGCACCTGCCGCGATCTGGACGCCGATCTTCTGGTCATGGGCGCCTATGGCCACTCCCGCTTCCGCGAGGCCATCCTGGGCGGCGCCACCCGCAACATGCTGGAACAGGCCGAACTGCCGGTCTTCCTGGCGCACTGATCCAAAGGAGCAGCCGCGAAAGCGCGGCTGCACGCCTTCTGTCTCGCCTCTGGCGCGTTCCGCGCCAACCGGCTCGGGCTTTTGCCTCCGGCGGGGATATTTGAAAGACAGAAAATGGCGGGCCTTCTTCCTGTTTTCTGTCTGAAAATATCCTCGGGGCTTGGGGGTGAAACCCCCAACAGGCGACACAAGCCGCAAGGAGGCTCTGCCAGCCTCTGCTAAAAAGGCTTGCGGCGGCAGCCGCTCCGCCGGCTTCAGGCCAGCAACCCGCCATCGCTGTCGTCACCGGCCTCTTCCAGAAGCCGGTCGAAATCGGGAATCGTCACCAGCCGCTTGCCTTCAAGGCTGATCACTCCGTCTTTCCTCAGCGCCGAGATCTGGCGGCTGACCGTCTCCAGCGTCAGGCCCAGATAATCCGCCATCTCCTCGCGGGTCAGCGGCAGGTCCACCACCATGCCGCCCCCGGTCTGCCGCAGGTGCAGCGAGGCTTCCCGCCGGGCGATGATGGCGATCAGCGAGGCGATCTTTTCCCGCGCGGTCTTGCGGCCCAGAAGCAGCATCCATTCCCGCGCCGCGTCCAGCTCGTCCAGCGTCATCTCCAGAAGCCGCTCGGCGATATGCGAGGTCTTGCGCATCATCTCTTCGAAGGGCTTCTTGCGGAAACAGCACATCACGACATCGGTCGTGGCGGTGACGTCATAGGCCGCCGCCATCCGTCCGGGACGGCCCACGAAATCCGACGGCAGCAGAAGACCCACCATCTGCCGCCGCCCGTCCTCCATCGTCTGGGTCAGCGTGGCGATCCCCGTCACCACCGAGGCGACGAAATCCATCCGGTCGCCCGACCAGACGATGGTCTGACCGGCCTGATAGCTGCGGTAATACTTCATCTGCTCAAGCGTCGAGAGTTCATCCGTCTCGCACCGGGCGCAGACGGCACGGTGTCGGATCGGACAATCGCCGCATTCCAGATGCGCGCCCGAGGCAACCTGCAGTGCCATTCGCACCCTTTCGACCCTTGATCTGCATCAAGGATTGCGTTCCCTGACACGCCTATAGGTAGCCGTATGACAATCGATACGCAACTCATGCGCCTCGGTCTTTTTGACGCGCGGGTGCCTCGCTACACGTCTTACCCGACGGCACCGCATTTCGCCGGAGGCGTGGACGCAAAGGGGTTCGCGTCGTGGATCGAGGCGATCCCCGAAGGTTCGGCAATCTCGCTCTATCTGCACGTGCCGTTCTGCCGCAGACTGTGTTGGTTCTGCGCCTGCCGCACGCAGGGGACTTCGTCAGACGATCCCGTCATCGCCTACGCCCAGACGCTGAAGGCCGAGATCGCCCTTCTGGCGCGCCACCTGCCGCGCGGTGTGCGGCTGTCGCGGCTGCACTGGGGCGGCGGCACCCCCACCATGCTGCCCCCGGCCGAGATCCACGCCCTGACCGAGGCGATCTTCACCCTTGCGCCGATGGCGGAAGGGGGGGAGTTCTCGGTCGAGATCGACCCGAACGAGGTGGACGACGCGCGGCTTGATGCGCTTGCGGCCGCCGGCATGAACCGCGCCTCGATCGGGGTGCAGGACTTCGACCCCGAAATCCAGAAGACCATCGGACGCGAGCAGAGCTATGCGCTGACCCGCGACATCGCCGACCGCATCCGCGCGCGCGGCATCCGCAGCCTGAACGCGGACATCCTGTACGGGCTGCCGGACCAGACCCGGGACCGCATTGCGGATTCCGTACAGAAACTCCTGTCGCTGTCGCCGGACCGGGTCGCCCTTTACGGCTATGCGCATGTGCCCTGGATGAGCCGGCGCCAGCAGATGATTCCCTCGGACGCCCTGCCCACGCCGACAGAGCGGCTTGACCTGTTCGAGACCGCGCGGCAGCTCTTCCTCTGGGACGGCTATGACGAGATCGGCATCGACCATTTCGCCCGGCCGCAGGACGGGCTGGCGATGGCGCAGAAGGCGGGCCGGCTGCGGCGCAACTTCCAGGGCTATACCGACGATACCGCGCCGGTGCTGATCGGGCTTGGCGCCTCGTCCATCAGCCGCTTCCCGCAGGGCTATGCGCAGAACGCCTCGGCCACCGCGGCCCATACCAAGACGATCCGGGCGGGACAGTTCAGCACCCATCGCGGCCATGCCTTCACCGCAGAGGACGGCCTGCGTGGCCGCATCATCGAGGCGCTGATGTGCGACTTCCGCGTCGCGCGCAGCGATCTTGTGCGCGATTTCGGCGTGGCACCGGCGCTGGTCGACGCCCTGTTCCAGGGCGCAGCGGCCGGGATGGAGGATATGGTAGACCTGCACGACGGCATCCTGTCGATCCCCGCGAAGGGCCGGCCGCTGACACGCATCATTGCCCGCTCCTTCGACGCCTATGATCAGTCGAAAGCGCAGCATTCCGCCGCGATCTGAGCATTTTGCCCGCCGCATCGGCATTCCCGACCTGCGGATCACGGAAACATCCCTTTTCAAACCACCGGAAGCCGGGCAGCATGGTGGGTAACTGCAGAGCCGCCCCGGAGACAGCCGCCATGCGCGCCTTCCTGTCCATCTTGTTGCTAGCCCTCGGCCTGATGCTGTCGACCCCGCAAGCCCGTGCCCAAGGGTGGATCGACCAGCCTTTCGACGCCGGCACCATGAGCCGCGAGGATGTGGCGACCCTGCAGGCCGCGCTGGCCTTCTCGGGCGACTACTACGGCTATACGGACGGCATCTGGAACACGGACGCCCAGGCAGCACTTGAGGCCTGGGTCCAGCGCGAAGAAGGTGCCAGCCGACCACTTTACCGCCATCTCAGCAAGCTGATCATGAAGCTTGAAGACGAGCGGGTGAAAAACGGCTGGCAGTTGTTCTACTCGGACACCACCAATACCTCATACCTGCATCCGTTCGAGTTGCTGAAATCCGTCGACAACAAGGACGCGGTCGAATTCCTGTCCGAGGACAGCGGCTTTTCGGTGATGGTCCGCTTTACCGACCAGAAGGATATGGAAGGGATCCAGGACTGGTTCTACAGTCAGGCGGTGCCGGGCTCGGACCCCTATCGCTACAACGACGACACGCTGTGGATCACTTCGGTCACCATGGAAGAGAAGATGGTGGCCTATGCCCGGTCGGATTTCTACAACGGCAGCTGGTCCACCATCTCGATCGTGGTCTGGCCCGAGTATTTCTATCATCTCAACCTGATGGCTGCCTCGATGACCGTCGGCGGCAGCCCGGCGTCCCTGATGTGGACCGATGGCGGGGTGATCGATCAGGTGATCAATGGTGGCGCCAATGCCTCTGCCCCCTCGGCCGCTTCGGGCGAGAGCGGGCCCAAGGATCAGGTCCGCCGGCCAAAGGCGCCGGGCACGGCCGAGGTGCCTGACCCCGAGCCGGAGCCCCCGGCTGCCGATCCCGGCGGCCCGGTGACCATCGCCGAAAAAGAGCCTGAAAAGACGGCGCCGCCGCTTGGCTCCTCGGGCCCGACGCCGCCTGCCGATCCCGGGGCTGCCCCCGATCCCGGTGCCGCCCCCGATCCTGCCGGCGGCGTGATCGGCATCGGCAATCCGGGCGCGCCTCCTCTGCGCGACCCTGGCAATCTGCCCGTTACCGCCCCCGGCGACACGCCCGCCGCCACGACGCCCGACCCGGCCGAGCCGCGCGAGAAGGTCACCGGCACGCTGAAAGGCTCGGGCAGCGGCTTCTACATCGCGCCGTCCATCCTTGTGACGGCCGCCCATGTGGTCGAGGGCTGCAGCGCCATGGCGATGGTCGACGGCACGCCCCTGGACATCATGGCCTCGGACCCGACGCTGGATCTGGCGGTGCTGTCGGGCGCGCCCGATGCCGGGGCCTGGCTGAAGCTTTCGGCGCTTGAGGTGCCGAAGCTGGGCGAGTCGGTAACAGCGCTTGGCTATCCCTATTACACCAGTCTTGATCAGGGGCTGACCGTGACCAGCGGCAATGTCAGCGCCCTGCGGGGGATCGACGGCTCCTCGAACCGGGTGATGATCACCGCCCCGGTCCAGCCCGGCAACTCGGGCGGCCCGCTTCTGAACAAGAAGGGGGCCTTGATCGGCGTGGTCGTCAGCCGTGTCGATGACATGGCGATCCTGGAAGAGACCGGCAGCCTGCCGCAGAACATGAACTTCGCGGTGCCCTCCGGCCCGCTGCTGACCTTCCTTGCGCAGAACCGGATCACCCGCCCGCAGGGCGACGGCACCGGGGCCGAGGTGTCTGGCGGCGTGCCGGATGGCGTCTCGAACGCGGTCGTGCCGCTTTACTGCTACCAGTAAGGTCCGCCGGACCCGGGGACGGCGCCGCAGCCAAAGGCTTGCGGCGCCGGTCGCCCTGAGGGACAATCGCGGGAATACCCATGATCCTGCGCCGACCCTTCCGCAGGACCGGATGAGAGTCACAGATGACAGGCGCCCCCTCGCCCCAGAAACCCAAACGCAAGAGCGGTCTGGCGCATTTCCTTGCCGCCGCCGGCTATTCCGCGGCCGGCCTGAGGCGGCTTGCCCGGGAAAGCGCCTTCCGGCAGGAGGCGATCCTTGGCGGATTGGCGGTTCTGGTGCTGGCGCTGTGCGGCGCCTCGCTGGCCGCGCTGGCCGGGATGGTGGCCTTGGTTCTGCTGCTGACCGCCACCGAGGCGCTGAACACCGCACTTGAGGTCCTGGTAGACCACCTTTCCCCGGGCTGGTCCGAATTTGCCAAGGACGCCAAGGATCTGGGCTCTCTGGCGGTGGCCTGTGTGGTGGGAATCAACGCAATCTATTTCCTGGCGGTGCTGATCTGCGGCTAGGTCGGTGGCCACGGGCCATGCACGGCGGTCATGGCGCTGCGGCGCAGCGCGGGGTTTCGCTGCGATGCAGAATAGACTATGTTGCACCCCGAGGGAGGGCTTGTCTCTGAAAGGACCAGACCGATGTCTGCCCGACACAAAGCTGTGAAAGCCAACCCCGCGATCCTGTACCACGCTGCCGAACGGGCCCTTCTGCGCGAGGCATCGCTGCCTGCGCTGACCGCGCTTGAACAGATGTATGCCTATTTCGGAAGCGACCGCGACTGATCCCCTCCGCCCGGCTGCGACAGTCAGGCCTGCCCCCTTGCCTTGACACAGGGCAGGGTCGGGCGCATATCCGATGGGACTGGCCGGAGATATCCCATGTTCATCCAGACCGAATCCACACCGAACCCCGCGACCCTGAAGTTCCTGCCGGGGCAGACCGTGCTTGAAACCGGCACCGCCGATTTCCCGGGCGTCGAGGCGGCGGCGAAATCGCCGCTGGCGCGTCGCATCTTCGCGGCGGGCGGCGTCACCGGCGTCTTCTTCGGCAACGACTTCGTCACCGTCACCAAGGCGGATGACATGGAGTGGCAGCACATCAAACCCGCCATCCTTGGCGCCATCATGGAGCATTACCAGTCCGGCGCCGCCGTGATGGAAGGTGAGGCTTCGGGCGGCGGCCATGCCGAGCATACCGGCGAGGACGGCGATATCGTGCGCCAGATCAAGGAATTGCTGGACACCCGCGTCCGCCCGGCGGTGGCGCAGGACGGGGGCGACATCACCTTCCACGGCTTTGACCGCGGCGTGGTCTATCTGCACATGCAGGGCGCCTGCGCCGGCTGCCCGTCCTCGACCCTGACGCTGAAGATGGGGATCGAGAACCTCTTGCGCCACTATATCCCCGAAGTGACCGAGGTCCGCCCTGTCGCCGCCTGACCTGCCGCTTCTGGCCTTCGACACATCGGCGGCGCATTGCGCCGCCGCTTTGCTTTTGCCGGACGGCCGGGTGATCCGGCGCGAGGAGCCGATGCAGAAGGGGCAGGCCGAACGGCTGGTCCCGATGCTGGAAGAGCTCTTGGCCGCGGCCGGGATGGTCTGGAAAGACCTGCGGCGGATTGCCGTCGGCACCGGACCCGGCAACTTTACCGGGGTGCGGATCTCGGTCGCCACGGCGCGCGGGCTGTCGCTGGCACTTGGCATCCCGGCCATTGCCGTCACCCGGCTTGAGGCGCTGGCCCACGGCCTGCCCCGGCCGCTGTCGGTGATCGAGGATGCCCGGCAAGGCGCTGTCTATCTGCAGCGGTTTTCCAGCGGCGGCGAAAGCGCCGCCCTGCTGCTGCCCGCAGGCTGCGGACGTCCCTCCGGCGCCGCGACGGGCAATGCCGCCGGGCCCGAGGCCCTGCCGCCCGCCATGCCGCTGGCCGAGGCGATTGCCCGCATCGCGGCGACACGGCCCCCCGGCCCGCCGCCTGCGCCCTTCTACCTGAAGGCCGTCGATGCCGCCCCGCCGTCAGACCCGCCGCCGGTGATCCTGCCATGACCCCCGCCGAACTGGCCGCGCTGCACCGGCGCTGCTTTCGCACCCCGCCACCGTGGTCCGAGGCGGATTTTGCCGGCTTCGTCGCCGATCCGCTGGCCTTCCTGCTGGTCGAGGGCGATGCGGGCTTCCTTCTGGGCCGGGCCATTGCGGGCGAGGCCGAGCTCTTGACCCTTGCCGTCGGCCCAGAGAACCGCCGGCGCGGGCTGGGACGCAAGCTCTTGGCCCGCTTCATCTATCAGGCGCAGTTGCGGGGCGCGGGGCGGGCCTTCCTTGAGGTCAGCGCCGAAAATCCGGGGGCGATTGCGCTTTACGAATCGGCAGGGTTCGCGGCCTCCGGCCGTCGCCGCGGCTATTACGCCGTGCCGGACGGCACGCGCATCGATGCCGTCGTGATGGCGCGCGATCTCTGACCGTGGGGGAAGGCCGCATTCCTGACCAATGAGTCAGGAAACGCCCCGTCTTCACGCGAATCCGACTTGACCGGACCGGGGCCTTCCCGACTAATCGTTGCCATGATCCGCACGCGACCGGGGCTTCCCGGCGGACAGGGCGGCGTTGTGCATTATCAACCGGGAGAGCTACCCATGACCCTGATGAAATCCCTTGCGGGGGCAACCGCCACCCTGGCCCTGATGGCTGGCGCCGCGCTGGCCGAACCCGCCCTGATCTACGACCTTGGCGGCAAGTTCGACAAATCCTTCAACGAGGCCGCCTTCGGCGGGGCCGAGCGTTGGGCCAAGGAAACCGGCGGCACCTACAAGGAACTGGAAATGCAGGACGAGGCACAGCGCGAACAGGCGCTGCGCCGTCTGGCCGAAGCCGGGTCCAACCCCGTGGTGATGACCGGCTTTGCCTTCGGCGACGTGCTGTCCAAGGTCGCGCCGGACTTCCCGGACACCAAATTCGCCATCATCGACATGGTGGTCGAACAGCCCAACGTGAAATCGGTCGTCTTCAACGAACATGAAGGCTCCTACCTGGTTGGCATGATGGCCGCCCTTGCGTCGAAGACCGGCACCGTCGGCTTCATCGGCGGCATGGACATCCCGCTGATCCGCAAGTTCGGCTGTGGCTATGCCCAGGGCGTAAAGGCGGTGAACCCGGATGCCAAGGTCATCCTGAACATGACCGGCGACACCCCGGCCGCCTGGAACGATCCCGTCAAGGGCGCCGAACTGGCCAAGGGCCAAAAGGCTCAGGGTGCTGACGTGATCTATGCCGCTGCCGGCGGCACCGGCATCGGCGTTCTGCAGGCCGCCGCCGATGAAGGCATCCTGTCGATCGGCGTCGACAGCAACCAGAACCACCTGCACCCCGGCTCTGTCCTGACCTCGATGATCAAGCGCGTCGACAACGCGGTCTATGAGGCCTTCACCGAAGGGGCCGACCTCAAGCCCGGCATCAACGTGATGGGTCTGGCCAATGACGGCGTCGGCTACGCGATGGACGACAACAACGCCGCGCTGGTGACGCCCGAGATGCTGGCCAAGGTCGACGAGGCCGCCGCCAAGATCAAGTCGGGCGAGATCGTGGTCCATGACTACATGGCGGACGACAGCTGCCCGGCTGCGCAGTTCTGACGCCCGGTTGACGGGTTGACCGGATGCCGCGCCAGATCCTTGGCGCGGCATTCTAGCAAGGGCCGACCGAAGCCGCGGCAAAAGCGGTGGCGGGCCCGCGGGACAGGGGGCAATGGGTATGTCCGACCAGACTGACACCGCCGCAAGGGGGGCCACGCCCTTCGCGATCGAGTTGAAGGGCATCTCCAAGGCCTTCGGCCCGGTTCAGGCCAACCGCGACATCAACATCGCCGTCCCCAGGGGCACCATCCACGGCATCATCGGTGAGAATGGCGCGGGCAAATCCACGCTGATGAGCATCCTTTACGGCTTTTATCGCGCCGATTCCGGCCAGATCCTGATCAACGGCACGCCGACCCCGATCCCCGACAGCCAAAGCGCCATCCGCGCCGGCATCGGCATGGTGTTCCAACATTTCAAGCTGGTGCAGAATTTCACCGTGCTGGAAAACGTCATCCTCGGTGCCGAGGACGGGCCGATGCTGAACGCCTCGCTGGCCAAGGCCCGCAAGACGCTGGCAGACCTCAGCCGCGAATACGAGATGGATGTCGATCCCGATGCGCTGGTCGAGGATCTTTCCGTCGGCCACCAGCAGCGGGTCGAGATCCTGAAGGCGCTGTATCGGCAGGCCGAAATCCTGATCCTTGACGAACCCACCGGCGTTCTGACCCCGGCCGAGGCGGATCACCTGTTCCGCATCCTGAAAGGGCTGAAGGCCCAGGGCAAGACGATCATCCTGATCACCCACAAGCTGCGCGAGATCATGGAGGCGACCGACAATGTCAGCGTGATGCGGCGCGGCACCATGGTGGACACGGTGAAGACCGCCGCAACCAGCCCCGAACAGCTGGCCGAGCTGATGGTCGGCCGCAAGGTCTTGCTGGAGGTGGCAAAAGCCCCCGCATCCCCCGGCCCGGTCGTCCTGTGGGTGCAGGATCTTCGGGTTCGCGACGAACATGGCGTCGATCGACTGAAGGGCGTTACCTTCGAGATCCGCAGGGGCGAGATCCTTGGCATCGCCGGTGTCGCCGGCAATGGCCAGTCCGAGCTGATGGAAGCCCTGGGCGGCATGGTCCCGGCCACCGGGCAAGCCTCGCTGAACGGCCAGCCGCTGCCCCTGTCCGGCAAGGGTGCCGACGGGCTAAGCCGCCGCAAGGCCGGCATCGCCCATGTCCCCGAGGATCGCCACGAGCATGGGCTGATCCTGGGTTTCACGGCCTGGGAAAACGTCGCCTTCGGCTATTTCAACGATCCGAAGTATCAGAAGAACAGCCTTCTGATGGACAATGCCGCGATCCGCGCCGACACGGAACGCATGATGGCCACCTTCGACGTGCGCCCGCCGATCCCCGGGCTTGAGGCGAAAAGCTTCTCGGGCGGCAACCAGCAGAAGATCGTCGTCGCCCGCGAATTCGAACAGAACCCCGATCTTCTCCTGGTCGGCCAGCCCACCCGGGGCGTGGACATCGGGGCCATCGAGTTCATCCACAAGCAACTGATCGCGCTGCGCGATGCCGGCAAGGCGGTGCTTCTGGTCAGCGTGGAGCTGGACGAGATCATGTCGCTGTCCGACCGCATCGCCGTGATGTTCGACGGGCAGATCATGGGCTTGCGCGACCCCGACAAGACCAATGAGCGCGAACTGGGCCTTCTGATGGCCGGGATCACCGGAAAAGGGGAGGCCGCCTGATGGACCGTCTGCCGCGTTGGGCCGATGTCGCCCTTGTGCCCTTCGTCTCTCTGGTCCTGGCCTTTGCCATCGCCGGACTGGTGATCCTTGCCATCGGGCAGGACCCATGGGAGGCGATCACGGTCATGGTCCAGGGCTCGGTGATGAATGCCTATGGCTGGGGCTACACGCTGTATTACGCCACCAGCTTCATGTTCACCGGCCTTGCCGTCTGCGTCGCCTTCCATGCCAGCATGTTCAACATCGGCGGCGAGGGGCAGGCGCAACTGGGCGGGCTTGGCGTGGCGCTGGCCTGTCTGTTCATCCCCTGGCCGCACTGGTCGCTGGCGCTGATCGCCGCCACGGTTTCGGCCGCGGCCTTTGGCGCGATGTGGGCGGCGATCCCGGCCTGGCTGCAGGCGAAACGCGGCAGCCATATCGTGATCACCACGATCATGTTCAACTATATCGCGGCCAGCCTGCTGCAATACCTTCTGGTCAACAAGCTGAAGCCGCCGGGCCAGGCCGATCCGGCCTCGGCCAACTTCCCGCCGGCCACGCATCTTCCGGCGCTGAACGACATCCCCCTGCTGAACCTGGTCTTCACCAAGGCGGTTCCGGCCAACATCACCCTGTTCATCGCGCTGGCGATGGCAGTCGTGGTCTGGGTGCTTCTGTGGCATACCCGTCTGGGCTATCAGATCCGCGCCTTCGGCCAATCCGAACCTGCCGCCCGCTATGCCGGCATCAACCCCACCTTCATCATCATGGTGGTGATGCTGATCTCGGGCGGGCTGGCCGGCATGATGGCGATCAACAACGTCATGGGCGAGGCCGAGCGGCTTTTGGGCAACTCTGCCTCGGGGGCCGGATTCATCGGCATCGCGGTGGCCCTGATGGGGCGCAAACATCCCCTTGGCGTGGTGCTGGCCGCCCTGCTCTTCGGCTTCCTCTTTCAGGGCGGGGCCGAACTGGGCCTCTGGACCAAGATCCCGATCGAGATGCGGATCGTGGTGCAGGGTCTGGTGATCCTGTTCACCGGCGCCCTGGACATGATGGTGCGGATGATGCTGGCGCGGATCTTCGCCCTCTTCCAGCCGCGGTCGATGGGGGTGGCGTGATGGATTACGCAACGCTTCTGCAGATGCTGGACAGCACGCTGCGCCTTGCGACGCCGCTGATGCTGGCCTGTATCGCCGGCCTCTACTCCGAGCGCGCGGGCATCTTCGACATCGGGCTCGAGGGCAAGATGCTGGCCTCGGCCATGTGCGCAGGCGCCGTGGCGGCGCTGTCGGGGTCGGTGTGGCTGGGCCTGCTGGCCGGGATCGGCGGGTCGCTGTTCTTCGCGCTGATCCATGGCGTCACCTCGATCACCTTCCGCGGCAACCAGCTGATTGCCGGGGTGGCGCTGAACTTCCTTGCCTCCGGCCTGACGGTTCTGGTGGCGCAGGCGATGTTCGGCCAGGGCGGGCGGACGCCGCCGCTGGACGGCCCGGCCCGCTTCCAGCCGATCACCCTGCCCTTCGCGGCAGAAGCCAAGGCGATCCCGGTGATCGGCCCCTTCTACGAAGAGGTGGTCTCGGGCCATTCGCTGCCGGTCTATGCCGCCTTTGCGGTGGTCGGCATCACCTGGTGGGTGCTTTACCGCACCCGCTTTGGCCTGCGGCTGCGCGCGGTGGGCGAAAATCCCGCCGCCGTCGATACCGCCGGCATCAGCGTCAAGGGCCTGCGCTTTGCGGCCGTGATGATCACCGGGGTGCTGTGCGGGCTGGCGGGCGCCTATATGGCCACCGCGCTGCAGGCGGGCTTTGGCAAGGAAATGACCGCAGGGCGCGGCTATATCGCCCTTGCCGCGCTGATCTTCGCCAAGTGGCGCCCCGTGGCCGCGATGTGGGCCTGTCTTCTGTTCGGCTTCTTCCAGGCGCTGTCGAACCGCCCCGATGTGGTCGAGGCGGTGCTGCATGTGAAGGTGCCCGTCCCCTTCCTGACCATGCTGCCCTATGTCCTGACGGTCTTCGTGCTGGGCGGCTTCATCGGCAAGGCGATTCCGCCCCGCGCCGGCGGCCAGCCCTATGTGAAGGAACGCTAGTCCCCCGAGGCGCCGGGAAGTCATACCCGCCGCGCCCAGTCGATTGCTCAAACCGCTGGCGCAAACCGACACCGCGCCCGTGGGATACTTGATCCAAAGTGAAGGCTGGAGACCCGGCGGTTCTGCCCTTCACTTTGGTCCAAGTATCCTCGGGGGGGCCGGGGGGCGAAGCGCCCCCGGGGCATGCCACAAGCGAAAGGCCAGACCATGCAGGACGCCCTCTCCACCATCCACGCCCGCGCCGGCGATGCGCCGGTTGCCCTTGGCATGATCCTTGGCTCCGGGCTTGGCCATCTGGCCCTTGCCGTCGATGGTCCCGCCATCCCCTATGCCGATCTGCCCGGCTTCCCCCATGCCGGCGTCTCCGGTCACAATCCGCATCTGCACATCGGCATGCTGGAAGGGGTCAGGGTCGCGATTTTCGGCGCCCGCGAGCATTACTATGAGAACGGCAACCCGGCTGCGATGCGCGGGGCCCTGACGGTGCTGAAGGCACTTGGTGCCGGACGGCTGCTCCTGACCAATGCGGCCGGATCGCTCCGTCCCGACATCCCGCCGGGCGAATTGATGCTGCTTTCCGATCACATCAATTACAACGGGCTGAACCCGCTGATCGGCGAGAAGACCGACGCACGCTTTGTCCCGATGACCGAGGCCCATTCGCCCGCCCTGCGCCAGGCCCTGCAGACGGCCGCGGCGGCCGAAGGCATCTCGCTGAAGGAAGGCGTCTACGCCTGGTACTCCGGCCCCTCCTTCGAGACCAGGGCCGAAATCCGCATGCTCAAGACCCTTGGTGCCGATGCCGTCGGCATGTCGACCGTGCCCGAGGTGATCCTTGCCCGCTTCCTTGGTCTTGAGGTCGCCGCGATCTCGACCATCACCAACATGGCCGCCGGGATGAGCGATGAAAGCATCAGCCATGAGCACACCAAGGCCATGGCCCCGCTTGGTGCGGCAAAACTGGAACGGATTCTGCGGCGTTACCTTACATCGCTGCGGTGAAACAGATGGGGATTTGACTTCACCGGCAAAGGGGCGCAACCCTCTGGATAGTCTTCGCTATCCCTTCCAGCTAGGCCGATGCAGATCTACCTTCCCATTGCCGAGGTCTCGGTCGATGCCTTCCTCCTTCTCGGGATCGGGGGGATCGTTGGCTTTTTGTCGGGCATGTTCGGGGTTGGGGGCGGCTTCCTGATCACGCCCTTGCTGTTCTTCATCGGCGTGCCCCCTGCCGTGGCGGTCGCCACCGGTGCAAACCAGGTCGTCGCCTCTTCCGTCTCGGGCGTGCTGGCGCAGGTGAAGCGCAAGGCGGTGGACTTCCGCATGGGCTTTGTCCTTCTGATCGGAGGCATGGCGGGATCGGGCTTCGGCATCTGGGTCTTCGCCATCATGGAGGCCATGGGTCAGATCGACCTCTTCGTGCAGCTGTCCTACGTCCTTTTCCTTGGCCTTATCGGCGCCATGATGCTGCAGGAATCGCTGCGGGCCCTTCTGCGCAGCCGCAAGGCCGATGCCCCGGTCCGCCGCTCCCATGTCCACAGCTGGGTCCATGGTCTGCCGCTGAAGATGAAGTTCCGCGCCAGCGGGCTTTATATCAGCGTCATCCCCCCCGCGCTGGTCGGGGCCGCCGTCGGCTTTCTGGCGGCAATCATGGGCGTGGGCGGCGGCTTCATCCTTGTGCCGGCGATGATCTACCTTCTGGGGATGCCGACCAAGGTCGTGATCGGAACCTCGCTTTTCCAGATCATTTTCGTCACCGCCTTCACCACTGTCATGCATGCCGTCACCAGCCAGACCGTCGACATGATGCTGGCGCTGCTGCTGATCTTCGGCGGCGTGATCGGTGCGCAGATCGGTGCCCGCATCGGCCTGCGCCTGAAGGCCGAGCAATTGCGCATCCTCCTGTCGCTTCTGGTGATGGCCGTCGCGCTGCGCATCGCTGCCGATCTGCTGATCCGCCCGGCCGAGCTTTACTCCGTCATGCCGGGGGCGCTGCCATGATGGGCCGGCTTGCCAGCCGCCTTGCCCTGGCGCTTTGCCTTGGCGCACCGCTTGCTCTGGCGCAGGACGTCCCGCATGAGACCATCGTTGCCGGTCTCAGCCAGAACAGGGTGTCGATCACCGCCGATTTCGACGGGTCCGAGATCATCGTCTACGGCGCGGTCCGCCGCGACAGCCCGCCGCCGCCCAGCCGGCTGGATGTGATCATCACCATCGAGGGCCCCGCCACCCCGCTGACCGTGCGCCGCAAGGACCGCGTCTGGGGCATCTGGATCAACAATGCCGCCGTCGCCATCGACAGCGCGCCCTCATTCTACGCCGTCGCCACCACCGGCCATCTGAACGACATCCTCTCGGCCACCGAGAACATGCGCCAGGGCATCACCATCGACCGCGTCATCCGCGCCGTCGGCATCACCGCCGAGGCCGACGCCTCGGAGGCCTTTGTCGACGCGATGATGCGCGTCCGCACCGCCGAAGGACGTTACCGGCTGATGGAGAACCGGGTGCAACTGACCGAACAGACGCTGTTTCGCACAGACGTGGTGCTGCCCGCCAACCTGACCGAGGGCATCTACAAGGTGCGCCTTTACCTTCTGCGCGAAGGCAAGGTCGTCGCCAGCCAGGAACGCCAGATCGGCGTCCGCAAGGCGGGACTGGAGCGGCTGATCTACAATATGGCGCAGGAGCAGCCGCTTCTTTACGGGCTGGTGTCGCTGGTTCTGGCCGCGCTGTCGGGGTGGCTGGCCTCTGCCGCGTTCCGGCTGGTCCGGCCCTGAGCCCCCGATCCTTCGACGAAGGCTCGCCGTCCCGTGGCCGCAGCGCCTTCGCGCAAGGTCCGCCAGCCGGAGCAGCCCGATCTTTCGCCGCGAATTCGCGCCTCAGCCCTTCGTCTTGCCGCCTTCCAGCGCATCAAGCCGGGCCTTCAGCGCCTCGTTCTCCTCGCGTGCCTTCTGGGCCATCGCGCGCACCGCGTCGAACTCTTCACGGGTCACGAAATCGCGGTCGGCCATCCAGCGGTCCACCAGCGATTTCATCGCGGTCTCGGCCTCGGTCTTCGCCCCCTGCGCCACGCCCATGGCATTGGTCATCAGCTGGCTGACGTCATCAAGAAACTTGTTGCGGGTCTGCATGGCCGGGCCTCCTGTCCTCTTGCCTATATGCGCCGCGTCCCCGCGCTTCACAAGTCCGCCAGCCGGTTGACTTCGACGCACCTGCCCCGCATCAAGCCCCGAACAGCGGAGCGCGGCATGATCCCCTTCCCCCATATCTCGCCCGAGATCTTCTCGGTCTCGGCCTTCGGCATGACCTTCGCGCTGCGCTGGTATGCCATGGCCTATCTGGTGGGGATCGTCATCGCCTGGTGGTTGGCCGCGCGCACCCTGCGGCGGCCGGAGCTTTGGGGCGGCACGCCGCCGATGACCCGTGATCAGCTGGAGCGCCTGATGACCTGGGTCATCCTTGGCGTCATCCTGGGCGGCCGTATCGGATATGTCCTGTTCTACGAGCCCGGCAAATTCGCCGCCGACCCCGCCGCCATCCTGCGGGTGTGGGAGGGGGGCATGTCCTTCCACGGCGGCTTCCTGGGCGTCGCCCTTGCCGGCATGCTTTTCGCCTGGCGCGAGAATATCCCGATGTTGCGGCTGGGCGATCTGATGGGTCTTGTGGTGCCCGCCGGCCTGCTTCTTGGCCGCATCGCCAACTTCATCAATGCTGAACTGTGGGGCCGCCCGACCGACCTCCCCTGGGGCGTGATCTTCCCCGGCGAGGCGGCCCAGACCTGCCCCGGCATCGCCGGCCTTTGCGCGCGCCACCCCAGTCAGCTGTATGAGGCGGCTCTCGAAGGGCTCATCCTCGGCCTCGCCGTCCTCTGGCTGGCCTATCGCCAGGGCTGGCTTCGCTTTCCGGGCCGGATCATGGGCCTTTTCATCGCCGGCTACGGCACGGCGCGCTTTCTGGTCGAGTTCGTCCGCCAGCCCGACGCGCAATTCGTGGACATCGGCAACCCGCTTGGCCTTTACCTGCACATCAACGGTTGGGGGCTGACGGCCGGACAATGCCTCAGCCTGCCGATGATCCTGATCGGCCTGTGGTTCCTGCGCCGCGCCCGGCCCGTCGCCGTCCCGGCATGACTGCGCTGGCCGCGATCCTTGCCGCGCGGATCGCCGCCACCGGCCCCATCAGCCTTGCCGACTACATGGCTGACTGCCTGCTGCATCCGCAGCACGGCTATTACACCACGCGCACGCCCTTTGGCAGCGCCGGCGACTTCACCACAGCGCCCGAGATCAGCCAGATGTTCGGCGAGCTTCTCGGGCTATGTCTTGCGCAGGCCTGGCTCGATCAGGGTGCCCCCGCGCCCTTTACCCTGGCCGAGCTTGGCCCCGGGCGTGGCACGCTGATGGCCGATGTCCTGCGGGCCACGCGTGGCGTGCCGGGCTTTCACGACGCCTGCTCCGTCACGCTGGTCGAAGCGTCATCCGCCTTGCGGAAGGTCCAGCGCCAGACCCTAGGCCACCATCCGGTGGCATGGGCCGACAGCGTAAATGCCCTGCCCGACCAGCCGCTGTTCCTTCTGGCCAACGAATTCTTCGACGCCCTGCCGATCCGTCAGTTCACCCGCGACAGCGCCGGCTGGGCCGAGACCATGGTCGGTCAGCACGACGGCGTCCTGACGCTTGGCCGCGCCCCTGCGGCCCCGCTGGCGGCGCTGGCGCATCGGCTGCAGGACACGGCCGATGGCGAGGTGGTGGAGATCTGCCCCGCCGCCGCCCCGATCATCGCCGGCCTGTCGGCCCGCGTCGCCGCGCATGGCGGGCTTGCGCTGATCGTCGATTACGGCGGCTGGCACAGCCGGGGCGACACGTTCCAGGCCCTGAGGGACCATGCCTTCACCGATCCGCTGCTGGCGCCGGGCGAGGCCGACCTGACCGCCCATGTCGACTTCGAGGCGCTGGCCCGCGCGGCGGCGCCGCTGGCCGCCAGCTACAGGCCCCAGGGTGCAGTCCTGGCCGCCCTGGGCATCGCGCAGCGGGCCGACCGTCTTGCCGCCCGCCTGGAGGGCGAGGCGCTTTCCCGCCACCGCGCCGCAGAGCGACGCTTGACCCACCCCCAGGAAATGGGTGAGTTGTTCAAGGTGCTCGCCCTCTTTCCGCCAGCCGCCCCACCCCCACCCGGATTCGCCGCAGCCTGATGCCAACCATGCTGGATATCATCACCTCGGACGCCCTGCCCGCCCGGCACGGGTTCTTCACCCGCAAGGGCGGGGCCTCGTCCGGCATCTTCGCCGGGCTGAACTGCGGGGCCGGGTCATCGGATCAGGCCGAGATCGTGGCGATCAACCGCGCCCGCGTGGCCGAGGCGATGGGTGTCACGCCCGAGACGCTGGTGACGGTAAATCAGGTCCACTCGCCCGACGTGGTGACTGTGACCGGCCCGCTGGAGGGCAAGCCACGCGCCGATGCGATGGTGTCGGCAACCCCCGGTCTTGCGCTGGCGATCCTGACCGCCGATTGCCAGCCGGTGCTGTTTTCCGACCCCGATGCCGGGGTGATCGGCGCCGCCCATGCCGGATGGCGCGGTGCGCTGGACGGCGTGCTGGAGGCGACCATCGACGCGATGGAAACACTTGGCGCCCGCCGTGACCGCATCTCGGCGGTGATCGGCCCCTGCATCAGCCAGGCGGCATATGAGGTCGGCCCCGAATTTCTTGACGCCTTCGCCGCCGATGATCCGGCGAACCTGCGTTACTTCGCCAATGGCAAGGGCGACCGGATGCTGTTCAACCTGCCGGGCTTCGGGCTGCACCGTCTGCGCCGCGCCGGTGTGGGGCAGGCCGAATGGATCGGCCATTGCACCTATCGCGATTCGGACCGCTTCTATTCCTTCCGCCGCACCACCCATGCCGGCGAGGCGGACTATGGGCGGCTGATTTCGGTGATCCGGCTTTGAGCGGCCGCGCGGCTGCCTGAATTCAGGAAACAATCTGCGGCGGATTTCACAGATTGTCTCTGATCCTGGCCCGAAACCCGCAGATTCCGCAACAATCCGGGTCCAATGGGCCAATTGTTGCGCGCCCGGAATTGGCCGCATTCCTTCACCAATCAGCCCAAGACCCGCCGCATTGATCCGCGATCTTCCCATCAAGGCCCGAAGGCCAAGAAAAAGAGGAGAGCAGACCATGACCAAAGCAATTGGCACTGAACGCCGCTGGCTTCGCTCGGTGATCGCGGCTTCGGCCGAACCCCTGCCGGTCTTTCCCTGGATGCGCGGACAGCGCAAGCGTCCGGCCGCCATGACCGGCACGCCGACCCGCGACCAAACGACCGTCCAGCGACGCGAGATCGCCCTCTTCGGCAGCAAGGGTGCGGTCGCGGCCCGCTGATCGAAGCGGTCCGGGCGACTTTCGCCGGATTGCGCTGCAGGAAAGGACAATGCCAGCCGAGCAATGGCATCGTTCAGGGACCTGACAAGAATTGCGCCCCGAGTTTGACCCGAGTTTGACAAGGGGCCACATTCATGCCAGAATTCATCCAGCAGCTGTCCCGCTGCGACTGTATCAGTGCTGGCACGCGTGTAAGACCCGAAAGGGCAGGCTGCAGACAGGTTGCCCGAAACCCTTGCTCGGGGTGAACGGGAAAGACGGCCCCGGTGCTCCTCTGGCACCATCAAGGGGCCGTTTTCCGTTTTTGGGGATCGGAATGCCGTCACGGTGCGCGGCGGCATGCTCTCAGCCCGGCGACATGTGGTCGCAGGCCAGCGTTCAGGCGCTGCGCGCCAGTCGCGCCTCAAGCACGTCAAAGGGCACACCCGGTTCATCCTTGGCGCAGCGGATGACCAGGCTGGTCTTCACATTCGCGACGTTCTCGGCCTTGAGCAGTTCCCCGGTCAGGAAGCTTTGGAACGTCGACAGATCCGGCGAGACGCATTTCAGGATGAAGTCGATCTCGCCGTTCAGCATGTGGCATTCGCGGACCAGGGGCCAGGCGCGGCAGCGGGCCTCGAACGCCGAAAGATCGGCCTCGGCCTGGCTGTTCAGCCGCACCATCGCAAAAACCGCAACCTCGAAGCCCAGTTCGCGCGCGTCGATGTCCGCATGGTAGCCGTTGATATAGCCCGCCTCTTCCAGCGTCCTGACCCGGCGCAGACAGGGCGGCGCGGAAATGCCCACCCGGCTGGCCAGCTCGACATTGGTCATCCGGCCATCGGCCTGCAGTTCCGCAAGGATATGCCGGTCGATCGGGTCCAGCTTGTGTCCGGCCATGGGGTTCTCCGTGATTGCCTGCCTTCTAGGCGGTTGCGCCGCTCTGCGCAATATTCTTTCGTCCTTGCCCCCCTTGCCCGCCGCAGCGTTTCGCGGCAACCGGATTTTCCGCAAGCAATCGGGGCTTTCGGGCGCTGCCGGCTTTGCCTATATCGGACTGGCTGCACGTGCAGGCTGCACTTCCCGGGGGACGATCATGGCCGAAAAACAGACGCGGGTTCTCATCATCGGATCAGGCCCGGCGGGTTACACGGCGGCGGTCTATTCCGCCCGCGCCATGCTGAATCCGGTTCTGGTGCAGGGGCTGCAGCCCGGCGGCCAGCTGACCATCACGACAGAAGTCGAGAACTGGCCCGGCGACTCGCATGTCATGGGCCCCGACCTGATGGTGCGGATGGAAGAGCATGCCAAGGCCGTGGGGGCCGAGGTGGTCAGCGACTACATCACCTCGCTTGACCTGTCTTCCCGCCCGTTCAGGGCGCAGGCCGACTCCGGCATCACCTATGTTGCCGATGCGGTGATCCTTGCCACCGGTGCGCAGGCGAAATGGCTTGGCCTGCCGAGTGAGGAGAAGTTCAAGGGCTTCGGAGTTTCCGCCTGCGCCACCTGCGACGGGTTCTTCTATCGCGGCAAAGAGGTGGTTGTGATCGGCGGCGGCAACACCGCTGTCGAAGAGGCGCTGTTCCTCACCAATTTCGCCAGCAAGGTCACGGTGATCCACCGCCGCGACTCTTTCCGGGCCGAGAAGATCATGCAGGACCGTCTCTTCAAGAACCCCAAGATCGAAGTGATCTGGGACAGCGAAGTGACCGAAGTGATGGGCACCGAAACCCCGCTTGGCGTGACCGCCGTCGTGGTGCGCAACGTCAAGACCGGCGCCACGCAGGACCTGCCCTGCGCCGGCTTCTTCGTCGCCATCGGCCATGCGCCGGCGTCCGAGCTGGTCAAGGACCAGCTGGAGCTGCACAATGGCGGGTATGTGAAGGTCGAACCGGGGTCCACCCGCACCTCGGTCCCCGGCGTCTTTGCCGCGGGCGACCTGACCGACCATATCTACCGGCAGGCCGTTACCAGCGCCGGCATGGGCTGCATGGCCGCGCTGGACGCCGAGAAGTTTCTGGCCGGGCACTGACGACGGGCCGGGCATCAGCCCCGCCCGTCCCGCATGACTCCCTGCCCCGATAGCACCCGCGCCGCCGGGCCGGGGGCCGTTTTGCGCACCACGCGGGCGGCGGGATCGCGCCCGGGTGGTGCCGTCTCGACCCCGCCTCTTGCGGGTTGCCGGCGCCGCCCGGCCATTTCACTCCCGACAAATCCGTGAACGGGCAAACGGCGGCTTGACCTGTCGCGCCGAAGCCCTTGTTCTGTCTGGATGAATTGCAGGAGGCACCGTTGACCGAGATCATCCCCCCGACCCGAGGCGAGCCGGCACCGTCCTTCATCCTGCCTTCGGCCAGCAATCCCCGCTACAGTTTCGATACCGCCGCCGGACGCTATCTGGTCCTGTGTTTCTTCCATTCGGCCGCCGACGCCCGCACCATGGCCCGGGTCAAGGCGGCGCTGGCCCGCCCTGACCTTTTCAACGACAGCCATGCCTCGTTCTTCGGGCTGTCCTCGGATCCGGCCGATCAGGAGCAGGGGCGGATCGCGAACCGCATCCCCGGCTACCGCATCCTTTGGGACCACGACCTGACCGCCAGCCGGCTTTACGGAGCAGTAAGTCCGGCCGGTCAACGGCTGGGTGTCTGGGCGATCACCGATCCGCGCATGCGCCTTCTGGACGTGATCCCCTTCCGTGCGGATGCCGGCGACATTGCGCAGGTGATCGACCGTATCGCCAGCCTGCCCCCCGCCGAGACCTTCGCCGGCCAGCCGCTGATGGCGCCGATCCTGTTCCTGCCCGATGTGTTCGAACCTGACCTCTGCCGCCATCTCATCGGCCTCTATGAGGCGCAGGGCGGCGAGGAATCGGGCGTCATGCGCGAGATCGGCGGCCGCACCATCGGCGTCAACGACCGCAGTCACAAAAGCCGCAAGGACATCACGCTGTCCGATCAGGCCCTGATCGGCGGCATCCAGTCGCGCTTTCTGCGCCGCATCGTGCCCGAGATCCGCAAAGCGCATCAGTTCGAAGTGACGCGGATGGAGCGTTACATCGTCTCCTGCTATGCCGCCGAGGAGGGCGGTCATTTCGCGCCGCATCGCGACAATACCACGTCGGGTACGGCGCATCGCCGCTTTGCCGTCTCGATCAACCTGAACGACGATTTCGACGGCGGCGAGGTCGGTTTCCCGGAATATGGCACGCGCCGGTTCAAGGCCCCGCCGGGCGGCGCGGTGGTGTTTTCCTGCTCGCTCCTGCACTCGGTCTCCAAGGTGACGGCGGGGCGGCGCTATGCCTTCCTGCCGTTCCTTTACGACGATGCGGCGGCAAGGATCCGCGATGCAAACCGGCACAAGCTGGGCACGCCCGCCGAGGCTGCGGACAAGTAGCGGGCACTGTGGCGCTTATGCCGCGGCGCGGCGGTGAAAATCTGCCGTGCCGGTCGAAGGCCGCAGCTTTCGCTTTCCCTTTGCCTGACGCTGTGAGATATGTTCAATATTGAACACACTTGTGAACCACGCGACTGCCGCCCCCGATGCCACCGCTTTCCCGCCCCGCCCTGCCAGAGGAAGACCAGCTCTTCCGCCTCTTGCGCCAGCTTGATCGCGCGCCCGAGGCCACGCAGCGCGCCACGGCGCAGGCGCTTGGCATCAGCCTTGGCAGCCTGAACGCGCAACTGCGCGCCGCCAGCGATGCCGGTCTGATCCATGTCACGGACCGCGACAGCGGCACCGACAGGCGCCAGCGTTTTGCCTATGCGCTGACCCCGCGCGGCGGGTCGGAAAAGGCCCGGCTGGTCGATCGCTTCCTTGCCCGCAAACTCTCGGAATACCACGCCCTTCACGCCGAACTGACGGGTGAGGACACCCGCCTCATCCCCCAGAAACACAGGACCGATGTCATGCAGAACAACTTCGCCCCGATCCCCGAGCTTTACGTCTCCTACGATTCCGCCCAGAAGCTGAAGCATGAGGCGGCGGCGCTGCCGTCCTGGGATCTGACCCAGCGTCAGGTCTGCGATCTGGAGCTGTTGATGAACGGCGGCTT
>CAKSTR010000010.1 GCA_934500835.1 uncultured Paracoccaceae bacterium | reverse complement strand
AAGAAACCGTAGTTGAACACGAGCATACCTCCGTTTGAACGAAGATTGACAACAATATCTGTGAGTCGCAACATTTATATTTGTAACTAGCAGATCATCTTTGGTTGCTCTGAAGGGGAACTTCTGCCAATCCGAATGGATCTGTTGAATCGATGAGGTTTAGGGGTGAAGTTGCGCAAAGGAGAGCGCCAGGCGCGGATTCTGGCGACGCTTGAACTCAATCCATCGCTTCGCGTGAACCAGCTGGCCGAAGATTTTGGGGTTACCACCGAGACGATCCGGCGGGACCTGGCCGAATTGGCAGAGGCTGGCCGCATCAGCCGCACCTATGGCGGCGCTTTCAGTGCAGCAACACGCTTTGAGCCGGCGCTGCATGATCGCATGATATTGCAAGTCGAAGAAAGACAGGCGATCGCGCGTGCGGCGGCTGAGCGGCTTGCGTCACATGACGCGCTGCTCCTGGGTGGCGGTGCAACCATGCAGCACTTCGCCCGTGCCCTGCGCGATGTTCAGCATCGGCTTTTCATCCTGACCCCTGCCTATCTGATCGCGCAGGAACTGTCGCAGAACCCCCGTATTCAGGTCACCATGCTGCCCGGCAATTTCAACGGTCAGGAGCATATGGTGGTGGGGCACGAGACCATCGTGGCGATCGAACGCTTTCGGGCGCCCATCGCCGTTATCGGTGCCTCAGGCCTAAGTGCCAGCGGTGTCAGCGAGGCGATGCCGGATATCGGAGAGGTCTATGCCGCAATGCTGCGAAGTTCGGATCGCGGCGTGGTCCTTGCCGATCATGGCAAATTCGACAAAAGGGCGATGGTTCAGTTGACCCCCTGGACCGCGGACCTGACGCTGATCACCGATCGCCCCGTCAGCAGCGCTTTGGAAACCGCGCTACAAGAAGCAGCGACGGAACTGATCCTCGCCCCGCGCTAGGCCCCGACAACTACCCCAAATCTCTGGCTGCGGAGCGGTTCATCGCCAGCGAGAAGAGCTCTGCTTGCGAGGATATGCTCAGTTTCTGGTAGATATGCCGCCGGTGGACCTTGATCGTCTCGACACTAATTCCAAGCAAGAGCGACATGGAGGGCGAGGAATGTCCTCTGAGGATCAGGTTGGCGATTGCAAGTTCCCGCTGCGTCAGAAGGTTGTCGTCGCCGATGTTCAAGGTTGGCGCCGCCGAAGAGGGATCGGCGGATTGAGGTGCCCGTGACGTGGCGGCCATCACATGCCGATAGACCAGGCTTGACAGAAGGCTGCTGATTTTCCGCAGGAGCCGGAGGCCGGAGGCCGTAAAGGGTGCCATGTGCTTTCCCCGGACAACCGAAATCATGACCAGGTCGTCTTCGGCGATCCAGCAGAAAAGGCACAACTCGTCGGAAAGGCCGGTCTGAACATAATAGGTCCGATAGTATTCGGAGAAAAAGAAGCGGTCTGCGGCAAGCTCTCGGAGCATGTGCACGCCATCAGTGTAACGCTCCTGAAAGGCCAGATACATCGGGTCGAGCAGATAGGCCCGGGTCCGATACTCTCGGAAATCCCCGCGTGAGACCTGATTGCGAAAGTTGCTGAACATCAGCGCGGGCTCTTGCTGCCCGGAGTAGCGGAAGACCACGATGCCATGATTTTCCAGGATGGAACCGATGACCTTGGACATCGCGTCCCAGAAATGCGCGGTCCCAAGCGCGAGGACGGTATCGGCCAGACCTCTCACCCAAGGCGAGCCTTCCTGTTCGCCCCTCGTGGTAAGATGATCTGGCATCGTCGCTAGATAAACCGGCCTGAAGATCCGACGCATCCCGCAACCGGAATGCGCCGGGACTCTAGCAGAGACGTCCTGGATCGCAAGGCGGCGCTCAGTCGAGCTTCACCCCTTCGCGGGTCAGTTGATCGGCCACCTCCCTGATCGAGGTGCCCAGCACATCAACCAGATGATCCACCTGATCGGTGTCGAGAGTCAGGGGAGGTGACATGACGTTCAGATGGGCGATCGGGCGCACCAGCACACCGCGGGACTGGCATTCGTTCGCGATCCGCTTGCCGATGGCGAACTCGGGCGCGATCAGGTCCTTGGTGGTCTTGTTGGCAACGTTCTCGACGCACAGCATGAAGTGGCTGCCTCGAACATCGCCGACGAGCGGGAGGTCAGAAAGCTCGCGCAGGCGTTGTTCGAAATAGGGACCAACCCTGCGGACATGGCCGCAGATATCCTCGCGCTCCATGATCTCGATGTTCTTCAGGCCGGCTGCACAGCAGACCGGATGGCCGGAATAGGTGAAGCCATGGGTGAACATCGCGCCTTTCGCCTGAGGCACGCTCAACACGTCATAGATTTCATCCGAGATGATGTTGGCTGACAACGGTGCGTAAGCCGAAGACATGCCTTTTGCCGCGGTGATGATGTCGGGCACCATGCCGAAGACGTCTTCAGAGGCGAAGAAATGGCCCAGCCGACCGAAGGCGGTGACGACCTCGTCGGCGACATAAAGCACGCCATAGTCGCGGCAGACCTGCGCCATGGCGACATGATAGCCTTTCGGCGCAACGATCACGCCGCCCGCGCCCTGGATCGGTTCCGCGAAGAAGGCGGCGACGTTTTCCGGGCCGAGTTCCTCGATCTTTGCGCGGAATTCCGCAATCAGCTGATCCAGAAACTCCGCCTCGGTCGTCCCTTCCGGCCGGCGGTAGGTATTGGGCGACGAGACGCGGTGGATCAGGCCGTCGGCCACCAGGTCAAAGCCGATGTGGTCAAAGGCGACGCCGGTCATCGACATCGTCAGATAGGTGCTGCCGTGATAGCTGTCATGGCGCGTGATGATCTTCTTCTTGGTCGGCTTTCCAAGCCGGTTGAAGTAGAAATGGATCATCCGCACCGCGGTGTCATTCGATTCCGATCCGCCCAGACCATAGAACACATGGTTCAGGGGGCCGGGTGCCAGTTCGGCCAGCTTTGCTGCAAGCTGGGCGGCAGGAACCGAAGTGTGATGGCCGAAGGATGAGTAATAGACCATCTGCCGCGCCTGCGCGGCCATCGCATCGGCCATTTCGTCGCGGCCGTAGCCGATATTGACGCACCAGAGCCCCCCGATCCCGTCGAGATATCTTTGGCCCTCGCTGTCGGTGACATAGGCGCCCTCTGCACCGGTCAGGATCATCGAGCCCGAGGACTTGAATGTCGAGAAATCGGTGAAGGGGTGGAAATGGTGTTGCAGATCCTGCTGCCGGATCTTTTCCATGTCGTAGTTGGGTCGCAGGTCCATTCTGTTCTCCGCAGTTGTGATCGGGAATATCCCTTTCGGAGCCGGGGCAGGAAATAACCCCAAAGAGTAGGGTCGATGCTGGCGATGATCCTGTCCCGGCCGGTTCGCGGGTGTCTTGCGCCGCTCAGGCGGCGGACGGCCGCTCCAGCACCAGATTGATGATCTCCTGCCGAGGCAGGACGCCCATCAGCCGCCCGCTATCGTCCACCACGCCGACCGGATCGGGCGAGGCCAGAACCTGTGGCGCGGCGTCGATGATCTTGGTGCCCTGCGGCACCGTCGCCCCGATTCCGGCCATGACGGGATGCGGCACCGCAAGCGATCCGGCGGTGATGACGGTCGCGCGGCGGACGTTCTTGGTGAAGTTGGCGATATACTGATCCCGGGGATTCAGGACGATCTCCTCCGGCGTGCCGATCTGAACGATGCGGCCTTCCTCCATGATGATGATCCGGTTGGCCAGACGGATTGCCTCGTCGAAGTCATGGGTGATGAACAGGATCGTCTTCCTGACGATCTTCTGCAGCCGCAGCAGTTCTTCCTGAAGCTCGTGCCGGATCAGCGGATCAAGTGCCGAGAAGGGCTCGTCGAGAAACCAGATGTCGGGGTCGACCGCCAGCGAGCGGGCGATGCCCACCCTTTGTTGCTGGCCGCCGGAAAGCTGGGTCGGGAAATGGTCAATGCGGTTGGTCAGGCCGACCAGATCGACCATCTGCCGCGCGCGCGCCTCCCGCTCTGCCTTGACCTCGCCGCGTATTTCCAGCGGCAGGGCAACGTTTTCCAGCACCGTGCGATGCGGCAGCAGCGCGTAGTTCTGGAAGACCATGCCCATGCGGTGCCGGCGCAGATCGGTCAGCCGGGCCGTCGGGGCGGCCAGAAGATCCTCGTCGTCCAGCAGGACCTGGCCATAGGTGGGCTCGATCAGCCGGCTGACGGCGCGGACCAGGGTGGACTTGCCGCTGCCCGACAACCCCATGACGGTGATCAGTTCGCCCGGCCAGATGTCGAAGGATGCGCCGCGCACGGCAGCAAAGAGGCCGTTTCCGGTCAATTCCCCGTCTGTGGGCGGCGCCGGGCGGTTGCGGAAGATTTCCTGTGCGCGGGGCCCGTAGATTTTCCACAGATCCCGGACCTGAAGCTTGGGTTTCGGCGTCGTCATCGTCATGGCCTCTTCATCCCTGGGCGGCGCAGAGAGTCGGTTTCGACCCCTTGGACTGATGCACCCTGTCCAGAATTATCTCGCTTGCTCTCTCGGCGATCATGATCGTCGGCGCGTTGGTGTTGCCGTTGATCAAGGCGGGCATGACCGAGGCATCGACCACGCGCAGACCCTCGACCCCGTTCACGCGCAGGGCCGTGTCCACCACGGCATCGGCATCATTGCCCATCCGGCAGGTGCCGACCGGGTGATAGACGGTTTCAGCCTTGGCGCGGATGAAGCTGTCGATCTGGTCATCCGAGACGGGACCATGCGGCAGGTCCAGCGCCTCGCCCAGCACGGCGGCAATGGCGGGTTGCGCCAGCACCTCGCGGGTCATCTTCACGCCCTGCCGCAGGACTGGCAGATCTTCGGGCGCCGAAAGGTAGTTGGGCGAGATCAGCGGATGCACGGACGCCTCGGCGCTGGCCAGCCGGATGGTGCCCCGGCTGGCCGGGTTGCCGTGGTTGACATAGACTGTCAGCCCATGCTCGCCGGGCCAGGAGCTGTCGTGGCTGGTGACCAGCGCGGGTGTCAGGTGCAGTTGCAGGTCCGGCCAGGGCAGCGCGGGGTCGCTTTTCAGGAAAGCGCCGGTAGAGAGCGGGGCCTCGGCCGCAACGCCTTTGCGGGTCAGCGCATATTGCGCGGCCAGAGAGGTGGCGCGCAGCGGGTGCAGCCAGCGGTAATGGCTGATCGGCTGGGTGATGCGCGACATCAGGCAGACGCAGAGATGGTCTTGCAGATCGGCCCCGACCCCGGGCCGGTCGGCGACGACCTTGATGCCAAGCCCGCGCAGATGGTCGGCCGGGCCTACCCCCGACAGTTGCAGCAGTTGCGGCGAGTTGATCGCGCCACCCGACAGGATCACCTCGCCGTCGCAGCGGGCGGTCTCGCGCCGGTTCCCCCGGAGGTATTCCACCCCGACCGCCCGCACCCCCTGCCAGAGGATGCGCGAGGCAAGCGCGCCGGTAATGACCGTCAGGTTCCCCCGCCGCAAGGCGGGCCGCAGGAAAGCGGTCGCGGTGCTCCATCTGCGGCCGCGGAAAACCGTGGCGTCGAAGTCGCCAAAGCCTTCCTGATCGGCACCGTTGAAATCATCGTTCAGCCTGTAGCCCGCCTGCGCACCTGCCTCGACGAAGAGGTCGCAAAGTGCCGAGGTACGGCGACCCCGTGTCACACGAAGCGGGCCGCCGGCCCCGTGAAAGGCACCCTCTCCGCGCACGTTGGCTTCCGACTTCCGGAACCATGGCAGAACATCGGCATAGCCCCAGCCTTCGGCGCCAAGTGCGGGCCAGCGGTCGTAATCCCCTGCGTTGCCACGCGTATAGACCATGCCATTGATCGAGCTGGACCCGCCCACCGTCTTGCCGCGCGGCCAGAACAGCGATCTGCCGTCCAGTTCCGCCTCGGGCTGGGTGTGGTAGCCCCAGTTCAGCCGCGGGTTGGGGGCGACGGCCGGCAAGGCGGCGGGTATGTGGATCAGCGGATTGCGGTCCCAGGCCCCCGCCTCCAGCAGCAGAACCTTGTTGCCGGGATCGGCGCTCAGCCGGTCTGCCAGGACGCAACCCGCCGATCCGGCCCCAACGATGATATATGTGTAAGTCATGACTCCAACCCGTCCTCAGTTTCGTGGTCTTTGTGCGGCAAGCCGCTTTTCCGCCAGTCCTCCGACAAGACGGTTTGCAATCACGGCAAGACAGGCGACTGCCAGGCCCGCGGTAAGGCCCTTGCCCGGATCGACCTTGGCCAGCGCATTCAGCGTCTCGCGCCCCAGATCCTTTGTGCCGATCAGCGCGGTGATGACCAGCATCGCCAGCGCCATGACGATTGTGCCGTTCAGGCCCAGCAGGATCTGCGGCGCGGCCACCGGAAGATCGACCTTGAACAGCCGCTGCATGGAGGTCATCCCGAGCTGCGTCCCCGCTTCGCGCAGCGACACCGGGATCTGGCGGATGCCCAGTTCGGTAAGACGGACCGCGGGGCAGACCGCGTAAGCCGCGATTGCCACGAAGGCCGGAAACTCGCCCGAGCCGAAGAACATGATCACCGGGATCAGATAGACGAAGGACGGCAGTGTCTGAAGCGTATCAACGACGGGCAGGATGATCCGGGCCATCGAAGGGCTGCGTCCGGCCACGACGCCCAGTGGTATACCCACCACAGAGGCCATGATCACCGAGACGGAGCACAGGTAGATCGTCAGCATGGTGACCTGCCACAGCCCGACCGCGGCGATGACCAGCATCAGCGACCCGACCAGAGCCGCACGCGGCCAGCCCCCGACCAGATAGCCCAGCCAGCCGATCAACAGCACACCCACCGTCCATGGGATGCCGGTCATGAAGGTCTTCACCGGGATCAGCAAATAGACGAGCAAGCCGGTCTTGATGCCGTCCATCAACCAGGCCAGGTTGACGTTGATCCATTCGACCACGCTATCCGCGAAGGCGCCGGTCGAGAGGTTCCATTCGGCCGGGTAGGTGGCCAGCCACGGCTGGACCAGGGAAAGCGCCGTCGGGACCAGCAGCACCAGCGCGATGATCGACAGAAAGCGCCGCAGGGGCATGCGCGGTCCGGTGCGGCGATCGACCGAGCTTTGAAACATCTGATCCAGCAGGATCGCGGCCAGCGTGATACCCAGCCCGGCCTCAAGACCGCGGCCGATGTCCAGCTGGCGCAGCGCGGTCAGGATGTCGTATCCCAGCCCGTCGGTGCCGACCAATGATGCCAGAACTGTACAGGAAAAGGACAGCATGACGATCTGGTTCACGCCTACCCGCAGTTCTGCCTGGGCAGTGGGGATCAGGATCGTCCACAGTTCCTGCCTCCGGCTGCAGCCTACCGATCTGGAAAGTTCGCCGACCGATTGCTGTGCCAGGTTCAGGCCGACAACGGTGGTGCGGATCATCGCCGGAACAGCGTAGATCACTGTTGCGAGGATGGCCGGCGGATAGCCGAGGCCGAAAAAGATGATGATGGGAACCAGATAGGCGAAGACCGGAATCGTCTGCAGCTGATCAAAGCCGATCAGTGCGGCGGATTGGATCCGGGGCCGTCGCCACAGAAGGATACCCAGCCACAGCCCGGTCGCCGCGCCGATCGGAACCGCGATGATCAGCATCGAGAACGTCTGCATCGCGCTTTGCCACAGGCCGAACACCAGCAGGTATCCCACCGTGAACAGGCTGAACAGCGCCAGCCGCAGTCGACCCAGGCGCCAGCCGAGCAGCACGGTTGCGGCTGCAATCCCAAGCCAGGACAAGGGCGGCACCAACACGACCTGTTGTGCGCCAAAGCCCTGGGTGATGCCGCTGACAAGGAAGATCTGAATCACGGTGGTCGGCCACTCGATCAGCTTCGATGAGGCGCGGGTCAGATCCTTGAGGGACACGCCCCCAAGGATCGCGGTATCTGCCAGCCATTTGATCGCGGCCGTAATGGTTTTTGCCACGGGCAACACCAGATCGCGTGGCCAGGCCGTCACCCAATCGGGCAGGTATGGTGCCAGCACATATAATCCGGCGATGATCCCGAAGCTGGCGATCAGGGTGATGCGCCGCAGGGTCATGACCGTACCGGACGCAGAAACAGTTGAGGCATATGCCATGGCACCACGCACGCTCATTTACTGGAGCCAGGCCGTCCAGCGGTCCTTGTTGCCCTGAACCCAGGCCTCGACTGCCTCATCGACCGACTTGCCTTCCAGGCTGATGTCGATGATGGCCTGAACGTATTCGTCCTTGTTCAGCACGAAGTTCTGAAAGATCTTTTCGGCGCGCGGCCATTTTTCTTTGGCGCCGGGCCAGGAAAGTTTCAGGATCGGCCCGTCGGGCTTTTCGCAGGCATAGCTTTCGCTTTCATAGCATTCGGGTGTGTAAGCGGGCAGATCCACATATTCGCCCTTGTAGACCACCGGCGCCCAGTGCGGCTCATAAAGCCAGACCAGGATCGGGATCTTTCGCTGCTCGGCGGATTTCACTTCGGCCAGAAGCGCCGCTTCGGAACCGGCATGGACCACTTCGAAATCCAGGCCAAGATTGGCGACCCGTTCCTCGTCATTGCCTTCCCAGTCTTCGGGGAACGCCAGAAGCCTTCCCTTGTCGCCGGTCTCGGTCGTGGCGAAAAGCGCGACGCAGTCGTTCAAGGCCTTGTAGTCTGGCAGTCCGGGGCATTGTTCCTTGACATATTCAGGATACCACCAGCGATCGGTGGACCTCAGGCCAAGCTCTCCGCTATCGGTGATCAGCCCTTCTTCAACCAAAGCAGGGGCTTCGGGATGGCTGGTAACCCAGGCTTCGACTTCCATGGTGATGTCGCCGTTCTGCAAAGCCGTAAAAACAGAATAGCTGTCGATGGTGACGGCCCGGGCGTTGTAGCCGGCTTCCTGCAGCAGCCGAACCATCAGCTTGGTGGAAAACTCGCTGCCGGCCCAGTCATGCTGCGCCACCAGAATCGGATCGTCAGATTCGGGACTGAATGCCGACGCCGCCGAAGCGATCAGCGAGCCGGCAATCAGTGCGGCGCATCCGGCACGCAAGGGGCGATGGGCCATGGCTTTCAGGAAGGTCTGTTTCATTTTTGATTTCCCTGTTGCGGTTGCTTGGTTTTTTTATTGAGAGGCGGATGAGCCGGCAGATGGATTGATCGGCCGGTTCTGGTCTGGTCGGAGGCGGCCGGATCAGATCCATTGCCTCCGATGATGATTTTCCAGAAGAAGCGTGGCCATTTCGGCCCTCGGGGCCGGTTGGGATCAGTATTTGATCCAGACCGTTTTCAGCGCCGTGTATTTGTCGAAGGCATGCAGCGATAGATCCCGGCCCATGCCGGATTGCTTGACGCCGCCGAAAGGTGTCTGCGCGCTGAACGCGTCAACCGTGTTGATCGAGACGGTGCCGACCTTCAGCTTTTCCGAAACGCGATGCGCGCGCGAAATGCTTCCCGTCCAGACCGAGGCCGCCAGGCCATAGATCGTGTCATTGGCCAGCGCGATGCCCTGCGCCTCGTCGTCAAATCCGGTAACGGCAAGGACAGGGCCGAAAATCTCGTCGCGGGCCAGCGCACTGTCGGGGTCGACATCGGCGAAGATCGTGGGCGTGATATAGCAATCGCTGCCATCAATGGTCTGCCGTTCGCCGCCGCTGACCAGTCGTGACGTCGCCCGGCCCGCATCGATCGCAGCCTCGATCCGGTCGCTGTGGCGGCGGTCGACGATGGCGCCCATGGTCGAGGCAGGATCGAGCGGGTTGCCCGGGCGGAACCCGGCCGCCTTTTCGACCACCTTCTCCAGGAAGGCGTCCTTGATCGAGTTCTGCACCAGAAGACGCGAATTCGCCGAGCAGATTTCACCCTGATTGAAGAAGATGCCGAAGGCCGCCATTTCGGCTGCGGCCTCCAGATCCTCGGCATCGGCAAAGACCAGGTTGGGCGACTTGCCGCCGCATTCCAGCCAGACCTGCTTCATGTTCGACTGCGCGGCATATCCCAGATAGGCCTTGCCCACTGCGGTCGATCCAGTGAAGGCCAGGCAATCGACATCCATATGCAGGCCAAGGGCGCGCCCCGCCTCCAGCCCGGTTCCCGGCACGACGTTCAGCACACCCTCGGGCAGGCCGGCCTCGATGGCCAGTTCGGCAAGACGCAGCGCCGTCAGGGGGGATTGCTCGGCCGGTTTCAGCACGACGGAGTTGCCTGCGGCCAATGCGGGGGCGCATTTCCAGGTGGCGATGTCGAGCGGGTAGTTCCACGGCACAACGGCCCCCACCACGCCCAGAGACTGCCTGCGCACCAACGCCAGGTTGCCCGGCCCGGTCGGTGCAATCTCGTCATAGATCTTGTCGATCGCCTCGCCATACCACTGGAACAGGCTGGCGGCGCCGGGGATGTCGTAGGTCCGGGCATCGCTGACCAGCTTGCCCATGTCCATGCTTTCAAGAAGCGCCAGCTCGTCCAGATGGTCGCGCACCAGCCCGGCCAGCCGCAGCAGCACGGCCTTGCGGTCTTCCGGTGCGGCGTTGGACCAGACGCCGCTTTCATAGGCCGCGCGGGCCGAGGCGACGGCACGATCCACATCCTCGGTATCGCAGGCCGCCACCTTGCCGAAAAGCTTGCCGGTGACGGGGCTGATGTTGTCGAAGGTCCGTCCGCTGGCCGCAGGCTGGAACTTGCCGCCTATGAAGGCCTCGGTCCGAAGGGTCAGCTTCTGCGCGCGCTCAAGCCAGTCTGTCTTGGTGGGGCTGGGCATGGGTGTTCCTTGCGATAGGGAAAAGTCGAAAAAGGGTCAGGTCCCGACGGATGGGCCGGGCGGCGCGGGTCGAGGCGGCGCGGGTCGGGGCATCAGCGCCTCGGCCCAGAGCGCGTGGGCCAGCAGCCGCTCGTCCTCGTAGAGACCCGCAAGAAGCTGCACGCCGACCGGCATCCCCGAAGGGCCGATGAAGCCCGGCAGCGAGATGGCCGGCAGGCGCAGCAGCGTCCACAGCCGGCTGAAGATCGGATCGCCTGTCGCGGTCAGTCCCATCGGCGCCTCTCCGACGGCGGAAGGTGCCAGCAGGACATCGAAGCGGTCGGTCAGCGGGCGGATACGGGCGCGCAAATCCTCGGCGCGGCGCAGGTTGTGGACATGTTCGGACCGGCCGATCTGCATCCCGTGGTCCAGCATCCGGCGCAGGACCGGACTGAGATCTTCGACCCGCCCGGCATATTCGCCTGCCAGCGTCCGCGCCGCTTCGTAGGCCATGATCTCGGCGTGGAGGAACGCGCCGTCGTCGAAACCCGTCATCTCGACGTCTTCGACGCTGGTTTCCGCACCGAAAGCCGCGGCTGCTTCGGCGATGGCGTTGCGCGTCGCGGGCTCTGCCTCGGACCACCACGGCGTCCGGCAGATCCCGATGCGGCGCGGGGTCAGCACGTTGGTAACCGCAGGCACCTGCGCCGGATTGGCCAGGACCGCGTGCAGCGAGGCCATTGTCGCCACATTGCGGCTCAGCGCGCCCAGAGTATCGAACGATGGCGCCAGTCCACCGACTCCGGCCAGGCTGTAGCTGCCGAAACTGGGCTTGAAGCCGACGACCCCGCAGAAAGAGGCCGGGCGAGTGATCGACGCCGCCGTCTGCGATCCCAGTCCCGCGTCGATAAACCCCGCGGCGACAGCAGCGGCAGAGCCGCTGGACGATCCGCCGGGGGTGCGGCGGTGATCGTGGGGATTGCGGGTCGGACCGGGGGAGAAGAAGGCGAATTCGGTCGTGACCGTCTTGCCCATCACCACCGCGCCGGCTGCGCGCAACCGTGCCACGGCGGCGGCATCGGATGCCGGAACCCTGCCCCGATGGATGGGCGATCCGCATTCCGTCGGATAGGGAAGGGCATCGACGATGTCCTTTACCCCCAGCGTCAGCCCCGCCAGCGGCGCTTCGGGGCGGCGCTTGTCGATGTCGGCCGCCTCTGCCCGCGCCTGCGCCGCGTCCCAGCGGACAAAGGCCTGCAATTGCGGCTCCTCTGCCTCGATCCGGGCGATGCAGACCTCGACCCTTTCGCGGGCAGTATTTCGGGCGAACGTGTTCAACGTTTTCCTAGCATTTCTGGTTCGGCCCAGGTCGCAAACCTGCAGGCCGAGTGACGGGATCGCACGGGTAAGAGCACCACGTCCCATGAGACGCGAGACAGGAATCCGGGCATGCGCTGCCCGCTTCTTGTTTGTGCCACATTTAGGAAGCCGCGATCGCTGACTCGCCATAACCCTAAAGAGTTATCACCGCAGAAAAGGCAGCTTTGCTCTCTGATTTCCGGGGCTTAGATGGCGTTTTGGCACTGGCGGCACCCGGAGCCGCGCGGAAGGCGCAGCACGCCTGTGGCCCCATATCCGGCCGTTTTTTCGTGGTCGGGCGAAGGGGAGCGGTTGGAATGTCCAGGCTCCGTCTGCGGTCCGCGCAGATCAGGATGCCTCACTGACGACGGTCAAAGCCGCTTCTTTTTGCAGCCAGTCGATCAGTTGTCGGCAGCGTGTGGACAGGCTCCGGCCCTCGGGCCAGACGAGCCAATAGCGGTAGTCCGACAGCACGATCTCGAAGGGCTGGATCAGTTCCCCCGTCTCGATCTGCGGTCGCAAGAGCCGCGCTGCACCCAGCATGATACCCTGGCCGCTGATCATGCTTTGATAGCGGACATTGGTGTCGTCGATCAGATAGGATTGCAGGCCTTCGATATGCGCGACGCCCGCGTGCTCGAACCACTCCGTCCAGCCCAACCGGCTTTCTTCATGCAGCAGCGTGAAGTTCTTCAGCTCCTCCGGGAATCGGGGCACGCCCATCCGTCCGGCCAGCGAGACATGCATGATTGGCGACAGCCCGCCCACGACCAGCGGGACGTAAGACATGTTGTCCGGTGGCGACTTGCCCCAGACCACGGCCAGATCGGCGCGCTCGAAATCGTGTGGCGAGAGGAAATTCTGGTGGATGAGGTTCAGCGGGATCCGGGGATGCGCCGCCCAGAAGGATTGCAGCCGGGACGCAAGCCAGAAGCTGGAGAAGAAAGGCCGACAGATAAGGTTCACCTGACGGGAATTGCTTTGCTGGCGGATCTGATCGATGGCTGATGCGATATCGCGGAATGGGCCGGACAGGCGCTGGTAGAGATGCGCGCCCTCCTGGGTCAGCGCCAGTTGCCGCGCTTCGCGCAGGAAAAGTTTCGTTCCGAGATAGTCCTCGAGCGTTCGGATCTGATGGCTGATGGCCGAGGGTGAAACGTTCAACTCTTTCGCGGCAAGCGCGAAATTCAGATGGGTCGCGGCGACGGTGAAGACCCGCAGCCCGTTCAGGTGCATAAGGTTGCCTGCCGCCATTTCCGTTGTCCTGCCTGCTTGCCGTCAGGTCCGGCGCGTCAGGTCATTTCCCTGATCATCCTGCCTGCGCCGAAGGGGTATCGCAAGTGTCCGGGGGCGCGGATAGACGAGAAAATCTCATCTATCGTTGAATTATCGATGTTTCTCAAAGGTGCATCTGGCTTGTAGCCATAGCCCAAGCGAACAGGTCATGCAGTGACCTATCCATGAGGGTTTCCAGATGAATCAGCCTCTCCTAACCTCTCCCATCCCGCTTGAAGACCTGCACTCCAGCACGCTGGACGCAGCGAATGTCATTGCGCTGCCGGCGAGCGTCTTTTCCAGCGATGAGTTTTTTGATTTTGAAATGAACGCCGTATGGCGGCACGAATGGTTCTGCGTGGGCCATGCCAGCGAGATTCCGAACCCGGGCGACTACTATACGATCCGGGTCGGGAAAGACCCGTTGATCGTGCTGCGCGACCGCGACCGGAAGGTTCAGGTTCTGGCCAATGTCTGTCAGCACCGCGGGATGATCCTTGTCGAGGGGCGTGGCACTCTGCGCCGTCTGCGCTGCCCGCTTCATGCCTGGACCTATGACCTGTCCGGCAAGCTGATCGGGGCTCCGGGTCTGACCGATGGCGGGGCAGATGGCGAATCCGTCGCCCATGTCTGCATCCCGCGCATCCGCACCGAGATCTGGGAAGGTTTCGTGTTCATGACCATGGATGAAAGCCTGCCGCCGGTGGGCGAGCGGCTGGCGAAACTGGGTCAGCAGCTTCGCAATTACGGCATGGCCGCGCTGCGCGGGGCCGATCCGCTGCATCTTGAGGAATTCGACTGGAACTGGAAGATCTTCAACGATGAGTGCTACCATTGCATGTATCTCCACTCCAGTTCCTGGGGGGATATGTATGACCTCAACCGCGGCCAGACCCTCGACGAGGCGGTCGAGTTCAACGACCTTGAAAAGGGTGTCATTTCCTACAACCTGTGCAGCACGCATCGCGATGCGGCACCGACCCATACCAAGACGATCCTTCAGCCGCCGATGGCCGGGCTGACGGATCAGGAGCGCACCCAGCTCAGCTATGTGACGGTGGCGCCGAACCTGTTGATCGTCGCCATGCCCGACAAGGTGAAGTACTTCCTGTGGCTGCCGATGGGCGCGCAGAAGTCGCTTTATGCGGTCAGCTGGATGTATCCCGAGTCCACCCTGGCCCGCGAAGATTTCCGCGAGAAATATGAACGCGAGGTCAAGGATCTGGCGCCGGTGATGGAGGAAGACCTCTACGCCTGGCGCAGCTGCCAGCAGGGGTACAACTCCAGCTTCTCGGCCCGCGGTCCGCTGGCACCCGAGGAAGAGGTGATCAAACGGCTTCAGACCTGGCTGGTGCGCAAATACGCCGCCGAAGAGGCCCGCGCCCGCGCAACGGTTCAAGCTGCCGAATGATGGGCCAGCCGCAGCGCATCGCCGCCCGGGTTGCAAGGATCGACCCTGCCGGAGAGGGTATCCTGCGGCTGGTGCTGGCGCCGGTGGGTGCGGGGCGTTTTCCCGCCTGGGCGCCCGGGGCGCATGTCGATCTGGTCCTGCCCGGCACCGGGCGGGACGGCGAGCCGCTGATCCGGCAATATTCGCTGTGCGGCGATCCGGCGAACCTGTCGGAATACCGCCTCGGCATCCTGCGCGAGCCGGATGGCCGCGGCGGTTCGGCCTGGGTTCACGACCGGCTGCAGGTCGGAGATGAAATCGCGCTCAGCGCGCCAAGGAACCATTTTCCCTTCACACCGGGAGAGAGGACGCTGTTCATCGCCGGGGGCATCGGCATCACGCCGATCCTGCCGATGGCGCACCTTGCGGAGACGGAAGGGCGTGACTGGCAACTGATCGTCGCGGCGCGCAACCGGGCGCGGCTGCCTTTCATGACAGAGCTGGCCGCGCTGGCGCAGGATCGCATCCGCTATCATTGCGATGACGAAGCCGGGCTGCTTGATCTGCCAAGGCTTCTGTCGTCCCTCGGGGAAGAAACCACGGTCTATTCCTGCGGCCCGGGGCCCTTGCTGGACGCGTTGCAAAAGCAGAACGCGGGCGCGCGATGGCAGCTTCGGATCGAGCGTTTCGCCGCAGCGCCGGCAGTTCCGGGACTGGTGAACCGCCCGTTTGACGTGATCTGCCGTTCGACGGGGCTACGCCTTCATGTGCCGGCAGACAAAAGCGTTCTTCAGGTGCTGCGGCAGGCGGGGATCAAGGTGGAAAGCTCCTGCCGTGACGGCATTTGCGGCACCTGTGAAACCCGGGTTCTGGCAGGCACCCCCGACCATCGCGACAGCGTTCTCAGCCCCGAAGAGCGCGAGGAGGGGGATTACATGATGGTCTGCGTCTCGCGCGCGGTTGGCGATGTGCTCGAGCTCGACATCTAGGAGACAGCGGATATGGAAAGACTGAAAATCGTCGTGACGGGCGGCTCGGGGCGGGTGGGACGGCACGTCGTGACCTGTCTTGCGACGTGCCATGAGGTCATCAACGCCGATCTCGCCCCCCCTGCGGCGGATACTCCTGCCCATGGGGCGACCTATGTGCGGGCGGATATCATGCAGATGGACGATCTGCGTCAGGCATTCCGCGGCGCCGATGTGGTGATCCATCTGGCGGGGCTCGACTACGATTGGGGCTGCCCCGACGAAGCCTATATCAACATCAACACCCGCGGCAGCTGGCATGTGCTTCAGGCTGCCGAAGAGGCAGGCGTCCGCCGGGTGGTGCTGTGTTCGTCGATCTCGATCTGCGGCTTGCAGGAGATGCGGCCGGACTGGAAACCGCAAAGCCTGCCGGTGGATGAAAGCCACGACAACCGCCCGGTCTACGCCTATGGCGTCAGCAAGCAGATCGCCGAGGTCATGGGGCAAAGCTTCGCACGCCGTGGCACCATCGAGGTGGTCAGCCTGCGCCCGCTGGCGGTCGTGCTGCCCGAAACGCTGGGGCAATACATCGACTTCGTGGATGCACCGGGCCGCAACTGGCTCTTTTACTACGTCACCGCCGAGGATCTGGCCCGCGCCTTCCGGGCGGCGGCCGAAGTGCCGGGGATCAGCGGCGAAAGCTTCTATATCGGCGCAGATGACAGTTCACATCCGCGCCCCACGCTGGACTGGACCACCGGGATTCTGGGCAGCCTGCCCGAAACGCTGGACGAGGCGCATTACCGGGCAAGTCCGCGGGCCTCGGTCTTCAGCAATGCGAAGGCCCGCAGGCTGCTTGGCTGGGTGCCGACTTCGGACTTCGTGCGTCTGCGCGAAGGCCGTGCGGCCAGCCAGAACAACAATCTGGAAAAGGTGTGACCATGGATTACGTCAGAACCGGCAAGGTCGACTGGACCGGCGACAACCCCCCGATCTATCTCAAGACCGATCCGAACGGCGAATGGTCCACGCTGGCGCTGTTCTTCCGCGTCAACGGCTCGGACCTGGGCCGGGGCCATATGATCCTGGTGCTGGAAGATCCTTACGGCCGCGGCATCGTGGACCCGGTGCGCCTGTGCTGCACCGACAACGCGCCGCTTGCGCGGTATCTGCTGGACGATTTCGTGCGCAAGTTCGGTCTGTTCCGGCCGGCGCAAGCCGCGATCGACGCGCTGGAAATCGCCTCCGGTGCCGTCTTCTCGGTCGAGGCGGACTATCCCCGCCATGTCACCGAAGTCGCCGAGTTTGGCGACCATCGGGTCAAAATGCGCTGGAACGACTTGCAGGAGATGTTCGCAGTCGCACAGCCGCCAAGCGACAGCCAGACCGGCCGCCACGAGATGTTTTCCGTGTTCCAGCCCGCAGGATCGGCCTCGATCTGGCTGGACGGAAGGTTTCTGCCCGGCGCTACGGTCGAGCGCGACTTCTTTGACCGCCGCGCGCAATCCGCGGCGCTGGCCCACAGCGAATCCTGGGTCCGCGCCTGACGCGCCCGTAGCCCGCCCCGAACCAGCCCGGAGACAGCCGATGTCACAGCCAGATCCGAACGAAATCGCCTTTCGCAGGATGAACGCGGTCGATCCCGTCTGGATCGGGATGCGCCGTCTCGGCAGCCTGCCGGGGCTGGACCGCCGGGTCATCCTGCACGCCGGGCCTGCTCATGACTCCTTTCAGACCATTCCGGTCGCGGTGCGCAATTCGCTGGTGACTGTGATGCTGCGCGAGGGCTGGGCGACAGAGGAAGCCGCCGCGCTTGCCCTGCTGGCCGCAGGTCAGATCGCCATCGAGCCCGCGCAGGACCATGGTATCTTCATCCCGCTGGCGGGGGCGGCCGGCCCTTCGGCGCAGTTGATCGCGGTCGAAGACCGCGCCACCGGGCGCGCGGCCTACAGCCCGCTGAACGAGGGCATGGTGCTTTGCACAAGGCTCGGCATCCTGCACCCCGATCTGCCGCGCCACCTGCGCTGGCTGGACGAGAGGCTCGCGCCCTGGATTGCCGAGCGGCTGGCCGGGGGGGCGATCCCGCTGTTTGCGCTGTTGCGCGAGGCGATCGCCCGCGAGGACGATTGCCATTCTCGCACGCTTGCCGGGTCGGAGCTGATGGTCGCGGCGCTGTTGCAGCGCGGCGCGGCGGACGCATCGGTGACAGAGTTCCTGACCGCAGCGCCCGCCTTCGCGCTCAACGTCTGGATGGCGATGTGCGGGCTGGTCGCGGGCGCCGCAGAGGGGGTTCGGGGTGCGACGCTGGTCACTCATGCCGGCGGCAACGGCGTGAAGTTCGGCTTCCGGCTTGCCGGAGATCCCGGTCGCTGGCACACATCACCGGCCCCCGCGATCCGCGGCGACAGCGATCCGCGACTGAGCGACGCCGCACCGCTTCCTGCCCTTGGCGACAGCGCAATCGTGGATGTGATGGGACTGGGCGGGCAGATCCTTGCCAGTGCGGCCCCGGTGCGCAAGGCGCTGGCCGCCTGTCTGCCGCCCGATGCCCTTACCCTTCCCGCGCGGTTCCTGCACGGCCCGCTGGACGGTTTCGGCAGCTTTGCCGCGACCGATGCCGCCCGTGTGCAGGCCACCGGCACGGGTCCGCTGATCCTTCTGGGGATGATCGACGGCACCGGCCGCCACGGCAGGGTCGGCGGCGGCTGCGTGGCAACCACCGCAGCCCATTTCACCACAGGCGGCTGAGGGGGAACGCCATCCGGTATCTGCCCGCGATGGTCCCGGTTTGCCAAGCTCGACGCGGCGCTGCGGTTCCGGCGCGCAATGCCGCCATCATGGGGCCGGCCCCCGAACAGGACTAATCTGGCCGCTATACCGCCGGAATTGACTTCGGCGCCGGATAGGCGACCTTGGAATGGCTCAGCCCGGATTCCAGCAGTGCGGCCAGGGTGCGGATTGTCGTGGGCAGCGGGTCGATGACCGGCACGTCATGGCCCAGACCTGCCAGATACGCCTTGATCTGCTCGCCCAGGCCCGTCCAGCCGGTGCAGCCCAGAACCAGGACATCGGCCTTGCGGATCTCGATGGCATTGCGGGCGGCATCGGTCAGGTGGCGCAGGGTCTCCACCGGGTCGTTGCCGAAATCCAGCACCGGAATCTCGATCACCTCGCAACCGGCATAGCGGGAGTCGAGGCCGAACTTGCGGACCTGATCGTCGACCAGCGGGCGGGAACGATCCAGCACCGTCAGCACGCAGAACTTGCGCCCCAGCATGGCCGCGACGCCCATCGCGGTTTGCGCCGGGCCGAAGACCGGGATGGTCAGGATCTCGCGCAGAACATCGACACCCGGATCGCCCATGCAGTTGATCACCAGCCCCTCGACGCCTTCGTTCTGGGCGATCAGACCGCAGCGCACCAGTTCCTCGACGCAGGCGACCTCTTCCCACAGGCTTTCGATCGAGGCCGGGCCACGGCGGATGCGATCGAAGCTGATCTCAAGCGTGCCGTCGGCCATCTGCTTCAACGCCTTGGGCTCTGTGGTGCCGGTGGTGGCGGAAAGAATGCGGATCTTCGGCATCAGGAGGTCTCCTCTGCGGCGGTGTGGGCGTGGAAGCCAAAGGACAGAAGTTCGCGCGTGTAATCCTGCGCGGGGCTGCGGACGACCTGATCCGTCGGGCCGAATTCCACCACATCGCCCCGCCGCATCACCAGCAGGCTGTCGGCGATATGGGCAACGACCTTCAGGTTATGGGTGACGAACAGCATCGACAGGTTGTGCCGGTCCTTCAGGTCGGAAAGCAGGTTCAGGATCTGCGCCTGAACCGAGACATCAAGCGCGGATGTCGGCTCGTCCAGAACCAGCAGACGCGGCTCAAGCGCCAGCGCGCGGGCGATGGCCACCCGCTGCGCCTGTCCGCCCGATAGCTCGCGCGCGCGCCGGGTCAGGAAGGGCGCGGGCAAGCCGCAGTCCGACAGCAGAGAGGCGATCCGGTCGCGCATCTGCGGCCCCGGCTTCTGCCCGGCCGCCAGCATGGGTTCGGCCAGAATCTCGGTCACGGTCAGACGCGGGCTGAGCGACAGGAACGGGTTCTGCGACACCACGCCGATCCCCTGCCGGGCCTGCCGCAGGGCGCGGCCCTGCAAGGCCAGCCAATCGAGCCCCTCCAGCTGGACCGACCCGCTTTCAACCGGCAAAAGCCGCAGGATCGCGCGCAGAAGGCTGGTCTTGCCGGAACCGCTTTCGCCGACGATACCCAGCGTGGTTCCCGGGTCCAGATGGAAGCTGGCGCCGTTCACCGCGGGTTTCGGACGCGGCGCGAACAGCCCCGCGCGATAGCGGATCACCAGATCGCTGACCTGAAGCAGCGGCGCGGTCATGGCACTACCCCCGCCATCGGTTCGCCGGTTTCGGGGTCAAGGAACAGGCCCTCGACCGTGGCAAGCCGGGTGCCGCGCGGGGTAGCATCGGGCAGGGCCGCCAGAAGGGCGCGGGTGTAGACATGCGTGGGCTTGCGCAGCACCGCATCCACAGTGCCGCTTTCGATGGAGCGGCCGGCGTAAAGGACTGTCACGCGGTCGCAGATCTCGGCAATGACGTCCATGTCATGTGTGATCATCAGCACGGTCAGCCCCCGTTCGGTGACCAGCCGGCGCAGCAGCGCCAGCACCTGCATCGCAACCGAGACATCCAGCGCGGTCGTCGGCTCATCCGCGATCAGGAAATCCGCCCCCGTCGCCAAAGCCTGCGCGATGACGACGCGCTGTTGCATCCCGCCCGACAGCTGGTGCGGATAGCTGCGCAGCACCTTGTCGGGGTCCGGCAGGCCGGTCGCGGCCAGAAGCGAGGCCGCCTCGGCCCGGCGGGCGCGGCGCGGAAGGCTGCCATGGGTGCGCAAGACGTCATCCATCTGCCGCCCGATGCTGAGCACGGGATTCAAGGCCGCCGCCGGATCCTGCGAGATCATGCCGATGCGCCGCCCGCGCAGGCGGTTTGCCTCAGTCCGCAGGTCCAGCCCGTCGAAGTGAAAGCGGGCGGCGGCGATCCTTGTGCCCTCGGGCACCAGACCCAGCATGGCCATCCCGGTCATGGTCTTGCCGCTGCCGGATTCGCCGATGACGCCATGGATCTCGCCCCGCGCCATCGAGAGGCTGACCGAGCGGACGGCGCGAACCTCGCCCTCGGGCGTGGGGATGGAGACGGACAGGTCGGCGATCTCCAGCAGGGGGCGGGTCATGGCGCGGCCCTCCGCTTGCGGTCGCGCAGGGCATCGCCCAGCACGCTGAAGGCAAGGGCGACGATGAAGATCGTCAGGCCGGGCATGGCCGAATACCACCAGCGGACCGGAAAGAACTTGCGCCCCGCATCGACCATCTGGCCCCAGTCGGCGGTGGGGGGCAGCACGCCAAGGCCAAGGAAGGACAGCGCGGCTGCGGTCAGCAGGGCCGGCCCGACATCCAGCGCCGCCTGCACCGTCAGCGGCCGGGCGGTGGCGGGCAGGATATGCCGCGCGATGATGCGGGGGTGCGACACGCCTGCCAGCTGCGCTGCCTCGACATAGGGCTGGCCGCGCAGGACCAACCCCTCGGCCCGGGCCAGCCGCGCATACCAGGGCCACCACGTCACCGACACGGCGATGACGCTGTTCAGGAAGCCGGGGCCAAGGGCGGCGGCCATCAGCACCGCCAGCAAAAGCGCCGGAAAAGCCAGGAAGACGTCCGTGGTGCGCATCAGCGCCTCGTCCACCCAGCCGCCGAAATAGCCCGCCGCAAGCCCCACCGGCAGGCCGATCAGCAGCGAGAAGGCGACGATCAGGAGCCCGTTCGAAAGCGAGATGCGGGTGGCATAGATCAGGCGGCTGAGGATGTCGCGGCCAAGATGGTCCGTGCCCAGCCAGTATTCGGCCGAGGGCGGCATCAGCTTGGCCGCGACATTCGGCGCGCCCGCGCCCTGCGCAGGATAGGGCGCGATCCACGGGGCGAAAACGGCGATCAGCACGAAGGCCCCCACGCAGAACAGCGCAAGCGTGCCGGCCCAGCCAAGGCGGTTGACGAGCCGCCTCATGTCAGGGCCACCCGCGGATCGACAAGGGCCTGCGCCACATCGATCAGAAGGTTCATGATGACATAGCAGATCGTCACCACCATCGTCACGGCGGCGATGACGGGGAAGTCCTTGGCCAGGATCGCCTCCGAGACATAGCGGCCAAGGCCGGGCCAGGCGAAGATGATCTCGACCAGCACCGCGCCCGTCAGCGCATAGGCGAAGGAAAGGCCGATCACCGTCAAGGCCGGTCCCATCGCATTCGGCAGCGCATGGCCGAAAAGGATGCGCCCGGACGGCAGGCCAAGGGCGCGGGCGGCGGCGATGTGACGGCGCTCAAGGATCTCGATCATCGCGGACCGGGTCAGGCGCATTGCCACCCCCGCGGGATAGGAGGCCAGCGTCAGCGCGGGCAGGATCAGGTGCAGGAAGGCGTCTCCCAGAGCGTCGAAGCGCAGGGCCAGCAGGCTGTCCAGCAGCATGAACCCGGTCTGCGCCGGCACCGGCGCGGAAATTGCGATCTCGCGCGACAGGCGGCCCGAAAGCGGCATGATCCCCAGCCATTGCGCGAAGATCAGTTGCAGAAGCATGGCCAGGAAGAAGGTCGGCATGGCGACCGACGCGATCGCGCCAAGGCTGCCCAGCCGGTCGGCCCAGCGCCCGCGCCTTGCGGCGGCCATCACCCCCAGCGGGATGCCGATCAGCAAGGCCATCCCCGTCGAGAATACCGCCAGTTCAAGCGTAGCGGGCAGATAGGCCCTGAGATCCTCTGAAATCAGCCGGCGCGATTTGTAGGAGACGCCGAAATCGCCCGAGGCCATGTTGCTGGCAAAGCTGACGAAACGGGCGGGCAAGGGCGCGTCAAGGTTCAGATCCTGACGCGCCTTCTCGATCTGTTCGGCGGTGGGACGGGGCCCGGCGTAAAGCGCCGCCGGGTCCGAGGGAACAACCTGCGCCACGATGAAGACCAGAAAGGTCACACCGACCACCACGAAGGCGGACAGCACCATGCGGCGCAGGATGTAGCGGAGAATATCCATCCCCTCTCCCCGATCTGGCCCTAGCGGCTGAGGTTGTTCACGAAGGTGACGTGGCCGTAGGCGGGATTGTCGACATAGCCCTTGATGTCCGACCGGATCAGATGGACGTTCGGCCGGTCCAGCATGAACACCGCAGCCGCGTCGTTGATGACGATCCGCTGCGCGTCGATGAACAACTGCTCGGCCTTCGGGCGGTCCACGCCGGACAGCCGGGCAGCCTCGTCGATCATCGCATCATACTCGGGATTGGAGTAGTAGGACAGGTTGAAGAGCGGCTTGTCCTCGCTGTGGAACAGGTTGAAGAGATAGTCATAGGGTGTGACGAAAGTCGGCCACCAGAACATCACGAAGATGTCCTGCGCCGCCTCGGCCCCGGATTTCGCCAGCTGCCACTGCGCCTCCCAGGCCATCGGTTGCAGGGTCAGGGTGATGCCCAGGGTTTCAAGATTTGCTTTCCACAGCTCTCCGGCCACCGAGGACAGCGCCTGCGACGTGGTATAGGTCATCACCAGTTCCAGACCGGAAACGCCCTCTTCGGCCAGAAGGGCCGCCGCCGCCTCAAGGTCGGTCTGCGGGATCGGCGCGTCGGCGTCATGGCCCCAGATGCCGGCCGGGACGACACCTTTCGCCCGCGTACCCAGATTTGCCGTGCCCGCCATGATCACATCGTCATAGGGGAAAGCCAGTGACAGCGCCTGCCGCACCTTCGGGCGGTCAAGCGGGGCGCGCTTGGTGTTGTACATGCCGAACAGCGTCTCGAAGGACGGGTTCACCACCACGCGCACATCGGGATTCTGCTGCAGGGTCTCAAGGTTCTCGAAGGGAACCGAATAGGTCCAGTCGGCCTGACCGCTTTCGATCATGTTCTGGATCAGCGTGGTGTCCTCGACGATCTCGAACGAGATGGTCTGGAAGGCGCCTTCGGGCACCGTGCCCCAGTAGTCGGCCACGCGCTCCATCACCGCGCGCTGGCCCGGCTCGTAGCGCGAGATGCGGAAGGGGCCGGTGCCGGCATCGTTGCCGGCGTTGAACCAGGCGTTGTCCTTGTCCAGCGAGGCGGTCGAATAGATCCAGGCCGCAAAGCCGGCCGATGCGATCAGGTCCAGCGGCTGGGGTTCAGACAGGGTGAAGACCACCTTCAGCGGCTCGGGCGTCTCGATCGAGGCGACGGGCGCCCAGATGAAGGACGCGCCGCCACCGATGGATATGGTGCGCTCGATTGAGCCCTTGACCGCTTCGGCGGTCAGCGGGCTGCCATCGTGGAACGTGACGCCCTCGCGCAGGTTGAAGGTCCAGGTCAGCCCGTCCTCGGAGACCGACCAGTCGGTGGCCAACAGGGGATCGATCCGTGCCTCCTCGGTCTCGGTGCCGGGGATGTAGCGGGTCAGCCCCTCATAGGCATTCGACAATACCGCACCATCGTTCGAAAAGGATGTTGCCGGATCAAGGTCGGGGAAGCTGGTCGGATAGGCCAGAGTGAAGATCCCGCTGCCCTGCGCCATGGCAAGGTTGAAGCGCGAGGTTGCGGCAGTGGCCAGCGCAGCCAGCGCTGAGGTTTTCAGAAAGTCGCGGCGTTTCATGGCATCCCTCCCTGGGATCTTGTTCAGGTTATTGTTCTGGCGGATCAACTGGCGTCGTCGTAGCGGGCCACTGCCGGCGCATCGGCCGAGATGCCCGTGGGGACAAAGTCGAATTCGTAGCCAAAGGCGCGCGGGCCGACCGAAGCCAGCGCGATCTCGCTGCGCAGAAGCACGGGCGCGGGGATCGACAGGATGTCGATGCGCAGCCCATAGCGCAGCTCCTCGGTGCCGATGGCGCGGCCGGTTTCGGAATCCACGATGCAGATCAGGTCTGGCACCATGGTCAGCGTCCGGTCGCCCTCGCGCGCGATGAGGTATTCGTTCTGGATGTCCACGCTCAGGCTGCGGCCCTGATCGGCATCAAGCCCCGCCACCGTCAGCGTGCCACGGGTGAATCCCGCCATGACCTTGCGGCCGATGTCGGTGACCTTGCCGCGCATCAGCCGGATCCCACCCGAGGTCTGCAGGATCGCCTCGACCGGATCCGCCTTGTCGGCGCGGGCATTCAGAACCGCATTGCCCAGGGTCCAGGCCTGGCTGGTGGTATGCGGAATTCCGAAGCGGCGCACGAAATCGCCGGTCATGGGGGCGGTGGTCATCAGCGCCGTGCAGCCCATGGCGATCGTCCCGGCGCGCAGCAGCTTTTCCAGCATCTTGGGCGATGTCGCCTCGGTCACGATCAGCACGTTGCCGTCGGCATCGGCCAGACCCGCCGGCTTTACATCCTGCCCGTGGATGAAGAACGACGTCATCTGCACCTCGGGGAAGGCGCGGCCCATGCCATCGGCATCGACCACTGGCAGATCGGCCATGGCCGCCGTCAGCATGGGCGCGATGCCATTGCCGCCGCCGACCTCATCGCCCAGAAGCGCATCGACCCTGCGACCAAGATGCTGCTCCATCGCCTTCAGCAGGCGCACACCTTCGCCCCCTTCGGCGATCTTCTCGATCCCGACCGTGGGGGCGCCAATGCCACCGATGCCGATGATCCTGGCATCCGGTGCCATGTCGGCGGGGCGAACCATGCGGATCCGCTTGCCCTGCCGCAGCAGCGCCTTGGCGCGCAGAAGCCCGTGATAGGTGCTGCCGCCGCCGCCGGTGCCCAGAATGCCGCAGCCGACGGCGATCCGGTCCAGGTCATCCTCGGTCAGGGTCCAGTATGTCATGCCCGAAGCTCCCCAATGACTTTCACCGCAATGCGGATGGCATTGCCCGGCAGGTAGGCCAGCGGCGTCTCCTCGACTTCGGCCAAAGTGATGCTGGCCTCCTGTGCCCCCGCCTCGATGGCCCGTTCGCGCGCCTCCTGCACCACGGAGTCCAGCGCCTGCTGACGGGTGGTCCCCTCCAGGGAGACCACGCGGTCCACCTCGCCCGAGACCTGCGCGATGGCCGCGCCGATGGCGTTGGCCGATCCGAAATGGTCGGGCTTCAGCGAGGCAGAGGTGCCCTCCAGCAGCCCCTCGACCAGAACCGAACCGCCGCCGACCAGAATGGCCGGGATCGGGTCGACACTGGGTTTCATGCGGTCCAGCACGGACTCGATGCTGGCCTTCATCTGCGCCAGCGCCGCCAGCGCCAGATCTGGGGTGACATCGGCAAGCCGGCTGCGGTCGCCCAGATCGACCAGCCCCGACGCCACCGCGATGTCCGTCGCGGTCAGGGTGTCGCCACCGAAGCACATCGCCTTCTCGGGCAGGCGGAAGCCCACGGAGTCCGGGCCGATGGTCATCTCGGCCCCCGGCCGCACGATGCTGCCGCCGCCCAGACCGAAGGAATAGACATCGGGCACCCGGAAGTTGGTCAGAACGCCGCCGATCGCCGCGCCTTCGCTGCGACTGCGGGGGAAGCCACCCACCAGCATGCCCACATCCGTAGTGGTGCCCCCGATGTCGATCACCGCCGCATCGTTCAGCCCGGTCAGGAATGCCGCCCCGCGCATAGAGTTGGTCGGCCCCGACGCCATGGTGAAGACCGGATAGCGTTCGGCGAAATCCGCCGTCATCAGAGTGCCGTCGTTCTGCGTCAGGTAAAGCGGACAGTTCAGGCCAAGGGCGGCAAAGGCGGCGCGGAACGCCCCCACCGTCTCGCGCCCCAGCCGGTGCAGGCTGGCGTTCAGGATGGTGGCATTCTCGCGCGGCAACAGTCCCGTCCGCCCGACCCTGTGGGACAGGCTGATCGAGGCAGTCGGCATGGCCTTGGCAACGATTTCGGCCGCCTCGTTCTCCATCCGCGGATCGACCAGCGCGAAGACCGAACAGATGGCAATCGCCCCGATCCCGCGGGCCTGCCAATCCTTGCACGCCTCGCGGATCGCATCGCCGTCCAGCGGCGCGATCTCGGACCCGTCGTAGTTCACGCCGCCGCCGACCAGCGCCGCCCCGCCATCGACGATGCCGCGCAGCTTGTCCGGCCAGTCGATCATCGGCGGCAAGGACCGGGTGGAGCTGCCGCAAAGCCGCAGCGCACCGACCTTTTCAAGGTGCCGGCCTTCGACTGCCGCATTCAGGAAGTGCGTGGTGCCGATCATCACGCCATCGACGGCAGCCGCCGTCTCGCCCGCCGCTTCCAGCACCGCGCGAATCGCCGCACTTACGCCCGATGTGACATCCGCCGTGGTCGAGGATTTCACCGTTGCCAGCACCTCGGCCCCGCGCAGAAGTGCGGCGTCGGTATTCGTCCCGCCAACATCGACCCCGATCCGCAGCATTCGCTAATCCTTCTTCTTGCAGCCAAGGTCCGCCCCGCGGCTCAGCGCGGTCGTCCTGGTTCCGAAAACCTTGTAAAGCCGCAGTACGACAGAGCTGTCGACGCGCCTGACTCCGGGCATCCCGCCCAACTCCTGATCGATGAAATCCAACACCCCGGCGTGATCCTCGGCGAAAAGCGAGGCGCTGAGACGATTGCCGCCGGTGATGGCGGCAAGGTAGCCGATCTCTTCATATTCGGCCAAAGCGATGGCCACCTCATCCAGGAGGCCAGGCTCCACCTCGATGATCAGCTCCACCTGCATGTCGCGGCCAAGGGCGACCGGGTCCGGGATGGCGCCGATCACGATCATCTTCGCCTGCAGCAGATTCGCGATCCGGTTGCGGATGGTGCGTTCCGTCACCGTGCCGATCCGCCCCGAAATCTCGGCAGCCGACAGGCGACCGTCTTCGGTCAGGTATCCGATGATCTGCCGATCAAGATCGTCGATGATGTAGCGTTGCGACATGGCTGTTCCGTTTCCGGGCATAAAGGCCAATACTTTTGCCGTTTCGGAAATGTGTCAAGGAGATTTTTGTCAAACCGGACGTGCCCGTCCGGCTGGCACGGTCAAGGCCTCCGCACCGGCCACACAGCAAGCGAGGTCCGGCACCGTCTGCTGTGCCCCGAGGCCCGGTCCGCGAACATCCCCGCGACCTAAAACACGCGGCCTTGGTCCGCTGATGCCGCCAAGCGGCACTCCTAAGTTCGCGAGGTGATTTCTTCATCGGATTTGTGCAGCCGGCCTTGGCCAGATGCGCGGGCCGTCCCCGGGGCATTGTTGCCAGCGGGCGAACGATCGTCGAAATGGGGTCTAATTTTCGCCATTTTCGTCGCCCTTTTTAGGAACAACACACTCAGAAATTGAATTCGCCTCGATGGAGTCGTGCAGACGGGCGGCCTTCTGGAGATCAAAAATGCTACAGATGAGGATACTGGCAGTAGATGACGATCCCGTCTTTCTAATGGTGCTGCAGCAGATCCTGACCTCTATCGGCTACGAGGATTTGACCTTTGCCAGCTCGGGCAGTGAGGCCATCGAACTTCTGCGCGACCCGCGCAGACGGTTTGACTGCCTGCTTCTGGATATCGAGATGCCCGGCATGAACGGCATCGAACTTTGCCGGCGCGTCCGGACGATGCCATCGCATCAGAATCTGCCGATCGTCATGATCACCGCGATGAAGTCGATCGAGTTTGTCGAGCCGGCCTTCCGCGCCGGGGCGAACGACTACGTTCACAAGCCCATCGACAAGCTTGAGATGGAGACTCGCCTCCGCATGATGGCGGATCTGGTCGAGGAACGCCGCCGCCGTGTTTCGGCCGAAAGCAGGCTGTCGACCGACTTCGGCCTTCCCGTCCTGAACATCTCCTTCGATGAGCCTTTCAGGATCACGGAAGCGGGAAGTGTGATCGATTGGCTGGCACTGGAAAATTACGCTCTTACACTCGGGCGGCTGCGGCTTTCGAGCAGGAGCGTCATTGCGCTGCGTGTAACCAATGCGCAGGCAATCTATGCATCGACCGATGCCATTGGCTACGTCGATACCATGGCGAATGTGGCTTCGGTCATTGACGGTGTCCTGCGTTCGGGCAATCGCCTGATCGCCTTTGCCGGCCAGGGCGAATTCGTCGCCATGATCTCGCACCGCCCGGATCTGGATCCGCAGATGCTGCAGGATGAGATTGAAATCGAGATGCAGCGCTATGCCCTGATGCACCAGGCGCTGGAGATCCCGTTGCCGCGTGTGCAGGTCGGGGAGCCGAAACGCGCCGGCCTGTTTGTGCGCACTTCGGTGAAACAGCTGTTCCACGAAGCGCGCCAAAGCGCGCGCGATCATGTCAGCGCCAGATAGGAGACCTCTTTCATGCTTGTTCTGGGTCCTGACATGAGGGCGCACGATACGCCCCCAGATCCCTACGCGGCCATACGGTTGCGTTTCCTGAAAGTCATTGAGGGGCATTCGTTCGAAGTGGCAATGCTTGCACGGCAAGCGGCCGAGCGCCCCGCCGAACAGTATGACGCGATAAAGGCAATCGGTCTTATTGCGCATCGCGCCGCAGGTGTTGCGGCAACGCTGGGATTTGGACACCTCGGAGAGGTGGCAGCCGACCTTGACCAGAAGATCTCTCTTGGATTGAGGGCGCACAATCTGCGCCTGGGCGACATCGATGGAACGATTGCCTTGTTTCAAGCTGCATTGCATGATGCGCAGACACAGCATTCGTCCTGAACGCCGGGCCGTCTGGCTTTCGGGCGAAGCAACAGCGCCTGAGAAAATCTCCGCGCAAGGGCGAGGAGATTGATGATGGGCGAATGCTTCGAGCTTTCGACTCTCGACTGGCTCAGCGGTGTGACGCTGTTCTTCTGGCTTGGAATTGCATTCCTTCTGTACTGGACAGCCAAGGGATATTTCTTCGGGCGTGCCTATTTCGCGATCTCGCTGATCGCCATGCTCTGCTGGCTTGTCCCCGTTTTCATGGAACTGAATGTCCCGGGGCTGAAGTGCAAGATCTTCTGGGCAAAGGCCGCCTGGCCGGCGATCATCCTGCTTCCCACCGCATGGGCCTATTTCCTGACCGACTATACCAAAGGCCGTTCAGGGCGTTCGGCTCGCTGGCGTATCCTGCCTTTGGTCTGCGGCCCCGTGGTTGCGGCGCTGGCAGCATTCACGAATGGCTGGCACCATCTGTTCTACACCCGCGAAACGGTTCTGGTCGATCTGGTGGATGGCCGGGTTGCTGCGGAATTCGGCCATGGTCCGCTGTTCTATGCGCTTTCGGCCTATATTTACCTCTTCCTGATCCGCGCCGTGCTTGCGACGATCCGCGGGGCCGTCCTTGCGGCCCCGCAACACAGGACGTCCTTCGTGGGCCTTCTGCTGGTGACGCTTGTTCCCGGTCTGAGCAACCTGTTGTACATTGGCTTCGGTGTGACGCTGCAAGGGTTTGATCCGACCCCCTTTGCCTTTTCCGCAACGCTGATCATTCTGTCGCTGATGATCGTGCAGAACCGGATGATGGATGTTGCGGCGATCGCGAAGGATTTGCTGTTCTACAATGTTCCCGATCCGGTGATCGTTCTGGATCTGGCTGGAAACCGGATCGGCGCCAATCCGGCCGCGCGTGCCCTGTTGAAAGACAGCGATCCTGTGCAGGACGCCCTGGCCGGTGGCAGTCAGGAGTTGCTGAGGTATACAACCGACATCATCGCCACATCCGGTCATCCTGAGAGCCGGACACTGGTCCTGAATGGTCGTTTCTTCGACCCGGATACCCTTCCTGTCTATCAGCCTTTCGGAACGGATCGGCCGGTTCTGGGCTGGGTGGTCCGGCTGCAGGACTCTACCGAGCGGCGCTTTCTCTCCGCGGCGCTGCAGACCGAGCGCGATTTTCTTGCGCTTCTGATGGAGACCAGCCTCTCTGGCATCATGGCGCTGGACATGCACGGAACCATCATGTTCATCAACTCCGAAGCCGGGCGCATCCTGGGCATCGAGGGGCTGTTGCTTCAAGAGGTCCGTCTGGGCGATCCGGCCTGGGGGTTCCAGACGCCCGATGGCGCGCCCGCGGTCGGTCTGGGGCATGCCTTCGCGCGCATGCTGGTCAATCAGAAGCCGGTCCGCAACCGCCGTCTGTCGTTCCTGCGGCGCGGCGATGGCGAGCGGCGGATCATCTCGGTAAACGCCACGCTGCTGACATCGGCGGATTCGGATGATCGCGTGGTCGTCTCGCTGGCGGACGTGACCGACCAGCATCGCACCGAGGTCAGTCTGCGGGCATTGGTTGCCAAATCGGAATCCGAAAGCCGCAGCAAATCGCAGTTCATCGCCAATATGAGCCATGAGATCAGGACGCCGTTGAATGGCGTCCTCGGGATGGCCGAGGTGCTGGACCGGCTGGTCCATGATTCCGAGCAAAAGAAGATGCTGTCGACCATCCGCCATTCGGGAGAGTTGTTGCTGGGGATCCTGAACGACGTTCTCGACATGTCGAAGATCGAAGCAGGCAAGCTGGAACTTGAAGCCACGCTGTTCCGGCCGGACCAGCTTGCCAATCGGGTGCAGAAGCTGTTCGGCGTTGCGGCAGAGGAAAAAGGTCTTGAGCTGGACATTTTCGTCAGCGGCCGCGCCGATGTGCAACGCGTCGGCGACCCGCACCGGCTGTTGCAGATACTTCAGAATCTGATCAGCAATGCGATCAAGTTCACCAATGAAGGCGAGATTATCGTGACCTTCTCCTGCACACCCGGGAAACCATTTGGCATCGAAGTGCGGGATACAGGGATCGGCATGAGCGAGGCGCAGACCGAGCGCATATTCAACGCATTCGAGCAGGCCGACGGCAGCGTCACGCGCCGCTTCGGCGGCACCGGTCTTGGCATGTCCATTGTCGCACGTCTGGTCTCGATCATGAACGGCAAGATAGAAGTGCAGAGCACGCCGGGGATTGGAACCGCGATCCGTATTCTCCTGCCGCTGGAAGAGGCCTGAGCCTGGCAATCGTATTTGCCGGCCTGGATCAGGCTGCCACGGGACGCCTGTCTTGCGGATGGTGTTTGCGATTGCAGGCCAGTCTGCGGGCGATCCCGATGATGCGCTTAGCGGCGGGTCGTCAGCTTCTCGACGGCGGATATAAAGGCCTGGGCCGGAATCGGCTTCGGCAACACCAGATCGGCCAGTGTCGCGGCACGATTGCCTTCGATCCAGCCGTTTCGATCAGCCGCGGCACTGAACAGGATCATCGGGGAACCGGCATTCAAGGATTGGCTGGCGCGCAAATGACGGATCAACCGGTCGCCGTTTATTTCGGGCATGTTCAGATCGAAGATCATCAGATCAAAACGCTGCGTCTGTGCCAGTTCAAGTGCGGTTCTGCCGTCACCGGCCTCTGTCAGGACGGCATGTGACAGGGGGGCCAGCAGATGCCCGACAATGGCGCGATTGATCTCGTCGTCATCCGCCAGAAGAATCCTGAGGGGTCGTTGCGCCGCCGCTGCTTTGGAGGGCGGGCCTGGAGTGTTGGTGGCAGATCCGTCACTTTCCGGCATCGTCGATCCTCATGTGGAACCTGACACGCAAAACTGAGCCGCTATAGCGCACAGCTTGAATATGGCAAAGACAATTTGAGGTTGCCAAGCTGGCCTATCCGCGCAACGTCAGAATGGCGTGCATCAGATCCTTCCGGCGGAATGGCTTGGCCAGATGGGTATCGAAGCCTGCAACAAGATAATCCGCCACCTGGTTCACAAGTGCATTGGCCGTTACCGCGATGGCGGGTGTTGCCGGAATTCTGCGAGACGCTTCAATTGCCCGGATTTCCCGAATGGCCGTGACGCCATCCATCACCGGCATCGAGATATCAAGCAGGAGAAGGTCGAAAGAGCCGCAGGTCCAGGCATCCAGCGCCTCCCTGCCGTCATTCACACTGACGAGAAGGGCACCGGTGTCCGAGAGCATTTCCTCAAGCACCAGCCTATTCGTCGCGCTGTCATCCGCGATCAGGATGCGGGTGCCGGTCAGGCTTGCCTGTTCTTCGGGCGGAACGGCTTCCGGTTCTACTGTCTCAAGTTCTGCCTCGTCCAGCGGCAGCGTCACCTTGACCAAGGCGTTCGACCCGCTGGGAAGATTGCTGACCGTGCCCTGCAGTGCGTTGATTTTTTCGACCGTCTCTGGACTTACGGCAAGACCGTTCGAGGCGGAGGCGATCTCGATCGTGACAGGCTTTCCGCTCTTTGCGCTCAGCTTGATGCGAAGATCGCTTTCGGAGGACGTGAACGGCGCAGGCCCGATGATCTCGCGCACGATCTGCGCCACCATGTCCGCATCGCCCGTCCGGCCCCGTTCACATCCAAGGCTGCTGAAGGCCTCGAACGATGCCTCGTAAGGTTCCGCCTTCGCCTTGATCTCGTCCTCCAGTGAGCGAAGGACGTCGACTGGCCTGAAAGTAATGGCACTCACGCTCTGTCCATTCCACATTCGATTGCCATTGGACTGTCTACATCCGTCTTTTTCACGGTGTACTGAACACAACAACGCAACAACCAGGACCGCGATCAGCGCCGTCAGAACGATGCGAGCCAGCGACGGGACGCCTGTTCAGACCGAACAGGCAATCCCTAGCCGAAGATATAGCGTTTCCGCCAAGTCTCAACAACCTATAGGAGAAAGTTGGCAGAAAACTGCCGTTTTTCAAACATGCCGGGGCACCTCGCCCCGCTTCGACCGCCAGTTGCTCGACCACAGGAGGATGCTGTCTCAGGCAAGCTTCGCGACAGCGGGCACGGGCGGGGAAAGGGTGGCACCGGACGCCACATTTTCAGCCGAGCGCATGAGATCGGTGACTTTGGAGTGCGAGAACAACGTCCGCCGCATTTCAGTCCCTACCCGGATGGAGGGAATCGGCAGTTTGTCGCGCACATAGATCTGGCTGTAGTTCGCCAGCCGCTGCTGGATGCTGTGCTCCAGCATCTGCATATCAAGAACGTTGGTGCCGATCGTCACGACAACGAACACCCCCTTGCCGGCATAGGTGATCAACGCTTCCTGCCGCTTCAAGGCCGCTTCCAGAACGACCCCGACGTCATGGAGCATGTTGATGAAGTCCACGCGCGAGGCGCTTGCATAGAACTCTGCGGCGTTGCTGACCGCGATCCCGAAGACCGATGTTGAAAAGCTGTCCTTGGCCGAAAGACGCGCCAGATAGTTGTCGACGCTGGAATATTCCTGCAGCCGGTCAAGTCCGGGAAGGTGCAGCACCGCTTCGAACTCGAACTCGGGCACATCGTCATCGTCGTCATCGTCGTCGGACCTGTCCTGCATCGCGGAGCTTTGCTCCAGCAGGATGTTGCGCGACTGTTCGGTGATCAGCCGCTCGATCATCGACATCCGCACCTTGAGCTCCAGGGGGTCCAGAGGCTTGGTCAGATAGTCGGAGGCGCCGGCCGAAAAGGCCTCGTCCATGAAGCCGCGTTCCGTCATCGCCGTCACCATCATGATCGGCGTGCGTTTGTAGCCCGGCACTTCGCGAATCTTGCGGCACAGTTCGACCCCGTTCATGCCGGGCATGCGGATGTCCAGCAGGATGCAATCGAAGTTGCGTTTGCCCGTCTTGAGTTCGCGCAGCACCTCGCTGGCCGAGTATATCGGCGTCACATCGGGGAAGCCGATATCCCTCAGGGCCTGCTCCAGCACCTCCAGGAACAGCGGTTCATCATCGACAGCGAGAATGCGCATAGCAGTGAGGCCTTCTGTCATGCCGGGATTTGGCAGGGTTGTGTTGGTCAATCTCAACTTGTAACGCCACTAACTGTTTCCATTTTTAGTAAGGTTTGTCGAATGAAGATGGTAGGAATGAGGCATTGTTGTGGCCATGTCGACAACTGCCGGCTATCGCGCTTGTGGCGTGACCGGGTTACCCGGCCCATCGACAAGCTGTAGCGGCAGGGAGACCCTGATCGTCGTGCCGACACCCGGTTCGCTTTCCAGGCTGATGGTGCCGCCAATCAGATTCACCAGTTCCCGAACGATGGAGAGGCCAAGGCCGGTGCCGCCAAATCTGCGACTCACGCTCTCATCGGCCTGCTCAAAGCTTCGGAAGACCCGCCTGCACTGTTCCGGCGTCATCCCGATCCCGGTGTCGTTTACCAGAAATTCGACCGGCTTTCCGGGGCGGCAGGATACGGTCAGCCCAACACCGCCGGCGGGCGAGAACTTGATCGCGTTGCTGAGCAGGTTGCCCAGAATCTGCTGGATCCGATGGGCGTCGCCCAGGCGCGGCAGATCCGCACCCGAGGACGTCGTGACCTCGAAGTCCAGGCCCTTTTCCTCGGCCAGGACCGAGTAGACCGCCTCGACCTGCCTGAGGATGTCGATCAGCTTGAATGGCGCTTCTTCCAGCTCGATCTTGCCGGCCTCGATCTTCGACATGTCAAGGATTGCGTTCAGAACCGAAAGCAATGTCTCGCCCGACTGACGGATGATCGCGATCATCCGGCTGTGCTCGGGGTCCTTGATCTGCATGCTCAGGACTTCGGCCAGCCCCAGAATACCGTTAAGGGGGGTGCGGATCTCATGGCTCATGTTGGCCAGGAAGATCGATTTCGAACGACTCATCGCTTTGGCCGTCTCAAGCGCCTCTTGCAGCTGTTCCGTCACTGCCAGTTCCTCGGTGCTGTCCCAGAACGAAATCGCGGTATGGGTCTGCCCGTCCCCCGCTAAGAACGGAGTTGCGTTGCAGGTCAGGACCTGACGACGCCCGTAATCCCAGCGGATTGCATAGCGCAGGTCGCGCAAGAGCCGGCCCGCACGGCGCGCCATATTGCAAGGCCCCTCGCCCGGGGGCAGCTTTTCGCCGTTCAGCCGTTCCATGGACCATTGCGGTCCATCGGGATTGCGACCGTCGGAAACCCCCGGCCGGAGGAGCAGCATCCGCTCGGCCTCCGGGTTGCAGTAAAGCAGAACATCATTGCTGTCATAGATAGCCACGGCTGCGACATTGCTTTCCAGGGCAGATTTCAGCAGGGCGTCGCTATGGCGGATTTCCCGTTCCAGCCGCTTCTGCTCGCTGATGTCGATATCGACGCCGTGGAACTGCACGGGCCTTCCATTCTGGTCCCGGCGGGCGATCCGGCCGCGCGACAGAACCCAGACCCAGTGTCCGGCCGCGTGTAGCACACGGAATTCATGCTCGAACACATCTCGCGAAAGCGCAGTTGTCTGTGGCGTATCGCTTTCGAGCATCGCGCGATCATCCGGGTGGACCAGATCCAGAAAATCGTCATGGGACAGGAGCAGAGGCCCCTCCAGCCCGAAAATGCGTGCCCAATGCGGGCATGCCGACATCTGGCGTGTTTGCAGATCCCGTGTCCAGGTGCCGACACGGGTCTCTTCCATGATGCTGCTCAGGCGCTGCTCGGCCAGCTCGCGCTCCTCAAGCGCCCGCCACAGCCGTTCGTTGGCGCTGTCCAACTCGGCCATGTGACGCTGCCGGGCGGTAAAGTCGATCATCGCCGTCACAAGGCCACCGTCGGCGGTTTTCTTGATCACCCGTCGGAACCAGCGACCATCCTTGACCTGACATTCGTCGCTGTAGCTGGCCTGATGATAGGGATGCAGCAGGCTTTGAATGAACGAGGCGCTTTTCTCGGGTTCTTTCGGCCCGTCGAAATAGCCCCGCTCGATGCAGATCCGCAGCAATTCCTCCAGTGCCAGCCCGGGCCTGAGGACGTCGCCAACCTTGTCGAACATCTGGTGATGGGCGGGGTTGCACATCACCAGGCGATGATCTGCATCCAGGATCATCATGGCATCAGGCAAGGCATTCAGCGCATTTTCCAGCCGGTTCTGCGCTGCGGCGGCTGTTCGCGCCAGTTCTTCCAGCGCAATCTTCTGCTCCTTCAACTCGGTGACGACGGTCTCGACAGAGACGAACCCCTGCAAATGGTCGTCTCTGCCGCGCAAGGGCAGAATGTTGAAATCCACATGGTAGCGGCCGCCGAAGCGGTCCTTGTTGATGATCTGGCCGCTGAAAGGAACCATCGCCTCGATCGCGTTTGCCACGGCGGCAACCACCGCCGGATCGCTTTCCGCGCAACGGACCAGATCGGTGATGCGCTGACCCCGGATCTCGTCCAGCGCCCATCCGGTCTGCTTCTGGAACGCCGGGTTGATCCATGTCACCTTCAGTTCAGTGTCAAGGATCACGACCAGATTGCTCATCGCGCGGGTCACGCTGCTCAGCCGCCGCAACTCCTCACGCAGCGAGTGTTCGCGCGTCACGTCACGCACGACGAAGATGGCCGTCGGCGCCTGATCCGGCTGGCTGCCTGCCTTGCGCGCGCCCCTGACCTCAAAGTTGTGGCGACCGTCCGGCAGGTTCAACTCGTAGAAGATGTCGGCCACCTCGCCCTCGGTCAGGACGCGGTGCAGGGCGTCCCGGGCTATCTGGGCCACGTCCGGCGGCAGCACCTCGCCCATATCGCGGCCGACCAGATCCTCCGACTCCAGCAAGAGCATCGGACGCGAGCCTGAGACAAAGTCCGTGCAGTGGCCGGTATGGTCGATCTCGAAAAGCAGGTCCGGCATCGCCTCAAGCGTGGCGTTCAGCCGATCCGTGGTTTCCATCTGCTGGGCGTCCTGTCGCGCGCGCGTCAGCACTTCGGCCAGGAGGCCGGCATATTCGGAAACCATCTCAAGGTGCTTGCCGTTTCTTCGCCCTTCCGGCGCCTCCTGACACAGAAGTCCGGCCAAGCGGCCATCATCGACCACGGGCACCAGAAGGTAACGCGGTGCGCCCTTTGCCGTCAGAAACGCCTGCAATCTGGGCGCGTCGCGAAGCGGTCTGGCGCTGTCGACAAGCGTGGCCTTCGGCACCGCTGCCGAAAGGTCATTCGCCGTGCCGATGGCGGCACCCCCGCCCTCCCCCCCGCTTATGGTGAACAACCCGGCGCGGTCTGGCAGGAACAGCCAGCAGCGACCGATACCCAGAAGCGGGGCCATTTCCTCATGCGCACGCCACAATCCCCGAGTGATCCCGTCCGGCGGTCTCGCGACAAAATTCCGGACGGCCCTGATCGCGGCGATGCGTCGTTCCATTTGGCTTCCTCTGTGCAGTACCGCCCTAGCGTTTCACGCCCAAGTTGAACAGGTCGATGCGCTGCAGCAAGCAAATCATTGCAAAAGCGCATCATCGGGTCGTTGTCGGTTCGATCAGAATTCAGCCCAGCGCGATCTGGACCCTTGTCGGAAGGCCGGCACCCTGCCTGCATCGTGCAGGCTGCTGAGAATGATGCGGATCTTGCTCTCGGCCAAAAGGTACCGACGGGTCTGACGCCGGATGTCCTTCGCCGCCCGACGTCAATCCCCGGACGATGCCCGCGATCCGCCAATTCATGCCGCGTTCCGCGCCAGATGTTCTGACGCGGACGGCTTAACCACGAAGACAGGCCTGCAATCGGGTGAAGCTGGCGGACGGGCCGCCGGCAGGGGCCGCTTCGGCCAGAAAACCGTCCAGCGCCGACCAGAGCCTGATCGCGCGGTCCACCGCCGCATCGGTGCCTGGAACGTAAAGCCCGGCCTGCACCATCATCTCTGCCCGATCATAGGTGCCCAGCATCCGCCGGGCGTCCCCGATCAATACATTCTCGGCAGGGCAGGCCGCATCAGGCAGGCTGCGGGAGACCGACCGGAGCAGGTCGATCGCCGGGTAGCGCCCCCGCTCGGCAATCTTGCGGTCAAGGACGACATGACCGTCCAATGTGCCGCGGATGATATCCGCCACCGGCTCCTCCATGTCCGAACCGGCCACCAGCACCGAGAGGACTGCCGTGATGTCGCCAGCGGTGCCGGCCCCCGGCCCCGCACGCTCGGCCAATCCCATGATCGCGTGCGAGGTCGAAGGCGGATAGCCGCGCAAGGAGGCGCTTTCGCCGGCAGCCAGCGCCACCTCGCGATGCGCCTCGGCGAAGCGGGTCACGGAATCCAGAAGCAGCAGGACATGCAGGCCCTGGTCGCGGAAATGCTCGGCTACCGTCATGGCGGACAGGGCGCACCGCCGCCGCATCAACGGTGACTGGTCCGAGGTCGCGGTGACGACAACCGACCGCGCCATGCCCTCGCGCCCAAGAACGCGTTCGGTGAATTCGCGCAGTTCGCGCCCGCGTTCTCCGACCAGCCCTATCACCGCCACATCGGCCGCCAGCCCCCGCGCAAACCTGGCCAGCAGCGAGGACTTTCCGACGCCTGAGCCAGCAAAAAGCCCGATCCTCTGGCCGCGAACCAGCGGCAAAAGCGTGTCAAATACTGCGATTCCGGTCGAAAGACGGTCGCCCATCGCCCGCCTGCAGGCCGCTGGCGGGGGCAAACCGGTCATCGCCCGCCGATGCAGGCCGCGCATCAACGGCCTGCCGTCCAGCGGCCTGCCCATCGGATCAACGATCCGGCCGAGCCAAGATGCATCCGGCGCAATCGTCGCCGGGCCAAGCAAGGCGACACGGGCACCGATCGTCAGCCCGGCAGGATCGTCTTCGGGCAAGATGGTGGCCCCGTTGGGTGAAAGCCGGATGATCTCTCCTCCAAGCTGGCCGGCGCCGGTTTCAACCTGCACCCTGTCCCCCATCGCGGCTGCCGGCAGCCCCTGCACCGTGAAGGTGGACTGACCGGATTCAGCCACACGCCCGATCTGGAAAACAGGCTCTATCTCGGTGATTTCTGCCAGGAGCCCGTCGAAAATGCCGATCATTCTGATCTCTCTTTGTTCCCGCTTACCGTTTCTAAACGAATCACCCTTAAGCCTTGGTGAAGCAGGTCGAGGGAGAAGCCCGAGATGTTTGAAAAGCTGGAGCTTACCAGAATGGCACAGGCGCTTGCCTCCCATGCCGGAACCCGGATGGGCGTGATTGCCGAGAATGTCGCCCATGCCGATAGCCCCGGCTACAAGGCAAAGGATATCGGCAGTTTCGCCGCTGTCTGGGCTGCCGGGGGCAACGGCATGCGGGCCACCAGGCCCGGCCACCTGGCCGACCCGCCGTCCGGCGCCTCTGCCAGCCCCGTCGCCAGCGGCGGGAATGAGGCACCGAACGGCAACTCCGTCTCCCTCGAGAAGGAGATGGTCAAGATGGCCGGCGCCCGGCAGGATCATGAGATGGCGCTGGCGATCTATCGCAGCACGTCCGAGGTCATCCGCGCCTCGCTTGGCCGGTCGCGGTAGGGCCGGTCATGGCGGATCTTTTCACCTCGCTCGCCTTTGCGGCCTCCGGCATGGAAGCGCAGGCAACCCGGCTGCGGCATGTCTCCGAAAACATCGCCAATACCGATACCCCCGGCTACCACCGCAAGACGGTCTCCTTCGAGACCGCCATGGACACCGGCCTGGTCGAGACCGGCCCGGTCCGCCTGGACCAAGGCGAGCTTGTGCGGATCTACGCACCCGGCCATCCGCTTGCAGATGAGTCCGGCTATTACGACGGCTCAAATGTCGACCTCGTGCTTGAGATCGCCGACGCACGCGAGGCGCAGCGCAGCTACGAGGCAAACCTGAAGCTGTTCGATCAGGCCCGTCAGATGACGCAAAGCCTGTTCGATCTTCTGCGGCGCTGAAAAGGACACCCGCGATGGATCTGAAAACCACGATTGCCGCTCAAAGCTATGCGCAGGCCAGAACGGTCGCGGCGCCCCTGCCGGGAAGGGTTGAAACAGACTCTGTACCGGCGCAATTCGTCAGTTCCTTTACCCAGACGCTGACGAATGCCGAAGCGACGGCCCGCGCCGCCATGACCGGCGGCGCGGACCCCCACGCCCTGGTCGAGGCGCTGGCCTCTTCGCAGCTGGCGGTGGAAACCGTCGCCACCGTGCGCGACCGCGTGGTCGAGGCCTATCAGGAAATCCTGAGGATGCCGGCATGAGCGAAGCTGCCATCTTTGATGTAATGCGTCATGGGCTCTGGATCGCCGTCACCATCTCGACCCCGCTTCTGGCGGTGGCGCTGGTGACCGGCCTGATCATCGGTCTATTGCAGGCGCTGACCTCTGTGCAGGAGATGACACTGACCTTCGTGCCCAAGGTCGCCGCGATGCTGGCGGTGTTCTGGGTCTCGATGAGTTTCATGACATCGACCCTGGTCAGTTTTTTCACCGACACCATCATTCCACAAGTGGCAGGGGGCTGAACCATGGATGCCGCAGGATATACCGCGTTGTCGCGCCAATCCGGCCTGATGCGAGAAATGCAGGTGGTGGCAAACAATATCGCCAACATCTCAACCACCGGCTTCCGCCGCGAAGGCACGGTTTTCGCCGAACATGTCTATCGGATGGAAGAAGAACCGTCGCTTTCCATGCCCCATGCCACAGGGCGGGTGGTGGACCTGTCCCAGGCCAGCCTGACGATGACCGGTGCGGCCTTCGATTTCGCGATCCAGGGGGATGGGTTCTTCCTGATCGAGACGCCGCAGGGCGAGCGGCTGACCCGCTCCGGCAGCTTCACCCCCAACGAAGCCGGAGAGCTGGTCACCGCCGACGGCCATCGCCTGCTGGATGCCGGCGGGGCGCCGATCTTCGTGCCACCCGATGCCGGTCCGGTCGCCATGGCCGAGGATGGGACAATCTCGGCGGCGGGCACGCCGCTGGCCCAGGTCGGCCTGTGGCAACCGGCCGATCCCTTGTCGCTGCGCCATCAAAGCGGCACGCTTTTCGAAGCCGGAGAGATCGAGCCGGTTGAGAATGGCCGCGTCTTCCAGGGCTTCCTTGAGGAGAGCAACGTCAACCCGGTGTCCGAGATCGCCCGGATGATCGAGGTACAGCGCGCCTATGAGCTTGGTCAGAAATTCCTTGACGCCGAAGACGCCCGCGCCCGGGGCGTGATCGAAACCCTGGGTCGGTGAGGTCCGCAATGAAAGCCCTTCACATCGCCGCAACCGGCATGGCCGCCCAGCAGATGAAGGTCGACGTGGTGTCGAACAACCTCGCCAACATGTCGACCACCGGATACAACGCCCGACGCGCCGATTTTGCCGATCTTCACTATCAGCAGCTGGCCCGGCCCGGCACCGTTTCCGCCTCGGACGGGTCGATGCTGCCGACCGGGATCCAGATCGGCCTTGGCGTCCGGCCTTCGTCGGTTTCGATCATGCCGGCGCAGGGCAGCCTGTCGCAAACCAATGGCGATCTGGACATCGCCATCGAAGGGCCGGGCTATATCGAGGTCACGCTGCCCTCGGGCGGATCGGGCTATACGCGGGACGGGGCGCTGAAGCGATCTCCCGAGGGGCTGATTGTGACCTCTGACGGCTATCCCGTGGCCCCCGGGATCACCATCCCGGACGACACCCGCAGCCTTGCCATCAATGCGGCAGGCGAAGTCTACGCCTATTTCGAAAACCAGGTCGAGCCCGAATTGATTGGCCAGATGACCCTGACCGGCTTCACCAATGAAAAGGGGCTGGAGGCGATCGGTTCGAACCTCTTCCTCGAAACCGCCGCGTCGGGAGCGCCGCTGACCGGCACTCCGGGTGTCGATGGGCTCGGCACCCTTCGGCAGGGCTATCTTGAGGAAAGCTCCGTCGATCCCGTGCCTGAGGTGACCGAGTTGATCAAGGCCCAGCGCGGATATGAGCTGAACGCCAAGGTCATCACTGCCGCCGACCAGATGCTGGCTGCAACCACGCAGGTCCGCTGATGTGGCGCCTGATCCCTTTGCTGCTGCCCGGCGCGGCCATGGCTGACAGCGTGGTCGCGCTGCGCACCTTGCCGGCGCAGACCGTTGTGACAGACGCCGATGTGACCTTGGTCGAGGCTCAGATCGACGGTGCGCTGACGGCACTGGCCCCCGCAATCGGACTTGAGGTCAAGACCACGGTCTACGCCGGGCGGCCCCTGCGGGCCGAGAACCTTGGCGCACCGGCACTGGTGGACCGCAACCAGCCGGTCACGCTGGTCTATCTTGCCGGCGGATTGACGATCCTGGCCGAAGGCCGCGCCCTTGCACGCGGCGCAGAAGGAGAGGTCATCCGCGCCATGAGTCTTGCCTCGAAAACCACAGCTTCCGGCCGTGTCGATGCACAGGGCCGCCTTGTCGTCGGAGGCCACAATTGACCCGTCCGCTTGCCCTGTCCCTTCCCCTGCTTCTGGCCGCATGCGGCGACGCCTCACAGGTTGGCAAGGCGCCCGATTTCAGCCCGCTGGAGGGCAGCTATCAGCATCATTCGCTCTATTCGACGCCGATGCCCGGCAAGGCCGATCCGAATGCGCCCACCGATGCCTCATCGCTGTGGACCGGGCAGACAACCTCGCTTCTGGGCGACCGCCGGGCGGCGCAGCGGGGCGACATTCTGACCGTCGTGATCCAGATCGACGACAAGGCCGAGATTTCAAACTCGACTGATCGGTCGCGCGCCGGGTCGCGCGGCATGGGCATTCCGCATATGCTGGGCATCTCGCAACGGATCGACGAGAGCCTGCCCGAAGGCGCGTCGATGGCCGAGGCGGTGAAGACCAACTCCAACAGCACTTTCGCCGGCGACGGCAGCGTCTCGCGCAAAGAGAAACTGACACTGCGCGTGGCGGCCACGGTGGTCGAAGAGCTGCCGAACGGCGTGTTGCGGATCGAAGGCCAGCAAGAGGTCCGGGTCAACTACGAGCTGCGCGAACTGATCGTCACCGGCTATGTGCGGCCCGCCGACATCTCGCGCCAGAACGAGATCACCTATGACAAGATCGCCGGGGCCCGGGTTTCATATGGCGGGCGCGGCCAGATCACAGATGTGCAGCAGCCGTCGTACGGCCAGCAGATCGCCGATATCGTGTTGCCGTTCTGACCATGGGCAAGCTCCTTCCTGTCTTGCTGGCTTTGATCGGACTTGGCAGCGGCATGGGCGTCGGTCTCTATCTGCACCCATCGAGCGAAGCCGCGGGCGAGGTCGTGGCGGCAGCCGATCACGCGCCTGAATCGCCAACAGCGCCACCGGATTATGTTAAGCTGAACAACGAGTTCATCGTCCCGATCATCGAAGGCGGCCGTGTTGCCTCAATGGTTGTCCTTTCGCTGAGTCTTGAGGTCTCTGCCGGAAGGACCGAAGAAATATATATGCGCGAGCCAAAGCTGCGTGACGCCTTTCTGCAGGTGTTGTTCGATCACGCCAATACCGGCGGCTTTCGTGGATCGTTCACCGATGGATCAAATCTGGTCCTGCTGCGCCGGGCGCTGCGCGAGAAGGCGGTCTCTGTGGTCGGCGAAGGGGTGACGGATGTGTTGATCACGGATATCGCCCGACAGGACAGCTAGGCCCACGTCGCGCCTCTGGTCAGCCCGCGGACAGTGGCCAGCGGCACCTCAGATCCGGCCCTTCCTCTGCCCGTCGACAAGCTTCTCGAGAGTCTGCACCCGTCCGAAGGCGCGCCTGGTCTCATCCGCGGCCTGCAGACAGACGACTGTCTGGGCGGCCAGCCGCTGGTTGATCTCGGCGCGCCGCACTGCCGCCCATTGCTGATAGCCGAAACGCGCCACTTCGGCGGCCGGCCACACGAGTCCCTCCTCCGCCGGCTGTGCATCAAGATCGGCAATCTGGCGCAACAGCGCGTCGCGCGCGTCATTCGCCCGCCGCAAGGCCTGCGCGCGGGTGTCGAAGACCAGCCCCGCCGCTGCCTGCAGCCGCCGCATCCTGTCACGGTCCATGGTCATCTCCGCCGGGCTTTCTTGCGCATCGCATCGGCGAAGCGGATCGCCGCCGCAACGGCGGCATAATGCTCGGGCCGGATCTGGCGCCCGATCTCAACCGTGGCGAACAGCGCGCGGGCGGTTGGCGCATCGCGGCGGACCGGGATGCCGTTCTCTTGCGCCTTTTCGCGGATGCGCGCGGCAATCTCGTCCGTGCCCTTCGCCACACAGCGCGGTGCGGCATCCTTGCCGCGTGCCCATTTCAACGCCACGGCATAGTGGGTGGGGTTCACGATCACCACATCCGCCTTGGGCACATCCGCCAGCATCTGGTTGGCCGCAATCTCCTGCGCCCGTCGGCGCCGGTCCGCCTTGAGGTGCGGATCGCCATCGCTTTCCTTCATCTCGTCCATCATTTCCTTGCGGGTCATCCGGTGCCGCCGGGCAAATTCCAGCTTCTGCCAGAACCAGTCGGCCAGACCGAAGGCCAGCGAAATGGCAAGGAACAGCAACAGGAAACGCTGCACCTTGCCTGCCATCAGGGCCGCCAGCGGACCCGGCTCCATCCAGGCCGAGGTCATCACTTCGGGCATCGACCTCTGCAGGAACCAGGCGAGAAGACCACCCACCGCCAGCATCTTGGCCAGGCGCTTGGCAAATTCGACCAGCCCCGCACGGCCGAACTTCTGTTTCGCATTCGCCGGGATCGACAGGCGCGAGCCTTTGAAAGCCAGCTTTGACGGCGCAAAGATCAGCGAACGGCTGCCGAGCAGCCACAGAACCACCGCGGCAGCCGGTACCAGCAGAAGCGTGGCAAAGGGCAGGATCATCCGCAGCGACAAGCCGGTGATCTGCGTCCCCGCACCCCTCTCCATCACGCCGGCCAGACGGTCCGGCTGATCCAGAAAGACCATCGCGGCCTGTCCTGCCGAGACCACCGCCCATCCACCCGATAGCATCAGCGCAAGGAGGAACCCGCCCAGACTGGCGGCGGACTGCAGATCTTCGGACCGGACGACATCGCCGTCCTCGCGCGCGCGAGACAGCTTGCGCTCGGATGGGTCATACTCCTTTTCCGCATCGTCTTCGCTGTCACCGGCCATCGTCAGCCCCCAGGCGGCATGGCAAGCGCCGCCTCCATCGCGGCGCGCCAGACGGTAAGCAGAAGCGGCGAGACCAGAGCCAGCAACGCCAATCCGCCCAGCGTCAGGGCCGGCGCGCCCACAAAGGAAACCATAAGCTGCGGCATCGCCCGGTTGATGGCCCCCAGCGCAAGGTTGTAGAGCAGGGCCGCCAGCACGAAGGGTGCTGCCAGCGAGAAGGACAGCGCAAAGGCGGAGGCCGTCCGTCGCAGCCCCCAGTCTGCCAGTTCGGCAGCAGTGGGCAGATGACCGGGCGGGATCAGATCATAGGACAGGATCAGCAGGCTGACCGACCGTTCCAGCCCCCCCATCGCCACGAAAAGCGCCAGCCCCGCCAACACCAGCAGGTTTGCCACGATCGGCTGAGGCTCTGGTCCGGTTCCGGCGAACATCTGCGCCAGAGAGGTCGATTGCGCGGTGATTGTGCCGGCCGTCTGAAGCGCAAGGATCAAGATCCTGAGGCCGAAACCCAGGGTCAGACCGGCCGCAGCCTCGGTCACCATCGGCAACAAAAGTCCGGGCGGGGTGTCATGGATGTCCGACACGGCAGGCGCCACCACAAGGGTGATCGCCAGCGCCGCCGACAGCCTGATCCGCTGCGGCACCATCTGCTCTCCAATAGCGGGAAACAGCGCGACGGCGGCCCCGACCCGCAGGAACACAAGGATGCCGTGCCAGATGAAGCCCTGGGCGAGACCGGAAATCCCGGCCAGTTGTGCAATCATTTCGTTCACGCCGCCACCTGCCCCAACAGGGCGGGGCGGACCTCCAACCCGATCTCCTCATAGGAAAGGACCGGGGTCTGGATCCCTTTGGCCTGCACCACCGTCCGCAGGAAGCGCCGCCGCGCGGCCGAGGTCACCAGCGCGGGATGGGCGCCGGTTTCAAACGCCTTGGTGACCCGGTCGGCAATGCCATTGGCGAGACGGGCGAAGACATCCGGCGGCAGCGCCACGTCGCGGTTGGTGCGGTCGCCATCCATCTGATGCGCGGCGAAGGTCTGTTCCCAGTCGGGGGCCAGCTGGATCAGCGGGAGCGACCCGTCCGGCCGCTTCAGCGTGGACACGATCTGGAAGCCCAGCCGCTGGCGGACATGTTCGCAAACCGCCTCGGCATTGCCAAGCGTGCGGGCTTCGGCGACCGCCTCAAGGATCAAGGGCAGGTTGCGGATCGACACCTGCTCTTCCAGCAAGAGGCGCATCACGGAATGCAGAAGATCCATCGGCACCTTGTCGGGGACAAGATCATCAAGCAGCCGGCGGTTGGCTTCGGCCCTGATCGGGTCCGAGAGATTGCCGAATTCATCCAGAAGACGGCGCAGCCCGCGCAACGACAGCAGCCGCGAAAGCGAGGTACGAAGCACCTCGAGCAGATGGGTCGCCAGAACCTCGGCCGGAGAGACAACCGTCAGGCCCGCCATCACCGCATCTTCCTGCAGATCGGGACGAATCCAGCGGGCGGGGGCACCGTAGACCGGCTCTTTCACATCCTCGCCCTCGGGTGGGGGAATGCCTTCGGCCAGCAGGACCAGCACACGGTCAGGGCGCAGGCGGTCCGTGACCTTTTCGACCCCCTGCACGCGGATCCGGTAGCGCCCGGACGGCAGGGCGCCTTCATCGGTCAGACGGATCTCGGGCAGGATCACCCCGAAGCTGGTGGCGATATGGTTGCGCATATTGGCGATGCGGCCGTCCAGCCCGGTGGCCGGGTCCAGCGCCATGGTCACCAGATCGGGGGCAAATTCGATATGGATCTCGTCAAAGTCCAGCACGTCGCCGATGTTGCGACGAACCTGCTCTTCCTTCGGATTTTCGACAGGTGGCGCGGGCGGCGGGCGGCGACCGACCCAGGCGGCGAAGCCCAGGGCCGCAGCCGCGGCCATGAAGGGCAGGAAGGGCATGCCCGGCACCAGCGCGAACAGCGCCATCAGGCCCGCAACGGTTGCGAGTGCTGCCGGATAGCGACCAAGTTGGGCAAAGAAGGACACATCCACTGCGCCTTTTGCGCCGCCGCGCGACAAAAGCAGCGCCGCAGCCACCGATATGATGACACCGGGAATCTGACTGACCAGCCCCTCGCCCACGGTCAGGATCGAGTAGGTCTGGAAGGCATGATCAACGTCCAGCCCATGCAGGAAGGTGCCCACGGCCAGGCCGACGACCAGGTTCAGCGCGGTGATCAGCAGGCCCGCCACGGCATCGCCCTTGACGAATTTCGACGCCCCGTCGAGCGAGCCGAAAAAGGTGGTTTCGGCCAGTTCCGTCTCGCGTCGGCGCTTCGCCTCTTCATGGGTGATGGCACCCGCGGACATATCGGCGTCGATCGCCAGTTGCTTGCCCGGCATCCCGTCCAGCGCAAAGCGGGCACCGACTTCGGCCATGCGGCCGGCGCCCTTGGTGATGACGATGAAGTTCACGATCATCAGCACGATGAAGATCACCAGACCCAGCACCAGATTGCCGCCCATGATGAAATCGGCAAAGCCTTCGATGACATGGCCGGCGGCGGCGGTGCCGGTGTGGCCCTGCCCGATGATCAGCTTGGTCGAGGATACCGTCAGCGCCAGCCGAAGCATCAGGCTGGCCAGAAGAATGGTCGGGAAGGCCGAGAAATCCAGTGGCCGCTCGATGAACAGCGTCACCGTCAGCATCAGGATCGCCAGCGCAAAGCTGATGGCCAGGCCGATGTCCACCAAAGCGGCGGGAACCGGCAGCACCATCATCGCGATGACCGCCATCAGCGCCAGCGCCAGTAGCACCGTAGGGCGGAAGAGAGCGGCCGGGACGGGTTTCATGCCTACGGCCCCCCAAACAGGGCGCGGCCCGATGAGACCAGAGGCACAAGCGATCCGGCCGACCCGCTCTGCCCTGCCAGCAGCAGCGGAAAGCTGTTGGCACGGGGTTCTGCAGCGGGATCATCGGGCGGGTCGGGAAGGGCAAAGCCGTCCGCAGGCCCGAGCGAGGCATAGATTGGACGGAACCGGGCCAGATAGGTCTCCGCCTTTGCCGGCGTGGCAGAGTGATACGCCCCGGCGGCGGTCACCCAGTCACCGGTTTCGGTTGCATGTCCCGCAACCAGCCGGGCTGCGTAAAGCGCGTTCGCCTTGGGGTCCATCATCTGGTCAAGCGTGGCAAATGCCGCACCGTGCCAGTGGTAGTTCAACTGGAAGCAGCCAACGTCGATGTTGCCGACGCCCGAGGCCACCGCTTCGGAAAGATAGGTCAGCGCCTCATCCTTCGTCGCGAACCATTGGCCGTTTCCGCCTTCGTTGAGCGCCCAGGGCCAGGGCTGCAAAGCCCCCCCCTGACTGCGGCCAGTTTCGGTCAGGGTCAGCGCAAGCAGGACCTGCAGCGGGACGCCGGTCTTTCGGGCCGCCTCCTCGGCTGCGCGGCGGCATTGGTCGGCGCCGGAGCCGTCGCTGCCGCGCGCCGCTGTCGGGCAGGATGCGGACAGGATGATCACCACCAGTGCCGGGACATAGACGTGGAACAGGACGGGCATTCGGCTGGGCATGATGATTCCGGTCTGGCTTCTGCCATTACGTCGCGATCCGGGTCAGTCTAGGGCTGGGAAGGTTGCGATTCGGTTAGCTGCTTCGGGGCGCGTGGTGCCGGCACAGCCAGCAACAGGCCTTCGATCACCGCCCTTGCGCCTGCGCTTTCATCTGCAAGCGCCGCGCCTCGGGCAATCGGCCCGGCCGCGGGTGCGGCGGGGTCCGGTGTCGCTCGGCCCGCTGCGGCGCGCCATGCCTGCGGACCTTCGGCACCGATCAACGGCCAGTCTTGCGTCCAGGCCAGCGTACGCTGGCCGTCCACAGTTGCACCCGCCTGCAGCAACAGACGGGCGGCCGCTTCGGCATCGCCCAGTTGCAAGCTGGCTTCGGCGCGCATCCGGGCGGCTTCGGAAGCATTGATCCCTGCCAGCAGCAGCAAGGCGGCAGGAGCATCGCGCAGGTCCAGCCTGGCCCGGGCGGCCAGCAGCCGCAACTCTTCCTCCGAGCTGCCATCCACCGGGCCAAGCCATTGCAGTGCCAGATCGGGAAAGCCCAAAGCCGCCAAGCGGTTGGCAATCTGGCGGCGGACCGGCCTGGCAACTCCTGTAGGGCTGGCGGCCCATCGTGCCGCCTGCTCAAGAAACAGGTCATCCGCCGTTTGCTCTGCCGACAGGGACCAAAGCTCTGCCAGCGTGCCCGGACTTTCGTCCAGAAGGGCAAAGGCCTTCGCATGCGCGCCGGTCATGGCGGCCGCCAGCACGCGCGCGCGCAGCAAGGCGGGCTGCAGTGCCGTGCCGCGCGCATCAAGCAGATAGGCATCCAGCGCGGAGGGAATCCTGGGATCAATCTGGCGCGTGCCGCGGAAGGCCGCCTCGACCAGAGTCACCACCGCCTCTGCCCCGGCCGTGCTGCCTTCGGCCAGAACCCCGGCTGCGATACGGCCCGCGGCCTGTTCTTCGCCTTCCGCAAGCTGAAAGCGCGCCTCCATCAGCTGGATGCCGGGCATCGCGCCGGGCGGGAGCCGCGTCACCGCATCGCGGATCAGCCGCGCGGTGGTTTGATCTCCGGCGGCAAGAAACGCGTCGACCAGAGGGGCACCCAGGTACCGCCGCAGATGCGGCGGCAGCGCCGAGAAGCTGCGGGCAACCGCCGCCGCATTGGTCCTGGGCGCTATTGGCTGGCCGCGGCGCGCGAGTGTGGCCCAGAGTGCGGCGGCAGAGTCACAGCTGTGCTGGCCGTCGAACGGCGAACCGGCGACCGGCTCTTCATCAACGATATGCGACAGGGCGGTCAGAAACGAAATCTCTTCGTCCCTGCGGTCGCCCAGCAGTCCCAGATACTGCCGGGCTTCGGCTCCGAAACCCAACGCGATGTGCAGCCGGGCGGCGCGCAAAATGGCCGTTGGCACCGGGGCATCGAATTCGGTCAGCAGGCCGGTTCTGCCAAGCCCGATCTGCACGGAGACCGGCCCGTCATGGCCCCAGCCGGCGAGGTCCAGCGCCGCGTCGGGGATGCAGCTCTGCCCGTCGGCAGTCAGCGTTCCGGTCACGTCCAGGTCCGCGCCGGCCTTCAGACCCGGCAACTCCCCGATGCCGACGCGCGCCCACGGACCATCCCCGACCGTCCCTGCGCTGGCAGCGGGGGCCGGAAGCTCGCCGGTGATATCGACCACCCCCTCGGCGACGCCTCGGCTGATCTGGGCCAGCAGGGCATCCCGCAGCGGGTCAAGCGAGATCCCTGCGGTCGGCAGGGGCAGCCCCGGGTCCGGCACCGCTGTCGTGCGGGCGATGGCGATCCAGTCGTAACCCGCCACCAAAGCCGAGGCGGCAGGCGCATCCATCGCCGGCGCCGCCCCTGCCTTTGGCAAGGCGTCAAGCGGCACCTCGAAGGCGGAACCATCGGGTGGCGGGCCGGACCGCAGGTCGATCACCACGATCCCGGGGCGGAATTCGAAGGCAACCGCATGACAGGCGCAGGCCAGCGAGAACCGCAGGCGACCGCTGTCAGGATCACGCCAAAGCGCCGTGATGCGATCCCGCGGGATCTTGCGGAATGCGTTTGTCACGTCATATCCCGAAATCTCTGGCCCCGGCGCCAGCTCGTATCCATCGACCGAACGGCCAAGCCGCCAGTCGCCAATACCCTTCGCCTCGACGACCAGACGGGTGAAATCTGCATGCTCACCGCCGCTGACCTTTGCAATCTCGGCGGAGGCGGGCGCGGCAAACAGCAACAGAAGTGCAAGGATGCAGGCCCGCATCAAGCGGCATCCTGCTTCAGGAGGCGCAGCGAGTCTTCAAGATCGCCGAAACCGGGGCGAACGTGGTGGGGGGTATTCTGGCGCCCGACCTCGATGCAGATGTTGGCGGGATGACGGTGAAGGTTGGCGACCAGAACCTCGCGGATAAGCTGGTAGAAATGGGCGTCCTCTCCCACGACCTGCTTCACGCGGGCGGCGAAGGGGCCCATCAGGCCATAGGCCAGAAACACGCCCAAAAACGTCCCGACAAGCGCCGAGCCGATCATATGGCCCAACACCTCGGGCGGCTGGTCGATCGATCCCATGGTCTTGATGACGCCAAGGACGGCGGCGACGATGCCAAGGGCAGGCAGGCCGTCCGCCATGGTCTGCAGCGCGTGGCTGGAGTGCATGGCGCGGTTGAGCTGCGCCTCCATCCGCTTGTCCAACACGTCTTCAACCTGGTGCGGGTCGTCGTAGTTCATCGAAGCGGCGCGGAGCGTGTCACAGATCAGATCGACGGCGTCATGTTCGTTCTGGATGCGCGGATAGCGCCCGAAGATCACCGAACCCTGCGGGTTTTCGACATGTTCCTCCAGCCCGACGGGGTTGGCCTTGGCCAGGCGGACCAGTTCGAACAGCAGGCAGAGAAGATCCTTGTAGTCGGCCGGCTTCCACATCGTTCCCTTGAAGACCTTGCCCAGATCCTTGACCGTATGCTTGATCGACGGCAGGTCATTCGAGATCAGGAAAGCGCCGACTGCGGCACCGCCGATGATGATCATTTCGAACGGCAGGGCGGCGATGATCGGGCCAAGGTTTCCACCCGTAAGGGCGAAACCGCCGAAGACCATCAGAAGAATCACCGCGATCCCGACCATGCCGAACATCTTGTCCCGTCCCTGCGTGTGCGGGTGCAGTGTGGCCGCCCCGGGTTAAGAAGTTCCGAAAGTCAGTCCTTGGGCGCTGACGCATTGCGGCCCGCAAGGATGGCGCTGACGGCATAGGCCTTTTCGGCCTGCATCCCCGCCAGAACGGCCGCCGCCGCATCCGGCCGCATCCGTCCCAGAAAGCCCGCGGCGAAATCTGCCTCCATCGCATCGAAGAGACGGGCGGCATCTTTCGGCTTCATCGTTTCGTAGACCGCCACAAGCCGCGATATATCCGCCTCGGCTGCACCGTCGGCCAGGGCGAGTGTCTTGCGCAACTCCTCCTCGGCGGCCTTCAACTCGGCCAGACGGAGGGTGATGGCCTGATCTGCCAGGGCAAGTGCCGACTCGCGGTCCGAAATCGCGGCCTCCTGCACGGAGAGCCTGCCTTCCCTTTCGGACAGCGAGGCCGCAAGGGCGGCGGGGGGCAACGGGCAATCTTGCGGGGCGGCAACCTCTACCGCGCCACCGTTTTCCGCCAGGGCCTTGCCGACTTCGCCGCCGATGCGCAATGCGCCCGACCCGGCGAACAAGAACGCAAGGATGACAAGGGCGCCGCGGCCCCGGCGCCTTTTCATCCGACATCCTCCAGATCGCGGACCGCCCGCCGGCGGACAAACCGCGGGCGACGGGCTTCTTCCCTGGTGTCGCGCTCTGCCCGGGGATCGGCGGGATCGGGCAGGTCATGCAGCGAGGCCATCAGCAGTTCCAGCCGGCGGGCCAAAGCCTCGGCCCGCGCCGTCAACTCCTCAAGCCGTTTCTCCGAGGCACCGGCAAAGCCGCGGGCCTTGTCAAGCACGCGGGTCATGTCATCGACCTGGGCCGACAATACGGCGATGGCGCCACCCATACCCGATTCGAGCGTGGTGAACCGGCGCAGCCGGGACGACAGGACAAAGCAGTAGACCGCGGCCCCCAGGGTGGCGGCCGTCATCAGCATGTCGGCAATCAGATCCACGCAAGCCCCCTAGTTCAGCAGGAATTCGGTCACGAGAAGATCCCGCACCCGGCCTTCACCCGTGACGATCTGAACACGGCGCAGCATCTGCGCCCGCAACCGTGTCATGGCCGATGGATCTTCAAGGTCGGTGATTGCCACGGCACGCAGATAGCTGTTCAGCACGTCCAGGATGCGGGGCATCAGCAGTGCCACCTCCTCGGAATAGGACTTCGCCACCTCAAGCTGGGCGGTGAATTTCAGGTGCCGGGCGGTGGCCCCCGGCCCCAGCGAGATCACCACCGGGTCAACCGGAAGAAAGGCGATGTCAGGCAGGGGTGCCGCAATCTTCTCGGCCTCATGGAAGAAGCCGGCGTTGCCGAACAGCGCCCCTGACCAGGTAACATAGAAGCCGCCGGCCGCCCCGATCAGGGCCAGCACAAGGCCAATGATCAGGGGCAGCTTCGACGCCCTGCTTTTCCGTTCCGCATCCTGCGGTGCTTCTGCCCCGGCCAAGGCGACCTCCATCATCTTGCGGGACAAGGATAGGTCGCGGTCACTAAGTGATCGTTAACGCCGAACGGCTACGCGGCGTGTTCCGGGCAATCGGATCGGCGTATCGCTAGAGGGTGGGATAGATCGGGAACCTGGCGCAAAGCACCTCGACCTCGGCCCTGACCTTGGCTTCGACTGCGGCGTTGCCGTCCTCGCCATTGGCGGCGAGGCCGTCGACGACCTCGGTGATCCAGCGGGCGATCTGGCGGAACTCGGCCTCCCCGAAGCCGCGGGTGGTGCCCGCGGGCGTGCCGAGGCGGATGCCCGAGGTCACGAAGGGCTTTTCGGGGTCGAAGGGCACGCCGTTCTTGTTGCAGGTCAGATGGGCGCGGCCAAGGGCGGCCTCGGTCGCCTTGCCGGTCACCTTCTTGGGCCGCAGGTCGGCCAGGCACAGGTGGTTGTCGGTCCCGCCCGAGACGATGTCGATCCCGCCCTTCATCAACTCGTCCACAAGCGCCGCCGCATTGGCCTTGACCTGCGCGGCATAGGCCTTGAATTCGGGCCGCAGCGCCTCGCCGAAGGCCACGGCCTTGGCGGCGATCACATGCATCAGGGGGCCGCCCTGCAGGCCGGGGAAGACCGCCGAATTGATCTTCTTGGCAATTTCTTCATCATTGCACAGGATCATCCCCCCACGCGGCCCGCGCAAAGACTTATGCGTGGTCGTGGTGCAGACATGCGCATGCGGGATGGGCGAGGCGTGAACGCCGCCCGCCACCAGCCCCGCGATATGCGCCATATCGACATGGAGGTAGGCCCCGATCTCATCCGCAATCGCCCGGAAGGCAGCCCAGTCCCATTCGCGGCTATAGGCGGTGCCGCCGGCCAGGATCAGTTTCGGCCGGTGCTGCAGCGCCTTGGCACGGACCTCTTCCATGTCCAGCCGCTGGTCCTGCTGGCGCACGCCATAGCTGACCACGTTGAACCATTTGCCCGACATGTTGACGGGCGACCCATGCGTGAGGTGCCCGCCCGAGTTCAGATCAAGCCCCATGAAGGTATCGCCGGGCTTCAGAAGCGCCAGGAACACCGCCTGGTTCATCTGGCTGCCCGAGTTCGGCTGCACATTGGCGAAGTTGCAGCCGAACAGCTCCTTGGCGCGCTCGATCGCCAGGGTCTCGGCCACATCGACGAACTGGCAGCCGCCATAGTAGCGCTTGCCCGGATAGCCTTCGGCATATTTGTTGGTCAGCACAGACCCCTGCGCCTCCATCACCGCAAGGCTGACGATGTTCTCGCTGGCGATCAGCTCGATCTCATGCCGCTGCCGACCAAGCTCGGACCGCACCGCGCCAAAAAGCGCAGGGTCGCGGGACGAAAGCGGTTCGGTGAAAAAGCCGGGGTCAGAAATGGGCATCAGCAGGGGTCCTTTCGGTCAGCCGGTCCAGCCAAGGCCGGTGGCGATGGTGTTCATCGTTTGCATCAGCGGCACGGTCGTCTGTGCGCCGGGTTCGGTGCGGGCCCGGTGCAGAAGGGCGATCTGCAGCCGGTTGATCCGGTCAAGCTGCGGCCGCAAGGTGCGGCAGCGTTCCTGCATCAGGGGGAAGCGCGCGCCGGGATGCGGCTCTGCGGTCAGGTCACGCAGCGCCGTCAGCGCCAGGGCATGTTCGGCCCGGATTCTGCCCAGGACCGAGTCGCGGACGGCCGGATCCGCCACCAGCCCGGCATAGGCTGCGGCGATCTCCATATCGACCAGCATCAGGGACTTCTCGACCTCGTCGACCATCAGCCGGAACAGCCGGTGCCGGGCGAACATCGCCGCCAGAAGCCGGTCGCCATCGCCCCCCCGCACCTGACGGAAGGCCGCGACGGCCGAGCCGAAGCCGAACCAGCCGGTGATCATGTGGCGATTCTGCGACCAGGCGAAGACCCAGGGGATCGCCCGCAGATCGGCCAGCGATTTGGCCCCGAAGCGGCGCGCCGGGCGTGAGCCGATCTTCAGCATCGCCAATTCCTCGACCGGGCTGGCCTGCTGGAAATAGTCGATGAACCCGGGCATCGCCAGAAGCCCGACATAGGCGGTCTGCGACAGGCCGGAGAGCGCCTCCAGCGCGTCGATATGTTCGGGGTCGGCGGCGGGCTGGACCCGCACCGGCAGATGCGACAGCACCGACGAGGCCAAGAGTTCCAGCTGCGCCACCGCCGTGCCGCGGTTCGCATAGCGCGAGGAGACCACCTCCCCCTGTTCGGTCAGCCGCAGCCTGCCGGCCACCGTGCCAACCGGCTGGGCGGCGATGGCGCGCCCGGTCGGCGCACCGCCCCGACTGACCGAACCGCCGCGGCCATGGAAGAACACCGGCCGCAGCCCGTGCTGCTTCAGCGACTGGGTCAGGCGGCGCTGCGCCTTGTCCAGCTCCCAGGTCGAGCACAGGAAGCCGCCGTCCTTGTTGCTGTCCGAATAGCCCAGCATGATTTCGACCGTGGCATCGCGCGACCGCAGGCTGCGCTGCGCCAGCGGCACTTTCAGCAGGTCGTCATAGACGGCCGGAGCATGGCGCAGGTCGTCAATGGTCTCGAACAGCGGCACCACCTGCAGATCCAGTTTCTCGGCGCCGAATCCGGCATGGCGGGCCAGAAGGAACAGCGCCAGAAGATCGTCGGCCGATCGGGTCATCGACAGGATGAAGGGGCCGATGGCGTCGGGGTCGTCGGACATCCGGGCCCGGTGCATGACCGACAGCAGGTCCAGCAGTTCCTGCGCCTGCGGGTCGAGCCGGTCGCGGTCGACATCGGCAAGATCGGCGCGGCCCAGGTCTTCCCGCAGCTTGCGCGACCAGTCCGCCGAGCCCGGCTCGGGCGCCGGGCCGTCAAGGCCCCAGACCGAGGCCAGCACCGCCGTGACAACGGTGGAGTTCTGCCGGACATCCAGCGTCGAGGTGCGGAAACCGAAGGTCTCGGCCTGCCAGCGCAGCGGCGTCAGGTGGCGCGCTGCCAGACGTTGCGCATTGATCGCGTGCAGGCCAGCCTCCAGCGCCTTCAGATCGGCGATGAAATGCCCGACCGAGGGATAGCCGCCGGGCTGACGGTCGATCATCGGGCGCAGCCGGTCGGTCATCGCCGTCAGGGCCTGACGGAACAGTTCTCCGGGGTTGCGGGCGGACAGGGCAGCCGCGCGCGGGCTTTGCGCGATGATGGCGAGGATACGCTCTGCCTGGGCCGGAGGCACCGGCACGATACGCGAGGTGATGCTCAGCCCCGCGGCGGCCTTGCCGATGCCGTCGATGTAGCGTTCTAGAATGGCGCGGCGGGCACGCTCCAGCGCGTCCTGCGTCACCGCTGCGGTGACGTTGGGATTGCCGTCGCGGTCACCGCCGATCCAGGAATGGAACTTCAGGCAGGGCGTGATTCCGACGTCCTCGCCAAAGCGCGCCTTGCTGGCGGCGATGAAGCGGTCGAACAGTTGCGGGGCGGCGTCGAACACCGCGTCCCGGAAGAATTGCAGGCCCCATTCGATCTCGTCGCGCAGGCTGGGGCGTTCGATGCGCAGCTCGCCCGTCATCCACAGCAGGTCGATCTCGCTTTCGACGTCGGACAGGATGTCGTCGCGTTCGCGCGGGGTCCAGCGCTGCGTCTCAAGCGAGACCAGCAACCGGTAGATCCGACGATTGATTTCCTGCACCGTGACGCGCTTGGCCTCGGTCGGGTGGGCGGTGATGGTGGGGCCGACCGAAAGGCGTTCGGTCAGTTCGGTGAAATCCCTGGCGGTCAGGGCCGGGTCCAGATCGGCGATGGCGCGGGCGAAGCTTCCCTCGACCGCGGCGGGGCCTTCGGCTGTCTCGGTGGCGCGGCGGCTGCGGGCGGCGGTATTCTCGTCGATGATGCGGGTCAGCTGGAACCAGATCGACATCGCCTGCAGGCAGGCGGTGGCGGCATCGCCCACCGGCAAGGCGGCCGCCGGATCCTCGACCAGCGCCAGCGCCTGCGGAGCCCGCCGCGCGATAACCCGTCGCCACAGATCCCGCATCTCGGCGCGCAGGGCCAGGGTTTCCTCGTCAATCTGCAGGGCTGCCGCTTCGGCCTGCTGCGCAAGGCGGTTCATGGCTGACGGCCTGCGCCGCGCGCTGATGTGGTGCGGGCGGTCGCACGGCAGCGGCCGAACGATGCCTGCACATGATGGCCCCGGATGTTCATTCCGTCCTCCCTTCCCGGCAGTCCTGTCTGCCCCGTCGCCGGACGCCTCCCTCAAGGCGATCGGCAAGGCCAATACTGGCACCCTCACCTGCATGGCACCGAAGCCCCGCAGCCGGGCATCGGACTGACCGTGCTTCCGGGATCACCACTGCGGATGGGCGCGCCCTTTACGGCGGGGGTGTCGCAAGAAGATGACCATCCCCGCAGGGGCGCAACCTGCGGATCTCCTGCTTTCGGGTTTCTGAAGGTATGGGCCTTTTACCACCCGTTCAGGCAGGTCTGCGCCGGTGCAGCAAAACAGTACCTACCCGAACGGATAGGTTTTTGATCGCTTGTGACCGGCACAGCCTCTGTCCCGCCGCCCTAGTTGGCCCGGCGCAGGATTTCGTCCGGAGAGAGGCCGGGCGTCACATCGATGACCTCTCCCGCCGGCTCCGACTCGGGCTCGGGGGTTGGCGGAACCGGCGACGGTTCATCCTCGATCTCTTCGGCCTCGATCAGCCGCGGTCTTTCCTGACCGAACAGGAAAGGCGCCAGGCGAGCCAGAATGCCGGCGGGCTTGCGGCCCTCATGCAGTGGCTCGCGCCAGCTGAGCGTATCGAATCCGCCGCAATCGGGGCAGATCGGCGCCCAGTCCTCTTGCACCGCCTGACATTTGTCGCAGCACCATTGCGGGCCGCGCGAAGCTGCCACCGCCTTGGCCAGAATACGCCGCACGGTGCCGTCCTCGGCGCCGGTCCCACGCTCGACCGCGGCCAGAATCGCCAGAGTGCGCTGCGTCGGGTGATCCTCGGCCAGGGTGCCCAGCGCATCGCGCGCGCCGGTGAAATCTCCATCCGCCAGCAAAAGCTCGGCCTTGGTCAGACGGGTTTCCTCGTCCTGCGGACGGGCCTGCAACAGCGGTTTGAAGCGTTTCAGCCGGTCGGCAGGGGTTTCCTCGGGCTCGATTGCCGCAAAGGCGGCGGCCAGATCGGGATGCGGCATCACCTCCCAGGCCTTTTTCAGCACCCTCGTCGCGCCCTTGCGGTCGCCCTTTTCCACCAACGCATGCGCGGCGATCACGGCCGCCGGAATCAGGTCGGGCGACAGCTTGTTCGCCTCGATCGCAGCCTCGCGTGCTTCGATGCTGCTGCCCTCATCGGTGATGACCTTGGCTTCCTGCAGCGCCAGCAAGGCATCCCGCCGCCGGTAGACCGAACGCGGCAACTCGCCCGAACGTAGCTTCTGCCCAAGCGTCTCGCGCGCGCCTTTCCAGTCCTTGCTGTCGGCCTGCAGTTTCAGAAGGATGTCCTGGGTCTCGCCATGCCGGGGCTTCAGCGCAAACGCCTTCTGTGCCAGTTTCAGCGCGGTGTCGGTGTCGCCTTCGGCCAGCTTGTGCCGCAGAAGGCCCCGCATCGCGGCAAAGCGGGTCTGTTCATTCGACAGCAGCGACTTGTAGGCATTCACCGCCGCCCGCCCATCGCCCGAGGCTTCGGCAGCCTGCGCCACCAGGAGCGTGGTCAACTCGGGCTTGCGCAGAAGCCGTTCGGCCGCCTTGGCCCGCTGCATCGCCGCCGCATTCTCGCCCGAGGCCAGCGCCACCAGCGCCTCGGACATCGCGGCATAGCCCTTGCGTTCGCGATTGCGGTCGAAATAGCGGCTGATCGCGGTTTCGTCCCCGTTCAGGAAGTGAATCGTCGCGCTCAGCAGGCCGAACAGGCGCAGCGCGGCCCAGACCAGTGCGAACAGCACCAGCACGGCAATGACGGCCTGCAAGGGGCCAAGGGTGAATTCCAGCCCGGCGGCGCTGATCCGCACCGCCTGCCCGGTTTCCGAGATCATGCTGCCCAGGAAGGCCAGGCAGGCGATCACCAGAAGGAACAGGACGACTTTCGTCAGTGACCACAGCACTCGTCAGCCCCCCTGCACGCCGGCCGCAGCCGCAAGATCATTCAACGCCTTGTCGGCCGCAAGCCAGCCCTGCGCCTGCGCCATCCATTCCTTCATCTCGGCCTGCCCTTCGGCCGGCAGAGCCGCCAATTCGTCAAGCGCCCCGGCAACATCGCCGGATTGCACCGCAGCCTCGGCCCGCGACAGCACCGCATCGGGATCGCTGCCCTCTTGCGGTTCCAGCGAACGCGCGCCGGTCTGGATGCGCAGGAAGGTGTAAAGCCGGTCCCCCATCCCCTCGCCCCCCGTCGCGCGAAGCGAGGCGTCCAGGGCCTTGCGTGCGGCATCGGGGAAGCCGTCGACCAGCGCCTGACGGGTGACAAGGCCCGATGCGGCAGCGTCGCGCAGCACAGGGTCCAGCGGCAGATCGCCAAGCGCGGGCAGAAGATCGGCATAGGGCGCGCCGGATTGCGCAGCCGCGCGCAGGGACTGGACGGCCTCGATCCGGGCCACCTTCTTCTGCGCTGCCTCGACCGTCGCGCTGGCCTCGGCCTCTTGCTGGGCGGCGCGTTCGTCCATGGCGGCGTCCACTGCCGCCTTGATGCCTTCGGTGGAACCTGCCGTGGCAGGCAAGGCCGCGACCTGCTGTTTCAGCTGCTCCACCGTCTGTGCCAAAGCGGCGATCTGGGCCGCCGAGACGTCTTCGCCAACGCCGGGGGCCTGCTGCAGGGCCGTCAGGGCGGCCTGCGTCTCGTGCACGGACTGCTCCAGCGCGGCCAGCGAATCGGGCGAGACCGCAGGCGGGGCGGATTCCAGCCGGGCCAGCCGGGTCTCAAGCGCCTTGGCGGCGGTATCCGAAGCCTCAAGCCGGGCGGTCAGGGCTGCGATCTGATCCTGCGCCTGGCCCGGACCGCGCCAACCCAAGGGATCGAACCATGCCAGGGCCGTGGCGCCCGCACCCAGAAGCAGCACTGCAAGCACTGCCGATCCCGCACCGCGGCGTCTGGCCGGTGGGGGCGCGGCGGTGTCCGCTATCCGTTCGGATTCGTCCAGCACCAGCGGCGCGACGGCCTCGGCACGGTCTTCCTCGGGTTCGTGATCCTTGTCCGGCGTCCGGTCCGACATCGGCGGGACTCCCTTCGGTCAGCGTGGCATCCGCCTCACCTAACCATCCTACCCGCACCGCTTCAAGGCAGGAGGGCCCGAATGCGGTGCAGGATCGCCGCCTGCATCGCCGGGCCATCGGGACGTTCGGCAAGCGCCGCGCCAGCCCGCAGCGCCTGGGGAAGCGTCTCCAGAACCGGGGCGGCAATGGCGATGATCCGCAGATCCGCCTGCAGATCCGCCGGGCAGGCGGCCAGAAACAGCCGGGCCGACCGGGCCGAGTAAAGCGGCAGCACAACGGGCCCCGGTGTCTGCAACAGGGCCCGCGCCTCATCCGTCAGGGGGGCAGGCTCCTGCGCATAGACGACGGCGCTTTCCGCCACCTCGCCCCGCGCCCTTAGCGCCGCCGCAACATCGACCGAGGCCTCGCGGCCGCGCAGATACAGGAACGGCCCGGTTTGCGTGGCCAGCGCGGGCAGCATCTCGGCCGCCGTCGCCCCCAGAGACCGCGCATCGAAGCCACCGGCGCGGGCCACTTCGGCCGTGCGTTCGCCCACACAAAAGGCGGGGGCGGGCAGATCGGCGCAAAGCGGCGCCGCAGCCATCGCCCCCGCTTCCGAGGTCAGGATGATCGCCCGGAACCGGCCGGGCGGTAGGTCGACCGGCGGGAACACCGCCCGCATCAGCGGCGACACAACCACCTGCGCACCCTGATGCCGCAAGGCATCGGCCAGCCGCCCGGCCTGAGGCTGGGGGCGGGTGATCAGGACGGGGATGGCGGGGGGGGTCAGGCTGTCCTCCGAAGGATTGTGCGACGGGCGGGCGGATGTTACCTGCGGCAGACACCCGATCACAAGCCGGAACCATGACCCGTCCGCTGACCTTCCTTGGCATCGAGTCCAGCTGCGACGACACCGCCGCCGCCGTCGTGCGTGCCGGTGCAAAGGGTGGCGAGATCCGGTCGTCCGTGGTGCAGGGGCAAACGGCGCTTCATGCCGATTTTGGCGGTGTAGTGCCTGAAATCGCCGCCCGCGCCCATGTGGAGCGGTTGGATCACTGCATCGCGCAGGCCCTGTCGCAAGCCGGAGTCAGCCTTGGCGATCTGGACGGAATCGCCGTCACGGCGGGGCCGGGGCTGATCGGGGGCGTGCTGTCGGGGCTGATGACGGCCAAGGCGCTTTGCGCCGCAACCGGCCTGCCCATGGTCGGCGTCAACCATCTTGCCGGCCATGCCCTGACCCCGCGGCTGACGGACGGGCTGGGGTTTCCCTATCTGATGCTGCTGGTCTCGGGCGGGCATTGCCAGTTTCTTGCGATCGAGGGGCCGGACAGGTTCCGCCGCCTTGGCAGCACCATCGACGACGCACCCGGTGAGGCGTTCGACAAGATCGCCAAGCTGCTTGGCCTGCCGCAGCCCGGCGGCCCGCATGTCGAGACCGAGGCGACGCAGGGTGATGCGCGGCGGTTCGCCTTTCCCCGGCCGCTTCTGGACCGCCCGGGCTGCGATCTGTCGTTCTCGGGCCTCAAGACCGCCGTGCTGCGCGCGCGCGACGGGCTTGTTGCCGCGCAGGGCGGGCTGACGGTTCAGGACCGCCGCGATCTTTGCGCCGGCTTTCAGGCGGCGGTCGCGGATGTGCTGGCCGAAAAGACCCGGCGTGCGCTGGCGATCTTTCCGGCCCCGGTCATCGCGGTGGCAGGGGGCGTGGCCGCCAACAAGACCATTCGGGCAGGATTAGAGACTGTTTGTGCCGCGACCGGCACCCGTTTCATCGCCCCCCCGCTGGCGCTTTGCACCGACAATGCGGCGATGATTGCCTGGGCCGGGATCGAGCGGTTCCGCCTCGGGCACCGCGATGGCGCCGATCTTGCGGCACGATCGCGCTGGCCGCTGGACGAATCGGCGGCCCCGGTGATCGGATCGGGGAAAAGGGGGGCGAAAGCATGATCGGCATCGCCGGCGCCGGAGCGTTCGGGACTGCGCTTGCCATCGCCCTGGCCTCGGGCGGGCGGCAGGTGGCGCTTTGGGGCCGCGACGATGCGCTGCGGGCCAATCGGCAAAGCCCGCGCCTGCCCGGAATGACCCTTCCCGATGGGGTCGAGGTTGTCGGCGCCCTGACCGATCTTGCGCCGTCATCGGTCATCCTTCTGGCGCTGCCGATGCAACAGTTGCGCGGTTTCCTGTCGGATGCCGGCCGGCCGCTTTTGGCCCTTGATCTTGTGGCCTGCTGCAAGGGCATCGACCTGACCACGCTGAAAGGGCCGGCCGAAGTAATGGCCGAGGCCGGGGCCACAGGCCAGCTGGGCATCCTGACCGGCCCAAGCTTTGCCGCCGATATTGCCCGCGGCCTGCCCACGGCGCTGACGCTGGCCTGCGCGGGCGATCGGGCCGAAACGATGCAGGCCGCCCTGTCCACGCCGACCTTGCGCCTTTACCGCACTGACGACGTGGTTGGGGCCGAGCTTGGCGGTGCCCTGAAGAACGTGATCGCCATTGCGGCGGGTGTCGTGGCCGGGGCGGGCCTTGGCGACAGCGCGCGGGCGGCCCTGATCACGCGGGGCCATGCCGAAATGCTGCGGCTGGCGCTGGCTCTTGGCGCGAAGTCCGAAACCCTTGCGGGCCTGTCCGGTCTGGGCGACCTTATCCTGACCTGCACCTCGGCGCAGTCGCGCAACTTCGCGCATGGGGCAGCACTTGGTGCTGGCAAACCGGCGGCGCAGGCCACGGTCGAAGGCGTGGCGACGGCCAAGGCAACGGTGAAGCTGGCCGCGCGGCTGGGGATCGAGATGCCGGTCGCGGCCATGGTGGCCCGGCTGGTCGCGGATGAGATCGGGGTGGCCGAGGCAGTGCGACAGTTGATGTCGCGCCCCCTGAAACAGGAACAGGAGTGAACCATGCGCGTTGCGCTGATCTGTATCGACAAGCCGGCCAGCCTTGAGATCCGCAAGGCCAACCGTGACGCGCATCTGGCGCATATTGCGGCTTCCGGCGTGGTCGAAATGGCCGGCCCCTTCCTGTCGGAAACCGGAGAGATGTGCGGCAGCCTTGTGGTGCTGGAGGTGGCCAGTCTGCAGGCTGCAAAGGACTGGGCGGCAGCCGACCCCTACGCCAAGGCGGGCCTTTTCCAGAGCGTCGATATCCGCGAGTGGAAGAAGGTGGTCGGATGAACCATTGGCTGTTCAAGTCCGAGCCCGACACATGGGGCTGGGACGATCAGGTCGCCAAGGGCGATCAGGGCGAGGAATGGCACGGCGTGCGCAACTATCAGGCCCGCAACAACATGCGGGCGATGAAGATCGGGGATCTGGGGTTCTTCTACCACTCCAACATCGGCAAAGAGATTGTCGGGATCGTCGAGGTCTGCCGCGAAAGCGCCCCCGACAGCACCACGGACGATCCCCGCTGGGATTGCGTCTGGATCAAGGCGGTCAAGCCGCTTCCGCGTGCTGTCACGCTGGAGGATTGCAAGGTTGCGCCGGGGCTGGAGAAGATGGTGCTGGTCAACAACTCCCGCCTTTCGGTGCAGCCGGTGACGGCGGCGGAATGGGAGATTGTGTGCCGGATGGGCGGACTTTGACGGACCGCTAACGGCGGCGTGAAGCACGGCGCGTCGCGGGTTTTCAATGGAATGTGAGGGGGGCTATCGCCGACTCGGGCACAGGTCTAGCTTCCATCCTGCACGGACGGGAAGCGCCGAGCGGTTCGGTTGAAGGGCCCCGCTGACACGACGTTTCCAGAGTGCCGCGCTTTCAGCGGGACGCAAATGCCCCAGCCGGGCCTGCCCCGCCAGCCTTGGTGATTTACGATGAAAACCCGTATCCTGACTGCCCTCGCCCTTGTTGGCGCGATGATGACCTCTGCCGCTTATGCCGCGACCACGACCGTCAGCACCATCAAGGAAATGGTGCCCGATGTGTCGGTGACGCTGGAGGACGGTACCACCTACATGCTGACCGAGCATTCCAAGGACGTGAAACTGGATGCCTTCAAGGTGGGCGACAGGGTTTCGCTGATCTGGGAGATGGACGGCACCGCCCATGAGATCGTGTCGATCGCGCCGGCGAAGTGACGCTGGCCAGAAAACGGCGGACGGGGGTCTTCGGGCCCCCGTTTTCATTTGAGCGGGCAGGCGCTGAGCGGGCAGGCGCGCCATCGTGTAGCTGGAAACGAAATGGAGGGCCCCGCACCCCTACGGAACCCTCCATCCACCCCACATGCCCCCAAGCACTGCATGTGTTCTGAAAAGGGTTCCGGGCGGTTCTGCCCTGCGTCGGTATCGTGATACCGGGAATCGCCCCGGCAAGGCAAAGGCCAAGTGCCGGGGATTTTAGGCGAATGCGGTCAGTGTCTTGCGTCGGGCAGGAAGAAGGCCGCAAGGCCGATGGCTGGCAGAAAGGCGCAAACCTTGTAGACGGCCACGATACCCCAGTGGTCGGCAAGCACGCCAAGAAGGGCCGCGCCAAAGGCCGCAATGCCGAAGGCCAGGCCAAACAGCAGCCCCGCCACCATGCCGGTGTGCCTGGGCATCAGATCCTGCGCATAGACCACCATGGCCGGGAAGGCCGAGGCCAGCATCAGCCCGGCCAGCGCAGCCACGATGACATTGGCGTAAAGCGGCAGCCATGGCAGGGCCAGGGTCAACGGCAGGATGCCCAGAATCGACCACATGATGACGCGACGGCGGCCGATGCGGTCGCCGATCGGGCCGCCTATGATGGTGCCGGCAGCCACGGCGGCCAGGAAGATGAAGAGGCAAAGGTTTGCCTCGGCCTTGGTCAAGGCGAAACGCTCGATCAGGTAGAAGGTATAGTAGCTGGAGAAGCTGACCGAATAGACGAACTTCGATACCATCAACAGGATCAGGATCGCCATGCCGCGCTTGACGATATGCGGGGCGGGGGCGGCGGCGGCCGCACGCGCCTTGCGGTGGGCGGCCCGGCCAGCGCCCACGGCCTGATACCAGCGGCCGACGGCGAAAAGGACTGCCATGGCCGCCAGCGCCACGGCCGCGAACCACTCGATCGAGACCTGCCCCCGCTCCAGCACGATGAAGGCGGCGGCTAGGGGACCAAGTGCCGACCCCGCGTTGCCGCCGACCTGGAACAGCGATTGCGCGAAGCCGGGGCGCATGCCGGCGGCAAGCCGGGCAATCCGGGACGCCTCGGGGTGGAAGATCGCCGAGCCGAGGCCGATGAAGGCCACCGAGAAAAGGACCATGGCAAAGCTGGTTGCATGGGCCAGCAGGATCAACCCACCCCCGGTCGAGGCCATACCCCCCGCCATGGCGAAGGGCAGCGGCCGCTTGTCGGTGTAAAGCCCGACCAGCGGCTGCAGGATGGAGGCCGTGCCCTGAAAGACGAAGGTGATCAGCCCGATCTGGGTGAAGCTCAGCACCAGGTTGTCCTTCAGCAGCGGATAGGCTGCCGGGATCAGCGACTGCATCAGATCGTTCAGGAAATGGCCCAGCGCAACGCCGAAGATCACCGGAACCACTGTCGTGTCGGGAGAGGGCGCGTTGCGTTGCGGAGAAGCGGTCATGGCTGCCTGCGGACATGCGAACGGGCGGCACTTTGGCCGCCCGTCCGGGAAAGTTCAATGGCAGGTATGCGATTTACTTGTAGGCGCTTTCGCGGCCGAAATGCTTCACCAGCAGGTAATAGAAGGGTGCGCGGTACTTGTTGCGCTCGGACTTGCCATAGGTGTCGACAGCGGCGTTGATGCCTTCCATCAGCTCCGGCCCGTCTTTCAGGCCAAGCTTCTTGATCAGGAAATTGGTCTTGATCCGCTCCAGCTCTTCCTTGTCGGAGGCGGCCACGGTCTGGGCGTCATTGTCGTAGATCGAAGGACCGCAACCGATGGTGACCTTGGTCAGCAGGTCCATGTCCGGGTTGACCTGGCACTTGTTCTTCAGATCGTCGGCGTATTTGGCGATCAGTTCGTCACGTTTGCCCATTTCAGTACTCCCATCGTTGATACTGGTGCCACGAGTGTGGCGCACCGGGCGGGGATAGCAAGCCCGGGGCTGTGTGAAAGGGGAAAAAAGCCGGGGCCGGATCAGATCCGGCCCCGCGTCATCTTTTCGTAGCCAGTCTCACCCGGATCAGAACCGCAGTTCCGCCCCGATATAGGCCGAACGGCCAACCCCGGTGTTATCCCTCGCCGCCCAGGGCGTGTAGAGTTCATCCGTCAGGTTTGCGATCTTGGCGTCGATACGGAAGGTGTCGCTGACATCATAGCTCGCGAACAGGTCGACGGTCTTGTAGGACTCGACGGCGGTATTGGTGTCGAAGGCAATCGCCGCAATGCCATTGCTGTTATAGGTCAGCGTGGTTCCGACCGTCAGATCCCCGCCAAGGAAATGGCCGGCCAGCGTGGCGCTGACTGCGTCTTTCGGCTGCAGACGACCCGCACCATATTTGGCATCGGTATGTGCCCAGGCGAGAACAGCCGAAAAGGCATCGGATTCATAGCCGAGTTCCAGTTCCATGCCACGGCTGCGCACGGTTTCGTCGATGTTTACGAATTTCATCCCCATCGGGGCCTGTTGCTCGACAACGATGAAGTTCTTCACGTCGAGGTCGTAGAAGGCAAGACGGCCGGTCAGCCGGTCATTGGCGGCAAACAGGTTTTCCTTGGCGATGTTCGCACCGACTTCATACCCGGCCGAGGTTTCCGGAACCAGATCAGGGTTGCCGAAATACATCCCGAAGCCGCCGCCGTGGCCAAGTCCACTGGTGCCGCCAAGGAACGCCTCTTGCATGGTGGGTGCGCGACTGGTGCGATAGACCGAGACATAGGGCTGGATCGAGTCAGTCACCTGATAGGCCAAGGTGATCTTCGGATCGGCCGCGGTTTCTGAAATGGACTGCGGGCCGTCCACATTGGTCCAATCCAGATCGTAGGTCGAGAAACGCAGGCCCAGCGTCACTTCGAACGGGCCATTGGAAAAGACGTTCTCGGTGTAAAGCGCATTGCGACGGGTATCGCCCGTCGTCGGGTTGGAGCCGCCCGTCTTGCCGGTCAGCTTGTCCCGCGCGACGTCAAAGCCATTGGTCGAAGTGACCGACCAGTCGCCAAGCTCAAAGCTGGAGACGTTCCTCAGATTGAAACCGATCGTCTCGGTTGCCATGGTCCGGCCAACGGCGCTGCCATTGCCCGCAACATGTTTGTGCTCGGTCGTGCCGGCGTAGATATTGCCCGTCAGGTTCACAAGATCGCTGCCATCGGAATATTCGAAGCCGAAGTTCAGGATCCGGTTGCTGACATCCATGTCATAGATGACGAAGGTGCCGGGAACAAAGCCGTTCTGGGTCGAGCCATAGGACGCCTGATAGTCCAGGGCCATCACCGACAGCTTCAAGGTGTCGCTCACCTGATAAGACCCCCGCAGCATGACAGAGGCGGTATCCTGATCGGTGTCGAGGATTTCAGTGCCCGCGCCATTGACGAAAGCGTCAAGACTCGTGCGGGAAACAGCGAAGGCCAGTTCGGCCGGACCTTTCCTTAGGCCATAGGCCGCGACCGAGGCGAAACCTTCGCCATTGTCGCCATAGCGCAGCCGGACCAGGCCTCCGGTGCCCTCGTCGCCCTGCACCAGATCGTCGGCTGACAGCAGGCGCATGTTGACTGCGCCTGCCATGCCGCCACTGGTGATCGTTGCACCGCGCGAGATTTCCAGCGAGGACAGCATCATCGGGTCGACGTAGGTAAAGCCATCCGCATTGTTGTGCGCTGTAAAGCGGAAGTTCTGCGGCACGCCTTCGATCGTGCTTTCGACGTGAGAGCCGCCAAATCCGCGAATGGCCATCGAGATGCCGGGCTGCCCGCCGTTGAACAGGGTGGTGACACCGGGGGTCTGACGCACGACCTCGTCCAGCTTGGTCATGCCGCCCTGGCCGGTCAATGCGTCGCCCTCGATTACCGAGGTATTGTCGCCGGCATAGATCGGTGTGCCGTCGGCCGAGTAGCCGACGATGATCCGGCCAAGGTAAAGCGCGTCCGCTGCGACGGTGGCGTCCTGCGCGGTGGCGGGCACCGAAAGGACGGCGAGGCAAAGCGCCATGGCGGTGGTCGATGCAATTCGTTTCGTGGTCATATCCCAATTCCCCTATTGGGCCTGCCGTCGGGCAGGCCCGGACCGAAAGGATCAGGACGCATGACTGCGATGCGGAATGGCGGCTGTGGTCCGCGCATGCTCGTTGTCAGACTGGACTGATCCGGCTTGCGCGTCCTGGCCCGAATGGCCGGGGAACTACTGGCTTGATCCGGGCTTGCCGGAGCGGCGGTTAAAGGTCAAGTGAAAGAGTCAGGTTTTAAGGTGCGCCCCTGCACAGGGTGTTGCAGCGGGATGACAGGTGTCCGACCGCGCGCCACGAATGGAAAAGGCGCCCCGAAGGGCGCCTTTTGAATGCCGGTCTGCGACCATCAATAGCGGTAGTGGTCAGCCTTGTACGGGCCTTCGACCTTCACGCCGATATAGTCGGCTTGCTCGGTCTTCAGCTCGGTCAGTTTGACGCCGATCTTCTTCAGATGCAGGCGGGCGACTTTCTCGTCCAGCGCCTTGGGCAGGATGTAGACCCCGGGGGCATAGTCCTGGCCCTTGGTCCACAGTTCGATCTGCGCCAGGGTCTGGTTGGTAAACGACGCCGACATCACGAAGGACGGGTGGCCGGTGGCGTTGCCAAGGTTCAACAGGCGGCCTTCGGACAAAAGGATGATACGGGCGCCCGAGGGCATCTCGATCATGTCCACCTGTTCCTTGATGTTGGTCCATTTGTGGTTGCGCAGGCTGGCAACCTGGATTTCGTTGTCGAAGTGGCCGATGTTGCCGACGATGGCCATGTCCTTCATCGCGCGCAGATGCTCGATCCGGATGACGTCGCGGTTGCCGGTGGTGGTGATGAAGATGTCGGCGCTGTCGACCACATCTTCCAGAACGACAACCTCGAACCCGTCCATCGCTGCCTGCAGCGCGCAGATCGGGTCGACCTCGGTCACTTTCACCCGGGCGCCCGCACCTTGCAGCGAAGCGGCCGAGCCTTTGCCGACGTCGCCATAACCGCAGACCACGGCGACCTTGCCGGCCATCATCGTGTCGGTGGCGCGGCGGATGCCGTCGACCAGCGATTCCTTGCAGCCGTATTTGTTGTCGAACTTCGACTTGGTGACCGAGTCGTTGACGTTGATCGCCGGGAAGGGCAGCTGGCCCTTCTTGTGCAGGTCATAGAGACGGTGGACGCCGGTGGTGGTCTCTTCCGAGACGCCCTTGATGGCGGCCTTGGTCTTGGCGAACCAGCCGGGGGATTCCTTCATCCGCTTCTGGATCTGCAGCTTGATGACTTCTTCTTCCTCGGACTGCGGAACGGCCAGGACATCTTCGCCCGCTTCCATCCGCGCGCCCAGAAGGACGTAAAGCGTGGCGTCGCCGCCGTCATCAAGGATCATGTTGGCGCCTTCGGCAAACATGAAGGACTTGTCGAGATAATCCCAATGCTCGGTCAGGGTCTGGCCCTTGACGGCAAAGACCGGGATGCCGGCCTTGGCGATGGCGGCGGCAGCGTGGTCCTGGGTCGAGAAGATGTTGCACGAGGCCCAGCGCACATCGGCACCAAGGGCGACCAGTGTTTCGATCAGAACGGCAGTTTGGATCGTCATGTGCAGGCTGCCGACGATGCGGGCGCCTTTCAGCGGCTGCGCGGCCCCGAATTCCTCGCGGCAAGCCATGAGACCCGGCATTTCGGTTTCGGCAATTGTCAGTTCCTTGCGGCCGAAATCGGCCAAAGCGATATCCTTGACGACGTAATCCGCAGCCATGCGGTGCACTCCTTGATCCGGTGGTCGCGGCGCAGATAACATTGTTCAGAAGAACAAACAACAAAGGCGCGGGCAGCACGCATGAAACAGCCAAGAGCCTGGCAAAGGATGCTTTCGGGGCGCCGACTGGACCTGCTGGATCCGACCCCGGTGGATATCGAGGTCGAGGATATCGCCCATGGGCTGGCCTTCGTCGCGCGCTGGAACGGGCAGACCCGGGGGGACTGGCCTTATTCGGTGGCCGAACATTCATTGCTGGTGGAAGAGATCTTCAGCCGGCAGAACCCCGGCATCGCGGCGCGCTGGCAGTTGGCGGCGCTGCTGCACGATGCCCCGGAATATGTGATCGGCGACATGATCAGCCCGGTAAAGGCGGCGGTTGGCCCGGGATATGGCGATCTGGACGCAAGGCTGACGGCTGCGGTGCATCTGCGCTTTGGCTTGCCGGCAATGCTACCCGCGCCGATCAAGAAGCAGATCAAGGCCGCGGACAAAGTGAGCGCCTGGCTGGAGGCGGTGCAGATCGCCGGCTTTTCAGAAGCGGAGGCGGACAGGTTCTTCGGCCGGCCGGCCGATGCGCTGATGAGAGGGCTGGAGATACGCCTGCGTCCGCCCGCGGTGGTGCGGGCGGACTATGTGGCCCGACACGCGGGGTTGCTGAAGGCGTGCATCTAGCGCTGCAGCCCCGACAGGGCGAACCATCGCACCTTGGCCTTTTCCTCGGAGTCCGGGCGGGGCCGATAGTTGACCGGACGCGGGCCAAGCGGTTCCATCCGAATGGCGACCAGCAAGGCATCTGCAAAGATATTCAACATTTTCTTCTCCTTTCATCTGTCGATGGGGTCATATATGCCTGAAATACGGCAATTGCGTGAGTCAGAAAGACTTCTTAACTGTTAGGCTGTCTAACATATGCCCATCTCCTGGAAGACCATGCCCCCGCTGTCCTCGCTGCGCGCCTTTCTGGCCGTTGCGGAAAATGGCGGCTATGCCCAGGCCGCGCGCGCGCTGAATGTGACCCATGCCGCCATTGCCCAGCAGGTGCGCGCCCTTGAGGCACGGCTTGACGTGGCGCTGGTGGTGCGTGAGGGGCGGGGCATGGCGCTGACCGCCGAAGGTGCCGATCTGGCGCGGGCTTTGGGCGATGGCTTTGCCCTGATCCAGACAGGGGTCGAGGCGCTGCAGGACGGCGGCGCCACGCGCCCGGTCAGGATCACCCTGACGCCCAGTTTCGCGACACAGTGGCTGATGCCGCGGCTGAAGGAATTCTGGGACCTTCACCCCGACATTGCGCTTTCACTGCATCCGGATGCCAGGGTATCGGACCTGCGGCGCGACGGGATGGACCTTGGCCTGCGCTTTGGCAACGGCAATTGGCCCGGGGTGCAAAGCAGGTTCCTTGCCTCGGGGCGGATGGCCGTTGCCGGCGCGCCCGACCTGCTGGATGGCCGCGACAGCCTGACGCCGGACGAACTGCAAGAGATGGAGTGGATCCTGACCACCGTCTGGCCCGAACAGGAGAACTATCTGAGGTCGCTTGGGCTAGATCCGGAAACGCTGAGCCGCACCGAATTCGGGTCCGAGGAATTGTCGCTGGCAGCGGCGCGTCAGGGACTTGGCCTTGTCGTCGAAAGTCACGCGCTGATCGAGGATGATCTGGAAGAGGGCCGGTTGGTGCTGATCCACGACAGCCGGCAGAAACTGCCGGCCTATTTCGTGGTCACGCCGCCCGGGCCGCAAAGGGCGAACACGCGGGCATTTCTCAAGTGGTTGTTCGCGGCGGCCTGAGCCGGCCGCCGCCATCTGTCAGATCGCGAGGTCTTCGGGATTGCGGCCGCCGGCCAGCGCTTCCGAGAACCAGCGCGGCTTGCGGCCACGGCCGGTCCAGGTATCAGCCGGATTTGCCGGATTGGCGTATTTCGGCGCAGCCGAGGTCCGCTTGTTGCTTGCCGAGTTTGCAGTGGCGAGATCAGAAAGCGAAAAGCCAAGCTCGCGCGCGCGCGCTTCCAGTTCGGCCCGGGCTTCGCTTTTCTTGCGGTCCTCAAAGCCGGCGATGGCCTTCGCCACGCTGGATTGCAGGCCTTTTAGCTCTTTGAGCGAAAGCGTGTGCAGGTCGATATTCATTCATGGTTCCTTTCGCGCATGTGCCGATCCGGTATAACAATTGTCGAAACGGCGCAACGTTCCATAAACGAACAAATTTATTTTGGGCTTCTTTTCGCAAGAATCCTCTGCAGGGTCCTGCGGTGCATGTTCAATCTTCGCGCGGTCTCAGAAACATTGCGGTCGCACATCTCGTAAACCCGCTGAATATGCTCCCACCGGACCCGGTCGGCCGACATCGGGTTTTCGGGCGGGGCCGGCATGACATCGCCGCGCGCCAGAAGTGCATTGGTGACGTCATCGGCATCGGCCGGTTTCGACAGATAGTCGATGGCGCCGATCTTTACCGCGGCAACCGCCGTGGCGATGGCGCCATATCCGGTCAGCACCACAATCCGGCAATCGGGCCGCTTGTCCCGCAACGCCTCGACCACGTCCAGCCCGTTGCCGTCTTCCAGCCGCAGATCGACAACCGCATAGGCCGGTGGGCGGGATTGGGCGATGGCTTTCCCGGCCGCAACGCTTTCGGCGGTCTCGGGGACAAAACCGCGCTTTTCCATGGCGCGGGCCAGCCTCTTCACGAACGCCTCGTCATCATCAAGAAGCAGAAGCGTTCGATCCGCCCCCAATGAGGCTGACAGGTCCTCGGCCATGCGCTTTCCTTTCGCGGTTCGTCCCGGTTCTAGACCCTGACGGCGGCGGGGTCAATTTTGCGAGGACGACGCCTGAAGGAAACAGGATACGCTTTTGGCAACCTCATCCGCCGGGGCGGCGTGTTTGTAGAACTCGGCAAAGCCGGTGCCGGGCAGCATCAGATAGGTAAAGGAGGAATGGTCAACCAGGTAGTATTCATCGGTCTGATCGCCGATCTTGAAATAGGCGCGATAGGCATTGGCCGCGGTCTTCACCTGGTCCTCGGTGCCGGTCAGACCAATCGCCTTGGGGTGGATATTATAGGCGAAATCCGCCACAACCTGCGGCGTGTCGCGCCCGGGGTCCACGGTGATGAAGGCGATGCGGATGTCCTGGCCCTGCTCTTCCAGAATGTCCGCCACCTCGGCATTCCGGGACATGTCCAGCGGGCAGACGTCCGGACAGAAGGTATAGCCAAAATAGACCAGCGTCGGGCGGTCGATCACCTCTTTCTCGGTCATGGCCTTGCCGGTGACCCCTTCGACCAGGGTGAACGGTCCGCCGATATCGGCCCCGGTCGCCCCGCCCCGGCATTGCGCGAAGGCGTCCGCCGGGGCGCGGTTCATCACCAGCCAGGCAGCGGTGCCCCCAAGAAGCGCCACCACCGCACCCGCCGCAACGATCGCCCAAGCCTTGTCCATTCCCGCCGTCCCCTTGTTCGCGCGCATCCTGTTCCCTAACAATGTCTGCAACCAGACGGAAACGGCAATCTGACAATGCAGCGCACCCCCGGACCCGAGTTTCTGGCCACTCGCCTTGGCAATGGCGCAGGCAGCACCGGGATGCGGCTGCGCACGCTGATCCTGCTGCGCTGGATGGCGATCACCGGGCAGATCGCGGCAATCGCCATTGCCGACCGGCACTTCGGCCTGATCCTGCCCCTGGGGCTTTGCTATGCGGCGGTCGGCGTTTCGATCATCGCCAACCTCGTTTTCATGTTCCTCTTCCCCGAAAACCGAAGGCTGAGCGAGCTTGAGGCCCTGCTGATCCTGCTGTTTGACCTGTCGCAGCTGGCATTCCTGATCTTCGTGTCGGGCGGGCTGACCAATCCCTTCGCGCTTCTGGTGATCGCCCCGGTCACGATCTCGGCCTCGGCGCTGGGCTTGCGGACGACGGTGCTTCTGGGCACGGTGGCTGTCGGGCTGACCACGGCGGCTGCACTGTTTCATGTGCCGATCCGCTTGCCCGACGGATCTCCGCTGACGATTCCGCCGCTGTTCGGCTTCGGCTTCTGGCTGTCGATCGTGGTCGGCATCCTGTTCATGGCGCTTTACGCCCATCGCGTCGCGACCGAGGTCCGGGCAATGGCCGATGCGCTTCTGGCAACCCAGATGGCTTTGGCGCGCGAACACAAGCTGACAGACCTGGGCGGCGTGGTCGCGGCGGCGGCGCATGAACTGGGCACTCCGCTGGCCACCATCAAGCTGGTCAGCGCCGAAATGCTGGACGAGCTGGATGACCGCCCCGACCTGCTTGAGGACGTCCGGCTGATCCGCAGCCAGGCCGACCGCTGCCGCGACATCCTGCGCAGCATGGGCCGCGCCGGGAAGGACGATCTGCAACTGCGGCAGGCGCCGTTGGAGCAAGTGCTGCGCGAGGCGGCGGAACCCCACGCCAACCGCGGCAAGACCGTGCAGTTCCAGCTGACGCCCGGCCCCGGCGGCAGCGCGAAAGCGCCCGTCATCCTGCGGCTGCCCGAGGTGATCCACGGGCTGCGCAATCTGGTGCAGAACGCGGTGGACTTTGCCGCCAGCACCGTCTGGGTGGATGCGGAATGGACCGACCGCTCCATCATCGTGCGGATCGTCGACAACGGCTCGGGCTATCCGCCGAATCTGATCGGCCGGATCGGCGATCCGTTCGTGCGCCAGCGCCGGTCCGAACAGGATCTGACCCGCCGCCCCGAGTATGAGGGGATGGGTCTTGGCCTTTTCATCGCAAAGACGTTGCTGGAACGCTCGGGCGCCGAGATGACCTTTGCCAACGCTGCCGACCCCTTCCTCAGCGCGGCGGAACGGCCCGAACGCTGCGGAGCCGTGGTGCAGGCGATCTGGCCGCTCGAGGTGCTGGAGGCCCCACCCGGAATGACCGGCGCGCCAAATCTGCCGTTCGAGGCCTGACCCCAACTGCGTGATTAACGCCCCATTAACCGATGAGTCCCTAGGGTTGCGATCAAGGGGCCCGGGACAGGCCCCCTGCGTTTCGGGGGCGGATATGGAACTCGACGTTACATTTGCGATTGGGCTGGTGGTAACCGCCATGCTGGTTGCCCTGTCCAGCCTTTTCGCGGTGGCGGCCTTCGCCAATCGCAACGCGGGGCCTGATCGTTGCGGCTCGATCTTCGCCGAACCCGGCGCCTCGACCGTGTTCCTGTTCGACGGCGGCGCGCTTGTGGACGCCACGCCATCGGCGCGCGCCATGATGTTTCCCGACCGCGACGGGGCGGAACCCTGGTTCCGGCTGCTGGCGCGGCTGGAACCGATGTTCCCAGGCCTGTCCCTGCGGATCGAAGGCCTGCACCGTGAGGGGCGGTTCGTCCTCTGCTCACGCGAGGATCTGGAGCCGCCGCTGGTTCTGCGGGCCGAAAATCTGGGGGGGCTGACCCGTCTCAGCCTGCTGGACGCCGAAACCGACCAACGGCAAGCCGGGCGTGACGCTCCGGCCGAGATCGCGCAACAGCACGAACTGGGGCTGATGCGCGACGTGGTGACCCGCATGCCCGCGCTGGTCTGGCGCACAAGGCCGGATGGTCAGGTGGTCTGGGCCAACCACGCCTATTTTCTTGCGGCGGCCGGAACGCTGAAGGCCGGACAGGACCTGACCTGGCCGCTGCCGAAGATCTTCGATCAGGACGAAGCGCCCGGACCCAGGATGGTGCGCCGCTCGATCCGAGTCGATGGCGCCGTCCAGTGGTTCGAGGTGTCCGCCATGGAAGCGGGCGAAGACCTGTTGTTCTTCGCTCTGCCCTCGGACAAGCTGGTGCAGGCCGAGGCGACGCTGCGCGATTTCATGCAGACGCTGACCAAGACCTTCGCGCAGCTGCCGATCGGGCTGGCCATCTTCGACCGCAGCCGCGTGCTGCAGCTTTTCAACCCCGCCCTGCTGGACCTGACCGAGTTGCCGCCGGAATTCCTGATCGGCCGCCCCAGTCTGTCTGCCGTTCTGGATGCGATGCGCGAACGCTCGATGATCCCCGAACCCCGCGACTATCGCAGCTGGCGCAAGCAGATGTCCGCGGTCGAGGAGGCCGCAGCCTCGGGCCTGTTCGAAGAGACCTGGAGCCTGCCCTCGGGCCAGACCTGGCGCGTGACGGGGCGGCCGCATCCGAATGGCGCGCTGGCCTTCCTGTTCGAGGACATCTCGAACGAGATGATGCGCACCCGGCGCTACAGGGCCGATGTGGAGCTGGGCCAGGCGGTGATCGACGCGATGGCCGATGCTGTCGCCGTCTTCTCGCAGGATGGCAATCTGGTGATGACCAATCGCGCCTATCTCGGGCTGTGGGGCGCGCCCCAGACACCGCTTGTCGGGGCATCGGGCAAGACCCTTGCGGTTGAGGCATGGCGTGTTCAGGCCGCACCGACGCTGCTGTGGAACGATCTGCTGGAATACATCGGCGCGCTTGGCGACCGGGATGCCTGGGATGGCGAGGTGCGCCTGCTGGACGGGCGGGCGCTGACCTGCCGTGTTTCTCCGCTGCCACACGGGGCGACGCTGGTCGCCTTCGCCGGGCCGAGGTGGCGGGCCGAGCCACGGGCCGAAGACGGGCCGGAGGCAGCGAAGGCCGTGCTGATCGCCTGACCGGGCCGGCCGCCTCATATGGCTTGCGGTTGCCGGGGGGGCGGTTAGACTCGGGTCATGCCTCTCCCTCCCGTCACGTTCCTGCTGGAAGACGAAGCCTGCGCCAGCCGCTTTGGCGCGGCGCTGGCCCGGCATCTGCGACCGGGCGACACCGTCCTGTTGCACGGCCCGGTCGGTGCCGGCAAATCGCATATCGCAAGGGCGGGTATTCGCGCGCTGTGCGGCGAGGGAACCGAAGTGCCTTCGCCCACCTTCACGCTGGTGCAGGTCTATGACGGGCCGGAATGCGAGATCTGGCACGCCGATCTTTACCGGCTGACAGACCCGGACGAAGTTGTCGAACTTGGTCTGGTCGAGGCCATGGACCGCGCGATCCTCTTGGTGGAATGGCCGGACCGGTTGGGGTCCTACCTGCCGCCCGATGCGATCCGTCTGCACCTGGAGCCGCGCGGCGAAGCCCGGCTGGCCTGGCTGGAGAACGCACCGCCGGACCTGACCGCCGCCCTGCGCGAGGCGATCCGATGACCGGTCGTGCAGAAGAAAAGGCCGCTTTCCTGCGGCAGATCGGCTGGGCGGATGCCCGGCGCAGCCATCTGGCTGGCGATGCCTCGGCCCGCAGCTATGAACGGCTGACGCTGGAAGGCCGCCGGGCCGTCTTGATGGACAGCCCGCCGGGGCCATCCGATGATACGGCGGATTTCCTGCGCATGGCGGCGCATCTGGCCCGTCTGGGACTGTCGCCCCCGGATGTGCTTGAGGCCGAGCCCGCCCGCGGCCTGCTGCTGCTTGAAGACCTGGGCGACGCGCTTTTCACCACGGTCCTCGCCTCTGATCCGGGGCAGGAGCCGACGCTTTACAGCGCAGCGGTGGATGTGCTGCTGGCGGTGCAAAAGGCAGAGCCGCCACGGGATCTGCCTGATCTTTCGGCACAGGACTGGGCCGCGGCGGCGGGCTTTGCGCCGGCCTTTTACGCCAGCGCCGCGACCGGCAACGCCCCCGACGCCGGGTGCTATACCGAAGCCTTGACCGAGGCCCTTCGCGCCCATGCCGACGCCGCGCGGGTGCTGATCCTGCGAGACTATCACGCCGGCAACCTGCTTTGGCTGCCCGAGCGCAGGGGGCTGGCGCGGGTTGGTCTGCTGGATTTCCAACAGGGGCAACTGGGCCAGCCCGGCTATGATCTGGTGTCGCTGCTGCAGGACGCCCGCAGGGCCGTTGATCCTGCCACCGAGGCGGCGGGGCTGGCGCGCTTCGCAGCCGGCAAGGGCCATGGCACGGATGAGATGGCCGCCGGATATGCGGTCCTCGGGGCGCAACGCGCGCTGCGCATCATCGGCATTTTTGCGCGGCTCTGCGTGGTGGCGGGCAAGCCCGGCTATGTCGACCTGATCCCGCGGGTGTGGCGGATTCTGCTGCAAAACCTGTCGCACCCCGCGCTTGCGGGCTTGCGGCGCGAATGTCTGGCGCTGCTGCCCGAGCCGACCGATGACACCCTGAAAGCGATCAAGGCGAAATGCGCGACCCCCTCCCCCTGATGATCTTTGCGGCCGGCTTCGGCACAAGGATGGGCAAGCTGACAGCGGCGCGACCAAAGCCGCTGATCCAGGTGCTGGGCCGGCCGCTGATCGACAGGGCGCTGGACCTGGCGGATGCCGCCGGTTGCGCGCCGATCGCGGTGAACACGCATTACCTTGGCCGGATGATCGCCGATCATCTGGCGGGAACAGGGGTGCGGATCAGTGATGAGGCCGGGCCGATCCTGGAGACCGGCGGCGGGCTGAAAAAGGCCCTGCCGCTGCTGCCGGGCGAGGCCGTGATGACGCTGAACCCCGATGCTGTCTGGCGCGGGCCGAACCCGCTGACGGCTTTGCAGGCGGCCTGGGATCCGGTGCGGATGGACGCGCTGCTGCTGGTGCAGGCGGCAGATCGGGTGAAGGGCCGCGGCGCGACGGCGGATTTCGTGATGGCGCCGGACGGCCGGATCGAACGGGCAAAGGGACGCGACGGCGTGCTTTATCTTGGCGCGCAGGTGATCAAGTCCGCCCCGGTGGCGCAATGGCCGGAGGAGGTTTTCTCGCTGAACGCGGTCTGGGACGGGATGATTGCTGCCGGCCGCGCCCATGCGATCCTTTGGGAGGACGACTGGTGCGATGTCGGCAGCCCCGAGGGCCTTGCAGCGGCAGAGGCGCTTTTGGCCCGATGATGTTCTCTGGTCCGGCTCCCCGCGTCTTCGGACTGCCGCCCGGCGTGGACTTTCCCGCCCGGCTGGTGGACGGCCTGCTGCAACGGCTGCGCGGCCAGCCGCCCGAGGCGATGGCCCGGGTAACGCTTTACCTCAACACCGCCCGGATCAGGCGGCGGGTGCAGGCAGAGTTCGCCTCACGCGGGGCCAGCTTCCTGCCGAAGCTGCCGCTGATCACCGAATTGGCCGCCGATCCCCTTCTGGTCGGCACCGCGCCGTCGCTGTCGGCACTTGGCCGTCGGCTGGAGCTTGCCGTGCTGATCGACCGGCTTCTGGTGGCCGATCCGACACTTGCCCCGCGCTCTGCCCTGTTCGATCTGGCCGACAGCCTGGCGGGGCTGATGGACGAGATGCGGGGCGAAGGTGTCGCGCCCGAGGTGCTGGCTTCGCTGGACGTCTCGGGCCATTCGGCGCATTGGGGCCGGGCGCAGCGTTTCATCGCGCTGGCCGAGGGGTTCTTTGCCCAGGACGCCCGCCCGGATGGCGAGGCGCGGCAAAGGCTGGCGGTGCAGCGGTTGATCGCGCGCTGGCAGGTGCGGCCGCCGGAGGGGCCGGTGATTCTGGCCGGATCGACCGGATCGCGCGGGACGACGGCACTTTTGATGCAGGCGGTGGCCGGCTTGCCGCAGGGCGCAGTGGTGATGCCCGGCTTCGATTTCGACCTGCCCGCCCCGCTGTGGTCAGGGATGGAGGATGCGCTGGTGCATGAGGCGCATCCGCAGTTCCGCCTGGCGTCGCTTCTGCGCGGGCTGGAACTGTCACGGACGGGCATCGGGCTATGGGCCGACACGCCGCCTGCGGACCCGGCCCGCAATCGTCTGGTCTCGCTTGCCCTCAGGCCCGCGCCGGTGACCGATCAGTGGATTTCGGACGGGCCTGCCCTTGGCGATCTGGTCGCGGCAACCAGGGGCCTGACGCTGATCGAAGCGCCTTCGCCGCGGGCCGAGGCGGCCGCAGTCGCACTGGCGCTGCGTCAGGCAGTGCAAGAGGGGGTGCCGGCCTGCCTGATCTCGGCCGACCGCAATCTGACGCGCCGGGTGGCTGCCCTGCTGGACCGCTGGGGGATCAGGCCGGACGACTCTGCCGGCGAGCCTTTGCAGCAGACCGCCCCCGGCCGGTTCTTGCGGCTGGTGGCGGGCACCATGGCGGGGCCGGTCACGGTCGACCGGCTCTTGTCGCTTCTGAAACACCCGCTGGCGCATTCCGGGCCGGCGCGTGGCCCGCATCTTTTGCTGACGCGAGAGTTGGAGCTGCATCTGCGGCGGCGCGGCCCGGCCTTCCCGGATGCCGGTTTCCTGCGGCACTGGGCCGGCGCGCGGCCCGAACCAGGTGCTGCCACATGGGGCGATGCGATTGCCGGGGTGCTTGAGGCGGCCACCGCCCTGCCCCGTGCACCCCTGCCGGATCTGGTGTCCCATCACATCGCCCTGGCCGAACGGCTGGCCCGGGGCAGCGAAGCCGAAGGCCCCGGCGCGCTGTGGAGCCGCGAAGACGGGGAGAAGGCGCTTTCCGTGATGCAGTCGCTGGCCACCGACGCCCCCGGCGCATTGGTTCTGGCCGCCGCCGACTATCCCCCGCTTCTGGCTGCGGTTCTGGCCCGCGAGGAGGCGCGAAGCGCCGTTCTGGTCGATCCGCGCGTGCAGATCCTTGGCGTGCAAGAGGCGCGCATCCAGGGTGCCGGGCTGGTCATCCTTGGCGGGCTGACCGAAGGCGCCTGGCCCGAGACGCCCGCCGCCGACCCCTGGCTGAACCGACGGCTGCGGCGCGACGCCGGGCTTTTGCTGCCCGAACGCAAGGTCGGCCTTTCCGCGCATGATTTCCAGATCGCGGTGGCCGGCCCGAACGTGATCCTGACCCGCGCCCAGCGCAATGCCGAGGCAGAGACCGTGCCCTCGCGCTGGCTGAACCGGCTGGTGAACCTGCTGTCCGGCCTGCCCGCGACGCAAGGCCCCGAGGCGCTGGCCGCCATGCGGGCGCGCGGCCTGACCTATCTGCAGCTGGCCGAGGCTTTGGATGCGGCCGCCGCTCTGGAACCGGCAAAACGTCCCTCGCCCCGCCCTCCGGCCGCGGCGCGGCCAAGGCGGTTGTCGATCACCCAGATTGAACGGCTGGTCACCAGCCCCTATGACATCTACGCCGAAAAGGTCCTGGGCCTGCATGCGCTGAATCCCCTGCGCCCCGAGGCCGATTTCCGTCTGCGGGGTGAAGTGGTGCATCAGGTGCTTGAGCGGTTCCTGAAGACCGATCCCCTGCCGCAGGACCCGGCGAAGGCGGCTGACCTCTTGCTGGCGATCACCGCACAGGTGCTGGAGGACGAGGTGCCCTGGCCCGTGGCCCGCGCCGATTGGCTGGCCCGGATGCGACGGATCGCCCTGCCCTTTGCCGAGGCGACCTTGCGGCGCGACAGCCGCCCGGTGCTGCTGGAGGAAAAGGCCAAGCTGCACCTTGCCGACCCCGATTTCACCCTGACCGGCAAGCCGGACCGGATCGACCTGTTGCCGGACGGCACGCTGCATGTGATCGACTACAAGACCGGCGAACCTCCGTCCCAGAAGGATATGGAGAGCCACCGCAAACAGCTGCATCTGGCGGCGGTGATGGCGCTGGGCGGGGCTTTTGGCGACCTTGGGCCAAGGGTGACACGCCGGATCACCTATCAGGCGATGAAGCCGGGGCTGAAGGAACAGGGGCAGGACCTGACCGAAGAGGGCATCCTTGCCCTGCGGGAAGAACTCGAGACGCTGATCCGCGCCTATCTTGACCCGGCAACGGGGTTCACCGCCCGGCGCGCGGCTATGGAGACCGGCTGGGACAGCGATTTCGACCACCTGTCGCGCTTTGGCGAATGGAGCATCGCGGATGGGGCCTGTTCCGAAGATGTGGGGCAATCCGATGGATGAGGCCACGCGCAACCAGATCGCCGCGGCCGACCCGGCGGCGAACACCTGGCTGGTGGCCAACGCCGGATCGGGCAAGACGCGGGTGCTGACCGACCGTGTGGCACGGCTTCTCTTGGGCGGGGCAGAGCCTTTGTCGATCCTGTGCCTGACCTATACCAAGGCCGCTGCGGCCGAGATGCAGAACCGCCTGTTCAAGACGCTTGGCGCCTGGGCCATGGCACCCGATCCCGCCTTGCGCGACAGCCTTGCGGCACTGGGCGAGGATGGCGATCTGTCGGCCGCCCGGCTGGCCCGCGCCCGGCAGTTGTTCGCCAAGGCGATCGAGACGCCGGGCGGCATCCGCATCCAGACCATCCACAGCTTCTGCGCCGCCCTTCTGCGCCGCTTTCCGCTTGAGGCCGGGATCAGCCCGGGATTCACCGAGATCGACGACCGCTCGGCCCTCTTGTTGCGAGAGGAAATCCTTGAGGCGATGGCGCTTGGCCCCGATGCCCCGGCGCTTGAGGCGCTGCTGGCCGAGGGCGGCGATCCGGGCAGGCTTTTGCCCGAGATCATCTCTCAGCGCGCCCATTTCGATGACGCGCCCCAGGGCGACGCATTGCGCAGGGTGCTGGGTGTGCCTGTGGCCCTGGACGGGGCCGCTGTTCTGGCGCAGGTGTTTCTGGGCGGGGAAGAGGCCCTGATCCGGCAGATCCTTCCGGTGCTGGCGGCAGGCAAACCGACCGATCAGAAGGCGCATGCCCTGCTGTCCAACCTCTTGCCCCTGCCGCCATCCGTTCCGACCCTGGAGCGGCTGGAGGACCTCTTGCTGACCGGGGCCGGCGCGAAGGAGCCCTTTACGGCGAAGACCGGCGCCTTCCCCACCAAGGACATCCGGCAGGCCCTTGGCCCGCTGCAGGACCAACTGGAAGCCCTGATGCTGCGGGTCGAGTCGGCACGGGCCATGCGCATCGCTCTGGCCCTGCTGCAGAAGACCGAAGCCCTGCACGGGTTCGCCCGCGCGTTCCTGTCGCGCTATCGCAGCGCCAAGGATCGCCGCGGCTGGCTGGATTTCGACGATCTGATCACGCTGGCGACGGGGCTTCTGACCGACCCTTCCCTTTCGGCATGGGTGCTGTACCGGCTGGATGGCGGCATCAGCCATGTGCTTGTCGACGAGGCGCAGGACACCAGCCCGGCGCAATGGCGCCTGATCCAGCTTCTGACGGCCGAATTCACCGCCGGGGAAGGCATCCATGAAGGGCCGCGCACGCTGTTCGTGGTGGGCGACAAGAAGCAGTCGATCTACTCCTTCCAGGGCGCCGATGTGACCGCCTTCGATGCGATGCGGGACAGGTTCCGATTGGCTTTCGATCAAGCGGGATCGGCGCTGAAGGAGCGGCCGCTGATCCATTCGTTCCGCTCCTCTCCGGCGATCCTGCGGTTGGTGGACCTGTGTTTCACCGGCACGCGCGAAGGTGCGATGGGCGGTGCCTTGCAGCACGCCGCCTTCCATGGCGACCTGCCGGGCCGGGTGGATTTCTGGCCGCCGGTGCCCGCCCCCGAGAAAGAGGAAAAGGGCGAGTGGTTCCTGCCGGTGGACCGGACCGGAGCCGAAGGGGCCGAGACCCTGCTTGCGCGGCAGATCGCGGCCGAGATCCGCGCGATGATCGACCGGGGCGAACGGATCACCGACCGCGGCATGCAGCGCCCGGTGCATGAGGGTGACTTCCTGATCCTCGTCCGCCGCCGCAGGGGGCTGTTTCAGGAGGTGATCCGGGCCTGCAAGATGCTTGGACTGCAGATTGCGGGTGCCGACCGGCTGGTTCTGACCGATGAGCTGGCGGTGAAGGACATCCTTGCGCTGCTGAACTTCCTCAACACGCCCGAGGATGATCTTGCGCTGGCCGCCACGCTGCGCTCGCCCCTGTTCGGGCTGTCCGAGGATGGGCTGTTCCGGCTGGCACATGGCCGCAAGGGGTTTCTGTGGGAACAGCTGCGACGGGCCGAGGGGTTCGACGGGATTCGCGCCGTGCTGGAAGACCTGCGCGACCATGCCGAGTTCCTGCGGCCTTTCGAGCTGATCGACCGGGTGCTGACGCGCCATGACGGGCGGCGCAAGCTTTTGGGGCGGCTGGGCGAAGAGGCCGCTGACGGCATTGACGAACTGCTGTCGCAGGCGCTGGCCTACGAACAGGTCGACGTGCCCGGCCTGACCGGCTTTCTGGTCTGGATGGCCGGGGGCGAGGTCGAGGCCAAGCGGCAGGCGGAAAGCGAAGGCCACCGCATCCGGGTGATGACGGTGCACGGGGCCAAGGGGCTTGAGGCCCCCATCGTGATCCTGCCCGACACCGCCGACCGCAAGCCGCCGCAAGAGCCTCCGGTTGCGGTGCCCGAGGGCGGGCCGCCGCTGTGGCTGATGGGCAAGGACGAGGCCGGACCGCTGGAACGCGCCGCGACCGAAAGCCGCAAGGCGGTGCGCGACGCGGAAAGTCTGCGGCTGCTTTACGTTGCCGTGACGCGGGCGCGCAGCTGGCTGATCGTGGCGGCAGCAGGGAAGGCCGGCGACGCCTCATGGTATGGCATGTTGCTGGCGGCGGCGCAGGGTCTGCCGTTGCACCCCGCCCCCGGCGGCAGGTTGCGCCATGAGTTCGGTACCTGGTTTCCGCCACAGGCCGCGGCATCAATCCCGGCCTTGCCGCCCGCCCTGCCCGACTGGACGCGCGATCCGGCCAGCCCTGCCCCCGCCGAATTGCGGCTGATTTCGCCGTCAGACCTTGGCGGTGCAAAGACCCTGCCCGGCGAGACCGCCGGCGACCCCGACGCGCTGATGCGCGGCACCGCCCTGCACGGATTCCTTGAACGTTTTCCGTATCTCGACCAGGCCGACCGGGCCGAGCTGGCGCTGACCGCGCCCGATCTGGCGATCCGGGCCGAGGCCTTGATCGGTGATCCCGGGCTGTCGTGGCTGTTCGGGCCGGACACGCTGGCCGAGGTGGGATTCGTGCTGCATTGGGACGACGGGCTGCTGACCGGCACCATGGACCGGCTGGTCATCGGCCCCGATCGGGTTCTGGTGGTGGACTTCAAATCCAACGCTGCAATCCCGTCCCGCGCGGAAGACGTGCCCGAGGGCTATCTGCGCCAGATGGGGGCCTATGCCCATGCGGCGGCGGCCCTTTATCCGGGCCGGCGGATCGAGGTGGCGATCCTGTGGACCGAGGGTCTGGTTCTGATGCCGCTTGATCCCGACATCGTGAGGTCGGCCTTGCGACGTGCCGCTAGGGCTTGAGGGTTGTGCCCTTGACGGGGTCAGGGGGCACTCCTAGGTTCATGGGCAATACATCCCTTCAGGAGATACGATCATGGGCGCGAACACCGTCGCCGTCACCGATGCCACCTTTGATGCCGAAGTCCGCGGATCGGATATCCCGGTCGTGGTGGACTTCTGGGCCGAATGGTGCGGCCCCTGCCGTCAGATCGGCCCGGCTCTGGAAGAGCTGGCGGCCGAATATGCCGGCAAGGTGAAGATCGTGAAGGTCAACGTGGACGAGAACCCCGACAGCCCGGCCGTTCTGGGCGTGCGCGGCATCCCGGCGCTGTTCATGTTCAAGGACGGCCAGGTGGTCTCGAACAAGGTCGGCGCAGCACCGAAAGCCGCGCTTGAGACCTGGATCAAGTCGGCGATCTGATCCGCTGACCAACGCGTGATGGGCAGTCCCTTGGGGCTGCCCTTTTCTATTTCACCCGGTCCGGCCATATAGATGCAAACGGAGGGCACCATGGCGGAAGACAAATTCCCCGGCTGGCACGGCACCACGATCCTTGGCGTCCGGCGCGGGGGTGAGGTGGTCATCGCGGGCGACGGGCAGGTCAGTCTGGGCCAGACGGTGATCAAGGGCACGGCGCGCAAGGTGCGCCGTCTGTCCCCTGGCGGGCGCGACGTCATCTGCGGCTTTGCCGGGTCAACCGCCGATGCCTTCACCCTGCTGGAGCGGCTGGAGAAGAAGCTTGAGTCCGCGCCCGGCCAATTGGCCCGCGCCTGTGTCGAACTGGCGAAGGACTGGCGCATGGACAAATACCTGCGCAACCTTGAGGCCATGCTGATCGTCACCGACGGGGCGGATCTGTTCGTGATCACCGGCGCGGGCGATGTGCTGGAGCCGGAGCATGACGTGGCGGCCATCGGCTCGGGCGGGAACTATGCGCTGGCCGCGGCGCGGGGGCTGATGCAGACCGAGATGACCGCAGAAGAGATTGCCCGCAAGGCCATGGCGATTGCCGCCGAGATCTGCGTCTACACCAATGGCAACCTGACGGTGGAGACCATCCGCAAATGACCGACCTGACCCCGCGCGAGATCGTCTCGGAACTGGACCGTTTCATCATCGGGCAGCGCGAGGCCAAGCGGGCCGTCGCCGTGGCCCTGCGCAACCGCTGGCGCAGGAAACGCCTGCCGGACACGCTGCGCGATGAGGTCTACCCCAAGAACATCCTGATGATCGGGCCGACCGGGGTGGGCAAGACCGAAATCTCGCGCCGGCTGGCGCGGCTCGCGAAGGCGCCGTTCCTGAAGGTCGAGGCGACGAAGTTCACCGAGGTGGGTTATGTCGGCCGCGACGTGGATTCGATCATCCGCGATCTGGTCGATGTAGCCATGAACGACACCCGCGCAAGGATGCGCGAAGAGGTGCAGGAAAAGGCGCGGCGCGCGGCGGAAGAGCGGGTGATCGAGGCGATTGCCGGCAAGGATGCGCGCGACCAGACCCGCGAAATGTTCCGCAAGCGGCTGAAGGCCGGGGAACTGGACGATACGCTGATCGAGATCGAGGTGGTCGATGCCGCCCCGGCGATACCGATGATGGGCAACATGCCGGGGATGGAACAGCAGATGCAGGGGCTGCAGGATCTGTTCAAGGCGTTCGGCGGGCGCGGCAGCCGCAAGAAGATGACCGTCGCGCAAAGCTATGAAATCCTGATGGGACAGGAGGCCGACAAGCTTCTGGACGATGAGGCGGTGAAGGCGGCGGCCCTTGAGGCGGTGCAAGAGAATGGCATCGTCTTTCTGGACGAGATCGACAAGATCTGCGCGCGGTCTGATGCGCGGGGCGCCGATGTCAGCCGCGAGGGCGTGCAGCGCGATCTGCTGCCGCTGATCGAAGGAACCACCGTGTCCACCAAGCACGGGCCGGTCAAAACCGACCATGTTCTCTTCATCGCGTCGGGCGCCTTCCATATCGCCAAGCCCTCGGACCTGTTGCCGGAACTGCAGGGGCGTTTGCCGATCCGGGTAGAGTTGTCGCCGCTGACCGAGACGGATTTCGTGCGGATCCTGACCGAGACGGAGAACGCGCTGACCCGGCAATATGCCGGGCTGATGGGGACCGAGGATGTCGCGGTTTCCTTCACGCCGGACGGGATTGCCGCGCTGGCGCGGATCGCGGCCGAGGTGAATCGCAGCGTCGAAAACATCGGCGCGCGCCGGCTTTATACCGTGATGGAGCGGGTGTTCGAAGAACTGTCCTTCACCGCCCCGGACCGGGGCGGCGAAGAAATCACCGTCGATTCCGCCTTTGTCGAGACGAATCTGGGCCAGCTGGCAAAGTCGGCCGACATCTCGCGCTATGTGCTGTGACAGGCCCGCGCGCCGTCAGAGCGGCGGCAGGCCGACGGCGTCGCGCAACTTCGGGTCGCGGATGTCCAGCTCTTGCCCGATCAGCGGGTTGGCTTCGGAGGTGCAGAGCCAGGCGATGGCCTGACCGGGCCGCTTCGGCGGGGCAAGATCCGAACGGCTGAGCTTCGACACCGGGTTGATGCCCGAGGCGCGGATGCTGCCCTGCATTCCGGTATCGACCACGCCCGGTGCGATGCCGAAGGTGCGGATGCCCTGCCCGCCATATTCCATATGGACCGATCGGGTCAGCATCGCCAGACCCGCCTTGCCGGCGCAATAGGCGCTCCACCCCTCTTGCGGGCGATGGGCGGCACCGGACGAGACGTTGACGATGGTGCCGCGGCCACGGGCCAGCATCGCAGGCAGGCATAGGCGGATGGCGTCGAACTGGGCGGTCAGATTCGTCTCTATGCTTGCGGAAAACGCCTCGACCGTCAGATCGGTGATGCGGCCGATGGGCGCGATGGTGGCGGCGTTGTTCACCAGGATGTCAAAGCCGGGGGCGATCACTTCGGCCAGCCGGCCGCGATCGGTGATGTCGCAAAGTATCCCGCTTGCTGCGCCTTCCAGTGCTTCGGTCGCGGCAGTCAGACTTTCGGCGCTGCGGGCGGTGAATGTGACGGTCGCACCAAGGGCAACCAGCGCCCGGCTGGTGGCAAGACCGATGCCGCCAGCGCCGCCGGTGACAAGGGCGCTTTGGCCTGAAAGGGGAAGGCTGGTCATCGGTCTCTCCTGCTTGCGCGCCTTGAATGTTTCAAAACGGTATAGAGCACGGCGGAAAGATGTTGAAACAGGCACACACGAAAGCTTGACCATATCGAAAATTGCGCCATTCCTGACGGGATGAAGCGGTTTGTCCTTTTGACCCTGTTCTCGCTGATCCTGATCGGCTGCTCGCAGCGCGGTGCCTTTGTCATGCTTGACGAGTTGCCACCCGAAAAAGTGGCGCTGGCAGCCGATGCCGGCATCCGCGAAGTGGTCTTCGTAGGCACCACCCGGCGCGAGGAGGCGGGTCAGTTCGGCTTTGGCCGAAACGAGATGGCCACCTATCTGCGCTATGACATCCTTGTGCCCAAGGACCGCAAGACGGGCGAGGTGACCTGGCCCAGGAATGCCAAGCGGGCCGACCCGCGGAAGGACTTCCTGACGCTGGCCGACCAGCAGTTCACCAGCGGAACCGAGTTTCGCGGCGCATTGAAGGCGGCGATGAAGGCGCGGGGGCAGCGTGATGTCGTGGTCTATGTCCACGGGTTCAACAACACCATGGCCGAGAGCGTCTATCGCGTGGCGCAGATGCACTATGACCTGAAGGTGCCCGGTGTCGCCGTTCACTATGCCTGGCCTAGCCGCGGGTCGCCGCTGGGTTACGTCTACGACCGCGATTCATCGCTGTTCGCCCGCGACGGGCTGGAACAGCTTCTGCACGAGGTCGCCGAGGCCGGTGCGCAGCGCGTCGTGCTGGTGGCGCATTCGATGGGCGGTGCCGTCGCGATGGAGACCTTGCGGCAAGCCTCGATCCGCGGCGATTCCATGGTGTTGAAGTCGCTGGGCGGGGTGATCCTGATCTCGCCGGATCTGGATGTGGACCTGTTCCGGGCGCAGGCGCATGCGATGGGCACGTTGCCGCAGCCCTTCCTGATCTTCGGCAGCCGGCGCGACACTGTGCTGGGCCTGTCTTCCAGACTGGCCGGCAATCCGGACCGGCTGGGCAATCTGAAGGATCTCAGCCCGCTGGCCGACCTGAAGGTGACCTATCTGGACACGGCCGCCTTCAACGAAGGGTCGGGCCATTTCAACTTGGGCACCTCGCCGGCGCTGATCCAGCTTCTGGGCGGGATTGCCAACCTTGATGCCGCCTTCCGGGCCGAGGCGACGGGGCGCGTCGGGTTGCTGCCGGGCGTCGTGCTGACGGTGCAGAATGCGACGGCGATCATCCTGTCGCCGGTTCAGGGTCTGGCCGAAGGCAACGCGTCCGACTAGCGGCGTCGCAGATAGACGTAAAGTGCGCCTGATCCGCCATGTTTCAGGTTGGCTTCCGCCACCTGCTGCACGGCCTGCGCCAAAGGAGCCAGCCGCAGCCAATGCGGCACCTGATGGCGCAGCGCGCCGATGGGACGGGGCACCGGATCATGGGTCATCTTGCCCTTGCCGGTGATCACCAGCACCAGCCGCTGCCCGGCAGTCTGCGCGTTCAGGATAAAGCGGATCAGCTCGGGGTGGGCTTCCGAAAGCGTCATCCCGTGCAGATCGATCCGCGATTCCGGCGCCAGCTTGCCTCGCAACATCCGGTCATGCGTGCGGGCATCCATCCGCAGCGCAGGCGCCGACGGCGCCACGATCCGGGCCAGCGGCGCGGAAGGGGTGCTGCGTTCGCCCAGCTGGAACTGCGGGATGGACGGCTTTGCATTGCGGGCCGGCTCAGGCACGGGGTCGGGCAACAGGGGCGGATGTTTGGCCGTGGGCCTGGGATGCATCGCCCGGGCGGTCCGGGCCACGGCCTGCCAAAGCTCGGCCTCTTCCGGGCGCAAGGAACGGCGGCGGGCCATCGCCTAGCCTTCGGGCAGCAGCGCGTAGGCGCGGTCAATGGGCAGAAGCAGCACCATCCGGCCGCCATCCTTGACGGTGCCGGCATCATCGCCGGCCTGTGCGCCGGTGCCATAGAAGATATCGGCCCGCTGCGCGCCCTTGATCGCGCCGCCGGTGTCCTGCGCCACCATCAGCCGGCGAAGCGGGGCGGAGCCGTCCTTCTCGATCCAGACCGGCGCACCAAGGGGCGTAAACGCCGGATCAATCGCAACCGAACGCAGGGTGGTGATCGACCGGCCCATGGCACCGATCGGGCCCTTGTCGGCGGGCAGGTCGGCCAGTTTGCGGAAGAAGACATAGGACGGGTTGTGGTTCATCAGATCCTGTCCCGGCCCCGGATTGCGCTTGACCCAGGCGCGGATGACCTGGGCCGAGACCTCGTGGATCGAATAGGTGCCGCGGCGGACCAGTTCCTGACCGATAGAGCGGTAAGGCTGGCCGTTCTTGCCGCCATAGCCGACGCGGATCACATGGCCATCCGTCATGCGGATGCGTCCGGACCCCTGGATCTGCAGGAAATAGACGTCGATGGGATCGTCCAGCCAGGCAATCTCAAGCCCGCGGCCGGCCAGAAGGCCGCCGTCGATGGTGGCACGGCTGTGCCAGACCTGGCCTTCGGTCAACTCGGGCGGTTTGCGATAGATCGGCCATGCAAAACGCGGCGTGCGGACGGGGGAGCCGTTCAGTTCCGGCTCATAATAGCCGGTGAAAAGCGCGGGCGGGTTGCCCATGACCACCGGCTTGAAGAAAAGCTCGAAGAAGCTGCGCGCAGAGGCTTCGTCCGGCGGAATGTCGGCGGCCAGCTTGCAGATCGGGCGCCAGTCGGGGGCGTTGATCAGGTCGCAGGTGGCAAGGAACGTTTTCAGCGCGGCGGCGTGGTCATCGTCATACCAGCCGTCCAGCGATTCAAACTCCAGCACCTGAGCGGCGGCGGGAAGCGGGGCCATCAGGGCCACCGCAAGGCAGAGGTTGCGCCAGAGCCCCCGCATGCCAAGGATCAGTCGCCGGTTGCCACAAGCTGCCAGTTCGGATCGGACGCGCCCATCTTGCGGGCGAAGGTCCAGACATCGCGCTGACGTTTGACGGTCTTGCTGTCGCCTTCCACGATCTCGCCGGCCTTGTCGCGCACGGCAGAGGTCAGTTCGCCCACGAAGCGCACGGTGATCTCGCCAAAGCCCGAGGTGGTGTCGAAATGGGCCTCTTGCAGCGCCATTTCCTTCAGACCGACGAAAGTCGCGTCAATGGTCAGCCCCTTGCTTTCGCGGTCTGCGATCACCTCGGTAAAGGAGGCCTCGACATCATCCGACAGGAAGGGACGAATGCGGTCCAGTTCGCCCTTCTCGAAGGCCATCAGGATCATCTCATAGGCCCCGCGCGCGCCCTGCAGGAAGGGGCCGACCTGGAAGCTGGGTTCCGCTTTCTTCATCGCCGCCAGCGCCTTGGCCGACGGCGATCCTTCCGGCACATGATCGGTGATGTCGCGGTCAACGCCGCCCTCGATCACCTCGAAGTCGCGGCGGGTCTGGGGTGCGGGATCATCGCGCGGAACCGGCGGCTTTTCAAAGCCCTCTCTGGTGCCCAGAACAGAGCGCAGCTTCAGGATCAGGAAAACCGCGATCCCGGCCAGCACCAGAAGCTGCAGCATACTCGAGTTCATCCGCCAACCTTCCGCGTTTCTTGCGGGCGAACGGCTTGGGGCCGGCCCGGTTGTTCCCTATGTAGGGTGCGACCCCTGCCAAGTAAACTGCGGGGGTGATGACGAACGTGGGAAGGAAGCCCTGAAATGAAGGTTTTCATGGCGTTTCTGGCCTGGCCCCTGGTCGAGATCGCGCTTTCCGTGCTGATCGGCGGCTGGATCGGGCTGTGGCCGACGCTGATCTGGGTGGTGCTTTCGGCACTTCTGGGGATCGCGGTGATGCGCCATGCCGCAGCCCGGCAGGCGATGGCCCTGCGCGAAGGCGTGATGAGCCTGCGCGACCCGGCGCGGTTTGCAGCGCGCGAGTTCCTGTCGGTGGTCGCCGGCATCCTGCTGATCCTGCCTGGGTTTCTGACCGACGCCCTGGGGCTTCTCTTGCTGTTGCCGCCTGTTCAGGCGCTGGTCGCCGGTTACGCCACCATCCGCTTTGCCACGATGCGCGGCGGCAGCACGATCATCGAGGGGGAATTCACCGAGGTGCGCCCTTCGCAAGAGCCGCCCTCGGGCTGGACCCGGATCGAGTGATCACTGCCGCCTGAGCCAGATTGCCGCATCACCCAGCCTGGCGACGAAAGCGTTGTGGGCGGCCTCTTCCTCACCGGTCAGGCGCGGGGGCAGCGGGGCAGGCCGGGGGCGCGGACGCCAGTCTTCGGCCGATTGTGCATTGCCAGTGCCCGAGGTCTGCTGCGGGCTCAGCACCAGATCGGGCTGACGGCCGCCGATCAGTTCCAGATAGACCTCGGCCAGAATTTCGCTGTCCAGAAGTGCGCCGTGCTTTTCGCGCTTTGAGTTGTCGACGCCAAAGCGGCGGCAAAGCGCATCCAGCGTTGCGGGAGAGCCGGGGAATTTCTGCCTTGCGATGGCAAGCGTGTCGATGGCCTGAGACCATGGCAATTCGCGCAGACCCATCCGCTTCAGCTCGAAGTTCAGGAATTTCATGTCGAAGCTGGCATTGTGGATGACCAGTTTGGCATCGCCGACGAAATCGACAAAAGCCTGCCCGACGGCGGCAAAGACCGGCTTGTCGCGCAGGAACTCATCGCCAAGGCCGTGAACGGCGAAAGCCTCGGCCGGCATCAGGCGTTCGGGGTTGATATACTGGTGATAGGTCCGGCCGGTGGGCAGGTGATTCAGCAGCTCCACACCCCCGATCTCGACAATGCGGTCGCCGGTGGTCGGGTCGAAGCCGGTGGTTTCGGTGTCGAGGACGATTTCACGCATGGCGGGCCCTGATGTCGTTCAACACATGTTTCACCGCCGCACGGGCATCTTCAAGGGTCAGAGTCTCGATGATGTAATCCGCGCGGCGGCGCTTTTCGGCATCGGGCAGCTGGCGGGCCAGAATCGTCTCGAACATGGCGGGAGTCATGGTTTCACGGGCCAGAACGCGGGCGCGCTGAACCTCGGCGGGGGCCGTTGCGACGGCGACGGCATCGCAGTCGCTCTCCAGCCCGGATTCGAACAGCAGCGGAATGTCGAGAAGGACGATGGGCGCCGTGGCCGCCGCCAGAAAGGCGGCGCGGTCTGCGGCAACAAGCGGATGGACGATGGCGTTCAGCCGGTCCAGCACAGACGCATCGGCGGCGATCATCGCCTTCAGCGCGGCGCGATCCACGCCGCCCCGGGCATCCAGAGACCCGGGCAGGGCAGTGGCCAGCGCCAGCGCAGCCGCCCCGCCCGGCGCATAAAGGCGATGCACAGCGGCATCCGCATCCCAGACCGGAACGCCTTCATCCGCGAACATCTGCGCCGTGGTGCTTTTGCCCATACCGATGGAGCCGGTCAGTCCCAGCCGGAACGGCTTCATTGGGCCAGAACCGCGTGGCGGGTGGCCTCATCCACATCGGGCTTCTGGCCGAACCAGCGCTCGAACCCCGGGGCGGCCTGGTGAAGCAGCATGCCCAGTCCATCGACCACGGTGCAGCCGATCTCTTCGGCCTCGATCAGGAACTGGGTTTTCAGTGGGACATAGACCAGGTCATTGACCAGCGCCTTGGGGTCCAGCCGGTCCATGGCGATCTTCAGGTCCGGCTTTCCGGTCATGCCAAGCGAGGTGGTGTTGACCACCGTGGCGCAGTCTTCCAGCATGCTCCCGGCCTGAACCCAGTCGAAAACCACGACCTTGGCGCCGAAATCAGACCGCAATGCCTCGGCCCGCGGCCGGGTGCGGTTGGCAAGGCGGATCTCGGGCACGCCGGCCTCGATCAGGGCGGCCACCACTGCGCGGGCGGCACCGCCCGCACCAAGCACGGCGGCGGGGCCAAGCTGAGGCTGCCAGGCCGGGGCGTGTTGGCGCAGGTTGGCCAGGAATCCGGTGCCGTCGGTGTTGTCGGCATGGATCTTGCCGTCAGCACGGAAGATCAGCGTGTTGGCCGCCCCGATCAACGCGGCGCGGTCCGTGATGATGTCGGCAATCTGCAGGATCGCCTCTTTATGCGGGATCGTTACGTTGACCCCGACAAAGCCCATGCGGGGCAGGGTGCGCACCACTGCGGCAAGGTCCATCGGCGCAACATCGATGGGAATATAGAACCCCTTCAGCCCGTAACGACGCAGCCAATAGCCATGCAGCGCGGGGCTGCGGCTATGGGCAATCGGATGGCCAAGGACGCCGGCCAGGGGAATACGCGGGTGATCGGTCATGCTGGGATCAATCCTCGGATGCCTAGATATGATAGCAGGGGCAGAAGCGGCAGGCCCAGAATGGTGAAATGGTCGCCTTCGATGGCGGAAAACAGCCGGACACCCTCTTCCTCGAGCTTGTAGCACCCGACGGCGTGGCGGATGCTTTCCCAGTTGCGGAAAACATAGTCATCCAGATAGCTGTCCGAGATGTCGCGCATGGTCAACCGCGCCTCGCCGACATGGCGCCAGACCGGCTGGCCGTTTTCATACAGCACCATGGCAGAGAGCAGCCGGTGAGTCTGGCCACGCAGGTCGCGCAACTGGTTGCGGGCCTCATCGGGCGTTTCGGGTTTGGCGAAGATGCGGCGCTTCATCTCCAGCACCTGATCGCAGCCAAGGACCAGCGCGGCCGGATCACGCTCGGCGATCTTGCGGGCCTTCATCTCGGCCAGGGTATCGGCCAGATCGCGGGGCGATGCGCCTTCGGCCTCCAGCGCCTGCCGGATCGCCTCTTCGTCGATTCGGGCCGGGCGGGCGGTGGCGGGGATGTTGGCGGCCTTCAGCAGCGACAAGCGGATTTCCGAGGCGGAGGCGAGGGTGATCATCTGGACCGGGCTCTGGGGGCAGGCTTGGGGATAGTTCCGCTTTGTTCCCGGTCATGGGCCGGGGGTCAATCGGCAGGTTCAAGGATTGGCCGCCTGGCCTGTGGTCAGATCGGCAGCCCGTGCCAGAAGTATCCCGCTGTGGATGCCGTTGTCACGCCCCTTGGGACAGCACCCTGGCAGGCTGCGCTGTCCACGGGGCCGGATTGTGGATGAAATTTCGTCGGCACTTCATGTAACATACTGATAGTTTTTTTATTTTTCTAACCTGCCGGTCGGGCGCCATTGTTTTCCCGCAGTTTTCCCCAGCCGTTTCAGCTTGTGGAGAAGCTGCGGTAGAAACACGGAAATCCCGATATCCACAGACCCAACATCATCATTTCTTCTTTTTTCTTTTCTTATAGAAAGAAGAGGGTGGCTATGCCCGAGGATCGGAGCTTCGGCCAGGCCGGCGTTCCTCAGGCCACCGTTGACTTTCAGCTCCATGGCGCTTAGGTGCTGCGGTGCAGGGTCGTCCGACCCATCGCTTTTCCCTTCCCGAGAATACCGACAGGCTGCCCCCAAGGGCGATCTCTGTCCAAGGATATGCAATGACCGAACGCTTGAACCTCTCTGACCTCAAGGCGAAGACGCCGGCTGATCTGCTGGCCATGGCCGAGGAATGGGAGATCGAGAACGCCCCTTCGATGCGGAAGGGCGAGATGATGTTCCAGATCCTGAAGGAACATGCCGAGGAAGGGTTCGAAATCGGCGGCGATGGCGTGCTTGAGGTGCTGCAGGACGGCTTCGGCTTCCTGCGCAGCCCGGAAGCCAACTATCTGCCCGGCCCCGATGACATCTATGTCAGCCCCGACATGATCCGCCAGTTCTCGCTGCGGACAGGGGATTCCATCGAAGGCGTGATCAAGGCGCCGTCCGAGACCGAGCGTTACTTCAGCCTTGTGAAGGCGACACGGATCAATTTCGACGATCCCGAGCGCGCAAAGCACAAGGTGCACTTCGACAACCTGACGCCGCTTTATCCCGATGAACGGCTGAAGATGGAAATCGAGGACCCGACGATCAAGGACCGTTCGGCCCGGATCATCGACCTGGTGGCGCCGATCGGCAAGGGCCAGCGGGCGCTGATCGTGGCGCCGCCGCGCACCGGCAAGACGGTTCTGTTGCAGAATATCGCGCGGTCTGTCGCGGCGAACCACCCGGAATGCTATCTGATCGTTCTGCTGATCGACGAGCGCCCCGAAGAGGTGACCGACATGCAGCGAAGCGTGAAGGGGGAGGTTGTGTCCTCGACCTTCGACGAGCCTGCGACGCGGCACGTGGCGGTGGCCGAGATGGTCATCGAGAAGGCCAAGCGACTGGTTGAGCACAAGCGCGATGTTGTCATCCTGCTCGACTCGATCACCCGTCTGGGCCGCGCCTTCAACACCGTGGTTCCGTCCTCGGGCAAGGTGCTGACCGGCGGCGTGGATGCCAACGCGCTGCAACGGCCGAAGCGCTTCTTCGGTGCTGCCCGGAATATCGAGGAAGGCGGATCGCTGACCATTATCGCGACGGCGCTGATCGACACCGGCAGCCGGATGGACGAGGTGATCTTTGAAGAGTTCAAGGGCACCGGCAACTCGGAAATCGTTCTGGACCGCAAGGTTGCGGACAAGCGCGTGTTCCCGGCGATGGACATCCTGAAGTCCGGCACCCGGAAAGAGGATCTTCTGGTCGAGAAAACCGACCTGCAAAAGACCTATGTGCTGCGCCGCATCCTGAACCCGATGGGCACGACCGATGCGATCGAGTTCCTGATCTCGAAACTGAAGCAGACCAAGACGAATTCCGAGTTCTTCGACTCGATGAACACCTGATCGAGGCAGGGCCATGCGGGACACGATCTATGCGCTGGCTTCGGCCCGCGGCAGGGCTGGCGTCTCGGTGGTCCGCATCTCGGGGCCTCAGGCTTTCGCCGCTTGCGAGGTACTGTGCGGCGCCGTGCCGGATGTTCGGCGGGCCTCACTCCGGCATATCTCGTGGGATGGCGAGGTTCTGGACCAAGCCCTTGTGTTGACCTTTGCCGAAGGCGCAAGCTTCACGGGAGAGGATTCAGTCGAGCTTCATCTGCATGGCAGTCAGGCAGTGCTTTCTGCCGTGCTGTCCGCCCTGTCCGCACAGCCCGGTTTACGGGCAGCCGAGGCGGGCGAGTTCACGCGGCGTGCGCTGGAGAACGGGCAGCTGGACCTGGGGCAAGTCGAAGGTCTTGCCGATCTGATCGAAGCCGAAACCGAAGCGCAGCGCCGCCATGCGGTGGGGCTAATGCAAGGCCGGCTTCGGCAGCTGGCAGAAAGCTGGCGCGTCTCTCTCGTGCGGGCGGCATCGCTTATCGAAGCAACGATTGATTTTGTCGAAGAAGACGTTCCTGTCGACGTCGTGCCGGAAGTGAGCGCGCTGCTGCAATCGGTGCTGCAGGACCTTGGTTCCGAAGTTCGCGGTTATGACGCCGCAGAACGGTTGCGCGACGGGTTCGAAGTCGCGCTCGTCGGCCGGCCGAACGCAGGAAAATCTACCCTGCTCAATGCCTTGGCGGGGCGCGATGCGGCGATCACCTCGACGATTGCAGGCACGACGCGTGATGTGATCGAAGTGCGAATGTCGATCCTGGGCCTGCCAGTGACAGTATTGGACACGGCCGGCCTGCGCGAGACAGATGATGAGATCGAGAAGATTGGCATAGGCCGGACGATCGATCGCGCGTCCGCGGCGGACTTGCGTGTGTTTCTGTTGGATGGCGACGATGTGCCGCTGGTCACCCCACGTCCCGGCGATCTGTTCGTTCGCGGCAAAGCCGACCTGGCGCCTGCGAACGGGCTGGCTGTTTCGGGCAAGACGGGGCAGGGGTTGCCCGCGTTAATTGATGCGATTGGCGCCGCACTGGACAGCAGGATGGCGTCTACGGCCACGATCAACAGGGCACGACATCTTGAAGCAGTCACGCGCGCGATTCGGGCTTTGGATTCAGCGCGAAGTGAAGTATTTGCAGGGCCCGACCGCGTTGAGCTTGCAGCAGAACATTTGCGGCAAGCGATCCGCGCGCTGGATTCCTTGATTGGCCGCGTCGATGTCGAGGATGTGCTGGACGAGATCTTCTCCAGCTTCTGCATCGGCAAGTAAGGATGTTTCACGTGAAACACTTCGAAGTCATCGTTGTTGGTGGTGGCCATGCTGGCGCCGAAGCAGCCGCTGCATCAGCCAGAGCAGGCGCACGGACGGCGCTTTTGACGATGAGCGCGGCCAAGATCGGCGTCATGTCCTGCAATCCGGCCATTGGGGGCCTGGGCAAAGGGCATCTCGTGCGTGAGATCGATGCAATGGACGGCATCATGGGCCTGGCGGGCGACAGGGCGGGGATCCAGTTCCGGCTTCTGAACAGGCGGAAAGGCCCGGCCGTGCAGGGGCCGCGGACGCAGGCTGACAGAAAGCTGTACCGTCTCGCGGTGCAAGACCTGTTGTCGCGCGAAGAATTGCTTCACATCGTTGAGGGTGAAGCAGCAGAGCTGATCATCCGTCAAGGCAAAGCCTGCGGTGTTGCCCTGGCGGATGGGTCTGTTCTTTCGGCCGATGCCGTTGTTCTGACGACGGGCACATTTCTCAACGGGATCCTGCATATCGGCGACAAGCGGAGCGAAGGCGGCCGGGTCGGCGATCCGGCTTCGGTGAAGCTTGCGCAGCAGATCAAGGGCCTGGGCCTGCGGACTGGTCGGCTGAAGACGGGCACGCCGCCGCGTCTGGATGGCAAGACGATCGACTGGGCTCGTCTTGAAATGCAGCGGGCAGATGATGAACCAGTGCTTCTGTCCTTCATGCACAGGGCGCCGATTGCGCGGCAAATCTCCTGCGGGATTACACATACAAGCGATGCGACGCATCAGATCATCCGTGAAAACCTGGAGAAATCCGCGATGTATGGTGGCCATATCGAGGGCGTAGGCCCGCGCTACTGCCCCTCGATCGAGGATAAAGTGGTGCGTTTTGCCGACAAGTCCAGCCATCAGGTGTTTCTTGAGCCGGAAGGTCTGGACGATGATACGGTGTACCCGAACGGCATCTCGACCTCGCTTCCTGCTGAGGTGCAGCTGGCCTACATCCAGACCATTGCCGGGCTTGAGCGGGCAGTGATCACGCAGCCAGGCTATGCAATCGAATATGACTATCTGGATCCCCGCGATCTGCGCAACACGCTGGAAAGCAAGGCCATGCCAGGCTTGTTCCTGGCCGGGCAGATCAACGGCACGACGGGATATGAAGAAGCCGCGGCGCAGGGGCTTGTTGCCGGGTTGAACGCTGCGGCGATGGCGCAAGGGCGCGAGGAACTGCGTCTTTCGCGGTCAAACAGCTATATCGGTGTGATGATTGACGATCTGACGCGGCGGGGCGTGACGGAACCTTATCGCATGTTCACCTCGCGGGCCGAATTCCGGCTGTCGCTGCGGGCCGACAACGCCGATCAAAGGCTGACACCCCTCGGCTTGGCCTTTGGCTGTGTGCGCGATGAGCGGAAGCGCGCGTTCGAAGAAAAGGCGGCTTCGCTGAGCGAGGCGATTGACGCGCTCAAATCCCAAAGTTTCACGCCAAGGGACCTGCGCAATTCCGGCTTTGTTGTCAGCCAGGACGGTGCGCGGCGGTCCGCTTTCGATCTGATGGGCATGCCGGAGTATTTGGCGGAACACCTTGATCCACTCTTGGATCCGCCCTTCACTTGGGATGAAGGGATTCGTCGTCAGGCGGAAATTGAGGCGCTTTATGCGCAGTATGCCGACCGGCAGACGGCGGATGCGGAAGACATCCGTCGGTCGGAAGCGGTTGTGATTCCGGAAAGCTTCGACTTCGGGGCTTTGTCCGGCTTGTCGACGGAGTTGAAAGGCAAATTGCTGCGCAACAGACCCGAGAACATTCATCAGGCGATGCAGATCGAAGGGATGACTCCGGCGGCAATCACGCTGATTCTGGCGAATCTGCGCAAGGATCGCGGGCGGAAGGCCAGCTGATGCCAGAGATTTGCGGCGTCGGCATCAGCGCTGCGGCGCTGGAGAGGTTTCAGCTTTTTCAAGCTCTTGTCGAAAAGTGGAACCCGCGGATCAACCTGGTCGCCAAGTCGACACTGGCCGATTTCTGGGTTCGGCATATCGAAGATTCAGTGTTTGTGGCGCGGAATGCGCCGCCTGCGAAGATCTGGGCAGATTTCGGGGCCGGTGGCGGCTTCCCCGGCCTGGTTGTTGCAATTGTTCTTCAGGATCAAGGGGCGGCAACGCGGATGATTCTGGTTGAATCAGACCTGAGAAAGGCGACATTTTTGCGAGAAGCGGCGCGGCATCTGGGCCTGTCAGTCGATGTGCGCAGCGAACGGGTCGAATCGTTGGCGCCTTTGGGGGCTGATGTCATCTCGGCACGTGCGCTGGCGTCGCTTGATGCGCTGTGCGGGCTGGCCGAGCGGCATCTTGCGCCCGGCGGCACATGTCTTTTCCCGAAAGGCGAACGTTTTGCCGACGAAGTTGCGGCAGCGCGGCGAGATTGGCAGTTCGATCTGGAGGCGCCAGAGAATCCGGGCCATAAGGGATCTGCCCTGCTTGTCCTGAGGAATCTGCGCCGTGTCTGACCTCGCTCCGAAGCCGCCCGGCCACGTCATCGCCATTGCCAACCAGAAGGGGGGCGTGGGCAAGACCACAACGGCAATCAATCTGGCTGCCGGGCTGGTCGAATTGGGCTACCGCGTGCTGCTGGTCGATCTTGATCCGCAAGGCAATGCCTCGACCGGCCTTGGTGTTGCGACGAAGGATCGCAAGACCACAACATATGACCTGCTTCTGGCCGAGGCCCAGGTCGGGGATGTGATCCGCGCCAGCAACATCGACAATCTCTGGATCTCGCCGGCCAACTCGGACCTCGCCTCGGCCGACATCGATCTGGTTGCCAACGAGAAACGCAGTTTCCTGCTGCACGATGCGCTGCGGCAGCCCGAGATTGACAGGTTTTCCTTCGATGTCGTGCTGATTGATTGCCCGCCTTCGCTGAGTCTCCTGACTGTGAATGCACTGGTCGCGGCGCATTCCGTTCTGGTGCCGTTGCAGAGTGAGTTCTTTGCGCTGGAGGGGCTTAGCCAACTGTTGCTGACCATCCGCGACGTGCGGCGCTCGGCCAATCCGAACCTGCGGATCGAAGGTGTTGTGTTGACCATGTATGACGGACGCAACAACTTGGCCCAGCAAGTCGAGACGGATGCCCGCGACAACCTGGGTGAGCTGGTCTTTGACACGGTGATACCGCGCAATGTCCGGGTCAGCGAGGCGCCGTCGCACGCGCTTCCCGTGTTGGCCTATGACGGCGCGTCAAAAGGGGCCGAGGCCTACCGGGCGTTGACGGCAGAGATTGCGACGCGGTTGAGGGGTTAAGCGATGGAGAAGCGAGCAGAGAAGAAGGGTCTGGGTCGTGGGCTTTCGGCGTTGATGTCGGATGTGAACCTTGGGGCCACTTCGGAATCGGCGCCCCGTCGGGCGGATACCAGGCTGGCGGTCGAGAAGCTGCGGCCCAATCCGCTGCAGCCGCGCAAGGATTTCGAACCGGAGGCGCTGCAGGCGCTGGCCGACTCGATCCGGCAAAAGGGCGTGATCCAGCCGCTGATTGTACGCCCACAGGGCGATGGCTATGAGATTGTCGCCGGCGAGCGGCGCTGGCGCGCGGCGCAGATGGCGCAGGCGCATGATGTGCCGGTGGTCATTCGTGACCTGAACGACACCGAAGTCCTTGAAATTGCTATCATCGAGAATATCCAGCGGGAGGATCTGAACGCCATTGAAGAGGCGCTGGGGTTGCGGCAGTTGATGGACCGCTTTGGCCACACGCAGGAGAAAATCGCCGAGGCCCTGTCGAAAAGCCGCAGCCATATCGCCAACTTGCTGCGGCTTCTGGCGCTGCCGGATGGTGTGCAGGCGATGGTGCGCGATGGCAGCATTTCGGCTGGTCACGCGCGCGCGGTCATCGGCACGCCCGACCCCGAAGCACTGGCGCGCCGGGTTGTGGCGCAAGGCCTTTCTGTGCGGGACATCGAACGGATTGTGCGTGAAACCGGGGCGCAGAAACCGGCAAAAAGCGGCTCTAACAAGGCGGCCGAGAAGGATTCTGACACCAGGGCGCTGGAGGGCGATCTGTCGGCGCATCTCGGAATGCAAGTGCAGATCGATATGGCGGGCGGGCAGGCCGGGTCCTTGCTTGTGCGTTTCAAGTCGCTGGACGATCTGGACCGTCTGTGCCAGGCGCTGTCCACCGTATCGGTTGAGATGGGCTAAGAGCAAAGCTCCAGCAGCAGGCGGTTCAGGACCAGCCGGCCGTTCGGCGTGGCAATAAGCCGGTTCTTGTCGCGCAGCAGAAAACCGTCTTGAATCAGCGTGTTAAGGTGGTCGTCAGGCAGAGGCTTGCCGCGCAGATCCACAAAGCGTGTCAAGTCGCAGCCCTCGGTCAGGCGCATCGACATCATCAGATACTCGACTGCGCGATCCTCGCCAGTCAGGCATTCACGGTCAGTCTCGCCATTGCCTTTTGCCGCGGCCGCAAGCCACGCCTCGGGCGAGCGCAGGGTTGCGGTGGCAACGCGTCCGGTTGGCAAGGTCAGCCGACCATGGGCACCAGGACCGATACCGGCATAGTCGCCCATCCGCCAATAGATCAGGTTGTGACGGGATTCCGAGCCGGTTTTGGCATAGTTAGAGACTTCATAAGCGTCCAGACCGGCTTCGGCACATAGCACCGCGGTTGTCTCATACATCTCGGCTGATAGGTCTTCGTCGGGCAGGCCGCGCAGTTTCCCTTCGGTGAAGAGACGGCCGAATGCTGTGCCGTCCTCGATCGTCAGCTGATACAGCGACATGTGGTCAGGACCAAGCGACAGCAGCTGACGCAGCTCTGCCTGCCAGCCGGCAAGAGTCTGGTCCTGCCGGGCATAGATCAGGTCGCAGGAAACGCGGCCGAAGGTCTCACGCGCCAGGGCAAGGGCCGCCAGCGCCTCGGCGGCGGAGTGCTGACGCCCGAGACGGCGCAAATCTGTGTCGTTCAGCGCCTGGATGCCAAGGGAAAGCCGGTTCACACCGGCGTCGCGGTAACCGCGGAAGCGTTCCGCCTCGACCGAGGTCGGGTTGGCTTCAAGGGTGATCTCGACGTCATTCGACATGGACCAGCGGCTGGCGATGCGGTCCAGAATGGCGCCAACAAGGGCGGGGTCCATCAGGGACGGCGTTCCGCCGCCGAAGAACACGGATTGGACAGCGCGGGGACCGGTTTCGGCAGCAGTGCGGTCAATCTCGGACAAATAGGCGTCGGCCCAGGCAGATTGATCAACGGATTGGCGGACGTGGGAATTGAAGTCGCAGTAGGGGCATTTGGCCTTGCAGAAGGGCCAGTGGACATAGACGCCAAAGCCTCCGTGCTGCCAATCCTCCAGTTTCACGTGAAACAAGCCTTCAGCATGGACTCCACCGCTTTGCCGCGATGGCTGATGGCGTTCTTCTGCGCTGCGTCCATCTGGGCAAAGGTGATGTCAAAGCCGTCGGGCTGGAACATCGGGTCGTAGCCATGACCTTCGGCGCCGCGGCGGGGCCAGACCAGCTGACCGGGGGCGACGCCTTCGAAGATTTCCTCATGCCCGTCGGGCCAATACAGCAGCAAGGTGCAGCGGAACTGCGCCCGGCGGGGGGCGGGAGAGTTGGCGGCCTCCAGCAGGGCCCAGGTCTTTTCCATCGCCATGCCGAAATCACGGCCGGAGGAGGTAAAGGCCCAGTCGGCCGTGTAGACCCCCGGCGCGCCATCCAGCGCATCGACAGTCAGCCCGGAATCGTCGGCAAGTGCGGGCAGACCAGAGGCCAAAGCCGCAGCCTTGGCCTTGATCCTTGCATTGCCGGTGAACGTGCTTTCCGTCTCTTCCGGCTCCGGCAGGCCCAGATCGGCCACGGAAGTGCAGGCGACATTCAGCGGGGCAAGCAGGGTTGAGAACTCTTCCAGCTTGCCCTTGTTGTGGCTGGCGATGATCAGCCTGTCGCCTGAAAACTTTCGGGTCATTTGGTGATCGCGGCCTTCTGGGCGGCCACAAGGGCCTGTGTTCCTTGCAGTGCAAGGGACAGAAGGGCGGAAAGATCGTCCACAGCGAAAGGGGCGCCTTCGGCAGAGGCCTGGACCTCGACCAGCTTGCCTTTGCCGGTGATCACGAAATTGCCATCGGTACCGGCGGCGGAATCTTCGTCATAGTCCAGATCCAGAACGTTCTGCCCGGCGTAAATGCCGCAAGAGATTGCAGCAACATGATCCAGCATCGGGTCCGACGTGACCAGACCCTTGGCCATCAGATGGTTCATCGCCAGCCGCAGCGCCACCCAGCCGCCGGTGATCGAGGCACAGCGCGTGCCGCCATCGGCCTGAATCACATCGCAATCGACAGTAATCTGCCGCTCTCCCAGCGCCTGACGGTCCACCACAGCGCGCAGCGACCTTCCAATAAGCCTTTGAATTTCCTGTGTTCTTCCAGACTGCTTGCCGGCCGCGGCCTCTCGCCGGCCGCGGGTGTGGGTGGCGCGGGGCAGCATGCCATATTCGGCAGTCACCCAGCCCTGACCCGAGTTGCGCAGGAACGGGGGTGGCTTGTCCTCGACCGAGGCGGTGCAGAGCACATGGGTGTCGCCTATGCGGATCAGGCAAGATCCTTCGGCATGGCGGGTGACGGCGGTTTCGATGGAAATGCTGCGCAGCTGGTCAAGTGCCCGGCCCGAGGGTCGCATGATCTGTCCTTTCGATGCTCGCGGTCAGATATGCCCTTGGCGCACTGCCCTGCAACCCCGATTGACGATTGTCGTGGCGCGTCCTTTATTCATCTTATGACGACAGGCACCAGACTGCTGGCAGAAATGACCGACCGCTCGCGCGAGGTGTTCCGGCGCGTGGTCGAAGGCTATCTGGAAAGTGGAGAGCCGGTCGGCTCCCGCACGCTGACCCGGGCGATGAGCGAACAGGTCTCGGCCGCGACGATCCGAAATGTCATGCAGGATCTGGAATATCTGGGCCTTCTGGACAGCCCTCATGTCTCGGCCGGCCGGGTGCCGACGCAGGCGGGGCTGCGGCTTTTTGTCGATGGCTTCGTGGAAATGGCACGGCCGGCCGAACCGGACCGGGAACGCATCGATGCCACGCTGGGCGGCAATGATCAGGATGTTCCGGCGCTGCTGGACCATATCGGCACGGCGCTGTCCGGGATCACCCGGGGCGCCAGCATCGTGCTGACGCCGAAGACCGAGGCGCCGATCCGGCATATCGAATTCGTCAGCCTTGCTGCGGACCGGGCGCTGGTGGTGCTGGTGCTGGCCGATGGCCAGGTCGAGAACCGGCTGTTCCGCCCGCCGCCGGGGCAGACGCCGTCTTCGATGCGCGAGGCTGCGAATTTCCTGAACGCGCTGGCCGAAGGCCGCACCATGGCAGAGCTGCGCCGCATCATGGGCGCGGAGATCGCCCGGCGTCGGCAAGAGATTGATTCGCTGGCGCGGGACCTGGTGGAAAGCGGTCTGGCAGTCTGGGAGAACGCCGGTCAAAGCCAGGAGCGGCTGATCGTGCGGGGGCGCGCGAATCTGCTGGAGACCGCAGGCGATACCGATGTGGAGCGCATCCGCAGCCTTTTCGATGACCTTGAACGCAAGCGGGACATCGCCGAATTCCTTGATCTGGCCGAGGATGGCGACGGGGTACGCATTTTCATCGGGTCGGAGAACAAACTCTTCTCACTTTCGGGTTCCTCTCTGGTGGTTTCTCCCTATATGAACGCTGACCGCAAGATCATCGGGGCGGTCGGCGTGATCGGACCGACGCGGCTGAACTATGGCCGGGTCGTTCCCATCGTCGACTATACCGCGCAGCTTGTCGGGCGGCTGGTCGCCGATCGCGGCCGGGTGTGAGACGAAAGAGGTGAAGGCATGACCAAGGACCAGACGGCGGCACCGGATGCCGACCTGCCCGATCTGGAGGAGTTTATCGACAGCCCCGAGGGGCTGGACGAGATCGAGACCCTGACGGCCGAGCGCGACGAGTTCCGCGACAAGTTCATGCGCGCCTTGGCGGATGCAGAGAACAGCCGCAAGCGCGCCGACCGTGACCGGCGCGAGGCCGAACAATATGGTGGCACGCGGCTGGCCCGCGACCTGCTGCCGGTCTACGACAACCTGAACCGTGCGCTGCAGGCGATCCCCGAGGAAAGCCGTGCCGCCTCGGCCGGGCTGATCGAGGGGGTGGAGCTGACGCTGCGCGAGCTGACCAATGTGATGGACAAGCACGGGGTCAAGGCGGTGTCGCCGGCGGTGGGCGAACAGTTCGACCCGCAGCTGCATCAGGCGATGTTCGAAGCGCCGCTGCCGGGCACCAAGGCCGGGCAGATCATTCAGGTGATGCTTGAAGGTTTCATGCTTCACGACCGGCTGCTGCGTCCCGCACAGGTGGGCGTGTCGTCAAACCCGGGCTGATCGGGCCGGCGACCGGGGGGTTTCACACCCCCCGGACCCCCCGTGGGATATTTGCGCCAAAGTGAAGGGGCTGCGGGTGGTTCAGCCCAGTAGCCCTTTCAATTCGTACAAGAGCTTCAGGGCCTCCATCGGGGTCATGTCGTCAGGGTGCGAGGCGCGCAGGCGGTCCTCGACGTCCGAAGTCTTCTGTGGCTTCGGTGGCGGAGCGGCGGGCGCGGCGCGGAAGAGCGGCAGGTCATCGATCAGAGCCGACGGCTTGGCGCCATCGCGGTCGCCCTTCTCCAGCGCCTCAAGCACCACTTTGGCGCGGTCCACCACAGCGGCGGGCAGGCCTGCCAGTTTCGCGACCTGCACGCCATAGCTGCGGTCTGCCGCGCCGCGCTTGACCTCGTGCAGGAAGATCACATCGCCTTCCCATTCCTTGACGCTGACGGTCGCGTTCTCGACGCCCTGCAGACGGCCCGCCAGTGCCGTCATCTCATGATAATGGGTCGCGAAGAGGGCGCGGCAGCGGTTGACTTCGTGCAGATGCTCCAGCGTGGCCCAGGCGATGGAAAGCCCGTCCCAGGTGGCCGTGCCGCGGCCGATTTCGTCCAGGATGACCAGGGCGCGGTCGTCGGCCTGATTCAGGATCGCCGCGGTTTCCACCATTTCCACCATGAATGTGGATCGGCCGCGTGCAAGATCGTCGGAGGCGCCGACGCGGCTGAAGATCTGACTGACAAGTCCGATATGGGCGGCGCGCGCCGGGACGAAGCTGCCTGCCTGAGCCAGCAGCGCGATCAACGCATTCTGGCGCAGGAAGGTGGATTTGCCGGCCATGTTTGGGCCGGTCAGCAGCCAGAGCGCGGGGGTTAAGCCGGTCGTCAGCTGACAGTCGTTGGCGACGAAGGGTTCCCCGCTGCGGCGCAGGGCGCGTTCGACCACGGGATGACGGCCGGCTTCGATGACAAAGGCGCGGCTGTCGTCGATCCGGGGTTCGGCCCAGTCCTCGGACGCCGCGAGATCGGCGAAACCGGCGGCAAGATCCGCTTCGGCAAGGGCACGGGCAGCCGTTCCGATCGGGCCGGAATGGGCAAGAATGGCCTGTTTCAGGCTGTCATAGTGCCGCTTTTCAATCTCCAGCGCATGATTGCCGGCATTCAGGATGCGTGTTTCCAGCGCCGACAGATCAACGGTGGTAAAACGCACCTGCCCGGCCGTGGTCTGGCGGTGGATGAACACCTCGGGGTTGGCGCGGAGGCGGTCTTCGTGGGTGGTCGTCACCTCGATGAAATAGCCAAGCACGTTGTTGTGCTTGATCTTCAGTCCCGGGACATTGGCCAATTCGGCGTATTGCGCCTGCATTCGGCCGATCACGCCGCGACCCTCGTCGCGCAGGGCGCGGGTTTCGTCCAGTTCGGCATCATAGCCCGGGGCGATGAAGCCGCCATCGCGGGCCAGAAGGGGCGGCTCGGCGACCAGTGCCTGATCCAGAAGGCTGACCAAGGCGCCATGTCCGACGAGGGCCGCAGCCGACTCGGCCAGCAGGGGCGGGGTCCCGGCCAGCATCGTCGCCACGGCCTCGGCCTGTGTCAGCCCGGCGCGGATGGCGGCAAGGTCGCGCGGCCCGCCGCGATCCAGTGCGATGCGCGACAGGGCGCGATCCATGTCCGGGACGCGGCGCAACGCCTCGCGCAGGTCGTGGCGCAGGGGACTTTGGTCCAGCAGGAAGCGGATGGTTTCCAGCCGGGCGTGAATGATGGTCAAGTCGCAGGAAGGGGCGGAAAGCCGCCGCTCCAGCAAGCGGGCACCGGCGGCTGTGACGCTGCGATCGACCGCCCAGAGGAGCGAATTCTCGCGGCCACCTTGCAGCGAGGCGGTGATTTCAAGGTTCCGACGGGTTGCCGCGTCGATCTGCACCGTCCCGCCGGCGGTCTCTTTGACCGGGGGGCGCAGCAGGGGCAGCTTGCCGCGCTGAGTCAGGTCCAGATAGTCGACCAGCGCACCCATGGCCGACAGTTCGGCCCGGTCGAAGTTGCCGAAGCCCTCCAGCGAGCCGACCTGGAACAGGTCACACAGCCGTTTTTCCGCCCCCGCGGAATCAAAGGATGACCGGGCAAGCGGGGTGATCGATGCCGCCGATTCAGTCACTAAACCGGCCAGATCACGGTCGCGCGTCTCGGAGACCAGCACTTCGCGCGGGGCCAGCCGCGCGAGTTCCGGTGCAAGGCGCGGCAGGGGGCAGGGCATCACCCGGAACTCTCCGGTGGAGATGTCTGCCCAGGCCAGCGCGCCGTCGTCCCGCACCTCGGCGAAGGCGCAAAGGTAGTTGTGGCGGCGGGCCTCCAGCAGGGAATCCTCTGTCAGCGTGCCGGGGGTGACCAGCCGCACCACATCGCGCCTGACCACGGATTTCGAGCCGCGCTTCTTCGCCTCGGCCGGGTCTTCCAGTTGTTCGGCGATGGCAACGCGAAACCCCTTGCGGATCAGGGTCAGCAGATAGCCCTCGGCGGCATGGACGGGGACGCCGCACATCGGGATCGGCTCGCCAAGATGAAAGCCGCGCTTGGTCAGGGCGATGTCCAGCGCCTCCGAGGCGGCAAGCGCATCCTCGAAGAACATCTCGTAGAAGTCGCCCATCCGGTAAAACAGAAGGGCGCCGGGGTTCTGGGCCCTGATCTGCAGGTATTGCGCCATCATCGGCGTTACGGCGTCTTCCGTCATGCGTCCCCCGTGGTCTGCGCTGACCCTACAAAAGCGCATTGTCCGCCGCAAACAGGCTTTTCAGCGGCACGCCCCGGGCGCTATGACCCATGGGCTTAGAAACAGGATGGCCCCCTGATGACCCGCACGAAAATCACCCCGGAAGAGGCGCTGGCCTATCATCTGGAACCCCGTCCAGGGAAATACGATGTGGTTGCCTCGACCCCGATGGCAACGCAGCGCGATCTGTCGCTGGCCTACAGCCCCGGCGTTGCCGTGCCGGTGCAGGCGATCGCGGACGATCCGTCGACGGTCTATGACTATACCGTCAAGGGCAACATGGTGGCGGTGATCTCGAACGGGACGGCCATTCTGGGCATGGGCAATCTTGGCGCCATGGCGTCAAAGCCGGTGATGGAAGGCAAGGCGGTGCTGTTCAAGCGCTTCGCCGATGTGAACGCCATCGACATCGAGCTGGACACCGAAGACGCCGATGAAATCATCAAGGCGGTCAAGCTGATGTCCCCCACCTTCGGCGGCATCAACCTTGAGGACATCAAGGCGCCGGAGTGCTTCATCATCGAGCAGCGACTGAAGGAAATCTGCGACATCCCGGTCTTCCATGATGACCAGCATGGCACCGCGGTGATCTGTGCGGCCGGGCTGATCAACGCGCTTGAGATCAGCGGCAAGCGGATCGAGGACTGTCGCATCGTGCTGAACGGCGCCGGAGCGGCGGGCATCGCCTGTCTGGAGCTGATCAAGACCATGGGCGCGCGGCATGAAAACTGCATCATGTGCGACACCAAGGGCGTGATCTTCCAGGGCCGGACCGAGGGAATGAACCAGTGGAAGTCTGCCCATGCGGTGAAAACCGATCTGCGCACGCTGGAAGAGGCGATGGCCGGGGCGGATGTGTTCCTGGGCGTCAGCGCCAAGGGGGCGGTGACGCCGGAGATGGTTGCCAGCATGGCCGACAATCCGGTGATCTTCGCCATGGCGAACCCGGACCCCGAGATCACACCGGAAGAGGCCCACGCCGTGCGGCCCGATGCCATCGTGGCGACCGGGCGCAGCGACTATCCCAATCAGGTCAACAACGTCCTTGGGTTCCCCTACCTGTTCCGGGGCGCGCTGGACATCCACGCCCGCGCCATCAACGACGAGATGAAGCTGGCCTGCGCCCGGGCGCTGGCTGCGCTGGCGCGCGAGGATGTGCCGGATGAGGTGGCGATGGCCTATGGCCGCAAGCTGGCCTTCGGACGCGATTACATCATCCCGACACCCTTCGATCCGCGGCTGATCTATGTCGTGCCGCCGGCCGTAGCCAAGGCGGGCATGGATACCGGCGTTGCCCGCCGGCCGATCATAGACATGAAGGGCTACGAGGCCGGGCTGAAGGCACGGATGGACCCGACCGCCAGCATCCTGCAAGGCGTCCACGCCCGCGCACGCGCTGCACAGGCCCGGATGATCTTTGCCGAAGGCGACGATCCGCGCGTGCTGCGGGCCGCGGTGGCCTATCAGCGTTCGGGCCTGGGCAAGGCGCTGGTGGTCGGCCGCGAGGCGGATGTCAGGGAAAAGCTGGACGCCGCCGGCCTTGGCGATGCGCTGCGCGAGCTGGAGGTGGTGAACGCCGCGAATTCGCGGCATCTGGATGCCTACAAGGACTTTCTCTATGGCCGGCTGCAGCGGCAGGGCCACGACCGGCAGGACATTCACCGGCTGGCGGCGCGGGATCGGCATGTCTTTGCGGCCCTGATGCTGCAGCACGGCCACGGCGACGGGCTGGTGACGGGCGTCACAAGAAAATCGGCGCATGTGCTTTCGCTGATCAACACTGTCTTTGACGCCAAGGCCACCGACGGGGCCGTCGGCGTCACGGCGCTGCTGCACAAGGGCAAGATCGTGCTGATCGCCGACACGCTGGTGCATGAATGGCCCGATGAGACCGATCTGGCCACCATCGCCGTCCGGGCCGCCGGCGTCGCCCGCAATCTGGGGCTTGAGCCGCGGGTGGCTTTCGTCAGCTTCTCGACCTTCGGCTATCCGGTCAGCGAACGTGCGACAAAGATGCATCAGGCCGCGCGCGTGCTGGACGGGATGAAGGTCGATTTCGAATATGAGGGCGAGATGACGGTCGACGTCGCCCTGAACGCCGATCAGATGAAGAACTATCCCTTCTGCCGCCTGACCGGGCCTGCCAATATCCTCGTGGTGCCTGCAAGGCATTCCGCCAGCATCTCGGTCAAGCTGATGCAGGAAATGGCGGGGGCCACCGTGATCGGGCCGATCCTGACCGGCGTGAAGAAGCCGATCCAGATCTGTTCGACCAATGCCACCGTGAACGACATCCTGAACATGGCGGTGATGGCCGCCTGCCGGGTGGGCTGAGCATGGCGGATCCGATCCATCCCATAGCCCTGGACCAGCCGCCCTTTGCCCATCACATCGGCCTGAAGATCGTTTCGGCCACCTCCGATCTGGTGGTTGCCGAGATGGTCGCCGCGCCGCAGCTTCTGAACCGGAATGGCGTGCTGCATGGCGGCGCGCTGATCGGGCTGGCCGACAATATCGGCGGCACGCTGGCGATGGTGAATCTGGCGCCGGGGGACCGGACCACGACGATGGAAAGCAAGACCAACTTCTACCGCGCCGTTCCGCCCGGCGATCTGATCCGGGCCGAGGTGATCCCCCTGCACCGCGGGCGCAGAACCATGGTGGTGCAGACCTCGATTTATCGGTCCGATGGCAAACTGGCCGCGCAGGTGACCCAGACCCAGTTCACCCTGCCGCAGGAAGACTGACCCCCGGCCGGGCTGCCGTCAGCAAACCGGCCCGTCCGATCGAACTGGCGGCCGCGGTTTTGCTGGCAGCGTCATCTCGCTGCCAGCAAAAGGGCTTACTTCTTCGCCACGCGGGCGTTGCGGGTGGCGATCAGGCGCAGGCGCAGGGCGTTCAGTCGGATGAAGCCGGCGGCGTCCTTCTGGTCGTAGGCGCCGGCGTCCTCCTCGAAGGTGACGTGCTTTTCGCTGTAAAGCGTGTGGTCCGACCACCGGGCGACGACACGGGCAACACCCTTGTAAAGCTTCAGCTTCACCGTGCCGGTGACATGCTCTTGCGTCTTGTCGATCAGCGCCTGCAGGGCCTCGCGCTCGGGCGAGAACCAGAAGCCGTTGTAGATCAGCTCGGCATAGCGCGGCATGATGCTGTCTTTCAGGTGACCCGCCCCGGAATCCAGCGTGATCTGTTCGATGCCGCGGTGGGCGGCCAGCAGGATGGTGCCGCCGGGGGTCTCATAAAGTCCGCGCGACTTCATGCCGACAAAGCGGTTTTCAACGAAGTCCAGAAGGCCGATGCCATGCTTGCCGCCCAACTCGTTCAGCCGGGTCAGCATGGTGGCGGGGGACAGCGCCTCGCCGTTCAGGCTGATGGCATCGCCGCGCTCGAAGGCGATCTCGATGAATTCGGGGGTGTTCGGCGCGTCTTCCACCGGCACGATGCGTTGCGCCACATAATCGGGCGCCTCGATGGCCGGATCTTCCAGCACGGTGCCTTCGGACGAGGTGTGCAGCAGGTTGGCGTCAACCGAGAAGGGCGCCTCGCCCCGCTTGTTCTTGGCAATCGGGATCTGGTTCTCTTCGGCGAACTGAATCAGCTTGGTGCGGCTGGACAGATCCCATTCCCGCCAGGGCGCGATCACCCGGATCGACGGATCAAGTGCTGCCACACCCAGCTCGAACCGCACCTGGTCATTGCCCTTGCCGGTGGCACCATGCGCCACGGCATCGGCGCCGGTGGCTTGGGCGATCTCGACCAGATGCTTGGCGATCAGCGGCCGGGCAATCGAGGTGCCCAGCAGATATTCGCCCTCATACAACGCATTGGCGCGGAACATCGGATAGACGAAATCGCGGACGAATTCCTCGCGCAGATCCAGAATGTTGATGTTCTCGGGCTTGATGCCCAGCAGGATTGCCTTTTCGCGTGCGGGGTCCAGCTCTTCGCCCTGGCCCAGGTCGGCAGTGAAAGTCACCACTTCGCAGCCGTATTCGGTCTGCAGCCATTTCAGGATGATCGAGGTGTCGAGGCCGCCCGAATAGGCAAGCACGACTTTCTTGGGCTTTTGCATTTCCGGGCCTCCGCAGGGCGAAACTGGCGGGGGTCTATTGGGTTTTGGCTTCGCAAACAAGACCGATTGGCCTTGGCGCAGCGGCGCTGTAGGGTCGCCGGCATGAGCGATTTTCCCCAACACGCCCGCGCCGCCACCCAGGCGATCCGAGGTCTCTTCCCCGAAACGCCCTTGCAGCGGAATGACCACCTTTCCGCCCGCTACGGGGCCGAGATCTGGCTGAAGCGCGAGGATCTGACGCCGGTGCGCAGCTACAAGCTGCGGGGCGCCTTCAATGCGATGCGCAAGATGCGCGAACGGGCGCCGGAGCAGGGCCATTTCGTCTGCGCCAGCGCCGGAAACCATGCGCAGGGCGTGGCCTTTGCCTGCCGGCATTTCGGCGTGCGCGGCACCATCTTCATGCCGGTCACGACGCCACAGCAGAAGATCGACAAGACCAGGATGTTCGGCGCCGGCGCGGTCGAGATTGAATTGACCGGCGATTATTTCGACCAGACCCTGGCCGCGGCGCAAGAGTTCTGCCGGGCCGAGGGCGCGCATTTTCTGGCGCCCTTCGATGATGAGGACGTGATCGAAGGTCAGGCCAGCGTCGCGGTCGAGATCGTGGAACAGCTGGGTGCCGCGCCCGACATGGTGGTCTTGCCGGTCGGCGGCGGCGGTCTGGCGTCGGGCGTGACCAGCTATCTGCGCGAGGTTGCCCCGCACACCCGGTTCCGCTTTGTCGAACCCCTGGGCGGTGCCAGCCTGAAAGGCGCGCTGGAAGCAGGCGGCCCGATCAAGCTGCCGCGGGTGAACAGCTTTGTCGATGGTGCCGCGGTGGCGCGGATCGGCGAGCGGAACTTCCGCCGCCTTGCCTGGGCGGGACCGGATCAGGTCCATCTGGCGCCCGAGGACCGGGTCTGCATCACCATGCTGGAGATGCTGAACGTCGAAGGTATCGTGCTGGAGCCGGCGGGCGCCCTGTCGGTGGATGTGCTGCCCGAACTGGCCGACGAGATCCGGGGCAAGACGGTGGTCTGCGTCACCTCGGGCGGGAATTTCGATTTCGAACGGCTGCCGGAAGTGAAGGAACGGGCGCAGCGCTATGCGGGCCTGAAGAAGTATTTCATCCTGCGGATGCCGCAACGCCCGGGTGCCCTGCGCGAATTCCTGTCGATGCTGGGGTCCGAAGATGACATCAGCCGGTTCGAGTATCTGAAGAAATCTGCCCGTAACTTCGGGTCAGTCCTGATCGGAATCGAGACGAAACGCGCGGAAAACTTCGCGCAGTTCACCGGCCGGATGGATGCCGCAGATTTCGCCTATCGCGACATCACCAATGATGAAGCATTGGCCGAGTTCCTGATCTAGCCGGTCTGGCTTTCGGCAAGGGCACCAAGATAGGCCGTCCTGGAGGCCTGATAGACCGTTACGATGCGCGCCACATCAACGCCGGAGGCGTTGTGTTGATCTGCCTGTCGCTCTCCCTCCTGGCACAGGCGTGCGAGGTCTTTCAGGCCCAGATTCAGGGCGGCCCCCTTCAGGAAATGCAGCTCTGCCTGAAGCTGCGCGTCGGGGATGCCACGATTCAGCCGGCTGACAATCTCATCTGCTTCTTCAAGAAAAAGCCGCACCACATCGGAAAGATCGGCATCGCCAATTTCGGCCCGCAGATCAGCAAGCCTGCCCCAGTCTATCATCATCCCTCCGCCCGTGCGGTTTCTCAGCCGGGTGAAAGGATTTCAGGACCGCTTTAACAAAGAGTTACCCCGGCCAGACCAGTCGTCGCGAATTTTGCGCTTCACCAGTGCTTAACACCTTGGCTGCATTCCGGGTCGGCGATCCAGGGCAGGTGATACAGGTGCATGACGCGGCGGCGACGAAGGACGACTTCCAGGATGACGAAGACGATGGCGGTGCCGCCTTTCGCGTGCTGGTGGTCGATGAGAGCCGGGCTCAGCGCAATATCCTTGCGATGTGCCTGCGCAAATGGGGATATGAGGTGATCGAGGCCTCGTCCGGCGATGAGGCTCTGGCCATCTGTTCGACCGTCGCTTTCGGATTTGTCATCAGCGGTTGGGTGATGTCTGGCATGACAGGCGTTGAATTCTGCAACAAATTCAAATCTCTGCCCCGTGATGACTACGGGTATTTCATACTTCTGACCTCCAAGTCGGAAAAGTCCGAGATTGCAGACGGCTTGCTGGCCGGCGCCGACGATTTCGTGCCGAAGCCCGTCGGCAGCGACGAATTGCACGCGCGTCTGCGGGCGGGCCAGCGGATCCTGTCCATGCGATCCGAATTGGTCGAGAAGAACCGTCTGATCGCCCAGAACATGAAAGAGTTGCAGAAGCTGTATGATTCGCTGGATCGCGATCTGATTGAGGCGCAGAAGCTGCAGCAGACGCTGGTGCGTGAACGTTTCCGCGATCTTGGGCCGGCTACGGTCAGCCTGATGACCCAGTGTTCGGGCCGGGTTGGCGGCGATCTGGTCGGATCGTTCCAGATCGATGAGAGCAGGGTTGCCGTCTATTCGGTCGATGTCTCGGGCCACGGCGTTGCCTCGGCGATGATGACGGCGCGGCTGGCCGGCATTCTTTGCGGCACCTCGCCCGATCAGAACCTTGCCTTCCACCAGTTTCCCGATGGCCGGCGCAAGGTGCGCCGCCCGTCCCAGATTGCGCAGGCCTTCAACCGCCTGATGATCGAAGACATTCAGGTCGAGCAGTATTTCACCATGTGCTATGCCGAGCTGGATCTGCGTACGGGCCGGGTTGTTCTGGCGCAGGCTGGCCATCCACATCCCATGGTGCTGCGCCGCGATGGCAGGCTGGAGGTTGTCGGCACGGGCGGGCTGCCCATCGGCCTGATCCCGGATGCAGAATACCACGACAGCCACCTGATTCTTGCGCCGGGCGACAGGCTGTTCCTCATGTCGGACGGGCTGACGGAATGTCCGGGCGCCAGCGGCGCGGATCTGGGCGAAGAGGGGTTGGGCCAGATGGTGCGGCGTTTGGCCGATCTGCCAAGCACAGCCCTGCTTGAGGCTTTGATCTGGGATCTGACCCGGTTCGCCGGCACAGACCAGTTCAGGGACGATGTATCGGGCGTCCTGCTGGACTACCGCGGCTGACCTGTCGCCCGTGCCAGCATGGCCCGGTCGCCGTCATTCGCCAACAGCCGCAGCGCCTGCGCGACTGACATCCAGACCGCGGTGTGTCCGGCTTCGGTCGGCGGACCGTGGCGCAGGACGGGGCGGGCCAGATAGACCGTGCACAGCTTCTCGGCCCATTTGTCGTACTCCGGCATATAGGTGAAGCGCCGGAAGGCGCCGATCCGCCGGTCGATGGCGATGCGCCAGCCGGTTTCCTCGAATACCTCGCGGTGCAGGGCGGCGATCGGGTGTTCGCCCTTGTCGATGCCGCCGCCGGGCAACTGGAACTCGGGGTTCGGCGCGTCCTGGTGCGTGGCAAGGATATCGTTGCCCAGAAGAAGCACGGCATAGACGCCGGGGCGCAGCCGATAGTGCCGCCCGGGCCTTACGGATTCGCCGAAACGACGGATCATGCCGCCCCCTTGGTCATTGCAGACGTTGTGCCTATATAGCGCGGATTGCCAGACAAGGCGCCGCAAGGAAACCCCCGAAATGGCCACCGGATACCAACTCGCCTGGGACGACAGTGTCCTGCCCTTTCAGCTTGACAAGTCGGGCATCCGCGGCCGCGTGGCCCGGTTGGACGGCGTGCTGGAAAACGTGCTGAAACAGCATGCCTATCCGCCGGTGATCGAGGCGCTGGTGGCCGAGATGACCTTGCTGACCGCGTTGATCGGCCAGACCATCAAGCTACGCTGGAAATTGTCGTTGCAAGTGCGCGGCAAGGGTCCCGCCCGGCTGATTGCGACGGACTACTACGGCCCCTCGGCCGAAGGGGAGCCGGCGCGCATCCGTGCCTATGCCAGCTTTGATGCCGAACGGCTTGATCCGGCGGCCGATCCGTTCAGCCAGATCGGCGAGGGCTACTTTGCCGTGATGCTGGATCAGGGCGAAGGCATGGTGCCCTATCAGGGCTTTACCCCCATCGCCGGCGGCAGTCTTTCCGCCTGTGCAGAGACGTATTTTGCGCAATCCGAACAGATCCCGACCCGGTTTTCCCTGGCCTTCGGGCGCAGCATCGTGCCTGGCCGCGCAGAACATTGGCGGGGCGGCGGCATCATGTTGCAGCACATGCCGAAAGTGGGTGGCGTTGCGGCCGAAGCGGGCAGCGGCGAAGGTGGGCTGCTGACCCATGCCGACATCCTGTCCGGTGCCGACTCCGAGGATTGGACCCGCGTCAATCTGTTGCTTGATACGGTGGAAGAGATCGAGATGATCGGCCCGACAGTCGGTCCGACCGACCTTCTGGTGCGGCTTTTCCACGAGGAAAGCCCGCGCGTCTTCGATCCGCAGCCGGTGCGTTTCGGCTGCTCCTGCTCGGCCGAAAAGGTGCGCAGCACGATGTCGATCTACAGCAAGAAGGACATCGCGCATATGACGACTCCGGAAGGGGTGGTGACGGCCGACTGTCAGTTCTGCGGCGCGCATTACGAGCTGGACCCGAAAACCCTGGGGTTCGAGGCAGAAAAGCAGGACGGGGCGCAGAATGGCGGTTGAAGACCGCCTTCTGCAACGACTGCGCCAAAGCGGCGGGACCTCTGACTACGATCTGAACGCCGGTATCATCCTGCCGCCGGGCCGCATATTGCGTCCGGCGGCGGTGCTGGTGCCGGTCTGGCTGCGGCCGGACGGGCCCCGGATGATCCTGACCAAGCGGTCCTCGCATCTGCAGCACCATCCCGGGCAAGTGGCCTTTCCCGGCGGCAAGATCGACGCCGGTGACGCTTCGCCAGAAGCGGCTGCATTGCGTGAGGCGTGTGAGGAAGTTGGCCTTTCCGCCGGTTTAGTGACGATTCTGGGTCGTTTGCCGGCCCATGAAACGGTGACTGGCTTTTCGGTTACCCCGATTCTGGCAACTGTCGCGGCAGAGTTCTCTCCCGTGCCCGAGGCGGGCGAGGTGGATGAGGTTTTCGACGTGCCGCTTGACCATGTGCTGGACCCGCAGCGTTATGCGGTCCAGGCTCGCCTCTGGCGTGGTGAGTGGCGGCGATACTATGCTGTTCCTTGGGGGCCCTATTACATCTGGGGCGCCACGGCGCGTATCCTGCGCGGCTTGGCGGATGGTTAGGCGATGCGGATCGGTGGCGAATGGCTGGAACGACAGGCGACCCAGCAGGTTCTGGCTTGCCTGAACACGAAGGGCTGGCAGGCCTTGCTGGTCGGAGGCTGCGTGCGCAATGCGGTGTTGGACGTGCCGGTTTCGGATGTCGACATAGCGACGGATGCGCTGCCTGAAACAGTCTCTGTTCTTGCCAAAAATGCCGGTTTCCGTGTGATCCCGACCGGAATTGATCACGGCACGGTCACTGTCGTCGCAGATGGTATCCCGCATGAGATCACCACCTTCCGCCGCGATGTGCAGACCGACGGGCGGCGCGCGGTCGTGGCCTTCTCCGACCGGCTTGAGGAGGATGCGGCACGGCGCGACTTCACCATGAACGCGCTGTATGCCCAGGCGGACGGGCGGCTGATTGATCCCTTGGGCGGCTTGCCGGATCTGATGGCGCGGCGCCTGCGCTTTGTTGGCGATGCCGAGACGCGGATCCGGGAGGATTATCTGCGGATCCTGCGGTTCTTCCGTTTCCATGCCTGGTATGGCGATCAGGCGGGCGGCCTGGATGCGGATGGCCTGGCGGCCTGCGCGGCCCTTTGTGCCGGTTTAGAGACGATTTCGCGGGAAAGAGTGGGGGCCGAGATCCGCAAGCTGCTTGCCGCGCCGGACCCCGCGCCGGCGGTTGCGGCCATGGCCCAGACCGGCGTTCTGGCGCAGGTTCTGCCCGGGGCCGATCCGAAGGCCTTGGCGCCTTTGGTGCATCTTGAGGGCGATGCACTGCCCGATTGGCTGCGGCGGCTGGCGGTTTTGGGCGGGACCGGGCGCGAAGAGGGATTGCGGCTGTCCAACATCGAAAAGCGCGCGCTTGCGCATCTGGACGAGGCGCTGGGCAGCATGGACGGCGCGGCCGTTCTGGGGTGGCGACTGGGGGCAGAGCTTGCCGCAGATGCCGTTCTTGCCCGTGCGGCAGTCTTCGGCACCCCGCCTTTGCCGGGTTGGCAGCGCGAAGTCGCCCGTGGCGCGGCGGCTGAATTTCCGGTCAAAGCCGCCGATCTGCCCGGGCTGAAGGGCGCCGCGCTTGGCCGCCGCCTGAAAGAGCTGGAGCGGAAATGGTGCGCGTCGGACCTGCGGTTGACCCGCGATCAGCTTCTGGCGTGACAAGACGTTCGACTTGCGCTAGGAACGGCGAAGCCAGCAGAGGGAGACCGACATGGACGATGGGACTATCCGAAACCTGATCTGACAGGTTCGCGTCCCATCCTGGTGCGCCTGTCATGGCCGCCAACTCTTTCATGTCAGCTTAAATCTGCGAGATTTCCGCTATGTTCGGCTTCTTCGAGACTCTGGTCGACCCTTACGCACCCTATGAGCAAAGCGACGCACCACCGCGCAAGCTTTGGCCCTTCCTGAAGGAATACATCCGCCCGTTCCGCGGGGTCTTCATCATCACGGCGATGTTCTCGGTCGGGAACGCCGTGCTGGATGTGGGCCTGATCTGGTATCTGGGCCGGCTGGTCGATCTGATGACCGGGCAAAGCCCGCAGGCGTTCCTGTCGGCGCACTGGATCGAGATCACGGTGGCGGCCGTCGTGATCCTGTTCGTGCGGCCCATCGTGGCCGGCGGATCGGTGGGCCTGCTGCACAACACCATCCTGACCAACTTCGGTACCATGATGCGCTGGCGGGCGCACCGGCATGTGCTGCGCCAGCCGGTCGGCTGGTTCGAATCCGATTTTGCCGGGCGGATCGCCAACCGGATCATGCAGGCCCCGCCTGCGGCCGGGGATGCGGTGTTCCAGGTCTTCGACATGGCGGCCTTTGCGGCGGCCACCTTTATCGGGGCCCTTCTGATGCTGGCCGAGGCCGATCCCCGGCTGATGGTGCCGCTGCTGTTGTGGGTGCTGGCCTATCTGGCGCTGATGCGCTGGACGGTCCGTCGCGCCGGCCCGGCATCCACCGCGTCAAGCGAGGCGCGGTCGGCGGTGACGGGACGGGTGGTGGACAGCTATACCAACATCCATTCCGTCAAGCTCTTTGCCCACCGCGAGACCGAGCTGGACTATGCCAAGGAGGCGATCGAAAAGGCCCGCAAGACCTTTCAGGCGGAAATGCGCATCGTCACCAAGATGGACATCGCGCTGACCTTCATCAACGGGCTGATGATCCTTGGGGTCGGCGGTCTGGCGATCTGGTTCTGGTTCCAGGGCTCGGCCACGGTCGGGGTTGTGGCCGCGGCGGTGGCGCTGGTGCTGCGCATCAACTCGATGACCTACTGGATCATGTGGGCCTCGACCAACCTTGTGCAGAACCTTGGCACGCTGGCCGAGGGGATGGAGACGATTGCCCAGCCGATCACACTGGTCGACAAACCGCAGGCCAGGCCGCTGGAATTCCACGAAGGCCGGATCGAGTTGCAGAACGTCAGCCACCACTATGGCCGCGGCTTCGGTGGTCTGCGTGATGTGTCGCTGCTGGTGCAACCGGGGGAACGCATCGGCGTTGTCGGGCGTTCGGGTGCAGGAAAGTCCACTCTGGTCAAGCTGATGCTGCGTTTCTACGACACCGAAGCCGGGCATATCCTGATCGACGGTCAGGATATTTCGCAGGTCACGCAGGACAGTCTGCGGCGGCAGATCGGCATGGTGCAGCAGGACAGTTCGCTGATGCACCGCTCGGTCCGTGACAACATCCGCTATGGTCGGCCCGAGGCGACCGAAGAGCAGATGGTTGCCGCCGCGAAGCGGGCCGAGGCGCATGATTTCATCCTGACGCTGGAAGATCCGCAGGGTCGCAAGGGCTATGACGCCCATGTCGGCGAACGCGGGGTCAAACTGTCGGGCGGGCAGCGGCAGCGGGTGGCTTTGGCGCGGGTGATCCTGAAGGACGCGCCGGTGCTGATCCTGGACGAGGCGACGTCGGCGCTGGATTCCGAGGCCGAGGCCGCGATCCAGGAGGCGCTCTATGGCGTCATGGCGGGCAAGACGGTGATCGCCATCGCGCACCGGCTGTCGACCATTGCCGCGATGGACCGGATCGTCGTGCTGGAGGACGGGGCGATTGCAGAACAGGGCACCCATGCCCAACTGTTGGCACAGAACGGGCTGTATGCGCGGTTCTGGGCCCGGCAATCCGGCGGGTTCATCGGTCTGGAAGACGAGGAGACTGCCGAGTGAGCACCTTGATCCGGCTGGGCGACGCGATCGACGCCTTCCGCCCGGCAACAGGCAGCCCGCCGCAAAGCCTTGGTGCCTTCATGCGGTGGTGTCTGTCCGGGTCCTGGCCGATGCTGGTGGTGGCGGGGGTGATCTCCTCGCTTGCCGGAGTGACCGAGGTGATCAGCGCGCTGATCCTTGGCTGGGTGATCGACGCTGCGGTGAACACCGGGCCGCAGACCTTCTTTGCGCAGCACTGGTCGCTGGTGGTCTGGTTCCTGGCCTTTTACCTGATCCTGCGGCCGATGGCCTTTGCGGTCTCATCGGCCTCGAACAGCATCGTCATCGGGCCGAATGTGATGCCGCTGGTATTGAGCCGGCTGCACCGCTGGACGCTGGGGCAGGCCGTCACCTTCTTTGACAACGATTTCGCCGGGCGCATTGCGCAAAAGCAGATGCAGGCGGCGCGGGCCGTTACGGATGTGGCGACCGAGGTGATCAACACCGTCTGCTTCGCCCTGGCCTCGGTGATCGGATCGGTGATCTTTCTGGTGGCGGTGGATACCAAGGTCGCGCTGGCGCTGGCGGTCTGGCTGGTGGCCTATGTTCTTCTGATCCGCTTCTTCCTGCCGATGATCCGCACCAACTCGGCCGCGCGGGCGGCAAGCCGGGCGATGGTTTCGGGGCAGGTCGTCGACACCATCACCAATATCAAGACGGTGAAGCTTTTCGCCCATGCCGCGTTCGAGGACCGCGTGGCGCTGGGCGCGATGGAGGTGTTCCGCGACCGCTCGCTGGAATTCGGGGTGATCTCCACCTGGTTCCGCTTTGCGCTGATGCTGCTGGCGGGGGTTCTGCCGGTGCTGCTGATCGGCGGCACGGTGATGCTGTGGCAACAGGGGCTGGCCACTGCGGGCGAGATTGCGGCTGCAGGCGCCATTGCGCTGCGGATCGCGCAGATGTCGGGCTGGGTCAGCTTCACGCTGATGGGCATCTACACCTCTGTCGGCGAGGTCGAGGACGGGATGCGGACGCTTTCGGCGCCGCATACGCTGACCGACGCGCCGGATGCGGTGGACCTGCCTCGCATCAAGGGGCAGATCGGGTTCGACAACGTGACCTTCGCCTATGGCCGCGAACGTGGCGGGGTGCGCGACATCCGGCTGAACGTGAAGGCGGGCGAAAAGCTGGGCATTGTCGGGGCCAGCGGTGCGGGGAAATCCTCGCTCGTCTCGCTTCTGCTGCGGCTGTATGACCCCGAGGAGGGGCGGATCACCGTCGATGGCCATGATCTGCGGAAGGTCACGCAGGAATCGCTGCGTGGCCAGATCGGCATGGTCACGCAGGAAACCGCGATGTTCAACCGCAGCGCGCGGGACAACATCGCCTATGGCCGGCCGGACGCGACCGAGGCGGACATCGTGGCGGCAGCCCGTGCGGCCGAGGCGGATGAGTTCATCGCCGCCATGATCGACCATCAGGGCCGCAAGGGCTATGACGCCTTCCTTGGCGAACGCGGGGTCAAGCTGTCCGGCGGCCAGCGTCAGCGCATCGCCCTGGCCCGCGCCTTCCTGAAGGACGCGCCCATCCTTGTGCTGGACGAGGCCACCAGCGCGCTGGATTCCGAGGTCGAGGCCAGCATTCAGGAAGCGCTGGAGCGGGTCATGCAGGGCAAGACCGTGTTGGCCATCGCGCACAGGCTGTCCACCATCGCCGCCATGGATCGGATCATCGTGCTGGACCGTGGCCGTATCGTAGAAGAAGGCACGCACGAGGCCCTGCTGGCGAAGGGCGGGCTTTACGCCCGCTACTGGAAACGCCAAAGCGGCGGCTTCATCGGCACCGAGGAAGACGAGACCCCGTGAATCTGACCATCGAACGGCTGGGCCATCTGGGCCACGGCATCGCCACCGGGCCGCAGGGCCCGGTCTATGTGCCCGGCGTGCTGCCGGGCGAGGTCGTCGAGGGCGATCTGTCCGGCGACCGGCTTGAGAATGTCCGGATCGTCGTCCCCAGTTCAGACCGGGTGAAGCCGCCCTGCGCCCATGCAAGGGCCTGTGGCGGGTGCCAGTTGCAGCACGCCTCTGACCCGTTCGTGGCGGGGTGGAAGCGGCAGGTGGTGGCCAATGCGCTGGCCGCACAGGGGTTGGCGACCGATGTGTTGCGGGACGGGGTGATCACCTCGCCGCCGCGCGCGCGCCGCCGGGCCACGTTGGCCGCACGCAAGACAAAGAGCGGGGCGCTGGTCGGGTTCCATGCCCGCGGGTCGGATGTGATCATTCCGATACCGGGCTGCATCCTGTTGCACCCCTCTTTGCTGGCGCTTTTCCCGGCGGTGGAGGCTTTGGCGGTGGCGGGCGGGTCGCGCAGTCAGGCGCTGGCCGTGACGCTGACCCACAGCCTGACCGGCCCGGATGTGCGGGTCGAAGGCGGCAAGCCGCTGGACGGCGATCTGCGGATGGATCTGGCGCGGCTGGCCGAGAAGTTCACGCTGGCCCGGCTGACCTGGGGCGATGAGACGGTCGCCCTGCGGGCGATGCCCGAGCAGGTCTTTGGCGTCGCCCGCGTGCAGATGCCGCCCGCCGCCTTCCTGCAGGCCACGCCCGAGGGGGAACTGGCGCTGGTGACGGCGGTCAAGCAGGCTCTGTTGCCGCAAAAACGGCTGGCCGATCTGTTCTCGGGCCTTGGCACCTTCACCTTTCCGCTTGCCGAAACCGCCGAGGTTGCCGCAATTGAAGCCGAGGCGCCGATGGTCGCGGCGCTGGAGAAGGCCGCGCGCAACACGCAAGGCCTGAAGCGGATCGTGGCAAGGAAGCGCGATCTTTTCCGCCAGCCGCTTGAGCCCGAAGAGATGAAGGGCCTGTCCGGCATTGTGATCGACCCGCCCCGCGCGGGGGCCGAGGCGCAGGTGCAAAAGCTGGCCGCAAGTGCGGTTCCGGTGATTGCCATGGTCTCGTGCAACCCGGCAACCTTTGCCCGGGATGCCCGCATCCTGCTGGCCGGGGGCTACGCGCTGGACTGGGTGCAGGTGGTGGACCAGTTCCGCTGGTCGCATCATATCGAGTTGGCGGCCCGCTTCTCCCGCCGCAGTTGACGCATCCGTGAGGGGGGCAGTCGCAGCTGGTGCTGGCCAGATCGGCGGTATTCCGCTATTGGCTTTGCCAAAAGCAATCAAGAAGACGGACGTGGGCAGCGATGCGGGCAGTGAACTACCTTCTGATGATGGTTCTTGTGGTGGGTCTTGCGGCCTGCGGCAATTCCAAATTCAAGCGATACAACGGGCCGACGGTAACGTCGGTTCAGGTCCACAAGGCCGATCGGAAGATGTATCTTCTGCACAATGACAAGGTGCTGAAGAGCTATGACATCGCGCTGGGCTTTGCGCCGGTGGGCCACAAGCAGTTCGAGGGCGACGGCAAGACACCCGAGGGCACCTATGTCATCAGCCACAAGAACCCGGAATCGACCTATCACCTGTCGCTTCGGGTGAATTACCCCAACACCAACGACCGCGCCTATGCCAGCAGCATGGGCAAGCCGCCGGGCGGCGACATCTTCATCCATGGCGGGCCGAACAACAAGATCTACCAGAAGGACTGGACCGCGGGGTGCATCGCGGTCTCGGATGAAGAGATCGAGAAGATCTATTCCATGATCCAGCCCGGAACGGTGATCCACATCCTGCCGTGACAGCCGCCAGGGCGCCGGAATGACAAAGGGGCCCGCGAAGGCCCCTTTTATCTTTGTATATCAGAGAGTCAGGCCCCCGTGACCATCGTCCACCAAATCTTGCCATTGTCCTCCTGGAACCAGGCAAAGCCAATTTGTCTGGCGGCCGGCTCCATGATCACGTCGCGGGTGTCGGGCTGGGACATCCAGGCGGAAAGGGTCTCCAGCTCGGTCTGGTAGGTCTCGGAGATATTCTCGCCGACCAGCCGGCCCGTATAGCCGACGCGCTGCACCCGGCTGAGCGGCGACGAGCCGTCAGAGCCGAAGTGCCAGGGCCGGTTCTGCAGCGACATGTCGCGCGAATGGGTCTCGGCCGCGGCGTTCAGCTGCGAATTGTAGCTGAGCGGCTGCGCACCCTTGGCCGCCCGCAGGGAGTTGACCGAATCCAGCAGGCGGAAGGGGATCTTCTCGGCCACCGCCGGGGTGATCCGGTAGACCTGAGGCAAGGGCTTGCCATCGGCGCCCAACTGCACCCCGCCGCCCTGCACGCAGGCGCCAAGCGCAAGTGACGATCCCAGAACCATGAAGCTGCGTCTGTCCATTCAATCCACCCGACTGCGGCCCGCGATACGGACTATTTCCGGGGCACCTTTAACGAAACCGAAGCAAAGTATCAAACCCAAGTCTGCGTGAGCCTTCTTGATGAAAGGGCTGTGAATTGCGGAATGCCACCGGATTCGCTATGTTCCCGGCAAGAGCAGACTCAACAGGAGCTAGTCATGAGTGCCGAAAGGCTGACCCGCCGCACCATTCTGGGCGGTGCCGCTGTCGCGTTGGGGGCCGCGGCGGCCGGCCCCGTTTTCGCGCAGGACGGCAGCACAGAGATGGCTCCTCCGGCCTCCAGCACCGTCCGCAACAACATCTCCAGCTTCCGCATGCTGGACTGGCGCGGCTATTTCGACAACACCCGCAAGGGCGCGATCCTGATCGACATCACATCGCGCGCGCTGCACTACTGGTCCGAAGACCAGTCGATCTATCGGCTGTATCCGACCTCGGTGCCGCTGTCGGACGAGTTGACCCGCCGCGGCCGGACCGAGGTGGTGCAGAAGGTGGTCAACCCAAGCTGGCGGCCGACCCCTTCGATGAAAGAGCGCAACCCCGAATGGCCGGACGTGGTCGAGGGCGGAGCACCGGACAACCCGCTTGGCACCCGCGCGCTGTATCTGAGCTGGACCTACTACCGGATCCACGGCACCCATGACACCCGCAAGATCGGCCGCCGGTCGTCGAACGGCTGTATCGGGCTCTACAACGAGCATATCGAAGAACTTTTCGGCATGGCGGAAGTTGGCACGCAGGTGTTGCTAATTTGACGACAACATCGGTAAGCGCACCATAGCCGAACAACCCCGATTGCAATTCCCGACTTGGGCAGATTATGACGGGCATACGAGGAACAGTCTTGGGTGCGTGCCGTCGCCTCTGCAAAATCGACGGCATGCGATAACTGGAGGTTAACATGAAGAAACTTGCGCTCGCTGCCGCGCTGACCGCTGTCGCCACCGCTTCGTTCGCTGGCGGCCTGGTCGAGCCGGTGATGGAACCGGAAATCGTTGAAGCCACGACCTCGTCGTCGGCTGGCGGCATCGTTGTTCCGCTGCTGCTGCTGCTCGTGATCGCTGCAGTCGCTTCGAACTGAGCTGACGCACTTCAGGAAAAGACGGCAGCCGTGGCTGCCGTCTTTTTCATTTCTGCCCGCGGATTATCGGGGCATCAGGCGTTGATCCAGCCTGACAGATTGTCCCCGATCACTGCCACCAGGGCCCTGATATGGGCCGGCTGGTCATTCAGGCAGGGGATGTAGGTGAAGACCTCGCCACCCGCATGTTCGAAGGATTCGCGGATCTCGCCGTTGATCTCTTCCAGCGTCTCGATGCAGTCGGCGCTGAAGGCGGGGGCGATGACGGCGATGTGCTTCCTCCCCTCGCGTGCCAATTTGGCCACATGCTCGACCGTATAGGGTTTCAGCCATTCTTCCGGGCCGAACACCGACTGGAAGGTGGTGTCGATCATCTCGGGCCGCCAGCCCAGGCGCTCACGCAGCAGGCGTGAGGTTTTCTGGCATTGGCAATGGTAGGGATCGCCCTCGGTCAGATAGCGGATCGGCATGCCGTGGTAGCTGGCGACCAGCACATCGGGCTTGCGCTCCAGCGTGTCCCAGGCGGTCTGGACCGATTGCGCCAACGCATCTATGTAAAGCGGGTGCTCGAAATACTCGGGCACCGTCCGCACCGCCGGCTGGCGCTTTTCCTTCATCAGAACCCGGAAGAACTGGTCGTTTGCGGTGGCCGAGGTGGCGCCGGCATAGTGGGGATAGAGCGGGAAGAACACGATCTTCTCGCAGCCCGCCGCGATCATCGCCTTCACCTTCGATTCGGTCGAGGGATTGCCATAGCGCATGCAGAAATCGACCATGACCGCGTCGCCGTGCCGGGTCTTCAGCTCGGCCGCGATGGCCGAGGTCTGCGCCTTGGTGATGGTCATAAGCGGGCTTTCATCCAGCTCATGGTTCCAGATCAGCTTGTAATTGGCACCCGAGGTAAAGGGCCGCTTGCCCAGGATCACGGTCTGCAACAGCGGCTGCCACTTCCAGCCGGGGTAGTCGATCACCCGTTTGTCCGACAGGAATTCATTCAGATAGCGCCGCATTGGCCAGTAGCCATAGCCGTCCGGTGTGCCGAGATTGGCCAGCAGGATGCCGATACGCGGCCGCGGCATGGCGGGATGATCGGCAGGCTTTTCCATCGTGATGTCCTTCCAGTGGCCTTGCCGCCCGAGATAGCGGCTTTGGACTGCCCGTCAACCGGGCTGCGACCCTTTGCCAAGCGGCACTTCGGCGGTGTTCAGCGCCTCGGCCAGCCTTTGCTGGGCCGATCCGGGGCGTAACGGTTTTTGCTGGCTGCCATGCGGGGACCAGCCGGTCAGGCACAGCATCTCGAAGCTGGCGGGGATGCGGCCGTCCGGCCCGGCATGGGCGGCGGCGTAGATCTGCGCCGCCCGCAGCAGGACCGCGCGGCGTGTGGGGTGGCGCAGCCGGCCGGCCAGTGCGTTGCCCTCTCCCATCGCGCGCAGGTCCCGCATCAGGTGGAAGGCATCGCGATAGCTGACGGTCTGGGTGAAGCTGTCGGCCACCGGCAGCGCCAGTCCGGCGCGTTGCAAAAGCGCGCCGACATCGCGGATCTCGCCCATCGGCAGGACACGGGGCGACAGGCCGCCGGTCACTTCAGCCTCGGCCTCGGCCAAAGCGGTGCGCAATTCGTGCAGGGTCTGGCCCCCGAAGAACAGCGCCAGGAACAGCCCGTCGGGCCGCAGCGCGCGACGGCATTGCACGATCTGGCCAACCGGATCATTGGCCCAGTGCAGCGCCAGGGCATGGACCACCAGATCCATGCTGGCGGGGGCAAGGTCCAGCACCTCGGCATCCGGCACCATGCGGGCCTGGGGCAGCACCTGTTGCCACAGCGCAGGAAAACCCGTCACCACGGCCGCATCCGTAAAGGTTCTGTTAACCGTTTCCAGCCTTTCCTTGACCTCGTCCATGGCGGTCTCGTGCAGGAACAGGGCCGGGTCTGGCATGGCCAGCGCGCGGGCACGGTTGCGCTCCAGCGCGGGGCGGTCGGTCAAAAGGGGGCCTTGGGTCATGGCGGCGGACCATAGGGGGCGGGGATGGGCTTGCAAAGGGTGATCGCTGCGATCTATCCGCCGCAATGCATCAGCTGCAATGCGCTGGTCGCCAGCGATTTCGGGCTGTGCCCGACCTGCTGGCGCGACACGCCCTTCATCACCGGCCTGGTGTGCTGCAAATGCGGCAGCCCGGTTGCCGGCGCGGATGACGGGCAAGAGGTGCTTTGTGACGACTGCGTCGCAACCGCGCGGCCCTGGTCGGCCGGACGCTCGGCGCTGCTTTACCGCGACAATGCCCGGCAGATCGTCCTGTCGCTGAAGCATGGCGACCGGATGGAACTTGCCCGGCCGGCGGCGCAATGGCTGCGGCAGGCGGCGGGGCCGCTTTTGCAGGCGCAGACCGTGATCGCCCCGGTGCCGCTGTATTGGTGGCGGCTGCTGCGACGCAAATACAATCAGGCGGCGCTGCTGTCGGCGGCCCTGGCAAAGGGGGCAGGTCTGGCGCATTGCCCGGACCTGCTGACCCGCCACCGCAACACCGGCAGCCAGGAGGGGCGCACGCGCGAGGATCGCTTCGCCAACCTGCAGGGCGCCTTTAAGGTGCCGGCGCGCCGACGGCAAAGGATCGCGGGCCGGCCGGTGCTGATCGTCGATGACGTGATGACCTCGGGCGCCACTTTTTCCGCCGCAACGGCGGCCTGTCTGGCGGCAGGCGCGTCACGCGTGGACGTGCTGTCGCTGGCGCGCGTTGCGAAGGATGCCTAAATCCCTATAGTCCGTCGCGAAACAGTCTGGCCCTGCACCGGACAAGGGATGCACCATGAAAACGGTCGAGATCTACACCACCCCCTTCTGCCCTTACTGCCTTGCCGCGAAACGGCTGTTGCAGAAGAAGGGTGCCGCCTACACGGAAATCGATGTCAGCAATGACCCCGTGCTGCGCGAGGCGATGACAGCGCGGGCCGGTGGCAAACGCACGGTGCCGCAGATTTTCATAGGCGGGCAGCATGTCGGCGGCAGCGACGACATCCACCTTCTGGACCGGCAGGGGCGGCTTGATCCGCTGTTGGCAAACTGATGCGCGCGGGCCTGATCCAGCTGACCGTCACCGACGATCCGGTTGCCAATCTGGCGGCAACGCGGGGCCTGATCGCGCAGGCGGTTGCCGGGGGTGCGGGCTTCATCCTGACGCCCGAGATGACAAACTGCCTGTCCTCCAGCCGCGATCACCAGCGCGCGATCTTCCGCAGCGAGACGGATGACGAAACCCTTGCTGCGCTGCGCGATACCGCGCGTCAGGCCGGGATCTGGCTGCTGATCGGCTCGCTTGGCCTGTTGACGCAGGATGCCGACGGGCGGTTCGCCAACCGCAGCTTTCTGATCGCGCCGGACGGCAGCATCGCCGCCCGCTACGACAAGATCCACATGTTCGACGTGAACGTGACCGAGACCGAGGTCTACCGTGAAAGCGCGGGCTACCGGCCCGGCGCGCAGGCCGTGGTGGCGGATGCCGGCTGGGCGAAGATCGGCATGGCGGTCTGCTATGACCTGCGGTTCCCGCAGCTGTTTCGCCGGCTGGCGCAGGGCGGCGCGCAGGTGATCACCATCCCGGCCGCCTTCAACCACATCACCGGTGCCGCGCATTGGGAGACGCTTGTCCGCGCCCGCGCCATCGAGACTGGCTGTTTCGTGCTGGCCCCTGCGCAGACCGGCTTTCATGCCGAGTCGCATGGCAAGGGCCGCCGCACCTATGGCCACTCGCTTGCCATAGCGCCCTGGGGCGAGATTCTTGCCGACGCCGGGACGGACCCCGGCATCACCCTGGTGGATCTGGATCTGGCGCAGGTGCAGGCCGCGCGGGGACGTGTGCCCTCGCTCTCTCATGACCGGGAGTTTACGGGGCCATGAGCACCGTCGCACCGGACCGGACCGATGACATCGCGGTCGCCCTCTTTGGCGAATTGTTCATGGCCGACCAGTTGGCGCGCAACCGGGTGTCGAAGGTGCTGCCGCGGGGGATGGAGCTGTCGCATTTCTCGGTGTTGAACCATCTGGCGCGGATCGGGGACGAACGCAGCCCGGCGCAGCTGGCCAAGGCATTCCACGTCACGCGCGGCGCCATGACCAATACGCTGAACAAGCTGGAATGGGCCGGCCATGTGCATATCCGCCCCGACTGGGACGATGCGCGCCGCAAGTTCGTGGCGATCAGCCCGGCGGGCCGGGCCGCGCGCGATGCCGCGGTGCAGGCCGTGGTTCCCCTGATCGCCGACGTGGTCGACGCGCTTGGCGCAGACAGGGTCCGCCAGCTGCTGCCCGTCCTGCGCGAGCTGCGGGCCCGCCTTGAAGGCGAGGCCTAGAGCCCGTCGTCGCTGATCACCTGCGCCGTGCGGGAAATCCCCACGACCGAGGCGATGAGCCCCAGCAACATGCTGGTCGAGGCGATGCGGCTTTCCGTCGCCATCACCACATCCTTGGGCTGGATCACGAACTCGCCCGCGCTGAAAAGGCCGTCAGCCGAGGTGATGTCGATGACAAAGACCGTCCGCTGCTTTGTCGGGCCGCTGCCGTCGCTGCGCAGGGCTTTTTCGGGGTAGTCGCGCAGGACCAGGATGCCTTTCGCATCCGCCCGCCCCTCGTTCAGCCCGCCGATCAGCGCCAGCGCATCCAGCGCGGTGATTCGGTCCTGCGGGAACGGAATCTGCGCCTCGCGGCCGGCGGCGCCGAGCGACAGGAAGTAACGCTCGTCCGATTCGACATAGACCTTGTCGCCGCCGCGCAGGGTGGTGTCCAGCGCGGGGGTTTTCATCAGCCGGTCGGCCGAGACCGAGTAGATCTTGCCGTCGCGCATCAGCCGGACATAGGGGTTGACCATATTGCCGGGTATGCCGCCGCCAAGGGCAAGCAGGCTAAGCACGGTGAAATCCCGGTCGGGCAGCGGAAACGAGCCGGGGCTCGGAACGCCCGAGATCAGGTCGACCGTGGACTTGCGGCCGGGGTGATGTGCGATCAGCACCTGAGCCGCCGGGGTGATCGGGTTCAGCTTGGTCTGGATCGCCTCGCGCGCCTGATCAGGCGTCATCTTTGCGACATAGACCTTGTCGGCATAGGGCAGGAATATGCTGCCATCCGGCGAAACCGTCAGGCCGGGAAGGGCGACGACCTGCTGTCCGGGCACGGTCAGAAGGGTGCCCTGTCCGGTCTCCCAGATCGTCACGTCGACCTTGTCGCCGGCCGAGATCACGTTTTCCGCCGGCCCGCGGCTGCGCTCGATCCAGCCGTTCGAGGCCATTCCGCCCTTTTCGGACACCGGCCATTTCGCGATCTTGCCGACCGTCGTGCGGTCGATCGGGACAACGGCGAAATCGGCGTCTTCACTCTTGGCACCAGACAGGATCTGTCTGGCCTGCCCTGCCCCCTTCGGCAGGCTGCATCCGCCCAGCAAAACGAAGTTTGCCGCCAGACAGGCGGCGCATAGGGCGGTGGCAGGCTTCATATACAACTCCGGCCCCGGCCGTCCGGCAGATGGACAATTCGGGCCGGCAGACCATAGTCTGTGGGAAAGGGGGGTCAATCACCCCACCGATGGTGGCGCAAGAAAGCTGGGGGTAACTCTGGGGGTAGTTGATTTGATCGTCACCGGTGCCGGGGGGCGGCTTGGCAGAATTCTGCAGGCAGGCTGGGCAGATGGCATGGCATCCGGGCTGCGGCCGGTCTGGACAGGACGTGGCGGCCTTTCGCCGACCCGCTGGGACATGCTGAGCGAGCCGCCGCCAAGCGGTCTGCCGCAGGGTGCCGTGGTGCTGCATCTGGCGGGTGTGACCCGCGGGAGCGAGGACCATCTGCAGGCAAATGTCGACCTGGTGCCGCCGCTTCTGGGCCTGTGCCGCCAGGTTGGTGCGCGGCGGTTGCTTTTCCTGTCATCCGCAGCCGTCTACCCTGCTGGCGCCCTCTTGCCGGAAAGCGCCCCGCCCGCCCCGCCGAATGCCTATGGCCGATCGAAGGCCAAGGCAGAGGCCCTGGTGATGGCACAGGGCGAGACGCCCGTGACGATCATTCGGCCTGGCAACATTGCCGGGGCCGATGCGCTTCTTGGACCGCGTCCGCCCGCCGAAATCGTCCTTGATCCGGTGCCGGGCCGGCCCGGCGGGCCGCTGCGGTCCTGGATCGGCGCGCGGGTGCTGGTGCAGGCCTTGGCGGCACTTTGTCAGCGCGACTTGCCGCCGGTTCTGAACCTTGCGCAGTCGCCCCCCCTGCCGATGGCGGATCTTCTGGATGCAAGCGCGCTGCCCTGGCGCTATGGTCCGACGCCTGCCACGGTTCCCGTGGCGACGCAGGATGTTTCGCTGCTGCATGGGTTGATCGACGTGCCGCCCGCCACACCGCGGCAACTGGCGCAGGAGGCCGCCTGGGCCCGCGGGGTGCTGGCATGACAATCGGCAAACGGCTTTTCGACATTGCGCTTGCGCTGATCCTTGGCGCGATCCTGCTGGTGCCGACCCTTCTGATCTCGGTCTGGCTGCTGGTCGAGGACGGACGCCCGATCTTCTATGTCTCGGAAAGGATGCGCGGCCCCGACCGGCCCTTTCGCCTGTGGAAGTTCAGGACCATGCGGACGGCGCAGGCGGATGGCGGCGTCTCGGGGGGGGACAAGGCCGATCGCATCACCCGCGCGGGCCGCATCCTGCGCAAGCTGCGGCTGGATGAGGCGCCGCAGCTGTGGAACATCCTGAAGGGCGACATGAGCTTTGTCGGACCGCGCCCGCCCTTGCGCCGCTATGTCGAGATGTTCCCGGCCCTTTACGCCCGTGTCCTGCGCGTGCCGCCAGGTCTGACCGGCATGGCCACCCTGCATTTCCGGCGCCATGAAGAGCGGCTGCTGTCCCGGTGCCGCACGCCGGAGGAAACCGAAGCGACCTATGTCCGCCGCTGCATTCCCCGCAAGGCCCGGCTGGACCTGATCCATCAGAAACACCAGTCGGTCTGCGGCGATGCGGCGATGATCTGGCAGACGCTCGCACAGGTGCTGTCTCGTCGCTGACGGCAACTCCCTGCGCATTGGGGGCCGAAACCGGATTGCATTGCACTCGTTCTGCTTGCAAAGGGGCCGGCGGGGGTATTCAGTCCCCGTGTGGAGTATTGGGCCAGTGGCATTGATGGGTTCTGCGCGGATACTTCTTCTTGGATTCGAGCGGCGCATGTCGCGACTGCACAAGATTGCAGTCATGGTGCTTGTCGACGCTGTGCTGGCGCCGGTCAGCTTCTTCATCGCCACGCTTCTGGTCTATGGTTCTTTCTGGCCACAGCCGCAGCTTGAGCGGTTGGTGCTGCTGTTCCCGGCCCTGTTCGTTACGGGCGGCGTGGCCTCCTTTGCCGCCGGCTTGCCGCGGACCAAGCTGAAGACCTTCACTGCGGTGCTGACCAGCGGTGCGCTGTCCTTTGTGCTGTTCTGCGGTATCGCGACGCTGTTGCTGACAATGTTGACCGGGAAGCAGTTCCCTGTGACTGGCATCATCAGCTTTATGATGCTGCTGTTCCTGCTGGTGATCCTGACCCGGGTTGTCATGCTGAAGGTTCTGCTCTGGGTCCTGTCCACCGGGCGGTCGCAGACCCGCGTGCTGATCTATGGTGCCGGCCGGACGGGTGAGCAGCTGGCCTCGGCCCTGCAGTCGCATGAGACGATCAGTGTCATGGCCTTTGTCGATGACGATGCCGCGCTGCATAGGCAGCGGTTGATGGGAAGACGCATCTACCCTGCCAGCCAAATCGACCGGCTGGTGCATCAGTTCGACATCACGCGCGTTCTGCTGGCGATGCCGTCGCTGTCGGCACCCAAGCAGGCGCAGCTGTCGCGCAAGCTTCAGGCCCGTGGGCTGGGCGTGCAGGCCCTGCCCTCGTTCGCGCAGCTGGTGGGCACCGAACAGCTGGTCGAGCAACTGGCGACCGTTCCCGCCGGCCGCTTCCTTGGCCGCGGCCATCTGGATGACGTGCTTGCCACCGGCCCGTCCGGTTATCAGGGCAAGACGGTGCTGATTTCGGGCGCCGGCGGATCGGTCGGGTCCGAACTGTGTCGCCAGATGATCGTTCATCAGCCCGCAAAGCTGGTGCTTTACGAGGTTTCAGAACTGGCGCTTTACACGATCGAACGCGACCTGCGCGAATTGCTGGACGCAGCCGGCGATGGCGCGAAGGTCGAGATCGTCCCGGTCCTTGGTTCGGTCACGGACGCAAGGCTGACGCGGGCGGTGCTGGGGCAGCACGGCGTTGACACTGTGTTCCATGCCGCCGCCTACAAGCATGTGCCGCTGGTCGAACAGAATCCGGTGGCCGGCATTGCCAACAATGTCTTCGGCACCCGCGTCCTTGCCGATGCCTGTCTGGAACTGGGTGTACAGCGGTTCATCCTGATCTCGACCGACAAGGCGGTGCGGCCGTCCAATGTCATGGGCGCCAGCAAGCGTCTGGCCGAGCTGGTGGTGCAGGACCGTGCCAAGCTGAACAAGACCACGCATTTCTCGATCGTGCGCTTCGGCAATGTGCTTGGCTCATCGGGGTCGGTCATCCCGCTGTTCCGCGAGCAGATCGCCCGGGGCGGGCCGGTCACGCTGACACATGACGACGTGACCCGCTATTTCATGACCATCGCCGAAGCGTCGAAGCTGGTTCTGATGGCCGGGTCCTTCGTCGATGACAGCGCAGGTCAGACCGGGGGGCCGAAGCTGGCCGATGTCTTCGTTCTGGACATGGGCAAGCCTGTGCGCATCCGCCAGCTGGCCGAGCAGATGATCCATGGCGCCGGCTGCACCGTCCGCGACGCCGATAACCCCGATGGCGACATCGAGATCCGCGTCATCGGTCTGCGCCCCGGCGAAAAGCTGAATGAAGAGCTGCTGATCGGTCAGGGTCTCTTGACCACGCCGCATCCCAAGATCCTGCGCGCAGCCGAGGAAAGCCTGTCCGAGCTTGAGATGGCCACAGCGATGCATGACCTGGCCGGCTACATGGCAACCGGCGATGCCGATGCGTTGCGCAATCGTACGATGCAACTGGTCCGCCCGCTGGGCGAAGCAGCGTCGGCGCAAGCTGCGTCATCGGCACCATGATCCCGGCAATTCTTCGCCCGCGCCGCCTCCCGGACTTGTGGCCGGGTGCGGTTGTCGGCATAGGATGCGGTACAGGGCAGTAAGGGGTGCAGCACAGGATGGACCGTCGGATCAGCAGCAGATTGGCCGCCGTGTCTCTTGTCGCGCTTTGCGCGGGCAGCCTGCCTGCAATGGCTGAAATGCGCCCCAGCCTGTCCTTTTTCGGCGTGCCCGGCGTCATCGACATGCCCTCGGGCGAGGCGTTGAAGGATGGCTCCGTTGCCGTGACCGCCGGCTACATGGGGTCACAACTGCGCACGACGCTGACGTTCCAGATCACGCCCCGCATCTCGGGCAGCTACCGATTCAGCACCACCTGGAACTGGAGCGATGGCCTGATCCCGGGCACGCCGGAATATACCAAGTATTTTGACGGCTACGACAGCTACAACGACCGGGGCTTCGATCTTCGGTTTCTGGTGCTGGAGGAGACCGATTATCTGCCTTCGGTGACCATCGGGCTTCAGGATTTCGTCGGCACCGGCAAGAACTCGGCCGAATATGTCTCGGCGACCAAGACCTTCGGCGACAGGGTCAAGGTGACGGCGGGTCTGGGCTGGGGACGGCTGGGCTCCTACAATGACATCGGCGGCTTTGGCGACCGGCCCCCGCCCGTTCAGGGCGTCACCGGTGGCAAGCCGTCGGCAGACCAGTGGTTCCGCGGGCCGTTCGCGCCGTTTGCCGGGGTCGAATGGAAGGTCAACGACAGCTGGACCGTGAAGGCCGAATATTCGTCGGACGCCTATGAAGAGGTGGCCGAAGGCCGCAAGATCTTTGAACGCCGCAGCCCGTTCAACTTCGGCGTCGAATACCAGCGCGGCGACTATGTCCGCATGGGCCTGTACTCGATGTACGGGTCCGAGATCGGATTCAACATCCAACTGACCGTTGACCCCAAGAAACGGGCGGCGGGCGGGATTCTTGGCCCCGCCCCGATGGCAGTCGGCACCCGTCCGTCGCGCAGCGCCGACCCCGAGGCCTGGGGCCAGGGTTGGGTCACCCAGGCGGGCGCGGCCGAGACGTTGCGCGGCAATCTCTCGAAAGAGCTGGCCGCCGACGGGCTGGTGGTCGAGGACTTCGCCTATACCGGAACCACCGTGCAGTTGCGGGTGCGCAATCTGCAGATCGACTCCGGCCCGCAGGCGATCGGCCGTGCGGCGCGGGCGCTGTCGCGGGTCATGCCGGCCTCGGTCGAGGTGTTCGAGATTGTGCCGGTCGTGCGCGGCATGGGCGCATCGAAGATCACCATCCGCCGCAGCGACCTTGAGGCACTGGAGCACAGCGCCGGCAATGACATCGCGCTGCGGGATCGGGTCCAGATCTCGGATGCCGGGCCGGTGCCGGCAGGCAGCATCGGCAATGACGCCTTCTATCCGCGGTTCAAATGGGGATTGGCCCCGGGGCTGCGGATTTCGGAACCGCTGCGCGGTGACGTCGGGCTGCGCATCTTCGCGTCCTATGAATTGCGGCCGGGGCTGATCGTCTCGGGTTCGGTCTTTCAGAAACTGGCGGGCAACGTCAACGCTTGTGAGTTTTGCAAAGAGTCCCCGCTGCTGCCCAATGTCCGCAGCGACATGGTCGAATACAACCTGGCCACGGATACCTCGCTCGACCGGCTGCAGCTGGCCTGGTATGCCAAGCCGGCCGACAACATCTATTCCCGCGTGACCTTCGGCTTCCTTGAGCGGATGCACGCCGGCATCTCGACCGAGGTGTTGTGGAAGCCGGTCGACAGCCGCTTCGCCCTCGGGGCCGAGGTGAACTATACCAAGCAGCGCGACCGCGACGGCTTCGGCTTTGGCGACTATGACTATGGTGTCGCCACCGGGCATGTGTCGGCCTATTACGATTTCGGTGGCGGCTATCTTGGCCAGCTGGATGTGGGCCGCTATCTGGCCGGCGACACAGGTGCTACCGTGTCGCTGGACCGCGAATTCGCCAACGGTTTCCGCCTGGGGGCCTTTGCCACTCTGACCTCGGCCAGCGCCGAGGAATTCGGCGAAGGATCCTTCGACAAGGGTATCCGCGTCACCATCCCGATGAACTGGTTGCTGGGCACCCCGAATCGCGACGAGATGACCACGGCCATGCGGTCGCTTCAACGTGACGGCGGGGCCCGGCTTGAGGTGGATGGCCGCCTTTACGATTCGGTCCGCGATTACCACATGGGCGTTCTTGACACACAATGGGGCCGGGTATGGCGCTGATCCGCTCGACGCTGACCCCTGCCCTGCTGGCACTGGGCCTTCTGGCCGGGTGCGGCACCGGCCTGCCTTCGCTGCCGGGGCTTGGCGGTGGCACGGCTGTGAATCTCGACAAGGTTTCCCGCGACAAGATCGAGGCCTTCGGCACCCCGATCATGCGCGCCACCATTCCGGGGCTTGGCATCGATACCCTGTTGTCCCCGCGCGACCGCAAGGGCGATCTTGTCACCTGGGAATCGGCTGACGGTTATACCTTCACCTTCCGCGATGGCGTTCTGGTGGAAACCCGCGGCCTTGGTCCCGATCTGATGTCGGCCGGTGTCCCGGGTGCCGGCCAGATCGCGGGCGGCGGCGCGACCAGGCGCACCTATTTCTACACCTGGGAGAACGACGCCAACCAGCGTCGCGATTACACCTGCACGGGCGAATCCAAGGGTCAGGCGGTGGTCACGATCTACGGCCGCCAGCACACCACCCGCAATGTGGTGGAGAGCTGTCTGCGCGAAGGCAACAAACTGCTGAACGAGTTCTGGTTCGAAGGCGGCAAGATCCGGCAATCGCGCCAGTGGATCAGCCCCGTTGCGGGCCCGGGCTGGTTCTTCCTGGTGGTCGGCTGACCGCCTAGCCGTGCGGGAAGGCGGACACTTTCGGCAGGATACTGCTCAAAATGTAGGGCCGCCTCGGCAAGGCTTCTTCGATATCGGCGAATTGGCAACAGGTGCTCGATTGTTGCTAATGTTTGCCTTTTCAATGCGGCTATGGGATGCTATCGCATTCTTCAGTAGTCAATGGAGTGCACCTATGAAAAAAGCTCTCGTTCTCGCCGCCGCCCTGACTGTGACGGCTTCGGTCGCCTCCGCTGGCGGCCCGGTCATCATCGAAGGCGAACGCCCGGTTGAAGTTGTGACGGAAAAGCCCCGCAGCGGGATGTTCCTTCCGCTTCTGCTTGGCGCAGTGATCATCGCTGCTGCTGCTTCGGGCAGCGGTAGCGGTTCGTGATATGACCTGCGGGTCTTCGGACCCGACCTTGGTTCAAGACAGCTGAAAAAGTCCCGGGAAACCGGGACTTTTTCCTTTTCGTCCCGGCGCGTGGCTGTGCCGCCTCAGTAGTCTTTTTCCAGGAAGATCCCCAGCCCGCTGTCACCGTCCGAATTGACGCGGCCCTTCACCGTCAGGCCCTTCTTCAGGTCCAGGTTCAGGTTGACCTGCGACTTGCCGTTCTGATCGACCTCGATCTCGGTATAGACATTGCGAGAGATGTATTTGCCGGCACTGACCGAGGTCGTGCCATCGTCCGCCGTCTGCACGTCCAGATCGTCGAAGCCAAAGCCCTTGCGCAACTTTGCGATCATGCCTTCGCCGCCGCGTCCGGCCAGCGTGGCCACGGCATTGGCCAGTTGGGCCGCCTGCAGGACGGAAATGGAGTCCAGCCCGCGGCCGAACAGCAGCCAGGCCAGCACTTCCTCTTGCGGCATGTCGGGGGTGGCGCTGAAGGTGACTTCGGGCGCATTGACCGGCCCTTCGATGGTTACGGTGCTGGTCACGTCATCGGTCTCATTCGAGGCGATGACAGTCAGGTAGGGAACCAGGTCGCCCTCCAGCACAAGACTGGCTTCGGACAGGTCCAGCCGTTTGCCCAGGATGTCCAGCCGTCCCCTGATCAGCTCGATCGCCCCCGAGGGCGAGATGGCGTTCAGCGTGCCGCCCAGTCGGACCGATCCGCCCAGTTCGGCATCAAGGCCGCGTCCCCGCAGGAAGATGCGGTTTGGCGCGTCGATCAGCACGTCAAGCGCCCAGTTCAGCCCGCTGCCGCCGCCGGAAGCGCCGTTACCGCCGCCGGCGGGGTCCTTGCCGATCCCGGCGCGCGCGCGTGTGGCCCGGACGGCAGCGGTGTCGTTGACGTGGCGCACGGCCTCAAGATCCGCGGCGCTGGCAAACCCGGTCGAGGGCACGATCAGTTCGGTCTCGCCGATCAGGATGCGGCCGGTCATCATGGCGCGGCCCAGCAGCGGCCCCGTGATCCGCAGCGTGCCGGAGGCTACGGTGTCATACAACTCGGCATCGCGCAGGCGCAGGGCTTCAAGCACAAGGTCCAGCGACGAGTCCATCGGCGCGGTCAGCCCCAGACTGCCATTTACGCGCACCCGGCCGCCGGCGCTCAGATCCGAGGTTGCGGCGATCTGGGCACGTCCGCCGGAAATGTCGGCCAGTACCTCGGTCCGCTGCAGCGAGAACCCGGCCAAAGGATAGGCGACGCGCCCGCCCGACAGCGTGACGCGGCCGGAAAGCGACGACAGCGCCAGCGGCCCGTGCAGCCCAAGGTCAATACGCAGCCCGCCGTCCAGCGTGACCGGGTCCGCCACCGCATTGGCAATCGCGGCATCGGCGGTGCCTTCGATGGTCAGGTCGGCCGTGCTGCCGTCGATCCGCCCGGCAATGCGGGTGTCGATGGCGGCCGGCCCAAGCAGGCGCAGGTCCATCGTGGCGCCGTTGCCGGTCGGGGTAAGCCGGCCCGACAGGCTGACAGGCCCGGGATAGCCGGCGACCAGCATCGACAGGTCACGCAACCGCCCGGTCACCTGCAACTCATCGCTGCCGGCCGCACCGCTTGCGTCAGCCTCAAGATTGGCGCCGTCAAGGCTGGCCGAGGTCAGGAAGAACCCGTTCTCCCGCGTTGCCACCGTGGCGGCCACTGTCGTCTGTCCGGCCAGCAGGCGGTCCACCTCGACCTGGCCGATGCGCAGGCTGTGGCCCTGACCGTTCAGGGTCAGCTGGCCGTTCGCAGGGGTGCCAACAAAGCTGGCCTCGGCCGAAAGGCCACCACCCCATTGCGGGTCAAGTGCGCCAAGATCGGTCAGCGTGACCTGTCCCTTCAGATCGTTGCCGGTGCTGGAGACCTTGCCGCCCGCCGTCAGGGCAAGCGCGCCCGCCGTCAGGTCCAGCGAACGCAAGGTGATGCCGGTTTCGTCCCGCACCGCCGACAGGGTCAGGTGACTGTCGCCCGCCGTCAGCCGATCCGCCTGGGCGATGCCGACCCGCAGCCCCTTGGTGACGGCATCGACCACCACGTCGAAGGCGCCGGTCAGACGGCTTGCCTTACCCTCAAGCTGCACGGTGCCCGATCCGCCCAGATCCACCCCGGCCAGATCGGCAAAGCGTGACAGGTCATCGGCGGTGACGGTCATGCGGCCGCTGGTCATCAGGCCGGACTCCAGCCCCTCGACCCAGACCCCGCCCTTGGCATTGAAGCCTTCGCCGGTCAGTTCCAGCTGTGGCAGCGCCAGCGCGTCGTTGCCCTGCCGGAACGACAGCAGCACCTTGCCATTCAGGGCAGAGCCAAGCGCCTTCTGCAGCGCCTGATCGGCCAGCGCGATGCCGGTGGCGTCGAAGGTAAGCGTGCCGCCGAAGCTGTTGCCGCCCGGCAGACGTGCGATGCGGCCCGATCCGGTCAACCCGGCATTGCCCAGTCGCAGCCCTTCGGTCTCCAGCCCCAGAAGGCTGGCGCTGCCCTTCCAGCCGCTGTCTTTCTTGGCATCGAAGGTCAGCGCGATCTCGCCCCGGCGCAGCCAGGTGCGGCTGCCGCCCGACAGGGGCAGCAGGACGGGGCGGCCGTCGTCGCCTGCGATCAGCATTGTCAGGTCGAACGCATCCGGCAGGCCGTCGCCGGCCACGCTGGCGCTACCGGAAAGCTGCAGCGCGCGGGTCAGCAAGGACAGTCGGTCCAGCACCACCCGGCCAGAGGGCCATCGCGCGCCCGCTACGGCCAGCGTCACCCGGTCGCCCAGAAAAGCCGCGTAATCCGGCAGGAACAGCGGCGCGAGGTCGCCCGACAGCTGCGCCGTGAACCGGGTCTCTTCCTCGGTGCCCAGCGTCACTGTCACCGGCCCGGCCAGCCGCTCCTCGCCATCGCTGGCCAGCCGGACATCGGCGGCGAAATCGGCGAAAGTGCCGTTGCCCTTGATGGTCAGATCCACCGAGGGCTCTCCGGGCAGGCCCATCAGGCGGGCGGCAATCCCGCCGGCCTCCTCGGTGGCCGCCAGATCCAGCGCCAGTTCCTTGCTGGCGTTGGAATAGCTTGCGTCCAGCGCGATCCTGCTTTCCGGTCCGTCCGTCCGTTCCAGCACCAGTGCGCCCTTGCCCTCTCCGCCGGACAGCGAAAGCGAGGCTTCAAGCCGGCCTTCCACCGGCTCGCCAAGGATCGGCGCGCCCAGGATGATCCTCGGCGCCGAGATTTTGCCGATCTCGACCGAGACGGGCAGTTCGGGCAGGGCGAAGGGCGTGGCCTCGGGCGTGGGCAGGCTGCTGTCCTCGCCGGTCGCGGGAATGCGCTCCAGGGTGATCGTGGCGGCGGACAGCTCGTTCACGACCACTTCGCCGGACAGAAGGGCAGAGCGGGACCAGTCCAGCACCACCCCGTCCAGCGTGATCCACACGCCCTGATCATCGGCGATCTCAAGCCGGGCGATCGTGGCCTGCGACGACAGCGCCCCTTCAAAGCCGGTGATCGTAACCTTGCGCCCGGCGCCGGACAGGTTGTCTTCAAGAAAGGCGGTCAGATAGCTGCGATCATCCTGCTGCGCCTGAACCACAGCCGGAAGGCCAAGCGACAGACAAAGGGCAATGCCAAGCGCGCGCATCAGAAGCTCTGCCCCAAACCGATGTAGAACTGCACCCCTTCGCCGGTGTCGCCATGAACCGGGGTCGCAACGTCGAGCCGGATCGGGCCGAAGCCGGTCTCGTAGCGCAGACCCAGTCCGGCGCCCGCGTGCCAGTCGCTGCCCGCGCCCGAAAACCCGTCGACCCCGATCTGCCCGGCGTCGACGAAGCCGACGACGCCGATCTTCTCGGTCACTCTGGCCCGCACCTCGGCCGATGCGATGGCCATATGAGTGCCGCCGATGGTATATTCATTCGCCAGCCCGGGATTCACCGCGATGCCAAGGCTGCGGTAGGGCTGGCCGCGCACTGTGCCGCCCCCGCCCGAGAAGAACAGGTCGTCCCGCGGCGTCTCAAGCAGGTCCGAGCCAAGGATGGCGCCCAGTTGCACCCGGCCGGCCAGCGTCACCCGGTCATTTTCGCCAAAGCTGCGATAGGCGCGGCCGTCGAAGCGCAGCCGCACCCCCGACCCGGTGGAACCGAAGCCCGAGAAGGGTTTGGCCTCGGCATCGATGTAGAACCCCTTGCGGGCATCGGTAGAGATGTCGCGCTTGTCCCAGGTGGCGCCGATCGGCAGCGACAGGCTGCGGAAGCGAGTGGTGCCGGTCGGGTCCTTGGCGCTGACCCATTCGTAGTTGATCCCGACCTTTGCCGTCAGCTCTTCGGAAAAGTAGTGGGTGAAACTCAGCCCGAACTCCGCGACATTGGCGGTATAGTCGGTCTCGTCCATATGGGCGATGGCCAGCGAAAGGCTTGCCGTGGTGTCCGCGCTGAGCGTGGCCGGACGGTCCAGCGTGATGCCCAGGCCATAGTCCATCCCGCTTTCGCTGCCGGCGATATCGGTGATCGACCCTTCGATCTTCAACCGCTCGCCGCCGCCGGTCAGATTGCGGTGCAGCCAGTATCCCGACAGCGACAGCCCGTCGATGCTGGAGATCTCGGCACCGATGGAATAGCGGCGGGGCTTCTGTTCGATGACCTGAATGTCGATGGGCAGCAGGTCGCCCGACACCGGGTAATCGGCCTCGGTCAGCGTGACCGACCGGAAGATGCCGGTGCGCCGCAACCGCTGTGCTGCACGGTCAAGCTCTGACTGGCTGAAACGTTCCCCGTATTTCAGACCGGCGATCTTGATGATCCGGCGTTCCAGCATCCGCTCTTCGCCTGCGACGGTGACGGGGCCAAAGCGCAGGGCGGGGCCGGGGTCCAGCCGGATATCGGCCGAAAGCGTGTTGCGGGCATGGTCGGCGACCACGTTTTCCGAGGCGACATCGACCTTGGCATGTCCGACCTCGCGCCAGGCCAGGGTTGCCTCATCGACGGCCTCGGTGACGACGGTGCTGCGGGCGGTCCTGCCGGGCGCGAACTCTTCGGGCAGGCGGGTTTCGGGGGCCAGCGGCGCCACACGGGTAGCCCCGAAGACAAAGCTTGGGCCGGGGTCAACCGTTACCGTGATGGTGCCGACCCGATCCGGCGCATTCAGCGCGGGGATGTTGGCCGCCTCGCGCCCGTCGATCCGGATCGAGATGGTGGCGGCATAGTGCCCTTCGGCATAAAGCGCGCCAAGGATGCGTGCGTAGTCGGCGCGGGCGGCGGCAAAAAGATCCGCCGCATCGGTGGCGCCATCGGCCTGTTGCGTCAGCAGAAGCGAGGCGCCGCGCAGGGTCTTGGTCAGCGAGCTGTCCTTCTTCTGCCCGACGACCTGAAAATCCAGCCCGTCCAGCGCCGGAGAGCGCCCGGCAATCGCGAATGTCAGTAGAGTGGCGCCCAGCAGGATCGCAGAGGTTGTCCTGACTTTGCGTGAACCTGACCGCCGCACCGAACACCCCCAACCAATTTGACCCGAGTATGATTTGCCGCGCCGCGAAGGGCAACCTTGGATGGTGTCCCGCGGCGACAGCTTGCCCATAATCGCATGGTCTTTGTGACACAAGATATGTGGTGTCGCATGGCAAATTCCCACGATATGCGCGCCAGGCCGGGGTGCCGGCCTTTCGTTACCGGGCTGTCATCCCGATGTCACGGCCAGGGTCCCTTATGGTGCCGACCGCGATGGAGGGATGCATGTCGCTGGACGAGTACGATCTGGATCAGGCCTATGAGATCAACGGCCCGGATGAGGCCCGGCGCATGTATGGCGACTGGGCCGAAACCTATGACGAAAGCTTCGGCCGCGCGTGGGGCTATATCGCCCCGCGTGAGATTGCCGCCATTCTGAAGGCCCGCGTCGACCCGATGGGAGAGGTGCTGGACATCGGCGCCGGCACCGGTCTTGTGGCCGAACACCTGCAGGGCCTGACGGTCGATGCCATCGACATCACGCCCGAGATGCTGGACGTCGCCCGCTCCAAGGGTCTTTACCGCAGCCTGATGCTGGGCGACCTGACCCGCGCGTTGGAGATTTCCGACAACAGCTATGACGGCGTTGTCAGCTGCGGGACCTTCACCCATGGCCATGTCGGGCCGGAATGCCTGCCCGAGCTTCTGCGCGTCACCCGCCCCGGCGGAGTTTTCGCCTGCGGCACCATCGGCCCGGTGCTGGACGGTGCGGGCTTCGGCTCTGCCCTGGCGCGGCTGGTCGCGGCAGGCCGGATCACCCCCACCGAATGGCAGGACATCCCGATCTATGAGGGCGCCGAGCATTCGCACCGCGATGACCGCGGTCTGGTTATGGTGTTCCGCAAGCTCTGAGCCCTGTTGCCAGCATTGCCGCGCCGGCCCTAGACTGGCGCGGCAATCGCAGGGGGACTGTCATGGCCGTCACGCTGGTTCAGGTCGATTTTCCGCATCAGGGGCCGTGGGGCGCCGGGATGGCGGCCGCTTTCGAGGGGCTGGCGCAATCCATCGCGCAGGAGCCGGGGTTTCTGTTCAAATACTGGACCGAGGATCAGGCGCAGGGCATCGCCGGCGGCATCTACGGGTTTGCCTCGCGCCCGGAAGCCGAGGCCTATCTGACCATGCACACCGCCCGGCTGCAGGGGTTTGGCGTCAGCGGCATCCGCGGGCTGATTCTCGGCGTGAATGACGCGCTGTCGCGCATCGACCGGGCGCCCGTTCTCTAGGGCTTGCAGACTCGGCCAGACGGGCCTATATGGCCTTCAACAGCTGCGTCGGGGTCCAAACCCGAAGCTACCGGAAGAGCAAGCGGGCCGCTGTGCCCGCTTTTTTGTTTTCAGGGATCACATGACCGATCTGATCGCCAAGACCGCCATCGACCGCCGCCTGGCCGACATTGTCGGGCCGGTGATCGAAGGGCTGGGATATGAGCTGATCCGCCTGCGCCTCATGGGCGGCCATGGCAAGATTCAGCGCACCCTGCAGATCATGGCCGACCGCCCCGAAGGCGGGATCGGGGTCGAGGATTGCAGCAAGATTTCGACCGCGGTGTCGGCGGTTCTCGATGTGGAAGACCCGATCGAGGACAATTACACGCTGGAAGTCTCCAGCCCCGGCATCGACCGGCCGCTGACCCGGCTGAAGGATTTCGAGATGTGGAAGGGCTGGGAGGCCCGGATCGAGACCACTGAGCTGATCGACGGCCGTCGCCGCTTCAAGGGCGGGCTGATGGGCACCGAAGGCGACGAGGTGCTGATCGAGATCGAAGAGGGCGGCAAGGACATCACCATCGGGCTGCAGTTCGACTGGCTGTCGGATGCCAAGCTGATCCTGACCGATGAGTTGATCGCCGAGATGCTGCGGCAGAAGAAAGTGGCGCTGCCGGAAGACGGCGGTTTTGACGAGATCGAAGAAATCGAGGGCGACGAGGAAGACGCGCCCGAGACGAAACACTAGGGAGCAGGGACCATGGCAATCACTTCGGCCAACCAGCTGGAACTGTTGCAGACCGCCGAGGCGGTCGCGCGCGAGAAGATGATCGACCCGGATCTGGTGATTCAGGCGATGGAGGACAGTCTCGCCCGGGCCGCCAAGTCGCGCTACGGCGCCGAAATGGACATCCGCGTCAAGATCGACCGCAAGACCGGCCGCGCCAGCTTTGCCCGCATCCGCACCGTGGTTGAAGATGACCTGCTGGAGAACCACCACGCCCAGCTGACGGTGAAACAGGCCAAGAACTATCTGGCCGATCCGCAGATCGGCGATGAGGTGATCGACGAGGTTCCCCCGGTGGATCTGGGCCGCATCGCCGCGCAAAGCGCCAAGCAGGTGATCCTGCAAAAGGTGCGCGAGGCCGAGCGCGACCGTCAGTATGACGAATTCAAGGACCGCAAGGGCAGCATCATCAACGGTGTCGTCAAGCGCGAGGAATACGGCAACGTCATCGTCGACGTGGGCCGGGGCGAAGGCATCCTGCGCCGCAATGAAAAGATCGGCCGCGAAGCCTATCGCATCGGCGACCGCATCCGCTGCTACATCAAGGATGTGCGCCGCGAGGCCCGTGGCCCGCAGGTCTTCCTGTCGCGCACCGATCCGCAGTTCATGGCGGAACTCTTCAAGATGGAAGTGCCGGAGATCTATGACGGCATCATCGAGATCAAGGCCGTTGCCCGCGACCCGGGCAGCCGCGCCAAGATCGCCGTGATTTCCTATGACAACGCCATCGACCCGGTTGGCGCCTGCGTCGGTATGCGCGGCAGCCGCGTGCAGGCCGTGGTGAACGAACTGCAGGGCGAAAAGATCGACATCATCCCGTGGAACCAGGATCAGGCCACCTTCCTTGTGAACGCGCTGCAACCGGCGCAGGTCTCCAAGGTCGTCGTGGACGAGGATGCCGGCAAGATCGAGGTCGTGGTGCCGGATGAACAGCTGTCGCTGGCCATCGGCCGCCGTGGCCAGAACGTCCGTCTGGCCAGTCAGCTGACGGGCCTTGATATCGACATCCTGACCGAGGCCGAAGAATCGACCCGCCGTCAGGCCGAGTTTGCCGAACGCACCAAGCTGTTCATGGATACGCTGGATGTCGATGAGATGATGGCGCAGTTGCTGGTCGCCGAGGGCTTCACCAATCTGGAAGAGGTGGCCTACGTCGAACAGGACGAACTTCTGTCCATCGACGGTTTCGACGAAGGCACCGCGGACGAACTGCAGGCCCGGGCCCGCGACTTCCTGGAAGAACAGGCGCGCAAGGCGCTCGAATCGGCGCGGGCGATGGGGGTTGACGAAAGCCTCATTGAATTCGACGGCCTCACTCCCCAGATGCTGGAGGCGCTGGGCAAGGACGGCATCAAGACGCTGGAAGACTTCGCCACCTGTGCCGATTGGGAACTGGCCGGTGGCTGGACCACCGAGAACGGTCAGCGCAAGAAGGATGACGGCATTCTTGAGCCCTATGACATGAGCCTGGAAGAGGCGCAGCACCTGATCATGACCGCGCGCGTCCTTCTGGGCTGGGTCGACCCGACCGAGATGCTGGCCGAGGAAGCATCGGATGACGCTGCCGAAGACGAGGAGGCCGAGGCCTGATTTCAGGCCTCGGGACACGCGCCATGACGCGCGGCGGCCGGGAGAAACTGCGGGACGAGCCGGAACGCAAATGCATTGCGACCGGCGAGGTCAGCCCCAAGGCGGGGCTGATCCGCTTTGTCGTCGGCCCGGATTCCAGCGTGGTGCCGGATATTGCAGCCAAACTGCCGGGGCGGGGGATCTATGTCTCGTCCACCCGGGCGGCGCTGGACCGGGCGGGCGGCGCCGGCAGCAAGGGCGGCCTGTTCGCGCGCGCGGCGCGCCAGCCGGTGAAGGTGCCCGACGGGCTGGCCGATCTGGTCGAGGTGCTGCTGACCAGGCGCGTGGTAGAGTTGCTGTCGATGGCCCGCAAGGCCGGAGGCGCGGTGACGGGTTACGAGAAGGTCAAGGAATGGCTGGTCAAGGGCAGCGCGGTGGCGCTGATTCAGGCCAGCGACGGGTCAGAGCGCGGCAAGACCAAGCTGCGCGCGCCGGATGGCGAAAACAGCCTGATTTCCTGCCTGACAGCAGGGGAAATCGGTTTGGCTTTCGGGCGCGAACGTGCAATACACGCGGCGCTTGCCGCTGGTGGACTCACGACCCGTGTTGTAGAGGAAGCGGCAAGGCTTGCCGGGCTTCGTTCGGAAGCAGGCCAGCAGGACGGCGGTGAACCCGCCGAGAAGGATAAGTAGGACGTATGAGCGATAGTGACGGCAAGAAACCCCTGGGCTTGGGTGGCGGTGCCCCGCGGGCTGGCTCGGTGAAGCAGAGCTTCAGCCATGGCCGGACCCACGCGGTGGTGGTCGAGACCAAGCGCAAGCGCGTGGTCGTTCCGGCGGCAAAGCCTGCGGGCGCGCCGGGCGGTACGTCCTCGGCCGGTGGTTCGCCGGTGACGGGCGATCCGTCGCGCCGTCCCGCAGGGATCTCGGAAGCCGAGATGCAGCGCCGGCTTGACGCGCTGCGTCAGGCAAAAGCCCGCGAGCAGGAAGAAGCTGCCAAGCGCGCCGCCGACGAGAAGGCGCGCGAGGAAGAGCGTCAGCGCCGCCGCGAAGAGATCGAGGCCAAGGAACGCGAGGATCGCCAGCGCGAAGCCGCCCTGCGTGCCCGCGCCGAAGAGGAAGAGCGCGCCAAGCGCGAGGCCGAGGAAGAGGCGAAGAACCGCGCCGCTGCCCGCAAGGCCGACATTCTGGGCACGCAGCGCCGTCAGCCCGCCAAGCCGGCCGAAGCCGATGGCCCGGCCCCGGCCGAAGCGACTCCGACCGATCGGTCGACCGGGCAGGCCCGGCCGAAACCCGGTGCCGCCGGCGCAGATGCCAAGCCTTCGCTTGCGCCCCGCAAGACGGATCGCGAACGCGATGACCGTGCCACCGACCGTGGCACCAAGGGCAAGGGTGATGACGCTCGCCGCACCGGCAAGCTGACCCTGACCGCGGCGCTGGATGGCGAAGGCGGGCGGACCCGCAGCCTTGCCGCGATGAAGCGCAAGCAGGAAAAGGCCCGGGCGAAGGCCCTGGGTCTTGGCCAGAAGGCCGAGAAGCAGGTGCGCGACGTGCAGCTGCCTGAAACCATTGTCGTCAGCGAGCTGGCCAACCGGATGGCGGAACGCGCCGCCGACGTGGTCAAGGCGCTGATGAAGATGGGCATGATGGTCACGATGAACCAGGTGATCGACGCCGACACGGCCGAACTGATCATCGAGGAATTCGGCCATCACGCCGTCCGCGTCACCGATGCCGACGTGGAACAGGCCATCGACACCGTCAAGGACAAGGCCGAGGATCTGCAGAGCCGGCCGCCGATCGTGACCATCATGGGCCACGTCGACCACGGCAAGACCAGCCTTCTGGACGCGATCCGCAAGGCCAATGTCGTCTCGGGCGAGGCTGGCGGCATCACGCAGCATATCGGTGCCTATCAGGTCAGAACGCCGAAGGGCGATCTTGTGACCTTCCTTGACACGCCCGGCCACGCCGCCTTCACCTCGATGCGCGCGCGCGGTGCCAATGTCACCGACATCGTCGTTCTGGTGGTTGCCGCCGATGACGCGGTGATGCCGCAGACGATCGAGGCGATCAACCACGCCAAGGCGGCGAAGGTGCCGATGATCGTGGCGATCAACAAGGTCGACAAGCACGATGCGAACCCGACCAAGGTCCGCACCGATCTTCTGCAGCACGAAGTCGTCGTCGAGGCGATGTCGGGCGAGGTGCAGGATGTCGAGGTTTCGGCCAAGACCGGCAAGGGCCTGCCCGAACTTCTTGAGGCGATCGGCCTGCAGGCCGAGCTTCTGGAACTGAAGGCGAACCCGAACCGGGCCGCCTCGGGTGCGGTGATCGAGGCCAAGCTGGATGTCGGCCGCGGTCCGGTCGCGACGGTCCTGGTGCAGAACGGCACGCTGAAGAAGGGCGACATCTTCGTCGTCGGCGAGAAGTGGGGCCGCGTCCGCGCGCTGGTCAATGACAAGGGTGAGACCATCACCGAAGCCGGGCCTTCGGTTCCGGTCGAGGTGCTGGGCCTGAACGGCACGCCCTCGGCGGGCGACGTTCTGGACGTGGTCAGCACCGAAGCGCAGGCCCGCGAGATCGCAGATTATCGCGAGAAGGCGGCCAAGGACAAACGTGCCGCCGCCGGTGCCGCGACCACGCTGGAACAGCTGATGGCCAAGGCCAAGGCTGACAAGGACGTGGCCGAACTGCCGGTGATCGTGAAGGGGGACGTTCAGGGTTCGACCGAAGCCATCGTGCAGGCGCTGGAGAAAGTCGGCAACGAAGAGGTGCGCGTGCGCATCCTACACTTCGGCGTCGGCGCCATCACCGACAGCGATGTGGGTCTGGCCGAAGCCTCGAATGCGCCGATTCTGGCCTTCAACGTACGGGCCAATGCGACCGCGCGCAGCTCTGCCTCGCAGAAGGGGGTCGAGATCCGCTATTACTCGATCATCTACGACCTGCTGGATGACATCAAGAAAGCGGCCTCGGGCCTGCTCAAGGCCGAAGTGCGCGAGCATTTCATCGGCTATGCGCAGATCAAGGAAGTCTTCCGCATCACCGGCGTCGGCAATGTCGCGGGGTGCATCGTCACCGAAGGCGTTGCCCGGCGGTCGGCGGGCGTGCGCCTGCTGCGCGACGATGTGGTGATCCACGAGGGCACGCTGAAGACGCTGAAGCGCCACAAGGACGAGGTCAAGGAAGTCCAGTCCGGCACCGAATGCGGCATGGCGTTCGAGCGGTATGAGGATATCCGCGTCGGCGACGTGATCGAGATCTTCGAACGCGAGGAAGTCCAGCGTACGCTGGCCTGATCCTTCGTCCACGGACATGAAAAGGCCGGGCAGATTGCCCGGCCTTTTTCTTGTCCGAAGGTGTCAGGAGGCGCGGTTCTGCGCGACCGGTGTGCCGACCCAGGTCTTTTCGTCGACCCGGACCATCAGCTTTCCGTCCGTGGTCTGGCCGACCACGATGCCCTGCACCGAAACACAACTGCCGATTGAGATTGTCCGAAGCATTATTCCTCCCCCAAGAAATACCGGGGTCAGATTAGCGACAGTTTTTCCAAAAAGAAGCGATTTCTTGCCTCTGACGAAAGAATCTTTCCGATCAGAGCCAGTCGCGCAGAATCGGGATCAGGGGCAGGTCTGCGGGCGGCATCGGGTAGTCGCGCAGGCGATCCCGGGCCACCCAGGCCAGGGTCTGGCCTTCGCGCGCAACCGGGATGCCGTCCCAGCGGCGGCAGGCGAAAAGCGGCATCAGCAGGTGGAAATCATCGTAGCTGTGGCTGGCGAAGGTCAGCGGCGCAAGGCAGCTTTTCCAGGTGTCGATGCCCAGTTCCTCATGCAGTTCGCGGATCAGGCAGGCCTCCGGCGTCTCGCCGGGTTCGACCTTGCCGCCGGGAAACTCCCACAACCCGGCAAGCGATTTGCCTTCGGGGCGCTGCGCCAGAAGCACACGGCCATCGGTGTCGATCAGGGCGACGGCAGAGACGAGGAGAATCTTCATTGGGGGTGTTCCGCGCGGCAACGGGCGCCGGGGGTTTCACACCCCCGGACCCCCGTGGGATATTTGGGCCAAGATGAAATCAACTGCGGTAGTCGGCGTTGATCTCGATGTAGCGGTTGGTCAGGTCGCAGGTCCAGACGGTGCGTCTGGCACGGCCAAGGCCAAGGTCGACCGCGATGACCAGCTCTTGCCGCTTCATGTAATCCGCGCCCGCCTCTTCAGTGTAGCGGGGCGATTTCCAGCCCTTCTCGGCCACCAGGATATCGCCGAAGCGGATCGTCAGGCGGTCGCGGTCTGCGTTGGCGCCGGATTTGCCAACGGCCATGACGATGCGACCCCAGTTCGGGTCCTCGCCGGCGACGGCGGTTTTGACCAGGGGCGAGTTGGCGATGGCGAAGGCGACCCTGGCGGCGTCGTCATCGCTCGCGGCACCAGTGACGCGGACCTCGACCAGCTTGGTTGCGCCTTCGCCGTCACGCACCACCTGCAGGGCAAGGTCGCGCATGACGCCGGCCAGCGCAGTCTCGAAGGCCTTGGCGGCGGGGCCTTTCACCTCGGCGGCGGCACTTTGGCCGGTGGCGGCAACCAGAAGCGTGTCCGAGGTCGAGGTGTCGCTGTCGACGGTGATCGAATTGAAGGTTGCCCCCACATTGCGATCCACCATCTTCTGCAAGGCCGCCGGGGCGATCTTTGCATCGGTGAAGATATAGACCAGCATCGTTGCCATATCCGGGGCGATCATGCCCGACCCTTTGGCGATGCCGGCGATATGGATCGGTCCGCCTTCGCCCTGCACGGTGGCTGCCGCGCCTTTGGGGAAGGTGTCGGTGGTCATGATCGCCTCGGCCGCCATTTGGATGCCGGCTTCGGAGAGTTCGGCGGTCAGGCTGGGGATGACGGCGGTGATCTTGCCGTGCGGCAGCAGTTCGCCGATGACGCCGGTGGATGAGGAGAACACCCGGCTGGCCGGGATCTCCAGCGCCGCCGCCACGCCGTCGGTGACGGCTGTCACCGCCGCATCGCCGGCCGTGCCGGTGAAGGCGTTGGAGTTGCCCGAGTTCACCACGATGGCCGCGCCGGCCCCCGCGGGCACTTTGGTTGCCAGTTTGGTCTGGCAATCGCGCACGCAGCCCGAGCGGGTGGAGGACCGGGTGAAGGCCCCGGCGACAGAGGTGCCGGGCGCAAGCCGCACCAGCATCACGTCCTTGCGGTTCTGGTATTTGATACCGGCGCCGGTGGCGGCGAATTCCGCCCCGGCGATGACCGGCAGCTGCGGGAAGGCCGCAGGGGCCAGAGGAGAGACCGGCTTGACCGCCTTCTTCGCCGCTTCCACCACATCGGTGACCGCGCTGGCGACCGCCCCCGAGACGGCATCGGCCACGGGGCCGGCAGCAGCGGCGAAGTCGTCGCGCAGCTTCCTGACCTTCTTCTTCAAGGCTTTGGCTTCGGCTTTCCAGTCGGTCTTGGCCATTGTGGCACCCCCCAATCAGCAGGATCAGTCGATCAGTTCGGACTTCTTCAGCAGGGTCGGGTCGATCTTCTCGCCCGGTTTCTCGATCTTGGCGGCGGTGGTCAGCTCGTTGATCTTCGTCTCGACGGCGTTGTTTTCGATCTCGGCCGCCAGTTCTTCACGCAGGTCATCCAGTGTGGGCTGGGCGGCGATGCGGCTTTCCTTGACCAGCACCAGATGCCAGCCGAAGTCAGATTTCACCGGGTCCGTCACCTTGCCGACGGTGGCGCCGACAACGGCATCCTCGAAGGGCTTGACCATCATGCCCAGGCCGAACCAGCCCAGATCGCCGCCTTGCGCGCCAGAGCCGGTGTCGGTGGAATTCGCCTTGGCCAGTTCGGCGAAATCGGCACCGCCGTCCAGCTGGGCCTTCAGCTCTTTCGCCTTCTCTTCGCTGTCCACAAGGATATGGGCGGCGTTGTATTCGGTCTGCGGTTTGGCGTCCTTGAAGCGGTCGTCATAGGCCTTCTGCAGCGCCTCATCCGTGACGGCGCCGGTCACGACACCCTGGATCACCACGCCCGACAGATAGCTGCGACGCTCGTTCGTCACATTCGCCTCGTCGCGGGTGGAAAGGGTGGCATGCGCCTGCGACAGCACTTCCTGCTGCACCAGTTGTTCAAGAATGCCGTTGAACAGCACGTCATCGGGCAGCGACAGGTATTGCGGCGGCAGGTTTTCACGCAGGGCGATCATCTGGCCCAGGGTGATCTCGGTTCCGTTCACCGTGGCGATCACGGTCGCGGCGTTCTCGCCCTCGGCCAGTGCCGGAGCCGTCAGCGCGGTTGCCAGCGCCAGACCGGCCCAGAACCCTGTCATTTTCGCCATCTTCACCTACTCCTGATGTTGCCGCCCGCTCGGGCAACGTTGACTATCCGATACCAGCCCCTTACATCGCGTCAGTCGCGGAAAGACAGTCGTGAACGGCTGGGCCGGCCGGTCTTCAAGGTCCTTCTAGGGAAGGCATCGGGGCCGGGCAAGGCCAAGTCCTCGTGATCACGAGAAATGGCCGCAATCGGAGAGAATATGCTGGGACTTGCAACGCTCGCACGCAAGGTGTTCGGATCGCAGAACGACCGCAAGGTCAAGGCGGCGCGGCCGCTGGTGGCGAAGATCACCGCGCTTGAACCGCAGTTTGCCGCGCTGACCGACGAAGGCCTGATCGAGAAAACCCGCGAGTTCCAGAAGCGCGTGCAGGAGCAGGGCGAAGAGCTGGACGCGATCCTGCCCGAAGCCTTTGCCAATTGCCGCGAGGCTGCCAAACGCGCCCTTGGCCTGCGCGCCTTTGACGTGCAGCTGATGGGCGGCATCTTCCTGCATCAGGGCAACATCGCCGAGATGCGCACGGGCGAGGGCAAGACCCTTGTCGCCACCTTCCCGGCCTATCTGAACGCGCTGACCGGCAAGGGCGTGCATGTCGTCACGGTGAACGACTATCTGGCCCGCCGCGATGCGGACTGGATGGGCAAGGTCTATGCCCATCTTGGGCTGACCACCGGCGTTGTGGTGCCCTATCAGGGCGAAGCCGAAAAGCGCGCCGCCTATCGCTGCGACATCACCTATGCCACCAACAACGAACTGGGCTTCGACTATCTGCGCGACAACATGAAGTCGTCGATCGAAGAGATGGCGCAGCGCGGGCATTTCTTCGCCATCGTGGACGAGGTCGACTCGATCCTGATCGACGAGGCGCGGACGCCGCTGATCATCTCGGGTCCGTCGCAGGACCGCAGCGATCTTTACCTGGCCCTGGACAAGCTGATCCCCAGCCTGACGGATGAGCATTTCAAGCTGGACGAAAAGCAGCGCCAGGTCACCTATACCGAGGAAGGCAACGACGCCATCGAGGCGCTGCTGCGCGACGCGGGCGTGCTGCCGGAAGGCCAGCACCTTTACGCGCCGGAATCGACGACCATCGTCCACCACATGAATCAGGGCCTGCGCGCCCACAAGATGTTCTTCAAGGACCAGCACTATATCGTCCGTGACGGTGAGGTGGTCTTGATCGACGAATTCACCGGCCGGATGATGAAGGGCCGCCGCCTGTCCGATGGTCTGCATCAGGCCATCGAGGCCAAGGAGGGTGTGAAGATCCAGGCCGAGAACGTCACTCTGGCCTCTGTGACGTTCCAGAACTACTTCCGTCTTTACGAAAAGCTGGGCGGCATGACCGGCACCGCGGCCACCGAGGCCGAGGAATTCATGCAGATCTACGGTCTCGGCGTGGTCGAGGTGCCGACCAACCGGGCGGTGGCGCGGAAGGATGACCATGATCAGGTCTATCGCAACACCAAAGAGAAATTCGACGGCATCCTCAAGTCGATCACGGAAGCCCATGCGACGGGCCAGCCGATCCTTGTCGGCACCACCTCGATCGAGAAGTCCGAGTTGCTGTCCAACTTCCTGAAGCAGGAAGGCATCCCGCACAACGTCCTGAACGCGCGCCAGCACGAGCAGGAGGCCCAGATCGTCGCCGACGCCGGCAAGCTGGGGGCTGTGACCATCGCCACCAACATGGCCGGGCGCGGGACCGATATCAAACTGGGCGGCAACGTGGAATTCAAGGTGATGGAGGCCATCGCCGCCAATCCCGAAACCCATCCCGACGAGATCCGCGCCAGGATCGAGGCCGAACACAAGGATGAAGAGGAAGCCGTCAAGAAAGCCGGCGGCCTGTTCGTTCTCGGCACCGAACGCCACGAATCCCGCCGGATCGACAACCAGTTGCGCGGCCGCTCGGGCCGGCAGGGCGACCCGGGGCGTTCGGCCTTCTTCCTGTGTCTGGAAGACGACCTTATGCGGATCTTCGGATCGGAACGGCTGGACAAGGTGCTGTCGTCGCTGGGGATGAAGGAAGGCGAGGCCATCGTTCACCCTTGGGTCAACAAATCGCTGGAAAAGGCGCAGGCCAAGGTCGAAGGCCGCAACTTCGACATCCGCAAGCAGCTTTTGCGGTTTGACGACGTGATGAACGACCAGCGCAAGGCGATCTTTGGCCAGCGCATGGAGATCATGCAGGCCGAGGATGTGACCGAGATCGCGATGGACATGCGCCATCAGGTGATCGACGACATGATCGACGAATTCATGCCGCCGAAGACCTACCCGGATGCATGGAACCTTGAAGGCCTGCGCGATGCGGGCCGTGATCGGCTGAACATGGACATGCCGGTTGCCGATTGGGCCGCCGAAGAGGGCGTGGATCAGGCGGTGATGGCCGACCGGATCATCCAGGCCTCGGACAAGATGATGGCCGAAAAGACCGAAGCCTTCGGCAAGCCGACGATGGAAAACATCGAGAAGCAGATCCTGCTGCAATCCATCGACAGCAAATGGCGCGAGCATCTGTTGCAACTGGAACATCTGCGTTCGGTGATCGGGTTCCGCTCCTACGCGCAGCGCGATCCGCTGAACGAATACAAGACCGAAGGCTTCCAGCTGTTCGAGAGCATGCTCGAATCCCTGCGTGGTCAGGTGACCGAGCAGCTTGGCCGGATCCGGCCGCTGACCAAGGAAGAGCAGCAGCAGATGATGGCGCAGATGATCGCGCAAAGTCAGGCTGCCGCTGCAGGCGAAGACACTGCCGAGATCGAGTTGCCCCGCGCCGAACCCGCCGTGGCCTCGGCGCCGCGCGCGGCGATGGCGGGGGCCCGGCTTGACGGTTTCGTCGATGCCGACCCCTCGACCTGGGGCAATCCGGGGCGCAACGACATGTGCCCCTGCGGTTCGGGCGAGAAGTTCAAGCACTGCCACGGCAAACTGGCCTGAGTCCGGCCCCCGTGATCCGCCAGAGGCCATTGCCGCCTCTGGCGCCGTAACAGGGGTCAAACCCGCCTCACTGCCGCTATTGCGCCATATTCCCCGGGTGGATTGCGCCTTGGGCTGGTGACGTGCTGGAAACATTCCCCAGTAAGGCCACGCGATTGCCCGCTTTCCCCGCAATGATGCCCCCGATGAATTCCTCATACGGGGGCGAAATTGGACAAGCGCAGGAAATCTTTGATCCGGGGCGGGGCGGTGATTCTGGTGGCACTGGCTGCCGGCCATCTGGTCCAGAACATGAATGCCGAGAAAATGGCCGCGCAGGAGAAGGTGCCGGACGCGATCGAAAAGGTCTCGGCCGGGCCTGATGCGGCAGCGGCCGCGCCGGCCGTCGAGACCGCAGCGACCCCTCGGGCTGCGGATACAGCCCTGCCGCTGGCAGCCGCGCTGACCGCGACAACGGCCCCCGCCGAACCTGCCCCCGCCGCGACCGCCACGCCGTCAACCCCGGCTGATGCGCCGACAGGGACTGCGGCCGCGCCGAAGGCGATGACCGCGGCCGAACCCGAGGTAGCCGCGCCGATCCCCGAGGTGACGCCTGCCGCCCTGCCGGACAGCGCCTCGACCGTTGCAGAGCCGCTTTCACCCGCGCCTGCGGCGCTGGACCCCGTCCTTGCGCAGCCGCAGCCCAAGACTGCGCCCCTGTCGGACAACACCGCCGAACTGGCGGCGCCAGAATCCTGCACTCCGGCGATCAGCCTGACGGCCGGTCCGCAAGCGGTGATCACCGTCAGCATCACCGCCCCCTGCCGCGCGGGCGAGCGGGTGGTGCTGCGCCATGCCGGTCTGGCTTTGGCCGAAAAACTCTCGCCTCAGGGCACGCTTGTGCTGGATGTGCCCGCCCTGCAAAGCGCAGGAGACGTCTCGGTGCTGTTCCCGGATGCCGAGATGCTTCGCGATACGATCAGCATGCCGGACGTGGCCGGCATCCACCGTTTCGCGGTGCAATGGATGGCGGATGATGCTTTCCAGCTGCACGCCTTCGAGAATGGCGCCGATTACGGTCAGCCCGGCGATGTCTGGGCCGACGCGCCGGTTTCGCCCAATGGCGGCTTCCTGATCTCGCTTGGCGATCCCGGTCTGGACCTGCCGATGCTGGCACAGGTCTACACCTATCCGGCCGCGGTCAAGGCGGATGTGGTAATCGAATCCGCAGTGACCGAGGCCACCTGCGGCCGGGAACTGCTGGGCGAGGTGCTGGAGTCGAAGGCGGGCGCTGTCACCAGCACCGAACTGACATTGGCCATGCCGGAATGTGATGCCCTGGGCGACATTCTGGTGTTGAAAAATCCCGGTCAGGACGTGACACTCGCCGCCGTGAATTAGGGTTCGGGCGGGCATTCATGCGATGGAAATTCGGGCGCGCGGCGGTTTTCGCCGCGCTTCTGTTTCAGGCTTCCGGGCCTGCCGCCGCGCAGGACGTGGCGCTTGTGGCCCGTGAGGGCAAGATCGTTCTCAGCGGCACTCTTCTGGGCTTTGACGGCGAATTCTACCGGATCGACACCGCCTATGGCGCCCTGACGGTCGATGCTCAGGGGGTGATCTGCGAAGGCCCGGCCTGCCCCGATCTGACCGCCCCCAAGGCGACGATCCGTATCACCGGCGCGCCGGATGCGGGCGCGCGGCTGTTGCCCGGGCTGGTCCGCGCCTTTGCCGAGGCGCGGGGGCTGATCTACGAGGAAGCCGAGGGCCCGGGATATGCCGCCCGCATTCTGGACCCCGAAACCCGCAAGGATCTGGCCGAGATCAGCTTTTCCCCGCTGGCGCCGGATGAGGCCAGCTCGGCCCTGGCCGCCGGCAGCGCCGAGTTGCAGCTGAGCGCGCTGGCAGTTGCGCCGTCGGGGGCGCGCGCTGTGGCGCTGGACGCCTTGGTGCCGATCATGGCGCCCGACAATCCCACGCCCGAAGTTTCGACCGTCGAACTGGCCGCGGCCCTGTCGGGGCAGGCCACGAACTGGGCCGAACTTGGCGGGCCGGACATGCCTTTGGTGCTGCACGCTCTTGGACCGGGGACTGATCTGGGACAGGCGCTGGATACGCGTCTGGGCCTGCCGATCAAGGCGCAGGTGCTGCATGATGACATGGCAGAGCTTGCTGAAGCCGTGGCAAAGGATCCTTGGGCGCTTGCGATCACCGGCCGGGCCGAGATTGGCGCCGCGCGCCGGCTGCCGCTGACCGACAGTTGCGGGTTTCCGCTGCTGCCGGGCCCGATGGCCGTGAAGGCCGAGGACTATCCGCTGGCCCTGCCGCTGTTCTTCCTGACGCCGAAGCGCCGCCTGCCCTTGATGGCGCGCGAGTTTCTGGACTTTCTGGCCAGCCCCGCAGCCGAGAGTGTGGTGGCCCGCGCCGGCTTCATCGACCGGTCGACCGAGCGGTCGCCGATGACGCAGGATGGCTTGCGGCTGATCAATGCGATCCAGGGCGCGGGCGATGATGTGACGCTGGCGGATCTGAAGCGGCTGGTCGGGGTGATGGACGGCGCCGACCGGTTTTCGCTGACCTTCCGGTTCGAGGATGGCTCTACCCGGCTGACGCCGTCGAGTCAGGAGAATGTCGCCGAACTGGCCCGGCTGATCGCCTCTGGCGGGTTCGCGGGCGAGGCGCTGGTGCTGGCCGGCTTTTCGGACGGATCAGGCGCGGCCGAGGCCAATCTGGCCCTGTCGCTGGAACGCGCCGCGCGGGTGGTGGACGAGTTGCGGGCGGTGGCACCGGATCTGAAGGAGGATCAACTGCCGACCATCGAAGGCTTCGGCGAGGCGCTGCCAATGGCCTGCGACGAAACGGCCGCCGGCCGTCACCTGAACCGGCGGGTGGAACTGTGGCTGGTGCCGGACTTCACGCCACGCGGCAGGGCGACCGAGGCGCCGCTTTAGACGGTCCCGTCGCCTAGAGATAGCCCTGCGACTTGAAGCTGAGCTCACGCGACTTGCCGATGATCAGGTGGTCGTGCAGCACGATGCCCAGCGCCTGCGCAGCCCCCTGCACCTGGCAGGTCATCGAAATGTCGGCCTCGGACGGGGTAGGATCGCCCGAGGGGTGATTGTGCACCAGAATCAATGCGCTGGCATTCAGTTCAAGCGCGCGCTTCACCACTTCGCGCGGATAGACCGGAACATGGTCAACGGTGCCGTGGGCCTGTTCCTCATCGGCGATCAGCACGTTCTTGCGGTCAAGAAACAGGATGCGGAACTGCTCGGTCTCGCGGTGGGCCATGACGGTGTGGCAATAATCGAGAAGCGCGTCCCAACTGGACAGGATCGGCCGGTTGATCACCCTTGCCCGCATCATCCGCTGCGCCGTGGCTTCGACGATCTTCAGCTCTTGCACCACAGCATCACCGACGCCCTTGATCATCATCAGCCGGGCAGGGACAGCAGTCACGACGCGGTTGAAGTCGCCGAATGTGTCCAGCAGCTGCCGGGCCAGCGGCTTCACATCCTGACGCGGGATGGCGCGGAACAGCACCAGCTCCAGCAGTTCATAGTCCGGCATCGCGGCCGCGCCGCCCGCCATGAACCGGCTGCGCAGGCGTTTGCGGTGGTCCGAGATATAGCTGGGCAGTTTGCCGGGCAGGGCGACGGGCGCGGCTTCGTCTTCATCCCCATCGGGGATGAAGAGCGGGAGCGTGCCGTCTGAAAAGCCCTTTGCCATGCCGGGCAGACTGGCATGGGATCGGTGAACGATTGGTTAAAGGCGTCAGCCCTTCATGCCGTCCCAAAAGTTCTTTACCTTGGAAAAGAACGAGGACCCTTCGGGATTGTTCTCTTCCGACAGCTTCTCGAACTCGTGCAGCAGTTCCTTTTGCCGCGCGGTCAGGTTGACCGGGGTTTCCACCGCCAGTTCGATCACCATATCGCCGGTGCCGGCCCCGCGCAGCGCGGGCATCCCCTTGCCGCGCAGGCGCATCTGCTTGCCGGTCTGGGCGCCTGCCGGCACCTTCACCCGGGCGCGGCCGCCGTCGATCACCGGGACCTCGACCTCACCGCCAAGGGCGGCATTCGGCATCGAGATCGGCACGCGGCAGAACAGGTGCACGCCGTCGCGCTGGAAGATCGCGTGGTCCTTCACCTCGATGAAGATGTAAAGGTCGCCCTGCGGCCCGCCGCGCAGACCGGCCTCGCCCTCGCCGGCAAGACGGATGCGGGTTCCGGTCTCCACCCCGGCGGGGATGTTGACGGAAAGCTGGCGTTCCTTTTCCACACGGCCGGCGCCATGGCAGGTCTTGCAGGGGTTCTTGATGATCTGACCCGTGCCGTTGCAATTCGGGCAGGTGCGTTCCACCGTGAAGAAGCCCTGCTGTGCCCGCACCTTGCCCATGCCCGAGCAGGTCGGGCAGGTCACGGGTTCGGCCCCGCCTTCGGCGCCGGTGCCGCGGCAGGTGTCGCAGGTCATGCTGGCGGGCACATTGATCGTCTTCTGGACGCCCTGGAAGGCCTCTTCCAGCGTCACGCGCAGATTGTAGCGCAGGTCCGAGCCGCGCTGCGCCCTTTGCCGCGCCCCGCCGCCGCCCCGGCCCATGAAGTCGCCGAAGAGATCCTCGAACACATCCGAGAACGCGCTGGCGAAATCGCCCTGCTGCTGGAAGCCGCCGCGCTGGCCGCCGCCGCCCATGCCGTTTTCAAAGGCGGCATGGCCAAAGCGGTCATAGGCCGCTTTCTTCTGCTCATCCTTCAGGACCTCATAGGCCTCGTTCACTTCCTTGAACTGGGCCTCGGCCTGCGGATTGTCGGTGTTGCGGTCGGGATGCAGCTCTTTCGCCTTCTGGCGATAGGCTTTCTTCAGCTCATCCGCCGAAGCGCCCTTCGAGGCCCCGAGAATTTCATAGTAGTCGCGCTTTGCCACGGCAAAACCCCTTGATGGAACCGCAGAGGGGCGGTCCGTTGCCAGACCGCCCCCTGTTCCGGTTCAGGCGGCTTACTTCCGCTTGTTTCCGCCCAGATCTTCGAAGTCGGCATCGACGATGTCGTCATCGTCCACCGGGCGGGGTTCATCGTCCTTGTCGCCGCCTTCGGACTGGCTGGCCTTGTAGATTGCCTCACCCAGCTTCATCGCCGCTTCGGTCAGGTTCTGGATGGCGCCCTTGATCTTGCCGGCATCCTCGCCTTTCAGCGCATCTTCCAGCGGGCTCATCGCGAACTCGATCGCCTCGACGGTCGAAGGATCGACCTTGTCCGAATGCTCTTTCAGCGACTTGCGGGTCGAGTCGAGCAGGCCTTCACCCTGGTTGCGGGTCTCGACCAGATCGCGCCGGGCCTTGTCGGCGTCGGCATTCGCCTCGGCGTCCTTGACCATCTTCTCGATATCCTCATCCGAGAGGCCGCCCGAGGCCTGGATGGTGATCTGCTGCGCCCGGCCGGTGCCCTTGTCCTTGGCATTGACGCTGACGATGCCGTTGGCGTCGATGTCGAAGGTCACTTCGATCTGCGGCACGCCGCGCGGGGCCGGCGGGATCTGTTCCAGATTGAACTGGCCCAGCATCTTGTTGTCGGCCGCCATTTCCCGTTCGCCCTGGAACACGCGGATGGTCACCGCGTTCTGGTTGTCCTCGGCGGTCGAGAAGACCTGGCTTTTCTTGGTCGGGATCGTGGTGTTGCGGTCGATCAGGCGGGTGAACACGCCGCCCAGGGTTTCGATGCCCAGGGAAAGCGGGGTCACGTCCAGAAGGACCACGTCCTTGACGTCGCCTTGCAGTACGCCGGCCTGGATGGCGGCACCCATGGCCACGACTTCGTCAGGGTTCACGCCTTTGTGCGGCTCTTTCCCGAAGAACTTGGTCACTTCCTCGATCACGCGCGGCATGCGGGTCATACCGCCGACCAGAACCACTTCGTCGATCTCGTCCTTGCTGACGCCGGCGTCTTTCAGCGCGGCGGCGCAGGGCTTCATCGACTTCTTGATCAAGTCGTCGACCAGGCTTTCCAGCTTGGCGCGGGTCAGCTTCATCACCAGGTGCAAGGGCTGCCCGGTGTTGCGGTCCATCGAGATGAAGGGCTGGTTGATCTCGGTCTGCTGGCTGGACGACAGTTCGATCTTGGCCTTTTCGGACGCCTCTTTCAGGCGCTGAAGGGCCATCTTGTCCAGCGTCAGATCGACGCCATGCTCTTTCCTGAACTCGTCCGCCAGATAGTTGACGATCCGCATGTCGAAGTCTTCGCCGCCAAGGAAGGTATCCCCGTTGGTCGATTTCACTTCGAACAGGCCGTCGTCGATCTCAAGAATGGTGATGTCGAAGGTGCCGCCGCCAAGGTCATAGACGGCGATGGTCTTCGATTCCTTCTTGTCCAGACCATAGGCCAGCGCGGCGGCGGTCGGCTCGTTGATGATGCGGAGCACTTCAAGGCCGGCAATCTTGCCCGCATCCTTGGTGGCCTGACGCTGGGCGTCGTTGAAATAGGCGGGAACCGTGATCACCGCCTGGGTGACGGTTTCACCCAGATAGGATTCGGCGGTTTCCTTCATCTTCTGCAGGATGAAGGCCGAGACCTGGCTGGGCGAATATTTCTCGCCGCGCGCCTCGACCCAGGCGTCGCCGTTGCCGCCATCGACAATGGCGTAGGGGACCAGCTTCTTGTCCTTTTCCACCTCGGCATCGCCAAGGCGGCGGCCGATCAGCCGTTTCACGGCGAAGACGGTGTTGGACGGGTTGGTCACGGCCTGCCGCTTGGCGGGTTGGCCGACCAGACGCTCGGAGTCGGTGAAGCCGACGATCGACGGCGTGGTGCGCGCGCCTTCCGAGTTTTCGATGACGCGGGGTTGCGAGCCATCCATGATGGCGACGCAGGAGTTGGTGGTGCCGAGGTCGATACCGATGACTTTGGCCATGTGTATATCCCTTTCTATAAGGCGATCTGCCGGTCTGGGGCCCAGTAGCCTTCGGCACCCCCGGCCGGGTATGGATGCCGCAGGGGGCGACCCCTTGGCAGGACTTGGCGTATATAGGCAGGTGCAATTGCGCCTGCAACGGCTGCGTCACGGAGTCTGTTGCGAATTTTTGACAGAGTGGGAGGCGTGCCATGCAGGCGGTTCGGATACGGGGGCTTCTGCTGTGGCCCGGATTCCTGGATCGGGCAGCACAAGAGGCCCTGGTCGAAGACCTGCGCGGCGTGGCCCGGGCTGCGCCTTTCGTCCAGCCCGTGACGCCGGGCGGGCGGCGGATGTCGGTGCGGATGACGGCGGCGGGGCGCCTAGGCTGGGTGACGGACCGCAAGGGCTACCGCTATGAGCCGCTGCACCCGTCCGGCGTGGCCTGGCCGCCGGTGCCGCCGGCCGTTCTGGCGATCTGGCGGCAGCTGACCGGGCTGACGCGTGACCCGGACTGCTGTCTGGTCAACTACTACGGAGCCGGGTCGCGGATGGGGCTCCATCAGGACAAGGACGAAGGGGATTTCTCGTTTCCCGTCCTGTCGATCAGCCTGGGAGACGAGGCGGTGTTCCGTATCGGCGGCACGGATCGCAGCGAAGGCACCGAAAGCTTCCGCCTGCGGTCGGGCGATGTGCTGGTGATGGGCGGGGTGGCCCGGCTGGCCTGGCACGGGGTGGATCGGGTGATCCCCGGCAGCTCTGCCCTTCTGCCGCAGGGCGGGCGGATCAACCTGACCTGCCGGGTGGTGGCCTAGCGCTGGTCCAGCGTGCAGCAGCCGTGAAGAAGCCGGTTTCCAGCCGGGGACGAGATGAACAGCCGGGCGTCGAAGCCGAACTGCCGGTCTGACATGCCGTCGCTGCAGAACTGCCGGGTGATGGTCAGCGCATATTGCGTATCCGTCTGTCCCGAACCGCCGGACAGGGCGAAATACCCCTCGGGGGCGGCAAACTCGGACTGGAGGACAAGAGGCTGGTCGGGTTCGCCCGGGACCCTGAACAGATCAAGCCCGCGACCATGTTCCAGCGCCCAGAACGGCTCGGTGCCCATACAGGTCATCGGCCGGGGCAGGGTGTCGGGTCCGGGCGCGGGCTGGGCCGTCAGATAGCGCATGGCGACCCAGCCGTTGCCCTCTCCGGTCGAGACCATGCCCCATTTGCCGTCCTGGGACAGGGCGAGAACCTCTACCCCCTTTGCATCCGGCGGGATCGAGCGAAGGATATCTGCCGTGGCCGAAGGTGCGGCCCGGATGTTCAGCACGTCATCACTGGCGACGCCGGTCACGTCGAAGACCGCCGGCAGATCCCGCGCCAGCGCGGCCGAGGCGATGATCCAGAGGGCGAGAGCGCTTAGAATACTTCTGATCATTGCCGCTTCGACCAACTGAGGGACACATGTTTGCGGGTGTAGAACTCGGCCATCAACCCGATCAGGATGCAGACGAAGGCTGCCTTGATCGGATAGTCGATCGAGGTGTAGCGCGGGTGATAGTTCAGGAACATGAAGCCGCGGGTCTGGTCGATGGTGTGGAACAGCGGGTTCCAGTCGAACCAGGCCCGGCGCCAGGACGGCATCATGCTGACGACGAACATCTTGCCGCTGGCCACCATGTTGGCGCGCTGGTAGATCGTCGAAAGGATGCCGACGAATTCGGGCTGCCAGGGTTTGGCCGCGTAGAAGATCAACCCGATCGCCGCGCCGGAAAACCACGACAGAAGCAGCATTCCCAGCACGCCGACGGGTTCGTAGATCGTGATCGGTGTCCAGAGCGTGTGATAGAGGAACAGGATCACCGCCATGGCGAGAACCTGCTGATACAGCGCCGCCAGCGCGGCCGAGGTCACTGCAACCACCGGATTCATCGGGGCGTGCATCATCATGGGCGAGGCCGCGCCATCCGCCGCCGACACCGCGCCAAGCGTCTTGGTGTGGGTCAGGAACATGAAGACGCCGGACATGACGTAAAGGATGTAATCCCCGCGTATCGGAGAGCTGCGCAGACCCATGATCCAGAAGATCACCACGAAGATCGCCAACATCAGCATCGCGTTCACCACGTTCATCACCAGCCCGTAGATGGCGTTGCCGTGGCTTTTCCGCAGGTTGCGGATGGTTGCATGGTAAACGAGTTCGCCGAATTCGAACGCCGACCGGGTGCGCGACGGCCGTTTCGCCTGTGCTCGGAACATCTGCGGTCCTCTGGCTGCTGTGCCGGTATGGCACGGGAAATCTTGCCGTTCCCTTGACGGCGCAGAATAAGCGGGCAAGGAGAGCAAAGCAACTGCTGCGGATTTGGAGGATCACCCATGGATTTCGACCGACTTGTGCCCGTCATCCGCCAGCTGGCGCTGGAGGCCGGCGAAAAGATCATGCAGGTCTATGAGCGGCCCGATTTCGAGGTGAAGTCCAAGGGCGATGCCAGCCCGGTCACCGAGGCGGACGAGGCGGCAGACGCGCTGATCTCGGCCGGATTGCGGGCGGCTTTCCCCGATGTGGTGCTGATCACCGAGGAACAGGCGGCCAGCCATGCGCTGACGGCAAAGACCTTCCTGATCGTCGATCCGCTGGACGGCACCAAGGAGTTCATCCAGCGCCGCGGCGATTTCACCGTGAACATCGCCTATGTGCAGGACGGCGTGCCTTTGCGCGGCGTGGTCTATGCCCCGGCGCAGAAGCGGCTGTTCTACACCCGGCCCGATGGCGCAGCGGTCGAGGAATCGCTGGCCGATGGACGCGTGACGCCGATCCGTGTGGCAACCCCGGACAATGCGGCGCTGATGGTGGTGGCGTCGAAATCGCACCGGGATCAGGCGACCAATGACTATATCGAGAAATATCAGGTGAAGGATTCCCGCAGTGCCGGGTCCAGCCTGAAGTTCTGTCTGGTGGCAACGGGCGAGGCGGACCTTTACCCGAGGCTTGGCCGCACGATGGAATGGGACACGGCCGCCGGCGATGCGGTGCTGCGCGGCGCAGGCGGGCAGGTGGTGCGCTTTGACGACCACAGCCCGCTGGCCTATGGCAAGGCCGGCTGGGACAACCCGTTCTTCATCGCCCTGGCGCCGGGCGTTGTGCTGAAATGAAGACGCTGATCGCCATTCCCGCCCGCTATGCCAGCACGCGCTATCCGGGCAAGCCGCTGGTTTCGCTGAAGGGGCCGGATGGCGACAAGACCCTGATCCGCCGCAGCTGGGAGGCGGCGATGGCGGTCCGCGGTATCGACAGGGTGGTGGTGGCGACGGACGACCAGCGGATCGCCGATCATGCGCAGGGCTTCGGGGCCGAGGTGGTGATGACCTCCCCGGACGCCCGCAACGGCACCGAGCGGTGTGCCGAGGTGGCAGCACGGCTGCCCGGCTTCGATGTGATCGTCAACCTGCAGGGCGATGCGCCGCTGACTCCGGCCTGGTTCGTCGAGGATCTGGTGAAGGGACTTGCCGCCGATCCCGGCGCCGAGATCGCGACTCCGGTGCTGCGCTGCGATGGTCGCGCCGTCTCGGGCTTTCTCGCCGACCGCCGCGCGGGCCGCGTGGGGGGCACCACGGCGGTTTTCGGCGCGGGCGGGCGGGGGCTTTATTTCTCGAAGGAAGTGATCCCCTACACCGGGCGCGACTATGCCCCGGACGAGCCGACGCCGGTTTTCCACCATGTCGGCGTCTACGCCTACCGGCCGGCTGCGCTGGCGGCCTATCCGTCCTGGCCCATCGGCCCGCTGGAGACCCTGGAAGGGCTGGAGCAGTTGCGGTTCCTTGAAAACGGCCGCGCCGTCCTTTGCGTCGAGGTGCAGGCGCAGGGCCGGCAGTTCTGGGAGCTGAATAACCCGTCGGACGTTGCGGTGATCGAGGCGATGATGGGGGCGGAAAATCCTGCCCGCTGATGCAGGTGCGGCAATATTCCCCCTGCACGGGCCTGCTTTGATGGTATTTGTGCGTGAAATGCCGTAAGTTTGCCAAAATGCTGTTGGAAGGTGTGGCGTCCTAAAAAAGTCCAGCGGCAGGCTCTGGTATCAGGGCGGGTCCAGAATCGAGTTGAAGATGAAATCCAAAAGAGTTTCCAAGGCCGTTTTCCCCGTCGCCGGACTGGGAACCCGTTTCCTGCCGGCGACCAAGTCGATCCCGAAAGAGATCATGACTCTGGTCGACCGCCCGCTGATCCAATACGCGATCGACGAGGCGCGGGCGGCGGGGATCAAGGAATTCATCTTCGTGACCTCGCGCGGGAAATCGGCGCTTGAGGATTACTTCGACCACGCGCCCGAACTGGAATCGGAATTGCGCAAGAAGGGCAAGAACGAGCTTCTTGAGGCGTTGAAGGAAACCAACATGGATTCGGGCGCCATCGCCTATGTCCGGCAGAACCGGCCGATGGGTCTTGGCCATGCGGTCTGGTGCGCCCGCCGTCTGATCGGGGATGAGCCGTTCGCCGTCCTTCTGCCCGATGACGTGATCGCCGCCGAGAAGCCCTGCCTGCAACAGATGGTCGAGGCCTATGCCGAAACCGGCGGCTGCATGGTTGCCGCGATGGAAGTGCCGCCCGCCAAGGCCAGCAGCTATGGCGTCCTGGACATTGGCGAGGACATGGGCAGCATCGTCCGCGCCAAGGGCATGGTCGAAAAGCCCAAGGCCGAAGAAGCCCCCTCCAACCTGGCCGTCATCGGCCGCTACATCCTGTCGCCCGATGTGCTGAACCACCTGAACCGGATCAAGCAGGGCGCGGGCGGCGAGATCCAGCTGACCGATGCCATCGCCGAGGAAATCGGCGGCAAGGCGGGCGTCTATGGCTACCGGTTCCGCGGGCAACGCTACGATTGCGGATCAAAGGCCGGATTCCTGCAGGCCACGGTGGCCTTTGGCCTGTCGCGCCCCGATCTGTGCGACGAGTTCGGCACCTATCTCAACGACATGATGGTCCAGCGCCAGGCGGCGCAATAAGCCCATGGGGGCGCGGCCCCGGGCCTTTCAGATCGGCGACCTGCCCCCGGCAGGCCGCGATCTGTGGGAAGCCTGGCGCCAGCGCCTCCGCCGCCGCATCTGGATCGCCCGCGCCATCCGCAAGCGGCGCGAGTTGCGCAAGGTGGCGGACCGCACCGCCGGCCTGCCCCGCAAGGCCATTCTCTGCGTCATGGTCGTCCGCAACGAGGCGGAACGTCTGCCCTATTTCCTGCAACACCATCGCCGGTTGGGTGTCGACCACTTCCTGATCGTCGACAACGGCAGCACCGATGCCACGCCTGCCCTTCTGGCCGAAGCGGCTGACGTCTCGCTCTGGTCCACCGCGGGCAGCTACAAGAAATCGCGCTTCGGGCTTGACTGGACCAACTGGCTTTTGCTGCGGCACGGGCATGGCCGTTGGTGCCTGACGCTGGATGCGGATGAGCTGCTGATCTATCCGAACTGGGAGACCCGGCCCCTGCCGGCGCTGACGCGCTGGCTGGAAAGCTGCGGGCGCGAGTCCTTCGCCGCGATGATGCTGGATCTTTACCCCGAGGGGCCGCTGTCCGCCGCGCCGGTGGAGGGCGATCCGCTTGCCGCGCTGCCCTGGTTCGACAGCGGCAATTACAGCCTTCAGGTGCAGCCGCGTTTTCGCAACCTCTGGATTCAGGGCGGCCCGCGTGCGCGCGCCTTCTTTGCCGATGATCCCCGCCGTGCACCCACGCTGAACAAGGTGCCTCTGGTGAAATGGCACTGGCGCTATGCCTATCACAATTCCACCCACACCATCCTGCCCGCCCGGCTGAATGCCGTCTTTGCCGACGATGGCGGCGAGATAACGTCTGGTGCGCTGTTGCACACCAAGTTCCTGCCCTCGATTGTCGGGAAATCCGCAGAAGAAAAGGCGCGGCGCCAGCATTTCGCCGACCCCGCCCGCTTCGGCGCCTATTACGACGGGTTGATCTCGGACCCGGTGCTGCGGTGCGAGGCCTCAAGCCGCTATACCGGCTGGAGACAGCTTGAGGCGCTGGGCCTGATCTCGCGCGGGGGGTGGGTGTGACACGGCCGCCCGCAGGGCCGGGAAATGCCCGGAATTGTTTACATCCATACCGCTACACCGTAGAATCAAGGAAACATAAGCCAGAACAGGAAACAATGGCGGCAGATCGGGCGTGGGACATCTGGCACGGCACAGGATGCGAAACGCTTTCGCAAGACCCTTGTGACAGGTTCGGGCATGATCATTCCAAAAGTTGCAAGGGCGTCGGGTGAGTTTGCTTGGGTCATATCGGCTGCGTGTGCGCCGGCAACGTCTGCTGGCGCGGGCCTTCCTGCGGCGGCGGGAGTTGAAGTCTGTCGCAAACCGCACCGGCGGCCTTCGGGCCAACCCGATCCTGCTTTTTGCGTGCCTGCGGAACGAGAAGGTAAGACTGCCCTATTTCCTGCAGTATTACCGGAATCTTGGCGTCGACCACTTCCTGATCGTCGACAATGGCAGCGATGACGGCAGCCGCGAATACCTGGCAAAACAGCCCGATGTCTCGCTCTGGACCACGCGGGCCAGCTACCGCAATTCGCGTTTCGGCATGGACTGGCTGACCCATCTCCTGCGCCGATATGGCGACGGGAACTGGTGCCTGACGGTCGATGTCGATGAATTCCTGATCTACCCCTTCTGCGAGACGCGCCCCTTGCGGGCGTTGACCGACTGGCTGGATGCCAGCCAGATCCGCACCTTCGCCTCGATGCTTCTGGATTTGTATCCCAAGGGACCGATGCAGGATCAGCCCTATCGCGAAGGGCAGAATCCGTTCGAGATCGCGCAATGGTTCGACAGCGGCAATTATACGATTTCGCGAAACTGGGGGTATGGCAACCTGTGGATCCAGGGTGGGCCGCGTACCCGCAGTTTCTTTGGCGATGATCCCAAGCGGTCTCCGGCGCTGAACAAGATCCCGTTGGTGAAATGGCATCGCAGCTATGCCTATGTGTCTTCGACCCATATGATCCTGCCGCGCGGGCTGAATCTCGTGTTCGATGAATGGGGGGGCGAAAAAGCCAGCGGCTGCCTGTTGCATGCCAAATTCCTGGATACTTTCGCCCTGAAGGCCGAAGAAGAAATGGCGCGGGGCGAACATTACGCCGACAGCCGCGAATACCGGGCCTATCAGCAATCGCTGAGGGATCAGCCCGACCTCTGGTGCAAATGGTCCGAGAAATACATCAACTGGCGCCAGCTTGAGATTTTGGGGCTGATGTCCAAGGGGAACTGGGCATGAGTCTGGGATTCGTCATGCTCTGCCATACGGCGCTGGACCGGGCGGCGCAGGTGGCGCGCTACTGGGCCACACGGGATTGCCCGGTGGTGATCCATGTCGACAAGCGCACCCCCGGCGCGCAGGCCGAAAAGTTGCGCGCCGATCTGGCTGATCTGGAAAACATCCGGTTTTCGGCCCGCCATGCCTGCGAATGGGGGACATGGGGCATCGTCGCGGCGACCCAGACCGCCAGCATGATGATGCTGCGCGAGTTTCCGCAGGTGCGGCATGTCTACCTCGCCTCCGGGTCGTGCCTGCCGCTGCGCCCGGTCGAGGAGATGCGGACCTATCTGGAAGACCGCCCGCGCACCGATTTCATCGAAAGCGTGACCACGGCGGATGTGGGCTGGACCATCGGCGGGCTGAATTCCGAACGCTTCACGCTGCGGTTCCCGTTCTCGTGGCGCAAGCATCGCTGGCTGTTCGATACCTATGTCGAGATGCAGCGATTCCTGCGGGTGCGCCGCGCAATGCCGGCCGGGGTCGTGCCGCATCTGGGCAGCCAATGGTGGTGCCTGACCCGGCAGACACTGTCCGCGATCCTTGAAGGGCCGGAGCGCGAGGAATACGACCGCTATTTCCGCAAGGTCTGGATCCCAGACGAAAGCTACTTCCAGACGCTTGTCCGCCAGGTCTCGACCAATGTCGAAAGCCGCAGCCTGACGCTGTCGAAGTTCGATTTCCAGGGCAAGCCGCATATCTTCTACGACGATCACCTGCAGCTTCTGAAACGCTCGGACTGTTTCGTCGCGCGCAAGATCTGGCCACAGGCCAACAAGCTTTACGATACCTTCCTGTCGCCCACCGCCGGGGACGAGCCGCGGGCCGAACCCAACCCCGGCAAGATCGACCGCCTTTTCGCCAAGGCGATCGAGCGGCGGACCACGGGCCGGGCCGGGCTTTACATGCAGTCGCGCTTCCCGAACAAGGAATGGGAGCAGGGCCGCACTGCCGCCCCCTATTCGATCTTCGAAGGCTTTGCCGAGGTGTTCGAGAATTTCGACACCTGGTTGTCGAAAGTCTCGGGCACCCGGGTTCACGGCCATGTCTTCGCACCCGAGCGGGTAGAATTCGCAGGGGGCGCCACCGTCTACAACGGCTGTCTGGCCGACAGCGCCGCCTTGCGGGACTACAATCCGCGCAGTTTCCTGACCAACCTGATCTGGAACACGCGCGGCGAGCGTCAGTGCTTTCAGTTCGGCCCGAACGACAACCAGACGATCGCCGCGTTTGTGGCGGCTGATCCGAACGCACAGATCAGCGTGATCACCGGCGCCTTCGCGATTCCCCTGTTCCAGTCCAACCTGAATTTCGGCGACATCAGGGCCGAGGCCGCCAGGCTGCAAAAGGTCGAATCCGACCTGCTGGCCGTCCTGCGCGCACCCAATGTCAAAGCCCGTGTTCGGGTCTGGACCCTGGCCGATTTCATCGAATCGCCCATGGAACCCCTCCAGACCCTTGTCGATGAGATCAGCCCCCGCTCGTTGCGGCGGTTGACCGAAGTGCCGCGCATGGTGGATCTGACCGGCTTTGGCCAGTTCCTGCAGAACCTGCGCAACCAGGGCATGCAGCCGGTGCTGATGGGCGATTTCCCCGCCGGGCCTGACCTTCCCAATGCAGCCAGCCGCCGCTCCCGGCCCTATCTGGTGAAGTGATGCCGCGATTCACCAGCTTCGTGCTGTTTGCCGAGATGCGGACCGGGTCCAACTTCCTTGAGGCGAACCTGAACGCGCTGCCCGGGGTTGCCTGCCTGGGCGAGATGTTCAACCCGCATTTCATCGGCAAGAAAGACCAGACCGAGGCATTTGGCATCGACCTTGCCGCGCGGGAACAGGACCCCCGCTCGCTTCTGCGGGCCTTGCGGACGCAGACCGAAGGGCTGGCGGGCTTCCGGTATTTCCACGATCACGACCCGCGTATCCTGCCCGACCTTATGGACGATGCCGCCTGCGCCAAGATCATCCTGACGCGCAATCCGGTGGACAGCTACGTCAGCTGGAAGATCGCGCAGACGACCGGCCAGTGGAAGCTGACCAACGCCAAGAACCTGAAAACGGCGCAGGCCCGTTTCGACCCGGCCGAGTTCCGGGCGCATATGGACGCGCTGCAAGAGTTCCAGATCCGCCTGATGCACGGGCTGCAGACCACCGGTCAGACCGCCTTCTACATCGACTATGACGACATTCAGGACGTGGCGGTGCTGAATGGCCTGGCGGCATGGCTGGGGGTGGGCGCGCGGCTTGAGGCGCTGGACGACAAGCTGAAGAAGCAGAACCCCGAAGAGATCGGCAACAAGGTGGTGAACCTGCCCGAGATGGAGACTGCGCTGGCCCGTCTCGATCGGTTCAACCTGAACCGTACCCCGAATTTCGAACCGCGCCGCCCGCCGGCGATTCCCTCTTTCGCGGCGGCAGGCGGGCTTCTCTACATGCCGGTCCGCTCCGGCCCGGAAGATCAGGTGCTGGGCTGGATGGCCCGCCTTGGCCTTGGCGCGGTCGAGGGCGACTTTGTGCAGAAGTCCCTGCGCCAGTGGAAACGCGCCCGCCCGGGCCATCGCAGCTTTACCGTGATCCGGCATCCCCTGCTGCGCGCCCATCAGGCCTTTCTGGCCCAGATCGTCACCGGCAAGGTGGCTGAACATCGTCAGGCGCTGATCCGCAGCCAGAAGGCCGACATGCCTCCGCCGGGCCAACCCTTCCTTGATCTGGCGCAGCACCGCGACTGTTTCATGGCGTTCCTGCGCTATGTGAAACTGTCGGTGGCGGGCCAGATGGGTCAGCGCGTCTCGCCCCATTGGGCCAGCCAGACTGCGGTGTTGCAGGGTTTTGCCGGCTTCCAGGGACCGGACGCCGTGCTGCGCGAGGACCGGCTTGCCGAGGGCCTGGCCTTTCTTGCCGCCGAGACCGGGCTGGACAAGGCCCCCGCGCCGACAGCCGACAATGAAGCCGCCGCCGCGCTGGACGCGATCTGGGAACCCGCGCTGGAAGACGCCGCCCAGGATGCCTATCCGCGCGACTTCATGGGCTTTGGCTTCGGCCGCTGGAAGGCCTGACGCGCCCCCGCTTCAGCATGCCCGGCTTGCAGCTGCCCAGTGCCACGCTGCCGCGGCCGGACTGGAGGCGGCGGTTGCTCTTGCAGGTATTGCGGCCCCGTTGGCGGCCTCAGGCCGCCGCGGTGGCCTTTGCCTCGGTCAGGATGGCGTAAAGCTTGGCCGGATCGACATTGGCGCGCAGCTTTGCCACCACGCCCGGGTCCCGCATCGTGCGGCTGACCAGTGCCAGCGCCTTCAGGTGATCCACGCCGGAATCCTTCGGCGCCAGCAGGCAGAACACCAGATCGACCGGCTGGCGGTCGACGGAATCATAATCCAGCGGCTTTTCCAGCCGGATGAACAGGCCGACGATCCGGTCCAGATCCTCAAGCCGGGCATGGGGCAGGGCGATGCCATGCCCCACGCCGGTCGGCCCCAGCGTTTCACGCTCTTGCAGACCGTCCAGCACAAGCGCCGACTGGATCCCGTGCACTTGCGCGGTGATCTCGGCCAGTTCCTGGAACAGCCGTTTCTTTGAGGTGAATTGCCCCACCACGCGGACTGCGGCGGGGACGAGGATTTTGGAGAGTTCCATGAGCCGGGCGATGATCCTGCTGGCCGCGCGGGCCGCTTACCTGCTGTTGCGAGGGTCGATCCAGCCGATGTTCCCGTCTTCCCGACGATACACCACGTTCACGCCCCCATGACCTTCGTTGCGGAAAACCAGCATCTTCTGCCCCGCCAGTTCCAGCTGCATCACGGCCTCGCCGACGGTGATCGAAGGAATCTTCGTCTCCATCTCGGCGATGACCACGGGCTGCAGGCTTTCCGGCTCGGCATCCTCGGTCTCCTCGGATGGGGCGAGGATATACTGGGAGCCACCGCCGAATTCAACCGGGGCCTTGCGTCCGGCGTGATGATCGCGAATCCGGCGCTTGTAGCGGCGCAGCTGCTTGTCCATTTTCTCGCGGCAGGCTTCGAAGGCCGGATAGATCTCGGGAGCATGGCCTTTGGCCTGGGCGGTCAGGCCGGTGGACAGGTGGATCGTGGTCTCGCAGACAAATTCATGGGCAACCTTGGAAAAGACAACGGTGCATTCGGTCGGGCGCTGCGCGTATTTTTCGACCACCTCACCCAGTTCGGCCTTCACATGCGTCTGGAGAGCCTCACCGATGTCGATCTGTTTTCCACTGATCTGGTAGCGCATGATTTCTCCTTTGCGTGCAGCCGGCGGCTCTGACGTTGCGTCATGTCGCTGCGCCGGAATTCTTGATTTCTGGGTGAGTACGACGGGCAAGTCCAATGCCCTGCGGTGCTGTAGAGCCAGCCGCGGAAGCCTGTGGTCGAGGGTCAAAAGACGCGCACATCCCCTTCATTGGGGACCGGCTTCATATGGTTGTCAACAGAATCGGTAAGCCGCTTCAAATGATGCGGAAGTTCTCGCCCAGATAAACGCGGCGGACGGTCTCGTCCCGCACGATCTCATCCGTGGTGCCGGTCATCAGCACCTTGCCGTCATGCAGGATATAGGCGCGGTCGACGATCTCCAGCGTTTCGCGGACGTTGTGGTCGGTGATCAGCACGCCGATGCCGCGGCCTTTCAGATCGTGCACCAGATGGCGGATCTCGCCGACGGCGATGGGGTCGACGCCGGCGAAGGGTTCGTCCAGCAGCAGGTATCGCGGATCGGCGGCAAGGCAGCGGGCGATCTCGACCCGGCGGCGTTCGCCGCCCGAGAGGGCCAGTGCCGGGGCGTGGCGCAGATGGGTGATCGAGAACTCGCTCAGGAGTTCCTCCAGCCGCTCGCGCCGCTTGTGGCGGTCGGTATGGGTGATCTCCAGCACCGCAAGGATGTTGTCCTCGACCGACAGGCCGCGGAAGATGGAAACCTCTTGCGGCAGGTAGCCGATGCCCAGGCGGGCGCGGCGGTACATCGGCAGCGCGGTCACGTCCTTGCCGTCGATCAGAACCTGGCCGCCTTCGGGCGTGACAAGTCCGGCGATGGAGTAAAAGCAGGTGGTCTTGCCCGACCCGTTGGGCCCCAGCAGGGCGACGACCTCGCCCCGGTGCAGATCGATGCTGACATCGCGGATCACCGGACGCTTCTTGTAGGACTTGCGCAGGGACCGGATCTGCAGGCCCTGAGAGCCGGTCGTCACGGTCAGGTCGGGGCGCTCGGCTGCCATCAGTTGCCGCCCGGCATGAAGACGGTGGAGACGCGGCCTTCCATGACGCCGGTGCCGTCTTTCAGCTGGATGGTCAGCTTCTGGCCCGACAGCGCACTGGCGCCTTGCGTCAAAAGCACATCGCCAGTCAGCACGATCACCCCGGAATCGATGGTGTAAAGCGCCTCCTTGGCTTCGGCCGCATCGGCGAGATTGGCGATGGTCACGCCTCCGGTCGCATGAAGCCTGGCGATGGATTTGCCGTCCTTGCCGTATTCCACGGTCACGCTGGCCGCGGACAGGCGCATGTTGCCCTGCCCGACCAGCACATTGCCCGAAAAGACCGCGGTGCCGTCGGCGTTGTTCACCGAAAGCTGGTCGGCCTGCACTTCGACCGGAAGCGAGGTGTCCTGCGCCAGCCCGCCAAAGGCGATCTTGGCTTCCTGCGCGGCAGCGGCGCCCGAAAGGGTGGCGAGGACGGCCGCAACGGCCAGGGATCTGCGGAAAAATACCATGGATATGCCTGTGGTCACGGGGCCTGCCCGCCCGGATGATATAGCAGCCGGACGCTGCCGTTGAAAACCAGAAGATAGGCGCCGGGGTCAGCCGGGTCCTGTGCCAGGGTGAAACCATCGGCGGTCAGGTCGCCCATCGGGGCCTTTACCGCTACGGGGGCGGTGCTGGCGATATGGGTCCGGTCCAGCTTTGCGGTCAGCCCCTCGGTGCTCACCTGGTAGCCGCTGCCGGTCTCCAGCGTCACGCCGCCGGCCAGATCCAGCTTGCCGCCGGCCTGATCCAGCGCGGCAGAAGCGGCGGACATGTCGATCTTCTGGCCATCCGGGGTTTGCATCAGGGCCAGCACGCCTGTCGCGCTGGCGCCCTGATCCGTGCTGCCGGGGCGAACGGTGGCGGCAGAGAAGGTAAGGCCCGCGCCGTCCGAAGTGGTGCCCGCATAGGCGGGTGCCGACATGCGCGGATCATTGGCCAGATCCTGCACATCCACCTTGGCATAGGGGATGGCGTCGGTCGGGTCGATGCGGTCGGACAGAAGGAACAGCGTCGACAGCAGCACAAGGGCCGCAAGCGGCAGAACCACCTTCAGCCAGCCCACTATCCGGGTATGACGATCGCGCCCGGGCACGGGATCAGGCCACGCCTGCCCGCAGGCAATCGTGGATCTTGATCAGGCCTATGGCCTTGCCTGCCGCATCGGTCACGATCAGCGCAGTGATCTTCTTTTCATCCATCAGGGCCAGCGCCTCGACTGCAAGAGCCTCGGGCGGTGTGGTGCGGGGATTGCGCGTCATCACCTGCCCGGCCACCTTCGACAAAAGCCCGTCCATGTGGCGGCGCAGGTCTCCGTCGGTGACGATGCCCTGAAGATGGCCCTTGGCATCGCCGACGCCAAGGACGCCAAAGCCGGCGCGGGTCATCGCCAGCAAGGCTTCGCTCATCGGAGTGTCCGGGGGCACCAGCGGCGGATCGTCATGCATCAGGTCGCGCACCCGCAAGAGTTTCGCCCCCAGCTTGCCGCCGGGATGAAAGACGCGGAACTGTTCGGGCGAAAAGGCGCGGTGCTCCATCAGCGCGATGGCCAGCGCATCGCCAAGCGCCAGCGTCATCGTGGTGCTGGTGGTTGGGACGATGCCCTGCTCGCAGGCTTCGGGGGCCGGGGGCAGCAGGATCGGCACATCGGCTTCGCGCAGAAGCGTAGATCCTTCGCGCCCGGCCACCCCGATCAGCGGGATTGCGAAGCGGCGCGAATGCGCCACGATATCGGCAAGCTCTGGCGTCTCGCCCGAGTTGGACAGGACAAGCAGCACATCCTGCGGTGTCACCATGCCCAGATCGCCATGGCTGGCCTCGGCCGGATGGACGAACTGGGCAGGCGTGCCGGTGCTGGCGAAGGTTGCGGCAATCTTGCGGGCGATGTGGCCCGACTTGCCCATGCCCGAGACGACGACCCGTCCCTGCGCCTTCAGGATCAGGTCCACCGCATCCGGGAAGCCCTGGCCAAGCGCGTCGGCCAGCATTTCCAGGGCCTCGGCCTCGCGTCGCAGGACGCGGCGGCCGACTGTCAGATGGTCAGTGGTGGAAGATGTCATTGGTATCGTCCCAGCCCAGCAGGTCCAGTTCGGCCCTTGTGGGCAGGAAGTCAAAGCACTTCTCCGCCAGCGCCATCCGGTCCTCGCGGATCAGCCGTTCCTCAAGTGCGGCCTTCAACGCATGCAGATAGAGAACGTCCGAAGCGGCATAGTCCTTCTGCGCCTCGGTCAGCGTCTGGGACCCCCAGTCGCTGGTCTGCTGTTGCTTGGACACATCGACGCCGACCAGATCGGCCAACAGGTATTTCAGCCCGTGGCGGTCGGTGAAGGTGCGGATCAGCTTGGAGGCGATCTTGGTGCACCAGACCGGCGCTGTGGTAACTCCGAAGGCGCGTTTCAGCGCGGCGATGTCGAAGCGGCCGAAATGGAACAGCTTCAGCGTGGCCGGGTCGGCAAGCAGGCGTTCAAGGTTCGGCGCGCGGGTCTGGCCGCGGGCGATCTGCACAAGATGGGCATTGCCGTCGCCATCCGACAACTGCACGACGCAAAGCCGGTCACGGCGCGGGTCAAGGCCCATCGTCTCGGTGTCGATGGCGACGACGGGGCCAAGGGTCAGGCCGTCGGGCAGGTCGTTCTGGTATAGATGGATGGCCAAGGGGCATCTCCGATGGGTTTTGCCCGGATTACGCCCCCGGCCCTGCCCGGTCAACCAAAGCGCGGCGATCAAAGCGGCAAGGAGACCAGACCGACGGAATAGGCCAGTTGAAGAAGGCAGATCAGGCCGGCGGCCGCGATCAGGGCCACGCGAAGCCCGTCGCCCCGCCGGTCAGTCCGCAGGGCCGAAAGCGCCATGCCTGCACCGATCAGCCCAAGGACCAGACCGGCGACGTTGAAATTGATTTCGCTGACGGTCTGCCCGTTCACCGTGCTGCTGCTGCTGAAGCCGATGAACAGCCAGAACGGCACAAGGCCAAGGGCCAGAATGATGGCGGGGGTGCGGAAACGGTCCATGGAAACCTCGGGGCTGGGGAAAGGGTGGAAATTCAACGGCAATGGCGGAATCCTAGGGGGCTTCGGCCTGTGCGTCCATCGCCAAGCCCGCAGCTCAGGGATTCCAGACCACCGCTTCGCCCGGGGGCGCCGCTACGGAATATTTGCCAAACCGCTGCCGATCTGTCGCACCGGCCCGCCGGGTCGCCGATAGCCCTTCGGCCTGGCCGCCAAGACCGAAGGGCCGATCCGGCCTTGCAGTGTGTGGACCTGCGGCACGACCCCGGAGGATGCCAAGGATGCCGAAGGCTACGGGTTTGGCGACCAATGCGGGGTTCCGGGCGTTGCCGATCCGGTCAGCGCCGAATTCGCCAATTCCCTCGCGTCGCAGGGCGACCCGCGCAGCGGCACCTTGGTGATGATGACGGTCTGTGCCGCCGGGATCGCGCAGGGCGGACTATTGCGCGGTCCAGCCGCCATCGACGGGGATCGCGGTTCCGGTCATCTCGGAGGCCGCGGGGCTGCACAGGAAGGCCGCCAGCGCGCCGATCTGGCCGGCCTGCACGAAGCGCTTCGTGGGCTGTGCGGCCAGAAGCACGTCACGCACCACCTCTTCCCCGGTGATGCCGCGGGCGGCGGCGGTCTCGGGGATCTGCCTTTCCACCAGAGGTGTCAGCACATAGCCCGGACAGATCGCATTGGCGGTGACACCCGTCTCGGCCGCTTCCAGCGCCACGGTCTTGGTCAGGCCGACAACGGCATGTTTCGCCATCACATAGGCCGACTTGTAGGGCGAGGCGACAAGGCCATGCGCCGAGGCGATATTGACGATCCGCCCCCATCTGCGCGCCTTCATCCCCGCCATGGTCAGGCGGGTCAGATGCCAGGCGGCGGACATGTTGATCGCCATGATCAGGTCATAGCGGTCGACCGGAAAGTCCTCGATCGGGGCGACGGTCTGGATGCCGGCGTTGTTCACGATGATATCGACCTGGCCGAACCGTGCTTCGGTGGCGCGGACCAGATCGGCGATCTCGGCCGGCTTGGACATGTCGGCGCCGTGAAAGGCCACCGGCGCGCCGGTCTCATCGGCCAGCTCGGCGCGGGTGGCTTCGATCTCGGCCGGATCGCCCAGACCGTTCATCATCACCGCATGGCCGGCCTCGGCCAATGAGCGTGCGACGGCAAGGCCGATCCCGGATGTGGAGCCGGTGACGATGGCGGTTCGGAAATCAGGCATGATACCCTCAGGCAAGCTGCATTTCTTTCAGATCATCGGCGATGATCAGCTCGGCAGTGGTCTGGGCGCGGATCTCGTCGAGCGAAACGCCCGGCCCGGTTTCGCGCAGGATCAGGCCCGCATCGGTCGGCTCGATCACCGCAAGCTCGGTGATGATCAGATCCACCCGGCGGGCTGAGGTCAGGGGAAGCGTGCACTCCGGCACGATCTTGGCGGCGCCCTTGGCGCTGTGTTGCATGGCGACGATGACCCGCGCGGCGCCGGTCACCAGATCCATGGCACCCCCCATACCGGGCACCATCTTGCCGGGCACCTTCCAGTTTGCCAGCCGTCCGGCCTCATCAACCTGAAGGCCGCCCAGAACGGTGACATCCAGATGTCCGCCGCGGATCAGCGCAAAGCTCATGGCGGAATCGATGGTGGCGGCCCCCGGCACGGCGGTGATGTAGCCGCCGCCGGCGTCGGTCAGATCGGCATGCTCCATCCCTTCGGGCGGGCGGGCGCCCAGACCGATGATGCCGTTCTCGGCCTGGAAATAGACGCCGGCATCGGCGGCGACATAGTTCGCCACCAGCGAGGGCAGACCGATCCCCAGATTGACCAGCATTCCCGGCTTGATTTCCAATGCCACGCGGCGGGCGATCAGTTCCTTCGCGTCCAAGTCGGCCTCCTCAGCGATGATTCACGATATGGTCGACCAGCGCCCCCGGCGTGTGCACCGCATCCGGCGAGATGACGCCGACCGGCACGATGGAATCCGGCTCGGCGATCACGGTCTTGCCGGCCAAAGCCATCACCGGATTGAAGTTGCGCGCTGTCAGCAGGTAGAAAAGATTGCCGACGTAATCGGCCTGCCACGCCCCCAGCAGGGCGAAATCCGCCTTCAGCGGCGTTTCCAGCAGGTATTCGCGGCCCTCGACCGTGATCTTCTGCTTGCCGATCTCGACCTCGGTGCCAAGGCCGGTCGGGGTCAGCACGCCGCCAAGCCCGGTGCCCCCGGCGCGGATGCGTTCGATCAGCGTGCCTTGCGGGACCAGATCGCAGACAATCTCGCCCGAGATCATCCTGGCCTGCGTCTCGGGGTTAAGCCCGATATGCGAGACTATGGCGCGGGACACCGCCCCGGCCGAAATCAGCTTGCCGATGCCCTTGCCGGGCAGGGCGGTGTCATTGGCGATCACCGTCAGGTCGCGGGCACCTCGCGCCACCAGCGCGTCGATCAGCCGCTCGGGCGATCCCACGCCCATGAAGCCGCCGATCATCAGGCTGGCGCCATCGGGGATCAGCGCGGCAGCGGCCCCGGCCGTCAGGGTGGGTTTCATGTCCTGGCTCCTTCGGTGATCCCGGCGGCAGCGCGGGCGGCGCGGGAGATGACCAGATCCTCGCGCGTTTTCACGATCATCACCGTGGTGCGCGAGAATTCCGAGGACAGCACAGTGGCGCTTTCGGCGTTCTTGCCGTGGTCGATCTCGATCCCCATCCAGCCCAGCCGTTCACATACCCGGCGGCGGATGGCGCGGGAGTTCTCTCCGATGCCGCCGCAGAACACCAGCGCGTCGATCCCGCCCATGACAGCGGCCATGGCGCCAAGCTCGCGCTGCACCCGGAAGACGAAATAGTCGATGGCGCGGTGGGCTTCGGCGGTGTCGGCCTCTTCCAGCGTACGCATGTCGTTCGAAAGGCCGCCGGACAGGCCCAGAAGCCCGGATTCATTGTAGAGAACCTGCCGGATCTGCGCGGTGTCCATATGTTCGCGGTCCAGCATGTAAAGCAGCACACCAGGGTCGATCTGGCCGCAGCGGGTGCCCATCGGCAAGCCGTCCAGCGCCGAGAAGCCCATGGAAGAGGCGACCGATTTCCCGCGATGGATCGCACACATCGAGGCCCCGTTGCCCAGATGCGCCACCACGACGCGGCCCTGCATCAGATGCGGGGCGATGCGGGCAAGCTCTCCGGTCACGTAGTCATAGGAGAGGCCGTGGAAGCCGTAACGCCGGACGCCCGCCTCGTAATAGCGGTGCGGGATGGCGAAGGTATCGTTCACGAAAGGCTGGCCGCGATGGAAGCCGGTGTCGAAACAGGCAACCTGAAGGACGCCCGGGAAAGCCGTTTGCGCCGACCGGATGCCGGCGATGTTGTGCGGCTGGTGCAGCGGCGCGAAGGGTGCGAGTTCGGCCAGTCCGGCGATGATTTCTTCGGTGATCACGACCGGCTCGGTGTGGTCCAGCCCGCCATGGACGACGCGGTGGCCGATGGCGGCCATGCGCAGCGCGGGGAACATCCGCTTGACGGTGGCGATCACCACGGCCAGCGCGCCGGCATGGGAGGTGATCGCGCCCGGCGCAGTCTCCAGCAGGTTGCCCTCGGCATCCTTCAGCTTCAGCGTGCCTTCGGGTCCGATGCGGTCGGCCTGCCCGGTCATCAGGGGATCGTCCCCCACAGCCGGAAAAAGCGCCACCTTCAACGAGGACGACCCCGCATTCAGCGTCAGAAAGCCGGCCTCTTCGGCGGGAAGGTCCTTCATTTGCGGGCCCCCTTCCAGGCGTGGTGCAGCGTGGCGACCGCGGCCGAGGCCAGCCGCGACATCGGGCTGTCCGACCGCGAGTTCAGGATCACCGGCACCCGCGCGCCCAGCACCAGACCGGCGCCCTCGGCATGGCTGATGAAGGCAAGCTGTTTGGCCAGCATGTTGCCCGCGTCGATGCCGGGCACGACAAGGATGTTCGCCTGGCCGGCGACACCGCCCTTGATCCCCTTGGTTCGCGCAGCGCCCATGTCGACGGCATTGTCCATCGCCAGAGGCCCGTCTACCAGCCCGCCGGTGATCTGGCCGCGCTCGGCCATCTTGGACAGGAGTGCCGCATCCATCGAGGACTGGATCGCCGGATTCACCGTCTCGACCGCGGACAGGACGCCGACACGCGGCTCCATCCCCAGGGACAGCGCAAGGTCGATGGCGTTCTGGGTGATGTCGACCTTGGTCTCAAGGTCCGGGGCGATGTTGATCGCGGCATCGGTGACCATCACCGGCTCGGGCCGGCCCGGGACATCCATGACGAAGACATGGGTGAAGCGGCGGCCGACGCGCAGGCCAAGCGCCTTGTCCAGCATCGGCTTCAGCAGGTCATCGGTGTGCAGATGGCCCTTCATCACCGCCCCGGCGCGGCCCTCATGGACCAGCTGGCAGGCCATTGCGGCCGCGGCCTGATCGCCTGCGGCCACGTCGATGATCTCGAAGCCCGAGATGTCGGCCGCCATGGCGCCGGCAGCGGCGCGGATCGCGGCGGCATCGCCGATCAGGATGGGAACGATCACGCCTTCCTTGGCGGCCAGCACCGCCCCGCCCAGCGAGTTCGGATCATCCGGGCAGACCACGGCCACCGGCAGGGGCGGCAGGTCCTTCACCCGGTCGATCAGGGCGTCGAAATGGCGGTGGCGTTGCACGACCAGCCCCGGCACCTCGATATCGTCGCGGTCGAATTTCACCTGCGGCGCGATCACCACCGCCTCGCCCGAGACGATCAGCGTGGAATCCGCCGGCCGGGTGATCTCGGTCAGCAGAACCACCGAACCATCGGCGGATTTCGTCTCGACCGTCACCCGGCAGAGAAGCTCGTCCCCCGCGCGGGCCTGCGCCTGGAAATCCAGCGACTGCCGGCGGTAAAGCGTTCCCGGCCCGGGCAGCAGCGTGCCAAGGACCGCCGAGATCAGCGAGGCCACGAACATGCCCGGCGCGATGTTCTCGGGATGGCCGTCGCCGTCCATGTCGCCCGAGGGCAGATGCATCGGATTGTAGTTGCCCGAGGCGGCGGCGAAGACGAACAGGTCGTCGGGCGTGATCAGCCGGCGCAACTCGGCCGTGTCGCCCGGCTGCAGTTCGGCGAAGGTGCGGTTGAAAAGGCGCATGCGGTCAGTCCCCGGTGACAAGGTGGCTGTTGGCACCGCGCGGACGCCGCGCCGGGGCGCTGGCCTCGGGGGCCGCGGTCTCTGCAAGGGGCACCGCGGCGCTGGCAGCGGGCGCCGGGGCGGCGTCCAGCGGATCCTCGGTCACATCGCCCGGGGTCGGCGCCACGTCAAGGATGTCGTGAAAGCGATGCAGCATCGCCTGCGTCTCGGGCGACATTTCCTCGCTGCGGCCGGGGATGAAGCGCACCACCTGCAGCGCCAGTGCACGTTCGGCCCGGTCGCGCAGCAGAAGCGGCAGCGTCTCGATGGCGCGATCATGCTCATATGTGGCGATCAGGGTCTGTTCATGGATGATCAGCGCCCGCTTCTCGGCCCCCAGCGATTTGAAAGGGTCATCCCGGGTCAACACCCGCGAGGACCGCTCCAGCCGGTCGCGGCGCACGCCACGGCGGTTTTCGGCCAGAAGCACCAGCATGCGGATCACCGCCTCGGCAAAGCCGCCCTGCTCGATCCGCGAAAGGGCTGCGGCAACTTCGGGCAGGCCGCGCAACTCGTCCGGGTTCTTCAGGGTGCGGTGGGCCTCGTGGGTGCGCCCGAAGACGCGCATCCAGGGGTTGGACCACATGCTGTAGAAGGCCAGTTCGAACATCATGTCGCGGGTGTCGCGGAACAGGTCGATGGCCTGCTCCATTCCCTCGACCCACAGCGCCTCGGCCGCGAGGAAGGGGTTGTCGGCGGCGGCCTTGTGACGATTGCCGCGGATCCTGTCGGCCGGGCCAGCCAACTGCGCCATCACCGGGTTCTGCGACGACGCCAGCGCGCGTTCCGCCCGCTTGGGATGCAGCACCCGCGACAGTTCGGCGCTGGTTCTGGTGACGCCGGCCTTCACCAGCGGGCGCATCACCGCATCATAGACCTGCGCCTGCACTTCCGAGGCGCGGGCGACGGCGGCGAAGGGGGTCTCATCATCACATCCGTCGTCCAGCGCGCGAATGTCGTCCAGCGTGCGTTCGGCGAAGGAGACGGTGAAAAGCTTGCTGCCGTCCTTTTCCTCGATGCTTTCGATCCGCATCTCGTACAGGCCCGGCGCCAGTGCCTCGATGGTCTCAAGGGTCGAGGCGACCTCGGCATGTTCCTTCCTGGCGATCTGGCTTGAGACGAAGATCCCCAGATGCCCGACCTGATCATGCACCATATAGACGATGCGCTGGCCGCGGATGCGGATCTCCTGCACGTCGGAATAGGTCTCGGCGATCCAGTTCAGCGCCTGCTGCGGCGGGGTGATGTTGTCGCCGTGACTGGCAAAGACGATGATCGGCGCGCGGATCGCCTTCAGGTCAACCGGGCGGCCGGGTTCGATCCGGGCCTCGTTCTTCGACAGCCGGTTGCCGACGAAAAGCTGCTCGACGATCCATTTGATCTCGGGTTCGGTCAGCATGAAGAAGCCGCCCCACCACTTTTCGAACTCAAGGAAGGCCTTGTCGCCCTTGTCGATGTCGCGGAAAAGGTCGGTGTATTTGCGGAAGAGGGTCCGGCCGGGGTTCAGTGCCTCGAAGTTCTGCACCAGATGGGCACCATCGAAGATGCCGCCACCCAGATCCGACAGGAACATCGGGATCCAGGTGCCGCCCAGGACGCCGCCGTTGTAGCGCATCGGGTCTTGCCCGACGCGGCCCGACCAGGGGGTGACGGGCGCGCCGTTGATCACCACGGGGCCGGTCAGGTCGGGGTTCATCGCGGCCAGCAGCAGCGTGGCCCAGCCGCCCTGACAATTGCCGGTGATCACCGGCTTCGGCGCCAGCGGGTGACGGCGCATCACCTCGCGCACGAAGGCGGCCTCGGCGCGGGTGACATAGGCCAGATATTGGCCCGGCTCGGGCCGAGAGCGGAAGGCGACGAAATAGACCGGGTGGCCGGCCCGCAGCGCAACGCCGACCTGGCTGTCGGTCTTGAAGCCGCCGATGCCGGGGCCGTGGCCGGCGCGCGGGTCGATGATGACATAGGGGCGGCGGCTGTCGTCGATGGTGACGCCTTCGGGCGCCCCGATCTTCAGAAGCATGTAGTTGCACGGAAAGGGCATGTCGCGCCCGTCCATGATCGTCTCGTGATCATAGATCAGGACCGGCGGGCAATCGGCCGCCTCATGCGCAAGGAAGATGTCGCCGCGCTTGCGCAGCGTGTCGGCGGTCAGGACCGCGCGTTCGGCGGCGTCGCGCTGGTATTCCGCGAAGGCTGCGGGCAGATTGCCGGCGGACTGGAAGCTGCGCAGCCCTTCGATCAGGGCCTGACCGGCCTCGATCAACCGCCGGGACCGGCCGGAATGGTCCTCCATGATCCGCTTGCCATGGCGCGAGGCCGCGGTGGCCAGCGTCTCGCCGGTGCGCGCCTGCGCCTTCACCTCGGCGCGGGCGGCATCCAGACTGCCCTGAAGGATGTCCAGCGCATCGCCCTGCGCGTCTGGCAGGCCGGGCTGCCGCTTCGGTTCGAAGATTTCAAAGAGGCTTGCCATGGTCAGGCTCCTTCACGCGGCAGGGAAGAAACCGCCGTCGATGTCATGGACACCGCCGGTCGGGTTGTCGTGCAGCCATGTCATGGCGAGGGCGGCATCGGGTGCACGGAACGCCCGCGTGCTGCCCCCTGCGGTTGAACCGAGGGTGGCGTCGCCGGCGACAGGGATTGTTCGGCCGTTCGGGGAAAACATGCTGGCGCTCTCCTTTGCCAGCCCTAACAGCACGCCGCAGGAGTCGGGGCGATGACAGTCGCGCGAAACCTTGTTGAACCCGGTCAGGCCCGTGCCAGCCTTGCGGCAAATTCGCGGTGCAGATCGGCATAGGCCTGCGCCGCCACCGAGGCCGGAGCCGTCACGGCCACCGGTGCGCGATGCAGGCCCATCCGCTCGATCTCGGCGGCGAAGGGAATCCGGGTCTGCATCATCCGCTTGCTGCGGGCACCGGTCATGGCGGCCATGGTCTCGACATGCAGCGATTTGACCATCTGCACCATCGAGAAGAAGGCATGGATCTTGCGGCGCGGCAGATCCTTGTCGTCAAAGAAGGCCAGCAGCTGTTCAAAGGTGCGCTGTGACAGCGTGGTCGGAATCACCGGCACCAGAACGGCATCGGCGGCCCTGAAGATGTTCTCGGACAGGGTCGAGATGTTCGGCGGGCAATCCAGCACCACCAGATCATAGTCCCCCTTCACCGACTTCAGCGCCTTTTGCAGGCGCGAGCGGCTGTTGCGCAGTCTGGACAGGAAGACGTCGAAGTCACGAAAGCTCATGTTCGCGGGCAGGATGTCGAGATTGTCGAAATCGCTGCCGCGGATGGCATCGGTGAACTTGCCGACATCCTCGAAGAAGGCGCCTTCGACCAGCTTCTTCGACGGCTTGATGCGAAAATAGAAGCTGGAGGCGCCCTGCGGGTCCAGATCGCACAGCAGGACCCGCTGGCCGGCTGCCGCGAAGGCATGGGCGATGTTGACGGCAGTCGCGGTTTTGCCAACGCCGCCCTTGTTGGAATAGCACGCGACGATCTTCATGCCGCTTTCTCCGCATCGGAAAACAGCTCGCGGAAGATCCCGCGTGTCTGGTCGTCATCAAAACCGGCAAACCCCGCGGCGACCCGGGCGCGTTCGGCCAGTTGGCGGCCGTGCAGAACGGCGATCAGCGCGCCAACACTTTGCGCGATGTCCAGCCTGTCCGGGACCCTGGCGCTGTCGAGGCCGGCCACGAAGGCCCGCAGGCTGGCCTGTTGAACGGAATAGTCGTTGAAGAGGCCAAGAGTCTCTTGCAGCCGTTTCAGGGGCCGCAGGGCTGTGCTGAACCGCGGATCCGGGAAGGCCGGGGCAAAGAACTCCAGCAGATAGCGCAGTTTCTTGCAGTGGATGCGCAGGGCGTGGACATGTTCGTCAGCCGTGTCGGCCCCGATTGAGGCGCCGCCCCGGCAGATCTTGCGATAGCGTTTCCAGATCAGCTGCCGCGCCAGATCTTGCGCCGGGTGATCGGCGGCGGGGCCGGGCCGCAATCGCCGTCGGGCCGTGAACATATGCTGCAGGGCCGCATACTCCTTGCGATAGGCCTTGCTGTCCAGATGGCGGGCAAGGGCGGCGTGTGTCTGACGGCGTTCGGCCGCGAACAGGGTGAACATCCGGTGAAGCCCGGGCTGCAGCGGGGCGGGCACCATGGCTTCCAGCTGTGGCTGATCAATCAGATAGACGTCCAGATCGCGCAGCCGTCCGGTCGGCGCCATCAGGGCCGAGAACCGGCCCTTCATTTCATCGGTGGCGCCTTGGGCATAGACGCCGCGAAACAGGCTGAGCACCGAGCGGATCTTGCGCAGCGCGACCCGGTAGTCGTGCAGGAATTCGGTATCCAGATCTGCGATGATGCCCGGCTCATTCGCCTGCATCACCGGCAGATAGGCCAGGATAATGTCGGTCGCCACGTCGAACGCCGTGTCTTCGGGTTCGAACCCGACTTCGGGCTTGGCAGAATAGTCCTGATGATCCGGCAAAAGGTGCCGTCGCAGCTGCCGCGCATCGCTGAGGCCGCAGGCGGCGAGCCGGTCGCGCAGAAGTGCCAGGGCGGTGTCATACCCGCGCAGGCCGCGCGGCACCAGCAAGGCGATATCGGGTTGCGAACCACCGCCAAGCAGCCTGAGCAGGGCGCGTGCCTGGGTCTTGCCCTCGTCATCGACCAGCGCCAGAGTGCCGGTCTGGATCTGGCCCGAGGTCAGCGGCAGCAATCGCCGCAGCGGCGACAGATCGGAAATGGCCTGCCGCACCGGGCCTTCGCCGAGATCGCCCAAGAAGCGGCCCGTCTCGGCCGTCTGCGTCAGAAGGCCGGCCGGGGTCACCAGTTCAAAACTCCGGCTGCCAGCAAGCAGCACCCGGCCCGAGCGCCCCAGCGTGCCGTCGAAATCGTCGAGCATTTCGTAATTCTGCAAATCCCTGTCCAGGGACAGCACGAAACGCAGCCCGTCCGCCTCGGTTCCGTTCAACGGGTGGATCGCCGCAGCAGGTGCGATATAGATCGGATCCTGAGTCATGATCTTGGAATATCAGTTTTTCGTAACGCGCGGTTTGCGCAGGTAGTCCTCGATCAGCGCCTCGACGATCTTCTGCACGCTCGACTCTTCCTCGATCGCGCGGATCTTGAGGGCCTTCAACGTCTTCCGCCTGAGACGGAGCGAGGTATTCTGCTTCTCGTCGTCCTGCTTGTCCTTGGGTTTTCTGTCCTTGGGCATGGAGTCTCCGAAAACTGACGTCATGATATCATCATTGCCGGCGAACTCAAGACTGATCGGGTGGGCCGGGCGGGCAGATCAGGGGCAAGGCGGCCGTGTCTCACGGGCTGCCGGCGCCAGAAATCATCTGCGCTGCGCGGACAGGGAGAATGAGGATGTGGCTTTCGGGGTTCCCCATCCACAGCCCGAAGATGACGGTTGCAGCGAGGACGACTGAGGAGAGGAAGACATTGAGGGATCTGTCGCAGCGGGCCGAAACGCGCCGCCAACCCCTTGAGCCCGCCGAACAGGATGATGATCCTGTCGCGGCGTCCTTAGCGGGCTTGCCGTGCTTGGCGGGGTTCTCCCGCGACTTCCCGCCCGGGGTGCAGGGCTATATCCTCTTGTTTTCGACGCGCCCCGGAACAGCCAACAGCATAGCCCCGACCGGCCGAGGCCGGCCCCCCGCCGGCAGTTTGCCCGGCAAGCCTCCCGGAAAGCCTATCGTCCTTTGATCGCGTCCAGTTTGGCGGTGATTGTGTCTCGTGCGATGCGCATGTCCTTCAGGGTTCCGGACATGAACAGCCGGCCTGTTGCGCCCATCATCTGGACGTCGTTGATGACGGCGTTGGGGGCTGCCT
>CAKSTR010000009.1 GCA_934500835.1 uncultured Paracoccaceae bacterium | reverse complement strand
CAGTAGACCGCATAGTCTACCCCGCTGCCGCCATTCAGCACGTCCGCCCCGACGCCGCCCTGCAGCGTGTCGTTGCCATCCGCCCCGACCAGCGTGTCATTGCCTATGCGGCCGGCCAGCATGTCGTTGCCCGCCAGGCCGTCCAGCCGGTTCGCCCCGCCGTCGCCCTGCAGCGTGTCGCCAAAGGCGCCGCCGGCCAGGTTCTCCACCCCCGAGAGCACATCCCCCGCCGCCTCGCCCAGCGTGCCGGTGCCTGCCTGCAGATCCACCCTGACCGCCGAGGTCGCGGCCCAGTAGACCGCATAGTCTACCCCGCTGCCGCCATTCAGCACGTCCGCCCCGACGCCGCCCTGCAGCGTGTCGTTGCCGCCATTGCCGATGAGGGCGTTGGCGGCGGCATTGCCGGTTATCGCGTCGTTGCCCGATCCACCGGTGGCATTCTCGATCACCACGCCGCGGGCGATGACCACGTTGCCGATCACCCCTCCGACGTTCGACCGGACCAGCGGATTCAGGTTGATCACTTGGTTCTGGCTGAACACCGAGAAATTGAGCGTATCGATCCCGGCCGTGTCATAGACCGTGAAGGCGAAATTGTTGCCGTCATAGATCAACGGGTTGGCGGGCATCACCCCGCCCCAAATGTCCAGCAGCTGCTGGAAATATCCGCCCACGTTCCCGCCCGGCCCCCAGACCGTGTTTCCGGGCTGATAGCCCACCGAGCCGGCGCCATAGAGGTTCTGGATTGCGATGATGTCGGCCGGCATGATCGTTGCCAGATAGGCGAGGTCCGAAGGATCGAAAGTGTTATCCAGCTGATCGAAATACGACATGATCGTCGTCGACCAGCTGTCGTTGTCATAGAGATTGTCGGAACCCCACACGGCGTCGCCATTGTAGGGACCGGCATGGCCCAAGCCAAGCGCATGACCCAGCTCGTGGATATAGGTCTGCAGCATGTAGCCGTTCAGATTCAGCATGTCCCAACTGTCACTGATGTTGATGAAGGACTGAAGAATCGCGTTGCCGCTGATATCCGACCAGGCATAGGCGCCGGTCTGATCCATATCGTTGAACGTCAGGTCCGAAGCGCCCTGAATCGACAATTCGTAGCCGCCTGTCCGCGTTCCATAATCGGCGGCGGAAATATAATAGGTGCCGGTGGTTGTCGCGGTGAAGGTAATGTATTCACCGGCTGCCGCGGTGCTGGGATCGTCCGAAGTCTGGAGCACCGCGCCGGCACTGTCCAAAAGCCTGAGGACGGCATCGACGTTTGAGCCGGTCGTCTGCGTCATCCCGATCATGTAGGTTTGGCCCGCGACCAGTGTGACGCGATAGTAGTCGGCATCACCCACGGCACCGATCGAGCCGGTCACGATGGTGTTGGTCGATATGCCTGTGGCTGTGGCGATGTTGCCGCCTATGTCGGCACCTTCGGTGAAAAGTGAGGCGGTGGTGCCGGCGTCCACGAAATTGATTCCGGTGGCTGCTGCCCAGACATCCAGCGCATATTCCGCGATGGCAGCTGCCAGAGGCGACAGGCGTGACGTATCATAGGTGATGACCCGGCCCGGCCCCAGGTCGAAGGCGCGCCAGACCCCGCCGTTGAAGCCCCAGTACCCATCGGTCAGGTAACCGGCGATCTGGTCCCAGGTGTAGGGGGCATGGCTGCCACCGGCTCCGCTGCCGGCAGCGGTGATGGGGCCGCTGCTGGCGTTGCCGATGCTGTCGTCAGAGGCACCGTCATGCAGGTCGTAGGATGAAAGTCTGTCCGAGGAAGGATTGGCGGCGCAGAGCAGGCACATGGCAGTTACCTCCGGTCTGTTATCTTATTGCGGCATCGGTGTTGCCGCCAAAGCGCGGTTGAAGAGCGATAGTTGCATCGATTGGGTGACGGCACGGTCGGGCGAGGACACGGCCTCGACCGCGCCGGACGTCCTGTTGCCGTCAGCGTCGGTCCAGACCAGCTGGATCGCCGTCGATGTCCGGTTGGCCGCGGTAATCCGCAGCTCCAGCCCCGGGCCATCTTTCGTGGCCGAGTCCGCGATGTCGAACTGGTGCCCGGGATAGGTGCCGCGCAGTTGGGTGAGGAAGCCTTCGCAGACGGCATCGCGGGCAGAGCGGTCAACCCCCGAGGCCGAGTTGCAGATCATCACGATCTTCACGTTTCCGCCTTCCCCCAAGGCCCAGGTTGCGGTCATTGGCAGCAGGAACCCGGCAAGGGCGGCAATGCCAACACGGAAACACGCAACCACCTTCACGCAAAATATCTCCGCAGGACAGTCGGCTTGATCAAATTTCAAGCGAAGACTGACTCAAGTCCGGTTTTCGATCAAGACAGGAATTCCCCACAAACTGTCCGGAAACCGCCGTTGAATGCTGTTCCCGGACAGCAGGCGGCTGGAGCGCACGGACCTGCCCGTGACAAGTGCGGGCCTATTGGGTAAGGCGGGGCTGACCCAGTTTGGAAGGTGTAGAGCAATGGTGAAGGTTCTGGTCACGGGCGGGGCTGGCTATATCGGAAGTCATGCCTGCAAGGCGCTTGCCCGCGCCGGCTTTGTCCCTGTTGCCTTCGACAACCTCTCGACCGGCTGGGAGGAGGCCGTCCGCTACGGCCCCTTCGTGCGTGGCGATCTGTCGGATCGCGCGGCAGTCGATGCCGCCCTGGCCGAACATCGCCCCGTCGCGGTCATGCATTTCGCGGCGCTGTCGCTGGTGGGCGAGTCGATGAAGGACCCGGGGCTTTACTGGCGGGTCAATGTCGGTGGGGCACTGAACCTGATCGAATCCGCCGTGGCGCATGGCATCGGGAAATTCGTCTTCTCCTCGACCTGCGCCACCTATGGCGATCAGGACGGTGTGGTGCTGGACGAGGAGACGCCGCAGCGCCCGATCAATGCCTATGGCGGATCGAAGCGTGCGATCGAGGACATGCTGAAGGACTTCGGGGCAAGCCACGGGCTGACCTCGGTGATCTTCCGCTATTTCAACGTGGCGGGCGCCGATCCCGAGGGTGAGTTGGGAGAGCAGCATACGCCCGAGACGCATCTCATCCCCCTGATGCTGGATGCGGTGGCGGGGCGCCGGCCGGCGCTGACCGTCTTCGGGGATGACTATGCCACCCGCGACGGCACCTGTGTGCGCGACTATGTCCATGTCGCGGATCTGGCCGATGCCCATGTGCTGGGGCTGCGCTGGCTTCTGGACGGGCGCGGGGACCGGGTGTTCTGCCTCGGCTCCGGCACCGGGTTCACCGTGCGCGAGGTGATCGACGCCTCGCGCGCCGTGACCAATCAGGAGGTGCCGATCCTTCAGGGCGCGCGCCGGCCCGGCGACGCGGCGGTTCTGGTCTCCGGCTCTCGCCGGGCGGTCGCGGAACTGGGATGGACGCCGCAGCGGTCGAACCTGCGGCAGATGATCGGCGACGCCTGGGCCTGGTCGCAGAAGCCGGGCTTCAGCCGTTAGCACCGATTTTCTGCGAAAATCGCGCGGGCGCGGCGCGTGGCGCTAAAGATCCCAGTCGATTGGGGTCTTTGGTGCGGCCGGGGCGTCCTGTGACAGCCGCAGCCAGCTGCCCCGGAACGGCAGGCGCCGCTCGGCCCCCCAGTCGCCGGTGATGGTCAGCTCATCCCCCTCCAGCCGGACGCCGGCCACCGCCTGAGCCGAGGGCCAGCGGAATGCGCCGATGGCGTGGCGGATGTCGACGGTGCCTTCCGGTTCCAGCACCAGACGGCCGGGCTGGCCGGCAGCGGTCAGCGGATCGGGCGTCTCGGCCGAGGAAAGCCCCAGAACCGGCAGGGCGGCGCCTTCCTCGACGCCAAGGCAGCCGCGGTGCCGGCCGTTCCACGGCGCGTAGTCGCGCCCGCCGTTGGAATGCCAGAGCATCGTCATCGGCAGGGATCGCGGGTTCTTCAGCGACAGGAAAACATCGCCCTGATCGGGGCGGACCACGGCCGCCCAGCCCAGGGCGGACGACGGCTCTTCGACTGCGGCCACGAAATCCTCATGCGCCTCGCCCCAGGGGTAGCGGTGCAGGTTCACCGGGCCTGCGGCACCGGGAAAATCTGCCGCATCCTCGTGCCGCGCGGGGTAGGTCAGGGCCGACCGGCCGCGCGCGGGGTCGGGCTCCATCACCTCGGCCAGCGTCTCGAACCAGCGCTTGCGTGAGAAGGAGAGCTTCGCCCCGCCCGGCAGCGCGACCATGGCGTGATTGGCCACCGGCAGGGCACCCGATCCGCCAATGAAAAGGTGGCGCTGATACAGGAACGGATGGTCGTCCGTCACCGACAGTTCCTTGATCACGGTCGCGCCCATGATCTGCCCCTGCAAAAGGGCGCGCAGAGTGCCGGGAGCTGCGGGCAAGGGTTCCCAATGGCCGTTGGCGGCCAGCCCGTGCAGCCCGTCCGGCCCCGGCCCCATGGGTGCTGCCAGGAAATCGCCGCGCAGCCAGCGTTGATGCGGCGGGGCATCGGCGGGAACCTCCTCCGCCGTCCAGGGGGCGGCGTGCAGCACAGCGACCTCGGCGCCGTCGTCGCGGATGGACAGGGGATGGACGGCACCGCCTTGCGGCGTGAAGCCAAGGGAGATTCCCCGGGCGGAAAGGGTCATGGTCATCGGGCGTCTCCGGCAGCTGTGGCGAAGGTGGCACGCAGCCACAGGGCGCACAAGGGCGCGGCGGGCGCCGCCACTGGCATGTCAGTTCCGGCCGCGCTAGGCTGGCCGCGCAGAATGACAGGAGGACGGCATGACAGGGCGGTTGCAGGGCAAGGTTTGCGTGGTCACGGCGGCGGGGCAGGGCATCGGCAGGGCCTCGGCGCTGGCGATGCAGGCCGAGGGCGCGCGGGTGATCGCCACCGACATCAACTCGCGCACGCTGGCCGAACTGGCAGAGCAGGGCATCGAGACCCGTCCGCTGAACGTGCGCGATCCGGTGGCCGTGGCGCAGACCGCCGCCGACCTGCCCGAGACCTCGGTCCTGTTCAACTGCGCCGGCTTTGTCGCCAATGGAACGATCCTTGACTGCTCGGACGAGGATTGGGCCTTTTCGCTGGACCTGAACGTCACGGCGATGTTTCGGATGTGCAAGGCCTTCCTGCCCGGCATGATCGCCCGGGGCGGTGGGTCGATCATCAACATGGCCAGCGCGGTCGGGTCGGTCATCGCCGCGCCCAACCGCTTTGTCTACGGGGCCACCAAGGCCGGTGTGATCGGGCTGACCAAGGCGGTGGCGGCGGATTTCGTCACCAAGGGCATCCGCTGCAACGCGGTCTGCCCCGGCACCGTGGAAAGCCCAAGCCTTGAGGACCGGCTGCGGGCGACCGGCGATTACGAGGCGGCGCGCAAGGCCTTCATCGCGCGTCAGCCGATGGGGCGGATGGCCACGGCGGAAGAGATCGCGCATCTTGTGGTCTATCTGGCATCGGATGAATCGGCTTTCACCACCGGACAGGCCCATGTGATCGACGGTGGCTGGTCGAACGTCTGACGCTTCTGCCGGCCACGGGGCGGCAAGCGGAAGGAAGGCGTCATGCGTGTAGGCATCATTGGCGGAACCGGCTGGCTGGGCGGCGCGCTTGGCCGGGGGCTGATCGACCGGGGGCTGGCCGAAGTCGCCGTGCTGAACCGCCGCGGCCCGCAGGACTACGGCGGGCGGACTGTCGTCTGGGCGCGCGACCTGCCCGATCTGGTGCAGTCCTCGGATGTCGTCGTCGTCTCGGTCAGGCCCGGCGATTGGCCGGACCTGGGCCTGCAGGCGGCGGGGCGGCTTGTCATCTCGTTCATGGCCGGGGTCGGGATAGGGGCGCTGGCGCACTGCGGCGGCAGGATCGTCCGCGCGATGCCCAATGCCGCGGCCGAGATCGCGGCCAGCTATTCGCCATGGGTGGCCGGCCCGGGCGTTACGGGCCAAGACCGGCACGCGGTGTCGCGCGTCCTTGGCGCCATCGGGACCGAGGAAGAATTGCCGGGTGAGGACCAGATCGACGTGATGACCGCGCTGTCCGGCTCGGGTCCGGCCTATCCCGCCCTTCTGGCGCAGGCGATGCTGGGGTTTCTGGCCGCACGCGGCGTGGCACCCGATGTCGCGGCCCGGGCGGTGGAAGCGACGGTTTGCGCCTCGGCCCGGCTGCTGGAGGGCAAGGTGGCCGAGGCGCCGGCGCTGGTGCGGACCTTCATCGACTATCGCGGCACCACCTGCGCGGGCATCGAGGCGGCGGAAGCCGCGGGCTTCACCAAGGCCATCGAGGCCGCCTTGCAGGCCGCAACGGCCAAGGCCGTGGAAATGCGCCAGAAGGTGGATTGCTGAGGTATCGCGCGAGCAGATCGCCGATTGCAACGTCAGCCCGACAAGGGCCGGCCCGTGGTCCGGCTTGGGGCCAAGGTGCAGCGGCGTATGGGCCGCGCGGCGAATGATGTGGCAAGATAGTGCCCGCTTACCGACGTTGGGTCATCGACATTCCCACAGGCCAAAAGGCCCTGCTGTTGCAATACGGGAACCGGGAGTTTGAATACGGGGCTGTAGAACACCGCCGCGTGACGCATCGCGTCGTGGCGTCCGGCTTCGTCTCTCGAAGCCCGCCATCGGGCATTCGATCACCCGATGATCCGGGCCGGCAGGCCCCCGCAAGGCTTGCCGTGTCTACCGGCCGGGTCCACTGAAGGCCTATGCCGTCGGGTTCGACAAGGTCGGGCGGCTGATCCTGCAGACCAAGTCAACAACGCCCGCCATCAACAGAACCCGCAGAAACCCAACCGACCTAGAAATACCCGAACCAGTAGAGCCCGATGATGACGATCAGCGGGACGCCCATCAACCACGCGACAATGCCCTTCATATCAGCCCCTCCAATTGCTTACCCAGCGATAACTCGGCCGGCCAGAGGTGGTTCCACCGGCGCATCGGGAAGGGCCAGCCGGAGGGCAATCTGAAAAAGGCACGTCTCGACCGCCCCGACGGATCTTTCCGATGTGTAGGGGGGTACTAGCTTTGGCAGCAGTGCCGAAACCACCAATCCAAGCCACATCGCTTTGAGATCGCAGACAAAAACTGACATTCGGCAGGTTGCGGACGATGCAAGTTGACGGGAGAAAATGCGCGATTTGGCGTCATCCAGAGCGCAGGGGATCGACATTCAGGCCGCACCTGATCAACAGTGGCGCGCAGCGCCTAACATATTGAAACAAAAGATCATAGAGGCGTTGATCGTGGAGAGTTGCGCTCTGGAAAGCTGGCTGGCACGACAGGGCGACCCAAGGAGGTTTCGGAAATCTCTGCCGAAACCTGCAGACCAACGCCTAAGGAAAATTAAATGTCTGAATAATAAAGTAAAAGAGGCATACGACATACCGACGGTGACTGGGGAGGTTTCGGAAGCGGCAAGCGTCAGGAGTCGGAAGGTGGATCGGGTTCCTGACGGTCCCTTGGCGCCAGCAAGGGCCAAGGCTGGTGAAGAACAAGGCGACGGAAGTCTCCGGGCGGGAGGGTCGCCCGGAGGATATTTATGGCGTCGCCCAGGTGGGAGCCCCACATCTTCGCGCCCTGGTATTGGGCATTCTCAGGCAGACTTGGAGAGCGGCAGAGTGCGTGGGCGGCCAGTTCCAAAGTTGTTCTGACTGGCTTGACCGCCACAGACTTTCAACGACTACATGGCCACGCCGCGATTGCGGCAGACGGTTACCGTTGCCGAAGCAGCAGAACCGCTGGCAATGTCCGCAACTAGGAATCGACCACCTTCAACCGAGTATATCCCCATGAAGGGCAACTCGCCGGTGTAACCGCCATAGGAATTTTTTCCATTAACCCAACCGCACGCTGTTACGATACCTTCAGAGTCGATCGCGGCTGCGATCTTGCCAAACCGCGCGCTGTCAGGATCCTTCATTGCCTTCCTAACGTCCGCCTTGATGGCGCCGATTGCCTTTGAGCTAAGAGCATATGGCTGCCCCGGAGGCTTCGGTGGTGCTGCTGGCACACAAGCCGAAACAGCGAGGACGGCTAGGGCAATGATAGCATGGCGCATTCGGTACTCCTTAGGTTTAGTCGTTATGGCGTTCTGCAAAAATAGACCACGCGGCCGACGATCCTCAGTTGCTGGATGCGGTCGGCGCCGATGGTTTCGGGCGGATAGGCGGGGTTGTCGGAGATGAGGTCGATCAGGCCATCAAGGCGGCGGCGGACCCGCTTTACCAAAAGATCGTCGCCGACGTTTATCACCATGATGCAGCCGTTCGAGACTTCGGACTGGCTGTGGTCGATGATCAGAAGCGCGGCGTCGGGAATTGTGGGCGACATGCTGTCACCGCGCGCGCGAATGACGCTGCAGCGGCCCGCAGTTGCACCCAAATCCTGAATGAACCCTCTCGCGAACGCTATGACCGCGTCTGGTTGATCCTGGGCAGCAACGGCACCGGGCCCAGCCGAGGCTGCCACTTCCTGATAGAATGGCAACTCGACGAAGCGATCAAAGGAGGGTTTCCGAAACGCTCCGTCACCCTGGTCCATGTCATCACGTTTGCTACCGCGCCGCGCGGGCAGCCTGACAACCTGCTCGTCATCCGGATCAATGAGGATGCGCTTTCCTCTTGGGTCTCCCACAGGATGGGACGCCGCAATGAGAGAGGGTCGGCTTTCCGCCGGCCTGAACATCTCACCCTCGCCGGTGACTAGCCAGTCCAGCGAAATGCCAGATACCTGTCGATACTTCCTGATCATCTCAGCATCCGGCACCCTGTCACCTCGCTCGTAGTTCCCAATCGTGCTTGAAGAGATGCCCGCCAGTCCGGCGAAAGCGTCCCGATCATCACCAGAAACAGTCTCACGAACCAGCTTCAGGCGAGCTGCAAGCTCCGTCTTGGGCTGGGCAGGCGGTCTTCCCAAAAATTTCACCATTATTCACGAATGAGATTTACTTGTTCCCAATCGTGAATTATCCCTATGCGTATGCAGTCAGCTTGCGCCGTCTGCTGTTGAACCAAGTGAGCCAACAAAAGGCGGGTGTTACCAGCACCCGCCCCCTGTCGGAGGACCCCGATGACCAAACAGAAGCCTGCGATGGATTGGCCCGGCGTGATCGCCGAGCTTCATCGCCGCGGCATGACCCTCACCGAGCTTGCGAAGCGGAACGGCCACAACCCGAACGTGTTCCGCCAGGTTAAAAGCCGCACCCTCTACAAGGTGCAGAAGATCATTGCCGACTTCCTTGGCCAGAAGCCCGAAGACATCTGGCCGGCCCGCTATCCCATCGGGAAGCCTCGCATCCTCGATACCGTGAAGTATCCGCCTCTGGCGAGTCAAAATGCTGACGAGCCCGCTGACAAGAGGGCGGCGGCATGAGCGGGATCTTGTCCAAATCCATTCCGGCCTTTGACACCTCGGCGACCTCGATCCGGGCCGCGGCCTGCGACCTGGGCGAGGTGATCGCGATGCTGGCCGGCGGCGTGAAGCCCGACCCGGAGGCGACCTCACGCCTCGCCATCTCCCTCCGCGCGCTGCAGGGCTTCCTGTTGTTCGAGGCGGAGCAACAGGAGGGGCGCGACGCTATTGCCAAGGCGTTCGCGTCGATCGGGGTTGAAATGGTCGGCTTTGGCAGCCCCCCGCCCTTCATCATCCGGCAGGTGCTGCCCGCGCAGGAGATGGCATGATGCAGCACCTCCGCTTCGACGATGTCGCCGGCGCTGTCGCGCTGTTCCTTCTGGCCATCGGCGGGTTCTGGGTAGCGGCTGGCTTTGGCCTTGCTACCGGCGCCGACCAGCTGTTGCAGGTGCGGTGATGGTGCAGGGTCCCCGCAAATTGGGTTCCGGCCCCCGCGTCGAGTATCTGGCCTCTGGCGAGTATCAGATCCTCGGCCTGCCCGACCTGTCGCCCACCTTCCCCAGCCGCGCCGAAGGGGAAGCATGGCTCGATGGGCAGCTCGGCGGGGTTAGTCCCGCCCGTCTGCCGAGGGTGCGCCCCTGCATTCGGTGTGGGCACAGCTTTACCTCCGAGGGGTTCCACAATCGCATGTGCGGCACCTGCAGGCATTTCAGCGATGCGGGATCGATGGGCATCGCAGCCCGGGCCACCGGGCAGGTGCGGCGCGCTGCGCGATACTGACATGTCAGGGCCGATCCGCCGGCCTGCGAAAAGCGAAGGCATTTTCTGCCAGCGGGACCCCGGCGGCGTGGCAGCGCCGCCGGGGAACCTCAAAAAACCGTCGAGCACAGGTCTTCCCCATGACATCACTTCCCATCGTCGATCTTCCGATCAGGGATATCGACATCCCGGCTGACCGGGCGCGAAAATACGACGAGGCCGGCGCGCAGATGCTGGCCAGTGTCATCGCTGAACAGGGCCTGCACCATCCGATCCGGGTGCGCGTGAATGGTGACCGCTACACGCTGATCAGCGGCCTTCTTCGGCTGCGGGCCCATGAGATGCTGCAGATCGAGGCCATTCCCGCCTCGATTTCCGGAGCCCAAAGCGATGCCGCCGCGCGGCTGGAAGAGGTCATGGAGAACCTCGGCCGGGCCGAGTTGATCGCGCTGGATCGCTGCCATCACCTCTATGAGCTGAAGCAGGCGTGGGAGGCTAGCTTGGCTCGCCCGCTCGTCGAGGTGCTGCTGAATGATGAGAGTGGGAAAATTTTTCCCACCCCCGACGATCAGCCTGAAATCTTCGGCTTTGCCCGAGACATCGCCGAGAAGGTCGGCCTGTCGAAGCGCGCAATCAACATGGCCGTCAAGATCTGGACGGATCTCGCGCCGCCCTCGCGCCTGCGCCTTGTGGGCACGAAGCTGGCCACCAAGCAGACCGAGCTGAAGGCGCTCTCGGAAGAGCCCGCCGCACGTCAGGCCCGCATCCTCGACCTGATCCTGGGCGATGAGCATCCCGAGATCGAGAATGTCGCAGCGGCGCTGGCCTATCTGGAGAACGGCATCCAGCCGACCGCGCTGGAGAGGCGATTCCGGGCGCTCTCGGACGGCATCAAATCCCTGCCCGAGGGCAGCTTCGATCTGCTGTTGATCGAGAACGAGGATCGCATCCTCGCCTCGCTGAAACGCCGGGGCCGCATCTGATGGCTCGCCACCGCGATCCTTTGACCAAAGACCTGTTTGCCTGGGAGCCTCCGAAGGTCTCGGTGGGTTACAGCTCCGAGGTCATGGGTCGCGGTCCCTTGGACAACCGCATTGCCCGTATCATCGGACAGGCGCTGCGCGATGCCCGCGACGATGGCCTGACACGGGCTGAGGTCGCCAGGAACATGGCCGCATACCTGCGACGCCCGGTATCGGAGGCGATGCTGAACAAGTGGTCTTCGGAAGGCTCCGAGGATCATCGCATCCCGCTGGACGCCTTCATCGCCCTCGTGCACGCCACCGATGCCCGCGATCTGCTTGGCTTCGTTCCGGGCGAGTTCGGCATGACGGTGATCGACTCGGAATATGCCGGGATGATCAAGCTGCACCTGATCCGCGAGAAGAAGCGAGAGATCGAGGCGATGGAACAGGCTCTCGAGCGCGAGGTCATCGCGCAAGGGAGGGGGCGTCGATGACTGGCCTCCCTGTCAGGATCCTCCAATCATCGCAGGAGTTCCGCGAATTCCTGACTGCCCGGGAGATTGCCGAACTGGTTGCTGACCGGGGCGGCTCCCGCTTCCCGTCGTCTGAACGGGGCGTACGCACCCATGCCGGTGTACGGGGCTGGAACACCTTGCCCGATCACCTGACACGCTGGCGCCCGGCTGAAGCCAAGGGCGGGCGCCCAAGCCGAGAGTATCACATCACCCTGCTACCCGAATATCTGCGCGACACCATCGCCGCCCGCTTCGATCAGGCCAGCCTGGTGCGCCAACATCAGTCCGAGCAATTGGTCGATCAGCGCAAGGTCGATGCGCTGCGCGTCGCCGCGCTGCCAGCGCCTCGGCGGGATGTGATGCTGGCCCGTGCAGATATCCTTCGTTCGATCGAGGGCTATGTGATCGCGCATCAGCAGACCCGTGCCTGGGGGATTGCCCGCTTCCTCGAAGCCCAGGAAGGCTTGGTCGCGCGCAAGGAGGCCGAGCGCCGCCGTGATACGGGGCTGAGCCTGACGGACCGAGAGGTCGCGGGCCTCGTCCTGCGGCTGACCTTGACTGCCGACGATGGCTTCCAAGTCGATCCGGTGCTGATTGCCGCCGCGAACGATCGTGCCCGCTCGCCCGAGTTGTCAGAAAGGACGTTGTGGCGCTGGTTCAAGGATCGCGACGAGGGTGGAATTCTGGCGCTGGCGCCGATCCCCCCAAAGCAGGCTGAGCCGATCCCGGAGGCCTTCTTTGAGTTCATGAGATTCTATGCCATCCCCGGCAAGCCCTCCATCGCTGACGCCCATCGGAAATGGCTGGAGGAGGCGGATGACCATCGGGGCGTCCAGCTGATGAAGTTGACCTTGAGCCAGGTCACGCGGATCCTGCGCGAGCGGTTGAACAACATCGAGAAGAACGTTGGGCGTGAGGGCATCCTGACGCTGCGCGCCCGCATGTCATATGTCACCCGGACCACTGACGACATGTGGCCGACCACGGTCTACACGGCCGATGGCAAGACCTTCGACGCGGAGGTCGCAGACCCGGTCTCGCGCAAGCCGATGCGCCCGGAAATCACCTCGGTGCTTGACGTCGCCACGCGCAAATGCGTGGGCTACGCGGTCAGCCGCAAGGAGAACGTGATTGCGGTGACCGAGGCTCTGCGCCGCTCCTGTTCGGTCCATGGCATCTGCGCGATCTTCTATACCGACCGTGGCGCAGGCTACAAAAACAAGACCTTTGATGACGATCGTTTCGGCGGGCTGATGGGTCGTCTCGGCATCACCAAGATGCATGCACTGCCCTACAATTCGCAGGCGAAGGGCATCATCGAGCGGTTCAACCACGTCTGGAACGACCTTGCCAAGCGCATGCCCACCTACATGGGCCGCGACATGGACAAGGAGGCGAAGCAGGCCATCCACAAAGAGACCCGGCGCGAGATCAAGGAATTCGGGCAGGCTCGCCGGCTGCCCAGTTGGGCAGATTTCATCGCAGCGGTCGAGAAGACAATTGCCGATTACAACGACCGCCCGCACACCGGCCTGCCGCGCTACGAGGATCCGGAAACCGGACGCCTGCGGCACATGACCCCGAACGAGGCCTGGGCGCTGCATGTCCAGAACGGCTTCGAGCCTCTCAGCATCGATCCTGAAGAACTGGATGATCTCTTCCGGCCCCATGAGATCCGCACCGTCCACCGCGCCCTCGTCGAGTGGAACACCAACGAGTACTTCCATCCCGCCCTCGAAGCCTACCACGGAGAGAGGGTGGTCGTCGGTTACGACCTGCATCAGGCCGACAAGGTCTGGGTGCGCGAGCTCGACATCGAGGAGGGTCAGCCGGGCAAGCTGATCTGCGTGGCCGAATTCGCCGGGAACGCACAGCGTTACATCCCGCTGACCGCCGAACAGAAGGCTGTTGAGGACCGCAGCAAATCTGCCCTCAAGCGTCTGGACCGCCGTCGCGCTGACAAGCTGGCAGAGTTGGACGCCCCGCTCCAACTGGAACAGCAGGCCGTCGAGATCGCGGATTTCATCGACGTCGCTCCCGCGCGCCCGGCCGAGCCGGTCATACTCGCCGTCGACAACACGGCCACGGCAGACCCAGCCACGGCCTCCCCGCGCCGCCGCGTCTTCCGCTCTGATGAAGAGCTGGCAGCCTGGGCGTTGCAGCACCCGACAGAGCTTACCCCCAACCAGATCCGCATCTTGCGGGACTGCATCAGCAATTCGACGGCCTGCAAGGTCTTTGAGATGGCCGGCATCGACACGGAGGTGCTTCGAACCCTCCTCCGTGCCGCTGCCTAAACCAGAAAAGTCAGGAATGAGGAGAGCATAACATGAAACCCACCTTTGTCGAGACGGCCAACGTCCGCGAGTTCTATGGCGCCCTGAAGCGTGTGAACGAACGCGGTGCGGTCGAGGCCTGCCTCGCAGTGGTCGACGGCCTGCCCGGCCTCGGCAAGACCACCACCATCCGTCATTGGGTCGCCCAGACCGGCAGCATCTATCTGCGCGCCCAGAAGGGCTGGGACTACAGCTGGTTGATCCAGGAGATCCTCACGGCGCTGTCGATCGACGCCAAGGGCATCCGCGGCAAGCGCGAACGCTTCGCGCGGGTGCTGGACGAACTGGGCGACCGCTCGGAACGCGCGGTCTTTGAGAACCGGACCTTTGGGCTGGTGATCGATGAATGTGACATGGTCTCGACCCGGGGCGAGATCATGGAGGCCATCCGGGGGATTTCGGATCTGCGCTACCTGCCGACCATACTGGTGGGCATGGGCTCGCTGCGCGACAACCTGCGCCGCTTCCCCCAGATCGAAAGCCGCGCCGGCTCGAACAAGATCACCTTCCGCCCGGCAACCCTCGATGATGCCCGCGCCCTGATCGCCGGGCGCTGCGAACTTCCGGTCGCTGATGACCTGACGGAGTTTGTGTGGCGTCTGTCCAAGGGGTTCAACCGCGAGATCCTCGAAGCCATCGCGCATATCGAGCGTTTCGGCATGCGGGCCGATATCGGCGCCGAGGGGATCACCATGGCCGACATGGCGGGCCAGGTGCTGATGAACGACCGCTCGACCTCGAAGCCCATCATTGTGCCGGGGGCTGTCTGATGGTCGATCGGCATCATCCTGGCAAAGCACCGACTGCCCTGCTTCAGAAGCTGTCGGGAGGGCTTTGCCTGACCATTGATCAGCTGGCCGAGGATCTGGACCTGACCAACCGTCAGGTTTCCAGCGCAGCTGCCCTGCTGCTGCGCCGGAACTACCTCGAGCGGATGGCCGTCGGCTGCTACCAGCTGACGCCCGAGGGCCTCGTCGCTGCGGCTGCAGGCGAGGTGATCCGATCGGGGCCGCGGGGGCCGCGTGATCGTGTCCAGGAGTTCAAGGACACCTTCCGCCAGCGCGCCTGGTCGTCGATGCGAATGCAGCGGCTGTTCACGATCCCGGACATCCTCCTGGAGGCCGCTCGGCCGACCGACGCAGACCCCTCCACCAACCTCAACCGCTATCTGCTGGCGCTGACCAGGGCGGGATACGTCATCTCCTCCCCGCATCGCGCCCCGGGCACCTCGCCAACCAGCAACGGCTACAAGCGATACCTTCTGCAGCGCGATACAGGCCCACGGGCGCCCGTCGTGCTGCAGAAGCGGCCGGGCCTCCATGACTTCAACATCGGGGAGGACGTGCCGTGCACCCCGCGTTGAACCTCGATCTGCCGGAACTCGAATGGATCGGCCTTCTTCGTGCGCAGCACGGGAAGGGCAAGTCCATCAGCCAGATCGCGCGGGAAACCGGGATGGCCCGGCCGTCCGTCTCCATGCTGATCTCAGGCACCTATCCGGCGCAGAGCCTCGATCTGGTGACCTCCAAGCATGGTGCCCGGATCTTTGCACTCTATCGGGATCAGGTGCTGTGCCCCCACCTGCGCGCCGGCCTGACACCTGACCGCTGTCGCGCCCTGGCCAGCGCACCGATGTCCACATCCGATCCCGAACAGGTCTCGCAATTTCGGGCCTGCAAGCGGTGCCCCCTCAACCCTCTGAAGCCGGAGGGCGGTCATGTCTCTGCCTGAAGCCGAACGGCCATCCCGCACCGACCGAGACATTCTGGTGTCAGCCGCCCGCGCCCTGGGCAAGATCGATCTTCTCGGCATCCGCGCCCTGACCAGCCTTAGCGTTCAGGACAGCGAGGACATGGCGCTGGCGCTGGTGATCCTCGGTCTCGCCCCCATCCCGCCCCTGCAGCTGCAGGTGCCTGAGAAACTCGTTTTCCCCCGCCTCAAGGAGTTCTGAAATGAACGTGCCAACCAATGAATTCACCCCTGCACCGCTCTCAGACGGGCGTATTTGCTTCGGTGACAAAACCTACATGGAAGACGCGAAGGGCGCTCTTGTGCCCATCGAACTGATCAAGCCTCAAGTCCTTCTTGAAGATGAGATCGTCCGCAAGATCATGAGCTTCGCGATTGCGTTGTCGCAGCAGGTGACCCGTTTCAAGGGCCACACGATGACCGATCTCGGCGAGTTCGACGCGCTGTTGGAGCAGGAGTACGGCGTCACCAAAAAAGGCAATCGCGGCAAAGGTAACCGGTCCTACAAAACTCACGATGGGTTGATGGAGGTCGAAATCCGGGTTCAGGACCGGGTCGAGTTTGGCCCGGAACTGCAGATCGCCAAGCAACTGGTCGACGAATGCCTGAATGAATGGTCCGCAGATGCCCGCCCGGAAATCCGCGCGGTGATCACCGATGCGTTCAACACGGATCAGGAAGGTCGCATAAACCGCACCGCCATTTTCAGCCTGCTTCGGCTGAGCATAGAGGATCCGCGGTGGAAGGAAGCCATGCGCGCCGTTCGCGACGCGATGCGGGTGACCGGCTCCAAGAACCAGATCTACTTCCGCCGCGCCGCGCAGATCGGTGAGCAGCTCCTGCCCATCACCATCGACCTGTCGAACGCGTAAGGGGCTGATCATGATCACCTACGCCTTCGAGCAGCGCCTCGTGCCTCTGATCCAGGCCGGGCTGGTCAGCCAGACCTTCCGGCCGCCCAGCCTGCGCCATGCCCGCCCGGGCGAGCGCATCCGCCTGACCGACCGCACCACCTCCGGCGCGATCATCCCCGACCCGATCTGCACCCACGTTGCCCGCTGCGAGGTGAGCTGGCTCGCGGGGCATATCAGCGCGATCCGCCAGGACGGCATCCCGGTGATCTGGTCCGACCGCTTTGCCGAGGCGCTCGGCTACCGCAGCTTCGCCGAGCTGGAGGATAGCTGGGCGGCCGAGTTCAGCCCCACCTTCCTGGAGGGGCTCATCATCGAATGGGCCCCGCCGCAGGCTACCTCGGTCGAGGTGGCGGCATGAACCACGTCCACTACGATCTGACGCAGGCCGAGGCATCGCTGCGCAAGCTGCGCGCCGAGGTACTCCCGGGCATTCTCGCGGGGGCCAAGTGCGAGGCGGACCTGCAGCTCTACCTGGCGCAGGATGCGCTGTGGGAACCGCTCCTGCTCACGCATCTCGGCATCCTCCGCATGGTCAACGAGGGACGCTCGGCCGAGTTCATCGGGAAGGCGCTCGGGGCCATCATGGGCAACACGGTGGTCAACGCGGCCTCGGCCAGCCGGGATTCCGCCACAACCTTGCCAGCGGTCATTGAGGCCTGGAGCAGGGTGATCAGCAGCGCGCTGCTGGATGGTGAGGACGCGGGTGTCAGCATCAACACCGTCGACGTCGTCGGCGAGCGTGGGGGGCGAGCCTGATGGGTGTGCCCTTCCATACCGCCCGCGGCCCGATCGACCTTGCCGACCTGCAGCCGGCCGACCTCGGCGCCGCTGCCCTCGCCGCTGCCTTGGCGAAGATCAACCGCTTCGGCGGGCGGACGCCGGAGCCCTGGTCGGTGGCCGCGCATTCGGTCCTCGTGTCCGACCTCTGCACCCAGGACCTGAAGCCCTGGGCCTTGCTGCACGACGCGCACAAGGCCTTCCTGGGCGACCTGATGGATCCGGCGGTGGAGCTGCTCTGCCAGCTCGGCACCAGGACCGCGGTCGAGAATGCCATCCGCAATGCCGAGGGTGCCATCGACCGCCGGATCGGGGCAGCCTGGGGCCTCGCCCCGAGGTCGATGTCTCAGCAGCTGCGGACGGTCGATCAGGTCGTTTTCCTGGCCGAGGTCTGGACCTTCCTCGGCGCCGCTCCGGGCCCGCTCGGCCCAGCGGAGACCGATCTCCTTGACCGCGCCATGGGCGCGCTGCGCGCCCTGCCTCCCGCCGAGAGCTGGCAGTCCGCCCGCGACCGCTGGCTCGGCCGCGCCGAGTTCTACGCCCAGGCAGGGTGGCTCTCGCCTCCCCGCTCCCCCGACCCGTCCAGCGCTGTGCTGGCCGGCTAACCCCCCATGAACGGAGGAAACCACATGGGAACCGTCAACAAGGACACGCTGGTCAAGATCGTCTCCGAAAGGACCGGCGCCAGCGTCGCCGCGACCAAGGCCGCGGTCGAGGCCTTCCTCGATGTCACCCGCGACCGGGCCGAGGCGGGCGACACCGTCCGCCTGAACGGCTTCGGGGCCTTCAGCGTCAAGGCCCGGCCGGCGCGCGTGGGCCGCAACCCCGCGACCGGCGCGCCGGTGGAAATCCCGGAGAGCCGGCGCCTCGTCTTCAAGGCGGCGAAGGGGGCGTGAGATGGCGGAGAGGAGCGAAGACGAAATGCACCAGATCATCCAGATGGTGCGCGCCCGTGCCGACATACCGCGCGTCCGGTCCAGAGAGATCAAGCAGATCATCGAAGCCCTCGGGAGCCTGATCAACGAGGGCATGATCGATCTCACCCCGGCAGAACCCTCGTGAAGCGAAACCTGCCCCGGCATCGCGCCGGGGCAGGTCGGTCGGCCATGGTGGCCCGGCCCTGATGATGCAGCCCCGCGAGGCACCCATGTCCTACATGTTGCGAGACCGGCCGGATGGGCAGGTCGAGATTGTCCTGATGAAGCCGATCCTGATCGGCATCTTCCCCGAGCGGGAGGTCGGCCAGCGGGTCTGCGCGCTCCTCCAGGACGAGGAGATCGACTGGCCGGTCGAGGAGCCCGCCGGCTTCGGCACCGCCGCCGCCGACGTGGCCGAGGCCGAGGCTGCAGCGCTGGAGGAGGCCGGGGAGGCCCGGTTGCGGGAACTGGTCGAGAAGCACCGGCCGGCGCCGACGCCTGCGCCCCCCAGACCTGTCAGGAACCTGCCTGCGGTCGTCCCGGACAAGCCCGTCGCGCCGGCGTTCCTGACACCCAAGGCCCCCCTCCTGACGGAGGCCGAGCGCGACCGTGCCTTTGCCCGGATCGCGGCCGGCGAGAAGATCTCGACCGTCGCTCTGGAGCTGGGACTCAGCACCGGCCAGCTGCAGGGCATGTGGTCGCAACACAAGCGCCGGCTCCAGAAGCACCTGGCCGAGGGTGGGCAGATCACCTGCAGAAGCTGCAAGCGGCAGTTCACCCCGTCAATTTCCCATCCCGAGACCTGTGCGCGGTGCAGCCATGACTGATCTCGAACGCGCCCTGGCCGCGGCGGAGCGGAATTTCCCGATCGGCCGCAAGGTCCGCTTCTTCCCGATCTCCGGCAAACCGGAGTTCGAGGTGACTGCCATCCGCTCCAAGCCCTGGGCTTTGGGCTACGGCGCCATCGTCATCGCCCTGGAGGGCCGGCGCGGCGGTTGTTCGATCCTGCATCTGGAGGTGATCTGATGATGGCCTCTGTCTGCCGCCTCTCCTGGCGCCTCAGTAGTGGTGGTGCTGGTCACGGCTATTGGATGAGTGCGGCAAAACACGCGACCTTTGTCGAGCGGGTGGCCGCCGGATGCCTGCGCCGAAGCGGCATCGCACATTGGGTCGAGTACAGCTCCATCCCCGAGGTCGATCTCGCGGCACATGAAGCTCGGCGGGACGCATTGATCCGCACACAATTCCCGGAGGCTTCGGCATGAACACACTGAAGGTCATCCATGTCGCCCGCAAGGAACTCGGCCTCGACGAGGACACCTATCGCGCGCTCCTGCAGCGGGTGACGGGCACCGCCTCGCTGCGCGCCATGTCCGAAGCGCAGCGCGCAGCCGTGGTCAAGGAAATGACGCGGCTCGGCTTCAAGGTGAAGGTCGCAGGCAAGCGGCTGCCGCAGTCCTTCAAGCCTTGGTCGCGGATGATCCACGCGCTTTGGAAGAACTGCCATCAGCTGGGTGTCATCGAAGACCGATCGCCGGCCGCCCTGCGCGCCTTCTGCAAGCGCTTCGTTGCCCATGGTCATGACGGCGTGGTGGTCGATCCTGACATGCTGTCCTACGACCAGGCCAGCCCGATCATCGAGGCGCTGAAGAAGATGGAGAAGCGCGGCAAGGCCGCAAAGGCCGGGGGTGCTGCGTGACCCAGAACCGTAGCTCGGCCGTGATGCAGCAGCGCCGTGAGCCTCATCACAGCCTGGACGATTTCCCGACGCCGCCCTGGGCGACAAGGGCGCTGCTGGATCACCTCATCCATACGCTCTGGTGGCTGCCGGTCGATGACCAGACGGTCCGGGAGCCTGCGGCCAACCGCGGGTACATGGCGCGGCCGCTTGGCGAATACTTTGGCCGGGTCGTGGCGTCCGACATCTTCGACTATGGCGTTGGCTATCCGGTGGGGGACTATCTGTTTGGCCCGCCGCCGCAGGTCGTGGACTGGACCATCACGAATCCCCCGTTCCGCCTTGCCGCGCAGTTTCTGGACCGCGCGCTCGAAACCAGCACCACGGCAGTGGCGCTCTTTGTGCGCAGCGCCTTCCTCGAAGGTGCCGATCGCTACTGTTCGATTTTTAGCCGCCGCCCGCCCCGCCTCATCCTGCAATTCGCCGAGCGCGTGGTCATTCACAAGGGGCGGATGGCACCGAAGGGCAGTTCGGCCACCGCCTATAGCTGGATTGTCTGGATCCCCACCGCAAAGCCGACCCGTCGCGCGCCCGAGTTCGGCTGGATCCCGCCTTGCCGCAAGCGGCTTGAGCGTCCGGGTGACTACGATCTGCCGGAGGCTCTTGCCGCATGAGCCGTGCCGCCCGCCCCGATCTGCCCCTGTCCATCATCGATCTGGTGGAAACCCTGGACGAGTTCTACGGGGCAGGCACGGGCATACGGGTGGCGCTGAAGCTGATGCAGGCCTTCGGGGGCCGGGATATGAAGTTCCCGAAGGCGCCAGACCGTGACCATCCCGTCGTCCAGGCGCTCGGGATGGACGACGCGACCGCCTTGTGCAAGCATCTCTCAGGCAACCAGATCTACATACCCCACGGCCGGGGGGCGAAATCGCAGAAGTCGGCGGTGCTGACCCTGCAGGCCGAAGGCCGGGACCGGGCGGCGATCTCGGCCGCGCTCGGGATTACCGAGCGTCATGTCCGGCGCCTCGCCAACCGGACGGTCCCTTCGCCAATGCCGCTTTTCCCCGACCTGGATGACTGACCGGACCTGAGGTCCGGGCGAGCCACCCTAGGCGCGCGCGTTAGGTCTGTCCCATCATCGGATGACAGGCGCCCCATATCATGCATCTCAGCGACCAAGGCTTTGACGCCCTCGATATGGAGGAGGGCGATGTCCTGCGCGCCTATCGGGATGTCGTTGGCAAATGGACGATCTCGCGTGGGCTGACCGCAGCCTCCGGGGTGGTGAGGCCCGTGTCAGGGATGGTTATCACTCAGGAGGAGTCCGACCGGCTGACCCGTCTTGCATTGACCCGCAATTACGAACCGGCCGTCGTGCGGGCGATGGCCCCCGGTTATCCCAAGCGGCACGAGTTCGACGCCGCGGTGCTGTTCCACTGGAACACCGGGGCGATCACAAAGGCGACGTGGGTGCGGCTCTGGTTGAAGCGGGCATGGGTTTCGGTCGAGCCGGCCTTCAAGGCCTGGAACAAGGCAGGCGGCAAGGTCAATTCGGTTCTGGTCCGCCGCCGAGAGCGCGAGTTTCTGATCCTGCGCTATGCCCAGTATCCGGCCCGCGTCAAGAAACCCGATCCCGCGCCCCGTGGCGACTTTGCGCGGATCGTTTCGCCGGTGACCGCCGCCGAGGTGCCGAAGCTCCATGCCACCCTGGTGCGCCTCGGTTATGCGGTTGGCCCCAATCAGGATGCGATCTACGCAAGCGGGGTGCGCCAGTTCCAGCAGGATCACGACCTGACGGTTGACGGGATCCTCGGTCGGGCGACCGCTGCGACCATCCAGCGCCGCATCGACGCGGCTGCCAAGGGAAAGGCAGCTGTGACCGGCGGCGCGACAGGTGTTTCCGGCGGCACGGCTATCGTTGTCTCGGATCCTGTCAATCAGATCGCGCCCTGGCTCGGCCCGGCGTTGATCGTGATCTGCATCGCCTGGGCGGGCTGGAGGGCGTGGCAATACCGCGATGCCATCGCCTCCAAGATCCAACATCGCCTGCCGCGCCTCGCGGCCCATCTCAGGAGCTTCTGATGTCCGCGATCGCCTCTCTCGCCATCCAGATCGGCGCCCCGGTTGTTGGCAAGATCCTGAATGATCAGCTGGGCGGCTACGGTGGCCTCGCCATCGATGTCCTGCAGGCCGTGGCCAAGAAGGCGGGTGTCCCTGTCGAGCAACTGGATGCCCTGGTGGCCGAAGATGAGCCCCGCGCCATCGATGCGCTGCGCGAGGTTGAGCGCCAGTCGCCGGAGCTGGTGGCCCTCTACGCTTCCGGCCTCGAATACCAGACGGCCGTGCTGCAGGCCGAACAGACCGAACCGCTGTGGCAGCGCGCGTGGCGTCCGGCCGGCATGTATCTGATCGGTCTGCTGTGGCTCTGGAACATCGTCATCCTGCATGTCGCCAATGCGATCTGGAAGATCGCGCTGCCGGCCACGCCCTTTGACGTGCTGATCCAGCTGACCGGCATCTACGCCGGCCTCTACATGGGCGGCCACACCATCAAGGATCTGGCCGAAAAGTGGAAATCGAAGACGTGACTGACCTGACGCACCTTAGTGAACGGCTGCGCGACGCGCATTCGCGCCTCGACAAGCATGACGGGCGGCTTTCCGCCCTTGAAACCCATTCCGCCGCCGAAACCGTCCGGGCCGAAAAGATCGAGCAGTCGCTGGATGACATCAAGGGCGGCATCACCTGGATCACAAGGCTTGTTCTGGGCGCCATCATCATGGGCGCCGTGGCCTTCGCACTGTCGGGAGGCTTCAATGTCGGCCAATGAGGACGTGAAGCGCAAAGCGCGCTCCGACTACATCTTCCGCCGGATGATGCAGTCCACCATCGCGACGGCCTATGGAATATCCGAAGCGACGGTTGGGCGCTGGAAGAAGGCCGCCAAGGACAACGGTGACGATTGGGACAAGCTGCGCACCGCACATGTTATTGCCGGCGAGGGCGTCGAGGTTGTCGTGTCTTCGGTTGTCGAAGAGTTCATGATCCAGGCGCAGTCGATCCTGGACGAGATCAAGGTCGGCAACGCGACACCGCGACCAAAGTCTCGTTGCTGGTCTCGCTCTCCGACGCGATGACCAAGATGGCCGCCAGCGCCAAGCGGTTCGCGCCCAAGGTCTCGGAGCTGGGCGTCGCCCAGGACGTGATGGCCAAGCTCCTGGAGTTCGTCCGCGAGACCTTCCCACAGCACACCGCGGCCATTCTCGAGATCATCGAGCCCTTCGGCGAGCATCTGGCCGGGATCTACACTCCATGACGAAGCGGCCGCAGCTCAAGGCGGCGGTCAGCCGGAAGGAGTTTGTGCAGAAGATCGCCGAAATGGCGGCGGCATTCGCGCGCCGTATCGAGCTGAGCGTCGAAGCCTTCCCCTCCGATCCCGCCGCCAGGGTCGAGCGCCTGGCGCGGGTGGCGGATTTCGGGGGCGAGGGTTTCGAGTTCTTCCTGAAGACCTATCTGCCGCACTATGTGAAGGGCGAGGACAGCCTGTTTCACCGGGCCATCTTCGATCTGGCGCCGAAGATCCTGACGGCCGAGACCGGCAAGCGCGAGATGCTGATCGCGCCGCGCGGCTCCTCGAAATCGACCCACATGAGCCTCGGGTTCGCGCTCTACTGCATCGTCATGCGCAAGACCCGGTTCTGCCTCGAGGTCTGCGACGTCTATGCCCAGGCTGCGCTGCTGATCGAGGCGATCAAGGCCGAGTTGACCACCAACCCGCGCCTGCAGACCGATTTCCCCGAGGCTTGCGGCCAAGGCCGCGTCTGGCGCGAGGGCGAGATCATCACCCGCCAGAATATCCGGGTCCGCGGCCTCGGGGCCGGACAGAAGCTGCGCGGCCTGCGCCACGGCCCGCACCGGCCAGACCTGATGTTCTTCGACGACATCGAAAACGACGAGGCCGTCCGCAGCCCCGATCAGCGCGACAAGCTGGAAAGCTGGATCAACAAGGCCGCCCTGAAGGTCGGTCCGCCCGACGGCTCGATGCATGTCCTCTGGGTCAACACCATCCTGCATTGGGATGCCGTCACCGTGCGGGAGTCGAAGAAGCCCGCGTGGCGCGTGACCAAGTTCCAGGCGATCATCCAGTTCCCCAACCGGATGGATCTCTGGGAAGAGTTCGAAGAGATCTACCACAACGACGGCGAGGACGAGGCCCGCGCCTTCTACGCCGGTCGCAAGGCGGAGATGGACGAGGGCGCCCTGGTCAATTGGCCCAGCATGCAGCCGCTCGTCTGGCTGATGCTGCAGCGCGCCGGCGGCCATGACAGCTTCGCGACCGAATACCAGAACCAGCCGATCAGCGAGGGCAACCCCTTCGCCAAGCTCGTGTTCTGGACGCAGCCCGTCCGGGAGTGGATCCACTTCGGCGCCATCGACCCATCGCTCGGCGGCAAGAAGAAGGGTCGTGATCCTTCAGCTATCCTGATCGGCGGCTATGATCGCCTGTCAGGAAAGATGGACGTGGTCGAGGCGTCGATCCGCAAACGCCTGCCCGACCTGATCATCTCTGACACCATCGCCCTTCAGCGCGAATACCGCTGCCTGCTGTGGTTCGTCGAAAGCGTCCAGTTCCAGGAGTTCCTCCGCACCTCCCTGATGGTCGAGGCGGCAAAGCAAGGCGTCGGTATCTCGGCCGTGCCGATCATGCCGGCCGCAGACAAGAACCTGCGCATCGAACGCCTGCAGCCGCCGATCGCGGCCGGCCTGATCCGGCTGAACCCGACCCAGACCACGCTGATCGAGCAACTGCAGCAGTGGCCGAACGGGGCACATGACGACGGCCCGGATACGCTCGACATGCTCTGGCAGAACACTCTGTTCTACGCCGGCGGTGGCGCCGCAGGGCAGATGCAGACCGCCTCGGCTGCGTCGGGCGGGGATCGCCTGGGCGGCTATCGGTTGGGAGGGCGGCGATGATGGATCAAGCAGAGCTGGACGATGAAGACGCGATCGAGATTGGGCGGAAAATTGTGGAGGCTGCAGATCGGCTCAAGGTCATGCATGCGGTTGCTCCGGGCGCCGTCGCGAAGTGGGCGTTTGAGATGGATGACGTGCGGTACGAGGTGGCAATCTCGGTCGCCAAGACACAGGACGTGCCGAAATGAGCCGCAAGAAGCCCAAGCAACGCCCACAGGCGCGTCCCGCCGCCTACGCCGAATCCGGCCGTAAGAACCTGCCGGTCGATCAGCGACAGCTCATCGCCAGCGTGGCGAACGACATCACCATCCCGTTCTTCAGCGGGGCGATGCAGCATGCCGATGACACGCTGATTGCCCAGGGCGGCGGCAAGGGTCTGGCAATTTATGATGAGATCGAGCGCGACTCCCATGCGGGTGCGATGCTGGACAAGCGCAAGAACGCCCTTGTCAGCCGCGACTGGGAAGTCGAGCCGGGCGGCGACCGGCCGATCGACAAAGAGGCCGCAGACCTTGTGGCCGAGATCATCGACGCGCTCCCCTTCGACCAGATCTGCCGCAACCTCCTCGGCGCCACGCTGAAAGGCTATGCCGTGGCCGAGATCGTCTGGGCGCGTGACGGCGCACAGATCCGCCCGGTGAAGATCAAGGCCCACGATCAGCGGCGATTCGTCTTCGATCGAGAGTGGCGGTTGCGCCTCTTGACCTGGTCGAACCTGACCGAGGGCGAGTTGCTGCCAGACCGGAAGTTCATCGTTCACCGGGCCAACGTGAAGGGCAACAACCCCTACGGCCTCGGCCTCGGTTCCAGCCTGTTCTGGCCCGTGCTGTTCAAGCGCGAGGGCATCACCTTCTGGCTCCACTTCCTCGAGAAGTTCGCCGGCCCGACGGTCGTTGGCAAAACGCCCTACGGCATGCTCACGGATGAGCAGACGCGCCTGCTGAACACGCTGATGGACATCCGCACCAGCTCGGCCGTGACCGTGCCGATCGGGACTGACGTCGAGTTCCTGGAAGCCTCGCGCGGCGGGACCGTCAGCTACCAGGAGTTCTGCGCCTATTGGGATGCGCAGATCTCGATCCGGGTCACGGGCGAAACCCTGACCACGCAGGTCGGAGCGAACGGCGGCAATCGGGCTCTGGGCGAGGTTCACCAGAACCAGCTGGATACACTCGCCGATTCCGATGGCGATCTGCAGACGGACACCCTGCGCGAAACCCTTTGCCAGTGGATCGTGGACTACAATCTTCCCGGCGCCGCCGTGCCGTCGATCCGCCGGATCCGGGCGAAGAACGAGAAGGCCGAGGCCGAGACGCGGCAGGCGAAGGCCGAAGCCGCCCTGAAGGTGGATGAGGCCATCGCCGCCGTGGTGAAGCAGGCCGCGAAGTTCGAGGATGACCAGACCGCCCGCGAATACATCGTGAGCTTCGATGTGACGGACGGGCTCTCGGACAAGACCATCGACGCCCTGGTGGCGGCCCGGGCTGATTTCTCCGCCACGCCGGACCAGCCTGATCCATTCGTGACGGGCGAGCCGGCGATGTTCTCGGCCGCGCGGCTCAAAAAAAAACGCTGAAACACCGGCACGTCTGCTTCGCTGAGCCAGGAGGCCCGGTTGAACGGATCATCGACCAGGCGCTAAGCGAGGCCGAGCGTCAGTTCGGGCGCAGGCTTGCAGCGATCCGCGATGTCATCGAGACGCCCCACCGCACTGGTGACGAATCCTGGAACGCCGTGCTAGCCGGCCTCGTCCAGCTGGCTGCGAATTGGTCACCGGATTCGTTGGCCCGGCTTCTCTCCGAAGCGATGGAGCTGGCCTCTTGGCAGGGGCGCGAAGAGGTATTCCTGGACGCGCAGATCCCCGGGGCCGCCTTCGCCGTCGACCCCGCCCGGCTGTCCTTCCGGGAGCAGATCGAGTTTCTGCGCCAGAAACGTCCCCGCCCTACCAAAAGCTGGCTCGATGCGCTGAAGGGCGACCATGATCGATCCTTCGTCGTCGCCGGCGTCACCGACATCGCCATGCTGGAGGACTTTCAGGCCGCGATCATCGATGCGATCGAGAGGGGGCGATACGTCGACGACTTTGCGAAGGAATTTGATCGGATCGTCGAGAAATATGGCTGGTCCTATCGCGGCGAGCGCAACTGGCGAATCCGCACGATCTTCGAGACCAACCTCCGGACCACCTTCATGGCCGGCCGCCTCCGGCAGATGCGCGATCCGGACGTGGTCAAGTTGCGGCCCTATTGGCAGTACATTCATGGTGACAGCCGCACCCCCAAGGTCCCGCGCAAGCAGCATGTCGCCTGGAATGGTCTGGTGCTGATGTGGGACGATCCCTGGTGGAACACGCATTTCCCGCCGAACGACTGGATCTGCAGCTGCGGTGTGCGGACATTGTCGAAGCGCGACCTGGAGCGTCTGGGCAAGACTGGCCCGGATGAGGCCCCGAAGGACGCCATGATGCCGGGTCGGGATCAAGAGACTGGCGGCTTCATCATGCAGCCGATGGGAATAGGTTTCGGCTGGGACTATATGCCAGGTGACCTTTGGGAGCGCGGTCTCGTGCCCTCCGCTCTGCTCAATGATCCAGACGCACGTCTGACCGGGGATCTACGCCAGCGCCACCTGGTCTCGATCGACACGGCAGAGCCCATCGCGGATTTGCTGGCAAAGGCGCGACCTTTTGCGACCAAGGTTCTTCCCGATGGGCTTCCCCAGGAGGAGTACATCCGCGCGCTGCTAGACCCGCTGGGAGCTGAACCGGGTCGCGCGGCTCTCTTCACAGACAGGGCCGGCTTTCGCTTTCCGATCTCCGGGCAAATGTTCTTCGGAAATGACGGGGCATGGAAGGGTTACAAGCGGGGTCATGCCAGCTACGCCGGCCTCATCGCTGAAACCCTGTCGGATCCCGACGAAATCTGGCTCGGTGTCCGAGAGATTGCGCTTGATGTCCATCCTGGGCACTTCGACCAGGCGCTGACCCGGCGCTATGTCCGTGTGGATCCTGACAGCGGTTTGGTGGTTCTGTTTGAGATGGGAAGGAAGTACTGGGGCGAAATCACCGGCTATGCCGCGCTTAACCGATCAAAGCCGGATCATCGCCACATCGATATGCAGCGGATCGGCAAGCTTGTCTGGAAAAGAAAATAGCGGCCCGGGTGCTCAGGTCGCCGCATCAGCGAAGCTGTGAGGGCACACACCGCCGCACCGCGCTGACCCCTTAAGAATAGTGCAGAAGACAGGAGATTTCAACATGGCCGGCATCACCTTTACAGTTGAACTCTCAACTGAAGCCGCAGCTCAAGCCCTGTCCGATCTTGCTGACCCCATGGCCCGCCCTATCGGCTTCTACAGGAGTGCCGGCGCGTATCTTGTCGATATCGCAATCCCGCGCAACTTTTCGACTGAAAGCGAGCCGGACGGAACACCTTGGGCAGTGTTGTCGCCTCTCACGGTGGCGCGTCGCGGCTCAACAGGCCCGATCCTGCGCGCCACCGGCCGGATGGCGGCGAGTATCGTATCACAGGTGTCGGGGACATCGTTGCGCATTGGCTCACCCGTAGAACAGGCGGCAGTCATGCAACTCGGCGCCGCCCAGGGTGCCTTCGGTCGCACCAGCCGCGGCGGTCCTATCCCTTGGGGCACGATTCCGGCCCGCCCTTTCCTCGGTCTTTCAGGGGCTGATGAAGTCGAGATCATCAAGATTGCGGAGGACTGGTTGGAGGTGGAATGAGGCGGATCGCGCCAGCCCCGCCGCTGGCGTCAATCAAGGGGCGGGGCGCGCCCGCCATCCCCGCAGTCCCGACTTGGCCTGTTAGCCCCCTGTTAGGATCGCTGTTTGGGGCAATCTGATCCCACCGCCTCGGTGCAGGATTGATCCGCCCGCCGAAGCGCAGCATGATGATCCCGCAACCGCCTATCCAACGGCCCGGACCTGAGGTCCGGTCTACCGGCTGGGCGGCATCGCGCATGGTCTCCGAAATCACTCGGATCGACCATGCCCCCCAAGCCCCTGACCGCCCGCATCGAGGTTTTCCGTCCCGGCACGTTCCGGCCGATGTCGGGCGACCCGATCACCTATTCCGCCGCCGACCTGAAGGCGGTGGCGGATGCCTATGACCCGGCCACGGCGCCGGCGCCGATCGTCGTGGGTCATCCCGACACCGATGCGCCGGCCTATGGCTGGGTCGAGAGCTTCGACTACGACAGCCAGGCCGAGCGGCTCTACGCCAACCTGCACGAGATCGAACCCTCCTTTGCCGATCTGGTGAAGGCCGGCCGCTACAAGAAGGTCAGCATGTCCTTCTTCGGCCCGGACCAGGATCACAACCCGGTCCGGGGCGCCTGGTATCCCAAGCACGTCGGTTTCCTCGGCGCAGCGGCACCCGCCGTCAGCGGCCTGAAGAACGCGGCTTTCGCGGGCGCCGCCGCCGCGACCTTTACCGCGGATTTCGGGGTCGCCTCCCGCTCCGCCTCGATCTTCCGCCGGCTGCGCGACTGGATCATCGACCGCGACGGGCTGGAGGCGGCCGACAAGCTGCTGCCGGCCTGGGAGATCGACTGGCTCGACGAGGCCGACGATCCCGTCACGCGCTTTGCGGCGCCCCCCGATCCCACCCCCAAACCCCAACCGGAAAAGGAGCCCCCCGTGGCCAACCCGCCCGATCCGGCCTTCGCCGAGCGCGAGGCCGACCTGAAGAAGCGCGAGGCCGAGATCGCCGCGCGCGAATCCAAGGCCGCCCATGCCGACAATATCAGCTTCGCCGAGAAGCTGGTCGAGGAGGGCCGCCTGCTGCAGGCACTGAAGGACAAGGTGGTCGCCATCTTCGACGCGCTGCCCGGCCATGCGGCTGTCTCGTTCTCGGAAGGCGCCGACAAGATCAGCGCCGGCGCCGCGCTGAAGGAGGTGCTGCAGGCGCTGCCCGTCGTGGTGCAGTTCGGCGAGGCCGACCTGGGCGAGGATCCGAACGGCAGCCAGGGCAAGACGGCGTCCTTCGCGGCCGACGGCAAGCCCGTCGATGCCGCGAGCCTCGCCACCCACCAGAAGGCGCTGGCCTACCAGCGCAAGAACCCCGGCACGGCCTATATGGACGCCGTGGCCGCCGTCTCCTGAGGAGCCACCATGCAGTTTTTCCAGGAAGTCCTCTCGGACACCGTGATCTCGACCGGGCTGTGGGATGCCTATGACCTGGTCAACTACGCTGGCGCCAAGATCACGGCGGCCGATGCTGTCGTCGCCGGCGTCGCCAAGCACCCGAACACCGTGATCGGGGATCCCGGCGCAATCATCCGCATCGGCATCGCCCGCCTGAAGGCGGTCGGCGCCATCACCGCTGGCACCAAGGTCGTCTCGGCCGCGGCCGGTGGCGTCCAGGCGATCGGCGCCGGCTCGAACGGGTTCGGGCGCGCCCTGACCACCGCGGCGGATGGTGAGTTCGTCACCGTCGCCTTCTCCACCGTCAACTGAGGAGCGCCCGATGCCCCCCCTGAACACCCGCACCGCCCAGGTGGTCGACGTCATCCTGTCGACCCACGCCCGCGGCTACCGCAACGCCGAGAATATCTCGCACATCCTCTTCCCGCGCGTCACGGTACCGAACCGGCAGATGCGTACCCTGAAGTTCGGCAAGGAATCCTTCCGCATGCTGAACACCCGCCGGGCACCCGGCGCGGACAAGAAGCGCATCCAGTACGGCTTCGCCTCGGACCCCGTGAGCCTCGTCCAGGATGCTCTGGAAGCGACGGTGCCGATCGAGCATCAGGAGGAGGCGGGTTCCGTTCCGGGCGTTGATCTCGCCTCGGGTGCGGTCGAGATGGTTCTCGACATGCTCGATCTCGGCCTCGAAATCGAATGCGCTCAGATGGTGCGAAATGCAGCCAACTATGCCGCCTCGAACAAGGTCACGCTGACCACCACCGCCCGCTGGACACAGTCGGCCTCGACTCCCAAGGCCGACATCAAGGCCGCCAAGGAGGCGATCCGCCGTATGACGGGCCGCTACCCGAACACGCTGATCCTTGGCCCGAACGGCGCGAACGCTCTGACCGAGCATGCTTCCATCAAGGACCAGTTCAAATACACCAGCGCGGATTCGATCACGCTGGACATGCTGGCCCGCGCCCTGCAGCTGAAGCGTGTCGTCGTGGGCGAGAAGGTCTACCTGCCCGAGACGGCCGCCGACAGCGCAGCGGCCACCGATGTGTGGGGCGATGACGCGATCCTCGCCTATGTGCCCGAGGGCGCGAACTACCGCATCCCGGCCTTTGGCTACACCTATGAGCTGTCCGGATATCCGCAGGTGTCGAAGCCCTATTTCGAGGAGCGCAACGACAGCTGGATCTACCCGATGAAGACCGAGCGTCGCCCGATCATCGTCGGAGCCGACGCCGGGTTCCTGTTCACCAACGCGGGGCAAGGCTAATGAGCGAGGAGATGATCAAGGTCCGCCTCGTTGGCCCAGCGAAGGTCGGCACCCGCTGGCTGAAGGCCGGAGATCACGAGGTGACGGCCGAGGAGAAGGCCGCGCTGGACGCGGAAGGGCTGATCGAGGGCTACGTTACCGAGCTGTCTGCCGCGCCCGGCGTGGATCTCCGGCAGGTCGATCTGACCACTCTGCCTCCGGGCCAAACGCTGGTGACGTTCACCGAGGAGCAGTTCCGGCAGGCCGTCGCAGAGGAAGCCCGCAAGGTGGCCGGCGAGGCCTTCGACGGCGAGCTGGGCCGCCTTGAGGCCGAAGTGAAGGGGATCCTCGTCAAGGCCGAGGCTGAAGCCTCCGAGCTGCAGAAGCGTCTGGTGGAGTCGGAAACGTCCCGTGCCAGCCTGGATGAGCTTGTCGCGTCCCTGCGCCAGGCGAACGACGACCTGAACGCACAACTGAATGCCCGCGCCGACAATCCGGCGCTTGATGCTCCGGGCGAGAAAGCCCCGGAGACGGTCGGGGCGGATACGGCACAGCCACAAAGCGGCTCCACCCCGGCCGACCAGAATACCCCCCCGAGCGAGAAGGCCGCAAAGACCGCCCCGAAGAAGGGCGCAGCGGCCACCACCAAGGGCTGATGCCCCTCGACCGGGGCGGCATTGCTGCCCCGGTCACCTCCCTCCAACCTCAAGGAACGCCCATGCGCATTGTCCTTCGTCCGGTGATCGCGGTTGTCCTCGCCCTTTCGGCCTGGGCCACGTCCCTCGCGACCTTTGTCTGCGATCTGGCCTTCCATGTCGGCAGTTGCATCCGCGAAACGCTGACCTGGGCATTCGACTTCATCCCGCGCCTGGTCTCGCATCTGCAGCCCCTGCGCCGGATCTCGATGGCCGCCACCGCCCTCAACGACCGCCTGGTCGGCGGGGTGCGGATCCACGGCTTCCTCGGCCGCCCGGCCGTCAGGATGCTGGGCGGCTAATCCCTTGCTTGTACCGGGGCGGTCTTCGGGCCGCCCCATCCCCGCCTTCCGGCGGTCGCACCACACCTAAGCGCGCTGATCCCGCGTGAAGCCACGAATGCCCGGCAAGGGCGGCGGCAGGTACGACCACCCGGGTGCAGGTTCCCTAACCGTCAGGATTTTCACATGACCAGCCACAAAGGCCTTCCGGTTTCCGGCTATCGCGCGAAGTCCGCCGAAGCGGTCGCGGTCGTGAACGGCAACAAGATCTTGGAAGAGTGCGTCCTGCGTCAGCTGGATGTACTGTCGCTGGCTGATGACTGTGACAAACGCTGGCTTGCCATCGCCCGGACGCAGATCGAGCAGGGTTTCATGGCCATGAACAGGGCTGTGTTCCAGCCCGCCCGGGTCCAATTGCCTGGTGAAGAGGGACAGCCGTGACCTACGCCACCCTCACCGATCTGATCGAGCGCGCCGGCGCGGAGGAGATCCGTCAGATTGCCGATCGAGACCGCGACGGCACTCCGGATCCTGAAGTGGTCGAGGCTGCCTTGACTGGCGCAGACAACACGATCGACGGCTACGTCTTCGCCCGCTACAGCCGCCCGCTACCCTCGCTCCCTCCGGTCCTGACGGTCTGGGCCGTGTCGATCGCGCGCTACACCTTGCACCGCAATGGCGCGCCGGACTACGTCGCCCAGGACTACAAGGACACCCTTGTCGCGCTGAAGGATGTGGCAGCCGGCCGCTACGCCCTTCCTGTTGCCGATGGTGAACCCGAGCCACAGGCTCAGACAGGTACTGTCATGGCACAGCATCCGGCGCAGGTGTTCACCCCCGAAAAGCTGCGGGGTTGGTGATGCTGCAGTTTCTGTTTGATCGGCTGCTGCAAAGCAATCTCTTTGTCGCCGTCGAGATTTCTGAAAGCCTGGAGGAGATTTCCGGTCGCGCTACAGCCGCCGAAGACGGCACGGTTTTCGTCGTGCCCTGGCGCGAAGGTGGGCATCCGAACCGGAATGCGACCGGCGTTCACCGCCAGCTGGTCGAGATGCAGTTTGTCACGGCGTTGTTGATCCGGATGCATGATGACCCCCGCGGCGCTGGCAGAGCAAAGCGCTTCGACACCTTCAAAGGGCAGACTGAAGCCGTGCTCACCGGCTGGACCCCCGCGCCCGAGAGCCGTCCCTTTGCCCTGGTCGGCGCCCAGGCGACTGGCTTGGGCAATGGTGTCAGCATTTATGCCCAGACCTGGCAAACCACCCGTTTCCTGACAGGAGCCATCCCATGACCGCGCCCGACCACCCCATGCCCGCCGCCGGCGGCAGCTACATGCGCAACGCCGACGGCTCGCTGACCGAGATCGATCCCTCGACCGGGAAGCCCATCGTCGGGGCATTGCCGCCGGATTTGCCCGAGCTGGCCGGCGTCGATCTGGCCGCCCCGGATGCGGAGGTGGTGGCCGCGCTGGCCGAACCGCCGGCCGATCCTCTGAAACCCACCATTAAACGGGGCGCAAAAGCCCCTGTGAAAGAGGGCTGACCGCCATGCTCTGGGACCTGCAGCTGATCACGGCCAAGGAAGAAACGACCTACGGCACCGATTCCGCGCCCACGGGCGCCGCGAACGCCATCCTGGCACAGAACGTCAAACTGACGCCAATGGCCGCGACCGAGGTGACGCGCCAGCACGCCCGACCGTTTCAGGGCGCGCGGCCGGCGCTGCTGGTCGGCAAGCATATGAAGATCACCTTCGAGGTCGAGGCAAAGGGGTCGGGCACTGCCGGCACCACACCGGGGTTCGGCGTCCTCTTGCGCAGCTGCAAGATGGCAGAGGTGATCGTCGCCGCGACCTCAGTGACCTACAGCCCTGTCTCTTCCAACCACAAGAGCTGCAGCCTCTACTTCTACATCGACGGGATCCTGTTCAAGATCATCGGCGCCCGCGGCGACTGGAAGTACAAGTTGAACGCCGACGGGATTGTGGTGATCGAATTCACCTTCACCGGGCTTTTTACGAAGCCGTCCAGTGTTGCAGTGCCGGCGCCGACCTGGGGCACCCAGATGACCCAGATCCCGCAGGAAGCCACGACCGAGACTGTGCCGACCTTCTCGATCGGGGCTTTCGGCACCGGTGGCCTGCGCAGCCTGACCTTCAGCGCCGGCAACGAAGTCAAGTACCGCAACATCGTCCGCCGCCGCCAGGTGATCATCCCTGGCTCGGACGAGACGCTGGAGTTCCAGATCGAGGCCGAGGCGCTGGCCACGTTCGACCCGTTCGCGCTGGCCGATGCGGGTACACCGCAAGCGGTGACGATCGTCCACGGGATCGGCGCCGGCAAGATCGTGACGTTGTCCGTCCCGCGTCTTCAGATCCTCAACCCCGGCGACCTGACCCAGCAGGACGGCATCCTGGAATACGCGCTGCGCGGCAAGTGCCTGCCGTCCGACACTGGCAACGACCAGTTCACCCTCGCCTTCACCTGACCCGGAGACCACGCCATGCTGAAGATCGTCAAGAATCCCGAGTTCAAGACCGCGGTGAAGGTGATGGTTCCGACCGACCGCGGCCAGGTCGAGCACACCTTCACCGCGCGCTTCCGGGCTTTGACCCGCTCGGAGGAATCCGTCTTCGACGCCCTCAGTGCGGCCAGTACCGACGATTTCCTACGCCGCATCGTGGTTGGCTGGGAGGGGCTGCAGGACGAGGAAGGCGATACGCTGGAGTTTTCGGATGAGGCGCTGAATACGCTGATCGACCTGCACTACGTCCGGCAGGCCATCATCGTCTCCTACACCTCAATGATCTCGGGATCCAAGGCGCCGCGCCGGGGAAACTGACTGCGCTCGGCCGCTCCTGGGCGCGCGGCCGGGCCTCTTCCGAACAGCGGCCTGCCAGCATGGATAGGGTCCGCGCCGATGCCGCCCGGATGGGGCTGACCCTTCCCGAGGAAGAGCCGGAGGCGGTGGAACTCTGGGAGATGCACATCGACGCCTGGCGCGCCTGGTGTGCGGTGTCGGGGCAGATGCGGGCGCAGGCTCTCAGCACCATGGAGAGCGCCCGCATCATCTGGCTGGGGTTGGATTACGCCGCCGCCAAGACCGGGCTGGATCTCGGAGGGATCGAGGTCGACCCGGAGACCTGGGACGAAGTCCGCACCATCGAAGGCGCGGCGATCGAGGAGTTGAACCGCCGTGGCCGGTGAATTGCGTATCAGCATGTTGATCGAAGCCAACGCGCAGCGCGCGAAGGCCGAGGTCGCATCGATGCGCGAGGAGGTCGCCAAGCTTGCCCCTGCGGGTCAGGAAGCCGGCGCTGGCATGGATGCCGTTTCCGACGGTGCCGCAGAATGGGGCAGCGCGGTCCAGATGCTGCGCGCCTCGCTGCAGCCGATGGTGACCGAGGCCAATGCCCTGGCCGCCGCCGCCGATCAGCTGGCGGTCTATGAGGAGGCCGGCGCCCTCTCGGCCCGCGAGGCCGCGGTGGCCCATGATCTTCTGGCCCGCCAGGCAATCGAGCTGCAGGCGCGGATGGAGGCGGCCGGTGTCACGCTCGAAGGCACCACCGCTGCGGCGCGCCAGCATGACACAGCGGTGCAGCAGCTGATCGCCCGCAACACCGGCTTGAGCCGGGCAACCGAAGAAAGCATTGCCGACCACCTGCGCCACGGCCAGGCGCTGGACCAGCTCCGGGCACGCTTCGACCCGCTGTTTGCCGCCTCCCGCCAGTACGAGCTGGCGCTGGAGGAGATTGCCGAGGCCGAGCGCCAAGGCGCGATCTCGGCCCAAATCGCGGCGGCGGCCCGGGAGCGCCTGGCGCAGTCGATGGAGCCGGCAAGTGTGGGTGTGGATCGGTTCGGGCGGTCCAACCAAGTGGCCGCGCAATATGCCGGGCAGCTCAGCTATCAGCTGAACGACATCGGCATGATGATGGCCCTGGGTCAGAGCCCGTTCATGCTGATGATGCAGCAGGGGCCGCAGGTCGTGCAGGTGTTCGGTCAGATGCGACTGGCCGGAATCGGATTGGGTGCCGCTCTGAGGGGCGCACTCGGGATGGTGATCAATCCGCTGTCCCTGGCCACCATGGCGGTGATCGGATTCGGCGCAGCGGCGGTGCAGCATTTCACGGCTGTTGAAGAGGACGTTGAATCGCTCGAGGACGCAGTTGGCGGATTGACCAGTCGGCTCTCGTCCTATCGGTCTGCAATGGACGACGTCCTGGTCCCTATGGGCGAACTTCGCCGCGAATGGGGACTGCAGGCCGTTGCTGTCCGGGAGTTGCATCGCGATCTGGCCGATCTCGAGAGAGTACGGGCCTTGCGAGATCTGCGGGAATCGACTCGCGCGGTGCGCGAGGAGTTTGCCGGGCTCGCGGACCGGATCTACAACATCGATCGGCTGATGGAGCAGCAGGCAGCTGGCGATGACATCACCTTCGCCCTACGGCGCGAACTGCAAAGCCTGAATGAAGAATTCGGCGTCTCCGAAGAGGAGGCGCGCCGACTGCTTGTCGCCCTCAATGGCATCGCCCAGGCTGAAGGACCGGATCAGGTAGCCGCGGCGACGGCAGCTGCCCGCACTGTGCTGATGGACATCGTGAAACTTGCGGGCTCCGATCTCCCGGAAGGCTTCTATGCTGCCGTCGAGCAGATCATTGCCGCCGAGCAGGCTGCCCGCTCTCTGGCGGGCCCTCTCAAGGACAGCGAAAGCTACGCACGGTCGCTGGCGAGCGTCGACATGGCTTCTGGTGTGGCCGCCGCCGGCCGCGAAGCCCTGTTCCTCGCTCAGCAGCTCGGTGTGTCCTTGGCTACCGCCCAAGCAATTGCGGGAGCCAGCACCAAGCCCAAGCCCCGCCTCGGCTTTGGGCTTCCGGGCGCGGCCGATCCCATCATCGGTGGTCACGCGGGCCTCTCGTTTGGCGACAGCCCCGGCTCCGGGTCGCGCGATCCCGGTTTCAACCCCTATGTCCCACCGTCCGTCACGCCGCCGGTCGGCGGCGGCGGAGCGGGCGGCGGCGGCACCTCCGAGATCGAAAAGCAGCGCGACGCGCTGAAATCCCTGCGCGAGGAGCAGGAACGGCAGATCGCGCTTTTGCGCACCACCAACCCGGTCCAGCGGATCATCCTCGAGAACCACGAGGCGCTGGCCGGCGCCACGAAGGAAGAGAAGGCCGCGGTTGTCGAGCTGATCCTCGAGCGTGAGCGGCTGGAAGAGATCCGCGACAAGATCGACGATATTGGACAGACGGGCAAAAGCGCCTTTGCGGGACTGATCAGCGGCGCCCACAGCTTCAGCGACGCCCTGTCCATGCTGATTGGCAAGCTGGCCGAGATGCTGGCCAATGACGCCTGGGATTTTATCTGGGATGGCGGCGGGTCCGGTTGGGGCGGCCTCAGCGGCATGGTCGGTGAGTGGCTTGGCCTTGCCGATGGCGGCTATGTGTCAGGCCCGGGCGGCCCGCGCGACGACCTGATCCCGGCATGGCTCTCCAATGGAGAGTTCGTCAACAACGCGGAGTCGACCGCGCGCAACCGCCCTCTGCTGGAGGCGCTGAACGGCGGCGCCCGCCTTTCCAACATCCTGTCGAACATGCCGGGCGGCCGGCCGATTGCGCTGGCGGACGGCGGCTACCTTGGCGACCTGAACGGATCTTCAGCCCCCTCGTCCTGGACGCGGGCACCGGCAGGCCAGTCAGCGGCTGGCGGTGGTATGGCCAGCATGATGGCCGGCATGGATATCCGGCTCTTCTGGGACCGCAAGAAGGGTGACTGGTCAGCGGAGATGACCCGGGTTGCACGCGCTGAGGCCGCGGGCGCCGTGGGTGAAGGCCTCGACGTCTTCAGCTCGCATGTGCTGCCCGGCCGGCTTCAGGAGATCAACGCCAACCCGAGGGTCATGGGCTGATGGCTGTTCTGACCTTCCCCCTGTCGCTGGCCCAGTTCTTCGATCTGCTCCCGGTCGAATCGCTGACCTTCGAGCCCTACGAGGCGGTCGAGCTGGACGAGACGGCCGGCGGCGAGATCCTCAAGGCCGACCTGGGCGCTGCCCTCTGGCAGGGGCAGCTGGATCTGTCGGCCATGTCTTGGGACGAGGCGATCGACATCGAGCCTCTGCTCAACATCCTGCGGCGTCCCGGAGCGTCCTTCTTCGTGGCCGATCCGCGCCGGCCCTGGCCTCGTCTGGATCCCTTGGGAACCACTCTGGGGGCTGCCAACGTCCAGATCGGCTCACTTGGTGCCAGCGCGCGCGAGTTGGGCTTCAAAGGCCTGCCCGCCGGCTATGTGCTTTCTCGCGGCGACCGCTTCAGCTTTGCCTATGGTGCCGGCCCCACGCGCTATGCGCTGCATGAGCTGGTTGCGGGCGTCGTAGCCAACGGCGCGGGGACGACCGGCCTGGTCGAGGTCTCGCCGCCCCTTCGGCCGGGCGCAGCCGTCAATGCGGCGGTGCAGCTGGTCTGGCCTCGCTGCAAGGCCGTGCTGCGCGGCGGGGCCCGGTCCGGCACCTCGCAAGATGTCATCACCCAGGACGCCAGCATGAGCTGGGTCCAGTCGCTGAGGTAGACGATGCGCAGCTACGACCCCGCCGAAATCAGCCACCTTCAGGCCCGCGCCGGCGTCCGCCCGCGCCTGCTCGTATGGATCCATGCGCGCAACCGCGCCACGGGCGAAGCGTCGCCGACCGGGTTCTGGAACGGGGAACAGGACGAAGCCTTCACCATCGCCGGCGTCACCCGGGCGTATTTCGGGGCGGGCGGCCTTCTGGGTATGGACGATCCGACCTGGGAAGCTGGCCTGTCGGTGCGCCGCATCGGGATCTGGCTCTCGACAGCTGCCCCCGAGGTGGTCAATGCCACCCTCGGCTTTGATGTGCGCCTCGTGAAGATCGAGGTGCATCGGGTGCTGACCGATCCCCTGACGCACCGGCCCGTCGCGGCCCCGCATCGGATCTGGAAGGGCTGGATCGACGGCGCCCCCCGGGTGACGCCCGCCAAGGGGTTGAACCCTGGCCGCATCACCATTTCCGTGGCCTCGGCCGCGCTGGCGCTGACCAAGGGCAGCCCGGCCAAATACTCCGACGCACAATGGCAGGCCCTGAAGGGCGGGGACCGCATGTTCCGCTATGCCGACGTGTCGGGAAAGGTTCCGATCTATTGGGGTGAGCAGAAGTATTCCAGCGCCGGCACAGGTACCAACGCTGGCGTGATCGGCCCCTTGCTCGGAGGGCGCGGGTGATGCTGCGGCTGGAGAATTGGCACAGCCGGCTGGCAACCTACCTCGCCTCGATCGCGCGGACGCCCTGGCACCCGGGCAGCCATGATTGTGTGACCTTTGCCGCCGACTGGCGTCAGGCGGTCACCGGCGTGGATCTGCTGGGGGATTTCAGGGGGGTTTATACGACCCTTGAAGAGGGCTTTGACCTTCTCGCAGCACAGGGCTGGACCGATCACATCGCGGCCGCGACCCAGGGCCTGACCGAATGCCCGCCCCTGGCCGCGACCCTTGGCGATCTGGTCGCGGTCCAGGATGGCGACCGTGATCTTGCAATGGGCGGCTGCGGTGGGCCGCATCTTCATGTGCTGACGCCGCGCGGCCTCGGCACCCTGCCGCTGACCGCAGCGGTCAGGGCATGGAGGCTGTGATGCGGCCCGTCTTCCCTCTCGCGCTCTTCGTGACCGTGCTGACTTGTCTGCTGGCCGGGCCGGCAGATGCTGCGCCGCTGGTCACCGCCCTGACCGGCTTCTTCACCTCGGTCGGATTCGGTGCGGCCTTCTCCGCCTCCCTGGCTGGCTTCCTGGTCAACACCATCGCCAGCGCCGCACTCAGCCGCCTTCAGATGGCGCTGAAGAAGAAGCCGCAGGCCGCAGGCATCAAGACCGAAGCGACCCAGACCGGCGGCACATCGCCTTTGCGTTTCATCCTTGGCCGCTACGCGACCGGCGGGCAGCTGATCGCGCCGCCCAACTCCTGGGGTGCGGTCGGCTCAACCCCGCGCTCCTATCTGGTCTACCCGGTGGCACTATCGGTGATTCCGGGATGCAGCCTGCAGCGGATCATCATCAATGACCGTTATGTGCCCCTGGCGGCCGTCCCGCATTCCAGTTGGGGGCGGTACACCGAGGGGGATTTCCCCGGCATCGCGCAGGTCGACTATCTCAACGGGGCCCAGACCGCGGCCGACGCTGACATGCTTGCCGCGTTTGGATCGGATCCTGACAGGCCCTGGGCTGCGGACATGGTCGGTAGCGGCCTTTGCTGGGCAAAGTGCCTCTTCCGCTTCAGCCGCGAGCATTTCAACGGCCTGCCGTCAGTGCGGTTCGAGGTCCTGGGCATTCCTCTCTACGATCCGCGCAAGGACAGCACCGCCGGCGGCTCCGGGCCTCAGCGGTGGGCCGACAAATCGACCTGGACCCAGTCCACCAACAACGCGGTCATGATCTGGAACATCATGCGCGGCATCGAGATCGCCCCCGACCTGATCTGGGGCGGCGGATACGATGCCGAAGATCTGCCGGCCGGCGCCTGGTTCGCGGCGATGAATGCCTGCGATCTGCCGATTGATGATGGCGCCGCCGGCTCCGTGCCGCAGTTTCGGGCGGGTATGGAAGTCGCGCTGGATGACGAGCCGCTTGCGGTGGTGGCAGAGCTGCTGAAGGCCTGCTGTGGCGAGATGGCCGAGATCGGAGGTTATTGGGATATCCGCATCGGGGCGCCGCGGCTGCCTGCAATCTTCATCACCGATGACGATATCCTGACCAGTCAGGAACAGGAGCAGGATCCGTTCCCGTCTCTGCTCGATACGTTCAACGGCATCGCCGCGAGCTATCCCGAGCCCGAAAGCCTGTGGGAATCCAAGGACGCCCCGCCGCGCTACAACGCGGCCTGGGAGACCGAGGACGGCGGCCGGCGCCTGGTCGCGGAACTTGAGTTGCCGGCCTGCAGCTGGGGCGAGCAGGTCCAGCGCATCATGGCCGCGCAGATCGCGGATCATCGCCGTTTCCGGCGGCACCGCCATGTGCTGCCGCCCGAGGCGGCCGTGCTGTCGCCGCTGGACACGATCGGCTGGACCTCGACGCGCTACGGCTACACAGCCAAGCTCTTCGAAGTCCGGACAATGATGGACAGCCTGATGACCCTGCGCCAGGGCTTGGCCCTGCGCGAGGTCGACGGCGACGATTTTGCCTGGGCGCCCGGCAGCCTGATCCCCTCGCCGCCCGCACCTGCCGTCACCACCCCGCCCGCGCCGCAATCGGTGCCCGGATTCGCGGTGACGGCCGCGACAGTGATCGATGCCGGTTCACAGGCCCGCCGTTCGGCGATTGCTCTCAGCTGGGACCCTGCCGGCGCGACGGATGCTCGTGGCATCGGCTGGCAGTTGCGCCTCGCCGGCAGTGCGGGTGACGGGGAGCCCGGCACCCATGGCCGGTTCTCGGATGGACGGGTGCGGCTGGTCGGCGGCATCCTGCCGGCCACGGCTTACGAGATCCGTGCTCAGTTGCTGGTCGACCGGGCAGTCTCCTGGACCGCCTGGACGCCCGTCATCACCCCCGACATTCGCATCGGGCTTGATGATCTGGCGCCCGATGTTGCCGGAACCATGGAGGACACCCTCGCCGCGGCCGCTCTGGCTGAGGCGGCGAGGGCCGCGGCGGTGGCGGCCCGGACGGCCGCAGAGACGGCGAGAGGACTTGCACAGGCTGCGGCCGTCGCCTCGACGGACGCGCGGGATGCGGCCGACGCAGCCGCGGCGCTTGCGCTGTCCAGCAAAACCGCCGCGGCTGCCAGTGCGGCGGATTCGGCGACGGCCAAGGCCGCCAGTGAGGCAGCAAAGACGGCAGCTGAAACTGCGCGCACGCAAGCGCAGACCTATGCCACTAACGCCGGTAACAGCGCTAGCGCTGCGGCTGGTTCTGCATCGACGGCCAGCACGAAGGCCGCCGAGGCCGGGGACAGCGCGACTGCTGCTGCGGCCAATGTGGTCGAGGCGAAGCTGACCGCTGCCGACCTGCTGCCATCGGATTTCAGGCGGGACGGACAGTTCTGGACTCAGATCATCTCCGGCGCTCCCGGGTCTCGCGGCAACCTGCTGCCAGCCGTCACGTTTGTCACGGACGCTACCGAAGGTAGGGTTGCGCAAGTGGCTGCGCCGCAGTCAAGCAACGTCCATATCGCCCCGATCAGCTACGTCGCCGCCATGGTGGGGCGCAGATACCGGCTGACCGTGCGGGCGAGGCATGTCGGCGCATTCAGTGGCGGGTCTCAAACCGATGCACTCCGGCTGGCGTTTTGGGGGATACCGGCTGACTACAGCGCCGGCTTGCACTTGACCACGCTGAGTGCCGCCTTCGCTGCCACCAATAGCTGGAAAACCTTCGTCCATGAGGTAGTGTTCTCGGGGCCAAACCCCCACCTGTTGCCGTTTGCCTGGATCAACGCTGCCGGGTTCGGAGCCGCCGGTCCCACCATCCAGATCAGCCGCGTCAAGATCGAGGACATCACCGAAAGCACCAGCGCCGCCAGTTCGGCCAGCGCCTCGGCGACCTCGGCCTCGGCCGCTGCTGTCTCGGAGACTAATGCGGCTACCAGCGCCAGCGCATCGCAGGCGGACCGCATACTTGCGCAGACGGCCCGTGGACAGGCACAGACCTATGCCACCAATGCCGCCACCAGTGAGAGCAACGCGGCGGGGAGCGCCAGCACCGCTACGACACAGGCGGGTGTGGCTGCGGCCCAAGCGGGCAATGCCGGTAACAGTGCAACCGCTGCGGCTGGTTCCGCATCGACGGCAGGCACCAAGGCGACCGAAGCCGGCAACAGCGCCACCGCTGCGGCGGCCAGCGCGACGGCCGCCAGCACCTCTGCCGGTCAGGCCAGCACATCGGCGAGCCAAGCCGCGACTTCGGCGACCACCGCCGGCAACAGTGCGAACAGCGCCGCCACCTCGGCCTCCACGGCCGCACGGGTCGTGGCATGGTCTTATCCCAGCGATTTTGCTGAGGATGGCCGGTTCTGGACCGGCCAGCTTGGCGGTGCGCCCACGGCGCGCGGTGCGCTGTCGGCATCGGTATCTTTCGTCACCGATGCCACCGAAGGGAGGATAGCACAGGTCGCGGCTCCGTTGGCGACCAACGCCATCATTTCCGGGGTGGGTTATGTCCCGGCGGTTGTGGGGCGGAAGTATCGTCTATCGGTCAGGGCGCGCCATGTCGGACCTTTTGCCGGGGGCAGCGAGACTGCGCTGCGGCTGACCATGCGCCGTGTGACTGCGGCGTGGGCGTCCGGGACCGACTTCGTATCTACCTTTATCGGCACCTTCGCCGCGCCCAACACATGGCAGGATTTTGTGCTGGAAGGGGTCTATCCCGGGGCAGACCCATATTTCGCATGGTTCACATGGTGCGCCGCTCCACAAATGGGCGTTGCCGGGCCTGTGATCCAGGTCAGCCGTGTCAGGATTGAAGACGTCACGGCGCAGGCGGCGGCGACGGATGCTGCCAGCGCCGCTGCCACCAGCGCTACTGCCGCAACTGCCGCCCAGTCCGCAGCCGGGGCGTCTGCTACAGCCGCAGCTACGAGTGCCACCACGGCGGCGACGCAGGCAGGCAATGCCAGCACATCGGCTGGACAGGCCGCAAACAGCGCGACCAGTGCTGCGGGATCGGCCAATACAGCTGCGATCCAGGCCGGGGCTGCGGCCAGTTCGGCGACCACTGCTGGCACCCATGCCACGGCAGCCGCCGGTAGTGCTGCGCTCGCCAGCACTAGTGCGGGACAGGCCGGGGATTATGCGGCGCAGGCGCTGGACTATCGCAACACCGCCGCCCGGCTGATGAGCGGCGGGGTCAGCAAAAACCCGGTGTTCAACGCCTGGACCGCCACCTATCCCGCCAATGTTGGCGTCGCCCCCGCTGGCGGCACTGTCGCCAAGGTCACAAGCGGCGTGCGCTACATCAACGCCCTTGAGGTCGATGCGTCCGACGCAGCCTACAACGGGCCTACGATATACATCGGCAAAACCAACCACGGCCTTGATTGCTCGCTGTCGCCCAAGGCGGTGCTGATCAGGATGGAGATCGAATATGTCTCGGGCGACCTTGCCGCCAGCGGGGCTATTCTGCGGGCGTTGTGGGTCGATACTGCCAGCCGAGTTGTGGACCGCGCACTCAAGGACTTGATCAATCCGACGCCCGGTGTCGTGCAGACCGTCGGGGTCTATGCCGATCGGCCAGCTTCGGCGGTGCCTGGTTCGGCGACCAATTTCAGGGTCGATTATTACGGCCACACCAATGTTCTAGGGGGAACTCGTGCGCCCCTGAAGGTCCGCATCCACCGGCTGGACTTTGAAGAGGTGCTGGCCGGCTCCACCACCGAGATGTGGCAGCGCGCAGCGGTGGACTTCCAGGGCGTGCAGAGCGCCGTCGTCGGGTTCCGGGCCGTTGCTGGATCTGCCGGGGCAGAACTGGAGCTGGTGGCGCTGACTGATCCGCTGGGCAGCCCCGCTTCTTTGGCACGACTGGTTGCGGACAACATCCTCATGGTCGGCACGGTCGGCATCGAGTTGCTCAACGTCGCCTTCCTGAACGGGGGCCGGATCAGGGCCGAATACCTCGACATCGACAGGATGCTGACGATCCTGCCTGGAGGATCGCTGTCTCACGGAAAGACCAATGGGGACTCTGTTACTCCGGGTATCTTCTTTGGACGTGATACGGGCGGCTTCAGCTTTGCAGCGTCTCGAATCTCGGGGTCCGGTCTGCAGCAATCTATCAAGCTGACTGAGTCCTCAGGCTTGCAGCTGCGCAATGCCAAGTTCTCGGTTGCGACGACCAGCCCGGTTGTCACCCAGGAAGTTACGGTCTCCACGGTGAAGACATCACTGCCCTTGGGTATCAAGCAGCTCTACATCGAAGGTGTGGGAGGGGGTGCTGCAGGACAAGGCGTTCTCCAACCAACCCTTCAAGCAGCCGACGTTGTCCGGTGGAACGGCAATCCTGGTGGAGACACCGTCGTCAAAGTGTATGACGGGACCACGCTGAAAGAAACTTTTACGTTCCCTGGCGCTCCGGCCTCCTACCCATCGTCTTGGGTCGGAGCCAATGGGGAGAACTCGGCGTATGGCGCTGGCGGATCTACCGACTTCCGTTCCGGAACTTATCCTGCAGTTGTTGGAGGTGCTGGAGCTAGGGGTGCCGGCGGCGGCGGCGGACGAAGCATCTACACCTCGGGAGGTCAGCACCGCTGGACAACAGGCCTTCCGGGAAAAGCTGCTGCGCAATACTCCTTCGGTGCAGTTGACCTAAGTGCTTATGCTGCGCCTGCAATCGAGGTCACGATTGGCGCCGGTGGCGCAGCCCATACCTCAGCGCCTGCGAATAGTCGTGGAGGTGCAGGCGGCAATGGGTATGTGAAATACAGTCATAGCGGAGCTATCGAAGGTCCGGCTGACGTTGTGCCCCTGACGCCCACTGCCACTGGAACTTTCGTTACCGCTGCGGGCGGAGCCGGGGCGTTCCCAAACTTGGGCGCGGGTCTATGGATGCTGCACATGAATACCGCGACGGGCGGCGTAGGGCTGGGGTATGTCACGCTCTCACCGGGCAATACTGTGCGGGCTTATGAGACGGGCACGGTAACGCTTCTGTCCAGCCAGACGCCGACATATGCGAGCGCCTATGCGGGCCTCACCGTCTATTACGCCTTCTACAGCATGGGGAACTGGGGATGATGCGAGTCTATCATGACGCCGAGGGCCGGCCGCTTTTTACCTTCTCCGGCCACCTCGAGCCGCCCGGCGATTGGATCGAGGTGGCCGATCAGGACCTTGGTGACCTGACCGCCTGGCGCGTCGTCGAGGGAGCGCTGATACGGATCAGCATCGACCCGCTCAAGGCCGAGGCGCGGGGGCGGCTTGCGCGCGCCATCACTGCGTCCAGGACAGCGCTGATCACCGATCTGCCGGGCCAGCAGATGATCTATCTGGCCAAGGAGGCGGAGGCGCGGGCGTGGCTCGCTGATGCCGCGCCCAATCCGGCCGAATATCCCCTGCTCTCGGCCGAGGTCGGGATCACCGCGCCGGATGCTCCCTCCCTTGCGCAACTCTGGCTCAACATGGGCCAGCTCTGGCGCGCGGCGGCCGCGCAACTGGAGGCTCTGCGCATGTCCACCTTGGCCGCCATCGACGCGGCCGAGACCCCCGAAGACATCGAGGCGGCGCTGGCTGCCCTCGACCAGCTCTAAACCCCGCCAGCAACAGGAGCGATCCATGGCACAGCAGACCCCCGTCACCCTTCTGGACACCGCCCCGCTCGACGCTCTGCGCGCCGAGATCGAGACCTTGCCGCAGGAGGTGGACGGCATCGACATCGGCCAGACCCGTCAGACCGCGCTGATCCAGCTCGATCAGCTGCACACCTCTGTCAGGATCCTGCGCAAGCTCTCGGCCTGATACAGAAAGGAGATCACAACATGACCAGAAAATCCAAGGCCGACACCCCGGCCGTAATCGCGTCGCCCGCACCCAGCCTCGACATGCCGGCGGTCTACACCAACCACGCCCATGCCTCCTGGGCTGGTGGCGTGATCAGGCTGACGCTCAGCGAGCAGATGGGCGACGAGATCCGCGCCCGCGCCGCCCTGATGATCACCTCCGCCCAGGCGGCCGAGATTGTCGGTCTGCTGCAGCAGGCTGTCGCGGCGCTGACACCGGCGGCCGACTAGGCCTCTAGGGAGGCCGGCGGGTATCTCACCACCCGCCGACACGGGGAAAAGCACTAAGAACCCCCGCCGACCAGACTACACAAATGGCCGCTCCACCCTCGCGAGGGTCCGGCATTTGGACACTATAGAAATGAAAGAGTCACTGATTCCCGTCGATCCTGTCAGGCCCGTGGCCCCATGGATTGGCGGCAAAAGAAACCTCGCCAAGCGCATCTGCGCAGCCATCGAGGCTCTGCCGCAGGAGGTGGATGGAATCGACATCGCGCAGACCCGGCAGATGGCACTGGTCCAGCCCTATCAGCTGCACACCTCGGCTAAGATCCTGCGCAAGCTTTCGTCATGATCAGCAGCTGCACATGCGATGGTATAAGGAGTAAAGAGCATGATCTCGAAAAGCGCCCAGACCTGCGGATGCTGCAATGAGGATTGCCGCTTGAACGGCTGTAGGATCGTCAGGGAAAGGGACTTACCGCCGCGCCAATCAGGGGATGCAGCGCGTGTCGACTATGCTATCTCCGGGCTTGAATTTGAGCTTCTTGATTTCGTTGACGCAGCCGAGATCGACGGCCTGCTCCGGCGAAAACAGGAAGTCCTCGGCGGTGAAACGGTGCGCTATCTGATCGTCGGACCATTTAAGGATGTCTCGGAACGGTCGTGAAATCAGATCAGTAGAAGGCGCGCGCTTTCCCTGATGCTGCCCTTCACTGTAACTGGCCTGGTGGAGGCAGAACGAGCTGGTGGGTGTGGCGGTGCGCGTTTTGCCCGCCAGGAGCAGTGTTGCTGCAATCGATGCGATGTTTCCATCAGCATGCATGTTGATGACGGGGACCGGCAGGTGCCTTAAGAAATTGAAGGTGGCGATGCCGGAGTCGACGTCGCCGCCTTTGCTTGCCAAGCAGATGGTTAATTCATCAACCCCTTGCTCACGGGCGGCCAGCACAAGGGCTCGAAGGTTGGACATGCCGAACGGTGTGATGTCCCCGTAATAGCTGATGTAGTGCAATCGAATCTCCCTCGTCTTTGGTTGTAGCGACCTGACGATGGGCGCGCGCCGGGGTCTCTGTCGAGTCTCCGGCGCTTCTTCTTCCGCAATCCGGGGTGATCCCATGGTTCTTGAACTCCGCCGCCTGCCGGAGTGGCGGGCGCATTTTGCAGCCGAAATGGAGCGTGAGCGCCGCGCGCCGCTTGCCTGAGATCGGCTCGATTGTGCCCTCGGGCATGCCTTTGGGGCTGTCCAAGGCATCCACTAAGCCACGGCTCAGGCCACCGAGATTATCGCTCTACTGCAACAGGCCATCGCGGCGCTGATGCCGGCAGCTATTGGACAAAAGCAGTGCGCCTGATACTGTACGGTCAGCAACAGGAGATGGGCCATGACCGATGCGAAAGATGCGGATCTGTTGAGCCTTGCGCGCCAAGCGGTCCGTGCCGGCGTTAAATCCGCCATGGCAGCTTGCCCTGACCGGTTTTCCCCCAATGCCGCCGACCAGGCCGCTTCATCGGTGCGCGTTGTGCGGGGCCGGGATAACAAGGCCGACTGAGCGTCAATCATAAGATTGCAATCCCAAGGCCCGCCTCTGGCGGGCTTTTTCATGCGCGGGATGCGCCCAGGATGCGCCCTGATCATCGGCGCGCCCGAGATCCGCGAGATCTTCGCCTGGGCGCAGCTGGAGGAGGCGCAGACCACCTACACCGTCGCCGGCAAGGGGCAGGCCAAGCCGGCGGCAGAGCTGCTGATCCGGGGACCGCGCGATTGAACACCTGGACCGAAATCCGCTGTTGCGGATGCCGGCGTCTGCTGTTCAAGATGACGGCAGGCGCCTTCGCCGGCGCGGTGCAGATCAAATGCCCGCGCTGCAGCGCCTTCAACCATTTGAGGCCCGAGAGCCCTTACCCGCAGCGGCAGGACCGCGATGGAAAGGACGCCCCGTGTGGCTCTTCATCCCCCCAGACGACATGACGACCTTCGCGGCATCAGCCTTTGCGCCGGTGTCGGAGGCTTCGACCTTGGCCTGCACCTCGCGGAACCCGGATACCGAGCTGTGTGTCATGTCGAGCGAAACGGTTTCGCCGCGGCCGTTCTCGTGGCGCGGATGGCGGACCAGACCATGGCTCCGGCTCCTGTCTGGGACGATCTGCGATCCTTCGACGGCCGACCGTGGCGCGGCCGCGTTCATATCGTCACTGCCGGCTACCCCTGCCAACCCTTCAGCCTCGCCGGCAACCGGAAAGGCGAGGAAGACCCGCGCCACCTCTGGCCCGAGGTCGCGCGGATCGTCACCGAGGTCGGCCCGGAATGGTGCTTCTTCGAGAATGTCCCCGGCCATCTGTCCATCGGTCTCGACGTCGTCGCCGGAGACCTTCAGGGCATGGGCTACAGGGTTGCAGCGTGCGTCGTATCAGCGGCGGAAGTCGGCGGGTCGCACGTCCGGGAGCGGCTGTTCATTCTGGCCCACGCCCACCTTCAAAAGCTCGGGCAACCGGGTCTGCATCCAGCCGCACCCCTGTGGCCTGAAGCTCCTCAAGGACGAGGACCAAGGCGGCAAACAGATGGGGTTGCGCAATGCGGCCAGCAGCTGGACCTTGCTGTGGGAGCTGATGCTGGCGATGGGATGGACGCCCCGTTCCCCGGCGTTTTCCCTCCCCTTCCGGGTGCATTTGAAGAGTGGGGAATGGCCCTTGCGGCCCGGCCCGACCTTAAACCCGGCGTTCACCGACTGGATGATGGGCTGGCCTCCTGGCTGGACAGATCCGCTGCAGCCGGTAACGGGGTGGTGCCAGTGGCTGCAGCGCGCGCGTGGCGCCATCTGAAGGCAGAGTTGGAGGGGGTTTAATGCCCCCTTCAATCTCCGTTCAAAAGCACCGCTCGGACCCGAATTTCAGAAAGGCGCTCCTGCGATCTTTCCTTTCACACACTGCAAGACCTCGTGTCGTGCTACAATCAGCGGCCACCATAGTGGAAAATTTTTATCTGCCAAAGTTACCGCACCGTTCTGCCAAAGCTGGCGCGCCGCCACACGATGCCGGTCGACCGTCAGGCCAGGCGGAGAGTTCGGACCGCGAGACCGTCGGAAGCCTGCACCGCCCGTTGACCGTCCAGATGTGGCGGCCCGCCACAGACAGGAGCGAGGCGCCAGCCGGAATCATCGCATTCCCTGGCTGTTCCCACAAAAGCAAAGCCCCGCTGCATGAGCGGGGCTTGGTGCTTCTTAAGTCTTTGATTTATTTGGTGGAGCCGAGGGGAATCGAACCCCTGACCTCTTGAATGCCATTCAAGCGCTCTCCCAACTGAGCTACGGCCCCACCGAGGTCACGGCGTTGCCGCCGCGATGCCGGGTGTTTAGTTGCGGGCGCGGGGGGGTGCAAGAGGAAAAATGCACGACCCCGCGCCTGGGATCATCCTTCTTCCTCGTCGCCGGCCACATCGGCCAGATCGTCTAGCGAGACGTTGTCGTCGGCGTCATCTTCCAGGAGGTCGTCGTCCATCTCGGCATCTTCCGAAACGGCGGATTCCAGGAGGTCGTCATCGGCTTCCAGATCGTCGACCAGAGCGTCATCGTCCTTCTCGGGCGAGACGCGGGCGATCACGGCCGCAGCCAGCTTGCGGCGGGCGGATTCGATATCCACCACTTCGCCGGTATAGGGGCTGACCACCGGAGAGCGGTTCAGGTCGTAGAAGCGCTTGCCAGTGGTCGGGCAGATGCGCTTGGTGCCCCATTCAGCTTTGGGCATGGGTTGTCCCTTCAACGGATGTCCAGAAAGCCGCCCCTTGCCACAGGCGCCGGGCGGTGTCAAAGCCTTTCGCTTCCGCGCCGAAATGGCTATCACCACCCGGCGATACAAGGGGTTTCAGCGGGGTTTTCATGCCGGTCCTGCCGGGCGATCCACCGGTCGAAGTGCATCTGCGGCGCGCGGCCAGGGCGCGGCGATTCTCGTTGCGGGTGTCGCGGCTGGACGGCAAGGTCACGCTGTCGCTGCCACCCCGTGCGCGTGAGGCCGATGCGCTGGCCTTTCTGGCCGAACAGGAGGGCTGGCTGCGCCGGACCCTGCAACGCATGCCGGAATCGCAGGCGAGCCCCGTTGGAATGGGGACGCTGCTGCCGGTGGAGGGGCGGCTTCTGCGGCTGGAACCCGGCACCGGGCGCGCCATCAGGGTCGAAGGCGACCGGCTGCTGGTTCCCGGCGACCCGGCCCGCGCCGCAGCCCGGGTGGCGGCCTGGCTGAAGGTGCTGGCGCGCGATCGTCTTGCGCTGGCCTCTACCCGATATGCCGCGCAGGTCGGGCGGCGCTATGGCAAGCTGGTGCTGCGCGACACCCGCTCTCGCTGGGGCTCGTGCAGCCATGACGGCACGCTGATGTATTCCTGGCGGCTGATCATGGCACCGCCCTCGGTGCTGGAGTATGTCGCGGCGCATGAGGTGGCGCATCTGGTCGAGATGAACCATTCGCCGGACTATTGGGCGGTGGTCGAGGGCATCTTTCCGGGGTGGAAGCGGCAAAGGGCCTGGCTGCACGATCAGGGCGGCGGGCTGCACCGATACCGCTTCTCGACCGGGGCCGAGGACTGATCGAGGCCGAGGGCTGACGGGCAGGGGATTGGCTGGGGCAGGGGATTGACCGCCCCGTCGCGGGGTGCTTCCCTTGGCCGATGATCAACCCCCGCCCCCAGGACCTGAACGCTGCCGCGCATGAACGGGTGTACCGCAGTCTGCGCCAGCAGGTGCTGCATGGTGAGCTGGCGCCCGGTCAGGCGCTGACGCTGCGCGGGATCGGCCGGCAGTTCGGCGTCTCGATGACCCCCGCGCGCGAGGCGGTGCGGCGGCTGGTGGCCGAGGGCGCGCTGACGCTGTCGTCCTCGGGGCGGGTGACGACGCCGGAACTTTCGCCCGAACGGATCGAGGAACTGGCGGCGATCCGGGCGATGCTGGAGCCGGAGATGGCCGCCCGCGCCCTGCCGCGCGCCCATTTCGCGCTGATCGAGAGGCTGGCGGCGATCAATGCGCTGAATGCCGAGGCGGCAGTGAAGCAGGATGCGGTGGCCTATGTCCGCACCAACCTTGAGTTCCACCGCACGCTTTACCTGCGGGCCCAGACCCCGGCGATGCTGGCGCTGTGCGAAACCGTCTGGCTGCAGCTTGGCCCCACCATGCGCACGGTCTATGCCCGCGTGACCCGGCGCGAGCCGCCGCAGCACCACCGGATGATCCTTGCCGCCCTGAAGGCCGGTGACGAGCCGGGGCTGCGGCTGGCGATCCGCACCGACGTGACGCAGGGGTTGCGGCATCTCTCCGGCTGAACCGTCGCCACAAGGAGCGGCTGGTCGCCGCAAGCCTTTTCTCTCGCCTCTGCGCGCAGGCGCGCAACCGGCTCGGGCAGGGCCTCCGGCGGGGATATTTGAACCAGGGTGAAATGGCTGCGATTTGACACCGGTCCAGGTGTTCCCGGATGATCCGGGTGGCGGAGCGGCCTGGCGGGGGTGCCGGCCCGTAAGGGGACGCGGCTGCTATGGTGCGGGGGCGCACAGTGGGGCTTCGGCTTTCGGTATTTCGGCGCGGGGAGTCCTGCTCCATCTTGGGCGCAGAAACATTCCAGTAACCGGAGGCAAGAATGTCTATCCGTCCCGTGATCGAGACCCGCCGCGCCCAGCCCTTCGTCGAAGGTGCCGGCGTCAACCTGCATCGTGCTTTCGGCTTCAAGGACCCGACCGAGGCCGATCCCTTCCTGTTGTTCGACGATTTCCGCGGCGACCATCCGCGCGATTACGAGGCCGGGTTCCCCTGGCACCCGCATCGCGGGATCGAGACCATCACCTATGTTCTGGCCGGCACGGTCGAGCATGGCGACAGTCTTGGCAACCGCGGCATCCTTGGGCCGGGCAGCCTGCAGCTGATGACCGCGGGCCGCGGCATCCTGCATCAGGAAATGCCGAAAGGCGACGCGCAGGGGCGGATGCATGGCTTCCAGCTGTGGGGCAACCTGCCGGCCGCGCTGAAGATGACCGCGCCGCGCTATCAGGATGTGCCGGGGGTAGAGTTGCCCGAGCGGCACGAGGATGACGGCACCCAGATCCGGGTGGTGATCGGCGACTATCGCGGCGTGAAAAGCCCGGCCGAAGGGATCGCTGCGGACCCGCAATATCTGGACATTTTCGTTCCCGCCGGGCGCCGCAAGACCTTTCGCGTCGACACCCGTCGCCGGGCCTTCGCCTATGTCTTCGAAGGCGCCGGCCGCTTCCGCGACGCTGCCCATCCCGAAGGCGTGCTGCTGGAGAAGGAAGTGGCGGGGCAGGAGGTCAATATCCGCGACCTGTCCGGCAACCGGACGCTGGTGCGTTTCGGCGCCGGCGACGAGGTGACGGTGACGGCCGGGCCGGAGGGGGTGCGCTTCCTCTTGGTCTCGGGCGCGCCGATCGAAGAGCCGGTGGCCTGGGCCGGGCCGATCGTGATGAACTCGCAGGCCGAGTTGCAACAGGCCTTTGCCGAGTTGCGCAACGGCACCTTCATCCGGCCTGCGCATTAGACGACTGGCCGCTTGCCGTCCCGGCTTCATGCCGGGGCGGCGCTGGTCAGCCGACGGAAAGCCCGGCCCTGCATCGTATCAGGGCCATAAGGAGAGGTTCGCCGATGCCCCTGACCGTTCTTGACCGCCGCAGCCTGCTGAAAGCCCTGTCGCTGGCCCCGGCCTTTGCCGTCGCCGTGCCCGGCTGGGCGCGGGCCGAGGCCAGGGAGGCGGGGCTGATCTCGCCCGATGTCTGCCTGTTGCAGCCTGAGGTGACGGAGGGCCCGTATTATCTGGCCGAGGAACTGGTGCGGCAGGACATCACCGAGGGGCGGCCCGGCCTGCCGCTGGTCTTGCGCCTGCAGGTGGTGACGGCCGATTGCAGCCCGGTTGCGGGCGCGCGGGTGGATATCTGGCATTGCGATGCCGGCGGGATCTATTCGGGGGTTGCGGGCGAAGGGGGCACCTTCCTGCGCGGCACGCAAACGACCGGTGCGGATGGCGTGGCCGAGTTCCGCAGCATCTTTCCGGGCTGGTATCGCGGCCGGGTGACCCATGTGCATTACAAGGTGTTTCTGGACGAACGCACCGTGCTGACTGGGCAGGTGTTCTTTGACGATGCGCTGGCGGACGCGATCCATGCCGATCACCCGGCCTATGAAGATCGCGGCCCGCAGGACACGGCGCTTTCTGCCGACCGGATCGCGCGTCAGGCCGGTCCGGGAGCGGTGGCGCGGGTCGAGATGGACGCGCCCGATGGCGACGCCGTGGCGGCGCTGGTGATCGGGATCGACGCTGCGGGCACCTCGGGCAGCCTGCTGGAGCGGCTTTTCGGCCGGGGATAGACCCGTCGTCGCGGCCTGCCCGCGCCGCGCGGAGGGACCGGCGGGGCGCGTGCAGGGCGGGGCGAGGTGCCCCAGTCTCGGGCATCGTCTCGGGCATCGTCTCGGGCGTCGTCTCAGGCGTGGATGGCGCCGTCGCCGCAGGCGAGTGCTGCTTCGCGCACAGCCTCGCTGAAGGTCGGGTGGGCGTGGCAGGTCAGGGCGATGTCCTGGGCCGAGGCGCCGAATTCCATCCCGACGCAGATTTCATGGATCAGGTCGCCGGCACCCGGGCCGATGATGTGGCAGCCAAGGATGCGGTCGGTTTCCTTGTCGGCCAGAAGCTTGACGAAGCCTTCGGTCTGGAACACCGCCTTGGCCCGCGCATTGGCCATGAAGGGGAACTTGCCGACCTTGTAGGCGCGGCCCTCTTCCTTCAGCTGCTCTTCGGTGGCGCCCACGGTCGCCACTTCGGGTGTGGTATAGACCACGCCGGGGATGACGCCGTAGTTCACATGGCCGTGGTTGCCGGCGATGGTCTCGGCCACCGCCATGCCCTCGTCCTCGGCCTTGTGGGCCAGCATCGGGCCGGCCACCGCATCGCCGATGGCATAGAGGCCGGGGATGTTGGTGCGCAGCGCGCCATCGGTCTTGATGGTGCCGCGCGGGCCCATCTCGACCCCGATCGACTCGAGCCCAAGACCGGCGGTGTAGGGTTTGCGGCCGGTGGCGACGAGGACGACATCGGCCTCGATCTCGCCGGCGGCATCGTTCTTGCGCAGCTTCCATGCCACCTTGGCGCCGTGTGCCGTGCGCTCGACCACCTGGACCGCAGCGCCGAGGACGAATTTCAGCCCCTGCTTCGACAGGATGCGCTGGAAGGTCTTGGCGACCTCGGCGTCCATGCCGGGGGTGATGGCGTCGAGATATTCGACCACCGTCACTTCGGCGCCAAGCCGGGCATAGACCGACCCCATCTCAAGCCCGATCACGCCGGCGCCGATGACGACCATGCTTTTGGGGATCTTCGGCAGGGCCAGGGCGCCGGTCGAGGTGACGATGATTTCCTCATCCACCGTGATCCCCGGCAGGACCGAGGCCTCGGAGCCGGTGGCGATGACGATGTTCTTCGCGGTATGAACCTCGTCCCCGACCTGGACCTGACCGGGTGCCGGGATCGATCCCCAGCCTTTCAGCCAGGTGACCTTGTTCTTCTTGAAGAGGAATTCGATCCCCTTGGTGTTGCCGCCGATCACATCGTCCTTGTAGCGCAGCATCCGCTCCCAGTCGACGGTCGGCTTGGCGCCCATCAGGCCCATCTTCTCGAAGTTCTCATGGGTTTCGTGCAGAAGGTGGGTGGCGTTCAGAAGCGCCTTCGACGGGATGCAGCCGACGTTGAGGCAGGTGCCGCCCAGTGTTTCGCGCCCTTCGACGCAAGCGGTCTTCAGGCCAAGCTGGGCTGCACGGATGGCGCAGACATAGCCGCCGGGGCCGCCGCCGATCACGATGAGGTCGAAGTCTGCCATGGGGTTCTCCTTTCGGTTTCCGGCGGCCGGGGGCTAGCCCCCGGACCCCCAGGATATTTGCGGACAGAAAATGGTGTCAGAGCAGGGATGACACCAGAAGGGTGAGGGTTGCAAGGAAGCCTGCGGCCCAGATGAGCGAACGCCAGGGACGCCAGCCGAAGGCATAGGCGGGGATGTAGAGGATGCGGGCGGCAAGGAAGACCCAGCCGGCACCTTGGGTAAGCGGGGTGGACTGGCCCGAAAGGGTGAGCACCACCACGGCGAGGGTGAAGAGGATCAGCGCCTCGAAATGGTTCGCGAGGGCGCGCTGCAGGCGGGCGGTGCGCAGCGACAGGTGCCGCGAAGGCGGCCGGTCGCGGGCCGAGGAGAGGTAGCCGGAGCCAAGCTCGATATTGGCCGGGATGGCGTAGAGCAGGTATTGCACCGCCTGAAGCAGGCCGCAAAGCGCAAGGACTGTCAGCTCGGGCGTCATTGCTGTTCCTCAGTAGCCGAAGGCTTCGTAATCGGCGGCATAGATCCTGGCGATCAGTGCCTCGGCGGCGGGGGTCAGCAGGTCGCGGCCGGTGGCGGCCGGGCTGGCATTGGCATGGGGGGTGACGAAGCCCGCGGGCAGGGGTCTGTCCAGTCGCTCGGCAATCTGGTGCAGGTAGGGGGGCAGATCCTCGACCCTGGCGGTGATGTCGGGGCGGAAGATCGCGGGGCGGACGATCTCGGTCTGGCGGCGCCAGTGCGGGTCGACAAGGTCGGTGCGGCCCGAGGTATAGGCCCAGTCGATGAAGGTCAGGAACCGTTCCAGCCCCGCGCCGCGATAGCTGTCCTTTGCCCAGTCCAGCCCCGTGACGGCGGATATGTGCAGCCGTTCGGCATAAAAGGGAATGTCGCTGCGCGAATGGGCGCGGCAGAGGTGCTTGAAGGCGGAAACGGCGCGCAGGGCGGGGTCGCGGACGGTGGTGATGCGCAGGGCACCGGCCAGGGTGGCGGCGGGATCGGCCACCTCATAGGCGCGGGCGAAAAGCCCTGTGTCCAGCAGGCGCGTGGTGGCGGCATCGCCGTTCAGGTCATTGGGGTCGTTGACATCGGTGGTCAGCGGCTGGCCGAACTCCAGCTGGAACAGAAGCCGCTTCATCGAGGAGGACGCGGCCTTGGTCGTCATCGCATAGGCCCAACGGCCAGAGGCCGGGAGGCAGATCTCGTGCAGATGGGTGCGGGCGTCTTCCGGGCCGGAGAAGGCGCCGGGATGGGCCGCGGCGAAGGCCCCGGCGCGTTGGGCGACGGTCGCGGGATCGGCGGGCGGGGGGAAGAGGAGCGCGCTCATGTCAAAGCCGCGCAGGGCGTGCCCTGATGAAAGCGCAATTGCCAGCGCCCGGAGGACCGGTCCCAGATCGAGCTGCGGTTGGCCCATTCGACCTCATCATGGCGGACCTGGGAGACATAGGTCACAAGGGCGAGGTCCGTCGACAGGGCCGTGATGCGGATGTCGTGCAGGGTGGCGTCGATCTGTTCGGTATCGGCCGGGTCGAAAAACATCTCGTCGCGGGTGTAGCGGCGGCCCGACCGGCCGAACTCGAAGAAATCCGGTGCGAAGCTGTTCTCCATCCGCGCGCGGTCAAAGCGGGTGCCGGCCCGCCAGAGGGAGTGTTCAAGGGCGGAAAGGTCACCGGCCATCAGATCAGCCCGATGATCAAAAGCGCCAGCGTGGCGGCGGCGCCGGCGACCCAGATCAGGCTGCGGCCGGGCACCCAGGCCAGCGCATAGGCCGGGACGTAAAGGATGCGGGCTGCGACATAGGCCCAGGCAAGGATCGTCGTCAGGGTCGAGGTCTTGCCGGCCAGCACCACCACCACGACTGCGATGATGAAGGGGCCGACGTTTTCCACGAAGTTCGCGGTGGCGCGGCGCAGGCGCAGGGTGGTCTCGGACAGCTGCGCCTCCATGTTCTCGCGCGTGCCCATGTTGCCGTCGCGCCCGATGTCCCGCGTCAGGAAGTGCTGCGCCAGGAAGACCGTGGCGAAATGCACGAAGGCGAGGGTCGACAGGGCGGCGAGTTCAGGGGTCATGCCGTTTCCAGGAACTGCGCCGAGACGCCGCGGCCGAAGGCGGATTGCTTGGCCAGCCAGGCCTCGGCCCTGCCGCGGTTGGCGACCTCGAACAGGGCAAGAACAGCGCCGGCGTCGCCCTTCCAGATCTGCAGGGTATTCAGGCCGGCATCGGCGATGTTTTCGGATTCCGCATCGAAGGCGGATTTCCACGCGGCATAGTCAGGGGCGGTGGTCTGGATCAGGAGTTGCATGGGGACCTCCAGGAAGAAGCGCGTCTGCCGACGCAGGGTCATCTCAGTTCAACATAGTCTGCGAGTTCTACACCCATGGCAACGTGCGGCCCCATGTGCCGATCCCCGACCTTTCGCAGTTTGCTGCAATGGAGCGTGATATAGGGTGCTCGGCATGGGTTGTTCCGAAGAGTACGACAAAGGCGTGCTTCCGGCGATATGGGGCGGAAGCACTGGCTTTCCTGAGAGGGGCGGTCCGTTGATGCTCTGTCATCAGATCCCTTCACCAAGGTCGTAAGGGAGCCCAGGTGACGGGCTCCCTTGATGCGTCACAGATCCATCAGCAGCCGACGGGGGTCCTCCAGCGCCTCTTTCACGCGCACGAGGAAGGTCACGGCGCCTTTGCCGTCCACGATCCGGTGGTCGTAGCTGAGCGCCAGATACATCATCGGGCGGATGACGATCTGGCCGTTCACCACCACGGGGCGGTCCTGGATCTTGTGCATGCCAAGGATACCCGATTGCGGCGGGTTCAGGATCGGCGAGGACATCAGGCTGCCATAGACGCCGCCGTTCGAGATGGTGAAGGAGCCGCCCTGCATCTCGGCCATCGACAATTTGCCGTCGCGGGCGCGCAGGCCCAGTTCGGCGATCTTCTTCTCGATCGCGGCAAAGCCCATCTGGTCGGCGTCACGCACCACGGGCACCACAAGGCCCGAAGGCGTGCCGACGGCAACCCCCATATGGACGTAGTTCTTGTAGACCACATCGGTGCCGTCGATCTCGGCATTGACCTCGGGGACTTCCTTCAGGGCGTGGACGCAGGCCTTCACGAAGAAGGACATGAAGCCCAGCTTGACGCCGTGCTTCTTCTCGAAGGCATCCTTGTATTCATTGCGCAAGGACATGATGCCGGACATGTCCACCTCGTTATAGGTGGTCAGCATGGCGGCGGTGTTCTGGGCGTCCTTCAGCCGGCGCGCGATGGTCTGGCGCAGGCGGGTCATCTTGACCCGCTCTTCGCGGGCGGCGTCATCGGCGTGGACCGGCGCGCGCGGGATCGCGGCGGGGGCCGGGGCCGGGGCCACGGCAGCCGCGGCGGCACCGGCGGCACCGGCCACGGTGCGGGCCACGTCCTCTTTCATCACGCGGCCGTCCTTGCCGGTGGGCTGGATGGCATCGCGCGACAGGCCGGCCTCGGCCATGGCCTTCTTGGCGGAAGGCGCATCCTCCACGTCGGCCCGGGGCGTCAGGGTCTCGGGGCCGGCACCGGGAGAGCCGACTGCGGCAGCGGCAGCGGCCTTCGGCTCGGCGGCCTTCGGTTCGGCAGCCTTGGAGGCAGGGGCGGCGGCACCTTCGGTCACGATGGCCAGCCGCGCATTCGCGGCGACCGTCGTGCCTTCGGGGGCCAGGATCTCGGCCAGCACACCGGCAACGGGCGAGGGCACCTCGACCGAGACCTTGTCGGTCTCAAGCTCGCACAGCATCTCGTCCACCTTCACCGCATCGCCCGGCTTCTTGAACCAGGTAGACACCGTGGCCTCGGACACACTTTCGCCCAGGGCGGGCACCATGACGTCGGTCATCATCAACTCCTTCAGGCGATGGTCAGCGCGGCATCGACCAGCGCGGTTTGTTCGGCTTTGTGGCGGGAGGCGAGGCCGGTTGCCGGCGAGGCAGAGGCCACGCGCCCGGTATAGCGCGGTCGGGTCGGGGTGCCGCGCACCTTGGTCAGCAGGGTTTCCAGCTCGGGTTCGATATAGGACCAGGCGCCCTGGTTCTTCGGCTCTTCCTGGCACCAGACGAACTCGGCATTGGCAAAGCGCGACAGTTCCGCCGTCAGCGCCATGCCGGGGATCGGGTATAGCTGTTCCACCCGCAGAAGATAGACATCGTCCAGCCCCCGCGCATCCCGTTCGGCCAGAAGGTCGTAATAGACCTTGCCCGAGCACAGGACGACGCGGCGGATGTCCTTGTCGGCCTTCAGCTTCATCTCGGAATGGCCCTTCTGCGCGTCATCCCAGAGGACGCGGTGGAAGGTGGAGCCATTGGTGAAATCCTCGGCGTCGCTGATGCACATCGGATGACGCAGCAGCGATTTCGGCGTCATCAGGATCAGCGGCTTGCGGTAGCTGCGGTGCATCTGCCGGCGCAGGATGTGGAAGTAGTTCGCCGGGGTCGAGCAGTTGGCGACGATCCAGTTTTCCTCGGCCGAGTTCTGCAGGAAACGCTCCAGCCGGCCCGAGGAATGTTCCGGGCCCTGGCCTTCCATCCCGTGCGGCAGAAGCACGACAAGGCCGGACATCCGCAGCCATTTCGCCTCGCCCGAGTTGATGAACTGGTCGAACATGATCTGCGCGCCATTGGCGAAATCGCCGAACTGCGCTTCCCACAGGGTCAGCCCGTTCGGTTCCGCCAGCGAATAGCCGTACTCAAACCCAAGCACGGCATATTCCGACAGCATGGAGTCGATGACCTCGAACCGCGCCTGACCGGCACGAATGTGGTTCAGCGGGTAATAGCGTTCCTCGGTCTCCTGATCGACAAGGCCGGCATGGCGCTGCGAGAAGGTGCCGCGGGTGCAATCCTGCCCGGACAGGCGGACCGGGAAGCCTTCGACCTCAAGCGAGCCGAAGGCCAGTGCCTCGGCCGTGGCCCAGTCGAAGCCGCGGCCTTCGGCGAACATCTTCGCCTTGGCATCCAGCTGGCGTTGTACCGTCTTGTGCAGGTGGAAGCCCTCTGGCACCCGGGTCAGGGCGGTGCCGATCTCGGCGAAGGTCTCGGGTGTGATCCAGGTCTCGCCGCGCTGGTAATTCTCCAGATCCTTGGTCTGCATGTTCTTCCAGCGCCCGTCCAGCCAGTCGGCCTTGTTGGGGCGATAGTCCTTGCCGGCCTCGAATTCCTCATTCAGGCGGGCCTGGAAGGCAGCCTTCATATCCTCGATCTCGCCTTCGGGGATCAGCCCGTCGGTCACCAGCCGTTCGGTATAAAGCTGCAGCGTGGTCTTCTGCTTGCGGATGCGGTTGTACATCGCGGGGTTGGTGAACATCGGCTCGTCGCCTTCGTTGTGACCGAAGCGGCGGTAGCAGATGATGTCCAGCACCACGTCCTTGTGGAACTGCTGGCGGAACTCGGTCGCCACGCGGGCGGCATGGACCACGGCTTCCGGGTCATCCCCGTTGACGTGGAAGATCGGCGCCTCGACCATCAGGGCGATGTCGGTCGGGTAGGGGCTGGTCCGGCTGAAATGCGGCGCAGTGGTAAAGCCGATCTGGTTGTTGACGATGATATGGATGCAGCCGCCGGTGCGGTGGCCCTTGATGCCGGAAAGCTGCAGGCATTCCGCCACCACACCCTGACCGGCAAAGGCCGCATCGCCATGCAGCAGGATCGGCAGCACGGCGATCCGTTCGGCGCTGTCGTTGAACTGGTCCTGCTTGGCGCGGACCTTGCCCAGAACCACGGGGTTCACCGCCTCGAGGTGGCTGGGGTTGGCGGTCAGCGACAGGTGGACCGTGTTGCCGTCGAACTCGCGGTCGGCCGAGGCGCCGAGGTGGTATTTCACGTCACCCGAACCATCGACATCGTCGGGCTTGTAGCTGCCGCCCTGGAATTCGTTGAAGATGGCCCGGTAGGGCTTCAGCATCACGTTCGCCAGCACGTTCAGCCGGCCGCGGTGCGGCATGCCGATGATGACCTCTTTCACCCCAAGCGCGCCGCCGCGCTTGATGATCTGCTCCATCGCCGGAATCAGCGCCTCGGCACCGTCAAGGCCGAAGCGCTTGGTGCCCATGTATTTGACATGAAGGAACTTTTCGTAACCTTCGGCTTCGACCAGCTTGTTCAGGATGGCCTTGCGGCCCTCACGGGTGAACTGGATCTCCTTGCCGTAGCCCTCGATCCGTTCCTTGAGCCAGGACGATTGCTCGGGGTCCGAGATATGCATGTATTGCAGCGCGAAGGTGCCGCAATAGGTGCGCTTGAGGATGTCGATGATCTGCCGCATCGAGGCATGGGTCAGCCCCAGCACGTTGTCGATGAAGATCGGCCGGTCCATGTCGGCTTCGGTGAAGCCATAGCTTTCCGGTTCCAACTCGGGGTGCGGGGACTGCTCGCGCATGCCCAGCGGGTCAAGGTCGGCGGCAAGGTGGCCGCGGATCCGGTAGGCGCGGATGATCATCAGCGCACGGATGGAATCGATCACGGCGCGCTGAAGCTGCGCCTCGGTCAGGTTGACACCCTGATCGGCGGCCTTGGCGGCGATCTTCGCCCCGGCGGCCTTCTGTTCCTTAACCGGCGCAACCGGCCATTCCCCGGTCAGCGCGGCGGTCAGGTCATCCACCGGCTGCGGCGGCCAGTCGGGCCGGGCCCAGGACGGGCCGCTTGCCGCCCGCTTGGCATCCAGCTCGCTGTCGCCCATGGCGCGGAAGAACTCGGCCCAGGCGGCATCGACCGAATTCGGGTCCTCGGCATAGCGGGCCTGAAGCTGATCGACATAATCGGCATTCGCCCCGTCAAGGAAGGACGAGGCATTGAAGGCGGCGGTGGGGGATTGGTCGGTCATGGGGTTACCTTGCGAAGACGCCTGAGTCAGTTTTGCAGCGGCACATTCAGGGAATCGAAGTTCAGTATCGTCGAGATTTTTGCTTTGGAACCGAAGCGCGATTGGTAGGTTCTGAGCGGGGCAAGTGTGGTTGCATCCACGTAAGTCACTTCGCCAGCATAGCCCGAAGTGGTGCTGTATGAGAGTAGCGTGCCGCTATATGTCGGCTTGTACGTCCGTTCCTTTCTGACATCGGCAGGTTTGACTGCCTCCGGCAGCGACCTGACAATGAAGTCCTCGTCCAGCGGCTGGGCCAGGAACAGATTGCAGAACAGATGAAAGTCTTGAAAAGAGTTGCCTCGCCGCAGGGCCAGCACTTGCAGGACTGCGTGCACGTCGCCAAGGGTCAAATACAGCTCAACCGAGGCGTCATGCTCCTTGGCCGAGGCTATGACGGCTTCGACATTGATCGCTTTCCCTTCCGCCAGTGCTTCGCCCTTCAGGCGCGATTCTGAACGCCAGAAGACCGCGCTTGCCGGGGGGGCGACATCCTCGCGGGCAACCAGAGCGTTGGCCCGCACCTGATCGAGCAGGAACGTTGGAAAGCCATATTGGGACGCAAGCAAATGGCCGAAGTAATCACGTGCGTTCGGCGTGTCTTCCGCAACAAGCCACTGTGCCGCGTTCAATGCCTGCAATCGCCCCTCAATCGACAGTGGCTGACCGGCGCAGGCATAGATTGCGCCCTCGATCGCATTGACCGGAGCAGCCTCGGAAATCGCGGAGCAGGCCAACCCTGACCCGGCAAGCCAGACGGCCGCCCCTGCGATTGCTTTGCTCGATGTTGAAGGCTGCATCCGATGGGCTTTCAATCTTTACCAGTAACCGGCTTACCCTTTGATCGCCTTCAGCACGGCTTCGCCCAACGTCGCGGGGCTGTCGGCCACGACGATGCCGGCCGAGCGCATGGCCTCGATCTTCGATCCGGCATCGCCCTTGCCGCCCGCGACGATGGCGCCGGCATGGCCCATGCGGCGGCCCGGAGGGGCGGTGCGGCCGGCGATGAAGCCGGCGGTCGGCTTCCAGCGGCCCTTTTTCTTCTCGTCGGCCAGGAATTGCGCGGCTTCCTCTTCGGCTGAGCCGCCGATCTCGCCGATCATGATGATCGAGGTGGTTTCCGGGTCGGCCAGGAACATTTCCAGCACGTCGATATGTTCGGTGCCCTTGATCGGGTCGCCGCCGATGCCGACGGCCGAGGACTGGCCCAGGCCAACGTCGGTCGTCTGTTTCACGGCTTCATAGGTCAGCGTGCCCGAGCGCGAGACAACCCCGACCGAGCCGCGCTTGAAGATCGAGCCGGGCATGATGCCGATCTTGCAGGCGTCGGGGGTCATCACGCCGGGGCAGTTCGGCCCGATCAGGCGGGACTTCGAATTGATCAGCGCACGCTTCACCTTCATCATGTCCAGCACCGGGATGCCTTCGGTGATGCAGACAATCAGCGGGATTTCGGCGTCGATCGCCTCAAGGATCGAGTCGGCGGCGAAGGGCGGCGGGACATAGATCGCGGTGGCATCGGCGCCGGTCTTTTCCACCGCCTCGTGCACGCTGTCGAACACCGGCAGGTTCAGATGCGTGGTGCCGCCCTTGCCGGGGGTCACGCCCCCCACCATCTGCGTGCCATAGGCGATGGCCTGTTCGGAATGGAACGTGCCCTGGCTGCCGGTGAAGCCCTGGCAGATGACCTTGGTGTGCTTGTCGACGAGAACGGCCATCGGGGCCTCCTTCAGTAAATGTCCATGTGTTCAGCGCAAGCAGCCCACCAGCGCCGTATGTCTTTCAAAGCCGGGGTCGCCTGTCCTTACGGGCAGGTGATCCGGATGGTGCCGCCGTCGGTCCGGCCCTGCGTCGCCCAATCCGCCTGCTGGGCACAGGTCGGCGGGAAGTCCTCGTCCGTGCCCGGATTCGGGGTCAACAGGCCGGCCCCGCAGCCCGAGAGGGTCAGTGCAGCAAGCAGCAACGGAGCGGCAAATGTCAGGCGCATGGGGGTTTCCCTTTCATTGCGGCGACTGGTAGCTGGCGATTGGTCGTCATCCCTCTGTGCCCCACGCGAAGCGGACACCGCTGGTGCGAGGCCTTCGCTGCGGCCGACCTGGGACGTGACCGGTGGGGACAGGCATTGGTCCAGGGTACGAACCCGGAGTTCACGGCCGGAAGCAGCGTGGACAGCAGCAGAGGGGTCCGCATTGTCGGGTGCATGGTGCTATTGCCCCGTTCCGTAGATCGCGAAGTGATCCAGATCCTGCCCGAGAGATTGGGCCATCCAGGCCTCGCAGCACGCGACGAAGGCATAATCCTGCACATACCATCGCCGCAGATTCTGGCGGGCCAGATCCGACAGCGGCGGCGTGTCGGTGTAATCGTTGCGATGCGAGAGCACCGGATCATTGACCACTTCGTAGCGGCCGCAATGGTCGGCACGCCGCACGAGTTCCCGGAAATCGGCCTCGAAAGCCTCTTGCCGGACGATCCAGACCGGCGGACGGGTCTGGAGGAAATTCCCTGCACGCATCACCCAGTACGCCTGGTTCATGGAGCAATGGGTCACCGACAGGATGGCGGCGGTTGCGGCCCGGCCGCTCTCGCCGCCGGAAAACAGCGCCTCGGCAAGATCATTGGCATGGTCGAAGCGTTCGAAGGCGATGCGCTCGTCATCGGACCATTCGTAATTGCCCAAGGGCCGGCCCTTGCGGCGGCGGGAATAGAAGGCAGAACGAAAGCGCGAGACCGGATCGCGGACCGAAAAGAAGTAGGGCGTCGCCGGGTCGAGCTCGTGCAGCTGCACCAGATGGCCGTGGCGGACGATCTTCGGCCCATGCCCGTCCTTGTTCAACTGCGCCGCCAACTGGCCGATCTGGTTTCCGGCCGTCTTGCCGATGTGCAGGAAATGCAACTCGGACGCGCGCTGCACCTGGGGTGCAGCGGCGGGGTCGATGTTCTGGTGCGCGCTCTCGGTCATGTCCTTCGGTCCCGGTCAGGCCCCTATCAGCCCTTGACCGCCTTGACGATCTTCTGGGCGCCGTCCTTCAGATCATCGGCTGCGATCACGTTCAGGCCGGACTCATTGATGATCTTCTTGCCCAGCTCGACATTGGTGCCCTCAAGCCGCACGACCAGCGGAACCTTCAGCCCGACTTCCTTGACCGCGGCGACGATGCCCTCGGCGATGATGTCGCAGCGCATGATGCCGCCGAAGATGTTCACAAGGATGCCCTTCACGTTGGGGTCCGAGGTGATGATCTTGAAGGCTTCGGTCACCTTCTCCTTGGTCGCACCGCCACCCACGTCCAGGAAGTTGGCCGGTTCGGCGCCGTAAAGCTTGATGATGTCCATGGTGGCCATCGCCAGACCGGCGCCGTTCACCATGCAGCCGATCTCGCCATCCAGCGCGATGTAGTTCAGGTCGAACTTCGAGGCCGCCAGTTCCTTGGGGTCCTCCTCGGTCTCGTCGCGCAGGGCGGCGATGTCGGGGTGGCGGTAGATCGCGTTGCCGTCGAAGCCCATCTTGGCGTCCAGCAGCTTCAGGTTGCCGTCCTTCAGCACCACGAAGGGGTTGATCTCCAGCATGTCCATGTCCTTGTCCACGAACAGCTTGTAGAGGTTCTTCACGATGGCGACGCATTGCTTGACCTGATTGCCGGTCAGTCCAAGCGCGAAGGCCACGCGGCGGCCGTGGAAGTCCTGCAAGCCGGTGGCCGGGTCGATGGTCAGGGTATGGATCAGCTCGGGCGTGTCATGGGCGACGTCCTCGATGCTCATCCCGCCCTCGGTCGAGCAGACGATCGAGATGCGGCTGGTCTTGCGGTCGATCAGCAGCGCCAGATACAGCTCGCGCTCGATGTCCGAGCCATCCTCGATGTAGATGCGGTTCACCTGCTTGCCGGCAGCGCCGGTCTGCAGGGTGACAAGGGTGCGGCCCAGCATCTGACGGGCGAATTCGGCGGCTTCGGCCACGCTGCGGGCAAGGCGGACGCCGCCCTTCTCGCCGGCTTCGGCTTCCACGAACTTGCCCTTGCCGCGGCCGCCGGCATGGATCTGCGCCTTCACCACCCAAAGCGGCCCGTCCAATTCACCTGCGGCGGTCTTGGCCTCTTCGGCCTTCAGCACGACGCGGCCGTCCGAGACCGGGATGCCGTAGCTGCGGAGAAGCGCCTTGGCCTGATATTCGTGGATGTTCATGGGTCTCTCCGGAGGACGACAGGATTTTCGGCTTTCTGGCATGAAAGCTTAACGCTTCCAAAGCGGTTTTCCATGGCGCGCGGCAAATCGGCGGAGAAATGCAAGGTTTGTGATCACGACTTTTCAGGCTGTGATCACAGCCTTCCGGCCTGTGATCACTTTGCCCCGAAGCGGGTCCGCCGTCCGCCGTGGGCGGGGGTGATTCGCGGGCCGGATCAGTTCAGCAAGATGGCGAAAAGCAGGGAATCCCCCCAGACAAGGTTTTCGAACTCGCGCCAGGATTGCGCGCTGGCCTGCGGCCCCTTGCGCACGTAGGGAAGGAAGCCCTCGCCCTGCACCATGGCCACCAGATCAACCTGCGGCGGGTCCTTGAACATCAGCGAAACGTCGATCCCCGCCTCGGCGCCAAAGCGCCAGTGCGGCACCAGAAGCTGCCCGGTCAGGATGGCTTCGGCATCGGCCAATATGGCCTGCCAATGTGTGCCGGTGCCGGGCGGCATGTTCAGCCCAAGGGCCGAGACCTGCCGGTCGTTCGGAATCCATTCATGATCGTTGTCAGTCTCGACCTCGACCAGGGCCCAGAAGCGGCGGTTGTTCTGGATGACCTGCAGAAGGTGCTGATGCGCCTCGGCCGCAAGGGCGGGGTCCGGCGTGCTGGCCATGGCGTAAAGGATGATCGCCACGCGGTCGGCCTGCGCACCGAACATCATGTCGAAGGCGGTGTTGGCCGGGGTGGTGCCGTGGAACTCCTTCATCTTCGCGGTTGCGGTCGTCACCCGCTCGACCGCCGCGCCCGGATCATAGGCCAGCGCGGCCTTGGTGAAGGCGGACAGAAGGTGCGTGTAGGCCGTCAGCCAGGCCGCATCGGCAGAGTCGAAGCGGACCGAGGGGTCGATCACCGCAACTCCGCCCCGGCCGGCGCCAAGCGTCAGGCCGGCGACGTCCGAGACGTCCTCGCCACTGTCGCGGGTGCCGTTCATGTTGATGTCGAACCACAGGTCGGCGAGCCTGATCTCAAGCTGGAACTGCTGGTCGCCCAATTCGGCCAATGCGCCGCGCGCGGCCTCCATGTCGGCGTCGATGCCGGTCAGCAGCGTGTCGAGATCGGCGCCGGTGAAGGGGCGCGCGTCGGGGTTCTGCGGGATGGGCAGGCGCAGGATCGGCAGCTCGGACCAGTCGGCCTGCAGCCCGGTCTGCCAGCGCAGTTGCAGCGCGGATTCGACGCCCGACAGGAAGCGCAGCCCCGCCAGCGCGAAAAGATCGGGCGGCGCGGGGGCGGGCAGGGCGGCCAGCCGCTCTTCGGTGGCCTTCAGGCCGCTGGCGGCAATCTCGGCGGAGAGGGCCGAGGGTTCGGCCAGCGCAAGGCAGGGCGTGAGGGCAAAGGCGGCGGCAAGCAACGAACGCATGGGGCAACTCCATCCCGGGGCGGCGGAAGGATGCGCCGGGGGGGCACAGGGGTCAACCTGCGGCGGGGTCGGGAAATCCGGCCTGGGCCGCGCGGTCAGACCGGTGTGAGCAGGCACAGCCGCTGGCCGCGCGGCAGCTTGTGGTCGCGCCAATGCGGGGCAAAACCGGCCGCGATGGCATCCGCCCCGACCGCCCCGGCGGTGCGATGATAGGGCGGGCGATCCGCATGGGTGACCACGCCGTCGGGCTGGCGCAGGGCCGCAGTCTGGCCCTCGGGCGCCAGGAAGACGGTCAGCAGCAGCTTTTGCAGCGCGGGAAAGCGGCGGCGCAGCGAGGTCAGCGCCGGTCGCAGCGCCCCGGCCGGCAGATGGGTGAAGACGCCGAAGGCAATGGCATGGTCGATGCTGTCGGGCAGGCCGGGAAAGGCGAAATCCGCGTCCTGGACCAGATGGGCGCGGGGCAGGCGGGCCTGCACCTCGGGCGTCAGTTCCTCCTCCCAGCCGCGCAGCATCAGCGCCAGCGAGGCATCGGTGCCCCAATAGTGCCCCGGCTCCAGCCAGGCCGCAGCCTTGTGACCAAGCCGCAGGCAGCCGCAGCCGATGTCCAGAAGGCGGTGGTCGGGCCGCAGCCCTTCGGCCTGCAGGGCAGCCATCTGGGCGCGGGCGGTCTCGTCCCAGCGGCCGCCGACGATGTCGCGGTGTTTGCCTGCCGCCAGCGCCCGGTCATAGAAGCCCGGCGCAAGGTAGGGCGAGGTCAATGTTTCTGCGTCTTGGCCGCGGCTGCCGCCTTCATCCGGGCCAGCAGCGCAGTCTTGTCCTGCGCATCTACCTTTGGCGCCCCCTTCTGGGCGCCGCGTTTCGACTTGGGCGAGGTCTTGGCGGTATTGGCGCCGCCGGATTTGGAATAGTCCATCTGGGCCTCCACTCGGAGTTTGCCCCGCAATGCCGCAATCGACAGGCCGGGGCAATGGGCAATCCGGCCGTGGTTGCCGTGCCCGGGGCTTGCGTGCTGTCGTTCCGCATGGTCCCTTGGCCAAAAGGGAGTGGGCGCATGCAAAAGGCGATGGTCTTTCTGGTGCTGGCAATCGTGCTGGAGGTGATCGCCACGACCGCGCTGGCGCGGTCGCAAAGCTTCAGCCGGCTCTGGCCAAGCGTCATTGCCGTTCTGGGCTATGCGGGGGCGTTCTGGCTTCTGTCTTACCCCTTGCGCAGCATGCCGACGGGGGTCGTCTACGCGCTGTGGTCGGGGCTGGGGATCGTCCTGATCACGCTTGTTGCCTGGGTCTGGGCAAAGCAGACGCTGGACATGGCGGCGATCCTTGGCCTGGCCCTGATCATGGCGGGGGTGCTGGTCATCCACCTGTGGTCAAAGTCGGTGCCGCATTGAAAAAGGCGCCCCCGGGTCAAGCCGGGGGCGCCTTCGGAAAGTGCGGGCAGGCTCAGGCCAGCGAGGGGTCGATGCCCTTGCAGGCGGCGACAAGGCCCTTCACCGCGTCGACCGACTTGTCGAGCATGGCCTTCTCGTCGGCGTTCAGCTTGATGTCGACGATCCGCTCGATCCCGCCGGCGCCGATGATGGTCGGGACGCCGACATACATCCCGTCAAGGCCATAGGCACCCTTGACATAGGCCGCAGCCGGCAGAAGGCGCTTCTGGTCCTTGAGATAGGCTTCCGCCATTTCGATCGCGCTGGTGGCGGGCGCATAGAAGGCCGAGCCGGTCTTCAGAAGGCCGACGATTTCGGCCCCGCCGTCACGGGTGCGCTGAACGATGGCATCCAGTTTTTCCTGCGTGGTCCAGCCCATCGCCACCAGATCGGGCAGCGGGATGCCGGCGACGGTGGAGTAGCGGGTCAGCGGCACCATGGTGTCGCCATGGCCGCCCAGAACGAAGGCGGTCACATCGCGCATCGAGACGTTGAATTCGACCGACAGGAAGTGGCGGAAACGGGCCGCATCCAGCACGCCGGCCATGCCGACGACCTTGTTGTGCGGCAGGCCCGAGAATTCGCGCAGCGCCCAGACCATCGCGTCCAAGGGGTTGGTGATGCAGATCACGAAGGCGTTCGGCGCATGTTGCTTGATGCCTTCGCCGACCGACTTCATGACCTTGAGGTTGATGCCCAGAAGGTCGTCGCGGCTCATCCCCGGCTTTCTCGGCACGCCGGCGGTGACGATGCAGACATCGGCGCCCGCAATGTCAGCGTAGGAGTTGGTGCCCTTCAGATTGGCGTCGAACCCCTCGACCGGGCCGCATTGCGCCAGATCCAGGGCCTTCCCCTGGGGAACACCTTCGGCAATGTCAAAGACGACGATGTCGCCAAGTTCCTTGATCGCGGCGAGATGGGCAAGCGTGCCGCCGATCTGGCCAGCGCCGATAAGAGCGATCTTGGGTCGTGCCATGGGGACCTCCTGAGGTTCGAGTCGCGGCAAGGGCGTAGCCCCGAAATCGGTTTCTGTCCAGCGCTGCAGTGCCGCAATGGTATGCCATTGCATACGATGAAGGGGCTTTCCGTCCCTCGCGCCACGGTTTAGCGGTAACGCGGACAGGGGGCGCCATGGACGGTTGGGGATTCTGGGTGGCCGGCGTGATCGCCGCCGCGCTGGTCGGCGCGGGCAAGGGCGGCATTCCCATCGTCGGCATGCTGGGCGTCCCGGTGCTGGCGCTGGTGATTCCCCCCGGTATCGCGGCAGGTCTGCTGCTGCCCGTTTATGTGGTCAGCGACATGTTCGGCCTTTGGGCCTATCGGCGCGACTATGACGCGCGCGTCCTGGCGATTGCGCTGCCCGGGGCGATGGCGGGCATCGCTGTCGGCTGGGCCACGGCGTCTGTGGTGCCCGAGGCGGCCGTGCGGGTGCTGATCGGGCTGATCGGACTGGTCTTCGCGCTGAACCTGCTGCTGCGCCGGGGCGTGGTGGCAAAGCCGCAGAAGGCGCGCGTGGCGCCCGGGCTGTTCTGGGGCGGAGTGACGGGCTTCACCAGCTTTGTCAGCCATTCCGGCGCCCCGCCCTGGCAGGTCTATACCCTGCCGCTTGGCCTGTCGCGGTCGGTCTTTGCCGGCACATCGACCATTGCCTTTGCGGTGATCAATGCGGCGAAACTGTTGCCCTACTGGCAATTGGGCCTGCTGGGCACCGCCAATCTGCGCGCGGCGGCGGTGCTGGCGGTGCCGGCCTGCATCTCCGTCTTCGCAGGTGTCTGGCTGGTGAAACATCTGCCCGAAGAGCGGTTCTTCCAGCTGGTGGTCTGGGCACTTCTGCTGATCTCGATCAAGCTGATCTGGGACGGGACGGTGGTGCTGCTTTAGGGACGCATCTGCGGCGGCGCAGAAATTTCTGCATTGCGGCGAAATCATCCTTGAAGAAAGTGGCGGATCGTGGTCTTTCAGCGCAACAATCTTGCGTGAGGCCCCGCGATGTCCCGCCCCTGCCGTTCCGTCCTGTACATCCCCGCCGCGCGCGAGCGGGCGATGGAGAAGGCGCAGACCCTGCCGGCGGATGCGATCATCTTCGATCTTGAGGATGCGGTGGCCCCCGGTGAAAAGCCGGCGGCGCGCGATCTGCTGGCCCGGGTGCTGCGCGACATGGATTTCGGTTCCCGCCTGCGGATCGTGCGGATCAACGGCTTCGATACCGAATGGGGGCGGGCCGATGCCGCGGCGATGGCGGCGGCCCTTGCCGGCGGCGCGCGCTTTGATGCGCTTCTGGTGCCCAAGGTCAACAGCCCCTCGGATCTGGAGGCGGTGGCGGAACTGGTGCCCGGCGTCGACCTTTGGGCGATGATGGAGACGGCGGCCGGCATGCTGAACGCAGGCGCCATCGCCGGCCATCCACGCCTGCGCGGCATGGTCATGGGCACCAATGATCTGGCCAAGGAACTGGGGGCACGTTTCCGCCCGGACCGGCTGCCGATGCAGGCGGGTCTTGGCCTGTGCCTTCTGGCCGCCAAGGCGCATGGGCGGACCATCGTGGATGGGGTCTATAACGCCTTCAAGGATGATGAAGGTCTGCGGGCCGAATGCGAACAGGGCCGCGACATGGGCTTTGACGGCAAGACGCTGATCCATCCCGCGCAACTGGCCGTGGCCAACACGGCCTTCGCCCCCTCCGAGGCCGAGATCGACCTGGCCCGCCGCCAGATCGCCGCCTTCGACGAGGTGCTGGCCACCGGCGGCGGGGTTGCCGTGGTCGATGGCCGTATCGTAGAGAACCTGCATGTCGCCACAGCGCGCGCACTTCTGTCGCGGGCGGCGGCGATTGCGGCCCTGGCCGAATAGGTTCAGGGTCAGTGCCATCAAGCCGGAGACAGCCAGATGACCCTTCTTATCCTTGGCCTCGCCCTGTGGTGGGCCGCCCATATCTTCAAACGTGTCGCCCCTGCCGCCCGGGCCAATATGGGCAATGTCGGCCGCGGGCTGGTCACGGGGCTGGTGGTGGCCTCGGTTGTGCTGATGGTGCTGGGCTATCGCGGTGCCGATTTCGTGCCGGTCTACACGCCCTTCCCCGGGGCGGGCCATGCCAACAACACGCTGATGCTGGTGTCGGTGTTCCTCTTCGGGGTCGGCGGCACCAAGGGCACGCTTTATCCGCGCATGCGGCATCCGATGCTTTGGGGCACGGTGATCTGGGCGGTGGCGCATCTTCTGGTGAACGGTGACCGCGCCTCGCTGGTGCTGTTCGGCGGCATCGGCGTTTGGGCGCTGGTGCAGATGGCGCTGATCAACAGCGCCGGCCCCTGGACGCGGCCGACGAACGGCCGCGGGCTGAAGGGCGATGCGATGAACCTTGTCGGCACGCTGGTGCTGTTCGGGCTGATCGCGCTGGTTCACAAATGGCTGGGCCATCCGGTCTTTGCAGGGAGCTACTACTGATGCGGCTTTACCGTTTTCTCAGCGACGACGACACCTCGGCCTTTTGCCACAAGGTCAGCCTTGCCCTGTCCAGGGGGTGGGAGCTTTACGGATCGCCAACCTATGCCTTCGACGCCGGCCATGGCGTGATGCGCTGCGGTCAGGCGGTGGTGAAAGAGGTTCATGGCGAATACTCGCCTGATCTGAAACTGGGCGAGCAATAGGCCACCCGACCGCGAAGGAGAGACCATGAAAACCAATCCCGGCCGCTTCTTCGAGGATTACCGCATCGGCGAGGTGATCGTCCACGCCGTGCCGCGCACTGTCTCGGGCGGGGAGAGGGCGCTTTACCATGCGCTTTATCCGGCGCGGGGGGCGCTTTACTCCAGCGACGCATTCGCCCGTGCCAGCGGCCTGCCGGCCAGCCCGATGGACGACCTGATCGCCTTCCACACCGTCTTTGGCAAGACCGTGCCCGACATCAGCCTGAACGCCGTGGCCAACCTCGGCTATGCCGAAGGGCGCTGGCTGGCGCCGGTCTGGCCCGGCGACACGCTGCGATCGGAATCCACCGTGATCGGGCTGAAGGAGAACTCGAACGGCAAGACCGGCGTGGTCTGGGTCCGCACCCGCGGCCTGAACCAGCGCGACGAGGTGGTGCTGGAATATGTCCGCTGGGTGATGGTGAAGAAGAACCGCGCCACGCCCGCACCGGACGCCGTGGTGCCGAAACTGCAAGATGTCGTCGCCCCCGAGACGCTGGTGATCCCCGCAGGGTTGGATTTCTCCAGTTACGATTTCGCGCTGGCCGGAGAGCGGCACCGTTGGGGCGACTATGCCCCCGGCGAGAAGATCGACCATGTCGATGGCGTCACCGTCGAAGAGGCCGAGCATATGCTGGCCACGCGGCTGTGGCAGAACACCGCCAAGGTGCATTTCGATGCCACGATGCGCGAGGATGGCCGGCGGCTGATCTATGGCGGACATGTCATCAGCCTTGCCCGCGCGCTGAGCTTCAACGGGCTGGCCAATGCGCAGATGATTGTTGCGCTGAATGGCGGCGCCCATGCCGGCCCCTGCTTTGCCGGCGATACCGTGCGGGCGTGGTCAGAGGTGCTGGACCGGGCCGAAACCCCGGCCCAGGGGGTGGGGGCGGTCCGGCTGCGGCTGGTGGCGGTGAAGCAGGGCGCGGCACCCTTTGCGCTGAAGGATGCGGCGGGCAAATACCTGCCCGACGTGCTGCTGGATCTGGACTACTGGGCATTGATGCCGGTCTAGCTGTGGCTTTGTTGCACGGTTGATCAACAAGCCGGCGGATCACGGCGCAAGAAGCTTGCGCCAGCGTCGGTGGCTGCGCAATGCTTGGCCCAGTCAAGCAAGGAGAGTGCAATGCCCATCCAGAACATGTTGTTCCGCTTGCCGATTTGCCTTGTTGCCGGCCTGATCGCTGCTGCCCCCGCCGTGGCGCAGGACCTGTCGCTCTATGGCGGCACGGCGCTGCAGTATCACACCAAGAACGACGACGGCCCGAAGAAGATCGACCTGAACGGCTATCTCGAACTGGAATACAAAGGTCTTTACGGTGGCGTCTGGGCCGAGCTGACCGACTGGGACGACTACACCGAAGTCGACCTTTACCTTGGCTATCGCGGCGAGGCGGGGCAGTTCTCCTACGATGTGAACTACTACTATTACATCTACACCGAAACGCCCTCGGACGATGACTATGGCGAGCTGGGCGCCAGCGTTGGCTATGCCCTCACCGATGTCTTCAGCCTTGGCGCCGAGGCCTATCACCAGCCCGAAAGCGGCGACAACAGCGCCTATCTGACCGCCAGCCTTGCCGCCACCGACCGGCTGTCGCTGGATGTGTCATGGGGCCGATACCAAACCGCCGGAGACTGGGCGAACGAATGGGAAGTCGGGGTCGGCTATGCACTTGGCGACGAAACCGCGGTCGAGTTGCGCTACTACGACGGTCAGGATTATGACGACTACCTGCGCCTGCAACTGACCTGGGACACCACGATTCTGACCCGCTGAACGGTCAGCCGCACTGCAGCATTGCCGTGATCGCTTTTTGTGATCACGGCTTTTAAATTTGTGATCACATCTTGAAGAAACCTTCTTGCGATGGCGAAATCTGTGCATTTTGGGGGGTCTGAAGGCGTGACTTGCCCGGAAAAATCGGCCATGGAAGGTCAGGAAGCACGCCCGGCCCAGTGATCGGGCCGCGCCAGCGACGAAGGGAACCGACATGGCAGAGGCCAAGCGGGTCGAACGGCCCCTCTCCCCATTCATGATTGGCCCGTATTACCGGCCACAGATGACGTCGATCTCATCCATCATGGTCCGCATAACCGGGATTGCCACGCTGGGGACGGTGTTCCTGCTGGTGGCATGGCTTCTGACGGCGGCAACCTCGCGCCCGGCATTCGACTGCGTCAACTGGTTGCTGACCAGCCTTGTAGGCGATGTCGTGCTGACGCTGGCGACCTGGGCGATCTGGTATCACGCGCTTGGCCGGTTGCGCCATGTGATCTGGGATCTTGGCTATGCTCTCAACCTCAAGACCGGCGAGGCGATGGGCATGGGCATGTTCATCGGCGCGACGGTGCTGACGCTTGTCACCGTGCTTGTGGTCTGAGGAGACAGCCATGCGTTTCACCACCGACCGCAAGGACGCCGTGGGTCTGGGTTCGGCCCGGTCCGGCACCCATCACCACTGGCGCATGATGATCAGTTCGGCCCTGCTGGTCGTGCTGGTGCCGCTGTTCGTCTTCACCTTCGGACTGGCCCTCGGCCGCGATCATCAGGGGGTGCTGGAGTATTTCGCGCGGCCCTGGCCCGCGATCCTTTCGGCGCTGACGCTGGTCGTGGTGACGCTGCACTGCAAGGCCGAGGCCGAAGAGGCGATCATCGACTATGTGCATGGCGTGACGGCCAAGCTGGCGCTGGTCGCTGTGACGGGGCTGGCCTGGGGGCTGATTGCGGCGGGACTGTTCGCTTTGGTGAGGCTGGCCCTGTAGGGGCCGACGTCCTGCTGACGGCCCTGCATTACGCGCGATAAGGAAAGACGGACATGACTGCTGCCTACCAGTACGAGACGCATAATTATGACGTCGTGGTGATCGGGGCCGGTGGCGCGGGCCTTCGCGCCACCTTGGGCATGGCCGAGCAGGGCCTGCGCACCGCCTGCGTGACCAAGGTGTTCCCGACCCGCTCGCACACCGTTGCCGCGCAAGGGGGCATCGCCGCCAGCCTTGGCAACATGGGGCCCGACAGCTGGCAATGGCACATGTATGACACCGTGAAGGGGTCCGACTGGCTGGGCGATACCGACGCGATGGAATACCTCACGCGGGAGGCCCCGAAGGCGGTCTATGAACTGGAGCATTACGGTGTGCCCTTCTCGCGCACGGAAGAGGGCAAGATCTATCAGCGGCCCTTCGGCGGCCACACCACCGAATTCGGCGAAGGCCCGCCGGTGCAGCGCACCTGCGCCGCCGCCGACCGCACCGGCCACGCCATCCTGCACACGCTTTACGGCCAAAGCCTGAAACAGCAGGCCGAGTTCTTCGTCGAATACTTCGCCATAGACCTGATCATCACCGATGGCGCCTGCACCGGCGTGGTGTGCTGGAAGCTGGACGACGGCACCATCCATGTCTTCAATGCCAAGATGACCGTGCTGGCCACCGGCGGCTATGGCCGGGCCTATTTCAGCGCGACCTCGGCCCATACCTGCACCGGCGACGGTGGCGGCATGGTGGCCCGCGCCGGTCTGCCCCTGCAGGACATGGAGTTCGTGCAGTTCCACCCGACCGGCATCTACGGCTCGGGCTGTCTTATCACCGAAGGCGCGCGGGGCGAGGGCGGCTATCTGACCAACGCGGCGGGCGAGCGGTTCATGGAACGCTATGCCCCCCACTACAAGGATCTGGCGCCGCGCGATTACGTCAGCCGCTGCATGACGATGGAGATCCGCGAAGGTCGCGGGGTCGGCGAACATGGCGACCATATCCACCTGCACCTGAACCACCTGCCGAGGGAAACGCTTGACCTGCGCCTTCCCGGCATTTCGGAATCCGCCCGCATCTTCGCAGGTGTCGACCTGCACAAGGAACCGATCCCGGTGCTGCCGACCGTGCATTACAACATGGGCGGCGTGCCGACGAACTATTGGGGCGAGGTGCTGAACCCCACCCACGACAACCCCGATGCGGTTTTCCCCGGCCTGATGGCCGTGGGCGAGGCGGGCTGTGCCAGCGTTCACGGGGCGAACCGTCTGGGGTCGAACTCGCTGATCGATCTTGTGGTCTTCGGCCGTGCCTCGGCGATCCGGGCCGGGCAGGTGGTGGACAGGGCCGCCGCGGTTCCGGCCACCAACACGGCCCAGGTGGACAAGGCGCTGGACCGTTTCGACGGTCTTCGCAACGCCAACGGCGGCACCCCGACCGCCGATCTGCGGCTTGAGATGCAGCGCACCATGCAGCGCGACGCCGCCGTCTTCCGCACCGAAAAGACCCTGGCCGAAGGCGAGGTCGCGATGACGGAAATCGCCGGCAAGCTGGGCGATCTGAAGGTTACTGATCGCAGCCTGGTCTGGAACAGCGACCTGATGGAGACGCTGGAGCTGACCAACCTGATGCCGAACGCGCTGGCCACGATCTACGGCGCCCATGCCCGCACCGAAAGCCGCGGCGCCCATGCGCATGAGGATCACCCCGACCGTGATGACGTGAACTGGCGCAAGCACACCCTCGCCTGGGTCGATGGCAACCACGTCCGCCTTGATTTCCGCCCGGTCCACACCGCCCCCCTGACCTCCGAGGCCGAGGGCGGGATTTCGTTGAAGAAGATCGCGCCGGCGGAAAGGAAGTTCTGATGCGGGGGCTGTTCCCTCTTGCTGTTTGCGGCGCCCTGTTGGCCGGATGCGGTTCGGGGGGGAATGGTGCGGTCGTCGAGCGGTCGCCCGATGGCAAGGCGGCGATCGAGACACAAATCGGGCCGGATGGCTCGAAGGTGATCGAGGTCACGATGGGATCGGGCGCGGCAAACTCCTTGCCGGCAGGGCTGCTTCCCCCGGAGGCCGCGGCTGAATATGCAAGAATCGCCAGTGCGTTGAAACCGGGAGAGGTTGGCTATTACCGCTATGTCTCGCCAGGGGCTACGACGGATGCCCCGGCAACCCAGTCCCTTCCCGATTTGGCCGGTGTGCCGCAAAGCGTGACCACCAAGACCGATGGCAAGACCGTGACGCAGACCTATGCTTACGGCACGCCTCCGGCCAATTCCGCGCCGAAACCGGCAGCCGCCAGACCGGTCGCCGACACCTCTTACAGCGGCGTCCCCGCCTGCAGTCTGACCTTTTCGGGGGGAAGTGGCTATGCCTGCGCCTACAGCAATTAAGGCACTTCTGCTGAGCCTTGTCCTGTCCGGCTGCGTCGCCGGCGAGGCGGTGATGCAGGAAACCACGCGCAGCCTGGCGCGTAACGCGGTGAATGCCGCCGCTGCGCGCTATGTGCCGGGCGTGGATGTGTCGCCCTACACCGATTGCGTGATCAACAACGCTTCGACCAACGAGTTGCTGCAACTGGCGCAGGCCGCCGGGGCAGGGGCTGCGCAGGATGTTGCCAGCCGGGCCTGGCCCATCGTGCGCACGGTGGCAAGCCGGCCCGAGGCGACGCAATGCTTCGTGACGGCCTTGTCGGGCGGCCAGCTTCTGGCGGCGCAGGGCCTTGCCGTAGGAGCATTGCAATGACGCTGAAGCCTGCCATCCTGCTGATTCTCTTGCCGGTCCTCGCCGCATGCGACCCGCAGGCGGTTGTCGACAACACCACCCGCCGCGCTGCCGCCGAAGTGGTCGAGGCTGTGGTCGTGCGCGAGATGCCGGCCGCCCCGGCCAAGGCGGCCATCGAATGCATCCTGCAGGCGGCCAGCATCGAGGAAATCCGTGCCCTGGCGGCCGACTTCGCGGTCGAGGCCGGGTCGCTGACCAAGCAGAACATCCGCAACCTTGCCCTGCGCCCCGCAGCGCAAGCCTGCTTCGCCGCCTCGGGCGTGCCGCCGGTGAAGTGATGTGCAACCGCCTGATCCTGCCGCTGCTTGCCCTGCCCCTGTTGGCCGCCTGCGGCCCGGTGTCGGTGCAACAGGCCGAGCGCGACTGCTTTGATCGCGCCCGTCTGGCCCAGCAACCGCGCGGCATGGTCAAGGTCGGTGCCACCTCGAACGGCACTATGGCAGGCGGGCTGGATCTGAGCGTCTCGTCCGACTACCTCCTCGGCAAGGATCCCTCTGCCGTCTTTGAAACCTGCGTCATGGCCAAATCGGGTCAGGCCCCGACGCGCCCGCTTTACGACATGCCCGGCTGGAAAGGCTGACTCCCCATGGTCCAGTTCACACTTCCGAAGAATTCCAAGATCCGCACCGGCAAGACCTGGCCGAAGCCTGACGGGAAGAACATCCGCAAGTTCCTGATCTATCGCTGGAATCCCGATGACGGGCAGAACCCGCGCGTGGACACCTATTTCCTGGACATGGACAAATGCGGCCCCATGGTCCTGGACGCGCTGATCAAGATCAAGAACGAGATCGACCCGACCCTGACCTTCCGCCGCTCGTGCCGCGAGGGGATCTGCGGCTCTTGCGCGATGAACATCGACGGCGGCAACCATCTGGCCTGCATCTACGGTCTGGAAGAGATCAAGGGCGACGTGAAGATCTACCCGCTGCCGCATATGGCGGTGGTCAAGGATCTGATCCCCGACCTGACGCATTTCTACGCCCAGCATGCCAGCATCATGCCCTGGCTTGAGACCAAGACCAACCGGCCCGCGAAAGAGTGGCGCCAGTCGATCGAGGACCGGGCAAAGCTGGACGGTCTTTATGAATGCGTGATGTGCGCCTCCTGCTCCACCGCCTGCCCAAGCTATTGGTGGAACTCGGACCGCTATCTTGGCCCGGCGGCGCTGCTGCATGCCTATCGCTGGATCGTCGACAGCCGCGATGAGGCGACCGGAGAGCGGCTGGACGGGCTGGAAGACCCGTTCAAGCTGTATCGCTGCCACACGATCATGAACTGCGCCAAGACCTGCCCGAAGGGGTTGAACCCGGCCAAGGCGATTGCCGAGATCAAACGGCTGATGGTCGAGCGGGCGGTCTGATCCGCCCGCCCTTCAGGGGGCAGTCCGATGCCTATCGTTCTGATCTTCCTTGGAATCGCGGTCTTTGCCTATATGTGGATCAGCCGCCGCGGATCGACCCTGACCCGGGATTGCCGTTGGCGGCTGGACCGCTCGGTGGCGCCTGATTTCTGGCACTGCACGGCCTGCGGCGCCACGGCACGCGGGGCCGAGCCGCGGGATTGCCTGCGTCAGCAATAACGCTCGACCGTCAAGGTCATGGCCTGATCATAGCGATCACCCCAGGCCCAGCCGATGGGCATGATACTGTCGATGGCACGCCGTTCATCGTCGTTCAGGTCGATTTCAGCGGCACCGGCCCAATCGGCCAGATGCGTGGCGGTGCGGGTTCCCGGGATCGGGATGATATGTTCGGCGCGGTCCAGCACCCAGGCCAGCGCAAGGGCCGCAGGGTGATAGCCCCGGCTTTGCGCAAAACGGTGGAACTCTTGCAGTTTCAAAAGGTTGTGGGGCCAGTTCTCGGGGCTGAACCGGGGGATTCGACTGCGGAACTCATCGGGTGCAAGGGCGGCCGGATCAAGGATCGGCGTGCCGAACACGCCACGGGCCAGCGGAGAGAAGGCGACGAAAGCCACGCCGAGGCGGGCGCAAAGCTGGATCAGGCCCAGTTCCGGCAGGCGTGTCCAGAGCGAGTATTCGTTCTGGACTGCGGTGACCGGGTGGACGGCATGGGCCCGCTCGACCGTATAGGGGGCCACTTCGGACAGGCCGTAGCCCAGGATTTTACCTTCGTCCTGAAGGCGTTGCATGGTGCCGGCCAGATCCTCGGCGGGGATGCGCGGGTCGTGGCGATGCGCGTAAAAAAGCTGCACATGGTCGGTGCCAAGCCGCCTGAGGCTGCCCTCCAACTCGGTCCGCAGATAGGCATCCGAGTTGTCCACCCCGCGGTTCGGGCCATCCACGATGCCGGCCTTGGTGGCGATCATCGGGCGTTGACCCGAGGATTTCAGCCATTTCCCGATGATCTCCTCCGACAGGCCGCGCCCGTAAATATTGGCCACATCAAGGAAATTTATCCCGCTGTCCCAGGCGGCATCCAGGGTGCGGAGTGAGTCCTGCTCATTGGTGGCGCCGAAAATGCCGCCGAACGAGAGGCAGCCAAGCCCAAGGGCCGAGACTTCGGGGCCGTGATGGCCCAAACGACGTTTGATCATACGGTCACATAGTGCAGGCCCTGAAACCGTGCGCGCATCTCGCGGGTGCGGGGGGCGACGGTTTCGGGGGCGTTGGAGCGCAGGCCTTCGGCGATCAGGGCGGCAAGGGCCGGGGCGTCGGCAGGCGTGACGCCCCGGCGCACCAGCTCCGGCGTGCCGATGCGCAGGCCGTTCATGTCGCCCGGCACGGCTGCAATGGGCAGGCCGATGCCGCAGGCAAGGAAGCCCGCCTTGCGCAGCTTCTTCGATGCCGCCTGCCCGCCGCCGAAACCCGCCGCCTCGATGGCAAACTGATGACTGCGGGTGGCGCCCTTGTCTGCGGCAAAGACCGGCAGGCCAAGGGTGGCAAGCTCTTGCGCCAAGGCGCGGGCAAGATCGACCATCGCCTGCCCATAGGCCCGGCCATGGTCGCGCCAGTCCAGCAGGCTGAGTGCGAGGGCCGCGGACTTGGCGGCGTCGAAATTGGCGGTCAGCCCGGGGAAGGCAATGGCATCAAGGCGTTGCGCGACCCCTGCGTCATTGCTGACGATCAGCCCTCCGGCGGGACCGCCAAGGGATTTGTAGGTGCTCATCGTCATCAGATGCGCGCCTTCGACCAAGGGGTTGGCCCAGATGCCGCCGGCGATGATCCCGCATTGATGGGCGGCGTCGAAAAGGACTTTAGCACCGACCTCATCGGCGATCTTGCGGACCTCGGCCACCGGATGCGGGAAGAGATTGAGGCTGCCCCCCACGGTGATGATCTTCGGCCGCACCGTATGGGCAAGGTCGCGAAGGGCCGCGATATCAATGGTGTAGCCGTCTGCATCCACCGGTGCTGCATGGGTGGTCAGGCCGTAAAGGCCGGCGCAGCCATCGGCGTGATGGGTGACGTGGCCGCCGATGCTGGCCGGCGGGGCGATGATGGAATCGCCGGGTTTCGCCAGCGCCATGAAGCCGTAAAGATTGGCCAGCGCGCCCGAGGCGACGCGGATCTCGGCATATTTCGCGCCGAAGATCTCGGCGGCGAGTTCGGCGCCGATGACCTCGATTTCCTCGATCGCCTCAAGGCCCATTTCATACTTGTCGCCGGGGTAGCCAAGCGAGGGGCGGGACCCCAGGCCGCGGGCCAGTGCTGCCTCGGCCCGCGGGTTCATCACATTGGTGGCGGGGTTGAGGTTGAAGCATTCCTGATCATGGATTTCCTGATTGCGATCAATCAGTTGATCTATTCTTGCCGAGATGGCCGCGGAAGGCGCGCCGGTCTCGGTGGCGATCTGCTGCACGCGGGTTTCACAAGGGCCGGGCACCCAGGGACGGGGGGCGAGATGGGTCATGAAAAAGCGGCCTCCAGGGCGATTTCGACCATGGCACCGAAACTGCGTTCGCGGTCTTCGGCAGGCAGGGCCTCGTGGGTCAGGATGTGATCCGAGATGGTGAGGATGGCCAGCGCGCGGACACCATATCTTGCGGCGAGTGTGTAAAGCTCGGCCGCTTCCATCTCGACGCAAAGGCAGCCGTGGCGCTGCAACTGCTCGTCCAGATCGGGTCGTTCGGTGTAGAAGGTGTTGGACGACAGGATCATGCCGGCATGCGTGGTGGCACGACCCTGCGCGGCGGCGTAAGCCTTTGACAGAAGGTCATAATTCGCGGTGGGTGCGAAGTTCACCTCGCGGAAGATTTCGGACGAGGGCGTGGTGGTCGCGGCGGCGGACATGGCAAGGACCACATCGCGTATCTTGACGTGATGCTGCAGGGCGCCGGCGGAGCCGATGCGGATCAGGGTCTTGGCGCCATATTCCTTAATCAATTCATTGACATAGATCGAAAGGGACGGCATCCCCATACCGGAGCCGTGGAGGGTGACACGGTTGCCCCGCCAGGTGCCGGTATAGCCCAGCATCCCGCGCACCTGGTTCACAAGCACTGGATTTTCAAGGAAATTCTCGGCCGCCCAACGGGCGCGATAGGGGTCGCCCGGCAGAAGCACGGTTTCGGCGATCTCGCCGGGTCTGGCGCCTATGTGGAAGCTCATCAATCCTCCCGCGCCGGAGCGTCAGGGCCAGGGCGCTGATTTCCGGGCATTTTTCTGGTCTGCTTTACGTCTGCAGAGGGTATGGCAAACGTATGATCTGCGTATGGCTGTTCCGGCGGCTGTGCAGACATTAACGCTGCCCGCGCGGGCGGACGCAAGGGGGACTGGAGGTGACGGCAGCCGGATCGTCTGCCGGAGGCTGGAGGGGCTTTGCCTGAACCAATGGCGCAAACCATGGTCGCACGCCGCGCCGGATATTTCTGCCAAAGTGAAGGCAATGAAGAGGGAGGGGCAGGATGCCTAACCGAGGAAGGCCCATTCCGTGCCGGTCCAGCGGAAGCGCACGGTCTTGTCTTCGTCATTCGGGGCGGTGAGGTAGGTCTGGCCGCCCGAGGTGGCGGTGCCCCAGTCGTGCAGGGTCAGGTCGCCCCGGATGCCATCGATCAGCGTGGTGACGCCGCAGCCCGATGTGCCGCAGTAGAGGGAGGCGAAATCGGGGCAGATGAAATAGGCGGTGTCGATCACCCAGTCCTGCACGCCGTCGCCGTTGAGATCGGCCTGGCGGACCGCCTCGGAGGCGACCTCGGCCGGGCTTTCGCACATCGCGGCGGCCTCGTTGACGATGTCCTGCACGGCGGGCGGCAGGTCCTGCGCGACGGCAGGCAGGGCGGCGACACAGAGGAGGAGGCCAGGAAGGCAGCGCACCATCGGAAACCCTTTCAAGCTTGCGCCTTCAGGGCCGGAGGGCGCCCCCGTCCTATGCCGCGGCGGGCGCCGGGTCCGCAAGGGCGACAATATCGAGCATGATGCGGTTCAACTCGAAATCCTTGGGCGTATAGACCGCCGAGACCCCCATTGCGCGGAGTTTCGCCGCATCCTCGTCGGGAATGATGCCACCGACGACGACCGGGACCGAAAGCCCGGCGCCCTGCAGCGCCTGCATCGTGTCGGCGATCAGCGGCAGGTGGCTGCCCGAAAGGATGGAGAGGCCAAGGACATGCGCCTCTTGGTCGACGGCGGCGTTGACGATTTCCTGCGGCGTCAGGCGGATGCCTTCGTAATGGATGTCCATGCCGCAATCGCGGGCGCGGGCGGCGATCTGCTCGGCCCCGTTGGAATGGCCGTCCAGCCCCGGCTTGCCCATCACGAACTTCAGCCGGCGGCCGAGTTTGGTCGAGACCATGTCGACGGCCTCGCGGATCGGCTCCAGCCCTTCGGTGCGGTTCGACGGCGCTTTCGACACGCCGGTGGGGCCGCGATACTGGCCGAAGGCGGCGCGGATCATGTCGCCCCATTCGCCGGTGGTGGCGCCGGCTTTCGCCGCCTTGATCGAGGCGGGCATGATATTGGCGCCCGAGGCGGCGGCCTTGCGGACGGCATCCAGCGCCTCTTGCACCAGGGAATCGTTCCGGTCGGCGCGCCAGGCCTTCAGCCGGGCGATCTGGTCGGCCTCGGCCTTGGGGTCCGAGACCATGATGGCCCCGTCGCCTGCGGTGAGGGGCGAGGGTTCGCCCTGTTGCCAGCGGTTGACGCCGACGACGGTGGTCTCGCCGGATTCGATGCGGGAAATGCGTTCGGCGTTGGCCTCGACCAGACGGGATTTCATGTAGTCGATGGCGGCAACGGCGCCGCCCATGGCATCGATCCGGGCAAGCTCGGTCCGGGCCCCTTCCTTGAGCTGGTTGACCTTGCGTTCCACCGCAGGATTGCCGTCGAAGAGGTCGTCATATTCCAGCAGGTCGGTCTCATAGGCGACGATCTGCTGCATGCGCAGCGACCATTGCTGGTCCCAGGGCCGGGGCAGGCCCAGAGCCTCGTTCCAGGCCGGAAGCTGCACGGCGCGGGCGCGGGCGTTCTTCGACAGCGTCACCGCCAGCATCTCCAGAAGGATGCGGTAGACGTTGTTTTCCGGCTGCGGTTCGGTCAGGCCAAGCGAGTTGACCTGCACGCCGTAGCGGAAGCGGCGGTATTTGGCATCGGTGATGCCATAGCGCCGTTCGGTGATCTCGTCCCAGAGATCGACGAAGGCGCGCATCTTGCACATCTCGGTGATGAAACGGATGCCGGCGTTTACGAAAAACGAGATGCGGCCGACCATATTGGGGAAATCGGCCGGGGAAACTTTACCTTTCAGATCATCCAGCACGGCAACGGCGGTGGCCAGCGCGAAGGCCAGTTCCTGTTCGGGCGTGGCCCCCGCCTCTTGCAGATGGTAGGAACACACGTTCATCGGGTTCCATTTCGGCAGGTGTTTCTGCGTATAGGCCGCGACATCGGTGATCATGCGAAGGCTGGGTTTCGGCGGGCAGATATAGGTGCCGCGCGAGAGGTATTCCTTGATCAGATCGTTCTGCACGGTGCCTTGCAGGGCCGAGATGTCCGCGCCCTGCTCCTCGGCCACGGCGATATAGAGCGACAACAGCCAGGGCGCGGTGGCGTTGATCGTCATCGAGGTGTTCATCTGTTCCAGCGGGATCTGGTCGAAGAGCGCCCGCATGTCGCCCAGATGGCAGACGGGCACGCCGACCTTGCCGACCTCGCCCTTGGCGCGGGGATCGTCGCTGTCATAGCCGGTCTGGGTGGGCAGGTCGAAGGCCACCGAGAGGCCGGTCTGGCCCCTGGCAAGGTTCGAGCGGTAAAGCGCGTTCGAGGCGGCGGCGGTCGAATGGCCGGCATAGGTGCGGAAGAGCCAGGGCTTCTCGGTCATTGCATTCTCCGGCGCGGCGCCGAATCTTTGGCGCGCAAGATTATTTCGCTGTTACGGAGATAGCGGCAATATTCGCACCTTGTCAATCGCTGCGCTGCGGCGCTGCGGTTGCGGCATGGGGCGCGGTCAGAAGGCCTTGAAGGTCATGGTGGTCAGGGTCTTGGTGACATTCTGCACCACGAAGAGCCTGGAGGCGAGGTAGTGACCCACGTCCGCATCGTCGGGGATATAGACCTTGGCGATCAGGTCGTATTCGCCCGAGGTCGAGTAGAGTTCCGAGACCACTTCCAGATCCCAGATCTCGTTCGCCACCTCGTAGGTCTTGCCCGGGGTGCAGCGGAATTGGACGAACACCAGCGCCATTTCGGTCTCCTTTCGTGTTGCCGGCGACCCTAGGGCGGATCGGGGCGGGTCGCAACGGGGAGGGAGCGCCATGCGGCCGGCGGCTGGAGGGGTTTTGCACCCCTCCAGCGCGACCATGGGTTGCTTGAACCAATGGCGCAACCCATGGTCGCACCCAGCAGGATATTTAAGCCAAAGTGAAGGGGGCAGGGCAGAAGCAGGGGCGGGGGTCAGCCCTCTTCGGCCGCGAGAGCCAGCGGGGCGGGGGCGGCGGTGAGATCGTCGAGGCCGAGGGGGCGGGTCGGGCGGGCGAGGCGGCTGCGGGTGATCCAGTGCAGGCGGTGCTCGGCCCTGGTGATCGCCACATAGGCGAGGCGCTTCCACAGCGGGATGCCGGCCTCGGTCCGGTTGGCCCAGGCGGCGGCGGAGAGGTCGGGGGCGAAGACCTGCACCTCGGGCCATTGCGAGCCTTGGGCCTTGTGGATCGTCACGGCGGCGCCGTGCAGGAAGGCGGCGCCCATGGTGGCGGCATGGGGGATGAAGGGTTCCTCTTCGTCGGGCTTTTCGATCTTGATGATCGAGGCGGCGGCAAGCCGGGGGTCTTCGGTGCCAAGCACATGCAGCTTGGCGAAGCCGGGTTTGCTGCCGGGGCCGAGGTAGATCACCTGCGCGCCCTTGATCAACCCGCGGGCTTCAAGGTCGATGCGCTTCTTGCGGTGCTTCAGCGGCAGCTCGATCCCGTCGCAGACCAAGGGTTCACCGGGCAGAAGGTCGGTCTCGGGTGCGCCATGGGCCATGCGGAAGGCCTGGATCAGCTTGATCCGGGTGATGTTGCGCCAGACGAGGACCGGGCTGCGCGCCATCAGGTCGGCGTCCGCCCGTTCGGCCCAATGGATGCGGTCATCCTGCCGGGCGCTGTCCTGGACCATGCGCTCGAAGCTGTCGAAGGTCAGCGAGTCATCCGCCAGCGCATGGGCAAGGTCGAGGATCGGGTTGTCGTGGGTCTGGCGGTGGATGCGGCTGAGGTGCAGCTTGCGTCCCTCGGCCAGCTTGTCGAACACCATCTCGCCCGATTGGCCGACGGGGGCCAGCTGGGCCGGATCGCCGAAGAGGACAAGGCGGGGGAAGATCTCGCGCAGGTCGTTGAACTGGCGTTCGTCCAGCATCGAGGCTTCGTCCACGAAGCCGATGTCGAGCGGCTCCTCGCGGCGTTTCCAGCCGGTGATGAAGTCCGATCCTTTCAAGCCGGCGGCAGCCAGAGCGCCGGGGATCGAGGCGACTTGTTGGAAAAAGGCAAAGGCGCGGTCCAGCGCCTGTTCGGTCAGCCCTTCCACCGTGGGGCGGGGGCCCTGGCCGGAGAGCCATTCGGCGATCTTCTCGTATTCCGGGTCATAGACCGGAGTGTAGAGGATACGGTGGATCGTGGTTGCCGGCACCCCGCGCAGGCGCAGGACCGAGGCGGCCTTGTTGGTGGGGGCAAGGATGGCAAGGGTGCGGCGGTCCTTGCGGCGCTTGCCTTCGTAATCGCCCGAGATCACCTCGACCCCGGCCTCGCGCAGCGTCTTGTAGAGGCCGGCCAGCAGCATGGTCTTGCCCGACCCCGCCTTGCCGGTGATGGCGACGACCATAGACTTGCCCTCGGCCTGCGGGGTCAGGATGCCTTCGGCAAGATCGATGCCCTGCGCCTCGAATTCCAGCGAGAGGCGGTCCCAGGCCTCGGCCTGGTCGTCAGAGAAAGTGATCGGGGGGGCGGTCATCGGCGCAGATTAGCCGCGGCCGGGGGGAAGGGCCAGCCCGGGCGGCGGATCAATGCGCGCGGCAGGGCGGCGACAGCGTCGCAGCCCCTGCGGGCCGGGCGTCCCCGGCGGCAATCACGATCCTGGCCACCGCAAGGGCCAGTGTGAGGCGCGCGGGGGGATGGCCAGGGGCCGGACATCCGGCCGGCGCCCGCCCCTCCCGTGGCGGACGCCGGCCCCTGTCATCGCGGGCGGTCGTCGCGGCGTGGCCTGCCCCCTGCGGGGGCGGGCAGGGCCGGCACATCGTGCCCGGACGGGACGGCTTAGCGGCCGCGGCTGGCTTCCAGCGTGTCCTCGAAGGTGCGCAGGCCGGTGCGGGGCGCCTGCACCAGCACGGCCATGTTGCCGGGCTTGTGCTGGTTCTTCCACATCAGCGTGTGCGCTTTGGGGATTTCGGCCCAGGGGAACACTTCGGACATGCAGGGATCGAGGCGGCGCTCCACCATCAGCTTGTTGGCCGAGGCCGCCTGTTTCAGATGGGCGAAGTGGCTGCCTTGCAGGCGTTTCTGGTGCATCCACATGTAGCGCACGTCGAAGGTGCAGTTGAAGCCCGAGGTGCCGGCACAGATCACCACCATGCCGCCCTTCTTGCAGACCAGCGACGACACCGGGAAGGTGGCCTCGCCCGGATGCTCGAACACCATGTCGACCGAAACGCCCTTGCCGGTGATGTCCCAGATCGCCTTGCCGAACTTGCGGGCCTCTTTCAGCCAGACGTTGTATTCGTCCGAGTTGACCTTGGGCAACTGGCCCCAGCATTTGAAGTCGTTGCGGTTGATGACGCCCTTGGCGCCCAGGCCCATGACGAAATCGCGCTTGGATTCGTCCGAGATGACGCCGATCGCATTGGCGCCGGCGGTGTTGGCCAGCTGGATGGCGTAAGAGCCAAGCCCGCCCGAGGCCCCCCAGACCAGCACGTTCTGGCCGGGCTTCAGGTCATGCGGGGCATGGCCGAACAGCATCCGGTAGGCGGTGGCCAGGGTCAGCGTGTAGCAGGCCGATTCCTCCCAGGTCAGGTGTTTGGGCCGTGGCATCAGCTGCTGGGCCTGAACGCGGGTGAACTGCGCGAATGAGCCGTCATGCGTCTCGTAGCCCCAGATGCGCTGGGTGGGGCTGAACATCGGGTCGCCGCCGTTGCATTCCTCATCATCGCCGTCGTCCTGGTTGCAGTGGACGACGACCTCATCCCCGACCTTCCAGCGCTTGACCTTGCTGCCGACGGCCCAGACGATGCCCGAGGCATCCGATCCGGCGATGTGATAGGGCTGCTTGTGGCCGTCGAAGGGGCTGATCGGCACGCCAAGCCCGGCCCAGACGCCGTTGTAGTTGACGCCGGCGGCCATCACCAGAACAAGGACATCATTGCTGTCCAGCTTCCAGGTATCCACGACTTCCAGCTGCATCGCCTCTTCCGGCGCGCCGTGGCGTTCGCGGCGGATCGCCCAGGAATACATCTTGGCCGGGACATGGCCGAGGGGCGGCATCTCGCCGATCTCGTAGAGATCCTTCTCGGGCGCGTCGTAAGCTGCGATCTCGCTGGCGGTGTCCAGGGCCATGATCCTCTCCATCACATGCCGCGCCGCAGAATCGGGGCGGGTCTGGCGCAAGGGATATGGCTGGACGCGCAATATTGCAATAGTGAGTAACCTTATTTTGTAATTTTATGTCCGCCGCGCCGCAGAAATTCCGTGATACCGGTCAGGTTGCGGGAATCGAGGCGGCGTAGAAGGCCAGAAGGGCCGCTTCCGATGCGACGGGTTGCAGGTCGGGGGTGACCAGTCCGCGGGCAAGAAGCGGGGCCAGCCCCTCTTCCAGCGTGGTCCCGGCCCCCTGCGGCGGCAGTTTCAGGACGGCCCCGGCGGCCTGAAGCCTTTCGATCAGGGTCTGGACCCGGGCCAGAAGTTCGGCCCGGTCGGCGGCACCCTGGCCAAGCGCCGCGGCGACCAGCGGCACCGGCAGGACGGGGACAACGGCGGAGATATGCTGCATCAGCCGGGCGCCGAGGGCCTCGACCGGGGCGTCATGCCCTTCGGCGAGAAAGGCGCGCAGGGACAGCGGGGCGCCGAAGCCGGCGGCGGCGGTGCCGAAGCCGCGGGTCCGGCCGCGCCAGCGCGCCCAGAGGAAACGGCCGGCATTCAGCGCAAGGCGGAAGGGGCGGTTGCGGAAGCGCCGGGTGCCGGCCTTGGCGGCCTGGACCAGAAGCCTGTCCTCAAGCACGCGGTCATAGCCGAGGCCCACGGGCACGAAGACCACGTCGCGGTCCTGCGCGACCAGCCCCTCGATCCAGCCTTCGACGATATAGCTGAGAAGGCCCAGTTTCGCAGGGCCGGTGCCGCCGTCCAGCGAGAGGCCGCCCTCGGGGAACATGGCCTGGGTCATCCCCTCTTCGGTGGCCATCTGGACATAGCGCGCCAGCACCCGGCGATAGAGCGCGTTCCGGCTGCCGCGGCGGATGAAATAGGCGCCCATCGAGCGGATCAGCCAGCTCAGCGGCCAGAACCGCGCCCATTCGCCGACGGCATAGGAGATTGCGCTGCGTTCGGACACCAGCCAGGTGACAAGGACATAGTCCATGTTCGAGCGGTGGTTCATCACGAAGATCACGGTGGCGCGCGGGTCGATCTGGCCCAGTTCCTGATGAATCCTGCCGACGCGGACGCGGTAGAGCAGCCGCGAGAACCATTTCGCGGCGCGGGTGCCGAAGCCGAAATAGACCGTGGCCGAGAAGGAGGGCACGATTTCGCGCGCGTAGCGGTGGGCCTCTTCGAAGGCGACCTCGGCGGGAAGGCCGGTCTCGGCGGCGTGCTGCATGGCGGCCTCGACCACGCGGGCGTCATAGGCGAGGCGGGCGACCATGTCGGAGCGGCGGGCCAGCTTGAAGAGGTCGATCTTGCGGTCAAGGCGCGCGTTCAGGCGCGACAGCGCCCGTTCGGCGCGGCGGCGGAAGAACCAGCGCACGGAGGGAAGCAGGAAATGGGTGGCGAAGCTGATCGCGGCGAAGCCGAGGATCAGGATAAGAAGCCAGAGCGGAACCTCGACGGCGCGGAACATGGCGGAAGGGTAGCGGATTTCCCGCGCGCCTCAATGGGGGAGGCGGGGCCCGGGGGGCGGCGGCCGGGGGCCAGCCCCCGGACCCCCGGGATATTTGGGGACAGAAAATGTGGGGGGCCTACAGCCAGCGGGCGCGGTCGGTGCCGGTCGCTTCGGCAAGGGTGGCGAAGCCGTCGCGGGCGAGGAGGGCGTCGAGGCCCCGGGCCACGCGGGCGGCGAGGCTGAGGCCGTGGTAGACCATGGCGGTGTAGATCTGCACCGCCGATGCCCCGGCGCGGATCTTGGCATAGGCCTGTTCCGCGCCGGAGATGCCGCCGACGCCGATCAGGGGCAGTTTGCCGTCCGTAAGCTGCGACAGGCGGGCCAGCACGCGGGTGGACTTTTCGAACAAGGGGGCGCCGGACAGGCCGCCCTGTTGCGCCGCATGTGCGGATTTCAGACCTTCGCGCGACAGGGTGGTGTTGGTGGCGATGATGCCCGAGAGGCCGGCGGAAAGCGCCACCTCGGCGATGCCGGAGAGGTCTTCGTCCGAAAGGTCGGGGGCGATCTTCAGAAAGACCGGGATCGGGGTGGCAAGGGCGGCGCGGGCCTCCATCACGCCGGCCAGGAGGGCGGCGAGGGCGGCGGGGCCTTGCAGGTCGCGCAGTCTTTCCGTGTTGGGGCTGCTGACATTGACCGTGGCGAAATCGACATGCGGGCCGCAGGTCGCCAGCACGCGGGCGAAATCGGCGGCGCGGTTGTCGGAGGTCTTGTTGGCGCCAAGGTTCAGGCCGACGGGGACAGGCCCCCGGGTGCGGGCGGCAAGGCGGGCGGCGATGGCATCGGCGCCGTCATTGTTGAAGCCGAAGCGGTTGATCGCGGCCTGGTCTTCCGCAAGGCGGAAGAGGCGCGGTCGGGGGTTGCCGGGCTGCGGCAGGGGGGTGGCGGCACCGACCTCGATGAAGCCGAAGCCGGCGCGGGAAAGCTGGGCCACGGCGGTGGCGTTCTTGTCGAAACCGGCGGCCAGCCCTACGGGGTTCAGCAAGGGCATCCCGGCCAGGGTGGTTGCCAGACGGGCCGAGGTCACAGGGCCGGGCAAGGGCGCAAGGCCCACGGTCAGCGCCTTCAGCGCAAGGCCATGGGCGGCCTCGGGGTCGATCCGGCGCAGCGCGGCCAGGCCGAGGCTTTCGACAAGGCTCACCAGACGCCCTCGGGGAAGATATGGCCGGTGGCGCCGAGGGGAAGGGATTTGTCCCAGACCACCTCGGAGAGGTTCAACGCGCGGTAGAGGTGGGGAAACAGCGCGCCGCCGCGCGAGGGTTCCCATTTCAGGGCCGGGCCGAGGCGGTCCGTATCGAAGGCGACCAGCACCAGATCGCTTTCCGTCGCGAACCATTTGGCGGCGGTTTCGGCCACCTGGGCGGCGGTCGAGAAATGGATGTAGCCATCGGCCAGATCGACCGGCGCGCCAAGGGTTTCACCGGCGGCGCGGAAGGCATCCCATTCGGGGCGGCGGAGGATCTTGTAGATCAGCATGGCGCTGCATTGCACCGGAACGGGCCGCCGGTCAATCGGGCTTGGTCATCGCGGTTTCATCGGCAGGCGGCAGGAAGGGGCCGGGCCGGGCCGATGGGCTTTGACTCAAGGCGCGGTGTAACAGCAATGTAACGGCATCACCAACATGGAGGTTTCGCGATGTATGCCCGAGTCCTTGGAACCGCTGCGGCGCTGGCGCTGGGCGCTGGCATGGCGCAGGCGGAGTATTCCCTGACGATCCTGCACACCAACGACTTCCATGACCGCTTTGAACCGATCTCGGCCTATGACGGGCCGTGCTCGGCCGAGGACAATGCGGCGGGGGAGTGTTTTGGCGGCTCGGCCCGGCTGGTGACGGCGCTGGAGGAGGCGCGCAAGCGGTCGAACAACACGATTCTGGTGGATGGCGGCGACCAGTTCCAGGGCACGCTGTTCTACACCTATTACAAGGGCGTGATGACGGCCGAGTTCATGAACCGGCTGGGCTATGATGCGATGACCGTGGGCAACCACGAGTTCGACGACGGGCCCGAGGTGCTGAAGGGTTTTGTCGAGGCGGTGAAGTTCCCGGTGCTGATGTCGAATGCCGACCTGAGCATGGAGCCCTTGCTGAAGGACAAGATCCTGAAATCGACGGTGATCGAGCGGGGCGGCGAGAAGATCGGGCTGATCGGGCTGACCCCGCTGGACACGCCGGAAATCGCGGCTCCGGGCAAGAATGTCGTGTTCACCGATCCGGTGCAGGCCGTGCAGGGCGAGGTCGACAAGCTGACGGCCGAGGGGGTGAACAAGATCATCGTCCTCAGCCACTCGGGCTATCTGGTGGACCAGCGGGTCGCGGCGGGCACGACGGGGGTGGATGTCATCGTCGGGGGACATGACAACACCTATCTTTCCAATGTCTCCGAGGATGCGAAGGGGCCTTACCCCACCATGGTCGGCAAGACCGCCATCGTGCAGGCCTATGCCTATGGCAAGTTCCTGGGCGAATTGAACGTGACCTTCGATGACGCGGGCGAGATCGTCAGCGCCACGGGCGAGCCCTTGATCATGGACAAGGCGGTGGCCGAGGATTCCGACACCCTGGCCCGGATCGCCGAACTGGGTCAGCCGCTTGAGGAAATCCGCAGCAAGGTGGTGGCCGAGACGGCGGCCGAGATCGACGGCAACCGCGACAACTGCCGGCAGGTCGAATGCACCATGGGCAATCTGGTCGCCGATGCCTCGCTGGCGCGGGTGGCGGATCAGGGGGTGACGATCGCGCTGGTGAACTCGGGCGGATTGCGCGCCTCGATCGACGCGGGCGAGGTGACGATGGGCGAGGTGCTGACGGTGCTGCCGTTCCAGAACACGCTCTCCACCTTCGAGGTCTCGGGCGCGACGCTGGTCGAGGCGCTGGAGAATGGCGTCAGCCAGTATGAGGAGAAGGCCGGGCGGTTCCTGCAGGTGGCGGGGATGAAATACGCCTTTGACGCAAAGCAGCCGGTGGGCAGCCGGATCAGCGATGTGATGGTTCAGGTCGATGGCGGCTGGGGACCGATCGACCCCGGCGAGACCTATCTGGTGGTGGCGAACAACTACGTGCGGCAGGGCGGCGACGGGTTCTCGGTCTTTGTCGATGCCGACAAGGCCTATGACTACGGCCCCGATCTGGCCGAAGTGGTGGCCGAATACATCACGGCACATGCGCCCTATACGCCCTATCTGGACGGGCGGATCACCGTGAAATAGGGCACGACTGTTCGCCGAAAAATCGGGGCGGGGCCGGGAGGTTCCGCCCTTTTTCGTGCCGGTGGCGCAGGGGCTGTCCCGGGGGCACTTCCGGGCCATCCGGCGGCGCTGCCGCGCGCAGGGCGGGGCGGAGTTACCAGGTGATATGGGCGGGCCAGTTGAAGACCTCGTCAGGGTCTTCCGGCGCGGGCCGGGCCAGGGACATGGTGCGGCGGCGAAGGTCGTTGGCGACGGAGCCGCGGTCCAGCCTTGCCAGCTCGGCGGCGGGGATCGGCATGCCAAGACGCAGGTCCAGCATGCGGCCGATCCGGCGGCGGGTCTCGTGGAAGATCAGCGCGACGCGCAGCGGATAGGAGAGGTGGCTGGCCAGTTGGAAAAGGCGCGAGTTCTGGCCGCGGAAATGCACCGGCAGGGTGGTGACGCCGGGCATCGTGGCAAGGCGGCCGACGAAGGGATGCCAGGCCGGATCGACGGCGCGGCCGTGCAGGGGGTGGTTGGCCGTGGCCACGCCACCAGCCGGGAAGATCGCCACCACATTGCCCTCGGCCAGCAGGGCGGCGGCGCGGCGGCGGGTCTCGCCCGTCAGGCGGCGCGCTTGCGGCGTGTCGGAGAAATCGACGGGCAGGAGGTGGGGGTCAACCTCGGGCACGCGGCACAGGAGGCTGTTGGTCATGATGCTGGCATTGCCGCGCAGCGCCATGCCAAGATGCCCGATCGCCAGCCCGTCGACGATGCCGTAGGGGTGGTTCGCCACCAGGAGGAGGCCGCCGTCGCGGGGCAGGGCGGCCAGCGCGGCCTCGCCCTCGATCCGCATGGTCACGTTCATCAGGCGCAGCGCAGCCTCGAAGACGGATTCGCCGTCGCGTTTGCCGTGGGCGGCCCAGTCCGCGTACAGGTTTTGCAGCCGGGGCTGGCCGGAGGCGCGCTCCACCGCGCGGATCAGGCCGCGGCGAAAGGGCGACTGGCCGGGATGCGAATAGGTGAAGCGGACCGGGACCGGGGCGCAGGCGGGCGCAGGAAGAGGCGGTTGCAGTGCATCGGGCTGGAAGGGCTGCGAGTCGACGAACATGCGGGCCTCGGTGTGGCAGGGCGATGGGAATCAAGCCTAGGTCCGGGGCATGAAACGGCCGAGACAGCCGTATGACAGTTCTGCAAAGGCCGCGTGGCAGGTCCGGTCCGGGCGCAAGTTGCCCCGGGCCGGCGCTTGCGGCCCTGCCGGATTTCGGCTAGGGACGGGCCAGAGCGGCGGGTATGGTGTAGTGGTAGCGCCTCAGCCTTCCAAGCTGATGGGGCGGGTTCGATTCCCGCTACCCGCTCCAGAATCCCCCTTTCCCGATCTGACGCCGCGCGCCCTGCCGGGACTTGCGGATCTGCCGCAGTCTGCGAGGGTTTGCAGAGGCTTTGACCCTCAGGCATGGGAGGCGGGACATGGTGCAGAAAGTTGCAATCGTGACGGCGGCGGGTTCGGGCATGGGCGCTGCCTGCGCGCGCAAGCTGGCGCAGGATGGCTATCGGGTGGCGGTGCTGTCCTCATCGGGCAGGGGAGAGGCGCTGGCACGGGAACTGGGCGGCATCGGGGTGACCGGGTCGAACCTTGTCCCCGAGGATCTGAAGCGGCTGGTCGATCTGGTGATGGACCGCTGGGGCCGGGTGGACGCTTTGGTCAACTCGGCCGGACACGGGCCGCGCGCGCCCTTGCTGGAGATCACGGATGAGGATTGGCAAAAGGGGATGGAGGTCTATTTCCTGTCCGCGGTGCGCCCGATCCGGCTGGTGACACCGATCATGGTGGCGCAAGGCGGCGGCGCGATCGTCAATATCTCGACCGCCTGGGCCTTCCAGCCCTCGGCCATGTTCCCGACATCGGCGGTGGCGCGGGCGGGGCTGGCCAGCTTCACCAAGATCTTCGCCGACGACCATGCGGGCAGGGGCGTGCGGATCAACAATGTGCTGCCGGGCTGGATCGACAGCCTGCCGCAGACCGACGAGCGGCGGGACTCGGTGCCGATGGGGCGCTATGGCCGGTCCGAAGAGATCGCGGCGACGGTGGCCTTCCTGCTGTCGGAAGGCGCGGGCTATATCACCGGGCAGAACCTGCGGGTGGATGGCGGGCTGATCCGGGCGGTGTGACGGGTCAGGCGCTGGGCAGATCGGGCGAAGGGCGGATCAGGCGAAGGGCGGCTGTGGATAGCCGACCCCGGTCAGATACAGCCCGTCCGGCGGCGACACCGGGCCGCAGGCGGCGCGGCTTCTGGCGTTGAGTGCTGCCGCCACATCGGTCGCAGACCAGCTGCCCGCGCCCACCCGCTCCAGCGTGCCGACGATGGAGCGGACCTGATTGTGCAGGAAGCTGCGGGCGCGCAGGGTGAAGCGGAACTCGCGCCCGCCGGGGTAGGGCGCTTCCGCAATCGAAATCTCGTCCAGCGTTTTCACTGGGCTGTCGGCCTGACACATCACCGAGCGGAAGGTGGTGAAGTCGTGCCGTCCGACCAGATGCGCCGCGCCTTCGCGCATGGCGTCGGCGTCCAGGCTGGCCGAGACCTGCCAGACCAGCCCCTTGTCATGGGTCACCGGGGCGCGGCGCGACACCAGCCGGAAGAGATATCGCCGCTCCGTCGCCGAGAAGCGCGCGTGGAAGTCATCCGCCACGCGGGCGCAGGCCGTCACCGCCACCGGCGCGGGTTTCAGGTGCCAGTTCAGCGCCTCGGACAGCCGGAACGGGTCCCAGTCCCTTGCCAGATCGGCATGAGCCACCTGCCCGGTGGCATGAACCCCGGCATCGGTGCGCCCTGCGGCGGCGATGCGGTGCGTGCCCGGCTCCAGCCGCGCCAGCGCCTCTTCCACGGCCTGCTGCACCGAAGGCAGGCCCCCGGCCTGCCGTTGCCAGCCGCAGAACGGCCCGCCGTGGTATTCGATCCTGAAAGCAAAGCGCGGCATTCCCGCCCGATAGCCGAAAGCCGCCCCTGCGTCCATCGGTGGCGGACCTTCCCAATCGCCGCCCCGCCGCCTATCTTGGCCCGGCAACAGGAGACGGCATTGGCACTTTTCGGCCTTACCGACGGAATCGCACGCGGAATCGAAGGTGTTCAGGCCTCGGTTTCGGAGATGCTGTTCGAGCCGGTGGTCCGGCTTGGCGTCACCGGCCTTTCGCGGGCGGGCAAGACGGTGTTCATCACCGGGCTGATCGCCAACCTGTTGAACCGGGGACGGATGCCGCAGTTGACCGCCGCCCGCGACGGCAGGATCGAGCTGGTCCACCTGCAGCCCCAACCCGACGTGACCCTGCCGCGCTTTGATTTCGAGGGCCATATGGCGGGGCTGACCGGCGACAACCCGCGCTGGCCCGAGGGCACGCGGGCAATCTCGGAATTGCGGCTTTCGTTCCGCACCCGACCGGCGGGCTGGTTCGGTGGCTGGCGCGGGCCGCAGACCCTGCATCTGGACATCGTGGATTACCCCGGCGAATGGCTGCTGGACCTGTCGCTGATGGAAAAATCCTATGCCGACTGGTCCGAGGAAACCCTTGCCCGCATCGACCGGCGCAAGGAAGCCGCCCATTTCGTGGCCGAGGCCCGCGCCGCCGATGCCTCGCGCCGGCTGGACGAGGCCGAGGCGCAGGCGCTGGCCCGCAGCTTCACCGCCTATCTGCAGGCAGCGCGCGAGGCCGGCTATTCCGACTGCACGCCGGGCCGGTTCCTGTTGCCCGGAGACCTTGCCGGCAGCCCGGTCCTGACCTTTGCGCCCTTGCCCCGCCCGGCCACCACGGCCCGCGGCAGCCTCTGGCGCGAGATGGACCGCCGGTACGAGGCCTACAAGGCCCGCGTCGTCACCCCGTTCTTCCGCGACCATTTCGCAAGGCTTGACCGGCAGATCGTGCTGATGGACGTGCTGGGTGCCCTGCATCAGGGGCCGCAGGCGGTGGCCGACCTGCGCCGCACGATGACCGAGATCCTGCAGGCCTTCCGCGTCGGCCAGACCGGCTGGCTGAGCAGCCTTCTGGGCGCGCGGCGGGTGGAGAAGATCCTGTTCGCCGCCACCAAGGCCGACCATCTGCACCACGAGCAGCACCCCCAGCTGACCGCGATCACCGAGGCCCTGCTGGCCGACGCCAAATCCCGCGCCTCCTATGCCGGGGCCGAGACGGCCGCCATGTCCATCGCCGGCCTGCGTGCCACGGTCGAGGAACGGGTGGAGCGCGACGGCCAAAGCCTTCCCGCCGTGCGCGGCCGGCTGCTGGCCACCGGCAAGCAGGCGGTGATGTATCCCGGCACCCTGCCGCGCGATCCGGCCCGCGTCCTTGTTCCGGCCCGCGAAGGCGCCGAACACTGGCTGGATGCCGATTTCGCGCTGATGGCCTTCGCCCCCGCCCGGATGACGCTGTCGCCGGGCGAGGGCCCGCCGCATATCCGGCTGGACCGCGCCGCCGAGTTCCTGATCGGGGACCGGCTGTGATCGCCTTCACGCTCTCCGAGGCCACGCCCGAAGATGCCGTGCCGCTGGCCCGCATCCTTGGCGACTGGCTGCGCGAAACCGGCTGGATGCCGGTCCTGCACAGCCGCGAAGAGGACATCGGCTTCCTGCAGCGCATGATCGCCAGCCAGCGCGTGCTTGTCGCGCGCGACGGGCAAGGCGCGCCCCTTGGCTTCATCGCGGTAAAGCTGTGCGACATCGCCGGCTTCTATCTGGCCCCTGCGGCGCGCGGGCAGGGCATCGGCAAGGCGCTGCTGGATGCCGCCAAGGCAGACGAGCCGCGGCTGGCGCTCTGGACCTTTGTGGCCAATACGGGGGCGATCGCCTTCTACCGGCGCGAGGGTTTCGTCGAGACCGAGCGCACCAATGGCGCGAGCAACGAGGAAGGCCTGCCCGACGTGCGGATGATCTGGAGACGCCCGGCATGAGTGACGAGGACCCCCCGCGCCCGGGACCCTTCCACATCGAGGTCGAGGAAGAGGCCGATCCCGCGGCCGCCCCTCCGGTGGGCGAGATCCTGTCCGATACGCCCGAGGCCCGCGCGGTTCTGGCCGCGGGGCGGATCGCCAGCGCCCGGCCCTCGGGGGTCTGGCGCTTTGCGCTCTGGGCCTTCGGCGCGCTTTTCACCTTCTGGCTGTCGGTCTCGGCCTGGGCCTTTGTCGAGACGCTGCTGGCCACCCATCCGTTCCTTGGCTGGATCGCCTTCGCGCTGGTCGCCGCCGCCGTGCTGGCCGCGGTGATCGTCGCCTTCCGCGAATGGGCCGCCATCGCCCGGCTGGCACGGCTGGACGGCTTCCGCCTGCATGCGGCCGAGGCGCTGGCACAGCACGACATGGCGGTGGCGCGCCGGGTGACCGGCAACCTGGCGCGGCTTTACGCCAGCCGCCCCGACACCGCCTGGGGTCGCGCCCGGCTGGCCGAGCACGAGGCCGAGGTGATGGACCCCGATGCCCTCCTGGCGCTGGCCGAGACCAGTCTTCTGGCTGACCTCGACGCCCGCGCCGTGGCCGAGATCGAGACCGCCGCCGCGCGCGTGGCACTGGTGACGGCGCTGATCCCGATGGCGCTGGCCGACGTGGCGGCGGCGCTGGTGTCGAACCTGCGGATGATCCGCCGGATCGCCGAGATCTACGGCGGACGCTCCGGCAGCTTCGGATCCTTGGGGCTTCTCCGCCGCGTCTTCACCGCGCTGGTGGCCACCGGGGCGGTGGCGCTGGCCGATGACCTGATCGGCTCCTTTGCCGGGGGCGGCATCGCCTCGAAACTCTCGCGCCGCTTTGGCGAGGGGGTGGTGAACGGCGCGCTGACCGCCCGCATCGGCATCGCCGCGATGGAGCTGTGCCGCCCGCTGCCGTTCCGCGCGACGGCGCGCCCCGCAGTCTCGGCCCTTGTCACCCGCACGATGGCCGGGATGATCCCGCGCGGCGGCAAGGACGCGAGCTGAGCGGCTGCCGCCGCAAGTCTTTTCGCCGGCCGGCGCCATTGCCAGCCCCCGCCGTCGCCGTATGGGGGTTCCACCCCCAAACCCCCGGGATATTTCCGCCAAGATGAATGCGGACAGGTTTGGGATGTTTCATCTTGGTTCAAATATCCTCGGGGGGTCCGGGGGGCGAAGCGCCCCCGGCGGCCGGCCGCAACTGGACCGCAACTGGACCGCAACTGGACAAGGCCGGGGCCTTGTGACAAGGGAAGCGGGTCCAAGGAGACCCTCCCATGACCCGTCCCGTCGTCACCCGTTTTGCCCCTTCGCCCACCGGCTATATCCATGTGGGCAACCTGCGCACCGCGCTGATGAACTATCTGATCGCCCGCAAGTCCGGGGGCACCTTCATCCTGCGGCTGGACGATACGGATCAGGAACGCAGCAAGCAGGAATACTCGGATGGCATTATGGCCGATCTCGACTGGCTTGGCCTGCATTGGGACCGGGTAGAGCGGCAGTCGCTGCGCTATGACCGCTATCATCAGGCGGCGGACCTGCTGCGCGCCAGCGGCCGGTTCTACGAATGTTTCGAGAGCCCGACGGAACTGGACCTCAAGCGCAAGAAGGCGGCCGCGATGGGCCGCCCGCCGGTCTATGACCGGGCCTCGCTGGCGCTGACGGACGCGCAGAAGGAAGCCGCGCGGGCCGAGGGCAAGCAGGGCTACTGGCGGTTCCTTCTGAACCAGACCCGGATCGAATGGACCGATGGCATCATCGGCCCCTTGTCGATCGACGCGGCCTCGGTCTCGGACCCGGTGCTGATCCGGGCGGACGGGCAGGTGCTTTATACCTTCGCCTCTTCGGTCGATGACATCGAGATGGGGGTGACGCATATCGTGCGCGGGGCCGACCATGTCACCAATACCGCGACGCAGATCCAGATCATGGAGGCGCTGGACGGCACTCCGCCCGCATTCGCGCACCATTCGCTCTTGACCGGCGCGCAAGGGGAGGAACTGTCAAAACGGCTTGGCACGCTGTCCCTGCGCGATCTGCGGGCGCGCGGGGTGGAGCCGATGGCGCTTTTGTCGCTCATGGCGCGGCTGGGATCGTCGAAACCGGTGGAGCTGGCCTCGTCCATCGACGAACTGGCCGAGGGGTTCGACGTGTCTTCGTTCGGGGCCGCACCGACCAAGTTCGATGCCGAGGATCTGTTCCCGCTGACCCGCGGCGTGGTGCAGGCCAAGCCCTTTGCTGAGGTTGCCCCGCAGATCGCGGCCCTTGGGGTGCCGGCCGATCAGGCCGAGGCGTTCTGGGCCGTGGCCAAGGGCAACATCACCGTGCTGGAGGATCTTGGCCCGTGGTGGACCCTGATCCGCGACGGCGCGGCGCCTTTGGTGGACGAGGCCGACCGCGCCTTTGTCGCGCAGGCGCTGACGCTGTTGCCGCCGCAACCCTGGACCGGGGAAAGCTGGGGTCAGTGGACCGCGGCGGCCAAGGCCGCCAGCGGGCGCAAGGGGCGCGATCTGTTCCGCCCGCTGCGCCGCGCGCTGACGGGCCGCGATGCCGGACCCGAGATGGCCGATCTGATGCCGCTTTTGCGGCATGTGCCGCAGCTCTGATCCTGTTGCCCGGCGGAACCACGGCGACGCTTCTGCCCGGTATACAGTCGCATCCCGATTTTGCTTGCCCGAATCCGCGGCAATCGGGTAGTGCTGACGGCGCAGGATCGGGAGAATCCGGGGGGTGAAAACCCGCTCGGTGCCGAAGGAGCAACCGCCCCGGTAAACTCTCAGGCGCAAGGGACCGTTCCTGCAGAAGACTCTGGAGAGAGGCGCATTCCGCGCCCGCCGAAGGGATAACGATCTCAGGCGCCCGTAGGTCGGGCAAGGACAGAGGGGGCACCGGGCGGCAGGGGAACTGCTGCGAACGGTGCCGGTGCGATTTCCGGCCAGACAGGGGAGAGGCGGCTTGACCGACCTTTTGCGGCTGGGGCTACACGACCTTCACGTTGGCCTGCAGGGAAAGATGGTGCCCTTCGCGGGCTATGAGATGCCGGTGCAATATGCCGCCGGGGTGATGAAGGAACATCTGCACACGCGATCCGCGGCGGGGCTGTTCGATGTCTCCCATATGGGGCAGGTGATCCTGCGGCCCAGGGGCGACATGGCGGCGCTGATCGCCGGGTTCGAGGCGCTGATGCCGGTCGATGTGGCGTCGCTGGCAGAGGGGCGGCAACGCTATGGGCTTTTCACCAATGATGACGGCGGGGTGCTGGACGACCTGATGTTCGCCAACCGCGGCGATCATCTCTTCGTGGTGGTGAATGCCGGCCGCAAGGGCCATGACATTCCCTATATGGCCAGGCATCTGGGCGCCGTGGCCGAGGTGATCGCGGTCACCGACCGCGCACTTCTGGCGCTGCAGGGGCCGCTGGCCGAGACCTGCCTTGCGCGGCTGGTTCCCGATGTCGGGACCATGCGCTTCATGGATGTGCGCGTGGTGGACAGCCTGTTCGGCGCGCTGTGGATCAGCCGCTCGGGCTACACCGGCGAAGACGGGTTCGAGATTTCGGTGCCCGATGGCGGGGCCGAGGGTCTGGCGCAGGCCCTGCTGGCGATGGAGGAAGTGCTGCCGATCGGCCTTGGCGCGCGGGATTCCCTGCGGCTGGAGGCCGGGCTTTGCCTTTACGGCCACGATCTGGACGAGACCACCAGCCCGGTCGAGGCCGGTCTGACCTGGGCGATCCAGAAGGTCCGCCGCGCCGGCGGCGCCCGCGAGGGCGGCTTTCCGGGCGCGGAGCGCATCCTGCGCGAACTGGCGACAGGCCCGTCGCGCATCCGCGTCGGGCTGCGCCCCGAGGGCCGCGCCCCGATGCGCGAAGGCACGGCGCTGTTCCAGGGCGAGTCGCCTGCCGGCGTCATCACCTCGGGCGGCTTCGGCCCTTCGGTCGAGGCCCCTGTCGCCATGGGCTATGTCCCCGCCGCCCTTGCCGGCATCGGAACCACGCTGGAAGGTGAAGTGCGCGGCAAGCGCCTGCCGGTCACCGTGGCCGCGATGCCCTTCCACCCCACAACCTACAAACGCTGAGGAGCTTCCCGATGAAATACACCAAGGAACATGAATGGCTGCGGGTCGAGGGTGATCTGGTCGTCGTCGGCATCACCGAACATGCCGCCACCGCCCTTGGCGACGTGGTTTTCGTCGAGCTGCCCGAACCGGGCAACATGGTGGGCGAGGGCGACGAGATCTGCGTGATCGAAAGCGTCAAGGCGGCGTCCGACATCCTGGCCCCGCTGGATGGCGAGATCGTCGCGGTGAACGAAAAGCTGTCGGATTCGCCATCGCTGGTGAACGAGGATCCGACCGGGGCGGCCTGGTTCTTCAAGATGAAGGTGACGGACATGTCCGTGCTGGACCAGTTCATGGACGAGGCGGAATACAACGAGCTGATCGGCTGAGGCCGGTTCTTTTGCCGAAAGCGCCGGGGGGCCAGCCCCCCCGCCGCCGCCGGTTCGCTTGAACCGGTGGCGCTGAACCGGGGCAGCCCCCCCGGGATATTTTTGGACAGAAGATAAGGGAAACAGGGTTTTCCGCTGTCCGGGAGCTGGACATGAGTTTCACACCGACCGACTACAACCCCTATGACTTTGCCAACCGCCGCCACATCGGCCCCTCGCCTGCCGAGATGGCAGAGATGCTGGCGGCCACGGGTGCGGCCAGCCTTGATGCGCTGATCGACGAGACCGTGCCCAAGGCGATCCGGCAGGCCAAGCCGCTGTCCTGGGCGCCCCTGGCCGAGCATGAGCTGCTGGCCCGGCTGACCGAGGTGGCCGCGAAGAACAAGGTGATGACCAGCCTGATCGGGCAGGGCTATTACGGCACGGTGACGCCGCCCGCGATCCAGCGCAACATCCTTGAAAACCCGGCCTGGTATACCGCCTATACCCCCTATCAGCCCGAGATCGCCCAAGGCCGGCTTGAGGCCTTGCTGAACTTCCAGACCATGGTCTGCGATCTGACCGGGCTGGATGTGGCCAACGCCTCGCTTCTGGACGAGGCGACTGCGGCGGCCGAGGCGATGGCGATGGCCGAGCGGGTGGCGAAATCCAAGGCCAAGGCCTTCTTTGTCGACCGCTTCTGCCATCCGCAGACCATCGCGGTGATCCGCACCCGGGCCGAGCCTTTGGGGATCGAGATCATCGAGGACGACGTGCGCAACCTGGACCCGGCCAAGGTCTTCGGCGCGATCTTCCAATATCCGTCCAGCTACGGCCATGTCGTCGATTTCACCGTCCGCATCGCCACGCTGCATGCGGCGGGGGCGATCGCGATCATGGCGACCGATCTTCTGGCGCTGTGCATGCTGAAAGAGCCGGGCGCGATGGGGGCCGATATCGCGGTGGGCTCGACCCAGCGGTTCGGCGTGCCTCTGGGCTATGGCGGGCCGCATGCCGCCTTCATGGCGGTGAAGGATGCCCACAAGCGGCAGATGCCGGGGCGGATCGTCGGCGTCTCCATCGACGCGCAGGGCGGCAAGGCCTATCGGCTGAGCCTGCAAACGCGCGAGCAGCATATCCGGCGCGAAAAGGCCACCTCGAACGTCTGCACCGCGCAGGCTTTGCTGGCGGTGATGGCCAGCATGTATGCCGTCTTCCACGGGCCGAAAGGCCTGCGCGCGATTGCCGAGCGGGTGCATTTCCTGACCCAGCGGCTTGCGCGGGCGCTGAAGGCGGCAGGGGCGAAAGTCTCGCCCAAGGCGTTCTTCGACACCATCACCGTCGAGGTGGGCGTCGGTCAGGCCGGCATTCTGGCGGCTGCCCGGGCCGAAGGGCTGAACTTCCGCAAGATCGGGCTGGACCGGATCGGGATTTCGCTGGACGAGACCACGGACGAGCGGGTGCTGATCAAGGTGCTGCGCGCCTTCGGCATCCTTGGCCTGCCGCCGCACCGCGCCTCTCTTGGGTTCCCCGAAGAGATGCTGCGCACGACCGACTATCTGACCCATCCGGTGTTCCAGATGAACCGGGCCGAGTCCGAGATGATGCGCTACATGCGCCGCCTGTCGGACCGTGACCTTGCGCTGGACCGCGCGATGATCCCCCTGGGCAGCTGCACGATGAAGCTGAACGCCGCGGCCGAGATGATGGCGATCACCTGGCCGGAATTCTCGACGCTGCACCCCTTCGTGCCGATGGATCAGGCCGCGGGCTATGTCGAGGCGATCAATGACCTGACGGCGAAACTGTGCGAGATCACCGGCTATGACGCCTTCTCGATGCAGCCGAATTCCGGCGCGCAGGGCGAATATGCCGGTCTCCTGACCATCCTCGCCTATCACAAGGCGCGCGGCGATCATGACCGCAAGGTCTGCCTGATCCCGACCTCGGCCCATGGCACCAACCCGGCCTCGGCCCAGATGGCGGGGATGGAGGTGGTGGTGGTCAAATCCGCGCCGAACGGCGACGTGGATCTGGACGACTTCCGCGCCAAGGCGGCGGCTGCGGGCAAGCGGCTGGCGGCCTGCATGATCACCTATCCCTCTACCCATGGCGTGTTCGAGGAGACGGTGAAGGAGGTCTGCAAGATCACCCATGACCATGGCGGGCAGGTCTATATCGACGGGGCGAACATGAACGCCCTTGTCGGTCTGGTGAAGCCCGGCGAGATCGGCGGCGATGTCAGCCACCTCAACCTGCACAAGACCTTTGCCATCCCGCATGGCGGCGGCGGTCCGGGCATGGGGCCGATCGGCGTCAAGGCGCATCTGGCGCCGCATCTTCCGGGTCACCCGGAAACCGGGGGTGCGGAGGGGCCCGTTTCCGCGGCGCCCAATGGCTCCGCCTCGATCCTGCTGATCTCCTGGGCCTATTGCCTGATGATGGGCGGGGCGGGTCTGACGCAGGCGACGCGGGTGGCGATCCTGAACGCCAATTACATCGCCAGCCGGCTGAGGGGCGCCTATCCGATCCTCTTCATGGGCAACAAGGGCCGGGTCGCGCATGAATGCATCCTGGACACCCGCCCCTTTGCCGACCATGGCGTCACGGTGGACGACATCGCCAAACGCCTGATCGACAACGGCTTCCACGCCCCCACCATGAGCTGGCCCGTTGCCGGCACCCTGATGGTGGAGCCCACGGAGTCCGAGACCAAGGCCGAGATCGACCGCTTCATCACCTCGCTTCTGGCGATCCGCGAGGAAATCCGCGCGGTGGAAAACGGCGAAATCTCGTCCGACGACAGCCCCCTGCGCCACGCCCCCCACACGGTCGCGGCACTGGTGGGCGAGTGGAACCGCAAGTACAGCCGCGAGGCGGGCTGCTTCCCGCCGGGGGCCTTCCGGGTGGACAAGTACTGGCCGCCGGTGGGCCGGGTCGACAACGTGTTCGGCGACCGCAACCTGATCTGCACCTGTCCTCCGGTGGAAAGCTATATGGAAGCCGCCGAATAGCGACAGGCTGCGCAGGCGGCACCCCGGCAGGCCAAAGGCGGCCTGCCGGGGTTTGCCTTCACTTTGGCTGAAATATCCTGTGGGGGGTCCGGGGGGCGCAAAGCCCCCCGGCCGCCAGCCAGCTGCACCAGAGCCGGGTCAGTCCGCCGGCCGCTCGCCCGGCCGGGGCAGGGTGACATCCCGCGCCATCTGGATCGGCTGCGCCCCGCCCGCCGCGCCAAGGGCGGGCTTGTCGGGGGCGGTGGCAGGGACGGCGGCAGGGGCGGGGGATGCGGGCGCGGCGGCTGCCGTGACCGGGCCTGCGCCGCGGGTCTGCAGGGCCAGGCAGGCCCGCGCCTGCGCCAGCGCGCCGCCCATGCCGCGCACATCGAAAGACTGGTCGATCCCGACCCCCAGAAGCCGCAGATAGACGCCCTGGGTCAGGTAGTCGACCGACGGATCAATCCCGTCCAGCGTGAAGGCGATGAAGTTCTGGTCAATGGCAAAGGCATTGCCATGGATCGGCAGCCCCGTCTCGGTCATCAGGCTGGCCGGATAGGTCCGCCCGGGCGCAAAGCTGGTGCCCGGCTGCGACAGGAACACGGTCAGGCTGTCATCGCCGTAAAGGCCCACCCAAAGCTGCTCTCCGTTCACATAGCCCACCGAGATGTAGCAATCGAGAAACCGCCCGTCCGACCCGGTCTCGGCCGCGCCGGACCAGTTGCCCGAGGCATAGCCGGTTCCCGGGATGTCGGCGGCAAGGACGGGCGAGGCGAGAAGGGAGGCAAGAAGGGCGGCAGGGGCAAGGCCAAAAGCGCGCATGGCAGGCTCCTTCATCTGGAAAGGGGTTGGTGGACAATCGGCGCGAAGCCTAGCAGCCGTCGGCAGGCGGTCAAGTCGGGCGGGGGTCGGGAAAACCCCGCTCTGGCTGCAGGAACGGCACGCCGAGGGAGATGATTTCCTGACGAAAATCGGCCCCGCCCGCGACGGGCGGGCGGCGTGTTGACAGGTCCCGGGGACTGGGGCATCCCTGCGCCGGGATGGAGGCGCGCGATGACGGACAGGACGACAGACCCGGGCTTCGGTGCGGGCCTTCTGGCCGGGGTGCCGATCGCGCTGGGCTACTTTCCCATCGCCTTTTCCTTCGGCGTCGCGGCCGTGCGCGCGGGCCTGACCGGGGCCGAGGCGACCTTTCTTTCGCTGGTGATCTATGCCGGGGCCAGCCAGTTCCTTGCCCTTGCCCTGGTGGCAGGCGGGGCGCCGGTGCTGGTCGCGGCCTTCACGCTGATCGCGATGAACCTGCGGCACCTGCTCTATGGTCCGGCCCTGATGAAGCAGGCCGGGGCCGATGCGCCGCGCCGCCATGCCTGGGCCTGGGCCTGGGGCCTGACGGATGAGGTCTTCGGCCAGGCGCTTGGCGCGCTGGCCCGGGGGCGACGGTTCTCGGAGCCCTGGATGTTCGGCCTTGGGCTTGCCGCCTATGGCGCCTGGGTCAGCGGCACGGCCATCGGCGCCTGGGCCGGCGGCGGCGCGCTTGAGGCATACCCCGCGCTCAATGCCGGGCTTGGCTTCATGCTGGCGGCGCTGTTTCTGTCGCTGCTGCTGTCGATCCTGACCCGGGCGGCCTTGCCGGCGATCGCCGTCGCGGCGCTGGCCACGGTGGCGGGCACGCTTTTGTGGTCCGGCACGGCGGGCATTCTGGCGGGCATGATCGGCGGCGCGCTTGCCGGGGTGATCCGGCGATGAAGATGGAACTGGTGACCATGGCGGTTATGGCGGGGGCTGCCAACTGGGCCTTCCGTGCGCTGCCCGTCCTGCTCATGCGGCGCGAGACGCGTCCGGGCGGCCTTGCCGCACGCTTCCTTGCCTCGACCGGGCCTGCCGCGATCGCCACCCTGTTCGTGGCCTCGGTTCTGCCGCAGCTTTGGCCGGTCCCGCGCGACATTGTGCCGCTGGCGGCAGGGGTTCTGGCGACGGTGGCCGGGTTCTGGCCGCACCGCTCGGTGGTGGCCGGCACGCTGGTCGGGGCCGCGGGCTATGCGGCGGCGTTCTGGCTGATGGCGTGATCCTGTTCGGGCGGGGCGGCTTTTCCAGCTTTCTTGCGGTCAATCGCCCTTGCGCGGATGCGCGGCGGATGGGACCATGGCGGCAAGGAGAGACGCCATGATCGAAATCAGCGCCCGCAAGGCTGTGCATGTCATCTACCTCGCGCGCGAGGAAAAGCAGGGCGAGGCAGAGCTTTACGCCTTTATCGACGGCTTGAATGCCGAGGAGAAGGCGCATCTGACGGCCTTGGCATGGGTCGGCCGCGGGGCGTTCGAGCCCGAGGATTTCCGCGAGGCGGTCGAGACCGCCTTTGCCGAGGCGACGATTCCCACGGCGGACTATCTGATGGGCATGCCGCATCTGGCCGAAAACATCGAGGCGGGGCTTGATTCGATGGGAATTGACGTCACGGGCGAGGAAGAGGATTTCCTCTGACCCCCCTTGCAGCCCTGTCCGCCGCTCCCGATCTTGGCGGTATCAGGGGAGACAAGCGATGACCGAGACTTCTGCCATGTATGCCGTGCGCCTGACCTGCGCGACCTGCGGTCAGGCCAATCGCCTGCCGTTTGCCCGGCTGGAACAGGGCCCGAAATGCGGCTCTTGCGGCGAGCCTCTGGCCGACGGCCGGGTGGCCGAACTGGACGCGGCCACGCATGACAAGGTGGTGCGCGGCGACGGGCTGCCGGTGCTGGTGGATTACTGGGCGCCCTGGTGCGGCCCCTGCCGCGCGATGGCACCGGAATTCGCCAAGGCCGCCAAGGCCCTGGCGCCCGAAGTGCGGTTGATGAAGCTGAACACCGAGGATCACCCGCAAATCTCGTCCCGCGCCGGCATCCGCGGCATTCCCGCCCTGATCCTCTATCGCGGCGGACGCGAGGTGGCACGGCTTGCAGGGGCAAGGCCCGCCGCAGAAATCATCGCCTTCGCACGCGGCCAGGGGGGCTGATCCCGCTGCCGCCCGCACGCGCACAACTTGACAAGCCGCCAGCCTTGCGCCACATAACGCGCCAGTCGTGGGGCAGTAGCTCAGTTGGGAGAGCGCGTCGTTCGCAATGACGAGGTCAGGGGTTCGATCCCCCTCTGCTCCACCATGACCGTCTTCAAAACATTGATGCTGAAAGACTAATTCGCCTTCAGGCGCTTGGTTCCTGCCACCCGGCAGGACTGCTGGGACCAAGGAGCGATGAAGGACGCGTCGAAGACCTTCCGCATCACGAAGGTCGGCAGCCTCCGGCACTACCTGCGCCGTGCGCCGGTGAGTCTCGTCCCGCAGTTTGGAAAGACGTTCTGGAACGTCGTCTTCGGTCCGATCCGCCATGCGGGGGCCATCAGGCCTCGCGTCATTGAAGATGTGAAGGTCGGCGGGCATTTGGCCACGGGTCGCAAGCCTTGTCACCGTCGGGACAGGAGCGTCGGGCGTTGGCGGGGTCCGGGGCAGGGCCCCAAGGCTGCATTCCGGGCGGGCCGGTCCGCAGGTTCAGTAGATATAGCGGATCTGTTCGGTCCAGAACCGCTCCATCCGTTTCAGTGCGGTGTTGATTTCGTCCATGCCATTGGTGCCGACCAGGGCGCGCCTTTCGATCGCCTCGGCCTGCCGGGTGAAAAGATCGGCCATCTGCCCGCGCACCCGCCGCCCCTTTTCGGTCAGCCTGACGCGGACGGATCTGCGGTCGACCTCGGACCGCTGGTGGTGCATGTAGCCCAGTTCCACCAGCTTTTTCAGATTATAGCTGACATTCGAGCCCTGATAATAGCCGCGCGACTTCAATTCCCCGGCGGTCACTTCGTTCTCGCCGATGTTGAACAGCAAAAGCGCCTGGACGGAGTTGATTTCAAGAATCTGCAGCCGTTCGAACTCATCCTTGATGACGTCGAGCAACAACCTGTGCAGGCGTTCTACCAGCGACAGGTTTTCCAGATAGCAGGACAGGAACGCTTTCTGCGAACCATCGAGAAGGGGTTGATGGAGCGACATGGAAGCCTCGCCTCGTTGGGGAACGAGGGTCAGGCTAGGGGCGAAGAGCAAACATTCCGTAAACTCGAACTGTTTATTCTGTAAAATCGAGAGATGATTCAGCGCGACAGCCGGGCCTTCGCAAAGGCGCCGACTTCGGCCAGAAGTCCCGCCGCCCAATCCGGTGCGGCGGATTGGCCCAGAAGCCAGGCCATCAGGTCCTGATCGTTCTCTTCCAGCAGCCGGTCGTAAAGCTCCAGCCGCGCCGGCTCCAGCCCGTCCAGATGCCGGTCGGCCCATGGTCCCAGCACAAGGTCCATCTCCTTGGTGCCGCGCCGCCAGCTGCGCATCCGCATCCGCTTCAGGCGTGCCTCCGCCGTTTCCTGCATGCCGCCGTTCCTTCCCGCTTGCCCCTGTGCGGTGCGGACCCTAAGACGGCAGCGCCCAGATTTCCACCCATCCAGAGGATGTGCCCGATGGCGCTTTTGTCCGATACGCTTGCCCGTGTGAAGCCTTCGCCCACCATCGCGGTCACCACCAAGGCGCAGGCGCTGAAAGCCGAGGGGCGCGACGTGATCGGCCTTGGCGCCGGAGAGCCGGATTTCGACACGCCCGAACATATCCGCGAGGCGGCGAAACGCGCGATAGACGCCGGCCGCACCCGCTATACCGCGGTGGACGGCATCCCCGAACTGAAGGCGGCGATCTGCGCCAAGTTCCTGAAGGAAAACGGCCTGACCTATACGCCGCAGCAGATCACCGTCGGCACCGGCGGCAAGCAGATCCTTTACAACGCGCTGATGGCCACCTGCAATCCGGGGGATGAGGTGATCATCCCGGCCCCGTTTTGGGTCAGCTATCCCGATATGGTGCTGCTTGCCGGCGGCACTCCGGTTGCGGTGGAATGCGGGATCGACAGCAACTTCAAGCTGACGCCCGCAAAGCTGGAAGCGGCGATCACGCCGAAGACGAAATGGTTCATCTTCAACTCGCCCTCCAACCCCACCGGGGCGGGCTATACGCGGGACGAGCTGAAGGCCCTTACCGACGTGCTGATGCGCCATCCGCATGTCTGGGTGATGTCGGATGACATGTATGAACACCTTGTCTTCGACGATTTCGAATTCAGCACCCCGGCCGAGGTGGAGCCGGGCCTTTATGAGCGCACCCTGACCTGCAATGGCGTCTCGAAAGCCTATGCGATGACCGGATGGCGCATCGGCTATGCCGGCGGGCCGGTGGCGCTGATCAAGGCCATGGGGACGATCCAGAGCCAGTCCACCTCGAACCCCTGTTCGGTCAGCCAATGTGCGGCCCTTGAGGCGCTGACCGGCCCGCAGGAGTTTCTGGCCGACTGGCGCGCGGTCTTTCAGGGCCGGCGCGATCTGGTGGTGTCGATGCTGAACATGGCCGAGGGCATCACCTGCCCGAAACCGGAAGGGGCGTTCTACGTCTATCCCGACATCGCCGGCTGCATCGGCAAGGCCACGCCGGGCGGCACCGTCATCACCAATGACGAGGTTTTCGCCACCGCCTTGCTGGAAGAAACCGGTGTTGCCGTGGTCTTCGGCGCGGCCTTCGGGGTTTCGCCCAACTTCCGCGTCAGCTACGCTACCTCGGACGAGGTGCTGCGCGAGGCCTGCACCCGCATCCAGAGGTTCTGCGCCGCATTGGTCTGAAGGGGAAACATGGCCGACCGGATCACCGCCAACCTGCCGGCCCGCGATCTGGCCGAAACTGCCGCCTTCTACCGCCGGCTGGGTTTTGCCGAAAGCTTCCGCGACAAGGGCTGGATGATCCTGCGCCGGGGCGATCTGGTGCTGGAGTTCTTTCCGCACCCCGACCTGGACCCCCGGTCCAGCTGGTTCTCGGCCACGGTCCGCCTCGATGATCCGGATGCGCTGCTGGCGGAATGGCGCGACTCCTCGAGCCTGCCGTCCGATCCCAAGGCGATCCCGCGGCTGACCGGCTTTTTCAGGCATGGCGGTGCGCCACGGATGTTTGCGCTGGTGGATGCCAACGGCTCGCTGCTGCGGGTGATCGACAACCGCGATGCGGGGGAGGCTGACGATGTCGGATGAGTTGCCGCCCTACTATTTCCGCATCCGCGAGAACGGCGCGGCGGTGTTCCGCGTCGATACCGAGAACCGCCAGCGCCGGATCGAGCTGGACGAGATCGCGATGGTCAACGTCAAGAACGGCAATATCAAGCCGCATGGCGAGACCAGACTGACGCCCGAGGATCTGAAGGCGATCGGCGACTGGCTGTCCAGCCGCCGCGCCTTGCTTGAGGCGCGCGATGTCGATGACATCCTGCGGGCGGTGGATCACCTGAACCTGACTGCGCAATGGGTGCAGTCGAAAGCCTCGGACGACCAGCTGGAGGCGGTGACAGATGCGCTTCTGCTGGCCATGCATGACCTGCGTTCGGTCCTTGTGCGCAAGAAGGCCGAGCGGCTGCTGAAGGACGAGGCGACCGAATAGGTCCCGATTTTTCGACGAAAAATCAGGGGTGCCCTCTGGCCGCAACGGGCTGAGTTGCCTTCCGTAAGTGGGGGCTTTCAGGCTGCGGGCCTTCGGGCAGGTCCGCAGAAAGGCACCCGCCCCAGCCCCGGTCCTGCAGGTCAGATCTGCTTTTCGGGCATCTGCACGACCAGACCGTCAAGCTCTGGCGTCACCTTGATCTGGCAGGTCAGGCGCGAACGCACGGGATCGGGGTTCCAGGCGAAATCCAGCATGTCTTCTTCCATGCTGTCCTTGGCGGGGAGCTTCTCGACCCAGGCGGGATCGACATAGACATGGCAGGTCGAGCAGGCGCAGGCGCCGCCGCAATCGGCTTCGATCCCCGGAATGCCGTTGTCTCGCGCGCCCTCCATCACGGTCAGGCCGCTTGCGACCTCGACCTCATGACGTTTGCCGCTGTGTTCGACGTAGGTGATCTTCGCCATAGCCTTGCCTCGGGTTTCCTGCTGCAGTCCTGCTTGCTGTCCAGCGACATAGGCCGAATCGCGCGCCTTTGCCAGAGGGGGCGGGCGCTGCGCGCCGTGCCCCGAAAGCCACGCTGGCGGCCGGGCCGCGGCGGCGGGGCTATGCGATGTGACCATTCCGCGCTAGGGTCTGGCCAACAGGCCCGGCGAAAGACCGGGTGCAACCGCCGCTCCCGGCACGGGCAGATGATCACGCGACGCCTCACCGCGATCCTTTTCGCGCTGGCCTTGGCCGGTTGCGCCGATCCGTCCGCACAGCTTGCCGGGCGTGCCGATTTCTCCAACGATCTGATCGTCCGCAAGGAACCTGGCCCTCCGCCCGGACCTGCAGGGGCCTGCTGGCAGGCCGACATCCGCCCTGCGGTGATCGAGACGGTGACGGAACAGGTCCAGCTGCAGCCCGAAAGGACCGGCCCGGATGGCGCGGTGGTCCCGGCGGTCTTCGGCACCTCGACCAGCCAGCGCATCGTCTCGGACCGGGCGACCGTCTGGTTCCGCGCCCCTTGTGCGGCCGAGATGACGCCCGAGTTTATCGCCACGCTGCAACGGGCGCTGAAGGCGCGGGGCTTCTATCTTCTGCCGCTGACCGGGGTGCTGGACGGGCCGACACGCGATGCGATCCGCCGCTACCAGACGTCTCGGGGGCTCGACAGCGACCATATCTCGCTGGCCGCCGCACGCGAGCTTGGGATCATCGCCGCCGACCGCGCAGAGCTGCAGTGAGCGACCCTGCCGCTCGCCAACGCCTGTATGAGACCGAGATCGCCCGCCTCTGGGCCGGTCAGGCCGATCCGGCGCATGACATCGGCCATCTGCGCCGGGTCTGGGCCAACGCCCGCCTGATCGCGCTGGACGAGCCTGCCGCCGATCCCGAAGTCCTGCTGGCCGCCGCCTTCTTTCATGACGCGGTCAATCTGCCCAAGGACCATCCCGACCGCTCCCGCGCCTCGGTCCTGTCGGCCGGGGTGGCGGCGAACTTCCTTGCCGGGATCGATTTTCCTGCGGTGAAGATCCCGGCCGTGTGCCATGCCATCGAGGCGCACAGCTTCTCTGCCGGCATCGCGCCGAAGAGCATCGATGCCGCAATCTTGCAGGATGCAGACCGGCTGGAGGCCCTGGGCGCCATCGGTCTTGCAAGGATGTTCGCCGTGGCCGGCCGGATGGGTGCCGCCCTTTTCGACCCCGAGGATCCGCTGGCCCGCCGCCGGCCGCTGGATGACAAGGCATTCGCGCTGGATCATCTCGAGGTGAAGCTTTTCCCCGTTGCCGCCGGGATGCGGACGGCGGCCGGACGGCGGATGGCCGCAGAGCGCGCCGAATGGATGGAAAGCTTCCGCACCCGGCTTCTGTCCGAGATCGGCTGAGGCGGCAGGCGGGTTTCGCCGAAATTCAGGGGTCCGAATATGAAACGGGCGGCAGGGATGCCCCGCCGCCCGCCATGCCCCGATACCGGGACTAGTTCTGGACCGATAGCGCCAGGAAGCGGGGATCGCCGCCGCGGCGGATCAACAGCAGGATCGACTTGCGCCCGGCATCGCGCGCCTCTTCGATGCGGTCTTGCAGATCCTTCAGCCGGGTCACCTTCTGCTGGCCGGCCTCGGTGATCAGGTCGCCCTCGCGCAGGCCCTTCACATAGGCTTCCGATGCGGGATCGACCTTGCCGACCACCAGCCCGTTATCGCCCGGCTGCAGGCCAAGCTGCTTGCGGATCTCGGGCGTCAGCGGCTGCAGGGTCAGGCCCAACAGGTCCATCGACTTCGGCTCATCCGGGACGGCGCCCGAAGCCGGGGTCGCCTGCGCCTCCGCCTCTTCCCGGCGGCCAAGGGTGACCTGCAGGGTTTCGGTCTTGCCTTCGCGCAGCACAACCACCGGCACCGCTTCGCCCACCGGGGCATCGCCCACGCGGCGGGTCAGGTCGCCCGCATCGCCGACCGGCTGGCCGTTGAAGCTGGTGATCACATCGCCCGCGACGATGCCGGCCTCCTTGGACGGGCCGTCCGGCACATCGGTGACAAGGGCGCCCTTGGCCTCGGTCAGGCCCATCGACTCGGCGATGTCCGGGGTCACGTCCTGGATGCGCACCCCCAGCCAACCGCGCCGGGTCTCGCCGAATTCCTTCAGCTGGTCCACGACCTTGGTGACCACGTTTGACGCCATCGAGAAGCCGATGCCGATCGACCCGCCGTTCGGCGACAGGATCGCGGTGTTCACCCCGATCACCTGTCCGTCCATGTTGAACAGGGGCCCGCCCGAGTTGCCGCGGTTGATGGCGGCATCGGTCTGCAGATAGTCGTCATAGGTGCCCGAAAGCTCGCGCCCGCGGGCCGAGACGATGCCGGCGCTGACCGAGAAGCCCTGGCCCAGCGGGTTGCCCATCGCGACCACCCAGTCGCCGACGCGCATCAGGTCCGAGTTGCCGAAGGCCACGAAGGGCAGGGGCTTGGTCGCCTCGACCTTCAGAAGCGCGATGTCGGTCTTGGGGTCGGTGCCGATCAGCTTCGCGGGCAGTTTCTCGCCGCCGAAGAACTCGATCATGATCTCGTCGGCGCCTTCGATGACGTGGTTGTTCGTCACGATATAGCCGTCTTCCGAGATCACGAAGCCGGAGCCAAGCGCCTCGGACCGCTGCGGGCCGCCATTCGGATCATCGAACTGGTTGAAGAAATCCTCGAACGGGCTGCCTTCGGGGGCCATCGGCCCGCCCGTGGCAGGGCCCGAGACGATGGAGGACGTGGTGATGTTCACCACCGAGGGGCTGATCTTGTCAGCCAGCTCGGCAAAGCTTTCGGGGGCGCCGAAGGCCAGCACGGGCGCTGCGGGCATTGCCAGCGCCAGCCCGGTGGCCAGCGCAAGGGCGGATACCAACGAGGCCGCACGGGCAGGGCGGCGGGAAGGGCGGGTTGCGGACACTGGTCGGAACTCCTCTATCGACCGGATTGGCGCGGGGGCGGAAGGCCTGGAACAGGGCGCCGCGCCTAGGGACTGACAGAACAATCAGGCAAAGCCGGAGGCAATGCAAACCCCGTCGCGCGGAATCAATGCCTCGTGAAGGCATTTGTCATCCGGGAGGGTCAGGAATGGTCCCGGCCCCGGCCGTGACGAGCGACTTTCCGCGAAAGCCAGGGCGGCGTTGCGAAAGGGAGAAGGCGCAGACAGGGCGGCGGGGGCGTCCGGTTTTCGTCGAAAACCGGTGGTCCGGCTGCAAGCCTGCGCGTTCAGACCGGCAGCAGCAGCTTGCCCAGCCAGACCAGCGTCACGCCAAGGGCAAGGCAGACCAACCCCAACATCCGCCTGCGGTCGCGCCCCATGGCGGCGATCAGGCGCAGGGCCTCCTCCATGCGGGAAGGGGCCAGCGCAAGCGCCAGCCCCTCCACCACAAGCACCAGCCCTAGGGCCAGAAGGATCCAGCTCAAGGCGTGGTTCCCGGCACCGTTGCCGGCGCCTCGACCGCCGGCACCGTTGCCGGCGCCGGGGCTTCGCGCCCGGCCCCCGCCTCGCCGTTCAAATAGTCGAAGAACTCGCTGTCGGGCTGCATCACGATGGTCGAGTTTTCGCCCTTCAGCGCCTTGCGGTAGGCGTCAAGCGAACGCATGAAGGCAAAGAACTCGGGGTCCTGACCATAGGCCTCGGCCAGAATCCGGTTCCGTTCGGCATCGGCTTCACCGCGGATGGTCTCGGCGGTCCGGCGTGCGGCCGAGGTTTCCTCGACCACGGTCCGGTCGGCGGCCGCGCGCACGCGCTGCGCCGCCTCGCCACCGCGGGCCACTTCGTCCGCGGCCTCGCGCTCCCGTTCAGCCCGCATCCTTGCGTAAGAGGCGTTCAGGTTCTGCTCGGGCAGGTCGGTGCGGGTCAGGCGCACGTCGATGACGGTAACGCCAAGCGCCTCGGCCTCGCGGCGGGCGATGTCGCGGATCTCGTTCATCAGCGCGGTACGGTCCTGGCTGAGAACGCGGTCCTGCGTGGTCTTGCCCAGAACCTCGGGGATGGCCTGTTGCAGGATGTTGCCCAGCAGGATCTGCGCGCGGTCCTCGCCGCTGGCGCCGGTCGCCTGACGGAAGGCCTTGAGGTCGGTGATCCGCCAGCGGGCGAAGGCGTCGACGACAAGACGGCGTTCACCCAGCAGCGTCACCTCGATGGTGGCGGTCTGAAGCCCAAGGATGCGATCCTCGTAGGGGACCACTTCCTGGATGAAGGGGATCTTCCAGCCCAGGCCGGGGGTGTCCTTCTCCTGGACGATCTCGCCGAATTGCAGGACCAGCACCTTTTCGCGCTCGTCCACGATGAAGACCGAGGACAGGAACAGCACCAGAGCGATGAAGATCGCCGGAAGGATATAGATCGCGCGCATCAGTTGGACCCTCCGGTCGCCGGAGCCTGTGCGGCGCCACGGCCCCCAAGCCGGTCAAGCGGCAGATAGGGCAGAACGCCCCCGTCGCCGGTCACGCCATCCAGGATCACCTTGTCCATCCCGCCAAGCACGGTCTCCATCGCTTCGAGATAAAGCCGCTTGCGGGTGATCTCGGGCGCTTTCACATATTCGGTGTAGACCGAGTTGAAGCGCGCGGCCTCACCATCGGCGCTGTTGATCGCCTGGGCGCGATAGGCCTCGGCCTCTTCGACCAGACGCGCGGCTTCACCGCGGGCACCGGCGGTGACGCGGTTGGCATATCCGTCGGCCTCTTTCTCAAGCCGGTCGCGTTCCTGCTGGGCATCCTGCACGGCGCGGAAGGCTGCGGCCACATCCGCCGGGGGCTGCGCGCGCCGCAGGTTGACCCGGATCACCTGGATGCCGGCGTTGTACTGGTCCAGCGTGGTCTGCACCGCGGTCCGCAGGTCCGAGGCGATGGTGCCCCGGTCGCGGTTCAGGATCGGCGACAGTTCCGACCGCGCGATGATGTCGCGCATCGCGGATTCCGACACCGCGCGGATGGTTTCCTCGGGGTCCTTGATGCTGAACAGATAGGCCTCGGGGTCCGAGACGTTCCACACCACCTGAAAGCCGATGTCGACGATGTTCTGGTCGCGCGTCAGCATCAGCGCACCGGTGTTGCCATCGGCCGCGCCGATGTCAGTGGTGCGCTCGCCCGTCACCTGGACCTTCTCATAGGTCACGATCGGCCAGGGCGCGAAGTTCAGACCGGACTCGCCGATGCCCGAGGCGCGGCCGAGGGTCAGCTCCACGCTGCGCTCTTCGGGGCGGACCGAGTAGAAGGACATGAAGGCCCAGCCGGCCACCAGAGCCAGCGCCAGAAGCCCAAGCCCCTGCTTGGTGAACAAAGGCCCGGTCGAGGGGCCACGCGGCCCGCCGCCGCCGTTGCCGCGGTCGTTGCGGCCGCGTCCGCCCATCAGGACGCGCAGCTGCTCTTGCCCCTTGCGCATGATCTCGTCGATCTCGGGGATCTGGGGCCCGTCGGTGGGCCGCCGGCCGCCGTTGCGCCGGCCTTCTTCCTCGCGACGGCCCTCGTCGTCGGGCCCGCGCCCGCCGTCTCCGCCGCCCCCCCAGGGACCTCCTGCCATGTGGCCTGTTCCTCTCTGCAACCGCGTTTGGTGTAACCTGTGCATGCGCACGACAAATTCAAGCGCAATCCGCCCCGGAATGCGCCATTCGGCAGCCTTCGGGGACGGTTTGCCGCACCCTTTTCCACCCTAGGCGGGATCGGCGCGCGCCGCAACCAAGGGGGCATTCCGATCCTTCGCCGAAGGATCGTGCCCGCCCGGCGCCTAGCGCACCGGCTTGCGCAATGTGACCAGTTCTTCCGCCGCGGTGGGGTGGACGGCGACCGTGCGGTCAAAGTCCTCTTTCGTGGCGCCCATCTTGATGGCGATGGCGGCCAGCTGGATCATCTCGCCCGCGCCCTCGCCGACGATGTGGCAGCCCAGAACCCTGCGGCTATCGGTCGCGACCACCAGCTTCATCAGCATCCGGTCCTGACGGCCGGCAAAAAGCGTCTTCATCGGGCGGAAGGTGGCGGCGTAGATTTCCACCGGTCCCCGGGCGCGGGCCTCTTCCTCGGTCAGACCCACGGCGCCCAGTTCGGGCTGGGTGAAGACCGCGCTGGCGACCAGTTCGTGATCGGCCTTGGTCGGGCGGCCAAGAAAGACGGTATCGGCAAAGGCATGGCCCTCGCGGATCGCCACCGGGGTCAGGTTGACCCGGTCGGTCACATCGCCCACCGCGAAGACCGAGGGCACGGCGGTCTGGCTGTAGTCATCGACCGCGATCTGCCCGCGGCTGCCGATCTGCACGCCCAGGGCCTCCAGCCCGAGGCCCGCGCTGTTGGGCTGCCGTCCGGTGGCATACAGCACCAGATCGAACTCCTCGGCGCTGCCGTCGGGGGCATGGGCGCGGATACCGCCCGGGACTTTCTCAAGCCGGGAGACATCGGTGTTGCAGCGGATGGCGATGCCCTGCGCCTGCATGGCGCCGGCGACATGGGTCCGCGCCTCGTCGTCAAAGCCACGCAGGATCTGGGGCCCCCGGTAATACTGCGTGACCTCTACCCCCAGGCCATTGAGGATGCAGGCGAATTCGGATGCGATATAGCCGCCGCCGACCACCAGCGCGCGCTGCGGCAGGGCATCCAGATGGAACATCTCGTTCGAGGTGACGGCCAGCTCCGCCCCCGGAACATCGGGCACGAAGGGCCGCCCGCCGGTGGCGATCAGGATATGTTTCGCGCTGATCCGCTCTCCGCTTGCCAGCCGCACGGCATGGGCGTCCTCGACCACGGCACGGGTGTCGTGGATCGTGACCCCGGCATTGGTCAGCGTGCTGCGATAGGCCGCCTCCAGCCGGTTCAACTCGGCCTCCAGCGTGGCGCGGAAATGACCCCAGTCAAAGCCGTGGTGATGCACGTTCCAGCCATAAGCCTGCGCATCTGCCAGAAGCCCCGAGAAGGCGCTGGCATTGACCATCAGCTTCTTGGGCACGCAGCCCCGGATGACGCAGGTACCGCCCATCCGCGATTCCTCGGCCAGCGCGACCTTCGCGCCCCCTTCGGCCGAGGCGATCCGCGCCGCCCTGACCCCGCCCGAACCACCACCGATGACAAAAAGATCAACGTCGAATGCCATTCGTGGCCTCCATCCATGATGCCGAAGGGTATTCCACGCGGGAAGGGGAAACGCCAGAGGCGGGTGTCAGGGCAGGGGGCCGCGCCGCCGCTCGCGGTCCGGGCGAAGGCATGCCCCGTCCTGCAACGCGGCCCCTTGCTGCGCCCTCAGTCCAGATCGGCGAAGATGTTGTCGCTTGGCGCGAATTCCACCCGGTCGTCCTCGACCCGGCCGGTGTTGATGTCGCGCACGGTGGCGCGGCCGTCGGCATGGCCGATCACCACGATGTCGCAGATGTCGATGAACAGCCCGTTCTCGACCACGCCGGGGATCTGGTTCAGGACCAGCGCCAGCTGCCGCGCATTGCCGATCCGGTTCAGGTGCAGGTCCAGGATGTAGTTCGACTCATCGGTCAGCAGCGGGCGGTCGGTATTCATCCGCAGCGTCACGTCGCGGCCAAGGACATCCATCGAGACCAGCGTCTCCTCGACCAGCGCCTTCGTGGTCTGCCAGCCGAAGGGGATCACCTCGACCGGCAGCGGGAAGGCACCCAGCTGCACCACCTCTTTCGCCGCATCGGCGATGACGATCATCTGGTCGCTGGCTGTCGCCACGATCTTTTCCTGCAACAGCGCCGCCCCGCCGCCCTTGATCAGGTTCAGGTTCGGGTCGAACTCATCCGCGCCGTCGATGGTCAGGTCCAGCCACTTCACCTCGTCCAGCGTTGCGATGTTGATGCCAAGGCTGACCGCCAGTTCGGCCGTGCGGCTGGAGGTCGGCACGCCCACGACGCGCAGCCCCTCTTCGCGGACCCGCTCGGCCAGGCAGCGCACCATCCAGGCGGCGGTCGAACCGGTGCCGAGGCCCAGCTTCATCCCGTCCTCGACAAACTCCACCGCGCGCTTCGCCGCGATGAATTTGGCCTTGTCGATGGGGTTCAGATCGGCGGGCATCGCAGGGTCCTTCGCTTGGGCGGCGTTGGGTCCCGATTAGCGCAAAGCCCGGCGCGGGGCGAGAGGCAAAAAGGCAAACGGTCCGGCACAAGGGGGCCGCGCAGGCCGGACGGCGGGACCTTGCGCGCAGAGGACGCCCGCGAAGGTCACAGCCGGCGCGGCACATGTCGGTTTCCGCCTGTTCCTTTGCCGCATCCGCCGCCATATTCGGCGGGCGAACAGGAGAGACGGCAATGCTTACCCTGCGTTACACCCCCGATACGGCGGCGCTGCCCGTGCGCATCCTGCTTGAGGATCTGGGCCTGCCCTATACCGCCCGCCTTGTCGACCGCGACGGCGGCGAGCTGGCCTCGCCCGCCTATCGGGCGCTGCACCCCTTGGGCAAGATCCCGGTGCTGGAAACCGCCGAAGGGCCGATGTTCGAGACCTCGGCCATCCTTCTGTGGCTGGCCGACACCCATGCGCCCGGACGGCTGGCGCCGGCCCCGCAAGAGCCTGCCCGGGGCGCCTTCCTGAAATGGCTGTTCTTCGCCACCTCGAACCTGCATCCGGCTGTGCTTGAGATCTACTATCCCGACCGCGTGGCGGGGGCGGCGGCATCGGCCGCGCTGATCCCGCTGGCGGCGGCGCGGGCCAGGACTGCGCTGGCAGCCATCGAGGCCGGGGCCGGAGCCGCGCCGCAGGTGTTTCCCGCCGACCGGATTTCGGTTCTTGGCTGCTATGTCGGCACCATCGTCCGCTGGCTGGGCCAGTTGCCCGACGGCCACCCCGGCCATGTCGACCTGGCGCAATATCCCGCCCTGCGCGCGACCCTGGCCGCCAGCGAATCGACCGAGGCCGCCCTGCGCGTCGCTGCCGCCGAAGGCCTTGGCCCGACCCTTTTCACCAACCCCGCCCGCTGAAAGCCCGCCCAGATGTTCCTTTCCGTCTTCGACATGTTCAAGGTGGGCATCGGCCCGTCCTCGTCGCACACCATGGGCCCGATGGTGGCGGGCGCCCGCTTCCTTGAGACCCTGCGCACAAGCCCGTTCCACCCCAAGGGGCTGAAGGCCTCGCTGCATGGCTCCCTTGCCTTCACCGGGGTCGGACATGCCACCGACCGCGCCACGATCCTTGGCCTCGCCGGTTTTTCGCCCGACACCTATGACGCGGCAAAGGCCGAGGCGGCGCTGGCCGCGATCGCCGAGACGCATCTGATCGAAGCGCCGGGTCTGCCGCCGCTGAAGTTCGACCCCAAGGCGGATCTTCTCTTTGATTTCGGCCCCAGCCTGCCCGGCCACGCCAACGGGATGATCCTGAAGGCGACCGATGGCGAAGGCGACGTGATCCTGCAGGAGACCTATTATTCCATCGGCGGCGGTTTCGTGCTGACCGCGGAAGAACTGGCCGATGCAGGCGGCGGCAAATCGAAGGCGCGGGCCGATGTGCCCTATCCGTTCGAGTCCGCGGCCGAGATGCTTGCGATGGCAAGGGCCTCGGGGCTGAGCATCGCCGCGATGAAGCGCGCCAACGAGCTGAAGTTCCGTTCTGCGGCCGAGCTGGACAAGGGCATGGCCCGGATCTGGGAGGTGATGAACGCTTGCATCTCGCGCGGGATGGAGGGCACCGGCATCCTGCCCGGCGGGCTGAAGGTGCGTCGCCGCGCCAAGGGCATCCATGAGGCGCTGCTGGCCGAGCGCGGGCTGAACCTTGTCGCCCCCCATACGATCAACGACTGGATGAGCCTCTACGCCATGGCGGTGAACGAGGAGAACGCCGCCGGCGGGCAGGTGGTGACGGCGCCGACCAATGGCGCGGCCGGCGTGGTGCCGGCGGTGATCCGCTACTGGCTGGACCATGTGCCGGGGGCCTCGCCCGCGAAGGTGGGGGATTTCCTGCTGACCGCCGCCGCGATCGGCGGCCTGTGCAAGCACAATGCCAGCATCTCGGGCGCCGAATGCGGCTGCCAGGCCGAGGTGGGATCGGCCTCGGCCATGGCGGCGGCCGGGTTGGCGGCGGTGCTGGGCGGCACGGTCGAGCAGGTCGAGAACGCCGCCGAAATCGCCCTGGAGCATCACCTCGGCATGACCTGCGACCCGATCAAGGGGCTGGTGCAGGTGCCCTGCATCGAGCGCAACGGCCTGGGCGCGATCAAGGCAGTCTCGGCGGCCTCGCTGTCGCTGCGTGGCGACGGGCAGCATCTGGTGTCGTTGGACGCCTGTATCGAGACGATGCGCCAGACCGGCCATGACATGCATGAGAAATACAAGGAGACCAGCCTTGGCGGGCTGGCGGTCAACGTCCCGAACTGCTGAACCGTTGCTGAAAGGAGCGCCTTGCAGGCGCGTTCCTTTTCTCTCGCCTCTGGCGCGTTCCGCGCCAACCGGCTCGGACCGGCGCTCCGCGCGGGGATATTTGCTGCCAAAGTGAAGGCGGCAGGGGGTGTCCCGGTTCGGATGGCCTGTGCGGGGCGCGGTGGCGTCCGGTGAGGGGCAGTCGCCGGGCGGCCTAGTTGGCCTTGCGGCGCGGCAGGAAGGGCAGGGGGGCCACCGGGATGCCGTCCTCCATCAGCTTGCGGGCCTCTTCCGGCCTTGCCTCGCCGTAGATCGCGCGTTCGGGCGCGTCGCCGTCATGGATCGCCCGCGCTTCGGTCACGAAGTTGACCCCGACATATTCCGAGTTCGCCTCGACCTGCCGGCGCATCTCGGCGAAGGCTTCCTCGATCCCGGAGGCGGGGGCGGCAAGGCCGCCTGCGGGCGGCTTCACCGCGGCCCGCGCGGCTTCGGCCTTGCGGGCAGGGGTGACCGCGGGCGCCATCAGCCGCTTTTCCACCGCGCCATCGCCGCAGAGCGGACAGGCCAGCTGACCGGCGCGGGCGAGCGCGTCGAAGGCATCGGCATTCTGGAACCAGCTTTCAAAGCTGTGCCCCTTGCCGCAACTGAGCGTGTAGCGGATCATTCCACGTCTTTCCGTCCCTTGCGCCGATCGTCAGGGGTCAGGTCCAACCTAGGCCCTGCGCCCGCGGGTTCAAGTGGCGGCGCGTCTGGCCTGTTTCGCCGCCGCGGCATCGGCCGGAGGGACGAAGGACAGGATCAGTTGGCGCAGGTCCGGCTCGGCCACCTTCTTCGCCGCCTTGTCGGGGCGGAACCACTTGCGGCGGCGCTGGCCCTTTTCGGGGTAGCGGTCGGTCAGCCGGTCGACGCGCAGCGGGAAGACCTCGACCACGCAGGGCACGCTCTTGTCCACCGTCAGGACCTTGCGGTAGGCGAAGAAGCCAAGGGCTTCTTCCTTGGCCTCGCCTTCGATCCCGGCCTCTTCCCAGGCTTCGCGCGCGGCCGATCCGGCGCCGGTCAGCCCCTGCATCATCCAGCCCTTGGGGATGACCCAGCGGCCGGTGTCGCGGCTGGTGATCAAGAGCACCTCATGCCCCGACCCGTGCGGGCGCCAGCACAGCGCGCCGATCTGGCTGCGTGTGGCCATGCCGCACGGCCCCTCGGCCACTGCAGATCTGAGGACTGATTTGTCGTGATTACGCATAACCCTGCCTGTACCCGGCCCCGTTTTCCCGGTGGCCCACAATCGTTCAGGTTACTTAATCACGAAAGTCCCGAATACGACAGGGCAGGCGGCGGTTATTTGCCGGATGACGCATTTAAGGAACGGATTTCCAGACCATCCTGCGCGGTTTGGTGGCATCCTGAGCCGGAGTGACGGAGGGTTGCCCATGCGGCGGACAGTTTTGGCGACGGTTCTGGCGCTGGCCTGCGCCGGCCCGGTCTGGGCGGGGTTCAGCTTTGCCTCGATCGACGGCGGCACGCTGGATCTCGATGACTGGAAGGGCAAGCCGGTCCTTGTGGTCAACACCGCCTCGCTTTGCGGCTTTGCCCCGCAGTTCGACGAGTTGCAGGCGCTGCAGGACCGCTATGGCGGGCGGGGGCTGGTGGTGCTGGCGGTGCCATCGAACGATTTCCGGCAGGAGCTGGGATCGGATGCCGAGGTCAGGGAATACTGCGCCACAACCTTCGATCTGACCCTGCCGATGACCGCGATCAGCCATGTGCGCGGGCCGGAGGCGCATCCCTTCTACCAGTGGGTGAAGGCCGAACAGGGGTTCGAGCCGGGCTGGAACTTCAACAAGATCCTGATTGGTCCCGAGGGCGAGGTGGCGGGCATCTGGGGCACAACGGTCAGCCCCTCGGGCGAGGCGATCACCGGCGCCATCGAAAGGCTGCTGCCCTGAGGCGCCGCCGATGATCCGCGCCTTCCTGGGGCTGGAGCTGCCAGGTCCCGTCCGTTCGGCCCTGGCCGTGCAGCAGTTCCTTCTGCCGTTGCCGCGCCGGACCGATCCCGCGACGATGCATCTGACGCTGGTCTTTCTGGGCGAGGTGCCGGAGCCTGCGCTGGAAGCCGCGCATGAGGGCTTTGCCGCGCTGAAGGCCGCGCCGTTCGAACTGTCGTTGCAAGGGCTTGGCCTGTTCGGCGGCGACCGGCTCAAACTGGCCTGGGCGGGCGTCGCCCCATCGGAGCCGCTCACGCGCTTGCAGGCCAAGGTCGAGCATATCGCGCGACAGGCCGGGCTTGCGCCCGAGCATCGCCGTTTCGCCCCGCATGTGACGCTGGGCCGCTTCCCGCCGCCCGGCTTTGCCGAGGCCGCTGCGCTGGAACGGGCCATTGCCACGACTCCCTTCGCGGCCGGCCCCTGGACGGTGCGCGACATGGTGCTGTGGCAAAGCCGCCTTGGCGCGAAGGGGCCGCGCTATGACGAACTGGCCCGCTATCCGCTTTCTTGACAACACAACCGCCCTGTCCCACCACGGGGCCGGACAGGAGAACGCCATGACCAATGAGATCACCATCGCCGGCCGCAGGATCGGCGCCGCCCATCCGCCGCTGGTCATCGCCGAGATCGGCATCAACCATGGCGGCGATCTTGCCGTCGCCAAGGAGATGGTGCGGCTGGCGGCGGGCGCGGGCTGCGAGATGGTCAAGCACCAGACCCATATCCTTGAAGACGAGATGACGGATGAGGCGAAGGCGATCTTTCCGCCCAATGCCGATGTCTCGATCTGGCATGTGATGGAACGCTGCGCCCTGACCCTGGACGAAGAGGCAGAGCTGAAGCACTACACCGAATCCCTCGGGATGATCTGGATCTCCACCCCGTTCAGCCGGGCGGCGGCGGATTACCTTGAGGGGCTGGACGTGCCGGCCTACAAGATCGGTTCGGGCGAGGCCGACAACCTGCCGCTGATCCGCCACATCGCCCGCAAGGGCAAGCCGGTGATCCTGTCGACGGGGATGCAGACCATCGACACCATCCGCGCATCTGTCGACATCCTTGACCGGGCAGGGGTGCCCTATGCGCTGCTGGAATGCACCAACCTTTACCCCTCGCCGGCCGAAATCGTATCCTTGCGCGGCGTGACGGAATTGCGCGAGGCTTTCCCGAAGGCCGTCGTCGGCTTTTCGGACCATTCGATCGGGCCGGAGATGGCGCTGGCCTCGGTGGCGCTGGGCGCCTCGATCCTGGAGCGGCACTACACCGACACGCGCTATCGCAAGGGGCCGGACATCATAAATTCGATGGACCCGGCCGAACTGCGCCTTCTGGTCGACCGCTCGAAAGAGATCTGGATTGCGGCGAACAACCCCAAGCAACGCTCCGCCCCCGAGGAGGATGTCTATCGCTTCGCCCGCGGCTCTGTCGTGGCCGATGCCGACCTGCCGCAGGGCCATGTGATCGCCGAGGCCGACATCTGGGCGCGCCGCCCCGGCTCGGGCGAGATCGCGGCCTATGACTTCGACAAGGTGATCGGCAAGCGCCTGACCCGCGCGGTGACGCGCAACACCCAGCTGAAATGGGCCGACCTGGCATAAACCTGGCGCCTCTGGCCGGCGGCTGGAGGGGTTTTGCACCCCTCCAGACCTCCCCGCAGGATATTTTTTGCCAAAGTGAAGGGGCAAGACAGCGGGGAGGGCGGTTGTTCTCCTTTGGTCCGGCTTTCCCGTTGCCCCGCCGCGGCAAATCGGCCAAGAAACCGCATGAGCCGTTCCATCCTTTTCCTTACCGGGACCCGCGCCGATTTCGGCAAGCTGGAGCCTTTGGCAGCCGCCGCGCGCGATGCCGGGCACCGGGTCGGCTTCTTTGTCACCGGCATGCATATGCTGGACCGCTACGGGCTGACGAAGATGGAGGTGGCGCGGATGCCCGGGGTCATGGTGCATGATTTCGTCAACCAGCGCCCCGGCGATCCGCAGGACATGGTGCTGGCCAAGACCGTCACCGGCTTTTCCGACTACCTGGCGGAGCATCGCCCCGACCTGATCGTCATCCACGGCGACCGGGTCGAGGCGCTGGCCGGCGCGCTGGTCTCGGCGATGAATTACGTCCGCTCGGCGCATGTCGAGGGCGGCGAGGTTTCGGGCACCATCGACGAGGTGTTCCGCCACTGCAACACCAAGCTTTGCACGCATCATTTCGTCTCGTCCGAGGCCGCCGCCCGCCGGGTGATGGCGCTTGGAGAACCGGCCGAGAACATCCATGTCATCGGCTCGCCCGAACTGGACTTCCACGCCCGCCCCTCGGGCGTGACGCTGGAGGAGGTGAAGGCGCGCTATGCCATTCCCTTTGCCGAATACGGCATCGCCACCTTCCACCCCGTCACCAGCGAGCAGGCGACGATGGGCGCGCAGGCGCAGGCGCTGTTTGGGGCGCTGGCGGAGTCGGGGCGGAGTTTCGTGGTGATCGCGCCGAACAACGATCCGGGATCAGAGGCTATCTTCGCCGTGCTGGACCGCCTGCCGGCGGAGCGGTTCCGCGTGCTGCCCTCGATGCGGTTCGCGCATTTCTCCGAACTGATGAAGAATGCGGCCTGCATGGTCGGCAACTCCAGCGCCGGCGTGCGCGAGGCGCCCTTCCTCGGCCTGCCCTCGCTGGACATCGGGACGCGGCAGTCGAACCGGTCGGATGCGGCTTCGGTGACGGCCTGCGAGGCCGCCGATACCGCCACCATCGCCGGCTTTCTTGCGCGCGAATGGGGCCGCCGCCATGTGCCGGATGCGGGCTTCGGGCAGGGCAGCGCCGCGGGGCGCTTCGTGCAGGTTCTGGCAGACGCCGCCTTCTGGGACAGGCCGCTGCAAAAGGCCTTCCGGGATTCCGAATGATGGGTTGGCAGACGGGCCTTTACCGTCTTGTCGCGCGCGGGCTGCCGCTGGTCGCGCCCGCGATCCTTCGTCGAAGGATCCTGCGCGGCAAGGAGGACCCCGCGCGCTGGCGCGAGAAGCTGGGCGAGGCCACGCAGCCCCGCCCCGCGGGCCGGCTGGTCTGGCTGCATGCCGTGGGTCTGGGCGAGGTGCTGGCCCTGCGCGGGCTGATCGCCGCCATGGCAGCGCAGGAGGAGGACCTTGGCTTCCTTGTCACCTCTTCCGCGCGCTCGTCGGCGCAGGTGATGGCGGCCAACCTGCCGCCGCGCACGATCCACCAGTTCCTGCCGCTGGATGCGCCGCGCTACCTGCGCCGCTTCCTGACGCATTGGCGCCCTGACCTTTCGATCTGGGCCGAGCAGGACCTGTGGCCCAATGCCGTGATCGAAGCGGATCGCGCGGGGATACCGCTGGCGCTGGTGAACGCGCGGATGAACGCCGCCTCTTTCGTCCGCCGCAGCCGCGCCCGCGGCCTTTATGCCGATCTCCTGCGCCGGTTCCGGCTGGTGGCCGCACAGGATGCGGGCACCGCGCAGCACCTTGGCGCGCTTGGCGCCGCCTCCCTGCGGGTCACCGGATCGCTGAAAGCCGCCGCCCCGCCCCTGGCCGCCGATGCGGCGGCTTTGGCGGCGCTGCGGCAGGCAACCGGCGGCCGCAACCTCTGGCTTCTCGCCTCCTCCCACCCCGAGGACGAGGCCGTCGCCCTTGCCGCGCATCGAGACCGGCTCGCCGCTGACCCCGGCGCCCTTTTGGTCATCGTCCCCCGCGATCCGCCCCGCGCAGAAACCATCCTCGGGGCGGCGCGGGCGATGGGCCTGACGGCGGCCCGCAAGTCGGATGCCCCTCTTCCGGCACGGGCGACACAGGTCCATGTCGTCGATGCGTTCGGAGAGCTTGGCCTCTGGTATCGCCTGGCCCCGGTTGCGCTGATCGGCGGCACCTTCGGCCCGGTTGAAGGCCACAACCCGTGGGAACCCGCCGCCCTTGGCTGCGCCATTCTGCACGGGCCGCATACCGCGAATTTCAACGCCGATTTCGCGGTGCTGGACGGGGCAGGGGCCGCCCTGCCGGTCACGGCCGACACCCTTCCCGCGGTGCTGGCGAAAAGCCATGCCGAAATGGCCGGCCGCGCCAGGGCGCTGTCGGATGCGGCGCAGGGCAGCCTTGCCCCCCTTGCCGCCGATCTGCGCGGGCTGCTGGGATGAGGCTCTTTCTTGCCCTCTGGTCGCTGCTCTGGACCCTGTCCCTGCCCGTGGTGCTGCTATACCTGCGCCGCCGGGGGCGCAAGGACCCGCTCTACGCCCGACATCTGCACGAGCGTTTCGGCCGCTATCCCCGCCCGATGCCCGGCGCGGTCTGGGTCCACGCCGTCAGCCTGGGCGAGATGCGATCGGCCGTGCCGTTGATCCGCGCGTTGCTGGACCGGGGCGAAAGCATCGTCACCACCCATTTCACCCCCGCCGGCCGGCGCGAGGCCGCCCGAGCCTTTGCGCCCGAGATCGCCGCAGGACGGTTGCAGGCGGTCTGGGTGCCCTTCGAACTCTCATGGTGTTTCAAGGGCTTCTTCCGCGCCTTCCGCCCGAAGCTCGGGCTGGTGATGGAGGTCGAGATCTGGCCGCGCATGGTTTTCGCCGCCCGCACCGCCGGGGTGCCGCTTTACATGTGCAACGCCGGCTATCCGTCGAAATCCGTCGCGCGTGACGCCCGCTTTCCCCTGCGCCCCGCTGTCATGCGCGGCTTTGCCGGGGCGCTGGTCAAATCGGGGATGCAGGCCGCCCGCTTTGCCGCCGTGGGCGTGCAGAACATCCATGTCACCGGAGAGCTGCGCTTCGACCAGCCCATCCCGCCCGCGCTGCTGGCCGCGGCGAAGGTCCGCCCCGATCTGGCAGGGCCCCGTCCGGTGATCACCTTCGCCTCGGTCGTCGAGGGCGAGGATGACGTCTATCTCTCTGCCGTCGAGACGGTGCTGAAAGGGCTGAACCCGCCCTTCGTGATCTATGTCCCGCGCAAGCCCGAGCGGTTTGACGACACCGCCCGCCTGCTGGCCGCACGCGGGCTGAACTTTGCCCGCCGATCACAGATTTTCGACGAAAATCTGCAACCCGGTCCGCTGCCCTGCGCCGACATCCTTCTGGGGGATTCGCTGGGCGAGATGTATTTCTACCTCGCCCTTGCCGACCGGGTGGTGACGGGCGGCGGCTTCACGCCCCATGGCGCGCATAACATAATCGAACCTTTGGCCCTGTCGAAACCGGTCATTGTCGGCCCGGAGATCCACACGATCGAATATCCGGCGGCCGAGGCCATCACCGCCGGCGTCTGTTTCCACGCGCAGACCTCGGAAGATCTGTCCCGCGCGCTGACGCCCGAAGGCTGGCCCGGCCCGTCATCGGCCCGGATCAATGCCTTTCTTGCAGAGCATTCCGGCGCCACCGCCCGCACCATTGCGGCGATCGCGCCGCTGCTCACCAGCCGCTGAATCCGCCATCCACGTTCAGCAATTGCCCGGTCATGTAGCCCGCGGCGGCGGACGCCAGGAACAGCATCGCATCCGCGATCTCGTCGGGCTTGGCCATCCGGTCCAGCATGATCAACTCGCCCACCCGGCGCTGGAACTCGTCCGAGTGGTTGTTGAACACCGCCCCCGGCGCGATGGTGTTCACCGTCGCGCCCCGTTTGGCCCAATACCCCGCCAGCCAGACCGTCAGCCCGTGGATGCCCGCCTTCGACACGCCATAGGCCGAGAAATTCTTGAACGGCATCCCCTCGTAGATCCGGTGATGCGCCCCGTTCAGCGCATACATCGAGGCCACGTTGATCAGCGTGCAGGGCCATTTTCCGACGATGTCGCGGTCCATCTGCCGCGCCACCATGAAAGGGCCGGTCAGGTTGGTGCGCATGGTCTTTTCCCAGTCGCTGACCGTCAGGTCGCAAAAGTCGGGGAAACCCTTGCCCGCGCCCATCAGCAACTCGCCCGTGATGGCGGCGTTGTTCAGCACCACATTCGGCTCCCACCCGTCCTTCAGGATGCGGGCGAAGATGCCGGTGACTTCGTCTTCATTCGCCACATCAAGCGGATAGAAGCGGAAGTTCGCGTTCTTTCCATGCGCATCGACCAGCGCATCCGCCCGGTGCCCAGGCAGATCCGAGGCGATCACCCGCGCACCCTCGGCCAGCATCCGGCGGACGTAGGTGGAGCCGAGCACACCGCCCGATCCGGTGATGAAGACGGTGCGGCCTTGCAGCTGGTCGGTCATGTCTCGGGGCCTTTCAGGGCTTCGGTCAGAAGGAATTCGACAAGGCGGAAGTCGAAGGGGCTGTCGATGTCGACACAGCGCTCGGCCGGCATCAGGAAGGGGATGACACGGCCCTCCCACAGCCCCCCGGACCGCTTCAGATAGGCGGGCGAGACGACATAGGTGCTGGCGGCATGTTCATAGACCACGGGCGCCTGCTGGCGCGCCACCACCCCGCCGGGCAGCGGTTTCGACACATGCAGCGCGCCCGAGGCATCTGGTTCGACAAGGTTGAAATAGGGATTCTTTCGCGCCTCACAGCAGCTCATCACCATGTCGGGATGTTCGCTTTGGTAAAGTGCCAAGGCGCCGGTGATGTCCTCGGCAAGCCTCAGCGGCGAGGTGCAGTCAAGGTCCAGAAAGGCATCGACCGGCCCGGTCAGCGCCTCGGACGCCGCAAGCGCATGCTGCCAGACCCCCCATTTCCCGGCCTGATCGGTGGCCAGATGCGCCGGCCGCAGCCCGATCTTCAGCGCACCCTTCGCCACCGCATGGTCGTAGATCTCCTCGTCATCGGTGCTGACCACCACCGCATCCACCTGCGGATGCGCGAACAATTGGTCCAACGACCAGTCGATCAGCGGCTTGCCGCAGATCGGACGAAAGTTCTTGCGCGGCACGCCCTTGCTGCCCTTGCGGGCGCCGATATGGCCCAAAATCACCGGTCAAACCTCATCATGGGATCTCCTTCGTGATCTCGCCGACAAACTCCCGCGCCGCCCAGGCCTGCGCCACCAGCCGGGCCGAGGCCAGACAGCGGTCCAGCCGGGGCATCAGCGGGTTGCCCGAACTCTCGCCCCCGAAGGCCAGCGCCAGGAAGTCGCGCGCGGCCGCCATGAACATGGCGTTGCGCTCCAGCGGCAAGTCCAGGTTCTGCGCGCCGGCACCATCGGTGACCCGGTAGACCTGCGAGGCGAAATCGAAGTCCTGCATCCGCTCCGTGCCGCGCAGATGGGCGCGGCGGTGCAGGCCGGGGGTCAGGTAGTCCATCGAGACATCGCCGACAAGGCTCTGACGCCGCAACGAAATCCGGCTGGCAAAGTCCACACCCGGAAAGGCGGCGTGGCCAAGCGACTCGACCTTCGTCACCTCGAGCCCCGGAAAAAGGCACAGCGCCATGTCCAGCTCATGGCACAGGTCCAGCAGCACCCCGCCTCCCGCCGCGCGCGCCGCGTAGCTGTCGGAAAACCGCCAGTCCGCCCGCCATTGCGTCACATCATGGCCGATGGTCAGTGCGAACTGGAAGACATCCGACAGGTCCATCGCCGCCAGCGCCCGCAGGGCAGGGTGATAGCGCATCATATAGCCCAGCATGGACCTGTCCGCGACCGGATCAGCCACAGCCGCAATCGCCTCCACCTCCTCCGGCGCAAAACCCAGCGGCTTTTCGACATACATCGGCAGACCACGGGCCGCAGCGGCCCCGATCAGCGGCAGCCGCACGTCGGTCGCCGTCGCCACCACCACCGCCTGCGCCGAATCCATCGCCGAGAGGGCACCGGACAGCCCGGCCTCGCGCCAGGACAGCGTGGTCACCTCGGCACCCAGAGAGGCCAGATTGTCGGAATGCCGCCGCCCGATCGACCCGGACCCGATCACCAATACCCGCATGATGCCCCCTTTCAGGACATGGCTAGCGTGAAACAGCGGGCTTCACCAGAGGCGGGCGCTTTTGCGGCCATTCCGTCGCAAGGTGATAGGCCTGACCGATGGCCAGCACGCCCGCATCATCCCCGGACCGCCCGATGATCTGCATGCCACAAGGCAGGCCCTGTGCGCCAAATCCGGCCGGCACCGACAGCGCCGGCAGCCCGATCAGCGAGGCCGGAACCACCACCTCCATCCAGCGGTGATAGGTGTCCATCTTCCGCCCGGCAATCTCTTCGGGCCAGCGCCAATCGGCCGGGAAGGGCCAGACCTGCGCCGTCGGCAGCACCACCGCGTCAAAATGGTCGAACATCCGCGCAGCTTTGGCATACCATTTGCTGCGGATCACGCTCGCCTCATGCACCGCCTGCGCGCTCAGGCCCTCGCCCTGGGCAATCTCCCACAGGGTCTCGGGCTTGGTCAGGGCGCGTTTGGCCGGGTCTTCCGCCAGCCCGCGCTTTTCGCAGGCGTTCAGCATCGCCCGCAGCGTCACCCATGAGGACCACAGCCTTTCGGCCGGAAAGGGCGCCGCCAGCGGTTCCACCGCCGCACCCAGATCCTCCAGCACGCGCAGGCCCGCCTCGCAGGCGTCAAGGATCCCCGGCTCCATGGCATAGGCGCCGCCCCAATCGGCCAGCCAGCCGATCCGCATCCCCTTCACGCTCTGCTCCAGCCCCGACAGCAGGTCCGGCACGGCCCGCGGGAAGGGCACCTCGGGGTTCTCGCCGGCCTGCACCAGCAGGAAGCGCGCCACATCCTCGACCGTGAGCGCCATCGGCCCCTCGGTCGCCAGCGTCGCCAGATGGGTGTCGCCCACCGCGTCGGTCGGAACAAGCCCCCATGTCGGCCGCATCCCGTAGACATTGCAGAACCCCGCCGGGTTGCGCAAAGACCCCATCATGTCGGACCCGTCCGCCACCCAGAGCATCCGCGACGCCAGCGCCGCCGCCGCCCCGCCCGAAGATCCGCCGGCCGCGCGCGACAGATCATAGGGGTTGCGCGTCACCCCGAACACCGGGTTGAACGAATGCGAGCCCTGCCCCCATTCCGGCACATTGGTCTTGCCGGTGAAGATCGCCCCCTGCGCCCGCATCCTTGCGACCAGAAAGTCGTCCGCCGCAGGCACATGATCGGCGTGGATCGGCGATCCCCAGGTCGTCCGCAGCCCTTTCGTCGCCAGAAGATCCTTCACCGCCAGGGGGATGCCATGCAGCCAGCCCGCAGGCTCCACATCGTCCAGCGCCCGCGCCTCGGCCATCAGAACTTCGGGATCGCGCAAGGACACCAGCGCATTCACCGCGGGGTTGACCGCCTCCACCTGCGCCAGATGGGCCGCCATCACCTCTGACGGCGCCAGCTTGCGCGCATGGATCAGCGCCGATAGCGCGGTCGCCGACAGCTCTGGAATCGCGGATGATTTCATCTTGGCACAAATATCCCACGGGGGGTCCGGGGGGTGTGAAACCCCCCGGCCGCCGGCCAAAGGAAATGCCGGGGCCGCAAAAGCCCCGGCATCCCCGTCTCAGCAGATCACTTCTGCAACTCGGTCCAGATCGCCGTCATGTATTCGCGCGACTTCTCCGAGCAGGTCGGCAGGAAATGCCCGGCCGCCTTGAACTCTTCGGGGATCACCAGTTCGGGCGCGGTCGCCATTTCGGGGTCCATGAACTCGGTCGAGCCGGCGATCCCGTTGGCATAGCGGGCGAAGTTCGAGATCAGGGCGGCGTTCTCGGGCTTCATGATGAAGTCCAGGAACGTGTAGGCCTCCTCGACGTTCTGCGCATCCTTCAGCAGCATCACGGAATCCATCCACATGATGAAGCCTTCCCTCGGATAGCCGTAGGCCACGTCGGGGTTGGCCTGCCGCACCCGCATCGACGATCCGTTCCAGTTCACCGAGGCCGCCCAGTCGTTGTTCGACAGCTTCTCGGTGGCGCCGTAGTCCATCGAGATCCAGTTCGGCTTGGCGGCGATCAGCCCGTCGCGGACTTTCTTCAGCACCTCAAGGTCTTCCGAGCAGACATCGCCGCCGTAATACAGCGTCGCCAGGGTCACGATGTCGATCATCTCGGGCACGACGTTGATCTTGCCCTTCAGCTCATCCGGCACTTCCAGCCAGACGGCCGAGGTGTTGATGTCGCCGCCATAGACCTTGGTGTTCACCGCAACGCCGGTGGTGCCCCATTGCCACGGGATCGAGTATTTGCGGCCCACGTCCCACTGCACGCCCATCCATTCGGGGGCGATGTTGGTGTGGTTCGGCAGCTTGGACTGGTCCAGTTCCACCGCCAGGCCCTTGTCGATGAAGACCGGCACATAGTTGGCCGAGGGCACGACAAGGTCGAAGCCATGACCGCCGGCCTCGATCTTGGCCAGGGCGGTGTCATTGCTGTCGTAATCGGTCACGGTGACGGTGATGCCGGTCTCGGCCTTGAACTTCTCCAGAAGCTCGGGGCTGGTGTAGTTGCCCCAGTTGTACAATTGCAGCACCCCCTCGGCCGAGGCGAGCCCGGTCGAGGCCAGAAGCAGCGCGGTTGCAGTCAGCAGGTTTTTCATCATTGTCTCCCGTTTGGATGTTCAGTCTTTCTTGCGCGTCAGCAGGAAGAAGGCGGTCAGAAGCACGACCGTGACCCCCAGCAGCATGGTCGATACGGCATTGATTTCGGGGGTCAGCTGGCGGCGCAACTGGCCCAGCATATAGGTCGGCAACGTGTCCTGCCCGCCGGATTTGACGAATTCGGTGATCACCACGTCATCAAGGCTGATCACGAAGGCCAGCATCGCCCCCGCCACCATCCCCGGCGCCAGCAGGGGCAGGGTGATCCGGCGGAAGGTCTGCCAGGGGGTCGCATAAAGGTCGGCGGCCGCGGTTTCCAGCGTCATGTCCATGCCCTCCAGCCTTGCCCGGATTGGCAGATAGGCGAAGGGCACGCAGAAGGCGGCATGCGCCAGCACCAGATAGCCAAGGCCATGGATGCCGGTCGCCTGCTTGATGACGCCGAACAGGATCATCAGCGCGACGGCGGTCACGATCTCGGGCACCATCAGGGGCTGGTTGATCATCACATAGATAAAGGTCTGCCCCTTGAAGGCCTTGCGGCGCGTCGTGCCCAGTGCCGCCATCGTGGCCACCCCGGTCGAGATCGCGGCCGCGAAACTGGCGATGATCAGCGACCGCATGGTCGCATCCTTCACCTGCTGGTTCGCCCAGGCCTTGACATACCAGTCCAGGCTGAGACCGCCCCAGACCGCCACCGAATTCGAGGCGTTGAAGCTGTAGACCACCAGCGTGGCGATCGGCAGGTAAAGCGCCACGAACACCACCACCGCCGTGGTGGCAAAGCCGGGCAGGCGGGCGACGTGAAAGCTCCGGTCAGCCATGGCTGGCATCCTTGTTGGCATAGCGGACATAGACCAGCAGCGCCGCCATCACGATCAGCAGAAGAACCATCGCCAGCGCCGCCCCAAGGGGCCAGTTCTTGCCGGCAAGGAACTGCAGCTCGATGAAGTTGCCGATCATCATCTGCTTGCCGCCGCCCAGCACGCGCGGCGTGACATAGGCCCCCAGCGAGGGCACGAAGACAAGGATCGACCCCGCGATGATCCCCGGCTTCACGATGGGCAGGATCACCCGGCGCAGCACCTGCATCCGGCTGGCGTAAAGGTCGTATCCCGCCTCCAGCAGCCGCAGGTCAAAGCGGTCGATCGCGGCAAAAAGGGGCAGCACCATCAGGGGCAGGTAGACATAGGTCATGCCGACGAAAATGGCGAAAGGCCCGTACAGCATGTCCAGCGGCTGGTCGATGATGCCAAGCCCGGTCAGCACCAGATTGACCAGGCCCTCCTTCCGCAGCACCTCGTTGATCGCATAGGTGCGGATCAGCAGGTTGGTCCAGAACGGGATGGTGATCAGGAACAGCCACAGCGCCCGCTGTTTCGGCGGCCGCGTGGCGATGAACCATGCGGTGGGGAAACCCAGAAGGAAGGTGAAGACCGTGGTCAGAATCGACAGGCTGACCGAACGCCAGAAGATCGTCAGATGCGCATCCGCCAGCACCCATTCGTCCGAGAAGATGTCCTTGGACCACAGGATGCCGCGCCAGCCCGCGGTCGAGAATTCCCAGACCACGTTGCCCTGACTGCCGGCGGTCAGGAAGGAATAGACCAGCACGATCAGCAGCGGGCCGGCGGCGGCCACCGCCAGAAGGATCAGCGCCGGCGCAGACAGAAGCCAGCCGTTGCGGGTGGATTGCCGGGACAGGCGCTGTTCGGCGGCACTGGCCATGCGTCAGTCCTCCACCCGCTGCACGGCGCCGGGGGCAAAGCGGATGCCGACCTGATCGCCGGTGCCCAGCCCGGCCTCGCCGCTGGCGGGGCTTTGCAGCCGGGCAACCAGTTCGGTGCCATCGGCCAGATGCAGGTGGCAATGGGTGTCGGTGCCGAAATAGACCAGCCCGGCCACGGTGGCGGCAAGACCGCCGTCCGCCGGCCTGCCAAGGCGCAACTGCTCGGGGCGCACGCTGGCGGTGGTGGCGCCGGGGGCGGCCCGCAGGCCGTCAACCTCGATCCGCTCGCCGGAGGCAAGGCGCAGCGCGCCGTCCTCGGCCGTGCCGGTCAGGAAGTTGGTCTCGCCGATGAAGCTGGCGACAAAGCGGTTCTTGGGGTGGATGTAGATCTCTTTCGCGGTGCCGACCTGCTGGATCTTGCCGGCCGACATCACCGCGATGCGGTCGGACATGGTCAGCGCCTCTTCCTGATCATGGGTCACGAAGATGAAGGTCAGCCCCGTCTCGGTCTGAAGCCGCTTCAGCTCGATCTGCATCTCCTTGCGCAGCTTCAGGTCCAGCGCCGACAGCGGCTCGTCCAGAAGCAGGACCTTGGGCTGCGGCGCCAGCGCCCGGGCCAGCGCGACCCTTTGCTGCTGGCCGCCCGACAGCTGGCTGGTCTTGCGCCCGGCCATCGCCTCAAGCTTCACCAGCGCCAGCATGCGTTCGGTCGTGGCCTTCACCTCGGCCGCGGGCTTGCCCTGCATCTGCAGCCCGAAGGCCACATTCTGCGCCACGGTCAGATGCGGGAACAGGGCGTAGCTCTGGAACACCGTGTTCACCGGCCGCCGGTTGGGCGGCAGCGTCGAGATGTCGCTGCCATCCAGCAGGATCGTGCCATCGGTCGGCATCTCGAATCCCGCGATCAGCCGCAGAAGCGTGGTCTTGCCGCAGCCCGACGGGCCGAGAAGCGTAAAGAACTCGCCCCGACGGATGTCCACCGAGACGTCGTCCAGCGCCCTCACGGCGGTCCCGCCCTGTCCGAACGCCTTGACCACATTGCGGGCCGAGATCGTCACTGTATCCGTCACCCGCTGATCCCCCGGCTGTCGTTTTGATCATATTGGGCGGGGGGATCACCCGCTGACAAGCGATTCTTGCCCGTCACCCGGCCATGGGTGCGCGTTTGCCCGCCCAGGGCGAGGCGCGTTCCACTTCCGCGCAAAGCGCGATCAGCGCCTCGTCCTGGCCGAAAGCGGCGGCCAGATGGACGCCGATGGGCAGGCCGTCGCTGGACCATCCCAGCGGCAGGCTGGCCGCCGGCTGACCGGAGGCATTGAAGATCGCGCAGAAGGGCGAATAGGCGAAAATCCCTTGCGGACCCATGCGATAGCCAACGTAATCCTCTGTGGCATGGGCAAAACGGCCGACCCTGGCCGGGGGTTCGGCCAGCGTGGCCGACAAAAGGATGTCGGGCCCGCCGCCCGCCTCGGGGGCAAAGACTGCCGCCATTTCGCGGCCAAAGGCATGGATGGCGCCCACCGCTTCAAGGTAGCGGGTCGGGTGCAGGGTTTCGGCATGGGCGACGGCGCCGCGACCGACGCCCTCGACCAGATCATCGGTCAGGGTGCGACCCTTCAGCGCGCGGCGGATGCCAAGGGCGGTGCCGACGGCCACGATGTCGGTCCAGGCCTGCATCATCCCCGCCACATCGGCCCTGATCCGCACCGGCTCGACCCTGTGGCCAAGGCTTTCCAGCAGGCGCCCCGCCGCCCGTACCGCCTCGGCCACCTCGGGGTGGATCGGCTCTCCGGTGAAAGTGGTGTCCACGATCCCCACCCGCAGCCCCTGCGGCGGGCGCGAGATCGCGGCCATATGGCCCCGGCCCAAGGGCGGCGCCCAGTAGGGCGCGCCGGGGTCCGCGCCCTCGCAGGCGTCCAGCATGGCGGCGGTGTCGCGCACGCTGCGCGTCAGAAAGCCGTCGATCGCCATCCCCGCCCAGCCTTCGCCGACGAAAGGCCCGTCCGGCAGCCGCGCCCGCGTCGGCTTGAAGCCGAAAAGCCCGCAGCTTGCGGCCGGAATCCGCACCGATCCCCCGCCGTCCGAACCATGCGCCATGGCGACGATTCCCGCCGCCACCGCAGCGCCCGCCCCGCCGGAAGACCCGCCCGAGGTATGGTCAGGATTCCAGGGATTGCGCGTCGGCCCGCCATAGACCGCCGCCTCGGTCGCCGCGCCGATGCCGCCTTCGGGCGCCGTCGTGCGCCCGAAACAGACGACGCCGGTGGCCCGGATCCGCTCCCATATCGCGGAATCGCGGGTCCAGACCGTGTCCCGCAACAGGCGCGAGCCGTTGTGCCCGGGGTAGTCCACCGCCTCGGCCCCCAGATCCTTCAGCAAGAACGGCACCCCCCGGAACGGCCCTTTCGGCAGCCCTGCCGCAATGGCCCGGCGCGCCGCACCCTCCTGCATCTGCACCACGGCATTGATCGCGGGGTTGCGCGCCTCGACCGCCGCCAGTGCCGCATCCAGCAGTTCGCTGGCCGAGACCTCGCCCGCCGCGACCATCTCGGCCAGCGCGGTTGCATCCCTTGCGCCCAGATCCCCGATCATCCCGACTCTCCCTTGCGTGACGGCCCCATGCTGGCGGGCCGGGCCGCGCCGGTCCACCCCGCGCGCGACACCGGGGCGCGGAAAAATCCCCCGCCGCGGCGGTTTGCGACAGAAGCCGTCCCGTCCCCGACGCCGCTGCCCCATCGGCCCCATGTCGGGCTTGACAGGCCCCGTCCCCCCGATATTGAGGGAGTGCCTTAGGTTCCGGGCGTCACACCCCGGATGAAAAGGGAATGCGGTGCAATTCCGCAGCTGCCCCCGCAACTGTAAGCGGCGAGCAAGGATGGACAAAGGCCACTGGGAAACCGGGAAGGCCCATCCGCGCCCCGACCCGCGAGCCAGGAGACCTGCCAGGGTGATCACCCTTTCTTCCGCGCGAGGGGCGCGGGGGCAGGCGACTTTTCGCCAGAGGTGACGTTCACCACCGGCGGAAAGGGGCGACCTTTCCCATGGCAAACCAGGACGACGGGGCGACGCGCGCCCCAAGGGAAAAGGAACGTCCCATGAAAGGCATTTCCAGACTGGCCGTCATGGCCACCAGCACGGCACTTCTGGCCGCTCCGGCAGTCGCGCAGGACAGCACCTATCTGGGCGAGATCGTTATCTCGGCGCTGCGAACTGCGGCCGACCGGCTTTCGACCGGGGCCTCGATCTCGGTGCTGACCGAAGAGGATCTGGCGCAGGACCGGAGCGTGACGCTTGCCGATACGCTGGCGCGCCTGCCCGGCCTGTCCTTCTCGCAGACCGGACCTGCGGGCAGTTCCTCGGCGCTGCGCATCCGCGGTCTCGACGGCCGCTATCTGGCGGTCTACGTCGACGGCATCCGCGTCAGCGACGCCTCGGGCACCACGGTCTCCTTCGACTTCGGCAGCTTCCTTTCGGCCGATGTCGGCCGGGTCGAAGTGCTGCGCGGCTCGCAATCGGCCCTTTGGGGCGGGTCGGCCGTGGGCGGGGTCATCAACATCTCGACCCGCGCCGCGCTGGAAGAGGGCACCCACCAGACCGCCGCCGTCGAAGGCGGCAGCTACGGCACCGGCCGCCTGACCTGGGGCCTGACCCACAAGGACGACCGGATCGAAACCGCGCTGACTGTCACCCGGTTCCACACCGATGGCTTCTCTGCCTCGACCTCGGGGAACGAGGCCGACGGCGCGGACATCGCGCGGCTGTCGTTCTCGACCCGTTACAAGGTCAGCGATGTGCTGTCCGTCGGCGGCGCCTTCTTCGTGCAGGACAACCAAAGCGAATACGATCCGTCCTCGACCGCGGACGCTGCGGGCTATGACCTCGACAGCCGCGACATCGGCGCGCGGTTCTTTGCGGAACTGGAGGCGGGCAATACCGTCCACAGCTTCGACGTCACCGCCTATGACATCAAGCGCACCTACACCGAGCCGACCGACGTGAACAGCTACAAGGGCAAGCGCCTGACCCTTGGCTGGCAGGGTGTCACCACCGTCTCTGACAAGCTCTCGCTCGTCTACGGGCTGGACTGGTCGCGCGAGACGGCCGAATACACCAATCTGCCGGCAGGCGATGCCGATACCACGATCTACGGCGCCTTCGGTCAGGTGATATGGTCGCCGACCGACAGCTTCGATCTGTCCGCCACCCTGCGCACGGATCACGATTCCAGCTTCGGCAGCTTCCCGACCGGCCGGATCGCGCTGGCCTGGCACCCGGCGGAAAACACCACGCTCCACGCCTCGGCCGGCCGCGGCTTCCGCGCGCCCTCGATTGACGAGCGTTTCGGCTTCTACCCTTCCGCCTGGGGCAATTTCATCGGCAACCCGAATCTGGAGCCCGAAAAGAGCTGGTCCTATGAGATCGGGGTCGAACAGCAACTGGCCAATGGCGGCAGCCTTTCGGCCACCGCCTTCCGCATCGAGATCGACAATCTGGTGACCTACAAATGGGATCCGGTCCTGTCGACGCTGGAAAACGTCCCCGGCGAATCCGTCTCGCAGGGGCTGGAACTGGCGGCAGACCTGCCGCTGTCGGATCGCATGACACTGGGCCTTTCCTATACCTATACCGATGCCCGCCGTCCGACCGGCGTGCGTCTGGCGCGGGTGCCGCTGAACCTGCTGGCATTGTCGCTGGAGGCCCAGGTCTCCGACCGGCTGTCGCTGGGGCTGACGGCCGTGCATTCGGCGGGAATGAAGGACAATGATCCTGCAACCTTCGCGCTGGTCGATGCGCCCGACTACACCGTGTTGAACGCACAGGCCAATTACAGCCTCAGCGACAGCATGGAGGCCTATCTGCGGGTCGAGAACCTGACGGATGAGGACTACAGCACCTCGCTTGGCTACAATGCGGCCGGGCGCTCGGTCTATCTTGGCCTGCAGGCCAAGTTCTGATCAAAGCCGGCGCGCGAAGGGGACTTTGCGCGCCGCGATTTCGGGGAAGGGGAAGCCATGGTCGGCGGAGGGGCAGGCGCTTTGCAGGGTCATACGTCTGTCTTACGTGGATCATACCTGAAGCATACCCTTGCCATACTGCGCAAACTGGCCGCCGGGTCCGTGCTTGTGGCGGCGGGCGTCGTGCCCGCCTTTGCCGACGCCCCCTCCCGCGTGGTCTCGATCAACCTTTGCACCGACCAGCTGGCGATGATGCTGGCCGCGCCCGGGCAGCTGGTGTCCGTCAGCCATCTTGCGCGCGATCCGCTGTCCTCCTCGATGGTGGCCGAGGCCGCGGCCTATGCCGAAAACCGCGGACAGGCCGAGCAGGTCTTCCTGATGCAGCCGGATCTGGTGCTGGCCGGCACCTATACCTCGCTGGCCTCGGTCAACCTGTTGCGCGGCCTCGGGATCGAGGTGCTGCAAGTTCCGCCGGTGAACTCGCTGGACGAGGTGGCCGATCAGATATTGATTGTTGGTCAAGCCCTTGGCCGCGAGGACGAGGCCAAGGCGCTGGTGGCCGAATTCCGCGCCGGGATCGATCGGTTGACCTGGCATGGCCCCACCGCCACCGCCGCGCTCTACTATCCCAACGGTTATACCACCGGGGCCGGAACCCTTGCGGATGATGTGCTGGCCCATACCGGCTTTCACAACATCGGCGCCACCGCAGGCCTTACCGGGGGCGGCACGCTGCCCCTGGAGCGGCTGGTGATGGCCGAACCCGATGTGGTCGTGACCTCTGCCCCCTATCCCGGCGCCTCGCGCTCGGAAGAGATGCTGACCCATCCCGCGCTGACGCTGTTGCGGCAGAATGCGGGGGTGGCCACCACCACAGATGCCGACTGGATCTGCGGCAACCCCCATATCCTGCGGGCGATGCAGGGCATGCTGGCCGCGCGCGAGGCCTTGCCGTGAAGGTCTTTCTGCCCCTGACGCTGCTGGTCGCCGTTCTTTTCGTAGCCTCGCTGCTGATCGGTCCGGCCGGGCTTGGCCTGAGGGAAAGCCTGTCGGCCCTGTTCACCGGGAAGGGCGGCCCCGTCGTTCTGGTCATGCAGGAGATCCGGCTTCCCCGCGCCATCCTTGGTCTGCTGACCGGCGCCGCTTTCGGGCTGGCCGGGGCGGCGATGCAGGGCTATCTCAGAAATCCCCTTGCCGAACCGGGGCTTATCGGCATCTCCTCTTCGGCCGCGCTGGGTGCGGTGCTGGCCTTGCAGACGGGCCTTGCCGCCAGTTTCGCCCTCGCCCTGCCGCTGTCGGCCCTGGCGGGGGCCGCAGCCGCCGTGCTCCTGATCCTGCTCATGGCCGGTCCGCGGGGCGGTGCGCTGGCGCTGATCCTTGCCGGCATCGCCATCTCGGCCCTGACGGCCGCGATGACCTCGCTGGTGCTGAACCTGTCGCCAAACCCCTTTGCCGCGATGGAGATCGTCTACTGGATGATGGGGTCTCTGGCCGACCGGTCGATGACCCATGTCTGGCTGGCCGCGCCCTTCATCCTGATCGGCATGGCGGGGCTTCTGGCCCTTGGCCGTGGCCTTGATGCGCTGACGCTGGGCGAGGATGCCGCGCAATCCATGGGGGTCAACATGGCGCGGCTGCGCTGGGTGCTGATCCTTGGCACCGCGGCGGCCATTGGCGCCTCGGTTGCGGTGGCGGGGGCGGTGGGCTTTGTCGGCCTTGTGGTGCCGCATATCCTGCGCCCGCTGGTCGGTGCCCGCCCGTCACGCCTTTTGCCGGCTGCCGCGCTGGGCGGGGCCGCGATGCTGCTGGCGGCGGACATCGCCACCCGGCTGATCGCGCCCGACAAGGATCTGAAGCTGGGCGTCCTGACCGCCATCGTCGGCGCGCCCTTCTTCCTGCATCTGATCTGGCGGATGCGGAGGCTAGAGGCATGACCCTGCTTTCGCTGGACAATCTGACCGTGCGCCGTGGCGATTGCCCCGTGGTCGACCACGTCACCCTGACCATCGGACCGGGCGAGGTCGTCGGTCTGATCGGCCCCAACGGTGCGGGCAAGACCAGCCTTCTGCGCGGCGCGCTCGGGCTTTTGCCGCATGAGGGGCGGTCCTCGCTGGCGGCCCTGCCGCCCGCAGCCCGCGCCCGTGCCGCGGCCTTCCTGCCGCAAGGGCGCGAGATTGCCTGGCCCGTCACGGTCGAAACCCTGGTGGCGCTTGGCCACGCTTCGCAGGATGGCGCCGGCGGGCCGGCGCTGGAGGAGGCGCTGGACCGCATGGGCCTGCAGGCCTATCGCCACCGCGTCGCCACCGCCCTTTCGGGCGGCGAACAGGCCCGCGCCCTGATCGCCCGCGCGCTGGCGCAGGACACGCCCCTTGTGCTGGCGGATGAGCCGGCAGCCGGGCTGGACCCCGAGGCGCAGATCCGCACCATGCAGGTCTTTGCCGATCTTGCGGCCGAGGGGCGCAGCGTCGTCACCTCGATCCACGATCTTGGTCTTGCCGCGCGCCATTGCAGCCGGCTTTTGATGCTGCACCGGGGCAGGCTGGTGGCGGATGGGACGCCGGCCGCAGTGCTGACGGATCAACGGCTGGCAGAAGTCTTCGGAATCAGGGGCTTCCATGCCGATACCCCCGATGGTCCGGTGTTCCAGCCGACCGGAGTCACCCGGTGATCGCCGTCACGCTTGACCGGCCCTGGCTGGTCGCCCGCCTTGCGCGGCCCATGCGCGTCCTCTCGCACGCGCCCTTTGGCGGTGGCTACCGCACCACCGATACCGTCCTGTGGCGCGAGGTGCGCAATGCCGACCTCACCCCGGATTTCCCGGTCGAGGACTGGTTCGCCGCCCAGATGCAGCGCGCGCCGGGGGCGGTCGGGATGATGACCTCGCGCGATGTCGGGACCTGGCGGCACGAGGTTGCGCAGGTCGAAGGCGTCCGGGCCGAATGCGTGGTGACGCTGGGCCTGTCGAATGCGGAATCGGTGGGGCGGCGGCTGCCCTGGCACCCGGCGGATTACGGCACGATCAACATCCTTGTGGCCACCGATGCCGCGCTGACCCGGACCGCCCAACTCGAGGCGCTGGCCATTGCCGTGCAGGCCCGCACGGCCGGGGTGATGGCGGCGGGGTTGCAGCTGGCAACGGGGCAGGCCACGGGAACCGGCACCGATTGCATGGCGCTGGCCTGCCCGCAGGGGCGCAGCCGCTATGCCGGGCTGCATACGGCGGCGGGCGAGGCCGTCGGCACCTGCGTCCGCACGGCGGTCGAATCCGCCGCCGCCGACTGGGTGGCATGGCGCGACGCCGAACGGCTGCGGCGCGCAGGAACGGGGCAGGGCACACCGTCGGTCTGAGCGAAGGGGCCGTCGCTGCGCCCTGTCCTGCGGGGCAGAAGCGGCGGCCGGAAACCGGCCGCTAGGCCAGGAACCGCGACAGTTCGGCCGCCAGCCGCTCGGGCAGAAGGGGTTTGGGCAGATGGCCGTCCAGACCGGCTTGGCGGATCGCCAAGACCTGATCATCCAGCACATCCGCCGTCATCGCAAGGATAGGCACGGTTGCCGCGCGTCCGCCGATCTCGCGCGCGCGGGCAGCAGTGGCAAAGCCGTCCAGCAGCGGCATGTTCATGTCCAGCAGCACCAGATCGACATCTTCGCTGGTAAGAATGACCAGCGCCTCCTCGCCCGAACCGGCGGCGATCACCCGCGCGCCCATCTCTTGCAGATAGGCCGCGGCGACCAGGCGGTTGGTCGCCACGTCATCCACCACAAGAATCGTGCGCCCGGAAAGGTCGGGGGCGGCAGAGGCCGGGGCCGGCGGCCCCGTCACCTCAAGCCACAGGGTCAGGCGGAAGGCCGCACCGGCCTGACTGGGCATCAGCACAAGATCGCCCCCCATGCTGCGGGCCAGCTCGCGGGCGATGGCCAGCCCAAGCCCCGATCCGGCAGCGGTGCCGGTGCCCTTGTGGAAGGCAAGGAAGATCGCCTCGCGCTGATCGGCCGGCACGCCGGGGCCGTCGTCGGTGACATCGACCTGCAGAAGGCCGGCTCCGCCGCCATCCGGGTGAAAGCGGTAGACGGCCCGAACCTCGCCCTGCGGCGCATGGCGCAGCGCATTGGCCAGAAGGTTGACAAGGCACTGGCGCAGCCGCACCGGGTCGATCCGGACATGGCGCGGCAGGGGGCCGTCCACCCGGGCCGAGAACGGCGTTCCCAGCCGGGCGGCGCGGCTGCCATGCACCGCAGCAATGGCCTCAAGCTCTTGCTCGAGGTTCAGGATCCGTGGCCGCAGCGTCATCCGCCCGCGTCCGATGGCGTCAAGGTCCGACACGTCGTCAAGGATCAACGCCAGCGTCCGCGCCGCATCGGTCAGCGTCCGCAGCCGGGGGATGCGGTCGGTGGTCCCCTCGGCCCTTGCGGCGGTCAGCTCGGCCTGACCCATGCCGATGATGGCATTGAGCGGCGTGCGCAGCTCATGGCTCATCCGTGACAGGAACAGGCTCTTGGCCTGATCGGCCTCGCGCGCGGCGGTCTCGCCGGCGGCCATCGTGCGATGGAAGTTGTGGTTCGACAGCATGGAGGTCATCGTATAGGCCATTGCGGCGAAACAGGCTGCGGTCGACAGGCCAAGCCCGCCAATGTCCCCCCGCTCCAGCCAGTAAAGCGTGTTGGACGCCATCACGCCGATGGCCGCCCCGGCCAGACCGGCAAGACCGAAAGGCAGATGGATGGACCGCACCCTGGTCAGATGCATCAGCCCCGCCATCACCAGCCCGACGGTGAAGGCCTTGGCAAAGGGGCTGTCGGATTGCCAGACCAGCCCCGCAGCGCAGATGAAAAGCAGGCCCGTCAGCGCGATGCCGGCCAGAGTGGCAAGATAGCCCCATCGGCTTGCCAGCAGACGGGCGGCATCCTGCGGGCGGGCCAGCCACCATTCCAGCAGCAGATGGACAAGCCAGATCACGCCCACGATTCGCGGATCGGCCCATATCATGCAAAACCCGTAGGCGACCGAGATCATCACGATCCGCTCGGGCAGTTCGCGCTGCATCAGCCGGTACTGCCGATCAACCTGCCTTACCAGCGTGTCTAGGCTGTCCATCATCCTGCTCTCCGTCCTGCCGGCCCCGGGCCGTGGGCGTCACGGGGCCTGTGCATCTGTGCCCGGCAGATCAAGCTGCACCTCCTGCCGCAGCCGGCCCTCGGCGTTGAACACCAGCAGGCGGCCATCGCCGGTGACCACCGCGATCCAGCCCTTGCCGAAGGTCACCGCCTGGGCCGAAGTGTTGGCAGGCATCTCGATCCCGTCGGGCAGGGCCGGCACCCCGTGCAGCGCCTGCGGCATCCGGGTGACAAGCAGCGTCACGACCGTTATGACGCCGCCGATCATCACCAGCGTCAGCAGGATGACCAGCCATTTCAGCAACCTCAGCGAAGGCGGCAGCCTTTCCTCGGGCGGAGTGTCGGACATGCAGGACCCTTTCGAGGACGAGGATTGGCCGGAAGAGGCCGAAGGCAGTCTTCTGGACGTCACTCTTGGCGGAGAGGCGCCTGAACGTCTTGATAAGGCGCTTGCCGCTGCGGTGCCAGAGGAGGCGTCGCTGTCGCGCTCGCGCCTGATGCGGCTGATCGCCGACGGGGCGGTGACGCGGGGCGGGCAGGCGATGACCAACCCCAAGGAGAAGGTCCAGCCCGGAGAGGTCTTCACCATCCGCATTGCGCCGTCGGCCAACGCCGAACTGCGGGCCGAGGACATCCCGCTTGCGGTGATCTACGAGGACTCCGATCTGATCGTGGTGAACAAGCCCGCCGGAATGGTGGTGCATCCCGCCCCCGGCAGCCCCTCGGGCACGCTGGCCAATGCGTTGATGCATCATTGCGGCGACAGCCTGTCGGGCATCGGCGGAGAGCGGCGGCCCGGCATCGTCCACCGCATCGACAAGGATACAACGGGCCTTCTGGTGGCGGCGAAATCCGACCGGGCGCATCACGGGCTGGCGGCGCAATTCGCGGCGCATACGGTGACGCGGCGCTATCTGGCGCTGGTGCATGGCGTGCCGGAAGGCGCCGACCCCAGGCTGCGCGGCGTGCGCGGCGTCAGTTTTGAAGCGGGCGGCGTGATCCGCATCGCCACCGGCCTTGCCCGGCACCGGACCGACCGCCAAAGACAGGCGGTGGTCTGGGACGGGCAGGGCCGCCCTGCGGTGACGCGGGCCCGGGTGCTTGAGGGATTTGCCGATCAGGCGGCGCTGCTGGAATGCTGGCTTGAGACCGGCCGCACGCATCAGATCCGGGTCCATATGGCCCATGTCGGCCATGGCCTTGTCGGCGATCAGACCTATGGCGGCAAGCGCCGGCTGTCTGAACGTGCCCTTGGCGACGGTGCGGCGCTAGGCAATGCCTTTCCCCGGCAGGCCCTGCATGCGGCCACCCTTGGGTTCGAGCACCCGGTCTCCGGCGACCGGCTGGAATTCGCGGCACCCTTGCCGGCGGATATGGAGGCGCTTCTGGCGGCCCTTCGCACGGGCTGATCGCCCGCCTGAACGGACGTCCTGCGATGCAAGCCCCTTGTCGCGGCCCTGCGCCGTTCAGGCGCAACCGGCCCTCCGGGCCCCGGCCGCACCGTGCATGTGCAGCATCTTGCGCGACAGTTCACGAAGGCGTAATTTCAGCGATGAGCCGAGTCCTTCGGCACGGTAGCGGAGCCAGCGCTCATCCCCCCTGCCAGGCGGGACAACCGACACGGACAGCAGCACCCTTTGCGGGCGCCCTGTGGCCGTGACAGCCCCCGATCCGCCCTCCAGCCATAGGCGCGCCGCGCCCGGTGCCCCCATGATCCACGATCCCGGCCCCTCTTCAGGCCCCCATCCTCTGCCGTATCACGACGAAGAGGCGCTCGACATTGCCGACTACCTTCGGGAAGAGGCGGATGACGATGCCGATATCCATCGCAGCGAGACCCACCGCCAGAGCCTTGCCGCGCTGGCGCTTGGTGCGCTTGGCGTGGTCTACGGCGATATCGGCACCTCGCCGCTCTATTCCTTCCGCGAGGCATTGCGGGCGACCGGCGTCTCCGAACCCGGCCCGCCGGAAGTTCTGGGCATCCTGTCGCTGTTGATCTGGACGCTGATCCTGATCGTGACGGTCAAATATGTCTTCGTGCTTCTGCGCGCCGACAACCGGGGCGAGGGCGGGATCCTGTCGCTTTACACCCTTGTCCGGCTGGCGCTTGGCCGGCGGTCGATCCCGATCCTTCTGCTGGCCGTGGGCGGGGCGGCGCTGTTTGCCGGCGATGCGGCGATCACGCCGGCGATCTCGGTCCTGTCGGCCGTCGAGGGGATGGGTCTCGTGGTGCCATCGCTTCAGGCCTATGTGCTTCCCGGAACCCTTGGCATTCTGGCCCTGCTTTTTGCAGTGCAGCGGCAGGGCACGGCTTCAGTGGCGCGGCTGTTCGGGCCGGTGATGCTGTTGTGGCTCGTGGTGCTTGCCGGGCTTGGCATCTGGCACATGGTCGAGACGCCTTGGGTTCTGTCTGCTTTCAGCCCGGTCTGGGGGGTGATGTTCCTGTTCAGTCATCCGGGTGTCGCGTTCTTTGTCCTGGGTGCGGTCTTCCTTGCCGTCACCGGGGGCGAGGCGCTGTATGCCGATCTTGGCCATTTCGGCCGCAAGCCAATCACCTGGGCCTGGTTCGGGCTGGTGCTGCCGGCGCTGGTGCTCAACTATCTGGGGCAGGGCGCGATGGTGCTGGCCCATCCCGATCGGGCCGAGAACGCCTTTTTCGCCCTGGCCCCGGCGCCCGCGCTGCCGTTCCTTGTCATCATTGCGACCGCGGCGACCGTCATCGCGGCGCAGGCGGTGATCACGGGGGCCTATTCGATGGCGCGGGCGGCGATCCAGCTGGGCTTCCTGCCACGCCTGCGCATCCGGCACACCGCCGAAGGCCAAAGCGGCCAGATCTACATCGGCGCGGTCAACTGGCTTCTGCTGGCGGGGGTGGTCTGGCTGGTGGTGTCCTTCGGATCGTCCGGGGCGCTGGCCTCGGCCTATGGCATCGCGGTCACCGGAACGATGGTGCTGACGACGACGCTTGGCATCCTTTACCTGATCCACGCGCGCCATGTCTCGGCCCCGCTTGCGGTTCTGCTGGCCAGCCCGATCCTTGGGATCGAACTGGTGTTCCTGTCCTCGAACCTGACCAAGATTGCCGATGGCGGCTATGTGCCGGTGCTGGTTGCCATGGTGGTCGGGATGCTGATGTGGATCTGGTGGCGCGGGGCGCAGGCGGTGCGGGTGCGGGTGCACCGGACGGCGGTCTCGGTGCCCTCTTTCGTGCGGATGATGCGCAACTCTTCCGCCCATGTCATTCCGGGCACGGCCTTCTTCCTGACCAGCGACGCCGATATCGTGCCTTCGGCCCTGCTTCACAACCTCAAGCACAACCGCGTGCTGCACGAGCAGACCGTGATCCTGACGGTCGAGATCCTGCGCGTGCCCTATGCCACCGCCGAGGAACGCGCGTTGGTCGAGCATCTGGGCGGCTGCTTCGTGCGGCTGACCTTGCGCTTCGGCTTCATGGAGACGCCGAATGTCAGCCGCGCCATGACCCATGCGCGGCGGGGCGGGCTGAAGTTCGACGTGATGGCTTCGACCTTTTTCCTTGGCCGCCGCCGCCTGGTCGCGACGGGGCGGGGGCTTGGTCTCGTGCTGAACCGGGCCTATGTGGTGATGAGCCGCTTTGCCGCCGATCCGAGCGATTTCTACCACCTGCCGCGCGACCGCGTGGTCGAGCTTGGGGAACGGGTCGCGTTTTAGGGCGTTGCGCCTGTAGTTGCGCCTGTACCGGGCCGGCGGAATGCGCCGTGTTTGCGCTGACATTCCCGTGATGGGAAGGTCACAATCATGGTGCGGCGACGGAACGATGTACATATGCCGTTAACAGCCTGGTGATCTAGGCCGCACGGGCCTGCCCTTGAATGGGCCGACATGTCACCATAGCTAGGACGATCCCCGGGGGCTGATGGCACCGGGCAACAGACAGGGGGCAGATATGAGCACCTACGCAAACCTTCCGGCACCGAGCCCTGAACAGGGGCTGAACCGGTATCTTCAGGAAATCCGCAAATTCCCGCTTCTGGAACCGGAAGAGGAATACATGCTGGCCAAGGCCTGGGTTGACCGCCAGGACAGCGCCGCCGCGCACAAGATGGTGACCTCGCACCTGCGGCTGGCCGCCAAGATCGCCATGGGCTACCGCGGCTATGGCCTGCCGCAGGCCGAGGTGATCTCGGAGGCGAATGTCGGCCTGATGCAGGCGGTGAAACGCTTCGACCCCGAGAGGGGCTTCCGGCTGGCGACCTATGCGATGTGGTGGATCCGGGCTTCGATCCAGGAATACATCCTGCGGTCGTGGAGTCTGGTGAAACTGGGCACCACCTCGGCGCAGAAGAAGCTGTTCTTCAACCTTCGCAAGGCCAAGGCCAAGGTCGGCGCGCTGGAAGAGGGCGATCTGCGCCCCGAGAACGTCGCCAGGATCGCGCATGACCTTTCGGTGTCCGAAGACGAAGTCATCGCGATGAACCGCCGGCTTGCGGGCTCGGACGCGTCGCTGAACGTGACGGTCGGGGCCGAGGACGGCGGCGCGCAATGGCAGGACTGGCTGGAAGACGAAGACAGCGATCAGGCCGGCGCCTATGAGGAAAAGGACGAGCTGGACACAAGGCGCGAGCTTTTGGCGCAGGCCATGTCCGTGCTGAACGATCGCGAAAAGGACGTGCTGGTGCAGCGCCGTCTGGCGGAAGAGCCGAAGACGCTGGAGGATCTGTCGGAAAGCTATGGCGTCAGCCGCGAGCGCATCCGCCAGATCGAGGTCCGCGCCTTCGAGAAACTGCAGGCGAAGATGCGCGAACTGGCGCGTGGCAAGGGCATGGCAGTGCCGGCCTGAAGCCCCCGCGATCGTCGTCGAACCGTTGGTCCGGGCCAGAAATGGCCCGGATTTTCGCGTTCCGGCGCGCGGGCGGTGTCTGGCAGGACATCGGCCCCTCGCGCGCAGGGGTGTCCGGCTGGTGGTTCCGAACCTCGGCGGCCGTCTCACCCTTCGACGGCTTTTCAATTGCCCGATCCCTTCTGGCAGAGTAGGAGGCAGCGCATGAGAATGCGTGACACCTTCCTGAAGCCGATGCACCCCGAGGGGTGGAAATTCGTGCCCGTCTTCGCGGCGGTGACGCTGCTGCTGTTCTGGCTGTGGCAGCCGCTTGGCTGGATCGGCTTTGGGCTGACCGTCTGGTGCTATTACTTCTTCCGCGACCCCAGGCGGGCGGTGCCGCAGAACCGTGGTCTGCTGGTCAGCCCCGCCGATGGTGTCGTCAGCCTGATCGGCCCCGCCGTGCCGCCGGCCGAGCTGGGGCTGGGCGCGACGCCGATGATGCGGGTGTCGGTGTTCATGTCGGTCTTCAACTGCCATGTGAACCGCGCGCCGATTGCCGGGCAGGTCACCGCCGTTTCCTACCGGCCGGGCAAGTTCTTCAACGCCTCGCTCGACAAGGCCTCGGAGGAGAACGAGCGCAATGCCCTTGCCATCCGCATGGATGACGGCCGCCAGATCGCGGTGGTGCAGATCGCGGGCCTTGTCGCGCGCCGCATCCTGTGCTGGACCGAACCGGGCCAGAGCCTGCGCACCGGCGAACGTTTCGGCCTGATCCGCTTTGGCAGCCGGCTGGACGTCTATCTGCCCGAAGGCGTGGAGCCGCAGGTCGCACTGGGTCAGACCATGGTCGGCGGCGAGACAGTGATCGCCCTGATCGGGCAGGACGCCCCCGCCCGCGCGGTCAGGATCGACTGATGGCCCGCGCGCCAAGGGCCCCGCGCGAACCCCGAAAGCCTGCCGCAGCCGCGGATGGCGCCGCGCCCAAGAGCCGCGAGCCGCAGCTTCACCTGCTGAAGCTGCTGCCCAACCTCGTCTCGATCCTGGCACTCTGCTCCGGCCTGACCGCGATCCGCTTCGCCATCTCGGGGCGGATCACCGAGGCTGTCTTCCTGATCGCCCTTTCGGCGGCGCTGGACGGGCTGGACGGGCGGCTGGCAAGGATGCTGAAAAGCGAAAGCGCCATCGGAGCCGAGTTGGACTCCTTGTGCGATTTCGTCAACTTTGGCGTGGTTCCGGGGCTGGTTCTTTATCTCTGGGGTCTGGGAAGTGAAATCCGGATCGGCTGGATCGCGGTGCTGGTCTACGCCGTCTGCTGTATGCTGCGGCTGGCGCGGTTCAATGTCGGCAACAAATCCGCCGATCCGGCCGAAAAGACGGCTTTCATCGGCGTGCCCTCTCCGGCCGGGGCGATGCTGGCGCTCATGCCGATCTATCTTGGCCATGCGGTCGATATCCGGCTGCCGGCGCTGGTCGTGGCGGCCTGGATGGTGGCGGTGGGGGTGCTAATGATCAGCCGCCTGCCGACACCCAGTCTGAAGCGCATGACCATCGCCGCGTCGTGGGCGCGCTATGCGCTGGTCGGCGCGGTCATGGCCGTGGCCTCGCTAGTGACCTATCCCTGGCAGACGATGCTGGTATTGTCGGTGGCCTATCTTGGTGCGATCCTGTCACTGGCCGTGACGGGGCTGCGCCGGAAGGCCTGAGTCCGCGGGAATCCGGCATCCGGCAGGTTGGTTGCGCTAACGCCGGTTCGGCCTTAGCCTGCGAGGCGGGACAACAGGGGGCAGCCATGAGAACCATCCGCTGGGGCATCCTTGGCGCCTCTCGCTTCGCGCAGCAGCATATGGGACCGGCGATCCACGCCGCCCATGGCGCCGAACTGGTGGCGCTGGCGACCTCGGACCCGGCCAAGGCGGAGGGGTTCCGGGCCTTCTGCCCCTCGCTGCAGCTTCATGCCAGCTATGACGCCCTTCTGGCCGATCCCGGCATCGACGCGGTCTATATCCCGCTGCCCAACCATCTGCATGTGGAATGGACGCTGAAGGCGCTGCGGGCCGGCAAGCATGTGCTGACCGAAAAACCCATTGCCCTGAAGGCGGAAGAGATCGACCAGATCATCGCCGAACGCGACCGAACCGGCCTTCTGGCGGCCGAGGCCTATATGATCGTGCATCACCCGCAATGGATCCGCGCGAAGGAATGGCTTGAGGCGGGCGAGATCGGCACCCTTCGCCATGTCGATGCGGCCTTCAGCTTCTACCTGACCGACACCGGCAATATCCGCAACCGGCCCGAGACCGGCGGCGGTTCCTTGCGCGACATCGGGGTATACACTTTCGGCGCGGCCCGCTTCGTGACCGGGGCCGAGGCCGAGACGATGGACTCCCGGATCACCCTCGAGAATGGCATCGACACATACGCGCTGGTCTTTGGCCGCATGGCAGGGCAGGGGCACAGCTTCACCTACCATTCGATGACCTCGATGCGGCTTTACAACCGGCAGGTCGTCACCTTCCAGGGCGACAAGGGCATGATCCGGCTGGAGGGCGGGCCGTTCAACGCCAATGTCAACGACATGGCCGAGGTCGAACTGCATGTGCAGGGCAACCGGGTGATCACCGACCGCTTCCCCGCCGCCCCGCAATACAGGCTGCAGGTCGAGGCCTTCGGGCGTACGGTCCGCGATGGCACACCCTATTCCTGCCCGCTGGAATTCGTGCAGGGCACGCAACGGATGATGGACATGGCCTATGCTGCGGCGGTGGAGATCGTGTGAGATGCGCGGCCGGTGCTGCTGTGCCGGTTCTGCGAACGCCTGCTATGCGGGACGGAGCGGACGGTCAACGCGCCAGATATAGCCGCCGCAGATAGAAGAGTATGCCCCCGACGCCCATCGTTGCGAACCCCGTGCAGAGGCCGACAACCAATCTGTGCGTGGTCGGCGGCGAGAAAGAAACCAGATCGGGAGGAACTGGCGGAAGTGCTGAAAAGTAAGCGGTCTCGACAGTATAAAGGTGCAGCGCCATTAAAGCTGTGAGAAACCCCCAGAGCAGAACAACCCATTGCAGGGCTAGTAGTATGTAATCTGCAAGTCGCCTCGCCAGCCCGCCCTACTGTCTGACACAGCATCTTCATGTCATCTCACTGTGGCTAGGGTATGGCGGCTAAGGGCTCTCTCCAGCAAGGCCGTATCGGGCGTCCCCTGCCACCCGGCCGGGCATCAAGGGGCAAATCGTTGCGACCCAAGGCCGGTCGGCCCGACCGAACGGTCACCCCTCCATCGCCTCCAACTCGTCGATGAAGCCGGCGATCATGTTCAACCCCTTGTCCCAGAAGGCGGGGTCCGACAGGTCCAGCCCGAAGGGGGCCAGCAACTCCTTGTGGTGCTTCGACCCGCCCGCTTTCAGCATGTCGAAATACTTCTGCTGGAAGTCCGGCAACCCGCCCTCATAGGCCGCATAAAGCGCGTTCACCAACCCGTCACCGAAGGCATAGGCATAGACGTAGAAGGGCGAGTGGACGAAATGCGGGATATAGGCCCAGAAGGTCTCATACCCGTCCATGAAGTCGAAGGCATCGCCAAGGGATTGCGCCTGCACGCTCATCCACAGGGCGTTGATGTCGTCGGGGGTCAGTTCCCCCTCGGCCCTTGCGGCATGCAGTTTGCATTCGAAGTCGTAGAAGGCGATCTGGCGGACGACCGTGTTGATCATGTCCTCGACCTTGCCGGCCAGCAGGGTCTTCTTCTCGGCCGGGGTCTTGGCGGCGGCCAGAAGCTTGCGGAAGGTCAGCATCTCGCCGAACACGCTCGCCGTCTCGGCCAGCGTCAGCGGCGTCGCGGACAAAAGTTCGCCCTGACCCGCCGCCAGCACCTGATGCACGCCATGCCCCAGCTCATGCGCCAGCGTCATCACGTCACGCGGTTTGCCAAGATAGTTCAGCATCACATAGGGATGCACCGTCGTCACGGTCGGGTGCGCGAAGGCGCCCGGCGCCTTGCCGGCCTTCACCCCGGCATCAATCCAGCCCTTGTCGAAAAAGGGCTTGGCCAGCGCCGCCATCTCGGGGGCAAAGGCGCCGTAGGCCTCCATCACCGTCTTCTCGGCGGTGGGCCAATCGACGGTCTTCGGCTGTTCGATCGGCAGGGGGGCGTTGCGGTCCCAGACCTGCAGCTTTTCCAGCCCCATCCATTTCGCCTTCAGCCGGTAGTAGCGGTGGCTCAGCTTCGGATAGGCGGCGACCACGGCATTGCGCAGGGCTTCCACCACTTCCGGCTCGACATGGTTCGACAGGTGCCGCCCATACTGGGGCGAGGGCATCTTGCGCCAGCGGTCGTGGATTTCCTTTTCCTTCGCCAGGGTGTTGTGGACGCGCGAGAAAAGCTTGATCTGCTTGCCAAAGCCATCGGCCAGCGCCCGCGCCGCCGCTTCGCGTTTCGCGCGGTCGGTGTCGGTCAGAAGGTTCAGCGTCGCCTCAAGGTTCAGAGCTTCCTCTTCGCCGGCCACGGTGAACATCATCCCCGCCAGCGTCTCGTCAAAAAGCTTGTTCCAGGCGCTGGCCCCCACGACGGATTCATCATGCAGGAATTTTTCCAGCTCGTCCGACAGCTGGTGCGGCCGCATCGCCCGCAGCCGGTCGAACACCGGCTTGTAGCGCGCAAGGTCGGCATTGGCGGCCAGAAGCCGGTCAAGATGTGCATCTTCCAGCCGGTTGAATTCAAGGCTCCAGAACACCAGTGGCGTGGTGGCGTCGGTCACCCGGCCCTCGGCATCGGCCATGAACTTCGCGCGCTCGCTGTCCATGGTGTTCTGATAGTAGCGCAGGCCCGCATAGGACATGATCCGACCGGCGGTGATGTCGATCTGCTCATAGGCCAGCACGGCGCTCAGAAGGCCCGCGGCATCCAGGGATGCCAGCTTGCCCTCATATGCGGACGCGAAATCGGCGCAGGCTTTTTCAAGCCAGTCCATATCGCGGGCGAACTCGGGCGCATCGGGGCTGGGATAAAGATCCGTCAGATCCCATTCCGGCAGACGCCCGAACCCACCGGCAGAGGCATTGGCGTCGAAGACGGGGCGGGGAAGGGGCAGGGGCATCGGGGCATCCTTTGTGGCGTTTCTGCCATCTAGGCCCGCAGGCCCCCCGGCTTCAACCCCGCCGCCCTTCACCTTTGCGCAAATACCCCTCGCCGACGGCAAGCGGTGTCGCCCCCCGTCTATCCGTGGCAATGCCGCCGCACGGCCCCTCGACGGGGCCGAAGGCGGCAGCCCCTTGCTCCAATACCGGGAATTGCACAATGATCGGGCAGATGCGCCGGCATTTGGCGACGAAAGGACCTGCTCTGCCCCGACGGGGGCTTTACCCGCGGCAAGCGGGACGATTGGATAAGGGTAGCGATCAGGGGAGTAACAGGTGAACGGCACAAATCACGCAGCGGCCGCCGGTTTCTTCAACGAGATGACCGGCTCCGGCCACGACCTGCGCCCGCCCTATGCCCGGCTGCAGGACTGGGTCCAGTCCATGCCGGTCGAACTCCGCAATCTGAAACAGGCCGAGGCCGAGGCCCTGTTCCGCCGCATCGGCATCACTTTCGCGGTGTACGGCGAGGGGGGCGATCCCGACCGGCTGATCCCCTTCGACATGTTTCCCCGCGTCTTCACCGCCGCCGAATGGGCGAAGCTGGAAAAGGGCATCAAGCAGCGCGCCCGGGCCCTGAACGCCTTTCTCGTCGATGTCTATGGCCGCGGCGAGATCATCCGCGCCGGTCGCATCCCCGGTCGCCTGATCTATCAGAACGAGGCCTATGAAAAGGAAGTCGCCGGTTTCGTGCCGCCCAAGGGGGTTTACTCGCATATCGTCGGCATCGACATCGTGCGCACCGGACCGGACCAGTTCTATGTGCTGGAGGACAACTGCCGCACGCCTTCGGGCGTCAGCTACATGCTGGAATCGCGCGAGATCATGATGCGGATGTTCCCCGGTCTTTTCCGTGAAAACCGGATCGAGCCGGTGGACAACTACTCCGAGGTGCTGCGCCGCACGCTGGCCTCGGTGGCGCCCGCCAAATGCAAGGGTGATCCGAACATCGTCATCCTGACCCCGGGGCATTTCAACTCTGCCTATTACGAGCACAGCCTGCTGGCCGATCTGATGGGGGTCGATCTGGTCGAAGGGCAGGACCTGTTTGTTGACGGCGAGTTTGTCTATGCCCGCACGACCGAAGGGCCGAAGCGGGTCGATGTGATCTACCGCCGGATCGACGACAGCTATCTCGATCCCCTGTGCTTCCGTCCCGACAGCATGGTCGGCGTGCCGGGGCTGATGGATGTCTACCGCTCGGGCGGGGTAACGATCTGTTCGGCCCCCGGGGCCGGGGTGGCCGATGACAAGGCAGTCTACACCTACGTGCCCGAAATGGTGCGCTTCTATCTGGGCGAGGAACCCCTTTTGCAGAACGTGCCGACATGGCAATGCGGCAGGGCGGATGATCTTGGCTATGTGCTGGACAATCTGGCGGAGCTGGTGGTGAAAGAGGTCCACGGCTCGGGCGGCTACGGGATGCTGGTGGGGCCCAAGGCCGCGAAGGAAGAGGTGGAGCGGTTCCGCAGCCTGCTGAGGAAAGACCCCGGCAACTACATCGCCCAGCCGACCCTCGCGCTGTCCACAGTGCCGACCTTTGTCGATGAAGGCGTGGCCCCGCGCCATGTCGATCTGCGACCCTATTGTCTGGTGGGGGAACGGATCGAACTGGTGCCCGGCGGGCTGACGCGGGTGGCGCTGAAGGAGGGGTCGCTTGTGGTGAACTCCTCGCAGGGGGGCGGGGTCAAGGACACCTGGGTGCTGGCCGAATGAGAACACGATTTTTCGACGAAAGATCGGTCGCCTCGGGCAAGGGGAGCGCGCCATGTTGAGCCGGACTGCCGACAACCTCTACTGGATCGCCCGCTACATGGAACGGGCCGATACCTCGGCGCGGCTTCTGGAAGTGGGCAGCCGGATCAGCCTGCTCCCCTCGGCCCGGGGGTATCGCAGCGAATGGGACAGCCTGCTGCAGGCGACGGGCATGGCGGCGGGTTTTGCCGCCAAATACGGCGACCCGGTGCAGCGCAATCTGGAAAGCTGGCTTTTCTTCGACCGTGACAATCCCTCGTCGGTGGCCAGTTGCATCACGGCGGCGCGCGAGAACGGCAGGATCGTGCGCACCGCGCTGACCACACAGGTCTGGGATGTGCTGAACACCGCGTTCCAGGAGCTGAAGCAGCTGGAGCGTGCCGAGCGATCCACGCTGGAACTGTCGCGGCTGACCGACTGGGTGATGCGCCACGCCGCCCTGCTGCGCGGCGCCATCGATGCCACGCTTCTGCGCAATGACGGCTTCAACTTCCTGAACATCGGCTACTATCTGGAGCGCGGCGACAATACCGCCCGGCTGATGGACGTGAAATACTACGTCCTGCTGCCAAGGGTGGATTTCGTCGGGTCCGGCCTCGACAATTACCAGTGGAGCACGCTTCTGCGTGCCATGGGGGCGCAGCGCGCGTTTCACTGGGCTTACGGCGGCGAGGTGACGGCCGGAAAGATCGCGCATTTCCTGATCCTGAACCCGCAATGCCCGCGCTCGTTGATCACCTGTACCGCGGGCCTGGCCAATCATCTGGGCCGCATCGCCAAGGCCTATGGCCGCGAGACCGGGGCGCAGGCGCATGCCCGTGCCATGCTGGCCGATCTGGAAGCCGAAACGGTCGAGCGTATCGTGGACGAAGGGCTGCACGAATACCTGACCCGCTACATCGGCGAGGCGGCGGCGCTCGGCCGGGCGGTGCATGACAGCTACCTCAGCGGGGAGATGCGCTGATGCGTCTCGATGTCGATCACCTCTCGGTCTATCGCTATGAGACCCCGGTGCGCTCCGTGGTGCAAAGCCATCGGCTGACCCCATCGCAATGCGAAGGGCAGCGGGTGCTGGACTGGGAGGTGCTGGTCTCGGGCGGAATGCCGGGCGGCAGCTTTCGCGACGGGGCCGGCGACAGGGTGCAGGGCTGGACGGTGGCCGGCCCGGTGACCGAAATCGCCGTGACCGTGCGCGGCAGGGTCGAGACCGCAGACACGTCCGGCGTGCTGCGCGGCCACCGCGAAAGCCTGCCGCCCGAGGTCTGGCTGCGCCATACCCCGGCGACGGCGCTGGACCGGGGCCTGCGCGACCTGGCGGCCACGGCGTCGGGCAAGGACAGGCTGGCGCTGTGCCACGCGCTGTCCGAGGCTGTCGCGGATGCCATTGCCTATGCCCCGGGCACAACCCACGCCCATACCACGGCCGCCGAGGCGCTGGCGCAGGGTCTTGGCGTCTGTCAGGACCATGCCCATGCGCTGATCGCCTGCGCCCGGGGGCACGAGATCCCGGCGCGCTATGTCTCGGGCTATCTTTTCGCCGATGCCGAGGGCGTCGCCCATGAGGCCGCCCATGCCTGGGCCGAACTCCTGGTGCCCGGTCTTGGCTGGGTCGGTTTCGATCCTGCAAACCGCTGCTGCCCGGATGACCGCTATATCCGCCTCGGCTCGGGCTTCGATGCGCGTTCGGCGGCCCCCATCCGCGGCATCGCGCGGGGACCGGCGGGAAAAGAGGCGCTGGATGTGCGCGTGGCCGTGGTGGTGGCCGGCCAGCAGTGAGGCCAGACGCGCGCCTGCCGCCCACAAGCCCTACGGCGGCGACCGGCGGTGCCGGGTGGCGGACGAAAACCGATGTGGAAAAGGCGGGGATCGGGCTTTTCTCCCGCGATACGAGCGGTTAGCAATAGCGGGCCCGGGCGGGCCATGGGGCGGGAATGACCTATTGCGTTGGACTTCTTCTGAATGAGGGCATCGTCTGCCTGTCGGACACCCGCACCAATGCGGGGCTCGACAATATCTCGACCTATCGCAAGATGTTCAGCTTCGAAGATCCGGGCGAGCGGGTCATCGTCATCATGACGGCCGGCAGCCTCTCGGTCACCCAGACCGCGCTGGCGCAGCTGCGCGAGGCGATCGAGGACCCCGAGGCGACGGCCGAGACCAGCATCATGCTGGCGCCCACCCTCCTGAAGGTGGCCGAGATCGTGGGCAATCGTCTCGCCTCGGTCCGCGAGGAGATCGACCACAAGCTGTCCGCGAGCCAGGGCGCCAGCGCCAGCATGATCGTCGCAGGCCAGCGCAAGGGCGGGGCGATGCGGCTGTTCCTGATCTATCCCGAGGGCAATTTCATCGAGGCGACCGAGGACACCCCTTTCCTGCAGATCGGCGAGCACAAATATGGCAAGCCGATCCTTGACCGGGTGGTGCGGCCCGATACCGGACTTGCGGATGCACAAAAGGCGGCGCTTCTCAGCATGGATTCCACGCTGCGCTCCAACCTGTCGGTGGGGATGCCGCTGGACCTTTGCGTGATCGAGCGCAATGCCTGCCGCGTCACCCATCGCCGCCGGATCGAGGCGGGCGATCCGCAGTTCCGCGCCATGTCCGAGGCCTGGTCGAACGCCCTGCGCGATGGTTTCACCCGCATCAGCGTCTGACCATAGGCCGATTGTCGCAGGGGGGGATCACGGGGCTGGTCATGGGGCGGGACGAGTCCTAGTCTGGATGCAGCAAGGAGCACGTCCAATGCCCGCACTGATCCGACTCTACATCCAGTCCGTGCTGATCGGCTTCGCGCTGTCCGCCGCATTTGCAACGGTGCTGATCTGGCTGGATGTCATGGGCATCGGCCATCTGATCCTGACCTCGCCGCAGGGCTGGATCGCGGCGCTTATGCTTTTCGTCTTCAACGGCATCATCTTTGCCGGCGTGCAGTTCGGCCTGCGGGTGATGATGATGGCCGAGGTGGACGAAGGCCCGCGCGGTGGCCTGCGCCAGACCAGCCGGACCGTTCCCGTCCGGGCCGAGGTGCCCGTCCGCCAGGGCCGGCGACCCGCGCGCCGCTGATCGTCGATCACGCTTTGCGAACGGCAGTTTCAGCCGGTCCGGTCTTCGTTACCCACAACTGTCCCGCATAGGCGGAGCAACGACGCCAAGCCTTTCTGCCTTGCGCTGCCCCCTTGGCTTTTCCCGGCTGCGGCGCGCTTCTGCGGGCCGAGGCGTTGTTTGACGAGGGAGATGTTGATGGACATGCAACTGCTCAGAACCTTTCTGGAGGTGGCGGCCACCGGATCCTTCGGCGCGGCTGCGGGGCGGCTTTTCGTCACCCAGTCTGCAGTCTCGCTGCGGATCCACCGGCTTGAGGAACAGCTGGGCGGCCCGCTGTTCGACCGCAGCAAGGGCGGGGTCGCGCTGACATCGGCAGGGCGCGAGTTCCGCGGCTTTGCCACCACCATCCTGCGCAACTGGGAACAGGCCCGCCAGCGCGTCAGCGCGATGGATGCACTGCCTGCCTCATTGGCGATCGCGGCGCAGCATTCGCTTTGGCCACGCTTCGGTTTCGGCTGGCTGGACCTGCTGCGCGAGGCCTTGCCCGACGTGGCGATCCGGGCCGATACGGCGCGCGCCAATGCGCTGACCGAACTGATCCTGTCGGGCACGGTGCAGGCCATGCTGTGCTATGATCCGCTGAACCGTCCGGGCCTGCAGAGCGAACGCCTGATGGAGGACCACCTGGTGCTGGTCAGCCCCTGGGAGGATGCCACGGTTGAAACCCTGCCGGGCCGCTATACGCTGATCGACTGGGGTGCCGAGTTCCGCCGCTTCCATGACGAGGCGCTGCCGCAACTGGCCGAGCCGAAGCTGGTGCTGGGCATGGGCACGCTGGCGGCCTGGTATCTGCGCAACCGGCGTTTCGCAGCCTTCCTGCCGGCGCGCTATACCCGCAAGCCGATTGCCGAGGGCGCGCTGTTCCTCGTCAAGGATGCGCCCAGTTTCGCCCATACCGCCTGGGTGGTCTGGCGCGACGACATGGACATGCAACTGCGCGATGTTGCGGCAAGGACACTGTCCGAGGCTGTGGCCAAGGCAGAAGGCGAAACTGCCGAGGTGCTGGAGCAACTCTAGTCCGGACCGTCCCGGTCCCCGTCCGGGGGCCAAGCTGGCCAAAACTATGAACAATGTTCACCCCCGCCGTGCGATGCTGCCGGCGGGGGTGTTCATTTGCGGGTTTCAAGGGGGTGGGTCACGAGAAATACTTGAGGCGGTCTCAAGTTTTCGAAAAGTTTTCTTTGCCGGATCATGGGCTTAACTCTGCCACCACGAAAGCGGCACCGGAACGCGGGCCGAGTGGTGAAGAGCGAAAGGAATGACGAGATGAAAGCGATCAAGCTTGTTTCCGCCTCTGTGCTGGCCCTTGCGATGGCCGCGCCGGCCATGGCGCAGGACAATCTCGCGGGGACTGATGCGCTGAACGACCGCATCGAGGACATCGAGGATGATGTGGCCGAGGATATGGCCCGGGCCGAGGATGCCGCCCGTTTCGGCTCGCCCGAATATCAGCAGGGCCTCAGCGGCAGCGTCTCGCTGGGCTACTCGGGCAAGACCGGCAACAATGAAAGCCAGGACTTCGCGCTGGGCTTCCGGCTGCGCAATGCCACCGGTCCCTTCGTGCAGACCATCGGCGCGGTTCTCGACTTCTCCGAGAACTCGGTCGAAAAGACCAAGGAAGACATCTTCGTGGTCTATGACGCCAACTACTACCTGAACGACCGCTTCTACCTCTTCGGTTTGGCGCGGCTTGAGCAGGACGGTCTGGGTGACACGCTGACGACCGAGGACATCGCCAATGGCGTGGTCCTGGGCGACAAGGTCCAGCGCGATGCCTATATCGGCGTCGGTCCGGGCTACCGGGTCATCAACACGCCGGACATGGCGTGGCGGGTGCAGGCCGGTATCGGTGTCAGCTACCTGAAATACGGTGACGACACCTCCTACACCGAGACCGGCTATCTGGCCGCCTCGCGCTTCTATGCGAAGATCAATGAGAACGTCTTCCTGACCAATGACACCGACATCCTGTCGTCGGATACCGCGCTGCGGGCCAACAACGACTTCGGCGTCAACGTCAAGCTGACGGATACCCTGTCGACCCGCGTCAGCTATCTGACCGAGTATAACGACAGCCGCCCGATCCGCACCGATAACCGGGTGGGCATCTCGCTGGTCATGGGCTTCTGAGGCCAGCGACAGACGACCGTTGATTCAAGGGTGACCTTGGGGGCAGGGCAACCTGTCCCCCTTTTTTGTTTCGGGGTGGCGGGCCCGCAGCAACCGTGAGGGCCGGGGTTTCCCGAGAGCCAGAGGTCTCAGGTGGGCGCCAGATACCCGGACCAGGATCCGGGCAGAGCCAGCCCCCGTTCGCTTGCTTATCGGCCACTGGAAATTGGGCCCTTGCCACGCGAGGAGCAGCACCCGCCGCCATGGAATGTAGGGCGGCAGGGCCGGGGCTGCAAGCGGCAGCGCACGGCGGGTTGGCCGGGCTGGACAGATGTTTCCTTTTCGTTCATGTTTTCGGCATGGACAACCTGCCCAACCTTCCCCTCGATCTGCCGTCGGAGCGCCTGCCCGCCATGCCGGGCCAGCGGCTGGCCCGTGGCGTGGCGCGGGGCCTGCGCGACCTTGATTTCGCCTGTGTCGAAGAGCTGGCGCTTGCCTCCGGTTTGCGGGTCGATCTCATGGCGCTTGGCCCCAGGGGCGAGCTTTGGATCATCGAATGCAAGTCCTGCCGGGCGGACTATCGGGCCGATCGCAAATGGCAGGGCTATCTTGGCTATTGCGACCGGTTTTTCTGGGCGGTGGACGCCGATTTCCCGCTGGATCTGCTGCCCGGGGGCACAGGTCTGATCATGGCCGATGCCTGGGGCGCCGAGGTGCTGCGCATGGGTCCCGAGACGCCGTTGCCCGGCGCGCGGCGCAAGGCGGTGACGCAGCGCTTTGCGCGCCATGCAGCCCTGCGGCTGCAAGGCCTGCGCGACCCCGGTCCGGGGCGGGTTTCCATCGAAAACCCGTGAGGTCATTGCGACGGGAATTCGCGCCGTTACCGGCGCTTGCCCCCGGTCTGCGCCATGTCGCGCGCGGCCTCTGCCGCGGCGCGCAGTTCTTCGGCGATTTCCTCGGCCTCTTCGGGGTCGAAGTCCAGCGGCAGTTCGATCCCGCCCTCGGCCTCGATATAGATCCGCACCATGCCCTGATCGGTCGGCCCGATCTGGATGTTCGCAGCGATGTCGCTTTGCTTGTTGATGCTCATGCTTGCCTCCGGCCGTCTGCGATCCGGCTAGCGCGGCCCATCCGGCGGCGCAAGAGGAAATGCCCCTTCCGGCGGGCAGGAGGCTCTTGCAATCCGGGGCGGGGGCGGCTAAATCCGCCCCGAGTGCAGCTTTAGCTCAGTTGGTTAGAGCACCAGATTGTGGATCTGGGGGTCCCCCGTTCGAGCCGGGGAAGCTGTACCATTCCCCCAGTTAGTTCACAGGCCATCCGGTTGCTGCGGCTTGCGCATTCCGTCGCTGCGGGCTTCAACCCGGCCAGCGGCGCGGCTAAGGTCGCAGCCCCTGCACAGGAGGATTCGCATGGCCACGCCCAAGACCAGCCCCCGGATTTCCCGGATCATCGCCGATGAGATCGGCGCGGCGCAGGGGCAGGTCGACGCCGCGGTGGAGCTTCTGGACGGCGGCGCGACGGTGCCCTTCATCGCCCGCTACCGCAAGGAGGTGACCGGAGGCCTGGACGACACCCAACTGCGCAAGCTGGAAGAGCGGCTTGGCTATCTGCGCGAGATGGAGGCGCGGCGGACGGCGATTCTGGAGTCGATCACCGCGCAGGGCAAGCTGACCGACGATCTGGCCACGGCCATCGCCAGGGCCGGCACCAAAGCCGAGCTTGAGGACATCTACCTGCCCTACAAGCCAAAACGGCGCACCAAGGCGATGATCGCGCGCGAGGCCGGGTTGCAGGGGCTGGTCGATGCGATCCTGGCGGATCGTGCGGCCGATCCTGCCGCGCTGGCGGCCGGGTTCCTGTCCGAAGGCTTCGCCGATGCCAAGGCGGCGCTGGAGGGCGCGCGGGACATTCTGGCCGAGGGGTTGTCCGAAGACGCCGCCCTGCTGGGCAGGCTGCGCGACCATATGCGCAAGGTGGGCCGGCTTTCGGCAAGGGTGGTTGCGGGGAAAGAGACGGCGGGGGCCAAGTTCTCGGACTATTTCCAGCATGACGAAGCCTTCGCCACCGCGCCCTCGCACCGGGTGCTGGCGATGCTGCGCGGTCGCAACGAAGAAATCCTGTCGGTCGACCTCGACGTCGATGCGGATGCGCCCCGCGGCGAAAGCCCGGCCGAGCGCGCCTGTGGCGCGGCCGTGGCGGCCTCGGGGCAGGGGGCGGGCGACCGCTGGCTGCGCGACGCTGCCGCCTGGGCCTGGCGGGTAAAGCTGAAGACCTCGCTCTCGCTGGATCTGATGGCCGACCTGCGCGAGGCGGCCGAGGCCGAGGCGATCCGGGTCTTCGCCCGCAACCTCAAGGACCTGCTTCTGGCGGCGCCGGCGGGCGGCAAGGCGACCATGGGGCTGGACCCGGGCATCCGCACCGGGGTGAAGGTGGCGGTGGTCGATGGCACCGGCAAGCTGGTGGCAACGGATACCGTCTATCCCTTCCAGCCGAAGAACGATCTGCGCGGCGCGCAGGTGGCGATTGCGAAGCTGATCGGCAATCACGGCGTGAAGCTGATCGCCATCGGCAATGGCACCGCCAGCCGCGAGACCGAAAAGATGGTGGCCGATCTTCTGGCCCTGCTGCCGGCGGGGGCGGCAAAACCGGTCAAGGTGGTGGTGTCGGAGGCCGGAGCCTCGGTCTATTCGGCATCCGAACTGGCTGCACGAGAATTTCCCGGACTTGACGTTTCGCTACGCGGCGCGGTCTCGATCGCCCGCCGGCTGCAGGATCCGCTGGCCGAGCTTGTGAAGATCGAACCAAAGAGCATTGGCGTCGGCCAGTATCAGCATGACGTGGACCAGCACCGTCTGGCCCGGTCGCTGGATGCGGTGGTCGAGGATGCGGTGAACGCGGTGGGGGTGGATCTGAACACCGCCTCGGCGCCCTTGCTGGCGCGGGTGTCGGGCGTGGGGGCAGGGCTGGCCGAAAGCATCGTGGCACATCGTGACGCCAATGGCCCGTTCCAGAGCCGGCGCGAGTTGTTGAAGGTGGCGCGACTGGGGCCGAAGGCTTTTGAGCAAGCCGCGGGCTTTTTGCGCATCAGCGGCGGGAAAGAGCCGCTGGATGCCTCGTCGGTCCACCCCGAGGCCTATGATGTGGCGCGGCGGATCGTGGCGGCCTGCGGGCGCGACATCCGCAGCCTGATGGCGGATGCCGCCCCCTTGAAGGCGCTGAAGCCGGCGGCTTTCGTCGATGAAAAATTCGGCCTGCCCACCGTGCGCGACATTCTGGCAGAGCTGGAAAAGCCCGGCCGCGACCCCCGGCCAAGCTTCAGGACCGCGACCTTTGCCGAAGGTGTCAATGAAATCGGCGACCTGAAGCCGGGGATGGTTCTGGAAGGCACGGTTACCAATGTCGCGGCCTTCGGCGCTTTCGTGGACATCGGGGTGCATCAGGACGGGCTGGTGCATGTCAGCCAGCTGGCCGACCGTTTCGTGCGTGATCCGCATGAGGTGGTAAAGGCCGGCGATGTGGTGCAGGTCCGGGTGACCGAGGTGGATGCGCCACGCAAGCGGATCGGCCTGACCATGCGCAAGGACGGTGGCACCTCGGCCGCGGCGACCCGCGAGGAACGCGGGCAGGACCGGCCGAAAGGCCCGGCTCCGAAGGCACGGATGGAGGCGGCGCCGCCCTCGGGCGGGGGCAATGCCTTTGCCGATGCGCTGAAGGGCAAGTTCGGGCGCTGAGCACGATTTTTCGACGAAGAATCATGCTTCTGCCCGGCGGTGTTCAGACAGCGTCGGGCCGTTGCAGCGCCAGTGCCATGCGGTAGAGCAGCGTCGAGACCGCTCCGATCGGCAGGATCAGGCTGTCAAGCCCGGCGCGCATCAGCACGCCGAAGGCAAGGCAGCCCAGCAGGCAGGCCGGCAGCCAGCCATAGCTTCCGCGCCGCAAGAGCCACCATGTCCCCGCCGCAATCGCGGCCCAGACCGGCACCCCGATCAGGGGCGAGATCAGGGCCAGGGTGGTCAGCATCTCGGCGCGAAATGCGGTCTCGGCCGTGCTGCCAAGGTCGAACAGCCTGACCGCTGCCAGCCCGATGCCGCCGATGACGGCCGGCGCAAGGCAAAAGGCCAGCGCCGTCAGAACGATCCTGCGCCACCCCAGCTGTTGAAGGCCATCGGGGGGCGAGGTCAGCAGGCTCATGCCGCGCGGCCACCGGCGCCAAGGGACTGGCCGCCGACGGTAAGCCCGCCGATCATCAGCGTCGGCTGGCCGACGCCCACCGGCACCCATTGTCCCGCCTTGCCGCAATTGCCGACGCCCGGGTCCAGCGCCATGTCGTTGCCGATGGCGCGGATGCCTTTCAGCGCGGTGGCGCCGTCGCCGATCAGGGTCGCGCCGGTCACCGCCTCGCCGACCTTGCCGTTGCGGACACGGTAAGCCTCGGTGCAGGAGAACACGAACTTTCCGCTGGTGATGTCGACCTGGCCGCCGCCGAAGCCCACGGCCCAGATGCCATCCTTCAGATCGGCAAGGATCGCGGCGGGATCGTCCTGCCCGGCCAGCATGTAGGTGTTCGTCATCCGCGGCATCGGGATATGGGCAAAGCTTTCGCGCCGTCCATTGCCGGTCGGGGCCACCCCCATCAGCCGGGCGTTCTGGCGGTCCTGCATGTAGCCGGTCAGGATGCCGTCCTCGATCAGCGCATTGCGGGCCGAGGGCGTGCCTTCGTCGTCGAAGGTGATGCTGCCGCGCCGGTCGGGCAGGGTCCCGTCGTCCAGCACGGTCACGCCTTTCGCCGCGATCTGTTGCCCCATCAGGCCAGCAAAGGCCGAGGTGCCCTTGCGGTTGAAATCGCCCTCAAGCCCGTGGCCGATGGCTTCGTGCAAAAGGATCCCGGGCCAGCCGGGGCCAAGGACGACATCCATCATCCCGGCCGGGGCGGGGACGGCAGTCAGGTTGATGCGGGCGATGCGGATCGCCTCGTCGACCAGCGGCTTCCAGTGGCCGGGCTCAAGCAGCCCCGCCAGGCCGTGACGGCCGCCGCCGCCGGTGCCCCCGGACTCGCGCCGGCCGTCCTGATCCAGAATGACCGAGACGTTCAGTCGGGCCATAGGCCGGATGTCGGTGAAGCGCAGGCCCTCGGGGCGCAGGATCTCGACCTCTTGCAGACTGGCCGAGAGACTGGCCGAGACCTGCACCACGCGCTTGTCGGCGGCGCGGGCATAGGCGTCGATCTCGCGCAGGATGTCGATCTTGGCGGCGAAGCTGGCGTCGGCCACGGGGTCGGCATCGGTGTAAAGGTGGCGGTTGGTGCGCGGCGGCGCGTCGGCCAGCGTGCCGCCGCCATCGCCCACCGCCAGCCGCGCGGTATCGGTGGCGCGCTTCAGCGCCGTCTCGGAGATTTCGGTGGAATGGGCGTAGCCGGCGACCTCGCCCTTCACCGCGCGCAGGCCCAAGCCTTCCGAGGCGTCATAGCTGGCGGTGCGGATGCGGGCGTCATCCAGCACAAGGCTTTCGCCCCGCCGCCGTTCGAAGAACAACTCGCCATCCTCGGCGCCCGACGTGGCCTCGCGCAGCAGGCGCAGGGCGGCGGCTTCGTCGAGATGGGTCTCGAAGGGGCGGAAAGGGGCATCGGTCATGGCAGGGGCCTTTCAGGGTTGCCGTCAAGGTAGGGTGCCCGGAGAGAGGCCGCAAGCGCGCGCCGCGGGGGCGGGCCACGAAGCGAAAGGGCCGCAGCCGGGGGTGCGCCCCTCAGGGCCGCAGATAGGCGCCCCAGATAAACCCGGCCTCCTGCTGCCAGGTCGCGGGGTCATAGATCGCCTCATGGCCCCGGCCGGGGGCGGGAGAGAACTCTTTCGGTGCGGCGGCGGCCTCGAAAAGTGCCAGACCAAGGTCGAACGGGATCGTCCGGTCCTGATCGCCGTGAAAGACGAAGAGGGGCGCATTGATCCGGCCGATCAGGTCGATGGAGCGGTATTGATCCCGCATCAGAAGCCGCACCGGCAGCCAGCGGTAGATCCGCGCCGCCACATCGGCGGTCGAGGTGTAGGGGGCCTCCAGCACCACTGCGGCAAAGGGCGCGTCCTGCGGCTGATCGGCCGCAAGGCGCACCGCAACCCCGGTGCCAAGGGATTCGCCGACCAGCGCGATGCTGCCGGGACCGACGCCCTGCGCGCCCAGAAAGGCCAGCGCGGCGGCGGCATCCTGATGCAGCCCGGCTTCGGTCGGCCGCCCTTCGCTGCCGCCATAGCCGCGATAGGACAGGAACGCCGTGCCAAAGCCCGCATCGCGGTAGGCGGCCCAACGATCTGCCCTGTCGGCAATCTCGCCGCCGTTGCCCTGGAAGTAGAGGATCGTCGGCGCGCCCGCAGGCGCAGGGGCGTACCACAGCAGGATCCGGGTGCCATCTTCGGCGGTCAGGACATGCTCGGCAGCGCCTTCAAACCCGGCATCGGCGGGCGAGGGCGCGCGGTTGGTCGGGAAATACTGGAACTGCCGCTGGAACGCGAACATCGCGGCCACGGCCGCAAGATAGAGGCCGGCGGCCACGGCAAGGGTTATCAGGGCGATACGCATCGGCAGGCTCCATCAGGTCCGGCGAATATCGGGGGTGCCGGGGCCGGGCGCAACCTCATGGGTGCCGGAAGCGACAGGCCGGCGGCCGTGACCCCGGGGTGTCAGGGCGTCGGGACCGGACCATCGGACATGGTCCCGTTTCCGGCGCTGCGCCGGCTGTAAAGGAGGGGGGATCGGCACAGGGCAAACATGCGCCGCGGCACCGTCCTTGACCTGGATCAACCAGCGCCGATGTGTCGCAATGGTTTCTCTTGTCGTTGCCCGCCCGATATGGTTTGAACGCAGGCAGGAAACTACGGGATTTCGGGGATTCCCCCGGCTACCCAGGGACAAGCGGCACAAAGCACAAGCGGCAAGGGTCGCGCCTGCAAACGGGAAGAGATATGCGCCTTTCGACTTACCTCAAGGGAATGGGGGCCGCGGCCCTTGCGGCCACAACCTGTTCCGGGGCCGCGCTGGCCCAGGGGCTGGAGGTCGTAGGCCAGCCGCATGACAAGGGGATCGCCTTCCAGCCCGCCGCGACCAGTCTTGCGGTCGAACAGCAGTGGCTGGACCATATGGTCCTCTACATCATCACCGCAGTGGTGATCTTCGTTTGCGGCCTGCTGCTTTACGTCATCCTGCGTTTCAACAGCCGCGCCAACCCGGTGCCGCGCAAGTTCACCCACAACACTCCGCTGGAAGTGGCATGGACGCTGGTGCCGATCGTGGTGCTGGTCTTCCTTGGCTTCTTCTCGCTGCCGATCCTGTTCAACCAGCAGGAATTTCCCGACGGCGACGTGGTGATCAAGGTCACCGGCAACCAGTGGTACTGGCACTATGAGTATGTGAACGATGACATTTCGTTCGACAGCTACATGATTGGCGGCATCCCGCTGGACGGCAACAACACCCTGACGCCCGAGGTCGAGAAACAGCTTGCCGATGCCGGCTACAGCCGCGACCAATGGCTGCTGGCGACCGATACCGCTGTCGTGGTGCCTGTCGGCAAGATCGTCCTCATGCAGATCACCGCCGCGGACGTGATCCACAGCTGGAAGGTCCCGGCCTTCGCCGTGATGCAGGACGCGGTTCCCGGTCGTCTGGCGCAGGCCTGGTTCCGCGCCGACCGCGAAGGCATCTACTTCGGCCAGTGCTCGGAACTCTGCGGCAAGGACCACGCCTTCATGCCGATCACCGTCAAGGTGGTTTCGGAAGAGGCCTATGCCAAATGGGTCGAGCAGGCCAAGGGCGGCAATGTCATCCTGACCTCGGAAGCGGCGCAGGCCGGTTCGGCAGTGCAGGTGGCGACCGCCGATTGAGACCTTGCCGGGGGCCTGTCCGGCCCCGGCATCACGATCCAAGGCAGGCGGCGGGGCGTGCCCAAAGGGGCACGGCCCGTCCGAACCGAGGTAGGAAATGAGCGACATCAGCACATATGACAAGCCCCAGAGCCTGCCGCATGAGGCGGGCTTCGGTGACTATGTGCAGCTTCTGAAGCCGCGCGTAATGTCGCTGGTGGTCTTTACCGCCTTTGTCGGTCTCATGGTGGCGCCGGTGCGGTTGCACCCGGTCGAAGCTTTCGCGGCGATCCTGTTCATTGCGCTTGGCGCGGGCGCCTCGGGGGCGCTGAACATGTGGTGGGACGCCGACATCGACGCGATCATGAAGCGCACCCGCAGCCGCCCGATCCCCTCGGGCCGCGTGCCGGCGGGTGAGGCGATGGCCATCGGGCTGGTGCTGTCGTGCTTTTCGGTCGTCATGCTGGCGCTGGCGACCAATATCCTGGCCGGTGCGCTGCTGGCCTTCACTATCTTCTTCTATGCCGTGATCTATTCGATGTGGCTGAAGCGCTGGACGCCGCAGAACATCGTGATCGGCGGCGCTGCCGGGGCCTTCCCGCCGATGGTCGGCTGGGTTGCCGCCACGGGCCATGTCGGGCTGGAAGCCGTCCTGATGTTCGCGCTGATCTTCATGTGGACCCCGCCGCATTTCTGGGCGCTGGCCCTTTTCATGAAGGAAGACTACCACGCCGCCGGGGTGCCGATGCTGACCGTGACCCACGGCCGCAAGGTGACGCGCGCCCATATCCTGGGCTATACGCTGGCCCTGGTGCCGGTGCCGGTTGCGGCCGCGCTGACCTCTGTCGGCGGGCCTTTGTCGCTGGCCGTCGCAATCGGGCTGAACGTGATCTTCGTTCTTGGCGCCGTCCAGATCTGGCGCCGCCCGGAAGAGGCCGCGCTGGCCGACAATTACAAGGTCGAGAAACGGTTCTTCGCCTTCTCGATCCTGTATCTGTTCCTGCAGTTCGGCGCCTTCCTGGCCGATGCGTTGCTGCGGCCCTACGGCCTGGGGGGATGGTGATGGCCTTCCCGCCCACCCATGATCTGCACAAGCGCCGTTTCAGCCGCAACCTCGGGCTTGGCCTGGTGCTGGCCGCTTTCGTGGCGCTGGTCTTCGCGCTGACCGTGGTCAAGGTCACAAGGGGCGATCCGATGAAGGGCTACGACCATGTGCCCTCGGCCGGCCACCTGCCGCAGACGGGAGAGGCCCCCGCAGCCCCCGCCGATGCGCCCGCAGAGGGCCAGCCATGAGAGTTTTCGCCTTCCTTGACCGGCTCAGCCCGCAGAGCCGCACGCTTGTCGTGCTGGTCGGCGTCGTCGTGACCATGACCTCGCTGTCCTTTGCCGCCGTGCCGTTTTACGACTGGTTCTGCCGCGTCACCGGCTATGCCGGCACCACGGCGGTGTCGGAGACCGGCTCGGATGTGGTGCTGGACCGCACCATCAAGATCCGTTTCGACGCCTCGCTTGAAGCCGGGATGCCCTGGGAGTTCCGGCCCGTCCAGCGCGAGATGACCGTGCGGATCGGCGAGACCAACCTTGCCTTCTACGAGGCCTACAACCCCACCGACCGCACCGTCGGGGGCACTGCGGGCTTCAACGTCTCGCCGGATTCGGCGGGCGGCTATTTCACCAAGATCGACTGTTTCTGCTTCACCGAGCAGGTGCTGGCCCCGGGCGAGCGCGCCTCGATGCCGGTCAGTTTCTATGTCGATCCTTCCATCGTCGACGACCCGGAAGGACAGTTCGTCAAGGCGATCACGCTGAGCTATACTTTCCACACCACGCCGCTGCCCGAAACACAGGCCGCGCTGGACCCGACTGACGGCGCGGCCCCGGTGGCCGTGTCCAATTGACCAAGAACAAGATCGGAAACGAGGGAACCAACACCGCCATGGCCCACGAAAAGAACCACGACTACCACGTCCTTCCACCCTCGATCTGGCCATTGATGGGCTCTCTCGGCGCGTTCATCATGCTGTTCGGCGTGGTGCTCTGGGTCTCGCCGCAGATCGATTCTTCCAGCGCGTTCAAACAGCCCTGGATGTTCCTGATCGGCCTTGCGATGGTCCTGTATGTCATGTTCGCCTGGTGGTCGGACGTGGTCTACGAAGGCAACCACGGCGACCATACGCCGGTGGTGGTGATCGGCCTGCGCTATGGCTTCATCATGTTCATCATGTCCGAAGTCATGTTCTTCGTGGCCTGGTTCTGGACCTTCTTCAAACACCGCATGTATCCGATGGGGCCGGATTCGCCTTGGGTCGACGGCGTCTGGCCGCCGGCGGGGATCGAGACCTTCGACCCCTGGCACCTGCCGCTGATCAACACGCTGGTCCTTCTGCTGTCGGGCTGCGCCGTGACCTGGGCCCACCACGCCCTGGTGCATGACAACAACCGCAAGGACATGATCACCGGGCTGGCCATCGGGATCGTGCTCGGCGTGATCTTCACCGGGCTGCAGGCCTATGAATACAGCCACGCGGCCTTTGGGTTCTCGGGCAACATCTACGGCGCCTCGTTCTTCATGGCGACCGGCTTCCACGGCTTCCACGTCATCATCGGGACGATCTTCCTGACCGTCTGCCTGATCCGCGCGATCAAGGGCGATTTCACGCCCAAGCAGCACACCGGTTTCGAAGCCGCCGCCTGGTACTGGCACTTCGTCGACGTGGTCTGGCTGTTCCTGTTCATGGCCGTCTACGTCTGGGGCCAGTAAGCCCCGCCGATCTGCCCGCAAGGGCGCAGCGCGGGCCCTTGGGCCCGCGTTTTCGTTGAGAGGAGGCCGCCATGCGCCGGATCATCTTTCCGATCCTGATGGGGATCGTCGGCTGCGGCATCCTGATCTCGCTGGGCATCTGGCAGTTGAACCGGATGGAGTGGAAAGAGGCCGTTCTGGCCCGGATCGAGACACGCATGGTCGGTGCCCCCGTCGCGCTGCCCGTCCGCCTGTCCGAAGAGGCCGACGAATACCGCTCCGTCACCGTCACCGGCGCCTTCACGGGCGAGTTTGTCGAACTGCTGGCCGGCCAGCCGGGCACCAGCCCCGGGGTGCGCATCATCGAGGCTTTTGCCACCACGGACGGTCGCCGCATCCTGATCGACCGCGGCTTCCTTGTCGATGCCGCCCGTGCCACCCCGCGCAGCGCGGGTGCGACCGAGGTCACCGGCAACCTGCTCTGGCCCGATGACAGCGACAGCTTCACCCCGCCGCCGGACCCGAAGACCGGCCTGTGGTTCGCCCGCGACCTGCCGGCGATGGCGGCCAGCCTGCAAACGGAAGCGACACTTATTGTCGCAAGTCAGCCAACCGGTGACGGGATCGAACCTGTGCCTGTCGACACCTCCTCTATACCCAATGACCATTGGGGCTATGCGATCCAGTGGTTCGGTCTGGCGACGGTCTGGGGGGTGATGACACTCTACCTGCTGTGGCGTATCAGGCAGCGGACGGTCTGACGGCGGCATCAGAGGGAAAGACATGCAATACATCTCGACCCGCGGGCAGGCGCCTGCCCTTGGCTTCGGCGAGGCGATGATGACCGGCCTTGCCCGCGACGGCGGCCTTTATGTCCCGCAAACCGTGCCGACAATGACCCCGGCCGAGATCGCCGCCCTTGCCGGTTTGTCCTATGAAGAGGTGGCCTTCCGGGTGATGCGCCCCTTCGTCGCCGGGTTCTTTTCCGATGACGAGTTGAAGGGTCTTCTGGCCAAGGCCTACGCCGGGTTCAACCATGCCGCCCGCGCGCCCCTGGTGCAGCTGGCGCCGAACCATTTCCTGCTGGAGCTGTTCCACGGCCCGACGCTGGCCTTCAAGGACTTCGCCATGCAGATCATCGGCCAGATGATGCAGGCCGCGCTGGCGAAATCGGGCGAGCGGATCACCATCGTCGGCGCCACCTCGGGCGATACCGGCTCGGCGGCGATCGAGGCGTTCCGGGGTCTTGCCAATGTGGATGTCTTCATCCTCTTCCCGCATGGCCGCGTCAGCGAGGTGCAGCGCCGGCAGATGACCACGCCCTCCGAGGCCAATGTCCACGCGCTGGCGCTGGACGGCGATTTCGACGATTGTCAGGCCCGGCTGAAGGACATGTTCAACGACTTCGACTTCCGCGACGGGGTGCGGCTGGCGGGGGTGAACAGCATCAACTGGGCACGGGTGCTGGCGCAGGTGGTCTATTACTTCACCTCTGCGGTGTCCCTCGGGGCGCCCGCCCGCAAGATCAGCTTCACGGTGCCGACGGGCAATTTCGGCGACATCTTCGCAGGCTATATCGCCAAGCGCATGGGCCTGCCCGTCGACCGGCTGGTGATTGCCACCAACCAGAACGACATCCTGGACCGCGCGCTGAAGGGCGGAGACTACCGCACCAACGGGGTGAAGCCCTCGATCAGCCCGTCGATGGACATTCAGGTCTCGTCGAACTTCGAACGTGCGCTCTTCGATGCGCTGGACCGTGACGGGGCGGCGGTTTCCGCGCTGATGGACGGCTTGAAACAGGGCGGCGGTTTCACCATCCCCGAGGCTGCAATGGCAAAGCTGCGCGCCGAGTTCGACTCGGAGGCCTGTTCGGAGGACGAGACCCGCACCACGATCGCGGCCACTCTGGCCGCGACGGGCGAACTGCTCTGCCCGCATTCCGCCGTGGCGGTGAAAGTGGCGAATGGCCGTGCCGGGGCGGTGCCGATGGTGACGCTTGCCACCGCCCATCCGGCGAAATTCCCCGATGCGGTCCAGGCCGCGACCGGCATCCGCCCGGGCCTGCCGCCGCATATGGCCGACCTGTTCGAGCGGCCTGAGCGGATGACCCGGGTGCCGAACGACCTTGGCGCGCTGAAGGCGCTGATCCGCGAGCGGCTGGCGGTGCGGCGCTAGGTTCGCTTTCCTGGCTTTCTGGCCGGCGGCTGGAGGGGTTTTGCACCCCTCCAGACCTCCCCGCAGGATATTTTGGCCAAAGTGAAGGCCTGGGCAGGGAAGGGGCCTGAACTGCCGTCTAGCAGGGGCTGAAGGCCCATGCCCCTTCGGCAAGGCGGCTGGAGGGGGCATAGGCGGCGGTGCCGAGGGCCGCGCAATGGGCCGTGGCGGCGGCGCGGGCGGCGGATTCGTCTGATCTGCCAAGCGCGCTGCCATCTGCCGCGCCGACCACCAGGGCCGTGACCAACGGGAAAACCTCGACCTCGGGGTTTGCGGCCGGGCTTGCGGGCCAGTAGTAATCTTCGACCTGCGTCACTCTCAGCGCGCGGCCATCGACGGTCTGGACCGAGCCTTCTGCCGAAACGCAGGCTGCGGCCGTCAGCACGAGAAGGGAGAGGCTGGGGACAATGGCCTTCATAGCGCGGCTCCCTGGGGCGGGGAAAATCGGCTTCCCCTGTGCAGTCTGCGCCCGCGCTGCCTCTTCCACAAGCGGAACCATGCCTGTATGAGCATCCGAACGCACATACCCGGAACGGATCAGGTCTTGACGGTTCAGCTGCACACTCTTTCCAACGGTTTCCGCATCGTCACCGAATCCATGCCGGGCCTGAAATCCGCCTCATGCGGGCTGTGGGTCGGGGCAGGCGGGCGGCATGAGGCGGCAGCGCAGAACGGCATCGCGCATTTCCTTGAGCATATGGCCTTCAAGGGCACGGCGAAGCGCACGGCGCTGCAGATCGCCGAAGAGATCGAGGATGTGGGCGGCTACATCAACGCCTATACCTCGCGCGAGATGACGGCCTATTACGCGCGCTGCCTGTCGGCCGATGTGCCGCGGGCGCTGGATGTGATCTGCGACATCGTGCTGAACCCGGTGTTCAACAAGGCCGATATCGAGACCGAGCGCCATGTGATCCTGCAAGAGATCGGTCAGGCTGCCGATACGCCGGATGACATCATCTTCGACTGGCTGCATGAGGTCTCCTATCCCGATCAGGCCTTTGGCCGCACCATCCTTGGCCCCGAGGAGCGGGTGTCGAAATTCAACGCCAGGGATCTGCGGAGCTTTACCGCCGCGCATTACGGGCCGGACCGGATGATCCTTTCGGCTGCCGGCGGCGTCGATCATGCTGCCATCGTGGCGCAGGCCGAGGCGATCTTCGGCGGGCTTGCGGCTGTGGGCGAGCGCCCGGCAGATGCCGCCCGTTTCGTGGGGGGCGAGCGGCGCGAGGTCAAGGATCTGGAACAGGCGCATTTCGCCCTGTCCTTCGAGTCGCCGGGCTATCGCGATGACGATGTCTACACCGCGCAGGTCTGGTCGATGGCGATGGGCGGCGGCATGTCCAGCCGGCTGTTCCAGAAGATCCGCGAGGAACGGGGCCTGTGCTATACGATCCATGCGCAGGCGGCGGCCTATGACGATACCGGCCAGATCACCATCTATGCCGGCACCTCGGGCGAAGAGCTGGCCGAGCTGACCCGGCTGACGGTGGACGAAGTGAAGCGGGCCGCCGGTGACATGACCGAGGCCGAGGTGAACCGCGCCAAGGCGCAGCTGAAGGCGGGCCTGCTGATGGGACTGGAAAGCCCGTCCTCGCGGGCCGAACGCAATGCGCGTCTGCTGTCGATCTGGGGCAGGGTGCCCGAACTGGACGAGGCGGTCGAACGGATCGACGCGGTCACCACCGCCGGTACCCGCCGTTATGGCGGCGGCCTGCTGACCCCGAAGGCGGCGCTGGCGCTTTACGGGCCGGTCTCGGCCGCGCCGGGCGTTGAGGAAATCCTCAAGGGGCTTGCCGCGTGATGCTGGGGCTGCGCCGCCGCGCCCGCATCGAGACCGAGCGGATGACCTTGCGCCTGCCTGCCCATGCCGACTGGCCCGCCTGGGCCGACCTGCGCCGCGATTCGGTGGCCTTCCTGCAGCCGTGGGAGCCGGTCTGGGGCCATGACCACCTGTCGCGCCGCGCCTTCACCAGCCGCGTCTACTGGGCCGGCCGGGCCGAGGCACAGGGCACGGCCCTTCCGCTTCTGCTGTTCCAGCGCCAGACCGGGGCGCTTCTGGGGGCGATCACGCTGGACAACATCCGCCGCGGCCCGGCCCAGTCGGGCATGCTGGGGTACTGGATCGGTCAGCCCCATGCCCGCCATGGCTACATGCGCGAGGCGATTCTGGCCGTGGTGCACCATGCCTTCACCTCGCTTGACCTGAGCCGGATCGAGGCGGCCTGCCTGCCGGAAAACGCCGCCTCGCGCGGGGTTCTGGAGAAGTGCGGCTTCAAATACGAAGGCGTCGCGCAAAGCTATCTGCAGATCAACGGCCGCTGGCGCAATCATGTCCTTTTCGCCAACCTGCGCGGGGACAGGCGCGGCCGGACCGATGTCGGGCAGGCCTGATCTATCCGTTGCAGACCCCGCGGACAGCGCGCAACCTGAAAACCGTGATGGCGCTGGAGGCCCTTCTGGCCTCGCGCAGCCAAGAAGACGGGACGGGATGACGCAGGCGCGATCCGGGCGAGCCTTTTGCCTGCGCCGCGACTTCTGGACGACTGACCCCGGGGCAGGGTAGGGAAGGCGCAGGAGGCCCCGATGCTTAACCCCTGCGACGCCGAATTTCTGGAAGGGCTGGCCGCCCTTCTGCCCCCCGGCACCCTGCGCACGCCCGAACCGCGCTATCTGGAAGAACCGCGCGGCCGCTGGCGGGGCCATGCCGGCGCGGTGGCGCTGCCGCGGTCGGTCGACGAGGTGGCGCGGATCGTCCGGGCCTGCGGCGCGGCTTCGGTGGGCATCGTGCCCTATGGCGGCGGCACCTCGCTGGTGGGCGGGCAGGTGATGGCGGATGGCCCCTTGCCCCTGATCCTGTCGTTGGAGCGCATGGCGGCGATCCGCGAGGTTGCGGCCGGCGACGGGGTTCTGGTCGCCGAAGCCGGCGCGACCCTGCAGGCTGTGCAAGAGGCGGCCGCGGGCGCGGATCGGCTTTTCCCGCTGTCGCTGGCCTCGGAGGGCACGGCGACGATTGGCGGCAACCTCTCCACCAATGCCGGCGGAACGGGCGTGCTGCGCTATGGCAATGCGCGGGATCTGTGTCTGGGGCTTGAGGCGGTGTTGCCCGACGGATCGGTCTGGCACGGGCTGAAACGGCTGCGCAAGGACAACACCGGATACGATCTGAAGAACCTCATGATCGGGGCCGAGGGGACCCTTGGCATCATCACCGCAGCCGCGCTGCGGCTGTTCCCGCGGCCGGCGCACCGGCTGGTGGCGCTGCTGGCCGTGCCGTCGCCGCAAGCGGCGCAGCGTCTCCTCGCGCTGGCCGAGGCGCAGTTGGCCGGGCTGGTTTCGGCCTTCGAACTGATCTCGGGCACCGGTCTCGATTTCCTTGCCGAAGCCGGGCCCGAGGTGCGGATGCCCTTTGCCACCCGCCCGGACTGGTCGGTGCTGGTCGAGCTTGGCCTGCCGCGGGCGATGGACCCCGAGGCGGCAATGGCAGCACTTTATTCCGAAGGCGACGAGGCAGGGCTGGTGCTGGACGGTGTCATCGCCACTTCGGACGCGCAGGCCGAGGCGCTGTGGACCCTGCGCGAGGCGATCCCGGAGGCGAACCGGCGGATCGGGGCAATCGCAAGCCATGACATCTCGTTGCCGCTGTCGGCGATCCCGCACTTTCTGGAGACCGCCGGCGAACGTCTGGCGGCCATAGGTGCGATGCGGATCAACGCCTTCGGCCATCTTGGCGACGGCAACCTGCATTACAACGTCTTCCCCGCACCGGGCCACAGCCGCGCCGAGTATGAGGCACAGCGCGGCCGGGTGCAGCGCGTGGTTCACGATCTGGTTGACAGCCTTGGCGGCTCGATCTCGGCCGAGCATGGCATCGGCCGGGCCAAGGTGGCCGAACTGGAAGAGTTCGGCGATCCTGCACGACTGGCCGCCTTGCGGGCGATCAAAGCGGCGCTGGACCCCGAAGGCATCCTGAATCCGGGCGCCGTGCTCCGCGGCCGTTGAAATATCGTGCGGCCGCCGCGCAATTTTCCTGCGGTCAAAGCCCTTCGAAGGCGCAAAGGGCGTGGACATCCATTCCCATCGCCTCAAGCTTCTTGCGGCCGCCAAGATCGGGCAGATCCACCACGAAGGCGCAGCCGATGACCTTGCCGCCAAGCCGCTCGATCAGGCGGATGCCGGCCTCGGCGGTGCCGCCGGTGGCCAGAAGGTCGTCCACCAGCAGCACGACCTCGCCCGGCTGCAGCGCATCGTCATGCACTTCGATCACCGCATCGCCATATTCCAGCTTGTAGGCCTGGCTGATGGTCTGGCCGGGCAGCTTGCCCTTCTTGCGGATCGGGACAAAGCCGGTCGAAAGCTGATGCGCCACGGCGCCGCCAAGGATGAAGCCGCGCGCCTCAAGCCCGACGACCTTGTCGATCCGCGTGCCGGCATAGGGGGCCAGCAACTGGTCCACGCACATGCGGAACCCGCGCGGATCGGCGAAAAGCGTGGTCACGTCCCGGAACAGGATCCCCTCATGCGGGAAATCGACGATGGTGCGGATGTAATCCTTGACGGTCTTGGCCATGGTCACCTCAGAACGGAACGGGTTTCGATACCATCAGCCAGACGATCCCCACAAGCGCGCAGAAGCCCGGCCAGCCAGGGGCGAACCAGATGCGGTAGCGTCACCGCGCCTTTGCGGACACCGACCGATGAAGCCGTCGGCGCCAGGTAACACGGCCTGTCTCATCTTTGCGGCGGGTAGAGCCAGCGCAGCAGTCTTGCGTCCTGTCCGCGCAGCGTCACCGTTTCGTTGGAGGTCTGCGACAGGATCGAGACGCCCTCATAGGCCGGGCCGTCGATGTCGAAGCGCGGGCCAAGGGTCTGAAAGGTTTCTTCCAGCACGACCGAACGCATGTCGGAGGGCAGGATCGAGGTCGAGATCAGGATGCTGGCCTCGGTGATCTGCTCGCGGCTGTTCGACCAGTAGGTCATGTAGCCGACCCCCATGATCCCCGCAGCCGAGATGCCGTCCACATCGCCCAGCCGGTCGCCATCCTTGTATTCCGTCGCCCTGACGCGAATATCCGCGCGCTTGCCCTCGACCCGCCGCAGCCGGATGCCGGCGCGGGTTCCGTTGATCTCGCGCAGCGCCTGATCAAGGGCGGTGTCCAGCGCCTCGGCAAAGCCTTCGGGCTGCGGGACGTCGGCGGGCAAAAGGGTGATGGTGACGACCGGCTTCGACCAGCGCAGCACCGATCCGTCGCATTCACCGCCGGGTGGGGCGCCACAGGCGGCAAGGCGGAAGAAATCGCGGTCCGACAGGATCCTGTCGGCCAGGATGCCATCGCTGTCCTGGGCCAGGGCGGCGATGGCAAGAAGGGCTGCGAAAGGGGCTGCGAGCAGGAGAGGGCGGATCATTTCCGGGGCATCCCGCTGGCCGGGCGGCGCGGCATGGACGGGTGGTGCATCAGGTCTCCTTCCCCGTCCGGCGGCGGCCGCACCAGGATAGACGGCGCAATGCCGGGGGGGAAGGCCCCTGCATCGCCGCGCCTGCGGCGGGCGGGCCATTGTTGCAGCCGCTGACCGGATCGTGAATTGTCGCGCCGCCCGCCTTCAAGGATAAGGGCCGCGATGATCTGGCGGCTTTGCATCCTGATTACGGTCACTCTCAGCCTTGCCCTGCCGGCGCGCGCCGCAGGGCCGGGGCCTGTGGCGTCATGCCCTTCGCAGCAAGGCCTGCTGGTCTGCCCCGCCCCCGACACCATCGCACCGCTGCCGGCAAGGACGCAGGCCGAGCCGCCCTGTCCCTGCAAGGCCATGCTTGCCGAGGCAGATCCGGTGCCGGCCAGAACGGGCGCCCTGATCCGGCTGCTTCGGTCGCAAGAGCCTGCGCGGTTGCAGGGTGTCATTCCCGGTGGTCTTGACCGGCCGCCACGTCCCTCGGCCGCCTGACGGTCCCGACGCGGGGCCGAAGCCACCCGGAAATCCGACGTCTTGCCGATGCGGGCCGCGTGATGCGGCGCACGTCCTGACGCGACCAAAGAAAGCGAACGACATGTCGAACACCAATACCAACGCCCCGATTGCCGAGCGTATCCCCGCGCTGCGCCCGATCTATTCCGCCCTGCATGACTATGCCGAGACCCTGATGCGGGTGATCTGCGGCGTGATCTTTGCCGTCCACGGCTGGCCGAAACTGCTGGAGCCCTTTGCCGCCACCGGCATGGTCGAGGGCCTTGGCTTCTACCCCGGGGCGTTCTGGTCTCCGCTGTTGTCGGTGACCGAATTCGTCGCCGGCGTCCTGATCGCCATCGGGCTGTTCACCCGCCCGGCCGCCGTCGCCGCAACCATCATCCTGCTGGTGACGGTCTATGCCCATTGGGTTGCATTCGATCAGGGCTATGCGGGGGCCGAGAAGTCGATCCTCTGGCTGGCCATGACGATCTTCTTCGCGGTGCGCGGATCGAACCGCCAGTCGGTCGACGCGATGCTGGGCCGCCAGTTCTGAGCCAGAAGGCCGGCGCGGTGCTGCCGCGCCGGCTTTCGCCGGTCAGGTCGGCGTGCCGCGCTGGATGATCCCGGTTGCTGCCGCTGCCGCCAAAGCCGAGACCAGCCAGCCGGCGAAGATCAGCGGCCAGCGCGCCCACCACAGGGTAAAGCCCCACGGTCCGCGGTCCTTTGCCGGCGACCAGGCCTCGGTCTGGCCAAGGCCGACCACCGGCAGCACCACATCCATCCCGTAAGCCAGCGGGTGGAAGCTTTCCCAATCCAGCCCTGCGCCCTCTGGCCCGTTCCAGACCGCGGCAGGGTTTGCCACGCAGCCGGGGAAGCGGTTCGGGATGCAGTCCTGCCGCATCAGCTCCTGCCAGCCGTCCGAGGCGGCGATCAGGTCGTTGTTGGGCGCCATCGACCCTTCGTTCCAGGCCTGCATGGCCAGAAAGGCCGCGAAAAGCGCCAAGGCGGTGATCCAGCCAAGCGCGCGGAACGGGGCATAGCCATATCCGACGATGCCCTGCGCGGCGCGGTCCCACAGCCAGTCCACCAGAGTCCCGGCCTGCGCCCAAAGGCGCGACGACCCGCTGCGGGGGCTGCCCCCGGGCAAGGCCACCCGGGTCTGCCGGCGCTGGATGCCCTTGCGGCGGGCCTGCGCCTCCATGATCTCGCGCGCTTCGGCCTCATGCCCCATGCGGGCCAGCGTGGCGGCGCATTGCGCATAGGGCTGCGGCAGGAAGCGGCCGTCCTTGCTGCTGACCTGCGCCAGCCAGCGCAGCCGGGTCGGCGCATCCACCGGCGCATCGCGGGTGATGCGGTCATAGCCGAAACCGTCGATATAGCTGCGCCCCTGTCCGGGCCACGAGGCGGGATCATCCACCAGATCGCCGACATGGGCCGAGGGCATGTGCAGAAGGCCCGTGGGCATGTCGATCTTCTGCCAGAAGAATTCGGCCCCGACCTGCATCCTCTGGGCGGAAAAGGCGGCGCGGCCTTCGGGGGCGGCAAAGCTGGCCGAGGTGCAATCCAGCTGGCCGGTGATCTCGGCCGCGGCCAGCCGGACCTCCCCCCGCGCGCGGAAGGGATGCGGCCCCTGATCGCGCAGGAAGACATCGCCGTCGATCCGCGCGCCCTGCGCGTTCAGTGCGATGCCGTCGAAATTGTCCAGCAACGCGCCGTCCAGAGCCAGCTGGCCGTTGATGGTCGCATTGGCAAGCGAGACCTCGCCCCTTGCCCGGAAGGCCGCCGCCGCATTGGCCCGAAGATAGACCGAGGCCCCGATCTCGGCCCCCTGCGCGGTGAAAGGCCCGATCTCGGCTCCGTGCAGCGCCAGCTGGCCGCCGATTCGGGCGGTGGCGAACGAGATGCGGCCGGGGCACTGGACGCCGATCAGGAAAACCGATCCGTCGATCAAGGCGCCCTCGCAGGTCAGCGCCGGGAACTGGCAGCCCGACAGCACCAGCTGCACCAGATGGGCGCGCCTTGCCGTGATCGCATCGGTGAAACGGCACAGCCTGAGGTCGGTCTCGCCCCGTACCTCAAGGAAGGACAGCTGCAAGGGGCCGTCGATCATCGCGCCGATCAGCCGCAGACCCTGAGGGGCGACGGGCGCCCCCTCTGACCCGCCGGTGATCAGATGGGCCAGAAGCGCGGCGCGGATGCGCGGCACGTCGGGCGCGTCGGCGTCAGGAAGGCCGGCGGCGAACTGACAGGGTGTGCCGGCCGAGGCATGGGCCAGAAGCTGCACCTCGGCAGGCGTCGGCGCGGCGAGGATCTGGTCAAGCGGGATGTGGGGCATGATGCGGCACTATCCTGTCCCCTGCGATCTTTCGCAAGCGGGACCCTGCCGGCCCCCTGGTTTGATCCTGATACAATCGCATGCTACGGGGCTGGACCAGCAGATTCGGGGGGCGGCGCGGGTGGCCTATCGTCTTGAAGAGGAAACCGAAACCGACTGGTGGGAGGTAGAGACGCTTTACGACCTTTGCTTCGCGCCCGGCCGGACGGCGCTGTCCTCTTACCGCCTGCGCGAAGGGGTGCCGACGGTGGCGCCGCTGTGTCTTTGCCTGCGCGATGACGATGGCATTCTGGCGGCGGTGATCCGTTACTGGCCGGCGCTGATCGGCGAAGAGGACGTTCTGCTTCTGGGGCCGGTTGCCGTGCACCCGACCCGGCAGGGCGAAGGTCTGGGCGGGCTTCTGATCAACGAAAGCCTGGCCGAGGCGCGGCGGCTGGGGTGGGAGCGGGTGCTGCTGGTCGGCGATGCGCCCTACTACGGCCGGTTCGGTTTCCGCAAGCTTGAAGGCGTCGAGATGCCGCCCCCCACCAACCCCGACCGGGTGCTGGGGCTGGAGCTGAAGGCCGGCGCCTGGGCCGGGATCACCGGCCGGGTAAGCCGCGCGACCTGACGGGCTATTGCAGCAAGGCCCCGGGGTTCCGATATTCAGCGCATGGACAACACCCTGCCGATGATCCTGCCCGACCCTGCGCCCGAGATCGAGGCGCTTGCCCGCCGCTATCGCCGCGCCGGCGGCCCTGTGGTCGCGGTGCTGACCCGCCTTGGCGGCCGTCTTGAAGGCCATCTGGCGGCGCTGCCCGCCGGGGTGCGGACAAGGATCGGCCAGCTGACCGAACGGGCTTTGCACGCCTCATGGGGGGCTGCCGACCTGGGGGGCCGGGTGCTGCCCGGCACCGGGCGGCGCGGCTCCCTGGTGGCGGCGCTGGCCTCGGGCGCGGCGGGCGGGGCCGGGGGGATCGCCACCTCGGTCGCGGAATTGCCGGTGACGGTCACGGTGATCCTGCATGCCATCCGGGCCGAGGCGGTGGCGGCGGGCTTTGATCCGGCCGAGCCCGCGATCCGCGCCGAATGCCTGCAGGTCTTTGCGGCAGGCAGCCCCCTTGCGGCCGATGACGGGGTGGACACCTCGTTCCTGTCGGCCCGTCTCACCCTGACCGGCCCGGCGATGCAGCGGCTGATCCAGCGCGTTGCCCCCAGCCTTGCGGCGGCGTTGAGCCAGAAGCTGGCGGCCCAGGCGGTGCCCCTTCTGGGCGCTGCCACCGGGGCTGCGCTGAACGCGGCCTATCTGGGGTATTACCGCGAACTGGCCGCGATCCGCTTTGCGCTTCTGCGCCTGTCGGAACGCCACGGGGTCGAGCCGGTGCTGACCGCCTTCCGCACCGCCGCCACCGCCCCGCGGGTGACCAGGGCGTGACGCAGCAGGGCGGCTGATCGCCGCAAGTTTGTTCTCTCGGCCCTGCGCCAAGGCGCGCAGCGCCGAGGACGTGCCGCCGCCGGGGATATCTGGGGCAGCCGCGACCGCGGCGTCATTGCGGTTGGGTGGCCAGCCAGTCCATCAGCGCGGGGCGGGCGCTTTCAGCGCCGCTTTCGCGGGCCGCGTCGATCACCGCGCGGGCTTCCTGCAGGTTCACCCGCCGGATCAGCGCCTTGACCGGGCCGACCGAGGCGGGGCGCATCGACAGGCTGCGCAGGCCAAGGGCCGCCAGTGCAATGGCCTCGACCGGGCGGCCGGCATCCTCGCCACAGAAGGAAAGCGGCGTGTCCGAGGTGGCGCAACGCGCGATAATCTGTTCAAGGAAGGCAAGGAACGACAGGTTCAGCATGTCGTAGCGGCGGCGCACGCGTTCATTCTCGCGGTCGGCGGCGAAGAAGAACTGCTTGAGGTCGTTGCCGCCGATCGAGACGAAATCGGTCAGGTCGAAGAAGGCTTTCGGCGCGAAGGCGAGGCTTGGCGTCTCGCACATCGCGCCGATCTCAAGCCGGTCGGGCACCTTGTGGCCCAACGATTTTTCGCGGTGGACCTCACGCAGGACATGGCTGCGGGCTTCGGCGAATTCGGCGAATTCGCTGACGAAGGGGAACATGATGGTCAGCGGGCGGCCGTTGGCGGCGCGCAACAGTGCCTGCAACTGCATCCGCAGCACGCCGGGCTTGTCCAGCCCGACGCGGATCGCGCGCCAGCCCATCGCCGGGTTCGGCTCGTCATTGGGCTTCATATAGGGCAGCACCTTGTCCGACCCGATGTCGAGGGTGCGGAACGCCACGCGCCGGCCCTTTGCGGCGTCCATGACGCGGGCATAAAGCGCGGCCAGTTCGGCCCGCTTCGGCATCTGGTTGCGGATCAGGAACTGCAACTCGGTGCGGAAAAGCCCGACGCCGTCCGCGCCCGAGCCTTCGAGACTGGGCAGATCCGCCATCAGCCCGGCGTTCATGTGCAACGAGATCACGGTGCCGCAGGTCGATTGCGCCGGCAGGCCGCGCAAGCTGGCATAGCGGGTCTGCGCCTCGGCCTGCATGGCGATCTTGTCGCGGAAGGCGCGGGCGACGGTTTCCTCGGGGCGCAGGTGCACGATGCCCTGATCGCCGTCGACAAGGATATGGTCGCCGTTCAGCGCCTCGGAGGCGATGCGGCTGGCGTGGATCACCAGCGGAATCGCCAGCGCGCGGGCGACGATGGCGGCATGGCTTCCGACCGAGCCTTCCTCAAGGACCACACCTTTCAGCTTGCGGCCGTATTCCAGAAGTTCGGCCGGGCCGATGTTGCGGGCCACCAGCACCGGGTTGTCGAGCATCTGCGCGCCGGTGTCCGCACCTTGTCCGGTCAGGATGCGCAAGAGCCGGTTCGACAGATCGTCAAGATCCTGCAGCCTTTCGCGCAGATAGGCATCCGGCACCTGTTCCATCCGGGCGCGGGCGGCGGATTGTTCCTTTTCCACCGCAGCCTCGGCCGAGAGGCCCAGCATGATGTCTTCTTCCATCCGGCGCAGCCAGCCGCGCGACTGGGCGAACATCCGGTAGGCCTCAAGGACCTGCTTCTGTTCCTTGTCCAGTTCCTGCGCTTCGAGCAGGTCGCCGATAGAGACGCGCAACACGCCCACGGCGCCCCGGATGCGTTCGATCTCGACCAAAGGATCGTCGGCGACAGGGTTGGTCACCACGACGCGCGGCTCGTGCAGCCAGACCCGGCCTTCGGCGGCGCCCTCCTGCCCGGTGGCGCCGCGGAACAGCACCGACCGCTTGTGCAGCGCCCGCATGGCGCCGTCATCGCCGGTGGTGAAGGCGCCAAGTTCGGTCATTTCGGCCAGCACCATGGCCACAACCTCGATCGCGTAGATCTCGTCTTCCAGGAATTCGCGGGCGGTGCGCGACTGGACGACCAGCACGCCCAGCTTTTCGCCGACCCGCTGGATCGGCACGCCAAGGAAGGAGGGGAAGGTCTCTTCCCCGGTCTCGGGCATATAGCGGAAACCCTTTTCACCAGGCGCGTTGGCGGTGTTCACCGGCTGGCCGCTGCGGGCGACCCGGCCGACAAGGCCCTCGCCCAGTTTCATGCGGGTCTGGTGAACGGCGGCCTTCTTCAGACCTTCGGTGGCGCAAAGCTCCAGCGTGTCCTCGTCCCGGAAGAGGTAGATCGAGCAGACCTCGGTCCCCATCGAATCCGCGATCAGATGGGTGATGCTGTCCAGCCGGTCCTGACCCTTGCCGGGTACGGCAAGGACATCGCGCAGACGGCGCAGCAGTTTGCGGCTTTCGCTTTCACTCCGTTCGGGCATGATTCCAGCGCGTTCTCCGTCAGGGGTCATGTTGCGCTTAGACCACAGGATGCGCCGGAACGGAACGCCCGTGATGTCTCAGGAAGGGTCGCATCCCCGTGCTGCCCATTTCGCAGCCGCTATACCCCGGCCGTGGCCAGAAAACTGGCTTGCGCTGCGGCAAGGTCCAGTGCGAACCGCTGCCTGAGAACGGGCAGAAGATCCGCCTCTTCCTGCGGCCCGGGATTGGGCTTCAGCCCGGCCCAGCGGTTACCGCTGTCATTGTGGCCGTGGAAGCTGCGGATGAACATCGGTTCACGCGCGAATGAGAACGAGGTGTGGCGCTTCCAGAACCGGAAGTGGTGGAAGTTGAACAGACTGAGGGGGGATGCCGCGGGTTGCAGGATCACCTGCGCGCAGTTCCAGTGCGGGGCGACGACCTGCTTGAACGACAGTCTGCCATCCTCGGCCAGCATGGCAAAGCCCCGGCAGAAATCCAGCTCAAGCCGCCCCTCCGAGGTGATCAGATCGCGGCATTGCGCAAAGATCCGGCGGGTTTCGGCGATGAAGGTCACGGCCACGCAATCGTCGTCATCCATGCCGAATTCGGCGACAAAGCGGCTGCGCGGGTGCCGGGCGTCCAAAAGGACCTGGGCGCAGATCTCGTCATGCCGCTGGAACTCGGGTTCGACCTGCAGGCGCAACTGGGGGTGGCCCGCGATCATTTCCTCCAAGGCCTGACGGGCGAAATCGGGCAGGGTCTGGCCGACAAGAATGATCAGGCTGAAATCCCGGTCGGTCTGGCCGGTGATGCCGGGCAGGCAGATATGGCGGAAAAGCCAGAGGCGCCGGTGCAGCCGGCCGTGATCGTAGACCGCCGGAACATGGCCTTCCGGGGTCGCGCCGGTTGTGAAGCCAGATCCCTCCGCCGTTGGGTAGGAGAACCTGCACAGGCCGATGATCTGCAGTTTGTCGGGCATGATAGGACCCAGAACCGGAACATACATCTCCCGATGGCCGGGAAGGTTAGCGTAGAAGCGACATCGGTCGCGTTCAAGCGTTAACCATTGTCGCCGGCGGATGAGAGGGCGCGCGGGGTGCCGGGCCACAGGGTTTTGTCAGCGGGTTCACGCACAGTCTTGCGCCCGTGGCCTTGGGCATCGAGGGGAGTGCGCGGACATCACCGGACCGGCCCTGTCCCGGTCCCCGATGCCCATGTCCCATCCCGCCCGGTCCGGGCGGCCCGCACCTGCGCCGACCCCGCGCGGATGCCCCGGCGCGGACACTTTCAGGCCGGCGGGGGCGTGTTCCGCCTTGCCGGCGGCGCCTCTTCTCAGGCGTTTTCCAGCTCGAAGGCATCGTGCAGCGCCTGCACGGCCAGTTCCATGTACTTGCGGTCGATCAGCACCGAGATCTTGATTTCAGAGGTGGCGATGACCTTGATGTTCACATTCTCGGCCGCAAGGGCTGCGAACATCTTGGCGGCAACCCCGACCTGGCTGCGCATGCCGATGCCGACGACCGACACCTTCGCAACTTCGGTATCCTCGACCATCTCGTCATAGGAGATGACGCCGGCGGCGCGGGCATCCTCCATCGCCTTGCGGGCGCGCGAGACCTGATTGACCGGGACCGAGAAGGTCATGTCGGTGGTGGCGCCGGAATGGCCCGCCGCCTTTTCCGAAATGTTCTGCACGATCATGTCGACGTTCACGCCGGCTTCGGCCAAAGGCCCGAAGATGGCGCTGGCCACGCCGGGGCGGTCGGCCACCCGGATCAGCGTCATCTTCGCTTCGTCGCGGCTGTAGGCGATGCCAGAAACGACTTTCGATTCCACGATATCCTCCTCGTCGCAGACCAGGGTTCCAGAGTTCTCATCGGTGTCCTCGAACGAGGACAGCACCCGCAGTTTCACCTTGTAGCGCATCGCCAGCTCGACCGAGCGGGTCTGCAGCACCTTGGCGCCAAGCGAGGCCAGTTC
>CAKSTR010000008.1 GCA_934500835.1 uncultured Paracoccaceae bacterium | reverse complement strand
CAGCCGGCCCCCAGAACGGCAATGTGGCGCGGGCGGAGGAGACGGTCGAGGCGCGTCATTTGCAGCCCCCGGCGCTGTGGAGGCCGCCGGGGGGCTGTCTGCCCCCCGGACCCCCCGAGGATATTTCCGGACAGAAAATGGGAACACCCCGCCCCGCAAAGCGGAACGAGGTGCCATTTCCCGTCACGGTCATCGGCGTCCCCGCCTGTACCGCAAGAGCAGGCTCTGCGATTCCGATTGCGAAGAGGTTAAGGTTACCGAAGCGTCTGCTCATTTTCTGTCTCTAAATATCCTCGGGGGGTCCGGGGGGCAGACAGCCCCCCGGCGCTGGCCACAAGTCGCAACGTTCAGCCCGCGGGCGCCACCCGGTCCGCATCGTATAGCCTGCGCTTCAGCATCCCGGCCCCGTGCGGCATCCGGTTGCGTTGCGGGCAACAGTCGATCGCGATGGCTGGTCCTGCGGCGGTCATGCGCCAAGGGCCCGCAGCATCTCGCGGCTGATGATGTGGCGCTGGATTTCCGATGTGCCCTCCCAGATCCGCTCCACCCGGGCGTCGCGCCAGATGCGTTCCAGCGGCAATTCGTCCATCAGGCCCATGCCGCCGTGGATCTGGATCGCCTCGTCGGCGATATGGGCCAGCACCTCGGTCGCCTTCAGCTTGGCCATCGACATGTCGGCCTCGGTCACCGTGCCCTGGTCGTATTTCCACGCCGCTTCCCGCGTCAGAAGTTCTGCCGCCTTCAGCTCCATCGCCATATCGGCCAGCTTGAAGCTGATGCCCTGGAACTTGCCGATCAGCTGGCCGAACTGCTTGCGTTCCGCCGCATAGGCCAGCGCCAGCCCCAGCGCCCGTTCCGCCCGGCCAAGCGAGGTCGAGGCCACCTGCAGCCGGGTCGCGCCCAGCCATTTGCCCGCCACTTCAAAGCCCTTGTGAACCTCGCCAAGGATCTGGCTTTTCGGCAGCCGGCACTCGTCGAACTCGAGGATCATGTTGTTGTAGCCGCGGTGCGACACGTTGCGATAGCCGTCGCGCACCGTGAAGCCCGGGGTGCCCTTGTCGACCAGAAACGCCGTGATCAGCTTCTTCTTGCCGCGCGGCGTGTCCTCTTCGCCGGTTGCCACCCAGACGATGGCAAAATCCGCAACATCGGCGTGCGAGATGAAATGCTTGGTGCCGTTCAGCACGAAATCGCCGCCGTCCTCGCGGGCGAAGGCCTTCATGCCGCGCAGGTCGGACCCCGCGCCCGGTTCCGTCATCGCCTGACAGTCGTGGCGTTCGCCGCGCACGGCGGGCATCAGATAGCGTTCGCGCTGCTCGCCCTCGCAGGCCAGAAGGATGTTCGACGGGCGGCAGACGCAGGTCCAGTGCAGGGCGTAATTCGCCTTGCCCAGCTCCTTTTCGTAAAGAAGCCAGGTCAGTGTATCCAGCCCGGCGCCGCCGACCTCTTCGGGCATGTTGGCGGCATAAAGCCCGGCCTCGATGGCCTTTTGCTGCAGTTCCGCCCGCAGATCCTCGCGCAGGACACCCGTCCGCTCGACCTCCAGCTCATGCGGATAAAGCTCCGTCTCGACGAAGGCCCGCGTGGTATCGACGATCATCTGCTGTTCTTCGTTCAGTCCGAAGTTCATTCCACCCTCACGGATCAACATTGTAGGTCATGCCATCCACCGCCAGCGCCTGGCCCGAGACCATGCGCGCACCGTCGGAGGCAAGGAAAAGCGCCATATCGGCCACATCCTCGGGATCGGTCAGCCGCTTCAGCGCGGTGCCCGAGGCATAGCCCTGACGGATGGCCTCGGGCGTGGTGGCCTTGGCTTCGGCCTCGGCCGCGATCACCCGGTCGATGCGCGGGCCGTTGACGGAACCGGGGCAGATCGCATTGGCGCGGATGCCATGCGGGCCCAGTTCCATCGCCACCGTCTTCATCAGCCCGATCACGCCCCATTTCGCGGCGACATAAGGCGCGCGGAAGGGGTTGGCGTAAAGCCCGGCGGTCGAGGAGAGGAAGGTGATCACCCCCCGCCCCTGCGGTTTCATCAGCCGCGCGGCACCCCGCGCAAGCAGCATCGCCCCATCAAGGTTGACGCCGATGCATTCCGCCCAGCCGTCCAGCGGCATGTCCTCGATCGCGGCGGTCGGCCCCTTGATCCCGGCGTTGGCGACGGCAACATCCAGACCGCCCCAATCCGCGGTCAGCGCGGCAAAGAGCGCGTCCATCTGCGCCCCGTTGGAGGCATCGCAAAGGCTGCCCCGGATGCCGGGCGGCAGCGCGGCAAGGGCCGCGCTGTCCACATCGGTCACCCAGACCCTGTCGCCAAGCGCGGCAAAGGCCCGGGCCATGACCAGCCCGATGCCGTTCGCCCCCGCCGTGATCAGGACACGGCGGCTCACTTCTTCTGGCCGACGGCGCGGCCCGCGCCTTCCGGCAGCGGCAGGCCGGAATGGGCGTCGGCGATGGCTTTCAGCTTCGCCCAGACCTGCGGAGCGGCCGCCACGGCCTTGCCTTCCTTCATGTCGACATGCAGGCAAAGCTGCTCGATGGTGGCGACGCATTCGTCGTCCTTCATGATCCGCACGAAGGAGCGAAAACGCTTTTCATCGGCGCTGATGATCTGCAATTCGCCGCGCAGCCGGTCGCCCAGCTTGGCCTCGCCCAGATGGCGGATATGGGTCTCGGCCGAGTAGTAGCTGTGCCCTGCCGCGACATACTCCATCCCCGCGCCGATCAGGCGCAGGAAGTTGTCGATGGTTTCCGAATTGGCGAAGTAATAGCGGCTTTCGGTCATATGGCCGTTGTAGTCGATCCAGCCGGGCAGCACCTGCATCTGCGCCATCACCAGCGGGGCGGCCTTCGGCCCCTTGTCGATGCCCTTCTGCATCTCGGCATGGAAGGCGGCCGCGCGGGCCTCGTCATGTTCGCGCAAGACCTTGCCCGCGCCCCAGTTGCGGTCTTTCAGGGACCGCAGGAAGCCGACAAGGTTCTGGTCGCGGATGCGCTCCAGCTCGCGGATGCCATACATGCCGGATTGCGCGTCGGACTGGCTGGAAACCAGCTCGACCAACTCGTCGTTGAATTCGGGCACGTCCATCAGCTTGGTCCAGGGCCATTTCAGCGCCGGGCCGAATTGGGCCATGAAATGCTTCATCCCGGCCTCGCCGCCGGCGATGCGATAGGTCTCGAACAGGCCCATCTGCCCCCAGCGCAGGCCAAAGCCCATGCGGATCGCCTCGTCGATTTCCTCGGTGGTGGCGATGCCGTCCTTCAGCATCCACAGCGCCTCGCGCCAGACCGCCTCAAGGAAGCGGTTGCCGAGGAAGGCGTCGATCTCATGCCGGATCACCAGCGGGAACATCCCGATGTCCTTCATGATCTGCACGGTCTTTTGCACCGTCGCCTCGGTGTTCTTCTCCGACCCCGACACTTCGGAAAGCGGCAGCAGGTAAACCGGGTTGAACGGATGCGCGACGATGATGTTTTCCGGCGCCGGGCTGCCCTTTTGCAGGTCCGAGGCCTTGAATCCACTGGTCGACGACCCGATCAGCACGCCGGGATTGGCCTGCTGCAACTGGGCATAGACCTTGTGCTTCAACTCGATCCGCTCGCTGACCGATTCCTGCACATATTCCGCACCTTCGACGGCCTCGCCGATGGTGCCGTGGAAGGTCAGCTTGCCCTCATCAGGCATCGGCACATCCGACAGCGCCGGCAGCGCGGCGCGGGCATTCGCCATCACCTCGCTGATCTTGCGCTCGGCCTGCGGATCGGGGTCGAACACGCCCACATCCCAGCCGTTGAGCAGGAAGCGCGCAGCCCACCCGCCGCCGATAACCCCGCCACCGATGATTGCCGCCTTGCGCGCCATGATGCGCCTTTCCTTTCGTTGCATATGTCGGCCGCGCGGAGCCCGCGCCCACGCGGCCGCCGGATCAGAGCCGTTTCGCCGCGACACCCGCGTCGGTCAGTGGAACCCGCTCGCCCTTGCGGGTGACGGCGGGGTCATAGGCATTGCGCGCGAAGACCTCTTCGACCATCGGGCGGAAGAACTCGATCGACAGGGTGTCGTATTCGGGATCGAAGCTCGATTGGTCCCAGCGTTCACAGAACTCGGCGCAATCGTCGAAATACGGGCTGCCGGCGTGGCGGTCGCGGGCGTGCTGATTGCCCCCCACATGATGCGCGTAATAGATGCGCTGGAAGTCGGCGTGTTTCTCGACCGCCCAGGCACATTGCTCACGCACGAAGGGGCGCAGGATGGCGGCAGCGTATTCGTCATGGTTGTAGGGCGCGTAGATGTCGCCGATGTCATGCAGCAGGGTGGAGACGACCCAGTCGATATCGGCCCCGTCGCGCCAGGCGCGGGTGGCCGATTGCAGGGAATGGCCCAGACGGGTGATCTGATAGCCCGAGAGGCTTTCGTCCAGATCGACCAGCCCGGTCAGAAGGCGGGCGGCCGTGCCCTTGGCGTAATCGGATTCATGTTTGTGAAGGAAGGCGTAATCCTCGGCGTCGCCGTCCTTCATCTGGGTGAATTTGACCTGTTCCATGCTGGCTCCTCCTGGCTGTGCGGACATCTGTCGACCCTGCGCTGCGGCAAGGACGCTCTCACCCTAGGCCGCGTTCTGCGGCCCGGCCAATCGCGTTCCCGCCTCAAGGGGCGCTTTTGCGGTCGTTTCCGACCGCAGCGCCACCTGCGCCCAGGTCACTTCGCGACCGGCGCCCGCTTCTCGACCTTCAGCTTCGCCCGCACCTCGGCCGGGGTGATCACCCTTGCGCCAAGGTTCTCGATGATCCCCGCCGCGCGCTCCACCAGTTGCGCGTTGGTGGCCAGCACGCCCTTGTCCAGCCAGAGGTTGTCCTCAAGCCCGACCCGCACGTTGCCGCCGCCCAGAACCGCCGCCGCGACGTAGGGCATCTGGTGGCGGCCCAGCGCGAAGGCCGACCAGTGCCAGTGCTTCGGCACGTTGTTCACCATGGCCAGATAGGTGTTCAGATCGTCCGGCGCGCCCCACGGCACGCCCATGCACAGCTGCACCAGCACCGGATCGGGGATGATGCCTTCGTCCGCCAGCGCCTTGGCCAGCCACAGATGGCCGGTATCAAAAGCCTCGATCTCGATCCGCGTGCCGCTGGCCACCATCCGCTTCGCCATATCGCGCAGCATGCCGGGGGTGTTGACCATGACGTAATCGGCTTCGTTGAAGTTCATCGTGCCGCAGTCGAGGGTGCAGATTTCGGGGCGGCATTCAACGACATGGGCGACGCGCTCCTCGGCGCCCGCCATATCGGAATGCGCGGCCATGCGGCCCATGTTCTCGGTGCCGTCAAACATCAGATCGCCACCCATGCCGGCGGTCAGGTTCAGCACGACATCGGTGTCGGAGTCCCGAATCCGCTCCGTCACCTCGCGGTAATATTCCAGCTTGCGGCTGGGTTTGCCGGTTTCGGGGTCGCGCACGTGACAATGCACCACCGCCGCCCCCGCCTTGGCCGCCGCAATCGCGCTTTCGGCGATCTGCTTGGGGCTGCGCGGCACATGGGGGGAACGGTCCTGCGTGCCGCCCGACCCGGTGATGGCGCAGGTGATGAAGACTTCGCGGTTCATGGTCAGCGGCATGGAATCCTCCCTTGGGCTGGCACCAGCATAGCCCCCTTGGCAGCGCATGCTTTGCGTATTACGCATTCCGCATGACGGAAAATGCAATCTTCTCGCCGTCGCACGCGACGCTGACCATCGCCCTTCTGGTGCTGCCGCAGGCCAGCATCCTTGAGGTCGCCTCGGCCCTCGACCCCCTTCGCAACGCCAACCGCCAGCTGGGTCATGAGGCGTTTCGCTGGCGCATCGTCACCCCCGACGGCGCCCCCGCGCCGCTGACCTGCGGGCTGTCGCTGCCCTCCTCGGGGCCGCTCTCGGCGGCGGTGGGGGCCGAGGCGCTGATCGTGATCGCCGGCTACCGGCTGGACGAGGTGGCGACCCGCCCGCTGATCCGCGACCTGCGCCGCATCGCGCCCCGCTTTGCCCTGGTCGGTGGCATCGACGCCGCACCCTGGGTGCTGGCACGGGCCGGACTTCTGGATGGCTACCGCGCCACCGTGCACTGGGAGGATCACGAGGACCTGGCCGCCCGCCACCCGAACATCGACGTGGTGCCCGACCGCTATGTGATCGACCGCAACCGGGTGACGATCGGCGGCGCGGCCCCGGCGCAGGACTTCATGCTGCATCTGATCCGCGCCCGCCATGGGGCCGGGCTGGCGCGTCAGGTTGCGCTGTCGTTCCTGACCACCTCTCGCCCGGGGCATGAGCCGCAACTTGCGCGCCCCGGCACCGATCCCGCCATGGACCCGCGCATCGCCCGCGCCGCCGCCCGGATGGAGGCCCGGCTGGACACCCCCGAAAGCGTGGCCGAGACCGCTGCCGCCGTCGGTCTGTCGCCCCGCCGGCTGGAGGTGCTGTTCCGCCAGGCCTTCGGCACCACTCCGGGCGCGCATGGCCTGAGCCTGCGGCTGACCGCCGCCCGCCGGATGCTGGCCGAGACGCGGCACCCCCTGTCCGAAGTCGCCCTGCGCACCGGCTTCACCAGCCCCGCTACCTTAAGCCGCGCCTTCCGCCGTGCCTATGGCCACCCGCCCGGCCAGTTGCGCCGCTGAAGCAAATGAGCGGCTTGCGCCGCATGCCTTTTTCTCGCCAGCGCCGCCTGCGCGGCTTGGCTCAGGGGCCTCCGGCGGGAATAGTTTCATTCTGAAAGAGGGCTTCTTTCAGAACAGAAATATCCCGGGGGAGTCCGCAGGACGGGGGCAGCGCCCCCTCAGGCGGCATCCAGCAGACCCCGGCCTTTCAGAAGCGCCTCGACCCCCGGCATCTTGCCCCGGAACTTCAGATACAGTGTCTCTGCCTCCTCGGACCCGCCCGCCGACAGGATGAACCGCTCCAGCTTCGCCGCGGTGGCGGGATCAAAGGGATCGCCGGTTTCCTCAAAGGCGGCGAAGGCGTCGGCATCCATCACCTCGGACCACATGTAGCTGTAATAGCCTGAAGAATAGCCGTCGCCGCTGAACACATGGGCGAAATGCGGGGTGGCGTGGCGCATGCGGATGGCCCGGGGCATGCCAAGGGCCTCAAGCACCTCGGCCTGTTTCTGCATCGGATCGGCCGGCGGCGTGCCCGAGTGGAACTCAAGATCCACCATGGCGCTGGCGACGAATTCCACCGTGGCAAAGCCCTGATCGTAGGTGCCTGCCGCCAGCAGCCGCTGCAGAAGATCGGCGGGCATCGGCGCGCCGGTCTCATGGTGGCGGGCATGGGTTTGCAGCACCTGCGGCACTTCCAGCCAGTGTTCATACAGCTGGCTCGGCAATTCGACGAAATCGCGGGCGACAGATGTCCCCGAGATGAACCCATAGGTCACATCCGACAGCATCTGGTGCAGCGCATGGCCGAACTCGTGGAAAAGGGTGCGCGCATCGTCATAGGACAGAAGGCAGGGGTCGCCCTTGGCGAAGTTGCAGACATTGACCACGATGGGCCGCTGCTCGCCGCCCAGCTTGCGCTGCGACCGCATCGCCGAACACCAGGCGCCCGACCGCTTCGAGCCGCGCGCGAAGTAATCGCCCAGGAAGACCGCGACATGCCCGCCCTTGCGGGTCACTTCCCAACCGCGGACATCCGGGTGGTAGAACGGCCCCTCGATCTCGCGGAACTCCAGCCCGAACAGGCGATGCGCGCAGTCGAACATCGCGCCCAGCATGGCCTCCAGCGAGAGATAGGGCTTCAGCACCGCCTCATCCAGATCATGCTCGGCCTTGCGCCGCTGTTCCGAGTAGTAGCGCCAGTCCCAGGCCTCCAGCGGTCCGGGCTGGCCATCGGCGCGCAGCATGGCCTCCAGCACGGCGGCATCCTGCAGCGCCTTGGCACGGGCCGGGCTCCAGACCCGCATCAGCAGATCGCGCACGGCGGCCGGGGTCCTGGCCATCTCCGGCTCCAGCTTGAAGCTGGCGAAATCGGCATAGCCCAGCAGGGCCGCGCGTTCGGACCGCAGCGCCAGGGTTTCGGCCGCGATGCCGCGGTTGTCGGTCTGTCCGCCGTTCGCGCCGCGGGCGACCCAGGCCTCGTAGGCCCTTTGCCGCAGGGCCCGGCGGGGCGAGAATTGCAGGAAGGGCACGATCAGGCTGCGGTTCAGGGTGACCACGGCGCCCAATCCCCGCTCGGCCCCCGCCGCCCGGGCAGCCTCGACGACAAAAGCCGGCAGACCCTCGAGATCGGCCTCGGCCAGTTCCATGAACCAGCTGCGCTCATCCGCCAGCAGGTTCTGGCTGAACTGCGTGCCCAGGACCGCCAGCCGCGCCTTCACAGCCGTCAGCCGATCCGCCTGCGCCCCCTCCAGCGCAGCCCCCGAGCGGACGAACATCCGGCGATACAACTCCAGCACCCGCAGCTGCTCGGCGGTCAGGGCCAGGGCATCGCGGCCCTGCCACAGCGCCTCGATCTTGGCGAAAAGTACCTTGTTGTTGGTGATCTCCGAGGAAAATCCGCTCATCTTCGGCGCCAGATCGCGCATCAGCGCCTCGCGCGCGTCATTGGAGTCCGCACCGGCAAGGTTGTAGAACAGCCCCGACACCCGGTCGAGATCGCCTTCGGCCAGTTCCAGCGCCTCGATCACCCCGGCGAAATCCGTCGCCGGGCCATCAGCAATCGCCGCGATCGCCGCCCGCGCCCGGGCAAACGCCTCATCAAAGGCCGGCGCGAAATCCTCGTCGCGGATGCTCGCAAAGGGCGGCAGGCCGAAAGGCGTGTCCCATTTCTCCAACAGCACGTTCATGGCAAGCTCCTCGTCAAAACCCATTTTCTGTCCGGAAATATCCCACGGGGGTGCGGGGGTGTGAAACCCCCGCTACCCGGCTTCGCGTCCGCGGGTCCGCATCCTGACCTCGAACCGCCTCAGCAGCAGCGAGAGCGAGATCGTCATGGTCAGATAGATCAGCGCCGCCACGTTGTAGGTCTCGAAATAGCGGAAGTTCGTCGCCGCCGTCACCTTGGCCAGTTGCGCCACATCGGTGATGCCCAGCACCGCCACAAGCGAGCTGTCCTTCACCATGGCGACGAAATCATTGCCCAGGGGCGGCAGGATCATGCGGAAGGCCTGCGGAAAGACGATGTGGCGAAAGCGCTGCCAGCCGTTCAGGCCAAGCGCCATCGCGGCCTCGATCTGGCCCTTGTCCACGGCTTGCAGCCCGGCGCGGAAGATCTCGGCCAGAAAGGCCGAATAGGCCAGCGTCAGGGCGATCACCGCCCGCCACAGAAGCGGCACGTCGCGGCTGGTCACCGGGTCCAGCCCCAGTCGGGTCATCGTCCAGCCGATGCCGCCCACCACCAGCGGCGTCACCGCGAAGGAGACGTACAGCAGCAGCACGATGATCGGCACGCCGCGCATGATCTCGATATAAAGCCGGGCCGCCTGGCGCAGCACCAGAAAGCGCGACAGGCCGATGACCGCAAGGCCAAGGCCCAGAAGGCAGGCGCCGAAATAGGCCACGACCGACACGGTCAGCGTGATCCAGATTCCGCGGGAGAGCGACTTCAGCGCGGCGCGATACTGGTCATCCGACAGGACCTCCCACATCAGCCAGAGGCCGGTGACCACAATGATCACCAGCCACCAGGGGAAGTCTTTCTCGGGTTTCGGCTGCGGAATCATGCGGCGATCCCGGGGGCGGCGTCGCCCCCGGGACAGGCCCTGCTCATTCGCCCATCTTGTAATCGACGAACCACTTCTGGTTCAGGGCGTCCATGGTGCCGTCGGCCTTCATGGCGGCAATCGCGGCATTGACCGGGCCGACCAGATCCGAGCCTTTCGGGAAGATGAAGCCGAAGTCTTCCGACGCAAGCGGCGCGCCGATGATCTTCAGCGCACCGTTCGAGGCCCCGACATAGCCGTTGGCCCCGGTGGAATCCGACAGGGTCAGGTCGACGTCGCCCGCCTTCAGCGCCTCAAGCCCGGCGCCAAAGGTCTCGAACTTGATGATGCGGGGGTTTTCCTCGTTGCCGTCAAGAATCTCGTAGACGGCGGCATAGAAGGGCGAGGTGCCGGGCTGGGCAGAGACCAGCAGTTCGGGCATCGCCGCGAACGAGGCCGCATCGGTAAAGCGGGTCTCGTCGCCGCGCACGATCATCAGCATTTCCGAGCGCATGTAGGGGTCCGAGAAATCGACCGCCTCCTTGCGTTCGTCCTTGATGGTGATGCCGGTCATGCCGAGGTCATACTGGCCTTCGGCCACCGCCGGAATCATGGCGTCCCAGCTGGTGTTTTCATATTTCACGGTGATGTTCAGCCGCTTGGCGATCTCGGCCATGGCGTCATATTCCCAGCCGATGGCATTGCCGTCCTTGTCCAGGAACTGAAGCGGCGGATAGGCGTTTTCGGTCACCACGGTGACCTCCTTGCCGCCGAGGTCGGGGACCTCTTGCGCGAAGGAAACACTGGCGAGAAGCGTCAGCGCGGCGGCGCCGAGGGCAGCAGTCAGTTTCATGGGTCAGGCTCCCGTTTGATACGCGCGCGATAATGGGCAAGGGCTGACCGGCTTGCAAGACGGGACGGGATGCGGCGGTGCCGCAGCGATGGGGAGAGCCGGCCCGACATGTGCATCTGCGCACCATATCCCGCCGTCCCTGCCGGATTGCCGGACCGGCGGAGGGGGCGCATCTTCCTGTCATCCGGCAATGGAGAACCGCAATGACCCCCCGCATGCCCACCTATTTCATCAGCCACGGTGGCGGCCCCTGGCCCTGGATGCCCGACTGGCGCGCCCGCTTCGTCAATCTGGAAGCCAGCTTCGTGCAGATGGTCAAGGATCTGCCGGAAACCCCGAAGGCGATCCTGATGATCTCGGGCCATTGGGAGGATGACAGCTTTGCCGTCATGACCTCGGCCCATCCGCCGATGGTCTACGACTACCACGGCTTCCCGCCGCATACGTTCCAGATCCAGTACAAGGCCCCCGGCGCGCCGGACATCGCGCGGCGGGCCGCCGATCTGATCGCCGCCGCCGGCCTGCCGGTCCGGCTGGACGACAGGCAGGGCTATGACCATGGCACCTTCGTGCCGGCCTATGTGATGTATCCCGACGCATCGGTGCCGCTGTTCCAGATCTCGCTGCGCAAAGGCTATTCGCCGGCCGAGCATCTGGCGCTTGGCCGTGCGCTGGCCCCCCTGCGGGATGAAGGCGTGCTGATCCTCGGATCTGGCCTCAGCTACCACAACCTGAAGCTTTTCGGACCGGGCGCCAAGGTGCCGTCCGAGGCCTTCGACGCCTGGCTGGGCGATGTTCTGGCCCTGCCGCCGGCCGAGCGGACCGAGAAGCTGCTGAACTGGGAAGAGGCGCCCTATGCCCGAGTCTCCCATGCCGAGGAGGACCATTTCCTGCCGGTCTTCGCCGCCCTCGGCGCCGCCGAGACCGAAGTGGCCACCAGGGTCTATCACGACACGGACCTTTTCGGCGGTGTCACCGCCTCAAGCTACCGCTTCGGCTGAAGCGCCCGATTTTTCGGCGAAAAATCGGGCCCCTGTCCGGCGTCACAGCCGGACGGGGATTTGGTCGTGATGCCGCGACACGCGCAAACCCAGCCGCCGTCCTCGACCGCCAGCGCCACACCCCAGGCGACAGCGCCGGCCTGCGTCATCGGCGTGATACCGGTGGCAGCTACCCCATACAGCAGAAATCGAACCATCAACGCTCTTTTCATACCGGATTTCCGCCGCCACTCTGTCATCGACAGCACCGGAGACGCAAATGACCCGATCCGTCCTTGCCGCACCCCTCGCCGCGCTTCTTGCCCTGCCCGCCCATGCGGATGACGCCGTCGATCTGAGGGTGATGAGTTTCAACATCTGGTATGGCGGCGTGCAGGTCAGCCAACCGCAGCTGATCGAGATCATCCGCGAGGCGGATGCCGACATCGTGTCCCTGCAGGAACCCGACGGCCAGACCGCCATCATCGCCGCCGCCGCCGGCTATCCTTACGTCGATCTGCGCCGCCACATCATCAGCCGTGTCCCCCTGTTCGACCCCAAGCTGGGCGAGCGGACCGAGACCGGGCAGGCGCCCTATCCCCTGGCGGCGCTGGACTCGGACGCGCCGCAGGTCTGGGCCATGGTGGCCCCGGGGCAGGTCATCGCCCTTGGCAACCTGCATCTGTCCTCTGACTCCTACGGGCCGGAGTTGTTGCGCGACGGCGCGACCCCCGCCGAGGCGGTCGAAGCCGAAGCCCTGGCCCGCATGCCCGAGATCGAGGCCTATGTCGCCGGCATGGAGCCTTTGATCAAATCGGGCACTCCGGTCGTCGTGACCGGCGATTTCAACACGCCCTCGCATCTGGACTGGACCGAGGCCGCGAAAGGCAGCCGTCCGCAGCAGACCGAAGCCATCGCCTGGCCCGTGACGGCGCGGATGGAGGCGGCGGGCTTTGCCGATGCCTTCCGCACGGCGCACCCCGATCCGGTGGCGCGCCCCGGCCTGACCTATTCGCCCGGCTTCCCCTGGCCGGTGCAGGTCGAGGGGGAACGGATGGACCGCATCGACTATGTCTTTGCCGCCAATGCCACCGTGCGGGGGGCCGAGATCTGGGGCGAACCCGGCAACCCCGATGTGGACCGCAGCTTTGCGCCCTGGCCCTCGGACCATCGCGCCGTGATCGTGGACCTGAGCGTGACCCCGGTTGCAGCGCCTGCGATGATTGCCGTCGAGCCGCGTCTGGTGGCCGAAGGCGGCACCTTCCTTGTCCGCGGCTATCTGCCCGGCGATGCCGGCTGGGGCGTGTGGATCGTGCCGCGCGGAGGGGATGCGGCCAAGGACATCGTGACATCGGTCGAAGGGCTGACCGCCACATGGAACCGTGCCTTCCGCCTGTCGACCCTTGGTCTGACGCCCGGCCCCTGGGATGCCGTGCTGATCGACTCCAACGGCGCCGAGCGGGGCCGCACCCGGTTCTCGGTGCTGGCCGACGGGGGCAGGCCCGCAATCTCGGTCGCCAGCAGCACGGTGAAAACCGGCGATCCGATGGTGGTCAGCTGGTCCGGTGCGCCGGGGCTGAAATACGACTGGATCGGGGTCTTTGCGGCGGGTGACCCCAATGTCTACAACTACCTGGCCTTCGCCTATACCGGGGCCGTTCTGGACGGCTCGATGGAGCTGACGCCAGACCTTTACTACGACACGCTGGCCCCCGGAGATTACGTCCTGCGGCTGATGTCGGACGACCACTATGTCGTGCTGGCCGAGACGCCCTTCACCGCGACGGAATAGACCCGCAGACCGGGCAATCCGCCCGCCGCTTCACGCCGATCACCCGCGTCTCGGCGTGAAGCATGTCGTGGATCATCAGCCGCCCGCGCAGGGGCTGCCCGGCCCCGGTGATCAGCTTCACCGTCTCGGCCGCCATCATCGCGCCGATGATGCCGGGCAAGGGTGCGGCGACGCCGGCCTCGGCGCAGGTCGGCACCATGCCGGGGGCGGGACGGGTCGGGAAGACGCAGGCACAACAGGGCGCGCCGCCCGCGGGGTCCCAGACCGACAGCTGCCCCTCCCACTGTGTCAGGGCGCCCGCAACCAGGGGCTTGCCGGCCTGGGCGCAGGCGCGGTTGACCCGCTCGCGCGTGTCGAAATTGTCGGTGCCGTCCAGCACGATGTCATAGTCGGCGATCAGTTCCGCCGCGATGCCGTCGTCAAGGCTGCGGTGATAGGGCCTGACCGCGATGAACGGGTTCAGCGCCTTCATCGCCACCTCGGCCGAGAACACCTTGGGCTGCCCGATCCGTGCATCGGTATGGATCACCTGCCGCTGCAGGTTCGAGGCTTCGACCACATCCGGGTCGATCACCCCGATCGTCCCCACCCCGCATGCGGCCAGATACAGCAAGGCCGGAGACCCAAGCCCCCCCGCGCCGACGACCAGAACCTTCGCCTCCTTCAGCCGCTTCTGCCCCGGCCCGCCGATCTCGCGCAGAAGGATATGGCGGGCATAGCGGTTCAGTTCGGCCTCGGAAAAGCTGCCCGCCGGCACGGTTTGCGGCGCATCAGGCTTGCGGGCCTTCGCCCGGACCACGCGCAGGGCCAGACCGTAAAGACCTGCCAGACCTGCCAGCAGGCCGAGCAGCCCCCAGGCCTGCAGATTACCCCCTGTTACCCGGGCCAACCCGCCCGCACCAAGCCAAGGCGAATGGGCCGCCATCAGCACCAGCCACCAGAGGCCGGACAGTGCCCACAGAAGCCCGGCCCCGACCCGGCGCCACAGCCCGATGGCCCAGATCGCCGCAAAGACGATCAGCCCGATCATTTGCCCCTTGCCGTGAAGCCGGTGGAGCCAAAGCCCCCCTCACCCCGTCCGGTCTGGTCCAGCGCCTCGACCACCGCGAACCCGGCCTGCACCACCGGCGCCACCACGGCCTGCGCCACCCGGTCGCCATGACGGATGGTATAGGGTTCCGCCCCGAGGTTCACCAAAGCCACGCCCAGAGGCCCGCGATAATCGGAATCGATGGTGCCCGGCGTATTGGGCAGGCTGATCCCGTGCTTCGTCGCAAGGCCGGAGCGCGGCCTGATCTGCATCTCGAACCCGTCGGGGATCGCCACCCGGATCCCGGTCGGGCAGATGGCCCGCTGCATCGGCTGCAGGGTCAGCCCCTCGTCCCGCCGGTCCGGCGCGAAGTTGGCGCAGAGATCGGCCCCCGCCGCCCCCGCCGTCTGATAGGCCGGCAAGGGCAGGGACCGGTCCGCCCAATCCTCCCACAGAACCGCAATCACCGGACGCATCCGATCCCCTTTCATCTGTCTTCAACCATCCCCGCCAGAGGCTCCGCCCCCAGCCTCATGCCAGGGCGTCGGCAATTTTCGCGGCCAGCCGCCGGGCCACCTCGTCCTTGCCCATCCGCGGCCAGCTTTCGGCGCCCTCGGCGTTGATGATCACCACCGCATTCTCGACCCCGCCCATGATGCCGGTCGAGGGCGAGACATCATTGGCCACGATCCAGTCACAGCCCTTGCGGGCACGCTTGGCGGTGGCATGTTCCACCACCTTCTCGGTTTCGGCCGCAAAGCCCACCACCAGCCGGGGGCGGTTTTCGCCCCTGGACACCGTGGCCAGAATGTCCGGGTTCTCGGCGAATTCCAGCGCGGGCGCGTGGCCCGAGGCATCCTTCTTCATCTTCTGCGCCCCGCGATTGGCCACCCGCCAATCCGCAACCGCCGCCGCCATCACCGCCGCATCGGCGGGCAGCGCCGCCTGAACCGCCGCCAGCATCTCGGCCGCGGTCTCGACCTGCACCACCTCCACCCCCGACGGCGGCGGAACAAGGGCCGGGCCGGTGACGAAAGTCACCCTGGCCCCCAGATCGCGCAGCGCCGCCGCCAGCGCCGTCCCCTGCGCCCCCGACGACCGGTTGGCGATATAGCGCACCGGATCAATGGGTTCATGCGTCGGCCCCGAAGTCACCAGCACATGCTTGCCCTGCAACGGACCCGAGGTCAAAGCCGCCTCCACCGCCGCGACGATGTCCAGAGGCTCGGCCATCCGGCCCACCCCCGCCTCGCCGCTTTCGGCCATCTCGCCGCGGTTGGGACCGATGAAGCGCAGCCCATCCGCCAGCAGTTGCGCATGGTTGCGCCGCGTCGCCGCATGCCCCCACATCGCCGGGTTCATCGCCGGGGCCATCAGCACCGGCTTGTCGGTCGCCAGCAGCACGGCCGAGGCCAGGTCCCCCGCCAACCCATTGGCCAGCTTGGCCATCAGATCGGCGGTGGCCGGGGCCACCACGATCAGATCGGCCTCGCGCGACAGGCGGATGTGGCCTACGTCCTGCTCATCCTGCCGGTCGAAGATATCGGTGAAAACATGATCCGCCGTCAGCGCGCCCACGGACAACGGCGTGACGAACTCCTGCGCCGCGGCCGTCATCACCGCCCGCACCGAGGCGCCCCGCTCGCGCAGCCGCCGGATCAGGTCCAGCGCCTTATAGGCCGCGATCCCGCCGCCGATGATCAGAAGCACCCGTTTCCCGGCCAGCATCCCGCACCTCTTCTTTGGCGCGAAGGTTAGGCCGGGCCAAAGCCAAACTCAACCGCAGCTCTCCACGATCCTCAGCCCTGCGGCCACAGCCCCGGCTCTGGCGTCGCCCCTGTCGCAAGGCCCGGACCGACCTGCGGCAGTCGCACCGCGCAGCGGGTCCAGCAGGGTGCCCGATTTTCGTCGAAAATCGGTGCTAGCCGGAGAAGGCGCGACAGGGGTCGTCGCGCGCGGGGGCGGGGGCGGTTTCCACCGCGTCATAGGGCGCATCCGCTTCGGGCAGACCCTCGGACTGGCCCAGAGACCAGACCTTCAGCCCAGGATGCGCCGCCGCGATCAGCGCCGGCACCCCCCAGTCGCGCCGCGCATGGCCCGAGCCGGTGATGATCACCACCGGCCCGTCTCCCGCCTCGATCGCCGCCACCGCCAGCTGGGCCAGAGACCAGTCGCGCATCCTTTGCGCCTCGACCATGCCGGCCAGCATCGCCTCGGGCAGCGCGCTGCAATGGGCGATGCGCTGCTCTTCCTCGCGTGCTTCCTGCACGGCCGGGTCCAGCGGCCCCATCGGCCAGCCCTTCGCCTTGCTGCCAAGGGCGGCCTCCGCTCCCTCTTCGATCGCCTCGCGCAGATCGGCGCGCGGCACGGTGGCGCCAAGATGCTCTGCCTCGCCGGCCGCAACGAAGATCGGATGATACATGGCGAAATCCGGCCAGCCCGCGTTTTCCCAGTCCAGCGCCACGGCCATCGCAGCAAGATCCGCCCGGTCCACGTCCCGAATGTCCTCGGCCTGTTCGGGCGTCAGCATTTCCCAGACCACCGTTTTCGGCACGATCAGCGCGGTCAGCCGGGCCTGTTCGGCATGATGCGCCGGATTGTCATGCACCTCGCCCAGAACGTAGACGTCGATCCCCGGCGGAGGCGTCACCCCGGCCAGTGCGGGGCAGGCCAGCACGGTCAGCACAACGGCAATCAGTTTTCCCATGCGGCGCAGTCATGCACGCGGCGGGTTGCAGGCTCAAGCCGCAATCGCCCCTTTCGCCCCTTGGCCCTGCACCGCTATACCCCGATGATCCGCAACCCCGAGGCCGCCTTGCCCACCGCATTGCCCCGACTGACCCTTGTGACCGGCGGCGCGCGCTCCGGCAAATCCGGCTTTGCCGAAGGTCTGGCCCGGGGCTGTGGCCGGCCCCGCCGCTATATCGCCACCGCCCAGGCTTTCGATGCCGAGATGCAGGAACGCATCGACCATCACCGCGCACAGCGGGGGGCAGACTGGCTGACGGTCGAGGCGCCGCTGGACCTTGCCGGCGCCCTGGCGCTGGCGCAGCCGGCCGAGGTCGTGCTGGTCGATTGCCTGACGCTGTGGCTGACCAATCACCTTCTGGCCGGACACGACCTGCCGGCCGAAGTCGCACGCCTGACCAGCGCCCTGACCGCCTGCCCCGCGCAGGTGATCTGCGTCACCAACGAGGTCGGCTGGGGCATCGTCCCCGGCGATCCCCTGTCGCGCCGGTTCCGCGACGAGCAGGGGCGGCTGAACCAGCAGATCGCCGCACAGGCCGGGCTGGCGGTGCTGGTGGCGGCAGGGTTGCCGCTGGTGCTGAAGGGCGCGCTGCCATGACCCGGCTCTGGCTGGTCCGTCACGGCCCGACCCATGCAAGGGCAATGGTCGGCTGGACCGATCTGCCTGCCGACCTTTCCGACACGGCTGCCCTGAGCCGGCTCGATGCCCATCTGCCCGCGGCCCCGGTCATCTCCTCCGATCTGGTGCGGGCGGTGGCGACGGCGGATCGCCTGTCGGCCCGGCCCCGCCTGCCCCACGATCCCGCCTTGCGCGAATTGAACTTCGGCCGCTGGGAAGGCCGCAGCTGGGCCGAGGCCGAGGCCGAAGACCCCGCCCTCGCCCGCCGGTTCTGGGAAGAGCCGGGTCCGGTTTGCGCCCCGGAGGGCGAATGCTGGGACGAATTGGCCGCCCGCGTGGCCCAGGCGCTTGTCCGTCTTGCCGCGCTGGAGGAGGCCATCGTCGTCGCGCATTTCGGCGTGATCGTCGCGGCCATCCAGATCGCGGGCGGCCTTTCGCCAAAAGCGGCGATGAGCCACCGGATCGACAACCTCTCCGTCACCCGGCTGGATCTTGGCCCCGTGCCTTCGGTTCACCGGATCAATCACATCCCGTGATGATGCGCCCCACAAAGCATCGTTTTCCCCCGGCCCGGCCAGCCCCTATCCATGGCCGCAAACGGAGACCCGGATGACCTATGATCTCGTGATTGGCGACCGCGCCTATTCCAGCTGGTCCCTGCGCGGCTGGCTGCTGTTCGATGCCTTCGGCCTGCCGGTGAAGACCCTTGCCGCCCGGCTTTATACCGATGAGCTGCCCGAGGTGCTGAAGGGCTTCTTCCCCGCCCGCACCGCCCCGACGATGCGGACACCCGAGGGCGTGGTGGTGCCCGAAACCATCGCCATTGCCGAGGAACTGGCGACGCGCCACCCCGAGGCCGGGATCTGGCCCGCCGATCCGACGGCCCGCGCCACGGCGCGCGTGCTGGCCGCCGAGATGCACGCCGGCTTCACCGCCCTGCGCAGCCATTGCCCGATGAACCTGCGCGTCTCGTATCAGGACACGGCCCCGCCGCCCGAGGTGCTGGCCGATCTTGCCCGGCTGCAGACCCTGTGGTCCTGGGCGCGGCAGTTGACCGGATCGAAGACGCCATGGCTCTGCGGGGACTATTCCGCAGCGGATGCCTTCTTCGCCCCTGTCGCCAGCCGCATCGCCACCTACAACCTGCCCGTGGACGCCTGCGGTCAGGTCTATGTGAATGCGCAGCTTGCCCATCCCTCGTTCCGCCGCTGGCGGGCGATGGGGCTGGTCGACGGCCCTGACCAGGCCTTCTACCGCCGCGACCATCCCCGCCGCGACTGGCCCGGCCCCCGTCCTCTGGCCGCAAGGCCGGTGTCCGGAACCGGGGCAGAAAACGCCGCCTGCCCCTATTCCGGCAAGCCGGTGACCGATGTGATGGAGCTAGCCGGCCGCCGCTTTGGCTTTTGCAACCCGTTTTGCCGCGACAAGACCGCAGCGGACCCGGAGGCCTGGCCGAAATTCATGGCGCTTTACCGCAGCTGATTGTCGACGAAAATCAGCGTCCCGGCCGGCCGCTTACGCTTCCTTAACCAATCCTCCGCTACCCGTTAGCCAATGTTTGCATGGGGGCCGGGCAAGATGGTCGCGCGCGCCTATACGGTGGCCTTCGAAGGCGTCGAGGCGCGTGTGGTCGAAGTGCAATGCGCCGTCACCACCGGCGCCGCGGCCTTCAGCCTGGTCGGCCTGCCCGACAAGGCCGTCTCGGAGGCGCGCGAAAGGGTCCGCTCGGCCCTTGCCGCCCTGTCCATCGCGCTGCCGCAAAAGCGCATCACGGTGAACCTCTCGCCGGCCGATCTGCCCAAGGAGGGATCGCATTTCGATCTGCCCATCGCTCTTGCCCTCCTGGGCGAGCTGGAGATCATCCCGAAGGACGAGATCGAGCATACCGTCGCGATGGGGGAACTGTCGCTTGACGGCCGGCTGATGCCCGTCGTGGGGGCGCTGCCCGCCGCGATGGCCGCAGCCGAGGAAGACCGCGCGCTTCTCTGCCCGCGGGCCTGCGGGGCCGAAGCCGCCTGGGTCGGCGCCACCGAGGTTCTTGCCGCCGACAGCCTGAACGCGGTCGTCCGCCATTACACCGGCCAGGCCGCGCTTCCGAGCGCCACCGCAGGCGAAGTCACGCCCCCTTCCACCAGCCGCGACCTGCGCGAGGTGAAGGGGCAGGAACGTGCCAAGCGGGCGCTGGAAATCGCGGCGGCAGGACGCCATCATCTGATGATGATCGGCACGCCCGGATCGGGCAAATCCATGCTGGCCGCCCGGCTGCCCGGCATCCTGCCGCCCCTGACCGCGGCCGAGGCACTGGAAACCTCGATGATCCATTCGCTGGCGGGCCTCTTGTCCGAGGGCGGCATTTCCCGCCAGCGCCCGTTCCGCGAGCCGCATCACACCGCGTCAAGGGCCGCCATCACCGGCGGTGGCAAGGGCGCCAAACCGGGGGAGCTTTCGCTGGCCCATAACGGCGTTCTCTTTCTGGACGAACTGCCGGAATTCCCCCGCGACACGCTGGAAAGCCTGCGCCAGCCGATCGAGACCGGCCAGATCATGGTCGCCCGCGCCAATGCCCATATCAGCTATCCCTGCCGGTTCCTGCTGATCGCCGCCGCCAATCCCTGCCGCTGCGGCTATCTGACCGATCCCGCGCGGGCCTGCGGCAAGGCGCCCCTGTGCGGCGAGGATTACCTTGGCCGCATCTCCGGTCCGCTGATGGATCGCTTCGACCTGCGGGTCGAAGTCCCGCCCGTCGCCTTCACCGATCTGGATCTGCCCGCCTCGGGCGACAGCTCGGCAACTGTCGCCGCACGGGTCGAGGCCGCCCGCGCCCGTCAGGCCACCCGCTTTCGCGACCATCCCGGCCTTCGGGTCAATGCGGACATGGAGGGCAGCCTCCTCGAAGAGGCCTCCGCTCCCGATGCCGAGGGCAAGGCGCTTCTGGTCAAAGTGGCCGAACGGATGGGGCTTTCCGCCCGAGGCTATCACCGGGTCCTGCGCGTCGCCCGCACCATCGCCGACCTTGACGCTTCGGCACAGGTCCGCCAGCCGCATGTGGCCGAGGCGATCAGCTACCGGCTTTCGCAAAAGACCAACTGAGCAGGCCCCGCCTGAAAGAGACTCCGCGACGCCCGCCGATGACCCGGAGGCCGCATGCCCGGCCAGACCGGGGCACGATCTCGCACACCTGAACGCACATGCACGACAAGGGCCCGGGCCGCGACTGGTTTGCCACCAACGTCCCGCACCCCGCCCGTAAACGGGCCGATTCGGGCGACAGGTCGAAAAGCCGCGGGGCCGATCGGCCGCCACCAAAAGCCATTGGAACCGGGACCGCCGACAGAACCATGATCGCCCGGAAAGCCGATCAACGCTTCCCTGCGGCACCGCTGTCCCTTCGATCCGGCCGGAGGGCCGTTTCCCTACCCCGCCCGCTTCGCCTCGATCACTTCCCAGATGCGCGCGGCGGTATTGGTGCCGTCGAACCGCTCCAACTCCTGAATTCCGGTCGGCGAGGTCACGTTGATCTCGGTCAGCCAGTCGCCGATCACGTCGATGCCGACAAAGATCTGTCCCTTTTCGCGCAATGTCGGCCCGATGATGCGGCAAATCTCCAGATCGCGTTCGGTGAGGCCCACTTTCTCGGGCCGGCCACCGACATGCATGTTGGACCGGGTCTCGCCGGCCTGAGGCACGCGGTTGATGGCGCCCACCGGCTCGCCATCCACCAGAATCACCCGCTTGTCACCCTTGGCAACCGCGGGCAGGAACTTCTGCACGATCATCGGCTCGCGGCTCATGCCGGTGAACAGCTCGTAAAGCGAGGACAGGTTCCGGTCGTTCTCGTCCAGACGGAACACACCGGCACCGCCATTGCCGTAGAGCGGCTTCAGGATGATGTCGCCATGCCGGGCCTTGAAGGCACGGATCGTCGCAAGGTCCCGCGCAATCGCTGTGGGCGGGGTCAGTTCCGGGAATCGCAGGACCAGCAGCTTTTCGGGAAAGTTGCGCACCCAGAACGGGTCATTCACCACCAGCGTCTTGGGATGGATCATGTCCAGAAGATGCGTCGTGGTGATGTAACCCATGTCGAAGGGCGGATCCTGCCGCAGCCAGACCACATCCATGTCGGCAAGGTCCACCTCGACCTCGGGACCGTAGGAGACGTGATTTCCCAACTCACGCCGCAACTCGATCCATTGGCCCCGGGCGATCACCCGGCCTTCCACGAAAGCCAGCCTGTCGGGCGTGTAGAAGAACAGCGAATGTCCGCGCGCCTGAGCCTCCAGCCCGATGCGGAACGTCGAATCGGCGTTGATGTTGACCGACCCGATCGGGTCCATCTGCAGGGCAACCTTCAGAGACATCGGCTTCTCCATCGCAAGATGCCCCTTGATGGCGCAAGCCCGCGGGGGATGCAAACCCCCGCGTCGGCATCAGAAGTACAGGAAGGATTCCATCACTTCGATCCGGCCCTGACCATCGACCAGCGCCAGATCCAGCCGCATGTCGGAAACCCCGTCCCCCGCCATGTCCTGCATGCAGCGTTCACAGGCCATCGACACCCGATTCAACTGATCCGGGCTGGCATGTTCCAGTGCCAGATCGTGCGTAACGCTGGACTTCACCTCGATGGCGACAAGCTGCACGCCCCGCCGCATCAGGATATCGATTTCCCCTTCGGGACAGCGTTTGCGGCAGGCAACCAGATCATAGCCCGCAGACTGATACCGGCGGCAGACTGCCTCTTCCGCGGCAATGCCGGTCAGGTAATTCCGTTTGCCCCGCCGCTGGCGGGCCGTGGCAAAGCCGGTTTCCGGGGCGAAATCAGTTTCGGGGGCAAAGTCGAAGGGCATGCGTCACCTGTTCCTTGTCCGAAGGGCAGCACGGCCCCTTCATCCTTCCGGCAGGTTAAGCGCCATCTGGTAAAGGCTTCGTTTACTGGCCCCGGTCTTTGCCGCAATTTCCGCCGCTGCGTCCTTGACGCTGAGCCGTGTCATCGCTTCGCGCAGCAAATCTTCGAGCGTGGCCTGGTCTGCGAGCGTTTCGGCGCCGCGGTCGATGACAAGGACGATCTCGCCCTTCGGCTCGTCGGCCGCGAATCGCGCCGCCAGATCGTCCAGCGTGCCGCGCGCGACCTCTTCGAACCGTTTCGTCAGTTCCCGGCACAGCGCCGCCTGCCGGCTGCCGCCAAGACCTGCGGCCAGCTCTCCCAGCAGTCGGCCCACCCGGCGGGGCGATTCGTAGAGGATCAGCGTGGCCCGCAAGGGTGCCAGTTCCGCGATGAACCTGGACCGCTCGCCCGTGGCCGAGGGCGGAAAGCCCGCGAAGAGGAACCGGTCCGAGGGCAGGCCCGAAACCGCCAGCGCCGCCAGAACGGCCGAGGCGCCGGGTGCGGCGACAACCGGGATTCCTTCGGCTGCCGCGGCGCGGGCCAGCCCGAATCCGGGGTCAGACACCAGTGGCGTGCCCGCTTCCGGCGCATAGGCGACCGATTTTCCGTCCCGCAGCGCGGCCAGAAGGCGCGGCAGGGCTTCGGCCTCGTTGTGGTCGTGATAGGCGACCAGCGGGCGGCCATTCAGCGCGATTCCGTGGATTTCCATCAGGTGACGCAGCGTTCGGGTGTCCTCGGCGGCCAGCACATCGGCCCCGGCCAGCACATCCAGCGCCCTGAGCGTGATGTCGCGTGCAGCGCCGATCGGCACCGCCACCAGATGCAGACCCGGCGGAATGCCGCCGGGGCCGCGGGTTTCGGGGGGGCGGCTCATCGCGGCCCCGGGCGAATTGCGCGGGCTGCGTTTACACCGGGATTGGAAACAACTAACCTGACCACCGTCGCCGCGCCTCTCCAGATACGGGGTTTTTTCTCATGTTGTCCGCATTCCGCAGGGCCTGCAAGTCATTGGCCCAGCTTGTCCTGTCGCGCAAGGCCGCTCCGGCCACGCTGCTGCTGTCCGCCTTCGCCCTCTCCGCCTGCGTCGGCGGCGCGCCATCCACCGGCCCCACGGTCGCCAGGGGAACCCCGGTGCAGGTTGCACTTCTGGTTCCCGGCGGATCGGGGCAGGCCACCGATGCCGCGATGGCCAGGCAGCTGGAGAATGCGGCGCGGCTGGCAATGGCCGATCTGTCGGGCGTCGCCATCGACCTGCGGGTCTACCAGACCTCGGGCACACCGGACAGCGCCCGCGCCATGGCGGTCAAGGCCATGGATGAGGGGGCAAAGGTGATCCTGGGCCCGGTCTTCGCGCAAGAGGCCAACGCGGCCGGCGTCGCCGCAGCACCGCGCGGGGTTTCGGTTCTTGCCTTCTCGAACAACACCGACATCGCCGGCGGCAATGTCTATGTCCTTGGGCCGACCTTCGCCAATACCGCCAAGCGCCTTGCCGGTTATGCCGTGCGGTCGGGCAAGAACCGCATCATGATCGTGCATGACAAGAACACCGCAGGCGAGGTCGGCAAGACCGCGATCCAGCGCGGCGTGGCCGCGGCCGGCGGCACCGTGGTCGCGGTGCAGGGCTACGAGTTTTCGCAAAGCGGCGTTGCCTCGGCCGCCCCCTCGATCGTCGCGACCGCGAAAAGCTCGGGCGCCTCGGCGCTGTTCCTGACCGCCGATACCGCCGGCGCCCTGCCCCTGCTGTCGCAGCAATTGCTGAACAGCGGGATGGACCGCTCGACCACCAAGTTCATCGGGCTGACCCGGTGGGACATTCCCTCGGCCACGCTGTCGCTGCCGGGGGTTCAGGGCGGTTGGTTCGCCATGCCGGACCCGAATCTTTACGCCCAGTTCCAGCAACGCTATCAGGCCGCCTATGGCGAGACGCCGCTTCCCATCGCCGGGCTGGCCTATGACGGCATCGCCGCCATCGGCGCGCTGGCGAAATCGGGCAAGGATCTGGGCGCCGCCGGCCTGACCCAGAACGCGGGCTTTGTCGGCGTCACCGGCATCTTCCGCCTGCGCAGCGACGGCAGCAACGACCGTGGCCTTGCCATCGCCGAAATCCGCAACAACCAGGTCTTCGTGATTGACCCCGCACCGCGCAGCTTCGCCGGCGCCGGCCTCTGATCGCGCGCCCTCGCCCGAGGGTCCGCTGGCCGGGGGGCCGCTGCTGCTGCCCCCCGGCTCCATCATCGCTCCGCAGGCGCTGATCGCTGCGATTCTGGCCGATCTGCCGCAGGGAATCGATCCCCGTTCCGCCCGCACCATCGCCACCCGCCATCTGGCCGAGGCCAGGGCGACCGGCAACGCCACGCTGGAGGCCGCCTTCGCGGCCGACCCGCGTCATGCCCGGCATCTGATCACCTCGCAGGCGCATCTGACCGATGGGCTGGTGATCGCCGCGCTTGCGGTGGCGCAGCACCTGCATCCCTTGCCGGCCCCGACCGAGGCCGAGCGGATCGCCGTACTGGCCGTCGGCGGCTACGGCCGGGCCGAAATGGCGCCGCAATCCGACGTGGACCTTCTGTTCCTGACGCCGTGGAAGATCACGCCTTGGGCCGAAAGCGTCATCGAGACGATGCTTTACCTGCTCTGGGATCTGAAGCTGAAGGTTGGCCACGCCAGCCGCACCGTGAAGGACTGCATCCGGCTGGGGCACGAGGATATCACCATCCGCACCGCCCTGCTGGAGCACCGCTTCATCGCCGGTTTCGCCCCCCTTGCGACCGAACTGGCCGACAGGCTGTGGGACGAGCTATTCCGCAACACCGGCCCCGAGTTCATCGAGGCCAAGCTGGCCGAGCGCGCGGCGCGGCACAAGCGGCAGGGCGGCCAGCGCTATATGCTGGAGCCGAACATCAAAGAGGGCAAGGGGGGCCTGCGCGACCTGCAGACCCTGTACTGGATCGGCAAATACCTGCACCGGGTGCCGCGTGCGGCGGGGCTGGTCGATGCGGGGCTCTTCACCCGCGACGAATACGAGGCCTTCGCGCGGGCCGAGGATTTCCTCTGGGCGGTGCGCTGCCACATGCATTACATCACCCGCCGCCCCACCGACACGCTGACGTTCGACCTTCAGGTCGAGGTGGCCGCCCGCATGGGCTATGCCGACCAGCGCGGCCGCCGCGCGGTCGAGGTGTTCATGCAGCACTATTTCCGCCAGGCCACCCGCGTCGGCGAGTTGACCCGCGTCTTTCTGACCGAACTGGAAGCCCGCCACGCCAAGCGCGAAGCCAGCCTGTTCGGCATCTTCAAGCGCACCAAACGGGTCAAACCGGGCTACAAGCTGGTGCAGGGCAGGCTGGACCTGAAAGACGCCAGGGATTTCCTGAAGGACAAGCTGAACCTGCTGCGGGTGTTCGAGGAAGGCCTGCGCACCGGCTATCTGCTCCACCCCAATGTCATGCGCATCGTCACCGCCAATCTGGACCTGATCGACGACGGCATGCGCGAAGACCCCGAGGCGGCGCGGATCTTCCTTGACCTTCTGCTGAAGCACGGCAACCCGGAACGGTCCTTGCGCCGGATGAACGAGTTGGGGGTGCTTTCGGCCTTCATCCCCGAATTCGAACCCATCGTCGCGATGATGCAGTTCAACGTCTACCACCACTACACGGTGGACGAGCATATCATCCAGACCATCAGCATCCTTGCCCAGATCGAACGCGGAGAACTGGTCGAGGATCTGCCGCTGTCCTCCTCGATCCTGAAGGAAGGGGTCAGCCGCCGCATCCTCTTCATTGCGCTCCTGCTGCATGACATCGGCAAGGGCCGTCCCGAGGACCATTCCATCCTTGGCGCGCAGATCGCCCGCCGAGTCTGCCCGCGTCTGGGACTGACCGATGAGGAATGCGAAACCGTCGAATGGCTGGTGCGCTATCACCTCTTGATGTCCGATACCGCGCAAAAGCGCGACATCGGCGATCCGCGCACCGTGCGCGACTTTGCCAAGGCGGTGAAGACCCGCAGGCGGCTGGATCTTCTGACCGTGCTGACGGTCTGCGACATTCGCGGCGTCGGGCCGAACACCTGGAACAACTGGAAGGCCATGCTGCTGCGCCAGTTGCACAAGGAGACGGCCGCCGCCCTTGTGGGGGGGCTTGAGCGCGTCAACCGCGAGAACCGCGAGAACGAGGCCAAGCGGGCCCTGCGCGAACAGCTGACCGGCTGGGACGCCAAGGATATCCGGGCCGAGCTGGCCCGCCACTACCCGCCCTATTGGCAGGGGCTGACAACCGACACGCAGGCGGTCTTCGCCACCCTGCTGCGCGGCCTTGCCGATGACGAGATCCGCATCGACCTGCATCCCGATGCCGACCGCGACGCCACCCGCGCCTGTTTCGCGCTGGCCGATCACCCCGGCATCTTCTCGCGCCTTGCGGGGGCGCTGGCGCTGGTGGGCGCGAATGTCGTGGATGCGCGCACCTATACGTCCAAGGACGGCTATGCCACGCCCGTCTTCTGGGTGCAGGACATCGAGGGCAAGCCCTATGAGGTCGCCCGCCTGCCCCGCCTGCGCCAGATGATCGAACGCACCCTGAAGGGCGAGGTGGTCCCGCGCGAGGCGCTGAAGGACCGCGACAAGGTGAAGAAACGCGAACGCGAGTTCCGGTTTCCCACCCATGTCACCTTCGACAACGAAGGATCTGAGATCTACACGATCATCGAGGTCGATACCCGCGACCGGCCCGGCCTTCTGTATGACCTGACCCGGACGCTGGCCAGCAACAACATCTCCATCGTCTCGGCGGTGATCGCCACCTATGGGGCGCAGGTGGTGGACACGTTCTACGTCAAGGACATGTTCGGGCTGAAGCTGCACCAGAAGCCCAAGCAGGAGGCGCTGGAGAAGAAGCTGCGCGCCGCCATTGCCGAAGGCGCCGAACGGGCGCAGGGGTGAAACGGCGGCGGTATGGCCCCAGCCTGAACGCCCCCTCCGCACTATGCCCCGGCTTGGTTGACTGCGGCGATGACGGGGCTGCGCCACCCGCAACCCGCCGGATCTCGGTCCCCCTTGCCCTTCGTCACGGAACATGTGCAAACCCTGCACGGAAACTCCACCTCCGGCCCGCCACACCCGAAGCCCCGCGCGCCCGAAAGGCCATCCGATGAAACCCATGCGCCTGATCTCGGGCTTCCTGACCGTCGGCTTCTGGACGCTGATGAGCCGGATCGTCGGCCTTGTCCGCGACATCCTCATGGCGCGCTTCCTTGGCGACGGCCCGATTGCCGAGGCTTTCGTGGTGGCGCAGGCCCTGCCCAACATGTTCCGCCGCTTCTTCGCGGAAGGCGCGTTCAACATGGCCTTCGTGCCGATGTTCGCCAAGAAATCCGAAGCCGGCGAGGATGCCGAGGCCTTCGCCCGCGACGCCTATTGGGGCATGGCGGCGCTGCTTACGGTATTCTCGATCATCGCGATCCTCGCCATGCCGCTGCTGGTGGTGATGATGGCCTCGGGCTTCGTCGGGGACGAGCGGTTCGATCTGGCCGTGCTGATGGGCCGGATCGCCTTTCCCTACATCCTTTTCATCTCGCTGACCGCGCTTCTGTCGGGGATGCTGAACGCGATGGGGCGTTTCGTCGTCACCTCGGCGGTGACGATCCTCCTGTCGGCCAGTCTGATCGCCGGCATCCTTATGGCCGATCACTTTGGCTGGGACATGGCCTACAGCCAGTCCTGGGCCGTCACCATCTCGGGCGTCCTGCAGCTGCTGGTGACGTGGATCGCGGTGCGCCGGCTTGGCTTCCGCCTGCCCTTCCGCTGGCCTGCCCTGACGCCCGACCTGAAGCGGCTGGCGATCATCGCCGCCCCGGCCGTTCTGGCGGGCGGCGTGGTGCAGATCAACCTGATCGTCGGGCGGCAGGTCGCCTCGGGGACCGAGGGCGCGATGGTCTGGCTGTACAACGCCGACCGGCTGTACCAGCTGCCGCTTGGCGTGGTCGGCATCGCCATCGGTGTCGTGCTCTTGCCCGAACTGTCCCGCCGCCTGCGCGCCAATGACGACACCGGCTCGCGCAGCGCCTACAACCGCGGCTCCGAATTCGCGCTGTTGCTGACCGTGCCGGCCGCGGTGGCGCTGGTGGTGATCGCCTGGCCAATCATCTCGGTCGTCTACCAGCGGGGCGCCTTCGGCCCCGAGGCCGCCATCTTCACCGCCCAGGCCCTGGCGGCCTATGGTGTCGGCCTGCCGGCGTTCGTGCTGCAAAAGGTGCTGCAACCGCTGTATTACGCCCGCGAGGACACCCGCAGCCCGTTCCGCTTTGCCGTCTGGTCGATGGTGGTGAACGCCATCCTCGCCGTCGGGCTGATGCCGCTGATCGGCTTCCTTGCCGCCGCCATTGCCACCTCGGCTTCGGCATGGGTGATGGTCTGGCAGCTCTGGCGCGGGACCAGGACGATGGGCGAGGCAGCCCGCTTCGATTCCCGCTTCCTGCACCGCCTGCCGCGGATCATCGCCGCCTCGGCGCTGATGGGGGCGGTGCTCTGGGGTCTTGCCTGGGCGCTGGCACCGCAACTCTCGGTGCCCGGCCTGCGCACGGCCACGCTTGGCGGGATCATCCTCATCGGCATCGTGACCTATTTCGGATCGGCCGCCCTCTTCGGCGCCATGAGCCTGCGCGAACTGAAATCCTCGCTGCGCCGCAAGCGCCGCGAGCAGGACTAGCGGTTGCGCAGCAGCCCGACCATCCGGCGCCAGCCGCCGGGGGCGACAAGGAACGACAGAAGGAACCCGGTCGCGAAGCCGGCCAGTTCCGCCACCCAGCTCAGCCCGCCATAGATCAGGCCGAAGAAGATCTGCACCGCCATCAAAATCCCGATCAGCCCGAATGCGCGCCACGGGTTGCCGCCCGTCGCCGCCTGCCGCATCCACAGCACGAATGTGAAGGCCCCGATCAGCCCGTAGACCGCCGGGAAGCCGCCGACCAGCGGCACCCGGTTGCCGGGCAGGACCAGCGTATAGACCAGCGCCGCCATCGCGGCCGAGCCAAGGAAGATCGCCGCCACCGCCCACCAGCGGAAGATCTCTCCCACCATCTTGCCAAGCGCCAGCAGAAGGACGACGACAAAAAGAGCGCCCGTGATGTCGGCCTGCACCAGGATGTAGGAGACCTGCCGCCACAGCGTATCCAGCGGCCATTCCCCGGTTTCCAATGCGCGACGCAGGAAATCGGGCGAGAAGGCGAACCATTCCATCGCGCGGATCCGCCAGTTGATCGCCTCTGGCCCGCCCGCCAGGCCCGACGCGCCAAGCTGCACGACCACCTCCACCGCGATCAGCGGCAGGGCCAGCACCCAGACGATCCAGGGCAAGGGGTTCAGGGGCGGCGCATTCAGGTCGCGGTCCAATCCGGTCTCCGGCTCAGGGCAAGCGGGGCCGTTGACGCCCCTTTCCCCATGGATTACGCGAGAGGCGCCACGATTTCCAGACAGAGACCAGCAGGACAGGGCCCAAGAATGGCAACCAGCTTCAAGCCCCGCATCTTCTCGGGCATCCAGCCTTCGGGCGGGCTGACACTCGGCAACTACCTTGGCGCGCTGAAGCGCTTTGCGGAAAAGCAGGACGAGGGGATCGAGACGATCTACTGCCTTGTCGACCTGCATGCGATCACTGTCTGGCAAGACCCCGACCGCCTGCGCGAACAGACCCGCGAGGCCGCCGCAGCCTTCATCGCATCCGGTGTCGACCCCGCGCGCAGCATCCTTTTCAACCAGAGCCAGGTCAGCGGCCATGCCGAACTGGCCTGGATCTTCAACTGCATCGCGCGCATGGGCTGGATGGGCCGCATGACGCAGTGGAAGGACAAGACCGCAGGCAAGGATGCCGAGGCGGCCAGCCTGGGGCTGTTCGCCTACCCCTCGCTGATGGCGGCCGACATCCTCTTGTATCATGCCACCATGGTTCCGGTGGGCGAGGACCAGAAGCAGCACCTTGAGCTGGCCCGCGACATCGCGAACAAGTTCAACCACGACTACAAGGTGGATTTCTTCCCGGTGACCGAGCCGCTGATCGAAGGCGCCGCCACAAGGGTGATGAGCCTGACCGATGGCACGAAGAAGATGTCGAAGTCCGATCCGTCGGACAATTCGCGCATCAACCTGACCGATGACGCCGACACCATCGCCAGGAAGATCCGCCGCGCCAAGACCGATCCCCTGCCCCTGCCGGAAACGGTCGACGGGCTGAAGGACCGGCCCGATGCGCGCAATCTGGTGAACATCTATGCCGGGCTGTCCGGCCAGTCGGTGCCCGAGGTCGTGGCCGAATTCGCCGGTGCCCAGTTCGGGGTGTTCAAGCCCAGACTGGCCGATCTGGCGGTGGCGAAACTCTCGCCGATCACGGCCGAGATGAACCGGCTGATGAAGGACCCGGCCGAGATCGACCGCACCCTTGGCCAGGGGGCCGAGCGCGCCGATGCCATCGCCGCACCGATCCTTGCCCGCACCAAGGACATCGTGGGCCTGATCCGCTCGCGCTGACCGCAGCGGCCGGCGGGGGAGTTATCCACCGCTTTCGCTGCCCCGCGTGCGGCCCTGTCACAGGACTGTCTCCTTCACCTGTCAGCAACGGGGGGACGGCGCGGCTCTGTCCCCTCTACCCTCACCGGGCTTGTCCGAGCCTGCCGCGCCGTCATTTTGGGCCCCCGTGCGCTCCCGTCGCGCGGGGGTCGTTTTTTTCGCGGGACGCATCGCGCGCGCGGACGGCTTTCGGCCGGCCTCAGTACCCCATGAGGGCGCCGCCGGTCGCAACCAGCAGGACGACGCTCCAGGGTGGCGCGCGCCAGACCGTCAGTGCGACGAAACCGGCAAGCGCCAGCGCGAAATCCGGCATTCCTGTCACGGCCGACGTGAAAACCGGATCGTAAAGCGCCGCCGCCAGAATGCCCACGACCGCGGCATTCGCGCCCTGCATCCCGGATTGCGCCAGACGGTGACAGCGCATCCAGCCCAGGAAGGGCAATGCAGCAACCAGCAGCAGAAATCCGGGCAGGAACAGCGCAAGAAGGGCGATCCCCGCCCCCAGGATGCCGTTCGGAGCCGGCCCCATCACCGCCCCCAGCCAGGCGGCAAAGGTGAACAGAGGCCCCGGAACGGCCTGCGCCGCGCCATAGCCGGTCAGAAAGGCATCCTCGCTTACCCATCCCGGCTGCACCGTTGCAGCCTCAAGCAGCGGCAGGACGACATGGCCGCCGCCGAAGACCAGCGCCCCGGCCCGGTAGAAGGCATCCGCCAGCGCCACGCCCTGCCCAAGCCCCGCCAGAAACGGCAAGCCGACCAGCAGCGCCACGAAAAGCGCGATCGCGGCAAGGCCGGTGCGCTTGCCGACAGCCACCGGGGCCATGGTGCCGGGCAAGACCTGCCCCTTGTTCAGCAGCAGTCCCGCCAAGGCGCCAAACGCAATCGCCACCATCATTCCGACCGATCCCGGCGCAAAGGCCAGCACCGCCACCGCCAGCACTGCGATCACCGCGCGCTCCCGGTCCGGGCACAGGCTGCGCGCCATGCCCCAGACGGCCTGCGCGACAATGGCCACCGCCGCCAGCTTCAGCCCATGCAGCAGCCCCGCCGCCAGGGGGCCCTCGATCCGGGTGGCGGTCAGGGCCAGCGCCGTCAGCAGCATGGCCGAGGGCAGGGTGAAGGCGGCAAAGGCCGCCAGCGCCCCGCCCCAGCCCGCCCGCATCAGACCAAGCGCGAAACCGACCTGACTTGAGGCCGGCCCCGGCAGGAACTGGCACAGCGCCACCAGATCGGCATAGGCCGCCTCGTCCAGCCATTTGCGGCGCAGGACGAACTCGTCCCGGAAGAAGCCCAGATGCGCGACCGGCCCGCCGAAGGAGGTCAGGCCCAGCTTGAGGAAGGCCATGAAAACCTCGGCCACCGGGCGGGACGGGCGGGAAGTCTGGTCAGTCATCGGGCCACCGGCTTTCTGCGCAAAGGCCTTGAATAGCACGGTTTCATGTCATCCGCTTGACAGCCGGGCCTGTCATCCACGATGGGCGCGCAGCACTTCGGGCAGCGCGATCAGCAAAAGGATGCCGGCTGCCAGCACCAGAAGCCAATGCCCGATCAGCCCGAAAACCAGCGCCCCGACAACCCCGCCCGCCGCAAAGGCACTCAGTGTCAGGCCGTGCAGCCGAAGCTGCGGCAGGGCGGCGCTGCGCAGCTTTTCGCCGCCCGCAAGGGCAGCCAGCTCGATCCCGACATCGGTCGCCATGCCCGAGACATGGGTCGTCCGCACCCTTGCGCGCGAGATCATCGTGGTCACCGCATTCTGCAGCCCCATGACGAAGCTGAGACCGATGACCAGCAGCGTCTCCTGCATCTGCGGCCAGATGGCGAAGGCCGCCCCCAGCAGGAGAAGGAGCACGGCCTCGGCGGTGATCGCAAGGGCGTAGACGGACCTTAGCTGCCGCCGCTCTCCGGTCTGGATCGCCAGCGCCGCCAGTCCCGCACCACAGATGAAGGCCACCAGCAGCCCGGCGAAGGACAGCGCCATCACCCAGGCCCCCCAGGCCAGATAGTCGGCAAAGGCCGAGACATTGCCCGTCATGTTCGCGGTGAAGGACCCCGCAACCAGAAACCCGGCGGCATTCAGCGCCCCCGCGATCGAGGACAGCATGCCTGCAAGCACAAGGTCGATGTTCTGGGTGCGATCCCCGCCCACCCTGATCAGCATTTGAGAAGCCTTCCCACGGCAGTCCGGCGGATGCTAGTAGCGACCGGATCGAAGGTCCAGCACCGCCGCCCCGCCCCGAGGTTCGGAGTCGCGTCGAACGCGGGATCGAGGTCTTTCGCCGCCAAAGGCAAAACACCGCCGCTGCAAACTCGGGTGTCAAACTGTGCAGACTCCGTTGGCGAGCCACAGCGAGCCACCCACATCCAGCCTTTTCCACAGAAGAATTCGCTTTACAGGCTTTCCCGGTGCCATCACAATATCTAGTAAGGGCAGTGTCGGGCATACGCTGCACCTTGCCAGACACCCAGCCTGTAGGGGTCGCCAAGGTCCCGTGGGCATCATAGTGAGGCCGGGCAATGTCGCTTTCCGAAGAGTTCCTTCTGAACGAGGATCTCCACCCCATCGATATCGTCGAGACGCTGGCCACCCACAACGACTGGGAATTCGACCGCGTCACCGATGACCAGATCGCCATGGCGGTCGAAGGGCAGTGGCGCACCTACTCGCTGACCCTGGCCTGGAGCGCGCAGGACGAGACGCTGCGACTGATCTGCACCTTCGAGATGGAGCCGCCCGAAGAGAAGATCGGCGCGCTGCATGATGTGCTGAACCGCTGCAACGACATGGTCTGGACCGGCGCCTTCACCTGGTGGGCCGAGCAGAAGCTGATGGTTTGGCGCTATGGCCTGTGCCTTGCCGGCGGCCAGATCGCCGGGCCCGAGCAGATCGACCGGCTGATCGCCGGTGCCGTCATGGCCTCGGAGCGGTTCTACCCCGCCTTCCAGATGGCCGCCTGGGGCGAAAAAACCCCGGCCGAGGCGATGCAGATCGCCATTGCCGAGGCTTACGGCCGGGCCTGAGGGCTGAAATCCCGGATAAAACCGGACTGGTGCCCTTGAAGGGTCCGTCACCGAGTGAAAGCCCGGCCCATGCGTTCGCAAACGGCCTTCCTAACCACCGGAAGCCGGTCTAACCTCCGACCCCGGAAATGGGGGTCTGCATGACACTGGAAATCGTGGCCCGCGACGGGCTGGTGCTGCTTGGCTGCGGCAAGATGGGATCGGCGCTGCTGGCCGGCTGGCTGAAGGCCGGGCTGCCTGCAAGCGCGGTCTGGGTGATCGAACCAAACCCGACCGGCTGGCTCAGGGACACCGGCGTTCACCTGAACGAAGGCGTGCCGCCCGCGCCGGCCGTGGCGCTGCTGGCGGTGAAGCCGCAGATGATGGGAGCGGCGCTGCCCGCGCTGCAGGCGCTTGGCAACGGCACGACCCTGTTCGTTTCCATCGCCGCCGGCACCACCATCGCCACCTTCGAGACGGCTCTGGGCAACCGGACCCCCATTGTGCGGACGATGCCGAACACCCCCGCCATGGTGGGCCGCGGCATCACCGCGATCACCGGCAACGCCCATGCCTCGGCCGCGCAGATCGCCTTGGCGCGGGATCTGATGGCGGCCGTGGGACAAGTCGTCGAACTGGAGGGCGAGCACCAGATCGACGCGGTGACGGCGGTCTCCGGCTCTGGTCCGGCCTATGTCTTTCATCTGATCGAGGCGATGGCCGCCGGCGGTGCCGCCCTTGGGCTGGCGCCCGAGGTGGCCATGCAACTGGCCCGGGCCACGGTCTGCGGCGCGGGAGAGCTGGCCTTCCGCTCTTCGGACAGCGCCGAGCAACTGCGGATCAATGTCACCTCTCCGGGCGGCACGACCGCGGCGGCATTGGCCGTTCTGATGGAACCGGAGACCGGCTTCCCGGCCCTGCTCAAGCGGGCCGAGAAGGCTGCGGCAGACCGGGGCAGGGAATTGGGCAAATGACGGCACAGATCACCTACGACGACTTCGCCAGGGTCGACATCCGTGTCGGCCGGATCGTGAAGGCCGAACCCTTCCCCGAGGCGCGCAAGCCCGCCTTCAGGCTTTGGGTCGATTTTGGCGGCGATCTTGGCGTGAAACGCTCATCGGCGCAGATCACCGCACATTACACCTTGGAGGAGTTGGTCGGCCGTCAGGTGGTGGCGGTGGTCAACTTCCCGCCGCGCCAGATCGGGCCGGTGATGTCCGAGGTGCTGGTCCTTGGCGTCCCCGATGCGGCGGGCGAAGTCGTATTGCTGGCCCCCGGGCAGGAGGTGCCCCTGGGCGGGAGGATGTTCTGATGCGCCTGCTTGTCACCCGCTCCATGCCCGACCGCGTGATCGCGGCGGCGGCGCCCCGCTTCGACCTGGTGCTGCGCGACAAGACCTCGCCCCTGACGGCAGAGGAACTGCGGGAGAGCCTGCGCGATTTCGACGTGATCCTGCCGACGCTGGGGGATCTTTACCGCGCCGATGTCTTTGCCGATGTGCCGGCGCCCAGGGCCAGGCTTCTGGCGAATTTCGGCGTTGGATTCAATCACATAGACGTTGCAGCCGCCAAGGCGGCGGGCCTTGCCGTGACCAATACGCCGGGGGCGGTGACGGATGCCACGGCGGATATCGCCATGGGGCTGATCCTGATGACCGCCCGCCGTCTGGGCGAGGGCGAACGGCTGGTCCGGGCCGGCAAATGGGAAGGCTGGGCGCCGACGCAGATGCTTGGGGCGCATGTGTCCGGCAAGGAGGTGGGCATCCTTGGCTTCGGCCGCATCGGCAAGGCCATCGCGCGCCGGTGCCATTTCGGTTTCGGGATGAAGGTCGTCTACCACAACCGATCCGCACAAGAGGCCGACTTCCCGGCGCAACAGGTGGATATGGCCACCGCCATGGGTGCCGATTTCGTGGTGGCGGCGGTGCCGGGCGGGCCGGCGACGCGGCATCTGGTGGATGCCAAGGCCCTGTCGCACATGAAGAAATCCGGGATCTTCGTGAACATCAGCCGGGGCGACGTGGTGGATGAGACCGCGCTGATCGCGGCCCTTCAGGCCCGGCAGATCGCCGGCGCGGGTCTGGACGTCTACGAGTTCGAGCCGAAGGTGCCCGAGGCGCTTTTGCGGCTGGAGAACGTCACCCTGCTGCCGCATCTGGGCACCGCCTGCCTAGAGGTGCGCGAAGCCATGGGGCTGATGGCGGTGGACAACCTGATCGCCTTTGCCGAAGGGCGCGCGCTGCCGAACCTGGTGCAGGTCTGAGCCCGGACACGGGCGTTGGCCGGACCTTTGCCGCCCGGCCGGACAGCACGCGCCAAGAGCGTGACGACAGCGCGGGCTGTCGTCACGAAGGCCGGCGTCCTCAGGCCGCGGCCTTCTGGCCGCCGAACCGGCCATAGAAGGTCTCGCCCTTCTCGGCCATCTCGATCAGAAGCTTCGGCGCGTGGAAGCGGGGGCCGAACTGGGCCACCAGACCGCGGCAGATCTCGACCGCGCGGGATGCGCCGACGATGTCGAGCCAGCTGAACGGCCCGCCCGACCACGGTGCAAAGCCCCAGCCCAGGATAGCGCCCACGTCGCCTTCGCGGATGTCCATCAGAACGCCGTCCTCCAGCGCCCGCACGGCTTCCAGCACCTGCGCCATCAGCAGGCGGTGCTGCACGTCCGAAAGCGAAGGCTGCATCTTGTCCAGCGGGTATTTCGCCGCCAGACCTTCCCACAGTTCCAGCCGTTCGCCCTTGTCGGAATAGGCGTAGAAGCCGGCGTTGGCCTTGCGGCCCAGACGGCCATGGTCGGCCATCCAGAACAGGACATCGTCCACCGCGCCATCGGGGTAGTCGGCCCCCATCGCCGCCTTGGTCGCCTTGGCGATCTTCACCCCCAGATCGATCGAGGTCTCGTCCACCAGTTGCAGCGGGCCAAGCGGCATGCCGACCAGCTTGGCGGCGTTTTCCACCAGCGCCGGCTCCACCCCTTCGGCGACCATGCGGATGCCTTCGTTGATATAGGGGATGATGCAGCGGTTGGCGTAGAAGAACCGCGCGTCGTTCACCACGATGGGCGTCTTGCGGATGGCGCGGACGAAATCCAGCGCCTTGGCCACGGCGATATCGCCGGTCTTCTTGCCCTTGATGATCTCGACCAGGTTCATCTTGTCGACCGGGCTGAAGAAGTGGATGCCGATGAAATGATCCGGCTGGCTGGAGGCGGCGGCCAGCGCGGTGATCGGCAGGGTCGAGGTATTGGTGGCATAGACCACGCCGGGCGCGGCGGCCTCGGCCTTCTTCGTCACCTCGGCCTTGACCTTGGGGTCTTCAAACACCGCCTCGACGATCAGGTCCACGCCGTTCAGCGCCGCATAGTCGGTGGTGGCGGTGATGCGGGCCAGCACTTCGGCCTTCTTCTCGGCCGTGACCTTGCCGCGCTTCATGCCCTTGTCGAGCAGGTCTGCCGAATGCGATTTGCCCCGGTCGGCGGCCTCCTGGGTGCTGTCGATCAGCACCACTTCGATCCCGGCATTGGCCGAGACATAGGCGATGCCCGCCCCCATCATGCCTGCCCCAAGGACACCCAGCTTCTTCACCGACTGGTCGGGCACGGCGGGGCGGTTGGCGCCCTTGTCCAGCGCCTCCTTGTTGATGAAGAGGCTGCGGATCATCGCGGTGGAGGAGGGGTTCATCAGAACCGAGGTGAACTGCCGCGCCTCGATCTTCAGGGCCTGATCGAAGGGCACAAGGGCCCCTTCGTAGACGGCGGCCAGCAGCGCCTTGGCCGCGGGATAGACGCCCTGGGTTTTGCCCAGAACCATGGCCGAGGCGCCAACGAAGGTCATGAAACCCGCCGGATGATAGGGCGCACCGCCGGGCATCTTGTAGCCCTTGTCATCCCAGGGTTTGACCAGATCGGCATCCTTGGCCGACAGCACCCACTCCTTGGCGCGGGCCAGAAGCTGGTCGGCGGGAACAACCTCGTCGATCAGCCCGGCGGCCTTGGCGGCCTTGGGATCGGAAAGCTTGCCTTCCAGCAGGAAGGGAGCCGCCATCATCGCGCCCAGCTTGCGGGTCAGGCGGGTGGTGCCGCCCGCGCCGGGGAAGATGCCGACCATGATCTCGGGCAGGCCGATCTTCGCCTTCGGATTGTCGGCGGCGATGATGCGGTGGCTGGACAGCGGCAGTTCCAGCCCGATGCCAAGCGCGGTGCCCGGAAGGGCCGCGACGATGGGCTTGCCGCCCTTCTTGGTCTTCGGGTCCATGCCGGCAAGTTCGATCTTGCGCAGCACCCTGTGCATCTGCATCACGCCATCGAAGATGGCTTCTGCCCCGCCTGCCCGCATCTGCGCGATCACGTTCAGATCCATCCCGCCGGCGAAATCCTTCTTGCCGGAGGTGATGATGATCCCCTTCACGCCCTGATCGGCCAGCGCCTGATCGACCAGATCGGACAGCAGCGCGAAACCGGCGGTAGACATCACGTTCATCGACTTCGCCGCCACATCCCAGGTGATGGTGGCCACGCCATCGGCATCGGTCTTCATGGTGAAATCGGTCATCTCGCGTCTCCTGTCGCGGAGGGGCCGGCGGCCCGGTTCTTCTGGGATGCGGGGCTCATCTCGGGCCCTGCCAATCTGTGCCGTCGCGATAGGTGAAGCGCGGCGGCTTGCCGGTTTCCAACTCCATGCGGAAATCGACATCGGAATAGGTCGTCACCTCCTGCGGGGACTTGCTGCCCACGATCAGAAAGCTGGCGGGCTGGTCCGAGCGGTTCTCGAACCGGTGCCCGTTCGGCACCCCGGCCTTCCAGGCGGCGAATTCGCCGGTGGCCATGGGGATGTCACCCTCATCCTCGACCAGCACCAGCCGGCCCGAGATCACCACGGCAAACTCATCCTCGGCCTTGTGCCAATGGCGCAGGCTTGCCACCGCTCCCGGCTCCAGCATCACCAGATTGGCACCGAACTGGGTCAGCCCGGCCAGATCGCCAAGCCGGCGCGAGGAGCGGCCCTTCACCGCCGAAGCATAGGGCTGGGGATAGATCGAGCCGGTCTTCAGCGGTGCCTCGTCTGGGTTGAGCTTGGGCATCACACCCTCTCGATGATGGTCGCCGCCCCCATGCCGCTGGCGATGCAAAGCGTGGCAAGGCCGGTGGCTTTGCCCGTCCGCTCCAACTCGTCCAGCAAGGTGCCGATGATGATCGCGCCGGTGGCGCCCAAGGGGTGGCCCATGGCGATGGAGCCACCGTTGACGTTCACCTTGGCCGGATCGACGTTGAAGGCCTGCTGGAAGCGCAGCACGACCGAGGCGAAGGCCTCGTTCACTTCGAACAGGTCAATGTCCGAAATGGTCATGCCCGCATCCTTCAGGATCTTCTGCGTCACCGGCACCGGGCCGGTCAGCATGATTGTCGGATCCGTACCGATCTTGGCAGTGGCGCGGATGCGGGCACGGGGTTTCAGACCGTGCGCCTTGCCGAATTCCGCATTTCCGATCAGGACGGCGGCAGCACCATCGACGATCCCGGAGGAGTTGCCGGCGTGGTGGATATGTTCGATCTTCTCAAGATGGGGATATTTCATCATCGCCACCTTGTCGAAGCCGGGCATCACCTCTCCCATCATCTTGAAGCTGGCATCCAGCTTGGCCAGTGCCGCCATATCGGTGCCCGGCCGCATGTATTCATCGCGGTCAAGGATGGTCAGCCCGTTGCGGTCCTTCACCGGCACGATGGAATTCGCGAAACGGTTGTCGGCCCAGGCCGCCGCCGCCCGCCGCTGGCTTTCGACGGCCAGAGCATCCGCCATCTCGCGGGTAAAGCCGTATTCGGTTGCGATGATGTCCGCCGAAATCCCCTGCGGCACGAAATAGGTCTTCATCGCCAGCGTCGGATCGACGGCAATCGCCGCCCCGTCGCTGCCCATGGCAACCCGGCCCATCATCTCGACCCCGCCAGCGATATAGGCCTGCCCGGCGCCACCCCTGACCTGATTGGCGGCAAGGTTCACCGCCTCCATCCCCGAGGCGCAGAAGCGGTTGATCGCCAGACCCGGGATCGACTCGTCCAGATCCGACAGCAGCACGGCCGAGCGGGCAAGGCAGCCCCCCTGCTCTCCCACCTGGGTGACATTGCCCCAGATCACGTCCTCGACCGCATGGCCGGTCAGCCCGTTGCGATCCTTCACGGCGTTCAGAATGCCGGCGGACAGGGCAACCGAGGTCACCTCATGCAGCGCGCCATCGGCGCGGCCCTTGCCCCGCGGGGTGCGGCAGGCGTCATAGATGAAGGCTTCGGTCATCGTGTTCTCCTCCGTCAGGTCGGGTGCCCCGCAGGGGACTCCGTTGCATGTTTCTGGCCCCGGCCACCCCCGTCGCGCAACGCTTTCGCTGCGTCACGACGGCGGGAAGGCGCGGCGCATCATCTCATAGGGATGCCGCCAGCCGGGAAGGCCGGCGATCCGGCCCAGCCAGCGGTCGATGCTGGGCCAGTCGGCGCGGGTGAAACCAAAGGGCTCGGGGTAATAGAGGTAGGAACAGCAGGAGAGATCGGCAATGGTCGCCGTCGTTCCGACGATCCAGTCCCGGTCCTGAAGATGCGCCTCAAGCACCTGATAGGCAGCTTTCAACCGGCCCTGCAGGTAGGGCGCCACGCCTTCGGGGCGTTTGTCGACCGGCAGGAAGTTCATCAGGAAACGGCAGGTGCCGGCCTGGGTCGAAAGCTTGTGGTTGTCCCACAGAATCCAGCGCCAGATCTCTTTCGCCTCGGCCTCAGCGGCCCCGCCCAACCGGCCGGTCTTCCGCGCGATATGCTGCAGGATCAAGCCGGACTGGCTGAGGATCTCGTCTCCATCCACCAGAACCGGCACCTCTCCCATCGGGTTCAGCCTGCGGAACTCCGGGCTGCGCGCCTCGCCCTTGAAGAAATCGACATGGACCGGCTCCCAGGGCGTGCCGGTCAGGTCCAGCGCCAGCGCGCATTTCCAGGCATTGCCGGATTCGCCGAAGCAATAGAGCTGGGCTGTCATTGCATCCTCATCCGCGTTGTTCCCGTTGAAGGCGCCGGGGGTTTTCCACCCCCGGACCCCCGGAGGATATTTCAGCCAAGATGAAAGACCTTGTTAACCTTGTCCCGTCATTCTTGCCCTGCGGTACAGGCTGGGAAGCCGATGACCGCCCAAGGTGAAGCCCCATCCCGAAGCCCCGGTAGCCAATCCGGACAGTCGGGGTGGGGTGCGTCTGCATTTTCATCTTGGCTGAAATATCCCCGCCGGAGGCCCCTCATCCAGCCGCCCCTCGCAGGCTTCAGCTCTTGCGACCCTCCAGCTCGGCATTGAAAAGGCGCATCCGGTGCACGAGGGTGTCCTTGTCTGTCACGGAGTCGAAATTCTCGAACAGGAAGGACAGAGCCTCGCCCTCATCGAGGCCGGCCTCCGCCGCAAAGCGCCTCAGCCGACGATAGCCGTCCTCGGTCATGGCAACCGGGAAACGGCGGGTCAGGCGGAAGCGTTTGGGCATCGGGAACCTCGGCACGAATGGGGCGCCGATCCTTCGTCGAAGGATCGTGCTTCCCTACAGGTTAGAACGCCTCGGCCGGCAAAGCCATCACCGGATCGGCCCCGCTTTCGATCCGGGCCAGATGGCTGGCGCAGAGCGGCAGCTGGCGGGCCATGTAGAAGCGGCCGGTGGCGAGTTTGGTTTCCATAAAGGCCTTGTCGCCGCGCCCTTCGTCCAGCGCAGTCAGCGCGGCTTTCGCCATGCGGGTCCACATCAGGCCAAGGCAGACATGGCCCATCAGATGCATGAAGTCGTAAGACCCCGCCAGCGCGGCATTGGGAGTCTTCATGCCGTTCTGCATGAAGAACATGCCGGCGGCCTGCATCTGTTTCGAGGCCTGTTTCAGCGGCTCGGTGAAGGCGGTCATCCGGTCGTCGCCGCCATGCGCCTTGCACTCGGCCTTCACCATCTCGAAGAAGGCCATGACATGCTTGCCGCCGTCCGCGGCAAGCTTGCGGCCGACAAGGTCCAGCGCCTGCACGCCATTCGCACCTTCGTAGATCTGGGCGATGCGGGCGTCGCGGACGAACTGGGACATGCCCTGTTCCTCGATATAGCCATGGCCGCCGAAGACCTGTTGGGCCTGCACGGCCATCTGGAAGCCGTAGTCGGTCTGGAAGCCCTTGATCACGGGCGTCAGAAGGCCGATCAGCCCGTCCGCCGCCGCATCGCCGTGATGCGCCGCATCGATCAGCGAGGCGCCCCAGAAGGTCAGCGCGCGGGCTCCCTCGACGAAGCTTTTCTGCTCCATCAGCGAGCGGCGGATGTCGGGGTGGACGATCAGCGGGTCAGCGGGGCCATTGGGGTTCTTCGCCCCGGTCACGTCGCGGCCCTGCAGCCGGTCCTTCGCATAGATCACCGCGTTCTGATAGGCCGCCTCGGCCACGGCATATCCCTGCAGGCCCACACCAAGCCGGGCTTCGTTCATCATGGTGAACATGGCGCGCATGCCCTTGTGCAGATCGCCCAAGAGCCAGCCGGTCGCGCCGTCGTAGTTCATCACGCAGGTGGCATTGCCGTGGATGCCCATCTTCTCTTCGATCTTGCCGACCGAGACGGCGTTGCGGGCGCCCAGGCTGCCATCTTCATTCACCAGAACCTTCGGCACGATGAAAAGGGAAATCCCCTTGGTGCCCTCGCCGCCGCCCGGGGCCTTGGCCAGCACCAGATGGATGATGTTCTCGGCCAGGTCGTGTTCGCCGGCCGAGATGAAGATCTTCTGGCCGGTGATCTTGTAGGAACCATCCGCCTGCGGTTCGGCCCGGGTCCGCATCAGGCCAAGATCGGTGCCGCAATGCGGCTCGGTCAGGTTCATGGTGCCGGTCCAGTCGCAGGTGACCATCTTCGGCAGGTATTTCGCCTTCTGCTCATCCGTTCCATGGGTATGGATCGCCGAATAGGCGCCATGGGTCAGGCCCTGATACATGTTGAAGGCCATGTTGGCCGATACGAAGATCTCGCCCACGGCCGAGTTCATCAGATAGGGCAGCCCCTGCCCGCCATAGGCCGGATCGCAATCCAGTGCGGTCCAGCCGCCCTGTTTCATCGCCTCGAACGCGGCTTTGAAACCGTCCGGGGTGCGCACGACGCCGTTTTCCAGCACACAGCCGATCCGGTCGCCGACGGCATTCAGTGGCGCCAGCACTTCCGAGGCCACCTTGCCCGCCTCTTCCAGCACGGCCGAGGTGAAGGAGGTATCCAGATCGCCATATCCCGGAAGGTCGCTGGCCGAAGCCTTCAGCACCTCGTGGAGCAGGAACTGCATGTCGGCGACGGGGGCGGTATAGCTGGGCATGGTCTGGGTCTCCCTCGGGTGGCTTGGGGGGCGATGCGCCCCGGCGTTACTCGGCGGCTTTTCTCAGCCCCTCGATCAGCGGGGCGCTGGCCTCGATCGTGGTCTTCAGCTCGGCAATGGCTTCGTCCAGCTCGGCCCGCTGCGCTTCCATCGTGGCAAGGCGGTCCTGTGCCAGCTCCCAGGTGCGCAGCAGCTGCATCGCATTGCTGCCATCCCGGTCGTAAAGATCCAGCGTCTGGCGGATGTCCTCAAGGCTGAAGCCAAAGCGCTTGCCGCGCAGGATCAGCTTCAGCCGGGCGCGGTCGCGGCGGGTGTAAAGCCGGCGGGTGCCCTGGCGGAGCGGGTTCAGCAGTTCCTTGGATTCGTAGAACCGCAGGGTGCGCGGCGTGACATCGAATGCCTCGCACATCTCGCGGATGGTCATCTGGTCGTCAGTGGTCATGGTTGCCTCTTGTGCCCCGGATGCAACTGACGGGCAGATGGGTCCGAGGATGACCGGATACTAGCGTGCTTGACGTTGAGGTAAGCGTAACGTCACGTCATGGTTGCCCGCGACGCAGGGTCAGTCGGCAGGGCGGGATCGGAACCTTGCGATCCTGACGCAAGACGGGCGCGCCGGGCACTGACGATCGTCGAAAATCAGGACGACGGGTTGTCTGCGCAAGGCCGGCCGCTCACGCGCAGGGATCAGTCCAGCTTGTCCATTTCGTCGACTGCCGTCGCCCGCAGCGCCTTCAGATCGGCGATGCTGACGTCAAGCTCGGCGCGCTGGCGCTCCAGCTCGACCAGCTGGCGATCGGCAAGGGTCAGCCATTGGCCCAGCTGCTGTCTTTCGCCCTTCTTGCCGTAGACGGACAGCCACTGGCGGATTTCCTCAAGGCTGAAGCCAAAACGGCGGCCGCGCAGGATCAGCTTCATCCGCGCCACCTCTCGCGCCCCGTAAAAGCGGGCGCGGCCTTCCTTTTCGGGGGCAAGCAGCTCGATATATTCGTAATACCGCAGGGTGCGCGGCGTTACATCGAACTTCGCACACATCTCCTTGAAATTCAGCCGCTCGGTCGTCATCCCAACCCTGCCAATCTTCAGGAACCGCCCACGACAAAGGCTAAGCCCGGTGCGACACAATCTCAACCCAATTGCGCAACCGGAAGGTACATTGCCGCGCCCTCCCCTTGCGTAGAGGCGGCATTGGGCGAATAAACGCGGCACAATCGCCGATGGGGGGCCACAGACTTGGACGATCCGCAGACCGATGTCGCGCAGGCCTTCATCCACGCCCTGCCGCATGCCCGCGCACTTGGCCTTGTGGTCGAAGAGATCGGCAACGGCCGGGCGGTGATCCTGATGCCTTACGACGCCCGGCTGATCGGCGATCCGGCAACCGGGGTCATCGCGGGCGGCGCGGTTTCCACGCTGATGGACACCGCCTCGGGCGCGTCGGTCATGTGCCATCCCGCCAACAGCGCCACCACCGCCACGCTGGACCTGCGGATCGACTACATGCGCCCGGCGACTCCGGGCCAGGCGATCCGGGCGCGGGCGGAATGCCACCATGTCACCCGGTCGGTCGCCTTCGTCCGCGTGACCGCGACCGATCAGGATGAGACCCGCCCCGTTGCCATGGCCACCGGCGCCTTCACGGTGGAGCGCAAGAGATGACAGGCCGCGATCAGGTGCTGGAGCGGCTGGCGACAGGTATCCCCTATCTGCGCTTTCTGGGCCTGCGGTTCGAAACCGCCGGTGATCGGCTGACCGCCGTGCTGCCCTTTCAGCCGATGCTGATCGGCAATCCCCTGATCCCCGCGCTGCACGGCGGGGTGACGGCGGCTTTTCTCGAGACCACGGCAATCGTCGGGCTGGTCTGGGCGGGCCTGCCGGCCGATGGCGGCGTGACCATGCCGGCCCTGCCCAAGATGATCGATCTGACGGTGGATTACCTGCGCCCCGGCCTGTCGCGCGACAGTTTCGCCGAGGCGCGACTGGTGCGGCAGGGCCGGCGCTATGCCTCGGTTCATGTCGAGGCCTGGCAGGACGACCGCAGCCGGCTTTTCGCGCAAGGGACCGGCCATTTCCTGATGCCCGAAGGCCCGGCCTGACACGCCTTGCGGCCGAGGCTTGCGTTTCGGCCGCGCGCCGAGGATGATCGCGCGGCAAACGGGAGAACCAGATGCGGAAGTTTCTTGTCGTTCTGGACGACAGCCGCGAATGCCTGAACGCGATGCGCTATGCGGCGCTGCGGGCGGCGCATACCTCCGGGGGGGTGGTCATCCTCTCGATCATTCCGCCGGAAGAGTATCAGCACTGGATGGGTGTCGCGGATCTGATGCGGGCCGAGGCGCGCGAGCGGATCGAGGCCCATTTCGAGGTTTTCGCCCAGTGGATGCGCGACAAACAGGGGGTGAACCCCGAACTCGTGATCCGTGAGGGCGATCCCGTGGCCGAGATTCTGGCGCAGGTCCAGGATGATCCCAACATCGGCGTTCTGGTGCTGGGTGCGGCCACCGAAAAGCACGGGCCGGGACCGCTGGTCACCGCGATGAGCCGGAACTCGGGCAACCTGCCGATCCCGATCACCATCGTGCCCGGCGACATTTCCAAGGAACGCCTGGAAAAGATCACCTGAGCCTCACCCGGACTGATCCGGCCCCACCCTGCCCCCGCAGCGTCGTTCAGCCCTTCGGCCCCAGCCCTTCGACCAGCGAGATCATCTTCGGCAGGCAGATCCGGGTCAGGTCGTAGCGGTCCTGCACCGTCCTGCGGGCCTGCGCGCGCAGGCGGTCATGCGCGGCCGGATCGGCAAGGCATTCGGCCAGAGTCCGGCTCCAGCCCGCCACATCGAAGAAATCGACCAGCCGGCCGTTGTGGCCATCGCGGATCACCTCTTCGACCGGGGGCACCTTGGCCCCGACGACAAGGCAGCCGGCCGACATCGCCTCCATCATCGACCAGGACAGCACGAAGGGATAGGTCAAATAGGCGTGCACCCGGCTGACCTGCAGCGCCGAGACGAATTGCGGATAGGGCACCTTGCCAAGGAAATGCACGCGCCCCAGGTCGAGCCGGTCCCTGACCTCGTCCAGAAAGACGTCCTTCCACTTGCCCTCTTTCGGCGCGGCCCCATAGGAAACCTCGTCCCCGCCGATGATCACCACCTGCGCCTGCGGGCGGGCGGCCAGTACCTCGGGCAGGGCGCGCATGAAGATGTGGTAGCCGCGGTACGGCTCCAGGTTGCGGTTGACGAAGGTCAGCACCTCGTCCCCCGCGCGCAGCACCCGGCCATCCGGCAGCGTCAGGCTGGCCTCCGTGTTCGGGGTGATCGTGTCGCTGTTTACCCCGTCGAAGATCACCTCGATCATCGCGCGCAGGCTGGCCGGATAGGTCGAGGCCTGCCAGAACGTCGGCGAGACACCCTTGTCGGCATGGGCCAGTGCCTGCCCCAGATGCGCGGTGCGGCCTTGGGCGATCATCACCTGATCAAAGGTGGGCGTGGCGAATTCGCGGTCGAACCCGACATCGGCGCCGCGGCCGCGATAGTAGAACTCGGCGTAGACGATCAGCTTCGCCTCGGGCCAGACCTCTTTCAGGAACAGCGTTTCGCCCCAGCCGGAATGGCCGAAGATCACGTCCGGCACATAGCCCTCGCGCTCGCGCAGCAACAGGGCGGCGCGGGCGGTGGTGACGCCCCGGTCCGACATGGTGACATAGTTGCGCCCCAGCCGTGTGGCGGCGGGATCGACCTTTTCGGCGGTGTGCTTGTAGCGCCAGACCGGGATGGGCGAGGCGCGGGTATTGCCGCTGTCGGTCAGGGCGCGGCACTCATGGCCGCGCGCAGCCAGCGCCGGCGCCAGATGCAGGAACTGGCCGGGAAAGTTCTGGTGGACGAAAAGGATTTTCATCCCCGCACCGCGTGATCCGCGAAGGCCGCCGCCATCAGGGCGCGGGTGTAGTCCTGCTGCGGGGCGGTGAAGATCTGATGCGACGGCCCGGCCTCCACCACGTCGCCGGCCCGCATCACCATGACCTTGTGCGCCATGGCCCGGATCACCCGCAGGTCATGGCTGATGAAGATATAGGCCAGCCCCCATTTCTGCTGCAATTCGCGCAGAAGCGCCACGATCTGCACCTGCACCGTCATGTCCAGCGCGCTGGTGGGTTCGTCCAGCACCAACAGCTTGGGCCGCAGCACGACGGCGCGGGCAATGGCGATGCGCTGGCGTTGCCCGCCCGAGAATTCATGCGGGTAGCGATGGGCCATCGCGGGATCAAGCCCGACCTCGCGCAGGATGTCATCGACCAGCCGGGCGCGTTCGGCGGCCGAGTGATTGCCATGAACGCCAAGCCCCTCGGCCACGATCTCGGCCACGGTCATCCGGGGCGAGAGGCTGCCATAAGGGTCCTGGAACACGATCTGCATGTCGCGGCGCAGGGCGCGCAGGGCGCGGCCGCGCGTGCCGTCGATCCGCTTGCCAAGGAAGGTGATCGGCCCCGCGGATGAAATCAGCCGCATCAGCCCAAGCGCCAGAGTGGTCTTGCCCGAACCGCTTTCGCCAACGACGCCAAGCGTCTCGCCCCGCCGCACCGAGAGGGTGGCCGCGTTCACCGCCTTCACATGGCCGACGGTGCGCTGCAGAAGGCCCTGCTTGATCGGGAACCAGATCCGCAGCGCCTCGGCCGAGATCACCTCGGGCGCGTCGGCGGGAACCGGGTCGGGGGTGCCCGAAGGTTCAGCCGCCAGCAGCTTCTGCGTATAGGGGTGCTGGGGATCGGCGAAGATCGCGGCGGTCGGCCCCTGTTCGACGATCTGCCCGCCCTGCATGACGCAGACCCGGTCGGCGATGCGGCGGACAATGTTCAGATCATGGGTGATGAACAGAAGCGACAGCCCCTCACTGCGTTTCAGATCGGCCAGAAGATCAAGGATCTGGGCCTGGATCGTCACGTCCAGCGCGGTGGTCGGCTCGTCGGCAATCAGCAACTCCGGCCCGTTGGCAAGGGCCATGGCGATCATCACCCGCTGGCGCTGCCCGCCCGACAACTGGTGCGGATAGGCGCCAAGCCGGCTTTCGGGATCGCGGATGCCGACCTTGGTCAGCAGGTCGATGATCCGGGCGCGGGCGGCATCGCCCTTCAGACCCTGATGCAGCGACAGGCTTTCGGCCAGCTGGCGTTCGATCGTGTGCAGCGGGTTCAGGCTGGTCATCGGCTCCTGGAAGATGAAGCTGATGTCATTGCCGCGGATCGCACGCAGAACCGGCTCGGGCGCACCAAGGATTTCCTTGCCCTGCCACAGGACCGACCCGCCGGTGCTGGCATTGTCGGACAAAAGCCCCACCGTCGACAGCGCCGAGACGGATTTGCCCGATCCGCTTTCCCCGACCAGCGCCACCGTCTCACCCCGGTCGACCGAGAAGGACACGCCTTTCACCGCCTGCACCGTGCGGCCATCCTGCGAGAAGCTGACAGTCAGGTCGCGAACGCTCAGCAGGGTCATTTGAAGGTCTTCCGCGGATCGAAGGCATCGCGAACACCTTCGAAGATGAAGACGATCAGCGTCAGCATGGTGGCGAAGGTGAAGAAGGCCACGAAGGCAAGCGACGGCATCTGCAGGTTCTGCTGCGCCTGGCGGGTCAACTGCCCCAGCGAGGGCGCCGAGGCCGGCAGGCCGAAGCCCAGATAGTCAAGGCTGGCCAGCCCCGAGATGGTGCCGACCACGATGAAGGGCGTGAAGGTCAGCGTGGCGACCAGCGCATTGGGCAGCACATGGCGGAACATGATCGCCATGTCGCCAACGCCAAGAGCCTTGGCCGCGCGGACATATTCGAAGTTGCGCGCCCGCAGGAACTCGGCCCGGACCACGCCGACAAGGCCGGTCCAGCCGAACATGATCATCAGCACCAGCATCAGCCCGACCGATCTGGTGAAAACCGCCGACAGGATGATGATGACGTAAAGCGAGGGGATCGAGGACCATATCTCAAGCAGGCGCTGCATGATCAGATCGACAATGCCGCCGAAATAGCCCTGAACCGCACCCGCGATGATGCCGATGGCCGAAGACAGGGCCGTGACCACAAGCGCGAAGGTGATCGACAGCCGGAAGCCGTAGATCACCCGCGCCAGCACGTCGCGGCTGGCGTCATCGGTGCCCAGCCAGTTCTGCGCGGTGATCGGACCCGGCGCCACCCCGCCGGTGTTGACGATGGTCTGGTAGCTGTAGGGGATCGGCGCCCAGAGGATGAAGCCCTTGTCCACCGGCTGGCCAAGAACGGTGCCGCTGGCCTTCACCTCGGCCAGGATGCCTTCGGGGTCATCCCAGCAATCCAGGGCACCGGCCGACATGATCAGGCACTGCACCTCGGGCAGGGAATACTCGGCCTCGGTCCGCAGATCGCCGCCGAAGCTTTGTTCGGAGTAGAAGCTGAGGAAGGGCGCACGCCATTCACCCTGATAGCGGACCAGAAGCGGATGGTCGTTGGCCAGCAATTCGGCGAAAAGCGACAGACCGTAGAGAACGCCAAGGATGATCAGCGACCACAGTGCGCGGCGGTTGGCCTTGAAGGTGCGCCAGCGGCGCTGGTTCAGCGGGGACAGGGCCATGGTTCAGCCCTCTCGCTTGGCAAAGTCGATGCGGGGATCGACGAAGACATACATCAGGTCGGACAGAAGCCCGATCGCCAGCCCGATCAGCCCGAAGGCGAACAGCGTGCCGAACATCACCGGATAATCCCGCTCGACCGCCGCCTTGAAGCCAAGCTGACCCAGACCGTCCAGCGAGAAGATCGTCTCGATCAGCAGCGCAGAGCCGAAGAAGACGCCCAGAAACACCGCCGGAAAGCCGGCGATCACCAGCAGCATCGCATTGCGGAACACATGGCCGTAAAGGACGCGGGTTTCCGAAAGGCCCTTGGCGCGGGCGGTCATCACATATTGCTTCTTGATCTCGTCAAGAAAGCTGTTCTTGGTCAGCAGCGTCAGCGTGGCAAAGCCTGAAATCATCTGCGCCGTCACCGGCAGCACGATGTGCCACAGGTAGTCCAGCGCCTTGCCGCCGGGCGAAAGCTGGTCCCAGTTTTCCGAGGTCAGGCCGCGAAGGGGGAACCACTGGAAATAACTGCCGCCCGCAAAGACCACCATCAGCAGGATGGCGAACAGGAAGGACGGGATCGCATAGGCCGCAATGATGATGCCGCTGGTCCAGGTGTCGAAGGACGATCCGTCCCGCACCGCCTTGCGGATGCCAAGCGGGATCGAGATCAGATAGGCAATCAGCGTGGACCAAAGGCCAAGGGTGATCGAGACCGGCATCTTCTCGACGATCAGATCGACGACCGAGATCGACCGGAAATAGCTGCGGCCGAAGTCGAAAGTCAGATACTTGCCCATCATCAGGAAGAAGCGTTCCGTCGCCGGGATCATCTCCTTGTGGCACTGGTCGGACTTGGCGATCACACGGACCGAGGTCGATCCGGTGTAATCGGCGTCGCAGGTAAAGCGGGCGAAGCCGAACTCCACCTCAAGCTCGGCCAGGAATTCGGGGGGCAGGCCGCGCGCGCCGGCATAGTCCGATCCGCCGCCGGCATCCTGCATCCCGTCGGCATTGGCGCCGGTCAGGTTGCCAAGGCTGTCACCGCCGCCGTCCAGCTGTGCCGCAACCTGTTCGATGGGGCCGCCCGGCACGAATTGCGTCAGCACGAAATTCAACACCATCACCCCGAACAAGGTCGGGATGACCAGCAACAGCCGTCTCAGGATATAGGCGCCCAATTCCCCTGCCCGCTTTTTCCGCCGTCTTACTTCAGCACGCCCTTGGCCTTCAGCGCGTCGGCTTTTTCGGCGTTGTACCACCAGAAGGAGGTTTCGCCCAGAACATATGGGGGCAGTTCGGCCGGGTGTTCATACATGTCGTAGTAGGCGACCAGCCGCTTGTTGTTGTACCACTGCGGGATCCAGAACCCGATCGACCGCAGAACCCGGTCCAGCGCGCGGGTGGAGTTCACCATCTCATCGCGGGTCTTGGCGGCGATCACGATCTTGGCCAACTCATCCACCGCCGGGGATTTCAGCCCCATGGCGTTGAAGACCGAGACATCGGCGGTTTCCGATCCGTAGTACTGCTGAAGATCCGCGCCCGGGATATAGGCATTGCCGATATGGCCGGTGATCAGGTCGAAATCATAGGCCGGGTTGCGGGTGCGCACCTCGAACTCGGCCCCGTCGACATTGACCAGCCGGGCGTCGATGCCCAGCGCGACAAGGTTTTCGACGAAAGGCGAGATGATGCGTTCGAAGGCCGCGTCATCGTTCAGGATCTCAAGCTTCAGCACCTCGCCCTTGGCGTTGCGGCGCTTGCCGTCGCTGCCAACCTCCCAGCCGGCCTCGTCCAGCAGGGCCGAGGCCGCGCGCAGGTTCTTGCGGTCCAGCTGGCGGTCGGGCGAGGAGACGGGCGGCATCACCGCCTCATCCGTCAGGATCGAGGCGGGCAGCAGGCCCTTGTCGACCAGGGGCTGCAGGAGGGCCAGTTCCTCGGGCGTCGGCGTGCCGGTCGCTGCCATCTCGGTGTTTTCCCAGACCGCATTCACCCGGGCATAAAGCCCGTAGAACAGCGTCTGGTTCGACCATTCGAAGTTGAACATCAGCCCGATGGCTTGCCGCACCTTGGGATCCTGCCACAACCCGCGCCGCAGGTTGAAGATGAAGCCCTGCGCCGAGGCCTTGGCGCCAGAGGGCAGTTCGACCTTCTGGATCGAGCCGTCCTTCACCCGCGCAAAGTCATAGCCCGTGGCCCATAGCTTTGACGAATTCTCGGTGCGGAAGGTGTAGACGCCGGCCTTGAACGCCTCGAATGCGGCGTTGGGATCGCCGAAGTATTCGTAGCGGATCACGTCGAAATTGTTCTGGCCGATGTTGATCGGCAGCGTCTCGCCCCAGTAGTCGGGGTTGCGAAGATAGGTGACGCTGCGGCCGGGGTCGATCTTGCCGGCAACATAGGGGCCGGTGCCCAGATAGGGTTTCAGGTTGCTTTCGGCCAGATCGAAGCCATTGGCTTCGTAATGCGCCTTGGAAAAGACCGGCAGCCCGCCCACGGTTTCGGGCAGGTCACGGGTCGGCACGCCTTCGACGAAGGTGAACTTGATCCGGTGGGGGTCCAGCACCTCGGCCCCGGCAACATACTGGTTGAAGACGACGCGGAAGTCGTTCAGCCCCTTGGTTCGCAGCGTGTCGAAGGAAAACAGCACGTCCTCGGCCGTCATCGGCGTGCCGTCCGAGAATTTCACGTCGTCGCGCAGGTTGAAGATCACCCAGGAACGGTCTTCGGGGTATTCCATCGTGGTGCACAGAAGGCAGTAGCTGGCGCCGATCTCATCCGCCGTGCCGGTCAGGATGTTCTCCAGCATGATGGTAGAGCCGATGGCGGCGCGGCCTTTCACGCTGAACGGGTTCATCGAATCAAAGCCGCCGACCCAGCTTTCGACCAGTTCACCGCCCTTGGGCGCATCGGGATTGACATAGGGCAGATGGGTGAAATCGGCCGGCAGCTTCAGGTCGCCGAAGGTCGAGATGCCGTGCGAGACGATCACCTGCTCTTCCGCCCGGGCGGCAGTCACCAGCGCAAGCCCGCAGATCATCGCCCCCAGGGCCATGCCTGCGATCCGCAACCCGCGCCCTGCCGTCATTGCCGATACCCGTGCCGATGCCTGCGTCGCTGCCCGCGCTGCCATTCTTTCACCCTTCCGCCGTGATCCCGTCATTGACCATGCTAAGCCCGGCTTTGCCAAGGGCAAAGGCCCGGAATCCGTCCGCGCGACACTGTGATCCCGCGCGAGGGGGCATAGGGGCCGGACACAGCGGGCGGAATCGAAAAGGCCGCCCGGCAGGGGCGGCCTTTCGTTCCGTGCCGATGTTGGCGCGGATTACTGGGTCTGGGTGGCCAGATAGGCGATCAGGTTGGCGCGGTCCTCGCCTTTCGGCAGGCCGGCAAAGGCCATCTTGGTGCCCGGCATGTAGGTCTTGGGGCTGGCCAGGAAGTGATACAGGTTTTCGGGCGTCCAGTGGTCGGCCGACATGGCCTTGATCGCTTCGGAATAGGCGAAGCCTTCGACCGCCGCTTTCTGCCTGTCGACAACGCCGTCCAGATGCGGGCCGGTGCCGTTGGAGCCGTCCAGCTTGTGGCAGGCCTTGCACTTGCCGAAGACCTTCTCGCCCGCGGCGGCATCGCCGGCGGCCAGAATGGCCGGAACATCCTCGGTCGCGGCCGCTTCGCCTGCCGGGGCCGCAGCACCGGTGTCGATCGTGTAGGCCTGCGTCAGGGCGCCTTCTTCGCCATGGCCGGAGCCGTGACCGCCGCCGCCCATCGCATAAAGCGAAGTGGCAGCCCAGTTGCCCAGAAGAAAGACCAGCAGCGCGCCACAGACACCCGCCACCGCCTTGGTCATCGTCATCGTGTCGAACATGTCGCGCGCATCCCTTGGTCGTCGGTTGGGCGTGGTTCTACCCGCTTCCCACGGGTCTGCGCAAGGTGTAGGAGCGCGACCGATTGCCCCTTTCGGGGGATTGTGGCCTCAGGAGAGCACAGATGGCTGGACGCATCGCATTTCAGGGAGAGTTGGGGGCCTATTCCCATCAGGCCTGCGCGCAGGCCCGCCCCGATTTTACCCCGGTGCCCTGCCAGACCTTCGAGGATGTCGTCGAGATGACCCGGTCGGGCCAGGTCGAACTTGGCATGCTCGCGGTCGAGAATTCGACCTATGGCCGGGTGGCGGACGTGCATTCGCTGCTGCCGAAAGCCGGGCTGCATATCGTGGACGAGGCTTTCGTGCGCGTGCATGTCAACCTTCTGGGGGTGAAGGGCGCCACGGTCGATCAGGTGCGCGAGGCGCATGGCCATGTGGTGATCCTGCCGCAATGCGCATCCTTCCTGAAAGAGCGCGGCATCAAGGGCGTCGTCAGCAGCGACAACGCCCGCGCCGCGCGCGAGGTGGCCGAAGCCGCGGATCCCGCGCGCGCGGCCCTTGCCAGCGAGCTTGCGGCCGAAATCTACGGGCTGGACGTGCTGGCCCGTCATATCGAGGACCACAAGAACAACACCACGCGGTTCCTTGTGATGTCGCCCGAGGCCGACCACAGCCGTCGCGCCAATCGGATGATCACCACCCTCACCTTCCGCGTCCGCAACATTCCGGCGGCACTTTACAAGGCGATGGGCGGTTTTGCGACCAATGGCGTCAACATGACCAAGCTGGAAAGCTACATGGTGGGCGGCAGCTTCACCGCGACCGAGTTCTACTCGGACATCGAGGGCCACCCCGAGGACCCGCCGGTGGCCCGCGCGCTGGAGGAGCTGCGCTTCTTCACCACCCATGTGAATATTCTGGGGGTCTATCCGGCCGACCGGCGCCGGGACTGAGGTCCGCAGACCGCGCCCTAGCGGGCAACGGGGGCGCGGAACTGATCCTCGATCATGTTGGCAAGCTGGCCGCTGGCGGTATCCAGCTTCTTCTGCACCCGCCCCTTGGCCAGCCGCATCGACTGCACCATCAACCTGGCGGCAAGCGTCCTTGGCCGCACTTCGGTCTGGATCGTCATCCGGGTCCGGCGCGGCGAAAGGGCGACCAGTTCGACCCGGGCCGTTCCGTCGACCGTGGCGCTGTCGAAGGCCCAGGCGACATGGGCGCCCGGCTCCAGGTCCGTCAGCCGGACCTGCACGGCGCGCTGGCGCCGGCGATAGGCGAAGCGCACCTTCCAGGCCATACCCGGCCCCGTCGTCCGCATGCGGTCGGTGCGTTCGACTTCAGCCCCCCGGCGCATGGCCATCCGCTCGAACTGATCGAAATCGGTCAGCTTTGCATGGACGAAATCCAGAGGCGCCTCGATGTCCTGTCGCGTCGTCAGCTTCATCGTTCCGGCCTGCTCCCTTGCCCCTGCCCTGTCATGCACGCAATGCGCGAATTGCTGTCCGTCTTTCGCGCGTCAGTCTAGTTTCGTCTCAATCAAGCCGATCAGCAAGCCATGCGTTCAGGATAAATTGAGCAATGCTGCCCCGGCGCGACGGGCGGACAGCCGGATGTGCGCCGGCGAAGGCCTGCGCCACCTCTTCCCGTGTCAGCCAGAGGGCATCCTCCAGCTCCACCGGGTCAAGGGTGATCCGGTCGTCCAGCGCCTCGGCCCGGCAGCCGATCATCAGGCTGGCAGGAAAGGGCCAGGGCTGGCTGGAGAGATAGGCGACCTCGCCCAGGGGAACCCCGGTCTCTTCGGCCACCTCGCGGCGGCAGGCGGCCTCGATCGTCTCGCCCGGCTCGACGAAGCCGGCCAGCAATGAATACATCCCCTCGGGCCAGCCGGGGCTGCGGCCCAGCAGAACGCGGTTGCCAAGGGTGACAAGCACGATCACCACGGGATCGGTGCGCGGAAAATGGGTGGCGGCGCAGGCGGGACAGGTCCGCTGCCACCCGCCTTGCGCCATCTTGCTGCCCGCGCCGCAGGCGGCGCAGAAGCCATGGGTGCGGTGCCATTCGATCAGCGCCTTGCCCATGATCGCCAGCTCGGCCTGCCGCGGCGACAGCCCGGCCATCACGCTGCGCAGGTCGGCAAACCCCTGCTCTGGCGGCAGATCGGGATGCGGCTGGCGGTCGGTCTCGAACGGGCCCGAGACGGGCGGCCGCAACCCGGTCAGCGAGGCCGTCACGTCCACGGCGAAATGAGGCACCCCTTCGTCCTGCCCCAGCAGGACCGGCTCTGGCGCATGGGCGACAAGCTTGTGGCGCGACGGCAGCCAGACCGGCGCCGTGGCCTCGCCCTCGCCGGTCACCAATGGCCGGCCGCGCCAGAACGGCAGGACGACCCCCGCAGCCAGCGCAGCCGCAAGCGCCTGCGGATCGCCGCGCAGCGCCTGCTGCCGATCCAGGGCCGAGCCGCCGAATGTCACCTGTTCCGCCTGCCGCATCCGTCGCTCTCCCAGATCCGCCTTGCCCGACCCTGCGGGGCGTGGCTTTGCTGCCACAGGCGGGGTGCCGCGGCAGTCATCGCATGTTGCGCGACAGGGGGCAAATCCCGCCGCACAAACAGCGGCGCAGGCCTGCAGGCGACCGCTCTGCTGCGCCCGCAAAGCAAGCCGTAGTTAAAAAAATTTCACTGTCATCAAACTCTGCTTGTTCCACATCCGCTTTCCATGTGACGATTCGAGACCGGGCCTTTCATTCGGGTCACATCGCTCGTGCTGCCGCAAACCATCGACATCTCACGCGTTGTCCGGAGGCCGGAATGAGACCCGCAGGTCGCATGGTGGCTGTGCCAACGATCGTGGGGCAGAGACCGGCCACGCCGGGGACGATCCGCGCAACCGGCAAGGTCCGCGGCACAAGAGCCGGTCCCTGTGCGATGGCGCAGGCCGAGGTGCTGCTGCGCATTCTGGCCACCACCGACCTTCATGCCAATGTGATGTCCTACGACTATGCGACCAACCGCCCGATGAACGGGCTGGGGTTGGCGCAGATGGCCAGCCTGATCGCCGCGGCGCGGGCAGAAGTTCCCTCTGCGCTGTTGCTCGACAATGGCGATTTCCTTCAGGGCACGGCCCTTGCCGATCTGGCCGCGCAAAGCCGGCGGCGCCGCGCCCATCCGGTGATCGGGGCCATGAACGTCCTTGGCTATGATGCCGCCACGCTGGGCAACCACGAGTTCAACTATGGGCTGGAGGTGCTGCAACGCGCGCTCGCGCAGGCGCGGTTCCCCGTCGTATCGGCCAATGTGCTGCTGCGCGGGCCGGGGGGTGCCACGCCCCTTGTTCCGCCCTACGTGATCCTTGACCGGGTGCTGACCGACAGCCTCGGCCGGCCGCAGCTTTTGCGCATCGGCATTCTTGGTCTGACCCCGCCCGAGATCCTGCAATGGGATCAGGCCGTGCTGCACGGTCGCCTGGACGCCCGCCCCATGGTCGAGACGGCGCGGCACTGGGTGCCCCGACTGCGCCGGGCCGGGGCGGATCTGGTGATCTGTCTTGCCCATACCGGCATCGCGGAGCGCGCCGGCAGCGGGCGCGAGGGTCTTGGCGCCGATCTGGCCGAAGTGCCCAGGATCGACGCGCTGGTTCTTGGCCACAGCCATGTCGTCTTTCCCGACCGCGGCCGCCATCCCGACGCAAGGGTCGATCCCGTCGCCGGCCTTGTCGCCGGCAAACCGGTGGTGCAGCCGGGGCATTCAGGGTCTCATCTCGGGGTGATGGACCTGCGCCTGACCAGATGCTGCGATGGCTGGAAAGTGACAGGGGCCGAGGTCCGGGCCGAAAGCGTCTCCGAAATGGCCGCCGGCCTTGCCCCGGCGGTGATCCGCAGCAATGCGAATGCGCTGCGCCGCGTCGTGGGCGACGATCACCGCGCGGCGCTGGCCTGGACGCGGCGCGAGTTGGGCCGCACGCAGGTTCCGCTGTCGACCAGTTTCGCGCATGTGGTGGACACCGCGGCATTGCAGCTTCTGGGGTTGGCGAAGATCGACCATGCCCGCCGCGCCCTTGCCGGCACCCCGTATGAGGGGCTGCCCGTGGTCGCCACCGCCACGCCCTTCCGCACCGGCGGCCGGGGCGGCCCCCGCAACTACACCTCCATCGCGCCCGGTCCACTGTCGGTGCGCCATGTCTTTGACCTCTACCCCTTCCCGAACCTTGTTCTGGGCTATCTGACCACCGGCGCCGCGCTGGCCGAGATTCTTGAACGGTCGGCGGCGATCTACCACCGGATTCTGCCCGGCGAGCAGGACCAGATGCTGATCGACGCGTCCTTCCCCAGCCATGCCTTCACCACGCTTGTCGGCCTCAGCTACGAGATCGATCCGGCCCGCCCGGCCCGCTATGACCTGCGCGGCCATCTGATCCGCCCCGAGGCGCGGCGGGTGCGGAACCTGACGCGGGGCGGAGTGCCGGTGCAGGCCGCGGATCGCTTCGTCCTGATCACCAACAATTTCCGCGCCAGCGGGGCACTTGGCGACCAGCCCCCCCTGCCCGGCCAGACGGTGCTGGAGCGGCGCGAGCTTTGCACCGATGTGCTGTGCGACTTCATCCGCCGCATCGGCCTGATCCGCCCGCCGACGCTGGCCATTCCCGACCGCTGGTGGCTCAGCCCGCTGCCCGGCACCTCGGTGCTGGTTCAGGTCGGGCCAGAGGCGATGGCGCACCGGGCCGAAGCCGAATCCCTTCGGCCGGACCCGGCGGGACTGACCGAAGACGGCTTTCATCTGGTCCGCCTTCACCTTTAGGCCAGCCCGGGCCGCAAGGGCTTTCGTCCGTCGGCCCCGCGTGGCAGGAAGGGCCGACCCCGCCCTGCCTTCCCGGATGCCCTGATGTATGACGCGCTTTTCTTCGACCTCGACGGCACGCTGATCGATACCGAATCCATCGCCGCCGCGACCGGCATCGCCGCCTTCGCCGCCCATGGCCACCCCGTGGACGAGGCCTTCATGCATGCGCTGATCGGCAAGGACGAACCGACCAGTTCGGCCATCATCCGGGCGGCGCTGCCCGAGGCCGATCTTGACGCGATCGGGCTGGACTGGCGCGCGGGTTTCGAGGCCGGGGTGGAACGCGGCCTGCCGCTGAAGCCGGGGGCAGCCGAAATCCTTGCCAACCCGGCGCTGCCGCGGGTTCTGGTCACCTCGACCAGACGCGAGGGCGCGCATCGCAAGCTGGGCATCGCAGGCATCGCCGGCGCCTTCGCCCATGTCGTGACCCTGAACGACGTCGATGCCCCCAAACCCGCGCCCGCGCCCTATCTCCTGGCCGCGCAGCTTCTGGGCGTGGCGCCGGGGCGCTGCCTTGTGTTCGAGGACAGCGAGACCGGGGCCGAAGCCGCCTGGCGGGCGGGCTGCACCGTGGTGCAGGTGCCCGACATCGCCCCTTCGCAGGGTCGCTGGGCGCATCACCTCGCGCCGGACCTGCTGACGGGCGCCCGTATGGCCGGGTTGATCTGACAGCCCCGATGTCCGGCGAAAATCGGCAGCGCGCAGGATGCCGTGCAATGGCGGGCGCCGGGAGCTTCGCTTTCCGGCGAAAATCGGGGCGGGACTGCGGGCTTGCGAATCCGCCCTGCGCCGCCTATATGCGGCCCCGAGAGGTTGGCGCGGGTGAGCGCCTCGCCAACCCGGTCAGGTCCGGAAGGAAGCAGCCGTAACGAGATCCGTTTGGGTCGTTGTCCAGCCTCTCACCTTTTTCCATCCCGCAAGTTTTTTCCGCGCACACCTTCCCCTTGTTTGCTGCCAGAACAGGGTTGACGATAGCCTGGAAGACCAGACACCCGAACGAACGGGTCGGGCGTTTCTGCGCGCGCATTCTCACCCATTTTGACAGCATCGCTTCGGGTTCAAAGCTCCAGATGTCGCCCGAACCGTTGCACAATCACTCCAACGCCCCACCGGCACAGGGGCGTTGGAACAGCGCAGCACGCGGATGTTGGCCAGCGAACAGATCTCGGGCCGGAGGTCCGGGTGGCGCGTGCGGCGTCTTGCTGAGGACCCCCTCAGCATGCTGAACAGCGCGCCGCCCCTCCAATGAAAAACCCCGTCGCCTTGGCAGGGGGCGGCGGGCTCGATGCCCACCACCGCGCGCGGCGGAGCGGCATCCCCTCATCTACCGCGCGCGCTGCCGTCTGGCGATAGCGCGGTTGAGCAGGGACAACAGGATCAATGCCAGGATCACCACGCCCATCAGCGCGGTGGAGAAGGCGGCCGCCTGCGAGGTGCGGCCCGAATCCTCAAGCCGCAGGATCTGGAACGAGGCGACCGAAACGCTTGGCGTCGACAGGAACACCACGGCCGATATGGTCACCATCGAGCGCATGAACAGGAACAGCAGCACCGAAACCAGCATCGGCGCCATGAACGGCAGGACGACATCGCGCGACAGCCGGCCAAGGTTCGCTCCAAGCGAAGCGCCCGCTTCCTCCAGCGTTTCGGGAAACTGGCGAAACCCGGTCTGAAGGGTCAGAAAGGCCTGGGTATGATAGTGGTAGAAGTTGACGGCGATGATCAGCGTCGCCGTTCCATAAAGGAAATTGAACGGGTTCGAGGGCGAGTTGAACGCCATGATATAGGCCAGGCCCAACACCAGCCCCGGCACCGCCGCCGGCATTGCCGCCAGAACCTGCAACGGCTGCGCGATCCAGGCCGGGGCATGGCGCAACCCTACCCCGAGGGCAAAGACGAAGACCGTCCCCACCGCCGCCGCCCAGAGCGAGATCCAGATGGTGATCCACAGCGAGTCGTAGCCTCCGGCGATGTCGATCGCATAGTTCTTCAGCGACAGGCTCAGGTCATAGGGCCAGAGGGTGACGAAGCTGGCATAGACCACCACCGCCATGACAAGGACGACGAAGCCCGAGACGGCGAAGCTGAAGACGGCCAGAGGGATGTCACGCAGGGCCGAATATTTCGGCACATAGGGCAGGATGCCTGCAGCCTTCTGCCCGCGCGACTTCCTCGACGCCTGCCGCTCGATGAAATAGGCCAGCACGGTGGGCAAAAGCAGCATGATGCCGACGACGGCGCCGAGGTTGAAGTTCTGTCGCCCGACCACCTGGCGATAGATCTCGGTCGCCAGCACGGTGTAGTTGCCGCCGATCACCGCGGCATTGCCGAAATCGGTGATCGTGATGGTGAAGACCACGAAGATCGCGCTCAGGATGCCGTATTTCGCCGCGGGCAGCGTCAGGTCGCGGAACTGCCGGAAGGGCCGCGCGCCCATCACGTCGGCCGCCTCGTAGACGCGGGCGTCCAGCAGGACCAGCGCCGCGCCGATGATCATCACCGCCTGCGGCAGCGCGTAAAGGGTGTTGGCGATCACCAGCCCCCAGAGACCGTAAATCTCGATCTCGGTTCCCAGGATGCGGCTGACGATGCCGTTGCGGCCCAAAAGGAAGATCAGCCCCAGTGACTGCATCAGCGATGGCGCAAGCAGCGGCAACAGGATCGCGCCCCGCACGAACCACTTGCCGCGAAAATGCCCTCGGTAAAGCGCCAGCGCGATCAGGAATCCCGCGCCGACCGAGATGGCCGTGGTGATCAGCGTCATCGCCAGCGACTGCCCGGTCACGCGCCAGAAGCGCGCGCCGTCCAGGATCCGGTGATAGTTGCCAAGACCGTAGCTGCCGTCGGGTTCGGTGATCGAGCGCAGGAAGACGATGGCCACGGGTTGCACGAAGAACAGCAACAGCCCCAGCGCCGGGATGCCCACACAGGCGGCCACGAACAGCCGGTTGGCGTCGAACAGGCCCTTGCGGTCGGGCGCGGGGTCGGAGGAAGGCTTGGCGGTCATTGCGCGTCCGCCGCAGCGTCCTCGCGCACCCAGACGCAATGGTCGGGAAGGATCGACATCCTCAACCTGTCTCCGGGCCGCACCGGGGAATGGCCCGAGACCTCGGCGACCAGGTCTCCGGCCGGGGTGTCCAGCCCGATCCGGGTGATATTGCCCAGGAATTCCAGTTCCCTGACCCGCGCGGAACCATCCGCGTCCGGCGCAAGCCCGATCTGTTCTGGGCGGATACAGGCGAGGTCAGCGCCGTCCCGGGGCCTTGCCGCCACCAGATCGGGGGCGACACGGGCCAGCGCCTCGATGCCCAGCAGGTTGCTGCGGCCCATGAAGTCGGCCACGAAACGGGTCTGCGGGCGCAGATACAGCTCTTCCGCCGTGCCGGCCTGCACCAGATGGCCGCCGTTCATGCAGATGATGCGGTCGGACACGGCCAGGGCCTCTTCCTGATCGTGGGTCACCATGATCGTCGGGATGCGCAGCTCGCGCTGCAGCGAATGGATCTCGCGCCGCAGCTCCGCCCTCACCTTGGCGTCCAGCGCGGAAAGCGGCTCGTCCAGCAGGAGAAGCTGCGGATCGACCGCGATCGAGCGGGCCAGCGCCACGCGTTGCTGCTGCCCGCCGGAAAGCTGGCCGGGATACCGATCGGCAAGTTGCGGCAGGCGGATCATGTCCAGCAATTCGCCCACCCGCTTGCGGATGCGGTCGCGCGCGACACCGCGGATCTTCAGCCCGTAACCCACATTCTGGGCCACGGTCATGTCGGGGAAAAGGGAATAGGACTGGAAGACGATGCCAAAGCCGCGCTGCCGCGTCGGCACCCCGGAGACATCGGCCCCTTTCAGCAGGATCTGGCCGGAATCCGCTTCGATCAGCCCGGCGATGGCACGCAGCAAGGTTGTCTTGCCGCAGCCCGACGGGCCCAGAAGGCAGACGAATTCGCCCTCGTCCACACCGACGGACACATGGTCGAGCGCGGTGAAGGCGCCATAGGTCTTGGTGAGGTCGCGGACATCTAGATACATGGGCTTCCGGTGTGCGACTGCGTGATCAAAGACCCCATCCACACCGCTCAGGTGCGGATGGGGTGCCGGTAGGGGCGAAGGGCCGCCGGCAGGTTCAGCGGCCGAACTTGTCCAGCCATTCCTCGCTGATGCGGTCACGGTCCTGGGCGGCCTTGGTGAAGTCGATTGTGGCAAGGATCGAACCCAGATCCGCGGGAACGCCCGCCTTCTTCGCCGGCTCGGACAGCGTGGCGCCGGGGGCGGTGATCAGGATCTTGTATTGCTCGTAGATCTTGACGGCCTCGGGCGTCAGCAGCCAGTCCATGAATTTCTTCACGTCTTCCTTGTTCTTCGAGGTCTTGAACAGCGCCGCCGCCTCAAGCTCGTAGCCTGCGCCTTCCTCGGGGAACACCGTGACCACCGGATAGCCCTGCTCGACCGACTGCACGCCGGTGATGCCCAGCGAGATGCCGACCGTCACCTCGCCGGCGCGGGCGTCCTTGCAGGGCTTCGATCCGGACGAGGTATATTGCGCCATGTTGGGGTCGACCCGCTCAAGCTGCGCCCAGCCGGCCTCTTCGCCCTCGGGGCCTTGAAGAAGCGAGATGATGTGCAGCCATCCGGTTCCCGAAGAGGTCGGGTCGGGCATCTCGATCTCGCCCTTGAAGGCGGGGTCCTCAAGGTCCTTCCAGCCCTTGGGCATCGGCAGGCCCTTTTCCGCCAGCCGTTCAGTGTTGACACAGAAGGTGCCCATATAGCCGGTAGGGGCGAACCAGCGGTTCTCGGGGTCGCGGTAACGGGCGTCCAGCGCCTCGATCCCGGCGGGGGCGTAAGCCTCAAGCTGATCAAGGATCTGCGGGTCCATCGTGGCGGTGATCGCCTGGCCCCACAGCATGTCGGCCTGCGGGTTGCCCGCTTCGGCGATGATGCGCGCGGCAAGGTCGCCGGTGGACAGGCGCAGCACGTTGATCTTCAGCCCCGGTATCGCCGCTTCGGCCCCGGCGACATAAGCGGCGATCTCGTCCTCTTCATAGGCGGTGTAGACGGTGATCTCGTCGGCAAAGCCCGGGGTCACCGCAAGCGTGGAAAGTGCCACGCCGGCAAGCAGGCAGGTGCTTTTCGTCATCGGATTCTCCTGTTGGGGTGGTCGTTGTCGGGGTGGTCTTTTCAAGAAACGCTAACGCAGGCTTGACGATGTGGCAATCTTTGTTTTTATGTTTTTATGCGCTTTTCAGGGGCGCAAACCTTGATCTGGGGACCGAAGCTGATGGGTGGATCCACGATGCCGCCGACCGAAGCACTGGATCGGGCACTTGATTTCGCAAGGGAAATCGCCGGCTCCGCGGGCGAGATTGCCCTGGGCTGGTTTCGCAGTCCGGTAACGGTCGGCCTGAAGGAGGACCTCAGCCCGGTGACAGAAGCGGACCGGGCGGTAGAGGAACATCTGCGGAATCGCATCCACGGCAGCTATCCGGGCCATGCGATCCTCGGCGAGGAATTCGGACACGAAGGCGCGGCCGGGGCGCCGGTCTGGGTGGTCGATCCCATCGACGGCACCCGCAGTTTCATCACCGGCTGGCCGATCTGGGGCACGCTGGTCGCGCTGGTGCAGGACGACCTGCCCCGCCTGGGCGTGATCCATCTTCCGGCCATGGGCGAAACCTGGCACGCCCGGCAAGGCGGCGGGGCCTATCTGACCGGCCGCGACGGCTGCCTGCAGCCCTGCCGGACCAGCGGCTGCCGCAAGCTGTCCGAGGCACGTTTCTACACCACATCGCCCGACTATTTCGACGGGGACGAACACCATCGTTTCATCGCCCTGTCCCGCGCCGCAGCGGTGCAACGCTATGGCGGCGATTGCTATTCCTACGGCCTTCTCGCCTCGGGCCATGTCGACCTGGTGATGGAGACCAGATTGCAGCCCTATGATTTCCTCGCCCTCGTGCCGGTGATCGAAGAGGCGGGCGGCGTCATCACCGACTGGCAGGGCCGCGGATTGGGGCTGGAGTCCGGCTGCCAGGTGCTGGCGGCGGCCACGCCCGAGCTTCATGCCAAGGCGCTGTCGATGATCTCGGCCCGGAACATCGGGGATGGCCATGTGGCAGGCTGAGCGGCATACGCGCATCCTCGCGTTGCTTGACACCTTCGGGCAGGTCGGGGTGGACCGCGTCCAGGCCGAACTGGGCGTCTCGCGCGAGACGGTGCGGCGCGATCTCAAGGAACTGGAAGAAATGGGGGCGCTGCGGCGCATCCATGGCGGTGCCCTGTCGGTCAGCGACAGGGGCGAGGCGCCCTACAGTTATCGTGCGCAACAGAACCTGCGCGAAAAGCGTGCCGTCGGCGCGGCCTGCGCAAGACTGGTCCGCTCCGGCGAGACGTTGCTGATCGATGCGGGCAGCACCACGGCCTGCCTTGCCGAAAGCCTTGCCGCCCTGGGGGGGCTGCTGGTCTTCACCAATTCGGTCGATGTGGCGGCCCATCTGGGGACCGAGGCGTCGCGCGCCCGGCAGAACCGGGTGGTGCTTCTGGGCGGCGATTTCGCCGCCGACCCGCCGTCCACGCGCGGCGCGGGCGTGGTGGCGGCGATCGGCCATGTCGCGGCAGACATCGCCCTCTCCTCGCCCTTCGGCCTGACCGGCGGCGAGGGCGCCACCAGCTTCATCCCCGATGAGGCCGACATCGCCCGCGCCATGTTCGCCCATGCCAGACGACGCATCGTGCTGGCGGACCATTCGAAGCTTGGCAATCGCGGCCGGGTGTCCTTTGCCCGCCCCGACGAGGTGGACCACATCGTCCTGAATGCGGAGGCCACGCGCAGCGAGCATTTCGCCGCCCTGAGCCAGTCCGCCGGCCCCCGTCTCATCATCATCTGAGGCCCGGCCGCCCCTGCCGAAAGGCCGGTTCAGCCCAGCAAGAACTGCCGCGCGGTCTGCATCTGGAACAGATCATCGGTCACAAACGACACCGCGCGCGGGCCGTGCGCCTTCGCGCCCGGATAGAAGGCCGCGCGATAGGCGCTGTTGGGGGTGTTGAACTCGATCACCATCTCCAGCCGGGCGGGAATCTCGGGCAGCGGCGGGCGCGGCGCGCGGATCGCCGCCTCGACACCGGCGCGGATCGCATCCCGCGCCGCCTCGGGCGACAGCGAATTGGACGAGGCCCCGACGCCGCGCAGGGTTTCCACCGTGGCGATGCCCGGCACAAGGGCACGGGCATCGCCGCAAATCCCTTCGTCCCCCGACAGGAACAGCGAGGGCACGCCATGGCGGGCGGCGCAAAGGGCGTTCAGCGTCAGTTCCGACACCACCTCGCCATTCAGGAGAAGGCGCGAGATGCGCGTGTTGAAACTGTGGGCCAGCAGGTTGCCTTCGGTCCCGGCCTTGGAATGATAGCCGGTGTAAAGCGCGCCGGCGAAGCTGGCATCAAGGCCGAACATCATGCTGTCGGGATGGCCCGACCAGCCCCGGATGACCCGCACATAGGACGGCAGCAGCCCGACGATCAGGTTGCGCGCGGAATCATGGGCGTCCTTCACCACGACCTCGGCGGCACCGGCGGCGCGGGCGCCCTCGCAGGCGGCGACAACCTCGCGGGTCATCAGATCGCGGTATTCGGGATAGTCGGGATTGTCGCGCTCGGTCTCGCTCCAGGTCAGGATACCGGCGGTGCCTTCCATATCGGCGCAGATGAAGATCCTCATGTCTATCCCTTCGCATTGCCGGCCCGGCTGCGCTGGCATGTCGCCAGCGGCCGGACCCTTCGGAAACCGGGATAGTGCCGATCGGCCGCCGCGTATAGGGGCGGCCGATGGCTTGACCGGCATGGGCCATCAGGGGAATGTCGCCCCGCCCGGCCCTGACGCGGGCCATGCCGAAAGGGACCGCATGACAACCGCACGCGCACTTGGCCTCTGGGCCGAAGGGCGGCACGCCCTGCCGCCGGGACCGCTGAACGCGATCACGGATGTGCCGGGGGTGGCCGTCGGCCATCGCTGCCTTGCCGGGAACGGGCTGGCGACGGGGGTGACGGCGGTGCTGCCCCATGGCGGCGATCTTTTCCGCCAGAAGGTCCGCGCCGGGGTGGAGGTGATCAACGGCTTCGGCAAATCGGCCGGACTGATGCAGGTGGCCGAGTTGGGGACCGTTGAGACCCCGATCCTGCTGACCAATACCTTTGGCGTCGCCGCCTGCACCGAGGCCCTGATCCGCCGGGCCATCGCGCAGAATCCCGCCATCGGGCGCGAGACCTCGACCGTCAATCCGGTGGTTTGCGAATGCAATGACGGTGCCATCAGCGACATTCAGGCGCTGGCGGTGACGCCAGAGGATGCGCGGGCCGCCATGGCTGCGGCGCAGGGCGGTGCTTTCGCGCAAGGCGCGGTGGGCGCAGGCCGCGGGATGACGGCCTTCGGCTTCAAGGCCGGGGTCGGCAGCGCGTCGCGCTGCATGACGGTCGCGGACCGGGTTTTCACCCTTGGCGCGCTGGTGCTGGCGAATTTCGGCCGTCAGGGCGACCTGATCCTGCCGGACGGCCGCCGCCCCGACCCGCGCGGAATGCAATCGCCGCCCGAACGCGGGTCGGTCATCGTCATCCTGGCCACGGATCTGCCGCTGGCAGACCGCCAGCTGGCGCGGGTGGCGCGCCGGGCCGGGGCTGGGCTGGCCCGGTTGGGCGCGTTCTGGGGCCACGGATCGGGCGATATCGCGCTGTGCTTCACCACCGCCGATCCGGTGGCCCATGACGCACCGGCCTTCCAGCCGGTCATTCGGCTGGACGACAACCTGATCGACCTGCCCTTCCGCGCCGCGGCAGAGGCCACGCAAGAGGCGGTGCTGAACGCGCTTTGCGCCGCCGCCCCCGCCATCGGGCGCAACGGGCGCCCCTATCCGTCACTCGCCGACTGGAAGGGGGATGAAACCGCACATCCCAGCCCCTGAGCGCAAGGCGAACCCCGCGGTTTCATGTGGCGGGGCCTAGTTGCGAATGATTTTCAGTTGCATTAATTTCGGCAATCGCTATCCATATTGCGACTCGGTCGCAATTACGACGCAAGATTCAGGGGAAAGGGGCACGCATGCCTTCGACATTCGCACGGCTGGCGGGCGCGGTGGCGGCATTGGCGATGACGGCGGGCCTCGCATTGGCCGAGGACCGGATGAAAGTGGTGACCACCTTCACCGTCATCGCCGACATGGTGCAGAATGTGGCGGGCGATGCGGCCGATGTGGTCTCGATCACCAAGCCGGGGGCCGAGATCCACGGCTATGAGCCGACGCCGCAGGACATCGTGGCCGCACAGGGTGCCGATCTGATCCTGTGGAACGGCATGAACCTTGAGCTGTGGTTCACCCAGTTCCTGTCCAATCTTGGCGACGTCCCCTCGGCCACGCTGACCGACGGGATCACGCCGGTCCCGATCGCCGCCGGCGCCTATGAGGGCAAGCCCAACCCGCATGCGTGGATGGGCCTTGAGAATGCGCTGATCTATGTCGACAACATCACGGCGGCCCTGTCGGAGCATGACCCCACCAATGCCGCGACCTATGCCGCGAACGCCACCGCCTACAAGGCCCGGCTGCGCGCCACGCTGGACCCGCTGCGGGCCGAGATCGCCAAGATCCCCGAGGCGCAACGCTGGCTGGTCACCTGCGAGGGGGCGTTCCCCTATCTCGCCCGTGATCTGGGGATGCAGGAGCTGTATCTCTGGCCGATGAACTCGGACCAGATGGGCACGCCAAAGCAGGTGCGGGCCGTGATCGACGGCGTGCGCGAACACAAGATCCCCGTGGTCTTCTGCGAAAGCACCGTCAATACCGCCCCGGCCGAGCAGGTCGCGCGTGAGACGGGGGCGGCCTATGGCGGCGTTCTCTATGTCGACAGCCTTTCCGAACCCGACGGCCCGGTGCCGACCTATCTGGATCTGCTGCGGGTCACCACCGAGACCGTGGTCAAGGGCCTGACTGCGGCCGGCAACTGAACGGTTCTGCCCCTTCCTGCCACACCCCGATACGTGGCAGGGTCCCGCCAGAAGGGCCGCCGTCCCGATCCGGCAGAAAGCGAATGACGATGCCTGATGACAGGACCAGCGCCGCCCCCGATGCCGCAGAAGGCATCGCCGCGCGGGATGTGACGGTGACCTACCGCAACGGCCACACCGCCCTGCGCAATGCCAGCTTCCAGATCCCGAAGGGCACGGTGACGGCGCTGGTGGGGGTGAACGGGTCGGGCAAATCCACGCTTTTCAAGGCGATCATGGGCTTCGTCCCGGTCGCAAGGGGCGACATCCGCCTGCTGGGCCTGTCGGTGAAAGAGGCGCTGAAGCGCAACCTTGTCGCCTATGTCCCGCAGGCCGAAGAGGTGGACTGGTCCTTTCCGGTGCTGGTCGAGGACGTGGTGATGATGGGCCGCTATGGCCACATGGGCTTTCTGCGCCGCCCCTCTGCGAAGGATCATCAGGCGGTCGGCACGGCGCTTGCGCGGGTGAACATGCAGGATTTCCGCCACCGCCAGATCGGAGAGCTGTCGGGCGGGCAGAAGAAGCGGGTGTTCCTGGCCCGGGCGCTGGCGCAGGACGGGCTGGTGATCCTGCTGGACGAACCCTTCACCGGCGTCGATGTGAAGACCGAAGAGCAGATCATCGCCCTTCTGCGCGAATTGCGCGATGAGGGCCGGGTGATGCTGGTCTCGACCCACAACCTTGGCTCCGTGCCCGAGTTCTGCGACCGCGTCGTGCTGGTCAAGGGCACGGTGCTGGGCTACGGGCCGACCGAGACCACCTTCACGCGCGAGAATCTTGAGGCGGCCTTCGGCGGCGTGCTGCGCCACTTCACGCTGGGCGGCGATGCGCTGCATGACGATGACGACACGCGCCATGTGTCGATCCTGACCGATGACGAACGTCCGCTGGTGCAATATGCCGGCCGGACCCGCACGGCCGCTGCGGAGCAGGCGAAATGACCGTGCTGCTGGAACCCTTCGGCTATGGCTACATGACCAATGCGATGTGGGTCTCGGCCCTTGTCGGCGGGGTCTGCGCCTTTCTGTCCAGCTATCTGATGCTGAAGGGCTGGTCGCTGATCGGCGATGCGCTTTCGCATTCCGTGGTGCCAGGTGTGGCGGGGGCCTACATGCTGGGCCTGCCCTTCGCGCTTGGTGCCTTCCTGTCGGGCGGGCTTGCGGCGGCGGCGATGCTGTTCCTGTCGGACAGATCGGGGCTGAAGGCGGATGTGGTGATCGGCCTCATATTCACCGGCTTCTTCGGGCTTGGCCTGTTCATGGTCTCGATCAACCCGATGGCGGTCTCGGTCCAGACCATCACCATGGGCAATATCCTTGCGATCACGCCCGGCGACACGCTGCAGCTGGCGATCATCGGCTTCGTCTCGCTGGCGGTGCTGCTGGCGAAGTGGAAGGATCTGATGGTGGTGTTCTTCGACGAAAGCCACGCAAGGTCGATCGGGCTGCGGCCGGGGCTGCTGAAGGCGGTGTTCTTCATCCTGCTGTCCGCCTGCGTCGTGGCCGCGATGCAGACGGTGGGGGCCTTCCTTGTCATCGCCATGGTGGTGACGCCGGGCGCCACCGCCTATTTGCTGTGCGACCGCTTCCCGCGCCTGATCGCGCTTTCGGTCGCCATCGGCACGGTGACCAGCTTCCTTGGCGCCTATCTCAGCTATTTCCTTGACGGGGCGACGGGCGGCATCATCGTCTGCCTGCAGACCCTGATCTTCCTTGCGGCCTTCGTCCTGGCCCCGAAACACGGGCTGCTGGCCGCCCGCGCCAAGGCCCGCGCCGCGCTGCGCGAGGATGCGGCGGGCCGCGAGGTCCTGCCGTGATCGACCAGCTGCTTCTGCCCTTCCAGTTCGCCTTCATGCAGAAGGCCTTCCTGATCGCCGCCATGGTCGCGGTGCCGACAGCCCTTCTGTCCTGCTTTCTGGTGCTGAAGGGCTGGGCGCTGATGGGCGATGCCGTCAGCCATGCGGTGCTGCCCGGGATCGTGCTGGCCTATATCCTTGGCTTCCCGCTGATCCTTGGCGCCTTCGTCGCCGGTCTCTTCACCGCCGTCGCCACCGGCTATCTGGCCCAGAACAGCCGGGTGAAGCAGGACACGGTGATGGGGGTGGTGTTCTCGGGCATGTTCGGCCTTGGCATCGTGCTTTACACCTCGATCACCTCGGACGCGCATCTCGACCATATCCTCTTTGGCAACATGCTGGGCGTCGGCAGCGACGACCTGTGGACCGCCGGCATCATCGGGCTGGTGGTCTCGGTCCTGCTGCTGGTCAAATGGAAGGACCTGATGCTGCAGGCCTTCGATCCGGCACAGGCCCGCGTGTCCGGCCTGCCGGTCGGACTGCTGCACTACGGGTTGCTGACCATCCTGTCGCTGACCATCGTCGCCACCATGAGTGCGACGGGCCTGATCCTTGCCGTGGGCCTCTTGATCGCGCCCGGAGCCATCGCCTTTCTGGTCACCCGCAGTTTCGGGCGGATGATGATCGTCGCGGTGCTGGTGTGCCTGATCTCGATGCTGGGCGGGGTCTATGCCAGCTTCTATCTGGATTCCGCGCCCGCCCCGACCGTGGTTCTGGTCATGACCGCGCTGTTCCTGGCCGCCTTTGTCCGCAAGACCCGCCTTCAGCGGCGGATCACTGCGACCCCGGTCTGACCCGCGCGCTCTGGCCGGCCGTGCCCCCGGCGCAGGCCCAATCCAGCTGCGCAGGCGTCTCGACCGCGCAGGGACGGGCGGCGCGCAGGCGGCCAAGGGCGCTGTCGGCGGCCTCGCCGGCATCCACCATCAGCCGCAGGACGGCCATGCCCGACCTGCCGCAGCCGCCCATGCAATGCACAAGGACAGTGCCGCCGCCCCCCAGAACCCCGCGCGCCTCGGCCGATATTTCGGGCCAGGCGCCACGCACCGTCGCATCGGGCAGGCCGAAATCCGCGACCGGGAGATGCCGCCACATGATGCCGTGGTCCGCCAGATCGGCGGGCAATCCGGCCGCCCCCCTGGCCGCCATCTCGGCCCCCGTGGCCATGGTCAGCACCAGTGCAGGGCCAAAGGCCAGAATGTCGCGCAGATCGGCATCATAGGCCCCGCCCCGCCCCGGCATCGCGCAAAGCGCCAGCGTGCCCGTGCCGACCGGCAGGCTTGCGATGACAAGCGGCATCCCTCTCCCCATATGCTAACCGGTGGACCTTGCCGCCCCCCGCGCCTAGTCTGCGCACCAGTGCCGAAGCCCCGAGTCACCCGAGTTCCCAGAATGTCCGACACACCCGAGAAAGCCTATCAGGTTCTGGCCCGCAAGTACCGGCCCGAGACCTTCGCCGATCTGGTCGGACAAGAGGCGATGGTGCGCACCCTGCGCAACGCCTTTGCCGCCGACCGCATCGCACAGGCCTTCGTGATGACCGGCATCCGCGGCACCGGCAAGACCACCACGGCGCGGATCATCGCCAAGGGGCTGAACTGCGTCGGCCCCGACGGCACCGGCGGCCCGACGACCGAACCTTGCGGCAGGTGTGAGCATTGCGTGGCGATCATGGAGGGTCGCCACGTCGATGTGATGGAGATGGACGCCGCCTCGCACACCGGGGTGGGCGACATCCGCGAGATCATCGATTCCGTCCATTACCGGGCGGCCTCGGCGCGCTACAAGATCTACATCATCGACGAAGTCCACATGCTGTCGACCAGCGCCTTCAACGCGCTGCTGAAGACGCTTGAGGAGCCGCCCGCGCATGTGAAATTCATCTTCGCCACCACCGAAATCCGCAAGGTTCCGGTGACGGTCCTGTCGCGCTGCCAGCGTTTCGACCTGAAACGGATCGAACCCGAGGTGATGATCGCCCTGCTGCGCAGGATCGCCACCGCCGAGGGTGCGCAGATCAGCGACGACGCCCTGGCGCTGATCACCCGTGCCGCGGAAGGTTCGGCCCGCGACGGCACCTCGATCCTTGATCAGGCGATCAGCCATGGCGCGGGGGAAACCACCGTCGATCAGGTCCGCGCCCTGCTGGGTCTGGCCGACCGGGGCCGGGTGCTGGACCTTTTCGACATGGTGATGCGCGGCGATGCGGCGGCGGCGCTGGCAGAGCTGTCGGCGCAATATTCCGACGGGGCCGACCCGATGGCGGTCCTGCGCGATCTGGCCGAGGTCACGCATTGGATCTCGGTCATCAAGATCACCCCCGAGGCCGCCGAGGACCCGACCGTTCCGCCCGATGAGCGCAGCCGCGGGCTGGAAATGTCCGGGCGGCTGTCGATGCGCAGCCTTGGCCGGATGTGGCAGATGCTGCTGAAGGCGATGGAAGAGGTGGCGCTGGCCCCCAACGCGATGATGGCGGCCGAGATGGCGGTGATCCGGCTGACCCATGTGGCCGAACTGCCGGACCCCGAAACGCTGGTGCGCAAGCTGACCGACGGCCCGCGCCCTACCCCGCCTGCGGGCGGGATGGCCGGGGGTGCGCCCGCAGGCGGCGGCACGGTCCATGGCGCCGCGATGCACGCCCCAACCGCCCCCATGCGCGGCCCGACCATGGCCGCGACGGCTCCGGTTCTGGCCGAGGGGCAGTTGCAGGTCTATGCGACCTTTGATGCCGTGGTCGATCTGATCCGCGACAAGCGCGACATGCTCTTGCTGAAAGAGGTCGAGGACTGCCTTCGCCTTGTCCGCTTTTCCCCCGGCCGGATCGAATTCGAGCCGGTGCCGCAGGCCAAGCCCGATCTGGCCGCAAGGCTGGGCCAGCGGCTGCAGGGCTGGACGGGCGCGCGTTGGGGCGTCTCGGTGGTGGCGTCGGGCGGTGCGCCGACGATTGCCGAGACCCGCGATGCCGACCGGCTGGCGCAAGAAGCCGAAGCGCAGGGCAATCCGTTGGTTCAGGCCGTGATGCTGGCCTTTCCGGGGACGAAGATCGCCGAGATCCGGTCGCCCGAGGCGATGGCGGCCCGTGCGGCGGCAGAGGCCCTGCCCGAGGCCGACCCGGAGATGGACGACGACTGGGACCCGTTCGAAGAATGACCGGCGCACCGATTTTCGACGAAAATCGGGAACCGGGCGGCCGGTGATGGCACTCGAAATCCGCCGTGCGACGCCAGAGGATGCCGCCGGAATCGCCCGGCTGAACGCCCATGTGCAGGGCTGGCATGCCGCGCATTACCCGGATGTGTTCTTCCCCGACCCGGACCCGCTCGCGCTTGAGGCCTTCTTCCGCGACAGGCTGGGCGAACCCGGTGTGAGCTGCTTTCTGGCCGGCGACCCCGTGCTTGGCTATGCGCTTTGCGCGCTGTCGGGCCGGGCGCTTTCCGTCTTTTCGCCTCCGATCCGCCGGGTGATCGTCGACCAGATCGCGGTCGCCCCCGAAGCCCGCCGCAGGGGCGTGGGCGCGGCCCTTCTGGCCGCCGCACGGGGGCTGGCCCGTGACGAGGGCTGCGATGAGGTGCTGCTTGACACATGGGAGGGCAACCATGACGCCCATGCCTTCTTCGAGGCGAATGGCTTTGCCGTGCGACGGATGCTGTATCGGGCCTTGCCCTGAGGGCCATCCTGCCCCTATCTGAATACGGAACAAAAGGAGATTGCGATGCTGAAAGGGCTTGGGGGCCTTGCCGGTCTGGGCGACATGGCGGGCATGATGAAGAAGGCCCAGGAAATGCAGGCCAAACTGGCCGAGATGCAGGAGGAGATGGCCCGCACCGTGGTGGTGGGCGAATCCGGGGCCGGTCTGGTCAAGGCCCGCGTCACGGTGAAGGGCGAGGTGACCGGGCTGGACATCGACCCGTCGATCCTGATCCCGTCGGAGAAGGAAGTGATCGAGGACCTGATCCTTGCCGCGATCAAGGACGCGCAAGCCAAGGGCGCCTCCCGTCAGGCCGATGAGATGCGCCGCATGACGGAATCGCTTGGCCTGCCCGCCGACATGAAGCTGCCGTTCTGAAACATGGCGGGCTGACCCATGGCACGCCAACCATGAAACCGGCCGATGATCCGGGAATCGAGGCGCTGATCGAGCTGATGGCCCGGCTGCCCGGTCTTGGCCCGCGCTCGGCCCGCCGCGCGGTGCTGGCGCTTCTGGGGAAGCGCGGTCAGCTGATGGCCCCCTTGGCGCAGGCCATGGCCCATGTCGCACTCAGCGCAAGGGATTGCCGGGCCTGCGGCAATATCTCGACCGAGGACCTGTGCCCGATCTGCACCGACCCCGCCCGCGCCACCGGCGAGGTCTGCGTGGTCGAGGATGTCGCCGATCTCTGGGCGATGGAGCGCGCGCAGGTGTTCAGGGGCCGCTACCACGTTCTTGGCGGCACGCTTTCCGCGCTGGACGGGGTCGGGCCGGAGGAACTGGGCATTCCCCGCCTGCTGCGCCGGGTGGGCGACGACGGCGTGACAGAGGTGATCCTTGCCCTTGCGGCAACGGTGGATGGCCAGACGACCGCGCATTATCTGGCCGAGGCGCTGGCAGGCACCGGGGCACAGGTCTCGACCCTGGCGCAGGGCGTGCCGGTGGGCGGAGAACTGGACTATCTGGACGACGGCACCATCGGGGCGGCGCTGAGGGCACGGCGCAAGTTCTGACACCACCACCCCGCCGCGCGGGCAGAGCCTCCGGCGCGGATATTTTCATTCTGAAAGAGGGGCTTCTTTCAGAACATAAATATCCCGGGGGAGTCGCGGCCTGCCGCGACGGGGGCAGCGCCCCCTTTCCCCTTCCCCAAGGCCACCGCGCCCGGCCCGGGCCGATTGCATTTACCCCCCCGGCGGACTATCTCGGGTCTCGACCGCCGCGACCGAAAGGGCCCCGAGGCATGAACTGGATCACCAACTACGTTCGCCCCAAGATCAACTCGCTGTTCTCGCGCCGTGAAGTGCCCGAGAATCTGTGGACCAAATGCCCCGAATGCGGAACCATGCTGTTCCACCGCGAATTGGAGCAGAACCTCAATGTCTGCTCGAACTGCGATCACCATCTGGCGATCAGCCCGCGGGAACGCTTCGCGGCCCTGTTCGACGGCGGCATCTTCACCGAGGTGAAAGTGCCCGAGCCGGTGATCGATCCTCTGGGCTTTCGGGACCAGAAGAAATACCCCGACCGGATCAAGGCCGCGCAGAAATCCAGCGGCGAGAAAGACGCGATGCTGGTGGCCGAGGGCGAGATCGGCCGCACCGGCGTTGTCGCCGCCGCACAGGATTTCGGCTTCATGGCCGGGTCGATGGGCATGTATGTCGGCAATGCCATCATCGCGGGCGCCGAGCGGGCCGTGAAGATGAAGAAGCCTTTCGTGCTGTTCTCGGCCTCGGGCGGGGCGCGGATGCAGGAAGGCATGCTGTCCCTGATGCAGATGCCGCGCACAACCGTGGCCGTGCAGATGCTGAAAGAGGCGGGCCTGCCCTATGTGGTCGTGTTGACCCATCCCACCACGGGCGGCGTGACGGCCAGCTATGCCATGCTGGGCGATGTGCAGATCGCCGAGCCGAACGCCCAGATCGGCTTCGCCGGTGCCCGGGTGATCGAACAGACCATCCGCGAGAAGCTGCCTGAGGGCTTCCAGCGCGCCGAATATCTGCTGGATCACGGCATGCTGGACCGGGTGACCCATCGCAAGGCGATGCGCGAGGAACTGGTCACCATCCTGCGGATGCTGACCGGGCTGACCCCTGCGGTGAAGGGCGATCTTGCGCCTCCGGCACCGGAACCTGCCGCAGAAGGGGTCAAGGCGTGACCAGCCCGACCGGATCGGACGCGATCCTGCAACGGATGATGGAGTTTCATCCCAAGATCATCGATCTGACGCTGGACCGGGTGCATCGCCTCCTGGCGGCCCTGGACCACCCTGAACGCCGTCTGCCGCCGGTGATCCATATCGCCGGCACCAATGGCAAGGGCAGCACCCAGGCGATGATCCGCGCGGGTCTCGAGGCTGCGGGGGACAAGGTTCACGCCTATACCTCGCCGCATCTGGCGCGCTTCCACGAGCGGATCCGGCTGGCCGGGGAACTGATCGGCGAGACCGAACTGACCGCCCTTCTGGATGAATGCGTGGCGGCGAACGGCACCGACTCGATCACCTTCTTCGAGATCACCACCTGTGCCGCCTTTCTGGCCTTCTCGCGCGTGCCGGCCGACTGGACGCTGCTTGAGGTGGGCCTTGGCGGGCGGCTTGACGCCACGAATGTGGTGGACCGGCCGGCGCTGACCGTCATCACCCCGGTCTCCATCGACCACCAGCAATATCTGGGCGAGACCCTGCCCGAGATTGCGGGCGAGAAGGCCGGCATCATCAAGCGCGGCGTGCCTTGCGTCGTCGGCCCGCAAGAACCTGACGGCCTTGCGGCGATCGAGGCCAGGGCTGCAAGACTGGGCGCCCCTCTCTGGGTGCATGGCCAGCACTGGACCGTCGCCGAGGAGCGCGGCCGCCTGATCTATCAGGACGAGAACGGGCTGCTTGACCTGCCGCTGCCGAACCTGCCGGGGCCGCACCAGATCCAGAATGCCGGGGCCGCCATCGCCTCCTTGCGCGTGCTGAAGCGCGGCGACCCGGAGGCGGCGGTCAGCCGCGCCGTCTGGCCCGCCCGGATGCAGCGCCTGCGCAGCGGCCCGCTGGTGACAAGCGCGCCGGGGGTGGAACTCTGGCTGGACGGCGGCCACAACCCGGCCGGGGGCGAGGCGCTGGCCGCCACGCTGGCGCGGCTGCCGGCGCGCGAGACCCATCTGATCTGCGGCATGCTGAACACCAAGGACGTTCGCGGCTACATGCGCCCGCTGGCCGCCCATGCGGCAAAGCTTTGGGCCGTGTCGATCCCGAACGAACCCAACACCCTGCCCGCCGAAACCACCCGCGATTCCGCCCGCGATGTCGGCCTGTCCGCCGAAGCCGCAGGATCGGTGGCCGAGGCGCTGAGCCAGATCGTCGCCGGCAACCCGCAGGCAAGGGTGCTGATCTGCGGCTCGCTGTATCTTGCGGGGCAGGTGCTGCAGGAAAACGGCTGAGGCGGGGCGGGCAATCCCGCCCCCACCACCCACAGCGGTCAGGCCTTCACCGCGTAGCGCGCCATGAACATCTCGACCGCGCCCTGCACGGTGCGCTGGACGTCCGCCGGTGTGATCTCATCAGCCAGGCCGAAGATCAGCTTTTCATGGATATGCGCCTTGCAAAGCTGGGCGAACTGGTCGGCCGCAAGATTCAGATCCTCGATCTGCAACATGCCGCCTTCGGTCATGTGGCGCAGGTGATGCACCAGCCGGTCATGGATCAGGCCCGGGCCGTTCTGGTAGAAGGCGCGGCCGATCTCGGGGAAACGGCTGGATTCGGCCACCACAAGCCGGAACATGTTGCGGCCGAAATCCGACATCAGAAAGCCCGCGATCCTTGTGGCCGCGAAGGTCAGCAGCTCTTCGACAGGGGCAGCTTCGTCGATCTCTGCTTCGGCCGCTTCGGTCTGGCGGCGGCATTCGGAATTGCAGATCTCGGTGAACAACAGCCGCTTGTCGGGGAAGTAGCTGTAAAGCGTGGCTTTGCTGACCCCGGCCTCACGCGCGATGTCATCGACCGAGGCGCCGTCGAACCCGTCGCGCAGGAACACGCGCCGGGCGCCGTCCAGCACCTGACCGTATTTGCGCCCCTTGCGGATCTCGCCTTCGTCCATCTGCCCTGCGGCCTCCCGGGCCGACCATAGATCAGCCGGGGAAGCCGGGGCAAGGCGCCGGCTCAATTTGCCGGAGCGCAGACCCCGGGTTTCGTCTCGCAGCCCTTGGTCGAGACGGTCACGCCATCGTCGGGCCAGGTCAGCGTCGGCAGCAGGGTGTCCAGCGATTGCGCCATGGCCGGGGCGGCCAGAAACAGTGCGGCGATCGAGGCGATCAGGGTTTTTTTCACGGCGGCTCTCCTAAACCGTTCGGTTCACTTCTGCAGATATGAACTGAACTGTTTAGTTTGTCAACTGAGTCGGTTTGCCCCATTCGCTCCGGCTGAAAGATGCCGAATGATGTGCTGCGGTGGCCTTGCGACAGGCAGCAGTCCCCTCTTGCGGCGGCGCATGGCCCGGCTATTTTGGAATGATTCTAAAACTGGGTCCCGCCATGCTGTCCGCCCTTGCCAACCGCCGCCGCTTTGACGACCTTTCGGAACGCGAGGTGCTGGCCCTTGCCATCTCGTCCGAGGAAGACGATGCGCGGATCTACCGTTCCTACGCCGAACGGCTGCGCGAGGATTACCCCGGCACCGCTGCAGTCTTCGACGGCATGGCGGCAGAGGAGGACGACCACCGCCGCGCCCTGATCGACCTGCACCGCAGCCGCTTTGGCGAGGTGATCCCGCTGATCCGGCGCGAGCATGTCGCCGGCTTCTACGCCCGACGTCCGGTCTGGCTGGCGGCGAACCTGTCGCTGGACAGTATCCGGACCGAAACCCATGCGATGGAGCGGCAGGCGGCGGACTTCTACACCCGCGCCGCCAGCCGCACGCAGGACGCCGCGACGCGCAAGCTTCTGGGCGATCTGGCGGCGGCCGAGGCGGGCCACGGTGAACGCGCGAATGCGCTTGAGGATCAGCATCTGGGCCAGGACGACCGCTCGGCCGAGGATGCGACGGAGAAACGCCAGTTCATCCTGACCTGGGTCCAGCCCGGGCTGGCGGGGCTGATGGACGGATCGGTCTCGACGCTGGCGCCGATCTTCGCCACCGCCTTTGCCACGCAAAACACCTGGACCACCTTCCTTGTCGGGCTTGCCGCCTCGGTCGGGGCCGGCATCTCGATGGGCTTTACCGAGGCCGCGCATGACGACGGGGTGCTGTCTGGCCGCGGAAGCCCCTGGAAACGCGGCATTTCCTCGGGCGTCATGACAACGCTTGGCGGGCTTGGCCACGCCCTGCCCTACCTGATCCCCGATTTCTGGACCGCCACCACGATTGCCGCCATCGTGGTCTTCGTGGAATTGTGGGCGATCGCCTGGATCCAGAACCGCTATATGGAGACCCCCTTCCTGCGCGCCGCCCTGCAGGTGGTTCTGGGCGGCGCCCTGGTCTTCGCGGCGGGCGTCCTGATCGGCGGCGGGTGATCCGCCCGGATTTTCGCCGAAACCGCGTGCCGCGCCGCTGCCTTGCCCTTTTTGTCCGCCCGTGACAGGACAGGTCCATGTTGGCGATCCTGCTGAAAACCCTGCCCTTCTTCGCCGTCATCGGCACCGGCTTTCTGGCCGGCCGCTTCCGCTTCATCACACCCGAGGCGACGGGCCAGCTGACCAGGTTCGTCTTCTACTTCGCCCTCTCGGCCATGCTTTTCGGGTTTGCGGCCAATCTCTCGCTGGCCGAGATCTGGAGCCTGCCCTTCGTGCTGGCCTATACGCTGGCGACCGGCCTTGTCTGGGTTCTGGTGCTGGTCGTGGGCCTGATCCGCGGCACCGGGCGCGAGGCCGCGCTGTTCGAGGCGCACACCGGCGTCATCGGCAATGTCGGCTTTCTCGGCATCCCGATGCTGGTGCTGCTGCTTGGCCCCGCAGCGGTGGGGCCGGTGCTTCTGGTCCTTGCGGTCGATCTGATCGTGTTCTCCTCGATCCTGACGCTGCTGATCACGCTTTTCCGGTCCGGTCGCGTCAGGCCCGAGACGGTAAAGCTGCTGGCCATCGGCCTTCTGAAGAACCCGATGATCGTCTCGACCGTTCTCGGGCTGGCCTGGGGCGCCACCGGGCACAGCCTCTGGCCGCCGGTGCAGGAATACATGGTCCTGTTGGGCGCCGCCGCCACGCCTTGCGCGCTGTTCGCCATCGGGGCCTCGCTGGCCGGGCGCAGGCCCGACCGGCCGCTGGTGGCGGCATGGCTGTCCTTTGCCAAGCTGGTGCTGCACCCCGCCGCCGTGGCCATCGCCGCCCTGCTGGTCTTTGCGGTCGAACCCTATGCGGCGGGCGTGATGATTGCCGCGGCGGCCTTGCCTGTTGCCGGCAATGTCTTCATCCTTGCCCAGCACTACGGCGTTGCGCCACAACGCGTTTCGACCGCCATCCTGATATCCACCGCCCTTTCCGTCCTGACGGTGACGGTGGTGATTGCGCTACTGGAGATGCCATGAAGACGATTTCGGAAAACCGCTGTTTCGGGGGCGTGCAAGGCGTCTATTCCCACAATTCCGCCGCGACCGGGGGCGAGATGACCTTCGGCCTTTTCCTGCCCGACGGGGCCGAGGAGGGGCCGGTTCCCCTGCTGTGGTATCTCTCGGGGCTGACCTGCACGCATGAGAATGCGATGACCAAGGCCGGCGCGCAGGCCTGGGCGGCCGAGGCGGGGATCGCGCTGGTCTTCCCCGACACCTCGCCCCGAGGCGAGGGCGTGGCCAACGATGCGGCCTATGATCTGGGACAGGGCGCGGGCTTCTACGTCAACGCCACGCAGAACCCCTGGGCGCCGCATTTCCGCATGTGGGACTACGTGACCGAGGAGTTGCCGAAGCTTCTGTTCAGTGCCTTCCCCCTGGCCGAAGTGGCCCAGGGCATCACCGGCCATTCGATGGGCGGCCATGGCGCATTGACCATCGCAATGAGCTTCCCGGGCCGGTTCCGCTCGGTCTCGGCCTTCGCGCCGATCTGCAACCCGACCGGCAGCGACTGGGGCCGCAAGCAGTTCACCGCCTATCTGGGCGCAGACGAATCCGCCTGGGCACCGCATGACGCCAGCCTCCTGATGCGGAAATACGGCTTCGACGGGCCGATGCTGATCGATCAGGGCACCTCGGACCAGTTCATCGACCTCCTCAAGCCCGAGACCCTTGCCGCCGCGATGACCGAACGCCGTCAGGGCGGCACGCTGCGGATGCAGAAGGGCTATGACCACAGCTACTTCTTCGTCTCGACCTTCATGCCCGACCACATCGCCTTCCACGCCGAGGCGCTGCGGGGGTGAGGGGGCACGCGGCTCAACCGAAGGCCGGCGCTGCCGCTGACCCTACCGGGACAGCGGCGGCGGCCGGAGGTTTCGCATGACGCTTTACATCGACGCCGACGCCTGCCCGGTCAAGGAGGAGGCAGAGCGGGTCGCCACGCGCCTTGGCATCCGCATGGTGCTGGTGTCGAACGGCGGCATCCGGCCTTCGGCCAATCCCCTGGTGGAAAGCGTCTATGTCGGAAGCGGGCTGGACGAGGCCGACCGCTGGATCGCCGACCATGCCGGGCCGGGCGATGTGGTGGTGACCAGCGACATCCCGCTTGCCGCCCGCGTGATCGAGCATGGCGCGGCGGTGGTCAAGCCCGACGGGCAAGAGCTGACCGCCGCCAATATCGGGCAGGTGCTGGCCACGCGCGACCTGATGGCAGACCTGCGCAGCGCAGATCCCTTCCGGCAGGGCGGCGGGCGGGCTTTCTCGAAGGCCGACCGGTCGCGCTTTCTCGACCTTCTCGACCGGGTGCTGCGCCGCCCCGTCAAAGGCGCCTGAAGCCGACGCCGCATGTCGCGGAATGGCGCGCTTTCCCGGCAGATCCAAGGCGAAGATCGACATCATGCCCGCGCCTGACACCAGCCCCGCCGCACAGAACACCAGCGGCATCCTTCTGGCCATCGGCGGCGGAATCATCCTGTCGATGAACGATCTGGCCATCAAGGCGCTGGCCGAGACCGGCTATGCGCTGCACCAGATCATCCTTGTCCGGGCGATGATCGGCATGGCGTTGGCGCTTCTGGTCATGGCGCTTTCGCAGCGCGGGCTGAGCCAGATCCTGACCCGACGCAAGGGCGCGCATCTTCTGCGGGTCTGCATCGTCATGTGCTCGAACGTGACCTATTTCGTCGGGCTTTCACTGATGCCGCTGGCCGATGCGGTGGCGACCGCCTTCGTCGCACCGATGATCGTCACCACCATGTCTGCGCTGATCCTGCACGAACACGTCGGCCCGCGCCGGTGGGCCGCCGTGGCCGTGGGCATGGTCGGGGTCATCGTGATGACGCGGCCCGGGTCGGGGGTGATCCAGCCGGCGGCAATCCTCGTCCTGATCTCGGCGTTCTGCTACGCCTCAAGCCATATGATGACCCGCCGGATGCGCGATACCGAAAGCGCCGCCACCTTCAGCTTCTATGTCCAGCTGGGCTTTCTGATCGTCAGCAGCGCGATGGGCCTTTGGGTCGGCGACGGGCATCTTGCGCAGGCCCCGGGCAGCACATGGGAGTTCCTGTTCCGCCCCTGGGTCGTGCCGCCGTTCCACGACTGGTGGGCCTTTGCCGGCACCGGAATCGCCGTGGGCATCGGCGGGCTGATGATGAGCCAAGCCTACCGTACCACCGAGGCCGCTCTGGTGGCGCCCTTCGAATATGTCGGCATGCCGATGGCGATCTTTTGGGGCGTGATCGTCTTCGGCACCTGGCCGGACCAGACCGCATGGGTGGGGATTGCGCTCATCTGCGGGGCGGGGCTTTATACGCTCTGGCGGGAAACGGTGCGCAGGAAGGTTCAGGATGTTGCGGCCCCAAGCGGCGATCTTTGACATCGGCAATGTGCTGATCGGCTGGCAGCCCGAAGCCTTCTACGATGCGCGTATCGGCGAAGCCCGCCGTCGCGCCTTCTTCGACAGCGTGCCGATCCACGAGGCCAACCTGCAGGTCGACGGCGGCGCGCCTTTCCTTGGCACCCTGCAGGCCCTGGCCGACCGCCACCCGGACTGGCGGGACGAGATCCTGTGCTGGCACGACAACTGGTTGCAGATGGTGCAGCCGGTCATCGAAGGCTCGGTCGCCACCTTGCGGGCGCTGAAGGCCCGGGGCGTGCCGGTCTTTGCCCTGACCAATTTCGGCGCCGAGACATTCGAGATCGCCCTGGGCGCCTTCCCCTTCCTGCACGACTTCGACCATGCCTTCGTCTCGGGCCGGCTGGGGCTGCTGAAGCCGGACCCGGCGATCTATGCCGAGGTGGAGCGCGGCACCGGCCTGCCCCCGGAGGCCCTTCTCTTTACCGACGACAAGCCAGAGAATGTCGCGGCCGCCGCCGCCCGTGGCTGGCAGACCCATCTGTTCGCCGGCTGGCGCCCCTGGGCCGAACGGCTGGTCGCCACCGAACTTCTGACAGGAAAGGAGGCCGGGCTGTGACCCTGCGCATCATCGGGCCCGAGGCCGAAGCAAAGCTGACCTGGCCAGGGATTCTGGCTGCATTCGAGGCCGGGCACCGCTTGCCGAAACCCGACATCAAGGACCTGTTCGTATATCGCGGGGCGGATACCGTTCTGGACCGGGCGACCTGGATCGACGGCATCGGCGCGCTGGTCAAGGTGGCGACGGTGGTTCCCGGCAATGCCGCCCGCGGGCTGCCCACGATCCATGGCGCGGTGACGCTCTTCGACGACGTCACCGGAGAGCTGCGCGCCCTGGTCGATTTCCACCTGGTCACCAAATGGAAAACCGCCGGCGACAGCCTTCTGTCGGCCAGCCGTCTGGCCCGCAAGGACTCGCGCCGCATCCTTCTGGTCGGGGCCGGTGCGGTCTCGCGCTCGATGGTGCAGGCCTATCGGTCGATCTTCCCCGACGCCGAATTCACGGTCTGGTCGCGGCAGATCCAGACCGCCGCCAGCATGGCCACCCCGCTTGGCCTGCAGGTCGCCGCAAGGCTGGAGGATGCCGTGCCGCAGGCCGACATCATCTGCACCTGCACCATGGCGACCGAACCCCTGATCAAGGGCGACTGGCTGCGCCCCGGCCAGCACCTTGACCTGATCGGCGCCTATCGCCCCGACATGCGCGAACTGGACGATGCCGCCATCGCCCGCGCGCGTCTGTTCGTCGATTCCCGCGCCACGACGATCCACCACATCGGAGAGCTGATACAGCCCCTGAAATCCGGCGCGATCACCGAGGCCGACATTCTGGCCGATTTCTACGATGCCCCGGCCGCGTTCACCCGCCGCTCGGCCGATGAGATCACCATCGCCAAGAACGGCGGCGGGGCGCATCTGGACCTGATGACCGCGAATTACATCGCCACCGCAACGGCCTGAGGCCCCCGGGCGCTACATCTTCCGCAGATAGGCGCCCGAGACATAGCCCTTCAGCCCGCGCGCCTGCCTGAGCGACACCTTGCACCAGCTGGTGCTGCCCGACCGCTCGCAGCTCTGGACCCAAAGCTCGGTGCCGTTGGGCAGGCCGACGATGACCTTGTAGCCGGTGCCGGGACCGGCGCGCATCTTCAGCATGTCCTCCTCCTCGACGCCCGAGACCACGTAAAAGCCCCGCTGTTCGGCCCTTGCGATCGGCGCGGCAAGGACGATGGCCATGGACAGCAATAGCGCATTTCGCATCGGTTCAACCCTCTGTCTGTATCTGCTCGGCCCTGTTTCTAAGCCCTGCGCCGCAACCGGCGCAATGCGGAAGGCGCCCGCTGGGCCGCCGGCCGCGTTGCCGGTGGCGCTCTTTGTGCGGGATCAAAGAAGGCCGTCCGTCTTACGCTATCCTCGTTCGACATTTCCCGAGGGTTGCGATGCCCGGCAAACATCTCTCTCCCTGGACACTGGCCTGGTTCGGCTCGGCGCTCCTGTTCCTTCTGGCCTCTTGCGGGCTTGCACTCTTCGGGCTGATCGGCCCGGGGGACTGGTCCCAGGGCGCGGGTCTGGCGGTTGTCCATCTCTTCACGCTTGGCTGGCTGTGTCAGGTCATGCTGGGCGCCCTGATCCAGTTCGTCCCGGTGCTGGCCGCGCGTCCGCTGGCCGCGCCCTCGCTGGCCCTGCCGGCGCTGATTGCGATCTCGCTTGGGACCGCGGCGCTGGCGGCGGGGTTCGAGGTGTTCGATGGCCATGACGCCATGACGACGCTGCTTCTGACCGCGCCCGTCGCGATCGGCACCGGCTTTGCCCTTGTTGCCGTGATGGTCGGCGGGACGCTCCTGAACCGGGCCAGCCTTTCCATCGACGGAAGCAGGCTGGTGCTTCTGGCGCTGGTCGCGCTGGCCGGGCTTTGGCTCAGCGGTACGGCGATGGTCCTGACGCTGTCGGGATCGCTCGCGGTGGATCTGGGGCAGGCCCTGCCGCTGCACATTCTGTTCGGCATCGGTGGCTGGCTGAGCCTTGCGGCCTTCGGGGTCAGCTACAAGCTTTTCGCCATGTTCCTGCTGGCGCCAGAGAACAGCGGCGCGCTGCGCCGCGCCGTCTTCCTGACCGCGACAATCGCGGCGGCGCTTCTTCTGGCGGGCCTGCTGGCCCTGCTGACCGGCGTGTCGGCCAGCCTCACCCTTGGCCTGACCATCGCCCTCCTGCCGGTCGTCGCGGCGCTTTACCTCTCGGACATCGCGCTCCTCTGGCGAAGCCGCCGCCGCGCCGTGCCCGAGACGAACATGCTCTGGAGCCGCGCGGCACTGGTCTTCCTTGGCCTTGCGGCCTGTCTCGCCCTGCCCGGCTGGGTTGTCGGCGGGGTCTGGGCCGAGGCTGCAATTTTCGTGGCGCTGGTGGGGTGGCTCTCGACACTGACACTGGCACAGATGGTCAAGATCGTCAGCTTCCTGACCTGGATCCAGATCTTCGCCCCCCGCATCGGCCGCCGGCCGGTACCGATGGTGCATCAGCTGACCGATGCCAAACGGGTTGGCATCTGGCTTGCGCTCTGGTCTGCCGGGGCGCTTCTGGGAACGCTCGCGCTGCTTCTGGCCAGCGCCGGGGCGTTCCGCCTTGCGGTCGCGCTCCTTACCATTGCAGTACTTGGCATCATCCGCGAGCTGGTCGCCATCCGTCACCTGGCGCATCTGGCGCCCGAGAGCCGTCCCGCCCGCCTGCCCCCTCTTGTCCTGCCGTCCTTCAACCCCGACCTTGCGGAGTCCTGATCATGTCCGAGCCAGCCCCTCTTGAACTTGATGTCCGCCCGATCCTCGGGCGCGGCGAGGAACCCTTTGGCGCCATCATGGCCGCCGTCGACGCGCTGGCGCCCGGACAGGCGCTGCGTCTTCTGGCGCCGTTCCGGCCGGCGCCCCTGTTCGGGGTCATGGCCAATCGCGGCTTCGGCTGCCATGACCGGCAGCGCAACGATGGCGTCTGGGAGGCGACCTTCACTCCGCTGCAGGACGCGAAGGCACAGGCGGGGATGGCTCCCGGCTCATCGCCCGGGGCAGGCCTCTGGCCCGACCCGGTGGCGCAACTGGATCTTCTGGGCCTGATGCCGCCCGAGCCGATGGTGCGGATTCTGGAAGAGATAACGCGGCTTGCGCCGGGCGAGGTGCTTTTCGCAATTCTCGACCGCGAGCCGATGTTCCTGTTCCCCGAACTGGCGCAACGCGGCCATGAATGGGCGGGGAACTTCGCCAGCGACAGCGAGACCTACCGGCTTCTGATCCGGGCAGGGACAGGTGATGACTGACCCCGCGCCGGACATCCGCACCGCGTTGCGGCAGGTGATTGACCCCGAAACCGGCCGCGATCTGGTGTCGATGGGAATGATCTACTCTGCCCGGATCGAGGCCGGGACCGCCCATGTCACCATGACCACGACCACGCGCGGCTGCCCGCTGTCGGGCCTGCTGCGCGCGGGGGTCGAGGCAGCGGTTCTGGCGCTGCCGGGGGTCACGGCGGCAGAGGTCTCGCTGACATGGGACCCGCCCTGGACCCCCGATCTGATGGAGCCTGTCTGACGCAGGTGTTCAGCCATCGCCCCGCAGCTTGCGGCGGACCCGCAAAAGCATCGGGGCGTATTCGATCACGAACACCCCAAACGCAAGAATCCAGAGCGCCCCCGACACCTCCATCAGCCAGGGCTGGTCGGTCATGTCGGCCAGCGGGCGCGCCAGCGCCGCCGCGAAAAGGCTGAAGTAAGACAGCATCGTCCAGCCCGAGGCCGTCAGCGGGCGGCCGGTGTGGCCCCGCGTTGCCCGCGTCATCACCGCCAGCATCATCGTGGCGATCGCGCCGACCGTCAGCACATGCAGGGCCGATACCGGCAGAAGCCAGCCCGTCGCTGCAAGGGCGATGGCAAGGAAGCCAAGTGCCACGAAGCCATAGGCCACATGCAAGACCAGCAGCAGCCCCTCGGCCCGGACCGACATCCCCCGCCAGCGCACCAGCCGCGCCGCATTCAGGCCGCTGGCCACCAGCGCCAGAGGGGCGGCCAGCCGGGACTCGGGCAGGGCGGCCCATACCGCAAGGGCCAGGGCCGAAAAGATGATCACCCCGATGTCGAAGCGGTTGTAGGGCACCGGCATCGGCCCGGCCCCGCGCTGCGCCAGCCAGTTGCGGGTGAAGCTGGGGATGATGCGGCCGCCGATGATGGTGATCAGCACCACATAGCCCGCAACCGCGCCGCGCAGCCACAGATGCGGGTCCCCCCGCAGCGCCACCGCCAGATGAAAGCCGATATTGCCCAGGCAGACCGCCAGCACCGCCGCCAGCACTTTCAGGTCGTTCCATTTGCGGCCCCGGATGATCTCGCGCCCGCAGAGGGCAAGGAACACCGGCAGGAAGGCCGCATCCAGCACCGAAGCCGCGGCAACCCCTGTCAGCCCGGCCGCCGCCATGGCGATCCGCCCGGCAAGCCACAGCGCCACCAGTCCGATCAGGGGGCGGCCCGAGACGGGCAGGCTGCCGGTCCAGTTCGGGATCGCGGTCAGCAGGAACCCGGCCAGCACCGCGGGAGCAAAGCCGAAGACCATCTCATGCGCATGCCACAAGGGCGCGCCGAAATCGCCGCCAAGTGGCAGCCCGTGCGCCAGCGCCGCGATCCACAGCGCCATGGTCATGACCGCCCAGACCGCGCCGCCAAGGAAGAACGGGCGGAACCCATAGGACCAGATCGCCGCGCCGTCCTGTTTCAGCCCGCGCGGAATGCGGGGGCGTTTCGAGTCGGTCATGGCATTGGCTCCTGTCGCGGTCTGCTGAATTCATCCCAGCGATAGGGCCGAAATCGTCCTGCTCTTTGCGCTGCAGCAAGCAACCAGGCCTTTCGCGGCGATGTGGTTGATCCGGCTCAACGAAGGCGGGCGGCGCCTGGGGCAATATTGGCTCAACCGGATCAGATCCGGCACGAAATCCGAGATACCAGTGAAAGGATCCTGTCATGACCGCCCTTCCCCTCAGCCGCCGCACTCTGCTTGCAGGCGCCGCCATCGCCGGCACCCTGACCCAGATCCGTCAGGCCGCCGCCGAAACCAAGGCCGTGCTGACCCCGGCTGCCGCGACCGACGTCACAAGCCTGCCGCGGGTGAAGGTCAAACTGGTCGACCCGCCCTTCGTGCATGAGCATGAACAGGTGGCGACCGGCGGCCCGAAAGTGGTCGAGTTCGAGATGACCATCGCCGAGAAGAAGATCACCCTTGATGACAGCGGCGCGACCTACTGGGCCTCGACCTTCAACGGCACGGTGCCGGGCCCCCTGATGGTGGTGCATGAGGGCGACTATGTCGAACTGACGCTGATCAACCCGGCCTCGAACGAGCTGATGCACAACATCGACTTCCACAGCTCCACCGGCGCGCTTGGCGGCGGCGGGCTGACCCAGGTCAACCCGGGCGAAAAGACCGTGCTGCGCTGGAAGGCCACGAAGCCCGGCGTCTTCGTCTACCACTGCGCCCCTCCGGGCATGGTGGCCTGGCATGTGGTCTCGGGGATGAACGGCGCGATCATGGTGCTGCCGCGCGACGGGCTGAAAGGCCGCGACGGCGAGGCGGTGACCTATGACAAGGTCTTCTACATCGGCGAGCAGGACTTCTATGTGCCGCGCGACGAGAACGGCAACTGGAAGGACTACGACAGCCCCGGCGAAAGCTATGAGGATACGCTGGCCGTGATGCGGACGCTGACGCCTACCCATGTGGTCTTCAACGGCAAGGTCGGCGCGCTGACCGGCGACAACGCCATGACGGCCAAGGTCGGCGAAACGGTGGCCTTCATCCACGCCCAGGCCAACCGCGACACCCGTCCGCACCTGATCGGCGGGCACGGCAACTATGTCTGGGCGACGGGCAAGTTCAACAACCCGCCCGAAGTGGGACTGGAGACCTGGTTCATCCCGGGCGGCACTGCCGGCCTGATGGTCTACACCTTCGAGCAGCCGGGCATCTACGCCTATGTGAACCACAATCTGATCGAGGCCTTCGAGCTTGGCGCCGCCGCGCATGTGGTCGTCGAAGGCGAGTGGAACGACGATCTGATGATGCAGGTTCTGCCGCCCTCGCCGATCTGACCGGCCTGAAGGTCCTTGCCGCGGCCGGGGGCGCCCCCCCTCCGGCCGCGGCATCCTGACAAGGGAAATCCGCCATGCCTCTCTCGACCACTTTCCTTACCGGCACCGCGCTTGCCGCCTTCGGCTTCCTGCAGCTTTTCGCCGGCGGCTCCTCGGTGCCCGCGCCGGATGTGATACGACTGGAGCCGCAGCCATTCGAGCACCGGATCGACGGCGACTGGACCCGGAACGGTCATCCGGTCGATGCGCCGATGCGGATCGTCTCGATCCCAGCGGCGGTCGAGATCATGGCGCTGCCCGTCAGCACCGCCGACTGGCTTCGCTGCGTCGATGCCGGGGCCTGCACCCTGCCCGAAAGCCCGGTGGACCGTCCCGACCTGCCGGTGACAGGCGTCAACTGGCATGATGCGCAGGCCTATGCGGCCTGGCTGTCGGCGGACACCGGCGACACCTGGCGGCTGCCGACGGATATCGAATGGGCCCAGGCGGCAGCCGAGCTTTTCCGCGACGATGCGCTTGGCGTGGAAAGCGACCCGTCGAACCCCGCAGTCCGCTGGCTGGCGGAATATGCTGCGGAATCGGCACGCTCGCGCGATCTGGACCGCGAGCTTCGTCCGGTCGGCAGTCTGAACGTCAACTCTCTGGGCGTGCACGACATCGGCGGGGCGGTCTGGGAATGGACATCGACCTGCCTGCGCCGCGGCGAGATCGACGAGAATGGCGCCATCCTGCGCGAGTCGGAAACCTGCGGCATCTACATCGCCGAAGGACTGCACCGTGCGGCCATCATCGACTTCGTACGCGACCCGAAATCGGGCGGCTGTTCGGTCGGCGTGCCGCCGGCCAACCTGGGCTTTCGGCTGGTGCGCGAGACCGACTGACCGCAGCCCGCGCTGTCAGGGGCACCCCCGGTGGCAGTAATTTCACGCGAAAGCAGATCTGCGCTTTGCTTTCGCCTCGTTTTGCGGCACCGAAGGGAAAGTCCCGAGTGAAAGCGCAAAGCGTGGCGATTGACATTTCCCTGGTGCGCAACCTGCCGCTGTTCCGCCAGATGGAACCGGCAGCGCTGACGCGGCTGATGTCCCGGGCCACCCCGCGCCGGGTGCTGGCCAATGACACCGTCTTCGAGCAGGGCGCCGAGGCGGTGGCGTTCTATCTTCTGCTGCACGGCCGGCTGAAGGTCAGCCAGGTGACACCGGACGGCCAGCAGGTCATGGTCCGGGTGGTGCATCCGGGAGATCTGTTCGGTTTCGCCCGGGCGCTGGCGCGGCCCGACTATCCGGGCACCGCGCGGGCGGCGGTGGAATCGGTCGTGATCTCATGGCCGATGGCCGATTGGGATGCCGTGGTCGAGAACAACCCCCGCCTTGCGATCAATGCCATGCAGACCATCGGCCAGCGGCTGGACGAGGCCCACACCCGCCTGCGCGAGATGTCGACCCAGGAGGTTGAGCGGCGCGTCGCCCATACCGTGCTGCGACTGGCCGAAAAGGCCGGTCGGATCGAGGCTGCGGGAACCCGGATCGATTTTCCCATCACACGGCAGGACATCGCCGAAATGACGGGAACCACGCTGCACACGGTCTCGCGCCTGCTGTCGGCGTGGGAGGGGTTGGGGCTGGTCGAGGGCGGACGACAGAAGTTGACCGTCGTCGATGCCGAAGGGCTGGCGCGGATTGCCGATCCCGAAACCTGAATTTCGTTTCCCTCTTTGCGCTTGATCAAAGTCATGGGGCCGTGAAAGGCCTAGACCTTTCCTCGACGGGCCGGGTCCGGTCCGCATCGAAGGAGAAAGATTCATGAAACTTGCCGCTTTCCTTGCCGCCCCGGCGCTGTGCGTTGCACTGGCCCTTCCCGCCTTTGCCGCAGAGCACGAAGTCCATATGATGAACAAGGGCGAAGCCGGCACGATGGTGTTCGAACCCGCCTATGTGAAGGCAGAGCCGGGCGACACCATCCACTTCATCCCCACCGACAAAAGCCACAACGTCGAGGCGATCAAGGAGATCCTGCCCGAAGGCGTCGAGGTGTTCAAAAGCAAGATCAACGAGGAATACGTTCTGACCGTGACCGAGCCGGGTCTGTACGGCGTGAAATGCACCCCGCATTTCGCCATGGGGATGGTGGCGCTGATCCAGGTCGGCGAAGCGCCCGCCAATCTTGAGGCCGCCCAGACCTCCAAGCTGCCGAAGAAGGCACGGGAGCGGATGGACGCGGCGATCGCCCAGATCCAGTAAGCGATCCGATCGGTCCCGGTCTCTCGGGCCGGAACGCCGGCACCCCGGTTCCGGGGCGCCGGTGGCAGTCACGGCCCGGGCGGGCATCCCCTAGCCCTGCCCGGCCGCTTTTCCCGAAAGGAACGGACCGATGCGTCAGAAGCTGACGCCCCTGCAACGGCAGATCGCCTGCCAGTCCCGGCTGTTCTCCAGCCTGCCGCCCGCGCTGTCGGACACCCTGCTGGACGCCGCCCATCTGCTGCGTCTTCGGCGGGGCCAGGCGATCTTTCATCAGGGAGACACTGCCAGTTCCATCCATATCGTGACCGATGGCTGGGTGAAGCTTTACCGCATCGCCCCGAACGGGGCCGAGGCCGTGGTTGGGGTGATGACACGCGGGCAAAGCTTCGGGGAACCGATTGCGCTGCGCTGCGCCGCCTATCCCGTCTCGGCCGAGGCCACGACGGAATGCGAAGTCCTTGCCGTGCCCGCGCAGGCAATTCTGGACCTGCTTCATTCGCACCCGGAAACCGCGATCTCGGTGCTGTCGGCCACCTTCCTGCACCTTCAGAGTCTGGTCGAGCAGATCGAGCAGCTGAAAGCCCGTTCGGGCGCGCAACGGGTGGCCGAGTTCCTGCTGGACCTGTGCCCGCCGGACAGGGAAAGTCCGACAGTGACACTGCCCTATGACAAGATGCTGATCGCCGGCCGGCTGGGGATGAAACCCGAAAGCCTGAGCCGCGCCTTCCTGCGCCTGCGCGACCATGGCGTGCAGGTGAACCAAAGCAGCGCGGCCATCGCCTCGGTCAGCCGGCTGCGCGATCTGGCCCATGCGGACGGCGCCGTGGCCCGGGTCATCTGATCACCAGCAGCGCGGCCGTTGCGGCAAGCCAGATCGCCAGCGGCACGGTAAAGGCGCCCAGCCAGCCGGGCGCTGTTTTCAGATGCAGAAACCCGCCAAGGATGGTGCGGGCCTTCATCCAGGCCAGCGCCAGCAGACCCGCCGCCGCCAGTCTGCTCTCCAGCGTTGCCAGCGCGGTGGTGGCAAGGGTCAAGGCGACCAACAGACCCCAGGTCTTGATGGATTGATCCATTTATCTCACCATATCAGATAGATGACAGGCAGGATCAGCACCCAGACCAGATCCACCATATGCCAGAACATCGCGCCGGCCTGCACCGACTCGGCCCGGGCGCGCAGCGAGACAAGCGCCAGAACCGCCACGCCGGCGATGACATGGGCGGCGTGGAAGCCGGTCAGCAGATAGTAGAAGGTAAAGAACGGATGGCTGTCGATGCCGATCCCCGCCCGTATGTCGTGGCCGTATTCGATGCCCTTCACCGTCAGGAACAGCACCCCGCCAAGCGCGGCCAGCCACAGCCCGATTCGCGCACCCCGGCGGTTACCGCGCGCCGCCTGTCGCTCGGCCCGGGCGGCGAACAGGCCGGATGTCACCAGAACCACCGTGTTCAGCGCCGCCATCCTGCCGTCCAGTTGCCCCTGCGCGGCGGCGAACCCCTGCGGGTCCATCAGCCCCAGAACCACCATCGCCGACACTCCGGCCATGAACACCAGAACCTCGGAGACGATGAGGATCCACAGCAGCAGTTCGCCTGGAAGGTCGTCGGGCGTCATCACAGAACCAGCTGGCGGTAGATTTCGGGCAAGGCCGTGATCAGCCGGTCGGGGTCGCGGATCACCTGGAAACCGCCCTGCCCGAAGATGCGCGGGAACCAGCTTTGGGCGTCGCGGTCGATGGTGATCCCGAAAACCGCGTGGCCGGCACGGCGCGCCTGCCGGACGGCCATGGCGCTGTCCTCGATGCCGTGGCGGCCTTCGTAGTGATCAAGGTCGTTCGGCTTGCCGTCGGTTATCACGATCAGAAGGCGGCGCGATTGCGCCTCCTGTGACAGACCATGCGCGGCATGGCGGATCGCAGCACCCAGGCGCGTGTAGAAGCCCGGGCGGAGCGCGTGGATCCGGGCTTCGATCACCGGGCCCATCGGGTCGTCAAAGCCCTTGCAGTCGTGAATCCACACCCGGTCGCGCTTCAGCGAGGAAAACCCCTGAATCGCAAAGCGGTCGCCGCAGGCGTCCAGCCCCCAGGCCAGCGCCGTCAGCGCCTCGCGCGCGATGTCGATGACCGGCCGCCCTGTCACCGCGCTTTCGGTGGAGCGGGACACATCCAACAGGATTGACACCGCCAGATCGCGCTTTTCGGGCCGGGCCTGCTGCCAGATCCGATCCGAACCGCGGCCGGTGGCGCGCAGATCGGTGATCGCGCGCAAGGTCGCATCAAGGTCCAGCTCTTCGCCGTCCGGCTGGGCATGGCGGATCAGTTTCGCCGGCCGCAGCGCCTCGAACTGCCGCTTCACCGCGCGGATACGGCGGCGGGCGGCCTCATCGGACACGCCGGTCCAGTCCGGCGCGGGTTCGACCGGGGCCGCCAGAACGCGGCAGTGGTCGGGCAGCCAGACCCCGCCCCGCGCATCCCACTCGGGATAGGTGAACGCCCCGGCGATCCTTTCGCGGTCCACATCCTCGGGTGCAAGGTCGAGATGCAGTTTCAGCCGGGTGGCGGGCGCCTTCGACACCTGCCCCAACACGATTTCCTCGTGATCCTCGGCCGCCTTCCTTGCATTCTCCAGATCGTCGTCCTCGACCCGGCGGTTGATGTTCATCATCTCGGCCCAGGTCAACAAGGCCTCGAACTTGTAAAGGATGATGCTGTCCTTGCGGTCAGCCTGATCGGCCTTCATGCGGCGGGTCTTGCGGGCCGTGCCGTCGCCGGATTCCTCGGGTGTGCCCGATGTCGGCAGGCTGGCGACCGCATCTGCCGTGCCGGCAGAAAGCCCGCACAGATCGGGCCACATCGGCACCGCAAGCGCCGGGCGATAGCCCTTCGGCGCGCGCCACCGCGCAGGCGGCGCGGCGAATTGCGCCAAAAGCGCCTCTTCGGGCGGGGCCGGGTCGCCAAGCAGATGGCGGATCAGGGCTTCCACGGCCGCCTCGGTTCCGCGCAGGGCGGGACGCTGGCGCAACGACAGGTGGCTGCTGCACAGCCGCTGCCACAGGGGGCGCAGGCCGGGCGCGGCCTGCAGGGTGGCGCGGGTCATCGCCATACCCGCGGCGATGGCCGCAAGGTCGGCGCGGAAGGGATCGGTCTCGGCACGCGCCTCCGGCGCATGGGCCGTAGCCGCGGCGAGCCACAGATACAGCGCCTCATTGTCCTCTGCCGCCGGAAAAGCCGCCAGTTCCGCCGGCAGGCGCAGGGTCTCGCCATCGAAGCTGGCGCGGGGCAGATGTTCGGCCTCGAAGGCCAGCCGCCGCCGCAAGGAGATGCGGTGCCGGCCAACCTGATCGGCCACGGGCTTCATCTCGACATCGGCCCCGCCGCCAAGCCCGCGGAACAGCACCGCGATCCGGCCGCGCATGGCATCGAATCGCACCGCAGCCTCGGGAAAGCGCGGTGGCGGATCCATGCGCGAGGCCATGAGATGCCAGAGCTTGCCGACGGTCTCCTCGGGCTCCCATGGTGCGATGTCGAGATGGGCCACGGTCTAGCCCGCCACCGCCACGACCAGATCCATCAGCCCCTTGCGGGTATCGGGATCGTCTGTCAGCGGCTCGATCATCGCGGCCCTTATCGCGCGGTTCAGTTCCATCCCGTCCGCGATCAGCGTGGCCGCATAGACGACCAGCCGGGTGGAGACGCCTTCCTCAAGATCCTGCCCTTTCAGCCCGCGCAGCTTGTTCGCCAGCCGCACCAGCAACGAGACCCGATCCGCATCCAGCCCGCTTTCGCGGGCGACCACCGCGATTTCGTGCTCGGGCGCGGGGAAAGTGAACTCGACCGAAAGAAACCGCTGCCGGGTCGAGGGTTTCAGGGTTTTCAGGATGCTCTGGTAGCCGGGGTTGTAGCTTGCCACCAGCATGAAGCCGGGGGCGGCCAGCAACTCCTCTCCGGTGCGGTCGATCGGCAGCATGCGGCGGTCGTCGGTCAACGGGTGCAGGACCACGGCCACGTCCTTTCTGGCCTCGACCACCTCGTCCAGATAGCAGATCGCCCCTTCCCGAACGGCGCGGGTCAGCGGGCCGTCGACCCAGACCGTCTCGCCGCCCTTCAGGAGATAGCGCCCGATCAGGTCGGCGGCGGAAAGGTCGTCATGGCAGGCCACGGTGTAAAGCGGCCGGCCCAGTTGCGCCGCCATATGGGCGACGAAGCGGGTCTTGCCGCAGCCCGTGGGGCCTTTCAACAAAAGCGGCAGGCGGTTGGCGTGGGCGGCGGAGAACACATCGCATTCGTCCCCCTGCGGCAGATAGAAGGGGGCATCCGCCCCCTTCATATGGGTTCCGTCCATGGCGTCACTCCGCTGCATGTTTGATGACGGGGCCGGGCTCGATCACCTCGCGCCGGGGAACCAGCAGCGAGTAGATCAGCAGATAGACGCCCAGCACCACGACCACGCCCGCGCCAAGCCGCATCCAGTAGAACAGCACGATCTGGTCCTGCACCTCCATGTAGTACATGCCCAGGACGCGCTGCAGATGGGTCTGGATGGTGCCTGCAAAGGTCAGCACGAAAGTCATGAAGACCATGCCGCTGGACATCAGCCAGAAGCCCGCCATGTTCAGCACCTGATTGTAGGGGTCGCGCTTGCGCAGGATCGGCAGGGCATAGGTGAACAGGGCGATGTTCAGGCAGACATAGGCGCCGTAGAAGGCAAGGTGGCCGTGGGCGGCAGTCACCTGCGTGCCGTGGGTGTAGTAGTTCACCCCGTGCAGCGTGTGCAGGAAGCCCCAGACCCCCGCGCCGAAGAAGGCCAGCACCGAGCAGCCAAGGCTCCAGAGCAGCGCCGCCTTGTTCGGATGGTCCCGCCGGCCCTTCCAGACCATCACGAAGGCGAAGGCCATCATGGCGAAGAAGGGCACGATCTCGAAGCTGGAGAAGATCGACCCGATCCACTGCCAATAGGCCGGCAGCCCGATCCAGTAGTAATGGTGCCCGGTGCCGAGGATGCCCGAGAAAAGTGCGGTGGCGACGATGACGTAGAGCCATTTCTCCACCACCTCGCGGTCCACCCCGGTCAGTTTCAGCATCAGGAAGCCAAGGATGGCGGCCATGATCAGCTCCCACACGCCTTCCACCCAGAGGTGGACGACGTTCCACCAGTATTGCTTGTCCAGCGCCAGGTTGGAGGGGTTGTAGAAGCTGAACAGGAACAGAAGCGCCAGCCCCCAGAGACCCAGAAGCAGGATCGAGGAGATCACCGTCTTGCGGCCCTTCAGCACGGTCATGCTGACGTTCCAAAGGAAGATCAGCGCGGCGACGACGATGCCGACCTTGACCCATTTCGGCTGTTCAAGGAACTCGCGCCCTTCGCGGCCCAGAAGGAAGTTGCCCTCGAACAGGTTGAAAAGGTAGGTGACGACCACGCCCGCCGTGCCAAGAACCAGAATGGCCAGCTGGATATAGGCGGCCTTGACCGAGTGGATTTCACGCTCGGCCTCTTCGGGAATCAGGAAATAGGCCGCGCCGAAGAAGCCGGTCAGAAGCCACACGATCAGCGAGTTGGTATGCAGCATCCGGCCGATGCTGAACGGCATGACCTCGGACAGGAAATTCGGCTGGACGTAGATATAGCCGATGATGACGCCCATGCTGACCTGAACGGCGAACAGGGCCAGCGCGACCAGGATATAGGCCAGCGCGATTCTCTGGGATTGGTATTTCATGGGTTCCTCCCCTCAGCCCGCGTCATTCGGCGGCCAGTTCTGGGTATTGATCTTCCCGGTCCAGATCAGGAAATCGGAAAGCGCGCGGATGTCTTCATCCGACAGCTGGAATTGCGGCATCTGGCGGCGCCCCTCGACGCCCGAGGGTTGTGCCTCCATCCAGCCCTTCAGCGTCTCGAAGGCGGCTTCGGGATCGTCCTGCACGCCCCAGCGGGTCATGACATTGCCGACCTCGGGCGCGAAATAGGCGCCCTCGCCCAGGATGGAATGGCAGTTCACGCAAGCCTTCTGTTCCCAGACATGCTTGCCGCGCGCGACCGATGGCGTGATCCCGGCATGATCGGTCGAAACATTGACGATGTACCAGTGGCCGTGGACGAAGAGGCCGACGAAGATAAGAATGAAGAACAGTGACCCGCCGTAGAAGATGTTCCGGGCCATGCTCTTCGTCAGGACGTCGCGCATGGCGAGGGTCTCCCGGAGCAGTTGGCGATGGCTCTGCCTTGCCCTGCAACGGCGGATCGCTCCTTAACGAAAGTCAAGGAAACCGGATTTTGCGCGTGCCACGAAGGGAATGACTCGAAACCGTTCCGCAAGGGCTGCAATGCAGGAAGACACCCGCCACAGACACGCCCCCGGCTGGCGGGTTTGGCAGCTTGCAGCCCTGCTCTACGTTTTCGTGGCGGCAGCGGTGGCGATCAACCTGTTCATGCTGGGCCTCTTGATGCAGGCCATAGGCTTCACGGCCCTGTCGCCGGTCGCCGCACTGGCAGCCGCCGGACCACTTGGCATCCCGGCGGCCTGGGCTGCAGGGAAATGGGTACGCCGCCTGCTGGACGAGGCAGAGACCTGAGGATGCCCTGGCGCAGGCGCCGGGCGGGAAGCCGCTGCTGCAAAACGTCGTGTCGCGCACCAGAGAAGAAGCGCCGCCTGCGATTTGCTTGTCGGACAGACCCACGCGCAACGCCGCGCCCCGAGGGGTGCCACTAAACGCTTGCTATCATGCGGGACATTGGTCGGAGCGAGAGGATTCGAACCTCCGACCCCCTGCTCCCGAAGCAGGTGCGCTACCAGGCTGCGCTACGCTCCGACCGATGCGCGGGGATTACCTGCCGGCCGGGGGTTTGGCAAGGGGGCGGGCGAAGATTCCCGCAAGGATCTCAGATGTCGCGCGCGCCGTCCTTGCCGAAGCGGCGCAGCCACAGGCCGACCCGTGGCAGCGTTCCCACGTCCAGCCGCGAGCGGTTCTCAAGCACCGGGCGGTTCTTCGAGACCTTGCCCTCGCGCAGCACGATGTAGATGCCGCTGGCGATGATCACCGCCGAACCGATCCCCGTCCATTCGTCGATCTCCTCATCGAAGAGAAGCCAGCCGTAAAGGGCCGCCCAGAGAATCTGCGAATACTGCATCGGCGCCACGATCACGGCGGGCGCGGTGCGATAGGCAAGGATGGTCAGAAAAGCCCCGCACATGCCCAGAAGGGCGACGACCCCGGCCAGACCCAGATGTTCGACCGGCATCGGCCGGTAGACGAAGGGCATCAGAAGCCCCATCAGCACCACCGAGGCCAGCATCGGATACATCATCAGCACGACCGAGCGTTCCTCCTTGCCGATCTTGCGCACGATGACCGAGGACAGCGCCCCGCAAACCGCGGCGCCAAGCCCGGCCAGATGGCCCATCGACAGGGGGTCCGCGCCCGGGCGCAGCACGATCAGCACCCCAAGCAGCCCGATGAAAACGGCGATGCCGCGGTGCAGGCCAACCTTCTCGCCCAGCATGGGGATCGACAGGAGGGTGATGATCAGCGGCATGGCAAACAGCATGGCGTAGCATTGCGCCATGGGCAGAATCGAGAAGGCATAGAACCCCATCGCCCCCGTGGCCACCCCGGTCAGAGACCGCGCCAGCGACCACCAGGGACGGCGCGGCACCAGATTGCCGTCGGTCCGGTCCGACATCAGCAGCATGGACACCACGGGAAAGCTGAGCAGCCCCGAGAAGAACAGGATCTGGAACGAGGTGTAGTGGTTCCCCAGCACCTTCACCACCACATCATGCGTGGCGTAAAGACCGAAAGCGGCAAGCGAGATCAGCGCGCCGCGCAGGGCTGGAGACATGACAAAAGTCCGCGAATGGGGTGCCGCCCGGCACCCGTGTTAGCGGAAACAGTGTCGCGCCAATGGCTGCGCAAGGCAAGGGGAAGAGGTCAGGCCTGATCTGATGCCCCATGACCGACCAGCCGGGCCAGCAGCGCCTGCGTTTCGGGGTCCACGGCGTCGTAGACTTCGGGGAACGCCTCCTGAAAAAGCTCTGCCATCGCAGGGGCGGCAAGGGCAAGGGCGGCAACAAGCGCGGGGCGGCGCAGGGGCACGGGTTACCTCTGGGCAGGATCGGATGGCAAATCGGTACCCCGCCACCCGACCTCACGCAACCGTGATCTGCTCAGACCCTTCCGGGGGCGGTGGCCGGGCGGTCCTGCCGGGCAACGACCAACAGGCCGGCCACGGCAATCAGCACAGCGCCGAAAAACGTGCCGCGGCCCATCTCCTCGTCAAAGAGCAGGGCACCAAGGACCCCGGCCCAGATGATCTGCGAATATTGCATCGGCGCCACGACAATGGCCGGAGCGCGTCGATAGGCAGCAAGGATGGCCAGCATCCCCAGCAGCAACGCCAGCGCCATCAGCACCGCCAGACCCAGATGCGCAATCGGCATCGGGCGGTAGACGAAGGGCATGGTCGCCGCGACGAAAAGGAACAGCGCCACCTGCGGCCAGATCAGCATGACGGCCGTCCGCTCCACCGCGCCGGTCTTGCGGATGATGACATAGTTCATCGCGCCAACCAGCGATCCGGTCAGGGCCAGCAGATGCCCAAGCGACAAGGGCGTGGCCGTCGGGTCCAGCGCGATCACCACGCCGGCAAGGCCCAGAAGCACGGCAAAGCCCCGGATCGGGTCCAGCCTCTCGCCCAGAACCGGCACCGCCAGCAGGGCGATGAACAGGGGCATCGTGAAGAAGATCACATAGGCCTCGGCCAGGGGCAGCAGGATGAAGGCGGTGACGCCACAGACAAAGTTCAGGATGGTGCCGACCGCGCGCAAGGCCATCAGCCCGGGCCGCACCGGCCGCAGCGATCCGGTGCCACGGTCCAGCAGCGCATAGATCAGCAGAAGCGGCATGATCATCAGCCCGCCGGCGGCAATGATCTGCAGGGGATGATAGGCGCTGCCCAGAAGCTTGGCCGAGACGTCATAGGCCGAATAGGCCCCGAACGCCACAAGGCCAAGCCCCGCGCCGGTCAGAGTTGGGGGAAGCGCCATGGCAATCGGTCCGGCAGCGGAAAACGCGGCGGCGCGGGATTGCGCCGCCTTTGGTCAAGACCTCAGAGGCTGGCGTCCAGCGCCGCCACGATGGCATCGCCCATGGCCGCGGTGCCGATGGGCGAGCCGCCCTCGGGGCCCAAGAGATCGGCCGTGCGCAGCCCGTCGGCCAGCACCTTTTCCACCGCCTGCTCGACCCGCGTGGCCTCGTCGCCCAGATCGAAGCTGTAGCGCAGCGCCATGGCGAACGACAGGATGCAGGCGATCGGGTTGGCCTTGCCCTGACCGGCAATGTCGGGGGCCGAACCATGGACCGGCTCATACATCGCCTTCGGACGACCATTGGCCATCGGCGCCCCGAGGCTGGCCGAGGGCAGCATGCCCAGAGAGCCGGTCAGCATGGCGGCGGCATCGGACAAAAGATCGCCAAACAGGTTGTCGGTCACGATGACGTCGAACTGCTTGGGCCAGCGGCACAGCTGCATGGCGCCGGCATCGGCATACATGTGCGACAGTTCGACATCCGGGTAATCGCGGTCATGCACTTCCTGCACCACCTCGCGCCACAGGATGCCGGATTCCATCACATTGGCCTTCTCCATCGAGCAGACCTTGTTGTTGCGGCGGCGGGCCAGTTCAAAAGCCGATTTCGCCACACGGGCAATCTCGGATTCTGTGTAACGCTGGGTATTGATCCCGACGCGCTCATTGCCTTCCTGGAAGATGCCGCGCGGCTCGCCGAAATAGACGCCCGAGGTCAGCTCGCGCACGATCACGATATCCAGCCCGGCCACCACCTCGCGCTTCAGCGACGAGAAATCGGCCAGCGCGTCGAAGCATTGCGCCGGGCGCAGGTTCGAGAACAGATCCATCTCCTTGCGCAGCCGCAGAAGGCCACGCTCGGGCTTCACCGAGAAATCCAGCTTGTCGTATTTCGGCCCGCCCACGGCCCCCAGAAGAACGGCATCCACCTCTTGCGCGCGCGCCATGGTGGCATCGGTCAGCGGCGTGCCATGGGCATCATAGGCGGCGCCGCCGACCAGATCCTCGGACACGTCGATGGCGATGCCGCGCGCGGTGCCCATCCAGCTGATGATCTTCTTCACCTCGGCCATGACTTCGGGGCCGATGCCGTCGCCGGCGAGGATCAGGAGAGAGCGGTTTGCCATGGCAGAATCCTTGGGAAAAAGCGGTCGCGGCTGGCCTAGCCAAAGCCTGTGGCGCGGTCAAGGACGGAAGGGCCGGCCGCTGCGCGGGGGCAGATGCAGGAGCCTCCGGCGGGGATATTTTCAGACAGAAAATGGGGACATGATCTTTCCATTTTCTGTCCGAAAATATCCTCAGGGGGTTTGGGGGCAGAATGCCCCCATCAGCCGCCGCAAGCCAAAGGCGATGCGTCCGCCTCCGGCGAAAGGCAACGCGGCGGCAGCCGCTCAATTGGTGCCGGAAATCTCCACCTCGATCCAGACCGGCGCATGGCGCGAGGCCTTCGCCAGCACTGCCGCGAACGGGTCATCCATGGGCGGCCACATCACACCGGAGGCCGTCACCGTCAGCCCGACCGAGGGCAGGACATAATCCACCCGCAAGCCGCCGAAATCATAAAGTGCTGTGTCCAGCGCCGGATCGCCTTTCTGGCCGGTCTCGGTCCGGCCATGGCTTCCCTTCGGCTGCGGGTCCTGCAGGGCGGGGTGACCAAGCAGCGCCAGAATGCCCCCGGTCAGCCCGTCGCCGTCCAGCGCATCCAGATTGGCATCGCCCAGCACGACGAAGGGCGCGGCGGGCGGCCTCGCCGGCAGGGTGCCGTCAAGGAACTGCGTCCAGAAGGCGATCTCATCGTGGTTGCGGCGGCCGTTTCGGTCCTCGGGGCCGTCAAACACCGGCGGAGTGGCGTGGAAGGCCAGAAGATGCAGCGGGCCGGCGGCGGTGATCACCGGCACATCCCAATGCCCGGTTGAGGACAGCCGCTGGACCGCCGCCACCTCGGGGCGGGTTGCGGGCGGGATCAGGCTGCCGGGCAGCTCCGTCCAGAGAAACCCCGAGAAATCGCGGACGGTCCCGGACTCGACCGGCAGCCGCGACAGGATCGCCATGCCGCCCTCGCCGGCAAAGCGGCCCCAACCCTGCGCGTCCTCGGGCTCTCCCTCCCGGCCGTCATCATCAAGGTCAAGCCCGGTTGCCATCCCGGTGTTCGGCCGCAGCGCGAAAAGATGCGGATAGGGGTGCCCCATCCGCGCCAGCCGATCCTGCAGAAGCGACAGCGCCACCAGACCGCGGTCGTAGTCCACTGATGTCAGCAGGACCACATCGGCATCCAGCGCGGCAATCACCTGCAGCGCGGCCTCGACCTGCGAATCGCCGCCCTTCGCGATGTCACGGGCCAGCAAGCCCGGGCCCTCCCGGGTCAGATTGCTGTTCCATGTGGCAATCCGCAGCGTCTCGGCCCCCGCAGGGCTGGCCAGCCAAAGCGCCAGCGCCGCGATCAGCCCGCGACGACAGCCGCGCCCGATACGGCTCCGTTCTGCTCCCGCTTCTCTCGGATCATCGTGGCGATGCGGCCCATGGCAATTCCACGCATCAGAAGGCTGGCCGGCAGGAAGGCCCATGCTGTCATCGTCCAGATCAGGGTTTGCGGCGAGGTCAGCGTCAGCGGCTCGAATCCGACCGAGGCCAGGCTGACCACGGCCGGAATAAGGAAGGGCAAAAGCGCACCAAGCGCAAGGTTCGCCCGCGCGTCCCGCACCAGCCGGTCGACGACGTCGCCACCGGTCGTCGGCTCGAAGGTGGGCAGGTTGACCCAGACGTTGAAGGCGTGATTGCGGGCAGGCCAGCCGCGCAGCTTGAAGATCAGCACGAAGAAGGCGAGCGAGAGCAGCGACAGGATATAGGCGGTGCCGGCAGCCGTGCGCACCGCGACCACCTGGCTTTCCGACGCACCGTCAGCCATCATCAGCGTGGCCAGCCGCACCGGCGAATAGGGAAAGTCCAACGAGTGGCCGATCAGAATGGCCAGCGCCTCGAACAGGCGCGGAAAGGCGGCATCGCTGGCCTTGGCCGAGGCGATGACCGACAGCGTGAAGACAATGGCGAACAGCATCAGGAAGCGCACCCGGTTGAAGGGCGGCGCATCGCGGAATTCGACAAGGCTGGGGAAGGTGGCGTTGTATTCGGCAAAGGTCAGCCCGCCCGCGAAAAGCGCGACAAGGGCCACCATCTGTTTCGTATCGGTTCCGATCCCCGGCAGGATCACCGAGGGCGTGGCGACAAGCACCATCACCAGAAAGGCGCGCACCAAGGCGCCGGTCATCCGGGAAACCACTACCTTTGCACCCTCGACATGGACGAACGCGATACGATGCCGCGCCCTTGTTCCAACGAAATCCCGCACATTGTGGCGGATTGCCTCAATCTTGCCCAATTTGTGCCTTCTTTCGCCGAACCTGGCAACCTTCCAGCAAGCATATCCACAACGGAGTGGCGCTTTCGGGGCGACACTGTTGCAGGATTGAATCAAAGTCGCGGAGGTTCCGGGGCGGGATTGAGGCGAAAAGATGGCAGAACGCAAGATGTTGTGGACTCGAGTATTTCAGCCTCAAGCGGAGAGGCCGGCACCCTTGCCGACGGCGCGACAGGATCAGGGTGCCACTCCATCAGGATTTGCGTCAATTAAATAAATACAACCTCAAGCATTCACACCGCCACCCTTGCTCCTGCCCGAAACGCAAGACGCCCGGCCTGCTGGCCGGGCGCCGCATGCCGGTTTCGGCAGAGTTATGTCCAGGGGCGCAGGGTCGCGGTCCGCGCCTCGTAGAAATCGATCGAGGCCCCCTTCTCCATGGTCAGGCCGATATCGTCCAGCCCGTTGATCAGGCAGTGCTTCTTGAAGGCGTCCACCTCAAAGGGGAACGACTTGCCGTCCGAGGCGGTCACGGTCTGGCTTTCAAGGTCGATGGTCTGGCGGGCGTTCTCGCCCTTGCGGGCATCGTCCATCAGGTAGTCGACGGCTTCCTGCGGCAACACGACCGGCAGGATGCCATTCTTGAAGCAGTTGTTGAAGAAGATGTCCGCGAAAGAGGTGCTGATCACGGCACGGATGCCGAAATCCAGCAGCGCCCAGGGCGCATGCTCGCGCGACGACCCACAACCGAAGTTGTCACCGGCCACGATGATCTGCGACTTGCGATAGGCCGGCTGGTTCAGCACGAAATCCGGGATCTCGGCCCCGTCCTGCGTATAGCGCATCTCGTCGAACAGGTTCTTGCCAAGGCCCGATCGCTGGATCGTCTTCAGGAACTGCTTGGGGATGATCATGTCGGTGTCGATATTGACCAGCGGCATGGGCGCCGCAATGCCGGTCAGGGTGGTGAACTTGTCCATTTTCAGGTCTCCTGGAACCGCACAGGGGCGGTCAATTCCGTTGGAATGAGTATGAAAGCACGCCCTCGGCCCAATCCATTGCCGCCTTGCCGCCATCCTTGTCCCAGTCGATCCGCTGCGATTGCAGCGCAGCGGCCTGGACATCCTCGGGCAGTCCCTGCGCGGTCATGAAGATCCGCAATTCGTCCCCGCTCACCGAAGCCGAGAAGAGCCGCGTGACCGCGCCGTTGTTGATGTTGGACTGACAGGCAGAGACATGGACGGTATCGGGCAGGATGGCGGCCTCGGCCACCACCTTGCGGCAGAACTTGTCAAGCGGGCTGATGCCAAGGGCATAAAGCGACACCGCCACGGCAACCAACAGGCCGAGGATCAGCGCGATGACGCGCAGCGGTGTCACCTTGATTGCCATTGCTCAGGCGGTCTCGGCCATCATCTCGCGCACGTCGGTCAGGTGGCCGGTGATCGCCGCCGCCGCCGCCATGCCGGGGCTGACCAGATGGGTGCGGCCGCCGCGGCCCTGACGGCCCTCGAAGTTGCGGTTACTGGTCGCCGCGCAACGTTCGCCCGGCGCCAGCTGGTCGGGGTTCATCGCAAGGCACATCGAGCAGCCCGCCAGACGCCATTCGAACCCGGCGTCGATGAAGATCTGCGCCAGACCTTCCTCTTCCGCCTGCGCCCGCACAAGGCCCGAGCCGGGGACGACCATGGCGCGCATGCCGTCCTTGATCTTTTTGCCCTTCAGGATTTCCGCCGCCGCCCTCAGATCCTCGATCCGGCCGTTGGTGCAGGAGCCGATGAACACGGTGTCGATCTTGATGTCGGTCAGTTTCTGGCCCGGCGTCAGGCCCATGTAGTCAAGGCTGCGTTGCGCCGCCTCGACCTTGCCGCCGGTGAAGTCGGACGGGCTGGGCACCACGCCGGTGATCGGCAGCACGTCCTCGGGGCTGGTGCCCCAGGTGACGACGGGGGTGATGTCCTCGCCCTTCAGGGTGACGACCTTGTCCCAATGCGCGCCCTCGTCCGAGAAGAGGGTCTTCCAATAGGCGACCGCAGCCTCCCATTTCGCACCTTTCGGCGCATGGGGGCGGCCCATGCAATAGGCAAAGGTCTTCTCGTCCGGCGCGATCAGGCCGGCGCGGGCGCCGCCCTCGATGGCCATGTTGCAGACCGTCATCCGGCCTTCCATCGACAATTCGCGGATCGCCTGCCCGCAATATTCGATGACATAGCCGGTGCCGCCCGCCGTTCCGGTGGCGCCGATCACCGAAAGGGTGATGTCCTTGGCGGTGACGCCGGGGCGCAAGCTGCCGGTGATCTCCACCTTCATGTTCTTGCCCTTGCGCTGGATCAGCGTCTGGGTGGCAAGGACGTGTTCCACTTCGGACGTGCCGATCCCGTGCGCCAGCGACCCGAAGGCGCCATGGGTGGCGGTGTGGCTGTCGCCGCAGACCACGGTCATGCCCGGCAGCGTCCAGCCCTGTTCGGGGCCGACGATATGCACGATGCCCTGACGCACGTCAGACACGGGATAGTAGTTGATCCCGAAGTCGCGCGCGTTCTTGTCCAGTGCTGCGACCTGGATCCGGCTGTCCTCGGTCATGGTGGCGGCATCGGCGCGGTCCAGTGTGGTCGGCACGTTGTGGTCCGGCACGGCGATGGTCTTTTCCGGCGCGCGCACCTTGCGGCCGGTCATCCGCAGCCCTTCAAAGGCCTGCGGACTGGTGACCTCATGCACCAGATGGCGGTCGATATACAGAAGACAGGTGCCGTCTTCGGCCTGATGGACGACGTGGTCGTCCCAGATCTTGTCATAGAGCGTGCGGGGAGCGGACATGGCCGGGATCCTTGGCTTACGGGCTTGGGAATGGGGATGCGTGGAGGGGCCGCCCACGCAGGCGGTGCCGGCGGCTTAAAGTCGGGCCAGGATGGTGCGGGTCATGCCGAAGAAGCGGGCCGGAAGCCGCGCATGATCGGTGATGTTGAAATAGATGAACCCTTGCATGACTGGGGAAATACGCCTTTCCGGCCCGCCCTTCAAGCCCGCGTTCCCCCAAATCAGTTGCGCGGCTGCCGCCGCAAACCTTTCTCGTGGCGGCTGGCCGGATCGCCCGGTGCCGGCGTCGCCTGATGGGGGCTTCACCCCCAAACCCCGAGGATATTTGGACCAGGTGAATGAGCGGGAAGAAACCTGCCCCGTTCACCTGGTCCAAAATATCCCCGCCGGAGGCAGAATCCCGAGCCGGTTGCGCGGAACGCGCAGAGGCGAGACAACAGGCTTGCGCCGCAAGGCGCTCATTCATTTCACCGCATCCGGCAAGAGCCGCCCTTGCATCCGCGGCGATTCGGCGCTATCCGCCCGCGCTTCCCGGATCGTGTTGAGATTGACGTCATTGAGCGTTACCCTTCCGGCAGACCCTGCGCCGGGGCCGGATCGGCGCGCCATGCGGAGGACCCACGTCCTGTCTCACTCTGACCCTGCGACCGGATTGCCGGTCGGCCCGCGCGAGGGGCGCCCTGCCCCCGCCGATTACACCTCGGAACAGGTTCTGGCCGCCGTGCTGGCCTCGGTCGATGACGACAAGGCCGAGGATGTCGTGCAGATCGACCTGCGCGGCCGCTCGGATGTGGCGGATTACATGGTGATCTGTTCGGGCCGCTCCAGCCGTCAGGTCGCCGCCATCTCGGAAAAGCTGGCGGACCGGCTGAAGCAGGATTTCCGCATCGGCGCCAAGATGGAAGGCAAGGAAACCGGCGACTGGGTGCTGATCGACAGCGGCGATGTCATCGTCCATGTCTTCCGCCCCGAGGTCCGCGACTTCTATCAGCTTGAAAAGATGTGGATGCCGGCCGGACAGGCCCCGGCGCGGCCCGTCTCGCAGGGCTGATGCGGCTGCACCTTTGCGCCGTGGGCCGGCTGCGGGCGGGGCCTGAACGGGCGCTGGTCGACGACTACCTGTCCCGCCTGGGCAAGTCGGGCCGTGCCCTTGGCCTTGGCCCGTCCGAGGAGCACGAGGTCGAGGACAAGCGCGGCGGAGGCATGGCGGCGGAGGCCGAGCTTCTGGCCCGTGCGGTGCCCGCAGGTGCTGTCCTCTGCATCCTTGATGAGCGCGGCAGGCAGATGTCCTCGCCGGATTTCGCCGCACAACTGGCCCAGTGGCGCGACAGCGGGCGGCAGGATGCGGCTTTTGTCATCGGCGGCGCAGACGGAATCGACCCCTCGTTGCGCGCGCGCGCCGATCTGGCGATCAGCTTCGGCGCGATGGTCTGGCCGCATATGCTGGTGCGGGTGATGCTGGCCGAACAGCTTTATCGCGCCGCGACGATCCTTGCCGGCTCGCCCTACCACCGGGCGTGACGCGATTTTTCGTCGAAAAATCGTGCCTCAGCCCTTCAGTTCCGCCGTGATCCGGACCGGCCCGGCCGCCCCCTTCAGCTTGGCCCGGTAGATCACCACGCCTTCCGCCACCCGCATCACATAGGTGCGGGTTTCCGCGAAGGGAATGGTCTCCACCCAGTCGACCACATCCACCTTTTCCTGACGCGGATCGCCGAACTCCTCGATCCAGCGTTTCGGGCGGTTCGGTCCCGCATTGTAGCCCGAGGCCACAAGCGCGATGGACGGTCCGAAATCCTTGACCATCTTCGCAAGATAGGCCGAGCCGATGATCACGTTGAAAGCCGGGTCGGCGATCAGTTTTGACGCCTCGAATTCCAGCTCCAGCTCTTTGGCCACGATCTTCGCGGTCGAGGGCAGCACCTGCATCAGCCCGCGCGCATCGGCATGGGACCGCGCCGCCGGATCGAACTCGCTTTCGCGGCGCGAGATCGCCAGCGCCAGCGCCCGGCTGACCGAAAGCCCGTCCGGCACCATGCCCGGCACCGGGTAATAGGCGCGCGGGATGATGATGCCCCGCTCGGCCCCGGCCTTGCCGATCAGCACGGCGATGTGCGGCTCGTCCAGTTGCAGGGCAAGGTCGGCCAGCTGCGCAAGGCCGGCGGCATCGAGCTTCTCTCCCACCTGCAGGAAAAACCGCTTGGCCAGGGTCCGGTCTCCGGCCCGTTGCAGCAAAAGCGCAGCCTCCAGCACCGAGGACCTGGCGAAGCCCGCGCCGCGCCAGTCCTCCGGCCGGGTGTTGTCCAGAAGGAACGGGTCAAGCGACTGGCCCAGTCTTTCGGCCGCCAGCAAGCCATAATAGGCGGTCTGGTGCCGTGCCGCGGCGGCGTAATGTTCGGCCGCCCTGTCGTTGCGGCCTGCCGCCTCTTCCGCGCGGCCCAGCCAGTATTCCGCCCGCGCGACCGAGATCGGCGTGGACACCCCCGCCTTCAGATGCCCGAAATGGCGGATTGCGCTGTCGGGGTCGCCCAGCTTGCGCAGCGCGATGAAACCCGAGAGGAACTCGAGATCGGCATAGTCGGCGCCCGCGCTCAGCCCGTGGCGCGAAGCGACGCGATAGGCGTCCTTGGGTCGGTCCTTGCGCATCAGCCAGCGCGCCATCAGCGCCCGGCGGTCGGCCCAGAGATCGGCATGGCCCAACCGGTCAGCCGGGGTGTCCAGCAAAAGCTGCACCGCGTCGTCATAGGAATCGCGCCGCATCCGCCACAGGAACCGCTCATAGGCCAGCCCCGGATCGGCCTTCAGCGCGGGCGGCACCGCCTCGATCAGCGCGGTGGTTCCGCTCTGGTCCGCGCGCAGCCCGATCCGCGCCGCCGCCAGCCGCTGCCAGCCGGCGCTGACCCGGGGCAGCATCCGCAGGGCCTCGGCCCGCCGGCCGTTCCACAAGAGATTGTCCATCCGCAACTGATGCACGCTGGCCAGCGCGTCCGGCTCCAGTGCCAGAAGGCCGGCTTCCTCTTCGGCCGAGAAGGAAAGGTCTACCCAGGCCCGCATCGCCTCGGTCTCGGCCAGATCGTTCTGGCCGGTGGCCTTCAGGGCCGAGACCAGCGCAATGGCGCCCTTGGCGGACTTCGGCAGGTCGCGGCCGAAATAGGCGATGACGCGCGCCGGCGTGGTGGACCGGGCCGCAGCCTCCTCGCCCTTCTCCTTCAGGAACGGCAGGCCGGGCCAGTCGGCGCGACGCGAGAGGAAATCCTCATACTCGCCCAGCGTGCCCTCGCCTGCGCGCAGCTTTTGCCACAGGATCAGATCGCGCCCCACCCCGGCCGGGGCGGCGGCCATCGCGGCCTGCCAATCCTTGCCGGTGGCCAGCGCCAGCGCCGCCTGCAGCGACTGTGCGTCGTCGGCAAGGGCAGCACCGGTCCCCGCGCCCAGAGGTGCGGACAACGAGAGGCAAAGCAGGAGACGGGGAAGCAGGGCTGCGGATGAGGACATGTGCCGAATCTGCCAAAGCCGCAGGTCCGCGACAACCCACGAAGCTGTCATCCGTGCCGGCCGCAGGCAAAGGCCTGCCGCCCCGCAGCGGCGCTTGGCAAGGCCGGGCGGTAGGGATAAGGAGTGCGGGTTTCCCAACCGGCCGAATCCCGGCCAGCATCTAGGAGTGCGCGCCATGTTCAAGGGTTCCATCCCTGCTCTTGTCACGCCGTTCAAGGACGGCAAGGTGGACATGGACGCGCTGAAGAAGCTGGTCGACTGGCAGATCGCCGAAGGCTCCTCGGGTCTGGTGCCGGTCGGAACCACCGGCGAAAGCCCGACGCTGAGCCATGAGGAACACCATGCGGTTGTCGAGGCCGTGGTGAAATTCGCCGCCGGCCGCGTGCCGGTCATTGCGGGCACCGGATCGAACAGCACCGATGAGGCGATCGACCTGATCCGGCACGCCGAACGTGCCGGCGCCGATGCGGCACTGGTGGTGACGCCCTATTACAACAAGCCGACGCAGGCCGGGCTGATCGCGCATTTCACCGCGATCCACGACGCCTCGAAACTGCCGATCATCATCTACAACATCCCCGGCCGTTCGGTCGTCGACATGTCGCCCGCCACGATGGGAGAGCTGGCCAACCTGCCGCGCATCGTCGGGGTCAAGGATGCCACCGGCGATCTGGCGCGCGTGCCGCGGACGCGGATCACCTGCGGCACCGATTTCATCCAGCTCTCGGGCGAGGATGCGACGGCGCTTGGCTTCAACGCGCATGGCGGCACCGGCTGCATCTCGGTCACGGCCAATGTGGCGCCGCGTCTTTGCGCCGAGTTCCAGGCAGCCACGCTGGCCGGCGACTACGGCACCGCCCTGACCTATCAGGACCGGCTGATGCCGCTGCATGACGCCATCTTCGCCGAGCCGGGGCTGGTGGGTGCCAAATACGGCCTGTCCCTTCTGGGCCGCGTGACCGAAGATGTGCGCCTGCCGCATGTCGGGCTGACCGAAGTCACCAAGGAGAAGATCCGCGCGGCAATGCGCCACGCGGGGCTTCTGAACTGAGCCGGAGCCAAATTCCTTTGAAGGAATTTGCAAATCCTTTCAAAAGGATTTGGCGCGGGCGGACCTGTGGCCGCCCGCCCGCACCCTGTGGCGGGGCCCTGTCATGACCTCCGACAACCGGCGCGGTGCGCTGCTGATGACCGCCGCGATGGCCGGTTTCGCCATCGAGGACATGTTCCTGAAGGCGGCGGCGCGCCATGTGCCGGTGGGGCAGGTCATGGTGATGATGGGGTTGGCCGGGATGGTGGTCTTCGGACTGATGTCACGGCAACGGGGCGAGCCGGTGCTGCCGCGCATCATGGCCTCGCGCGTGATGGCGGTCCGGTCGGTCTGCGAAGTGGCGGGGCGGCTTTTCCACGCGCTGGCCATTGCGCTGACCACGCTCTCGGCCACCTCGGCCATTCTGCAGGCAACGCCCCTGGTGGTGATCGCCGGCGCGGCGCTGCTGTTTGGCGAGAGGGTGCCGCTGTCGCGCTGGATCGCTGTCGGCGTCGGCTTCCTTGGCGTCCTTCTGATCCTGAAGCCGGGGGTGGCCGGCTTCTCGGCGCTGTCGCTCCTGGCGGTGGCGGGCACCATCGGTTTTGCCGGCCGCGATCTGGCGACCCGGGCGGCGCCCAAGGGTCTGTCGAACCGCCAGTTGGGCACGCTTGGTTTTGCCATGCTGGCCACGGCCGGGGCGCTGATCCTGGGCTGGACCGGCGGGGCGCATCTGCCGGACCCGGAAGGGGCCGCGCTGATCGCCGCCACGGCGCTGTTCGGCATTCTGGGCTATCACGCGCTGACGGCCGCGATGCGGACCGGAGAGGTTTCGGCCGTAACGCCCTTCCGCTATACGCGGCTGGTCTTTGCGCTGGCGCTTGGCGCGCTGTTCTTCGCCGAACGGCCGGATGCCGCAACCCTGGCGGGCGCGGCCTTGATCGTGGGGGCGGGCCTCTTCGGATTGACCCGGCAGCGCGGGCGGATCAGCCGGGCCTAGACGCCCCTGCCCCAGATGCGCAGCCGCTCCACGCGGGCATTCCGGCCGAACGCCCGCGCCGCTTTGGCCGGCCCGGAATGGCGGGCATCTGGACAGGACGCCCTGCGCCGCCTATCTGGTGCGGATCATGGCAGAGAAATCCGACCCCAACTCGAAACTGATCGCCGAGAACCGGCGGGCGCGTTTCGACTACCATATCGAATCCGACCTTGAGGCCGGGATCATGCTCTTGGGGTCGGAAGTCAAAAGCCTGCGCCAGGGCGGGTCGAACATCGCGGAAAGCTATGCCTCGGTCGAACAGGGCGAGCTGTGGCTGATCAACGGCTATATCGCGCCCTATCTGCAAGCCAAGACCTGGGGCCATGAGGAGCGCCGCCGCCGCAAGCTGCTGGTCAGCCGCAAGGAGCTGTCGCAGCTGTGGAACGCCACCGCGCGCGAGGGCATGACGATCGTGCCGCTTCGCATGTATTTCAACGAACGCGGCGTGGTGAAGCTGAAGCTTGGCATCGCCAAGGGCAAGAAGCTGGCCGACAAGCGCGAGACCTCGGCCAAGCGCGACTGGGACCGCCAGAAGGCGCGCCTTCTGAAACAGGGCGGCTGACCCTGCGTCAGGCACAAAGAAACCGTCTTCCCGGTCGGGGAAGGATAGGTCACCATTCCCCCTGCCGGGCGCGCGGCTTCTGCGCGACAACCGGCGTCTGAGCCCGCCGGAACAACCGGGGGCCGATAGGGGGATGGACAACGTGGAACAGATCATCATCCAGCTGATCGCGGGTGCTTTGGGCGGCAATGCTGCCGGTGCGACGATGAAGAACCTCAGCCTCGGGACGCTGGGCAACTCCATCGCCGGCATCGTCGGTGGCGGGCTTGGCGGCCAGATCCTGACCATGCTGACCGGGGCCGACGGGGCCGCGGGCATGGACGTGTCGTCGATCGTGCAAAGCGTGGCAGGCGGCGGCGTCGGCGGCGCGGTGCTTCTGGCGATCGTCGGTGCGATCAAGAAGGCCGTGGCCAAGTGATGCGGCATCGGTAGGTCTGCGGCCCGGTCCGGGACCGGCTCCGCAGCACACCGATTGCCCAGGGACCGACAGGCCCCGGCCCATGCCGGGGCCTGCCGCTTTTGTCCGCCATCGCGCCTGCTGCCCTTGCCCCCTGCCCGGCCGCACGCTATGGGCTGGATCAGTTGCGAGAAGAGGCCCGCGAGATGACCCCATCCCCCGCCGATGATCCCAAGACCCTTGTCTCCACCGACTGGCTGGCCAGCCATCTGAAGGACCCCGATCTGCGGGTGCTGGATGCCAGCTGGTTCCTGCCCGCCTCGGGCCGCGATGCCAGGGCCGAGTATGACGCCGCCCATATCCCCGGCGCGCGCTTCTTCGACATCGAGGAAATCTCGGACCAGCGGTCCGAATTGCCCCATATGGCCCCCCCGATCGAGAAGTTCATGTCGCGGCTGCGCGCCATGGGCGTGGGCGACGGTCATCAGATGGTGGTTTATGACGGCTCGGGCCTGTTTTCGGCGGCGCGCGTCTGGTGGACCTTCCGTCTCATGGGCAAGACCGATGTGGCGGTGCTGGACGGCGGCTTCCCGAAATGGCTGGCCGAAGGGCGCGAGACCGAAGACATGCCTCCGGTCGTGCGCGACCGCCACATGACGGTCAGCCGGCAGGCCGGGCTGGTGAAGGATGTCACACAGGTCGCCCATGCCGCCAAGCTGGGCCTTGCCGAAGTGCTGGACGCCCGCTCTCCGGGCCGCTTCGCCGGCGAGGAACCGGAGCCGCGGGCCGGCCTGCGCGCGGGCCACATCCCCGGATCGAAGAACATCCCCTACAACACCCTGCTGAATGCCGATGGCACGATGAAGGACCCCGCAGCCCTGCGCACCCTGTTCGAGGGCGCGGGCGTGGACCTGTCGCAGCCGGTGATCACCTCCTGCGGCTCGGGCATCACCGCCGCCGTGCTGGCACTGGCGCTGGAGCGGATCGGCCACCGGAACTGGTCGCTCTACGATGGCTCGTGGGCCGAATGGGGCATGTATGAGGACTTGCCGGTTGCGACCGGCGCTGCCTGAACCGCCAAGGACAAGAACATGCTGGAAAGCCTGAACCCGCAGCCGCAGGACAAGATCCTGGCGCTGCTCGCCATGTTCCGCGACGACCCGCGGACCGACAAGATCGACCTTGGCGTCGGCGTCTACAAGGATGCAACCGGCCTGACGCCGGTGATGCGCGCGGTGAAGGCGGCCGAGAAGAAGCTTTGGGAAACCGAGACCACCAAGACCTATACCGGCCTGGCCGGCGAGCCTGCCTATAACGCGGCCATGGTCGGGCTGATCCTTGGGCCGGGCTACGCCGATCGCGCGGCATCGGCCGCGACTCCGGGCGGAACCGGCGCGATCCGGCAGGCGCTGGAGCTGATCCGCATGGCGTCGCCCAAGGCGAAGGTCTGGATGAGCAATCCGACCTGGCCGAACCACCCGTCCATCGTGAAGTATCTGGGGATGCCGGCGGCCGAGTATCGCTATTTCGACCAGGCGACCTCGGGCATCGACTTTGCCGGCCTGCTGGCCGATCTGGAAGGGGTCGCGGCCGGGGATGCCGTGCTGCTGCATGGCTGCTGCCACAACCCGACCGGCGCCAATCTGACGCCTGCGCAATGGGATGAGGTCATCGCGCTTCTGCAGCGCAAGGCGGCGATCCCGCTGGTCGATCTGGCCTATCAGGGCTTTGGCGACGGGCTGGATGCCGATGCCGATGCCACCCGCAAGGTGGCCGCCGCCTTCCCCGAGGTGCTGATCGCGGCTTCGTGCAGCAAGAACTTCGGCATCTACCGCGAACGCACCGGCGTGCTGATCGCGCTGACCTCGGCCGACCGCAAGGCGGTGGTTCAGGGCAACCTCAACTTCCTCAACCGGCAGAACTTCAGCTTCCCGCCCGATCACGGTGCCCGTCTGGTGACGATGATCCTTGAGGATGCCGCCCTGACCGCCGACTGGAAGGCCGAGCTTGAGGACGTGCGCCAGAACATGCTGTCCTTGCGCAAGCAATTGGCGGATGAATTGCGCCGCGCCACCAACAGCGACCGGTTCGACTTCGTCGCCACCCATCGCGGCATGTTCAGCCGCCTTGGGCTGACCGAAGCGCAGGTCAATACCCTGCGCGAGAAGCACGGCGTCTACATGGTGGGCGACAGCCGCATCAACATCGCCGGGCTGAACGCAAGAACCGTGCCGGTGCTGGCCGCCGCCATCGCGCAGGTCATCGGCTGATCCCACCCGATGCTGGCCGTCGTCCTTTCCCTTGCGGCGGCGGCCACCTTCGCGGTCTCGGCCCTGCTGATCGACCGGGTCCCGGGACGGGTCGGCCCCTTGCAGCTGGCACGCTGGCAATTGGCCATCGGCTTTGTCCTGACGGCTGCAGCCATGCTGATCCTTGGCAGCTGGCGCAGCATCGGCTGGACCCAGTTCTGGTGGCTTGCCGGGTCTTCCACCGCCGGCATCATGCTGGCAACCACCACCTTCATCGCCACCATCCAGCGCATCGGCGCGCGTCTGAATGCGCTGGTCTTCACCCTGTCCGCCCCTTTCGCCGTCGCCCTCGGCTGGATCTTCCGGGGCGAGACGGTGAACATGATGCAGGGTGCCGGCGTGGCGCTGATCCTGCTGGGCATCGCCTGTGCGATCCTCGGCCCCGGCGCGAAGGAAGAGTTGCGCAGCCCGAAGGCGCTTGGCACCGGGCTGGTCCTTGGGGTGATCACCGCGCTTGGGCAGGCGACCGGCAGTCTTCTGGCCCGCCCGGCCATGGAGGCGGGGGTCGAGCCTTTCGCCGCCATGGCGGTGCGGTCCGGGCTGGGTGCGCTGTTCTTCGTCGCCCTTCTTGCCCTTCCCGCCCTGCGCCCGCAGGCGCGGCCCGAACCGCAGGCGCAGCGGCTGATCGGCCTGTCTGCGCTGACCGGCATCTTTGGCGGCATGTCGCTTCTGATGGCGGCGCTGGCGGTGGGGGATGTCGGCATTGTCACCACACTGTCCTCGACCGCGCCGATCCTGATCCTGCCGATGGTCTGGCTTCTTAGCCGCCGTGCGCCGACGGGCATGGCATGGGCAGGCGCCGCCCTGGCCGTAGCCGGAACCGCGGTCATCACGCTGGCGGCCTGAGAGCCTTCAGTTTGCGACATATTGCCTGATTTATCGTCATCCTGCCCGTTTCTTGCGTGTCGACCCTTCAAACTGCTCAGGAATTACCCTAACCCCGCCCGGGTGCCCGGATTCCGGGTCTTGATGGAAGGGCTTTCGCATGCAGCTTGACGAGAAACTTGAACCGATTCTGGCGGAAGTCACCCGAAGAAATGCCGGCGAAGCCGAGTTCCATCAGGCCGTGCGCGAAGTGCTGGAAAGCCTTGGCCGCGTGATCGCCAAGCACCCGGACTATGCCGATGACGCGCTGATCGAGCGGATCTGCGAACCCGAGCGTCAGATCATCTTCCGCGTGCCGTGGACCGACGACAAGGGTCAGGTCCGCATCAACCGCGGCTTCCGCGTCCAGTTCAACTCGGCCCTCGGCCCCTACAAGGGCGGCATCCGGTTTCACCCTTCGGTGAATGTCGGGATCATCAAGTTCCTCGGCTTCGAGCAGACCTTCAAGAACGCCCTGACCGGCCTGCCCATCGGCGGCGGCAAGGGCGGATCGGACTTCGATCCCAAAGGCAGATCCGATGCCGAAATCATGCGCTTCTGCCAGTCCTTCATGACCGAACTGTCGCGCCATCTGGGCGAATACACCGACGTGCCGGCCGGTGACATCGGCGTCGGCGGGCGCGAGATCGGCTATATGTTCGGCCAGTACAAGCGGCTGTCGAACAAGTACGAAGCCGGCGTCCTGACCGGCAAGGGCCTCAGCTATGGCGGCTCGCGGGCCCGCAAGGAGGCGACGGGCTACGGCAACACCTATTTCATCGAATCCATGCTGGCGACCAAGGGCCAGACCTTTGACGGCAAGCGCGTCGTGGTCTCGGGATCGGGCAACGTCGCCATCTACTCGATGGAGAAGGTGCAAAGCCTTGGCGGCAAGATCATCGCCTGTTCGGATTCCGGCGGCTATGTCGTCGATGAGAACGGCATCGACCTTGCCCTGGTGAAAGAGATCAAGGAGGTCCGCCGCCAGCGGATTTCCGAATATGCAAGGCTGAAGGGCACCGGCTCGCATTATGTCGAGAAAGGCTCGATCTGGGATGTGGCCTGCGATGTCGCCATGCCCTCGGCCACGCAGAACGAACTGACCGGCAAGGACGCGAAAACGCTGGTGAAGAACGGTGTCATCGCGGTGGGTGAAGGGGCGAACATGCCCTCGACCCCCGATGCGGTGCGGATCTTCCAGGAGGCCGGCGTGCTTTTCGCCCCCGGCAAGGCGGCGAATGCGGGCGGCGTGGCCACCTCGGCGCTGGAGATGCAGCAGAACGCCAGCCGCGACAGCTGGACCTTCGAGCAGACCGAGGCCCGCCTGGCCCTGATCATGCGCAATATCCACGACACCTGCGCCGCCACCGCCGACGAATTCGGCGCGCCGGGCGATTACGTTCTGGGGGCCAACATCGCCGGTTTCGTCCGCGTGGCCGAGGCGATGCGCGCCCTTGGCGTGATCTGACGCCCTTCACGGAACCGAAACGCGGCCCGCAGAGCGATCTGCGGGCCGTGCAGGTGCCAGCGGGCCAACGGAAGTATGGCCCGCCGCGCTGATGTCCTTCAGCTGTGATAGGCCTGTTCGCCATGCGAGGTCAGGTCCAGTCCTTCGCGTTCGGCATCGACCGGGACGCGCAGACCGATGACCAGATCGACCAGCTTGAAGAGGATGGCCGAGATCACGCCGCACCAGATCACGGTGATCGCCACGGCAAGGATCTGGGTCCAGACCTGTGCGCCCATGGTCACGCCCTCGGCATAGCCCTGCCCGCCGAAGCTGGCCGAGGCGAAGATGCCGGTGCCGATGGCGCCGATGATGCCGGCAACGCCGTGGATGCCGAAGACATCAAGGCTGTCGTCATAGCCGGCCTTCTTCTTGACCACGGCCACGAAATAATAGGCGATCAGCGAGGCGATGGCGCCAAGGACGATGGCTCCGACCGGACCCACGGCACCGGCGGCGGGCGTCACCGCAACCAGACCGGCGATGATGCCTGACGCGGCACCCAGGGCCGAGGCCTTGCCGCGCAGCAGCTTCTCGGCCAGCAGCCAGGCCACCGTCGCACCGGCCGTCGCGGTGAAGGTGTTGATCACGGCCAGCGTCGCCAGCGTGCCGGCGCCAAGGGCCGATCCTGCGTTGAAGCCGAACCAGCCGACCCACAGCATCCCCGCGCCGGTCACCGCCAGCGGCAGCGAATGGGGCGCCATGTTGTCCTTGCCATAGCCCACGCGCTTGCCCAGCACGATGGCTCCGACAAGGCCCGAGATCCCGGCGTTGATGTGCACCACCGTGCCGCCGGCAAAGTCCAGCACGCCCCAGCCGAAGAACAGGCCGTTGGCATCCCACGCCATATGGGCGATGGGAAAGTAGACGAAGGTCGCCCAAAGCACCGAGAAGGCCAGCACCGCACCGAACCTGATGCGTTCGGCGAAGGCGCCGACGATCAGGGCGGGGGTGATGGCGGCAAAGGTCATCTGGAAGGCGATGAACAGATATTCCGGGATGGTGCCTGTTTCCGATGTGGCGGTGACGCCTGACAGGAAAAGCTTGTCGAAGCCGCCGAAATAGGGGCTTTGCGATCCGCCGAAGGCAAAGGAATAGCCGTAGACCACCCAGACGATCATGATCGTCGAGGCGACGGCCGTCACCTGCACCAGCACGGACAGCATGTTCTTGGCGCGCACAAGCCCGCCGTAGAACAGCGCAAGGCCCGGCAGGATCATGAACATGACCAGCACGGTCGCCATGATCATCCAGGCGGTATCGCCGCTGTCCAGAGCCGAGACCGCAACGGCCTCGGCAGCCCCGGTCACGGGTTCGGCGGCTTCCTGCGCGCAGGCCGGCAGGCTGGCCAGCAGGGCAACGGTGCCCGCCACAAGACCTGCAAGTTTCGGATTGTTGTTCATGTCCCTGATGTCCCTTCTTGCCCGCCCGTCACAGCGCGTCGTCATCGGTTTCGCCGGTGCGCACCCGCACGGCATGGTCCACATCGAGGACGAAAATCTTTCCGTCGCCGATCTTGCCGGTCCTGGCCGTGCTGCGGATCGTCTCGACCACCTGATCGGCCAGGGCATCGGCGACCACGGTCTCAAGCCGGACCTTCGGCACGAAGTTCACGGCATATTCGGCGCCGCGATAGATCTCGGTATGGCCGGATTGCAGGCCGAAGCCCTTGATTTCCGTAACCATCATTCCGCGCACGCCGATTGCGGTCAGCGCCTCGCGGACCTCGTCCAGCTTGAACGGCTTGATTGCCGCGATGATGAGTTTCACGTCCCTTCCCCTTCTGACTGGCAGATGCGTTGTCCGGGCCCGGGGGCGGGCCCTTGGGGACAAGCAGGCGCATTTCGCAGCTGCAGCACAAGAAAGCGGCCGGCGAACGGGCCGGGGCTTCGGGCAAGGGTGCACAAATTTTGCACTTCGACGGGCCTATGCCCAAATCATGGGCAGGTGCTGCATCCGAATCACAGCTTTGGGCGGGGATGGGCCGGCGGGGCCAAGTTTGGGCGCCTGCCCTTCGCTTCGCCGAAAAAGCAGGTTATGGTCCGCCCAAAGCAAGATCGCGCGAGATGAAGCCGACTGGATCGGGACAGCGCTTTGGGCAGGCGGACAGGTCGATGGTGACAGGGAAGGGGGGCAACGGGCCCCTGGTGGCAGACAGGCGCTATCCGCGGGCCGGCGCGGCCCAGCAACCGGCGCGCAAGGCGCCCCCGCCGAAGCAACCCCCTCCCAGGCAGCCCCGCCGCACGCCGAAACCGCGGCGCAAACACGGGCTGGTCGTCTCTCTCGTCCTGTTCGTCTGGCGGCTGATCTGGTCGATCGTCTGGCGTGTCACCGCCGTGGGCGTGCTGATCCTTGGCGCCATCGTGATGTATTTCTACGCCCAGTTGCCGCCGCTGACCGACCTTCTGGACGGCCGGGCGCGGGGGTCGGTCACCATGCTGGACACCAATGGCGAGGTCTTCGCCTGGCGCGGAGAGACCTTCGGCGGCCAGATCACGGCCTCCAACGTGTCGAAATACCTGCACGATGCCGTCGTCGCGACCGAGGACAAGCGTTTCTACTGGCATTTCGGCATCTCGCCCCGCGGGATCGCATCGGCGATCCGCATCAACCTTGCCGAAGGCCGCGGCGCCTTTGAAGGCAACGGCGGGTCCACCATCACGCAGCAGGTGGCCAAGCTTCTTTGTCTTGGCGTGACCTATGATCCGGCGCTGTGGAAGACCGAAGCCGAATACGAAAAGGACTGCCGGTCCGGGGGGATGTGGCGCAAGCTGAAGGAAGTGCCGTTCTCGATGGCGATGGAGTTGAAATACTCCAAGGAAGACATCCTGACGATCTACTTCAACCGCGCCTATCTGGGTGCCGGCGCGCGCGGCTTCGAAGCGGCGTCGCAGCGCTATTTCGGCAAGTCGGCGGCGAATGTGAACCCCGCCGAATCCGCGATGCTTGCGGGTCTCTTGAAGGCGCCCTCGACCTATGCGCCCACCGGCAACATGAACCGCGCCCGCGACCGGGCCTCGGTCGTGATCGGGCTGATGGAGGAACAGGGCTACCTGACCAAGCAGGAGGCAGCCGACGCCCGCGAACATCCGGCCGAATTGTCGAAGGCCGCGCGGCAGAAGATGGGCGGGTTCTTCGCCGACTGGGTGATGGAGACGACGCCGGACTATCTGGCCCGCGACACCACCGAGGATGTGATCATCCAGACCACGCTGGACCAGCGCATCCAGACCCAGGCCGAAGAGGCGCTGAAATGGGTGTTCGAGAACAAGGTCAAGGCCGGGTCCGAGGCGCAGGCAGCCATTGTGGTGATGAGTGCCGATGGCGCCGTGCGCGCCATGGTCGGCGGCCGCGATCTGCCCCAGGCGGGCGATTTCAACCGCGCGACGCAGGCGCTGCGGCAAACCGGATCGGCCTTCAAACCCTTCATCTACGCAGTGGCGATGGACCTTGGCTATTCGCCGATGGACTATGTCGATGACAGCCCCTGGTCGATCTATGTCCCCGGCTCGGGCGAATATGCGCCGAAGAATTATGACGGCAAGTTCAAGGGCATCATCACCCTGACCCAGGCCCTTGCCGAAAGCCGCAACATCCCGGCGGTGAAGATACAGGAACTGGTCGGCCGCGATCTGGTGAAACAGGTGGCCACCCAGTTCGGCGTGGCGCAGAACCTGGCCGACGGCCCGGCGCTGGCGCTCGGCGCCAGCGAGTCGACGCTGATCGAGATGACCGGCGCCTATGCCGGCATCCTGAACGGCGGCTCGTCGGTCACGCCCTACGGGCTGGTGTCGCTGAAGTTGCAGCACGACGACGAGGAATTGTTCGGTCAGGGCGGCGGCATCGGCGAGCGGGTCATCTCCGAAACGGCCGCCCATGCGCTGATCTACATGATGACGCAGGTGATCGAGCGCGGCACCGGGACCAAGGCCCGGCTGGACGGGCGCGAGGTGGCGGGCAAGACCGGAACCACCAACTCGGCCCGCGATGCCTGGTTCGTGGGCTTCACCGCCGATTATGTGGTGGGCGTCTGGATGGGCTATGACAACAACACCCCGCTTACCGGGGTGACCGGCGGCGGGTTGCCGGCCGAGATCTGGCACGAGGTGATGGTGCGGATCAATGAAGGCGTCGAGGCGAAACCGCTGCCGCAGGAAATCCCGCCCAGCACGGTGGCCCCGCCCCCCGGCGGCGACGGCACCTACAACCCCGACGATTTCGTCCAGCCCGAGGATGTGCCCTATTTCGACGGATCGAACCCGAACCAGCCGGGCATGACCGAGGACGATCTGGCCCAGCAGATCCTGGACGAACTTCTGGGTCAGCCGCAGAACTAGGCCGCCGCCCCCCCCGCCCCCAGGACGCCCTGATATTCATCTTGGCGGAAATATCCTGCGGGGAGGTCCGGAGGGGTGCAAAACCCCTCCGGCCGCCGGCCAGAGGGGCAATGGTCCGGATCGCCGGATCAGCTGTTCTGCAGATCCGCGATCAGCGCATCGATGTCGCCTCTGCGCTTGTCCAGCATGGCGCCGATCTCGGTCCGCTCGGATGCCAGCATGTTCACGCCTTCGATGATGATGTTGAAGAACAGGCTTTTCCCGGCCTTGTCCGACACATGCCAGCGCACCTCGAACGGGCTTTCGCCCTTGAGATAGGCGATCGACGTCACCTCGAAGTAGCTTTTCAGCGGATGGGCTTCCTGCACCTCGATCCGCCCGCCGATGAACTCGCGGAAACGGCGGCCATATTTGCGGCTGATATAGACCTGGAACGCCTTGTTGAACGCCTTCATCTGCGCCGCCGAGGCCGATTTCGCCGCCACCCCAAGGGCCGAGCGCGCGATGGTCGGCACATCGGCATAGCGGGCGAACAGCTTCTCGAAATCGGGCAGCATGGCGCTTTCCGACTTGCCCGAGTTGATGACCGCGTTGATGTCGGCCACCGCCTTGTCGATCAGGGCCTTGGCCTGATCGGTGTTCAGCGCCGCAGCCGGCAGGGCAGCGGCAGCAAGGCCGCCGCCAAGGACCAGACCGAAGGCGCGGCGGGAAAGAGTGATCTTGCTGGTCATTTCAGTCCTCGTAAGGGTCGATGAAACCGTCGTCCGCGGCCGCCCCATCTGCCGGTGCCACCCCGCGGGACAGTTCGAACCGGCGGTTCTGCAGATAAAGCAGGCGCGCCTGCGCATAGCTGTCCGCACTGTCATATAGGATCGAGTCGACGGTGTTTGAATAGCGTTTGCGGTCGTTCAGCCGCGCCAGCACCTTCGCCGCCGTCGCCGCGGCGGCTTCGTTGCCGCTGGTGGCACGGCTGACCGGGTTCATCGCAAAATCGACCACGGTCCCCACCGCATCCCGCGCGGTCGACGGGCCAAAGCCCGGAAGTTCGACATAGGGGCCTTCGCCGACCCCCCAGACATGCAGCGTCTCGCCGAAGTCGGTCTTGTCGCGCGGCATGCCTGCCGCCGTGGCCACGTCCATCGTGCCGGCAAGACCGAAGACCACGTTCACCCCGAAGCGCAGGAAGTTGGTCGTCGCCTTGTCAAGCCGGCCCTGCAACAGGTGGTTCGCCATGTCGCCCGGCAGGTCCAGCGTATCGGCGACGTTGGACACGCCCTGCCGCACCGGCCCCGGAACAACGCCATAAGCCTCGGACCCCGGGCGCAGGATCACGGTATCCAGGCCCTTGTTCACGCCGTGAACGGCGCGGTTCATCGGCTCCAGCGGATCGTTGATTCCGGTCGCCTGCGGGGCCGGACCACAGGCCGTCAGCAGGGCCGCCGCCATTAAGCCCAATGAAACCCGCGACAGTGCAGGAAAAGCCCGTGCAAAAAGGATTGGAAAACGCACGGCCTACTCCCTAACGTCCGCCCCATCGGTATCGGCACCGTAGCCGCCCGTCCCGGGTCGAACCACATCCCACCTTCCTTTAGGGTCAGGGCGGGGGCAAGACAACCTCCTGCACTCCGAATTCAGGGTGCTGTGGCGGGAAGCGGCCGTTGCTGAAACAGTCACCGTGATTGCGGCCCCTGCGGCCAAAAGAGGAACGCGCCTGCGATGACCGAAGCAAAGACCGCCATGGCCGGCCACCGTGAGATTTCGGCGATCCGCGCCAGGTCGCACCGGGCGCTGCTGGCGGCGTTCCTGTTCTCGGTCTTTGTCAACCTGCTGATGCTGACCTCGCCGATCTACATGCTGCAGGTCTATGACCGGGTGCTGGTCTCTCGGTCCGAGGCAACACTGCTGGCGCTGTCGGTGCTGGTGGCCTTCCTGTTCCTTGCGATGGGTCTTCTCGACTATGCCCGCAACCGCGTGATGGTGCGGGTGGGCGCGCGGATGCAGGCGGATCTTGACCGCCGGGTGCTGTCGGCCGCCTTCCGCCGGCTGACGGTGGCACCGCAGGATGGCATCGCCCATTCGGCGCAACGCGATCTGGAAACGGTGTCGCGGGTCTGGTCCTCGCCGGCGCTGATGGCGTTGTTCGATCTGCCATGGACGCCGGTCTTCGCCGCCGCCCTTTTCGTCTTCCACCCCTGGCTGGGCTGGACCGCCATCGGCGGCATGGTGGCACTGGTGCTTGTGACATTTCTGAACCAGCGCATGACCGATGGCGCCCTGAACGAGGCCGTCGGCAGCAGCCAGCGCGCCGACCGGCAGGCCGAGAACATGAAATCGGAATCCGAGCTGGTCCGCGCCCTTGGCATGACCGGTGCCGCCTTCGCCCGCTGGCAGACCCTGCGCGGCCGCGCCAGCGAGCAGGCGCTGGCGGTGGCCGACACCGCCAGCGCCTTCACCGTGATCAGCCGCACCTTCCGGCTGTTCCTGCAATCGGCGATCCTTGGCGTCGGCGCCTGGCTGGTGCTGCGCAACGAATTGTCCGCCGGGGCGATGATCGCGGGGTCGATCCTGATGGGCCGCGCCCTGCAACCGATCGAGGTGGCGGTCGGCCAATGGTCCACCCTGACCCGTGCCCGGCAGGCGCAGCGCCGGCTTGAGGCGCTGCTGTCGCACGTCCCGCCCGAGGCGCCGCGCACCGCCCTGCCCCGCCCCGCCGCAAGGCTTGAGGTGCGCAACCTCAGCCTTACGATCCCCGGCGAGGGCAAGCCCGTCCTGCGCAACGTCTCGTTCACGCTGGAGCCGGGTCAGGCGCTTGGGGTGATCGGGCCTTCGGGATCGGGGAAATCCTCGCTGGCACGGGCGCTGATCGGGGTCTGGCCGCCCGCCGCGGGGTCGATCCGGCTGGATGGGGCCACGCTGGACCAGTATGACCCGGACAGTCTGGGCCGCTACATCGGGTATCTGCCGCAGCGGGTGACGCTGTTCGATGGCACCATCGCCGCCAACATCGCCCGGCTGGACGGCGATGCCGACCCGGCCGCCATTGTCGCCGCCGCACAGGCCGCGGCCGCGCATGAGCTGATCAAGGCCCTGCCCAAGGGCTATGACACCGAAGTCGCGACCATGGGCGGCCGGCTTTCGGGCGGCCAGATCCAGCGCGTCGGCATGGCCCGGGCGCTCTATGGCGATCCGGTCTATCTTGTGCTGGACGAGCCGAACTCCAACCTCGACAATGACGGCTCCATGGCGCTGAACCAGTCCATCCGGGCGGCCAAGGCGCGCGGCCATTCCGTGCTGATCATGGCGCACCGCCCCGCCGCCATTCAGGAATGCGACCTGCTGCTGGTGCTGAACGAAGGTGTGCCGGCGGCCTTCGGCCCACGCGACAAGGTGCTGCGTGAGTTGGTGAAGAACGCGGGCGAGATTGCGCGTTCCGTCGCACCCGGAGGTGTCGCATGACCCTGCAGCCTTCGCCGCGCCCGTTCTGGTCGGTCCGCGGCCCGGTCATCCTTGGCTTCCTCACGCTTGCCGTACTGGTCGGCGGCTTCGGCGCCTGGGCCATGCTGACAACGCTGTCCGGCGCCATCGTCGCCCCCGGCCGAATCGAGGTGGAGCTGAACCGCCAGATCGTCCAGCACCCCGATGGCGGTGTCGTCGCCGGGATCGAGGTGACCGAAGGTGCCTCGGTCGCTGCCGGAGATGTGCTGATCCGGCTGGACGGCACGCTTCTGCGCTCGGACCGCGCCGTGCTTCAGGGCCAGCAGAATGAACTGACAGCGCGCCGCGCCCGCCTTCTGGCCGAACGCGACGGGCTGGACACCCCCGCCTTCCCCGCCGCCCTGACCGCGCTTGCCGCCACCGATCCCGCGGTGGCAGAGCTTCTGGACGGCCAGGCGCGCCTGTTCACCGCCCGGCGCGACACCTTCACCACAACGACCGAGCAGTTGCGCCGCCGCATCGGCCAGATCGCCTCGCAGATCGAAGGGGTCGATGCCCAGCGCACCGCGATGGAAAGCCAGCTGCGCCTGATCCGGGACGAGCTGACCAGCCAGCAGGCCCTTCTGGCCAAAGGGCTGGCGCAGGCCTCGACCGTTCTGGCGCTGGAGCGTGAAGAGGCGCGGCTTCTGGGCCAGCAGGGCGAATTGACCGCCAGCCGCGCCCAGTCCGAGGGCCGGATCACCGAGACCGAGCTTGAAATCGCCCGCATCGCCGGCAGCCGCATCGAAGACGCTGAGGACGAGTTGCGCAGCATCGGTCCCTCGCTGATGGAGGTTTCGGAAAAGCTGCGCGCCGTCGATGAGCGCATCTCCCGGCTGGACATCCGCGCGCCCGTCGCCGGCATCGTGCTTGGCCTCACCGTCACCACGCCGCGTGCCGTGGTGCGCCCGGCCGATCCCGTTCTCTACATCGTGCCGCAGGACCGGCCGCTGGTCATTGCCGCGCAGGTGCCGCCGATCCATGTCGATCAGGTTCATGTCGGCCAGCCGGTCGAACTGGTGTTTTCGTCCTTCTCCAGCCGCACCACGCCGCATCTGAAGGGAAAGGTCTCGGTCGTCTCGGCCGATGCCTTCACCGACCAGACCACCCATGCCTCGTATTACCGGGCCGAGATCCTGCTGGACGAGGGCGAGATTGCACGGCTGGACGGGCAGGCGCTGATGCCGGGGATGCCGGTCGATGCCTTCATCCAGACCGAGGCCCGCACACCGATGACCTATCTCCTGAAGCCCTTCACCGATTATTTCTCGCGCGCCTTCCGCGAAAGCTGAGGCGATTCTCCCTTCGCCTTGCCCCCCGCGCGCGGCCCCGCTACCCTCCGCCCAACCGGAGGAGAGCCCATGTCCCAGATCGAAACCCGCCTCGCCGAACTTGGCGTCACCCTGCCCGACGCCCCCGCGCCGGCAGCCAACTATGTGCCGTTCGTGATCAGCGGCAATCTCGTGTTCGTCTCGGGCCAGATCAGCCAGAACGAGAACGGCCTGATCAAGGGCCGGCTTGGCGACGGCACCTCGGTGGAACAGGGGGCCGAGGCCGCCCGGCGCTGCGCCATCGCGCTGCTGGCCCAGTTGAAACAGGCCTGCGGCGGCGATCTGTCGCGCCTGGTCCGCGTGGTCAGGCTGACGGGCTTCGTCAACTCCACCGCCGATTTCACCGACCAGCCCAAGGTGATCAACGGTGCGTCCGATTTCCTCGTCGCCGTGCTTGGCGATGCCGGCCGCCATGCCCGCGCCGCCGTCTCGGCCCCCTCGCTGCCGCTTGGCGTCGCAGTGGAAATCGACGGCATCTTCGAGATCCGCTGATGCGCATCCCCCTGCCGCCCGGCCTTCTGCAACGGCCGATTGCCCATCGCGCCCTGCACGACCGGGCCGCGGGCCGGATCGAGAACTCCCCGGCCGCCATCCAGGCGGCCATCGACCACGGCTATGCCATCGAGATCGACCTGCAACTGTCCTCGGACGGGGTGCCGATGGTGTTCCATGACGAAGACCTTGACCGGCTGACCGACCAGAGCGGCCCCGTCGCCGCCCGCACCGCCGCCGATCTTCGGCAGATCCGGCTGAAGGACAGCACCGACCGGATCCCGACCCTTGCCGAGGTGCTCGCGCTCATCGCCGGGCGCGTGCCCCTTCTGATCGAGCTGAAGGATCAGACCCTCGTGATGGGCCCGACCGACGGCAGGCTCGAAGCCGCCACCGCCGCCGCCCTGCAAGGCTACAGGGGCGAGGTCGCCCTGATGTCCTTCAACCCCTCCTGCATCCACCACCTCGCCCGGCTGGCCCCCGACCTCCCCCGCGGCATCACCACCGCCGCCTATGACCCGGAAAGCTGGCAGCCCATGCCGCCCGAGGTCTGCGCCCGTTTCCGCGCCATCCCCGATTACGACCCCACCCTGTCCAGCTTCATCAGCCATGAGGCCGCCGACCTCGCCTCTCCCCGCGTGGCCGAGTTGAAGGCGCAGGGCGCGGCCATCCTGTGCTGGACCATCCGCTCGCCCGCAGAAGAGGCTGCGGCCCGCAAGGTCGCACGGAATGTCACCTTCGAGGGCTATCTCTCGCAGCAGCCCGCTTGATGAAAGGCGAAGGCTCACCACCTTCACTTTGGCGAAAATATCCTGCAGGGGGTCCGGGGGACGCAAAGTCCCCCGGCGCCTGCCACCGGAACCCGGCATGACCGAAGCACGACTGCACGACTCGCTGTCCCGGATCGCCGCCGCCGACTGGGACGCCATGGCCGCGCCCGAACAGGCCAGCGGGCGGCCGGAAGACCCCTTCACCACCCACCGCTTTCTGATGGCACTGGATTCCTCGGGCTCTACCGGGCCAGGCACCGGCTGGGGCGCGCGGCCGCTGGTTCTCTACCGGAACGACAGTCCCGCCGCCGCCCTGCCGCTGTATGTCAAATCCCACAGCCAGGGCGAATATATCTTCGATTTCGGCTGGGCCGAGGCTTACACAAGGGCCGGCGGCAGCTACTACCCCAAGCTGCAGGCCGCCGTCCCCTTCACCCCGGTCCCCGGCCGCCGCTTCCTTGGCCCCGAAGACTTGCGCAAGGATCTCGCCTCTGCTGCCATCGGCCTTGCGCAAGGCAATGGTCTGTCGTCGCTGCACATCACCTTCTGCACCCGGGACGAGGCACAGGCCCTGGCCGGCCACGACGGCCTTCTGCACCGCATCAGCCAGCAATACCACTGGCACAACCGCGGCTATGGCAGCTTCGAGGACTTCCTCGCCGACCTCTCCAGCCGCAAGCGCAAGGCGATCCGCAAAGAACGCCAGATCGCCCTCTCCTCCGGCCTGACCATCCGCGCCCTGACCGGCGATCAGATCCAGCCCGCCCATTGGAATGCCTTCTGGGCCTTCTACCAGGATACCGGCGCGCGCAAATGGGGTCAGCCCTACCTGACCCGCGCCGCCTTCGACGCCTTCCATGCCACGATGCGCGACGACATCCTGCTGGTCCTTGCCTTCGACGGGCCGCGCCCGATTGCCGGTGCGCTCAACTTCATCGGCCGCACGGCGCTTTTCGGCCGCTACTGGGGCGCCATCGAAGACCACCCCTGCCTGCATTTCGAACTGTGCTACTATCAGGCCATCGACTGGGCCATCGCCCACGGCCTTGCCCGGGTCGAGGCCGGCGCGCAGGGCGACCACAAGCTGGCACGCGGCTATCTGCCGGTTGAAACCCACTCGCTGCACTGGATCGCCGATCCCGGCTTCCGCCGCGCCGTGTCGGAATTTCTGGACCGCGAACGCGCCCAGGTGGATGAAGAGATCGACGTGCTGACCGGCTACGGCCCCTTCCGCCGCGCAGGCACGGAACCCTGAAGATCGACGGGCATTCGTGCCAGGATGAACCGCACAGAATCGGAGGACCCCGGATGCTGACCCTCTACACCCACCCGATGAGCCGCGGCCGCATTGCCCGGGTGATGCTGGAAGAAATCGGCGAACCCTACGAGACGGTTCTTCTCGACTACGGCACCAGCATGAAGGCGCCGGACTATCTGGCGGTGAACCCGATGGGCAAGGTGCCGGCCCTGGTGCATGATGGCAAGGTCATCACCGAGGCCGCCGCGATCTGCACCTATCTCGCCACGGCCTTCCCGGAAAAGGATCTGATGGCCAGGGACACCGCCAGCTATTTCCGCTGGATGTTCTTCACCGCCGGCCCGCTGGAACAGGCGGTGGTCAACAACTCCTTCGGCTGGAAGGCCCCGACACCGCCGGACCGGGGCCGGCTAGGCTACGGCTGCCTTGACGATGTCGTCGGCGCCCTCTCGGGCCATCTCGAAACGCACGACTACATCGCCGACAACCGCTTCACCGCCGCCGATGTCTATATCGGCAGCCAGATCGGCTGGGGCCTGCACTTCCGCAGCCTGCCCGCCACCCCGGCCTTCACCGCCTATTGGGACCGGATCAAGGACCGCCCCGCGCGGACCGCCGCCGAAGCCAAGGACAATGCCCTAATGGGCCCCTGAGGGAGAGACCCGCATGACCGACCTTCTCGCCACCGCAGACCGCGCCGCCGCCCTTGCCCCCTTGGGCGAGACCGGCTGGGCTGCCGTCCCCGGCCGCGACGCCATCCGCAAGATCTGGAAGTTCCGCAGCTTCTCGGAAGCCTGGGGCTTCATGTCCCGCGCGGCACTGCGGGCGGAAAAGCTGAACCATCACCCCGAATGGTCGAACAAATACAACATCGTCGATGTCACGCTGACCACGCATTCCTGCAACGGCCTTTCCCAGCTCGACATCGACCTTGCCCGCTTCATGGACAAGGCCGCCCCGGAGGCCGAGATCCAGCGCAACCATGGCGACCCCGTCTCCTGCCTGTGCGAATTGCACCACCGCAAGGCCTGACACCCATTTTCTGTCGAGAAATATCCCGGGGGTTTGGGGGCAGCGCCCCCATCCCGCAAGGAGGCGCGCCCTGGCGCGCCGACGAGACCAAAGGAATGCGGCCCCTCTTCAGGGGCCGCTCCGCAACCTCAGATCTGGCCGAGAAGCGTCTCGCCGGCCGAGATTTCGCAGGCGCCCGCGTTTTCCTCAAGGTTCAGCTGCTTCACCACGCCATCCTCGGCATAAAGCGAATAGCGTTTCGAGCGGTCGATGAAGCCGATCGCGGGGGCCGAGAATTCCATCCCCAGCGCCTTGGTCAGCGACGAATCCGCATCCGCCAGCATGGTGATCCCGGCCGCAGTCGCGCCCGTCGCCTCGCCCCAGGCCTTCATCACGAAGGCGTCGTTGACCGAGACGCAGATCACCTCATCCACGCCCTTTTCCGCCAGCGCGGCCCGCACCCGCATGAAACTGGGCACATGGGCGGTGGAACAGGTGCCGGTATAGGCACCCGGCAGGCCGAAGATCGCGACCTTGCGGCCCTTCAGCACCCCGGCCAGCGCGACCGGTTCCGGCCCCTTCTCGCCGACCCGCGTCAGCGTCGCGGCGGGCAGCCTGTCTCCGACAGCAATCGTCATTTTCGTCATCCTTTCCTGTCGCCCGCGTTGCACGCAGGCCCTCTCCGGTTATAGGGTCGCCCGGCAGGTTTGCCAGAGGGGGAATGCGATGCGGGTGGTTATCGTCGGGGCCGGACAGGCCGGGGCGGCCCTTGCCGCAAAGCTGCGCGCCCTTGGCCACCAGGGCCCGATCACCCTGATCGGCGCTGAGCCAAGCCCGCCCTACCAGCGCCCGCCCCTGTCGAAAGCCTATCTGATGGGCGAGATGGAGGAGGAACGCCTCTGGCTTCGCGCCCCGGATTTCTACGCCGAAAACAACATCGACCTCAGGCTCGGCCAGCCCGTCACCAGCATCGACCGCACGGCGAAAACTGTCACCGTCGGGGGCAAGGTCATCGCCTACGACCACCTCGCGCTGACCACCGGCTCCACCCCGCGCACCCTGCCCGCCGCCATCGGTGGCACCTTGGCGGGCGTCTACGCCGTGCGCACCCTGGCCGATGTCGATGCCATGCAGGCCGAGTTCCGGCCCGGCCGCCGCGCCATCATCGTCGGCGGCGGCTATATCGGGCTTGAGGCGGCGGCCGTGGCCGCCAAGCTGGGCCTGAAGGCCACGGTGCTGGAAATGGCCCCGCGCATCCTGCAGCGGGTGGCCGCCCCCGAAACCTCGGCCTTCGTCGCCGATCTCCACCGCAGCCACGGAGTCGAGATCCTTGAAGAGACCGGCCTCGACCGCCTTCTGGGCGACAGCCGCGTCACCGGCGCACGGCTGAAGGACGGGCGCGAACTGCCGGCCGATTTCGTCATCATCGGCGTCGGCATCGCGCCGAACGACCGGCTGGCCGCCGAGGCGGGCCTGACCATCGACAATGGCATCGCCACCGACAGCCATGGCCGCACCTCGGACCCCGCGATCTGGTCGGCCGGCGACTGCGCCTCGTTCCTGTGGAAGGGCCGCCGCATCCGGCTGGAATCGGTCGGCAATGCCATCGACCAGGCCGAGGCCGTGGCCGCCAACATGCTGGGCGCCGACCTGCCCTATCAGGCAAAGCCGTGGTTCTGGTCCGACCAGTTCGACCTGAAACTGCAGATCGCCGGGCTGAACACCGGTTATGACCATATCGTCACCCGCGCGGGCGAGAATGGCGCGATGTCCTTCTGGTATTACCGGGGCACCGACCTTCTGGCGGTGGATGCGATGAACGACCCGCGCGCCTATATGGTCGGCAAGCGGCTGATCGAAGCCGGCCGCAGCCCCGCACCCGACGTTCTGGTCTCGACGCCCGAGCTGAAGACCCTGCTGACGGCATGAGGTCCCCGGCTCCAACACTGGGCTTTCCATGCGGATAATCGGCGGGGCGCGGCGCGGCCTTCTTCTGGCCGATGTCGGATCAGGCGACGCACAGGCGCATCTGCGCCCCACCTCCGACCGCGTGCGCGAGGCGATCTTCAACCTCCTGATCAACGGCGGTTACGGTGATCCCGTCACCGGCGCCCGCGTGCTTGATCTCTTCGCCGGCACCGGCGCCCTGGGGCTCGAGGCGCTGTCGCGCGGCGCCGCCCGGGCGGCCTTCGTCGATGACGGCGCCAAGGCCCGCGCCCTTCTGCGCACCAACATCGAGAAGATGCAGGCCATGGGCAGCACCGATGTCTGGCGCCGCGATGCCACAAGGCTTGGTCCCAACCGCGGCCCGGGCTACGGGCTGGTGTTTCTCGATCCGCCCTATGGCAAAGGCCTGGGAGAGGCCGCCCTCGCCTCGGCGATTGGCGGCACCTGGCTCGCCCCCGGCGCCATGGTCGTCTGGGAGGAGGGCACCGCCCCCGCCCCGCCCGACGGCTTCACCCAACTCGACCAGCGCAGATATGGCGACACCATCGTCACCCTGCTGAGGGGCCCGCAATGACCCCCAAGGCGGTGATCTTCGATTGCGATGGCGTGCTGGTCGACAGCGAGGGTCCGACCTGCGACCTCATCCTCGCCGACCTCGCCCGCCATGGCCTGTCCCTCAGCCGCCACCAGCTCGAGATCGACTATATCGGCGGCACGATCGAGACCGTCGCCACCCGCGCCCGCGCCGCAGGTGCCTCCCTTCCCCCGGATTGGGAGGCGGATTTCCACCGCAGCATGTATGCCATGCTGGGGCGCGGCGTGCCGCTGATCCCCGGCATCCCCGCCCTTCTCGACCGGCTGGAGGCCGCCGGCATCTCCTGTGCCGTGGGGTCCAACGGCGCGCAGGAAAAGATGCGGATCACCCTTGGTCCGCACGGGCTGATCCCGCGCTTCCGCGCCCTGCTTTCGGGCCGCGACTTCGGCAGGCCGAAACCCGCCCCGGACATCTACCTCGCCGCCGCGGCCGCCTGCGACGCCGCCCCCGAAGACTGCGTGGTGATCGAAGACAGCCCGACTGGCGCGCGCGCCGCAATCGCCGCCGGCATCCCCTGCCTCGGCTTCGGCCCGCACGGCCCCGATGCCCCGCAGGCGCAACAGATGGCCGCCCTCGGCATCCCCATCTTCGCCGATATGGCCGACCTGCCCGCCCTTCTCGGCCTCTGATCCCTTCATCTTGGCCGAAATATCCCGGGGGGAAGGGCGAATGCCCGCATGTTGTGTTTCATTAAGTCTGTGACTGGGTTTCGTTAGGTTTGATACCGGCTGGTGACTACCGGGAATATCTGATGACAGCCGGTATTATCCGATTGAGGCTCCGGCCGGTGCCCCGCGCTGGCGGCGAAACCAGCGGCTGAGCGTGGATCGCGAGACGCGCCGTTCAGGCGGGAAAGCGCTCGCGACGGCCTGCACGATCTGATCATAGGTCTGGGTATCGATGCGGGCCAGGACGAAGGCCCTCAGTTCGGCATCGGTATCCAGCCTGGAGGGCGTTCCCGACCGATGCGCGGCGCGCCATTCGGCCAGGCTCGCCGGAGGGTTTGAAGGAGCTTTAAACGGCACTTTAAATTGCCCCTTGGCATCCTCAGCAATGCGGGCGACAGCATCCCTTGCGCGGTCGAGATCGGCCAGCGCGGCAGCTGCAAGCTGTGCAGGAACTGCCCGGTGAGGTTTCATTCTTTGACTGCACCTGTCAGGAATTCTTCGACGATGGTGGTGATTGCCTGTTCATCTTCGTTGGACAGTCCAATGAATGGTCGCGCTGGAATGTCTCCCCACGGAATCGGCGCGCCGCGTTTGGTGCGCCCGAAGGAAGGCTCCCTTGCTCGCGCCGAACTGCATGACGGCGCCATAGACCGCGCTGGTGGCAATCTCTGCCCAGTCGTCGCCGTGGTCAGGATGTAGGCGCACGTTGCGCAACTCGCCCGAACGGTTGAGCGGGCGCAGGTCGGGGTTTCTGCTACTGTGCAGATACTGTTGAATAGTGACCGGAGATTTGGGCGCATAGGGCGTGCCATCCGGGGCAGGCCCACCATTTCCGATCCGGTCCTTTGTGCTTCGGAACAGATGCTCCGCGATATCTGACATCATCTGTGACGGGCTGTCGAGCAGGTCGGAAAGCCGTTTAAGGGCGGCATCTGTCGCCGCTGAATCGAGTTCGATCTTGATCACGCGATGCGCCCTTCCTTGAGGTAGTTGCGCACGGTCACATCGGTTGCCCGAAGCGTGCGGGCGATCTGGGCAATGGAATGGCCCTGCCAATGCAGCATCAGAGCCAGCCAGCGCCGCGCCAGGGGAACCCGGGGGATATGCTGTCCGATGCGGTGATGGCTTGCCAACCGCGCCATCGCATCAGCGCCGACCAGGGCGCGAAGCGACGAGGCTTCGCCCGCCAAGTGCGCGATATAGAGTTCTGCGCCACCAAAGCGGAGCAAGAACTCCACGGCCATTTCCGGCCCAAGGCATTCCACATAGGGCGCAACCTGAGCGGAGGCGCGAGGCATCGGGCGGGCTGGAAGGGGCGATTGCAATGGCAGGGCATCCTTGTGGCAGAAAGGCGCGCGCCCGCTTCCGACCAGGAACGGAAGCGGGCGCGCAACGGATCGGGCGGGACATGCCCGATCCGGTTTCAGTCGCTTAGGGACTCAGGCTTGAGACCCAGCTGTTCACAAACCGCCACCCGAGCCACCATCGGTATTGGCCACGGTCGCGACGGTCTCGCCATCTTCGCCGATAACCGGATGGTCGGCATCGAAGAAGAATTGGCCATCATAGCAAGGCGAGGTGAAGCCGCTTTTCAGAAGGCTGAAGATCAGTTCGTCCGGGTGCCGCTTCGCCATGCTGCCCATTTCTGCGAAAGCGGGCTTGAAGGTGCCGAGCCTGTCGTCCTCGATGTCTTCGCGGCTGACCGAAACGGTCGACTCGAACTTGCGGTTGGCTATGGTGAAGCCATAGGCCGACAGGTTGTTGACCACACGCGGGCCGATCCATTCCCGCATCGTGGGCAAATTGCCCAACCAGGCATAGGTTTCGTCGCGACTGCCACTCGGAACCGTCATCGCGATCTTCTCGAACTTGGAAGGTGCGGCGAGGTGGGCATCGCTGTAGACGGACTTGAAGCCCCGGAAGGTCAGGTCGAGGCTTTCGCGGTTGACGAGCATGAAGGAGTGTCCCGGTCTGATGAAGATGTCGGGACAAGGTGTAACAAGGCGAGATATGGTGGGATAACCCGCAACGGCTTGTGGGGTATTGCCTTCGGCAAGCCGAGAAATGGGCGAGTTGGGCCACATGTACAGAAGTTGGATGATGGAGGGGCGGGAACCTTCATTCGCGGCACCTTGCGGTGGCGTCACGGACCCCTTTCCGCGGTCATCATCCAATCACGATTGTGCCTCATGACCGATTTTAGGTCAATCCGGTGGAGGGGCTGATCCAGACGTGCAAAATTAAACGGGTTTCCGGCGTTTTAAACGGGGGCCGTCTCTTTCGGGCCTCAGAGTGGCCGCGAAGGTGGAAGGCCACTCCACGGCCCGCTCCTGCGATCTGCGGAAATCCCGACAAAAGCAAAAGGGCGGGCATTTCGGCCCGCCCCTGCATTTGGTTTCCCGCCCGGATCATGCCGCCTTGCGCGGTCGCGCCTTCCACGCCTTCAGCGCGGTGATCGCCTTGCGCGCGGCCTCCATGGTCAGGAACCGCATGCTGTCCACCTTGAACCACTTCCGCAGCCAGCCCATCAGCGCCTCATCGTCGCAGGTGTGGGCGTTGAAATGGACTTCGCGCCAAAGCTCGCGGATCAGGTCGAGCTGGGGATAGGTCGCCATGCCGGGCCGGTTGCCATAGCGCGGCGCACCCGGTGCCAGCGGCCGGAACCCGCAATATTCTGCAGAGCCCATCATCGCCTCGAAGCCCTCGCGGTCCAGTTCCTTCGAACTGGTGACACCGGCGATCCGCACCAGCGCGGAACGATAGAGGTCATCGTCCCAGCCGAGCTTGCCCTTGGCGACATGCAGAAGCGTGATCGGTGCTTTCGTGATGGTCATTCCGCAGCCTCCTTACCCTTGGCCTGTGTTTCCATCGCTTCCCGTTCCCTGATCGCCGCCTGCCGTGCGCGCCAGATGTGCGAGTTGGACCACTCAAGCGTCTCGCATTCGCGATGCGACAGAGCATCTAGCGCGAGAAAGGTCATCTGCAGGATGCTGGATACAGCGATCGGCACATTTCCCGGCGCCGCTTCGCTGACCAGATCGCGGACATGGGCGCAAATCCCCGCCGAATGCCTGATCGCGTTGCCGACTTCGTCCAGCGCGTTTTCCAGGCATTCCGCCTCGTGCTCCGACCAGCGGACTTGGATCGATGCGCCACCGGGCCCAGCCGCGTTGTATCGTGCTCCGGTCATTACTTGCCCCCAACGACGAGAAGTTTCAGATCCTCCAAAGCTGCGAGGATATGGGTCGCCGAGGGCTTCAGCCCTCCCGCCAGAAGTCTGGTGTGGCTGATGGCGCTGTCTACATCACCCAGACCACCACCACGCCGCGCAACCTGATAAAGCGCTTCATTGATCCTGGCATCATCCAGCCCGCGCCAGGCCGTCAGGGCTTCCACGTCGCCTTTCGAGACGGCCTTGATGATCACACGCCGCCGCATCCGCCGCCACAACTGCGGCAGCCGTTGCTGGATTTCCAACAGCGCCAGATCACCGCTAAAGATGACGGAAAAGCAGCCCTCTTCCGATAGGGCCCGGAGCCATTCGAAGCCACCCCACTCCGTGCCGCCTCGCAGGTTTTGCCGGATCAGGTTCTGCGCCTCGTCCACGATAATCAGGCCGTCCACCCCGATGGCTTCCGCGATCTGATTGCGCGATCCCCGGAGATTCCGGTTGTTCGGGCGTCCGAGTTCCAGCTTTTCCATCAACTGGACCGCGACACCCCAAGGGGTATCGTCTTCGCCCTTCACTGCTGTGTGCCAAAGCGCCTCGCCTTCGAAGCCGTGCATGAAGTGCATCAGCGTTTGTGTCTTTCCGGTGCCGGGCGCTGCGGCGATCAGCGTGATCCCGCCGCTGGGGGTCGCACTCACCAGCTGGGCAGACCGCAGGATATCCTGCGCGCTTTCCGTCATGGCGATACTGCCCCTCATTGGCGCCGTCGCCTCCGGCTTGGCAAGTTGAACCACTTCTGCATTCTATCCTCCGTTCAGAGAGAGCGGGCTTGCCCGCGATGAATGGTCCGGTGGGTGTTCGCGCACCCATCGGACCTACTTTCCAAACAGACGCGCCGGGTCATAGCCGATGGCCTGTTCAAAATTCCGACGCATTTCAGGTGTCAGCGCCGACTCCGCTTTGCGCGCCTTCTCGGGCGATGCGGCGCGTTTCGGCTGCAAGCCTCCGAAGCGGGCTCCCACCACCTTTGCGGGTGCTGTTTGCAGTGCCTCGGCGGCAGGGGTCGCCAGATCGGCCAGTGCGGCCGCGAACGACGCATCGTCCAGATAGCCATTCGCCTCCTGCGCCTGCCGCACGGCATCCCGCGCGGCCTTGCGGTTTTTCGCCGCTTCGCGGGCACCTTCGACGCTGCCGTAAACACCGGCTTTAACGGGCATTATATCCTTGCAGATCAGCCGCCCGCTGTCGTCGAACGCAACTACCGGAGCCTCGAAATCGTCAGGATCGCGCCCGATCAGGATCTGACCCTTGCCGCGCCAGCGCAGAAGCGCCCCCTGGGTTTCCGGTCCGCCGTAGGTCCAAGTTGCCACCTGGACCTGCCCCCAACGATCAACTGCCGCAGGAGTGTAGACCAGCCCGGCATAGTAGAACTGCTGCGCAGTCGGCTTGCGCAAGACGCGCTCCGCCAGACCGGCCCGGAAAACCTGCTCATAAGACCGCCCCCGCGCACCTTGGCCGTTCCTGCCTTCCTCGCGGTTGTGTCGGGCGATCTCGCGCTCGATGACCGCCATGGCAACCGAGAGCGGCACCGGCCGCACCGATTTGCCAGGACTTGTGCCGGGTGCATGACCTGCATGGGCACCCCGGAATTCCGGCCGATCATCAATCACTCGCGACAGCGTTGCAAATGTGCGTTCTGCAATCTTGGCTTTCGCGTTTTTTGGGATCGCGAACTTTACTTCGATCCCAAGATGATAGCAGACACCAAGCGGCTTGACGCCCGGCTTGGCGGCACCCTTTCCCCGCCATTTGAACTCCGCGCCGCCCGCCACCAGATGCCCCGCGAAAGCAGAGCCGTTGTCAGTATAGAGGCGGTCGAAGATACCGTGTTCCCGGCAGACGGTGCGGATCAGGCGGGCAGTCGCAACGGCGTTCTCCGAAGCGGCCAGTTCATAGCCGAGGATAAAGTTCGACGCCACGTCTACCAGCGCCAGCATGACGGGTCGCACAGGCTTTCCGTCTCCGAAGTCCACCCAGAAATCCTGTGTCCGGCCGTCGAGTGAGACCCATTCCAACGACCGGATCGTCGTCTTGTCGCGCCGGATCGGCAGGGTCAGCCGCCGTACCGCATCCTCGCTGCCATAGCGCGCCGCCAGCCGTTCAGCCTCGGGCAAGGCATCCCAGCGCCGCCAGACGGTGATGAAGGACTTCGGCCAGGCCCAGCCCCGCTTGCGCGCCACATCGCGCACATCGCGCCATCCCTGCTTCAGCGGGAAATGCGGCCCGGCATCGCGGATCGTAGTCAGGAAATACGCCCAGGCTTCGGGCGAGACCTCGGCCGACGGCTTGCCCGCGCAGGTATAGGCGGGCAACAGCGTGGGTGCGAAGTTCACAGGATCGACGCCAGAAACTGCCCGCAGGATACGCCGCAGCGTCATCCGGTCGGTGCCATCGCTCCCGAACCTCTCCCGTGCCTGGGTCATCAGGGCACAGGTCAGGCCCCGGCCTTCGGAAGCTCCGCCCGCCGTCAGAAACCGGGCCACCTCGGCTTTGCGCAGCGCCACCGCCTGCATCGCGGGCGTGGCCTCGCTGAACCGATCATGCGCCGCATCGTCATACTCTCCGGCGGGCAGCCCCGTCACCTCGATCTGCCGAAGCTCCCATGCACGGCGGACTTCGGGGGGGAGGTCGGACAAATGGAAAACGAAGCGCTTGGCTGTCATGGTCACAGGGACAGCGCGGCGTGCCAACCACTTTCGAACACCGAAGGCAGAGGTCGGAACGCCCGGCAACCCGAGAATGTCGGACACCTCTATCATGCGGTGGCCTTATCGATGCTGGCCACCACGTACTTAACGAGGGCTGCCGCCTTCTTTCCCTTCCATTGGCCAGACAGTGCAGCACTCAAGTTCTGCCGAGCGAGATTGTGCTCTCGGCAGAACGAAGAAAGGGTGTGGCCCTTTAAAATGAGGGCCGGGCGAACTTCTTTCAGAAGCCGATCAGATGGTGTAAGCTCATTCGCAACCATTGCGGGCCTCGTAAGTTTGCATGCAAACTAATGCAGGCCGCATAAAGCTGTCAAGGGCATTCGAATGGAAGCGGCAACGATCATTGAGGGTTTGAGAAAGCTCTTTTCTGTCGAGACAGACTCTGACCTCGCGAAGAGCCTAAGGATCGACAAAAGCACGATCTCTTCTTGGCGGGTGCGTGGAAACGTTCCCCCGCGATACGTACGCATCCTTGAAGGCGACAATCCCAAACCGTCGGCATCAGCCCCAAGCAAGTGGGGGCCGCACGAGGTCATGTCCTTCAGGCTCGCTCTTTTCCGCTATGTCAGAGCTCGTGGGGACGCTGTGAAGGAGGGTGACTATGAAGTCCTACTTCGGACGTTCGGCTACGAAGAGGGGTTCTTCAATCTCATGCAGGACGCGCAGCGAAATCTATCTGAAAAGATGGATTCTACCGGCGTCGAACTCACCACGGCGTTTGCGCTCTTGCTTCATCAGGAGCTGACGACCAGCGAAGATAGAGCCGGGATGGATCGCGCAATTCTAAGTTCGCTTCCCGACTTTCCCGCGGGCATTGAAAGCCGACTCTGAATCCAGAGAGGTTCGGCAACTGGCAACTAAACAGTTGCCAGTTGCGTAATGTCCCCCATTGATTTCATTGAGTATTTTGTGACACCCCCCGAGGCGCGACGGCCTGCACCCACCCGTGCAGCCCTCAAAGTATCAAACCTATTGAAATTTCCGCCCTCTAACCCATTGAAATCAAAGGGCCGAAAAATCGGCCGGTATCAAACCTATTGAAACGCGTACCGCATTCGCCCGCGGGGGGCCGGCCCCCCGGCCTTCCACCGATGACGCGGCGTTGCGGATGACATCCCCCGCGCCCTTCGCCATGCTCCCCTCCAAGGGAGAAAGCCATGCCGACCAGCTATCCGCACCTTCTTGCGCCGATCACCCTTGGCGCGAAGACCCTGCGCAACCGCAGCCTGATGGGGTCGATGCACACCGGGCTTGAGGAAACCGGCGACTGGTCGCGCGTCGCCGCCTTCTACGCCGCCCGCGCCGCCGGCGGGGCTGGGCTGATCGTCACCGGCGGCATGGCGCCCAACCCTGAAGGCGGCGTGTTCCCCGGCGCGGCCGGCCTTTTCACCCAACAGGACATCGCCAATCACCGCGGCGTCACCGATGCCGTCCACGCCGCGGGCGGGCTGATCGCCATGCAGATCCTGCACGCCGGCCGCTACGCCTATTCAAAGGACTGCGTCGCCCCTTCCGCGATCAAATCCCCGATCTCGCCCTTCCCGCCGAAGGAGCTTGACGAAGACGGGATCGAAAAGCAGATCGCCGACATCGCCACCGCCGCCGCCCGTGCCATCGAGGCCGGCTATGACGGGGTCGAGGTGATGGGGTCGGAAGGCTACTTCCTGAACCAGTTTCTCGTCACCCACACCAACCACCGGCAGGACCGCTGGGGCGGCAGTTACGAAAACCGCATGCGCCTGCCGGTCGAGGTGGTCCGCCGGGTCCGCGCCGCCATGGGGCCGGAGGCGATCCTGATCTACCGCCTCTCGCTGATCGACCTTGTCCCCGACGGATCGACCTGGGACGAGGTGATCCGCCTGGCCAGCGCGGTGCAGGCCGCCGGCGCCAGCATCCTGAACACCGGCATCGGCTGGCACGAGGCCCGCGTCCCCACCATCGCCACCTCGGTCCCGCGCGCCGCCTTCGCCGATCTGACCGCGAAACTGCGGCCCGAAGTGACGATCCCGGTCATCACCTCGAACCGCATCAACACCCCCGACGTGGCCGAGACCCTGCTGGCCGAGGGCGCCGCCGATATGGTCTCGATGGCGCGCCCCTGGCTGGCCGATGCCGATTTCATCGCCAAGGCCGCCTCGGGCCGCGCCCGTGACATCGCGCCCTGCATCGCCTGCAACCAGGCCTGCCTCGATCATACCTTCTCGGGCAAGCTGACCTCATGCCTCGTGAACCCGCGCGCCTGCCATGAGACCGAACTGCGGCTGGAGGCACCCCCCGCCGCCAGACGCATCGCCGTGGTCGGCGCCGGTCCTGCGGGCATGGCCGCTGCCATCACCGCGGCGCATCGGGGCCACCGGGTCACCCTGTTCGAGACATCGTCGCGCCCGGGCGGGCAGCTTCACCTTGCGGCCACCATCCCCGGCAAGGAAGAGTTCCGCGGCCTGATCGACTGGTTCACCGGCCAGCTGGATCACCCCGACATCGACCTGCGGCTGAACACCACCGCCACCGAAGCGGACCTGCAGGACCATGACGAGGTGATCCTGGCCACCGGCGTCACCCCGCGCGACCCCGGAATCCCCACCGAAGCCGGCGCCCATGTGCTGTCCTACCTCCAGGTGCTGCAAGGCGCCCCGGTCGGCCCCCGCGCCGCCATCATCGGCGCCGGCGGCATCGGCTTCGACGTGGCGGAATATCTGACGCATCACGGCATCAGCCCGACGCTGGACCGCGACCTGTGGCGCAGGGAATGGGGCGTCACCCCGCCCTGGCTTGCCCGTGGCGGCCTGGCCCAGCCCAGGCCCGAAGCCCCCGCGCGCGAGGTCTGGCTTTTGCAGCGCAAGCCTGAAAAGCCCGGCCGCCATCTTGGCAAGACCACCGGCTGGATTCACCGCGCCACCCTTGCCGCCAAGGGCGTCAGGATGATCGGCGGGGTGAATTACGAAGCCATCGACAAAAAGGGCCTGCACATCAGCCACGGCCCCGGCAGGGAAGAGCCCCAGACCCTCGCCGTCGACACCGTGGTCCTCTGTGCAGGCCAGATGCCCGCACGCGGCCTTTCCGAGAGGCTCACCGCGGCGGGGATCGCGCATCACCTGATCGGCGGGGCGGATGTTGCGGCCGAACTTGACGCCAAACGCGCCATCGACCAGGCCACCCGCCTCGCCGCCCGGCTTTAGGCCGGCTCCCCGTCCCCCGTGCCGGGGGCCCGTCGGGGGAAGTCGACGAGCGCGCGCATGCGCGACGAGGAGACCCTGGCGTCAGCCCTCGACAGGCTTCAGCAAACCATTCTCCCAGGCCGTCTGCAACTCGGCCGGGTCGACGGAACCGTCGGCATTGGTATCAATGGCGGTAAAGCCGTCCTCGGTCAGATCGGTCCAGACCGCCTGCAGTTCGGTCACCGACCAGGTGCCGCTGGCATCTGCATCCTCGACCATCGGCACCGGCGCGGCGGGGGCCTCGGTCGTGGCGGGGGCCTCCGTGGCGGGGGCCTCGGTCTGGGCCAGCGCGGCCGAACCCATCATCAGCGGCAGAACAAGCAGGATCGAACGTTTCATCGGATCATCCTTTCGGTTGTCGGTCCGGCGGCAGGCCACACCGGCCCGCCGCTCTGCCCCTGACGTGATGCCTGCGGGCGGCCACGTCCAGCCCTGTCCCGGCTGGGCGGGATTCCCCCGCCGACGCGCGGAAACCGCCTGCCCGGAAAGCCGCCGGTCCAGGCAGGATGATCCTTCTTCCGCCCATGGATTTCCTGTCATCCGGCAAGGCTCCGCCGCACCGGATCAGTTTCCGCGCCATGAACGATCCGCCTAATTACCCCGGATAGGTCTCGCCCTTGCCGCGATCCCGCCCGATTTGGCCAGCTATATGGGGGGGACTGCTATCTGCTGCTTGCTTGGGGAATCTGATGGACCGACTGACCGAAATGGAAGCCTTCGCCACCGTGGTGGACCAGGGCGGCTTCACGGACGCGGCCAAGAAAATGGGCATCTCGAAATCTGCCGTTTCGAAGCATGTCTCCGCCTTGGAAGCCCGTCTCGGAGCGCGGCTCCTGAACCGCACCACCCGACGCGTCTCTCCGACCGAGATCGGCCTTGCCTATTACGACCGCGCCCGCCGCGTGCTGAACGACGCCGGCGAGGCCGATGCGCTGGTCACCTCGATGCAATCGGCGCCTTCGGGTCTGTTGCGCATCTCGGTCGCCACCGATTTCGGGGTGAATCTGCTGTCCCCCATCCTTGGGGATTTCCTGCTGGAATACCCCGAGATCACCGTCAACATGGTACTGAACAACCGCTACGTCGAACTGATCTCTGAAGGGTTCGACATGGCGATCCGGGTAGGAGAGCTGGAGGATTCGTCCCTGCGCGCCCGCAAGCTGACCGAGACCACCAAGAAGATGATCGGCAGCCCGGCCTATTTCCAGAAATTCGGCCGCCCGATGAAGATCGACGACCTGAACGAGCACAAGCTTCTGCACTATTCCAATCAGGCCAATGGCAATGTCTGGAAAGTGACCGCGCCCTCGGGCGAAAAGCGTCAGGTGCGCTCGAACGGCTGGCTGACGGTGAATGACGGGCAGTCCCTGCTGAACGCCGCGATCTCGGGCCTTGGCATCGCCTATCTGCCCAGCTTCCTCTACGCCGACGCGATGCGCGAGAACCAGGTCGAGGAGGCCATTCCGGGCCTTCCGACCGAAATCCTCGGCATCTACGCCGTCTATCCGCCGGGGCGGTTCACCCAGCCCAAGGTGCGCGCCTTCATCGACTTCCTCGCCCGCCGCTTCATCGACAAGGGGCCGGACAACTGGTGATCCGATTTGCCTCCGGCCCCTTCCCTCGGGCCGGGCTTGCCTGAACGCGCGCCCGAACCCCGCCTGCGGCGCGCGCCTTACTGGGTCGAGGTCATGACGGCCTCGACCCGTCTGTTTTTCTGCCGCCCCTCATCCGTCAGGTTGCTGCTGCGGGGCGCCAGCGGCCCGACCCCTTCGGCCGAGACCTGCGCCGCCGCCACGCCCGGCTCCTGCAACAGCACCTGCCGCACCGCCTGCGCGCGTTTCTTCGACAGCGCGACATTGGCCGCCAGCCCCCCCGACACATCGGTATGGCCGACAAGGATGATCGCGCGGGCAGGATCGGCCGCCAGCCACGCGCCCAGATCCTTCAGGGAGCCGTAGCTGCCGCCCTCCAGCGTCGCGGCACCCGATGCAAAGACCAGATCCTCCAGCGCCACCGCGCCGTCGGCTTCAAGCTCACCCGCAATATCGCCCGGCGCCACGGCAACCGGGGCCACAACCGGCGCCGGCGTGACGGGCTGGACAGGGTCCGGCGCGGGGCCGGTCGCCTCGGGCTGCAAGGGCGTGGCCGCGACGCGGGTCAGTTGCACGAATCCATAGGCTGGCGAGCGGCTGACCAGCAGGTTCACCACCTCATCGCCGCGGGTTGCCGCTATGAAGCGGAAATCGCCCAGATCGACATGCATGCCCGGCTCGGCCATCACATCAATGGCGATGCGGAAGTCGAACCCCCCGCAAGCCCTTGTCTCGCAATCGAAAAGCAGGGTGAAGCCCTGCGCCAGAAGCGCCTCGCGCAAGGGATTGGCCAGCTCGGTCAGCGTCAGCCGCGGCGCATCCAGTTGCCAGGCGCGCCGATCCAGCGCCCCCGTCACCCGCGCCGTTGGCAAGGTGCCACCGGCAAAGGGGCCGGTCGGCAGCTCCACGCTGGCAGGCGACTGGCTTTCCGCCTCTTCCCCGATCACCGGGGCGGGCAGGGTCAGGTCCAGCGCCCCGGCCATGCCCGGAAAGGCGGCCAGCATCGCGATCAGGGCAAGACGGATAGACACGGGGCAGCACCCTTCCAGAAGTCAGCGCCTGCGATAGTGATACCGCCCGACCTCGGCCATTCCGGCCCGGTCATACAGGGCGCGTGCGGCGGCATTCCGCTCGGTCACCACCAAAGAGACGGCGCGCGCGCCCTGATCCGCCGCCCAATTGGCCGCAGCCCGCAGCAGATGCGCGCCCGCGCCCTGCCGCCGCTGCGCCGGCCGCACCTCCAGCGCATGCAGCATGGCAACGCCGTCATGGATCGCCACGAAAGCCGCACCCGAGGGCCGGTCGCCGCTGCGGGCCAGGATCGCGGCATGCGGGCCGGCCGCGCGTTCCATCACCTGAACCCGGCCGGGGCCGATGCCACCCTCGGCCCAGACCGCGCGGACGGTCTCCAGCGGCGGCCAATGCGGGAAGGCGGTCAGGAACGGCAACTCCCCCGCAAGCGACTCGACAGGTGCTGCATAGGCGACGACCGGGTCGTGCTGATGGAATCCGCGTGCCGCCAGCGCCGCATCCAGCGCCTGATCGGCCGGGCTGCGGTCGGGGTAGATGGCGAAAAGCGGCTCTGCCATGGCGGCGATGGCGTCCTGCAGGTGGGCTTCGGTAAAGGCCCCGTCCGCCGTCGCGGCCGAGACCCTTTGCCCGCCGCCCGCCCCGTCGCGCAGGGTAAAGGGGCCAAGCGCGCGGCGGCTGGCCGCAGGCCATGTCGCCTCCATGATGTCGGCCAGCAGCGCGGGGGGAAAGGCGACGCTCATCCGAACAGCTTCCCCAGTTGCACCATGGCTTCGGTCAGCCGGGCGGGATCGGTGCCGCGGATCACCAGATTGGTGCCGAAAGCGCCGTTCTGGTTGAACGGATAGGACCCCATCGACAGATCGGGATAGTCCGCCGCCAGCCGGCCGAACTCGGCCGCGATCTCGCCCTCGCCCCGCAGCACGCGCAGGGTCTGCGACAACAGGGGCGCGCCGCCGGTCAGGGTCGGCAGAACGCCGGCCAGCATCGCCTCGAAGATTTTCGGCACGCCCGCCATCACATGCACATTGCCCAGCGAGAACCCCGGCGCCACCGAAACCGGGTTTTCGATCAGCACCGCCCCGTCGGGAATCCGCGCCATGCGCTGCCGGGCCTCGTTGAAGGGCAGGCCCTGCCGGTCGTAATGCGCGGCCAGCAGCGCCATGGCATCGGCGCGTTGGCTGATCCTGGCCCCCATCGCCTCGGCCACCGCATCGGCGGTGATGTCGTCATGGGTCGGCCCGATCCCGCCCGAGGTGAACACATGGTCATGCGCCGCCGCCAGGGCCCGGATGCCTGCGACAATGGCGGCATGGTCATCGCCCACCACCCGCGCCTCGCGCAGGTCGATCCCGACGCGGGTCAGTTCCTGCGACAGGTAGTGCAGGTTGGAATCCCGCGTGCGGCCCGACAGGATTTCATCCCCGATCACCAGCATCGCGCCTGTTGGATTTCCCATCTGCCTGCCCTTTCAGCCGTCTGCATCAGCTATACCGCCGGGGCCGCCGCAATCCAACCGCCCCTCTGGCCTTTCGCGGCCCTTCCGCCTATGTAATGGCGACAAGAGGATACGCCATGGACGACAACCGCGCCCGCATCACCCGCGAAGGCATTCGCATCTATGAGCCGGCGGATTTTGCCGGCATGGCCACCGCCGGCCGTGTCGCGGCCGAGATCCTGGATCTTGTGGCGCCTTTGGTGCAACCCGGCGTGACCACCGCCGTGCTGGATGATTTCATCACCGCCGAAGTGGACCGCCGCGGCGTGACCTCGGCCACCATCGGCTACAAGGGCTATCAGCACGCCTCCTGCATCAGCGTGAACCATGTGGTCTGCCACGGGATTCCGGGCGCCAAGGTGCTGGCGGACGGCGATATCCTGAACATCGACGTCACCGTGATCGTCGATGGCTGGTATGGCGACACCAGCCGCATGTATGTCGCCGGCGCCCTGCCCCGCAAGGCCGAGCGGCTGATCGAAGTGACGCATGAGGCGCTGATGCGCGGCATCGCCGCCGTGAAGCCGGGCAACACCTTCGGCGACATCGGCCATGCGATCCAGACCTATGTCGAGGCCCAGCGCATGTCGGTCGTGCGCGATTTCTGCGGCCACGGCCTTGGCCGCGTCTTCCATGCGCCCCCGAACGTGCTGCACTACGGCCGCGCCGGATCGGGTCCGGTGCTGGAAGAGGGCATGCTCTTCACCATCGAGCCGATGGTGAACCTCGGCCGGCCCGAGACCAAGGTGCTGGCCGACGACTGGACCGCCGTCACCCGCGACAAGTCGCTTTCGGCGCAATACGAACACTCCGTCGGCGTCACCGCGACGGGGTGCGAGATCTTCACCCTCTCGCCCGCAGGCAAGTTCTTCCGCACCTGGGAATAGGCCGCAGCCTGCCCACCTCTGCCAGCACCCCCCGCCGGGCGGCGTCTTGGCCGCATCTGCATCATACGCGGATCATACGCATGTCATACCTGCGTCATACGTAGATCATACCCGCCCGCCTGCGTCTTTTTCAGCCTCCGCCAACAGGCGCGCAACTCATATTCCAAACCGCTTTGAACCCCGCTACCCTCCCTTTGGCACCGCAAAGGGAATCGGCCCATGTCCAGCATCCGCGTCACCGTCTGGGGCGAGAACGTCCACGAACGGAAATCCGCCGCCGTCCGCAGCATCTACCCCACCGGCATGCACCAGTGCATCGCCGATGCGCTGAACGCCGCCGGGGGCATCACGGCCACCACAGCGACGCTGGACCAGCCCGATCACGGCCTGCCGCCGGGCCGGCTGGACAACACCGATGTCCTGATCTGGTGGGGCCATGCCGCCCATGGCGACGTGCGCGACGAGATCGTCGAGCAGGTGACCAATGCCGTCTGGTCCGGCATGGGCGCGATCTTTCTGCACTCCGCCCATTTCTCTAAGCCCTTCAAACGGTTGATGGGAACGCCCTGCAACCTGACCTGGCGCGAGGCCGGTGAGCGGGAGCGGCTCTGGCTCACCTCGCGCAGCCATCCCATCGCCGCCGGCCTGCCCGACCACTTCGAACTGGAAAACGAAGAGATGTATGGCGAGCCTTTCGGCATCCCCGACCCGATGGAAACCGTCTTCGTGTCGTGGTTCCAGGGCGGCGAGGTGTTCCGCTCGGGCGTCACCTACAAACGCGGCGCCGGCCGCCTGTTCTACTTCCGGCCGGGGCACGAGACCTACCCGACCTATCACGACGCCAATGTCCAGCGCGTGATCGCCAACGCCGTCCGCTGGGCGCACAACCCCGCCCCCCGGCTCCCCGATCCGACCGCCGCCCCCAACGTCCCCGTTGAAAGCGCTTTGGAACCCATCACCGAACGCGGCCCGAAACTGCACGCCAAGGGCGAGAAAGGCCACAAATGACCCGCCTCCTGATCCTCGGCACCGGGGCCATGGCCAATACCCATGCCGCGGCCTTCGCCGCCATCTCAGGCGTCACCCTTGCTGCGGCGGTGGACACGCGCCCCGAGCAACTGGCGGCTTTTGCCGCGAATCATGGGGTGGCGCGGACCTTCACCAGCCTTGCCGACGCCATGGCGTGGGGCGAATTCGACGCGGCGACCAATGTCACCCCCGACGCGGCGCATCACGCCACGACGCTGCCGCTTCTGGCCGCCGGCAAGCATGTGCTGTGCGAAAAACCCCTGGCGACCAATGCCGCCGATGCGGCAGAGATGACGGCGGCCGCCACGAAAGCCGGCGTCGTCAACATGGTCAACCTGACCTATCGCAACGTCCCCGCCCTGCAACAGGCCGCAAGCATGGTGCGCGAGGGCGCGATCGGCAGGATACGACACTTCGAGGCCAGCTATCTGCAAAGCTGGCTGACCCAACCCGCCTGGGGCGACTGGAAGACCGAACCCCAATGGCTTTGGCGTCTATCCACCGCGCACGGGTCGAAGGGCGTCCTTGGCGATGTCGGCATCCATATCCTCGACTTCGCCACTTTCATCGCCGGCGAGGAGGCGACCGAGGTTTCCACCCGGCTGGCCACCTTCGACAAGGCGCCGGACGGGCGGATCGGAGAGTACAGGCTGGACGCCAATGACAGCGCGACGCTGCACCTGCGCCTTTCGGGCGGCGCATTGGGTGTGGTGCATGCCACCCGCCTTGCCTCGGGCCACCTGAACGACCTGCGGCTGCGGATCTACGGCGACGCCGGCGGGCTGGAGGTCCGGTTCGAGAATGCCGTCTCCTCCCTTGCCGCCTGCCTTGGCCCCGACATGCCCTCTGCCACATGGCGCGCCGTGGAATGCCCGCCGGTCCTCACCGTCTACCAGCGTTTCATCGCTGCGATCCGTGGCGAAGGCCCGGCAGAACCCGGCTTCGCCCGGGGCGCGGCCCTGCAAACCCTGCTGGACCGCGCCGAGGACAGCGCCGCGAACGAAGGCCGCGCGCTGCGGACCTGACGCGCAAAGCCCTGCTGAAACCTCACGTCTTCATCTTGGCAGAAATATCCTGCGGGGTGGTCTGGAGGGGTGCAAACCCCTCCAGTGGGCACCAGCCGGAGACGCCTCAGCCTGCAGTTTCCAGACAGTGCCGCCGGAATGCCCGCTTCAGCATGTCCAGTTCGGCCCGCAGAAGGTCGATCTCGGCGCGCAGGTCATCTTCCATCGCCACGCCGGTGATGACGGTGAAATGCGCCAGCGTCTCGGCCCCGCTGCGGATCAGGAACGTCTGGACCCCCTCGCTGAGGACCTCGGCCGGGATCGGCACCTTGACCTGATAGTCGCCCTCGCGCCCCGGCACGGCGGTGACGGTCGCCCCCGGCAGCTTGCGGTCCAGATGCAGCACCTCAAGCTGGGGCGGCGTCGCCCCGGCCCCAGTCAGAACGCCTTCCCAGATACCGGCCCGGATACGGGTCTGCACCAGCTTCACGCCCTCGCTCATGCCTTGCACTCCGCCCTTTAAAGTTCAGCCCGCGGCCTGCGGCTGACGGTCACGTCGCGCAGGATGATCTGGTTCATCTCCGGCCCTTCGAAGATCAGGTCCAGCCACAGCTTCTCGATCCGCTTTTCATTGACCTTGGTATAGGCGAGGTCGAATTCCACCATCACCTCTTCCTCGCTCAAGGGCAGCTCGCGCACGATCTGTTCAACGTTCGGCCCGTGCTTCACGTTCAATCGTGCAAAGATCTCAAGGGGTTTCTCCATCTCGACGATGGCATCCAGCCGGATCAGGTGGCGCAGCTTCAGATCCTCGGCCGCCTCGGCGGGCAGATCCAGCACGAGGCTGAGAAAACTGCCGTCGAAGCGGAACACATCCATGCGAAAGCCGAAGGGCGCAATGTCCTCCTCGCGCGTGTTGCGGATCTGGCGGACCGTCAGCTCGGACCGGCGGCAGTCATGGAACAGCGTGGCGCCATCGCAGACCTGCGCCCGTGTCGGCGCCGAGGACATGCCGGGCACCGGGATCTGGCCTTTCCACAGGTCGGGGCGCCAGGCCCAGTCGGTTCCCATCGGCTTGCGGATCGCGGTGACGCCGATCACCGGCAGGGCAAGCCGGTATTCGGCCTGATGGATCACGCGGTCCAGCTCGCGCCGCAACTGGCGGGCGCGGGTGCGCATGGAGCGCAGTCCTTCCAGCCCGGCCTGCGGCGCCTCTTCGGCCGCCTTGCGCCAGCGTGCCAATGCCCGCCGGAACACCAGCAGGTCCAGCACCTTGTCCAACCGCCCCGCCATCGTTTCCCTGACCTGCACGTTTTTCGCAACATTCTCCGCACTGTCGCCAATGCGGAAACGATTCGCATATCACCGGAAACTCCTTAACAAGCCAACCCATTCCCCGGCGGCGGAAGGGATTTATTTCCGCGCCCTTACGGCGCCGCCGCATTGGCGCGCTTGACGCTGAGGATCGCCTTCTCCAGCACCGCGCGCCCCTCCTCCAGCGCCAGCCCGCGTTGGCCCGGCGGGTTGACAGAGATCATCACCAACCGGCCCTTCACCCCAAGGGCGGCACGCCAGTAGGGGCCGGTCGAACGGTCCTCAAGCCGCATCAGGAAGGCGCCGTCCCAGATCAGCGTCTCGCGCACGACCACCGATCCGGCGCGACCATCGCGGGCCAGGGCAGATCGGCCGGCCGGGCTGCGGACCCAGTCGGACAAAGCCTTCGCGCCCGCCTTCAGGATCGCCGAGGAACCTTCGCCCCCGACGCTGATGGTCAGCACGGCAACCGGAACCGGACGGTCCGACGCGCAGCGCCCGGCGATGACCAGCGCACTGCGGCCATCGTCGTGGCCGGCCTTGGAGTCGATGCAGTATCCCGCCGGCACCGCGACGGTCAGCGCGCCGCCAAGGACAGATGTCGAGGAGGAGGACGATCCGCCTAAGGGTGCCACGCAGGCAGCCAGCAGCAGGGCAAAGGCCGCAAGGGCAGTCCGGGGAAACCAGCCGGCACCATGCCCGGACCCGGTCATCCTGCTTCGCATCGGCCACCCTCCACACCACCCGCCTCACCTTTCCCCGGGATAAAGGGGCAGGCCGGGCCGGGCAAGCGGAAGACGCGAGCGGATGCGTCTCAGCGGGGCGTCAGCGCGAACAGCACCGGAGCCCCAAGCCAGAGCACCAGGAACGAGAATGCCATCAAGGCGCATAGCCGCCAGCACGGCATGCCTTGCGGCCGGTCAGGAATGCGAAGCCATTCTTCCATACACCGGATATAGCACGACAGATCGTGCAACGCTCTACCGGCAGGCGAGAACAGCCCGTTTCCTTCCGCAGTCCGGTTTCGCCTTTAAGGAGAGTGGCAGCGGCCCGCCCTTTTCCTTTCGCGACCCATACGCTAATGGCATTTTCGTTGCATCAGGGGACCACCGCAGATGAAATTCACCCTTTCCTGGCTTCGTGACCATCTGGAAACCGAAGCTTCGGTCGAGACCATCGCCGAGGCGCTGACCGACCTTGGGCTTGAGGTCGAAGGAATCGACAATCCGGCCGCAAAGTTGGGGGCTTTCCGCATCTGCAAGGTGATCGAGGCCGTGCAGCACCCGAATGCCGACCGGCTGCGGGTCTGCCGCGTGGCGACTTATCCGGGCGGTCCCGGCTCTGCCATGGAAGAGGTGCAGGTCGTCTGCGGCGCGCCCAATGCGCGCACGGGTCTGGTGGGGGTTTTCGCGCCCGCGGGCACCCATGTGCCGGGCACCGGCGTGGACCTGAAACCCGGCAATATCCGTGGCGTGGACAGCAATGGCATGCTGTGCTCGGAACGAGAGCTGATGCTGTCGGAAGACCACAACGGCATCATCGAGCTGCCCGAGGATGCGCCGCTTGGCGCGCGCTTCATCGACTACCGCGGCCTGAATGACCCCGTGGTCGAAATCAAGGTGACGCCGAACCGCCCCGATGCCCTTGGCATCCATGGCATCGCCCGCGATCTGGCGGCACGGGGACTGGGCAAGCTGATCGCACCGCAGGTGCCGGTGATCGACGGCGCCTTCCCCTCGCCCATCCGGGTCGAGACTGACGCGGCGCTGAAGGAAAAGGGCTGCCCGCATTTCGCCGGCCGCACCATCCGCGGCGTGAAGAACGGGCCCTCGCCCGACTGGCTGCAACAGCGGCTGAAGGCCATCGGGCTGCGTCCGATCTCGGCCCTTGTCGACATCACCAACTTCTTCACCTTCGCCTGGAACCGCCCTTTGCACGTCTTCGACGCCGACAAGGTTTCGGGCGGGGTGCTGCGCATCCATCCGGCCAAAGGCGGCGAAGAGTTCCTTGCGCTGGATGGCAAGACCTATAGCCTTGCGCCGGGGCAGATGGCGATTTCGGACGCCGATGGCGTGGAATCCCTGGCCGGCATCATGGGGGGCGAGGCTTCGGGCTGCACCGATGACACGGTGAATGTCTTCCTTGAATCCGCGTGGTGGGATCCGATCACCGTGGCCGCAACGGGCCGCGCGCTGAAGGTCAACTCCGACGCCCGCTATCGGTTCGAGCGGGGGGTCGATCCGGCCTTCACCCTGCCCGGCCTTGATATGGCCACGCAGATGATCCTTGATCTTTGCGGCGGCGAGGCTTCGGCCCTGGCGCAGGACGGCGCGCCCATTGACACGAGGCGCAGCTACAAGCTGAACCCCGCGCGGGTCATCAGCCTTGTCGGCATGGAGATCCCCGAGGCCGAGCAGCGCCAGACCCTGACCGCGCTTGGCTTCAGGATGTCCGGCAATGACGCCACGCCGCCCAGCTGGCGCCCCGACATTCTGGGCGAAGCCGATCTGGTCGAAGAGGTCGCCCGGATCGCATCTCTGGCCAAGCTGAAGGGCGCGCCGATGAAGCGTGCCGTCCCGGGGGTGCCGAAGCCGATCCTGACGCCGCTGCAGCAGCGCGAAAAGGCCGCCCGCCGGCAGATTGCGGCGCTTGGCTACAATGAATGCGTGACCTACAGCTTCATCGACGCCAGATCCGCCGCCCTGTTCGGCGGCGGCAGCGATGCGGTGCGGGTGGACAACCCGATCTCGTCCGAGATGAGCCACCTTCGCCCCGACCTTCTGCCCGGCCTTCTGGCGGCGGCGGCGCGCAATCAGGCGCGCGGCTTCATGGATCTGGCGCTGTTCGAGGTCGGTCCCGCCTTCCACGGCGGCGAGCCGGGCGAGCAACACCTGCAAGCGACGGGCCTTCTGGTCGGTGCCGCCGCCGCGCGCGATCCGCACGGGTCGCGCCGGATGGTCGATGTCTTCGACGCCAAGGCCGATGCCGAGGCGGTGCTGGCCACGCTTGGCGCCCCGGCCCGCGTGCAGATCGGGCGCAAGGTGGCGGGCTGGTGGCATCCGGGACGCTCCGGCGTGATCGGCCTTGGGCCGAACGCCATGGCCACCTTCGGCGAGGTGCATCCCCGCGTCCTTGCCGCGCTGGATGTGAAAGGCCCCGCCGTCGCCTTCACGGTCCTGGTGGCCAATGTGCCGCAGCCCAAGGTAAAGACCCCGACGCGGCCCGCGCTGACGATCAGCGACCTGCAAGCGGTCGAACGCGATTTCGCCTTCGTGGTCGATGCCGGGGTCGAGGCTTTGACAGCGGTGAACGCCGCGCAGGGCGCCGACAAGGTGCTGATCGAAAGCGTCCGCGTCTTCGACCAGTTCACCGGCGAGAAGGCCGAGGCGCAGATGGGCGCGGGCAAGAAGTCCATCGCGCTGACCGTGCGCCTGCAGCCCGGCGAAAAGACCCTGACCGATGCCGAGATCGACGCCGTCAGCGCCAGGATCGTCGAGAAGGTGACCAAGGCCACCGGCGGCAGCCTGCGCGGCTGACGCACTTGGCCGAAGGACACCGGGCCGCAGCCTGCAAAGGCTGCGGCCCGTGTTTTTGTCCCCCGGAACGTCAGGCTGCCAGCAGCACCTTGGCCTCATACTTCTTCAGGGTCGGGCGGGCGGCGGGATAGGCCGCGCCTTGCGCCAGTTCGGGGAAAAGGCGGAACACCTCGTCCCGCGCGGCATCGTCCATGCCGGCAAGCGTCCGGTCGCCGGGCTGGAAGCTTTCGCTCCAGGTGCCGTCCGAAAGCACCACCTCATGCCGGTCGAACAGCAGGTGGACATAGGTCACACGGGCATCGGTCGCGTGGCTGATGCCGGGCAGATGGGTCAGATGCTCGGCCTGCACCAACACTTCGTCCGACCCGAACAGCAGTTCCGCCCGCGATCCGGTCATCAGCATCCGGTGCTGGCGGCTGACCTTCATGTCCCGCTCGGGCAGGCCGGGACCAAGCGCGCCGGCGCGGATCAGCACGGGTTGCAGCTTTGGATCGGCCAGCAGCTCTGCCGGTCCCAGCACCTTGCGTCCGATCCAGCGCAACGCCTGCAGCCCGTGGTCGCGCGTCATCACCCGGTCGCCGGGGCGCAGATCCTCGACCCGGCGCAGACCGGTCTCGCAGGCGATCATCGTGCCGGGGGTGAAACAGGGGATGACGTTCTCGATGTTTCGGAACACCATCGTCCCGGTCACCTGACCAAGACTGTTGTAGAAGGTGACGGTGCCGTTTTCGGGGTTCAGCGGATCATAGGTGATCCGCAGCGGTCCAAGGCCCGACAGGTCCAGCGTGTCGAATTCCAACGCGCCGTTTTCACCGCCGTCGATGTAATCGGCGGGGATGTTTACGAAGGTATCGCTGCCTGTCCCGCCGAACAGCGAGGTGGCACCCGTGCCGATGTAGGTATTGTCTCCATCGCCGCCATAGACGGTGTCGCCCGCGCCAGAGGTGATGGTGTCGTTGCCGGCACCGGCATAGATCAGATCGTTGCCGGCCCCGCCATCGATGACATCATCGCCCGCATCGCCATAAAGGATGTCATTGCCGATGCCGCCGTCGATCGTGTCATTGCCGGCACCGCCGCTGATCAGGTCGTTGCCGGCCCCGCCGCTGATGCTGTCATTTCCGGTATCGCCATTGATAGTGTCATGGCCGTCGCCCCCCGCCAGCGAGTCATCCCCGCTGCCACCAAAGAGCGAGTCGTTGCCGGCCCCTCCCGACACGCTGTCATTGCCCACGTCGCCGTAAAGCGTGTCGTTGCCGTCGCCGCCATCCAGCGTGTCATTGCCCGCGCCGCCCTGCAGAAGATCGGTGCCCGCGCCACCATAGAGACTGTCCGCGCCGTCCCCGCCATAAAGGCTGTCGCTGCCGTCGCCGCCGTCGATGCTGTCGTTGCCCGCACCGCCAAAGGCCTGATCGTTGCCGGTGCCGCCGAACAGGCGGTCATTGCCATCGCCGCCGTCCAGCGTGTCATTGCCGGACCCGCCGCCGATCCAGTCATCGCCAGCGTCCCCGGCCAGCAGGTCATTGCCGTCACCGCCGTCGATGCTGTCATTGCCCGTGCCACCCTCGGCGGTGTCGTCACCGGCGCCGGCAAGGATGGTGTCATTGCCGGTCCCGCCATACAGGCTGTCATTGCCGGCGCGGCCGTCCATCCAGTCGTTGCCGCCGCCGCCATAGAAGATGTTGGTGAAGATGTCCCCGGCCAGGCCAACCTGGTCAAAGCCGATGATGGTGTCGTCGAACTCGGACCCCAAGACGCCGTCCACGCCCTGATAGGTGTCACCCTGCGCGTCACCGCCGCTGCCGACCATATTGTCCAGGTTGACGTTGACCGCCGCGCCAGAGGTCGAATAATCGACGTAGTCAAGCCCTTCGCCGCCGACGATGTAATCCGCGCCCGCGCCACCGCGCAGGGTGTCGTCGCCAGCCCCGCCATAAAGCGTATCGGCGCCCGCACCGCCGAACAGGTAGTTGGCGCCGTTGTCGCCGGTCAGCGTGTCGGCGAAGGACGAACCGACAAGGTTCTCGATCCCCGACAGCCGGTCGCCGGCGGCATCGCCACCCGTTCCGGTGCCGGTGGCCAGGCTGACGCTCACCGCAGCGGTCGACGCCGAATAGTCCGCCGTATCCACCCCGGCGCCACCGACCAGCGAGTCGCTGCCAGCGCCACCCGCCAGCGTGTCGTCGCCGTCGCCGCCCTCCAGCGTGTCCGCCCCGGCCCCGCCAGACAGCAGGTCGTTCCCCGACCCGCCCGCCAGAAGATTGGCGCCTGAATCGCCCGTCAGCGTGTCATCCCCGTTGGAGCCGGTCAGGTTCTCGATCGACGAGAAAGTGTCGCCCTGCGCGTCGCCTCCGGTCGCGACCCCGGAGCCGAGGTTCACATTCACCGGCGCGGCAGAGGTGGAGTAATCGGCCGTATCCGTGCCCGAACCGCCATATAGCCGATCCGCGCCGGCACCGCCGATCAGCGTGTCCGCCCCGCTGCCGCCATAAAGGTCGTCACTGCCGGCACCACCATCCAGAATGTTGGCGCCGGTGTTTCCGGTCAGGACGTCGTTGAAATTGGAGCCGGTCAGGTTCTCGATGCTGACAAGCGTATCGCCCTGCGCATCGCCACCATAGCCAAGGCCCGAACTCAGGCTGACCGTAACCGCAGCGGAAGACAGCGCATAATCGGCGGTGTCGGTGCCCGACCCCCCATCCAGCCTGTCCGCACCAGTACCACCTTCCAGCGTGTCGTCGCCCATGCCGCCGTAAAGCGTGTCGTTGCCGCCGAGACCCATGAGGAGGTCATCGCCAGTCCCGCCAAAGAGCGCATTGTTGCCGGACGATCCCGTAAGAGTCGCCACTATTTATGCTCGCCTCGTTCCCGGCGGATTGTCTCCGCCTGTCCTGGATTCAGGATTGAGGTCGAATTGTGGCAAAAATTGGACATCAGGAACTGATGGCGAATTGACTGTTTCCGCCTTGCCTCTGCACGAATGCCGCGCAGGCCCGCATCGCGCGCCGCCGCTGCGATCAACCGCCTGGCAACACCGCTTCAAGGGCAGCAGAGAGGGGGGTATCGGCCTCTGGAAACAGCCCGAAATCAAGGCCGCGACCGAGCATCTGGACATGGTGATCGCGGTCGACGCTGTTTGGAACCAGGCGCGCCACAATGCGTTATCGCCGCGATACAAATGCGCGATCAGTAGACCCATGAAGATATGGCAACGTCAGTTTCGAGGGCTGCCCCCGCGCTTGGTGGCCGGGCATCATCCTGGCAGGGGTCGCCAAGGCCATGAGCGAAGGCGCCACATAGTCGCCCGAGGTGCAGACCGCCCCTCCGCAAAAGCACGCGCACTGATGCCCGCCCCTTCCCCGACGCCTACGGCCCCGGCCGGGCTTTCTTCCCCCCGCATATCTCCCTCCCGCCCAAGAGGGCTGACGCTGTGCCGGCCTTGCTCCGGCCAGGACAGTTTCGTCGCCACCCCGCGCGGGGCGGAGCGGGAGCTTGCCGCCGGCACCGCCACCCTGCGCAGCGGCGCGCGCCGCGAGCAAAGGCTTCTCTTGACCGCCGCGACCCATTGCCCGGCCGGCCGAGAGTTGAAAAGGATCCCGGCGCCCGGGTGACGAGGGCGCAATGTTGTTGGTAAGCGGTGACTGGCGGGGCTTCGGCCCCGCCATTTTCATGGAGGGCTTCTCGCCTGCCTCTTGGCCTTGAAGACGCAGGCTGGTCCTGGAGTCGCCGCCCGGAAACCATCGTCCGACAACGGACGCGAAGGATCATCGGACGGGGAGGAACCCGACAAACCTGAAAAGCCGACAGGTGTCATAGGTTAAATGGCGGACCCGGAGCGATTCGAACGCCCGACCCCCAGATTCGTAGTCTGGTGCTCTATCCAGCTGAGCTACGGGTCCACTGTGGGGGGCGATGTAGCTGCGCCTGCCGGGCTTGGCAAGGGCGAAAACGCGACGCTTGCGGCAGAGTTTTCAAAACCCGGACGGGGACGCGAAGTTCAGCCTTCGGCGGGGCCGACCGCCTTGGGCAGGCGGATCAGGAACTCGCTGCCTTCGGCATCGCTGCGCAGAAGGTCCAGCGTGCCGCCATGGCCGCGCACCAGCTCGGCCGCGATGGCCAGGCCCAGCCCGGTGCCCCCCTTGCGCGCGCCACCCTGAAAGGCCGAAAAGAGATGCTCGCGCGCCTTGGGGGGCAGGCCGGGGCCGGTATCGCCGACGCGAATCCACCAGTCGCGGTCATCCTCGCCTGCCGACACTTCGATGGTGCCGGGCTGGCCGGTCGCCTCGATCGCCTGGCGGGCGTTGCGGATCAGGTTCGACAGCACCCGGTGCAGCTGCTCGGGATCGGCACGCAGCGTCATCCCCGGCGCCACGTCGATCAGGGCGGTGACCGGGCCTTCTGCGGCCAGCCCCTCGCCCTCGGCCACTTCGCTGATAAGCGGGGCCAGCGCAAATCGGCGCAGACTGGGCGGGGCCTCTTCGGCCTTGCCGAATGCCAGCGTCGATTCGCACAAGGATACTGCCCGGCTGATCGAGGCGATCAGCTTCGGCGCGGACCGTGCCACGGCCGGATCGGCGCTGCCCTCCAGCCGGTCGGCGAAAAGCTGGGCCGTGGTCAGGATGTTGCGCAGATCGTGGCTGATCTTGGCCACCGCCCCGCCCAGTTGGGCCAGCCGTTCCTTCTGCTTCAGCGCCCCGATCAGCTGGGTCTGCATCTGCGCCATCGCCTCTTCGGCCTCGCGCAGTTCCATGACGTCGGCAGCAGGCGCGATCACGCGGCGCGCGTCCTCGGGTGCCTCGGCATAGGCCTGCATATGGCTGACCACCCGGCGGATCGGCGCAACCAGAAGCCGCTGCACCGCGATGAACAGCAGCACCGCCGTCACGGCCGAGATCAGCGCCGACAGCGCCAGGATGCGCAGCCCGAAATCCACCAGCTGACGCCGCAGCGCGCGGGTGTCCATGGTGATCTCGATCAGCTGGCCGCCCTCCTGCACCGGATTGCCGATGACCCGGATGATCCTGACTTCCGGGTCCGCCAGCACGGCAAGCGCGTCGCGGATCAGGTGCCAGCTGGTCGCCGTGCGCAGATCATAGCTGGCAGCCACCGGCCCGGGCACGGGCGAGGACAGCACCAATTGCCGCACATCGTCGCGCCGCAGGACGACGTTGAACACCTCGGCATTGGCCAGGGCCTCGGCCTCAAGCGCGGGGCTGATCATGTCGTCCGAGGCCAGCTGGATCAGCGCCGCCGTCTGCGCCATCTTCAGCCGCTCGGCCAGGAGGTCATAGCGATAGCGTGCGATCGAGGGGACGAAGACCAGAACCTCGGCCAGGATGACGAAGGCGATGGTCAACAGAAGAAACCGCCCCGAAAGCGTCCTGAAGAAACGCCAGTGCCGGCCTTCGTGCGCTTTGCCCTGCCCGTCCCCTGTCACACGTCCCACCATTCCGAACCGGCATCGCCGCACCTGCAGCACCACCTGTCTTCAAGGAATATCAAATGCCCGTGCGCCGCAGAAGGGCAAAGACGCCGCGGGCGGGTCGGGGAATCGCCATGGGCCGTGCCGGATGCGGAACGTGGCGACGCAGGCTCGAACGTCTTGCACATCCCCTGCCGAATGTTGCAAAAGGCCCACGCAAGCCGCGTTGACTTGGGCCGGAAACGCCCCTATCACGCGGGCTTCAAGTTACCGCCCTCGAATCTGCACAGGTTCGGGCACCCGATCTGATGGAGACCGCGATGAAGCGCACCTACCAACCCTCGAAGCTGGTCCGCAGCCGCCGTCACGGCTTCCGCGCCCGCATGGCCACCAAAGGCGGTCGTCTGGTGCTGGCTGCCCGCCGCGCCAAGGGCCGCAAGGTTCTTTCGGCCTGATCTTGTGCCCCCTCGGGGGCAAGGAGACGACATGACGCCGCCGGAGGCACAGGGCACAAGGCAATCCGCCGACGCGCCCGAAGCGCCCCCGGCGGTTTCCGTTTGCGCGACCGCCGGGAAACTGCTGGTCCTGAAGACCAGGCCCGAGTTCCTGAAAGCCGCCTCGGCCCGCCGGCAAAGTGCCGCGTCGTTTCTTCTGCAGGCGCGCGACCGCAAGGATGGCGATCCGAAGGTGCAGATCGGCTTCACCGCCTCGAAGAAAACCGGCAATTCGGTGATCCGCAGCCGGGCCAAACGCCGGTTGCGAGAGGCGGCACGGGCGATCCTTGTGCCGCAAGGTCGCCCCGGCTGGGACTATGTTCTGGTCGCCCGCCCCGGTGCGACGGTCATCCGGCCCTTCGCCGATCTGCTCGCCGATCTGGAAACCGCGCTGCGGCAAGTTCATGAGGGCAGGAAATGACCCCGCTGGCCCATGTGCTGGCGCTGCCGGTCCGCGCGTATCGCCTGCTGCTGTCGCCCTGGGTTGGCCATGGCTGCCGGTTCCAGCCCACCTGTTCGGCCTATGCGCTGGAGGCGCTGCAGCGTCACGGCGGGCTGAAGGGCGGCTACCTGACCGCGCATCGCCTCTGCCGCTGCCACCCTTGGGGCGGCCATGGCTACGACCCGGTGCCCGGCGCCGATGCCGAACACGACAAGCTTCGTGCGTCAGGGCCTGCGACGCCTCCGCGCTAAGCCTTCCTGCACCAAGGGGCCCTGCCCTCAGACGTTGACTTTCACCCCCTTCAGCCGCATAGCCCCGCCCATGTTCAGCCTTTCCCATCTGCTTCAGGTCGCGCTTGGCGGCGCCATCGGTTCGGCATTGCGCTATGGCGTCAATGTCTCGGCCGGGCGGGCATTTGGCACCGGTTTTCCCTGGGGCACGCTGATCGTCAATGTCGTCGGCTCTTTCGTCATGGGGCTGCTGGTCGTCCTTGTGGCGGAGAAGGGCGGCATGAAATTCACGCCCCTGCTGATGACCGGCATCCTTGGCGGCTTCACCACCTTCTCGGCCTTCTCGCTGGACACGATGACCCTGTGGGAACGCAGCCAGACCGGGGTTGCGCTGGCCTATGTCGGGATTTCGGTCACCCTTTCGCTGGCGGCAATCGCGCTTGCCCTGCACATCTTCCGGGGAGTTTTCGCATGAGCGGCGTCCAGATGCTGACCGTATCCGAGGACGAGGGCGAACAGCGCCTTGACCGCTGGATGAAGCGGCGCTTCCCGCAGGTGACGCAGGGCGCGGTCGAGAAGATGTGCCGCACCGGCCAGATCCGCGTCGATGGCGCCCGCGTCAAGGCCTCGGACCGCGTCGTCCCCGGCGCCACCATCCGCGTGCCGCCGCTGCCCGAGACCGAGGCTCCGGTCCGGGCCAGGGTCGAGGGCGTCAGCGCGGCAGATGCGAAAATGATCCAGAACGCCGTGCTCTGGAAGGACGAGCATATGATCGTCCTGAACAAGCCGCCGGGCCTGCCTTCGCAGGGTGGCTCGGGTCAGGGCGACCGCCATGTCGACGGGCTGACCGAGGCGCTGAAGTTCGGCTACAAGGACCGGCCGAAGCTGGTGCACCGGCTGGACAAGGACACCTCGGGCATCCTTCTTCTGGCCCGCACCGACCGGGTGGCGAGGGCGCTGTCGGAATCGCTGCGCCACCGCGCCGCACGCAAGATCTACTGGGCTGTCGTCGCCGGCGTCCCCAACCCCAAGAAGGGCTCGATCAAGTTCTTCCTTGAGAAGGCCCCCGGCCGCGGACGTGGCGGCGAGGGCGAGAAGATGATCTGCATCCATCCCGCCAAGGCCAAGGAACACCCCGAGGCCAAGCGCGCCCAGACCGATTTCTTCACGCTCTGGTTCCTTGGCTCGCGTCTGTCGTGGATGGCGCTTGAACCCGTGACCGGGCGCACCCACCAGTTGCGCGCGCATATGGCCGAGATCGGCCACCCGATCCTTGGCGATGGCAAATACGGCGGCTCCGATGCCTTCAACGAGGGTGACGGCTGGGGCGCCTCGGTTGGCGGCGACATCTCGAAGAAGATGCACCTGCATGCCCGGTCGATCACCGTCGAGCATCCGATCACCAAGAAGGAAGTGACCTTCACCGCCCCCCTGCCCGAGCATATGGCCCGCACCTGGGCCGCGCTGGACTGGAAGGAGGACGACGTGCCCGCAGACCCCTTCACCGCCTATCAGTGATCCCGGGATGAGCTGGACCCCGAAACGCTTCTGGAACGCCGCGACGGCCGAGGCGGTGGACGGCGGTTTCACCGTCCGGTTGGACGGCCGCGCGGTAAAGACCCCGGCCAAAGCGGCGCTGACCCTGCCGACGCGGCCATTGGCCGAGGCCGTCGCCGCCGAATGGGACGCACAGGACAAGGTGCTGCGCCCCGAGACCATGCCGCTGACCCGCGCCGCCAATTCCGCCATCGACAAGATCGGCCCGATGCGGGCGGGCGTGGTGGCCGAACTGGCGGGCTATGGCGGCACCGACCTGTTGTGCTACCGCGCCACCGGACCGCAGCCCTTGATCGACCGGCAAGCCGCCGGCTGGGACCCGCTGATCGACTGGGCCGCCACCCATCTGAAGGCACCGCTGGCCCTGACCCACGGCATCATGCCGGTGGAACAGCCGCAGACCAGCCTTGCGCGGCTGACCGGCCATGTCGCGGCGCATTCGGATTTCGCGCTGGCCGGCCTGCACGATCTGGTGGCGATTTCCGGCTCGCTCGTGCTTGCCCTTGCCGTTGCGGAAGGCCGACTGACCGCCGACGAGGCTTTCGCGCTGTCGCGGATCGACAATCGCTGGCAGATCGAGCAGTGGGGCGAGGACGAGGATGAGGCCGCGACCGAAGCCCTGCGCCGCACCGCTTTCCTGCAGGCGGACCGATTCTTGGGATTGTGTCGGTAACATTTTATCCCAATTTCCTGCGCATGCCCGCCAGCGCCGCCACATATTCGGAACAATCCCCTGAAAACAGGCGATTTTCCTGAAGATGCGCAAGTCCCCTTGACCACTTAAAGTGCTTTAGCTGAAACTGCAAAGCACTGGGAGAGGCTCACCTCCAACAGGATCAAGCCCGTGTCATCAAGACGAGGGCAAAGAACCAACGCCCCAAGGGCGGCAACTCAGGATGAGGTAACAATGAAGAAATCGGTATTCCTCGGCACGCTCGCCGCATCGACCGTGCTGGCAGGCGCCGCCTTCGCCGGCACGCTGGACGATGTGAAGGCGAGGGGCGAGCTGATTTGCGGCGTCAACGTCGGCCTGACCGGCTTCGGCGCCCCGGATGCGAACGGCGAATGGAAGGGCTTCGACGTGGACCTGTGCCGCGCAGTTGCCGCCGCCGTTCTGGGTGACGGGACCAAGGTGAAATTCGTGCCGACCACCGGCGAGACCCGCTTTACCGCGCTGGCCTCGGGCGAAGTCGACATGCTGGCCCGGAACTCCACCTGGACCTACAGCCGCGACAACGACCTGAAGCTCGATTTCGTTGCCGTCAACTATTATGACGGTCAGGGCTTCATGGTGAAGAAGGACCTCGGCGTTTCCTCGGCCAAGGAACTGGATGGCGCCACCGTCTGCATCCAGACCGGCACCACGACCGAACTGAACCTGGCGGACTTCTTCAAGTTCAACAACATCAGCTACACCCCGGTCACCGTGCAGGACGACTCCGAAGCGCAGCGCCAGTATCTGGCCGGCGCCTGCGACGCCTACACCACCGACGCCTCGGGCCTTGCCGCGTCGCGCGCGACCATGGCCGATGCCGACAACCACATCATCCTGCCCGAAATCATCTCGAAAGAGCCGCTCGGGCCGGCAGTGCGCCATGGCGACAACCAGTGGGGCGACATCGTCCGCTGGACCTTCAACGCGCTGCTGATCGCTGAAGAGAAGGGCATCACCAAGGCCAACATCGAAGAGGTCGCTGCCTCCTCGACCGACCCGGAAGTGCGCCGTCTTCTTGGGCTTGAAGGCGACATGGGCAAGATGTCCGGTCTCGACAACGGTGCCTTCAAGGCCGCCATTGCCGCCGGCGGCAACTATGGCGAGATCTTCGAAGCCAACATCGGCTCGTCCACCCCGATCGGCCTGGCGCGCGGCCTGAACGCGCTCTGGACCCAGGGCGGCCTGCAATACGCACCGCCGTTCCGCTGATCGTACGGGGGGCGTGGCGCAAGCCGCGCCCCTTCGCTTTTCCACAATCGATTCAATAATTCCGTTCACAGCGCGGCACCACGCCTGCGGCATAACCGGCAAAAAGCCGGACATCGAACGGACTCAGGGGGTAATGTATGACCTTGGCCACGAGCTCGCCCTCGGGTGGGGCAAAGGACGGCTTTCGTCTGTCCATGCTTGTCTACGATACACGGTTCCGGGCGATCACCATACAGGTGGTGGTTCTGATCCTGTTCCTTCTTCTGGTGGGGTGGCTGGTCGACAACACGATCCAGAACCTTGCCGCCAAGGACAAGGACATCAACTTCGGCTTCCTCTGGGTCCGCGCCGGTTATGACATCGAGCAGCAGCTGATCCCCTATACCAATGACAGCACCCATGGCCGGGCCGTCATCGTCGGCCTTCTGAACACGCTTCTGGTGGCCATCGTCGGGTGCGTGCTGGCCACGGTGATCGGCGTTTTCGCGGGCGTGCTGCGCCTGTCGAACAACTGGCTGATCAGCCGGCTGATGACGATCTATGTCGAGGCCTTCCGCAACGTCCCCCTGCTTTTGTGGATCATCGTCATCTTCGTGGTGACCTCGGAGACCCAGCCCGCCCCGAACGAGTTCAAGGTGACGCAGGCGATGGTGGACAGCTGGAACACCGAGGACACCTCGGATGACATCTATCCCGTCGCCAACAAGCTGCTGTTCGGCACCGTCGCGCTGACCAACCGCGGCACCTATATGGCGACACCGATGCTGTCCCGGCCGCTTGGCGGGACCGAGATCGGCGGCATTCCCGTGAACTTCTCGGTGCTCGCCGTTCTGGCAGTGGTCATCGCGTCAGTGCTGGCCAACCGCGCCTTGTTGCGCAAGACCAGAGCCTTGCAAGAGGAAACCGGGCAGCGACCCGCCACCTGGTGGAAATCGTTGCTGATCCTGTTCGTGCCGGTGATCCTTCTGCTGGTCGCCATGGGCTTCTACCTGCAGATCCCGGCCTTTGCCGCAGATGAGAACGGCGTCTCGAAAGGCTTCAACTTCCAGGGCGGGATCCTTCTGCAGCACAGCTTCACCGCGCTGGTCGTCGCACTGTCGCTTTACACCGGCGCCTTCATCGCCGAGATCGTCCGCGCCGGCATCATGGCCATCAGCCGCGGCCAGTCCGAGGCCTCTTTCGCCCTTGGCATGCGCCCCAGTCGCACCATGAGCCTGATCGTGCTGCCGCAGGCGCTGCGGGTGATCATCCCGCCGCTGATCAGCCAGTATCTGAACCTGACCAAGAACACCTCGCTTGGCATTGCGGTCAGCTATCTCGATCTGCGCGGCACGCTGGGCGGCATCACCCTGAACCAGACCGGGCGAGAGCTTGAGTGCATGCTGCTGATGATGCTGATCTATCTGGTCATCAGCCTGATCATCTCGGGCCTGATGAACATCTACAACAATGCCGTCAAGCTGAAGGAGCGCTGAGATGTCCGACAGCTATGTAAGAACCGAGATGCTGGCCCCGAAAGACCCGCCGATGCGGGAAACCGGGGCGGTGAAATGGCTGCGCGAGAACCTGTTCTCGGGCTGGATGAACACGCTGCTGACCCTGATCGGCATCGGCATCGTGGTCTGGGGCGTCTGGACCGCTTTCCCCTGGTGGTGGAATTCGGTCTGGAACGCCAACAGCCTGGCCGAATGCCGATCGATCGTTGCCGCCAACGGCGCCACGGACGGCGCCTGCTGGGCGGTGATCAAGGCCCGCTGGCACCAGTATATCTTCGGCTTCTACCCGTCGCACCTTTACTGGCGCCCCGTGCTGGCCGCCGGGTTGCTGCTGGTGGCGCTGTCGCCGATCCTTTACTGGAACGACCGCAAGGGCGCGATCCTGACCGGCGTCGCCGGGGTGCTGACCGTCCTGTCGATGCTGGCGCTGTCGGCGCCGCTTGTCGATGTCATCGCAGCACTGGTCATCATGGGGGCGCTGTTCGCGCTGGCCTGGACCACGCCGAAGCATCTGATCTGGCTGACGCTGGCCTATCCCTTCATCGCGCTGTTCCTTCTGTGGGGCGGGCAGGTCTGGACCTATCTCTCGGCCGTCCTTGCCGTGATGGTCGGGATCGGCTTCGGCCTGCTTTACGGCAAGCTGCACAACCGTGCCGGCAATCTGATCTATGCCATCGTGATCGCCATCGGCGCGGCCTTCGTCGCCGCGGCGCTGATCCACTATCTTGATACCGTCAGTTCGGACTTCCTGGCCAAGCTTTCCGCGGCGTCCAGCTTCTACCCCGGGTTCGGCGAGAACAGCGGCATCCTGGGCAAGACCCTGGGCGCGGTGGTCTCGGCCGTGATCTGGGTGATCTCGGTCGTCGTCTGGGGCATGGTGGCGCTGATGCGCGCGATCAGCTGGGTGCTGAACCTGAATCTGGGGATGCTGTGGACGTTCCCCTATGCCTCGTCCCTGGGTCTTGGCGCGCTGCTGGCCGCCGTCGGCACCTTCAACGCCGCGCGCAGCCGCGCCGCAGGGATCGGCATCTTCGGCGGCCTTCTGGCCATCGGCGCCTATGCGATCCTGGTCCATCCCTGGCTGACCGGACACCTGTCCACGCTGGCCCCTTTCGGTCTGCAGAAGGTAAGCTCCGACCAGTTCGGCGGCTTCCTTCTGGCCATCATCATCGGCATCACCGCCATCGCGGCCTCGTTGCCGCTTGGCATCCTTCTGGCCCTTGGCCGCAGGTCGGACATGTTCCTGGTGAAGACCCTTTCCGTGGGCTTCATCGAGTTCATCCGCGGCGTGCCGCTGATCACGCTCTTGTTCACCGCCTCGCTGCTGCTGGCCTACTTCCTGCCGCCGGGCACCAACTTCGACCTGATCCTGCGGGTGATCATCCTCGCCTCGCTTTTCGCCTCGGCCTATCTGGCCGAGGTGGTGCGCGGCGGCCTGGCCGCCCTGCCCCGCGGCCAGTACGAGGCCGCCGACGCGCTTGGCCTTGATTACTGGCAGGCGCAGCGGCTGATCATCATGCCGCAGGCGCTGAAGATCTCGATCCCGGGGATCGTCTCGACCTTCATCGGGCTTTTCAAGGACACCACGCTGGTGTCGTTCATCGGCCTTCTTGACCCCTTGCGCGGCGTGACCATGGCCGTGCGCGCCGACATCAACTGGAAGGGCATCTACTGGGAGCCCTACATCTTCGTCGGTGTCATCTTCTTCCTCATCTGCTTCGGCATGTCCCGATACTCGATGTATCTGGAGCGCAAGCTGAAGACCGACCATCGTTAAGGAGGCCCCGAAATGGCTGAAGCCCAACCGAAACTGCAGGTCTCTGACGAAGTTGCGATCGAGATCCGCAACATGAACAAATGGTATGGCACCTTTCACGTGCTGCGCGACATCGACATGACCGTGAACCGGGGGGAGCGGATCGTGATCTGCGGCCCCTCGGGGTCGGGCAAGTCCACGCTGATCCGCTGCATCAACCGGCTGGAGGAACACCAGTCCGGCCAGATCATCATCGACGGGACCGAACTGACAAGCGACCTCAAGAACATCGACAAGGTCCGGTCCGAAGTCGGGATGGTGTTCCAGCACTTCAACCTTTTCCCGCATCTGACCATTCTGGAGAACTGCACCCTGGCCCCGATCTGGGTCCGCAAGATCCCGAAGAAAGAGGCGGAAGAGACCGCGATGCACTTCCTGCGCAAGGTCAAGATCCCCGAGCAGGCGAACAAGTATCCCGGCCAGCTTTCAGGCGGGCAACAGCAGCGGGTGGCCATCGCGCGCTCGCTCTGCATGCGGCCCAGGATCATGCTGTTTGACGAGCCGACCTCGGCCCTGGACCCCGAAATGATCAAGGAAGTGCTGGATACCATGATCGAGCTGGCGCAAGAGGGCATGACCATGCTTTGCGTCACCCATGAGATGGGCTTCGCCCAGGCGGTGGCGAACCGGGTGATCTTCATGGATCAGGGCCAGATCGTCGAGCAGAACGAACCGAAAGAGTTCTTCAACAACCCCAAGAGCGACAGGACAAAGCTGTTCCTCAGCCAGATCCTGGGGCATTGAATCCATACATTGCGCCGCGACCCCGGTCGTGGCACCAAAAGGGGGCGCCATTTGCGCCCCCTTTTTTTCATGTCGCGTCTTTCCCCGAGGTCCCGATGAAAACCCTTGCCGCCCTGACCTTCCTGCTCCTCGCCTCTCCCGCCCTTGCCGAAATCGGGGTGGCCCGCCCGGCGGATTGCCTGCTGATCGTCGGCAATGAAAAGCTGATCGGCGGCCGCTGCGCCTTCACCGCGCTGGATGAGGACGGATCGTTCCAGATCGCCAGCCCGGACGGCCGCTTCTTCGCGCAGGTGCTGATGGACCGTCCCGGCAACGGCACCGGTTGGTGGAACGAGGAGCCTTTCGCCGGCCACGCCCACAGCCCCCTAGGGGCGCTGCGCCGCGACGATGCCTGCTGGGTGAACCAGCGCGTTTCGGTCTGCGCCTGGTAGGACTCAGACGGCGATCTCGCGCGGGACCACGAAATCAGCGGTCACGCCCTGCCCAAAGCCGACGTCGGCCCAGGAGTCGATGGCGAAATCCACCACCAGAGTGGCGCCGGTCGGGTATTTGCGGAACTCGGGGCTGATCGGGGTCTTCGACACCAGCCTGTGCGCAAATTCCGCGATGCCCGGGTTGTGCCCGATCATCATCACCGCGTCTCCCGTGGCGTGTTTCAGCACCGCCATCATCACATCCGGCCCCGCATGGTAAAGCGAGGGCTTCAGCTCCAGCATCGGCGTGCCGGGCAGCGCCGGCGCCACGCCCGAGAATGTCTTACGGGTGCGCAAGGCGTCCGAGCACAGAACCTCATCCGGGACATAGCCGCGGCTGGCCAGCCATTGCCCCAGATCGGCGGCCGCGGCCTTGCCCCGTTCGTTCAGGTCGCGGTCGTGATCCGGCGTCAGGGGGTCGTCCCAGCTGGACTTGGCGTGGCGCGTCAGGATCAGGCGCTTCATCTGTGGAACTGCCCCATGTGATAGGCGGATTGCTCTGGCATCCTTGCATGTCCGATGCTTGCCGGGCAAGCGCGGCGCACAAGGCAACCGCCGGAAAGGCACTCGCCCCCCTCGCCGTCCAGCCAGGCATGGCAACGCGGCACGTCATAGCCTTCGGCACCAAGCGCGCCGGCCGGGCATGAGGTCAGGCAGGGTCTGGTCTGGCAGCTGTCGCAGGGCTTCGCACCCCGCGGGAAGGTCATCGCCTGCTTCATCGCCAGCGCGCCGCGGAAACTGACCCACATCCCTTGGGTGTCGTGGACCAGAAGCCGCACCGGGCTTTCCCAGCAGCGCCCGGTCCGCAGCGCCCATTGATAGAACGGGCTGTAGGGTGGGCCGCCAAAGGGAAACAGCGCCTTGGCCTGCAGATCGCAGGCGATGCGGCCGATCACCCGCCGCGACCAGCGGTCCACCGGATCGGGCGTGCCGTCCCGCCATTCCGCCGACGCGGTCAGATGCGGCCAGAAACCGGGCTGGCGCGGCCCGAGCAGGATCAGCGAGCGGGTTCCGCGCGGCAGATGCTCTTCATCCTCCTCGACGCTGAAGCCCCCCATCACCTCAAGGCAATGCGGAGCCAGCAGGGACTCGATCCGGTCCGGCGTCAGCGCCATGGGTTGCACCTGAAAGCAGCGGCGTCCTACAGCGTAGACCTATCCCTGCCGAAAACCACGTGGCCCGCCAGAAACGACAGGTCTCAGCCTTTCGCGCGCGGTGTCACCCGCGGCACGGTCGAGCGGATCTGCGACCCGGCCCCGTGATCGGTGAACAGTTCCAGCAGGGCCGCATTCGGCACCTTGCCATCAAGGATCGTCACCGCCCGCGTGCCCTCTTCGATGGCCATCAGCGCGGTCTCGGTCTTGGGGATCATCCCGCCCGAGATGACCCCGTCGGCCGTCATCTGCCGGATCTCTTCGGGGGTGATCTGGGTCATCACCTGACCCGAGGCGTCCTTGACCCCCGGAACATCGGTCAGAAGCAGCAGCCGGTCAGCCTTCAACGCCCCGGCAATGGCGCCGGCAGCCGTGTCGCCATTCACGTTGAAGGTCTCGTTGTCCTTCATGCCGGTACCGACCGGCGCGATCACCGGAATGATTCCCGCCGCGTAAAGGTCGCGCAGCACCTGCACGTTCATCTCGACCGGGCGGCCGACATAGCCCAGTTCGGGATCGTCGGCCTCGCAGACCATCAGATCGTCATCCTTGCCCGAAATCCCCACGGCCCGGCCCCCGGCATCCATGATCGCCTGCACGATGCGCTTGTTCACAAGGCCCGAGAGGATCATCTCGACCACTTCGACGGTGGCCTTGTCGGTCACCCGCTTGCCGCGCACGAATTCGGACTTGATGCCCAGTTTGCCCAGCATCTCGTTGATCATCGGCCCGCCGCCATGCACCACCACCGGATGCACGCCGACCTGCTTCATCAGCACCATGTCGCGGGCGAATTCGGCCATGGCGGCATCATCGCCCATGGCATTGCCACCGAATTTCACCACCACGACGGCACCCTCAAACCGTTGAAGATACGGCAAGGCTTCCGACAACATTCTTGCGGTGTTCTGTGCGTCCTGCATGGTCAAGGTCTGCTGTTTCATGGGGGCCTCCGGCATTGAATCGCCGCATAAGACTTTTGCGCCCTCCTGCCAAGCCTTGCCTTCCGGCACCAACGGATTAGCTTGCCCTGCAAAGGAGACAGGCGATGTCCGAGCAGAAGGTCCTTGTCCTCACCGGCGCCTCGCGCGGGATCGGCCATGCCACGGTCAAGCGCTTCGGGGCCGAGGGCTGGCGGGTGCTGACCTGCTCGCGTCAGCCTTTCGACCCGCGCTGCCCCTGGCCGGATGCCGAGGCGAACCATATCCAGCTGGATCTGGCCGACCCCAACAAGACCATCGCCGCCATCGAGACGATCAAGGACAAGGTTGGCGGCAGGGTGCATGCGCTTGTGAACAACGCCGGCATCAGCCCCAAGGGACCGGGCGGCGCGCGGCTGAACACGCTTGAGACCGACCTGAGGACCTGGGGCCATGTCTTCCACGTCAATTTCTTTGCCAGCGTCATCCTGGCCCGCGGGCTGAAGGACGAACTCGCCGCCACCAAAGGCAGCATCGTCAACGTCACTTCCATCGCCGGATCGCGGGTGCATCCCTTTGCCGGAGCAGCCTATGCGACATCGAAGGCCGCCCTCGCCGCGCTGACGCGGGAAATGGCGCATGACTTCGGCCCCCTGGGCGTGCGGGTCAACGCCATCGCCCCGGGCGAGGTTGAAACCTCGATCCTGTCCCCCGGCACCGACAAGATCGTGGAAAAGCTGCCAATGCAAAGGCTTGGCCAGCCAAAGGAGGTGGCCGACGTGATCTGGTTCCTGTGTTCGGACCAGTCCAGCTATATCTCCGGCGCCGAGATCGAGGTGAACGGCGCGCAGCACGTCTGATCGGGAACAATCCGCCCGAGGATCTTTGACGAATTCCTGTCTCAGGGAATTTGCGGCTCTTTCTCCAGCAGCGGCATGTCGTCGGTCGGCGGAACCGTCTGGCGCTCGATCATCCGGTGGACGCGCGGGCCTTCGGGCCCTCGGTGCAGCTCCAGCAGCCGGTCGTAACTGGTCGCATCATTGGCGGTGCGGCGCTGATGGTGGCGCAGATAGTCGACCCAGGTCGCCACATGATAGCTTTCGACCCAGATGTCGGGGTTCTCAAGGTCACGCAGCAGCGCCCATTGCCGCGCGCCGTCGCGGCGGCGAATGCGCCTCCGCTCGGCCATAAGCGCCAGGAAGGCATTGGTGTGCTCGGTCGGGATGTCCCAGTCGATCATCACCATGATCGGCCCGGACCGCGCCCGCAGATCAAGCCGCAGGTCAGGGGCATGGAACCTGTTCGCCGGGTCAAGGTTCACATCGTTCAGGTTCGGCATCGGCCAGAACCGTCCCAGCACCGCCCCCACCAGCAGCAGCACCGACGCGCCATGCAGCGCGAAGGGGATCGACACGGTCTCGGCCAGCCAGCCCCAGACCCAGGCGCCAACCGCCATGCCGCCGAAGGCCATGGTCTGATAGATCGCCAGCGCCCGGCCCACCACCCAGCGGGGGGTGGCAAGTTGGGTGGACACGTTGAAATGCGACAGGGCCAGAACCCAGGCCGCGCCCGCCATCATAAGACCCGGCATCGCCAGCCAGAGGCTGGTTGCCGCGGCAACCACCGATGTCCCCGCAGCAAAGCCAAGAAATCCGCCGGCCACAATGGTCTCGATACTGGCTGCGCGGCGGATCAGCGGACTGCACAGCGCGCCGCCAATCGCGCCCAGCCCAAAGATGCCAAGGGTGATGCCGAACGTGGCCGCCCCGCCATCCAGCCGGTCACGGGTCACCAGCGGCAACAGCGCCATCAGCGCCACGGCCGAGACCCCGAACAGGAACGACCGTCCCATCACCCGCGTCAGGTTGGGCGACAGGCTGACATAGCGCAGCCCGGCCCAGATCGCACGGCCCAGCTTCTCGGCCGGCAGGGTGCGATCCTCGACCGGATTGCGCCAGCGGAAAAGGGCGTAGATCACCGCCAGATAGCTGACCGCATTCAGCCCGAAGGCCGCCGCCGCCCCAAAGCTGGCCACGATGATCCCGCCAAGCGCCGGCCCCACCGAACGCATCAGGTTGAAACTCATCGAGTTCAGCGTGACGGCCGCCGCCAGATCCTCACGCGGAACCAGATCGCGCATCGAGGCCTGCCAGGACGGCAGATGCAGCGCCGAACCAAGACCCAGCAGGAAGGTGAACGACAGAAGGCCCCACGGCCCCAGCAGATCGAACCAGGCCGCGACAGACAGCCCGACCGAGACCACGAACATGAAACATTGCGCAGCCAGCATCACCCGGCGGCGGTCGAAATTGTCGGCCACCGCCCCTGCCGCCACCGCCAGCACCATGATCGGCAAGGTGGTCGAGGCCTGCACCAGCGCCACCATCCCCTCCGACGGCGTCAGCTCGGCCATCTTCCAGGCCGCCCCCACCCCTTGCATCAGCGACCCGAGGTTCGACACCAGGGTCGCGGTCCAGATCAGCCGGAAGCTCGGGTGGCGCAGGGGGGCAAGCGGGGACTGGCTGTCGGCGGACATGGCGGCTCCTTGTCGCCAGTAATGCCGCAAAGCCCCGTCGCCCGCCAGCCCGGATCGCGGGCGACCGGCCATGCAGGCCGCATCACGGTGCCTTCACTATGGTCCAAATATCCTGCGGGGAGGTCGGGAGGGGTGCAAAACCCCTCCCGCGGCCAGTCAGAGGCGATTCTGTCTGGGCCTATTCCAGCGTGGCAATGATGGCGCGCAGGGTTTCAACCCCTTCGCCCTTCTCGGAACTGGTCACCACGATCTCGGGGTAGGCCGCGGGGTGCTTCTGCAACGCCGCCATGACCTGCGCGATATTGGCCTCGCGGGTCTCGCGGTTCACCTTGTCGGCCTTGGTCATCACAACCTGGAAGGTGACGGCGGCGCGGTCCAGAAGCGTCAGGATCTCTTCATCCACCGCCTTCACCCCGTGCCGCGTGTCGATCAGCACGAAGGCCCGGCGCAGCGTGGCCCGGCCCTGCAGGAACTGCTTCAACAGCGCCTGCCATTGCCGGACCACCGCCACCGGCGCCTCGGCAAAGCCATAGCCCGGCAGGTCGACGATATAGCCCCGGTCGCCAAGCGCGAAATAGTTGATCTCCTGCGTCCGGCCCGGGGTGTTCGAGGCCCGCGCCAGGTTCTTCCGCCCGGTCAGCGCATTGATCAGGCTGGACTTCCCCACGTTCGACCGGCCGGCAAAGCAGACCTCAACCCGGTCCGCAGGCGGCAGGGCGGCCATCTTGACCACGCCCTTCACGAAATCCACCGGCCCTGCGAAAAGAAGCCGCCCGGTTTCGCGGTCTTCGTCCGAAGGCTCGGGCGCAAGGGTAAAGGCCATGGTCATTGCAGCACCTCCACCCGGTCACCCGGGCTGATCTCTCCGCCCTCCAGCACCACGGCAAAGACGCCGAAGTCCTGCTCTCCCACCACATCGCGCAAACCGCGCAGCGTGTCGGCATCGACCAACCCGGTCGCCGGATTCGCCATCGTGGCCTTGCAGCGGCCGACCCGCTCACGCACCTCAAGCAGCGTCGCACCGATGCGGACCTGCTTGCCGATCCAGTCGAACTCGGCCCAGGGCGCTACGCCATCCAGCCACAGGTTTCCCCGCCAGCGGTGGATCGACAAGTCCATCCCCATCCGCCGCCCAAGGTCCGCGTTCGAGGCAAGGTTTTTGATCGAGACCGAAGGGTAAGGCGTGTCCGTCATCCCCCGCCCCGGCGCGCTGACCAGCGCCACCGGGCGGAACCATTCCTGCGGGCTGATCGGGACCAGCCAGTCGATCAGCCGGGCGCCTTCGGTCGCGGGGGAAAAGCACAAGGCGGGCAGGTCGGGATGGGTCAGCTCCATCTGGCCGCTGCCCTCATCGAACCGCGCCTCGATCGCCATCACCGAGGCTGTCCGCGCCCCGCGCTGGAAGTTGACGCATGGTGCCCAGGCCGGGGCCGAGGGGTCGAACTTCGAGCGGTCATGCATCACCGCCCAATGCCGGTCCCATGGCAGCCCTGTCCCTGCCGAAAGCACAACGGACGCGAGTTCCTCGCGTCCGTGGGCCTTGATCGGATGGCGGAAGATATGGGCCAGCGAGGCCGTCATTTCTTCGCCTTTTTCGGCGGGTTCGGCTTGTTGGCCGGGACCGCGGTCTTTGCATCGGCCTTGGCGGTTCGCGCTGAACGGATGTTCCCGAAGATGTCGGGCCTTTTGCCATGGCTCCACATGATCAGGTACTGCTGGCTGAAGGTGATGATGTTGTTGGTGATCCAGTACACCACCAGGCCCGAGGCAAAGCCGCCCAGCATGAACATGAACACCCAAGGCATCCAGGCGAAGACCTGCTGCTGCACCGGATCGGTGGGTGCCGGGTTCAGCTTTTGCTGCAGCCACATGGTCACACCCAGAAGGATCGGCAGCACGCCGATAAAGATCATGTGGGTCAGCGTGCCGGCCGCCGGCGCATCCCAGGGCAGCGCCCCGAACAGGTTATAGAGCGAGGACGGATCGGGCGCCGACAGATCCTGCAGCCAGCCGAAGAACGGCGCGTGGCGCAGTTCCAGCGTAACGAAGATCACCTTGTAAAGGCTGAAGAAGATCGGAATCTGGATCAGGATCGGCAGACAGCCGGCCGCCGGATTGACCTTCTTCTCGCGGTATAGCTGCATCATTTCCTTCTGCAGCTTCTGCTTGTCATCGCCGGCACGTTCCTTCAGCGCCTCCATCTCTGGCTGCAGCTCTTTCATCCGCGCCATCGAGACATAGGATTTGTAGGCCAGGGGCAGCACGATGATCTTCAGCACGAAGGTCAGCGCGATGATCGCCCAGCCCATGTTGCCGATCAGCCCGTGCAGCCAGTGCAGCACCGCAAAGATCGGTTTCGTGAGGAAAGAGAACCAGCCCCAGTCGATCGACTCGATGAAGCCGGGGATCGGCTTCGCCTCGGTCTGCGTGGTGCCGAACAGGCGATCAAGGAAGCCGGGCTCGTTCTCATAGGCGCGGATCGCGGCCCATTCCTTGGCCCCGGCAAAGAGGCGCGAACTGCTGACGCCGGTTTCACCCGGGGCCACCGTCATCGGCTTTTCGCGGACCTCGGTCTGGTAGACGTTCTGGGCGGCGGCGTATTTGACAACCTGCGTGTGTGCCTTGCCCTGTTCTGGAACCAGGATCGCCATCCAGTAGTGATCGGTGAAGCCCAGCCAGCCATCCTTGGCGGCATCGGTCACCTCGGCAGCGGATTGCTCACGCTCCACCACGGGGAATTCCTCGATATCCGAGTAATCCACCTCGGCCAGAACGCCATCGGCGCGGCCGACCACGCCTTCGTGCAGGATGAAGAACTTGCGCAGATCCTTCGGCAGGCCGTGACGGCGGATCTGGCCATAGGGCTGCAGCGTCACCGGGGCGCCGGTGCCGTTCTGGACCGTGTCGGTGATGGTGAACATGTACTTGTCATCCACCGCGACCTCACGGGTGAAGATCAGGCCCTTGCCATTGTCCCACCGCAGGGTCACAGGCGCGCCCGGCCGCAGAGTGGCGCCGGAGGCGAGTTGCCATTCGGTGTTGGGGCCGGGCACGTCGTCATTGGTCAGACCGGCCCCGGGGGCCCAGCCGTACAGCGCATAGAAGGCGTCATCCTTGCCCGTGGGCGACAGCAGCGTGACCTCGGGCGAGTCCGGCTCCATCGTTTCGCGGTACTGCTTCAGGCGCAGCTCGTCGAAACGGCCGCCACGCATGTTGATGCTGCCCGAGAGTTCCGGCGTGTCGATGGTCAGCCGCGCGGCCTCGGGCAGATCTTCGGCCGGCTCGGCGGCAGCGGCAGTCTCTCCGGGGACAGCGGGCGGCAGCACGGCCTCGCCTTCGGCGGTCGTGGGGGCATTGGCGGGCGGGGCGGGCTCGGGCGGCGGGAACAGGAACATCCATACCGTGATGACCAGCATGCTGAGCACCATGGCCAGAATGAGGTTCTTGTTGTTCTGACCGTCCATCAGGCGCACCGCTTTCGTCAAAGGGATCAGCGGTGCTTGAACAGAAGGGGGCGGCAAAGGTCAAGCGGTTTCGCCGGAAATGGCCCGCGCATCCGCCCGGCAACGACCCCTGCCGGCAAGCCCCGGGCTTCATCCTGCGGTGGACCTGCCATCGGCATCGCGTCTGTCTCAGCGGGTCGTGCGGGCGCCGATCCGGGGAATGCGATGCTGGCCGGCCTTGTGGCGGGTGATCCAGGCGCCCACCGCCTCGGCCGGCATGGGGCGGGCCAGGGCAAAGCCCTGAACATGGCCGCAGCCAAGTTGCGACAGCATCGCGTGTTCGGCCGCCGTCTCGACACCTTCGCCCAGCGTCTCAAGACCCAGCCGTTCGGCCAGTGACACGATCGCCGAGAACATCTTCTGCTGTTCGCGGTCCTGATCGACCTTCGTCATGAAGCTGCGGTCGATCTTCAGCCGCTTCACGGCGAACCGCCGGATCGTGGTGATCGAGGCATGGCCGGTACCGAAATCGTCCAGATCGATGCCACAGCCCATGGCCGCCAGTGCTGCGATGTTCGACACCAGCATGTCATTGTCCGAATTGGCGATGACGGTTTCCAGGATCTCGACCGTCAGCCGCTCGGGCGGCAGGTCGAAGCGGTCCAGTTCCCATTTCAGCCGTTCGGGCAGGCGGGGATTGCGCAGGTCCGATGCCGCGAAATTGACCGAGACCCTGGGCACGGCAAACCCCTTGCGATCCCAGTCGACCAGCGCGGTCAGCGCCTGCTGCAGCACGACCTCGCCCAGCCGTTCGGTCAGGGCGCTGGCTTCGACGGCCGAAATAAACTCGGACGGGGCCAGGCAGCCGCGATCAGGGTGGTGCCAGCGGGCAAGCGCCTCCATCCCGGTGACATCGCCGGTGTCGGTCGAAATCTGCGGCTGAAAATGCGGGCGGATCTGGCCGCCCTCCAGCGCGGCCTCGATTTCCTCGCGCATGGCCATCTGCACCGACTGCTTGCGCGACATCTCGGGCGAGTAGGCCCGGATGGCACCCGGGCCATAGCGCAGGGCTTCATCCGCCGCGGTCTGTGCGGCGTCCAGCAGCGATGCCCCGGTCAGGGCGGAGGACCGGCCCGAGACGCAAAACCCGATGGAGGTGGTCACATAGACCTGCGTCGCCCCCAACGAGAGTGGCGCAGTGATCGCCTGTTGCAGCCGGCCGCAAAGCTGGATCAGCGTTTCCAGATCAAGCCTGCGCACCGGCGACAACACCACGATGAAACTGCCCCCCTGCATCAAGGCGACCAGATCGCCCATCCGCAGCGCACCGCGAATCCGGTCCTCGCACCGGGCCAGCACATCGGCTTGCGCCGAACGGCCGTGCCGGTCCAGAAAACTGCCGGCTTCGTCGAACTGGACCACCAGACAGGCCGTGCATCTGAGGCTGCCCTCAAGGCCCGGCAACAGCGCATCAAGCGCCGCGATCACCCGCGATACCGTCGTCCCTTCGGTGCCCACCGGCCCGCCCGTCGAAAGCCCCGAGGTGCCGGTCAGGGCAAAGAGCAGCGGCAGACCAAGCGCCAGCAACAGCAGAACGCGCTCTCCGCCCAGCCAGAAGCCGGCAAGGGTGATGGCGGGCAGGAAGATCAGAAACTCCGGCCGCCTGACCCAAGCCATGAGAGACATGGCCTGCCGGAATGTCTGGCGCAGCTTGGGCCGGAGCCGGAGCATGGTCGGTTTCCTTTCCGCATTCGCCAGCCACGGGGGATGGCACTCGACACCGAGTAAAGGCGGAAAGGGTTGATGGCTTCGTTAATCAGGCAGCCGAAGATGCTTAGACTTTTCCTCGATTTCGCCCGGATTTCCGAGCATCAGCGAGGCGAAATCGAACAGGCCCGGATCGGCCAGATGCGAGGGGCGGACGTTCATCAGCGACCGGAACATCACCTGACGACGCCCCGGCGTGCGGGTTTCCCATTCATCCAGAAGCTTCTTGACCTGCGCCCTTTGCAGGCCTTCCTGGCTGCCGCACAGGTCGCAGGGAATGATCGGATAGTTCATCGCCCGGGCGAACCGCTCGCAATCAGCCTCGGGAACGAAGGCCAGCGGACGGGCAAGGAAAAGATCGCCCTCTTCGTTCACCAGCTTCGGCGGCATGGTGGCCAGCCGGCCACCATGGAAAAGGTTCATGAAGAAGGTTTCCAGAATATCGTCGCGGTGATGGCCAAGGACCACCGTCGAACAGCCCTCCTCCCGCGCAATCCGGTAAAGATTGCCACGCCGCAGCCGCGAACACAGGCTGCACATCGTGCCCCCCGGCGCGATCTTCGAGGTCACCACGGAATAGGTGTCCTGATACTCGATCCGGTGCGGCACACCCATCCGGGTCAGGAAATCGGGCAGCACGGTGGCCGGGAAACCCGGCTGGCCCTGATCCAGATTGCAGGCCAGCAGGTCAACCGGCAACAGGCCACGCCATTTCAGCTCGGTCAGCACGGCCAAGAGCGTATAGCTGTCCTTTCCGCCCGACAGACACACCAGCCAGCGGTCGCCGGGGCGGATCATGCCGTAGACCTCGATCGCCTCTCGCACATTCTGCACCAGCCGCTTGCGCAGCTTCTTGAACTCCGTCGAAGACGGAGCGCCGTGGAACAGCGGATGGATATCGTCGTGATCGTCCAGCATGGCGCCTCCTGCTGCGCGCGATGCCACGAAGCGCGGGACCGGTCAAGGAGACCGATTTTTCGTCGAAAAATCGTGCCGGCTAACCGCCCTGCCGCTTGCCCCGCAGCTTGGCGAAATACTCGACGCGCTTCTTCAATTCGCGCTCGAACCCGCGTTCGGGCGGATTGTAGAAGATCGGGCGCTTCATGCCCTCGGGGAAGTAGTCCTGCCCCGAAAAACCATCCTCGGCATCATGGTCATAGGCATAGCCCGCGCCATAGCCCACATCCTTCATCAGCCGCGTGGGCGCGTTCAGGATATGGCGCGGCGGCATCTGGCTGCCGGTCTCGCGCGCCGATGCCCGGGCGGCCTTGTAGGCGACATAGACCCCGTTGGATTTGGGCGCCAGGGCCAGATAGACCACGGCATTGGCCAGCGCGAGTTCGCCCTCGGGGCTGCCAAGGCGCTCATAGGTTTGCCAACTGTCGATGCAGACGGCCTGCGCCTGCGGATCGGCCAGACCGATATCCTCGACCGCCATCCGCACCAGTCTCCGGGCCAGGAAACGCGGGTCTTCGCCGCCCTCCAGCATCCGGGCATACCAGTAGAGCGCGGCATCCGGGTCTGACCCGCGCACCGATTTGTGCAGGGCCGAGATCAGGTTGTAATGCTCGTCCCCCCCTTTGTCATAGCGCGCGGCGCGGCGCATCAGCCGCTTGGCCAACTCGTCCCGGTCCAGCGGCTGAGGGACTTTCCAGGCGGAAACCTGCTCGATCAGGTTCAGAAGCGCGCGGCCATCGCCATCGGCCATTTCCAGCATCGACTCGCGCGCCTCGCCCTTCAGCGGCAGGGCACGGCCCAGTTCCTTCTCGGCCCGCTGCGCCATGCGTTCCAGATCGGCCAGACTCAGCCGTTCAAGAATGATGACCTGCGAGCGGGACAGCAAAGCGGCGTTCAGCTCGAAACTGGGGTTTTCGGTGGTGGCGCCAACCAGAAGGATGGTGCCATCCTCCATATAGGGCAGAAATCCGTCCTGCTGCGCCTTGTTGAAGCGGTGGATCTCGTCGACGAAAAGCAGCGTGCCCTGCCCGTTCTGCCGCCGGATCCTGGCCGCCTCGAACACCTTGCGCAGGTCGGGCACGCCGGTGAAGATCGCCGATATCTGCACGAAGGCCAGATCGGTCCGGTCCGCCAGCAGCCGCGCAATCGTGGTCTTGCCCACGCCGGGCGGCCCCCACAAGATCAGCGAAGACAGGGAGTTCGCGGCCAGCATGGCGCCAAGCGGGCCGTCGGGCGACAGGACCTGCTCCTGCCCGATCACTTCGGACAGGGCGCGCGGGCGCAAGCGGTCGGCCAGCGGGCGCGGGGCCGTGCCGGTGGCGGGGCGGTCTTGCGGGGCAGAGTCGAAAAGATCGGCCATGGTGGCAGCTTAAGGCGGCGCAGGGGAATGGGAAAGCCGGGTTGGCCAACCCCACTGGCTGCCAAGCCCGAAACAGGCCGAACACGGCGCAGGGCCGGCGGATCGCGCTGGACCCGCGCCGGCCCGGAAAGATAAAAGGGCCGTCATGCAGAGGTCCGCGTTCGTCTTCCCTGTCGCCCTCGCCGCCTGGCCCCTTGGCGCCGAAAGCTGGCCAGAGCGCAAATGTGCCATCTTTGGCGATGCCTGGCAGGCTGTCGCGCCGAAGGCTGGTCCCGATGCCCCAAGCCCCGGCTTTCGCGCCGGTGTGGTGTCCTTCATCGCCTCGGGCTGCCAGACGCCCCGAGACAACTGCCCTGCCAGTGCTGCCGATGTGGCAATCGCCGACGCCCTGGCGTTGATCGTGGTGCTGGAAGGAATGCCCACAACCTTCCTGCCCTTCTCCTGCGAGCCGCCCGCCACCCCCTGAAACGCAAAGGCCCCCGCGTCTCCGCAGGGGCCTTCTGTCTGTCACGGGGTTCCCCCCCGCGGTTCAGCCGCGCTCTTCGATGATCTCGACGAGGTGCTTGATCGAGTTCACCATGCCGCGCACGGAAGGGGTGTCTTCCAGCTCGCGGGTGCGGTTCATCTTGTTCAGGCCAAGGCCCTTCAGCGTGGCGGTCTGGATCGCCGGACGGCGCGCGGCCGAGCGGATCTGTTTGACCACGATGGTTTTCTTCGCTGCCATGATCAGGCCTCCACCGTTTCAGCTTCGGGCTTCTTCAGGATCTCGGCCACCTTCTTGGTGCGGCGGGCCGCAACCTGACGGGGCGAGGTTTCCTTCTTCAGACCGTCGATGGTCGCGCGGATCATATTGTAGGGGTTCTGGGTGCCGATGGACTTGGCCACCACATCCTGAACGCCCAGCATCTCGAACACGGCGCGCATCGGGCCGCCGGCGATGATGCCGGTACCGGCCACTGCGGTCCGCATCACCACCTTGCCGGCGCCGTGACGGCCCTCGACATCGTGGTGCAGCGTGCGGGCGTCTTTCAACGCAACGCGGATCATCTGGCGCTTGGCCTGCTCGGTGGCCTTGCGGATGGCCTCCGGCACTTCTTTCGCCTTGCCCTTGCCGAAGCCCACGCGGCCCCGCTGGTCGCCGACAACGACGAGTGCGGCAAAGCCGAAGCGCTTGCCACCCTTGACGGTTTTCGACACGCGGTTGATCGCGACCAGACGGTCAGCGAATTCCGGGGTCTCTTCCGGGCGATTGTCGCGACGGTCGTCGCGGCGTTCCCGGCGGTTCTCACGTTCTGCCATGAGGCATTCCTTGCTTGGTGGCGCAGCATGGCGCCGTTGGTGCCGATCCTGGTGCAGCCCGGATCAGGTCCGGGGCCCGGATCATCGGGGCGGCGCTGACGCCGCCCGCAGGATCAGAACTTCAGGCCGCCTTCACGGGCAGCATCGGCCAAGGCCTTGATCTTGCCGTGGAAGAGGAAGCCGCCGCGGTCGAAGTAGCATTCTTCGACACCGGCCTTCTTGGCCCGTTCTGCGATTGCCGCGCCGATCTTGGCCGCCGCTTCGACGTTGTTCTTGCCAACCACGCCGAATTCCTTCTCCAGCGAGGAGGCCGCCGCAACGGTCACGCCCTTCACATCGTCGATCAGCTGGACCGAAATGTTCTTGGACGAGCGGTGGACAGACAGACGCAGACGGCCATGGGCCGTCGCCTTGATTTTGTTCCGGACGCGCAGGCGGCGCTTGAGGAACAGATCTCTTTTCGTGTTCGCCATGATTGCGCCCCTTACTTCTTCTTGCCTTCCTTGCGGAAGATGTACTCATCCTTGTAGCGGATGCCCTTGCCCTTGTAGGGCTCGGGTTGTTTCCACTCGCGGATGTTCGCGGCGACCTGGCCGACCTGTTGCTGGTCGATGCCTTCCACGACGATCTCGGTGGGCTTCGGGGTCGCGACGGTCACGCCCTTCGGCACTTCGAAGTTCACTTCGTGAGAGTAGCCGACCGACAGCTTCAGGACATTGCCCTGCATGGCCGCGCGGTAACCAACGCCCTGGATTTCCATCTCTTTCTTGAAGCCGGTGCTGACACCGGTCACAAGATTCTGGATCATCGAACGCGACATGCCCCATTGCGCGCGGGCGCGCTTGGACAGGCCACGCGGCGTGACCTTCACGGTCTCGCCTTCGATGGTCAGGGTGACATCGTCGCCAGCGGTGAAGCTGCGGGTGCCTTTCGGGCCCTTCACTTCGATGGTCTGGCCGCTGATCGAGGCAGAGGTGCCTTTGACCAGCGTGACGGGTTTCTTGCCGATACGAGACATGGAACCCTCCTCAGAACACGGTGCAAAGCACTTCGCCGCCGACATTGGCAGCGCGAGCGTTTGCATCCGACATCACGCCCTTCGGCGTGGAGACGATGGACACACCCAGGCCGTTGCGGACCGAGGGGATCTCCTTGACGCCCATGTACACACGGCGGCCGGGCTTGGACACGCGCTTGACTTCGCGGATCACAGGCTCGCCTTCGTAGTACTTCAGGCTGATTTCGAATTCGCCCTGGCCGTTCCCGGTCGACTTCTTCTCGTAGCCACGGATGTAGCCTTCCGAGAGGAGCACTTCCAGAACACGGGCCCGCAGCGTCGAAGCCGGCGAAATCACGGTGGATTTGCCGCGCATCTGCGCGTTGCGGATGCGGGTCAGCATATCGCCGAGAGGATCGTTCATAGACATGGTCTTTCCTCCCTTACCAGCTCGACTTCACCATGCCGGGGATCTGGCCGAAGGAGGCCAGTTCGCGCAGCATGATCCGCGAGAGTTTGAGCTTGCGATAATACGCATGCGGACGGCCCGTCAGCTGGCAGCGGTTGTGGATCCGCACGGCAGACGAGTTGCGGGGCATCTCGGCCAGCTTCAGAGTCGCGGCAAAGCGCTCTTCGATCGGCTTCGACTGGTCGTAGATCACCGCCTTCAGCGCGGCCCGCTTCGAAGCATGCTGCTTGGTCAGCGCGGCCCGCTTCACTTCGCGGTTCACCATGGATTTTTTAGCCATTTGTCAGGTTCCTCGCGATCAGGCGTTGAAAGGCATGTTGAAGTTCTTCAACAGCGCCTTCCCTTCCGCATCGGTCTTCGCGGTGGTGACGATGATGATGTCCATGCCGAGGATCTCGTCGACCTTGTCGAAGTCGATCTCGGTGAAGACGATCTGCTCTTTCAGGCCCATGGCGAAGTTGCCACGGCCGTCGAACGAGGGCTTCACGCCGCGGAAGTCGCGGACGCGCGGCAGCGCCACGTTGATCAGACGGTCCAGGAATTCATACATCCGGTCGCCGCGCAGCGTGACCTTGCAGCCAAGCGGCATCTCTTCGCGGACACGGAAGCCGGCGATCGAGTTCTTGGCCTTGGTGATCACGGCTTTCTGGCCGGCGATCTGGGTCAGTTCCTCGGCAGCCTGTTTCACCTTCTTGGTGTCCTTGACCGCTTCGCCGACGCCCATGTTCAGGACGATCTTCTCAAGGCGCGGGATCTGCATGTCGTTCTTGTAGGAGAATTCCTCCTTCAAGGCGGCGCGGATCTTCGACTTGTAGGCCGCCTTCAGGCGCGGGGTATAGGTGGCTTGGTCCAGCATCAGATGGCCTCCCCGGTGGTCTTGGCGAAGCGCACCTTCTTGTCGCCGTCCATGCGGAAGCCGACGCGGGTGGCCTTGCCGTTCTTGTCAACCAGCGACAGGTTCGACAGGTCGATGGGCATGGCTTTCGCCAGGCGCCCGCCCTGCGAGGCGGCCGATTGCTTGGTGTGGCGGATGGCGACGTTCACGCCTTCCACGACAGCCTTGTTGTCCTTGGGCGAGACCGAGGTGATTTCACCCTTCTTGCCCTTGTCCTTGCCGGTCAGCACCAGCACGGTATCGCCCTTGCGAAGCTTCGCAGCCATCACAGCACCTCCGGCGCAAGCGAGATGATCTTCATGAAGTTCTTCGCGCGCAGTTCGCGCACGACCGGCCCGAAGATACGGGTGCCGACCGGCTCGCCCTGGTTGTTCAGGATGACGGCGGCGTTGCGGTCAAAGCGGATGGCGGTGCCATCTTCGCGGAAGACTTCCTTGGCGGTGCGGACGACGACGGCCTTGCGGACGTCCCCCTTCTTCACACGGCCTTTCGGAATCGCCTCTTTCACCGACACCACGATGATGTCGCCAACCGAGGCATAGCGGCGGTGAGACCCGCCAAGAACCTTGATGCACTGCACCCGGCGTGCGCCGGAGTTGTCAGCTACATCCAGATTCGTCTGCATCTGGATCATTGGTTTTCTCCCGACCTTTGGGGACCGTTACTCTGGCCCCAGGGTTTCGATTTCCGGAAGACGACCGCGGTTTGAGGCTTACGCCTCGACCACGACCGTCCAGCGCTTGGTTTTCGAGATCGGCGCGCATTCTTCAATGCGAACGGTGTCACCGACCTTGAACTTGTTCTCCGCGTCATGGGCGCGGTATTTCTTCGACTTGCGGACCGTCTTTTGCAGCAGCGGGTGCTTGAAGCGGCGTTCCACGAGAACGGTGATCGTCTGCTCGTTCTTGTCCGAGGTGACGGTCCCCTGAAGGATACGTTTCGGCATTCTCAGATCCCCTTACTTCGCAGCGTCCGCGGCCTTTTGGGCCAGGACGGTCTTGATGCGGGCCACGTCACGGCGCACGGCGCGCATGCGGGCGGTGTTTTCCAGCTGGTTGGTCGCCTTCTGGAAGCGCAGGTTGAACGCCTCCTTCTTCAGGGCGACCAGGCTGTCTTTCAGCTGGTCGGGGGTCTTCGTCTTCAGTTCCTTGGCGTCCATTGCGCCCTCTTCCTTTCACAATCGCCAGACGGCCCCTGTTTTGCAGGGTCACCGGGGATCTGGCGGATCAATGACAAATCAACGAATCCGGGTCGCCCCGGAATCGCGGATGCGGTCCTATACGGGGGATGCGTGGCGTGGGCAAGGGAAATCGCCCCCGGATTGCGTGTCAGCCCTCGGGCCGGCGTGGCTGGCACATTTCCGCCCAAGGGGGAAGATCAGGCGATCTGTCCCGTGCGCTTTGTCCCGGCCAGCTTGTAGGGTCCGTCCGCGAAGGGCCGCAAGTGCCCTGTTCTGCCAGGGAAGGGAAAGTGTCATGTCGATTCTGAAAAAGGGCCTCAAGGGTGCGCCGGTCAAGCGGCTGCAAGAGAAGCTGGGCGTCAAGGCCGACGGCGATTTCGGGTCCGGCACCGAGAAGGCGCTGAAAGAGTTCCAGGCCTCGAAAGGGCTGGCCGCCGACGGCATCGCCGGACCGGACACCTTCACCGCCATCGGCCTGCCCGAGCTGGTTCTGCTGCGCCGCGGCCTGAAGGGCGCGCAGGTGAAAAAGCTGCAAGAGGCGCTTGGCATTTCGGCCGATGGATCCTTTGGTCCCGCCACCGAAAAGGCCGTGCTTGAATTCCAGATCCGCAACGGGCTTGAGGTCGACGGGCTTGCCGGCCCCGAGACGCTGGCCAAGGCCGGTGTTGCAGGCTTTACCGCCGCCACCGTTGCCGCCGCCGGCGTGAAGGCTGACGAAGAGCATTTCGAAAGCGAGACCATGCCCGAGATGAAGGACAATGGCGTCGTGGCTGCGTCTTCCTCGTCGGGCAAGTCGGTCGATCAGGTCGCCGCCGAGATGAAGGACATCGTGGCGCAACTGGCAGCCGGAGCCAAACCCGCCGCATCCACATCCGCCTCGGCCCCCGCTGCGCCGGCCAAATCGGCCGATGAGCTCGCGGCCGAGATGAAGGCGACGGTCGAGGCGCTGGCCAAGGCCAAGCCGGCCCCCGCCCCGAAGAAATCGGTCTGGGGCAAGGTCAAGGGCTGGTTCTGAGCCACACCCGTCCGGCCGGAAAGAACAAAGGCGGGACTTCGGTCCCGCCTTTTTCATCTCCGCCCCGTCTGACCCATCAGACCCAGTCGTAATTGAAGCTGACCGAGACGCGCTCTTCCTCGGCCATGTTCATCGGCACCTCGTGGCGCAGCCAGCTTTCCCAAAGCAGAACCTCGCCCACGTCGGGCGTGACATAGACGAAGGGGCGCAGCTCCTGCGGGGCACCTTTCCGGCGCAGGGGCGCGTGCATCATCATCGCGTGACGCGGGTCTTCCAGCTTCAACGCCGAAGTGCCCGCGGGCATTGCCACATAGGTGGTACCGGAAATGATCGAATGCGGATGGATATGGCTGGAATGGGTGCCGCCTTCGGGCAGGATGTTGATCCACAGCGCATTGCACTTCAGCTTGCGGCCCTGAAGATCAAATTCCAGATCCTCGCAGAAGGCGGCGACATGCTTGTCCAGCGCCTTTTCCAGATCGGCAAAGACCGGGTTGCGCCACGACAGGTCATCCAGCGAGGAATATGAGGTATAGCCGGGATAGCCATGCTCCTCGCACCAGGCCTGCCCGGCTTCGTCCTCGTCGGCGATCATCTCGCAGGAAGAGAGGAGTTCGGCATAATCCACCTTCTTCCTTGCAAGCTCGTTCAGCTTGGCGCGGTAAAGACGGGTGACGAAAAGACTGCTGATCTCGGCCATGGCGGGCTCCTGCGGGTGGATGCCCCTTCCCCTATCAGCGCGACGGCAGGTCGGGAAGTCCCCGCGCCGTCGCAGCCAGGCCCGGCCCTGCTATCCCCGGCGGGCAGCGTCGATCTTCGCCACGTCGATACGGCCCATCTCCATCATGGCGGCAAAGGCGCGGGCGGCCTCTTCGCCGCCGGCGGCCATGGCCTCGGTCAGGGTTCGCGGGGTGATCTGCCAGGACAGGCCCCAACGGTCCTTGCACCAGCCGCAGGCGCTTTCCTGCCCGCCGTTGCCGACGATGGCATCCCAGTAACGGTCGGTCTCGGCCTGATCCTCGGTCATGATCTGGAAGGAAAACGCCTCGGACTGCCTGAAGGCCGGGCCGCCATTCAGCCCGATGCAGCGGATACCGCAGACGGTGAAGTCTACCGTCAGCACATCGCCCTTCTTGCCGGAAGGATAATCCCCCGGCGCATGATGGACCGCATCGACCCGGCTGTCGGGGAAGACGCTGGCATAGAAACGGGCCGCCTCTTCGGCGCCGCTGTCATACCACAGGCAGATGGTGTTCTTGGCGATCGCCATGGCAGGCTCCTTTGCGGCAATGACGGTGTTCCCGCAGCCTAGCGCATCTCGTTTTGGCAAGGGTCGCAAAAGCAAAACCCCCGGCGAAAGCTCGCCGGGGGTTTCGATGGGGTGCAGGTCGGGCTTTCGCCCCGGCCTTACCAGTCTTCCTTGGCGACGATGCGCGAGGTGACCGGCAGTTTCATGGCGCCAAGACGCAGGGCCTCACGCGCGATCTCTTCGGCGACGCCGTCGATCTCGAACATGATGCGGCCGGGCTGGACCTTGCAGGCCCAGTAATCGACCGAGCCCTTGCCCTTACCCATACGAACCTCGATGGGCTTGGCCGAGACCGGGGTATCCGGGAAGATACGGATCCAGACACGGCCCTGACGCTTCATGTGGCGGGTGATCGCGCGGCGGGCCGCTTCGATCTGGCGGGCGGTGACCCGCTCCGGTTCCGTCGCCTTCAGCGCGAAGGAGCCGAAGTTCAAGAGGAAGCCGCCTTTGGCTTCGCCGTGAATGCGGCCCTTGTGCATCTTGCGGAATTTGGTGCGCTTCGGTTGCAGCATTGCTTTCTACTCCTTACGCGCGCTCGCGGTCGCGACGGGGGCCGCGCGGCGCCGGAGCGTCCGCAGCTTCCGCCAGACGACGGTCGTGCGCCTGCGGATCATGCTCAAGGATTTCGCCCTTGAAGATCCAGACCTTGACGCCGATGATCCCGTAGGGGGTCTCGGCTTCCGACAGCGCATAGTCGATGTCGGCACGGAGCGTATGCAGCGGAACGCGGCCTTCGCGATACCACTCGGTCCGGGCGATCTCGGCCCCGCCAAGGCGGCCGCCGACGTTCACACGGATGCCAAGCGCACCCATCCGCATCGCGTTCTGCACGCCGCGCTTCATGGCGCGACGGAAGGACACGCGGCGCTCCATCTGCTGGGCGATAGACTCGGCCACCAGCTGGGCGTCGATCTCGGGCTTGCGGACCTCGACGATGTTCAGGTGCAGTTCCGACTTCGTGAACGCCGCAAGTTTCTTGCGCAGCGTTTCGATGTCGGCACCTTTCTTGCCGATGATCACGCCCGGACGGGCGGTGTGGATCGTCACCCGGCACTTCTTGTGCGGGCGCTCGATGATCACGCGGCTGACGCCGGCCTGCTTGCATTCCTTGTGGATGAACTCACGCATCCGCAGGTCTTCAAGCAGCAGATTGCCGTAATCCTTCGACTCGGCGAACCAGCGGCTGTCCCAGGTGCGGTTGACCTGAAGGCGCATGCCGATCGGATTGACCTTCTGACCCATTATGCCGACTCCCCGGTCTGACGAACCTTGATGGTGATCTCGCTGAACGGCTTCATGATCTTGCCGAACCGGCCACGCGCCCGCGGACGGCCACGCTTCATCACGAGGTTCTTGCCGACCCAGGCTTCGGCGACGACAAGGCTGTCGACGTCAAGACCGTGGTTGTTCTCGGCATTGGCGATGGCGGACTGCAGGCACTTCTTCACCTCGCCGGCGATGCGGCGCTTGGAGAAGGTCAGGTCCGACAGGGCCTTTTCCACCTTCTTGCCGCGGATCAGGCCCGCGACCAGGTTCAGTTTCTGCGGCGAGGTGCGCAGCATGCGCGCGATCGCCTGGGCCTCGTTTTCTTCCACGCGGCGCGGATTCTTTTCCTTACCCATGGCTTACTTCCTCTTGGCTTTCTTGTCGGCGGCGTGACCGTAATAGGTCCGGGTCGGCGAATATTCACCGAACTTCTGGCCGATCATCTCTTCGGTCACTGCAACGGGGACATGTTTCTTGCCGTTGTAGACCCCGAAGGTGAGGCCGACGAACTGCGGCAGGATGGTGGAGCGACGCGACCAGATCTTGATCACTTCGTTCTTGCCCGAAGCCTTCGCGGTTTCTGCCTTCTTCAGGACATAACCGTCGACGAACGGGCCTTTCCATACGGAACGGGACATGGATCAGCGCCCTTTCTTCTTGGCGTGACGCGACCGGACGATGAGCTTGTCCGAAGTCGTGTTGGTGCGGGTGCGTTTGCCCTTGGTCGGCTTGCCCCACGGGGTAACCGGGTGACGGCCGCCCGAGGTACGACCTTCACCACCACCATGCGGGTGGTCGATCGGGTTCATCGAGACGCCGCGCACGGTCGGGCGGATGCCCTTGTAGCGCATACGGCCGGCTTTACCGAAGTTCTGGTTCGAGTTGTCGGGGTTCGACACGGCACCGATGGTGGCCATGCACTCCTGACGGACCAGACGCAGTTCGCCCGACGAAAGCCGGATCTGAGCGTAGGAACCGTCGCGGCCGACGAACTGGGCATAGGTGCCCGCGGCGCGTGCCAGCTGGCCGCCCTTGCCGGGCTTCAGCTCGACGTTGTGGACGATGGTACCGATCGGCATGCCGCTGAAGGGCATGGCGTTGCCGGGCTTCACGTCAACCTTGGCGCCGGCGACAACGCTGTCGCCCACGGCCAGACGCTGAGGGGCCAGGATATAGGCCAGCTCGCCGTCATTGTATTTCACGAGCGCGATGAACGCGGTGCGGTTCGGGTCATATTCGATCCGTTCCACGATCGCGGGCAGATCCCACTTGCGACGCTTGAAGTCCACCACGCGGTAGAGGCGCTTGGCCCCGCCGCCCTGGTGGCGCATGGTGATCCGTCCGGTGTTGTTGCGGCCGCCATGGCTCTGCAAACCCTCGGTGAGGGCTTTGACAGGCCGGCCTTTCCACAGCTCCGAACGGTCGATCAGAACCAGCCCGCGCTGGCCAGGCGTCGTCGGCTTATACGACTTAAGTGCCATGATTACTGTCTTCCGTTTGCTTCAGGGCCATAAGTGCCGGGGGACTGCCTTGCGACGGTCTCACGGCTTTTCGGCCCGGGGTTAAGGGCTCCGAAGATCCCCGGTTCGAGTGCCCGCCACGGTGAAGAGTCTCACCGGAACGAACAAACCAAGAGCCCCGGACGAATCCGGGGCCTCTGGCGTGGCCGTGCTGTAGCAGAGGGGGAAGAGGGCGGCAATGGGGGAAATTGGAGCTCTTGGCTCGCAACACGTCAACGCGAGCCAGACACTCCGATATGGCTGACGAAGCCCCACCCCTCGCTGACGAACACGCTGTGTACTTCTGGGATTCAGGCTTCCTAGGCGTCAAAGATGTTATAAGGCTGTCGACTGCAAGAGACTGTATCGGAATAGATCTATGGAACTAAATATAGACGAAGGACTGGCTGCATTGATTGCAGCTGCCGCCGCACTCCTAGCAACGTTCTTGAGCATCTGGTCGACGAACAAGGCCGCTCACCTCGCAGCCAGACAAAACTTCGTCGGTGACGACCTGCAAGTACTGAGCAACACAATCTACGAAGTGGTCGCGTTGAGTGTTGAAGCCATGAACTCAAAAACACCCGATCGCTTTCAAGTGAAACTCGCGCACGCAACCGATGTAGCGAAAAAGCTGGACCTCCTTCGTAGGAGGCACAGGTACTCCATCCCATTTGTTTTCGAGCCTCTTTGGTACTTAAAGGGCCTGCCGCTTTACGTTTCGCACTATCGCAATGTCTCTGATGACCCTCACCTTCAGAAGATGCAGAGAGACGCAACAGTCCTTCGCGAAACCATCGATATGAGCATGGAACGGTACTTCTTTGCTGGAAAGGTGCCGGGCATAGTTGCGCGTTGGAATCTGCGTCGCCTCGGGAAGCGCCTAGAAAATACGTTCAGAGCAGGGCGCCCAGTAGGAGGGGCGTAACTGCTAAGATCTGAAGCCAGGTACATCCGCGAGTTTACCATTTGCGGCTTTAGACGCGGACGAGGCATGTCCAATGACCTGAGCCCCGTGTTCCCTCCAGCGTTTGAGAGAGTCCTTGGGTTGATTTCTGGGTCTAAGCTGCTTGCTTTTC
>CAKSTR010000007.1 GCA_934500835.1 uncultured Paracoccaceae bacterium | reverse complement strand
GCACCCGTAGCTCAGCTGGATAGAGTGCTGCCCTCCGAAGGCAGAGGTCACAGGTTCGAATCCTGTCGGGTGCGCCAGCAAAATCAATCACTTGGCGATGTGATCTGGGCGGCGCGAAAGCGCAGGGGGCAACACCTCTGACCCAGCCGCCCCGCCCGATATTCCGCGAAGGATTCGGTGCAAGCTGAGGCTGTCATTCCGAAAACTGCCTGCGTCGCCCCGCATGGCCGTGTTTCAACGTCCCGCAGGCGTTCACCTATCTTGCGATCAGTTCGGGCAGCGTCGCGCCCTTGTGCTGCCTCAGCACAAGGGCGCATTCGACGGTTTCACCGGTTGTGGCAATCTGCAATTGCCCGGCGCGCCAGGCCGCAGGCCGGCCGTTGCAACATCGGCGCAACCGCGTCCTGGCCGGCTACGTGCCTTGGTCGCGGCGGACGTGCATCGGGCTGTCGCCCGGCAAAGGGGGAACGGCAGTCAGCCGCGCCAGAACGGTTTCGACACTTCGATCTGGGCGGCGGTCCGGGTCAGGCCGATGTCATGCAGATGGTGCGGCGCCAGACGCTCCAGCGCGATGCGCGAGCGGCGGCGGGTCTCCCAGCGGGCCAGCACCAGCGCGGTGGCGACCAGCAGGCGCGAGACCGGCGGCAGGGCCGCAAGCGGGGTCAGGGCAACCGTGGTGGAGGCTGTGCGCGACATGGACCTCTCCTTTGTGTTGATACAATCGCATTGATCCGGTAAGTGTACCATAGCAATTCCGCTCAATGAGTCGCCAGAGATACTTTGTGACTGATACAACTTGGCAGCCAGATCTGACTCAATATCCGGGTACAAAGTACCTCGGCCTCAGCCGCGCGCTGCGCGACGCCATCCGTTCCGGCGAATTGCCGGCCGGAAGCCAGCTTCCCACCGTGCGCGATCTGGCCTGGCGGCTGCATCTGACGCCGGGAACCGTGGCGCGGGCCTATCAGCTGGCCACGCAGGAAGGGCTTCTGGCGGCAACGGTCGGCCGGGGCACCTTTGTAGCGGCACAAATGCCGCGGCTTGGCCCGACGCAGGCCTTGTATACCGAACGTATCACCGGGCCGAACACCGGCCTTGTCGATCTGCGTCCGCCGCAGGTGCCCGAAGTGGGGCAGGCCGAAGCCTTCCGCGAGGCACTTCTTGCCATGGCCGAGGGCGTCACCACAGGCTGGCTGGACTACACCAGCCAGCGCGCCGAGGCGCCTTTGCGCGCCGAAGTGGTGAAATGGATGGGCGACCGCATCCTTGGCCCGCTGTCGCCCGATGACATCGCGCTGGCCAATGGCGGGCAGAACGCCATCGGGCTGATCCTAGACTGCTGCCTGCGCGGCGAGCGCCCGACAGTGCTGATCGAGGAACTGGCCTATCCCGGATTCCGCTATTCCGCCCGCGCCGCCCGCGCCGATGTGGTCGGGATCGAGATCGACGAAGAGGGCATCGTCCCCGAGGCGCTGGAGGCCGCCTGCCGCCGCCATGGCGCCCAGGTGCTGTGCCTGACCACCGAGGCGCAGAACCCCACCACCGGGCGGATGCCGCTGGACAGGCGGCTGGCCATTGCCGGCATCGCCCGCGCCTTCGATCTGCAAATCGTTGAGGACGATTGCTATTCCGTCAGCGAAAGCAATATCCCCTCGATGCGTGCGCTGGCGCCCGAACGGGTCTGGGTGATCGGCAGCGTGTCCAAGACCATCTCGGCGGCGCTGCGCTTTGGCTATGTCGCCTGCCCGGCGGGCATGGGAGAGGCCGGGCGTCTGGCCGCGCAGCATTCCTTCTACGCCCTGTCGCGCCCGGTGGCCGAGATGTGCCTGCGCCTGTTCTCCAGCGGGGCCGCGGCGCAGATCCGCAGCCGGGTTCAGGCCGAGTTCGCCGACCGGCTGCAAAGCATGGTCAACCATCTGGGCGGCTACGATCTGTGCTGGCAGCACGGTGTGCCCTTCGTCTGGCTGCGGATGCCGCTTGGCTGGCGCGCCAGCGCCTTCACCCGCATGGCCGAGGCCGAGGGCGTGCTGGTTCGCCCCGCGGATGAATATGCCCTGATCGGGGGCAGGGCGCCCAATGCGGTGCGGCTGGCAATCTCGGGCAACCTGCCGCGCGAGGATTTCGAGGCGGCGCTGGAGATTCTGGCCCGGCTTCTGCGCAATCCGCCCTCGGACCTTGCCGCCTGACGCCAATTGTGGCGCGATTACGGCAACCGTGTGGCGGGTTTCGTCCGGTGCGGCAGGATTGTGGCAGAATTGACTCATCCTCACGGGGGTTCACCGGCCGATGCTAAGGCTTGCCGTTGACGCTCGGCCCGCGGCCGGAGCAGGTTCGGCCTCAGGCAAGAAGCAGAAACAAGAGACCCGAAAATGGGACAACAGACCTCGTTCCACGCCCCGCATGGCGGCGCCGATTTCCTTGGCTGGCGCAAGCGCGCGGGCGAGACCGAAATCGTCTATGATGACGGCGTGGCCCGCCGGATGATCTGGCGCGTCGCAGGTGCCGCGGGGGCCGAGGCCAGGATCTCGGATGCGCTGCGGGTCGCGGTGGGGGCGCAGAAGATCGTGCCCACGCTTTATGACGAGCTGAAGAAGCGCGCCATCGGGATCGAGAAGATCGCCGGCTGACCGCCTGTTCTTCCGGCACAGCACTCTGGGCGGCCCGTCCCGGCCGTCCTTTTTGCATGTTGTGTTCCGGTTCCCTAACATGCTGACTTGAATTGTTGCGAATCCGGCGTCAGGATTTGATCAAACAACAGGCAGATACTGCCGTGACGGAATATCGGCCAAAAGGGCACAGGGGGGCCAATGGCGAACACACCATCCGCCGAGGCGAAGGCCGGCTGGACTCTGATCTCTGCACCCGGAATCTATGTGCTGCTGCTGTTGGCGGCACCGCTGATTCTGGTCTTCGGCCTGTCATTCGCGGGGCTTGAGGACGGGGCGAAGGTCAGCCTGCCGCTGCAAGAGGGGCAAAACCTCGGCTTCACGCTGTCGAACTATGCCAAGCTGTTCTGCTGGTCGGCCAGCGACACCTGTTCCTCAACCGATGTGCGGATGGCGCAGGCCACCGCCACCGCCATGGGCCGGGCGCTGTTCGTCGGCGCCCTGGTCACGCTGACCACGGTCCTGCTGGCCTATCCGGTCGCCTATTACGTCAGCTTCCATGTGACGCCGTCGAGGAAATCGCTGTGGCTTTTCCTGATCACCATTCCGTTCTGGACCAGCTATGTCATCCGGGTCGCGCTGTGGCGCACCATTCTTGGCTATGACGGCGCGGTGGATGCCGCGCTTGGATCGGTGGGCATCATCAACGAGCCGCTGAACCTGCTGCAATACGGCACCGCATCGATCATCATCACGCTCAGCCACGCCTATGCGCCTTTCGCCGTGCTGCCGATCTTCGTCAGCCTTGAAAAGGTGGACCGCAGCCTGCTTGAGGCCGGGCAGGATCTGGGCGAATCCCGCTGGACCACCTTCCTGCGCGTGACGCTGCCGCTGTCGATGGCGGGTGTGGTCGCGGCGGTGCTGATCGTCTTCATCCCGACGGTGGGCGACTATGTGACGCCCGAACTCATCGGGTCGGGCAAGGTGCCGATGATCGCCAACTTCATCGAGACGCAGATGTGGAAGCTGCGCAACCAGGCGATGGGATCGACGCTTGCCGTCAGCTCGATGCTGATCGTGGCGATCGTGGCGACGCTGTTCGTCCTGGCCAACCGCCGCTTCCTGGGAGCCCGCAAATGAACAAGGGTCTGGGTCTGCGCACCTATACGATCATCTATCTGATCGTGCTTTACGGGCCGATCATCATCCTGCCGATGTTCGCCTTCAACGATGCCACCACCGTGGCCTTCCCGCTGTCGGGCTTCACCACCAAATGGTTCAGCCAGATGCTGGGGGATGCCAATCTGCGCAAGGCGCTGGTCAACAGCCTGATCGTCTCGCTCTCGACCGCGACTCTGGCGACAACCCTTGGCATTCTCGCCGCGCGCTCGGCCGTGCGCTATTCCTGGCCGGGCAAGGGCATCGTGATGGGGGGCATCATGGTGCCGCTGGTCCTGCCCGAGATGATCGTGGCGATGTCGCTTCTGGTGCTGCTGCTGTCCGTCGGCATCAAGCTTTCCCTCTTCACCATCATTCTGGGCCATGTGCTGATCTGCATGCCCTTCGCGGTGGCGATCCTGTCCTCGGCCTTCCAGTCGCTGGACAAATCGCTGGAAGAAGCCGCCCTCGATCTGGGGGAAACCGGCTGGAGCACCTTCCGCCTGATCGTCCTGCCGCTGGTGATGCCGGGCATCATGGCCAGTTTCCTGATCACCTTCACCATCTCGATCGACGAATTCATCATCGCCAACTTCCTTGGAGGCGGAGAGCCGGTGCTTTCGGTCTTCGTCTTCACCGCCTTCCGCTTCCCCTCGACCGTGCCGCCGGTGCTGGCGCTCGGGACGATGCTGGTGGCCTTCTCGATCCTGCTTCTGACCATCGCCGAATATTTCCGTCGCCGTGGCGTAGCCAAGGCCGGCGGCAAGGATACCGGAGGATTCCTGTGACCGCTCCCGAAGAGAAACCCGTGATGATCGAATTCCGGGACGTCCATAAGTATTACGGCGATTACCACGCCCTGCGCGGCATCAACGGCACCATCAAGGCCGGCGAGTTCTTCTCGCTCCTCGGCCCCTCGGGCTGCGGCAAGACCACGCTTCTGCGCACCATCGCGGGGTTCGAGGATCTGTCCTCGGGTGTGGTGATGATCGACGGCAAGTCGATGAAGGGCGTGCCCGCCAACGTGCGCCCCACCAATATGGTGTTCCAGAGCTACGCCATCTTCCCCCATATGTCGGTGGCCGAAAACGTCGGGTTCGGGCTGCGCAAGGACCCGCGAAGCAAGGCCGAGAAGGCCGCCGCGGTCGAGGAAGCGCTGGAGATGGTGGGGCTCAAGGGCTATGGCGCCCGCGCGGCGCATGCGCTTTCGGGCGGACAGCGGCAGCGGGTTGCACTGGCGCGCGCGCTGATCCTGAAGCCCAAGGTGCTGCTGCTGGACGAACCCTTGTCCGCCCTCGACAAGAAGATGCGCGAACATATGCAGGTCGAGCTGATCCGCCTGCAGCGCCAGGTCGGCATCACCTTCGTTCTGGTGACGCATGACCAGGAAGAGGCGCTGGTGATGTCGGATCGCATCGCCGTGATGTTCGAGGGCGAAATCGCCCAGCTCGCCGACCCGGAGACGCTGTATCGCCGCCCCAATTCCAAGAAGGTGGCGGATTTCATCGGCACGATGAACTTCGTACCCGCCACGATCACCTCGGAAGCCGGCGGCAAGATCGAAGTCGATGCCAAGGGCCTCGGCAAGGTCACGCTGGACGCGACCCAGGCCCCGCCCGCGAAGGGCGAAGACCCGGTGATCGGCCTGCGTCCCGAAACCCTGACGCTGCTCTATCCCGGCCAGACCACGGCGGAACGCACCATCGACGGCGTGATCGACGAGGTGATCTACTTCGGCGACATGACCTATTACGACGTCTACCTTGGCGGCACCGATGTCGAGGTGCGACTGTCGATGCGCAACGTCCCCGGCCGCCCGATCCTGGACGTGGGCAGCAAGGTCCAGGTCGCCTGGAGCCCCGAGGCGCTGGTCCTCTTCCGCTGAGGTCGGCAAATTGAGCGGCTGCCGCCGCAAGCCTTTCGTCTCGCCTCTGCGTGCAAGCACGCAACCGGCTCGGCGCTGCGCTCCGCGCGGGGATATTTGAAAGACAGAAAATGCCGGAAGCGCGGCTTCATTTTCTGTCTGGAAATATCCTCAGGGGGTTTGGGGGCAGAATGCCCCCATCCGGCAGCAGCGGCCAGAAGTCCTGCCGTCTGCCAATAAAGAAGGAATGCGGCGGCAGCCGCGCGATGGGATCACCGGTCGGGCGGAAGTAGACCAAGCCCGCGCAGGTAGATGCCGGTGGCGGCTTCCAGAAGTTGCTCGGGCGGGAAGGGCGAGCCGCCGCCATTGCCGCGCAGGTAAAGCTCCACCACGCCATGCGACAGCGCGCTGATATGGGCCGCCACCATGCTGGCCGGCGGACGGCGGGTCTCGGGCAGGGTGGTGGTGATGGCCTGGGCGGCGCGTTCGGTCGTGGCGCGGGCCTTGGCGGCAACCTGCGCAAGATCGGGGTGGGCCGCCGGGTGCAGACCGCTTTCAAACATGGATTGGTAGTGCCCGGGGTATTTTCGGGCAAAGGCCAGATAGGCACGCCCCGTGGCTTCGAAGGCCGCAAGGGCCGTGGGCTGGCCTTCGTTCCAGGCGTATTCCATCAGGGCGGCGAAAATGTCGAAGCCCTGCCGCGCCACCTCGGCCAGCAGATCGTCGCGCCCGGCGAAATGGCGGTAGACGGCGGCAGGGGTCACATCCGCCGCCTTCGCCGCCTCGGACAGGGTGAAGCCTTGCGGGCCCTTTTCGGCAATCAGCGCCAGCGCCGCCTCGACCAGCGCCTGGCGCAGGTTGCCATGGTGGTAGCCGCGTTTCATCAGTCCTTCGGCCTGAGACCGGGGCCGCCGCAAATCTTGCCATCGATCTTGCCGATCGCCGCCTTGTCCTTGGCCTTGTAGTCCACCGCCGAAAGCACGGTCTGCACGGCTGCGATGCGGGCGCGTTTCTTGTCATCGGACAGGATCACCGTCCAAGGCGCGCGTTTGAACTGGCTGCGTTTCATCGTCTCGTCGATGGCCTCGCAATAGGCCTCCCATTTGCCCAGCCCGTCGATGTCGATGGGCGACAGTTTCCACTGCTTCAGCGGGTCGCTTTCGCGGTCGAGGAAGCGTTTCAGCTGTTCGGCGCGGCCGACCTCAAGCCAGATCTTGATGAAGATGATGCCCTCTTCGGTGATCATCTCTTCGAACTCGGGCAGCTGGCGGAAGAATTTCTCGCGCTCTTCAGGGGTGCAGAAGCCGAAGACATGTTCCACCATGGCGCGGTTGTACCAGCTGCGGTCGAAAAGCGCGATCTCGCCCGCCGCCGGCAGCCAGTCGATGTAGCGCTGGAAGTACCACTGCTTCGCCTCGCGTTCCGACGGTTTGGGCAAGGCCACCACATAGGCCTGACGCGGGTTCAGGTTCTCGCGCACCCGGTCGATGGTGCCGCCCTTGCCGGCGGCGTCGCGGCCCTCGAAGACCACGACCAGCCGCTTGCCGGTGGCCTTCACATCGGCCTGCATCTTCACCAGTTCGATCTGCAGCGCCGCCATATGCGGGTCGTAGTCCTTGCCCTTCATCTCTTCGCGGTAGGGGTAGCTTTGGGTCAGGATGTCGTTGCCGTCATCCTTCTCGATCGCCTTGCGCACCGATTTCGGGACGTCCTCGCGGAAGAAGCGGCTGATCGCGCCGTCGAAAGGCAGGTCCATGGCGGTCTCCTTACTTTGTGCCGAGTATGGCCGGGGTGCCGATCCTGGCAAGGTCGAAGGGGGTGGACTGGTAGATCTCGTTGATCCAGTTGCCGTAAAGCAGGTGGGCATGGCTGCGCCAGCGGTTCAGCGGCGGCTTGCGGGGGTCGTCGTCGGGGTAGTAGTTCATCGGCACGTTGATCGGCGTGCCCTGCGCCACATCGCGATCATATTCCTGCTTCAGCGTGTCGCTTTCATATTCGAAGTGGTTGAAGATGTAGATCGCGCGATGCGCCGCATCCTCGACCAGACAGGGCCCGACCTCATCGCTGCCCAGAAGCGTGCGCAGACCCGGAGCGGCGGCGATCTCGTTCTGGCGCATCTCGGTCCAGCGGCTGACCGGGATGACGAAATCGTCCGAGAAGCCGCGCAGAAGCGGCGAGGTGGGCGCAAGGTTGCGGTGGCGGAAGCAGCCGAAGGCCTTGGCCGGCAGCATGTGTTTCTTTACGCCGTGGAAATGGTTGATCATCGCCATGCCGCCCCAGCAGACGCCGAAGGTGGAATGCACGTTGGTCTGGGTCCAGTCCATCACCGTGCGCAGTTCATCCCAATAGGTCACCTCCTCGAACGGCAGGTGTTCGATGGGGGCGCCGGTGATGATGAGGCCATCGAAGGTCTCGCCGGTGGCCTGCACCTCGCGGAAGGGGCGATAGAAGGTTTCCATGTGCTCGGCGGCGGTGTTCCTGGCCTGATGCTCGGTCATGCGGATCAGCTGGAAGTCGATCTGCAGGGGGGTTGCGCCGATCAGCCGGGCGAACTGGTTCTCGGTCTGGATCTTCTTCGGCATCAGGTTCAAGAGGCCGATCCGCAAGGGGCGGATGTCCTGATGGGCGGCGCGGTCGGGCGACATGACCATGACGCCTTCGGACCGCAGCACGTCATAGGCCGGCAGGGTTTCGGGCAGGGTGATGGGCATGTCTTCGGTGTCCTGTATCGAGGGTCAGGCGGGGGTCAGGCGAGGGGCGCACCGGCCTTGCGGTCGATGGCGCGGGCGATCAGGCGGTCGAAATCGGCAGGGGTGCGGACATCGGCCACCTCTTCGGCGGTGACGGTGATGCCCCAGCGGGCCATGGCCTGATAGCGGGGCTGGCGGTGCTCCAGAAGCCGGGCGTAGCCGAAACGCAGGAAGGCATCGGGATTCACCTTGTCCTCTGGCAGGCCCTCCTGCGCGAGGTATTCCGACCAGAGCCCGTGCAGGAAGTCCGGCTGGTAGTAGATCGGCTTCGGGGCACGGTCGAAGCGGCGGATCAACTCGTCCCGGTGATCCTCGGACCCCTTGATCCAGACCAGAAGCAGCGTCTCGGCCAGTTGCCGCATCACCGGATCGGCGGGATCGTCGGCCTCCACCACCTCGCAGATCGACCCCGAGGTGTCGCAGACGAAGTCGCGGTAGCCATAGATGTCCTCGGCCCGGTCGATGAAGCGGGCGGCATCCAGGGTGGCGGCGATCTCGGCCTCGCGGTGCTGTTCCTGGCGTTTCAGATATTCGGCGAAGGGCAGGCCGCCCCTGGCGGCATCGCCGGGCTTGCCGAGATAGGTCGAGAGCGGGGCGAGATTGTCGAAGGTGATGTTCGAGGCGATGTAGACCGAGTCGGTCAGCAACAGCTCGCGCAGAAGCGGGTTCTTCATCGCCTCGCGCTTGAACATGTCGGCGATGAATTCACCCATGTAGCGGGTGCCGATGCGGTAATCGACCGAGTAGTGAAACCAGCCGCCGCCCTGCGCGGGGGGCGCGTCGCGCAGCAGGTTGGACAGATGGGTCTTGCCAAGGCCGGACATGCCGAACAGCATCACCCGCTTGTGGCTTGCGGCGCGGTAGGCATCGGCGGTGGGGTAGATCATCGAAAAGGCCCCTTGGTTCTGGCGGCCCCGTGTTAACGCCGCAGACCCGGGGGGGCAACGAAAAACCCCGCCCGAAGGGGGCGGGGTCCGTGCGCGACAAGGGCGATGGGGTCAGAAGCTGAAGCCGACCTTCACCCCAAGGGCGACGGCATGGTTGCCGGTCATGTTGGCGCGGGCCGTATCCGGGGTGCCGGTCTCGGGCTGGGCATCGCCAAGATCAAGATAGCGCGCGCCCATGGTGATCTTCATCTTGTCCTGGGTATAGACCACGCCGATGCCGATGCCCGTGTAGCCGTTGGTCGGCGCCAGCGGCGAAACCAGCGGATCGCCCTTCGGCTCATAGCTGGCGAAGAGCGAGCCGGACCAGTTCTCGTTGAACCGGCGCCCGACACCAAGGGTATAGGTGGTGGTGTCCTCAAGGCTGACAAGCCCGCCGCCGGTTGCACCCGTAAAGACCTGCGGATCGATCAGGAAGCTGGACCAGTCCACCCAGCGGATCGAGCCGAACACCAGCGTGTCCTTGGCAACACCCGTCTGGAAATCCAGGTTGACGGCCTGCGGCGTGTCAACGCTGGTGACAGAGGCCAGCCCGACACCGGCCGGAATGGGGCCAAGGGCCGAGGCGAAGGTTTCGGTGGTGTCCAGATCATGCGTGACCTTGGAGAAATAGGTCAGCGCGACGCGCAGGGCGATCTCGGGCTTTTCAAAGGCCGCGCCTACCAGATAGCCGGTGCCCCAGGCATCGTCGAAGGTCACGTTGTAGCCATTGACCGGCCCATAGGCCAGACCCGAGAGCGTCACCGCGCCCGAGGCCTTGGAGCCACGGATACCGCCATGGACGGAGAAGGAGTCGTTGAACTTGTAGCGCAGGATGCCGGTGACGACTTCCGAATCCAGCGTGGCCGAGGTCCCGCCCAGAAGCAGCGAGCCACCGGCCGCTGCCGTCGGGTAGTAGACGTCTGCACCGTAGTCCTGACCATAGATCACCGCGACCGAGAACTGGTCGCTCAGATCATATTTGAACGAGATGGCCGGCAGGCTGTGCTTGTCGGCAACGCTTTGGGTCGGACGGCCCAGCAGGTCGGTGCCGGTGACGCTGGGGTTGATCAACCCATAGCTCAACTCGGCATAGTTGCCCTTCTCGAATATGATTCCGATGCCCTGGCCCGAGCGGTCGACCCCACCGGCCTGCGCCATACCCGCTGCAAGGCCCAGACCTGCTGCAAGACCAAGACCCGCGGTTGCCGTCACTTTGCGTTTCATTGTCCTCATCCCTCGTGAAGGATTTCCCCTGTCATCACGCTAGGGTGTGCCGCAAAACGGGTCAATCAATGACGCCGCGTCACGGATCTGTGACGCCGAGATGTGGCGCGAAGGCCAGATTTTCGGCGCGCGTCAGAGCGGCTTTGCCGCCCGCCGTGCCTCGGACCGGATCGACATCCAGTTCGCGCAAAGGATAAGACCTGCGCCGGCCGCAAGCGAAAGCGTCAGCGGCTCATCGTAGAAGGCGGCTCCGATCAGGGCGATCAGCGGCAGGCGGGCGAAATCGATCGGTCCGACAAAGGACGCAGGCGCCAGTTGCAGCGCCCGCGTCAGGCACAGATGCGCCGTCACCCCCGCCAGACCGATCAGCGCCAGCCACGGCAGCGTGGCAGCCGAGGGCAGGGCCAGACGACCGTCCGCCCCCGCCAGCGCCAGACCGAAGCCGGTTTGCAGAAGGCACATCCAGAACAGGATGGCAAAGAGATCCTCGCCCCGCGTCAGCCGTTTCACCAGCATCATCGACATGGCAAAGAAGACGGCGCTGGCGGCAGCGGCGAGGACGCCCGGCTCGACATGGCCGAAGTCGGGATTGGCCACCATGAGGATGCCGCAAAAGCCAAGCGCAGCGGCAACAAGCCGGGTGCGGGTCTGCCGCTCGCCCAGAAACAGCGGGGCCAGCAGGATGACCCAGAGCGGCGAGGTGAACTCCAGCGCGAAGACCTGGGCCAGCGGGATCTGGGTCAGCGCCCAGAACCACAGCGCCTGACCGGTGAAATGCACCGTGTTGCGCAGAATGTGGCTGGGCAGGCGGCGGGTTGCGATCCGCCCCGGACGGCCCGATGCGGTGGCCAGTATCAGCACAAGGACAACGCCGATGATCGAGCGATATGCCAGAATCTCGAACGTGTCGTGCTGGCCCTTGATCGCGCGTGTTGCGATGGCCATGGCGGTGAAGGCCGCGATCGAGCCGGTCATCCAGAGGGCGGCGGTCAGCGGGCGATAGGTTGGAAGCGGCGCGGTCATGCGCCGATTGGTGACCGCGCGGCACGGCATTGTCCAGTGCCCGCACACCTGTGCGATGGTGAACAACAAGGCTGCACGGGCGGCCCTTGCGCCGGCGTGACCGCAGGGCCAGTTTCGTCGCCAATCGCAATGCAAAGGCTGTGCCATGACTGCCCAAGGCTCCATCTCCCGCCAGACCGCCCATCCGGTCGATCCCCAGTTCCCCGCGCGCTGGTCGCCGCGGGCCTTCGCCGATACGCCGATCACCGCCGCTCAGGTCAAGGTTCTGCTGGAAGCCGCCCGCTGGGCGCCTTCGGCCTCGAACAACCAGCCGTGGCGGCTGGTCTGGGGCCTGCGGGGCGATGAGGGGTTCGAGGCGATCCTTGGCGGGCTGGTGCCGTTCAACCGCGAATGGGCTGCACGCGCGGCGGCGCTGATCGTGGTCGGCTCGAAGGACCGGGTGACCGGGCGCGACGGGGTGGAAGCTGCGAACCGCTGGTCGGCCTTCGACAGCGGCGCGGCCTGGATGAGCATGGCGCTGCAGGCGGCAAGGGACGGGCTGGTGGCCCATGCGATGGGCGGCTTCGACGCGGGCGCCCTGGCCCGGGCGGTGAACCTGCCCGAAGGCCACAGCCTTCATGCCGTGGTCGCGGTCGGCCATCTGGGCAGCCCGGCCTTGTTGCCCGAGACCCTTCAGGCGCGCGAGACGCCCAGTGCGCGGCTGGCGCCGGAGGAAATCGCCTTCCGCGGCCGGTTCTGACCCATAGGCGGACCCGTCGAAAACCCGCGCCCGGGCCCCCGTGCGGAACCGGGCGTGGCGGCTAGAGGCCGGTGATGCGAAAATCCCGCTTCACATGCGCGGTGGCCTTGTGCCAGGCGCTGGCGCGGGTCCGGCTGCTGTGTGCCTCGAAGGCGGCGCGGTCGGTGAAGGCCTCGTCCACCTGCCAGACCAGCGGATCGGCCGTCGGGCGGATGTTGAACGACAGGCAGCCCGGCTCTTCCCGCGTCAGGCGCACATGCTCGGGCAGGTGTTCGCGCACAAGGTCGGCCTCGGTCGCATTGGTGCAGATCAGTTGTCCGGTCAGGGTGATCATTCCAGTTCAATCGTCCCCGGCGGCTTCGAGGTGCAGTCGTAGAACACCCGGTTGACGCCCTTCACCTCATTGATGATGCGTGTGGCGGTCTCGCCCAGGAAGTCATGGGTGAAAGGGTAGTAATCCGCCGTCATGCCATCGACCGAGGTGACGGCCCGCAGCGCCAGCGCATAGTCGTAGGTACGCCCGTCGCCCATGACGCCCACGGTCTTCATCGGCAGGATGGCGGCGAAGGCCTGCCAGATCTCGTCATAAAGACCGTGCTTGCGGATCTGGTCGATATAGACCGCATCGGCGCGGCGCAGGATCTCCAGCTTCTCGGTGGTGATCTCGCCGGGGCAGCGGATGGCAAGGCCGGGGCCGGGGAAGGGGTGGCGGCCGATGAAGCTGGCGGGCAGGCCAAGCTCGCGGCCGAGGGCGCGGACCTCGTCCTTGAAGAGCTCGCGCAAGGGTTCGACCAGCTTCAGCCCCATCTTTTCCGGCAAGCCGCCGACATTGTGGTGGGACTTGATCGTCACCGAGGGGCCGCCCGAGAAGGAAACCGACTCGATCACATCGGGGTAGAGGGTGCCTTGTGCGAGGAATTTCGCGCCGCCGACCGCATTGGCGTGTTTCTGGAACACGTCGATGAACAGCCTGCCGATGGTCTTGCGCTTGACCTCGGGGTCCGAGACGCCTTCCAGCGCGCCGAGGAACAACTCGGATTCATCGGCATGGATCAGCGGCATGTTGTAGTGGTCGCGGAACATGGTGACGACCTGTTCGGCTTCGCCCAAGCGCAGAAGGCCGTGGTCGACGAAGACGCAGGTCAGCTGATCGCCGATGGCTTCATGGATCAGCACGGCGGCGACCGAGGAATCGACCCCGCCGGAGAGGCCGCAGATCACTTTGCCATCGCCGACCTGCTCGCGGATCTTGCGGATCGCTTCCTCGCGGTAGGCGCCCATGGTCCAGTCGCCCTTGAACCCGGCCAGTTTCACGAAATTCTCGTAAAGCTGGGCGCCTTTCGGGGTGTGGTGCACCTCGGGGTGGAACTGGACGGCGAAGAAGCGGCGGCCGGGATCGGCGGTGATGGCGAAGGGCGCGTTGGGGCTGGTGCCGTAGACCCGGAAGCCGGGGGCGATCTTCGACACATGGTCGCCGTGGCTCATCCAGACCTGTTCGTTGCCGGCAGCGAACCAGCCGTCCAGCAAGGGAAGCCGGTCTTCGGTCGGAGAGACGAAGGCGCGGCCGAATTCCGCGGTGCCGTGGCCGCCTTCGACCTTGCCGCCAAGGCAATGCATCATCACCTGCTGGCCATAGCAGATGCCGAGGATCGGCACGCCCAGATCGAAGACGCCTGCCGGCGGCATCGGGGCGTTTTCCCAATAGACCGAGGCGGGGCCGCCCGAGAAGATCACCGCCTTCGGCGCGAAGGCTTTCAGGAAGGCCTCATCCACACGGTTGTAGGGGTGGATTTCGCAATAGACGTTCAGCTCGCGCAGGCGGCGCGCGATGAGCTGGGTCACCTGGCTGCCGAAGTCGATGATGAGGAGGCGGTCATGATGGGTCATGCCCTCGCGTAGCGCGCAAGGGGGTGACTCGCAAGGGGTGGCCGGTGTCGGAGGCGGGGGTTTCACACCCCCGCAGGCGAATGCGGGCATTCGCCCTCCCCCGTGGCATATTTCGGCCAAGATGAAGACTGGCGGAAGGGCAGGGAAGGCGGGTCGCTTTCGAGATGGTTCGGTGTCGTTTTTGGCGGGCAGGTGACGGAAACGGGGGGCGGGGCCGGGCGGTTTGGCGTCATAAGGGCGACAAGGGTATGCGCTGGAGGCGATGATGAGCGACATGGATGTGGCAGGCGGACGGCGGGTGCGCGGCGGCGGCGGCGGGGCGCGGCGGGCCGAGCGGACGGCGGTGTCCTTCGAGACCGCGCGCTTCATCGAGCGCAATATCCCCAACTTCGAGATCCTGAACGAAGAAGCCCTGCAGATCATCGAGCACAATGCCGAGACGGTGCTGGAAGAGATCGGGGTCAATTTCGTGGAAAACCCCGCGGCGCTGGAGCGCTGGAAAGCGGCGGGTGCCGATGTCAAGGGCGAGCGGGTCCATATTCCCCGCGGTCTGGCGCGCAAGCTGATTTCGACCGCGCCGAAAAGCTTTACCCAGCACGCCCGCAACCCGGCGCGGAATGTCGAGATCGGCGGCCGCAACCTGGTTCTGGCGCCGGTTTACGGCCCTCCCTTCGTGCGCGATGCCGAAGGGGGCCGCCGCTATGCCACGATCGAGGATTTCCGCAATTTCGTGAAGCTCGGCTATATGTCGAAATGGCTGCACCATTCCGGCGGCACGGTCTGCGAGCCGACCGATGTGCCGGTGAACAAGCGCCATCTGGACATGCTGCTGGCGCATATGACGCTGTCGGACAAGGCCTATATGGGATCGGTGACCGAACCCAGCCGGGCCGTGGATTCGGTGGCGATGTCGAAGATCCTGTTCGGTGACGATTTCGTCGATCAGAACACGGTGATGACCAGCCTGATCAACATCAACTCGCCGATGACCTTCGACGGGATCATGATGGGCGCGCTGGAGGTTTATGCCGAGGCCAATCAGGCCGCGATCGTCTCGCCCTTCATCGTGGGGGGCGCAATGGCGCCGGTGACGGTGGCGGGCACGCTGACGCAGGTGATGGCCGAGATTCTGGCCGGCGTCGCCTATTCGCAGCTGGTGCGGGCCGGCGCGCCGGTGATCGCCGGGGCCTTTGTGACCTCGATCGACATGAACTCGGGGGCGCCGACCTTCGGCACGCCGGAGGCCAGCCACATCACCTATGGCGCGGGCCAGCTGGTGCGCCGCCTTGGTGTGCCTTACCGGTCGGCCGGGGCGTTCTGCGGATCGAAGCTGCCGGACGCGCAGGCGGCCTACGAGTCGGCGAACAGCCTGAACATGGGGCTTTTGTCGGGCGTCAACTTCATGCTGCATGCCTGCGGCTGGCTTGAGGGGGGGCTGGTGTCCTCGTACGAGAAGTTCGTGATGGACGCCGACCAGCTGGGCACGCTGCACCATCTGGCCAAGGGTGTCGCCATGGACGCGAACGGGCAGGGCATGGATGCGATCCGTGAAGTTGGTCCGGGCGGCCATTATCTGGGCTGCGAGCATACCCAGGCCAACTTCAAATCGGCCTTCTGGCGCACCGATCTTCTGGACTACAAGCCCTATGAGACCTGGGAAGAGGAAGGGGCGCGCGACACGCAGGCGCTGGCCTCGATCCGGGTGAAGAAGCTTCTGGCGGATTATCAGGCGCCCGAGATGGACCCGGCCAAGAAGGAAGAGCTTGAGGCCTTTGTCGCCCGGCGCAAATCCGAGATGCCCGACGCCTTTATCTGAGCCCGCGACCCGCGGTTGCAGTTCTGGAAACAATTATGGCCCGCGCCGGGATCTTCGGCGCGGGCCTTTGGTGTTGCGCCGCATCAGGCCGGCGGCGCGCGGCGCAGCAGGCTGGCTTCTGCCAGAAGGGCGATCAGCACCTCGATATGCTGGGCGATGGAATAGGACGCGTCGCCGCGCTGGCGGATCGCTTCCAGCTGTTCTTCGGCGGACAGAAGCCGCGTCATCACCCGCTCCGCCGAGGTTTCCCCCGGTGCCAGCCGCTTCAGCCAGCGGCTACGATGATAATCCGCAAGGCCAAGGCGGGCGGCGCGCATCAGGATCGAGGGGCGACGCATCTCGGACAGGGTTCTGCGAAAATCGGACATTGGCAGCCTCCGTTGATCTGGGCTGCACTTTAGCAGAACGCAACCTCGCGTTGCGCATTGCCTCATTCCAGCGCGCGGAGGTTTCTGAATAGTTTAGGATTTGGAAACAATTATCGGTTCTGCCGCAACGGTTAACGATCAGGTAACCAAGTCACTCCAAGCTTGCGTCGGTCCGGAACCGGACGCATCGCACCGGCCGGGGTTGACGCAAGAACAGGATGTCCGGTTTGTCCTATCCCGCCCTCGCCCCCCTGCCAGACTGGCTTCCCGACCGTGTCAGGCTTTACCTCAGCCATACCGAAAAGGGGGTCTCGATCCGGGCGCTGGCACGGGCGGCCGGGTTGAACGCCTCGACCGTGATGCGTCAGGTCCGCCGCTTTGAGCTGCGGCGCGACGACCCGTTGATGGACGAGGCGCTGACGCTGCTGTCGCGCGGCCTGATCACTTCCCCTGATCCCGACCGAAAGGACGCCCCGACCATGACCGCCCCGATCCGTGCCACTGCCGCCCAACTGACCGACGAGGCCACGCTGATCCGCGAAGGCTGCCGCATCCTGCGCCGCCTGGCCGAGCCGGGGGCGGTGATGGCGATCGCGGCAGATATGGAGAAGGCGGTGGTGATGCGCGAATTTCCCGACGGCCGCAGCGCCCGCACCGCGATCGTGGACCGCGCGGTGGCGCAGGCTTTCACGCTGAAGGACTGGATTCAGTGCCGCAAGACCGGGCGGGTTTCCACCTATGAGATCACCCAGGCGGGGCGGATGGCGCTGAAGCGGATGATCGACGACGAGGATCGGCGCCGCCAGAAGTCCGAGATGCCGGGGATGGCCGAGGCGCAGGCAAGGTTCGCCGGACAGCACCGGATCTGGGGCGAGCGGCAACTGATGGATGACGATGGCCCGCGCCGGCTGCGCTACAATCTGGCGGAAAGCCCGGTGGCGGTGCTGGGGCGGCGGCGCGACAAGGACGGCAAGCAGTTCCTTGAAACCCCGCTGGTCGAGGCGGCCGAACGTCTGCGCGAGGATTTCGAACTGGCGCAGATGGGGCCGCGGGTGGCGCAGAACTGGGACAGGTTCCTGTCCGGCGGCGACCGTGGCAGCTTTCGCGGCGATGGCGGCATCGCCGAAGGTCCGGCCCGTGCGCGCGAGCGGGTGGCTCTTGCGCTGCGCGATCTGGGGCCGGGTCTGGGCGATGTCGCGCTGCGGGTCTGTTGGTTCCTTGAAGGCATCGAGACCGCCGAGCGCCGGATGGGATGGGCGGCACGCTCCGGCAAGATCGTGCTGCGCATCGCGCTGATGAGGCTGCGCCGGCATTATGACGACACCTATGGCCGCGCCGGTCCGCTGATCGGCTGATCACGCGATCCCGGCGCCGCGCAGCATCATGAGGACCGACAGCCCCGCCAGCCAGAGCGAGGCGGCGCGGCGCAGGATCGGCAGCCTTGGGCCGGGGCGGCCGCCGTGTCGGCCCAGAACCGCGCCGCCGGCCTGCCAGAGCAATGCCACCGCCCCCACCTGCAGCGCGAAATTGGCGATGTTGCCGGCGGCATCGCCGGCATCGGGCAGCAGCACCAGACCGAAGATCAGCGCCTTGGGGTTCAAAAGCGTGGTGACGAAGACGGCACCGGCCCCGATGGCGGCCCGGCTGTCCTGCGTGTTAGGCAGGCGCCACAACCGAACCGCCAGCACGGCGACCCAGGCGCCAGCGGCCAACGCCAGCCCGGCCCGCGCCCCCGGATGGTCCGCAAGGATCGGCGCGCCCACAAGGGTCAGCGGCACCACGGTCAGAAGATAGCCCGCCAGTTCTGCCGGGATCAGGCGCAGCGCGCGGCGAAAGCCGCGATCGGCCCCGGCAAGAAGCATCAGCGTGTTGGTCGGTCCCGGCGTGACCAGCAGCGCCAGAATCGCCAGAGAAAGCTCGAAACTGGACATCGTCGCCCCGGCAGTTGTGCCCGGACGGGATGGCACGGCCAGCGGCGCCGGGCATTGATGCGGATCAAATGCAGCAAATGAACAGGGGGCGCGTGTTCCCACCGCGCCCCCGTCCGATGCCCGTCCGATGCCCCCGGGATTTCCCCCCGTGGGTCGCCGCGCCGCTGCCTCAGTCGGCGCGCGTCAGGCCTGCCTTGTGCACCACACCGGCAAGGGCACCGCCCGCCAGCGGGGCCAGAATGAAGACCCACAGGTCCTTCAATGCCTGTCCGCCGACAAAGATCGCCGGCCCGATGGAGCGCGCCGGGTTCACCGACACGCCGGTCACCTTGATGCCGACCAGATGGATGGCCGCCAGCGTCAGGCCGATGGCAAGGCCGGCCATTGCCGCCGGGGCGCCGGACTGGGTGGCGCCAAGGATCACTGTGACGAAAAGGAAGGTCATGACGAATTCGAACACCAGCGCGGCGGTCAGGCTGTATTCGCCCATGTAGCCCGCACCGTAGCCGTTCTGCCCCAGCCCGCCGGTCCAGCTGCCGCTGCCCGAGGCGATGAGATAGAGAACCAGCGCGCCGATGATCGCGCCAAAGACCTGGGCAATGGCATAGACTATGAAGGTGCCGGTGCCGATGCGGCCGGCCAGCATGACGCCCAGCGACACGGCCGGGTTGAGGTGCGCGCCCGAAATCGGCCCTAGCCCATAGGCTGCCGCCACGATGGCAAGGCCGAAGGCCAAGGCGATGCCGGTCAGCCCGATGCCGGTGGTGCCGTCCGCCCCGGCGATGACGGCCGCCCCGCAGCCGAACAGGACCAGTATTGCCGTGCCAAGCATTTCGGCCAGGAACTTCTTCGACATGATACCTCCAAAATTATGACTACAGATGCATCCGCTGCATGGGCCTGCGTCAAATGGGGATGACTCGGATGCGTTGCCTTGTGTGCGTGAAAGCCTTATGTGGAGCAAGGGCCTAAAGGCAGGGGGAAAAAACGGTGCGCGACCTCAAGCTTCCTGAACAGCGCCATCCCGAGAAGGCGCATCGCGCCGATCAGGCGCAGCCCAAGAAGCCGGACTGGATTCGCGTCCGTGCGCCGAACTCGGAAGGCTACAAGGCGACCCGCGCCATCCTGAAGGAAAAGAAGCTGGTCACGGTCTGCGAAGAGGCCGGTTGCCCGAACGTCGGCGAATGCTGGAGCCAGGGCCACGCCACCATGATGATCATGGGCGAGATCTGCACCCGCGGCTGCACCTTCTGCAACGTTGCCACCGGCAAGCCGAATGCGCTGGACCTGTTCGAACCCGGACGGGTGGCCCATGCGGTCAGCGAGCTGAAGCTGAACCATGTCGTCGTCACCAGCGTGGACCGCGATGATCTTGCCGATGGCGGGGCCGAGCATTTCGCCCAGACCATCCGCGCCATCCGTCACCGCAGCCCCAGCACCACGATCGAGGTGCTGATCCCCGATTTCCTGAAATCCGCGCCAAACGCGCTTGAGGTGGTGATCGAGGCGCGACCCGATGTGCTGAACCACAATCTCGAAACCGTGCCCGGGCTTTACCCCGAAGTGCGGCCGGGCGCGCGCTATTTCCACTCTCTGCGGCTTTTGCAGAAGGTGAAGGAGATGGACCCGGCCATGTTCACCAAATCCGGGATCATGGTGGGCCTGGGAGAGGACCGGCAGTCGGTTGGCCAGGTGATGGATGACATGCGGGCCGCCGATGTCGATTTCCTGACCATCGGCCAGTATCTGCAGCCGACGCCGAAGCACCACCGCGTCGACCGTTTCGTGACGCCCGAGGAGTTCAAGGCCTATGAGAAGGCGGCCTATGGCAAGGGCTTTCTGATGGTGTCCTCGACGCCGCTGACCCGGTCGAGCTATCACGCCGGCGACGATTTCGCGCAGCTGCGCGCGGCGCGTCTGGCGAAACTCGGGCGGGCATGAGCGGAGGAGTTTGCGAGTTTTCGCAGAAAGCTCGTGCATGGATTTTCTGCGAAAATCCGCGACCTAGAACAGCATGCGGACGGGGCCGGGATTGCAGACGATGATGTATTGGGTCTGTGTCACCAGCAGGTGAAATCCCCTTCGCCGGACTTCATCCGCAAAGCGGTCATGTCCGACCTCATTCGCGACCCAGCCGATCGCACGCCGCACCACCCCGCCTTTCGCGGCCTTCGCAGAAAAGACCAGATCGACCCAGTTGTCGGGATCTGTCTGGCGATGGCGGTCTTCGGGGATATGATCCATGCCCCAGTTTGCGACACGTCCGTTTAACAGCCGGTTAACCTCACTCCACCGGGGCCACACGCTTGAGGTAGGCCGCAACCGCCGTCACATCCTCTTCCGGCAGCCGGGCGAAATTCTCGACCACATGCGCCATATGACCACCGACCGAGTCGAAATCGGGGGTGAATCCCGTGGTCAGGTAATAGGCGATCTCGCTTTGCGACCAGGTCAGCCTGGCGGGGGTGATGTTGGGCACCCGCGCCTTCCCGGTCGGGTCCGAGGCATCCGGGGCCCCCGCCAGCCAGCGCGACATGTCCATGCCGCCAAGCGCAGTCCGCGGCGTATGGCATTCGCCGCAATGCGCCATGGCCTCGGCAATATAGCGGCCGCGGTCCTCGGTCGGGGGCAGGTTGCCCGCCACTGCCCAGTCCTTACCCAGGAACAGCATCTTCCAGCCCCCCAAAGCCACCCGCATGTTGAACGGAAAGGACAACTCATGCGGTTGGCTTGGCGTGGGGTCCGCCGGCAGGGTCTGCAGGAAGGCATACAGGTCTGCCACGTCCTGCAGTTGCATCCTGGCGTAGGAGGCATAGGGCAGGGCGGGGTAAAGGTGCTCCCCCTGCCGCCCGACACCGCGGGTCAGCGCATTGGCCAGATCCAGCGCGGACCAGCCGCCGATGCCGGCCTCTGCATCCTGGCTGATGTTCGGGGCCAGGAAGGTGCCGAAATCCGAAGCGAAGCGCTGGCCGCCGGACAGGACCAGCTCTGCCTCTCCGGTGGCACCTTCGGCCATGTGGCAAGAGGCGCAGCCGGTGGCCCGGAACACCCGTTCGCCGCGGGCCGCATCGCCGGTCAGCCCGGCCATCGCATCGGCCGGAAGGGGCGCTGGCAGGGTCCACCAGTAAAGACCCGCTCCAACAAGAACGGCCAGAATCAACAGGTTGCGGAGATGGCGCATGGTGGGCCTCCCTTATGGCCGGGCAAGACTAGCGCAAGCCCCGGCCCCTGTCAGTGCCTTCAGCGCGGGCTTCGCAAGGAATTGACCGTCAGCCAGTCCGGCCAGCCCCACAGCCATTCGACGGCCGCAATCGCCAAACAGGCCGCAATCACCGCGCCATAGAAGACCACCTGCCGCATCGACGGCGGGTTCTGCGCCCAGCGTTTCGCCTTCAGCAGCCAGCGCGGGTTCAAGGCGCGGTCTCGACGAAGCGCACCTTGCCGATGAAGGGCAGGTTGCGGTTCCTTTGCGCAAAATCGATCCCGTAGCCGACGACGAATTCATCGGGGATCTCGAAGCCGGTCCAGGTCGCCTTGATCGGCACCTCGCGGCGCGAGGGTTTGTCGAGCAGGGCGCAGATCTCCAGCCGTTTCGGCTCTCGGCTGAGAAGAAGCCGCTTCACATGGGTCAGGGTAAAGCCGGTGTCGACGATGTCCTCGACCACCAGCACATCGCGCCCGCCGATCTCGCCCCGCAAGTCCTTGAGAATGCGGACCTCGCGTGAGGAATGCATGGAATCGCCGTAGGAAGAGGCCTCAAGGAAATCCACCTCGACGGGCAGGTCGATCTCGCGCACGAGGTCGGCGATGAAGACGAAACTGCCGCGCAACAGGCCGACGACCACCAGCTTGTCGGTGCCCCGGTAATGCGCGGTGATCTCGCGCGCCAGCGCCTCGACCCGCGCCGCGATGGATTTGGCGCTGATCATCTGGTCGATCACATAGGCGGGCGGGCTGTCCTGCATCTTGTCCTCTGGGCGGCTTGCCACCCTTCCTTGCGCCATCGCGGCGACAATGCAAGCGCCCTGCGCCGATCCGCCGCTTGATCTTCGCCCGCCACTTCGCCAAATGTCGCTGAAGGCCAGAAAAGACCCGCATGCCCACCCATCACGAAACCCGCAGTCTGCCCTACACCGCCGCCCAGATGTACGATCTGGTCGCGGATGTGGCGCGCTACCCCGAGTTCCTGCCCTGGAACGCCGCCGCCCGCATACGCTCCCGTACGGCGATCGAGGGCGGCGAGGTGATGGAGGCGGATCTGGTGATCAGCTTCAAGGTCTTCCGCGAGCGGTTCGGCAGCCGCGTCACCCTGTTGCCGGCCGAGCGCAAGATCCTGACCGAGTATCTGGACGGACCGTTCAAATACATGCGCTCGACCTGGACGTTCCGCGATGTCGCGGGCGGGTGCGAGGTGGAGTTCTTCGTGGATTTCGAGTTCCGCAATGCGATCCTGCAAGGGATCATCGGGCTTGTCTTCAACGAAGCCATGCAGCGTATCGTCCGCGCGTTCGAGGGCCGGGCGGCGCAGCTTTACGGGGCCGACGCCGGTCGTTCCGGCTGACGGCTGGAGGGGCTTTGCGCCCCTCCAGACCACCCCGCAGGATATTTCCGCCAAGATGAAGGGTCAGGTCAGGGCTTGCAGCAGCAGCTCAAGCGCATGATCGCGGGACCGGGCGCGGACCACGGCGCGGCCGGGGGCGCCATACTCCACCGTATGGACCTGTGTCTCATGGCCTTTGCGGGCGAGACCGAAACAGACCCTGCCCTCGGGCTTGAACGCGCTGCCGCCCGGCCCGGCGATGCCGGTCGTGGCGACCGCAAGCTCGGCGAAAGAGTGGGTCAAAGCCCCTTCGGCCATCTCGCGGGCGACCTCTTCGCTGACGGCACCATGGGCGGAAAGCGTGGCGGGCAGGACGCCCAGCATCGCCTCTTTCGCGGCGTTGGAATAGGTCACGAAGCCCCGGTCGAAGACGTCCGAAGATCCGGCCACATCGGTCAGCGCGGCGGCCACCATGCCGCCGGTGCAGCTTTCCGCCGTGGCGATCCGCAGGCCCCGCAGCCGCGCCGCCGCCAGAACCTGCGCCGCTAGACCAGCCATGGCTGCAGCACCGCGTGGTAAAGCCCGGCAAGGATCATCACCATGAGCCCGGCGAAAAGCCCGGCCCAAAGGTCGTCCAGCATCACCCCGGCGGGATCGCCGCGGCGGTCGGCCCTGCCCACCAGCCAGGGCTTCCAGATGTCGAACAGCCGGAAGCACAGGAAGGCCGCGATCCAGCCCGGATAGGCGACCACGGCCCAGTTCCCGACCCCGTGGCTCCAGAAGGCGGCGGCGGGAAAGAGGAGGGTCAGCCATTGGCCGGCAACCTCGTCGATCACCACTTCGGAAGGGTCGTCGCCGGGGCCGAGGATCGCCTGACAGGCCCAGAAGCCAAGCGCCGTGACCAGCAGCGTGGCCGCGACCAGCGCCGGAAAGCCCAGCCAGCGGTCGATGGCGAGGCCAAGCGCAACGGCGATGGCCGAGGCCCAGGTGCCCGGCGCCGGGCGCAGGTAGCCCGCGCCGAAGAAGGTGGCGATCAGCTTCATGTCTTCACCAGGGCGCAGGTGGCGATGGCGGCGATGCCTTCCTCGCGCCCCGTGAAGCCGAGCCGTTCCGAGGTGGTGGCCTTCACGCTGACGCGGTCGGGGTCGACCCCCATGATCCGCGCAAGTTCATTTGCCATTTCAACGGCATGCGGGCCGATCTTCGGGCGCTCGCACACCAATGTGACATCGCAATTGGCGAGGGTATAGCCGCGGTCGCGCGCCAATCCGATGGCATGGGACAGGAAGATATGGCTGGCCGCCCCCTGCCATTGCGGGTCCGAGGGCGGGAAATGCCGGCCGATGTCGCCCGCGGCCAGCGCGCCATAGATCGCATCGGTCAGGGCATGCATGCCGACGTCGGCATCGGAATGCCCCAGCAAGCCTTTGGTATGTGGCACTTTGATGCCGCACAGCCAGACGTGGTCGCCCTCGCGGAAGGCATGCACATCATAGCCGTTGCCGATGCGAATATCCACGCCGCGCCCTTTCAGAATGCCTGTCGCCCGGGCGAAATCGCCGGGGAAGGTCAGTTTCAGATTGTCTTCCTCGCCCTCGACGATTGTCACGTCAAGCCCCGCCGCCCGTGCGACCTCGACGTCATCCAGCGCACCGCCGGGATGGGCGCGGTGGGCGGCGAGGATCTGCGGGAAGTGGAATCCCTGCGGGGTTTGCGCCCGGAACAGCCCCATACGGTCCTGTATGCCCGAAACCACGCCGTCCTGCCCGCGCCAAAGCGCATCCGATACGGCAAGGGCAGGGGCCGCGGCCGGAGCATGCTCCAGAGCCGCCAGAATGCGGGAGATCAGGCCGGGCGAGACCAGCGGGCGCGCGCCGTCGTGGATCAGGACACGGGTGATGCCGGTGCCTTCCAGCGCGGACAGCGCATTGGCCACGCTTTCCGCCCGTGTCGCGCCGCCATGGACCAGCCGGGCGGCAGGGGCCTGGCTTTCGGCCAGGGCGCGGTCATCGGGGTGGATCACCAGCACCACGGGGAAGCCGGCAAAGGCCGCCACCGTACGGGCCAGTACGGTCTGCCCGGCCAGCATCTGCCATTGCTTTGGCACCTCGCCCCCGGCGCGGCTGCCGCGGCCGGCGGCGACGATGATGACGGCGGTGCTCATGTCCCCTCCACTGCTGCGGCCTTCCTAGGACAAGCGCGCAGCCCTGACAATCTGCCCAAGGCCTGGGCGTGAATGCACAAAATTTGTGCATTGCCTGCTTTTCCGTCACAATGGGTGCGGCGGCCCTTGATCGCAACTTCCCGCCAGCCCGGCCGCCGCGCTATCCCGGCCCCAAGACGCACAAGGAAACGGCATTTGGCCCTGACCCTCGGACCTGTCACCGTCACCCCACCGGTCCTGCTGGCCCCGCTGGCGGGAATCACCGATCTGCCCTATCGCCGCCTTGTCGGCCGGTTCGGCGCCGGGCTTGTCGTCAGCGAGATGGTGGCCAGCGACGAGGTGCTGCGCGCCAAGCCCGAAGCGCGGGCGCGGGCCGAACTGGGGTTCGAGGATGTGGCGACCTCGGTCCAGCTGGCGGGGCGCGAGCCTGCGCTGATGGCCGAGGCCGCGAAATGGTGCGAGGGGCAGGGCGCCCGTGTCATCGACATCAATATGGGCTGCCCGTCGAAGCGGGTGACGACGGGGCTGTGCGGCAGCGCGCTTTTGCGCGACCTCGATCTGGCGCTGGAGTTGATCGAGGCGGTGGTGGGCGCGGTTCAGGTGCCGGTCACGCTGAAGACCCGGCTGGGCTGGGACGACACGCTTCTGAACGCGGCCGAGCTGGCGCGGCGCGCCGAAGGGGCGGGAGTGCGCATGGTGGTGATCCATGGCCGCACCCGCTGCCAGTTCTACAAGGGCCATGCCGACTGGCGGGCGATCCGCGCGGTGAAAGAGGCGGTGACGATCCCGGTAGTGGCCAATGGCGACATCACCGATGCCGGATCGGCACGGGCGGCGCTGGACCATTCGGGGGCGGATGGCGTGATGATCGGTCGCGGGGCGCAAGGCGCGCCCTGGCGGCTGGCCGAGATCGCGCATGCGCTGCATGGCACGCCCGCACCCACCATACCGCAGGGTATGGAGCGGGCCGCGATGATCATCGGGCATTATCAGGACATGCTGTCCTTCTACGGGCGCGAGCTTGGCCTGCGCTGTGCGCGCAAGCATCTGGGCTGGTATCTGGAAGAGACCGGCCTGCCGCAGGCGCGCGAGGCGATCCTGACCTCGACCGATCCCGACGAGGTCATCGCCCTGACAGCCCGCGCCTTCGCCGAGATGGAGGAGGCCGCATGACCGCCTTCCGCGCCCCCTATCCGGTGCCGGGGGTGATCTGGGCCTCGCTGCCCTTGCCCGCGCTTCTGATCGATCAGGACGGGCTGATCCGCGAGGTCAATCCGGCGGCCGAGACCTTCCTCAACGCCTCAAGCCGCAGCCTGACCGGGCAGCCCGCCTTCGACCGGCTGTCCATCGACGCGCCGATGGAAGAGGCGCTGGCGCGGGTGCGAAAAAACCATTCCCCGTTGAATATCAACGATGTGGACGTAACCAGCGGCGAACGTGCCCCGGTGCAGTGCAACATCCATGTCGCCCCCATGCAGGACAACCCGGACATCATTCTGGTGATCCTTTCCCCGCGCGAGATCGCGGACCGGCTGGGCCGGTCGAGGGGGGCGAAGTCGGCGGCGAAGTCGGCAATTGGCATGGCCGAGATGCTGGCACATGAGATCAAGAACCCGCTGGCCGGCATCTCGGGGGCGGCGCAACTCCTGTCGATGGGCCTGACATCCGAGGATCGGGAACTGACCGACCTGATCGTCGAAGAGACCCGCCGCATCGTCAAACTGCTGGAACAGGTCGAACAGTTCGGCAACCTGCGCGCCCCGGACCGCCGCGCGGTGAACATCCACGACGCGCTGGACCGGGCGCGCAAATCCGCGATGGTCGGCTTTGCGGCGCAGATGACGATCCATGAGGATTACGACCCTTCGCTGCCGCCGACATGGGCCGACCAAGATCAGTTGATGCAGGTCTTCCTGAACCTGATCAAGAATGCCGCCGAGGCGGCGGGCACGGGCGGCGGCACCATACGGTTGCGCACGTTCTATGACCTCAGCCTGCGCGTGCGGCGCAAGGATGGTGCCTCGGCCGCGCTGCCGCTGAATGTCGAGATCATCGACGACGGCCCCGGCATCAAACCCGACATTGCCGCCGAGATCTTCGAACCCTTTGTTTCCGGCCGGGAAAACGGCACCGGCCTTGGTCTTGCGCTGGTGTCGAAGATCATCTCGGACCATGACGGCTGGATTTCCGTCGACTCCGTACCGGGGCGTACGGTGTTCCGCCTCTCGCTGCCGATGGCGCCCAAGGACAAACGGAAGGACTTCTGAAATGGACGGAACCGTTCTTGTCGCCGATGACGACCGCACCATCCGCACCGTGCTGACCCAGGCGCTGACGCGGGCGGGCTGCAAGGTCCATGCCACCAGCAGCCTGATGACCCTGATGCGGTGGGTGGAAGAGGGCAAGGGCGATCTGGTGATCAGCGATGTGATCATGCCTGACGGCAACGGGCTGGATGCCTTGCCGCGGATTGCAAGGCTGCGGCCGGGTCTGCCGGTGATCGTGATCTCGGCCCAGAACACGATCATGACGGCGATCCAGGCCGCCGAGGCCGAGGCCTTCGACTATCTGCCGAAACCCTTCGACCTGCCCGACCTGATGAAACGCTCGGCCCGCGCGCTGCAGGAAAAGCGGCGGGCGCCGAAGACCGAGGCCGCCCCGCGTGAGGTGGTGGACGATCTCCCGCTGGTGGGGCGCACCCCGGCGATGCAGGCGCTGTACCGGCTGGTGGCGCGGGTGATGAACACCGATCTTGCGGTGCTGATCACCGGCGAATCCGGCACCGGCAAAAGCCTGATCGCGCGGACGCTGCATGACCTGTCGGACCGCCGGACGCAGCCCTGTATCGTCGCCCAGGCTTCGGATCTGGCGGGAATCGACGGGCCGGCCACGCTTTATGCGCGGGCGCGCGGCGGGTCGATCATCTTCGACGAGGTGGCAGATTACGACGACGAGACGCAGGGAAGGCTGGTCCGGATGCTGGACATGGCCCCGGACAACGCGCCGCGGATCATGGCGACCAGCCAGACCGATCTGACGGCGCGGATGCAGGCCGGGCAGTTCCGGCAGGATCTGTTCTATCGTCTGGGCGGAGTGACGGTGCATGTCCCCGGCCTGCGCGAGCGGGTGGACGACATCCCGCTTCTGGCAGACCATTTCCTGGCCCGCGGTGCCCGCGATCTTGGCACCACGCGCCGGCTGACCGACACCGCACGAGAGATGATCCGCAGCCATGCCTGGCCCGGCAATGTCCGCCAGCTCGAGAACATCATCCGCCGCCTGCTGGCGACTTCGTCCGAATCGGAAATCTCGAAGGCCGAGGTCGAGCAGGTTCTGGGCAGCCAGCCGGTCAGCGAACCGCCGAAAGGCGGCGGCGAGGGCGACAGACTGTCTGCCTCGGTTGCGCGGCATCTGAAGCGGTACTTCGACCTGCACGGCGGCCAATTGCCGCCTCCGGGCGTCTATCAGCGCATTCTGAAGGAGGTCGAGCTGCCGCTGATCGAGATCGCCCTGGACGCCACCGCCGGAAATCAGGCGAAATGCGCCGATCTTCTGGGCATCAACCGCAATACCCTGCGCAAGAAGATCACCGATCTAGATATCCGCGTGACACGTCGCCGCAAACTGATGTAAAACCGCAACATCAAGCGTTGCGCCGGAGCTATACCCCGGCCACACCACCAGATGTAGCGAGTTTATGACCAATCTGGATCGGGCCAAGCGTCAGGACCTGTGGACGCGGATGTCACGGCTTCGGCGGCTGCGGCGTGTGCAGACGGCGATGACGCTTGGCCTGGTGTTCCTGGGGCCGGTCCTGGTGGTGGCGACCTTTCTGGCGCTTGGCCCGCTGAACCAGAACATCAATTCGCCGACGCTGCGGCTGATCCTGCTGACCGATCTGGTCTATGTGCTGGTGGTGGCCGCGCTGGTGCTGTCGCGCATCGCCCGGATGATCGCCGCCCGGCGCAGCCGCAGCGCGGGGTCGCGGCTGCACCTGCGCCTGACCGGGGTCTTCGCCGGTGTGGCGCTGGTGCCCACGGTGCTGGTTGCGGTCTTCGCGGTGCTGTCGGTGAACCTTGGGCTTGAGGGCTGGTTCTCGGACCGTGTCCGATCAGTCGTGGGGTCGTCGCTGGCCGCCGCGCAGGCCTATGAGGGCGAAACGCGCGAGGATCTGGCGACCGATGCCACACGGCTTGCCGCCTTCCTGAACCTGCAGAAACAGCGCAGCCGCGACCTGCCGGACGACCAGCTGCGCGTGCTGCTGTCTCAGGGGCAGGAGCTGATCCAGCGCGGGCTGAAAGAGGCTTATATCGTCGATGGCACCGGCGCGCTGAACCTGCGGGGCGAACGCTCTTACCTTTTCGGCTTCGAGCCGGTCACCGACGAGGACCTGCGCCGCGCCCGCGACGAAGGCCCGCAGCTGATCGAGGATTGGGCCAACAACGAATTCCGGGCGCTGGTGCATCTGGATGCCTTCCTCGACCGCTATCTCTATGTCAGCCGCGATGTGGATGGCTCGATCCTCTCGCTTCTGGACGAGACGCAGGAGACGGTGAAGGTCTATAACCAGCTGGAAGCCGACCGTGGCCGCATCCTGTTCAACTTCGGTCTGATCTATATCGGCTTTGCGCTGATCCTGATCCTTGCGGCGATCTGGCTGGGCCTGTGGTTCGCCGAGCGGCTGTCGCGCCCGGTGGGCCGGCTGGCAGGGGCGGCGCAGATGGTGGGCGGCGGCGATCTTGACGTCCGCGTCCCCGAGGAAGAGGGCGATGACGAGATTGCCATGCTGGGGCGTCTCTTCAACCAGATGACGCTGCAACTGAAGGGCCAGCGCGACGCCCTGATCGAGAACAACCGCCAGATCGAACGGCGGCGGCGGCTGTTCGATTCCGTGCTGTCGAACGTGACGGCCGGGGTGATGGGTCTGGATGCCGAAGGGCGGATCGATTTCGTCAACCGCGCGGCCGAGCAGCTTTTGGATCTTGCCGACGGCCATGATGCTTTGCTGGAAACGGCGGTTCCGGAATTCTCGGCTCTGTTCAGCCGCTTGCGGGATGAACCTGTCAGCGTGGTTCAGGAAGAGATCCGCCTGACCCGCCGCGGCAAGCTGGAAAGCCTGCTGGTGCGGATGAGCATTCGTCGAACCGAAGGCCAGCGGCTGGAAGGCTATGTCGTGGCCTTCGATGACGTGACCGATCTTGTCACGGCGCAGCGGATGGCGGCCTGGGGCGATGTGGCGCGCCGCATTGCGCATGAGATTAAGAACCCGCTGACCCCCATCGCGCTGTCGGCCGAACGGCTGAAGCGCAAGTTCCGCACCCAGGTGCAGGAACCGGCAGAGCTGGAGCAGCTGACGGATGTCATCGTGCGCCAGACCAACGACCTGCGGCGCATCGTCGATGAATTCTCGAAATTCGCGCGCATGCCGGAACCGGACCGCAAGGAAACCGATCTTGTCCAGATCCTGCGCGATGCGGTGACGCTGCAGAAGGCAGGCCAGCCCGGAGTCGCCTTCAAGGTCGACATTCCCGATGGGCCGGTGATGCTGGACCTTGATGCCGGCATGATCAGCCAGGCCCTGACCAACCTGATCAAGAACGCCGGAGAAGCGATTGACTCCTATCACGAAAAGGATGCGCCGCCGGATCATCGGCCCGAGGTCCGCATCGAGATGAGCACCGACGAGGGCGACAGCCTGATCCGCATCATGGACAACGGCACCGGGCTGCCGGCCGACCGGGCACGGCTGTTCGAACCCTATGTGACCACCCGCGAAAAGGGCACCGGCCTTGGCCTGCCCATCGTCAAGAAGATCATCGAGGAACATGGCGGGCAGCTGGCTTTGCTGGATGCGCCCGTCTTTGAAGGAAACACCCGTCCGGGTGCCATGGCCGAGATCCGCCTTCCGCGGCTGGCCAAGCGCCGGATGGGCCGGAACATCGGGCCGCAGACCACCGGCCAGGAGGGGCAGTTATGAGCATTCTGATCGTCGACGACGAAAAGGACATCCGCGAGCTGATCGGGGATATTCTGAAGGACGAGGGCTATCCCGTTCGGCTTGCAGCAAATTCCGACGACTGCATGGCCGAGATCAATGCCGAGCCGCCGCATCTGATGGTGCTGGACATCTGGCTGAAGGACAGCCGGATGGACGGGATCGACATCCTGAAGACCGTCAAGCGCGACAACCCCGATATTCCGATCATCATCATCTCGGGTCACGGCAATATCGAGATCGCGGTCGCCGCCATCAAGCAGGGCGCCTATGATTTCATCGAAAAGCCCTTCAACATCGATCAGCTGATGGTCGTGGTGACACGGGCGATGGAAACCAGCCGCCTGCGCCGCGAGAACCAGGAACTGCGGCGGCGGGACGTGACCACCTCGGACATGATCGGATCAAGCACGGCGTTCAAGGGGCTGAAATCTCAGCTGGAAAAGGTCACGAAATCGAATGGCCGGGTGATGCTGACCGGGGCCCCCGGGTCCGGCAAGGAACTGGCAGCCCGCTTCATCCATGCCAACTCCGCCCGCGCCGGCGCGCCCTTCATCAGCGTCAGCAGCGCCACCGTCGAACCCGACCGGATGGAGGAGGTGCTGTTCGGCCGCGAAACCGCCGACCGCGGGGTGGAGCAGGGCTTGCTGGAGCAGGCCCACGGCGGCGTGGTCTATTTCGACGAGGTGGGCGACATGCCCTCTGGCACGCAGGGCAAGATCCTTCGCGTCCTGACCGAGCAGCAGTTCACCCGCGTTGGCGGCACCGACAAGGTGCGGGTCGATCTGCGGGTGATCTCTTCCACCACGCGCGACCTGCCGGCGGAAATCCGTGGCGGCCGGTTCCGGCAAGAGCTGTATGACCGGCTGAACGTGGTGCCGATCGCCGTGCCGCCGCTGTCGGACCGGCGCGAGGATATTCCCGAACTCACGCAGTATTTCGTCGACTGGTTTCACCGGACCCAGGGCCTGCCGGCCCGCAGTCTGACGCAGGAGGCCGAGGCGATGCTGCAGACCATGCCCTGGCCCGGCAACATCCGCCAGTTGCGCAATGTGATCGAGCGGGTCCTGATCCTTGGCGACGGGGGCGGCCCGATCGAGGCGAAGGAACTGCCGGGTCTGGACAGCGGCGCCGACCGTGGCGGGGAAAGCATGGTGCTTGGCGGCATGATCGCCACGCTGCCGCTGCGCGAGGCGCGCGAGCTGTTCGAGCGGGAATACCTGCTGACCCAGATCAACCGCTTTGGCGGCAACATCAGCCGCACGGCGAATTTCGTCGGCATGGAACGCAGCGCGCTGCACCGCAAGCTGAAGTCGCTTGGCGTCGTCACCGGGGCGAAAACCGGCAACCGGCCCGGCGCCTTCGAGGATGAAGAGGAAGAGGTCTGAGCCTGCCCGGAATTGACCCCCGTTCGGCCAAGTGCGACAAGGCATGCGCTGGATGGAGTAGCTGACGCATGAAGGTCATCATCTGCGGGGCGGGGCAGGTGGGCTGGCAGATCGCCCGCCATCTGTCGGGCGAGAAGAACCATGTCACCGTGGTCGACATGAATGCCGATCTGGTGCGCCGCGCCACCGAGACGCTGGACGTGCAGGGCGTCGTCGGTTTTGCCAGCCATCCCGATGTGCTGGAAAAGGCAGGCGCCCGCGACGCCGACATGATCATCGCCGCCACCCATTCGGACGAGGTGAACATGGTCTGCTGCCAGATCGCGGCGGCGGCCTTCAATGTCACCCGCAAGATCGCGCGGATCCGGGCGCAGGAATACCTCGAGACCGCCTATTCCGATGTCTACAATCTGGACCGGCTGGCCATCGACGTGGTGATCAGCCCGGAACGTGAGGTGGCCGAGGCCGCGCTGCAGCGCCTTGCAGCACCCGCGACCTTCGACACCGAGATCTTCATGGGCGGGCGTGCGCAGCTTCTGGGCATCCAGCTCTCGGAGGATTGTCCGGTGCTGAACACGCCCTTGCGGCAGCTGAACGAGCTGTTCGCCACGCTGCGCGCCATCGTCGTCGGCGTGCGGCGCGAGGGGCGGCTTTTCGCGCCGGACCCGGGCGACCAGCTTCTGCCCGACGATCAGATCTATGTCTTCACCCATTCCGAGGATGTCGGCCGCTGCCTTGAGATCTTCGGCAAGAAGACCCGCAAGCAGGAGCGGGTGGTGATCATCGGCGGCGGCAATGTCGGCCTTGGCGTCGCCCGCGCGCTGGAGACCCGCACCGACCGCACCCGCGCCAAGATCATCGAGAAGAACCGCAGCATCGCCGAACGGGCCGCCGACGCGCTGGAGCGGACCATCGTGCTTTACGGCGACGGCATGGACATGGACCTGCTGCTTGAAGCGGCGGTGGACCGGGCGGATGCCGTCCTTGCGGTGACGGATGACGACAAGACCAACCTTCTGGTGGCGGTGCGGGCCAAGCAGGCCGGCTGCCGGCTGTCGATCGCGCTGGTGAACGATCCCACACTGGCCCCTCTGATGGCACCCCTCGACATCGACGCCTACATCAACCCGCGCGCCACCACCGTCAGCTCGATCCTGCGCCACATCCGCCACGGCAGGGTGCGCAACGTCTATTCCATCGGCGATGCCGAGGCCGAGCTGATCGAGGCGCAGGTGATGTCCACATCACCGCTGTCGGGGCGCCTCGTGCGCGACATCGACTTTCCCGAAGGCGTGCTGGTCGGTGCGGTGATGAAGGGCGAGAAGGTGCTGAAACCCACCGGCGACCTGCGCGTCGAGGCCGGGGATGTGGTTGCCCTTTTCGCCATGGCCAAGGACGTGCCGGAAGTGGAGCGCCTGCTGCAGGTCTCCATCGACTTCTTCTAGGATGCTGCGCCGGCTGACCCAGTTGCCTTTGCTTGTGATCCTTCTGGGGATCACCGGGCTGGTGTGCTGGCTGCCGGCGGCCCATGCGACCCTGCTGCACGATCCGCGGACGGCGCAGGCCTTCTTCTATTCGGGGCTGGTGATCATGGTCCTGACCGTGATGCTGGCGCTGGCCACGGCGTCATGGACGCCGCCCAATGCCGCCCGCAGCCATCTGGCGGCCCTGGTCGGGGCCTATCTGGTCCTGCCCCTGGCCATGGCGCTGCCGGTGGTGCAGGCGGTGCCCGACACCAGTTTCGGCAATGCCTGGTTCGAAATGCTGTCCTCCTTCACCACGACGGGGGCAACCGGATACGAGCCGGAACGCCTGCCGCCCTCGGTGCATTTGTGGCGGGCGCTGGCGGGCTGGTTCGGCGGCTTCTTCATCCTGCTGGCCGCCTATGCGATCCTTGCGCCGATGAACCTTGGCGGGACCGAAGTCATCTCGGGCCGCGTGCCGGCGCGCGTGCTTGGGGGCGCGCAGATCGCCCGCGTGACAGAGCCTTCCGAGCGGATCACCCGCTACGCGATGGAGATCTTTCCGGTCTACGCGGGGCTGACGATGCTGCTGTGGCTTGGCCTGCTGATTGCGGGCGAGGAGGGGCTGGTGGCGTTGAGCCATGCGATGGGCACGCTGTCGACCTCGGGCATCTCGGCCGCGCATGGGCCGGATGACAGCGGCATCTTCATTCTGGACGAGGCGCTGATCCTTGTCTTCATGGTCTTTGCCGTCACCCGCCGCGCCTTGCCGTTCACCGGCCTGGCCGATCGCAGCCTGCCGCTGCGCCGCGATCCCGAACTGCGGATGGCGCTGCTGTTCGTGGCCATGGCGCCACTCCTGCTGCTGATGCACCACTGGCTGTTCGCCCTGGCCGTCTCGTCCGAGATCGACGTGCTGTCGGGGATCGCCTCGACGCTCTGGGGGGCCCTCTTCACCGCCGCCTCCTTCCTGACCACGACGGGATATGAAAGCGCGCATTGGGGGCAGGCGCAGCTGTGGTCGGGCCTGAAGGCGCCTGGGATGATGCTGCTGGGGCTGGCGATCCTTGGCGGCGGTGTCGCCACCACGGCCGGGGGGGTAAAGCTCTTGCGGATCTACGCCCTTTTCCGGCACAGCGAGGGCGTGCTGGAACGGGTCGTCCACCCGTCCTCGGTCAGCGGCAAGGGTGCCTCGGCGCTGCAACTGCGGGGGCAGGGGGTCTATATGGCCTGGGTCTTCTTCATGCTGTTCGCCATGTCCATCGCGGCGGTGACACTGGCGCTGTCAATGACCGGTCTTGATTTCCAGCGCGGGCTGATCCTGGCCATTGCGACGCTGACGACCACCGGCCCGCTGGCCGACGTGGTGCAGACCCGCCCCATCCCCTACGGCCCCCTGTCGGCCGAGGTGAAGCTGGTCCTTGGCGCGGCGATGATCGTCGGCCGGCTGGAAACCCTTGCCCTGATCGCGCTGCTTGCGCCGGGGGGCTGGCGGCGGTAGCCTGTCGCAAACAGAACGCGGCAACGTTGCAATAGGCGGGAACTGTTGCATAAAAGCCTGATTTTGTCTCTGGAATATCCGCCGATCCCATATCATACTTTACCCATCCCGAGACGCATGGATCAGGATGACGGCGGATTGCATCCGGTTTTCACGAACCCGCGGTTGAACGTGGGCCAACAAGGCAAGGCAAAACAAGAATGGCTGGCGACAAGCAAAACCTGCAGGACGCATTCCTGAACCATGTCCGAAAGGCCAAGGTTCCGGTCACGATCTTCCTGATCAACGGGGTGAAGCTGCAGGGCGTTATCACCTGGTTCGACAATTTCTGCGTGCTCCTGCGCCGCGACGGCCAATCGCAACTGGTCTACAAGCACGCGATCTCGACCATCATGCCCGGCGCGCCCGTCAACCTTTACGAAGGCGAAGACTGATACCCACGCCCGGTTCAGGTCTGGATGACAGCGACCCCGCCGCCGAAAGGCCGGCGGGCAAGGGCTTTGACACCGCCGAACGGCCGACCCGCGCCATCGTCCTGCATCCCGACACCCGCGCCCGCCAGACCCGCCGCCTGCCGGAACATGGTCTGGCCGAGGCCGTCAGCCTTGCCGCCGCCCTGCCGGGGCTGGAAATCCTCTGGGCCGAGGTGGTGCGCCTGCCCAAGGTGCAGCCCGGCATGCTGTTCGGCTCGGGCAAGGTGGCGGAACTGAAGTCCCGCATCCACGCCGACGAGGTTGACCTGGTGCTGGTGGACGGCCCGGTCTCGCCGGTGCAGCAGCGCAATCTGGAAAAGGAATGGGGGGTCAAGCTTCTCGACCGCACCAGCCTGATCCTTGAAATCTTCGCCGACCGCGCCCGCACCCGCGAGGGTGTGTTGCAGGTCGAACTTGCCGCGCTCAGCTATCAGCGCAGCCGGCTGGTCCGCGCCTGGACCCATCTTGAACGCCAGCGCGGCGGCTTCGGCTTTGTCGGCGGCCCGGGCGAGACGCAGATCGAAAGCGACCGCCGTGCCATCGACGAACAGGTGGTCAAGCTGAAGCGCCAGCTTGAGCAGGTGGTGAAGACGCGCGAACTGCACCGTGCCGCCCGCGCCAAGGTGCCGTTCCCGATCGTGGCGCTGGTCGGCTACACCAACGCCGGCAAATCCACGCTGTTCAATCGCGTCACCGGGGCCGAGGTGCTGGCCAAGGACATGCTCTTTGCCACACTGGACCCGACCATGCGCGGGCTAGTGCTGCCCGGCGGCCAGAAGATCATCCTCTCCGACACCGTCGGCTTCATCTCGGACCTGCCGACGCAACTGGTCGCCGCCTTCCGCGCCACGCTGGAAGAGGTGCTCTCCGCCGATCTGATCCTGCATGTCCGCGACATCAGCCACCCCGAAAGCGCCGAACAGGCCGCCGATGTGGCCGAGATCCTGGCCTCGCTCGGCGTCGCGGCGGGTACGCCGCAGTTCGAGGTCTGGAACAAGCTCGACATGGTGGATGCCGCCGCGCATGAGGCGCTGACCGTGCAGGCGGCACAGCGTCCGCAGGTCTTCCCGCTCTCGGCCCTGACCGGCGAAGGCGTGCCGGCCCTTCTGGCCGCCATAGGGCAGGAACTGGACGAGGACCGGACCGACGCCACCCTGACGCTGCCGTTCACCGAAGGCCGCCGCAGGGCCTGGCTGCATGACCACGGGCTTGTCACCGCCGAGACCGAAGCCGAGGACGGCTGGCACCTCACCCTGCGCTGGACCACCCGGCAAGAGGCAAGGTTCCAGGCGCTCTGAATCCGTAACTCCCGCTGCCCCGCCTTCACTTTGGCAAAAATATCCTGCGGGGGTGCGATCATGGTTGCGCCATTGGTTCAAGCAACCAATGGTCGCGGGGGTGCAAAACCCCCGGCTCTCGGTCAGAAGCGAAGCCCTCGCTTTCAGGGCGCCGCGCCCCCCTCCGGCGTCAGATGCATGATCCCCACCGCCGCCGCCCGCGCCAGTTCGGAATCCAGCGACATCGGGATGTATTCGCCGCGCCGCCACAACTCGCCCAGATCGTCGTAATGCCGGCTGAGCGGATGCCCCGACTGGCCGGTGGCCGAGATGAAGACCGAGGAATCCGGGTCGGCGAAGTCATAGACCCCGCGATAGCCCGCGCCATGCACGTTCAGATAGGGGTTCGGCCCTGTTCCGGCGGTCTTGCCGCGCATCAGCGTGTCATCGCCGCCGCTGGTCGACTGGCGGATGTTCACGAACCACTTCAGGAAGGGCACCTCGCCCAGGACCGGATGGTCATGCGTTGCCTGATGGGCATCGCCCCAACGCCAGCTTTCCAGATTCGGACCATAGGTCTCGGTCAGCCGCAGCAGGGCCTCATCCAGCGCATCGCGCGCGATGTCGGTGCAGGTCTCGACCGCGGCCGACTGGATCACGTCGCACCAGGCCGCAGCACCATTGGTGTTGCGGAACACCCGCTCGATGAACACCGGGTCGGGATGGGTGAACCTGTCGGCCAGCGGCCCCAGCTCGTCGCGCACCAGCCGGTCCTGCACCGCCCGGATCCAGGCGGTCGCGATCAGCGGTTCGGGCATGTGTTCGTTCATCTCGCCGTTCCATTCGGCCAGAAGGATCAGCGCACGCTGGCGCAGCCGCTCGGGCGTGCCCTCGGCCGCCGGGGTGCCGGTATACCACAGATCCGCCCCCACCAGCGGCAGCAGAAGCCGCGAGGTCGGATCGACCGTATCCAGCTGCGCCTCGATGAAGCTTTCGCGGGTATGCACCTCGCGCGTCTGCATCAGGGTCAGCCAGCGCCGGATCCGCTGCGTGTCGCCCCACAGGAAAGACAGGTGATGCGGGAAGGGCCGGTCGATGGTCTTGTTGTTGGTATTGCCAAGAATTCCGCTGTCGGGATTCACGAAGCGCGGGTTCTCGTCATAGGGGTAGGTGCCCTTGAACCCCACCGCCGGGTTCCAGCCCGGCGAGGGCATCCGCCCCTGACTGGGATGCGCCGCATCGCGGACCGGCATCGCGCCGATCACCTGCATGGCGATCCCGTCCGGCCCGGCCAGCATCAGGTTCTGGGCCGGCGCGATGTGCAGCCGCCCGCCCTCCAGCGCCTCGGCCACGGTCTGCGCATGCATGACCCGCATCGCCGCCGTCATCGAGGTGTCCGCGCCCGACAGCGCCGTCCAGCTCAGCGCGGCGACATGGCCCGCCGGCGTCACCGTGCCAAGGCTGAACTGGTTGCCAGACAGCACCGGGCCGTTGCGGCTCCAGCGCAGGGTCAGGGTGACGGGTTCGGCATCCTTCACGGTGACGATGGTCTGGCGGGTGTCGAACTTGGCCCATGTGCCATCGGGCAGGGCGTATTCTTCGGGGTTGGAGGGGTTCAGCTTCTCGATCACCACGTCCTGATCGTCCAGATAGGCGGTGGTCAGCCCCCAGCCCAGTTGATCGGAACGTCCGATCAGCACCACCGGCACCCCCGGAATGGTGCCCCCGATCACGCCGCCCGAGGTCAGTTCCAGCCGCGCGAGATACCAGATCGTCGGCGCGGTGAAGCCCAGATGCGGGTCATTGGCCAGAAGCGAGCCACCGGCGGCCGACCGCCGCGCCTCGGCCGCCCAGGCGTTGGACGCGCCGGCAAGGCCAAGGTCGGGCACCGGATCGAACGGCAGCGCCGCGGTCTTCACCGGCAGGCCGGGCAGCGCGCCGGGGATCAGCTCCGAATACTGCGGCAGGGCGGCGACCCCCTTGCCGGGGTCCTCGGGCATCACATCGCCCAGCCGCTCGGGCGGCAGCACCAGCGACAACTGCGCCCGCAGCACCTCGTCCGAGGCATGCGACGAAAGCTGCAGCGCCATGAGCTTGAGGATGGCGATGGAATCCGCGGGCGCCCAGGCCGAGATCTCGGGCGAGAACAGCCAGAATTCGGGCGCGCCCCGGCCGCGCGCCCCTTCGTTCACCTGGCCGATCCAGGCATTCACCCCGTCGGCATAGGCCTGCAGGGCTGCCAGGGTCTCGGCATCCTGCGCCTTCACCGATTGCAGCGACAGATTGTAAAGATCCAGCCGGCGCAGCATCTCGTCCACCGGAAGGGTGCGGGCGCCGAAGATCTCGGAAAGCCGCCCCTGCGCCGTCCGCCGCAGCATGGTCATCTGCCAGAGCCGGTCCTGCGCATGGGCGAAACCCAGCGCGAAATAGACGTCATGGTCGCTTTGCCCGAAGATATGCGGCACCGAGTCGTTGTTGCGCACGATCTCGACCGGCCCATCAAGGCCGGCCAGGGTGAAATCCTCGGAATAGTCGATCAGCGACCGCGACAGGAACCAGTACAGCACCAGACCTGCCAGCAATGACAGGGCAAGAACGGCCGATACGATGCGCAGGAGCCAGCGGAAGAGCGTGAACATGGGGTTTCCGGGCCGTGCTTGACGATGGTGACGGGATCGGTTCCTAGTCCATATGACAAGACAGGGCAATCGCAAGGGGTTCACGATGGCGCAGGTGGCTTTCCTCGGGCTTGGGGTGATGGGGTTTCCGATGGCGGGGCATCTGGTGGCCAAGGGGCACCAGGTGACGGTGTGGAACCGCACCGCCGCCAAGGCCGAGGCCTGGGTGGCCAGGCATGGCGGTCAGGCGGCGGCCTCTGCGCGCGAGGCGGCCCTGGGGGCCGAATTCGTGATGGCCTGCGTCGGCAATGACGACGATCTGCGCCAGGTCTGTACGGGGGCGGATGGTGCCTTTGCCGGCATGGACCCCGGGGCGATCTTTGTCGACCACACCACCGTTTCCGCGCGGGTCACGCGCGAGTTGTCGGGCATCGCGGTTGCCCGTGGTCTTGGCTTTGTCGATGCCCCGGTTTCGGGCGGGCAGGCGGGGGCCGAGAATGGCGTGCTGTCGATCATGTGCGGCGGGACCGGGTCGGACTATGCCGCGGCCGAGCCGGTGATGGCCGCCTATGCCCGTGTCTGCCGGCTTCTGGGCGGGTCGGGCGCGGGGCAACTGGCCAAGATGATGAACCAGATCTGCATCGCGGGCCTGATGCAGGGCCTGTCCGAGGCGCTGGCCTTCGGCCAGAAGGCGGGCCTTGACGGCGAGAAGGTGGTGGAGGTGATCTCGCAGGGCGCCGCCGGCAGCTGGCAGATGGTCAACCGTCACAAGACCATGCTGAAGGATGAATTCGACTTCGGCTTCGCGGTGGACTGGATGCGCAAGGATCTGGCGATCTGTCTGGCAACGGCGGACGAGATCGGCGCACGCCTGCCGGTCACCGCCCTGGTCGACCAGTTCTACAAGGACGTGCAGTTGATGGAAGGGGGGCGCAACGACACCTCCAGCCTGATCCGCCGGCTGAAGTGACGGGGCCATACGGCCCCGTATGCCGCTTCAGGGAATGATGCGGGTGTATTTCACGCCCGCAAGCGAGGCGCCGGCAATCAGCCCCTGCTGGCCGAAGACGAAGGCGATCACCGGCTCGATCTCGGTGGTGGCCTTGCCGATGGCGCCGCCTTCCTCGGGCGTGGCATAGCGCAGGTCCGCGCTGGCTGCCCACCCCTTCGAGCGGCGGAAATCCTCCAGCGCCTCTGGCGTCATGAAGAACAGCGTATGCGCATATTGCTGGGCGCCGATCTGCAGCCCGATCGAGGCCTTGGCCGCCGAGTAGTAATCGACCGTCGCCCCCTGGATGCGCAGCGCGCCGCGCCCGAAGGCACCGCCGTAGATCAGCCCGGCCTCGGTCATCAGCGGCATGAACAGGATGCCCGACGCGCGCGATGCCAGATCGCGGGTGCCGGGGTAACGCCCGAAGAGATAGTTCTGCGTCGCATCGACCCGCGCATCGATCTGCGCCGCCCCGTTCGAGCCCACACCATTGCCACAGGCGGCCAGAAGGGTGGTCGCCCCCAGACCGCAAAGAACACTCCGCCGTGTCGTGGAATTCTGCATCTCGTCCTCTCGTGCCTCTTGGCCGGGGTCTCTGGCCCCGGTCCCATACCAACCCTAGCGTGTTTGGCAGCGAATGTCACCAGCCCTGCCAGATCCCGTGGCCGGGCAGGCGAAGGCCCGCCGCGGTCAGCCGCGCAGGGCGCGGGCGGCCTGGGGCGCGAAATAGGTCAGGATGCCGTCGCAGCCGGCGCGCTTGAAGGCCATCAGGCTTTCCATCATCGCCTTGTCGCCGTCGATCCAGCCGTTCAGCGCCGCGCCGCGGATCATCGCGTATTCGCCGCTGACCTGATAGGCGAAGGTCGGCGCGCCGAAGGCGTCTTTCACCCGGCGGCAGATGTCCAGATAGGGCATCCCCGGCTTCACCATCACCATGTCCGCGCCTTCGGACAGGTCGCGCTCGACCAGCCGCAGGGCCTCGTCGCTGTTGGCGGGGTTCATCTGATAGGTCTTCTTGTCGCCCTTCAGCGCCCCCGAGGCCCCGACGGCATCGCGGAACGGGCCATAGAAGGCGCTGGCGTATTTCGCGGCATAGGACATGATCGCCACATCCTTGTGGCCCGCCGCCTCCAGTGCCCCCCGTATGGCGCCGATGCGTCCATCCATCATGTCCGAGGGGCCAAGGATGTCCGCCCCCGCCTCGGCCTGCACCAGCGCCATGCGGACCAGCGCCTCGACCGATTCATCGTTCAGGATCACCCCGTCGCGCACCAGCCCGTCATGGCCGTTGGCATTGTAGGGGTCCAGCGCCACATCGGTCATCACCGCGATTCCGGGCACCGCCGCCTTGATCGCCCGGATCGCACGATTCGCCAGATTGTCGGGGTTCCAGGCCTCTTCGCAGCTCTCGGTCTTCAGGGCGGGGTCGGTATAGGGGAACAGGCAGATCGCCGGGATGCCCAGGGCCGCCGCCTCTTCCGCGGCCTTCACCACCAGATCGACCGACAGCCGGTTGACGCCGGGCATCGAGACGACGGGCTCCGACACCCCCTGACCGTCGCGGATGAAGACCGGCCAGATCAGGTCGCCCACGGACAGCTCCGTCTCCTGCACCAGCGCGCGCAGCGCCGGCGTGCGGCGCAGACGGCGGAAGCGAAGCGAGGGGCAGTCGGCAATACGGGGGCGCATGGTCATTCTCCGAGGGCCCGCAAGGCGCGGGCGGGCAGGGCCGCGGGGCAAAGGGACTTGCGGCTTCCGCTTCTGCCTGCCATGGAAAGGGCCGCACCTCAAGCCGGTGCGACAGCGCGGGCAGGGGAAAGGATCAGGCGTGGATTGGTACCGGACCGTCTTTGACGTGATCGACATGCGGTCCTTCTCGAACCTCTGGTACTGGATTGCGCTGGCGGTCGTCTGGTCGACCACCAGCCACTGGGTGCTTGGCGTGCCCTTCGACATGATCCAGCGCGCCCGCCGTTCTGGCGGTCAGAGCGAGGCCGATCTCGAGGCGCTGGTCGGCATCAACGTCCGGCGGCTTCTGGGCATCTCGCGCACCGCCGCGATGCCGATGTTCGCGATGCTGTCCTTCCTGCTGACCGTCTTCCTCATCCTGGCGATCTGGTATCGCTCGGAACTGTCGCAGGCGATCCTGTTTCTCTTCGTGCCGATGCTTTTCGTGGGCTGGCTGTCGCTGCGCACCGCCCTGAAGATCGAGGCGGGCGAGCAGAGCGGCGCCCCGATGTACCGCCGCCTGATGATACACCGCCGCATCGTTCAGGTGGTGGGGATGATCTCGATCTTTGTCACCTCTCTGTTCGGGATGTATCAGAACCTGAACATCTCGATTCTCAACTAGGCCATGGCTGACCGGATCCTCCTTGGCGGCGCCCCCGAGGGTTTTGACGCGACACTTCTCTTGCGGGAACTGGAGCGCGGCAGGACCGTGCTGCATGTCGCCCGCGACGACAAGCGGGCCGAGGCGATGCGGGCCGCACTGGCGGTCTGGGCGCCGCAGGTGCCGGTGCTGGAGTTTCCGGCATGGGATTGCCTGCCATACGACCGCGTATCGCCAAACCCCGAGATTTCCAGCCGTCGGATGGCCACGCTGGCGGCGCTGGCCGATGGTCTGCCCGGGCCGGTGATGGTGCTGTCGACACTGAACGCGGTCACGCAGCGCATTCCGGCGCGCGATGTGGTGCGGGCGTCGTCCTTCCGCGCCGCGGTCGGCGACCGGGTGGACGAGGACCGGCTGCGTGGGTTCCTGGCGCGGATGGGGTTCTCGCCGGTCTCGACCGTGGCCGAGCCGGGGGATTTCGCCATACGGGGGGGTATCGTCGACATCTATCCTCCGGGGCCGGGCGGTCCGGTGCGGCTGGATTTCTTTGGCGATGTGCTGGACGGCGCGCGGCGCTTCGATGCCGGCACGCAGCGCACCGTCCAGAAGCTGTCCCGCGTCGATTTCGCGCCGGTGTCGGAAGTGGTGCTGGATGAAGCGTCGATCACCCGGTTCCGTCAGAACTACCGGGCCGAGTTTGGCGCGGCCGGCACGGACGACCCCCTGTATGAGGCGGTCAGCGCGGGCCGCAAGCATCAGGGGATGGAGCATTGGCTGCCGTTCTTCCACGCAAGGCTGGAAACCCTGCTGGACTACCTGCCCGATGCCTCGGTCATGCTGGACGACCAGGTCACCCCGGCAAGGCTGGCGCGGTGGGAAGTGGTGGACGACGCCTATGATGCCCGGGCCGAGGCCCTGGCCGCCAAGGGCCGGATCGACACGGTCTACAAGCCGGTCGCGGCGGGCCTTCTCTACCTTGACGATGCGGCCTGGGACGCGGCGGTTGCCGGCCATCGGATGATCCAGTTGTCTGCGCTGCCGCAAGCGCCGGGCCCCGAGGTTCTGGATGCCGGCGGGCGGATCGGCCGCAATTTCGCACCCGAGCGGCAACAGGAAAAAGTAAGCCTCTTTGCGGCCTTGGCGGATCATGTTCGCGCGTTGCGTCAAGATGCGCAGGTGGTCATCGCCAGCTGGTCCGATGGCGCGCGCGAGCGACTGAAAGGGCTTTTGACCGATCAGGGCATGGCCTCGACCGAGATCGAGGATCTGCGGGCGCTGCCTGCGGGCAAGGGCGGTCTCTTCCTTGCCGTCTGGGCGCTGGAGGCGGGCTTCACCGCGCAGGGGCTGGCGGTGATCTCGGAGCAGGATGTTCTGGGCGACCGGCTGGTCGGCAAGCCCCGCCGCAAGCGCAAGGCCGAGAACTTCCTGCGCGAGGTCGACACGCTGTCGCCCGGCGATCTGGTGGTGCATGTCGAACATGGTGTCGGCCGCTATCTTGGGCTGGAGACCATCACCGCCCTTGGCGCGCCGCATGCCTGCGTCATGCTGGAATATGCTGACAACGCAAAGCTTTACCTGCCGGTCGAGAATATCGAACTTCTCAGCCGCTATGGCCATGAGGAAGGTCTGCTGGACCGGCTGGGCGGCGGCGCCTGGCAGGCCAAGAAGGCGAAGCTCAAGGAACGTATCCGCGAGATTGCCGAACGGCTGATGCGCGTCGCCGCCGAACGCGCGCTGCGCCATGCGCCGATCCTTGAGGCGCCGCATTCGATCTGGGAGGCCTTTGCCGCCCGCTTCCCCTATCAGGAGACCGACGACCAGCTTGCCGCCATCGCCGATGTGGTGGCCGATCTGGAGAAGGGCAGCCCGATGGACCGGCTGATCGTCGGCGATGTGGGTTTCGGCAAGACCGAGGTGGCGATGCGCGCGGCCTTCGTGGCGGCGCTGTCGGGCATGCAGGTGGCCGTGGTCTGCCCGACCACGCTGCTGGCGCGCCAGCACTATCGCAGCTTCGCCGATCGCTTCCGCGGATTTCCGATCCGCGTCAAACCCTTGTCGCGCTTTGTTTCCACGAAGGAAGCGAACCTGACCCGGGCCGAGATGGCCGAGGGCAAGGTGGATATCGTCGTCGGCACCCATGCGTTGCTGGCCAAGGGCGTGACCTTCAAACATCTTGGCCTTCTGGTCATCGACGAGGAGCAGCATTTCGGCGTGGCCCACAAGGAACGGCTGAAGGCGATGCGGTCCGAGGTTCATGTGCTGACCCTGACCGCGACGCCGATTCCGCGGACGCTGCAACTGTCGCTGACAGGGGTGCGCGATCTTTCGATCATCGCCACCCCGCCGGTGGACCGGCTGGCGATCCGCACCTATGTGTCGGAACTGGATACCGTGACGATCCGCGAGGCGCTTTTGCGCGAACGCTTCCGCGGCGGGCAGTCGTTCTATGTGGTGCCGCGCATCTCGGACCTGCCGGAGATCGAGGATTTCCTGAAGACCCATGTGCCCGAGGTCAGCTATGTCATCGCCCATGGCCAATTGGCGGCGGGCGATCTGGACGAGCGGATGAACCAGTTCTACGATGGCAAGTTCGATGTGCTTCTGGCGACGTCGATCGTGGAATCCGGTCTGGATATCCCGACGGCGAACACGATGGTCGTGCACCGGGCGGACATGTTCGGGCTGAGCCAGCTTTACCAGATACGCGGGCGTGTGGGCCGGTCGAAGACGCGGGCCTATTGCTACCTGACCACCAAGCCCCGCGCGCCGCTGACCCCGCAGGCGCAAAAGCGGCTGAAGCTGCTTGGCAGCCTCGACAGTCTTGGGGCCGGGTTCAACCTGGCCAGCCATGACCTTGATCTGCGCGGGGCAGGGAACCTTCTGGGCGAGGAACAGTCCGGCCATATCAGGGAGGTCGGCTATGAGCTTTACCAGCAGATGCTGGAAGAGACGATCGCCAAGATCAAGTCGGGCGAATTGCAGGGCCTGTCGACGATCTCCGACGACTGGAGCCCGCAACTGAACCTTGGCGTGCCGGTGATGATCCCCGAGGAGTACATCCCCGACCTCGACATCCGGCTGGGGCTTTACCGCCGGCTGTCCTCGCTTCAGACCAAGGTGGAACTGGAAGGTTTCGCCGCCGAGTTGATCGACCGTTTCGGCCCGCTGCCCAAAGAGGTCAACACGCTGATGCTGATCGTGCGGATCAAGGCGATGTGCAAGCGCGCCGGGATCAGCCGGCTGGACGCGGGGCCGAAAGGGGCGACGGTGCAGTTCCACAACGACAAGTTCGCCAATCCGGCGGGTCTGGTGGAATTCCTGAAGGCGCAAGGCGGGGCCGCCAAGGTGCAGGGCACCAAGATCGTCCTGCAGGGCGAGATGAAAGCGGAGGGCGACCGGATCAAGGGCGCGTTCAACATCGCCCGCGATCTGGCCGAGAAGCTGCGCGACGGGGCGGCCGCGAAGACCGCCCCGGCCAGACCCTAGCTGCGCGAAGGGCCAAGGAACCGCATCAGCACCAGCGAGGGCACGATGCAGAACAGGGCCCCAAGGACCAGCGGCTGATGGGTGCCGTCAAAGGCCTGCGCGATCGGCGTCGACAGGATCACCGCAACCACGGTCGAGACCGCCGCCATGATCGAGGCGGCGAAACCGGCGATGCTTCCCACCGGCTCCATCGCCAGCGCGTTCAGATTGCCCATGGTCAGGCCCATCATGCAGAACAGGCTGACCAGCCAGATGAAGAAGGCGGCGAATTTCCAGTCGCCCTGCAGCACATCGGCTTTCAGCAGGCCATAGTGCAGCACGGTCATGATCAGCACGCCGATGAAGGCCAGCCGCGCCACCTTGCGCATCCCCATCGTCATCACCAGCTTCGAGTTCAGGAACGAGGCCCCGGCCGACACCATGGCCGCAAGCGCGAACCATTTGGGGAAGTCGTGCTCAAGATCGAACTCGACCTTGAAGATGCCCTGAACCGAAGAGATCGTCGCCACCAGCACCGCCATGGTCAGCGCCTGGATGATGATCGAGACGATGACGACCCGGTGCGAGAACAGCTCCTTGCCCGAGGCGATCAGCACCGGCAGGCTGAGCGGGATACGGGCGGCGGGCGGCAGCGTCTCGGGCTGGCGAATGGCCAGCCACAGCATCGCCACCACCGCAAAGACGATGAAGGCGATGAAGATCGCATGCCAGCCGGCAAGGCTGATGATCTGCTGGCCAAGCAGGGGGGCCGCTGCCGGGGCGACCATGAAGATCATCATGGCAAAGGACATGATCCGCGCCATCTCGCGGCCCTTGTAAAGGTCGCGCACCATGGCCAGCGAGACGGTCCGCGGACCGGCGCCGCCGATGCCCTGCAACACGCGGGCGGCCAGCAGCACCTCAAGCGATTGGGCGAAGATGCAGATCAGCGCGGCGATGGAATAGATCACCCCGCCCCAGATCATCACCCGCTTGCGCCCGAACGTGTCGGACAGCGGGCCCGACAGGAAGGTGCCGACCCCCATGCCAAGGAAGAAGGCGCCCACCACCAGCTTGGCGCGGTTGGGGTCGTCGGGGGTGAAGGCGGCGGCAATCGCCGGCTCGGCCGGCAGCATGGCGTCGATCGAGAAGGCGATGGTGGCGAAGAGCATCGCGATCAGCGCGATGAACTCTCCCTGCGACAGCCGGGGGGCGTCGGACGGGATGTGATCGGTCATTGGTCTTTCCTGAGATCCTCGATCACCTGCGCCCAGAGTTCGGGCGGCTGGGCGCCGGAGACGACGTACTGCTGGGCGATAAGCCAGGTGGGAACAGAGTTGACGCCTTTCTTGCGGGCGTCCTCGTCACGGGCGGCTATGTCATCCGCATCGGCGCCGGAGTCAAGCAGGCGTGCCGTGGTTGCGCGGTCCATCCCGGCGGCAGCGGCGATGTCGGCAAGGACGCCGCGGTTGCCGATGTCGCGCCCCTCGACCCAATAGGCCCGGAAAAGGGCCGAGACCACAACGGCCTGCCGCCCTTCGATCCCGGCCCAGTGAATCAGCCGGTGGGCATCCAGCGTGTTGGGGATGCGTTTGGGCACGTCGGGGTTCAAGGGCAGGCCGGCGGCGCGGGCAACCTCGCGCAGCCTGTCATGGACGGCATCGACCTTGTCGGCGCCGCCGAACTTGTCCTCCAGCCATTCACGCTTGGCCACGCCTTCGCGCGGCATGTCGGGATTCAGCTGGAACGGATGCCATTGCACGATGAAGGGATGATCCGGCGCGGCCTCGAGTGCGCGGTCAAGGTTGGCCTTGCCGACATAGCACCAGGGGCAGACGGGATCGGCGAAGACGTCCAGCCTGACGGGAGTCATTGGGCAGGGCCTTTCGGGTAAAGTGCTGCAAGGGCGCGCCGGTCCACCTTGCCGGTGGCGGTGCGGGGCAGGGCCGGCAGATGAATCCAGGCCCTTGGCTGTTTGTAGCGCGCCAGCCGGTCGGCTGCAAATTCCGCGGCTGTGCTTTGCGGCACAGGTTCGCCTGCGTAAAAGCAGGCGATGAAGCGGGCACCGTTGGTGGCAGGGATCTCGGACACGGCCAGTTCGGTGACACCGGGCAGATCGGCCAGAGCCAGTTCCACTTCGCGCGGCGAGACACGGATGCCGCCGGGATTCATCATCTCATCGGCGCGGCCGTGATAATGGATGGCGCCGTCCCAGCCTTGATGCACCATGTCGCCGGTCAGGAACCAGTCGCCCTGCGGGGGCGTATGGCCGACATAGGACAGCATCAGGCCCGGGTCCGCCGTCGAGACCGCCAGCTGCCCCGCCTCGCCCGGCGGCAGGGGCTGGCCCTGCGGACCGAGAACGGCGATGCGCCGGCCGGGCTGCGGAAAGCCGGTGGCGCCATACGGGGCCGGATGGTCGGGATTGCCCGAGATGAAGGTGGAAAGCTCGGACATGCCAAGGGCTTCGTGGATCTCGGTCCCGGTCGTCTCGCGCCATTGGTCGCGCAGGGCGGGGGGCAGCGCCTCGCCGGCGGACAGCGCGTGGCGCAGGCGGGGCATCCCCGGCATCGGCGCGCGCAGAAGGCGGCGGAACAGCGCGGGGGAGGCTGCGAAGATCGTCGCATCGTGGCGCCTCAGCAGCAGCGGGATATGCTCTTGCGCGACCTGCGGGCCGGGGATCAGCGCGGTGGCGCCCACCGTCCAGGGGTCCAGCAGGCCGGTGCCCATCGTATAGGTCCAGTTGAAGGCGCCCGCGTGCAAGAGGCGGTCCTGCGCGGTCAGCCCCTCCCACCCGCGATGCATCATGCCGCGCGCAAGGATGGCACGATGGGCGTGACGCACCGCCATGGGCGTGCCAGAGGTGCCGGAGGTGAAGACGACATAGGCCTCGCGCTGCGGATTGCCCAGATGCCAGTCGCAGGGCAGGGCGGCCTCCCAGGCGGGCAGGTCGGCGGCCAGCACCGGCCCCCCGGGCACGGCAATGCCGGGATCGGCCACGGTCAGCCGCGGGCGCACGATCCCGGCCATGCGGGCAATCTCGGGCCCCGTCAGAAGCGGCGAGGTCGCAACGGGAACCATTCCGGCGGCGATGGCACCAAGATACAGCACCGGATAGGCCGGCGTATTGCCCAGGCGGATCAGGATGCGATCACCCGGATCGGCCTGCCGCGACAGCCAGCTGCCACACCCCCGGACGGCATTGATCAGCCGGCCATAGCTCCACCGCTCGGCTCCCGTCAGGCCAAGGACCGCAAGGGCGATCTTCTCGGGCGTCTCCTGCCCGCGCGCCAGCACATGGGCGGCAAGGTTGAAAGCGGTATTCGACATCCCCTTTCGCATAGGCGGGCGGGGCGCGGGTTGCAAGGTGGCGCGGGGGGCGCTAGGTCATCGCAATGACCCAGCCCGATCCGAAAACCCTAATCCGCATTGCCCGCGAGGACGGGGGAGAGGCGCATCTGGAGCCGCTGGATCTGGGCAGCCGCGTGCGCGACCTGCGCAAGGCGCGGGGCTGGACGCTGGAACAGGCCGCAGGGCAGGCGGGGCTGGCGCGCTCGACGCTGTCGAAGATCGAGAACGGCCAGATGTCGCCGACCTACGAGGCGTTGAAGAAGCTGGCCGAGGGGCTGGCGATCTCGGTCCCGCAGCTGTTCACGCCGCCGTCGCGGGCACAGGTCAACGGACGGATGGCCGTGACCAGCGCGGGCGAGGGGCAGGCCAGTGTCACCGCAACCTACGAGCATGAGCTTCTTGCCGGAACGCTGTCGAAAAAGCAGATGCTGCCCTATCGCGCGGTCATCCGGGCGCGGGTGCTGGAGGATTTCGACGGCTGGGTTCGCCATGATGGCGAGGAATTCCTTTACGTCCTGACCGGTGTGGTGCGGCTTTACACTGAATTCTACGAACCGGTGGAGCTGAAACGTGGCGACAGCGCCTATTACGATGCCTCGATGGGGCACAATGTCGTCAGCCTGTCCGAAGATGCGGCGACGGTGCTTTGGGTCACCTCGCTGGTCTGAGCGGCGGTCGCCGGAATGACTTGATCTGGCGCATTGTGGATGGCCATACGCCCCCGTATCCTGAGGCGAGGCGCAGGGAGGACAGATGCGGCTGGCGATCCTGACCGATATCCACGGCAACCGCGAAGGCCTGCAGGCGGTGCTGGACGATGCGCAGGCGCATGGGGCCGCGCGGATCGTCATCCTTGGCGATCTCGTCGGCTATGGACCCGACCCGGAATGGTGCGTGGCGCGCTGCCGTGATCTGGCGGGGCAGGGGGCGGTGATCCTGCGCGGCAACCACGACAACGCCGCCGCCGGCGGGAAAGAGGTGATGTCGACGCTGGCCCGCAAGGCGCTGGACTGGACCATTCCGCGCCTGTCGGCCGAGGCCCGCGCCTTCCTTGGCGAATTGCCGCTGACGGCGCGGATGGACGACATGCTTTTCGTCCATGCCAGCGCCAACGGACCCGAGGAATGGAACTATGTCACCTCGGACACCAAGGCCACGCCTTCGTTCCGGGCCACGGATGCGCGGCTTATCTTCTGCGGCCATGTCCATATACCCTTGCTGGCCAGTTGCGACCGGCAGGGCATGGTGCGCGAACAGCCCTTCCGCAGCGGATTTCCGATTCCGCTGATCCGCTCGCGCCGCTGGCTGGCGGTGGTCGGCTCGGCCGGGCAGCCGCGCGACGGGGTGGCGCAGGCGGGATGGGCGCTGCTGGACACCGCGACCAATGAGTTGACGTTTCGCCGGACCGCCTATGACCACGGCGCGACCGCGATGAAGATCCGCGCGGCGGGCCTGCCGGAAGAGCTGGCAACGCGGCTGCAGGGGGGCAGGTAGGATGGGAACCCGGCCACACAAGGGGCTTGAGATCGACGGATTCACCTTGGGCGAACAGCTGCACAAGGGCGGGTTCGCGACGATCTGGGAAGTGACCAGCCCGATGTTCCGCACCCCCATGGTGATGAAGGTGCCGACCATCCTTGACGGGGACGACGGCCCGACCATCGTCGGCTTTGAAGTCGAGCAGATGATCATGCCCCGGCTCACCGGCCCGCATGTGCCGCGGGTGATGGGGATCGGCGATTTCGACGTGATGCCCTATATCGTGGCCGAGAAGATCGAAGGCGGCTCCTTGCTGGACACCTTCCTGAAATCTCCGCTGCCGCTGTCGGACCTGATCGAGATGATGGCCCGGATGGTGCAGGCGGTGGCCGACATCCACCGCCAGAAGGTGATCCATCTGGACCTGAAGCCCGAGAACTTCCTGCAGCGCCCGGGGGGAGAGATGGTGCTGGTGGACTACGGCCTGTCGCGCCATGCGCAGTTGCCGGATCTTCTGGCCGAGGAATTCCGGATTCCGATGGGCACCTACCCCTATATCGCGCCCGAGCAGTATCTGCGCTGCCGGGACGATCCGCGGTCCGATCTGTTTGCGCTTGGCGCGATGACCTATGCGCTGGCGACGGGCAAGCTGCCGTTCGGCAGCCCTGAAACCCTGCGCGGCGTGCGCCGCCGGCTTTGGCGCGATCCGGTGCCGCCGCGGGCGCATCGGCCCGAGATCCCGGAATGGCTGCAGGAGATCATCCTGCGGGCGCTGGAGGTCGACCCGATGCGCCGCTATCAGACGGCGGCGCAGATGGCCTTCGACCTGGCGCATCCCACGCAGGTCAGGCTGACGGCGCGGGCCGCCAAGCTGACGCGCGACGGCTGGCTGCAGGTGTTCGACCGCTGGCGGGTGGCGCGGCGCATCCGCACCTTCCACGCCCCGGATTTCATCGGGGCGCAGGTGGCGGCGGTGCCGATCATCGTGGTGGCGGTGGATCTGTCACCCGACGGCGAGAAGCTGGCCAATACGCTGCGCCGCCAGATCAAGCGGATGCTGGTCACCGAACCCGATGCCCGCGTCGCCTGTGTCAACGTGATCAAGACGGCCCGGCTGGGCATCGACCAGATGACCGATGATCAGGGCAACCACCTGCATGTGGCGCGGCTGGTGCAGCTGAAGGCCTGGGCCGACGAGATTGCGCTGCCCGAGGACCGGCTGACCTGCAGCGTGCTGGAAGGGTCCGACCCGGGGCAGGCGATCATCGACTATGCCACCCAGAACAACACCGACCACATCCTGATGGGGGCGCGCGGCTATTCGACGACGCGGCGCTATCTGGGATCGGTCTCGGCCAAGGTGGTGGCCGAGGCCGCCTGTTCGGTGACGGTCGTGCGGTTGCGCGACGGGACAGAGCGCCCGCGCGCGCCCGAGGATCACCCCAGCCAGCCCTGAACCGTGCGCGCCCCGCCCGAGACGTCGTCGCCCACACCGGCGACGGTGTTGCATGCCGAAAGGGCGCAGAGCGCGGCGATCAGAAGAATGAGTCGTTTCATGTGGTCCTGCCTTGGACTTGTTACCGTTTCTACTGCTCTTGCCACCAGGCGTCCGGCATGAAACCGGGCCAGACGCCCACCAGTGGAACATGGTCGGAATACTTCAAATCTGCGCGATGGGCCAGCCGGGTCACGTCCGAATACCAGATCGGGATGACATAGCGCCCGGCCGTCAGCACCCGGTCCAGCGCGCGGGTTGCGGCTTCGAAATCCTCGGTGGACTTCGAGGCCAGCATGGCGGCGATCATCGCCTCGACCGCGGCGGAATCGATGCCGGGCCAGTTGCGGCTGCCGGGTTCCGTCACGCCGGCGCGGCCCCAGTAGAGCAACTGCTCATTGCCCGGCGACAGGGAAAGCGCGCGGATGAAATGCGTCATGTCGAAGTTGTAGGCGTTGGTGCGTTCCTTGTACTGCGCATCGTCGATCATGCTGACCCGGGCCGAGATGCCAAGGGTCTTCAGCGTCTCGATCCAGATCGCCGAGGCGGCGGCCAGGTCGTCCTGCCCGTTGGACAGCAGGATCTCGAAGGCGAAGGGCTCTCCGGCGGCGTTCTTCAAGAGTCCGTCATCGCCCACGGTCCAGCCAGCCTCCTCCAGCAGCTTTGTCGCCGCGCGGATGTTGCGCCGGTTGGTCGGGGTTCCGTCCGAGACGGGCAGGGCATAGCCTTCGATGGTTCCCGGCGGCAGATCGGAGGCGAAGGGGGCAAGAAGCTCGGCCTCGCGTCCCGTGGCGGGCTGGCCGGGGGTCATGCCAAGGACCGAGTTGCCGAAATAGGACTGGATGCGCGGCACGATGCCGGCATTCAGCGTCTGATTGATGTATTCGAAGTTGAAGGAGAGGATCAGCGCCTCACGCACGCGCCAGTCGGCGAAAAGGGGATTGCGGGTGTTGAAGGCCAGCCCTTCGATTCCCGAGGGGCGGTGATGCGGGATCTCATCCTTGATGATCCTACCCGACTGAACGGCCGGAAAGTCGTAATTCGTCAACCATTTCGAGGCGTTGGTTTCCGAGTAAGCCGAAATCTCGCCCGCCTTGAACGCCTCGAAGATCGCCTGGGCGTTGCTGAAATAGTCATAGCGGATCTCGTCCAGCGCCCACAGTCCCTTGTTGATCGGCAGGTCCTTGCCCCACCAGTCGGGGTTGCGGCGGTAGCTGACGAAAACCCCCGGCTCCATCCGGTCGATCAGATAGGGGCCGGAGCCAATCGGCGCCTCAAGCGTGGATTCGGTGAAATCCTTGCCCTCCCACTGCGCCTTTTGCAGCACCGGCCGCAGGCCCAGGATCAGCGGCAGTTCGCGGTCTTCGACATTGAAGGTGAAGCGGACGCTGCGCGGTCCGGTCTGTTCCATGCTGGCGATCTTGGACCAGGCGGCGGCGTAGCGGACGGCGCCCTTGGTTCCAAGCGTCTCGAAGGACCACATCACATCGGCGACGGTGACTGGTGAGCCGTCCGAGAATCGGGCCTCCTCACGCAAGGTAAATTCCACGTATGTCCGCGCCTCGTCGGTATCCACCGATTCGGCTAACAGCCCGTAAAGCGAGAAAGGCTCGTCATGGTTGCGGCCCAGAAGCGTCTCGACGACCAGGGTGGAGACGCCCGTTGCGGCCCGTCCCTTGCGGATGAACGGGTTGAGACTGTCGAAGCTGCCAGCCTCGCCCCAACGGAAGCTGCCGCCCTGCGGCGCGTCGGGGTTGGCATAGGGAAGCGACACAAAATCCGGGGGGAGGGCGGGTTCGCCATACATAGCTATGCCATGGCGGGGTTCGGCGATGGCAGAAACGGCCACAAGGGCGCCCCCCAGAATCGGCGCGACCATCAGCACGGCCCGCAGGACAAGCTGACGAAGCGCGGGTACGGCTTGGCATGGCATTTCGGAAACGGTCCCCCGGTGTTCTGGCCTTTGTTCCAGACTAAGCCCGAGGTTGAGAGTTTTCAAACTTTTAGCTTGGCCATCCCGGAAGAGAGGACTATAAAGACCCTACTGCTCGATAGGTTTCTTGCCTGTATGAAACCTGCCTCAACGACTTAACGCCGGCCTCGTGCCGGCGTTTTTTTTGGTCCGGGCGGACAGGGGCCTGCCTTCGGGCAGATGGCGGCAGTCACGTTCGGGAGATCGGCCTTACGCGCCGATGCTGCGCCGCCTATAGTCGTGCCATCATGCAGCATCAGGAGGCCGCAATGCGCCTTGAAGGGAAACGCGCCATCGTCACCGGGTCGAACTCGGGCATCGGGCTTGGCGTGGCTGAAGAGCTGGCCCGCGCCGGGGCCGAGGTGGTGATCAACAGCTTCACCGACCGCGACGAGGATCATGCGCTTGCCGCCAAGATCGCGGCCGAGCACGGGGTGAAGGTCAGCTATATCGCCGCCGACATGTCGAAGGGCGACGATTGCCGCGCGTTGGTGGAAAAGGCCGGCGGCTGCGACATTCTGGTGAACAACGCCGGCATCCAGTTCGTCAGCCCGGTCGAGACCTTCCCGGTCGAGAAATGGAACGCGATCCTGGCGATCAACCTCTCCTCGGCCTTCCACACCACTGCGGCCGCGCTGCCGGGGATGCGCGGCAAAGGCTGGGGCCGGATCGTCAACATCGCCTCGGCGCATGGGCTGACGGCCAGCCCGTTCAAGGCGGCCTATGTCGCGGCCAAACACGGCATCGTCGGGCTGACCAAGACCGTCGGGCTGGAAACCGCGGGGCAGGGCATCACCTGCAACGCCATTTGCCCGGGCTATGTGCTGACCCCCCTGGTCGAGGCGCAGATCCCCGACCAGATGAAGGTCCACAACATGGACCGTGAAACCGTGATCCGCGAAGTCATGCTGGACCGCCAGCCCAGCAAGCAGTTCGCCACGACCGAACAGATCGGCGGCACCACGGTCTGGCTGTGCAGCGCCTATGCCGATCAGGTCACCGGCACCACCATCTCGGTCGACGGCGGCTGGACCGCCCTGTGAGCATGGAGCCCCGGCGGATCAGCCTTGCGCTGCAGGGCGGGGGGGCGCATGGCGCCTTTACCTGGGGGGTGCTGGACCGGATCCTTGAGGACGGCCGGCTGGAGATTGCCGCGATCTCGGGCACTTCGGCGGGCGCCCTGAACGGCGCCGCGCTGAAGGCCGGGCTGGTGGCCGGCGGGCCTGAGGCCGCGCGCAAGACCCTGCGCGAGCTGTGGGAGAAGGTGGCCGACATCGGCGATTTCCGCACGATGCCCTGGATGCTGCCCTTTGTTCCGGCCCTGCGCTTCTGGCAGCAGGCCTCGGAAAGCTTCCTGCCCTTCAGCCCGGCCGGCCTGGCTTCGCAACTGTGGTCGCCCTATACGCCGGGGATCGACTACCGCAACCCGCTGGAGCCGGTGATCGGGGATCTCGACTTCAGCCGCGTCTGCACCTCCGCCGGTCCGGCACTGTTCGTCGGGGCCACCAATGTGCGCACCGGCAAGGTCCGCATCTTTCACGGGCACGAGCTGACACCGCAGGCCCTGATGGCCTCGGCCTGCCTGCCCACCGCCTTCCGCGCGGTCGAAATCGACGGCGAGGCCTATTGGGACGGCGGCTTCACCGGGAACCCCTCGCTCTGGCCGCTGTATGAGACCCATCTGCCCGATGACATCGTGATCGTTCAGGTGAACCCGCTGCGCCGCGAGGACATTCCGCAGACGCCGCTGGAAATCCAGAACCGGGTCAACGAGATCAGCTTCAACACCTCGCTTCTGGGGGAATTGCGGGCGATCGCCTTCGTGCGGCGCCTGATCGACTCGGGGCGGATCGAGAAGGGGCAGATGAAGGATGTCCGCGTTCATATGGTCGTCGATGACCGGCTGATGAACGACCTGACCGCCAGTTCCAAGCTGGAGCCGTCCAGCCATCTGATCCATCGGTTGCATGATGCGGGCCGGGCCGCCGCGTCGGGCTTTCTCGACGCCTGCGCCGGCCATATCGGCCATGCGCCGACGGTCGATCTGCCGGCGCTGTTCGGTTAGTTCGGCTCTTTCGGCAGCGGGTAGACGAGGCCGCCCGAGACGATCAGCTTGGCGGCATCGTCCACGCCCATGTCCAGCTCGACCAGGTCCTTCGAGGGCACGAAGAGGAGCATGCCGCTGGTGAAGGGCGTCAGCCCGACGAAGACGGCCGACATCTCTGGGCCCATCCTTGCCAGCCTCTCGGCCAGTTCGCCCTTGGGCCGGGTCGAGACGAAGCCAAGCGCCCAGGACCCGGCGCGGGGGAATTCGACCAGCACCACCTTGTCGAAGCTTTGTTCCTTCTTGTTGAAGAAGGTCTCGGCCACCTGTTTGATCGCGCCATAGATCGACCGCACGACCGGCATCCGATCGACCATCCGCTCTCCCTGCCGGATGACCGAGCGGCCGATGAGGCCCTTTGCCATCCAGCCCACAAGGATGGTGACGACCAGAAAGACCAGAACGCCCACGCCGCGGACCGGGAATTCGTAGTCGGGCCCGAACCAGCGCCGCATGATGGCGTCGGGCTGGTAGTAGGACGGGATCAGCGGCAGGATCCAGCCGTCGATCCAGCCGATCACCGCCCAGACGACATAGATCGTAAGACCGATCGGCAGCACGACGACCAGGCCGGTCAGGAAGCTTGCACGCAGTCCGGCAAGAAAGCCGCGCCGCGGAGGCGGAAGATCGGTCATGGAGGATCCCTGTTTCGCCCTATCTAGGGGCGCAGGACCGCGTTCCGCAATGCCGCATGGGCCATACGGGGGAGTATTTTTACCGCCGTGCCGCCAGTTCGCCGGCTATGGCGGCCCCCAGCCGGGCATTCGACAGCACCAGCGCGATGTTCGCCGTCAGCGAACGGCCCGCCGTCAGCTCGAAGATGCGCTGCAAGAGAAAGGGCGTGACGGCCTTGGCGGCGATGCCTTTGGTGGCGGCCTCGGCCAGCGCCTCTTCGACCACCGGCATGATCACGTCGCGGGGAATTTCGGCCTCGGGCGGGATCGGATTGGCGACCAGTTGACCGCCGGGCAGGCCAAGCGCCGCCCGCATCCGGTGGGCGGCGGCGATCTGCGCGGCAGTGTCCATCCTGAGCGGAGCCTTCAGCCCCGAGGAGCGCGACCAGAATGCCGGGAAATCGTCCTGCCCGTAGGCGATGACCGGAACCCCTTGGGTTTCCAGCACTTCCAGCGTCTTCGGCAGGTCCAGGATGGCCTTGGCCCCGGCGGCGACGACGGTGACCGGGGTCTGCGCCAGTTCGGTCAGGTCGGCCGAGATGTCAAAGCTGGTCTCGGCACCGCGATGGACGCCGCCGATGCCGCCGGTGGCGAAGACCTCGATCCCGGCGAGGCGCGCGCAGATCATCGTCGCAGCCACCGTGGTCGCCCCGGTGCCGCCCCGGGCGATACAGGCCGCAAGATCGGCCCGCGACAGCTTTGCCACGCCCTGCGCCTGCCCAAGCGCCTGCAACTGCGGATCGGACAGGCCGATATGCAGCCGGCCCTGCATCACCGCGATGGTGGCGGGGACGGCGCCATGGGCGCGGATCTCGGCCTCGACCCTTGCGGCCGTTTCCACGTTCTGCGGATAGGGCATGCCATGGGTGATGATGGTGGATTCCAGCGCCACGACGGGGGCGCCATTGGCGCGGGCGGTCTGGACTTCGGCGGAATATTCGACGGGCAGTGTCACGATCCTGGGTCTCCGGAAACATAGCTTGCCGCAGCCTGAAGGGCGGCATTCAGCGCGGCAGGCCGGTCGGCACCGCCGCGCTCGGCCACCAGATGCGCGGCCATGAAGGTATCACCGGCGCCGGTGACGCGGGTCACCAGAACCTGCGGCGGCGAGCCTGCGATGACGCCCTGACCGGCGCGGCCCTCGGCCGCCGACCGCCCGCCATCGGTGACCAGCACCCGCGCGGCCCCCCGGGCCAGCAGGGCCTCGGCCGCGCCGGCGGCGGTCGGGGCGGGGGATTTGGTCAGCAGGTTGGCCTCTTCGAGGTTGACGTAAAGCGTGGCGCGGGGATGGGCGAGAAGGGGGCGCAGGCGCTCGGCCTTGCCCGGGCTGGCCGGGGCGACGCGCAGATCGGCCTCGGCGAACAGGGCAGAGGCGGCGATGTCGGAAAGCAGCGATTCCGTCAGATTGCCGTCCAGCGCGATGGGACCATTCCAGGGCGTATGGGCGCTGCCAAGCCGGCCATCCGCCAGCGGGCGCAGGATCTTGTCGCCGGCGGCCTCAAGCGAATGGGCATCGGCAATGGCGGCGATCAGCCCGTTCGCCCCTTCGACCGCCATATAGACATCGGTCGGCAAATCCTCGGACCGATAGGCGAAGCCCGTGTCCACCCCGAGCCGGCCGCAGGCGGCGACCAGCTCGTCGCCCTCGGCATCGCGGCCGATGGCGGTCAGGGCAGACGGACGCAGGCCAAAGCGCGCCAGGGTCATGGCGATGTTCATCGCCACGCCGCCCGGCAGGCGCGTGATCCGCCCCGGCACATCCGAGCCAAGCCGCATCGATGCGGGCGAGCGGCCGATGATGTCCCAAAGGACCGAACCGATGCAGAGGATATCCGGTGTCATGCCGCCTTCATCGCTTGAACGACCGGCTTGCGCAAGCGGCTGGCGGGGCTGCCTCCGGCGGGGATATTTGGGCCAGAATGAAGGGCGGGGCTTGCGAAGGGGGGAAGGGCGGTCTATACGCGCGCCACTTCACAGGCGGATGCGGGCTTGTCGGGGGAGAAATCCCCGTCGGTCCACCGGTTGCGGCGCAAGCCGTAAGAACATCCGCCGAGGCGCAAACCGGAAAGGAATTTGGACATGGCGCTCCCCGAGTTTTCCATGCGTCAGCTGCTTGAAGCTGGCGTTCACTACGGCCACCAGACGGCCCGCTGGAACCCCCGCATGGGCCAGTACATCTATGGTGACCGCAACGGCATCCATATCATCGACCTGACCCAGACTGTTCCGCTGCTGGACCAGGCGCTGAAGGTCGTGCGCGACACCGTCGCCAAGGGCGGCCGCATCCTTTTCGTCGGCACCAAGCGTCAGGCCCAGAAGCCGATCGCCGAAGCCGCCGAGAAATGCGCGCAATACTATATGAACCACCGCTGGCTGGGTGGCACGCTGACCAACTGGAAGACCGTTTCGCAGTCGATCCAGCGCCTGAAGAACATCGATGAGGTTCTGGCGGCCGGCGGCGAGGGCCTGACCAAGAAAGAGCGCCTGAACATGGAACGCGACCAGGCGAAGCTGCAGGCTTCGCTGGGCGGCATCCGCGAGATGGGCGGCACCCCGGACCTGATCTTCATCATCGATGTCGGCAAGGAAGACCTTGCGATCCTGGAAGCGCAGAAGCTGGGCATCCCGGTCGTGGCCGTGGTCGACACCAACTGCAACCCCAAGGGCGTGACCAATGTCATCCCGGGCAACGATGACGCGGCCCGCGCCATCGCGCTTTATTGCGACCTGGTGGCCCGTGCCGCCCTTGACGGCATGTCGGCCCAACTGGGTGCCGCCGGCGTCGACCTGGGCGCGCTGGAAGCCGCCCCCGAGGAAGAAGCCGCCGTCGAGGCCTGAGGCTTCGTCACAAGGCTGTTGCCCGGCGGGGATAGCCCCGCCGGTGCCCGTATTGCAGGAGCATGGACATGACGATCACCGCAGCGATGGTGAAGGAACTGCGCGACGCCACTGGCGCCGGCATGATGGACGCGAAGAAGGCGCTGACCGAGGTCGCCGGCGACATGGAAGCCGCGGTTGACTGGTTGCGCACCAAGGGTCTGGCGAAAGCCGCCAAGAAGGCCGACCGCGTGGCAGCCGAAGGGCTGGTCGGCGTGGCCGTGTCGAACGGCAAGGGTGTTGCGGTCGAGATCAACTCGGAAACCGACTTCGTTGCCAAGAACGCCGATTTCCAGGCGCTGGTCCGCGACGTGGCGAACATCGCCCTGACCACCGGCGATTCGATCGAAGTGGTGAAGGCTGCCGATCTGAACGGCAAGTCCGTCGAGACCGTGATCCAGGAAGCCGTCGCCCGCATCGGCGAGAACATGACCTTCCGCCGCATGCATGTGCTGGAGGGCGACACCGTGGTGTCCTACGTCCACAATGCCGCCACCGAAGGCATGGGCAAGATCGGCGTGCTGGTCGCGCTGAAGGGGCCGGCCGACAAGGCGCAGGCCATCGGCAAGCAGTTCGCCATGCATATCGCGGCGACCAACCCGCTGTCGATGTCCGAAGCCACCCTTGATCCGGTGGTGCTGGAGCGTGAACTGCAGGTGCAGACCGCCAAGGCGCTGGAAGAAAACGCGGCCTCGGCCAAGCCGAAGCCCGATGCGGTGATCCACAACAACATCATCCCGGGCCGGATGAAGCGTTTCCTTGCCGAGAACACGCTGCTTGGCCAGGCCTTCGTGATCAACCCCGACCTGACCGTCGAAGCCGCGGCCAAGGAGGCCGGGGTCGAGATCACCGGCTATGCCCGCGTGATGGTCGGCGACGGCGTCGAGAAGAAGGAAGAGGACTTCGCCGCCGAAGTGGCAAAGGCGCTGCAAGTCTGAGGCATACCACCCCGTATGGTCGCGGCTGAGGCGACATACGGGGGCGGATGGAAACGGGGGCCGGGGCAGGGGACTGCCTCGGCCCTTTCCCGTTGGCGCAAAGGAAAAGGCCGCGCCCTGCCACTGGTCATGGGCAGGACACGGCCTTCAAGATCCGACTTCCCCCCGCACCGTTCGGGGATGAGGACCACGGGGAAGAAACCGGAGGCAAACACAGTCGGACCCGTAATTGCGGGTTCTGCGCCTGCCTGTTCCAGGCCAACGCCACCACATTCGGAACGCGCGCACACTGGCGCTTTCCGCAGCGTCAAGCGAGTTGGGAATTCCCTACCTGCAGCGGCGGAAATTCAGCGCGCGGCCTGGGCCTGTTGCGCAATCGGCTCCTGGAAGATCATGTTCAGAAGGGCGGCCTTGGCCACCGCCTGCGCGGTGGTTTCCACCGCCAGCGCCTCGCGCGCAAGGCGCAGGTGCTTTTCGACCATCGCGGGCGAGACCCCCATCAACAGCGCCACATCCTGCGTGGTCTTGCCGTCGGCGACCCACTCCAGCGCCTCGCGCTGACGGGGGCTGAGCGCCCGCGACCGGCTGAGCTGGGGCAGCTGGATGATCTTCAGATGCATCATATGGGCGACAACGATGATCTCGCTGCGCTTCTCGGCCCAGATCCGCTCCACATCCTCGACCGTCAGGCCGGGGTCGGCGGTCAGACCCATCGCCCCCTTGGCCCGGGCCGATGCCTCGGAGAAGCTGAACGAGAGGCCGGCCACGATGCCAAGGGCGGCGTTGTGGCGCATCACCTCGGCCTCTTCGGCGGAAAGCTTGCCGGCGGCAAAGGCGTCGGTCGCCCATTTCCAGGTGCAGGCGCCGGTGCTGCGTTCGGCCCAGCGGAAAAGCGGGGACTTGGCGTAGAACCCGCCGCGGAAATATCGTTGGGCGTAGGCCTCGTCCCCGGTGGTAAGGAACAGCGCATCGTCCGGGTCGCCGATCGTCTTCATATGCTTGAAGCGGGTGAAGCCGTAGTTGATCTGCGAAAAGCCAAGCGATGCGAAATGCTCTCGGGTCAGGTGCCAGACGGCATCGATGCTTTGGGCCTCGGCGATCTGCGCCAGCAGCGCCAGGACGGGGGTTCCAGTCATGACACACACACTCCTGCAAACATGGGTCGGGGGATGCGGCCCGCGACCATGGGTTGTCCTCGTCCCCGCATCTGTCATACGTAGACGCTTGAAGCCTGTCGAGCCTTGGGAGAGCAGGAAATGAACATGACGGCAGATGTCATCATTGTCGGCGGGGCGGTGATGGGGTCTTCGGTCGCTTGGTGGCTGACCAAGATGCAGCCGGGCCTGGATGTTCTGGTGCTGGAGCGGGATCCAACCTTTGCGCAGGCTTCGACCGCGCTTTCCGTCGCCTCGATCCGCCAGCAGTTCACCACAGAGGTGAACGTGAACATCTCACGTTTCGGAATTGATTTCATTCGGAATTTCGATGAACGACTGGGCGGTCTTGGTCAGGTTTCCTCACTGGGACTGAAGGAGAACGGCTATCTCTTTCTGTCCTCGACATCCGAAGGTGCCGCGGCGCTGGCCGGGGTCGCCGCGATGCAGCGGGGGCAGGGGGCCTCGACCGAACTCTGGTCGCCCGATCAGGTCAAGGCGCGCTTCCCCTGGCTGGAAACCGGCGATCTGACCGCGGCGACTTTCGGCCCACGCGATGAAGGCTGGTTCGACAACATGGGCCTGATGGCGGGTTTTCGGAATGCGGCCAAGGCACAGGGTGCCCGATTCCTGACCGCGCGGGCTTGCGGGCTGCAGATGCAGGGCAACCGCGTGACCGGAGTCGAGATCGAGACCCGTGACGCCGGCAAATCCATGATCAACTGTGCCACGCTGGTCAATGCCGCCGGCACGCGTGCGGCCGAAATCCTGCGATGGGCCGGGTTTGATCTTGCGGTAGAGCCGCGCAAGCGCACCGTCTTCGTGATCGACGCGCCGAACGCCCGCCACCCGGACGCGCCCTTGCTGGTCGACGCCGGTTTCTACCTGCGGCCCGAGCACGAGCACTGGATCACCGCCACCGTGCCGCAGGACGACGGGCCCTGTGATGCCAATGACTTCGACCCCGATCTTCATCTTTTCGAGGATGTGATCTGGGAGCAGCTTTACGCGCGCGCTCCGGGCTTCGATGCGGTCAAGGTGGTGCGGCACTGGGTTGGCCATTACGCCTATAACACGCTGGACCAGAACGCGATCCTGGGTCCGCATCCCGACGTGCCGAACCTGTTCCTGTGCAACGGCTTCTCCGGCCACGGCTTGCAGCAATCCCCGGCCGTCGGCCGCGGCCTTGCCGAACATATCCTGACAGGCGGCTGGCAGAGCCTGGACCTGTCCGACCTCTCGGTCAGCCGCATGCTGGAGCAGCGTCCGTTCCGCGAGCAGGCGATTGTCTGATCGATAAGGGAGTTCAGTGCCTTGCACGGGGATTTCATATCAGTTTATATTACATAATACTGTTTATGCGAATTCTGGAGATCTCCCCTAGGGGGCCTGTCGCATAACTGCATCCAAGGTGCGGAAAACTATTTGGCCCGACCCGGTGCTGAGCCTGTGAGGCGCGGCCGTGCCGGTGATCAAGGTGACCACGCTCGTCCCCCCGTCCCGATCTGGTGACCGCCTAGGGAGCGGATGATTTCCTCGAGGGACGTCCAACGATGTCAGGGGCCAAAGAAAAACGCGCCAAGGGGTTGATGAACCCGCCTTGGCGCCTTTGGAAGAATGGTGGGCGATAACGGATTTGAACCGCTGACATCTTCGATGTGAACGAAGCGCTCTACCGCTGAGCTAATCGCCCGAAATCAATTCGGTTCGCGGCTTTTAGCCATCATCCTCATCGTCTGCAAGGGGCTCTTTCGCCTCTTTTTTCTTGTGGGCGCCGCGGCGGACTTTCAGCGTCAGGGTCGCGGCGCCGTCCTTCTCGGCCGTCTTTGCGATGCGGGTGCGGCCAAGGCCGGGCAGGTTCAGATCCTCGCCCTTGCCAAGCGCATCGCCAAGGGCGGCAAGGGTCGCCTCGACGATCTCCTTGACGTCCTTCTTCTTGCCGCCGGTGGCCTCGGTCACCCGCAGAACCAGATCCTTGATCTTGATCTGCACCGGCTTGACGCGCAGGGCGGTGTCGCCCGGTGCGGTCTCGGCTTCGGCCGGGCGCCTGGGCGCTGCCTGCCCGGCAGATTTGCCAGTGGCCGGCTTGGCCGCAGTGCGGCTTTTGGCGGCGGTGGATTTTGCTGTGGCCATGGATTGTCCTCAAACCCCGGATATGTCGGCAGATTAGCTATGGTCTGGAAACAATTCCACCGGATTCGCCGGACTGCGAAGCGACCCAACATGAAAAGGGGCGCCACGGCGGGCGCCCCCTTCCCTGTTTTCTTCGGCCGGAGCAGCCGAAAGGCTTAATGCGCCACTTGCGCCGGGGTCTCGCCGGCCTTGCGGGCGGCGGCGGCGGCTTCTTCGGCGGCCTCGTCCCAATCCACCGGCTCGGGCTGACGGGTCAGGGCCTGGGCCAGCACCTCGCGCACATGGGTGACGGGGATGATCTTCAGGCCTTCCTTCACATTGGCCGGGATCTCGGCCAGGTCCTTTTCATTCTCTTCGGGAATGAAGACCGTCTTGATCCCGCCGCGCAACGCAGCCAGCAGCTTTTCTTTCAACCCACCGATCGCCATCGCATTGCCGCGCAGCGAAACCTCGCCGGTCATGGCGATGTCCTTCCTGACCGGAATGCCGGTCAGGACCGAGACGATCGCCGTCACCATCGCCAGACCGGCCGAGGGGCCGTCCTTCGGCGTGGCGCCGTCCGGGACGTGGACGTGGATGTCCATCGTCTCGAATTTCGGCGGCTTCACCCCGATCTGCGGGCTGATCGAGCGGACGTAGGACGAGGCCGCGTCGATGGACTCCTTCATCACATCGCCCAGTTTCCCGGTGGTCTTCATCCGTCCCTTGCCGGGAAGCTTCAGCGCCTCGATGTGCAGAAGATCGCCGCCGACGCTGGTCCAGGCCAGCCCGGTGACCACACCGACCTGATCCTCTTTCTCGGCCAGACCATAGCGGTGGCGCCGCACGCCAAGGTATTCCTCGGCCTTGGCCGGGGTCACATCGACGGTCTTCGCCCTGCCCTGCAGGATCTCGGTCACCGCCTTGCGGGCCAGTTTCGCGATCTCGCGCTCAAGGTTCCGCACGCCCGCCTCACGGGTGTAGTAGCGGATGACGTGGTTCAGCGCCTCGTCCTCGACCTTGAACTCGCCCTTGCGCAGCCCGTTCGCCGCCACCTGCTTGGGCAGCAGGTGATGACGCGCGATCTCGCGCTTTTCGTCCTCGGTGTAGCCGGCCAGCGGGATGATCTCCATCCGGTCCATCAGCGGCCCCGGCATGTTGTAGGAGTTCGCCGTGGTGATGAACATCACGTTCGACAGGTCGTATTCAACCTCAAGATAGTGGTCGACGAAGGTCGAGTTCTGTTCGGGGTCCAGCACTTCGAGCAGGGCCGAGGCCGGGTCGCCCCGGAAGTCCTGCCCCATCTTGTCGATCTCATCCAGAAGGATCAGCGGGTTGGTGGTCTTGGCCTTCTTCAGCGACTGGATGATCTTGCCGGGCATCGAGCCGATATAGGTCCGCCGGTGGCCGCGGATCTCGGATTCGTCGCGCACGCCGCCAAGGCTGATGCGGATGAACTCGCGGCCCGTCGCCTTGGCGACGGAACGCCCCAGCGAGGTCTTGCCCACGCCCGGAGGGCCGACGAGGCACAGGATCGGCCCCTTCAGCTTGGTCGAGCGCGCCTGCACGGCCAGATATTCGACGATCCGCTCCTTGACCTTTTCCAGCCCGAAGTGATCGGCGTCCAGGACCTTCTGCGCCGCACCCAGATCCTTCTTCACCCGCGACTTGGTGCCCCAGGGAACCCCAAGCAGCCAGTCAAGATAGTTGCGGACCACAGTCGCCTCGGCCGACATCGGAGACATCGACTTGAGCTTCTTCAGTTCGGCCTCGGCCTTTTCGCGGGCCTCCTTGGAGAGCTGGGTCTTCTTGATCCGATCTTCCAGTTCGGCCAGCTCGCCCTGACCATCCTCGCCATCGCCGAGTTCCTTCTGAATGGCCTTCATCTGCTCATTCAGGTAGTACTCGCGCTGCGTCTTCTCCATCTGGGTCTTGACGCGGGTCTTGATCTTCTTCTCGACCTGCAGGACTGAAAGCTCGCCCTGCATCTGGCCGTAGACCTTCTCAAGCCGCTCGGCGACGGTCAGCGTCTCCAGCAGATCCTGCTTCTGGGCCACATCGACGCCCAGATGCCCGGCCACCAGATCGGCCAGGCGCGCAGGCTCGCGCGCCTCCGAGACCGAAGCCACGGCTTCTTCGGGAATGTTCTTCTTGATCTTGGCGTAGCGTTCGAATTCTTCGCCCACCGCGCGGACCAGCGCCTCGGCCGCGGCCTGATCGCCCATCGACTCGGCCAGAAGTTCGGCCTTGGCTTCGAAGAAAGAGGGGTTTTCGACGAATTCGGTGATCTTCACGCGCGCCTTGCCCTCGACCAGCACCTTCACGGTACCGTCGGGCAGTTTCAGAAGCTGCAGCACATTGGCCAGCACACCGACGCGGTAGATCCCGTCAACCTTCGGGTCGTCCACGGTGGGGTCGATCTGGCTGGAGAGCAGGATCTGCTTGTCGTCCTGCATCACCTCTTCCAGCGCGCGCACCGATTTCTCGCGGCCAACGAAAAGCGGCACGATCATATGCGGGAAGACCACGATGTCGCGCAACGGCAGCACCGGGTAGCTGGGAGAAAGGAGTTCGGTCATGCGTTCGTCCTTGTCTTGCGGCAGGGAGGAGGGTCCCGGTCATCGGCAACCCGCATCGCTCCGCTTCGGAAAAGTTAATTTGTGATCCCCGGACCGGCTATTCAAGATCGTGTCACGACCATCCCGCCTGCCCCGGGGAATGCGACTGCTTGCTGACCCGGCAATGTGAACCTGTGCGGCGCGGGCTGCAAGGGCGGAACGCGGTGATTTGAAGCGAAAGGCCGGGTTTCGGCCGCAAAAGTGACCAGGGGGCGGCCTAGGGGTGCCTCCGTCGCAGTCGCCGTCAGAAGCGGTCGCCGAAAAACGCTTTGTGAAGGTCCACATGCCCCCCGCAAACGATGCCTTCGGCCGCCTCACAGCGGATCGATGTCGCCTTCGGCCCGCCTTGCATGGAAACCGGCCACGAAATCCGCCAGCCGCCCCGCCGCGATGGCATCGCGCAACCCCTGCATCAGGCGCTGGTAGTAATCCAGGTTGTGCCAGGTCAGCAGCATCGAGGCGATGATCTCCTGCGCCTTGAACACATGGTGCAGGTAGGCGCGGGAATAGTTGCGGCAGGCCGGGCAGGTGCAGCTTTCGTCCAGCGGGCGCGGGTCGTCCATATGGCGGGCGTTCTTGATGTTGACCTGTCCGCGCGGGGTCCAGGCCTGCCCGGTGCGGCCCGACCGGCTGGGCAGCACGCAATCCATCATGTCGATGCCGCGCTCCACCGCGCCGACGATGTCATCGGGCTTGCCCACGCCCATCAGGTAGCGCGGCTTGTCGTCGGGCAGTTGTCCCGGCGCGTAGTCGAGGACGCCGAACATCGCCTCCTGCCCCTCGCCCACCGCCAGACCGCCCACGGCATAGCCGTCGAAGCCGATGGCCTTCAGGGCCTCGGCGGATTCGCCGCGCAGCGCCTCGGTCACGCCGCCCTGCTGGATGCCGAACAGCGCATGGCCCGGCCGGTCGCCAAAGGCGTCGCGCGACCGCTGCGCCCACCTCATCGACATGCGCATGGATTTGGCCACCGTCGCCTCATCGGCCGGCAGGGCCGGGCATTCGTCGAAACACATCACGATGTCGGAGCCAAGCTGGCGCTGGATCTCCATGCTGGTTTCGGGCGACAGGAAGTGCTTCGAGCCGTCGACATGGCTGCGGAAGGTCACGCCCTCTTCGGTCAGCTTGCGCAGGTCCGAGAGGCTCATGACCTGAAACCCGCCCGAGTCCGTCAGGATCGGCCGGTCCCAGTTCATGAACCGGTGCAGCCCGCCCAACCGCTCGATCCGCGCCGCCGTCGGGCGCAGCATCAGGTGGTAGGTGTTGCCCAGAAGGATGTCGGCCCCCGTGGCGCGCACCGACTCCGGCATCATCGCCTTCACCGTGCCGGCGGTGCCCACCGGCATGAAGGCGGGGGTGCGGATTTCGCCGCGCGTGGTCTGGATCACGCCCGACCGCGCCTTGCCGTCGCGCGCCTTGATCTGGAAGCCGAAACCCTGTGCCATCGCCCTTATCCGCTGATTTCTGCCGCCTGATTGCGCGAAATGCGCGCAAAAGCCAAGGGAGCCTGCGGCATTTCAGACAAGACCCGCAAATATGCTTGACCTCTTCGAGGCTTCATCTAAAGGCTGAATGAACATTCATTCCAAGAACACCCCATGAACATGCCCGAACCTCCGGCCCTGCCGGTCCTGACCGACCGCAGCGCCGACATCCTGAACCGCATCCGCTCGGCCTTTGCCGAGAAGGGATTCGACGGGGCGTCCATGCAGGATCTGGCCCGCGCGGCGGGGATGAGCGTCGGCAACTTCTACCGCTACTTCCCCTCGAAGGATGCCATCATCGCCGCCATGGCCGCCTATGACATGGCCGAGATGGAGGCGGATTTCGCCGCCGTCCAGGTCTCGGACGATCCCCTCGCCCTGATCCGCGAGAAGATCCGTTACAAGATCAGCGACGCCTGTTCCGATCACGGCCGCCTGTGGTCCGAGATCACCGCCGCCGCCCAACGCCGCCCCGAGGTCGCGCAAATCTCCTGCGGGGTCGAGGATGTGGTGGCGTTCAATCTGGTGCAGGTCTTCGCCAGGCTGGCCGGGGTATCGCCCGAGGCCGCGCAGGACAGGATCTGCGTGCAGGTGCGCTTCATCATCCTTCTGGTGAAAGCTGCCGCCATGCGCCACGCCAGCCAGCCCGACCCGCAGGTCGAGGAACTGGTGCTGAAAACCATCGACAACGTGATCAACGACATAATCTCTGCCGCGAGAGAGTGACCATGCGCGCCCAGCCCCCCATTGCGATCCTTGCTTGTGCCCTTGGCCTGACCCTGCTGCTGGCCCCCCTGCCCCTTCGGGCCGAAGATGCCGCCGCCGAAGCCGTGGCCGAGGTTCTGCCCGCGATCTCGGTCACGCCGGCCGCGGTGCATCCGCTGAAGGACCGCATCATCGCCTCTGGCCTGGTCGGCCCTGTCGAGCAGGTGCAGATCGCGCCGCTGATCGAGGGCCAGCCGATCGAGGCCCTGCTGGCCGATGTCGGCGATGTGGTCGTCAAGGGTCAGGTTCTGGCCACCCTGTCGAAATCCACGCTGGACCTGCAGCGGGCGCAGGTCATCGCCGCCCATGCCGCCGCCGCGGCAACCGTCGCGCAGGCCGAGGCCCAGCTGGTCGAAGCGGAATCGGCGGCCGCCGAAGCCGCACGGGTCGCCGAACGCACGCGCAAGCTGCGCGAGCAGGGCTCGGCCAGCCAGGCGGCCGCGGACACCGCCAACGCCAACGCCGTCGCCGCCACCGCGCGCGTGACGGTGGCACGGCAATCGCGTGAGGCCGCGAAGGCGCAGCTGGCCCTGCAAGAGGCGCAACTGGCCAATGTCGAACTCCAGCTGACCCGGACCGAGGTGAAGGCCCCGGTTGCCGGCCTGATCACCGCCCGCAATGCCACCCTTGGCGCCATCGCCACCGCCGCCGGCCTGCCGATGTTCGTGATGGAACGCGACGGCGCACTTGAGTTGCGCGCCGATCTGGCCGAAGCAGACCTGCCGCGCCTGAAGGAAGGCGACCGCGCCCGGCTGACCGCCGCCGGCCTGACCCAGCCCCTTGACGGCACCGTCCGCCTGATCGAGCCCGCCATCGACATCGCCACGCGGCTTGGCCGCGCCCGCATCTCGGTCGATCAGCCCGGCGTTCTCCTGACCGGCATGTTCGTCGAGGCCGAGATCACCCTTGCCGCCCGCGACGGGCTGGCGGTGCCCGTAACGGCCGTCGGTTCGGAAGCTGGCGAAAGCACGGTGATGCGGGTCAGGGACGGCACGGTCGAACGTGTGACCGTCACCACCGGCATCCGTGACGGCGGGCTGGTCGAGATCACCTCGGGGCTGGATGCGGGGGATCTTGTGGTGGTTAAGGCCGCCTCCTTCGTGCGTCCGGGCGACCGCATCAACCCCGTTCCGCTGGCGACGAACTGAGGAGGGTGCGATGAACTTCTCGGCCTGGTCGGTCCGCAACCCGGTGGCGCCGCTTCTGCTGTTCTTCCTTCTGATGATCCTTGGCTGGCAAAGCTTCAACGCCCTGCCGATCACCCGCTTTCCCAATATCGACGTGCCGCTGGTCTCGGTCTCGGTGGCGCAATCGGGGGCCGCCCCGTCGGAACTGGAAAGCCAGGTCACCAAGGAGGTCGAGGATGCCGTCGCCGGGCTGACCGGGGTGAAGAACGTCACCTCCACCGTCACCGACGGGATGTCCATCACGGTGATCGAATTCCGCATGGAGGTCGAGACCCAGCAGGCCGTGCAGGACGTCAAGGACGCCGTTGACGGCATCCGCGGCGACCTGCCCGCCGATGTGGACACCCCCATCGTGGCCAAGATCGACGTGGAAGGCCAGGCGATCCTGACCTTCGCCGTCAACGCCCCCGACATGACGGTCGAGGAACTGTCGTGGTTCGTCGACGACACCATCACCCGCGCGCTGCAGGGCCGCCCCGGCGTGGGCCGCATCACCCGTGTCGGCGGCGCCGACCGCGAGATAAGGGTGGAACTGGACCCGGTGAAACTGGCCGCCTTCGGCGTCACCGCCCAACAGGTCTCGGCCCAGATCGCGCAGACCAACGTCAACCTCGGCTCCGGCCAGATGGAACTTGGCGCGGGCAAGCAGGTCATCCGGACCCTGGGCGACAAGGGTTCGGTCGAGGACCTGGCGGCCACCACCATCGCCCTGCCCTCGGGCCGGCAGGTGCGGCTGTCGGACCTTGGCGATGTGGTCGACAGCTACAAGGAGCTGCAAAGCTTCACCACCATCGACGGCAGTCCCGGCGTCTCGTTCCTTGTGTTCCGCGCCAAGGGCGCGTCCGAGGTCTCGGTCGCCGAACTGACCCATGAACAGCTGGCCAAGGTGCAGGCCGATCATCCCGAAGTCCAGATCGAGATGATCGACGACCAGGTCTATTACACCCATGGCAACTATGAATCCGCGATCCACACCTTGATCGAGGGGGCCGCCCTTGCCGTTCTGGTCGTGCTGGCCTTCCTGCGCAACTGGCGCGCCACACTGATCGCCGCCGTCGCCCTGCCCCTTTCCGCCGTGCCGACCTTCTGGCTGATGGAGATGCTGGGCTTCTCTCTGAACCTTGTCAGCTTCCTTGCGCTGACACTGGCGACCGGCATCCTTGTCGATGATGCGATTGTGGAAATCGAGAACATCAGCCGCCACATGCGGATGGGCAAGACCCCCTACCGTGCCGCCATCGAAGCCGCGGACGAGATCGGCCTTGCCGTGATCGCCACCACCTCTACCATCGTGGCTGTCTTCGTGCCGGTCAGCTTCATGCCCGGCATCCCGGGCCAGTATTTCCGCCAGTTCGGCCTGACCGTCGCCATTGCCGTCCTCTTCTCGCTGCTGGTTGCCCGCCTCATCACCCCGATGATGGCCGCCTACCTGATGCGGGCCAAGGATGCCGCCGGCCATGACGATCATCGGGACGGGCTTTTCATGCGCGGCTACATGCATGCCGTCCGCTTCACCGCGACGACCCGGCCGCATTGGCCCAATCCGCTGCGCCTGATCGGGCTGAACCGGTTTGTGCCCGAATGGCAAAGCCTGCGCATCCTCTGGACCTGGCCCGGAGAGCTGCCCTTCGCGCTGGTCCGCTTTGTTGCATGGATCGTCAACATCCCGCTGGCGATCACCGGGCTCTTGCTGGCGCTGGTGTTCCGCATCCTGCGGGCACCGGTGCATTTCATCAACGCCTATTACTTCACCGTCCTGGCCGCCATCGGCGTGGTGATCGTCTCGGTCATCCTGATGCTGCAGGTGCCCGGCGGCCTTTTCCCGCCCGAGGATGAAAGCCGCGTCGCCATCTCGGTCGAACTGCCCGCCGGCTCGTCGCTGGCCGATACCGAGGCCACGACCGAGGCGATGCGTCAGGCCATTCTGGGCATCGAGGGCATCAACCGCGTCATCGTGGTCGGCGGCTCCTCTCCGCTTGGTGATCGGGACATCCGCCGCGCCTCGGTCACGGTCATCCTCGACCGGCTGGACAATGGCCTGCTGCGCAAGCTTTCCGACCTTGGCCAGGCGCTGCCGCTGATCGGCACAAGCCTGCCCGACGCCCCGCACAACGGCCGCATCCGCCCGCAGGTCGACATCGAGGAAGAGATCTTCGCCCGCCTCGCCACCGTCCCCGACATCCGCGCCTTCAAGCTGGGCGGACCGGGGCCGGGCGGGCGCGCCTTCTCCTACAACATCCTGTCGAATGACGAAGAGGCGCTGAACAAGGCGGTGCAGATGATCGAGGTCGCCGTGCGCGACGAGCCGATGCTGCAGAACGTCTCGACCGAAAGCGCCCTGCCCCGCCCGGAGATCCACATCACCCCGCTGGTCGAAGAGGCCGCGCGGATGGGCGTTACCTCGGCCGCCATCGCGGCCACGGTGCGGGTGGCGACCATCGGCGATGTCGATGCCGCCCTTGGCAAGCTTTCCATCGACAACCGGCTGGTGCCGATCCGGGTGCAGCTGAACCGGCAGGCGCGCGGCGACATCGCCCGCATCTCGGCCCTGAAGGTGCCCACGGCCAGCGGCAACGCGGTACCGCTGGCCGCCGTGGCCCGCGTGGAACTGGCCGAAGGGCCATCGGTGGTGAAACGCCTCAACCGCCAGCGCGTCGCCACCCTTGGCGCCGACCTCGCCCCCGGCATCGTGGTCGGCCAGGCCTCCGAACGGTTTCAGGAGATCGTCAGGAACCTTGATCTGCCCGCGGGTGTCCAGATCGCCCTTGCCGGCGATGCCGAGATCGAGGCCGAACTGAATCAAAGCTTCGGCAATGCCATGATGCTGGGCGTCATCCTGATGATGTTCGTGCTGATCCTGCTGTTCCATTCGGTGCTGCAGCCGGTCACCATCGTCTTCTCGCTGCTGCTCTCCATCGGCGGGGTGGCAGCGGCGCTGATCATCACGCGCAACTCGCTGTCGATGCCGGTGATGATCGGGATGCTGATGCTGATGGGGATCGTGGCAAAGAACGCGATCCTGCTGATCGACTTCGCCATCGAGATGCGCGCCCGCGGAATGGGCCGGATCGCAGCCGTGATCGAGGCCGGCCACAAGCGTGCGCAGCCCATTGTCATGACCTCCATCGCCATGTCGGCGGGCATGCTGCCCTCGGCCCTCGGCGTTGGCGAGGGCGGGTCGTTCCGCGCCCCCATGGCCATCGCGGTGATGGGCGGGATCATCGTCTCGACCGTGCTCAGCCTGGTGGTGGTTCCGTCCTTCTACCTCATCATGGACGACCTCTCGCGCGTGATGGGTCTGGTCTTCGGCCGGATCATCGGCCCGAAGGAAGCCGAACCCGAAGAGCCCCCGGCCCATGTCCTGGCCGAACGCATCGATGCGGGCCACGAGGATCTGGCGCAGGTGGCGGCCCGGGTCTCGGCGCTGGAGGCCGGGGGCCCGTCCCGCGCGGCGCTGGTCGCCGAATGACCGGCTGCCGCCTTCATCTTGGCTCAAATATCCTGCGGGGATGCGACCATGGTTTGCGCCATTGGTTCAAGCAACCCATGGTCGCGTGGGGGGGTGCAAAACCCCTCCAGCCGCCAGCCAAAGGCACTATCCTTCGGGCGGAAGCTCCGACAGCGCCTCCAGAAGCGCAATCAGCTCGGCGACCCGCGCCGGGCCGAAATCGTTGTCGATCCGGGCATAGGCGGCTGTGGCGGCCGGCGTCACCGCCTCGATCAGCGCGCGGCCCGGCGGGGTGATGGTCAGGATCACCCGGCGGCCGTCGTCCGCATCCCGGCCCCGGACCAGAAGGCCGCGCTCGTCCAGCGTGCGGATCATCCGGGTCAGACTGGGGGCAAGGATATTGGCGCGCGCGGCAAGCTCTGTCGCATCCAGACTGCCCGCCTCGGCCAGCACCCGGATCACCCGCCATTGCTGCTCGTTGATGCCATGGGCATCCAGAATCGGCCGGAACCGCGCCATCACCGCCTCACGCGCGCGCAAAAGCGCCATGGGCAGTGCCGCGCGGATCGATCTGGGGCCGATGGGATCGCTGGACATGCCCTCTCCTGCCCGTGATCGCCGGGCTTGGCAAGTCACCGGTTGACCTTTGCCGCCCGCCCCGGCCATCTGGGCCGCAGGAGAAGACCATGCCGCATCTGACCATCGAATACTCGGCCAATCTGGAAGCCACCGGCGACCTGCCGGGCCTTTGCCTGACACTGCGCGAGGCGCTCCTCGCGACCGGCCTCTTCGAGGAAGGTGCCGTGCGCGTCCGCGCCCTGCCCTGCCCGCATTATGCCGTGGCCGACCTGCTGCCGCAGAACGCCTTCGCCGCCCTTGTGCTGCGCATCGGCGCGGGGCGCAGCCCCGAGGACAAATCCCGTCTCGGCAAAGCGGTGATGGCCACGGCCGAGGGGCATTTCGCCGCCCGGCTGGCCGAACCCTACTTCGCCCTCTCCCTCGACATCGTCGAGAACGACCCCGCGCTCAGCTGGAAGACAAACACCATCCACCCAAGGCTGCGCGCGGCCCGCCGCTAGGGCACGATTTTTCGACGAAAGATCGGACCGCCGCCCCGCCGCTCACCGCCCCGGCCAAAGCCGCGCCGCCGCCGCTGCGGTGTAGCGCCCCAGCCGGACATCCTCGGCCACCGCCGCCGGATCGCGCGCCGCTGGGTCGCCATAGCCGCCGCCGCCCGGCGTGCGCACCCGCACCCTGTCGCCGGGCGCCAGCGCAATGTCCTGCGCCTTCGACAGATGCTCGGGCACCAGAACCCCGCCGCCGCGATGCACCTCGACCCGGTTCACCGCGCCCTCCCCGCCGCCAAGTGCCCCCTGCGGCCCGACCCGGCCGTGATCCATCACGAAAGAGGCCCGCGCCTCGCCGCGCAAGAGTTCGATCTCGTAGTCCAGGCCAAAGCCGCCGCGGAACTCCCCCGCGCCGCCGGATCCTTCATGCAGCGCATAGCGGCGGTACAGGACCGGGAACTTCTGCTCCATGATCTCGACCGGCGGCGCCTTGGAAATCCCGATCGTCGAACAGCCGTTCGCTATTCCGTCGCCGCCCCGGAACCCGCCGTAACCCCCGCCCGAGATCTGATACATCACATAGCCCGCCCCGCTTTCCGGGTCCGTCCCGCCAAGGCCAAAGTTGCCGCTGGTCCCCGCCGGCGCCGCCGTCACCCGGTCGGGGATCGCCTGCACCAATGCAGCAAACACCGCTTCCGCAATCCGCTGGCTGACCTCGGCCGCGCAGCCCGACACCGGGCGCGGATAGGCCGCGTCAAGAAACGTGCCTTCGATCCCGATGACCTGCAAAGGCTCGAACGCCCCGGCCGAAATCGGCACATCCGGGAAGATATGCCGCATCGCCAGATAGACTGACGACAGCGTGGTCGCCCGGACCGAATTCATCGGCCCCATGCAGGGCGCCGAGGAACCCCCGAAATCGAAGACCAGCCCGCCGCCCCTCCGCGTCACCTCCAGCGCAATCACCAAAGGCGCGTTCACCACGCCGTCGGAATCGATATAGGCCCGCGCGCGATAGCTGCCCTCGGGGATCAGCCCGATCATCGCCCGCATCTGCCGCGCCGCCAGATCCCGCATCCGCGCGATGGCCTCCGCCACCACCGCATCGCCGTAACGGTCCAGAAGCTGCGCCAGCCGCTCGGCCCCCACCATCAAGGCCGAGGCCTGCGCCTTCACATCGCCGATCCGCTGATCCGCCACCCTTATGTTGGACTGGATGATCGCCCAGATCTCGGCATCCAGCGCGCCCTTCTTGAACAGCTTCACCGGCGGCAGCCGCAGCCCCTCCTGCTCGGCCGAGATGGCCGAGGCCGAAAACCCGCCGGGCACCATCCCCCCGGTGTCCGGCCAATGCCCGGTGTTCGACAGCCAGCACCAGATCCGCCCCTCCCGCCAGACCGGCATGGCAAAGCGGACATCCATCAGATGGGTGCCGCCCAGATAAGGATCGTTGACGATGTAGATATCCCCCGGCTCCGGCGCCGCCGTCACGCCCGATGCGATCCGCTCCACCAGCGTCCGGGTCGAGAACTGCATGACGCCGACGAACACCGGCAATCCTTTCGACCCCTGCGCGATCAGCGATCCGTCCGCCGCCGAATAGATCCCGTCCGACCGGTCATCGGCCTCCGCGATCACCGGCGAGAACGCCGCGCGCGAAAAGGTCAGGTCCATCTCGTCGCAGACCTGCTGCAAGCCGGCCTGGATCACCGCCAAAGTCACCGGATCAATCGCCTGCACCATTTTCTGTCCCCAAATATCCCGGGGGTCCGGGGGCTGGCCCCCGGCCCGGCTTCAACCCGTGAACCGCACGATCAGATTGCCATCCGCATCCGACCGCACCCGGCACCCCGGCTCCACCACCAGAGTGGTGTCCATCTGTTCGATGATCGCCGGGCCGGCCAGATCCAGATCCAGCGGCAGATGGTCCCGCCAGTAGACCGGCGTCTCCACCCAGTCATGGAACCAGACCGGGCGCATCGCCTGCGGTGCCGCCCGCTCTTTGCGGCCCGCAGGCTCGATCAGCCGCGACAGGTCCAGTTCTGCCCGCCGTCCGGTGACGCTGGTGGTCAGGTTCATCAGATTGGCGCGGATTTCCGGCAATTCCACCCGGAAACGGGCGTGATAGGCCGCCTCGAACAGCCGCTGCAGATCCTCGCCCGCGGGCGTGGCCGAGGGCAGCACCACCCGCAGAAGATGGGTCTGGCCGATAAACTGCATCTCGGCGGCATATTCGGCGCGGATGTCGGAGACCTCGATCCGCTCCGCGCCGATCAGCCGGCGTCCCTCGGCCTCCTGCGCGGCGAGGATGTCATGGACCTCCGCCATGTCCAGCCCGTCCAGCGGCCGGTTCAGCGTGCGCACGAAATCATGCCGCAGATCGGCCACCACGCAGCCAAGCGCATTGGTGATCCCCGGCCGCGCCGGCACCAGCACCTGCGGCACCGCCAGTTCCCGCGCCAGCGCCACCGCATGCAAGGGTCCCGCCCCGCCAAAGGCGAACAGCGCGAAATCGCGCGGATCGGCCCCCATCGAGATCGAGACCATGCGGATCGCCCCCGCCATATGGGTATTGGCGATGGTCACCACCGCCTGCGCCGCCGCCTCGACCCCAAGCCCGAGCGGCCGGGCGATCTGGTCCTCCATCGCCAGACGCGCGGCCTCTGCCGCCTGACCGAACCGGCTGGCCGGCAGGCGGCCAAGGATCAGGTTGGCATCCGACAGCGTGACCTTCGTGCCGCCCCGGCCATAGCAGACCGGGCCGGGGCTGGAGCCTGCCGACTCCGGCCCGACCCGCAGCATCCCCGAGGCATCGACCCGCGCGATCGACCCGCCCCCCGCGCCCACGGTGCGCACATCCACCATCGGCACATGGATCGGCATGGCATATTCCACCTCGATCTCGTTGCTGACCGGCGCCACGCCGCCGCGGATCATCGCCACATCCGTGCTGGTGCCGCCCATGTCATAGGTCAGAAGGTTCGGGAACCCGGCCCGCCGCCCGGTCGCCACCGCGGCCATCACGCCAGAGGCCGGACCGGACATCACCGTCTTCACCGCCTCGCGCGCGACAGTGGCGGCGCTGACCATGCCGCCATTGCCGTTCATCACCAGAAGGTCGCGGGCGTAGCCGCGCGCCTTCATCTCGCCCGCCAGCCGCGAGACATAGCGCTCCAGCACCGGCTGCACGCTGGCATTCACCGCAGCCGTCACGCCACGCTCATACTCGCGGGCCTCGGACAACAGCGCATGTCCGGTCGTGACATAGGCATTGGGCCAGATCCTTGCAGCGATCTCTGCCGCCCGCGCCTCATGGGCCGGGTTGGCGTAGGAATGCAGGAAGTGGATCACCAGCGCCTCGCAGCCCTTGGCCAGCAGGTCGCGCAGCGCCGCTTCAAGCGCGGTCTCGTCCAGGGGCGTGATGACGCGGCCGCGCGCGTCCATCCGCTCGGGCACTTCCAGCCGCAGGTCACGCGGGATGATCGGGGTGAACCGGCCGGACATGCCATAGGCCTGCGGGCGGGTGCGGCGGCCAAGCTCCAGCACGTCGCGGAAGCCTTCGGTGGTGATGATGCCCGTCTTTGCCAGCTGGCGTTCCAGCACCGCATTGGTGGTGGTGGTGGTGCCATGGACGATCAGGTCAAGGTCGGCCAGATCGGTCCCGGCCGCCTCGAAGGCTGCCAGAACCCCGCCCGACTGGTTCGGCAGCGTGGTCGGCACCTTGGCCAGCCGCACCGCCCCCGAGGCCGGATCGAACACCACAAGATCGGTGAAGGTTCCGCCGACATCGACCCCGGCGACAAGTCCCGCCATTCACACCCCCACATATTCCGCGAATTGCCGCGCGTCCTGTTGCAGTGCTGCGCGATCCGCCACGTCCTCGACCTTTCCATGCGCCATGAAGGCGACACGGTCGGCCATCTGCAGCACCGCCTCGACCCGCTGCTCGACCAGAACCACGGCCACGCCAGCCGCCTTCAGCTGCAGGACGGCATCGCGGATCAGCGTGATCATGCTGGGCTGCAGCCCCTCGGTCGGCTCGTCCAGAAGCAGAACCTTCGGCTCAAGGCACAGCGCCCGGCCAATGGCCAGCATCTGCTGCTCGCCGCCCGACAGCGTGGCGGCCGGCTGGTCCAGCCTTTCGCGCAGGCGCGGGAACAGCGTCAGCACCTGGTCGCGCAAGGCGGGCTTGCCACGGACAAGACAGCCGACGGCAAGGTTCTCGGCCACGGTCAGCGGGCCGAAAAGCCGGCGGCCCTGCGGCACCCATGCCAGGCCACGTCCGGGCACAAGATGGGCCGGCAGATCCTGCAACTCGGCCCCGTCCAGCGTGACACGGCCGCCGCTGACCGGCACCAGCCCCATGATCGCCTTCATCAGCGTGGTCTTGCCGGCGCCGTTGCGGCCCATGACGCAGGTGACCTCGCCGGCGCGGGCGGTGAAATCCACGCCGCGCAGCACGCTGACGGGGCCGTATCCCGCGCTGACGCCTGTCAGTTCAAGCACCAAGATAGGCCTCCTGCACCGCCCTGTCGGCGCGGACCGCGGCCGGGGCCCCTTGCGCCAGGACCTTGCCGAAGTTCAGCACGGTGATGCGGGTGGCAAGGTCCATCACCACCTCCATGTTGTGCTCGATGAGAAGGACCGAGACTTCGGGCACCAGCGACCGGACCAGCGTCTTGAAGCCCTCGATCTCGCCGGTGGCCAGACCTTGGGTCGGCTCGTCAAGGATCAGGACCCGCGGCGCCAGCGCCAGACCCATCGCCAGTTCCAGAAGGCGCTGGTGGCCATAGGACAGGGTTCCGGCCTCGGCCCCGGCAAGGTCTTGCAGCCCGACACGCTGCAGCGCCGCGGTCACGGCAGGCCCAAGCGGCCCGGTGGCGGCGCGGCCTCCCTGAACCGCAAGCGCCACGTTGTCGAAGACCGCAAGCCCCGGAAAGATCGAGGTGATCTGGAACGTATAGCCCATTCCACGGCGGACGCGGGCATGGGCGGGCAGACGGGTGATGTCCTCGCCGGCAAGGGTGATCCGCCCCTCTTGCGGCGCGATGCGGCCCGACAGAAGCGAGACCAGCGTGGTCTTGCCCGCCCCGTTGGGGCCGATCAGGGCGTGGATCTCGCCGTCCTCAAGGTCGAAATCGATACCATCGGTGGCACGGATACCGCCGAAATGCCGCACAAGGCCACGGGCGGACAGCAGGCTCATGGCAGATCCCTCCACAGCCTTGCGCGCAGCCAGCCCAGGATGCCCTTGGGCGCGAAAAGCACCAGCACGACAAGGGCAAGCCCGACAAGGAACAGCCAGGCCGAGGTCAGCGAAGACGCAGCTTCGGTCAGGTAGAACATCAGCCCCGCGCCAAGGCCCGCGCCAAGGACGGTGCCGGCGCCGCCCAGCAGGACGTACAGCATCGGCAGGATGGAGTATTGTATGCTGGCGAAGGTGCTGCCGACATAGCCGAAAAGGATGGCATAGACCGCCCCCGCCGCCCCGGCATAGGCGCCCGAGATCACCATGACCCGCAACTTCGCCGCATAGGGGTTGATGCCCAGCATCCGCGCGCGTTCTTCGTTTTCGCGCAAGGCCACCATGATGCGGCCAAAGCGCGAGCGGACGAGCAGGAGCGACAGGATCAGGCCAAGGGCGAAAAGGCCCCAGGCCATGACAAAGCGCGGGGTATCGGCGGCAAGGCTGTAGCCCAGAAGCCGGCGCGAGGCATCGGGGACCACGAAGCCCTCATCCCCGCCCGTCCAGCCGTTGAAATAAAGGATGGTCAGCGCGAAGGCCTGCGCGAACATCAGGGTGACGATCATGAAGGACACACCCGCCGTGCGCAGCGCCAGCGCCCCCACCGCCAGCGCCATCAGCCCCCCCGCCGCCGTGCCGGCCAGAAGGCCGGAGGCGGCAGGCCAGCCCCAATGCCAGGCCGGCAGGCCGGCGGCATACATGCCGGTGGCGAAGAACATCGCATGGCCAAGGCTGAGCAGGCCCGTATAGCCGAAGGCAAGATTGTAGCCGGCGGCGAACGTGGCCAGCACAAGGATGCGGGCAAGGTTCGTGCTGTGGTAGCCGGGCAGCAGCAGCCCTGCGGCCAGAAGGGCTGCCAGCACCGCCAGATGCAGCGCCCAGACCTTCGCGGAGCCGCTCATGCCCTGGCCCCGAACAGGCCCTGCGGGCGGAACACCAGCACCATGGCCACCAGCAGCGTGGCAAGGATCTTCGCCAGCGTGGGCGAGAAGAACATGCTGATGACGCCGTCCGAGAGGCCGATCACAAGCGCGGCGATCAACGTGCCGCGCAAGGACCCCAACCCGCCGATGATGACGACGATGAACGACAGCAGCAGCGGATCATGCCCCATCAGATAATGGGCCTGGCTGATCGGCACATAGAGCACCGCCCCCATGGCGGCCAGACCGGCGCCAAGCGCGAACGTCCCCATATAGACCCGGTCGACATTGATCCCGAAGGCGCGCGCGACATCGCGGTCCACCTGTGTCGCCCGCATCACCAGGCCCGCCTTGGTGCGGGTCATGATCTGCCAGACCGCAATCAGCACCAGCACGGCGGCCAGAACCATGAAAAGCTTGTAGCCCGAATAGCCGAACCAGGGGAATTGCAGCCGCCATGTGAAGGGGGCGACCACCGGGCGCGCATCGGGACCATAGAAGGTCAGCGCCGCCTGCTGGATCATGTACATGACGCCGATGGTGGCGACGATGGTGGCCTCGGGGTCGTAGTTCAGCCGTTTCAGCACCAGCCCGTCCACCGCCGCCGCCAGCGCACCGACAAGGACCGGGGCGATCACCAGCGCGGCCAGAAAGGCGACCCAGGCCGGGCCGGGGACGAAGCCCGCCACGAACCAGGCGATCACCGCGCCCAGCATGAAGAACTCGCCATGCGCGACGTTCACCACCCGCATGACGCCGAAGACCAGGCTCAGCCCCACCGCCGCCAGCGACAGGACGGCGGCCATCACAAGGCCCTCCATCAGGGCAAGAAGAAGGAAGGGTCCAAAGGCCATAGGGGGTCCGTGATGGGGGGAAACGGGCGGGGAAATCCCCGCCCGGCAAGGATCAGAACGACATCGCCGTATAGTCGGTGTCGTTGTCGTAATGGCCTTCCTCGATGGTGGTCTGATGGACGCGCACCAGCTTGCCGCCCTCCATCTTCGAGATATTCTGCACGCCGAAGGCCTGATGCTTCTTGCCGTCGAACAGCATCGGCCCCTGCGGCCGCTCGGGGCCGGCGGGCAGGTCCGTCACCGCCTCCATCGCCTCGACCAGCTTCTGCCGGTCGGCCGGGCCGGCATATCCCGAAGCCTCGATGGTCTGCTTGATGAAATACAGCGTCTCCCAGCACGAAAACATGTGGGCATAGGTCGAGACATCCTTGGAGTCGCTGACGCTGGCGCCGTTGTCATCCACCCCGACGGCGGCGCGATAGGCGGTTTCCGCCTCGTCCGCATCGGCGGGCTTGAACCGGCAATGGCCTTCCCAGAAATGGGTGCCGTCAAGGAACTCCAGCCCCGGCGAGGCGGTATCGACCGCCTCAAGGCTGTCGATGAAGCCGAACAGGGCAGGCTTGGCGCCAGAGCCGTAGAACTCTCCCAGCTCCTTGACGAAGGTCAGGACGGCGGGGCCGACCATGACATGGTACAGCACTTCGGTTTCGGCCGGGATCTGCGGGAAATAGCGGGTAAAGCTGGTCTCGGTCGGCGGCACGGCGATCTGGGCAATCACCTCGCCGCCCTGCGCGGCAATGGCGGTGGTGAAGAAGTCGCGGTGATCATGGCCGAAGGCGTAGTCCGGGAAGACCATGGTAACCTTCTTGCCAAGGTTCTGGCTGACCCAGGGCGCCATGGTGGAGATCTGCGCCCGCACATCGGTGATGCCGGGCTGCAGCACCCAGCGGTTCAGCGCGCCCGAGGCGACATGATAGCCTTCCGAACAGACCAGATAGGGGATCTTCAACTCGCCTGCCCGCGGGGCCGATCCCATGACGACATGGGAAAAGAGCGTGCCCATGATCAGATCGCAACCGGCCGGACCGGCCAGTTTCTCGACCACTTCGGCGCCGCGCTTGGGGTCGGTCGCGTCGTCCTCATAGACCAGCTCGACCTGCCGCCCGGCAATGCCGCCCGCAGCATTGATCGCGGCGGCGGCGGCGGTCGTCGTGCGCTCATACCAGCGGCCATAGGCGGCGCCGATGCCGGTGCGGTGCAGCTGGAACCCGATCTTGAGCGGTGCGGACTGCGCCCAGACATGGCCGGGCAGTGCTGCAGTCACCAGACCCGCCCCCATCCCCTGCAGGACCCGGCGGCGGGACGGCGTGAAAAGCGAAGTCGTCGTCATCTCGGTCTCTCCCATGTTGGCCCCTCTTTGCGGGCGCATTCCTGTTGCACTCTGTCAATCGGCGGACGGGCTGTCCACCGCTCAGCCCATCCTTGCCGTGGACAAAAGCCAAAGCCCCAGAACGGTATAGCCGACCATCAGCACCGACAGCGGCAGATGGGCCACAGCCCGGACCGGCCCCGCCAGCCGCAGCGAAAGCACCACCGCCAGAAGATGCGCGCCAAGGATCACCGCGAATTGCGTGCCATACAGCAGCGGCATGATCCGCGCATCGGTCAGGAAGCCGAAAGAGACATAGAAGGGCGGCAGACCAAGCCAGCTGTCCCCCGCCATCAGGGGATCGTTCAGCGCGGCCAGAGTATATTGCCCTGCGGTCAGCAGCATCACCAGATAATGCGCGGCATGATAGCCGCTGGCGATGGCAAGGAAGCTCAGCATCACCCGGTCGGCCCGGAACCCGCCGTCCGAAAGCCGGTTGCCAAGCGTCATTCCGCCCCAAAGCGCGGCCAGGGTCAGCGCAAAGACGCCCAGAACGCCCGCCGCGTTCTGCCACATCACCGCCGAACGCCCCACCGGCTCCAACGGGTTCTCGCCGATCAGCCCGGCCCAGAAGAAGGTCTCGCTCAGCCCCTCGAAGGTCAGGGCGGACAGCGCCAGCGCAATGAAGACCATGGCCGAAAGCGGCAGGGGCTGCATCCGCAGCACCTGCGCTCCGGGCCAACCTGCCATACGGCGGCGTATGGAGCCGTCCTCCTCGGTCCAGAACGGCGCGATCCTGGCGATGAAGCCGAAAAGCACGGTCAGGAACTCTCCCTCCTGCAGCCAGTCCTCGCCCTCGGCCACGGCAAGGGCGAAGATGACCAGCCAGTAGGTCAGCGCGGCCTGCGCCAGAACGGCAGGATCATCGGGGTAGAGCGAGATCATCTGGAACCAGATGAACCAAAGGTAGAATCCGATGGCGGGCCAGTGGCCAAGGCGATTCAGCCCGATGCCCCCCCGGCGCCCCAGCAGGCTGCGCGCGATGCGCACCGGCCCGGTCCAGGGGTTGATCCAGCGCCAGAGATTGCCGAAGACCGCCGAAGCCAGGGGCAGCGCGACCCAGACCCCGGTCCAGAAGATCAGCGTCATCAGATTGTGCATCGGATCGCGCGGCCCAAGAAAGCCGATCAGCACAAGACCAAGAAAGCACAGGAAAGACAGGTAGGAGGTCGCCCCCACCGGCACCGCCGCCCTGCCCCGCCACAACTCCCGCGCGGCCATCGCCGGCAGATGCCCGGCCATGGCCCCCAGCACGGCGGTCAGCGCCACGGTCAGCGCGGCGGCGGTGATGTAATGCCCGGTCGGCAGCACCAGAATGACCGAAGGCGGCAGCGCACAGGCCAGCGCCACCGACGGCAGCAGAAAGGCAACCGCAGCGCATCCAAGGAGTCTGGAAAACCCCCGGCAAAATCCTTCGGGGAATTCCGCGCCGCGTTCCTTGATCACCGAAGCCCGTCCTCGCCCTTGACCTGGCCGATCTCCAGCCCGCCCATCCGGCTGTGCACGCGCCCGCCCCGCGCCATGGCCAGGGCGAACAGCACCTCGCCGGCGCGTGGAGCATCGGCGCAGGAAATGGTGATCACATCGAAGCGCGACCGCACATAGGCCGCGTTCAGATGGCCCAAGGGGATGTCCAGCGTGTCGCCCATCCCGCCCACCTTCATGGCAGAGGGCACGATGGCGCGGCATTCCCCAAGCCGCTCGCGCATGCCGTAGCCGCCCGAGACATGCCAGATCGCGCCATGCTCATGCTCGCCCGCCTCGCCGACAATGGCGCCCTTGCCATAGGCGTCGATGCCCTCGCGCCCGCCCAGGGCGGCAACCAGCCGGTCGGTCAGATCCAGCGCCAATGGCTTCAGCCAGTCCATCGCCGGCTGGAGGTCAGGCTCATAACGGCCCGCGAAGGGATTGGCACAGATCGCCCAGACCGCGCCCTTCATCGGCGGCGGCACGGCGGTCGGTCCGCCCTCATGGCGGATCTCCTCGATCTGGGTCACGATCTTGCGGATGGCAAAGCCGGTCATTCATTTCCTCCCTCGGCAGCGGTCAGGGCAAGGCCGCCGGTCAACCGACGCCTACCCTGCAGGTAAATCGCCGCGCCTTCAATCAATCCGCGCGCCCGGAACCCCTCGGCCGCGGCCAGGCCCGCCGCCAGGGCCGCCTGACGATCCTGCCGCGACAGATCCGGCACCGCCACCGTCACCAGCCGCGCGCCAAGGTCGCTTTCCAGCTGCAACTCATGCGCCGGCCGGCGGCGGATTCCCGGATGGCCCGGCAGGTCCACCGCATTGGCGATCATCGTCGCGGCGGCATCCGCCATCGCCGCCGTCCGCGCCAGCACCGTCACCGCATCCGCAATCCCAAGCGAGAAGCTGCGTCCCCGCCACCCCGAGGTGGCAATTCCCCGCACCGGCATCCCGGCCCATACGGTGACATGGTCCATACCGCCCGAGACCGCGAGGGCGCAGCGCAGGCTTTCCCCCGGCGCCAGCCACAAGGCGATGTCGCCGCCATTGTTCACCTGGGCGCGCCGTATCCCCGGCCCCAGCAGGGCGGCCAGCACCTCTTCCGCCACCGCCCCGGCCACGGCCGCCATCGGCGTGATGAAGGCGGGGCGGAACGGTGCCACGGCCGCGGCCATCCGCCCGGCCACCACGCCGGAGACCGGCTGGCCCTCGGCCCTCAGCGCCGGCAGTTCCGGGACAAGCTCTTGCAGAATGGTGGAAAACCGGGCGGCCGCCCTTGCATAACCGGCACGCAGCACAGCCGGATCGCCCCAGCCCTGCGCGACAATATCGATTGGCCCGTGCTGCAGATGCAGCCGCCCGTCGGGCAAAAGTGCCGCCATCGCACCCATTTTCTGTCCAGAAATATCCCCGCCGGAGGCAGACCCGAGCCGGTTGGCCGGAACGGCCTGAGGCGAGAGGGGGGCTTGCAGCCGCGCGCGGAGGCGCGGCTGCCCGATTTCACATCCGACGCTCATCGCCTGCCCCGCGGCTCGATCCTTGCGGCGGTGGGATATTCGCCGCCCTCCGCCATGATCCGATCCAGATCGCGGATCGCCTCCTCATGCCCGCCCATCGCCAGATACTCCTCGCGCGGCAGGGTGAACTCCAGCGGGGCCACCAGGGCTGGGGTCGGCACATAGCCGAAGGCGCCGGCGGGCAGCCGGGTGACATCGACCATGAAGGTGATGCCGCCGCCCGGCCAGACGAAGGCCTCCGCCCCGCCGCAGGTCAGCCGGGTGCCGCCGGACTGGACCGAGCGGGTCAGCCGCACCGGGTTCTTCGTCACCCCGGCCCGCAACGACCCGCCGGCCCCGCCGACGAACAGCACCGTGCAAAGCGAGGGTTCGCAATTCTCGTCGATCAGGCCGACGGTGGCGCGCAAGGCCTCGGGCAAAGGCGCCTCGACCGGGCGCAGATCCTGATCCAGCACATAATAGGCATATTCCTCGCCGGTGGTGGAGACCATCAGCAGGCGCAGCCCCGGGCGGGCGCCCTTCTTCTCCTGCCAGTCGCCAAGGATCTCCAGGGGGTCGGTCAACCGCGTGCCGCCCCAGCCAAGCCCGGGTTCGGAGACCCGGAAATAGCGCCCTGGGGTGGAGCGGCTGCCCTTGATCCTGATCCCGGTCGGCGCCCACCCCAGCACCCTGCCGGCCTGATGTTCCGAGACGACGCCGGTGATATGGTCGTCGACCACCACAACCTCATCGACCAGCCCCTGCCATTGCACCGCGAACATGCCGATGGTGGCCGAGCCGCAGCCGACCCGCATCCGCCGCTCGGTCCCGCCATCCACGATAGGCGGGTGCCCGGCCTGCACGGTCAGGCGCGAGCCGCCCTCGATCTCCATCTCCACCGCCTCGCCATTGCAAAGGGCAAGGAGGCTGGCGCAGGTGATGCGGCCTTCGGGCTTCGATCCGCCGGTCAGGTGATGGACGCCGCCAAGCGACAGCATCTGCGAGCCGTATTCGGCGGTGGTGACATGGCCGACGGCTTCGCCGCCGACGCGGACCACGGCGCCCTCGGGGCCAAGGAAGCGGTCGGTGTCGATCTTCACCTTGACGCCGCAATAGGAAAAGATCGCCTCGGTCACGACCGTCACCATATCGGCATCGCCCATGCGGGACGAGACGATGAAGGGGGCGGGTTTGTAATCGGGGTAGGTGGTGCCCGAGCCGATGCCGGTCACGAAGGCATCCGCCGGGACGGGACTTCCGTCCCAGTCGCGGGCGGCGAAGGGCACGACCTGCCCGCCCTGCGCGACCGTCTGCGACAAAAGCACCACCGGGTCGGTGCGCACGATACGGCCGGCCTCATTGGCATAGCGGTCGCAGGCGCCGGTCTGGCCCGGCGCGATGTAGCACATCACCGGGCAGGCATCGCAGCGGATCTTTTCGGGCGCCTCGGTCATCGGACGGCTCTCCGCAGGGCGGCGGGGTCAGCGGGGGCCAGCCCCCGCACCCCCGGGATATTTGGGCCAAGATGAAAAGCGGGGCGGCGTTTCATGTCTTTCCCTCCATCGCGGCAAGGATGCGGTGGGGCAGCGCCGGGGTGCGGGTCAGCGAGGCGCCGGTGGCGTGGCGGATGGCGTTCAGGATCGCCGGGGCGGTGGGGATCAGCACATGTTCGCCCAGACCCTTGGCACCGAAGGGGCCTTCGGGATCGGGAATCTCGATCAGGATCGACTCGACGGGCGGCATGTCGCCGGTGGTGGGGATCAGGTAGTCATGCAGGTTCTCGGTCCGGCCGGGCAGGTATTCCTCCATCAGCGCCATGCCGAGGCCCTGGGCGATGCCGCCCTCGATCTGGCCACGGGCGAGGAGCGGGTTGATCACCCGGCCAAGGTCATGCGCGGCGGTGATGCGGTGCAACTGCGGGGTGCCAAGGGCGGGATCGACCGACAGTTCGACCATCTGGGCGCCGTAGCCATAGACAGCATAGGGCACGCCCTGCCCGTCGGCATCCAGAGGGCGGGTCGGCGGGTCATAGGTTTCCTGCGCCGACAGCGCATAGCCGTGGGCATCGGCCGGAAGGCTGGCAAGATCGATCACGCGCCTTGTCGCGCCTTCGGTGACGATGATGCGGCCGGGGGCCAGGGTCAGCATTGACCCTTCGCCGGTATTGGCCCTGCGCAGCACCGCCGCGCGCAGTGCCATGGCGGCCTGCTGTGCCGCACGCCCGGTGACATAGGTCTGCCGGCTGGCCGAGGTCTTGCCGGCGTCGGGCGAAAGCGCGGTGTCGGGGCCGACCAGCCGCAGGGCCGAGACCGGCACACCAAGCGCATCGGCGGCGATCTGCGGGATCACGGTGTTCGCGCCCTGACCGATGTCGGTGGCGCCCTGATGCAGCACGATCTCTCCGCCCGAGGTAATGCCGATGCGGATGGTGGACGGGTTGGGCAGCGCCGTGTTGCCGCAGCCATACCAGCAGGAGGCGACGCCGATGCCGCGGCCGGGAGCCGCCTTCGCCCAGTCAAGCCCGCGCGTCCAGGCCGGGCGCAAGGCTTCAAGACAGGGGCCGATGCCCACGGCCTGCAGGGTGTTGCCGGTGGCCGACGGATCGCCGTCGCGCAGGGCATTCAGGATGCGGAACTCCAGCCGGTCGAGTTGGGCCTTCTCGGCCAGCCGGTCGTACAGGGTCTCCTGCCACAGCGCCGCCTGCGGCACACCGAAGCCGCGGAAGGCGCCCGAGACCGGACCATGGGTGTGGACGGCCCGGGCGCGGGCATGGATGGCCGGGGTAAGATAGGGGCCGGAGACATGCACCGGCACCCGGTTCGCCACCGTCGGGCCCCAGCTGGAATAGGCGCCGGTGTCGAACCGGCCGGTGAACTCCATCCCCGTGATCCGGCCCGTGGCGTCGCAACCGATGCGGCCTGTCATCTCGGCCGGGTGGCGCTTTGTGGTCGAGGCCATGCTTTCGGCGCGGGAATAGGTCATCCGCGCCGGCCGGCCGGTGCGCAGCGCGACAAGGCCGATCAGCGGTTGCAAGGACACGTCCAGTTTCGAGCCGAACCCGCCGCCGACGGCCGAAGGGATGATGCGGACCTGCTCCATCGTCAGGCCCAGGATGGAGGCGGTTTCCTCGCGGTCCATCCCCGGTGCCTGGGTGCAGGCACGAATGGTCAGGATGTCGCCGTCCATCCAGGCGACGCCGGCCTCGGGTTCGATATAGGCATGTTCGACGAAGGCGGTGGTGAAGCTGCCTTCGACGACATGGGCCGAGGCCTTCAATGCGGCGGCGGCGTCGCCGCGGCGGACACGGCCCTCGATCAGAAGGTTGGCCCGGCGGTCGGGGTGCAGCAGCGGGGCACCTTCGGCCTCTGCCAGGGCGGGGCTCTTCAGGGCGGGCAAGGGCTCCCACTCGATCGGGAAGTGCGTGAGATCAGGCTCCGCCCCCGGCTCGAAGGCCACCAGCGCCACGCATTCGCCGCGGAAACGCGCCGGTGAGGCGGCGATGGCCGGTTGGTCGGCAAAGGGCGGAATGACGGAAAAAGCGTTGCGGCCGGGGATGTCGGCGGCGGTGAAGACGGCGGCCACGCCGGGGCGGGCGGCGAAGGCGGCAAGATCGCCGAAGCGGAACGCGGCATGGGAGTGCGCAGAGCGCAGGGCCTTGACCACCAGCGCGCCCTCGGGGATCACATCGTCGCCGAAGAGATCGCCGGCAACCTTGGCCGCGCCATCAAGGCGGGGAAGTGCTGCCCCGACCGCCCTGCCCGCCTGCGGCTCGGGCGCTTGGAGCACAGGCGGCTGGCCTGCGGCGACTACGGCCGAGATGATGCGGGCATAGCCGGTGCAGCGGCAAAGGACACCGCCAAGCGCCGCGCGCACCTGGCCATCGCCGGGCTGCGGGCAGCGGATCAGCAACTCCGCCGCCGCCATCAGCATGCCCGGCGTGCAGATGCCGCATTGCGCCGCCCCTTCAGCATGGAAGGCGGCGCGCAGGCGGGCGAGTTCGGGCGTCTCGGCTTCGATGGTCGTGACCTCGCGGCCCTGAACCCTGCCGGCGGGGACAAGGCAGGCACAGACCGCCTGCCCGTCCAGCAGCACCGTGCAGGCGCCGCAATCGCCGGCATCGCAGCCGACCTTGGTGCCACGCCGGCCCAGCCTTTCGCGCAAGACAAGGGCGAGCCTTTCCCCCGCCGGGGCATCGGCTTCGACCGGCGCGCCGTTGAGGTGAAAGCGGATCACAGCGCGCCCTCCACCGCCCGCAAGACCAGCGCCGCCGCCGCGTGCTGCCGATAGGCGGCCGTGGCGCGCACATCGTCGATGGGGGCAAGGGCCGCCGCCACCGCCGCCGGATCGACACGGCGGGTTGCCTGATCGACCGGGCCGATCAGCGCAGCCTCAACGTCCGGCAACCGCCGTGCCACCGGGGAACAGGACCCGACCGCCACCGCCGCCGCCGTGATCCGCCGGTCCGCCACCTCCAGCCGCACCGCGACCGAGACGATGGAGATCACCAGATGCGCGCGCGCGCCCAGCTTTTCAAAGGCGGACCTGCCCACAAGCCCGGACTGCGGCAGATGCAGGGCCAGAACCACCTCGCCGGGGTGCAAGGCCACCTTGCGGGGGCCAAGGATGAACTGGTGAAGCGCCAGCCTGCGGCTGCCCGCGGCCGACGCGATTTCGACCTCGGCGTCCAGAACCAGCAAGGGCGCAACCCCGTCGGCCGCGGGCGAGGCATTGCAGAGGTTCCCGGCGATGGTGCCCGCGTTCTGCACCTGCCGCCCGCCGACCTGCAGGGCGGCCTGCTGCAACCCGCGCGCGGCGGGCGGCAGATCGGCGGCGGCAATCTCGCTCCATGTCGTGCAGGCACCGATGCGCAGGCCCTGCGGGCCCGAGGCGATCCCCGCCATGCCCGGCACCGTGACCAGATCGACCCATGGGCCCGGCAGGCGCGCCCCTGCCCCTGGGTAAAGGTCGGTCCCCCCCGCCAGCACCCGCGCCCCGCCCGCAACTGCGGTCAGCGCCTGATCAAGGCTGGCGGGACGAAGGTAATCCATCCGTGCGGGCCCCCGGGAAACGGGTTGTCGTTCGCATACAAACAAGCTGCCAAGCGCGGGGCCAGGCTGTCAACAACATTATCTTGCCCCGGCTGTCCGGCTGCGGCTATGCCGGGGTATGGGGAAAGACGCCTATGCGCTGGATGACCAGATCGGCTTTCTGCTGCGGCGCGTCTCGCAGCGGCATCTGGCGATCTTTGCCCAAGGCATCCCGCAGGTGACCACGACGCAATTTGCCATGCTGGCCCGGCTGGCGGAACTCGGCCCCCGATCGCAAAACGCCCTCGGGCGCGAGACCGCGATGGATGCGGCCACGGCCAAGGGAGTGGTCGACCGTCTGGTGCGGCAGGGTCTGGTCGCGACCTCTCCGGACCCAGGCGACGGCCGGCGTCGCATCGTGGCCCTGACGGCGGCAGGCACGGCGCTTTTCGCGCAGCTTGCGCCGCTTGCGCTGGAAATCTCGACCCGGACCGAGGCGCCGCTGACCCGGGCCGAGGCCGAGGTGCTGAAAAGCCTCCTTCTGCGGCTGACCTAGGCCAGCGCGTGCCGGGCGCGGAAGGCCGCCACCTCGTCCCCTGTCGGCGCCATCCCGGTGAAAATTAGCGCATATGCGGGGATGCGGGCCATCCGCTCCTCGAACCCTTCGTCCGAGCGCAGGGCGATATAGCCGACCTGGGTCAGATAGACGGTGCGGGCGCGGGTGTCCGCCTCGTCCGGCGCATAGCCGTGGCGCAGGAACAGCCGGGTCAGCGCGGCAATCCTGGCGGCATCCTCTTCCGCCAGCGCCGCCGCCACCGCGCCATCGGTCAGCGCCCAGGTGCGCATGGCGAATTCGGCCGCGGAATCGAAGATCTCCCGTTCGACCCAGGCGTCGAACAACGACAGGATCGCGGCGGCAATGGTTTCCGCAGGCTGGTCGATCCGCGCCACCAGTGCCGGTGTGTTGGTCTCGCGCCAGCGCGCAACAAGCGCGGCCAGCAACGCCTCGCGGTCCGCGAAATGCCAGTAGAACGAGGTGCGCGACAGGCCGAGCCGGGCCGACAGCGGGCCGATCTTGACCGCCTCCACCCCGCCTTCGATCAACAGCGCATGGGCGCCGTCCAGCCAGAGCGCGGCCGATCCCCGCCAGCCGCGGTCCTTGGTCTCCGTCGCTTCCACAGGCTTGTCCATCGCACAAGGGTAAGGCCGGCGAGGGCAAGCCGCAACCGCCCATGGTCTCTGCGCCGCGAAAATCGACAGTGGTGTCGATTTTATGTTTGACGAAATCCCCGGGCTGGCTGACATTGCCCGCAGCCACCCGTGACAAAGGCCGCCCCCATGTCGAAGCCCGCCTCGAACGACCCGCTGCTGCAACCCTACCAGCTGCAACACCTGACCCTGCGCAACCGCATCATGACCACCAGCCATGAGCCGGCCTATTCCGAGGACGGGATGCCGAAGGACCGCTACCGGCTTTACCATCTGGAGCGGGCAAAGGCGGGCGTGGCCATGGTGATGACGGCGGGATCGGCCTCGGTCAGCCGCGACAGCCCGCCAGTGTTCTCGAACCTTCTGGTCTGGAAGGACGAGATCGTTCCCTGGATGAAACAGCTGACCGACGACTGCCATGAAGCCGGTGCGGCGGTGATGATCCAGATCAGCCACCTGGGCCGGCGGACTCGCTGGGACAAGGGCGACTGGCTGCCCGTCGTCGCCCCCGGGCCGGCGCGCGAACCCAGTCACCGCGCTTTCCCGAAGGTGATCGAGGATTGGGACATCACCCGCATCGTCAAGGATTACGCCGATGCCGCTGAACGCATGGCGGCCGCCGGCGTCGATGGGGTGGAGTTCGAATGCTACGGCCATCTGATGGACCAGTTCATCAGCCCGCTGACCAACACGCTCGACGGACCATACGGGGGCGTATCGCTGGACAATCGCCTGCGTTTCGCCTTCGAGGTGCTGCAGGCCTGCCGCGACCGCGTCGGCCCCAAGGTCCTGCTGGGCATGCGGTATGTCGCCGACGAGGACGCGCCCGGCGGCATTCCCGTCTCGGAAGGGGTCGAGATGGCGCGGCGGTTCAAGGACTCCGGCCTGGTCGATTTCGTCAACATCATACGGGGGCGTATCCACACCGATGCCGCGCTGACCGATGTGATCCCGGTGCAGGGCATGCGCAGCGCCCCGCATCTGGATCTGGCCGGGCGGATCCGGGCCGAGGTCGGCCTGCCCACCTTCCACGCCGCCCGCATCCCCGATGTGGCAACCGCCCGCCATGCGGTTTCCTCGGGGCTGGTCGATATGGTCGGCATGACCCGCGCCCATATGGCCGATCCGCATGTCGTCCGGAAAATCGTTGAAAAACGCGAACATGACATCCGTCCTTGCGTCGGCGCCACCTATTGCCTCGACCGGATCTATCAGGGCGGCATGGCGCTTTGCATCCACAACCCGGCGACGGGCCGCGAAGAGACCATGCCGCATGACATCCCCCCGGCGGATACGCCCCGGAATGTCGTGATCGTCGGTGCCGGCCCGGCCGGGCTGGAGGCGGCAAGGGTGGCGGCCGAGCGGGGCCACAGGGTCACCGTCTTCGAGGCCGGACCCCGCGCCGGCGGGCAGGTTCTGCTGACCTCGCAACAGAAACGCCGTTCGGAAATGATCGGCATCATCGACTGGCGGATGGAGCAATGCACCGCCAAGGGCGTGACATTCCACTTCAATACCTTCGCGGATGCCTCTGATGTGCAATCGCTTTCCCCGGATGTGGTGATCATCGCCACCGGCGGGCTGCCGCAGCCCGCAGGCCTTGCGGCAGGAGAGGATCTTTGCGTTCAGGCCTGGGACATCCTGTCGGGCGACGTGAAACCCGGCAGCAATGTGCTGCTGTACGACGATGCCGGCGACCACACCGCCCTGCAGACCGCGGATGCGCTGGTGGCCGCCGGCGCCACGGTCGAGGTGATGACCCCGGACCGCAGCTTCGCGCCCGAGGTGATGGGGATGAACCTCGTCCCCTATATGCGCAGTCTGCAAGGGAAAAACACCACCTTCACCGTGACCTACCGCCTGACCTCGGTTGCGAAGGACGGCAACCGGCTGAAGGCCACCATCGGGTCGGACTATATCGCCGATCTGGCGCAGGAGCGGCAGTTCGACCAGATCGTCGTGAACCACGGCACCGCACCCAATGCCGACCTTTATTTCGCGCTGAAGCCGCTGTCCGAAAACCTCGGCGCTGTGGACTATGATGCGCTGATCAAGGGCCATACGCAGCCGGATGGTCCGGGACCAAAGGGCTTCCGCCTGTATCGGATCGGCGATGCGGTGGAATCGCGCAACACCCATGCCGCGATCTATGACGCGCTGCGGCTGATGAAGGACATCTAGGTCAATCCCTCTTTCAGAAGGAAAGTATCCCGGGGGAGACCTTCGGCACGAAGGTCGGGGGCAGCGCCCCCTAGTCCCGCTTGCGGCAATACAACTCCAGCCGGTGATGGACGATTTCATAGCCCATTTCGGCAGCGATCTGGCGTTGCAGCTCTTCGATCCGTTCGTTGCGGAACTCGATGATGTCGCCGGTGTCGAGATCGACGATATGGTCGTGATGCGCCTGATCGGCGACCTCGAACCGTGCGCTGCCCGACTCGAAGGAATGGCGCTGCACCACGCCCTCGCGCTCCAGCACCGCGAGGGTGCGGTAAACCGTCGCCAGTGAGACCGAAGCCTCTTCGGCCTGGGCGCGGCGATGCAGCTCGGTCGCGTCGGGATGGTCGGCGGCTTCGGACAGGACGCGCAGCAGCACCTCGCGCTGACGGGTCACCCGAACGCCATTGTCGCGCAGGGCTTCGGTCATCCGCAGGGTCTTGTCGCGCAGCTTCTTGTCGGGGCTTTTCATGCGCAAGACTTACCCCATCCCTTCGCAGCTGCAACCCTTCAGTTGCGAAAGAGCCCGCTACTGGTGCCGCAACGCTTCGATCGGGTCCATGCGGGCGGCGCGGCGGGCGGGGAAATAGCCGAAGAACACCCCGATCAAGGCCGAGAATCCGAAGGCCAGCAGCACGACCGTCGGGTCAACGACAAAGGGGATCGACATGAAGCGGCTGGCGGCCCCGGCCATGGCAAGGCCGGTCAGGATGCCGATCACGCCGCCCAAAAGCGACAGCGCCACCGATTCCACCAGGAACTGCGTCAGCACCTGCCGCGCCGATGCGCCGACAGCCAGGCGGATGCCGATCTCGCGCGTGCGTTCGGTCACCGAGACCAGCATGATGTTCATGATGCCGATGCCGCCCACCAGCAGGCTGACCGCCGCGACCGAGGACAGAAGCCCCGACAGGACCGAGTTGACAGAGTTCAGCATGGTGGCAATCTCTTTCATGTCGGTGATCGAGAAATCATCGTCCTTGTCGATGGTTATGCGGCGACGTTCACGCATCACCTCTTGTATGGCCGACGTCGCCTCCTGCACCGTGACGCCCGCGGCGACCGAGATCTGGATCGTGCTGACATCGGTGTCCCCGGCCAGCCGCCGCTGCAGAAGACGGATCGGCATCACCACGACATCGTCCTGATCCTGCCCGAAGCTGCCGGCCCCCTTGGCGGCCAGAAGGCCCACCACCTGGCAGGCGATGGATTTGATCCGCACGGTCTGGCCCACCGGATCATCGGTGCCGAACAGACGCTGGCGTACGGTCTCGCCCAGAAGGCAGACCGCCAGCCCGGCATTGTCCTCGGCCGTGGTGAAGTTGCGGCCGGAGGCAAGGCTCCAGTTCGTCACCTCGATCCAGTCGGGAGTCGAGCCGGTGATCGAGGTCGAGGAATTGGCATTGCCCGCGACAATGGTCTGGGACGAGGTGGCAATGGGGGCCAGCCGCCCGACCTCGGGCAATTGCAGCAGGGCCTCGGCATCGCGCAGGGTGAAGGGCCGCGCCCGCCCGCCGGCACCGGGGGGACCGAATTCGCGCCGGCCGGGGCGCAGGACCAGAAGGTCGGACCCCATCGCCTCGACGCTTGCCGTCACCTGTTTCGACGACCCCTGCCCCACGGTGACCATGGCGATCACCGCAGCCACCCCGATGACGATGCCAAGGATGGTCAGGAAGGATCGCAGCTTGTTGCGCACGATCGACCTTGCGGCCAGGCGGAAGGCTTCAAGGATCATGCCGCAGCCCCCGCCGAGGGTTCGTCGCGGATGATCCGGCCATCGGTGAAGACCACCAGCCGCTGCGCATAGGCCGCGATATCGGCTTCATGCGTCACCATCACCACGGTGATGCCTTCGCGGCGGTTCAGGTCCTGCAAAAGCACCATGATCTCATGGCTGCGTTGGGTATCAAGGTTGCCGGTCGGCTCATCGGCAAGGATGACCATCGGGTCGCTGGCCAGCGCGCGGGCGATCGCCACCCGCTGCTGCTGGCCACCCGACAGCTGCGAGGGGTGATGCCCCTCGCGCCCCTCAAGCCCGACCTTGGCAAGCGCGGCGCGGGCCTTGGCCTCGCGCGTGGCGCGCGGCAGGCCCTTGTAGATCAGCGGCAGTTCGACATTCTCCAGCGCCGAGGTGCGGGCCAGAAGGTTGAAGCCCTGAAAGACGAAGCCAAGGAAATGCCGCCGCAACAGGGCGCGGGCGTCGGGCGTCAGATGCTCGACCGGGGTGCCGTCGAACAGGTATTGCCCGCCCGTCGGCCGGTCGAGACAGCCGATGATGTTCATCGCCGTCGATTTGCCCGACCCTGACGGCCCCATGATGGCAACGAATTCGCCCTGCGTGATGCGCAGGTCCACGCCGTCCAGCGCGCGCACCTCAGCCTCGCCCTGCCCGTAAAGCCGCGACACCCCGCGGAATTCGATCAGCGGCGCCATCAGCTGCCGCTCTGGTCGGTGATCACCTGATCGCCCTCGACCAGTTCTTCCGACGAGACCGACATCATCTTGCCGTCCGAGGCGCCGGGCGTGACCTTGACCTTGACCGGCGCGCCGGCCCGCAGCACCCAGACCGAACTGCCATCCACCTTGGTCCGCGTCGTCGTCTCGCGCCGGGGCATGATCAGCCCCATCAGCCCGCCGCCCGAGCGGCTGGCGCTTTCGGTCACCGGCGGCGCGTAGCGCAGCGCGGTCAGCGGCACCAGCAGCACCTCGGGCTGGCGCGCAACGACGATGGTGGCGGTGGCCGTCATGCCGGGGCGCAGCAGAAGGTCCGCGTTCTCGACCGAAAGCACCGCCTTGTAGGTCACCACGCCATCGGTTTCCTCGGGGGCAAAGCGCAGCTGGGTGATCCTGGCGGGGAAGGTGCGGCCGGGATAGGCATCGACGCTGAAGGTGGCGTCATTGCCCACAGCGACACGGCCGATGTCGGCCTCGTCGATGGCGACCTGCAACTCCATCCGCGACAGGTCTTCGGCAAGGGTGAAAAGGACCGGCGCGTTCAGCGTGGCGGCGACGATCATGCCCTTCTCGGCGGCGCGGTCCAGCACGATGCCGGTGATCGGGCTGCGGATATCGGCCTTGGAGAGGTCGGTCTTCGCCTCGTCCAGACTGGCTTGGGCCAGTTTCAGATCGGCCCGCGCGATCTCGACCGCGGCAACGGCGCGGTCATGTGCGGCCTTGGACGCGATGACGGTCGATTTCACCGCCAGCCCGCGCTGGTCCAGCGCCTGGGTCGAAGACCAGCTTTCCGCCGTCTCGGTTGCCGTCGCCTCGGCCTGGGTCAGGCGGGCGCTGGCGGCGGCCAGCTGTGCCTCGGCCGTGGCCACGCGCGCGCGCAGGTTGGTGCTGTCAAGCCGCGCAAGGATCTGGCCCTCGGTCACTTCGGCGTTGTAATCGGCCTCGACGGACGAAAGCGTGCCCGACAGTTCGGACGAGATGTCGACCCGCGTGGTCGGCTGCACGGTGCCGGTGGCGATGACGGTGACGGTCAGGTCGCCGCGCTCCACCTCGGTGGTGTCATAGCGCAGGGTGGCGGGCGTGCTGCTGCGCCCGGCCCAGATCCATCCGCCAAGGCCGATGGCCGCGATCAGCACCCCCCCCCACAGCCAGCGGCGGCGCGGGCGGCGGGCACTTTTCGACAGTTGCGAAAGATCTGGACGGCTGGCGGGCTCTGGCACGGGCAATCCTTTGGCTTTCCCCTGTTACGCGGCGGGGCGGGCTTTCCGTCGGACTATAGAAGGCCCCCGGCCCGGCCGGAAGATGCGGGATCGCACACCCGCCTCCCCTTGCCGCCACCCGCAGTCCCCCCTAGGGTCGCCGCGCCATGACACCAGCCCACACCCACCACAACCCGACCCGCGGCATCCTTCTGATGATCGTTGCGATCCTGCTTTTCACCACGATGGATGCCACCGCCAAGGGGTTGCTCGAAAAATACCCGGCACCTCAGGTGATCTGGACCCGCTTTGCTGGTCAGTTGCTGGTGGTGGGGCTGATCCTGCGCCACCGGATCGGCCCGATGATGCGCACGCGCTTTCCTGTGCTGCATTTCTGGCGCTCGGCCTTCCAGTTCGGGGCGACCGGCTTCTTCTTCGTGTCGCTGGCCCATATCGGCCTGACCGAGGCCACCGCGATCACCGACATCAACCCGGTGCTGATCACGCTGGGCGCCGCGCTGTTTCTGGGCGAGAAGCTGGGCCCGCGCCGCGTGGCCGGCGTCGTGGTGGCGCTGGTGGGCGCGTTGATCGTGATCCGCCCGGGCGGCGGCGTGTTCAGCTGGTGGGCGGTGCTGCCGCTGTGCTGTGCGCTCTCCTATGCCGGCAGCGCCATCCTGACCCGCAAGATCGGCGCGCAGGAACCGGTCTGGGGGTCGATGATCTATGCCGCGATCTTCGGAACGCTTCTGGCCGGGGTCGCCCTGCCCTTCGTCTGGCAGCCGATCGAGATGGCGGACCTCTGGAAGTTCGTGCTGATCGGTTTTCTTGGCACCGGGGCGCAGCTTTGCATCATCCGCAGCTTCTCGATCACCGAGGCGGGAATCGTCGCTCCCTTCTCGTATCTCGGCATCATCTTCGCCACCTTCTGGGGGGTGGTGCTGTATGATCACTGGCCGGACCGCTGGACCGTGATCGGCGCGCTTGTGATCGTGACGGCCGGTCTTTATGTCTGGCACCGCGAAACCCTTGTCGCACGCAAGGCCAGCGGGAAGTGATGTCCGACACGCGATCTGCCCTTTCCCTGCGCCACTGGCTTCAGGACCGCTTCCTGCGCGGGCTGATCTGGGTGCTGATGTGCCTGCCCTACCGCTGGCGGGTGCCGCTGTGTGGCTGGGCGGTCTCGCATCTGGTGGCGCCGGCTGCGGGCTATCGCAAGCGCATCCGCGACAATCTGGCCCATGTGCTGCCGGACCTGCCTGCCGACGAGGTGGCGCGGATCGTGCGGAAGGTGCCCGACAATGTGGGCCGCACCATCATCGAGATCTATTCGGGGGCCGAGTTCGTCGCCCGCGCGTCGGGCCTGCCGCTGACGGGCGATGGCGTGGCAGCCCTTGAGGCCGCACACAAGGCCAACCGGCCGGTCATTCTGGTGACGGCGCATTTCGGCAATTACGATGCCAGCCGGGCGGCGCTGATCGCGCGCGGCTATCCTGTCGGCGCGCTTTACATGCCGATGGCGAACCCCTGGTTCAACGAACACTATGTCCGCGCCATCTCGGGCATCGGCACGCCTCTGTTCCCGCGCGGCAAGAAGGGGCTGGCCGAGATGGTGCGCCATCTGCGCGGCGGGGGCATGCTGGGGATGCTGATCGATCAGCACATGGGCCATGGCGCGCCCCTGACCTTCTTTGGCAAGACCGCGCTGACCGCCCTGTCGGCGGCCGAACTGGCGCTGAAATACGACGCGCTTCTGGTCCCGACCTATGGCATCCGCGGCGAGGACGGTCTGTCCTTCACCATCCTGGTCGAGCCGCCGGTTCCCGTCGGCACGCCCGAGGCGATGACGCAGGCGCTGAACGACAGCCTTGAGGCCCTGGCGCGCAAGCATCTGGACCAGTGGTTCTGGATTCACCGCCGCTGGAAAGGCGGGCAAAGGCTGGAAGCACTGCCGAAGGACGACTAGACCGCGACACAGTGGGCGCGGCAAGGGGACCGGGGCAAGGCGGGGCCGCCTATTCCGTCCGTGCCGCCGCCAGAATCGCGGCCGGCCCGGCTTCCTGCACGATCACCACGGCGGGATCGGGGCCGGCGACGGGGGCCGAAATCTCCAGCGGGCCGGTGCCGGCCCAGTCGCCGATGCTGTCCCAGGAGGTGACGATGTTGCGATAGGTCACGACCTTGCCTTCGTTCTCGCCGCGCTGGATCTCGACGGTTTCCTCGGGGCGGTAGCGCACCAGCTGCACCCGCACCGGCGCGGCCAGCGGCGGGTCGGCATCGGCGCGGATCACCAGAAGATCGCCAATCCGCTCTACCGTCAGGGTCACTTGCGCCGGTTTGGCCAGATGCTCGCCCAGATGAAGCGCCAGCTCGTCGGGGTTATAGCCCTCGACCCGCTCTTCGCCGTCGACGATCATCTGCGGCGTGTAGATCATCTTCGAACCGATGGCCCGAGCATAGGCCTTCTGCCGTTCGGTGAATTTCGGATCGGCGAAACTGTCTTCCCAGCCGATGTAATCCCAGTAATCGACATGCAGCGACAGCGGGATCACCCGGGCGTCCTTGGCCAGCGTCGCCAGAAATTCATCCGCCGGCGGGCAGGACGCGCAACCCTGCGAGGTGAAAAGCTCCACCACCACCACGGGTTCGGCCTGCAGGGGCAAGGCGGCAGCCACCCAAAGGCCGCAAGCGGCGCCGACGAAATGTCGCATCCTTTTGGTTCCGGTCCTCGTGATCCCCTCCCGGGTTATAGGCAAGCGGCGCGCCGGCTGCCAATCAAGGAATTGCGAGTGTCTGTCATATCCCGGTGCAAGCGGTGGCCCAAGACAGTATCGCCGCCCCATTTCATACACTCTGGAAATTCGGCATACAATTGCATACAATGAAAACCAGACGATGATTCCCTTGCGTCCCGTTCCCTCAGGGGGCATGTGAACCATCAAGACCCGCCAGCCCGCCAAGGAGGCCCGCACCATGACCGTCACCGTCGGACACGACAGCCAGAAAACCCGCAAGACCCTGACCGCCGGTGGCCAGACCCTGTCCTACTACTCGATTCCGGCGGCCGAGGCCGCGGGGCTTGGCGAATTCTCGCGCCTGCCCGCCGCGCTGAAGGTGGTGCTTGAGAACATGCTGCGCTTCGAGGATGGCAGGACCGTCTCGGTCGAGGACATCCGCGCCTTTTCGGACTGGGGCAAGCGTGGCGGCAAGAACCCGATCGAGATCGCCTATCGCCCGGCCCGCGTCCTGATGCAGGATTTCACCGGCGTGCCGGCGGTGGTGGATCTTGCCGCGATGCGCGACGGGATCAAGGGCCTTGGCGGCAATGCGCAGAAGATCAACCCGCTGAATCCGGTCGATCTGGTCATCGACCATTCGGTCATGATCGACGAGTTCGGCACGCCGCGCGCCTTCCAGATGAACGTGGACCGCGAATACGAGCGGAACATGGAGCGGTATGTCTTCCTGAAATGGGGGCAGAACGCCTTCAACAACTTCCGCGTGGTGCCGCCCGGCACCGGGATCTGCCACCAGGTCAACCTTGAATATCTGGCGCAGACGATCTGGACCGACACCGATCAGGACGGCAACCTTGTGGCCTACCCCGACACGCTGGTCGGCACCGACAGCCATACCACCATGGTCAACGGTCTGGCCGTTCTTGGCTGGGGCGTGGGCGGGATCGAGGCCGAGGCGGCGATGCTGGGCCAGCCGATCTCGATGCTGATCCCCGAAGTCGTCGGTTTCCGGCTGACCGGCAAGATGGTTGAAGGCACCACCGCCACCGACCTTGTGCTGAAGGTCGTGGCGATGCTGCGCAAGCATGGCGTGGTCAACAAGTTCGTCGAATTCTACGGCGAGGGGCTGGATCACCTGCCGCTGGCCGACCGCGCCACCATCGCCAACATGGCCCCGGAATACGGCGCAACCTGCGGCTTCTTCCCGATCGACAATGAGACCCTGCGCTACCTGCGCAGCACCGGGCGCGAGGAATCCCGCATCGCCCTGGTCGAGGCCTATGCACGCGCCAACGGCATGTGGCGCGGCCCGGATTACAATCCGATCTATACCAGCACGCTGCATCTGGACATGTCCGAGATCGTGCCCGCCATCTCGGGCCCGAAACGGCCGCAGGATTACCTGCCGCTGACCGATGCCGCGCGCAGCTTCTACAAGGTCGTCGCCGGCTATCGCGGCATGGATGTCAGCGCCGATGCACAGGAAATGGTCGATGAGGGCGGCGCCGTGCTGGCCCCGCCGAAGGACGCCCGCAAGGTCGTGGCGGTCGAAGGCAAGGACTACACCATCACCGACGGGTCCGTGGTGATCGCGGCGATCACCTCCTGCACCAACACCTCGAACCCCTATGTGATGATGGGGGCCGGTCTGGTTGCGCGCAAGGCGCGGGCGCTTGGCCTGACCCGCAAGCCTTGGGTGAAGACCTCGCTGGCGCCCGGATCGCAGGTGGTTGGCGAATACCTGCAGGCCGCCGGACTGCAAGAGGATCTGGACGCCATCGGCTTCAACCTGGTCGGCTACGGCTGCACCACCTGCATCGGCAACTCGGGGCCGCTTGGCGATCCGGCGATCACCAAGGCGATCAACGATCACGATCTGGTCGCCACCGCCGTCCTGTCGGGCAACCGCAACTTCGAAGGGCGCATCAGCCCGGACGTGCGGGCAAACTTCCTTGCCTCGCCGCCGCTGGTCGTCGCCTATGCCATCGCGGGCGATCTGAACATCAACCTGACCAAGGACCCGATCGGGATCTCCAAGGACGGCAAGGAGGTGTTCCTCAAGGACATCTGGCCGACCTCGAAGGAAGTCGCCGACATGGTCGACACCGTGGTCACGCGGGAGATGTTCCAGTCGAAATATGCCGATGTCTTCAAGGGCGACGAGAAATGGCAGGCCGTGAAGGTTTCGGACAGCGAGACCTATGACTGGCCGCCGAGCTCGACCTATATCCAGAACCCGCCCTATTTCCGCGGCATGTCGAAGACGCCCGGCGTCATCCACAATGTCAAGGGCGCGCGGATTCTGGCGATCCTTGGCGACATGATCACCACCGACCACATCTCTCCGGCAGGGTCGTTCAAGCCGACCACCCCGGCCGGGAAATATCTGGTGGATCGGCAGGTTCCGGTCAGCGAGTTCAACTCCTACGGTGCCCGTCGCGGCAACCATGAGGTGATGATGCGCGGCACCTTCGCCAACATCCGCATCAAGAACGAGATGCTGGACGGCGTCGAGGGCGGCTATTCCATCGGGCCGGACGGGCAGCAGACCTCGATCTTCGATGCCTCGATGGCCTGGCAGGACAAGGGCACCCCGCTGGTGATCTTCGGCGGCGTCGAATACGGTGCCGGCTCGTCGCGGGACTGGGCGGCCAAGGGCACGGCCCTTCTGGGCGTGAAAGCCGTGATCGCCGAGAGCTTCGAGCGGATCCACCGCTCCAACCTGGTCGGCATGGGCGTCATCCCGTTCGAGTTCAGCCCCGGCGAGACCCGCAAGACGCTTGGCCTGAAAGGCGATGAGGTGGTCAGCATCGAAGGGCTGGAGGGCGGCCTGAAGCCACTGTCGATGGTCCCCTGCCACATCACCTATGGCGATGGCACCACCAGGACCATCCAGATCAAATGCCGTATCGATACCGCGATCGAGATCGAATACGTCGAGAACGGCGGCGTGCTGCACTACGTGCTGCGCAACCTCGCGCAGGCGTAAGCGCACGTCGATGAAGAAACGGGGGGCCGGGATTTCCCGGCCTCCTTTCCTGTCAGGTCCCAGTCCAGGAAAGCCTGCCCTGCTGGCGATTGCCGTGCTGGCGGGGATGTCGGACAGCGGAATTCGTGCGAATTCCGCGACGGAGCCTTCAAAGGCTCCGGCCCGATTTCTTTGAAGAAATCGGCGCCTCAGGGCAAGCCCGCGCTACAATCGGCTGCCCGGTCATCGGTGATCGCCCAAAGCGTGAACCTTGCGCCCATCTGCGACGCGCAGGTCAGCACCGGATAGTTGCTGTGGTCGTTAAAGAACTGGCACCAGAAGCCAAAGGGGCCGTCCTTGCCTTCCAGAATGTTCGGCACCTCGTCAAACTCGCCCGGACGCAGCTCCAGCGGCCAGCCCTCCTGGGCCAGCGGGTCGCAACTGCTGACCGTCAGCCCCTTGCCATCGGCGGCTGGCGTGATCCGCAGCAGGTCGTTGATCAACGCGGGCGGCGTGCCGGCGTCGCGCCCCACCCGCTCATAGACCCCGGTGAAATAGGACGGGTCGGGATAGCTCTGCTCGGCCAGCGCCGCAGAACCAGAGCAAAGCGCCAAGGCCAAGGCCAAGGCCAGCGCCACCCTCACTTCAGCGCCTCTTCCAGCGCGGGTTTGAACCGGGTCTCATAGTCGGTGCCGACCAGCGGGCCGGTGAACTTGAACAGCACGGTGCCGTCACCGCCGATGATGAAGGTCTCGGGCGGGTTCGTCACCCCCCATTCCACCCGGTTGCGGCCCTGCGGATCGGTGGCGAGAGCAAAGAACGGATTGCCCTCCCGCGCCAGATATTTCAGCGCATCGGCCTCGGCGTCCATCATGTCGATGCCCGCCACCCGGATGCCGCGCCCGGCCATCTCGGTCAGCACCGGATGCTCGGCCCGGCAGGGCGGGCACCAGCTGGCCCAGAAGTTCAGCACCGTCACCTGCCCGCTGCGCAGGTCGGCATCGGTCAGCTGCGCTACCCCCGGCAGCCCCGTTTGCGGCACCGCCGGCGCGGCCTTGCCGATGAAGGCCGAGGGCAGATCCTCGGGGTTTCGTCCTTTCGACAGCATCGGCACCAGAAACATCAGGGCCAGAAGGCCAAAGATCACCGGCGGCAGGATCACAAGAAGCGACGGCCGGGTTCTGCGTTTCTCATCCATCGCTCTTTTCTCCCGCAGGCTCGACCTCGGCCAGAAGCCGCTTCGCCCGCGCCCGCTGCACCAGCGTCAGCACCAGAAGCCCCCCCATCAGCAAAAGACTCGCACCATAGGCGCCAAGCACCGCAAAGGCGTATTTTCCAAGATCGGGCATCATGCCTGCCTCTCCCGCGCCATCAGTGCCTGCGCCCGGCGCAGACGGATCTCGGTCCGGGTGCGGACCAGCACCAGCGTCAGGAACAGGAGTTCGAACCCGACGATGCAGATCAGCAGCGGAATCCAGAACACGTCCGAGACATTCTCCTTGGCATCCATCGACAGGCTGGCGCCCTGATGCAGGCCCTGGTTCCAGAAGAACACCGCGTAGCGCGACAACAGGGCAAAGGCCGAACCGACGATGCAGAGGATTCCGGTCAGATCGGCGGCGGTGTCGGGGTTCTCGACCGCCTCCCACAGCGCGATATAGCCGAAATAGAACAGGGCAAAGATCAGGAACGAGGTCAGCCGCGGGTCCCACTCCCACCACGATCCCCACATCGGCTGGCCCCAGAGCGCGCCGGTCACAAGGGCGATCAGGGTGAATGTCAGGCCGACGGGGGCCGCGGCCTTGGCCACCAGCGCCGAGACATGGTGCCGCCGGATGATCCAGATCAGCGAGGCGACCAGCATCACCATCCAGGCGTTGATGGCGGTGAAGGCGGCGGGCACATGGATGTAGATGATGCGCACGGTCGAGCCCTGCTTGTAATCATCCGGGGTCAGGAAGAAGCCCCAGATCAGCCCCGTGCCAAGGGTCAGAACCGTCAGCGCGGTGACCCATGGCAGGAGGTGGCCCGACAGGGCCATGAATTTCCTTGGATTTGCATATTCCCAGATCGACATTCTGCTTGGTTAAATCCCCGGGTTGTCGCGCTCAAGTCACTATCACGTTGCGGCTCAGCGCAGGTTGACGCGGATTGCCGCAGCCGAGGCGAACGGCAGAAGGGCTGCCGCCACCGCGGTAATGGCGGCCAGAAGCGCCATCGGCGTCGCCACCGCCATGCCTGCCGCTCCGCGCTTCACCACCTCGGCGCCGAAGATCAGCGTGGGGACGTAAAGCGGCAGCACCAGCAAGGACAGAAGAAGCCCGCCGCGCTTTACCCCCACCGTCAGCGAGGCGCCAAAGGCGCCGATGACCGAAAGCGCAGGCGTGCCCAGCAGCAGCGACAGAACCAGCCACGGATAGCCCGCCGCCGGCAGCGACAGCAGAACGGCGAGGACCGGGGCGGCCAATGTCAGGGGCAGGCCGGTCACCAGCCAATGCGCCATGGCCTTGACCGCCACGGCCCCCTCCATCGGCAGGGGCGATGTCGCCAGAAGGTCCAGCGAGCCATCCTCGAAATCCAGCGCGAAGATCCGGTCCAGCGACAGCAGGCAGGACAGAAGCGCCCCCACCCACAGGATGCCGGGGGCGATCAGCGCCAGCGTTCCGCCCTGCGGCCCGACCCCAAGCGGGACCAGCACCGCGACCAGCAGAAAGAAGGCAAGGCCAAGCCCGAAGCCGCCGCCGGCGCGCATGGCCAGGCGCAGGTCGCGGATCAGAAGGGCCGTCACAGGAAGGCCTCCTGGAACCCGGCATCCGCCCCTGCCCGACCGGGCCGGGCGCGAAACGGCGTCAGGTCCAGCACGGCGGCCTCCTGCAGCCCAAGGTCGATATGGGTGGCGATCAGCGCCGACCCGCCCGCCGCCAGATGGTCGCGCACCACGCCGGCGAAAAGCGCGACCGAAGCCGCGTCAAGACTGACCGTCGGCTCGTCCAGCGCCCACACCGCCCGGCCTGAGACCAGAAGCCGCGCCAGTCCCAGCCGCCGCTTCTGCCCCGCGGAAAGGCTGGCGGCGCGGCGGCGGCGCAGCGCATGAAGGTCCATCCGCTGCATGGCCTCCTCTACCCCCGCCGTGCCGAAGACCGCCGCCCAGAACGACAGGTTCTCTTCCACCGTCAGCACGGCCTTCAGCCCGTCGGCATGGCTGGCATAGGCCAGACTCTCGGCCGGCATCTCGATCCGGCCGGCAACGGCCGGCTGCAACCCTGCGATGGTGCGCAGAAGCGTGGTCTTGCCCACGCCATTGGGGCCGCGCAGCACCAGCGCGCGGCCGGGCGGCAGCCCGAAGGAGACGCCTTCAAGCACGACGATGCCGCCACGCTGAACCGCCAGATCTGACACGGTGATGGTCATGCCCCTGCCCTAGCCTATCGGCAGCCGTCAAGAAAGCCCCGAGGCAGCGCCGATGGGGTGCAAGACCGGGCAAGAGACAGATTTTTCGCAGGAAAATCGAGTTTCGGGATTTCCCCTGAAGCCCGGTCAGCCGATCGGCAGCAGGGCGGCCGCAATCCGGCGGCCCTCGCTCAGCAGCACATTGTAGGTGCGGCAGGCGGCGGGGGAGTTCATCGGCTCGATCCCGATCCCGGCCTCTTCCAGCGCCGCGCGGAAGGCGGCGGGAGGATGGGCGATGTCCTTGCCCATCCCCAGAAGAAGAACGTCGATCTTCCCCTGCAACGACAGGGGTGCCGCATGATCCTCAAGCCCGCCCCAGGGACCGGCGTCCCAGGGCGTGATCAGCACAGGGCCGCGCAGCACATGGCCGCCCACCCGGAAAAAGCCCGGCCCATAGCCTTCTACAGGCTGGGCCGAGCCATAGCTGATCTCGGTCAGGCGCATCTCTTACGCATCGACATCGGCAAATTCGCTGGCGCTTTTCTTCGGCTTGTCGCCGCGATCCACCCCAAGGAACAGCACGATGTTCTTCGCCATGTACAGCGTCGAATAGGTGCCCAGAACCACGCCCAGGATCATCGCGAAGACGAAGCCCCGGATCACGTCGCCGCCCCAGATGATCAGGACGGTCAGCGAGATCAGCGTGGTCGAGGCCGTCATCACCGTGCGCGACAGCGTCTCGTTCGCGGTCAGGTTCATCATCTCGCGCAGCGGCATGGTCTTGTACTTGGCCAGGTTCTCGCGCAGGCGGTCGAAGATCACCACGGTATCGTTGACCGAATAGCCAAGAATGGTCAACAGCGCCGCCACGATGGACAGGTCGAAGCGCAGTTCGAACAGCGAGAAGATGCCAAGCGTCACGATCACGTCATGCAGCATCGCCGCAACCGTGCCGACCGCCATCTGCCATTCGAACCGCATCCAGATGTAGATCAGGATGCCAAGCGATCCCGCGCCAACGGCGACAATGGCCCAGAGGATCAACTCGCCGGACACTTTGGGGCCGACCGATTCCACGGCGGCGAACACGATCGCCGGGTCCACCGCCTTCAGCGCGGTCTCCGCCTCTTCGATGGCATCCGAGGTCACCGCCTGTTCGCCTTCGCGCGCCCCGATGCGGACCTGCGCCACATGCTGGTCGTCGCGGAATCCGGGGTCGTTCACCTCGGTGATTGTGACATCGCCCAGGTCCAGCGGCGCCAGTGCGTCACGATACGCCCCCACATCCACCGGCGTGGTGGATTCGGTGCGGATCGTGGTGCCGCCAAGGAAATCGACGCCGAAGTTCAACCCCTTCACGGCAACGATGCCGATCGAGGCGACGATCAGGAAGATCGACAGGCCGAAGGTCAGCCATTGCACGCGGAAGAAGTCGATATGGGTGACTTCGGGAACCAGTTTCAGTCGCCAGGCCATTGCTGTTCCTCCCTCAGACCACGATCGTCTTCGGACGTTTCCAGTTGAGGTAAAGCTCGATCACCAGCCGGGTCACATAGACCGCCGTGAAGAGCGAGGTGATGATGCCCAGGGTGAAGGTCACCGCAAAGCCGCGCACCGGGCCGGACCCGACCCAATACATGATGCCGCCGGTCAGAAGTGCGGTGATGTTGCTGTCCATGATGGCCGAGAAGGCGCGGTCAAAGCCCGCCTCGCAGGCCTTGGCGGGCGAATGGCCCGCGCGCAACTCCTCGCGTATTCGCTCGAAGATCAGCACGTTGGCGTCAACGGCCATGCCCATGGTCAGCACGATCCCCGCGATGCCGGGCAGGGTCAACGTGGCCCCGATCGTCGACATCAGCGCAACCATGATGATGATGTTCAGCACCAGCGCGATATTGGCGAACCAGCCGAACATGCCATAGCTCAGCACCATATAGGCGATGACGGCGATGGCGCCGATGATGGCGGCGGTCTTGCCGGCCTCGATGGAATCGGCACCCAGTTCTGGGCCGATGGTGCGTTCCTCAAGGAATTCCATCTTGGCGGGCAGCGCGCCGGCGCGCAGCAGGATCGCCAGCTGGGTCGCCTCTTCGATGGTGAAATTGCCGGTGATGATGCCCGATCCGCCCGGGATCGCCGAATTGATCCGCGGCGCCGAGATCACCTTGTCGTCCAGCACGATGGCGAAAAGCTTGCCGATGTTGTTGGCGGTATAGTCGCCGAACTTGCGCCCGCCCGCGCCGTCAAAGCGGAAGCTGACGGCAGGGTTCGAGTTCTGGTCGAAGGCGGGTTGCGCATCGCGCAATTCCTCGCCGGTGACGACGGGGGTTTCCTCGACGATGTAGTAGATCCCCGGCTCATCCGCCGAGGCCAGCAGCAGGTTGCGCGCGCCCGGGCTTTCGCCGGCATTCGAGGTGCGGTTGACCACCGGGTTGAAGGTCAGCTTGGCCGTGGTGCCGATCAGGTCCTTCAACTCCTTGGCCGAGCCGATGCCCGGCACCTGGATCAGGATGCGGTCGGCGCCCTGGCGCTGGATCGTCGGTTCGCGGGTGCCGGCCTGATCCACCCTGTTGCGGATGATCTCAAGGCTTTGCTGCATGGTCCGGTCGTCGGTCGCCCGCTTTTCGGCATCCGACAGCTGGATCACGATATCGGCGCCGTCGGCGGTCACTTCGATATCGGTATGCCCGACCCCGGTCAGCGAGGTCACGGGCGTGGCCAGCGCCTGCACCGCGGCAAGGGCCGCCGGCATGGCATCGGTGTTCGAGATGGTGACGCGCAGGATTCCGTCGGGGGCAGGCGCGCGGCGCACGGCGCCGACCTGATCGCGGATGGTGCGCAGGGCGTCGCGGACCTCGGGCCAGAAGCTGTCCATCCGGCTCTTGTAGACCTGCTCCAGCTCGACCCGGCCCAGAAGATGCGCCCCGCCCCGCAGATCGAGGCCAAGGTTCATCAGCGCCGAGGGCAGGAACGAGGGCCAGCCCGCGCGGGCCGCCTCCTGCTCGGGTGTCGCCACGCCCTCGGCCGCGGCAATGGCCTTGTCGGCATCGTTATGTGCCTCGACCTGCGGGTAGAAGGCGTTCGGCATTGCCGCAACCATCCCCCAAAGGCAGAAGACGAAGATCAGGACACGTTTCCACATTGCCGTGGGGGTCATTGCGGGGCCTCGGTCATTCTTGGGCATTCCTTTGGCCGGGCCCTGACGTGCGGGCCACGGCGGGGCGCGGGCCGGTCGCGCCTCAGCTGGCGGCGGGCTCGGTCTTGTTCAGGACCGTGGTGATGGTGTGGCGCAGCACCTTCACCCTGACGCCATCGGCGATCTCGACCTCGACCATGCCGTCTTCCTGCACTTTCGACACCTTTCCGACGATGCCGCCCTGCGTCACCACCTGATCGCCCCGACGCAGCGCCTCGATCATGGCGCGGTGGGTCTTGGCCTGCTTTTGCTGCGGGCGGATGATCAGCAGATACATGATCCCGAACACCAGGACCATCGGGATCAGCATCGAGCCGAGAACACCGCCGGCGCCGGCGGCGTCTGCGGTCTGGGCAAAGGCGGGGGTTGCGAACATGGGCGTCCTTTCCTGTAAAGCGCCGGGACGGGCCCGGTCAGGTGCGGGCGCCGGTCAAGGCGCATCGCGGCCCATGTAAGCGGTTTTCAGCCGCGATGCCAGAGGGGAAGCCAGCCTGCCCGATCACGCGCCCGTGCCGTCAGACCCTGCCGTCAGACCATGCCCTTCAGCACCGGCAGCTGCTTGAACACCCAGGTCGCCGCCCAGGAGCCGAAGAACGCGATCGCAAAGCCAGGCCCCGGCGCCATGTCCGGGCCGAAAAGCTTGTAGCCGACCAGCAGGAAGAACGGATGCATCAGGTAGATGCCGAACGCATAGCCGGCCAGTCCGGTCATCCATTCCCCCTTCCAGGGCAGACGGTAGAAGATCTCGAAGATGACGGCGCAGAACAGCATCTGCGCGCTGGCCACATCCCAGTCCAGCGCCAGCATGATCGCGCTTGCCGCCAGCGCGGTCGCCAGCGTCACCCCGGGCTGGCGCAGCCGGTGCGACACCGCGGCAAGCGCCCCCCAGATGTAGATCGGCAGCGAGAAGGCCCATTGCGGCACCGGCTGCGGGATCGGGCTGCCGGCCACCAGCCAGCCGTCCAGCCCGGACTTCGCATGGATCAGCCCAAGCGCGATCGAGAAGGGAATCAGCACCGCACAGGCCCGGACAAGGGTGTGCTTCGTCTCGACATCCCGCGCGATGGCCGGGATGAAGATCAGAGCCACCGCCGCGAAGGGCAGGAACCACAGGTGGATCGAGGGACCGATCAGCAGGGTGAAAGGGTTCGACAGGATCTGGAACGGCTCGTCCGAGACCACCTCCCAGACCAGCCGGTAGAAGGCGCACCAGAAAAGCCAGGGGATCAGGATGCGCCTGGCCCGCGCCGACCAGAAGTTCGCGCCACCAGATCTTCTGTATGACCCGACGCCGAAATACGAGGTCAGGATCAGGAACAGCCCAAGGGCGGGGTATCCGACAAAGCCCCAGGCCAGCGTATGATCCAGCACGATCCCGGTTGCAGCCAGAAAACGCAGCAGGTCGATGGCGCGGCGGTAGTCGGCCTTGCGCGGACTTCCGGTGACGGTCCCGGACGGCTGGGCCGCCGCACCTTTGGCAATCGCTGCATCCGCCATGTCGTCCCGGTCCTTCGCAGCCCTCGCGGGGCTACCCCTTGCAGTTGCGCGGCCACCGCGGCTTTGCCCTTGCAGGTTATGCGCTAGACCATGGCAGGCCGGGCAGGCAATGGCCGCTTGCGCAACTCTGCGTTTCCCGGCCCATGACAGTGGTATTCCTGCTGATTTTGCGGGCCCCCTGCCCCGCTCTTTCCCCGCCGGGGCCGATCTGGCATAAGCGCCGGCGAAGACCCGCCAGATTGACCGCCAGACACAGAGGCCAGCATGCACGATATCCGCGCCATCCGGGAAAACCCCGCCGCTTTCGACGCGGCTCTTGCCCGCCGGGGTCTGGCGCCGGTCTCGCCGGAGGTGCTGGCGATCGACGAGGCGCGTCGGGCCAGGATCCTTGCCGCCGAAACCGCCACCGCCGACCAGAACCGCGCCTCGAAAGAGGTGGGCGCGGCCAAGGCCCGTGGCGATGATGCCGAATTCGAGCGTCTGCGCGCCCTGGTGGCCGAGAAGAAGGCCGAAGTCGCCCGCCTGACCGAAGAGGCCACCGCCGAGGATGTCCGCCTGAAGGCCGCCCTTGAAGTCATCCCCAACCTGCCCCTGGCCGAAGTGCCCGTCGGCAAGGACGAGGACGACAATGTCGAGATCCGCCGCTGGGGCACGCCCCGCAACTTCGACTTCACCCCGGCCGAGCATTTCGACATCGCCGGCGTCAAACCCGGCATGGATTTCGAGACCGCCGCCAAGCTTTCGGGCAGCCGTTTCGTGGTGCTGAAGGGGGCCGTGATCCGCGTGCACCGGGCGCTTGCGCAGTTCATGCTGGACACCCATGTCGCCGAACACGGGCTGGAAGAGGTCTGGACCCCGGTTCTGGTGAAGCCCGAGGCGATGTATGGCACCAACCAGCTGCCCAAATTCGCCGAGGACAGCTATGAGACCACCAATGGCTGGTGGCTGATCCCGACCTCGGAAGTCACCCTGACCAACTTCGTCGCGGGCGAGATCGTGGACGGCGCCACCCTGCCCCTGCGCATGGCCGCCCATACCCAGTGCTTCCGCTCCGAAGCAGGGTCGGCCGGCAAGGACACCACCGGCATGCTGCGCCAGCACCAGTTCGAGAAGGTCGAGATGGTGACGATCTGCACGCCCGAGACCGCGCTGGACGAACACGACCGGATGACCCGCTGCGCCGAGGCCATCCTTGAGAAACTGGGCCTGCCCTATCGCACCATCGTGCTTTGCACCGGCGACATGGGCTTTGGCAGCCAGAAGACGCATGACCTTGAGGTCTGGCTGCCGGGCCAGAACCGCTACCGCGAGATTTCCTCCTGCTCGACCATGGGCCAGTTCCAGGCCCGGCGGATGAATGCGCGCTATCGGTCGGCCAACGGCAAACCGGAGTTTCTGTCCACGCTGAACGGATCCGGTCTTGCGGTCGGGCGTTGTCTGATTGCGGTCCTTGAGAACGGGCAGCAGGCGGATGGCTCGGTCGATCTGCCGGTTGCGCTTCACCCCTATCTGGGTGGCAAGACCCGCATCTCGGCCAGCGGGGTGCTGGCCTGAGCCACAGGGACAGGCGATGACAGCAACTGCAAGCACTCTCCGCGCCGTTCTGGTGCTGATCGCCGTTCTGGCATTTGCAGTCTCGCCTCTGGTGTTCCAGCCCTTCATGGGCTGGCGGCCCGACCAGTTCCCGGTGCCAATCGCGAGGCATCCGGTGCAGCCCGCCGGCTATGCATTTTCGATCTGGGGGCTGATCTATCTCTGGCTGGTCGTGCATGGCGCCTTTGGTCTTTGGAGGCGGCGGGCAGATGCGGCATGGGACGCCCCGCGCATTCCGCTGGCGATCTCGGCCCTGATCGGGACCGTCTGGATGCCGGTTGCCCACGCCAGCCCCTTGTGGGGAACGCTGACCATCTGGCCGATGGCCGCCGCCGCGCTGACCGCCTTTGTCCTTTGCGATCCGACGCGGGACCGCTGGCTGCTGGCCGCGCCGCTGGCCCTTCTGGCAGGCTGGCTTTCGGCGGCGTCGGCGGTGGCGACAGGGGTGTTTCTGGCCGGACATGGGGTGCTGGCGCCGGTTCCGGCAGCCTTCGTCATGCTGGCCGTGGTGCTGCTGATCGCCGTTCCGGTGCAACGCCAGCGCCCCGCCATGCCGCTTTACGGTCTGACGGTGATCTGGGCGCTGGCCGGCATCGTGGCCGTCAACCGGACCGAGACGCCGTCGGTGGCGATTGCGGCAGCGATTGGCATCGTGGCGATGGCAGCGGCAATCCTGCTGCCCCGCCGCGCCTGAGGTCCCGCGCCGCGCCGTCACGGTGATTTATCGTCGAAAAATTGCGACCTTCCGGCAGGGGTCAGCCCTTCGGCTTCATCTTGTCCTTGTGCTTGCGCAACCGGCTTGGCGTGTTGAACTTGCGCACCTTCCAGGGGTTCTCGTCGCCCTGCCCGCGGAAATACAGCCGGATCGGCGTGCCCGGCATGTCGAAATGGTCGCGCAACCCGTTGACAAGATAGCGTTTGTAACTTTCCGGCAGCTCATCGGGGCGCGAGCATTTGATGACGAACCCCGGCGGGCGGGTCTTGGCCTGGGTGATGTAGCGCAGCTTGATCCGGTGGCCACCGGGCGCGGGCGGCGGATGCGCCTCGGTCATCGCCCCCAGCCAGGTGTTCAGGCGCGCCGTCGGCACCCGGCGGTTCCAGATGTCATGCGCGCGCACGATGGCGTCATGCAGCCGGTCCAGCCCGCGCCCCGTCTTGCCCGAAACCGTGATCAGCGGCGCGCCGCGCAGTTGCGGCAACAGGCGGTCGAACATCTCTTTCAGCTCGGCCAGCTTTTCCTGCTTGTCGTCCTCAAGGTCCCATTTGTTGACGGCGACCACCACCGCCCTGCCCTCGGTCTCGGCAAAATCGGCAATGCGCAGATCCTGCGTCTCGAAGGGGATTTCGACGTCCAGAAGGACAACGACCACTTCGGCAAAGCGCACGGCGCGCAACCCGTCCGCGACCGACAGCTTTTCCAGCTTTTCCACGACCCGCGCCTTCTTGCGCATGCCGGCCGTGTCCCAGATGCGGATCGGCGTGCCCTGCCATTCCGCCTTGACCGAAATGGCATCGCGGGTGATCCCGGCCTCCGGCCCGGTCAGGAGACGGTCCTGCCCAAGGATCTTGTTGATCAGCGTCGATTTTCCGGCATTGGGCCGGCCGATCACCGCGATCTGCAGCGGTTTCGCAACCGTGGCCCGGTGCGCAAACTCGTCGGCCTCAAGCTCGGCCTCCTCCTCGGAAAGGTCGACCTCGACCTCCGGTGTCATCTCGGCCTCGCGGGCGCGGAACTCTCCCTCCAGCGGGCGCAGAACGGCGTAGAGGTCGTCCATCCCCTCGCCATGTTCCGCCGAAAGCCGCAGGGGCTCGCCCAGACCCAACGAATAGGCCTCAAGCGCGCCGGATTCGCCGGCCCGTCCCTCGGCCTTGTTGACGCCAAGGATCACCCGGGCGCCCTTGCGGCGCAGGATTTCGGCGAAAACCTCGTCCGAGGGGGTGACGCCGACCCGCCCGTCCAGCAGGAACAGGCAGATGTCGGCCATATCCACGGCGCGTTCGGTCAGCCGCCGCATCCGGCCCTGCAGGGAATCGTCGGTGACTTCCTCAAGCCCCGCCGTGTCGATCACGGTGAAGCGCAGATCGAACAGCCGTGCCTCGCCTTCGCGCAGGTCGCGGGTCACGCCGGGCGTGTCATCCACAAGCGCCAGCTTGCGGCCGACCAGCCGGTTGAACAGCGTCGACTTGCCCACATTGGGGCGGCCCACGATGGCAAGGGTAAAGCTCATCTCATGCGTCCGTCATCAAGAAGCGCCCCCCTTACACGGGGAAAGCCTCAGCGGAAAGCCACAACCTGCCCTTTGGTCGTGACGACATAGATCACGCCCCCTGCCACGGCAGGCTGCCCCGCCGCCCCGCCGGGGATCGCGGTCTGGTAGACCAGACTGCCATCGGTGGGCGAGAAGGCGGAAAGCTTGCCGTCGCTGGATGCGACCCAAACCCGGCCGCCGGCCAGCACGGGGCCGTAATGCGCGGTGATCGCCTTGCGCTTCTTGACCTTTTCGGCCTCGAAATAGGGCATCTCGACCGACCAGACGACCGAGCCGTCGGTGGCGTCCAGCCGGACCAGCCGCGCCTCGTCGTTGACGATGAAGATCGACCCGCCGGCAATGGCAAGCGGCCCCATCGCGCCTTCGGAGGCGCCCCAGATCTGCTGGCCCGATCCCGCATCCACGGCGATGGTGCGGCCGGCCCCGGTGCCGGCATAAAGCGTGCCGCCGACCAGTGCCGCATCGCCGGTGATGTCGAAATTGCCGGCATAGGCGCGTCCCAGCCGCTTGCCTGCGGCCGAGGAATGCCAGATCGGCGTGCCGCCGCCCGGTTTCAGCACGGCCATCAGATCGCCCGAGTTCGACGGGAAATAGACCACGCTGTCGCCCACGGTCGGTGCGGCAGCCCCCAGCCAGCCGGATTTCCCCGGCGCGCCGAAGACCTGCCAGACCACTTTGCCATTGGCCGCATCCAGCGCCCAGGCCGATCCGTCGCGGCCCGAGACATAGACCCGGTTGCCTTCCACCGCGGGGGCGCCGATGGCGGGGGCGTCGATCCGCTGGCGCCACATCACGCCGCCGGATTTCGCGTCCAGCGCCACAACCTCGCCATAGGCGGTGGTGGCAAAGACCTGGCCGCCGCTGGCTGCCAGCCCGCCGCCCGAGACTCCGCCGCCCTTGTCGAAATCGGCGGTAAGGTCGGTCTGCCACAGAAGCCCGCCGCCGGTGGAGAGCGCGGTCACGCTCATCCCCGCGTCCATGGCGAAGACCCGCCCGCCCAGCACGACGGGCGCGGCCGAAATCCGGTTCTTGCGGCTGTTGCCGGCGCCCATATTGGCAGACCAGATCGCCACCGGCGCCTTCGACACCGCCGCATGCGGTGCGGCATGGCGGGCGTTGCCGCCGCGCTGGCCCCAATCGGCGTTGGCCTGCGCCGCCGGCAGACTGATCGGCCGGCTGGTCGAGACCACGCCCTCGGACGGGGCCTTGGGCTTGGGATTGGCCTCGGTCGGGACGCTGTCTTCAAGGGGCGTGCGGATCGAGAAACGCTCGCCCGGCAGGATCACTTCCCGCTCGCCGCAGGCCGCCAGCACCGCCAGCGCGGCCACCCCTGCCAAAAGCCTGCCCATATGCGCGAATGCCACCTTGTCAGCCCTCATCCTGTTCCACCCGGTCCGACCCCTGCCCCAAGGGGCTATTCGGCCGCGCCGTCCTCGTTCTCTGTCACGGGCAGGGCGTCGGTCGCGACGGCCGGCGCCTCGGGCTTGCCGCCCAGAATGGTGATCATCTGCGACGCTCGGCCCTGAAGCGAGGACGAAGCCCCCTGCTCCTGGATCAGCCCCTGCAGCGCGTCGATCGCCTCGGCCGCCTTGCCTTCCTCAAGCAGAAGATAGGCCAGCTGTTCCAGCGCCAGCAGGCGATAGGGCCGCCCCGCGACGGCCAAGGGCTCCAGCGCGGCGCGACGGTCGGCCAGCGGCTGATCGGAACCGGCCACCAGCACCCGGCGCAGCACGGCAAGATCGTGATAGGCCGGCTGCGCGCCGGTCGAGGCGATGATCCTGTCGAGGGCCGCCAGCGTCGCCGCCTTGTCCTCGGCCGGATCGGCCGCTTCCATCAGGGCCAGAAGCGACAGCTGCTCGCCATCGGCGGGGATCGCGGCAAGCGCGGCGCGGCGTTCCTCGGCCGAGCCAAGGTCATAGGCCTCGATCACCGCATCGCCGAAGCCCTGCGCCCGGGCTTCGGCCTGCACCTTGCGCCATTCCACCACGGCGGTGCCGACGACGATGCCAAGGATCAGCACGACCCCGATCCAGCCGTATTTCCGGAACAGCCGGAACAGCCGGTCGCGGCGGACCTCTTCGGTCACTTCCTCGATGAAACTGTCAGGAGTGCTCACGCCTTGCCCGCCCTTCCTATCCGCCCCGGCATTCCGTCTGCGGGCCTTGTTCTCGTGGCCCGTCTTACAGGCAAAGCGGCGCTGTTGCCAAGCCCCGCCCCCCGGCGCAGGCGGGGCTGCGCGGTCAATTCATGCCCAGCCTGTCCCTGTAGCTGTCGATCCAGCCCTCATAGCCGGCGGGCACGGCCCCCTGCGCCTGAAGGCCTTCGAACAGCGCCAGCGATTCCCGCAACAGCGGCGCGGGATCGGCCTGATAGCTGGAAAGCCGGTCGAGGCTGGTCGCAAGGTCGACAATGTTCCAGGTGTCCTGCGGCTCCTGCTGGTCGATCCAGCGGAAGATCGCCACCGCCTGCTCCTCCAGCGGGCGGCCGGCGTCATAGTTGTTCTCGTAGAAGTAGGTGTCGGCCAGCTTTTGCAGCGCGTAGCCCAGCTCGCGCTGTGGCTGCACGGCGTTCTGGTCCTGTGCGACCAGCCATTGCCGCATCGCCACCGCCACCTCAAGCGACGCGCGGGCGCCCGGGTAGTCCTGCAAGGCCAGCTTCTGCTCGCCCACCCGCAGCATGGCCAAGGCATAATCCCATGCGGCCGCGGTGTTGTGCGGGTCTTCCGCCGCCAGCTGATAGGCAACATCCGCCATCACCTGATAGCTGGCCAGCGCGCCTGCATTGTCCTGCGCCCGCGACCGGGCATCGCCAAGACGGTTCGCCGCCACCAGTTTGCCGACGCGGTAATCGCGCAGCGTTGGATCGGCGGCCAGAAGCACATCCGATGCCTCGATCGAAAGTTGCGCATAGGATGTCGCGTGATCCAGATCGCCGCGCTGCATAAGCACGTCGGCCATATCGGTCGTATAGATCATCAGATCGTAGCGCGACGGCAGATCTCCCGGCTCTTGCGCCAGGAGCGCCTGCAGGATGCGGATGGTCTCGTCATACGACCCGACGGCCGCATCAAGATCGCCAAGCATCCATTGCAGCTTTCCCATCGCCGAAAGCGAGAACGTCAGATCCAGCTGCCAGGTCTTGCCTTCGGGATCGGCGGCGGCATTGGCGCGGCGCAGGTCCAGCGCGGTCTTGTGCGCCACAAGGGCCGCCTGCAGATCGCCCGTCCCTTCGGTGGCCTGGGCCCATTTGTGGATGCAGATCGCCAGATCGCGCTGCGACTGCATGTTGCCGGGGTCCACCGCGACGATGGCCAGACGCAGGTCGCGGCACGCCCCGAAAGAGTCCAGCGCGCCCGAGAATTCGCGCTCGCCCATGTAGATCATGCCGATCTTTTCCTGGCTGACCGACAGGTCGCGCGCCCAAAGCATGTTGGCGGGGTCCAGCGCCACCAGTTCGGCCCGCATCCCGCGCGCCGCCTCCTGGTTCATCAGCGCCGACCCGGCATCGCCCATCCGGCTGTAGACCTCGCCCACCCGCTCGTAGATCAGGGCGGTGTCGCGCTTGCGGGTGACGTTGCCGGGGTCCTTGGCCAGAAGTGCGTCGCGGATCTTCTGCGCCTCAAGAAAGGCCGCAAGCGAGGCGTCCAGATCGCCCTCGGCCTGCATGGTGTCGCCAAGCCGTTCGTAGGAGACCGAGAGGTTGCGCGCCATCTCCATATCGTCGGGATAGGTCTCGGCCAGCTTCTTCGAGATGTTCAGCGACACATCGAACGCATCGCGCGCGGCCACCCGGTCCCCCATCGCAACCAGGACATCGCCGATCCGCTCGTGGCTGATCGAGACGTCCTGATTGTAAAGGATGTTGTCCGGCTCGACATCCAGAAGCGACTGGCTGAGGCTGAGACCTTCCTGATAGGCCATCAGCGCCCCGGGCAGATCGTTCAGCGCGAAACGCACATCGCCCAGCTTGTTCAGCGCCACTTCCAGATCGCGCATCAGCAACAGGTCGTTCGGCGTATCGGTGTTCTGCTTGGCCGTCACCTCATAGGCGCGGCGATAGGCCTGTTCGGCCTCGCGCAGATAGCCCTGCTGCTGCAAGACGGTGCCGACCGCGTTCATCGCCCAGACCAGTTCGCGCGACCAGCCGAAATCGGTCGGGTTGATCGCCACCTGCGCCTCGGCAAACTCGGACCGGGTCATGAAGGCGCCAAGCGCGCCGAAGGAGTTGCCCGCCATCATCTGCAACTCGCCCAGATCGCGCAGCACGTCGTTATAGGCGAATTTGGTGTCGCGGTCGGTCAGCTTGTCCTCGACCGAGGCATAAAGCTCGGCCGCGCGGGTCAGGTCCTCGATGGCCAGATCATAGCGCAGGTCGGTCCGCGCGGCATTGGCGTTCAGCACATGCGAGGTGGCTTCCGAGACGGTGCGGTCCACCAGGTTCTCGGTCAGCTCGGCAATGTTTTCCTGTAGCGATTCCCGTGCCTGCGCGTCGATCGCGGCGGCTTCGGTGATCAGCTCGCGCGCGGCGGCGGTGGCGCCAAGGGCCAGCTGCTCTTCGGCCTTGGCCCGCAACTCGGACACCCGCGGATCGCTGGAGGCGTATTTCACCAGCCCCTGCTGGAACTGCACATAAGACGCCGCCGCATCCTGCAACAGCCGGTGCCGCTCATCCGCCGACTGGCTGCCCAGATCGGCCGAGATAAGCGCCGCATAGAGCGGGGCCAGCGGCATGTTGTAGTCGGCGGCCACGGCCTCGACCTCTTGCCGCAAGTCGGGCGTGAGGCCGGCCATCGCCATCAGAAGCTGGTCGCGCTCGGGCAGGTCGCCCTCGCCGCTGATGAAGACAAGCTGCGCCAGACCGCTTTCGATATAGGGCAGCTGCTTGCCGCGCGAGCGGTCGTAGACATCCTGCTGCACCAGCGTCAGGGCGGATTTCAGCTCCACCCCCTTGGTGCCGAAGTGGCGGATCAGGGCCGACGTGAAGGGCGAATTGCCATCATTGCCGTCGGCCGCCGTCTCTCCGGGAGCTGCGGCAAAGGCGAACAGAACCCCGTCCGCGCGACCGATCCGGCCAAGGCCGGGGGTGGGCGGCTTCTTCTCGGGCGGGTCGCCCGCCAAGGGCACCGCCCCGCGCCCGTCGCTGCTGCCCCCTGTCGCGAAAGGATCGTCGCGGCAGGCATCCAGCAGCACGATCGCCATCGGCGCCACCTCGTCCAGCACCTGCTTGACCTCTTCCAAAGGCAGGCCGCTGGCCGCCAGGGCGGCCGAGGATGAGGCATCGGCATCGGTCGGCAACAGGTAGTTCACCCCGTCCAGCGCCACCCCGTGACCGGCGTAGAACACCAGCGCGACATCGGCCCCCGCCCCGTCCTCCCTGAAATCCTCAAGCGCCCGGCGCATCCGCTTCAGGTCGCGGTCGGTTTCAAGCCAGACCTCGAAACCAAGGGATTCCAGCAAGGTCTCCATCGCGCGGGCATCGTTGACCGGGTTGTCCAGCTTGCGGATGGTCTTGTAATCCTCGACCGCAAAGACGAGTGCCACCCTCCGTTCGGCAATGGCGACGGAGACGGAGGCCAGCAACAGGCAAAAGGCGAAGAGAACGCGGCGCAGCATCGCGTTGGTCCAGAATTGTCGGCTTGATCTTGGCCTGTAAGGCTGCGGCGGTCAAAGGGAAATCGCCCATACTGAGGCATTCCAGACCCGCCTCTGCGGTCCACCACTCTCCCCTATGCCCTTCCAGCCTTCACTTTGGCCGAAATATCCTGCGGGGAGGTCTGGAGGGGTGCAAAACCCCTCCAGCCGCCGGCCACAGGCTATTCGGCCGCGACGGCCTCGTCCTCATCCTCTTCGGCGATCTGTTGGGCCCACATCGCGGCATAGCGTCCGTCCCGCGACAACAAGGCCTCATGGGTGCCGGATTCGATCACCTGGCCGGCCTCCATCACAAGGATCTGGTCGGCATCGGCGATGGTGGACAGCCGGTGCGCGATCACGATCACGCTGCGGCCCTGCCCCATCTCGGCCAGCGACTCCTGGATCGAGCGTTCGGTCTGGGTGTCCAGCGCCGAGGTCGCCTCGTCCAGGATCAGGACCGGAGGGTTCTTCAAAAGGGTGCGGGCGATCCCCACCCGTTGCTTCTCGCCGCCCGAGAGTTTCAGCCCGCGCTCGCCCACCGTGGTGTCATAGCCCTCGGGCAGGGACAGGATGAACTCATGGATGCGCGCGGCTTTCGCGGCCGCCACGACTGCGGCATCGTCGGCATCGTCGCGGCCATAGGCGATGTTGTAGCGGATGGTATCGTTGAACAGCACCGTATCCTGCGGCACCACCCCGATCTGCGCATGCAGCGAGCTTTGCGTAACCTCGCGGATGTCCTGCCCGTCGATGCGGATCGCGCCCGAGGACACATCGTAGAAGCGGAACAACAACCGCCCAACGGTGGATTTGCCCGACCCCGAATGCCCGACCAGCGCCAGCTTCTGCCCCGGTCCGACCCGGAAAGACAGCCCGCGCAGGATCTCGCGCTCGGGCTCATAGCTGAAGCGTACATCGTCAAAGACGATCTCGCCGCCCGTCACCTGCAGCGGTTTGGCATCGGGCGCATCCAGCACTTCGGCCGGTTGCGCCAGAAGGCCGAACATCTGGCCCATGTCGACCAGCGCCTGCCGGATCTCGCGGTAGACGGTGCCAAGGAAATTCAGCGGCATCATGATCTGGATCATGTAGGCGTTGACCATGACGAAATCGCCCACCGTCAGCGCGCCCGCCTGCACGCCGCGCGCCGCCAGCACCATCACCACCACAAGCCCCGTGGTGATCAGCAGCGTCTGGCCGACGTTCAGGAAGGCCAGCGTCAGCCCGGTCTTCACCGCCGCCGCCTCGTACCCGCGCATGGCGCCGTCATAGCGCACAGCCTCGCGCGTCTCGGCGTTGAAATACTTGACGGTCTCGTAGTTCAGCAGACTGTCGATGGCCTTCTGGTTGGCATCGGTGTCAAGGTTGTTCATCTCCTGCCGGATCTTGACCCGCCATTCGGTGACCTTGAAGGTGAAGCCGACATAGAGCGCGATGGTGATCACCACCGCCGCCGAATAGGCCCAGCCGAACCAGACCGCGAAGATGATCGACACCAGCGTGAGTTCGATCACCAGCGGCCCGATCGAAAACAGCATGAAGCGCAGCAGGAAATCGACGCCCTTCACGCCGCGCTCGATGATCCGGCTCAGGCCGCCGGTCTTGCGGGTGATGTGGTAGCGCAGGGAAAGCTGGTGGATATGGGTGAAGGTCTCCAGCGCCAGCTGGCGCAAGGCGCGCTGGCCGACGCGGACAAAGACCGCATCGCGGATCTCGGCAAAGGCGACCGAGCCCAGTCTGGCCAGCCCATAGGCCACCACCAGCCCCACCGCGCCAAGCGCCACCGTCATCGCCGGATCGCCGCCGGTCTGGCCGTCCAGCGCGTCCACCGCCAGCTTGTAGATCCAGGGCGTGATGATCGACACGGCTTTCGAGACCAGCAGCAGCACAAGCGCCAGCACCACCCGCCGCTTCACCCAGGCCTTGTCCTTCGGCCAGAGATAAGGCGCCATGCGCCGCATCGTCTCCCACCCCGAGGCCTGGGGCGTGCCGCTCTGGTCTGTGGTCTGAACGGATGCAGTCGTGCGGCGCATGGCGGCCCTTTGTCTCGGTTGCGGGGTTTGAGGATTGCCCGACCCCGCCAAGTGGTCTAGGATCATTTCAACGATGCATGAGTAATTGAACAATGGACCGGAGTAAAGCCCTCGCTGTCTTTTCCGCCCTGTCGCACGAGGCAAGGCTGGACCTGATCCGCCTTCTGGTGCCGGCCAGCCCCGAAGGCCTATCGGCGGGCGAGATCGCGCGGTCGCTTGGCCTCTCCTCCTCGCGGCTGTCGTTCCATCTTGCGGCGATGGAACAGGCCGGGCTTCTGACCTCCCGCCGGGTTGCGCGCAACATCTTCTATTCGGTCGACGCCGAACGGCTGGGCGGAGTGGTCGGCTGGCTCTTGCACGATTGCTGCATGAAGCACCCGCAGGTGATGGAATGCAGCCGCCACCGCAGCGAAGCCCCGCAGCCGGCCGAGGGTGCGCCCGACCTGCCGGACGGGCGCTGACCGGATTTTCGCCGAAAATCCGTGCCCCTATTCCGACGGAATGGTGAAGACCTGACCGGGGAAGATCAGGTCGGGATTCCTGATTGCGTCCCGATTGGCCTCATAGACCTGAACGTAAAGCACGCCCTCGCCCAGTTCGCCCTTGGCGATGGCCCATAGCGTGTGGCCCGGCTGCACCGTCACGGTGACCGGCGCGGGCGCAGGGGCCGGAGCCGCTACGGTCGCCACCGGATCTTGCGGCGCAACGGCATCCGGCGCGGGGGCTTCGGGGGCGGCCCGGGGTTCGGGCGCGGCGACCACCTCTTCCGGCGGTGGCACCGGGACGGCGCTTTCTGCCTGTTCCGGCTCGACTGCGGGCGCAACCGGCGCGGCGGCCGGCGGCTCTGCCGGCGCCTCGAGCATCACCTCCGCGTCTGCCTCTGCCTCTGCCTCTGGCTCTGCCTCGGCTGCGGGCGCAGGTGCGGCTGCGGCTGCGGCGGCCAGAGTCTCAAGGCTTTCGCGCTTGAAGGGAATTTCATAGCGGCCGGTCACCACCGTTCCGGTGGCGTCCAGCTGGTCCGCCCGCAGCTGGTACAGCCCCGGCGGCACGTCTTTCAGGGTCGAGAACCACTGACCCGAGTCGGGGATCAACACGGTCTGCAGCGGTGCGTTATCAAGATAAAGCCGCACGAAGCCGCCGCCTTCGCCGCGACCGCCGACCTGAACCGCGCCTGCCGGCGTGTAGGTGATCGTGTCGATCGTCACCGGCATCACCGTGTCGGGCGCCGCGGCCCCCTCTGGCTGGATCACCGCGCCGTCCTCGGTCACAAGGACGGCCGCGGGCTGCGAGGCAGGCTCCGGTTCTGCCTCGGCAACCTCGGGCAAGTCGGCGACGGCCACCTCTTCGGCCGGGGCTTCGACGGCCACCTCTTCGGTGGCGACGTCGACGGCAACCGCTTCCGCCGGGGCTTCGACGACCCCCTCCTCTGCCGGGGCCTCGGCCACACTCTCATCGGCCGGCACCTCAGCCAGCACTGCCGGCCCCGCGATCGGACCAAGCGCGATCGCCGCCGCCGCAGGCACTTCGCGCCCGTCGGGCAGCACCGTCACCAGCGTCATCAACGATGCCTCGGGATTGGGCGGCAGGGTGAAAAGGGCGGCAAACTCGCCGCTTGCGGTGGCGCTCACCTCGGCAACCGGAACGGCATCGACAAGGATGCGGACCAGCGCCAGAGGAACCGTGCGGCCCGCCACGGTCGCCGATCCATCCGCGGCCACCCGCCATGTGTCCACGGTCAGATCAGGCAGCGCGGCTTCGGCCTGGGCGGGCGGGGCTTCGGCTGCAGGGGCCACCGCGACAGCGTCTGAAGCCGCTGCGTCTGTGCCAGAGACCAAGGCGGCAGGCTCCACCACCGGCACCGGCTGCGCCAGCCGCCACAGCCCGTAGCCGGCCCCTGCCGCCGCCACGCTGCCGGCCGCCACCATTGCCGCACGGCCACCCCTGCCCAATGCCGCCCAGAACCCCATTCCCCGGTCCTTCCCCAGTCGTCCCGCGCCTCGGCCGGGCGTTCCCCGGCTTTCCCTTGGCAGGGAACCCGGTTACATCCGCCTTGGCAACCGAATTCAGGACCCTCCCATGCCCGTCTCTGCCAAGTCCCCCTCGATCTGCGTCTTCTGCGGCGCGCGTAGCGGGGCGAACCCCGCCCATGCCATCGCGGCCCGCGCCTTCGGCGAGACCATCGCGCGCAACGGCTGGCGTCTGGTCTATGGCGCCGGCGACGTCGGGCTGATGGGCGAAGTCGCCCGCGCCGCCCAGGGCGCCGGCGCGCATTGCATGGGGGTGATCCCGACCCATCTTCTGGGGGCCGAGCGCGGCAAGCGCGACCTGACCACTTTCGTGATCACCGAGGACATGCACGAACGCAAGAAGGTCATGTTCATGAACTCGGATGCCGTGGTGGTCCTGCCCGGCGGAGCGGGGTCGCTGGATGAATTCTTCGAGGTGCTGACCTGGGCGCAGATCGGCCTGCACAGCAAGCCGATCTTCCTTCTGGACATCGCGGGCTACTGGCAGCCGCTGGTCGCCCTGATCGACCATATCGTCGAACAGGGCTTTGCCGATCCGTCCCTGCGCGGCCTGTTCCGCACCGTCCCGACGGTGGCCGAGGCCGAGGCAGCCCTTGCGGCCCTGCTGGCCTGACCCCTGCCCTGAGTCCGGGGCCTAAAGCTTGCGCATCACCACGACCCGGGCGCGGTATTCCGGGTTGTCGGTGAAATCCAGCACGCCGGCCGGCTCGGCCCCGGCGGCGCGGCCCACCTCGGCCAGCATCTCCTGCAGGGGGGCGATCTCGATCCCGAACGGGTCCAGCGCATTGGCCGCCGCCGGCGCCTGACCGGCGGTGTAATCGACCAGCAGCACGCCGCCCTTGCGCAACTGTCCCAGCCAGGAGGTAAAGGCGCGCTTGGGGTCGAAGGCGTGGTCCCACGAGTTCGAATAGACGAAATCGTGCTTGCCGACCCAGTCGGGGTTCACGTCATGGAAATCCCACTGGACGGTGAAGGGAAACTCGGTCGCGGTGTCCGAAATCTCGGTCCCGAAGATCCCCGAGCATCTCAGCGCGCGGCGGAACCACTTCTGCTCGCGGCCCGCGCGGGTGCCGTGGCAGATGCCGGCCTTGACCGGATGGCCCCTTTCGCCCAGCCAGGCCGCCAGCCTGTCGACATGGCTGCGCTTGACATATTGCCGGCGCAGCTTGGCCTTGTTGCCGGCGGTCTGCACCTCGACATAGGTCTGATAGCTTGGATATTCGTGCAGCACATAGCCCGCACCCGCCTTGCGCGCAGGCGCGCCGATACGCTCCGCCTCTGCCGTGGCCTGATCATAGAGGCCGCCCTTGCCGGCCTTGCGGGGGGCGGCGGCGGGTTCGGCAACAGCCGGTTCCGGGGCCATCGCTGCCGCGCTGGCCGGCTTTGCTGCCGGTTTCGCCGCGGGCTTTGCAGGCACTTTGGCTGCCGGTTTCACCGCGGATTTCGTCGACGCGGTCCGGGTCTGCACCGGCTTCGCCACGCTGGCGCCGGCCGCGTCGGCGGCGTCCTTCGTGGTGGATTTCGTCGCGGTCTTGGCTGCCATGCTACCCTCTGCCCGGTTCTACTATTGAAACAATCATCCCGTGTTCCGCGGATCATCGTCAATACCAGGAACAACGCAAGCTGAAGAATCGGCCATGAAATAGGCCCGCGGATCGCTCCGCGGGCCGATCTGTCACCGCTGGCGCCGAAAGCTTACAGCTTCGCGGCAACCGCTTCCCAGTTGACCAGCTTCTCAAGGAAGTTGGTCAGATAGGCCGGGCGCTTGTTGCGGAAGTCGATGTAGTAGGAATGCTCCCACACGTCGCAGCCCAGAAGCGCGGTCTGGCCAAAGCACAGGGGGTTCACGCCGTTTTCGGTCTTGGTGACCTTCAGCGAGCCGTCCTTGTCCTTCACCAGCCAGGCCCAGCCCGAGCCGAACTGGCCCGCACCGGCGGCGGCGAAATCTTCCTTGAATTTGGCGACCGAGCCGAAAGCCTCGGTCAGCGCCTTGTCCAGCGCGCCGGGGATCTTCTTGCCTTCGCCCGGGCCCATCACTTCCCAGAACAGGTTGTGGTTCCAGTGCTGCGAGGCATTGTTGAAAATGCCGTTCTGCGCCACGGCCCCGGCCTGATAGGTGCCCTTGACGATGTCTTCCAGCGACTTCGATTCCCACTCGGTCCCGGCGATCAGCTTGTTGCCGTTGTCGACATAGGCCTTGTGGTGCAGGTCGTGGTGGTATTCCAGCGTCTCCTTGGACATGCCAAGCGAGGCCAGCGCATCATGCGCATAGGGCAGATCGGGAAGCGTGAAGGCCATGGGACTCACTCCTGTTCGGTATTGCGTTGCGGATGGAATACAGGCGCTATCGGGCTGAACGTCAACCCCAAGCGGCGTCGCAGCTCTGTGACCGTCCCCTGCGCCAACGCACACAGGACGGCCGAGGTTCCCGTTATTCCAGTTCGGACCCGGCCATGGCCGAATGCGTCAGCAGCCCCATCACATACCCCGCGACCGAGCGGAAGGAGACCAGCGTATAGCCGCCCTCGGCCGCCCAGAAGGCCCCCGCGACCTGGGCGACACGGGTGCGGCGCAGCTCTGCGGGCTGCATCCGCGCCAGATCGGCCGGGCACAGCTTGGCCAGCACCTGATCGGCCTTGGCGCCCTCGATGCGGAAGATGGCGCGGGCGTCGCTGACGTCGGCGGCAAGGTGATGCTCGCCCGCCAGCGCGGTGTCCAGCGCGGCCATGGCCCTGGCCACATCGGCGTAGGGCAGGACCAGAAGGTATTCGTCCGGGCTCATCCAGCCGCAGCCGCGGCCCGTCGCGGCATCGCCGGACCACTCCATCCGCCGCACCGCCGGCACGGCGGTGCCGACGGCCGCCTTCACCGCAGCCTCCAGCCCCTTGGTGCCGGGTTTGGCGCGCAGGGTGATCATGCCCCAGGGGCCGATCTCGCGCACGTTCACAAAGCCGTCGAATGCCGCGCCGCCAAGCGCCGGGACGGGGTTCACCGAGACCGGATCAGACATCCTGCTTCTCCCCTTTCGGATCAAGGAACACCGGGGGCACGACGCGGGCGCGGGTCAGACCGCCGCCGACCTTGGTGAACTCCACCACCTCATCCATCCGCTGCGGCCCGTTCTTCAGCAGCCCCATGGCAATGCCCTTCTTCAGCGTGGGCGAATAGTAGGTCGAGGTCACGCGACCTTGCACATTGCGCTGGCCGTTCGGGTTGTCGCCCGGGGCCGGGACATAGGCGCCGTCCTCGATGACCGATCCGTCCAGCGTCTCGAATCCCACCAGCTTCCAGCGGTCGGGCGAGGCGAGGAAAGACCGCTCCTGCCCGCGCTTGCCAAGGAAATCGGCCTTCTTCTTGGAGATCGCCCAGTCAAGGCCAAGGTCCTGCGGGATCACCGTGCCATCGGTCTCGTCCCCGATCATGATGAAGCCTTTCTCGGCCCGCATGATATGCATCGCCTCGGTGCCGTAGGGCATCACGCCCTGCGCCGCGCCGGCCTCCAGCAGGGCCGTCCACAGCGCAAGGCCGTGGCTGGCGGGAACGGCGATCTCGTAGGAAAGCTCGCCCGAGAAGCTGATCCGGTGCACCCTGGCAGGCAGGCCGCCCAGATGCCCGTCAAGGAAGGACATGAAGGGCAGCGCCTCTTTCGACACATCCATGCCGCCGATCGCCTCCAGCACCTTGCGGGCATTCGGCCCGGCCACGGCGATCTGGGCGTATTGCTCGGTCACATTGGCGGTGTAGACCTTCCAGTCCCACCATTCGCATTGCAGCCAGTCCTCCATCCAGCCATGGATGCGGTCCGCCCCGCCACTGGTGGTGTGGCACAGCCAGCTGTCCTCGGACAGGCGGATGACCACGCCGTCATCGGACAGGAAGCCCTGCTCGTTGCACATCAGGCCATAGCGGCATTTGCCCACCGGCAGCGTCGACATGACATTGGTGTAAAGCATGTCGAGGAAGCGCCCGGCATCCGGCCCCTTGACGATGATCTTGCCAAGGGTGGAGGCGTCCAGCATCCCGACATTCGCACGCGTATTGAGGATCTCGCGGTGGACGGCCTGCTCATGCGTCTCGCCGGGGCGCGGGTAGCAATAGGGCCGGCGCCACAGGCCCACCGGCTCCATATAGGCGCCCTGGTCCTCGTGCCATTCATGCATCGGGCTGCGGCGCAGCGGCTGGAAGATGTCGCCGCGCGATTCCCCGGCCAGCGCGCCCAGGGTGACGGGCGTGTAGGGCGGGCGGAAGGTGGTGGTGCCGACGGCGGGAATGTCTTCGGACAATGCTCCAGCAAGCACGGCCAGTCCATTGATGTTGCTCAGCTTTCCCTGATCCGTCGCCATGCCGAGGGTGGTATAGCGCTTGGTGTGCTCGACCGATGTATAGCCCTCGCGCGCGGCAAGCTGCACGTCCGAGACCTTCACGTCGTTCTGGTAGTCCAGCCACATCTTCATCTTCAGCTTCGGCCCGGCCCCCTGCGGCATGATCCAGACCGGCTCCATCGCCGCTTCCTCGACCGCATCGGCCGTGGCGGCGGGCGTGGCCTTGGCCTTCAGCCCAAGCGCCTTGACCGCAGCGGCACCCTGTCCGGCGGAATCGGCCAATGCCTCGGCCGCCGTCAGCGCCCCATTGGCGGCGCCGGCCACGATGACCAGCGGGCTGCCGTCATGGGTGATCGGCGGGCGCGCAGGATCGGGGCGGAACATGTTGTTCTTGCGGTCCCATTCCAGCTTGCCGCCGCAATGGCTCCACAGATGGACCACCGGCGACCAGCCGCCCGACATGGCGACGCAATCGCAGGCGATCTCGTCCAGCACCGCGCCCTCGCCGGCCTGCAGGCCGATGGAGACCGCCGTGACCCGCTTGCCGCCCTTGACCTTGACCACGGCCCGGCCGGCCTCGATGCGGATGCCAAGCTTGCGGGCCTGTTCCGGCAAGGCGCCGGTGACCCGTGTCCGGGCATCGACCACCGCCGCAACCTCCAGCCCCGCCTCTTTCAGCGCGATGGCCGTGCGGTAGGCATCGTCGTTGTTGGTGACGATGACGGTACGGTCGCCGGGCGAGACGGCCCAGTTCACCACATAGTCGCGCACCGCCGAGGCCAGCATGACGCCGGGAATGTCGTTGCCGGCAAAGGACAGCGGCCGCTCGATCGCGCCTTGCGCCGACAGCACCTTGCCCGCCCGGATGCGCCACAGCCGCTTTTTCGGCCGTCCATCCCCGGGCGTATGGTCGGCAATCCGCTCTTCCGCCAGCACATAGCCATGGTCGTAGGAGCCAAAGCCCATGCAGCGGGCCTTCAGCGTCACATTCTCCATCTTCCCAAGGGCTTCCAGGGTGGAGTTGATCCAGGCATCCGCCGGCGCCCCGTCGATGATGTCACCATCCGCAGGCGCACGGCCGCCCCAATGCGGGGTCTGCTCCAGCACGATCACCCGCGCCCCCGCCGCCCCCGCGATGCGCGCGGCCTGAAGCCCCGCGATGCCGCCGCCGACGACCAGCAGTTCGCAATAGGCATAGGCCTGCTCATAGCGGTCGGCGTCCCGCTCTTTCGGGGCCTTGCCCAGACCGGCGGACTGGCGGATCACCGGCTCGAACACATGTTTCCAGAACGGGCGCGGGAACATGAAGGTCTTGTAGTAGAAGCCCGCCGGCAGGAAGCGCGAGACGGAGTTGTTCAGCACGCCCACGTCGAACTCAAGGCTGGGAAAGTGGTTCTGGCTGGCCGCTTCCAGCCCGTCGAACACTTCGGTCGTGGTGGCGCGCTGGTTCGGCTCGAACCGGCCGCCCTGCCCCATGTTGACCAGCGCATTCGGCTCCTCGGCGCCGGAGGCGACGATGCCGCGCGGGCGGTGATATTTGAACGACCGGCCGACCAGCATCTGGTCATTGGCCAAAAGCGCCGCCGCCAGCGTATCGCCGCGATAGCCTTTCATCCGTTTGCCGTTGAAGGTGAATTCCACCGCTGCCGACCGGTCGATCAGCCGCCCGCCTCTGGAAAGCCGCGTGCTCATTTGAAACCCTTCCAGTCCGGCCGCCTGGCCTTGATCTTTTCCACCAGCTCGGCCGGGGGCTCCGACGACTGCGCCGGATAGGTGCCGAACACCTCCAGCGTGGCGGTATCGCGCGCGGCCAGGAACCACTTGCCGCAGCCATAGGCATGACGCCAGCGTTCGAAATGCACGCCCTTGGGGTTCTTGCGGGCGAACATATAGGCCTCGAACTCTTCGGGGGTCGAACCGGGGCCGAAGCGCTTCAGATGCGCCTCATAGCCGGGCGCAAGCTCGGTCTCCTCGGCGGCCACGCCGCAATAGGGGCATTCAAGGATCAGCATGTTCAGTCTACCCCTTCCACGTTGCGTTGAAATGCATCGGCACTCCGAATGTCAGCTTTTGCGTCAACTCTTTTTCACGTTGCCCATCAGCGTTCAGTCCAGCATCCACACCGGCAACCTTTAGTAGTCCCGATGTTTTGCCCGTCGCTTGAACTTGGATTGAGCTCGACACAATCACATGGACCTCAAAGCTAATAAGCTGATCTCCATCCCGTGAAGGCACACCATCATAGTTCCCAGGAGCTATTGGAACGCCACCTTCTGCACGAGAAAGCTCCTGCGCCGTTCGAACGCCTCGAGATATCTGGATGAGCGTTTCCGCAATAAACTGCTCTACATCCATCAATGCGCCACCCCGGCGGCCACCGACTCGTCGATGAACTGGCCTTCCTTGAAGCGCCACATGTTGAAAGCCTCGGCCAGCGGCCCCGGCTCGCCCCTGGCGACCAGTTCGGCCATGGCCCAGCCCGATCCCGGAATGGCCTTGAACCCGCCGGTGCCCCAGCCGCAGTTGATGAAGCAATTGCCAAGCGGCGTTTTCGAGATCAACGGAGAGCGGTCGCCCGTCATGTCGACGATACCGCCCCATTGCCGCAGCATCTTCAGACGCGACAGCATCGGGAAGGTCTCGACCAGCGCGCGCAGCGTCTCTTCGATATGGTGCCACGAGCCGCGTTGGGTGAAGTTGTTGAAGCCGTCGGTGCCGCCGCCGATCACCATCTCGCCCTTGTCGGACTGGCTCATGTAGCCATGCACCGTATTGGCCATGACGACCACGTCCAGGCAGGGCTTGATCGGCTCGGACACCATGGCCTGCAGGGCGACCGCCTCGATCGGCAGACGGAAGCCCGCCATCTCGGCCAGCTGGCCCGAATGGCCGGCGACGACCATCCCGAGCTTGGTGCAGCCGATGAAGCCCTTGGTGGTGTCGACGCCGGTGACCACGCCGCCTTCGGACCGCACGCCTTTGACTTCGCAGTTCTGGATGATGTGCATGCCCATGTCGCTGCAGGCGCGCGCATAGCCCCAGGCCACCGCATCATGCCGCCCGGTGCCGCCGCGCGGCTGATACAGCGCGCCCAGGACCGGATAGCGCGGGCCGCCGATGTTCATGATCGGCACCAGCTTTTTCACCTCTTGCGGGGTGATCCACTTGGTCTCGACCCCTTGCAACAGGTTGGCATGCACGGTGCGCAGATAGCCGCGCACTTCGTGATGGGTCTGCGCCAGCATCAAAAGGCCGCGCGGGCTGAACATCACGTTGTAGTTCAGATCCTGGCTCAGGCCTTCGTAAAGCTGCAGCGCCTTGTCGTAGATCGCGGCCGAGGGGTCCTGCAGGTAGTTCGAGCGGATGATCGTGGTGTTCCGGCCGGTGTTGCCGCCGCCCAGCCAGCCCTTCTCGATGATCGCGACATTCCTGATGCCGTGGTTCTTGCCCAGGTAGTAGGCGGTCGCCAGCCCGTGCCCGCCAGCCCCCACAATCACCACATCGTATTTCGCCTTTGGCTCGGGCGCGGCCCAGGCCTTTTCCCAGCCCGTGTGGTAGCGCATGGCCTCACGCGCGATGGCGAAAACCGAATAGCGTTTCATCTGCATCTCCCGACCCAGGGTCAGCCCCCTATGGAACGGAGGCCAGATATATCCCCGCCCTCCAGCGGCACAATCGGGAAAATTGCGACACCGGGGCCACGCGGTCGCCCGCCGGGCCGCGACTGCGGCGTCTGGCCCCTTTTGCCGCGCCGCCGCAGCGGCTACATGGGGCCGGCAAGCAAGGACGGACAAGCGGATGGAGACCTTCTGGTTCTGGACGGTGGCGGGGGCAATGGCGGTGCTGGTCGCGGCCTGGCTGGTCCGCGGGCTGATGCGGGGCACGCCCGAGGCCCTGCCCGCCGCAGCGCAGGACATGCAGGTCTACCGCGACCAGTTGGCCGAGGCCGAGCGCGATGTTGCCCGCGGCACCCTGACCGAGGCCGAGGCCGCGCGCGTCAAGACCGAGATCGCCCGCCGCCTGCTGGATGCCGACAAGGTCGCGCGGGCCGATGGGCCGGCCAGCGGCAACCGCCCGTCCTGGCCCGCAGTGGCGGCGATCGGCGCCGCGATTGCCGGCGCGGTGGGGCTTTACGCCAATACCGGCCTGCCCTGGTATCCCGACATGCCGATCCGCGAACGCCTTGCGCTGGCCGATGAGGCGATGGCGAACCGCCCCGATCAGGCCAGCGCCGAAGCGGGCGTGGCGCCGCAACCTGCCATCCAGCCGGACCCTGAATTCCTTGATCTGATGGGAAAACTGCGCAGTGCCGTTGACCCCGCCACCTCGACCGACCTGCGCGGGCTGGAGCTTCTGGCGCGCAACGAGGCCACCCTTGGCAACTATCTTGTCGCCAAGGCCGCGCAGACCCGGCTGGTGACGGTCAAGGGCGATCAGGCCACGGCCGAGGATCATGCGACCCTGGCCGAGATGATGATCCTTGCCGCCGGCGGCTATGTCTCGCCCGAGGCGGAGGCCGAGCTGATCCGCGCGCTGGAGCGCGATCCGCGCCAGGGCATGGCGCGCTATCTCTCGGGGTTGATGTTCGCGCAAGGCGGGCGCTTTGACCGCGCCTTTGCGTTCTGGCAGCCGCTTCTGCAGGAAAGCCCGCCCGATGCACCGTGGGTCCGCCCGATCCGCGCCCAGATCGAAGAGGTGGCGGCGCGGGCCGGCATCTCCTACCTGCTGCCCGAAAACGCCGCGCCACCCGGCCCTTCGGCCGGGGATGTCGAAGCTGCCGCCGACATGACGCCCGAGGAACGCCAGCAGATGATCGAGGGCATGGTCGCCGGGCTGCAGGACCGGCTGGCGACCGAAGGCGGCACGTCCGGGGAATGGGGCCGGCTGATCTCGGCCCTTGCCACGCTTGGCCGCAAGGACCAGGCGCAGGCGATCTATGACGAGTCGAAAACCCGATTTGCGGCCAGCACCGATGATCTGGCCGCGCTGGCAGAGGTTGCCGCATCGGTGGGGCTGGTGCCATGATTCACGAGGACATCACCGCATTCGCTGCTGAACTTCCCGCCTCGGGCGCCATTGCCGGGCTGGACTTTGGCGAGAAGACAATCGGCGTTGCCATCTCCGACCTGCGCCGCCAGGTCGCCACGCCCTCCGAAATCATCCGCCGCGAGAAATTCACCCTCGATGCGGCCAGACTGATGCAGATCGTCGCCGCGCGCGAGATCCGCGGGCTGGTGCTTGGCCTGCCGCTGAACATGGACGGCTCCAGCGGCCCAAGGGTGCAATCCACCCAGGCCTTCGCCCGCAATCTGGCCCGGCTGACCGATCTTCCGATCACCTTCTGGGACGAACGGCTGTCCACCGTCGCGGCGGAAAGGGCGCTGCTGGAGGCGGATGCGTCTCGAAAACGTCGCAAAGAGGTGATCGATGCGGTGGCGGCAGGGTATATCCTGCAAGGAGCACTTGACCGCATGACATGGCAGAGGAATGCGCCGTGAAGGACGATGAGGTCTGGAAACGCAACGAGGTGCAGTCTCCCTGCATCAAGCTTTGCGTCGTGCATCCCGAGGAACGCATCTGCGTCGGCTGCTACCGCTCGATCGAGGAAATCTCGCGCTGGTCGCGGATGACACCGGATGAGCGGCTGGCCGTCATGGCCACCCTGTCCGCGCGCGCGCCGCGACTGGCAAAGCGGCGGGGCGGCCGGATGGGACGGCTGCCGAAGGCGGCGGAATAGCGGGACGGGCGCACAAGGCGATTGCGGGTTTTCGCCTGACAATCCGACCTGACCCGGCGGCATCCCTTCAGGGCAGTTGCATCCAATCCTCGACCGACGGCAGAAGCGGCCGGAAATAGGCGACCATCCGGCCTTCGGGGGGCGCTACGGCCCCTTCGGCCCACGGGGCGACCCCGTGGATGAGGTGCCGGTGCAGCAAAAGCGCCTGCCCCGGCGTTGCGGGCAGTTCCACCCGGCGACAGCTGCGGAACACTTCGGCCCGTGCCGCCTTGTAGGGCTCTGTCAGGTCGAGATCGCCCCAGACAGCGCGCGGCTGGCCCGCGAAGACCGCCTCCAGCGCCCGGCGCATCACGATATGGCTGCCCTCCCAGACCGACAGCGGCGCGGCGGCGGGATCACAGCTGGTCAGCGGCAGGCCAAGAATCCAGGCATGCGGCTCTTTCACCATCCGCCGCCTGTCGGGCCCGACGGCCATCATCCCGTCCAGATGCGCGGCATCGCGGCGCAGGCGGAAGCCATAGGCAGTGGCATCCTCGTCGGGCGAAGGCTGGGGATAGCCCGGCCGCATGGTAGAGATCTGACCGCGATGCAGGGGCCGCGGCGCAAGTTGCAGGGCGGCCCAGGGAAAGGCCGTATCGCCCATACGCCCGTCCGGGCCATTCGCCAGCGCATCGACGCCGACGAACCATGTGCCGCCGCAGCGCCACGCCTCGGTGCTGGTCGCCACGGCGTCTTGCGCCACCGGCAAGGCCGCAGCCGCCCAGGCGGCAATGGCCGGATCGGCCAGACGCAGCCAGCCCACGGGGCCAAGCCGGCTCACCACACCACCTTGCGCAGCATGTTCAGCGCGACCAGGGTCAGAAAGACCGCGAAGGCACGTTTCAGGGGCTTGGGGTTCATCGAATGGGCCAGCCGGACCCCCCAGGGCGTGGTCAGAAGCGTGGTTCCGATCACCACCAGAAAGGCCGGGCCATTGACGGCCCCAAGAGTCCAGGGCGGCGCGCCCTCGACCTTGACCAGCAGAAAGCCGATCACCGCCGGCACCGCGATCAGCACACCGAAGCCCGAAGCCGTGGCCACTGCCCGGTGGATCGGCATGCCGAACTGCGTCATCAGCGGCACCCCGAACGTGCCGCCGCCGATCCCCATCAGCGCCGAGAAGAAGCCCACGCCCGAGGCCAGCGCACCGCGCAGCGGCTCTGCAGGCATGGCATCGCCCAGCCGGGCCGAGTCGCGGCCGAAGGCCATCCAGAGGCCGGCCAGACCCGCCAGCACGCCGAACACCGCCTGCAGCGCCGCGGACGGCACCCGCGCCGCGACGAAGACCCCGACCGCGGCCGAGACCACCAGCCACGGCCCCCAGCTTTTCAGCACCGTCCAGTCCACCGCTCCCTTTCGGTTATGCGCCGAGACGGAGCGGATCGAGGTCACGACGATGGTGGCAAGCGAGGTGGCGACACAGACCTGCATCAGCTGGCCACCGTCATAGCCAAGCGCGGCAAAGGCGTAGAAGAAGGCCGGCACCAGCACGATGCCGCCGCCGACCCCCAGCATGCCGCCGACCACGCCGGCAAAGCCGCCGATCACGATCAGCGCGACGAGCAGCGGCAAGAGGGTGGAGAGTTCGGGCATGGTCTACCTCCGGTTTCCCTCTCTGCTTAGCGCCGGCGCGCCGCGGGGGCCAGAGCCGGCGGCAGCGCAACGCGCCGCCTTGCCCATCGCCGCGCGCCCCTGGCCGGCGGCTGGAGGGGTTTTGCACCCCTCCAGACCTCCCCGCAGGATATTTTTGCCAAGATGAAAATGCGGCCTTCGGGCGATTGGTTCCGCAGGGGTCAGCCTGCCAGTTGCCCGGCCTCGTCCGGGATGCAGGCGAGGGCACGCTCGACCACGTCGGTTCCGGCGTCGGGACGGCTGGCCTCGGTGGACAGCACCTGGCGCCAGAGCCGCGCGCCGGGCAGGCCGTGGAACAGGCCCAGCATGTGCCGCGTCACCTGATGCAGCCGGCCGCCATTCGCCAGATGCTGCGCGATATAGGGCAGCATCTGGTGCACCACCTCTTGCCGTGCGGGCGTATGGTCCATACCCCACAGCGCATCGGCCCCGATCAGCGTATGACCGGGATCGTGATAGGCCGCCCGGCCGATCATTACCCCGTCCAGCCCCTGCGCCAGCAGCGCGCGCGCCTGATCCAGATCTGTCACCCCGCCGTTCAGGGCGATGGTCAGCTCGGGGAACTGCCGTTTCATCCGCAGGACCAGCGGGTAGTCCAGCGGCGGGATCTCGCGGTTTTCCTTCGGCGACAATCCCTGCAGCCAGGCCTTGCGGGCATGGATGACGACATGGCGCACCCCTGCCGCGGCGATGGTCTCAAGGAACCGCGGCAGGATATCGTCGGGGATCTGGTCATCCACCCCGATCCGGCACTTCACCGTCACCGGAACCGCCGTCTCGCCCTGCATGGCCGAGACGCATTCGGCCACCAGCTGCGGCCGCTCCATCAGCACCGCGCCGAAGCAGCCCGACTGTACCCGGTCCGAGGGGCAGCCGCAGTTCAGGTTGATCTCGTCATAGCCCCAGGGGGCGGCGATCCGCACCGCCTGTGCCAGCTCTGCCGGGTCCGAGCCACCGAGTTGCAGTGCCACCGGGTGTTCAGCCTGCCCGTAGTCAAGGAGCCGCGCCTTCGGCCCGTGCACGATGGCGGGGGCGGTTACCATCTCGGTGTAGAGCATCGCCCGGCGGGTCATCAGCCGGTGAAAATGGCGGCAATGACGATCCGTCCAATCCATCATAGGGGCAACCGACAGGCGATGTGATTGATTTTCCTGCATTTTTATTGTATCTTCAATCCGTTGACCAAGCCTGCCCCTACGCCGGACTACGCCCCGATATCCCCGAATTTCCCCTTCTGCGACGACTCACTGCACACATAGCGCACACGAAAATGGCCTCGATCACCCGCCTTCCATCCGGTGCCTACCGGGTCCAGATCAGACGAAAGGGTCGCTACGCGAGCGAGACATTCCTTCGCCGCGACGATGCCCACAAATGGGCCCGTCAGGCCGAAACCCTGGTCGATCAGGGGCTGCCGCCCAACCGATCGTCCGTAGCCCGCCTGCACACCTTCGGTGACCTGGTCGACCTTCATATAGCCGATATGTGCGCCGTAGGGAAACCACCCCGCAGGAGCAAGGCGGCCACCCTCGCAACTCTGAAGGGTGATCTCGGCAAGGAGAAGATCGGTCACCTCGACCGCCACAAGCTGATCGACTACGGCCGCAAGCGTGCGGACCAGGGTGCCGGTCCGGTGACGTTGGGCATCGACATCGGCGTGATCAAGATGATCCTGACCCATGCCGCTGCTGTCCATGGGCTGGAGATTTCACCGGAGCCAGTCGATCTGGCCCGTGTTGCGCTGAAGCGCCTTGGGTTGATCGGCAAGGGCGTCGAGCGGGACCGGCGCCCGACGATGGCCGAGTTGAACCGCCTCTTCCGGTGCTTTGACGGGAATGGACGTCTGACGCTGCCCATGTCGCGCATCGTGCAGTTCGCGGTCGCCACCGCCATGCGGCTGGACGAAATCTGTCGGGTCGAGTGGAGAGACCTCGACGTCGACCGCCGCATGTTGCTGATCCGCGACCGTAAGGATCCGCGCAACAAAACCGGCAACGACCAAAGGATCCCGCTGTTTGCCGCCAGCGGATTCGACGCCTGGGCACTGATAACGGCCCAGGCCAGGCACCTTGGGCAGGCGAAGGGGTCGATCTTTCCCTACAATTCAAGATCCGTCGGGACCGCATTTCGTCGTGCCTGCGCCAGGGCCGGCGTAGAAGACCTGCACTTCCATGACCTGCGCCACGAAGGCACAAGCCGTTTGTTCGAGGTGGGCCTGTCCATCGAACAGGTCGCCCTGGTGACGGGACACAAGGACTGGAAAATGCTGCGGCGGTACACACACATCCAGCCTGAGGCTCTGCACCGCCTCGTCGCGGCCCGGGCGCCCTACCCCGCTGATATCTTCGCTGCTGAGTGACGTCTCTGAAGATGTGACCGCCCCCCGACGGCATCGGTGTGCCAAGGTGGATTTGCGAGGATCCACAAAGGAGGGCAGTCACATCATCAGAGTCACTGTCGAACTCCAGCCCAGGACCGGGGCTTCCTCCACCCTGCCCCGAATCTTCATCAGCCCGGCATGGAACTGCCAGTATTTCCCCTGCTCCAGCGAGGCCAGCGAGGCTTTGGCGGCGAACAGAGACCCCTCACCGAAGATCGGCCATTCGCGGAACACCACCCGCAGCTTCGGATCGCCCTAGATCAGCTTCTGCAGGACCGGCACCGTCTGACGGCAGAACGGGCAGTTGTAGTCGAAGAACTCGGTCAGGGTGATGTCGCCCCCGGGATTGCCCAGCACCGGCGCATCGCCCTGACGCTCCAGCGCCTCGCGCAGCACCTCGGGCATCGGGTTGTCCTGCTCCCTCGCGGGCAAGGCCCCGGCCAGCATCCTGCCCGCCAGCACCAGCCCGGCCTGCATCGCCACGCGCCTGTCGATCCGTCGCATCCGTCCCTGCTCGTTCGATCCTGCCGGGGCAGGAGGCGGTCGTCTAGGTGTTCAGCCGCAGCATCTAGTTAATCGGATCGAGGATGAATCGATCTAGGTCAGCGATACGGAGTCATCCAGATACGCTTGGTGGACGTGTAAGCGGTAAGGTTGAGGGGGGATCACCGTGCCGAATGCGATCGGCCAAGCACGACCCCTCCATCGGCGAAATCGCCTCAGTTCCAGAGAAGCGTGCGGGTCAAAGGATGCCGCGGATCGCAAAGCCCGTCGAGAACGTCGAAGTGATGCCGGTCCGGCTCCTCATGGCTGGCGGTCGCCGCCCCCAGACCGGCCCAGATGTTCGCCAGCAGCGCGTTCTGGCGGCGGAACTCGGCGCGTTCGGCCCCGCCGACCCAGCAGACCAGCCGCGTACCGGGGCGCGGGGTCAGCAGGACCGGGCTTTCCGCCGCCGCCTCGCGCGCGTCGAGATGCAGGGTGTCGTTCTCGGCGGTCCGCATCATCGGCCGCAGGTCGTGGATGCCCGAGATCGAGACCACATTGCCGATCCGTCGTGCCACCGCTTCGGACAGCGCCGAGTTGTCGACCACTATCCGTGTCACCAGATGCCCGCCCGCCGAATGGCCGGCCAGATGGACCGGCCCGGCGACCAGCCCCGCCGCCGCATCGACCGCCGCCGCCACCTGCACCGCGATCTGCGAGACGCGGACCGCGGGGCAGAGGGAATAGCTGGGCATGGCGATGGCAAAGCCGCTGTGGTTGCAGCCCTCGGCCAGATGCGACCACCAGGACTTGTCGAAGTCCATCCAATAGCCGCCATGGACGAAGACGACCAACCCTCTCGCCTCGCCCTCGGGCATGAACAGGTCGAAGCGTTCCCGCTCGCCCCCGCCATAGGCGAGGTCCAGCCGTGCCCTCCCCGCTGCAAGGGCTGACGCGCGGTAGGCTGGCGCGCGTTCCGCCCATATCGCCGGGAAGCGGTCGCCCCCGGCAATATGGATCATGTTGGAATAGGCGTCGCTCCAGTCCTCAACCGAATACAGGATCATACATTCGCTCCCGGAAGGTCGGCGGGGTCAGGACAAGCCGGCCAGTGATGATCTTCAGGCCTCCCTGCGGCGAGTCTAGTCACCTCCCGGCAGCCCCTTCCTAGTGAATGAGGAGAACTCCTGCCGGCCACTCCAAGAAACGCGAATGCGTCATTTTCTTATTCACCAAATAATCATGATGTCAATCATTTTTGCTGCGCTAGCGCTGATCCATCTCCGAGCATGTTCCGAGCATATCCCAGGAAAAGGTATTTTGTTTTTAGTCACTTGCATAGGATCGACTGCTCGCCTGCACCACGGGAGCGCAGGTCTCTGTGTTCGAGACACACATTTGCAACCTTCAAAAGATTTGGTAGCTCTTGCGAACTGCTGCCCGGAAGTTCAGGCTTCCGGCTAGTCGACTGGAGACCCTAACCTGGAGATCAAGATGGACCGCACTTTCCTTGGCGTTGGAGGGCGGCGCACGCCGCACAAATCGAGCACAGCATCCGGCTCGGAGGATGAAGAAGCAGAGACCGTGCTGTCGGACACGTTGGCCCCACGCACGGCGAGCATCACGCCGCTTGAGCCGACAGAGACCCGCATCTGGACCAAGCTGGCAAGATGCGCGCGGACCATCGAAAACAACATCAAGTATAGGGTTATCAACGAGTTCGGCGTTTCACTCTCGCGCTTCGACATTCTGGCGCGGGTCTACTGGCAGCCCGACGGGCTGCGGATGTCGGAACTTTCCAAGCAGCTCCTGATCACCAATGGCTCCCTGACCGGCACCGTCGGAGGCCTTGTCGAAGATGGCCTTGTCGAGCGCACCTTCGACGAATGCGACCGCCGCACCGTGCGGATCCGCATCCTGCCCAAGGGGCGCAAGCTCTATGAAGCGATCGAGCAGCGTAGGCGGGAATGGTTCGTCGGACTGTTGGGCGACCTGTCGAGAACCGCCAAGGCCGAAATCCTGGAAAGCCTGACCCTTCTGGAGCATCAGCTCAGCGAGAGGTGGGACTGATCAGGGGTCGCAGCCTCGACCTGTCAGGCCGACCGGGACAGGCCCATCCCGGCGGCGCCTTCACTGTCGGGCGCGCGCGAAGCCTTCGGTAGCTCCTGAAACGCAAGGGTTTTCCCGAAACGGGCCCTCGGCCCTCCGCCTGCCACGCCGCAACGGCCGGCGGAACGGGAACTACCGCGCTTGACAGGTCGGAAAAAGCACATGATCCTCTTGCTCATGATCATGAATGTTTGACCCATAACTATCTCCCGCTTGCTTGCAGATCTCCGCTTCGGCCCCAAATGTGCGGCTGCGGATAACCTTGCGCGGGCCGGACGAGAGGGAGTGGGCATCTGCCAGTTCGAGCCGTGGGAGGGCCAGCATGAAAAGACTCGCCGGAAGATCGGTTGTCGTCACCGGCGCGAGCTCCGGGATCGGCCGGGCCATCGCGACGAGATTCGCGGCCGAGGGCGCGCTGGTCGCCGTAGCGGACCTGATGGAGCAGCCGATCGAGGGCGGCCCTCCGACCGTGGACGCCATCCGGGCCGAGGGCGGCGAGGCGCTGTTCTACCGGACCGACGTCACCCGCTGGGAAGACATCGACCATGTCATCTCCGACGTCGCCGCCCGCCATGGCCGCCTCGATATAATGGTGAACAACGCCGCCACCTATGCCAGCAAGCCACTGACCTCGACGGAGGTCGAGGACTGGAATCGGGTGATCGCCGTCAACCTGACCGGCCTGTTCCACGGATGCAAGCGCGCCGTCCAACAGATGCTCCTCCAGGACATGCGCGAGAACATCCGCGGCCGGATCGTGAACATAACCTCGATCCACGGGATGGTCTGCGCCCCGGACGACTTCGCCTATGGCGTGAGCAAGGCCGGCAGCGTCTACATGACCCGGCAGATCGCCGTCGACTACGCCAAGCAGGGCATCATCTGCAACGGTGTCGCACCGGGCAAGATCGTCACCGGCAAGCCGGGAGTTGCCGCCGACCCCGACAAGCTGAGGTATGCCGAGGCGCGGACTCCCCTGCCCTATTTCGGGCGCCCCGACGATGTCGCCCGGGCGGCCCTGTTCCTGGCGAGCGACGAGGCCGCCTTCATCACCGGCGAGAACCTGCTGGTGGACGGAGGGTGGATGGCCGGCTAGGTCCGCGCGGCGGAGGGGCCAGGTCAGGCGGCTCCGTCAGATATAGTTATCCTTCAAACTAACCAGTCCACAGTCCACTGACCGGAAGCAGCGCCTTGTGATGCGCGTTTTTTGGGCATTTAGGCGGCATCCCCTCGACTAGATCTAGAAAGTATTAATAATATTAATATATTGAATCAAACATCCAAGAGCTAGGCTCGATCAGGCACGGCTTCAGAAGGGCCGGAAGGTCGCTACGGAAATGCTCCACAAACTAAGATTCATAAATAATATTCTTGACGAGCCTGTCCCGCCGCTGTCCACTGCAGAAGCATTAGCCAGCCAACCGGGAGACCTGCCGTGCCCAGTCAATCCTTGCATCCAGCCGTCAAGAGCTATGCGGAAGAATACGAGCGCGGCTTGATCGGGCGCCGGGAATTCCTGGCCCGGGCTACGGCCCTGGGGGTGACCACCGCCGCAGCCTACGGTGCCATCGGGCTTTCCCAGCCCGCGCTGGCGCAGACCGCCCCCAGGAAGGGGGGCACGTTGCGGATCAGCATGGAGACGCGCCCTGTCACCGATCCCCGCTCCTGGGACAACCTGGAGATCGCCAACTTCGCCCGCGGCTGGCTGGATTGGCTGACGGTCCACGCCCGCGATGGCTCCGTCCAGGGGTCGCTGTGCGAATCCTGGGAGGTCAACGACACGGCCGATCAGTATACGCTCCACCTCCGGAAGAGTGTCACCTGGACCAACGGCGACGCCTTCACGGCCGAAGACGTGATGCATAACTTCGTCCGCTGGGGCGATCAGACCGAGCCGACCAACTCGATGCCCAGCCGGATCGCATCCCTGATCGACCCGGAAACGAAGAAGCTCCGCGACGGGGCCGTCGAGATCGTCGACGAGCATACGCTGATCCTCAGGCCCCACACCTCCGACATCACCCTCATGGCGGCGGTGACCGACTACCCGGCGGCGATCGTCCATCGGAGCTATCAAGGCGAGGACATCGTGCAGAATCCGATCGGCACGGGCGCCTACCGGCCGATCGTGAATGAGGTCTCTCAGCGGCAGATCCTGGAGCGCATTCCGGATCGGGAATACTGGCGCCCCGGTGGCTGGCTGGACCGGATCGAATTCATCGACTACGGCACTGAACAGACCAATATCGTCGCCGCAGCCGAGGCGGGGGATATCGACCTTACCTTCCGCACCGATGCCGAATTCGTGGCGCTGATGGATCGGCTGGGCTGGCAGCGTTCGGAAATGCCCACCGCATCGACCATCGTGGTCCGGTTCAATCAGAACAATGCCCCCTACGACAACAGGGACGTGCGCCGGGCGCTTCAGATGGCCGTCGACAACAATGTCCTGCTCACGCTGGGTATAGACGGGCAAGGCATCCCCGCGGAGAACCACCATGTCTGCCCGCTGCACCCGGAATACGCCGAACTACCGCCGATTGTCCCCGATCCCGCCGGGGCGCTGGACCTGCTGAAATCCACTGGCCACGCCGACACGGAATTCGAGCTGGTCTCCATCGATTCCGAATGGCAAAGCAACACCTGCGACGCCGTGGCCGCGCAGCTGCGGGATGCCGGGATCAAGGTCAAGCGGACCGTCCTGCCGTCGTCAACCTATTGGAACAGCTGGCTCGAATTCCCGTTCTCTGCCACCGAATGGGGACCGCGTCCGCTTGGCGTCCAGATCCTGGCGCTCGCCTATCTGTCGAATGCGGCGTGGAACGAATCCGCTTTCCGCAATGCCGAGTTCGACGAGCTGCTGACCCAGGCGATGTCCATCGCGGATACGGACAAGCGCCGGGAGATCATGGCGCGCATCCAAAAGCTGATGCAGGACGAGGGCGTGATCATCCAGCCGTTCTGGCGGTCAGCCATCAACCACTCCAACGGCAAGCTGGTGAATGCCGACGTCCACCAGTTCTTCCTGATCAATGTTCACGACATCTACTTCAAGGAATAACATCCGGCTTTTTCGGCAGGCACGCGCCGGTTTTTGAAACGGACCGGCGCTTGCCCTTCGTTGTCCGCGCGGCACCGACACGGGCCGGTGCTGCTGAAAGGAATATCTGCGATGACTGACACCACCATCGTCACCAGCCGCCGCCGCCTGGGCGGACGCGCGGCCCAGGCATACCGGACGGGCAGTCCGTTGATCGGCCAGATGCCCTGGCGGGTGCCGGAGAACATCGACCCGCCGGTCGAGCCTCTGGACGAAGCCGGGGTGCAGGCGATCCACCAGGGCGCAATGCATATCCTTCAGGAGATCGGGATCGAGTTCCTCAACGACGAGGCGCTGGCGCTCTTCCGCCAGGCCGGCTGCCGCATCGAAGGCCAGAACGTGCGGATGGACGCCGATTTCGTCACCGAGATGATCGCCCGCGCGCCATCCTCCTTCACGCTGACCCCCCGCAACCCCGAGCGGGCGGTGAAGATCGGCGGCCGCTCCATCGTCTTCGGCAACGTCTCCAGCCCGCCGAACGCCTGGGACATGGAGAACGGCAAGCGGCCCGGAGACCTGGCGACCTTCCGCGAGTTCCTGATGCTGACGCAGAGCTTCAACTGCATCCATCTGCCCGGCGGCAACCCGGTCGAGCCGATCGACATCCACCCCGGGGTCCGCCATCTGGACAGCTTCTTCGAGACGCTGACGCTGACCGACAAGGCCTGCTACGCCTATTGCCTCGGGCGCGAGCGGGTCGAGGATTCGATGGAGATGGTGCGCATCGCGGCGGGCCTCACCCATGAGGAGTTCGACGCCGCGCCGCGGCTCTACACCAACATCAACTCCACCTCGCCGCTGAAGCACGACTTCCCGATGATCGACGGGGCGCTGAGGATGGCGCGGCGGGGTCAGGCGATCATCGTCACCCCCTTCACCCTGGCGGGCGCCATGGCGCCGGTGACGATCGCCGGGGCGGTGGCGCTTTCGGTCGCCGAGGCGCTGGCAGCCATCGTACTGCTGCAATATGCCGCCCCCGGAGCGCCGGTGGTGCTGGGCACCTTCACCTCCAACGTCGACATGAAGTCGGGTGCGCCGGCCTTCGGGACGCCCGAATACATGCGGGCGACGCAGATGGCCGGGCAGATGGCGCGCTTCTACGGCCTGCCCCTGCGCTCCTCCGGAGCCTGCACGGCGAACGCCCCGGACGGACAGGCGATGTGGGAGACCAGCAACTCGCTCTGGGCCGCCGTGCAGTCGGGGTCCAACGTCGTCTGCCATGCTGCCGGCTGGCTCGAGGGGGGGCTGATCGCCTCTCCCGAGAAGTTCATCATGGACTGCGAAGTGTTGCAGATGATCCAGCGCTACATGGAGCCGGTGATCACCCGCGCCGGCCCGGAGGAGCTTGCGCTGGACACCATCGCCGAGGTCGGATCGGGCGGACACTATTTCGGCTGCGCGCATACGCAAAGCCGCTACGCCTCGGCCTTCTACGCCCCCATCGCCAGCGACTGGCGCAACTACGAGGGCTGGAAGGCGGATGGCGCGGTGGAGACCCCGGCTCGCGCGCACAGGATCTATCGCGAGATCATCGCGGAGTTCGAGCCTCCGCCGATGCGGCCGGAGGTGCGCGAAGAGCTTGCGGCCTTCGTCGAGCGCCGCAAGCGCGAAGGCGGCGCCCCTACCGACTTCTGACACCGCGGTGCGGGGGCGGCTCCGGCGCTGCCCCCGCATGACTCCCTCTCTCGCCGGAGGACAGCAGATCCAGATGCCAAGACGTTCCATCCTCACGCTTGCCGGGCGGGCGCTGTCCCGCAAGCGGCCCTGGCCGGCCATGTGGCGCCACCCCTCGGCGCGGAAAAGCTACGAGGTGGTCATCATCGGCGGCGGCGGGCACGGCCTTGCCACCGCCTATTACTTGGCCCGGCGCCACGGCATTCGCGACATCGCCGTGGTGGAGCGGGGCGTTATCGGCTTCGGCAACGTCGGGCGGAACACCACGATCGTGCGCTCAAACTATCTGCACTATCCTGCGAACCGATTTTTGGAACATTCCCTGAAGCTATGGGAGGGCCTAGAGCGGGAACTGAACTACAACGTGATGGTCAGCCAGCGCGGCGTCCTCAACTTGGCCCATTCTGATGGCCAAATGGAAAGCATGGCGCGCCGCGGCAATGCGATGCTGATCGCCGGCATCGACGCCGTGCTGCTGGATCGCGACGAAGTCCGCCGCATGGTGCCCGGGTTCGATTTCGATAATCCGCGCTTTCCGATCTACGGCGGACTTCTGCAACGCCGCGGCGGCACCGTCCGCCATGATGCCGTGGCCTGGGGCTATGCCAGCGCGGCCGACAGGCTGGGGGTGGACATCCTCCAGACCTGCGAGGTGCAGGGCATCCGGATAGCCGGCGGGCGCGTCGCCGGTGTCGAGACGTCGGGCGGCTTCATCGCCGCGGGAAAGGTCCTGCTGGCCTGCGCCGGAAACTCTTCCAGGGTTGCCGCCATGGCGGGTCTGGAGCTGCCCATCGAGACGCATCTGCTTCAAGCCTATGTGACGGAGGCGATCCAGCCTCTGATCGACCAGGTCATCACCTACGGGGCCGGACATTTCTACGTCAGCCAGTCGGACAAGGGCGGGCTGGTCTTCGGCGGCTACTACGACGGCTACACCTCCTATACGCAGCGCGGTGCCTTCGCCCGGATCGAGGACGTGGCGGTCGAGGCGCTTTCGGTATTTCCCAATCTCGGGCGGCTAAGGCTGTTGCGGTCCTGGGCGGGCAACGTGGATCTGACCATGGACGGCAGCCCCGTGGCCGGCAGGACCGGGATCGAGGGCCTGTATCTCAACGCGGGCTGGGGCGGCAGCGGCTTCAAGGCGACCCCCGCGGCAGGCTGGTGCCTTGCCCAGACCATCGCGGAGGATCGTCCCCATCCCCTGATCGCGCCGTTCTCGATCGACCGCTTCCGCAGCGGCGATCTCGTCAACGAGGCCGGTACCGGCGCCCAGCCCAATCTTCATTAGGAAACGACGATGCGGCTCAATTGCTTCCATTGCGGCGACAGGGATTTTTCGGAGTTCCGCTTCAAGGGCGAATACCCGGAAAGGCAGGCCCCGGATGGCGCGACGATCAGGGAACTGGCCGACGCCATTCACCTGCGCGCCAATACGGCAGGTCTCCAGTCGGAACTTTGGCAGCATGTCTATGGCTGCCGGGCCTGGCTGATCGTGGAGCGCGATACCCGGACTCACGGCGTCCGCTCGGTCCGGCCTGCGAGGGCCGAAGCGTGACCGGAGCTTCCGCCCAGCCGTTCCGCCTGCCCCGCGGCGGCGCCATCGACCGTTCGCAAACGGTGTCCTTCCGCTTCGACGGTCGCACCTGCTCCGCCCATCCCGGCGACACTCTGGCCTCGGCGCTTCTGGCCAACGGCATCCGCCTCGTCGGCCGGTCTTTCAAGTATCACCGCCCGCGCGGCATCCTCAGCGCCGGGGTCGAGGAGCCGAACGCGCTGGTCGAACTGCGCGAGCGGGCGCTGCGCGAGCCTAACACCCGCGCCACCCTGGTCGAGGTCTGGGACGGCCTATCCGCCGGCAGCCAGAACCGCTGGCCCTCGCTGTGGTTCGATCTCGGCGCCGTCAACCAGTTGTTCGCCCCGCTGATCTCGGCCGGCTTCTACTACAAGACCTTCATGTGGCCCGCCTCGTTCTGGGAAAGGATCTACGAGCCGTTCATCCGCCGTGCCGCCGGGCTTGGTCGGGCCGCGCAGGCGGCCGACCCCGATGCCTACGAGAAGACCAGCCTGCATTGCGACGTGCTGGTGATCGGCGGCGGCCCGTCCGGCCTAGCGGCCAGCCTCGCTGCGGCGCGGACCGGCGCCCGCGTTGTGCTGTGCGAGCAGGATTTCGCCTTCGGCGGCAGGCTGGTTTCCGAACGGGTCGAGGTCGCGGGAATGCCTGCGGCCGACTGGGCGGCTTCGGCCGTCGCCGAGTTGGCGGCGGCGCCGAACGTGACGCTGCTCGGCCGGACGACGGTGATCGGCTGCTACGACGGCGGCGCCTATGTGGCGGTGGAGCGGGTGGCCGACCACCTTCCCGCTGTCCCACGCCCGAGCCCGCGTCAGCGGCTCTGGAAACTCCGGGCACGGTCCTCGGTGCTGGCCACCGGCGCGCTGGAGCGGCCGTTGGTCTTCGCGAACAACGACCGGCCCGGGATCATGCTGGCCGGCGCGGTGCGCAGCTATATCAACCGCTTCGCCGTCGCGCCGGGACGCAGGGCGGTCGTCGTCGGCAACAACGACAGCATCCTGCGTACGTCGGCGGACATGCGCGCCGCCGGGATCGAAGTCGCAGGCTGCGTCGATCTGCGGCCGGGCAGCCACCCGATGCCGAAGGGGGACGTGATCCGCGCGGCACGGATCGTCCGGGCCCGCGGCGGACGAGCGGTCTCGGGCCTCGATCTGGAGTTGACGGATGGCGCTAGGCAGTCGCTCGACTGCGACCTAGTGGCGATGAGTGGCGGCTGGGATCCCGCACTGCATCTCAGCGCGCATCTGGGGGCCCGGCCGCAATGGGATGAGGCGCAGGGCATGTTCCTCGCCGTCGAAGGCCCGCCCGGGATGCGCATCGCCGGCAGCGCGGCCGGCCGCACCGGAACCGGGGCCTGCCTGGCCGACGGCCACGCGGCCGGCCTCGCCGCGGCCGAAACCTGCGGCAGGACCGACAGCGCTGGCGCGGCGCCGGCGGCCGGCGACGAACCCTACGGCTACGCACCGATTCGCATCCACCCGCTGCCCGGCAAGGCCTTCGTCGATTTCCAGAACGACGTGACCGGCAACGACCTGGTTCAGGCCCGGGAAGAGGGCTTCGGGCCGGTGGAACTGGCCAAGCGCTACACCACGCTGGGCATGGCCACCGACCAGGGCAAGACCTCGAACGTCAACGCCATGCTGCTGCTGGCCGGACTGGACGCCGCCGCGGGCGGGACCGCGAAGCCGCCGGCGATGACGACCTTCCGGCCGCCCTATACGCCGGTGGCGATCGGGGCGCTGGCGGGGCAGCGGCGGGGCCGGGATGCCCATCCCACCCGCTACACCCCGGCCCATGACTGGGCGCAATCGCAGGGCGCGGTGTTCATCGAGGCCGGGGGCTGGCTGCGCGCGCAGTATTTCACCCGCTCGGACGAGGACTGGTTCGCCGCCATGCAGCGCGAGGTGTGGGCCGTCCGCTCGGGCGTGGGTCTCTGCGATGTCTCGACGCTCGGCAAGATCCATGTCGAGGGGCCCGACGCCGCGACCCTGCTGGAGCGGGTCTATACCAACAGGTGGCGGAAGCTTGCCGTGGGCCGCGCCCGCTACGGGCTGATGCTGCGCGAGGACGGCTTCGTCTTCGATGACGGCACCACCTCGCGGCTGGCCGAGGAGACCTTCCTGATGACGACCACCACCGGCAATGCCGGCGCGGTCCTGGAGCACCTGGACTACCTGACGCAATGCCGCTGGCCGGACCTGGATGTCCGCTTCGCCATGGTGACCGAGGACTGGGCGCAGTTCTCGGTGGCGGGTCCGCAGTCCCGCAGGGTGCTGGAGCAGGTGGTGGATGCGCCCTTCGACCTGTCCGACGCCGCCTTCCCCTATATGGCGGCAGCCGAGCTGACCGTGGCTTCCGGCGTTCGGGCGCGGTTGTTCCGCATCTCGTTCTCCGGCGAACTCGCCTACGAGATTGCGGTTCCCACCGGCCACGGCAGCGCGCTGGCCTACCGGCTGATGGAAGCGGGGCAGCCCTTCGGCATCACCCCCTACGGGCTGGAGGCCCTGGGGGCGATGCGGCTGGAGAAGGGCCATATCGGACCGGCCGAGATGAACGGCACCGCCACCGCACGCGACCTCGGCCTCGGCCGGATGATGGCCTTGGACAAGCCCCTGTTCTGGGGCCGCGAGATGAGCCAGCGCCCGGCGCTGCTGGAGCCGGAACGCCCGATCCTGGTCGGGCTTCGGTCGGCGGACGGCCGATCAGCCTTCCGAGGCGGGGCGCATCTCTTCGCCAGGGGCGTCGCGCCTTCCTGGGATACCGATCTCGGCCATGTTTCCTCGGCGGGCTGGTCGCCGATGCTGGAGCAGTGGATCGGGCTGGGATTCTGTGCCGGCGGCGAGGCCCGTCTGGGCGAGACCATCGTCGCCCATGACCCGATCCGCAAGGCATCGACCGAGCTGGTCGTCTGCGACCCCGTCTTCTTCGATCCCAAGGGAGACCGTCTCCGTGCTTGACCACCGCCCTGCCCTTGCCATCCCGGACCGTGCCGCCACAGGCGACAACGTGGCGCTTGCCGTCCATCAGGTACCCGGCATCGCCCTGGTGATCCAGGGGAGGGCGCAGCGCGCGCTGCTCGTCTCCCGCCTGGCCGAAATCCTCGGCGCTCCGCCGCCGGAGACGCCCGGCGCGGTCGGCGACCCGGTCGAGGCGGTCTGGAGCGGGCCGGACCGCTGGCTTCTGGTCTCGCCCGACCGCCAGGGAGCGCCTCTCCCCCCGGCGGCGGCCTTCGCGGGGACGGAGGCGATCCGGCTCGACCAGAGCGACGGCTGGCTGCTGTGCAGCCTTTCCGGCCCGGCGGCGATCGCCACGTTGCGGAAAGGCGTACTGATCGACCTGGCCCCCCAGGTCTTCGGGCCGGGGGCGGCGGCGCTGACCGCGCTGGACGGCATGGCCTGCTGCCTCTGGCGGCCGGCGCAGCCGGCGGACGGCCGTTTCCGGCTGCTGCTGCGCTGCAGCTTCACCAGCGCCTTCCTGCGCTGGTTCGAGGTTTCCGCGGCCGAATACGGTTTCGGCATCAGGGCCGGGTGAATCCGGCGCAACATCTACCCCGGAAACACCAGCCCGGGCACACCATTTGGAGGCGTCCATGACCCTGGATCTTCATTCGCTCGGCGCGACCGCGCCCTCCCCCACGGAATCGCTGGACCTTCTGGTGATCGGCGCGGGAGCGGCAGGCGCAAGGGCCGCCATCGAGGGCGCCAAGGCAGGGCTCAAGGTCGTGCTGATCGATGAGCACCCGCTCGACCCCGGCCTGATCGGCCTAGACGTGCCCTATGCCTTCGGGCAGCGCGCCACCGCGGCCGTGCAGAACCGGCAGAAGATGATCGGCCAGATCGTCGGGCATTCGCCGCTGATCGCGGAGGCGTTCGAGCAGAATGTCGAGGTCCGGCTGGGAACCACCGCCTGGGGGCTGTTTCCGCCCAGCCCCGAAGCCCGGATGATCGACGGGCTGCAGGTCGGGCTGGAGGACGGCGAGCGCGCCTGGATCGCCCGCTGCGGCCATGTGATCCTGGCGACGGGCGCGCGCGACATCATGCTGGGCTTCGAGGGTTGCGATCAGCCCGGGGTGATGGGCAGCCGCGGGCTGCATGCGCTGCTGCACCAATACGAGGCCGCGGATGTCCGGCGGCTGCTGATCCTCGGCTCCGACAGCCTCGCCTGCCGGACGGCGCTGGATGCCCGCGAACATGGCATCGAGGTCGTTGGCCTAGTCGAGCCGGGCGCCCGGCCGCTTGCCGGTCCCGACGACTTGGCCGCCCTGTCGGCAGCGGGGGTCGACATCCTGACCCGGACGGTGATCGTCTCGGCCGGGTCCGGCCCCGAGGGCGTCGATGGCGCCATCCTGGTCTCGCTGGACGACGCGGGCGCGTCGCTGCCAGACAGCCGCCGCCGGGTCGACTGCGACACGATCTGCGCGGCGATCCTGCAGACCCCCAGCGTCGAACTGCTCGCAGCGGCGGGCGGGCAACTGTGCTTCGATTCCGCGCGCGGGGTCTGGCGCCCGCAGATGGAGGGCACGCTGACCAGCATCGCCGGGGTGCAGGCCGTCGGCGCCTGCACCGGGGCCGAGGACGATAACCAGGACGCCGCAACCGCCGCGGCGGGGCTGGCCGCGGCCTGCGGCGACCGCGCTACCGCCCCGGAGGCGCTGTCCCCCGCGGCGGAAGCGACCGCCCCGGTGCTTGCCGGCTGGATGGAGGCGCTGATCCGCAGCGGCGGGCTGGATGTCGTGGTCTGCCGCTGCGAGACGGTCACCCGGGCCGATATCCTCGGCGTCAGCCCCCCGGCCTATCTGGGACCGCGCCAGGGGCGCACCTGCACCCGCGACCTGGACAGCCTGCTCCGCGACGGCCCGCCCGATCCCGACCAGATCAAGCGCCTGACCCGCGCCGGCATGGGCGAATGCCAGGGCCGGCGCTGCCGCGAGCAGACGGCCTGCCTGCTGGCCCGGGCGGCGGGCATCCCGCCGGAGGAAGTGCCCCCGGCCACCTGGCGCGCGCCGGTGCGGCCCCTGCCGCTTGCCCTGATCAGCGCCGCGCAGGAGCCGGAGGCGATGCAGCGGGGCTGGGATTCGTGGTTCGGCATCCCGACGCAGTTCCTGCCCTGGTGGGAAGACGACCCCGGCGGCGAGCGGCGCGACGGCACCGGCTGGCACCTTTGAAGGGGAACACCATGGACAAGGCGAATTCGGCATCCGTGATTGTCGTCGGCGGCGGCGTCACCGGGCTCAGCACCGCTTGGTGGCTCGCGCAACGCGGCGTCGACGTGCTCGTGCTGGAGAAAAGCGTCATCGGCCGCGAGGCGTCGGGGCGCAATGGCGGCGGTGCTGCGCATTACTACAGCCCTTTCTTCGCCGAGGAGCAGCGGCTCTGGCAGCAGTTGGACGAGATGCTGGGCTATCCGACCGAGTTCCGCCCCTGGCGGCTGGCCATCGCGATGACCGACGAGCAGGCCGACCGCAACGAGAAGCTGATCGGCATCTCGGCGCGGCTCGGCAAGGAGGCGGTGCGGCTGGACGAAAAGGCGCTGCGCGACCGTGTGCCCTTCGTCAGCGATGCGGCGCGCGGCGCGACCCTGTTCAAGTTCGGCGGCCAGGCCAATCCGCAACGCACGGTGCAAGCCTATGCCTGGGCCCTACAAGACCTGGGCGGGCGCATCCTCCAGCACACCGAAGTGCTGGGCTTCGAAAGCGCCGGCGGCCGCGTCCATGCGGTGAACACCACCGCGGGTCGGTTCGGCTGCGACCATCTGGTGCTGGCCTGCGGTCCCGGCACCGCCCCGATGGCGCGGGCGTTGGGGGTCGAGGTGCCGATGGCGCTGGCCCGGGTGGAGATGGTGGTGACGGCGCCGGTGCCGCTGATGCGGATCGGCGGAACCGACGGCAACGGGCTTTACGGCCGGCAGACCCTGCGTGGCAACCTCGCGTATGGCGGCGGCCCCCACGAATGGCTGCACCGGCCAGAGCAAGGAAAGTTCCTGCGGCCGACCACGCCGCTGGTGCAGCATATCGGCAAGCGGCTCTACGAGCTTTACCCCAAGCTCGGCCACCTGCGGCTGATCCGTAGCTGGGCAGGCATCGTCGAGAACACCCCCGACGGGCGGCCGATCCTGGACCGGCTGCCGGGCCACGACAATGTTGCACTGTGCAGCATGTCCTCGGTCGGCTTCGGCCTTTCTCCGGCCAGCGGGCGGGCGATGTCGGAACTGGTTCTGGATGGAAGCTGCAGTTTTGCCGACATCTCGTCCTTTCGGATTTCGCGCTTCGGGAACCTGCCGGAGGACTGGCGCGAGAAGGCCGGATGGATCACGCCGGCACGAACGGCCGAGCATGCCTGAGCGCCCCGCCCGGGCCCCGGGGGTCGGGACCATGCGGTCTTTCCGCGGCTCCGGCCTGCTTCGGGCGGGCGGAACGGCGGCAGGCTCCGCCCCGCCCGCCCCGCTCCCGTTTCGACAAACCGGCGATATCCCCTTTCGGGGCGCCAGACGCACCGATGCCTGGAAAGGACACCACATGATACGACTGGCACAGCGGGTGACCGCGACCTCGCCGAAGAACTTTGGCATGTATGAAAAGGCGGCCAAACTAGCCGCGGGGGGCGTGGATCTCATTCATCTGGAACTGGGCCGCCCCTGCCACGACACGCCCGCGCATATCAAGGAGGCCACCATCGCCGCGCTCCGGGCCGGCGACGTGCACTACAGCGACATCGCCGGTCTGGCACCGCTGCGCGAAGCCTTCGCCCGCAAGCTGCGAAGCGAAAACGGGATCGACCTCGGGGCAAATGAGATCGTCGTCACCAACGGCCTGACCCAAGCGTCCTTCGCGACCTTCCTCGCCCTTCTCGATCCGGGGGACGAAGCCATCCTCCTGTCCCCCTACTATCCCCAGCACGTCGGGAAGATCGAGCTCGCCGGCGCGAAGGTCATCCTCGCGCCGCTGGATCGGGAGAACGGCTTCCGGATCGATGCCGATCTTGTCCGGCCGCTCATCACCGGGCGGACAAGGATGATCGTCCTGATCAATCCCTGCAACCCGACGGGCCGCGTCTACAGCCGCGAAGAGCTGGAGGATCTTGCCCGTCTGGCGATCGAGCACAACCTGATCGTCGTGTCGGACGAGGTATACGAGAAGATCCTGTTCGATGATGCCCGCCATACCAGCATCGCCTCGCTGCCGGGAATGAAGGAGCGGACGGTAAGCCTGTTCGCCCTTACCAAGGCCTATGCGATGGACGGCTGGCGTCTGGGGTTCGTGGCCGCGGAGCGGGCAATCATTGCGGGAATCCTGAAGATCCACGCCAATGAACTGAGCCACGTCAACACCTTCATCCAGGCCGACGCCTTGGCAGCGATCGCCGGGGACCAGCAACCGCTGCTCGACATGGTGGCCGACGATCAGAGAAAGCGGGACCTGCTGGTCCGGCGGCTGAACCAGATGAAGAACGTCCGCTGCGCCTCTCCCGAGGGAACGATCTACGCCTTCCCTGACATCTCGCGGACCGGCCTGACCTCCCAGCAGGCGGCCGAGAAGATTCTCGAAGATGTTGGCGTGGTAGTCGAGGCGGGCAGCTTCTACGGAGAGCAGGGAGAGGGCTTCCTGCGGATCTGTTTCGGCTCGCAGTCCCATGAGCGGCTCGAGGCAGCCCTGGATCGCCTGGAGACGTTCTTCGCCGCAACGTGAACCGCCTTTCGGGCGGATCGTCCCGGCTGATCGATGTTCCCCTCTCCCGGCATTTCCTCCTCCAGACGACGCGCGGGATCAGGGCCCGGCCGAAGTCCGGGCGGACGCGCGCCCGATCCCGGTGCGCCGGCGGCGGGGCCGGACAGCGTCAGGCCCTGCAAGCAGGAATGATCGGCGGGCGGAACCTCCGCCCACCGATGGCAAGTCCGGCTCACGCCGCGGCCAGCCCGGGAAGGCGCCTCTCCGCACCGGGGGGCAGAAGCCGGCGCATCGGGTGCCAACGGCCGCCACCCGGCCTTTGCAGGCCCGGGCGTCTCTGGACCTACTCGGCTTTTTTTGCCGGATTCAGCCATTCCTCCACCACGGAACCATTGGCTTCAAACCAGCCCTCGACATGCCGGAGCACGTCCGCCTCGGTGTTCTCTCCCTTCCAGATCAGCACGTTCTGCGCGTCGATGTCCTCGGGCGGGATCTTCACTTCGGAAAGGAATACCTTTGCCTGCGGGTTTCTTTCCAGGAAATCGGAATTGGCGAGCGTCCAGACGCTGTTGATCGGGAAGCCCGTCGTCGAGCCATCACAGGACCCCGTGCAATATTCGGCCCCCACGGTCAACCAGATCGTATCGGTTCCGGCCCCCATGGCGCTGGTCGTCCAGTTGGGTGTCCAAGTATACCAGAACACCGGCTCGCCGCGGCTGAACCGGGCGAAGGTATCGGCGATCAGGACGGAATACTCGCCCTGATCGTGATCCACGGTGTCACGCAGCCCGATCGCATCGAGGTGCGAGTTGATCGTTTTCTCGGCGCCCCAGCCGGGGTTGGCGCCGGCCAGGTTCGCCTTGCCGTTTCCGTCGGTGTCGAACAGCGCCGCGATTTCGGGGTCCTTGAACTGCTCGAGGCTGGTGATCGAATGCTTGTCGGCCGTGGCCCGGTCGATCAGATAGCCCTGCTGCTGCACCTCGATCGTCGGTCCCAGGCGCGTGACGCCGGAGGCAACCGGCTCGAAGAAGGTGTCATGCGACGGGAAGACGCCATCCACCGCGATATCGCAGTCGCCATTCGCCAGCGCCTGGTAAAGCAGCGGGACCGAAAGGACCCGAGGCCGGTCCACCGTATATCCGAGCTCTCTCAGCCCCTCCGCCGGAATGGTCTGGAAGAAGAGCCCCTCGATCGAAGTGGTCGTGCAGGCGACGACCGGCTTGCCGCCGTTCAGCTCGTCTTGCGCGAAGGCGGCTCCGGCGACGGGCACCATCGCCGCCGCCAGCACAGGCATCCATTTGCCATGGATGGCTCTCGTCAGGTCGATTTTCATTTCAAGATACTCCCTGCTGCTGTTTCTGGTTGAACTTCACTGCCCGGTCCCGGGCAAGGCTGTACCAGCGGGCATGTTCCGCCAGAATGCATTCAGCTTCCCGGCGGAACGATGCGAATCCCCGCATGGCGGAACGGCACCTTCTTGGAGATGTTCAGGCGGATGAGGATCGGCGTGATCCCCTCAACGCAGCGCGCGCTGCTTGCCGGGCCCGCATCATAGACCTGCACCTCCAGCTTTTCGATCAGTTCCCTTGCTGCCTCCTTGGCCTCGGCATCGTCTCCGCAGATCAGGACGTCGCAATTGATCCGGGACGCCAGATCCCCGAGAACGTGGGCCGAGACATTGTGCAATGCGCCGACGACAGGAACCGCGGACCCGAGGAGGTCCTGCGCGGCTTCGGTTGCTGAACCAGAGGCCGGGGGCGCATAGAGCCGAGGATTGCCCTCGGCCAGAGGGACGACCACGTCGATCAGGATCTTGCCCGCCAGATGCGGCCGCAACGTCTGCAGCATCACGTCATGGCCTGCAAAAGGCACCGCCAGCAACACGAAGCGATCCGCACGGTCGGCGGCCTCGACGTTTCCCGTCCCGGACACCGGCGCGAAGACCCGGCCCGTGGTTTCGAGGCGATGATTGAGATCCCGGGCAACAGCTTCGGCCTGGGTGGCATCGCGCGACCCCAGAACCACGGACTCGCCGGCGAGGGCAAAGCGCAATGCCAGCCCCTGTCCCTGCGGTCCTGTTCCACCCACGATCGAAAGTGTCATGTGAAAAGCTCCTTGCTGAACGGGCGGAGCAGATCCTGGCCCGTCGAATGGGGGACGGCGTCCCAGGGAAGGCCCCTCAGGATGGCGACCGGGGTTTGGGCATCCTTCGGCGTGAGAAGCCCGGCCGAACTGGCGATCTCGTCCGCGAAGGCCGATATCGTGGACTTCAGCATCCGGCCGGAGGCATCGGGCTTGCCGGACCAGTCGATTACGGCCGGGACGACCGCGACCCCAATTGCGATGTTGGTCAGGCCGTGACGCCAGGGCCGGCCGAAGGTATCGGAAATGACCACGCCGACAGGTCCGCCGGCCGCCTTTCCGAACATGTCGGCGGCGTTTCGGGCGGACCGATCCGGATCTTCGGGAAGCAGAAGCAGGTGCCCCTTGCGCTCAGGACCGAGGTTGGATTCGTCTATCCCCGCGTTCGCGCAGATCCACCCCCTGCGGTGACGGGTGATCAACAATCCGTCGGGCGGTTGCCTGACCTTGCGAAGAACCTCCGAGGATTCGCGCAGGATGGCCTCCACCTTCCGAGGGTCCTTGCCGATCTCCCCGGCGATCGTCATCGCGGCGGGCGAGGGAACGTAGCTGTCCAGGCGGCGCAGCCGTCCTTCGGCTTTGGAAACCACCTTCTGCGCGATCACGACGATATCGCCCGGAACGAGGCCCTCCCCCATGCGGTCCAGGGCCGCGAGAACCGCCGCGGGAAGATCATCGCCCGCCGCGAACTCCGGCAGTCCCTGGACTGCGAAGGCCCCGAATTGCGGACGATTGCGGCGGCGCAGCGAAATCAGGTCGTCGGGGGTATCGAGATCCTGCCCCAGGTGCCGCATGTCGAGAACCGCGCATCCCAGCCCCGCAGCATGCGCGGCCCTTGCGTGGACCGCGGCCAAATCCGGCCCGAAGCCGAAACGAATAGCCCGCGGAGGCGTCAGGAGAACGGCGTTGCTGCCGCCGTCCCGGGACCGCGCGATCACGACAGGATGTTCCTCCGCCGCCCGTTCGAGGGTGTCGAACTCTTCCGCCACCAGGGTGGGAATGTCCGCGTGCAGGACAAGCAAGCTCCCTGCCCCCGCCCCGGCCGCCCAATCCGCGGCCAGCGCGGCCGCGGCGTTTATCCCGCCCCCCACCTCTTCGGCGACATGGTGCAGCCCGGCATCCAGCGCGATCCGCGCGATCCGGGGGGAGGCGCTGACGACGGCGATGGGCGCATCCGGCCGGACCGTCCGCAGAAAGTGCAGCGTGTTCTCGAACATGGTGAGGGCAAGCTGGGCCCGGACGTCGCAGTCCAGCATCGGCCGCAGCCTGGTCTTCGACAGGCTCGGGTCCTTCATCAGGATCGCGATGGCCAACGTCATCCGCCGCCTCCGATCCGCCGCTCGCGCAGGCCGCGGGCGAACCCCAGCACCTCGTGCGACAGCACCGCGCTCCGGTCCGGTGTCGGGATCAGGATGTCCGTCCGGAGAAGGGGCAGGCCGAGCGCCGATAGGGTTTCGGCCTCGTCGCGGTCCGCCCGGTCCAACACGAAGCCGTCCAGGACCGCGCCCTCGCGATACCGGATCGCTATACCCTGCGCGCCGGGTGGCAGGCCGAGATCTCGGATCAACTGCGCGAGCGGCCCCTTGACCGCCTTGCCCCCGATCAGCGGCGAAACGGCCACCTTCGGGGCGGACGAGGCCCGCAGCGCCTCGACGACGCCCGGGACGGCCAGGATCGGCCCGATCGAGAGCAGAGGATTGCTCGGCGCGATCAGGATCGTCGTGGCGGCGGATATCGCCTCCAGAACGCTGTCCGCCGGGGGGGGGCGTCTCCGGCACCCCGGTATTCGATCGCCTCGACGCGGGGCGCGCAGCGGGCGCCGACGAACCACGACTGGAAGTCCATCCACCCGTCCGCCGTCATCAGCTTGGTGCGGAGCCGGTCGTCCGTGACCGGCAGCACCCTGGCCCGCGCCCCGAACCGAGCGCACTGGATTTCGGTGATCTCGCCAATGCGCCTCCCCTGCGCGAGCTGCCAGCTGCGCCAGATGTGCAGACCCAGATCGCTGTCGCCCAGTTGCATCCACACCGGCGCCCCCAGGTCCGCCAACACGCCCTGAGCGCGCAGCCCATCCCCCGCAACCCCCCAGCCGCGGCTGCGGTCGATGCGCCCGCTCAGCGTGTAGATGAGCGTATCGACGTCCGGCGAGACGTGAAGGCCGTAGAAGGTCTCGTCGTCCCCGACATTGGCGACAATGGTCAAAGCGCCGGCAGGCAGGCAGGCGGCCAGGCCCTCCGCCATGCGCGCCCCACCGACGCCGCCAGCCAGAAGCAGGACCCGCTCTTCCGCCGGCATCACTCCACCTCCCGCGCGACCGAAAGGAAATCCAGCGGATCGGCCCCCGGCGCGCGGCCCACCAAGGGGGCCACGGGGCGGGGGTCGTGATCGCCGAAACATTGCAGCGGTTCGTAGAGCGTCGAGCGCTGCACCGGGATGCGCCCGGCGGCCCGGATCAGCCTCACCATCTCGGTCGGGGTGATCTCCTGGCCGTGCCTTCCGCCCGCCGCCCGCGAGATGCTTTCGTTCATCAACGTCCCGCCCAGATCATTCGCGCCGCTGCGCAGCATGTCCAGCGCGCGCTGCGGACCCAGCTTGACCCAGGACACCTGGATGTTGTCGATCCAGCCCTGCAGCAGGATGCGCGCCACGGCGTGCATCTTCGTGCTTTCGTCGGGGGTCGGCCCGGGCCTGGTTCCGGGATTGTCACGATAGAGCCGGGTGTTTTCGTGGATGAAGCCCAACGGAACGAATTCGGTGAATCCGCCGGTGTCCTTCTGGATGCTGCGCAGCCTGCAGATATGGGCCGACCAGTGCCGCGGGCCGTCGATGTGGCCATACATGATCGTGGCCGTGCTCCGTATGCCCTCCGCGTGCGCGGCGCGGATGATCGTCTCCCATTCGTCCGCCGTCAGCTTGTTGCGCGTCAGCTTGAGACGGATGTCGCGGTCGAGGATCTCGGCCGCGGTGCCGGGCATGGACCCCAGACCGGCGGCCTTCAGGTCGCGCAGGTAGCTGCTCAGCGGGCGTCCGCTCTTGCGGACGCCATACCAGATCTCGAAGGGCGAAAAGGCGTGGATGTGGATGTCCGGGACGCGGTCTTTGACCGAGCGGATGATGTCGAGATACTAGGTGCCGGGCAGATCCGGGTGCAGTCCGCCCTGGATGCAAACCTCGGTCGCGCCGCGGTGCCACGCCTCTTCCGCACGATCCGCGCTCTCGTGCAGGTCCAGCCATTCCGCAGCCGACGCTTCGCGCCTGACGCCGAAGTTGCAGAACTGGCAGGCCATGTAGCAGACATTGGTGAAGTTGATGTTGCGGACCGTGGCGAAGCTGACCCTGTCGCCGACCCGCCGCTTGCGGATCGCGTCAGCGACGCGGACCACCGCCTCCAGATCCTCCCCGGCGGTTTCAAACAGCAACGTGCCGTCGTCGCGGCCGATCTCGACAGCGGCGAGGGCGCGTTCGAGGATGTCTCTGACGGACGTGCTAGCCCGGGAGAGCGCGGCCTCGAGCAGGGGATCAGCACTGGACATGGCTACCATCCTCGCCGAACTGGGATCTGGCCCAGCCATCGGCGCGCATCTGGCGCTGCAACGCCGTCCGCACCGCCGGGGCCACCTTCTCGAAATGGGCGGGATAGACGCAGAGGCGTTCGCCCAGAACGTGTCCCGCCGCGGCCGTCCGCCGCGCCAGCTCGGCAAGGGCCGGCCAAGCCCGCTCTGGATTGATGTGGTCCAGCGTCACCGGAGAGACCCCGCCCCAGTCATTGATGCCCGAACCGATATGGTCTTCGTAGGCGGCCGTCAGATTGGGCGGTGCCTGCAGGCCGATCGACGGGTCGAGGATCAACCGGGCGATGGCGATCACCCTCTGGAATTCCTCGGCGGAAGGTTCGGCACAGCCCGCCATCGCCGTTCCGGGCTTGCCGCGGAAATTCTGGACGATCACTTCCTGGACATGCCCATGCCTGAGATGGATGGCATTGATCGCATGGAGGGTCTCGATGCGCTCCTGCCAGGTTTCGCCGATGCCGACCAGAATGCCGGTGGTGAAGGGCACAGACTGGCGCCCTGCGGCGTCAAGCGTGGCCATCCGGATTTCCGGCACCTTGTCGGGGCACCGATGATGGGCCAGGCCGCGCCCAAGCAGCCGCCGGCTGTTGACTTCAAGCATCATGCCCATCGAACCCGAGACCTCGCGCAAGCGGGCGATCTCGTCGGCGGACAGGGCACCGGCATTCACATGAGGCATGAGGGAGGAATTTTCCAGAACCAGCCGGCAGGCCTCCACCAGGTAGTCGATCGTGGAGGCATGACCCAGCCGCTGCAGATCGGACGCCGCGGCGGCATGGCGTAGCTCGGGGCGTTCCCCCAGGGAGAACAGGGCCTCCTTGCATCCGGCCTGCTCGCCCTGCCTCGCGACGTTCACCACTTCGTCGGGCGTCATGTAGCGCGCGGCAGGATCCCCGGGCGGCTTGACGAAGACGCAGTAGCCGCAGCTGTTGCGGCAATATGTGGTCAGCGGCAGAAAGACCTTGCGAGAGAAGGTGACCGACTTGCCCCAGTGATCGTCGCGCAGCCGGGACGCCCGTTCGCGGAGGTCGGCAAGATCGCTCTCGATTAACCCGCCCGCCTGCCGCGGGTCCGAGGTCAACGCATTCCAGTCGAAGCGCGCGCGGCGCGCAATCCGGGGAGAGGAAAGGCCGGGCAAAGCGGTCATGACGCCCCGCCGATCATATCCAGCAGGTGGTCGCGGGTCAGGGCGCCGACGATGCGCGCACCGTCCCGCACGATGATCGGACCGTCGGACCGGCAGCTCTGCACAATATTGCCGAGAGGCGTCTGCGGCGCGACAACCTGCATGTCCGCCGGTCTGGCGGCGCCCCCTGCCGAAGCGGCCATCGCGTCGTCGATCCTGATCGTCCCCCCGCGCTTGCCGGACAGAGCGATCTCTCCCGAGACCGGCGCGGACATGATGTCCCTTGCGCAGAGCACGCGGCTCCGGTCGGCGTCCCGGGTAAAGTCGGCCACGAAATCGTTGGCCGGGCGCAGGATGAGATCGGCGGCGCTGCCGATCTGTATGAAACGGCCATCCTTGACCATCGCGATGCGGTTGCCAGGAAAAGCGCCTCCTGAATGTCATGGGTGATGAAGATGATGGTCCTTTTCATCTCGGCCTGGATTCGCAGGAGCTCCGCCTGCATGTCGCGGCGGATAACGGGATCGAGCGCGCTGAAGGCTTCGTCCATCAGGAGAAGGGTCGGGCTGACCGCCAAGCTGCGGGCCAGGCCGACACGCTGACGCATCCCGCCGCTCAAGTCCTTGGGATAGTATTTTTCCCACCCGCTAAGGCCCACGCGCTCGATCAACTGCCTGGCAATCCCGTAGCGCTCTGCCTTCGGCAGACCGCGCATCTTGAGGCCCAGCGAAACGTTGTCGAGGATCGTCTTGTGCGGCAGCAGCCCGAAGCCCTGGAAGACCATCGAGATGTCGTTCAGGCGCAGGTTGCGCAATTGTGCGGAGTCCGCTGCCGTCACGTCGGTGCCGCGGAGCAGGATGCGCCCCGACGTGGGCTCGACCAGCCTGTTGATGCATCGTAAAAGCGTCGACTTTCCCGAACCGGAGAGGCCGATGATCACAAAGACCTCACCTTCCGACACCGAGAACGAGACATCTGCAAGCGCGACGAAGCTGCCGTGGGCGGCCTGTATGTCGGCACGGCTGCCGCCCTGGAGCGCCATCTCCGTTGCGGGGCCGACATTACCGCCGTAAATCTTGCACACGCGATTAACCACGAGAATCGGCGCGGTCTCGTCGGGGACACTTGGCGGAGAGGGCTGCGCTGTCATCTTATACCTTGTTCCGATCTTTCTCGGTTGGCCCCGTCACTGCTTTCCGCCGGACGCAAATCCACGCACGATGCGGTCGAGGATGATCGCCAGCGCGACGATGGCCAGGCCGGCAATGCCTGCAAGTCCGACATCCAGGCGGTTGATGCCCGAATAGACCGACAGCCCCAGCCCTCCCGCGCCGATCAGCGCCGCGACCACCACCATGCTGAGCGAAAGCATGAGCGCTTGGTTCAGCCCGGTCATAATGGTCGGCATCGCCAGCGGTATCTGAATCTCGCGGAGGATCTGGAACCTGGTGCAGCCGAAGGCCCGACCCGCCTCGATGATCTCGGGATCGACCTCGCGGATGCCGAGGCTGGTCAGCCGGATCATCGGCGGCAGGGCGACGATGATCGTCGCCAGCACCGATGGCACATTGCCTATGCCGAACAGCATGACGATCGGAACCAGATAGACGAACGTCGGCGTGGTCTGCATCGCATCCAGCACCGGCATCAAGGACCGCTCGAACCTGTTGCTCTGCGCCGCGAAGGTGCCGATCGGAACGCCCACCAGAATGCAGAACGTGACGGCGGTCAGCGTCATGGCAAGCGTGGTCATCGTCATCCCCCAAAGGCCGAGGAACCCGATCACCAGAAAGCCGCCTACCGTCCCGGCCGCCAGCTTCCACCCATTCGAGAACCAGGCCAACGCGCCAGCACCGGCCAGGAAGATCAGTGGCGGGATGGCGTTCAGCCCCTCGTCGAACCAGTTCAGCATGATCGCGACAGGTTCCCGGGCAGCCAGGAAGAAGGGGCGCGCGTTCATGACCAGCCAATTCACGCCATCCCGGATCCAGACATCCATCGGCAGCCGATACTGGTCGAACAGGTCGAGCAACGAGATCACGGCTCAGGTCTCCGCACGCTTCGAGCCCGGATCGCCCTGCTTCTTTCGGAAATGCGGGATGATGTGCCTCCCGATCAGTTCGATCGCCTCTAGCCGGTCCGGCCCCAGCGGCGGGCCGAAGCTGATGTGCCGCAGCCCGGCGGCGACGATCGGCTCGAGCCGCTCGATGATGTCTTCCGCCGAACCGACGATACCGATCTTGAGCATCTGGTTCGAGACGAGGGAGACGGCGCTGTCCATGTCGTTGTTTCCGACCAGCGCAGCGTCGATCCCCTCGAAATCGGCCCTGGTCAGGCCCAGTTGCTCCAAGACGATGGGCGCCAGCGCGCTGCCGTAGATCGCGATCTTCTCGGCCAGAAGCCGCTTGGCCGCGTCCCGGTCCCCGCCCAGCGAGGCCCAGATCGACCCGACGATATCGCATCCGCCACGCCCCTCCTGGCGGATCGCCAATCCCTGGTCGATCAGGGGCCGGACGTTGGCGTAGTGTTCCGGCGGGAAAAGAAGCGGCAGAACGCCATCGCCGATCTCACCCGCCAGTTTCAGCATCAGCGGGCCGGACGCGCCGATGTAGATCGGTGTCACCCGCGGAGCCGGGAAGCGCAGATAGGCGGCGTCGGACCATTTCAGGAATCTGCCGTCCATCCTCGCGGTCTTGCCCTCCAGCAGCAGCCGGATCGCGGCGACGCTTTCCCGAACCGCGGCAAGCGGGCTTGGCTGGTCGATTCCGATCCAGTTCAGGAACTCTCCCGCCCCCGCGGCGAAACCGAGATTGAAGCGGCAGCCGCTCAACTCGTCCATGGACGCCGCAAACATCGCAATTTCCGCCGGGTTGACAGTAAAGGGATTCATGATGCAGCTGCCGATCTCGATGCGGCTCGTGCCTTGGGCCACCGCCGCAAGAATGACCGGGGCGCTGCGGATCATGAGGTCGTTGGCGACCCAGTATTGATCGAAGCCCGCGCTTTCGGCCGCCTGGGCAAGCGCGACATGTTCGCGGATCGTCACATCATTGTTCAGACGGATGCTAAATTGTTCAGACGGATGCTAAATTGTTCAGACGGATGCTAAATTTCACGGCGTGCCCCAACGATTGCCTGCATTTCGATCTCGACGAGATAGTCGTCGCCCAGCGCCTGCGCGACGACGGCGGTGCTGGATGCCCGGACATGGCCGAACATTTCAGTGTAGACGGAGAAAATCTCTTCGGCGAGGGTCGCTTCCTTCAAATAGACCCTGGCCATGACCACATCCTCCGGCTCACCGCCGAGTTGTCTGATGGCCCGTATGATTTTTTCCAGGATGAAGCGCGTCTGGCCCGCCGCAGACCCTTTTTCCACCACGCCATTCTCGTCCGTGGCGGTCGTGCCGGATACGTAGATAAAGTCTCCCGCCCGCAAGGCGCGAGGATATGCCGCAGCGGCCTCCCATGCCGTTCCGCTGCTGACCTCGGAGCGAGAATACACCGCGCTTTGTGCTACCTTACCCATAGACACCCTTCCTCGCAGAGCAAATGCCGACTTCATACCAGCTCACGAAGAACCATCTTCTACTGGTTTAGATTAACTTCGGACGGCGGAGTGCTGCCCTAGAACTCCTCAGAGCTGACACCTCCTGTTCGCCGGATGCATCGATCTCGCCAGCCGGGCAGAGATCACCCCAGATGTAGCCACTGATGTCCATGGAAGCGGCAATATATGATTCTGGCAATAAGAAAATTAATATAATATTATCATTATATTACAAGAATCAACCGTGGCGATCTTGCAGTTTCGAGGATCGCGCCGCTGATACTTTTCTATACATATCTATCCACCCCTGCGCCGTGCCGACTGACAAGGCCAGACGTCGCCTGACCCTGCACGCGTTCCCCGATTGTTTTTTTCAGTATCGGGAAACGCGGATCTCATTTCGTCGGAGTTAAAGCTCGGTACGCACGCGCCAAAGCTCCGGGAACAGTTCGACCTCCAGCATGCGCTTGAGATAGGAAATCCCCGCCGTTCCGCCGGTGCCGCGCTTGAAACCGATGATGCGTTCGACCGTAGTCACGTGGTTGAAGCGCCAGCGGCGGAAGTAGTCCTCGAAATCGACCAGCTTCTCGGCCACCTCATAGGCCTCCCAGTATTTTGCCGGATCGCGGTAGACCATGCTCCAGACCGCCATGACGCCTTCGTTGAAGCTCCAAGTCTGACGCAGGTCGCGGTCAAGCACGTCCGCGGGCACCGGCAGACCAAGCCGCGCCAGGCGCCGCAAGACCTCGTCGTAGAGCGTAGGGCAGGCGAGCTCCGCCTCCAGCTTTTCCAGCAGGTCCGCGCGGTGTGCATGCGGGCGCAGCATAGCGAGGTTGCGGTTGCCGACAGCGTATTCGATCAGACGGTATTGCCAGGACTGGAACCCTGAGGATTGCCCCAAGTCGTCACGGAATTGCGTGTATTCCGAGGGCGTCATCGTGCGCAACACGTCCCAGGCGTTGTTCAACTGCTCGAAGATGCGCGAGACACGGGACAGCATCTTCAGCGCCGCGGGGGTGCGGTTGGCGGCGATCATCTCGCGCGCACCACCGATCTCATACAGCGCCAGCTTCATCCACAGCTCGGATGTCTGATGCTGAATGATGAACAGCATTTCGTCGTGGGCAGTGCTGAGCGGCTTCTGAGCGGTCAGAATCTGGTCGACGGCGAGATAGTCGCCATAGGACATCCGCCCGTCGAAGGACATTTGCGCACCGTCTTTGGAAGGATCGTAGGTCATGTCTGCTTTCTCTCTTGGCTGAAAGGGATGGCTCAAGAAAGAAGAGGCCTCTGATTTCGGACGGCACATTGCCCAATCCGTCTCCACAGGGCGATCCAGGCCGAGGGACGGCACGCGCAGGGAAGGGCTTCCACGCGGATCATGTCACCTTGCCCCGCACCTTGAATTCGGGCCGATCCCAACGGCGCTCGTCCATGATACGGGCAAGGATATCGATGGCGCGGTTCACGTCCTCGGCTGCAAGGTAAAGGGGCGTCAAGCCGAAGCGCAGCGTCACTGGTGCACGGAAATCGCCGATCACGCCCTCGGCGATCAACGCCTGCATGATCGCATAGCCTTCGGGATGAGTGAAACTGACCTGGCTGCCGCGTTCCTCATGGGCGCGGGGGGTTGCGAGTTTCAGGTCGGGGCAGCGCGCTTCGATCCCGGCGATGAAGAGGTCGCCCAGTTCCAGCGACCGGACGCGGACATCCCGCATGTCCACCCCTTCCCAGACATCCAGCGCCGCATCCAGCGCCGCCAGTTGCAGGATCGGCGGCGTGCCCACGCGCATCCGCTCGATTCCCGCGCCGGGGCGGTAGTCCAGATCGAAGGCGAATGGCGCCTCGTGCCCCATCCAGCCGGACAGCGCGGGGCGCGCGACATCGTGATGGCGCGGGGCGACATAGATGAAGGCCGGGCCGCCGGGACCGGAGTTTAGGTATTTGTAGGTGCAGCCGACGGCGAAATCGGCGCCGCCCCCGGCCACGTCCACCGGCAGCGCCCCCGCCGAATGCGCGAGGTCCCAGATCGCCAGCGCGCCCATCTCATGGGCCTTCGCAGTCAATGCCCTCATGTCGTGGCGCCGACCGGTGCGGTAGTCGACCTCGGTGATCAGGATTGCGGCGACGCTCGTGTCGATGGCATCCAGCACTGCCTCGGGATCGACGGTTCGCAGTTCATGGCCCGCGCCCAGGGTCCGCACGAGGCCCTGCGCGATGTAGAGGTCGGAAGGGAAGTTGCCATTGTCCGACAGCACCACCTTGCGGCCCGGGTTCATTTCGAAAGCCGAGGCGAGCGCCTGATAGACCTTGATCGACAGGGTGTCGCCCATGACGACACTTCTCGACTCGGCTCCGATCAGCCGGGCAATGCGGTCCCCGACGCGACGCGGCTGCTCCATCCACCCGGCCTGGTTCCAGCCCCGGATCAGCAAGGTGCCCCATTCATCGGTGATGGTGCTGTTCATTCGCGCCTTCACTGCCTTCGGCAGCGGGCCGAGTGAATTGCCATCGAGATAGATTATGCCTTCGGGCAGATCGAATTTGGAACGAGTAAGGGAGAAATCGGTGGTCATTTCTTCACAGTTCCCCAAGCACGGCCATCAGCCAGGACCAGAGATAGACCGCGAGGCCGCGTTCGACATGCAGCCGAAGGGCGCCGGACGGGTCGTGGCGGTAGAGCACCGCCGGAACACCGGCGAAGCCGATGGCGGCGCAGGGTCCGGGGTTTGCCGGGTCCAGGGTAGTGGCGCGGAAGAGGAGACCAGGAATGCCCTCGCCGGCAAGTTCAAAGACATGATCCGCCCCGCTGATCGGCGTGACGGCGAATCCCGCGTCGTTCCAGCTTTCCTGCACCGTCCCGGGCAGCGGGCCGACGACCAGCAGCCGGTCGCGCGCCAACCGGACAGTATATCCGTCGCCGTGAACCGCGCCGAGCGCACCTGCACCCTGCGGGTCGAAGCCGGAGGCCCGACCGAAGGCACCGAGGTCGCCGCTGACCAGCAACATGTCCGGCAGGTCCAGGCTGCGGACGGTCACGCCCGTGGCCTCCAGAACGGCGGTGGCCCAGTCGGGCGCGGCATCCCATTTCTCGGCATGGTCAAGCATGGAGACGCTCCCCCTCGGGGTCGAAGGCGCAGGGTGGCGCGATCCGCGCGGTCAGACTCTGGCCGAAGTGGTGCAGTTCCACCGTCTCGCCTATCCGCGACGCGCCGTTCTCGACCAGCGCCAGCGCGATGGGGCGGTTCAGGCTGGGGCTGAAATGGCTGGTGGTGACGAAGCCGATGCTGCGCTTGGCTCTGCCCCGCCGCTCCACCGCATGGGCGCCGGGAGGCAGCACCTTGCCGTCCGGGCTTTCCAGCCCGACCAGCGCCCGGGCCTGATCCGCCGCCGCCGGCAGGGACAGCGAGCGGCGGCCGAGGTATTCGCCCTTCTTCTTCTCGAACGGCCCGCTGACGCCAAGGTCCATCGGCCGCGTGCGGCCATCGGTGTCCTTGCCGATCACGATATAGCCCTTTTCCGCCCTCAGGATCATCAGCGCCTCGCCGCCCAGCAGAACGGCATCGAACGCCTGCCCCGCCTCCTTCAGCGTTCGCCACAGGGGCAGCGCCCGGTCGGCGCGGATCGACAGTTCGTAGGAACGGTCGCCGGTGAAGCTGACCCGAGTCACCCTCACCGGATCCCCCCGGAAGCTGCCCCAAGCCAGCGCCATATGCGGCAAGGCCGCATCGTCCAGATCGACGCCAAGCCCCACCGCCAGCAACAGGGCCCGCGACTTCGGGCCGGTCACGGTCAGCGTGGCATAGCGCGCCGTGGCATCGTGGATCACCAACCGGCTGCGGTCGAAGCGGTCCTGCCGCCATTCCTCCAGCATCAGGCCGACGCCCTGCACATGCGAGGAGGAACAGGAGACCACGAAGCGGTTCTCGTCCAGCCGCACCAGTACGCCGTCGTCGTAGACCGCGCCCTGCTCGGTCAGTATGAAGCCATAGCGGCAGCGGCCGGGCTTCAGCGTCGACATGGTGTTGTAGAAGATGAAATCGAGGAACTGCGCCGCATCCGGCCCGATCACTTCGATCTTGCCTAGGGGCGAGCCGTCGAACAGCGCCACGCCCTGCCGTGCCGCCACCGCCTCGCGCGCGACTTCCGCCGCCTCGGCCCCCTTGCCGAACCAGGCCGGGCGCAGCCAGCCGCCGTATTCGCGGAAGAGCGCGCCATCGGCCCGGTGCTCGGCCTCCAGCGGCAAGCGGCGCAGCGGGTTCATCAACTGCCCGCCGCGCCGGCCGGCGAAGGAGGCCAGCGGGATCGGCACGAAGGGCGGGCGGTAGGTGGTCGTCCCGGTGTCCTGGATGCTGCGGCCGGTGATCTGCGCCATCAGCGCGAGGCCGGGCAGGTTGGAGGTCTTGCCTTGGTCGTTGGCCATCCCCAGCGTGGTGTAGCGCTTCAGGTGCTCGACCGAGGTGAAGTTCTCCCGCGCCGCCAGTTCCACGTCCTTGGCGGTGACATCATTCTGAAAGTCCAGCCAGATCCGGCCCCTGGCCTTGGGCGCCTGCCAGTCGGCGGCGATCCGCAGCGGCCAGTCGGGCGCCTCGGCGGCGGGGGGCGGACCCCCGACGGCCTGCGCTGCATCGGCCAGCACCCCGGCCAGATCGAACCGTCCCGCCGCCGCGCCGACCACCGTCAGCCCGGGCATCTTGCGGTCCGGGACAAATCCCTGGATGCCGTCGTCCCACCGCAGCTTGCCCTGCGCCTGGCAGTAGAGATGCACCGTCGGCGTATGCCCGCCCGAGACCAGAACGGCATCCGCCTCGATCCGCTGGCCCGAGGCCAGCCGCACCGCCTCGACACCTCTGCGGCCCAGAACCGCCTCGATCCGGCCGGCGATCCGCGGCAGCTCGGTGGCGGGCGCGTCCCTGCGCTGGTCGATGACCGTGACCTCAACCCCTGCCCGGGACAGGGCGGTGGCGGCCTCGTAAGCGAGGCCGTTGTTGGTGGCGACCACCACCCGCCGCCCCACCGCCACGCCGTAGCGCGTCAGGTAGTGCAGGCCCGCCATGGCCGACATCACCCCCGGCCGGTCGTTGTTCGCAAACGGCAGGCCGCGCTCGATGGCGCCGGTCGCCAGCACGGTCTCGGCGGCACGCACCCGCCAGAGGCGCGGCGCCCTGCCCTCTCCATCGTCCTCGGCCAGCCCGGTCAACCCATGCTCGTAGCGGCCGAAGGCGGTGGTGCGGAGCATCACCTGGGCACCAAACTCACGCAGCCGCGCGACGGCCTGCACCGCCCAATCCCGCCCCTCCGGGCCCTCGATCCGCGCTTCGCGGTAAAGCAGGCTGCCGCCCGGCACCGGCTGGTCGTCGCAGAGGATCACCCTGCGCCCCTGCCCTGCCGCAGCCAATGCCGCCGTCAGGCCGGCCGGCCCGGCACCGATCACCAGCACATCGCAGAAGGCATTGGCCGGGGCGGCGGGGCCGAAGCCCTGCGCCTGTGGGTCGAGGCGCCCCAGCCCGGCCATGGCGCGGATGCGCGGCTCGAACAGGTGCCAGTCGGGGAACATGAAGGTCTTGTAGTAGAAGGCCGCCGGGATGAAGCGGGCGAAGCGGTCGAGGAAGGCGCTGCGGTCGCGCTCGGCCGTGGGGCTTCCGTTGATCGACCGCAGCACCATGCCGTCCCGCGCCGGCTCCACCGTCATCTGCACATTGGGCCGGTGCTGCGCACCTTGGATGTCGGCGATGCCGTTCGCTTCCTCGGCCCCCGCACCCCAGAAGCCGCGCGGGCGGTGATACTTGAAACTCCGCCCGACGACGGAAACGCCCGCCCCCAGCAAGGCCGAAGCCAGACTGTCCCCCGCGAATCCTCGAACACGGCGGCCATCGAAGGTGAAGGAAACCGGCTGGCTGCGGTCCACCGCCCAGCCGTGGGACTCGAGGCGCCAGCCGGTCATGCCCGCTCCTCCGCCCCGGTGGTTTCACCCGCCAGCGCCTCGGTCGCCAGGACCTCATGGGTCAGCGTGTCGCGTTCCATCACGAAGACCTCGCGGCAGGGCAGGTGCATCCAGATCTCGCGCGCCGGGCCGCGGCAGTTGTGGCGGAAGTAGAGGTAGTCGGTCCAGGCCTCGGCCGCCACCTCGCCCTCGGGCCGCAGGTTGCCGGCGTCGCCGCCGAAATGGAACTCGCCCTCGGCCCGGGGGCCGCAGAAGGGACAGGTGAAGAGCTGCATCTCAGGCCTCTTTCAATGCGCTATACCGGCACCCGCGGCCTCATCGATCATGTGGCCGCTGCGGAAGCGGGACAGGTCGAAGGGCCGGCTGATCTCATGATGGCTGCCGGTGGCGAGGATATGGGCGAAGACGGTGCCGCCCGCCGGGATGCCCTTGAAGCCGCCCGTCCCCCAGCCGCCGTTGACGAAAAGCCCCGGCAGCGGGCTTTCGCCGAAGATGGGCGAACTGTCCGGGGTCACGTCCACCGTGCCGCCCCATTGCCGCAACAGCCGCAGTTGGCGGAAGAGCGGGAACATCTCCAGCAGGCCCGAAAGCACTGTCTCCAGTTGCGGAAGGTTGCCGCGCTGGCCGTAGGAGGGCACCCGGTCCAGGCCGCCGCCGATCACCATCTCGCCCTTGTCGGACTGGCTGACATAGGTCCCGGTCATCGGCGAGACCAGCACGGTGTCGAGGATCGGCTTCACCGGCTCGGACACGCAGGCCTGAAGCGTGTAGGAGGTGATCGGCAGCCGGAAACCGGCCTTCGCCGCCAGCGCGCCGGAATTGCCGGCCACCGCCATGCCCACCCTATCGGCGCGGATTTCGCCGCGCGAGGTGGCGACGCCGACGCAGCGGCTGCCTTCGACCAGGAACTCCTGCACCTCGCATTGCTGGAGGATGTCCACCCCCAGCCGGTCAGCGGCGCGGGCGTAGCCCCAGGCCACGGCATCGTGGCGGGCAACCCCGGCGCGCTGCTGGAGGATCGCGCCAGAGACCGGATAGCGGGCGTCGGAGGCGAAGTTGAAGATCGGCACCCGGCGCCGCACCTCCTCGCGGTCCAGCAGCTCGGCCTGCACGCCATTCACCTGCATGGCGTTGACCATGCGGGCGGCCATCTCCATCTCGCCGGGGCTGGAGACTATCTGCATCATGCCGCGCTGCGACAGCATGATGTTGTAGTTCAACTCACGCGCCAGCCCCTCGTAAAGCCGCAGCGACAGGTCGTAGAGCGCGGTGCTTTCCGGGTAGAAGTAGTTCGACCGGATCGCGGTGGTGTTGCGCCCGGTGTTGCCGCCGCCCAGCCAGCCGCGTTCGATCACCGCGACGTTGCGGATGCCGTGGGTCTTCGCCAGGTAATACGCGGTGGCCAACCCCTGCCCGCCGCCGCCGATGATCACCACGTCGTAGCGATTTTTCGGCTCGGGGCTGCGCCAGGCGGGGCGCCAGCCCTTCTGGCCGTTCAGCCCCTCTTTCAGCAGCGAGAACGCGGAATAATGCCGTGTCATCGGTTCACTCCGGCCTCATCCGCGCATCGCCCTGCCTTCGGGATCATAGGGCGAGGCTTGGATGACCGTGGCCCGGCGTTCCTCGCCGGTGATATGGGTGGAAAGCACGGTGCCCTCGGTGGCGACCGCCCGGTCCACCATCGCCAGCGCGAGGCTTTTGCCGATGGTGTGACCGTAGCCGCCCGAGGTGACGTAGCCGACCAGCTTGCCATCCTGCCAGATCGGCTCGTAGCCGCTGGCGTCGGCATCCTTGGCGTCGATCTCCAGCGTGACCAGCACCTGTTTCGACGGGTTTCCATCGCGCTCGGCACGGGCGGTGGCCTCGCCGATGAAGCCTTTCTTGTCCCAGTCGATGAAACGGTCCAGCCCGGTCTGGCCCGGCGTGTAGCCTTGGGTGAACTCGCGCGACCAAACGCCGAAGCTTTTTTCCAGCCGCAGGGCGTTGCCCGAGGCGAAGCCGAATTCGGTCAACCCATCCTCTGCACCCGCCTCCAGCAGGATGCGGCGCAGGGTGGCGTGCTCCAGCGCCCCGCAGTTGATCTCGTAGCCCAGTTCGCCGGTGATCGACATCCGGGCGACGCGGGCACGGATCAGGCCCAGGTCCATCCGGGTGCAACCAAGCAGAGGCAGTGCCGCCACATCCTGATGCGTCAGCTTCTGCAATATCTCGCGCGACCGCGGCCCGGCCAGCGCGAAGCCGGTGACGATGTCCGAGATGTCGCGCAGCGCCACACCCTCGGCCATGTGGTCCTGGAACCAGCGCATGTGCCATTCGCGCAGGTAGTAGGAGCCCATGATCCACCAGGACCCGTCACCCCAGTTCAACAGCGTCAGGTCGCCCTTCAACCGCCCATCCTCGCCCAGAATCGGCGCCAGCCGCGCCCGGCCGGGCTTCGGCAGGCGGCTGGCGAAGATGCGGTCGAGCCAGGCCTCGGCCCCCTGCCCCGTCACCTCGTAGCGCGAGAAGCCGGTGATATCGAGCAGACCGGCCTTGTCCCGCACCGCCCGCGCCTCGGCGCCGATGATGTCGAAGGCGTTCGACCGCCGCAAGCTGGGCTTTTCGGCAAAACCCTTTGGCGCGAAGTAGAGCGGCACTTCCAGCCCCCAGTTCGCGCCCCAGACCGCACCTGCCGAAGTCATCCCCTCATAGGCCCCCGGCACCTTCAGCGGGCGGCCTGCTGGCAGTTGCTCGTTCGGATAGGTCATGATGAAGCGGCGCGAGTAGAACTGGCCGGTGGTCTGGCGGATGTATTCGCGGTTGGCGGCGAAATCGCCGTAGCGGGCGATGTCCATGCCGAAGATATCGGCCTCGGCCTCGCCCTGCACCATCCATTCCGCCAGCGACTTGCCGACGCCGCCGCCCTGCAGGAAGCCCGCCATCACCCCGCAGGCCACCCAATAGTTGCGCAGGCCACGCACCGGGCCGACCAGCGGGTTGCCGTCGGGCGAGAAGGTGAAGGCGCCGTTGACCCACCGCCTGATCCCGGCGGTTTGCAAGACGGGATAGCGGTGGAAGGCCAGCGCCAGTTCGTCGGAAATCCGGTCGGTGTCCTCCTGGATCAGCTCCATCCCGTAGTCCCAGGGGGCGCCGTCCATCTGCCAGTGCTTGTGGTTTATCTCGTAGATGCCGAGCAGCATCCCATGCTGTTCCTGCCGCATGTAGGAAAAGCCGTCGAGGTCGACGATGGTCGGCATCTCCTTCGGCAGGGCGGCGATCTCGGGGATCGCCTCGGTCACCAGGTAGTGGTGTTCCATCGGCGTGACCGGCAGTTCCACCCCGACCATCCGCCCCAGCTGCTTGGCCCAGAGGCCGCCCGCATTCACCACATGCTCGGCCAGGATCGTGCCCTTCTCGGTCTCCACCTGCCATTCCAGCGAGGGCAGCTGGGTCAGCGACAGCACCCGGTTGTGCTCGATGATGTCGGCGCCACGGTTCTTGGCCGCGCGGGCATAGGCATGGACCACGCCCGAGGGGTCGACATAGCCCTCGCGCTCCGAGGTCATGCCGCCGATGAGGTCGGAGGTATTGACCAACGGGCAGAGCGCCTTGATCTCGCCGGGGGTCACCAGCCGGGAATCGTCGATCCCCATCGACTGCATGATGCGATAGGTGCTGCGCAGGGAATCCCAGCGGTCGGGGTCGCGCGCCATCAGGATGCCGCCGGTCATGTGCAGCCCGATGTTGATGCCGGAGTCCTGCTCCAGTTCCCCCAGCAGGTCGATGGTATAGGCCTGCAGGGCCGCGATGTTGGGATCGGCGTTCAGGGTGTGGATCCCGCCCGCCGCGTGCCAGCTGGACCCAGCGGTCAGCACGCTGCGTTCGAGGATCGCGATGTCGGTCCAGCCCAGCTTGGTCAGATGATAGGCGATCGAAGCGCCGACCACGCCCCCACCGATGACTGCGACACGATATCTGGCCTTCATGGCTTTCCCCTTCGTTTCATCCCGGCAAGTTGCATGACATTAGCATGGTAGACATAAATGAACAGATTAATTCTGCTACGTCGCCAGAAATAACGCGCTCAACATCAAAAACTCTCAGATAACTGGCAAAACGGTCTATTTTGGACCAGTTCATATAGCCATATATGAACATGATCTCACAGCCGTGCTTCCAGCCAACCCCGCTCCATCAATGGCGTGGAATCGAGAAGCTTGCGGGTGTAGGCTTCCCGCGGCGCCGAGAATATCCTGGCCGCAGGCCCCTCTTCCACGATCCTGCCTGCCTGCATCACCACAACCTCATTCGCGAAGCGCCGGGTCAGCAGCAGGTTGTGGGTGATGAACAGCATGGTCAGCGGACGTTCGGCCATCAGCCGCAGTAGCAGCTTGATCACGCTTTCCTCGACCAGCGGGTCCAGCGCCGAGGTGACCTCGTCGCAGATCAGCACCTCGGGTTCCGCCGCCAGCGCCCGGGCGATGCAGATTCTTTGCTTCTGCCCGCCCGACAGCGAGCCGGGCACCCGATCGAGAAATGCTTCCGGCAGCTCGACGTCGCGCATCAGTTCGCACAACCGGGCTTCGGCCGCCGCACCGTGCACCCCCCCGAACTTCGCCAACGGCCGGCCGACGATCTCGCGGATCGTCTGCCGGGGATTGAGTGCCAGGTCGGGCAGCTGGTGGATGTATTGCAGCCGCCGCCGGGCCTCGAAGCTGCGGTCTTCGATCCGGCCGGGCAGCGGCACGCCCTTCATATGCATCTTGCCGGCATGCACATCGACCAGACCGGCGATGGTGCGCGCCAGCGTGGTCTTGCCGCTGCCGGATTCGCCGACAAGACAGGTGATATGCCCCGCCGCCAGCTCCAGCGAGATGTCGCGGATCGCCGAAACACCACCATAGCCGGCCGCAAGATTCTTGACCGAGATGATTGGCCCCGTCGCCGCAGCATCGCCAATACCGCTGCCGGTTGTCTTGTTGGCGACCAGATCACGGGTGTAGTCAGCCTGCGGATTCTCGATCAGGTCGCGGGTCGCGCCGACCTCGACCGTTTTGCCATGCCGCAGCACCATCACCCTGTCGGCCAGTTGCGAGACCACGGCAAGGTCGTGCGAGATGTAGATCGCCCCGCAGCCGCGCTCCTTCACGATCTTGCGGATCAGCCGGATCACCTCAAGCTGGGTGGTGACATCCAGCGCCGTGGTCGGCTCGTCGAAGAGGATCAGGTCGGGCTCGTTGATCAGTGCCATGGCGATCATCGCCCGCTGCAACTGCCCGCCGGAGACCTGATGCGGATAGCGTCTGCCGAAGGTCTCGGGGTCCGGCAGCTGCAACTCGGCGAAGAGACGGGCGGCCAACCGGTCCCGCTCGTCCTTCGGCAAGCCGCGTTCCAGCGCGGCAAGTTCGGTGACCTGATCGGCCAGCCGGTAGAACGGATTGAACGCCGCCGCGGCGCTTTGCGCGATATAGGCGACCTTGGTGCGCCGCACCTTTTCCAGCGCCTGCTGCGGCAGCTCGAACAGGCTGTTGCCGGCGAGCGTGACCGTGCCGGCCGTGCGCCGGCACCCCGCCCGCAACAGCCCGACCGTCGCCATTGCCAGCGTGCTTTTGCCGGCGCCGGATTCGCCGATGATGCCGAAGATCTCGCCCGGCATCACCTCGAAGGAGATGCCGTCGAGGATCATCGACTGACGGGCCTCGATCCGCAGGCCGTCTATCCGAAGGACAGGAGACACCATCAGCCCAACTCCGCGCGGATCGAGTATTTGTGGATGAACCAGTCCACGATGCCGTTCACCGACAGGGTGATCAGCGCGATGCAGACCGCGGGGGCCAGCGGCGCCAGCTGGCCGACCGAGATCGCCAGTGCATTCTCGCGCACCAGCCCGCCCAGGTCGGCGGCGGGGGGTTGCACGCCGACCCCGAGGAAGCTGAGGCCGCTGATGAACAGCACCGCATAGGCGATGCGGATGCCGAATTCCGCGATCAGCGTGGGGGCGGCATTGGGCAGGATCTCGCGGAAAAGATACCAGCCGAGACCCTCGCCCCGCAGGCGGGCGACCTCCACGTAATCCATCGCCACGATGTCGCCGGCGACGGGCCGGATGATGCGGTAGAACAGCGTTGCCTCGAGGACTGCCATGGTCAGCACCAGCGTGGTCAGCGAGACCCCGGCCACCGCCAGGACGACGAGGGCGAAGATGATCTGCGGAACCGACATCACCGCATCGACCAGCCGGCCGAGCAGCAGGTCGGTCCAGCCGCGGCGGAACGCGGCAAGGAAGGCCAGGGTGACGCCGGTGGCAGCGGCGAGGATCGAGACCAGAAGCGCGATACCCAGCGTGTAGCGCAGCCCGTAGAGGATGCGCGACAGCATGTCCCGGCCAAGCGAATCCGCGCCCAGAAGGGCCTTCGCATCGGGAGGGGCATAGGCCATATGGACCGGGTCGCTGGGGGAATAGGGCGCCAGCAGCGGCGCGAAGACCGCCGCCAGCACCAGCAGCGCGAAGCAGAGCAGCGAGAGGGCGAAGCCGGTGTTCCTCATGGCCTACACCCCCCGGGCCGGGACGCGCTGGCGCGGGTTGGCCAGCAGCGCCAGGAAATCGGCCAGAAAGTTCATCCCGATGAAGATCAGCGCGAACAACAGCCCACAGGCCTGCACCACCGTCAGGTCGCGGTAGGCTACGGAATCGACCATCAGCTTGCCCAAGCCGGGGTAGCTGAACACGATCTCGATCACCACCACGTCGACGATCAGATAGGCCACCGTCAGGATCGAGATCGACAGGATCGGCGACAGCGCGTTCGGCAGCGCATGGCGCAGGATGATGCGACGGCGGGAGATGCCCTTTACTTCGGCCATCAGCACATAGTCGGACGCCAGCACCGCGAGGATCGCCGTCCGCGTCAGCTTCATCGTATGGGCTTGGCCGATGATGACGAGCGACAGCACCGGAAGCGCCAGAACCTGTGCCCAGGCCGCCGGACTGCTTATCAAAGGCGCCACGGACATCGACGGGAACCATCCCATGCGAACCGCGAAGACATAGATCAGGATGTAGCCGACCAGGAAGGCCGGCATCGCCAGGAACAGCATCGAGCCGAAACCCAGAACCCGGTCGAGCCAGCTGTCCTGCCAGATCGCCGCCACGATCCCGCCGCCGATGGCAACCGGGAGCAGGAAAAGTGCGGCGACCAGCGCCAGCAGCATCGAATTCTCCAGCCGCGGCAGCAGCACCTCGGTCACGGGCCGGCCGCTGGCAAGCGAGGTGCCAAGGTCGCCCCGCAGGACATCGAGAAACCAGCCCAGGTAGCGATAGTGCAACGGCTCGTCGAGCCGGAGGTCACGGCGCAGCGCGTCCAGCGCCTCGGGAGTCGCATTCTGACCCAGGAGCGCGCTGGCGGTATCACCGGGCAGCATCGCGGTGCCGATGAGGATCAGGGCAGTGACCAGAATGAGGGAGATGACGCCTGATACCGCACGGGAGACAACGAAATCCCTTACGGGCGACGAATGGAGACGGATCTTGCGCATCAGGCGAACCTTGACCCGGAGAAAAACCGGAGGGGCATTCGGCTAGACCTCCTCGAAGGGAAAGCTGTCGAGCCGGACGTGCCCGGTCTCGGTGATCAGGACCTGGGTTTCGAGCTTGACGGATTCGCTGCCTGCTTCGGCCATCAGGCTTTCGACGCAGACCACCATGCCCGGCTGGAACTCGCCCGCCATCGTGCGGTTCGACCAGTCGGGGTGCAGCGGGATGACCGGCCATTCGTCGGCCATGCCGACGCCGTGGCAGGCGTTGGAATAGCGATAGGGGATGTGACGGTCGGGGATGCGCCAGCTGCGCTCATTGAACTCGGCGAAGCTCGTCCCCGGCTGCACCAGCGCCAGGTTGTGGTGAATCTGTTCCAGCGCGGTGCCATAGATCCGCCGTTGCAGATCGGTCATCGGCACGAAACCGCAGGTCCAGCTGCGCGACAGGTCGGCGCAATAGCTGTAGGGGCCGATCATGTCGGTGTCGAAGGAGATCATCTCGCCTTCCCGCACCGGCCGCGCCGAGCATTCATGATACCATGGATTGGTGTTCGGCCCGGCGGTCAGCAGCTTGGTCTCCAGCCATTCGCCACCCGAGCGGGCGTTTTCGAAATGCAGATGCGCCCAAAGCTCCTGCTCGGTGACGCCGGGGACGGAATGTTCGGCGATGCGGGCCATGCCGGCCTCGCAGACCCGGATGGTCCAGCGCATCAGTTCGATCTCGTCGGACGACTTGATCGAGCGGGCGATCTCGGTCAGCCGGGTGCCGTCGGTGACGGTGATGCCGTGGCCTTCCAGCACATGGGCGGCATGGGCCTCCAGCCGGTCGGCGGCCAACCGCAGGTTGCCGCCCCCCGCCCCGCGCAGCAGATCGGCGATCTCGGCGGCCCAGACGGCAAGATGCAGGTCGGCCTTGTCGCCCTGCGCCATGAACATCCAGATCTTCGCCGGCCGGATCTCGTCCACGCCGGGCAGTCCGCGGGCCGCCTTCTCCGTCCCCGGCAGCTCGAACAGGATCGCCGGGCCGCCGTTCAGGATCAGCGCGTAGCGGACCGGGTTGTGCGCGGTCCAGACCATCATGTTGGAACTGTCGAAGGCATAGCGGATGTTGATCGGATCGTAGAGCAGCAGCGCCGCCACATCCGCCGCCGCCATCTGCTCGCGCAGCCGGGCCAGGCGATACATCCGCGCCCGGCGCAGCGTCTCGGCCGGGATCGGCGAGACCAGCGGCCTGCCCCTGCCCTCGGCGTTCAGATAGGTGGCCTTGCGTTCGTCCAGAAACATGGCTTCCTCCGGGCCGACCTGCGAACAGATCGGCCACCCAATAGCGCTGCGACGTCCGGGTTCAGGCGAACCAGACCTGCTCGGCCGCACGATAGTTCGCCAGCGGCTGGGTGCCGGACACATAGCCCTGCACATCGGTGCTGAGCCCCTCGATCACATCGCCGAAGACCGGAATAATCACGCCGCCGTCCGATGACAGGAGCCGTTGCGCCTCGACGTAATATTCCCGATGCTTCGCCTCGTCCGCCTCGCCCCGCGCGGCGGCGATCGCCGCATCGAAAGCCGGGTTCGACCAATGGGTGTCGTTCCCCGGCGAGCCGGTGGAATAGGCGGTGGTCAGGATCATGTCCGCCGTCGGCCGGGCCCCCCAGAGCGTCGAATGGAACGGGGCCTGCCCCCAGACATTGGTCCAGAAGCCATCTGCGGGTTCGCGCACCACCTCGAAATTGATGCCCGCGCGTGCCGCATGTTCCCGGAACAACGCGGACATGTCGACGGCCGCGGCACTCGCAGCTTCCGAGGTCCTGAGCGTCAGCGTCCCCGAGAAGCCGGATTTCTTGAACAGCGCCGCCGCCTTTTCCGGGTCGTAGCTGTTTTGCGGAATATCGGCGGCGAACAGCGGGTCGTTGGGCGGAATCGGCGTGTCGTTTCCGATGCGGCCCATGCCACCATAGACGCGGGCCAGCACATCCTCGCGGTCGACGGCCAGCTTCAGCGCCATGCGCAGGTCGGCATTGTTGAAAGGCTCGGTATCCGCCCGAAGGTTGAAGCCCGCGAACTGCGACCCCTGATAGGGGATCAGTTGCTTGCCCGGCAGCGATCCCAGCAGCGCGGCGGTCCGGCTTTCCAACATGCTGGCGATGTGCAGCTGTCCGCTCTGGAAGGCGCTGGCCCGAGCCGCGGGATCGTTTGCGGCGAGGATCACCACCTGGTCGACCCAGGCGCTGTCCGGCTTGAAATAGCCATCATGGCGCACCGCCTCGATCACCTCGCCGGGAGAGAAGCGGGCGAGCTTGTAGGGACCCGTGCCGATGCCATCGAAGGTGGTGGTGCCCTCGGGGATGATGCAGAGCGGGTAATTGCTCAACATGGCCGGGAAGAAATAATTCGCCTCGTGCAGATCGAAGATCACCCGGGTCAAACCCTCTGCCACCGCCTCGGCGATGGAGGCCGCGATCGCGCGGGAGTTCGAGCGGGACTCCTCGGCATCGTGGATGCGCAGAGAATAGATCACATCCGCCGCGGTGACGGGACGGCCGTCGTGGAAGGTCGCACCTTCCACCAGATCGAACACCCAGCGCTTGCCGCCCTCGCTGCCCTCCCAGGACTTCGCCAGCCCGGGGCGCAACTCGTTCGACGGCCCGTAAGTCTCGACAAGGGTGTTGAAGATCGTCCCCGAGACGACGCCCCAATAGGGCGAGTTGAAGGTGCGCGGGTCGAGGCTGTCGCCGGTGGAGGCGCCCTCGATGCCGATCGCCAGCGTGCCGCCGCGCTTCGGCGCGTCCTGCGCGAAGGCCGGCAGCGGCGCGGCGGCGATCAGCCCCAAGGCACCTGCGTTCCGCAGGAAACCGCGACGGGACAATCCATGGATTCTGGTCATGTTGCACTCCCTGTGCTGGTCAGGCGCTCTATGGCGCAGCATTGTGGACATAAATGCACATACAGGCAGTTGTGTATATAAAAATCTTCATCGCCACTCCAGCCTGCCTGTCCGGGCTGCGACGTTTCGCTATCTTTTGAAATAAAAGCGAAACTCCTTCCCGCCACGGGAAGAGCCGGGCTCCGTCCCGCGGAGAAGGCGGGCGGGAGAGGCCAAGTCAATCCTCCGGCCGCGCCCCGCCCGATTCGCTGCGGCTTCGGACGAAGTCCTCCAGCCGTTCGGCCACGCCCTCGCAGGCGGCGGGCGGGGTGAACTCGGCCAGTTTCTGCTGCCAGATCGCGGTGGCGCGTTCGTCGGCCCGCAGCGCACCCGCCTCGGTCCAGCTGCCGTGGTTCGACAGGTCGGCGACCAGCGGGCGGTAGAAGGCGGTCTGGTAGCGTTCCATCGTATGCGCCGTGGCGAAGAAATGCCCGCCGGGCTGCACCTCGGCGATGGCGTCGAAGCCAAGCGCGGCCTCGTCCGCCGGCGCCGGCCGGGCCAGCTCGGCGATAGTCTGCAGCGCCTCGATGTCCAGGATGAACTTCTCGTAGCCCAGCGTCAGCCCGCCCTCCAGCCAGCCCGCGGCATGGACGGTGACTGTGGCGCCGCCCAGCACCGCGCCCCAGAGCGCCATTACCGTCTCGGTCGCACCCTGCGCATCGGCTGTGTTCGACGCCGCTCCGGTGGCCGAGCGCCAGGGCAGGCCGATGTGCCGCGCCAGTTGCCCCGAGCCGATGCAGGCCCGGATGTGCTCCGGCGTGCCGAAGGCAGGCGAGCCGGACTTCATGTCGACGTTGGACAGGAAGCCGCCATAGGAGACCGGCGCCCCCGGCTTCGCCATCTGTGCCAGCGTGATCCCGGCCAGCGCCTCGGCATGTTGCAGCATCAGCGCGCCCGCCACGGTGATCGGCGCCATGGCACCCGCAAGGCAGAACGGGGTGATGATGGTCATCTGCCCGGCGCGGGCGAAGTCGATGATCCCTCGCGACATCGGAATATCCAGTTGCCGCGGCGAGTTGGAGTTGATCACCGTGGTCGCCCAGACGCCGTCGGTGAAGCCCGCCTCGTCCAGCCCGCGGGCCAGCCGGATCATCTCGAAGCTCTCCTCGACCTGATGCCGCCCGCGGGCATAGACGAACATCGGCTTGTCGCAGTTCTCGAGCTGGCCCTTCATCATCGCATAGTGGCGCAGGTGGATCGGCACGTCCTGCGGCTCGACCGAGGGGCCGTGCATGTGGATCACGTCGAATGTCTGCTGCAGGCGCAGGGTTTCCAGATAGCCTGTCAGGTCGCCGGGCCGCCGCCCGCGCTCGCGGTCATAGGCGTTGGGACAGCCCGCACCCGCCATGAACAGCATCGAGCCGAGGGCGTAGTCCTGCTCCCGCGCCGGATTGGCCGCGCGCAGGCGGATGGAGCGGGGGGCCGAGGCGAGCGCCGCAGCCACCATGTCGCGGCCGATGCGGACCATCTTGCTGTCCTCGTCCACCAGCGCCCCGGCGGCGCGCAGGATCTGCCGCGCCTCGTCCAGCAGGACGCGGATGCCCAGCTCCTCCAGCACCCGCAGGGCGCCCTCGTGCATCGCCTCGATCCGGTCCTGCGAATAGGCCAGCTGCGGGGCGAAGGGGTTCTGCATCCGCATGTAGGAGGCCTCGGGCCGCGCGCCCTCGCTGCCCCCTGCCCTACGCTGGCGCGTGCGTCCCTGACGGCCGGATTCCGGTTTTTCCATGCGCGCATCCTCCCTGATTGGGATGATCCTAGCACAATGGACATTAATGTCTACTATTTTGAGAAGCGGGTGCCGCTTCGCCACATCTATGCGCAGAACGCTTGCTCTCCCTTGCAGGTCGCCTCTATGCTATCCAGAGACAGAGAAACGAGAAGCGAGCATGGCGGACACGGCCGCACAACATATGGACGCGGCGGTGGCTCAGGGCCGATCCACGCGCGAAGACTGGCTCAATCTGGCGTTGCAGACGCTGATCCGCGACGGCATCGACCGGGTGAAGATCCAGATCATGGCGCGGCAACTGAACGTCTCGCGCTCCAGCTTCTATTGGTATTTCAAGAGCCCGCAGGATCTTTACAGCCAGATGCTGGACCATTGGCTGGCCAAGAACACCGGACCGATCATCCAGCGTGCGATTCGCCCGGCCGACACCATCTGCGAGGCGATCCTCAACGTCTTCGAATGCTGGGTCGACGAGGGATTGTTCGACTCCCATCTGGACATCGCGGTGCGCCTGTGGGCGCGCAGGGCACCCACCGTATTGAAGGTTGTCGCGAGCGCAGACCAGCAAAGGCTGGACGCGTTGACCGGTATGTACCGCCGCCACGGCTATGCCGAAGACGACGCACTGGTGCGGGCGCGGGTGCTGTATTTCACGCAGATCGGCCAGTATACGCTGGATATCAACGAGGATTTTGCCGTCAGGCTCTCGCGGACGCGGGCCTTCCTCCAGGCCTTTAGCGGACAGGAGCCGACGGCAAGCGAAATGGCGCGCTTTGAAGCGCTGGTGATGGCCGCTGCAACGGCAACGAACGCAAGGAACTGAGTTCGGCCTCCCCAAAGATCGGGCTATTTGTCGATCACGACATCTGAAGTGGCACGCGAACAGCACGCAAGGATGAACCCCTGATCGATCTCGCGTTGCTTTATGCCCCCCTGATGCCTCAGGTCGACCGTTCCCGAGACCAGCCTCACCCTGCAGGTCCCGCAGATTCCCTTGCCGCAAGAGCTCTGTATCCTTACCCCCACAGCCTTTGCCGCCTTCAACAGGGTCGTATCGGCCGAAACGGCGCCGACGACGCCGGATTTGGCGAATGCACAAGTATAGGCCGGCACTCCGGGGCTCTCGTTCCCAGTTTCCGGCGCTTCCTCCACCGCACGGTCGAAGCTCTCGGTCAGAAACCGGTCGGTGGGGAGGCCCGAACCTTCGACGAGAGTTCCTGCCAGTTCCATGAAGCCTGCCGGGCCACAACAATAGACCGTCCGCGAGCCGAGATCCGGCACCAGCCCCTGCAACATGGGCCTCGACAGGCGCCCCACGGGACCGACCCAGCCACTGGCGTGATCGGGACGTGTGACCACCGGAATGACGCGCAGCCTGGGCAGTGCACGCGCCCAACCCTGCATCTCGCCGGCAAAGATCATCTCTTCGGGAGCCGAAGCGAAATGGAGCAGCACCGCATCGGTCTGGGTTCCCTGATCCGCCAGACTGCGAAGCATCGAGGCGGCGGGCGTAATGCCGCTGCCCGCGGTCAACAGCAGCAACGGCCCTGCTGGCCGAAGTCCGCAACTGAATTGACCAGCCGGCCCCGAGGTCCGAACCTTCATCCCGGGCCGCATCTGGTCGAACAGCCAGTTGGATACGCGCCCGCCCGGCACGCGTTTCACGGTGATCGACGCCAGCCCACGAACCAGCGCCGAGGACGAGATGGAGTAGCTGCGAAGCTGCTCCTCGCCGTCGATCTCGAACAGAAAGTTCAGGAACTGCCCCGGATCGAACTGCCCCCAACCGGGCGGCATCCGGAACACATAGGTCCTGGCGCTGGGGGTTTCCTGGCGCGTCGCCAAGCACTCAAGCTGAAACTCATCGACTGACAAAGCTAGCGAGGACGCGTTCATTCCTGAAACCCGTGCTTGCGCAACCGCTCGACATACCACGCGATATTGCGGTCCACTGCCGTCTCGCAGAATTCGGAGAGGGGGCCCGGCTGGTAGGCAACCGAAGACACCCCCTGCTGGGCGATCGTCACCAAGTCGGCATCCTGCTGGTTGGTTGCGATCCAGACTTCGGTCAATCGGTCGAGTTCATAATCAATTCCCTGTTGCGCGTCCCTGTTCACGAGCCAGACAGTGCGCAACTCCGTCCGGTCAGGAGCCAGGGGAACGATCCAGCTGACGACCGCATGGTCGGCAAAGAAATGCGACCACGAGTTATGCGTATGCAGATGCATATCGCCGAAGCACGGTTCGCTCAGCCGGCCAAGCAGTTTGCGGCACGCGGCCTTGCCGTCCATCGTGTGGGATTCGCCCGCTCCTGCGATCACGAAGCGCTCGGTCCGGAGCAGCGTTTCGTGCCCCTCGTAGCGTTCGACCTTTGTGGAGGCGAAGCCCTTCGCCTCCCAATCCGCAACCTGCGCACCGGCCAAAGCACAATGCTCGGCATATTCTGCCTTTTCCTCCTCATCAACCTCGTCGGGATTGAATCCAAGGTCCAGGCCTACAAGCGTGGTGATAAGTTCGGGATGCGAGCCCTCGCAATGATAGCATTCCCGGTTATTGTCGACACTGAGCTTCCAGTTCCCGGGTTCGACAATGCTTTGTGCCAGCGCCACCTTGGCCTTATCCAGATCGTAGGGCGCGAGCCTGTCGCCAAGGATCGCTGCAATCTCGTCAATATCCTCTGGCGCTTTATCGGAGATGCAGACGAAGATGATCCCGCCGATCACCCGGAGATTGACCGGCTTCAAGCCGTGGCAAGACCGGTCCAGCTCCTTGCCCATATGCGCAGCGTGAACCAGCTCGCCACTCAGATCGTAGGACCACTGGTGATAGGGGCAAACCAGACGCCCCACCGAGGTCTGCTCCTCTCCGATGATCCGGGCACCGCGATGGCGGCAAACGTTGTGGAACGCCCTCACCCTCATATCATCGTCCCGCAGCAGCAGGATGGAGGTCGTGCCGATGTCCACTTTTCGGACATCGCCGGCCTCGGGAATCTCCGCCGTCACTCCGACCATGATCCAATGCCGATGGAAAAACACGTCGAGGTCGACCTCGAATACATCCGGCGACGTATAGAAGGCTGCCGGCAGAGTATATCCGCGACGATATCCGGCGACCAATTCCGCAAGCAGTGGTTTGCTGTGGGCACTCATGGCTCGATCCTGGCTGAAATGCGAACTGGCTCCGGGCGTCGGAGGCGCTCCGCAGCAATGCTCGCTGGAGAACCAGCTGACAACTGGACTAATTCTCGCCCATGTCATATCCTGAGGTTATGGCTGGGTTCCGAAACCAGATCGGGTCATTTTCAACAATCTTCGCTTTCGAAGCCGCGGCACGCCACGGCAGCTTCACTGCGGCAGCGGGCGAACTCGGCGTCAGTCAAGCCGCCGTCAGCAAGCAGATTGCGGCGCTGGAGGAGCGGCTCGGCGTTGCCCTGTTCTTCCGACGGCCGCGTCATGTGGAGCTTACCCCCGCCGGCAGACAGCTGGCTGCCAGCTCACATACAGCCTTGTCCTCCATCGCAGGCACCATGCAGGAAATCCGCAAGGTGGAAGCCAGGTCACTGACCGTCAAGCTTTCGGCTTCGCTGTCGCGGTTCTGGCTGGTGGAGCGGATGCCGGATTTCCGCCGCACGCACCCTGACATCGTCCTGCGGATCGTGACGCAAGACACACCGGGCGATCATGCTGCCAACAACGCCGACCTGTTGATCCGCTACCAGACCACTGTCCTGCCTGGCAGCGGGGCAATCCGCCTGTTCGGCGCCCGGATCGCGCCGATGGCCTCGCCGGGCTTCCTCGAGCGCCATCCTGTCCGTCGTCCGGAGGACATCGCACTGGCCCCCCTCATTTACTACGATACACCCGACAGCGAGTGGGTCAGCTGGGAGGACTGGCAGCGAATTGCCCTGCCAGGCAAGCCGCTGCCTCCCCCTTCCTTCTCGGTCAGCCGCTACCACGACGCATTCGCCGCCGCTCAACAGGGCCAAGGCATCATTCTCGCCTGGCAAGTCGAAAACGGCAGCGATCGATCTTTCGAGGGTCTCAGGGAAATCCCCGCTCCGAAGATAGCAGCCCCGGGGGCCTTCTACCTTATCCCCCTGACACCCGCCCGCCTCGAGACGCGGGCAGCAATCGAATGGTTGAAGCTGCAATCCTCTGGGCAGAGACGCACTCAAGAAATCTGAGCGTTCAGAAGCTGTTCGCCCGCGACCTCGACGGGCTGGCTTCTTCCCTGCCTTCCAGGACAATCTGGAGATATCCTTGGCCGAGATCGTCGCTTGCCGCTGCGCCGGCCATCGAGCCTGACCGCGGCGTAGGGCTCTCTTCACCAGGCGTTGACACCGCCCCGTCGTGGACACTAATGTATAGTGTGATCGGCAGACCCGACGCACCTGTCCAAGGCCGATATCGGAGTCCCGCAATGATGCCTGCCCGCCCTGATGTCCAAACTCAGCAGAACAGTTCCCGGTCAGAGCCACGCAGGCAAATCCGCCCCTTTCGAGCCGATCCATGCGGACCCTGGCAGAACGATAGTTGGCACCCACCCTATGCCTTGCGAGTTTCTTGTCATCCTCCTGCCCGGCTCCTCTTTACTCACCCTTGGATGCCTCCTTGAGCCGCTTCAGTACATCAAGGAGGTCAGACCACACGGCACCACAGAAATATCCCTCTATATGGTAAAGGGGGCCGGGGACGACCGAAACAGCAAGCTCGCGCTGAGTTGCAGCGGAACCGTGGAGGACTTCGAGAGGCGGGTTTCGAGCCTGCCCACTCCTGCTGCCGTCTTCTTTTGCTGCGGCCTCGACGTCCCGGATGATGCGCGCGAACCGCTCCGCCGTCTGCTTCGGCTCTGCAAGCGGATGAACATCCGTATCTTCGGGCTCGGTGCAGCAACTTGGGCCCTTGCCGAAACAGGCCTCCTGCGCGGTGGCAAGGGGGTTGTTCACTGGCTATCGCTCTCCGCCTTCAAGGAGCGTAATATCGACATAGAGTCATCACCAACCCTGTTCAATCCCGGCACAAATATCACGACATGTGCCGGAGAGCTGGCCACCCTCGATATGCTTATCTATTTCGCCAAGGAGGCATTTGGCGCAGATATCTCCGATCAGATCTGCGATCGCTTCCTCGTCTCCCGGCCACGAAGCCCCGAAGCAGAGCAGCCCTCTCGGACTTCCAGTCGGCTCAGATATGCACAAAAGATCATCCAGCAGGCTGCGCAGAAGATGGCCGCCAGCATTGAACACCCCATAAAGATAGGCAAACTTGCCAAAGATCTTCGGATATCTCAGCGTCAGCTTGAACGCTTGTTCATTCGATATCTTGGCTGCTCCCCGGGGCAGCTATTATCGAAATCTGCAAACTGACATGGCTTGGCAACTTTGCGAACAGACTGACATGCCTCTGCTTGATGTCTCTCTCGCCTCCGGCTTTCCATCTCATGGATCAATGTCAAAGGTCTTCAAGAAGAGATTTGGGGTGACACCTTCCGAAATGCGCAACAGACTGAGAGCCTCGAGAAAGTAGCCGTTCCCAGTATCTTATGCCAGATTTTTCTCCAGATTATTCTGCTCAATTCCGCTGCCTTTAACCGACAGATTCAAGCCTTGAAGCACGGATTGACGTGGCAGTCGGTATTTTCAGCCATATCTCCGACAGCTGTGCGGCGGTCGTGTCCGCCGAAGATACCGGTTTGCAGCGGGTCTCTGCGACATTCCGTCACTATCAGTCTTCTTTTATTTTCAGAGGTTAGCTCGAGATTGAAGCCGTCAAACTGCTGGTATCGGATACGACGCGGTTGACATGCCCCACACCATGGCCAATGGTCGTAGTGGGCGCTGAGCGCGGTCATCTGATCATCAGAGGCAACCGCGGTGCTATGGCCCCGCAATCTTCCTGAAACGGGGCATGTTCATAGGAGCATCCCCGTGAAGACCATTATCGAACCTTTCCGCATCAAGAGTGTAGAACCCATCAAGTTCACCTCTCGCGAAGAACGCCAATCCCTGTTGCGGAGCGCCCATTACAATCTGTTCGCCCTCCGGTCCGAGGACGTTCTGATCGACCTGCTGACAGACAGCGGCACCTCGGCAATGAGTGCAGCGCAGTGGAGCGCCCTCCAAGGTGGCGATGAAAGCTATGCGGGATCGCCGTCCTTCTTCCGCTTCGAGTCCGCTGTCCAGGAACTGATGCCCTTCAAGCACATCATCCCGACGCATCAGGGAAGGGCGGCAGAGGCGATCCTGTTCTCGCTGTTGGGCGGACCAGGCAGGAATATCCCCTCAAACACTCATTTCGACACTACTCGAGGCAATATCGAGAGCGGGGGAGCAGAAGCCTACGATCTTCTGATTGCTGAAGGCCATCAGCCTGATACCCAGCATCCCTTCAAAGGCAATATGGATGTGGAGGCACTGGAGACCTTCCTGACCAGCCACGGGGATAGTGTGCCCTGTGTGATGCTGACGGTGACCAACAATGCCGGTGGTGGCCAGCCAGTCAGCCTAGAGAACATCCGCGCGGTCGCTGAGACCGCCCGCCGCCATGGCAAGCCCTTCATCATAGATGGTTGTCGGTTCGCCGAAAACGCCTGGTTCATCAAGCAGCGAGAAGCTGGGCAAGGGCAACGGCCGGTCAAGGACATCGTCCGCGACATGTTCTCCCTTGCCGACGGGATGACGATGAGCGCAAAGAAGGATGCCTTCGGCAACATCGGCGGCTGGCTGGCGCTGAACGATGATGATCTTGCTCTTCAGGCACGCAATCGCTTGATCTTGACGGAAGGTTTTCCGACATACGGCGGCATGGCTGGCCGCGATCTGGACGCGATTGCCCAAGGCCTGAAGGAGATCGTCGATGAGGACTATCTGCGTTATCGGGTGAGGACGACCGAGTATCTGACGGAGAAGTTGCACGGCCTCGGCGTCCCCGTCATGCGCCCGGCTGGGGGCCATGCCGTCTTTGTCGATGCCCGGCGCTGGCTGGACCATATCCCCCCGCTTTCCTATCCCGGCCAAGCGGCAGCGACCGCGCTCTACGAGCTCGGCGGTATCCGTTCCTGCGAGATCGGCACTGTAATGTTCGGGCGCAAGCCGAACGGGGACGAGGAAGCGGCGCCAATGGACCTTGTCAGGCTTGCCTTGCCGAGAAGAGCCTACACGCAATCCCATGCCGACTACATCGTGGAAGTATGCGAAGAGATCACAAATGCCAAATCCGATCTCAAGGGCTATCGAATCATCGAACAACCAAGGCTGATGCGGCACTTCACGGCGAAATTTGCGCCACTGGCATAAACCGAATGACATGTCGGCCATGGAGTAATTCCACGCGGCCGACATGTTGTGCCCGGGAGGAGCCAAATTCTACAGCAACCTGCGTCTGGCAGACCCCCGGAGAGAATATAACGCCAAGGCAACATGCCCGTCAGGGAATGTCGGCATGGAACGACGCAAACTTGCTAAAGTTCGTGAGTCAATTGTTCACGAAGCGTGAGCATTCCCCAATGCAGCCCGATATCACCCTTGACTATAGGTACACATCCATGGCAGATGAAAAGTATCTCTTTGATCCAAGACCCCTACGCTACTTTATGGCTGCCGCCCAGGAAGCAAGCTTTACTCGCGCCGCGAATATACTTGGAATCCGCGCTTCAACGGTTAGTAGGGGCATTCGCGATTTTGAAGACAGAATCGGAGTAGCGATTTTCGAGCGATCGACTTCCGGCGCACGTCTTACGGATGCAGGCAACCGATTTCTCTCCGAAATCGCACCGGCTCTTTGGACCCTTGAAAGGGCCATTCAGAATGCTGGTGCAGCAGGCAGGGCAGAAGTTGGCACCTTGCGCCTAGGATTGTCTATATCCTTGGCCGGCGGGAGCCTCAAGAAAATCATATCGATCTTTATCGATCACTATCGGGATATCAAATTTGAGGTTCGGGATGGCAGTAAGATAGAGCATTTTCAGGGTATTCGCGAGCGCCAGGTTGACATGGCATTTGTCATAGGTCGGGCCAAAGATACCGATCTCGATATCATGGATCTATGGAGAGAGCGTGTATATGTTGCATTCAGCAAAGATAACCCCCTATCCAATCGATCAAGAGTTAACTGGAGGGATCTTTCTAGAGAGCAATTTATTGTTTCCAGCACAGGATCTGGACAAGATGTGCAGGAATACATTGGGCGAAGATTTTCAGACAATGAATTGATATGCATGGTTTCAAACCATTCGACCAGCACTGACAATTTGATGCACATGGCTTCAATTGGATTAGGCGTCACTATCGTCTTGGAAGGATGGGCGAATGTGCACTATCCTGGCCTTGTCCTTCGCCCCCTTGAAGGACAGGAAGATTTGGTCACCATATCTGCGGCTTGGTCTCCCGCAAACGACAATCCAGCACTACGTCGCTTCATCAGTTTTATAAGATCTCACCTAAGAGACTAGAGTCAGGACCCATAAATTTACTTGAGCAGGGGCGCGCGGCATGATTTCAAGCTCCCAGCTTTGGGATGGATCATGAGCGAGCTTTACTGGCTGACGGACGCGCAGGTGGAGCGGCTGCGACCGTTCTTTCCGAAGTCTCGCGGGCAAGCCTCGGGTCGATGACCGGCGTGTTCTGAGCGGGATAATCTTCATCCAACGGAATGGGTTGATTTGGAAGCACGCGCCCTCTGCCTATGGCCCGCCGAAGACGCTCTACAACCGCTGGAAGCGGTGGAGCCGGATGGGCGTGTTCGCCACCATCATGACCGAACTGGCCGCGCAGGTGCAGGAGACGGAAGTCGTGATGATCGACGCCACCCACGCGAAGGCCCACCGGACGGCGTCGAGCCTCGCGGTTAAAAAGGGGGGCGCGGACGCCTGATCGGGCGGACCAAGGGTGGCCTGAACTCGAAGCTGCATGTCCTGGCCGATGCGAAGGGCCGTCCAATCCGGATGTTCCTGTCGGCAGGTCATACCTCGGACTATATCGGCGCGCGGGCGCTCCTGTCCTCGATCCCGCAGGCGGTGGTCCTGCTGGGAGACCGGGGCTACGATGCCGATTGGTTCCGCAACGCGCTGATCGACATGGAGATTTCACCCTGCATCCCGTCCCGGAGCGGCCGGAAGGTCCCGATCCCGCACGACGCGACCCTCTACCGCCAGCGCCACAAGATCGAGAACATGTTCGCCCGCCTCAAGGACTGGCGTCGCATCGCAACCCGATACGACCGCTGCCCAATCCTGTTCCTCTCGGCCTGCGCACTCGCCGCGACCGTTATCTATTGGTTGTGAGTCCTGACTCTAGGCCTTGGACAGCCTCCCGCTACCGCCACTAACCCGGACCCGGATCCGTCTCCTGCCCCGCAGCCCTCGTCGCCCGCGGCCCAGCCGATCCCCCCACCCCCTGCCCTTTCGCCATGGCGGCCTTCCGTCCCCGCCATCCGCGATCCGAGCGCAGGAAGCTCTCCAGCATATGCGGGATCAGGGTCGCGGCATCGGCCTCGCCGTGGAGGCGGCTATATTCCGCGGCATAGAGATCGAGTTCCGCCTTCAGCACCTCGGGCAGGACAATGCTCAGGCGTGAGGTTCCGGCCTTCGGGATGGGTCCGAGCTTGAGATCGGCCATGGTCAGCCTCCGTGGTTCACGAGGACGAGGTCGCGGGCGACGATGACCCGGACCGGGAAGCCCGGGCGGATGGTAAGGGTGGGCTCGACCTGCAACTGGCGCTCGACGATCCGCTGCCCGACCTGGTTCACGGTGTCCTGGGCGCCATCGCGGATCGCCCGGACCAGGCGGTCCTCGTCATCGGCGACGAGTTCGGCGCCGACGGCGAGCAGGGTCGCGAGGCCAGCCGCCTTCAGCACCGCGCCCCAGTGATGGTCGACGCCATCCTGCAGCCCGGCATAGCCCGTGGCATCGGCGCCGGCCAGGCGCTCGAGGACGATGGAACGGCCGTCGGGGAAGATCATCCGGGTCCAGACCAGCAGCACCCGGCGCTGGCCGAAGGTGATGCCGGCGTCGTATTCGCCGATCAGCCGGGTGCCCTGCGGGATCAGGAGAAAGGCGCCGGTGGGGCTGTCATAGACATTCTGGGTGACCTGGGCGGTGATCTGGCCCGGCAGGTCGGAACGGATGCCGGTGACGAGGGCGGCGGGGATGACGGAGCCGGCCTGGAGGAGGAAGGGCGAGGCCGGGGCCTCGACCCGATCCGGAGCCACGGTGATCCGGTCGGTTCCAGCCTCGAGGAAGGCGCGGCGCGGATCCTGGGGGCCGGGCTCGCCGGGCGCGGCAAAGCCGGGGGCCGGCGTTGTGCTGCCTCCGGCAGCGGTGGGCCGGGCCTGGAAGAAGAGCTGGCTGAGGCGGGCGGCTTCCAGTTCGGCGAGGCGGCGCTGTTCCTCCGGATCGGGCCCGGGCACCGGCATCGCCGTGGCGGGGACCGGCTGGCCTTCCTGCTGGGCGCGCAGGATCGGGCCGCCGAGATCGCCGGGCAGCGGCAGACCGAGGCGGGGCACATCGCCATAGCTGCCCGGCAGGGTCTCGAGGCCATCGGCGGTCTGGCGGCGCTCGATCGAGACCAGTTCCTGCGGAGTGCCGCCGCGGTCGCTGACCTGCAGGGCATAGATCAGGGCGCCGCCGATGCCGATGCCCGCGATGGCGCCGAGCCAGATCAGCGCCCGGCGCGAGATCCGGGTGACCCGCGGCGCCTCGCCGCGCAACCGCATGGCCCCGGCCGCGGCGTCCGGACCGGGTGTGACGCCGGCCTCTACCACCATGCCCTCTTCCTCTTCCCGGCCCTCCCGCCCGCTCACGACCGCACCCTCCCCTTGCCCGTCCCGGCAGCCGGACCAGCAGCCCCCGCAGCCTGCTGCGGCACGACACGCAGGATGCGGACGGTCTCCTGCCGCTTGCCGGAGCCGAGGCGCAGCTCGGCCGCGGCGAAGAGCCGGTCGACGATCAGGACATTGCGATGGATGCGGCTGTTGACGATCTCGGGCTCGCCCTTGGCGTCGAGGACGAAGAGGGGCGGCATCTCGCCCTGGACGATACCGCGCGGGAAGACGATGTAGGTCCGGCGGCCATCGTCGAAGACCGAGACCGGGCGCCAGGGCGGCGTGCCGCCCGCCAGCGCATAGCGATGGTTGCGCGCGGCTTCCGCCGGGATGACCGGGGCGGCTGGCGCGGCGATGCGGCTTCCCGGCGGCGGGGGTGGATAGGCCCAGGCCACCGCCGGCATCCAGGTCTCCTCGCTGGCACGCAGTTCAATGAGATAGGTGCGCCGGTCGGTGCTGATCACCAGGTTGGTGGAGATGTCGGGCCGTGTCGGCTTCACCAGCACCTGGACCCGGCGGGCGGCACCGGCGCCGCTCTCGGTATCGCCGATGATCCAGCGCGCGGTATCTCCCGCGGCAATCGGCCCTGCCCCGGTCAGGCTTTCCCCGGGTTCGAGGGCGATGGTGGTGATCTGCCCGGGGGCGGCATAGACCTGATAGAGCGCGCCCTCCGACCAGGGATAGAGCTGGATGGCGTTGAAATACCCCTCGCGCCGCGGCTCGACCCGGGCGGCGGCATTGGCATTGCCGACGCGCGCGGCCGGTGTCGCGGCCTCCGCTCCGCCCCGCGCCACGGTCCAGCCGGGCGGCAGATGCAGCGGCTTCGGGCGATCATCGGGGGTGGTGACGGCTTGCCCGGCGGGAAGCGGCGGCACATGCTCGTCATAGCTGAAACCCGCTTCGCGGCGGGCGCAGGCGGCGAGCAGGGCAGCGGAGACCAGGCAGGCCGCCAGGACGGGGGTGGAGGGGGTGGTGCGGATCATTGGCTCATCTCCCGCGACCAGTCGATCGCATTGACATAGATTCCGAGGGGATTGGCCCGCAGCCGTTCGGCGTCGCGGGGCGGCTGGATGGCGAGAGTCAGGATCGCGGTCCAGCGCTCGGTGGCGGAAAGCTGGCCGCTCTCGTAGCGGCGTTCCGTCCAGGCGATCCGGAAACTCTCCGGGGAGGCGCGGATCACCGAGGAGACCTCGATCGAGACCTGCTCCTCGCCGATCCGGGCGAAAGGATCATCGGCGCGGGCATGATCGTTCAGCGCGAGGGCACCGCGATCGGTGGTGAAGTCATAGGCGCGGAGCCAGTTCTGCCGCAGGACCACCGGATCGGCCGGCAAGCCGCGGACCTGTTCGATGAAGCGGGCCAGATGCCAAGCGATCTGCGGATCGGTCGGCCGGTAGCCGGCGATGGCGGCCTCGCCGGGTCGGGCCTCATCATGGCGGTCGACCTCGACCACCCAGGGGACGATGGTGCCGCGCGCCGATTGCCAGACCAGCGCCGCGGCAAAGCCCGCCGAGAGGATGAGGCAGCCGAAGGCCATGATGCGCCAGTTGCGGGCCTGCACCCGGGCCGAGCCGATGCGCTCGTCCCAGACCTGGGCCGCCTTCTGGTAGGGCGTGACGGGCTCAGAGCTCTTGCCGTAATGCGTGGCGGGACGTCGGAAGGGGTTCATGGCTGTCCTCACTCCAGTTTGACGGATGCGCCGCCGCCTCGGCTGTCGGCCGAGCGCAGGGCATGGGCGGCGGCGCTGGCGCCGTGCCTGAGCATCTGGCCCTGCCGCAGGGATCGGGCCCAGCCGGGGGCGGCAGCGGATCCGGCCTCCGCACCCGCACCGCCGACCGAGCCTTGCGTGGTGGTGCCGCCGGTGCCGGCGAAGGCGGTCCGCATCCCCGCGCCATGGCTTGCGGCGAGACCGGCCGCGGCGCGGCGCAGGGGCGAGGTCAGGGCGAGGCCCGCACCCTTGCCGAGCCCGGCGGTGCCGGCGAGAACGCCTGCGACACCACCCTGCCCCGCGGAATTGAGGCTGTAGGCGGCGGAGGCCGCACCCGCAGTGGTGGCGCCACCACGCAGGGCCGCCGTCCCGCCCTTCGCGGCGATCATGGCGCCGCCGCCCGCGACCATGCCGGCGCCTGCTACGGCAAGCCCGGTGCCGACGGCGGCGCCCGCGCTCATCTGCGGCCCGCCGGAGACGAGGCCGGTGGCGACGCCGGGGCCGAATATCCCGAGACCGAGGAGCGACAGGGCCGCCAGCACGATGGCCATGGCATCGTCGATGGTGGGCGATGCGCCACCGAAGCCGCTGGCGAACTGGCCGAAGAGCGTCGAGCCGATGCCGATGATGACCGAGAGGACCATCACCTTGATGCCGGAGGAGATCACGTTGCCGAGGACCTTCTCGGCCATGAAGGCGGTCTTGCCGAAGAGGCCGAAGGGGATGTGGACGAAGCCCGCGAGCGTGGTCAGCTTGAACTCGATCAGGGTGACGAAGAGCTGCACGGCGAGGATGAAGAAGGCGAGCAGCACCAGCACCCAGGCGAACATCAGGCAGGCGATCTGGATGAAGTTCTCGAAGAAGGCGACGAAGCCCATCAGGTCGGAGATCGCCTCGAGCAGCGGCCGCCCGGCATCGAGACCGGTCTGGGCGACGCGGCCGGGGCGCAGCAGGTCTTCCGCGGAGAAGCCGGTGCCGGAGGCCATCAGGCCGAGACCGGCAAAGCTCTCGAAGACGATGCGGGCGAGATCGTTCCAGCTGGAGATGATATAGGCGAAGGCGCCGACGAAGAGGGTCTTCCTCACCAGCCGGGCCAGGAGGTCGTCATCGGTGCCCCAGGCCCAGAAGAGCGCGGCCAGCGTCACGTCGATCACGATCAGCGTGGTGGCGATGAAGGCGACCTCGCCGCCGAGGAGGCCGAAGCCGGAATCGATATAGCGGGTGAAGATGCCCAGGAAACTGTCGATGACGCCGATGCCGCCCATGGCTCAGCGTCCTTCCTCACGGGACCCGGCGGGCTACACGGGGTCGCGGCCGAGGAATCGGTCCCGGGTCTCGGCCCAAGTGGCGAGGCAGTCCTCATCCCGAGCCTCCGCCTCGCCCATCTGCTGGCAGCGGCGCTGGCGCGCCTGCAGGGGATCGGCCGGGACCAAGGCGGCCGGAGCCGAGGTGGGCCGGGGCGGGGTCTCTTCCTGCACCATCCCGATCACCGTCAGGGTGAGAAGGATGGCGGCGAAGACCACGGCGGCGATGCGGGCGAGGACCTTGCCCTCCATGAGAGCCCCCTCCCCGCTTCAGTTGAACATCCGGGCGGAGCCGGGCTGGTAGCCCGCGCCCGGCGCCAGGAAGCGTTCGCGCTGGATGCGGCCCTGCTCGGCCGCGGCGGCGCGCTCGGCCTCCAGCAGGGCACCGGATGGCGGTTGGTCGAGACGGTGGAATGCAGCCAGGTCAGCGTGGCCTCGTCGTCGAGCCAGCGGCAGTCCGGCATGAAGCCGTCGAGGAGCGCCAGGATGCGGTCGGTGCGGTCGATGAAGCCGCGCAGGAGCTCCCGGGGGTCACCGAGAGCGTGATGGCGATGATGATGGCGAGGAAGCCGCCCGAGGCGGCGATCAGCCCGCCCTCGTAGAAGATCCGCGGCGCATAGGCCTCGTAGAAATACCACCACCAGAAGAGCGCCGGCGGATAATAGACCGGCCAGCCGAAGAGATCGAACCAGGGCGGGCCGAGCTGGGGCTGGAAGCCGAAGCGCCAGGCCACCCATTGCGTGCCGGCCCAGGTGGTCACGAGCACGATCAGGAAGACGATGGTGATCTGGCCCCAGAGGATCTTCGTGGCGGTCATGATGATGTCCTTTCGTCAGAGGCCGAGGTCGCGCTTGCGGCCCAGGGACCAGTCGATGCCGCCGCCCGCGCGGACGAGGCCCTCGACATGCGTGCCGATCTTGCCGTCGATCTCGCGGGACCAGGGCACCAGCCGGAAGCCGAGGCCGCCATCGGGGCCAAAGCCCTCGATCATCGCGTAGCGGCCGGAGGAGAGCACCAGCTGGCGGCGGCAGGTGCCGGCGATGTAGTCCCCTGCCCCGGCGGCCATCTGCGGCAGGCCGGTCTCGGCCGAGAGCCGCGCGCCGACGGCATCGAGTTCGCGGCGGCGCAGGGTGGCGAGGAGATTGCGCTGCAGCACGATGCGCTGGCCCTCGCGCCGGGCCAGGCCCTCGTCGGCGAGATGTTCGGCCCGGGCATCGAGGGCCGCGCGCACCTCGCGCCCGAAGCCGCCCATGGCGAGCGGCATCGGCTCGCGCTCGACCAGCCGGTGGTCGAGCCAGGTCGCGCCCGGCGCGGTGACCTGCTCCCCGAGGCCGAGATCGGAGCGATTGGCCAGCACCAGCGTCGGCCGCGCGTCCTCCGGTCCCCCGAAGCGGCGGACCTCGACGATGCCGCCGATCGGCGGGGCCTTATCGAAGGCCTCGATGCCGCGCAGCCGGACGTGATGGGCGCGGCCGTCGATGCCATCGATCACCGCATAGGCCTCGCCGGTCAGTTCGTTGTGCAGCCCCCTGTCGACCAGGCGGCCGATGATCGGGCTCCCCGCCCTGCCCGCGTCGATCACGAAGTCGGAGATGCCGCGCTCCTGCCCCTGGCCGGTGAAGGCCCGGTGCATACACTTGATGATGTCGCCGCGCATCCCGAGATCGCGCAGGCTGCGCTCGGCGCCGGGATCGACGGCCCATTCGCCGGGAGCGAGCGGCGTGGCCAGTCCCATCGTCTCGAGATGCTGGAGGCGGCCGATCATCAGCCGGCGGATCCGGGGATCGGTGGCGTCCTGCGCATCCGGGCGCAGATCCACGATGCCGTCCTCGCCGGCCCGGCGCCGGATCTCGCGGTCGAGCCGGGTCCAGCGCCCCGCGGTCACCTCGCGCTCCAGGGCGGAGCGGATCTCATGTTCGGGCTTGGGACCAAGCTCGAGGCCGACCAGGTCCTCGGCCCGCGAGCGCAGCCCGCTGCCGATATAGTCGCGGGCGATGACGAGATCGGCGCCGGTCTGATCGACCCCGCGCACCAGCAGATGGACATGGGGATTGTCGGTGTTCCAGTGATCCACCGCCACCCAGTCGAGCCTGGTGCCGAGGTCCACCTCCATCTGCTTCACCAGATCGCGGGTGAAGGCGCGGAGGTCGCCCATCTCGGTCGCATCCTCGGGCGAGATGATGAAGCGGAAATGGTGCCGGTCGTCGCGGCAGCGCTCGGCGAAGCCTCGGTCGTCGGCGACGTCGGTTGCCGCATCGAAGAGCTCGCCCCGCTCGCCGTTCCGGCTGACACCGTCGCGGGCGAGATAGGAGATATGGGCCGAGAGCGGCGCGGAGCGGAAGGCCCTGCCCTGGTGACGGGCGATCCGGGCTGCGACGACGACCCGGCGCTGCGATCCGAGGAGCCGGTTGGCGGCGAAGACATTGCGCCCGCGGCCAAAGGTCGAACCGCTCCGTGCGGCGCCACCCCTGCCCCTCGGCACGCCCCCTCCGCCGGTGCCGGTGGCGCGGGCATAACGGGCCGCGCGTAGCACCTGGCTGAGGAAGGGTTTTGTCCGCGGCGTGGGCGTGGAGCGCGGTTTCCCCGGGCGGATGCGGAACTCGTTCTCGTCGCGGCTCATCCCTGCCTCCTCCCCTTCCCGGGACCCCTCCGCATAAGAAGACCCCCTGATATCCTTGCCAAATCCCCCGATGCGTATGCACGACCGACCGCGACGCGCACAAAGCCCCAAGCCATTCCAATGGCTTGGCGGTGGAGTGCGTGTGCGCTTTTATCTTGCCGTCCTTTCCGGGCCGTGCGTGGCACGGCCCGGCCTTCCGCCCTTGCCGCCCGGCGCTCCGCCAGCATGCGATATCCCGCGACCGGCCTCATGGCGCCTCTCCCCTGGTGGTGCGCTCGGCGAAGAGCGCCCCTGCGGGGGCGGGCGTGAGTGGGTTGGCCGGGAAGGGAGAAGGATCGGGTGTGACGGCGGCGGTGCTTTCTTCCTGCATTGGCGGTGCGGGATCGGTGACCGCGGTAGGGCCGATGAAGAGCGTGGCTTCGCGCCAGTCGGCGGGGTGCGCAGGCACCCCGGCGCTGCGTGGCGGAAGCGGTTTGCCGGCAAGACGGGGAGCGAGAGCGGCGACATAGACGCGGGTCTCGGCGGGCAGGTCCCGCGTCCCGGCGAGGTAGTCCTCGTAGCGCGCGGGACCGGCATTGTAGGCGGCGAGCATAGCGCCGGTATTGCCATAACGGTCGAAGAGCTCGCGCAGATAGGCGGTGCCTGCGAGGATGTTGTCGCGCGGATCGAAGGGATCACCGCCGAGCCGGTGGCGGGCACGCAGCTCCGCCCAGGTCCCGGGCATCAGCTGCATCAGCCCCATCGCTCAGGCAGCAGAGACGGCCGCGGGATCGCCGCCGCTTTCGGCCTGCAGCACGGCGCGGATCCAGGGCTCGGGAAGGCCGAAGCGCAGCGCGGCTTCCGACACATGCGTGGCCACGGGATCGCGCGCGGGCGAGGCGGGCTGCGGCGCCTCCTGCGCCAGCACGCCGGGCGGCAGTGCGGCGGCGAGGGCCAGGCCGGAAAGGAGGAAGAGGAAGAGGCGCCGGGCGGCGCGAGACCGCCCGGACGCAGATGCAGGAGGATGCCGAAAGCCTTGGCGCGGCATCGCTCAGTCCCTCCCGTCGCGCTTGGGCGGGCGGTTCCAGTGCAGCGACCAGGAGGAAGGATCGGTGCCGTTCTGGAACAGGTTGGCTCGGATCGGCTGCGGCAGCACGGGATCGTCGATCAGCACGGCGAAGTATCCGCCGGCCTTCTCGCCGGTACGTTTCCAGGCGGCGCCGACCTCCGGCGCGGCATCGTCGTCGCCGAGATGCAGCCGGTAGTCGGGCGCATTCTCGGCCTCCGAGGGATCGAGCGATACTAAGTTGACCCCGACATCGAGCGCGAAGGTCTGGATGCGGCCACTGAAGCCGGTCTCGTTGCGGGTGAACTCTCCGATCTGCGTCATGGGTTCGGTCCTTTCTCTGGCGGTGAGGATGACGGCCGCAGCGCAGCGCCGCGGCCGGAGGCAGGGCGTTCACCGCATCGACGCCCACCATTCGAAGCGCCCGGCTCCGCTCTCGTCGGTCCAGACCGGAGCGAGCCGGGCGGTGAGGGAAGAGATCGACAGCGGCCCGAAATACCGGCCATCCAGGCTGTCGGGCGCGTCCGGACTCATCAGGAACACCTCGTCCCCGGCGAGGATACGGCAGCCCTGCCAGCGCGGCAGATCGCGGCCCAGACGGTCGCGCTCGCGCGCAGCACCCCGGACCCGGCCCTCGACGATGATCGCCCCGCCCTCGCGGCAGATCTCGGCGCCGGGCAGCGCGAGGACCTGCTTGATCAGCGGCACGCCGCGCGGCAGGGAACCGCGGTCGGCACGGAAGGCGACCAGATCTTCGGGCGGGGGACGGCGACCAGATCGCCGACGGAGAGAGGCTCGACCGGCCTCGCCAGATAGAGGCCGATCGGGACGCTTGCCGAGGCGTTCCAGACGAGACGCGGCACAGGGCCGGTGAACACTGGGGTGACGATCAGCGCGCAGCCCGCGAGCATGGCGATGCAGGTGAGGCCGCACCGGGTCATGGCAGGATGCTCCGCCGCGCGATCCAGGCCAGGTGCTGGTCGCGGCTGTAGCGGCGGGGCTCCGCCCCGACGGTCAGGCGGTTGTGGACATGCCGCCAGTAGTCGGGCGCCACCTCGGCCGGATCGATGCCGAGCGCCTCGATCGCGTCGATCAGCTGGAGCACCCGCTCGACCTTCGGCCAGCCCGCGAGCTTCAGGAGGACCTCGCCACCCGGGCACACGAAGGGCACGGTCTGGAACGCCTCGCCCGCGCCGACCGCGCGCAGGATATCGATTCGCGAAAGCACGGTGCCGAAGTCGTTGGCGGCCCAGCGAAGGAAGGCGAAGATGCTGCCCGGCGCGAAGCCGACGCTGCGGCAATGGCGGGCGCGCACCCGGTCGCAGACCGGATGGCCGAAGCGGATACGATGCTCGATCCGGCCCTCGTCCCAGGTCAGGTCGACGAAGACCGCGGCGGACGAAGCGTCGTCCGGCAGGTCTTGGAAGACCCGCAGCGGATCGGAGACCCCCTTCATGGCGCCTCTCCACCGCCCGGCGGATGGTCCCACGCTTGCAGATCAGCAACCTCATGATGGCAATCCGCGGAAGCTTCATCTGCCTCCGCGCAACCCTCGCGGGAGTCGTTGCAGCGCTCGTCCACATCCCGCGGCGCCAACATCAAGTTAGACTCTCTGTTAGACTCCAAGTTAAGGCCCGGAATCGCGGTTTCCGGCCAAAGGCTTAGCTGGGGATCTTGCATGCGATCTCCCGAAGGTGCTGCGTGTGATCTCCCGAGAGCATCTGCGTGCGATCTCCCGAGGCCATCCACAGAACCATCCCCCGAAATTGTGGATAGTTTTGCAGGCAGGACGCGCAGCAATTCCTGCCGGCCGGAGCGCTCGATCCTGAGCCGGTAGCCCGGCAGCGGCTGGCGCGCGGTAATGCGGCGGAGCTGCAGCGCGAAGTCGGAGACCCGCGCCAGGCTGCCGGATTTGCGGTGCAGATGGGAGATATCGAACAGCCAGCCCTGCGGCTGATACCCGGCATGCTTGCGCGCCACCCGGTAGAGCCAGCGCTCGATGCCGCCCTTCAGCCGGAAATAGGCCGGATCGATGGCGAGGACGAGCGAGCGGTCGACGACACCGCGGTAGAACCAGTCGGGCAGGACCAGCTCCATGCCCTCGACCCGGCCATCGAGGCGCGTCAGCTCCTCCCATTCGTTGACCCAGGAGAACTGGTGGCGCCGCCAGTGCTCGCCCTGCCGGATCGTGGTGCGGATCGAGGTCGCCTGCAGCCGGGCCAGCGCCGCCTTCAGGAGCCTGTAGTCGCTGGCCCCGGTCTGCCGCCCCACCGCCGTCAGCAGGTGATAGGGGGTGAAGCGGAGAAAGCGCGAGGTCCTGAGGCCATGGTTTTCCGCCTCGACGATCTGGCCTGCGGCCCAGATCAGGATATCGGCATCCCAGATGGTTGCCATGCCATGTTCCGGCACCGCGAAGACCTCGACCCGGACGCCGCCGGCCTCGTAGAGGATCGGCGCGGTGCGGCGGGATTTCGCGAGCGAGAAGAACGGCCGCTCCATCAGGTCGCGCTGATCGCGGGGGCTGGCGTCACCGCAGGCGACGATAAAGGGATCGAGGCGGGCGCGCTCGGAAGCGGGAAGGCGGCGGCGGGACATCGGCCCGGACCTCAGCGCGCGATCCGGCCCGGCCGGGGCCGGGGCTGGGGCACGAGGTCATGCGGCCGGGCCGGGAGAATGCTCCCGCGCGGATCGGAGGTGGAACTGACTCTGCCCTTGTCCGCCCAGGCCTCGAGTTCGTCGATCGCATAGACGACGCGGCCGCCGAGCTTGCGGAAGAGAGGCCCGGTGCCATAGGTCCGCTGCTTCTCCAGCGTCCGGGGCGACAGCCCGAGGAAGGTGGCGGCATCCTTGGTGCGAAGGAAGCGGGGCGGGATCTGAACCTGGACGGGTTGCATGGAAGCCTCCGTGTTGCGCAGGCGCCGGTCGCGATGAACGGCGGATCGGAGGCCAGCCTGGCGAAGGGAGGCAGCGTGGAGGGAGGGGGATTTCCGGGGATGGTGGAATTCCCCAGCCTGGAGCCGAGGGCATGTCAGGGTCTGCGGCGGAACCGCAGGAGCTTGCGGTAGCCGCCGGCGATCATCGCCGCGCCGTCTCCGAGGAGGTCGCGGACGGCATCGCGCAGCGAGGATGTCGGCCAATGCTCGGCGGCGACACGCCCCTTGCCGAAGAGGATTTCGGCGATCTCCCGCTGATCGGCCCCCTCCTGCCGGCCGTCCACGGCCTGCAGCATCCGCTTCAGCCTTCGGCGCTGCTGGGCGGTGACTCGCTGGTCCGGGGGAACCTTGTAGCCGTTGAGGTGACGCAGGAGCCGGTCGAGGGCAACCAGGCGGTCGATGCCGTCGCGGTCGAGCGGGATGCAGACCGCGAGTGGGGCATCCGGATGAAGCCCGGCATCGGCAACCAGATGGGTGCCGGATCCCATGTCACGCAGCAGGATATGGATGTCTTCGGGGGCGAACCGCGTCTCGCCACCGAGAAAGGCACGCAATGTCGTAACCCCTTCGCCGGGCGGAGGGATTCCCGTCACCAACCGCAGGACGGCGGTATCAGCATTCTCGGACCAGAGCACCGGCTGATCGTAGGCGGACAGGCGCGGCCGCGCCGCGAAATCGAAGCCCCCAACGGTCCTTCATCCTATCGGGGAGCGGCTGACGAAGGCTGTCCTGCCGGTGCAGCTCGGCATAGTCGTGCTGGTAGTCGTGGTTCCGGCGGAGGCATTCCCAGGCCAGGTGATCGACAGGAGCACGGTCGAGGAAATCGTAGGAGGATCGGGCGCGCCAGCGCGATGTATCGGGCCTCATCTTGTACCTCCGGCACTACGGGCGACACACGGAAAGAGCGAAAAGGCTTCAATCGTTTCTCCCGGAGGGGTAGCCCCCTGCCCCGCAATGCGCCTTGCGCGTGCCGCAACGCAGCGGACCGGTAGGATCGGGCTCAGCCCTTCCTCAGGAGCTTGTAGCCGGTTTCGGTCATCCAGCGGGCCCGGGCGAGATGGGTGTCATACATCCGGCGCGCCCGCTCCGGCTCGCGCGCCGGATCCACCCCGAACAGTACCTCGACCGCCTCGCGCCAGTCGGCCCCGTCGGCCTCCGCGTCGAGCAGCCGGACATAGAGCTTCACATGCGCGCGGTCATATTCCGTCAGGCTGTCGCCGGACGGCGCTTCGTCGAAGAAGCTCTCGGCAGTCATTCCCTGTCTCCCCGCAGCCCGCCTCTTCCGGGCAGGCGCGACGCAGCATATCGCAATCCGGTGACGGGTAAACGATCTTCGGCCGGGTTGGTCATTCGCGGGGCAAGTGCGGCATGGCGGGGGCGCGGTTCAGCCGCATTCTGCCCGAGCGAGACCGGAAGTTCATCATCACCCGCCATTACATATTATAGTTGATAAACTTAAAGTATGTAAATCGTGATCTTCCTGCGCATGGACATGCGCAAACTGGTCGGCCGGAACTTCGCTCGCCTGCGTCGGGAAAAGGGCCTGACACAGGAAGAGGTCGAGGCGCGTTCCGGCCTGAGCCAGCAGTATCTCAGCAGCCTGGAACGCGGTCGGCGCAACCCGACGGTGATCACGCTCTACGAAATTGCGCAGGCCCTCGGGGTCAGCCATGTCGAACTGGTCAAACCGGACGACCAAGACTGACGGGTATTCCCGCGAGGGAGAGGAGGATGGGTTGGGAAGGAGGGACGAGGGAACCGTCGCCTCCTGCCCTTGGACAGGCTTCAAAGGAGAGGCGCATGCGTTGAGCGAACTCCACCGGTCGAATGCTGCGTCTCACCCCGAGGCTTCTGTAGTCCGCCTTGGATGTCTCAGGAACCTGTGGATCAGGCTGGTCACCGGATAGGCTCGGGGACGGTCGCGCTCATAGGTGAGATAGAAAGGAAAATCGTAGCTCAGGTCGGTGGCGCCGCCGACCTCGCGGAAGGCGCGGCTGCCCTTCAACTGGCGGAAGTAATGTGTAGGCAGGAAGCCTGCGAAAGGCCCGCTGTCCATCAGCGTGGCCACCGCCTCCAGGCCCGAGGCATAGATCTTGCGGTTGCGCAGCCAGTCGAGCGACGCGCTCCAGTCGTCGGCGAGGAACTCGTCCTCGCGCAGGACCAGCGAGAAGCCGCGCGAGCGCAGCTGCGCCAGATGCGGCACGCCGGTGGTCCTGTCGGCCCTGGCATAGAGGCGGAAGTGCTCCTTGAAGAGGATTTCGTTCTCGTAGCGCTGCGGCATCAGCCGCAGACTGTTGATCGCCAGGTGAATCCGCCTTTCCTCGAGCGCCTCGCGCAGCAGCTCGCTGGACATGATGTGCAGGTGCAACTCGACCTCCGGCATCTGCGCCATGTAGTCGCGCAGGACATCGGTGACAAAGCACTCGTCGTTGGACAGGCAGTTGTCGGGCATTCCGATTCGTACGACGCCGGTGACCGCATTGCGGGCCCGCATCATTTCGCTGCGGGCGACTTCGAGCGCATCGCCCAGCATGATCGCCGCGCTGTGAACCGACCGTCCGAAATCGGTCAGGTCGAAGCCCTTCGGGCCGCGGAGGCAGAGGACCTCGCCCAGCCGTTCCTCCAGCTGGCGCAGCGCCCGGGAGATGTTGGATTTCTCCATCCCCAGCATCCGCTCGGCTGCGGTGATGCCGCCGCAATCCGCGACCGCCCGGAATATCCGCATGTTGCGCAGGTCGGCCTCCGATAGCCGCGGCAGCACCTTGGGCCTCTCGGGCAGCGGTCTGGTTGCACTTTTCGCAACTTCAGTTGGAGAACTTGTCATTTTTATCCACCTCCCGCCGGGCAATCTTTCCCACCGGAGGCCGGAGAGCAAGCCGGCATTCGGTGCGGCAGTCTCCGCCCGCCGTGTAAGACCAGCAATTCCGAGGACCAAATGCCCCTGAACGTTCCGCCCCGCACGACCCATGGCAGCTTCATGTTCTCCGAGGTCCATACGGATTTCGACACACTGGATGCCGATATCGCCATCCTCGGCCTGCCCTATGGTTCCGCCTACTGGCCCGAGGCGATCGTCAACGACCAGATCAACGCCCCAAATGCGGTTCGCCAGGCCTCCTATCGTGCCTGCCAGGATCTCGACCGCTACGACTATGACCTGGGCGGCCCGATCTTCGACAACCGGCCGGTGAAGATGGTCGATGTCGGCGACGTGCGCTACGACATCTCGGTCCCGGGAGGCGATCATTTCCGGCGCGCCGAGATTGTCATGCGTAAAATCCTGAAATCCGGCGCGCTGCCGATCACCATCGGTGGGGACCACGGCATTCCGATCCCGATCTTCCGCGCCCTGGAAGAGCTTGACCCGGACGGGGGCCAGATCACCCTGATCCAGGTCGATGCCCATATCGACTGGCGCAACGAACGCAACGGCGTGCATGACGGCCTGTCGTCGCCGATCCGCCGCGCCTCCGAACTCGACCATATCGGCGACATCTTCCAGATCGGGATGCGCGCCCAGGGCAGCGCCCGCCCCGAAGAGGTCGAGGCCGCCGCGGCCTATGGCGCCAACATCATCACCTCCTTCGAGGTTCAGCAACTGGGCATCCAAGCCATACTGGACCGCATCCCCGACAAGGGGCGCTACTACATCACCATCGACGCGGATGGTCTGGACCCTTCGATCTGCCCGGCGGTGGAGACCCCCTGCCCCGGTGGGCTCAGCTACTTCCAGGTCCGCGACCTGATCCACGGCCTTGTGCGCAAGGGCCGGGTGGTCGGCATGGATATCGTCGAGATCTGCCCCGAACTGGACCTGAACGACCTGACCTCGGTCGTGGCCTGCCGGCTGATCACCAACCTGATCGGCGCCGCGACCCGGGCCGACTATTTCGGGCGCGACAACGGCTGATCACGCCGGAACCAGAAGACAACAACGACCGGGGCGCTTCACCCCGGCACACCCCCAACAGATGGAGTTGAAGATGAAAACCATTCTGAAAAGTCTGGCGCTTGGCCTTTGCACCAGCATCGCCGCCCTGCCTGCCCTTGCCGAGACCACGCTCGAGAAAATCCTGCGCGAGGGCGTGATCACCGTCGGTACCGAAGCCGCCTTCCCTCCGTTCGAATATGTCGAGAACGGCCAGATCGTGGGCTACGGCAAGGACATCCTCGACGTGGTGGTGGCCGAACTGGGCGTGGAGCTGCGCCAGCTGGACCTGCCGTTCCAGGGCATCCTGCCGGGCCTGCTGGCCGGCAACTTCGATCTGGTGGCGACCTCGCTCGGCATCAACGAGGAACGCGCCACGCGCTATGCCTTCACAGCGCCGATCATCGACGCCGTTCCCGCCGTGCTGAGCCGCAAGGGCGAGGCGGTGACCTCGCTCGACGAACTGGCGGGCAAGGTGGTGGCCACGCAACTCGCTTCGAACTTCGAGCCGATCGTGCGCGACCTCAGCGCGAAGCTGACGGCCGAGGGCAAAGGTTTCGGCGATCTGAAACTCTACACCGCCTTCCCCGACGCCTACATGGCGCTGGCCAGCGGCGAGGTCGATGCCGTGATCCAGAACCGGCCGGCGCTGGCTGTGCTGGTCAAGGAACGGCCCGATGTCTTCGACCTGGGCGCCGATGTCCGTTCGGAAGGGCAGTATACCCATTTCGCCTGGGCCGCCCGCGCCGAGGACAAGGACCTGCGCGATTTCGTCTCTTCGGTGATCTACAAGATGCAGGACGACGGACGGCTGCAGGAACTGCAGATGAAATGGTTCGGCGCCACATTCGAGATTCCGAAAGAAGGCTATCTGCCCCCCGGCTCGCAATAGGGACAGATCCGTCCTGGCGGGTGCGCGGCTAGCGCGCGCCCGCGTTCCACGGCTTCGCTGCGCCGAATGACGGTTCGGTGCGGAACGGGGTCCGCCTGCCATCCACCGCCTGTCCTTCCCTTTCCCGGATCCATGACGACGGATGAAACCTGATCTCGCCATATTCCTCGACGCGCTGCCCGGTCTCCTGCAGGCATCGCTGATCAACCTGCGGATCGCAGCGATCACCTGCCTGCTGACCCTGGCCGTCGGCGCCGGCGTCACCGTGTTGCGGGCGCAGAAATGGCGCCTGGTCAATCCGCCGCTCGAGGTGCTGATCAGCTTCCTGCGCGGCACTCCGCTGCTGATTCAGATCTTCCTGTTCTACTACGGGCTGCCGATCCTGGGGCTCCGGCTCGATCCGGTCACCGCAGGGATCCTTGCGATCACGCTCAACACCTCGGCCTTCCTGACTGAGAGTCTGCGCGGCACGCTGCTGTCTATCGAAGAGGGTCAGGTCGAGGCGGCGGTGGCCATCGGCCTGCCGCCCCACCGGATCTGGAGCGCGATCCTGCTGCCGCAGCTTCTGCGCCGCGCCGTGCCGATCATGGTGAACGAGGGCACGGTGATCGTGAAGTCCACCGCGCTGCTGTCGATGATCACGGTGGTCGAGGTCCTGCGGACCGCCCAGCAGGCCGGCGCCGCCAGCTTCCGCCCCATCGAGCCAATGCTGGGGGCGACGCTCTGCTTCATACTGATCAACCTCGGCCTGATGGCCATCGGTGCCCTGCTGGAGCGCCGCTTCGTGCGGGGGCGCATCTGATGAGCTTCGATCTTCTCGCCACGCTGAAGTTCTGGCCCGAGTTCCTTGCCGGCCTCTGGGTGACGCTGGCGGTCTCGGCGGCGGCAGCGGTCCTAGGCCTGATCGCCGCGGGGGTGCTGACCGTCCTCTCGCTGGCCGGCGGGCCGGTGGGGCGCGGCATCACCGCGCTCTGGCTGGTGGTGATGCGGGGCGCTCCTTTCATCGCGCTGGTCTATTCGATCCATTTCCTGATGCCTGCCTTCGGCTGGCGGGCGCCGCCGATCGCCAGCGGGCTGATCGCGCTGACCGCCTTCGTCTCGGCTTACTATACCGAGGTGATCCGCGCCACGATCGGCGGCTTGCCGCCCGGCCAGTGGGAATCCGCCCGCGCCATCGGCATGAGCCGCGTCCAGGCCGCGCGCGTCGTCATCGTGCCGCAGCTGTGGCGGCCGGCGCTACCCTCGCTGCTGGGGAACACGATCACGATGCTGAAGGAAAGCTCGGTGCTTTCGGTGCTGACCGTCGCCGAGCTGACCTATCGCGGCCTGATCGTCCAGGGCCAGACCTTCGCCCCGTTCGAGGTCTTCTTCATCACCGCCATCCTCTACTGGCTGGTCACTCTCTCGCTGCTCGGCCTGGCCCGCTTCTGCGAGCGCCGTTTCCTGACCCCTGCCGGCGAGAGCCATCGCCTTTCCCCCATTGCCGCACGCTATCTCAGCCTGCGCCGCTGAGCCGACCCGGAGGACCCGCCGATGACCCCGAACCCGCCCACGCCTGCCTTCGCGCTCAGCGCCCGCGGCATCACCCGTCGCTTCGGCACGCTGGTCGCGCTGAAGAACGTCACGCTGGAGATCCCGAAACGCCAGGTGGTCAGCCTGGTCGGCCCCTCGGGCTGCGGCAAGTCCACGCTCCTGCGCGCGCTGACCATGCTCGATCCCGCCGACGAAGGCTTCATCACCATTGACGGGCAGCCCTTCGGCAATGCGCCCAGGCCCGGCGGTATCCTGCGCCAGCCGCCGCGCGAATTCGAGCGGATGCGGGCGCGGATCGGCCTCGTCTTCCAGCAGTTCAATCTCTGGCCGCACATGACGGTCGAGAAGAACATCACCACCGCCCAGCGAATTGTGCTTGGCCGCGATGCCGCCGAGGCGCGACGCCGCGCCCGCGACCTGCTGGACCGGCTGCATATCGGCCAGCTCGCCGACCGCTATCCGTCGCAGATTTCCGGCGGCCAGAAGCAGCGTGTCGCCATCGCGCGCGCCATGTCGATGGACCCGGCTTTGATGCTCTTCGACGAACCGACGTCGGCGCTCGACCCCGAGATGATCGGTGAGGTGCTGCAGCTTCTGCGCGACATCGCCGCCGAGGGCACCACGATGCTGGTGGTGACGCATGAAATCGCCTTCGCCCGCAGTGTCGCCGACCGGATGGTCTTCATGGACGCCGGCGAGATCGTCGCCGACGGCGATCCGACGGCGATCATCACCAGCCGGGACAACCCCCGCGTCCGCCAGTTCTTCGACAAGATCAGCAACGCCCATGCATGAGGTGACCATGACCCGCTATTTCCGCCCCTTCTCCGGGCAGCCGAGTTTCCTGCGCCAGCGGGTGATGCAGGATCCCGGCGAGCTGGACCAGGCCGCCATCGCCGTTCTCGGCGTGCCCTTCGACGAGGGGTCACCCTTCCTGCCGGGCAGCCGCATGGGCCCGCGCACGATCCGCGAACACAGCCTGCGCTTCTCGGTGGCACAGCCGCTCTACGATCTCGATTGCGACGAGAGCTATCTCTGGCATGAAATCTCGAACGGGCTGATCCTCGACGCCGGCGACGTCGATGTCCGTCCCGCCAACGCCGCCCGGACCTTCGAGGCGATCACCGGCCGCGTGCGCGAAATCGTGCGGGCCGGCGCCTTTCCGGTGGTGATCGGCGGCGACCATTCGATCACCTGGCCGGTCTTCGCGGGCCTCGATCAGCCCGCCCATGTGATCCAGTTCGACGCCCATCAGGACTATGAACCGGTCACCGACGACCTGAACCGCACCAACAGCCACGCCTTCCGCCACATTGCCGGGATGGAGACCTGCCTTTCGATCACCCAGGTCGGCATCCGCGGCATCCGCAACCCGCGCGCAGATGTCGAGGCGATGCGAACGCGCGGCAACCGCGTGCTCGGCATGACCGAGTCCCGCCGCCTCGGGGCGGACGGGATCGCCGGCCTGCTGCCGGAACGCTCGAAGGTCTATGTCTCGATCGACGTCGATGCGCTCGACATGTCTCTGATCCCCGGCTGCGTCTCGGGCGAGCCGGACGGGTTCGATTTCCGCCAGTTGATGGCTATGCTGAAGGCCATTGCGATCCGCCACGAGATCGTCGGCTTCGATTTCGTCGAGGTCAACCCGCCGCTGGATGTGCCGACGGGGGCAACCTCCTATCTGGGCGCCCTGATCACTGTGGGATTCCTCGGCTTCATCTGCAATCAGCCGTGGTGGCATCAGCGCCGGGCGCGCTATCATCGCGATTGACCCCGCCCCGCCGGTCGAAAGGACGCAGACATGGCCCCTTCCCCCCACGATCCCGCCCGCCCCGCGGCCGCCAATGCCTCGGCGACCGAGGTGCTTGCCCCCGGCGGACGACTCGTCCCCGGGCAGGTCTACGAGGTACCCGCCCGCCAAGGGCGGGCCTTCCGCCTGGAGGCGGGCCGGGTGGTGCGGATCGTCAACCACCACGGCCAGCAGGTCGGGGATTTCTGGGCCTTCCGCAACGGCCACACCGATGAATTCCTGTCGATGGAACATATGAGGCCTTCGCTGGCACACCTCACGCCGCGACCCGGCGATGCCCTGATCACCAATCGCCGCCGTGCCCTGCTGGAGCTGATCGAGGATAGCTCTCCCGGCGTTCACGACACACTGATCGCCGCCTGCGACCAGCGCCGCTACGAGACGCTGGGCCATCCCGACCCTCATGACAACTGCACTGACAACCTGCGCATGGCCATGGCCGCCATCGGCGAGCCCCTGCCCGAGGTGCCCTGTCCGTTCAATCTATGGATGAACACGCCTCCGCGCGCCGATGGCGGCATCGACTGGCTGGCGCCGGTCTCGCGGCCGGGCGATTTCGTGCGGCTGCGGGCGGTGGCGGATGCGATCCTGGTGCTGTCCTGCTGCCCGATGGACCTGTCGCCGATCAACGGCGAGGCGAAATCCCCGACCAGCCTGCAGGTGATGGTCGAAGCCTGAGGGCGGGACCTTGCCCCTTTTTCATGAGGATTTCCGGTTGGGCGATCCAGCGGTAAATCTTGCGCTGAGGCGGCGAGGCGATCCAAGACGAACATGGGAAGACCCGGCGGCTTGCGCCGCCGGGTTCCGGGCGTCCCGCTCAGAACGGGATGTCATCGTCGTCGATGAACTTGCCGTCGTCGTTCTCGGTCTGCTTGGCCCGGCTCAGGAAATCGACCGTCTCGGCGATGATCTCGCAGCCGTAGCGGTCGGTACCCGCCGCGTCGGTCCACTTGGTGTAATGGATGCGACCGCGGACCAGAAGCTTCATGCCCTTCTCGCAATATTGCTGGACCGTCTTGCCGAGGCCGTTGAAGCAGGTGATGCGGTGCCATTCCGTGTCCTGGACCCGATAGCCGTTGTCGTCGCGGACCACGCGGCCTTCCGAGTAGCGGGGGCGCGAGGTGGCGAGGGTGAAGCGGGTGATCGTGGTGCCGCCCTGGGTGGTGACGGTTTCGGGGGCCTGACCGATGTTGCCGGCGAGGATGACGATGTTCTGCATGGGTTATCTCCGTTGCTCCTCGGAGGGACCATCCCTCCGACGAGACCCGGCCAAGGCCGTCGGGAGACTCCCGCAACTGCCGCCCTTGCGGCAGCTTGCCCCTTAGGCCCGGAGTGGTGCGGGCAGGCGCGGTACGCGACAACACGGTCCGGAGCCGCGGGGGTTGCTGGAGGAAACCGAACGGACTTAGGGGATCAGTCAGGCGGAGGGACTGGTGCTTTCGAGAGCCCGACGGAGACGCACAGCAGAGCATAGGCACCCTCACCGGAAGCAACATCGTGCAGGCACCCGGAACCTGAATCCGCCGAGGCACCCGCTCACCCAGCTTCGGGCACCGTCGCCTGTCCCGCTACTCGGAAGGCCGTGTGGTTCACAGAGGACGGGCTGGCTATCGGGTTCGGGGCGCGGAGTGGCGCAGGCCTCGCCTCAACGGCGCGAGGCTCGGTCCAGCAATATTGCGAGAAGGGCGTGAAGGTGATGGTTCTCGGCGGCTTTCACGAAACGACGAGGACCGATGCGGTGGGGCGGCGACCGTATCGGCTGCGGGGTCATGCCGATGGCGGTTGTCCCCGAGCCGGACCAAGCAGGCCGGGACGATGGCGGCAGGGCCACGATGAAGCGACCTCCCGTTCAGAGCGGGACGCCCGGAGCCCGGCGGCGCAAGCCGCCGGGTTTTCCTGCGAGTGCCGGATCGCCTCCGCCGGTTCAGCGCGAGAACACCAACTCTCCGAGCGCATTCAGATTTGCGATGGCCGCGATGCCGATGACAAGGCCGCCCAGGCCGCCCAGCAGGTTGAGCGCGACCGTGGAATCGATGGCGTTCTTGGTGATGCCATAGACCAGCGCATAACCGGCGATGATGGCCGGCACAGCGAATACGACAAGCGCGATCATGCGCAAAACGGGGTTCTTCGCGAAGCCGAGAACAGCGATCACCAGCGCGATCGACAGGAAGGCGGCAACGATGGCGGCGAAGCCGGACATCAGGACGCCGGCTCCCGCGCCCGAGGCATATTGCGCGGCAGTGATCGCGGCCATGACGGGCAAGGCATAGATCGCGAGGCGATAGGCGATCAGGCAGGCTGCGAGGGTCAGGGAGATGGCAAGCAGGAAGAGAGTCATGGAAGCCTCCACAAGAACGGTTGCGGATCACGACAGGCTGCCGGGAGATACGCTCCGCCTGCGACTATGCTGCTTCACCGGTTCTGCAAGGAGGGCCCAATAGAGGTTCGGCCCCGCCTCCTGTCAAGTTTGGGCGGCTGAAAGCCGCCGAGGGGCGGCGCTTCCCCCCATCCATGCGCGGGGCGAGGCGCCAAGGATGCGCCGGAACATGGTGGTGAATGCGGCGGGGTTGTCATAGCCAAGGTCCAGCGCAACGGTCGTGATCGGCTCCCCGGCAACCAGCCTGGGGATCGCGGACACGATACAGGCCTGCTGCCGCCATTCCATGAAACTGGGGCCGGTCTCCGTTTTGAACAACCGGGTAAAGGCGCGGCGGCTCATGTTCAGCGACGCGGCCCATGCGTCTATGGTGTCATGGGCATCCGGGGCCAGGAGGAACGCCCGGCAACGCGCTGCAAGCGCCGCGTGGCCGGGAAGGGGCAGCGACAGCGCCAGATGCGGCTGGCGGCGGACCTCGTGCTGAAGAAGGGTCATCAGCGCTGCCGCACGATCATCCGTCACCTTCGGCTCCAGCCGCATGGCCTCGGCGATCAGGACACGCATGAAATCGGAAATACCAAGCACCTGACACTGTGGCGGCATATCCGCGACCAGTCGTGGCTCGAAATACAGGCTGTGCATCCTGACCCGGCCCATGATCCTGATGTCATGCGTCACGCCCGCCGGAATCCACATGCCCCGCCGTGGCGGCATCACCCATCTTTCCTGCGGCGTCGCCACCTCGACCACGCCGGTCAGCGCGCACATCAGCTGGTGTCGGCGATGGCGGTGCGGCTCGATGAAGAAGCCGTCCGGGTAGTGGTTTTCCAGCGGGACGACCGATTGCGCCCCGTCGCTGAAATAGCGCTCCTGATGCGGTTCGAAGGTCATGCCCGGTCGCGTAAGTTTCTGGCCCAATTGCGGTGGCAGGCCCGTCTGCGCTTCTACTATCACCTGTGGCAGGCCACAACATCCGAGCAACAAGCGCCATGTCCCAGAGCATCCCGGCCCGGCAACCAGCCCTTGGCCTGACCTTCCCGGTCCTGCTGGCGGCAAGCCTCTGCCACCTGTTCAACGATCTGATGCAATCGGTGTTCACGGCCACCTATCCGCTGATCAAGTCCGAATTCGGGTTGAGCTTCGCGCAGATCGGGTTGCTGACCCTGACCTACCAGATGTCGGCCTCGATCCTGCAACCCGTGATCGGACTTTATACCGACCGCAGGCCGCTGCCCTATTCATTGCCCTTCGCCTCGGCTTTCTCCATGGCCGGGGTTCTGACGCTGGCCATGGCCCCGAGCTTCCCGCTGCTGCTTCTGGGCGGAGCGCTTCTGGGCATCGGATCGTCTATCTTCCATCCCGAAGCCTCGCGGGTGGCGCGTCTTGCGGCGGGCACCTCGCACGGGCTGGCGCAGTCGATCTTCCAGGTCGGCGGCAACCTCGGCTCATCGCTCGGCCCGCTGGTGGTCGTCCTCGTCGTGCTGCCCGGAGGGCTGGGGTCCCTGGCCTGGCTGGCCCTCGCAGCGCTGGCCGGGATGATCGTCCTGACCGGCGTCAGCCGTTGGTATGCCCGGTACCGCCCGGTCCATGCCCATGGCGCGCCCCTCGCCACCAGCGGCTTGCCGCCGCGCCGGGTGCTGGCGGCGCTCCTCGTCCTGACGTTCCTGATGCTGTCCAAGACCTTCTATCTCGCCAGCTTCGAGAGCTTCTACCACTTCTACCTGATGCAGAAGTTCGACGTCTCGCCCGAGAACGCCCAGCTTGGCCTGTTTGCCTTCCTCGCGGCGGTGGCGGCGGGAACGCTGGTCGGCGGCCCCATCGGCGACCGGATCGGACGCAAGGCGGTGCTCTGGTGCTCGATCCTCGGTGTCCTGCCTTTCACCTTGCTGCTGCCCTATGTCGGCCTGGGTCTGACCATTGCCCTCAGCCTGCTGATCGGCTTCATCATGGCCTCCGCCTTCTCGGCCATCGTGGTCTTTGCCCAATCGCTGATGCCGCATCGGATCGGGATGATCTCTGGCGTGTTCTTCGGCCTGCTGTTCGGCTTCGGCGGCATTCGTGCGGCTGTCATTGGAGCGTTGGCCGATGTAACCAGCATCGAATATGTCTACCGGCTCTGTGCCTTCCTGCCCGCCATGGGGCTGATGGTGATCCCCTGCCAGAGACCGATCTGGAGCCGGGATCGACAAGGGGGCGCAAGCGGAAAACCGCATGAGCGGTCCAGAGGGCCGATTGATCTCGCCGTACCCCAGGGAGCAATGCGGCGAGAGGCCGCTGTTTTCCGCAATATGTATCTGTTCGTCTGATGCCGTGGAAAAGGTGACGGCGCTTACGCGCCGCCATCGAGTTTCATGACCGGGATGCCGAGCTTGCGGGCCTTGTCCGCGAGGTTCTCCTGGATCCCGGTGCCGGGGAAGACAAGGACGCCGACCGGCAGCACGTCCAGCATGGCATCGTTGCGCTTGAAGGGCGCGGCCTTGCCGTGCTTCGTCCAGTCGGGCCGGAAGGCGACTTGGGGCACCTTGCGGTGATCGGCCCAGCGGGAGGCGATCAGTTCGGCTCCCTTCGGCGAGCCACCGTGCAGCAAGACCATCTCCGGGTGCTTGACATGGACCTGATCGAGCCTCGCCCAGATCAGGCGGTGGTCGTTGAAATCGGCACCGCCGGTCAGGGCCACCTTCGGACCGGCGGGCAGCATCACCTCGGTCTCCGCCCGGCGTTTCGCGGCAAGGAAGTCCCGGCTGTCGATCATCGCCGCGGTCAGATGGCGATGGTTGACCATCGAGCCGCTGCGGGGCCGCCAGGCGCTGCCGGTGTGGTGCTCGAATGCTTCGGCGGCGAGGTCGCGGAAGAGTTCCATGCTGCCGCGCCGCTCGATCAGGGTCTGCCCCTCTGCCGTAAGGCGCTCGAGTTCGACCGATTTCACCTCGCTGCCGTCCTGTTCCCGCTGCATCCGGCGCTGTGCCTGCTCGTTGTCGTCGAGATCGCGTTCCACCCGGGCATTGGCGCGGTGGAAGAGATTGACGGCGCCCCAGAGCAGCTCTTCGAGGTCGGGTTCGAGGCGGGTCTCGCCGAGCGTCGCGACGAGGGCATCGAAGATATCCGTGACGGCGGCGGCGACGGTATTGCCCTCGGGCAGCGGCCGGGGATCGGGTTCGTCCTGGAACGGGCGCCAGCCGTAGAGCTGGAGTTCGGTGAGGGCGTGATCGGTCTGGGAGGAGGTGTGGACCGGCTCGTCGCCTGCGTATTCGGTTTCGTTCGTCATCGGGAGCGTCCTTCGTCTGGAGACCGCGCCCATCGCGGCCTTCGCAGGCGTCGAAGCGCACGGGCGGGACGGGTTGGCAGCCCTCGCCCGCTCCGCGAGGGCCTTGATGGCCGGGTTGGGACTATTTTGGCTTCGCGGTGCAAAGGCGGGCTATAAAGGGGTCCCCACGCGACCTGTCGCGTGGGATGGCCCGCCGGCGGAAAATAGTCCCAACCCGGCCATTGCCTGCCCGGCCCGTTTGTGCGCCGATCGCCCTCTCAGAAGGCCGTGGGCGCGGGACTCTCGGTCGAAGGAAGCGCCTGACGATGACGAGAGACCGGACATGCAGGGGACGCCACCCGGGCCACGCCTTCGCGCAGGCTGATCGCGTCTTCACCCCTCCAGGAACCGGCGGGCGTCTTCAGGACGAAGCTGATCCTTCAGGGCCGCGCGGAGGGCATCGGCGCCGTGGCGTCGCAGATCATCGTTGAAGTCGCCCTCGCGCGGCGTGAGCGATATCGCCTCGATCCCGAGATCGGCTGCTCTGGAGAGCAGGCCGTCTCTGGCAGCGTCCCCGGCCGGGTCGCGATCCCGGAGGACATAGAGCCGGCGCAGCGTCGGAGGGAACAGGACGGCAGCGAGGTGAGCGGCCGAAAGCGCCGCCAGCATCGGCATCCGGGGCAGGACCTGACGCGGCGACAGCACGGTCTCGATGCCCTCGCCGGCGGCGAGCACCTCATCGGCGGTGCCGAAGCGGACCGCGTGGCCGAGAAGGTTGCCCATCGCCCGCCGCGGTGTCTCGACAGCGGCCTTGCCGGACCCGTCCGGGGCGAGCCAGGTGCGATGCGCGCCGGTCTGATGGCCAGCCAGATCGGTGACGGCTGCAACGAGCGCCGGCCTGATCTCGGTGGGCGAATGCTCGTCAGGTCTATAATAGCACCGGGGATGGAAGCGCAGCGCGGCGGTGCCGGAAAGGGAGGTGATCGCCCGACCGTTGAGGTAGATCTCCGCAAGCGTGCCGCGGATCGGCTGCGCCATGGTGAAGAGTCGGCGCGAGGCTTCAGGCGAACCGGATGCCACGCTGGACGTGTTGCCGGTCGGCGTCTTCTCTTGCTCGGGATGCGGGAGGCCGAGGAAACGGCGCGCTTCCTCGGCCAGGTCCTTGAAGTCGGCAAGACCGAGCGCCCCACGGATCACGTCAAGCAGGTCACCATGTTCCTTTGTCGCCGTGTCCATCCATCTGCCTGCGGCCCCCCTGCCCTGCTCGGGTCCCTGGAGACGCACGAACATGCTTCGGCCCGGCGTGTTGCGGACGTCGCCGACAATCCAGTAGCGACCGATCCTGCGGCCGGACGACAGGTAATGGCGGCAGACCGCCTCGGCCTCCCGGCCGAGACGGATCGCCAGTTCGGATGCGTCGTAACGGGGCACTACGCGACCTCCTGTACCGAGATGTGCTCGACCGACCAGCGATCAAGCGGCTAGCGGCAATCCTCCTGATCGGCGCGCTCACCCAACCAACCCCGGCTCACCCTCCCCCGCCCGGCCTCTCGCTCTTCTTCCGGCAGGCTTGCGCATATGCCCAAATGGACCATATAGTGGTCCATCTGGGCCAATTGCCGCTCGGCGAAGGCCAAGAACGGGAGAATGAGGAGATGCGGATCTCCGTAAGCGAAGCGAAAGGCCAGCTCACCGAGCTCGTGAGGCGGGCCGAGTCCGGTGTCGAGGTCATCCTGACCCGGCGAGGACATGAGGTCGCGCGCCTGGTGCCTGTCGCCACGGTGCCAAGCGCAAGAAACCGCCGGAAGCTGATGGAGCGCATCAGGGCTTCCGCCTCTGCGAAAGCGCGCCCGGGATCTACGGCCGCGCGTAGCCAGGACTTCCTCTATGGCGAGGACGGGATGCCCGTATGATCGCCGTGGATACCTCGGCGCTCATGGCGATCGCGCTCGACGAACCGGAAGCCGAAGCCTGCATGAGCGCGATCGAACAGGCGGACGCATTGCTCATCTCGGCCGGGACGGTGGCGGAAGCCCTGATCGTCGCGGGTCGCCGGAATGTGGGGGAAGAAGTAGCAGCCCTGATCTCGGGGCTCGGCTTCGAAATCGTGGCCGTGACTGCGGCCTCGGCCCATCGGATCGCCGATGCCTATGAACGGTGGGGCAAGGGCCTTCATCCGGCAGCGCTGAACTATGGCGATTGCTTCGCCTATGACGTCGCGGTCGAACACGATTGTCCGTTGCTCTATGTCGGCGATGACTTTGTGCAAACCGATGTGAAATGCGCATTGTAGAGGCGGCAAACCTCGGCATGGAACTCCCGGGGGCGGCCCGACACTCTCAGCATCATGACGACCCTCCTTCCATCCTCCCCCTCTCGACACCTTCCCTGCCTTGAAAACCAGCCCTGTCCGGGTTATCTTACTTCTGTCTTACCGATGGAGCGCCCGTCATGCCGAGGGCCGAAAGCCTCGTGACCACCGTCTCGACCAAAGGCCAGGTGATCCTGCCCAAATCCATCCGCCAGCGGCGGGAGTGGGATGCGGGCACGCGGCTGATCGTCGAGGAAACCGACGACGGGGTGATCCTGAGGCGGGCACCGGCTTTCGCGGCGACCCGGCCGGAGGAGGTCTTCGGCCTGCTGCCGCATCGGGGTGATCCGAAATCGCTCGAAGAAATGGAAACGGCCTTGCTGGCCGAGGCCAGGCGGCGCCATGATCGCAATTGATACCAATGTGGTCGTCCGCTACCTGACGGGTGACCATCCCGATCAGTCCCCCCGCGCCCGAGCCCTGGTGGATGGCCAGCCGGTCTTCGTTCCCGTGACGGTGACGCTGGAAACGGAATGGGTGCTACGCGCCGCCTATGGCTACAAATCTGCAGATGTCGTGCATGCGCTGCGTGCCTTCGGCGGCCTGCCGACAGTGACCCTCGAGGATGCGGCCACCGTGGCCGAGGCGCTCGACCGGGCGGAACGGGGGATGGATTTCGCGGACGCTCTGCACCTTGGGAAATCGTCCCATTGCGATGGCTTTGCGAGCTTCGACCGGAAATTCGTGAAGGCGGCACAGGCAGCCGGATATGCCGAGGCTCGGGAAGCCTGACAACTAAAGGACCAACTCCCCTCGATCATCGACGGTAACGAAGTCATTGCCCCCACGGAATTAGGCCAATGCCCTCCACCCATTGCAACCGAGAGGACAGAATGGCGAATATCGATCTCGACGGGCTTTCGCTCAAGGAACTGAAGGCGCTGCAGAAGAGCGTGGAAAAGGCGATCTCTTCCTTTGAGGATCGGAAGAAATCGGAAGCGCGCGCGAAGCTGGAAGAGATGGCGAAGGAACTCGGCTACAGCTTCGCCGATCTTACGGGTGGCGCGGCAAAGCCGAAACGCGCAATCGATGCGAAATACCGCCATCCCGAGAATCCGTCGCTGACCTGGACCGGGCGCGGCCGGAAACCGAAATGGTTCAGCGAATGGCTGGGCGTCGGCAAATCCGCGGATGATCTGAAGATCGGCTGAAACCGGGGCGAACCGATATCGCCCGCCCCGGTGTCGACATGTGCCGCCCTCAAAGCCGTAAGTCGCGGGCGAGCTTCCGCGCCCTGGCATGATGGGCGAGCATTTCGCGGTAGAGTTTCTTCCGTGAGAAGCGAAGGCGCCGCTCGCGCCGCACGTCCAGGTGCAAAAGCCGCGCCGCCGCCCGGATGACGGCACGGTCAGGGGTGTGGATGTTCACGCCAAGTCGGAGATACTGGCTGAACATTTCAGCCTCCGGCCACGGAGGCGAGCCGCGCGCAATGCGGATCGACCTCCGGCTCGATGCGCTGCGTCCGGCCCATCCAGGGCTCCGGGCGGATCGCCCGGGCCCAGTCCGCGAAGGACGGGATATGGCCGAGATCCTCGCGCACATGCTGCTCGCCCACCCAACGGGTCGGGATCGCCCGCCCGGTCGAGAGGGTAAGCGTCGGGCCGAAAATCGTCTCGGCCATGAAGATACCCTCGGCATGATGGCGCAATGCGCGGTGCCGGAAATCCGCCAGGATCTCCTTCGAAGCATCGAACCAGCTGTGGACGGCCAGGTAGTCCTCGACCGCCCCGCCCCATTTCTTCACCGAGGACAGCGCGTGATGATACGGATGTGCCATGACCGCCTCCTTCAGAACTCGTGGCCGTAGTATTCGCTGCTGGTGAAGCGCTCGTTGTAGTCGAGCGAGATGCTGCGCGTGGCAACATCGAAGGTGAACTCGCCATAGGCGCCATCGTCGTTCTCCCAGCCGCCATGGGTTTCGGAGAGGAAGTCGTAGGCGAGCTGCTCGATGGCCTGTTCGACGGTCATGGTCCGGGCGACGAAACCGGGATCGCCCCAGGCGGCCGAGCAAATGGTGATCTCATCCGGCGGCAGCGGCACCGTGTCATCCTCGCTCCTCGCCTCGATTTCCTCAACCTGACCGGAATCGCCGCAGCCGTCTAAGGTCACGACGACCTGGGTGATGCCGGCGGTGGCCAGCGCATCGAAGAGCGCCGTCTTGTTGGCGGGGCGCAGTTCCTCGGCGCGGCGGCTGCGCTCGGCCTGCTCGGCGAAGTAGCTGGCGACGATCGCATCGATGTCGATCGTCTCGGGATCGGGTTTGTCGGTCATGAGAGGTCTCCGGGAGAGAGCAGGAAGGGCGAACCGGGCGGCGCTCTCTCTGACCCTCCCGGCTCGCCCTCCCCCGCCCGCCTCTGCCTCTGGAACCGATGCCGGCGGGCGGGATCAGTTCACCATCGCTCCGGGAACCGGCCCTTCGTCCTCGTCGTCTTCATTGAAGCAGGACTCTCCATAGACCTCGGCATAGAACTCCCGGGTCGGCTCGACGCTTTCGGCGTCATAGCAGCCATCGGCAATGCTCGCCCGATAGGCGAAGAGCCAGCCCTCGTCGAAGCCCCGGATGCTGATCTCGAGGTCCGCGCATTCCGGCCGATCAGCGAGGGCCGCGAAGACCGGCTCCGGCGGCGCCCAGGCGGTGTCGAAGCGGAACTCGAACCGATCATCGCCCTCCTCGATGACCTCGAAGGAATAGGCATTCCATTTGGTTCCCCAGTTTTCGATCGACCAGGAATACCAGGAGGCGTGGCCGCATTCCTCGTAAGCCCGGATCGCGATCTCAGCCTTGGCAACGCAATCCGGATGGCGCGCGGCGAGGAAGGCCTTGAGACCTTCGTAGTCGGTGACGCCGGCCTCCTGCACCCAGAGAAAGCCGAGGTAGCGGGCCACCTCGGCGTCCAGCGAGGGATTGCCGAAGCCGTCCGTCATGATCTCCGGGCGCCCGAGCACCAGGAGGCCCAACCCGACCACGCTGCCGCTTTCGGTCTGGTCGAGGATCTTAGGACGCGGGATGACGCGATTGAAGTCGAAGCGGGTGAAGCATTGCTCCTTCCCCTCCTCATCCGTTTCGAGTTCCTCGACGAGGAACGCAGCGCGGAAGGCCGCAATGGCCGCAGCGGGGCCGATCACGACGACCCGGTTGGTGACATGGTTGGGCATGGAAGGTCTCCCGAGCGCCGGTCCAGGAAGCCCGGGTGCACGGCGCTCTCAGCACAACCCGGACCACCCGGTCCCGGCCAGACTCTGACTCTCGCCACCGCACGGCTTGGCGGAGGTTGACCACTATCCCGCGACGGGACAGGCCTGAATCAACTCGGACCGTTCCCGACAATCTCAGTGTCCAGCGCGGCCGTCAGAGCGTTCATTCCTAGAAGCTGTCATCATTCTCGTGGGAGGTCATGGCACGGATCCTTGTCGTCACTTCATCACCGGAGGTGTCGCTACGGCCATAGAAGCGGGTTCGAGCATCCTGCTCTCCTGAATTGAAAAAGCCCGGCATAGTGCCGGGCCTTTGCTTGTCGCGACTGAATAGGGCAATCGAAGCCGCCCTGCACTATCATTCCGCTGCAACGAACCGAAGGAGATCGACCATCCTCCGGACCTCATGGCGGGAGTGATCGAAATGGCTGATTTCCACATGAAACCGGTAGAAGTTGCAGCGTCGGAGAAGACTTGGCCGCTGGCCAGCCATATTAGACCCTGTAGAGTCGCGCCGCATTATCATGGAAGAGCGCCAACCGTTCTGCCTGCCCATAACCCCGGGTAATTTCCTTGAAGGCCTCCCAGATCGCATCATAGCTGGAGAAGAGTTTGTCGACCGGGAAGTTGGAGGCAAACATACATCTCTCAAGGCCAAAGGCGTCGATGGCAGCCTCGACATAGGCTCGGATGGTCTCGGTCGTCCAGGTCCAGTCGCCCATACCGAGGCCGGAAATCTTGCAAGCCACATTGGGGGCCTCGGCCAGACGGACCATGGCCTTTCTCCACCCCTCGAAATGCGCCGGACCATCGACCTGCATGCCGGTATGGTTCAGGATGATCTGCGTGTCGGGAAACGCTCGGGCGAGGTCGATGAATTCGTCGATCTGCCAGAAATAGAGTTGCAGGTCATAGGACAGGCCACGCCGCGCCAGTTCACCGAAACCACGTCGCCATTCGGGCGTGCGGCTGACGAAGGGTTCGGTCAGATAGGTCTTGGCCGGGCCGGGATGGAAATTCATGGACTGCCGGATGCCGCGGAAGTTGGCGTACTGCATGTGCTCGTCGAGCAGATCGCCCACGTCGGGCTTGCGAAAATCCGCATAGCCGACAATGCCATGGGGAAAGCCATGCTTATCGGCGACCGATTGCAACCAACGAGTTTCACCTGGGGGGTCCTTCGGATCGAACCCCACATCCAGGTGGACGGCCTTCACGAGGTTCTGGTTCTTCGCATCCTCCAGGAAATCGCCGATCAGGTAGGTCTTGTTGATCGCGGAATAATCCCCGAAGGCCGAGGGCTTCACCCCATCGCTAAGCCAGGGATAGTAATTGGTTTCCAGGTCCCACAGGTGGAAATGCGGGTCGATGATCGGCAGATCGGTCATGGTGGCTCCTTCCCTGGGTCGGATGTGCCCGTGAAATGCACATCCTAGGTTCGTATCAGTTCGCCGGCGGGAAAACGCGGGCAATCACCGCCTGTGCTTCGGGCGTGTCGATCTTGTCAGCCGTGACCAGAGGCATGACCAGCGCGAGATCTTGTGTCACCTCACCGCCTGTCAGAGCATTGTAGACCTGCTGGGTTCCGTCGATACCCTGTCCTACGGCCTCCTGGAAGAAGATGCCGTTGATCGCACCGGCTTTCAGAAGGGCGATGGTCGTGGGGCTGCCGTCAGCCACGGTGATGCCGACCTTTCCGGTCAGACCCATGGTTTCGATCACCTTCGCGGCGCCGGTCCCGGCCTCGTCATACATGCCGTAAATCGCCTTGATGTCGGGATGCGCAGTCATCAGGTCATTGGCCTGGGTCACTGCTTCATTGATCGTCAGGCCACGGGTTTCCAGGACCTGCACCAGTTCGCAGCCGCTCTCCGCAAAGGCTTCCTGTGCGCCCGCCAGATATTTCTGTGCATTTTCACGATCCTGCGGCAGAGAGAGCATGCCGACCTGATTGCCACCGCGCTCTTTGGCCAGTTCACAGGTGAACTTGCCCTGCGCCTTGCCTGTCTCGAAATTGTTGGCGGTGACAGAAGACGTATAGTTGGTCAGTCCCGGCTGCGGACCGATGCCGGCAAAGGCCACCGGGATATTCTCCGACGCCAGGTAGTCCAGCAGTGGCGGGGTCGAGGTCGAGCTGACCGGGCCGATCACGATGGCGTCGACGCCCTTGGTGACAGCGGTTCGGGCGTTGTCCATCTGCTTGGCAGGCGAGTTTTCAAAGGTGTACTCGACATAGCCCATGCCAAGTTCGGTCGCTTTCTGCTTCACGCCATAGCCCACCCATTGCCAGTAGGAGATATCGAGCGAGGGCGCGAGATAGGCCACGGTGAACTCGTCTTCGGCCATTGCACCCGTGGCCAGGCCAGCAACGATCGTGGTAGCGGTCAAGAGCTTCTTCATCATCTTGGTTTCCTCCCCTTTGATGAGTGTCAGTTGCGGTCGGTGTTGCCGAAGCGATCGATCAACACCGCAATCAGGATGGCCATGCCGGTAACGGAGCCTTGCCAGAAGCTGTTGACCCCGATCAGGTTCACGCCGTTCTGGATGCAGGTGATCATCAGCGCCCCAAGCACTGCTCCGATGGCGCTGCCGGTGCCGCCGGCAAGGCTTGCGCCGCCGATCACCACCGCGGCAATGGCCTGAAGCATGAGGCTGGAGCCCGCCATGGCTTCGGCATTCAGAATGTAGCTGACCGTCAGCAGCCCCGCGAAGGAGGCCAGAAGGCCCGAAGCGACATAGGCCGCGAACCGGACACGCTGCACCGGCACGCCAAGGAGCCGCGCCGCCGGGGCCGAGGTCCCCACAGCATAGAGCCAGCGGCCCATAACCACCCGGCGCAGCGTGAATTCGATCACGACCATCAGGACGATGCAGAACAGGATGTGGTTCTTCAAACCGGGAATGATATGGCCCGAGTTCAGCAGCCAGAAATCAGGCGCCCCGATCGGCATCGACCGGCCGTTGGTGACGATGAAGGCCAGACTGCCTGCGACTGCATAGGTGATGAGCGTCACCACGAAAGGTTGCAGGCCGACCAGAGTAACCAGCGCCCCGTTGATCGCGCCAAAACCAAGCCCCACGGCCAGCCCCACGACACCCGCCGTAACCCCGTCGGCGCCATTGGCCATCGCCAGCGCCACGACCATGCCGGTCAGGGAGAAGATCGAGCCGACCGACAGGTCGATCCCGCCGGTAATCACCACAAGCAGAACTCCCAGAGACATGATGACAAGCGGTGCAGCCGCCTGAAGGATGTTGCGGAAGTTCCCGCCGCTCAGCGCCTGGGGCACGAAAGCTCCGACCCCGAGCATCAAAACGATGATGGCAAGAAGGATCGCGATTTCCGTGCGGTATTGGCGCCAGACTGCCGGGCGACCGGACAAGGCTGAAGCGGCGGTTGATTGTGCTTGGTCAAGAGCGTTCATGCGGCCATCCCCGTCAGTTCGGCAATTCCATCTTCGGTGAATTTTTCCTGTGTCAGTTCGCCTGCGGGCCTGGCCGTAGGGGAAGCTGACGGACACTTCGATCCATTTCCACCCCTCGGCGGCAATCTCCTCGGCGGCTGCCTTCAGCTTTTCGGCAACCAGCCGGTCGAGCAGCACCGGGTCCTGCAGCCAGCCGCCATCGTCCTGCTGGAAGAGGTCCCGCAGGACATAGCCACCGGCCGCCTCATAGGCGTCGATGCCGACGAAGCGCACCCGCTTGTCCGACGCCCGCACCGCGGTCTCGGTCAGCATGCGCCGGATCTGGTAGGGCTCTTTCGACCAGCTGTCCTTCAGGGCATCCCAGACCTGCTGCTGCCGGTCATGGTCGTCAGAGATGGTGAAGGCCATGAGCTGTTCAAGCGTCATGCCGTCCTCGGCATAGATCTCGAGGAGTGCCGGCGAAACCGAGGCCAAGCGCAGGCGCTGCCTGACCACCTTCGCATCGACGAAGAAGGCGGCGGCGATCTCTTCCTCGGTCATGCCCTTGTCGCGCAGAGCCTGGAAGGCGCGGAACTGGTCGAGCGGATGCAGCGGTGCACGCTCGACATTCTCCGCCAGCGAGACCTCGTCGATCAGGATGTCGGCACCGGCTTCCGAGACGACGCAGGGCACCGGCGCGGTCTTCGCCAGCCGCTTCTGCTTTACCAGCAGTTCCAGGGCCCGGAAGCGGCGCCCCCCCAGCGGGCACCTCGAACATGCCGGTCTCGACGCCATCCTCGCCCAAGGCCGGACGGACATGCAGCGACTGAATCAGGCCGCGGCGGGCGATGGATGCGGCCAGTTCCTCGACCGAGACGCCGGCCTTGACGCGCCGGACATTGGCCTGGCTCAGCACCAGCTTGTTGAAGGGAATGTCCCGCGAGGTCGCGAGGGTGATCTTCTGAACGGCATTTGCCATGTCGGTTCTCCGCGACGGGCGACCGAGACCCACTCTCAGCCCCTGACCCGTCGCAGACCTCCCAGCCCCCCTCTCCCTCTCTGGCCTGCGGGGTATCGCTGGCTCTCCGCGGGGCGAACCGGGTCCCGCCGGACCTGCCCCGCTGTCATCCGAGATCGCCCCGCTGGCGCAGGCTGACCTCCCGGCCCGCGCCGGTGATGATGTGGTCATGCAGGGTGATGCCGAGGACCTTGCAGCCCTTCTCGATGTCCCTCGTCATCGCCAGATCGGCGGCGGAGGGTTCCGGATCCCCGGCGGGGTGATTGTGGACGAGGATCAGCGCCATGGCCCCGAGCGCGAGGCTGCGCTTCAGCACTTCCCTCGGATAGACCGGAACATGATCGACCGTGCCGACGGCGAGGCATTCGTCCGAGATCAGCCGGTTCTTCCGGTCAAGGTAAAGGACGTGGAAGCGCTCGACCTCACCGCGGATGCTGAAGGAACAATAGTCCAGCACAGCCTGCCAGGAGGTGAGGACCGGATTGCGGTTGAGATGGCGCAGCAGGATCTGGCGGGCTTCCTGGATGATGGCCTGCTCCTGCGCCGAGAACTGCGCGCCTTGCGGCGCGATGGCGAATTTCCTCTGGTATCGTGACATTGCCGGATCTCCCGACGCCCAGCCACCCGGTGCCGGGGGCTTTCGCAGCGCCACGACCCGAAGCGCCGCCCTCTGTCTCCAGGAGGACGGCGCTTCGAGCCGGAAGATCGCCCAGCCGGAAAATCACCAATCAGGATGGCATCCGTATCCGCCGGATGATCTTCTCGGCAGCGCGGATGCTGCCGGCCTGCCGCGCGGCCTCGGCCCAGACCGAGATAGGAACATCGCCGGCAAAGAAGATGTCCCGCTCGATCTTCAGGCCGAAGGGCAGCCGCAGCGAGGACAGTTCCTGCAAGGAGAAACTGCCCAACTCGGGATAGCCGAGATCGGCCAGGCCGAAGAGGATGTCGCCCTCTCCGTCCAGCTCGGTCGCCAGCCAGACGCCGGTTCCCAGCGGGTTGAAGAACTTCACCACCGGCACATGATCGGCATCGCGCTGCCGGCCATTGGCCAGCAGCCGAGCCCGCAGGTCTTCGGTCAAGAGGATCATGCAGCCGCCCTCCCCTCGGGTGGAACATCGGCATCGGTACCGCTGGCGGCAGGGCCGGCGTCCGGCAGGAAGGACAGGATCCAGTCGGCCGCCTTGCTGGCCTGGCTGGCGGCACGGACGATGGCACGGTTGTCCTCCCGCAGCACCTCCAGCCAGGAGCCGATGTAATCGGCATGGCGGACGGTCGGCACGATGCCGAGCGAAGCGCAGCAGAAGGCCGCGCTCATCTCGGCGATCAGTTCCTCGAAGGCATATTTCCTGGTGCCGAAGCTGCCGGAGAAATCACGGCCAAGACGGGACGCATGGCCGGTGGCATGACCCAGTTCATGCAGCGCCGTCCGATGCCAGTTCACCGGCTCCGGATAGGCCTGCGGCGGCGGCACGACCACATGGTCGAGGGCCGGGACGTAATAGGCGCGATCCCCGCCGATGCGGAAGTCGATGCCGGTGGCCCTGATCAGCGCCTCGACCCTCGGCTCGATCAGGCCGGGCGGTGGGGGTGGCGTGGCGATGGCGATATCCTCGGGCAGGCCATCGCATTGCGCGGTATTGAACACGGTGAAGCGCTTCAGGAAGGCGATCTTGCCCGGCTCCTCGCCGGCCTCCCGCGCGCGGCGCTTCTCCTCTTCGGGAGTGAAGCGGTCGGCATAGACGACGGTGGTGCCGCGCTCACCCTTGCGGACGGTGCCGCCTAGCGACTGCGCCTGACGGAAGGTGAGCCAGCCTTGGCCGGGAAAGCCATGCTGAACGATGGCGCCCCAGAGGATCAGGATGTTGATGCCGCTGTAGCTGCGGCCGGTGCTGGCATTCTGCGGCAGGCCGAGGGGCGCCACGGCAGCAGTCTTCCCCCAGGGCTGGGCCCAGGGAAAACGCCCGGCCTCCAACTCGGCGATGATCCTGCCGGTGATCTCGTCATAGAGGCTGGTCCGGTCGGAGCCGGAGCCTCGGGTGCGGTGATGTCTCGACATCGCGGTTCTCCGCGACGGGCGCCGGAGACCCGCTCTCCAGCCCTCAACCCGTCACGGCAAACCCGGGCCGAACTCTGACTCTAAGGCGGGCGTTGCGGGGGTCTCCCCCGCTCGAAGGGGGTGCGCCGGCAACGCAGTGCCGGCCAGGGGGAAGGCTTGCCCCCTCCACCGATGCGACGGCGAGCTCACAATTCCGCCCGACGGCTCGTCAGGTTCGCTGGCTGACCGCATCTTGATTTTACCGGCCATTGGCCGTACATGTTTCCAGAAGATTGGAGATCGGAAAAATGGCTGAAGCAGCAAAGAGGTCAACGACCAACCGTGTCCGGGGTGAACGCCTCGAGACACGCGTGACTGCCGACCAGAAGCGTCTGATCGAACATGCCGCCGCCCTGCAGGGCCGCAGCGTGACGGATTTCGTTCTGACCAGCGTCCAGGACGCGGCACGTCGGGCCATCGAGGAACATCAGCATCTGGAGCTTTCGCTGCGGGACAGCCAGGCATTCGTCCAGGCCCTGATCGAACCGCAGCCGGTCAACGCGCGGCTGCGTGACACTGTTCGACGCTATCGCGAGAGAACAGGCGTCTGACGCGTGGGAGAAGCAGACGACATCCTGCGGGTCGAACTTCTCGGCCCGCAACATGACCGGTCAGGATTCGAAAGCGGCGTAGAGCCGCTCGATCGTTACTTCCGGACACAGGCCGGACAGGACGCCAGAAAGAAGATGGCGGCGTCCTTCGTCCTTGTGCTGCAGGACGGCCGCATCGCCGGGTACTACACGCTCTCGGCGACTGCGGTGGGGCTTCCCGAACTGCCGGAGGCGATCATCCGCAAGCTGCCGCGCTACCCGTTGATCCCGGCGACCTTGCTGGGGCGCCTTGCGGTCGACCGGCGCTACCAGGACAGAGGCTACGGCCGGTTCCTTCTCGCGGATGCGCTCTATCGTGCCTTGCGCAGCGAGATCGCATCCTTCGCGGTGATCGTGGACGCCAAGGACGAAAGTGCGAAGCGCTTCTACGAGCGCGAGAGCTTCCTGCCGTTTCCGGACCAGTCGATGAAGCTGTTCCGTCCGATGTCCGATATCGAAGCGTTGTTCAGGTGAGGGAGATTTCCGGCCGCGGCAGCCCGGCCCGATCCCAGTGGGAGCCCTGCCCTTCCTGTTTCCGGTCAGGTGATTGATGGATCTCTCGCAAAAGCCTCTGTCCCGCCTGATCCTGAAACCCTTCGGTCGATCGCCTCGCGGCCTGACGCTGGAAGAGGACAGGATCACCACCCGGGGCGCAAAAGAGATCTCCGTCTCCTTCGACGACCTTTCCGCACCGCCCTCCATCAGGACCGGCCTGCTCTCCGCCACGATTGCCCTGCCCTTCGACGGTGGCAATACTCTCACCCTGCGCGGCGCGGACAAGGGCAAGGCCGCTACCTTCGCCGTGGCGCAGAGGCCACCTGGCGCCGCTTCCATATCTCCCGGCTCGATCAGGAGGCGGAGCGGATCAGCCGGATCCTGAACCGGATCGCGGAACTGAACGCCCCCGCGAGCTATCCTTCCGCCTGCAAACTCCAACCGCTGCACCTCGAAGCGGCGGAAATCCACACCCGTCTTCTGAAGAAACTGCGCCCCGAGGCCATCGGCGAGGAGCAGGTCGCCCGGCTGGCCCCTATCGGTCATTTCCTGGCCGGGCCATCGGCGATGCGCAACAGGGCGATCGACACATTCGTCGAAGCGGAACTGGAGCGCTGGCACGAATTCTTCGACACAGTGGAGTCGAAGCCGCTGACACCCGAGCAGCGATTGTCCATCGTGGTCGATGAGGACGCAACCCTCGTCCTTGCCGGGGCCGGTTCCGGCAAAACCAGCGTCATCACGGCGAAGGCGGCCTATCTGTTGAAGGCCGGTCTCCGCAGCGCCGAGGAAATCCTTCTCCTCGCCTTTGCCAAGGATGCCGCAACCGAGATGTCCGAACGGATCGAGGCCAGATGCGGCGCCCCGATCCGGGCCCGCACCTTCCACGCGCTGGCCTATGACATCATTGGCGAGGTCGAGGGATCAAAGCCTGCACTGGTCGCTCACGCCACCGACGATACCGCGTTCCTGGCGCTGATCCGGGACATCCTGAAGGATCTGGTCGTCACCGCCTCGGAGATCGCCCGGGCCATCATCAACTGGTTCGCCCATTTCCTCGTCGAGCCGAAGGATGAGCAGGATTTCCGGAGCAAGCACGACTGGTATACCCATGTCGAGAAGCTCGACCTGCGCAGCCTGCAAGGCGAACAGGTGAAGACCTTCGAGGAATTGCAGATCGCCAACTGGCTCTACGAGAACGGCATCGCCTATGAATACGAGCCGGTCTATGAACACCCCCTGCCCGGCAGCGGAAAGCGGGCATATACGCCGGATTTTCGCCTGACCGAAAGTGGCGTCTATCTCGAGCACTTCGGGGTGCGCAAGGAGCGGACCAGGGACGGCAGCGAGCGTCTGGTCACCGCGCCCTTCGTCAACCGCGAGGAATACCTCGCCGCCATGAAGTGGAAACGCGGCATCCATGCCGAACACGGCACCATACTGATCGAGACCTTCAGCTATGAGCAGCGGGAAGGCCGGCTGCTCGAGGCCCTGGCGGAAAAGCTCGCGCCGCATGTGACGCCGAACCCGCGCCCTCTCGCCACGATCTATGACCGGGTGATCGAATTGGGCCAGGTCGATGGCTTCTCCCGCATGCTCGGCACCTTCCTGCGCCAGTTCAAGAGCGGTGGCTACCAGATCGAAGACTGCACGCAAAAGGCCGGGCGGCTGCAGATGGGAGCCCGGGTCCGCGCGTTTCTCGCCGTCTTCGATCCGGTCTATCGCGAATACCAGAAGCGCCTCGGCGCCCGGATCGATTTCGACGACATGATCCTGCGCGCTGCACGCTATGTGGAGGACAGCCGTTTCCGCAGCCCGTTCCGCCATATCCTGGTCGATGAGTTCCAGGACATCTCGCAAGGCAGGGCCCGCCTGATCAAGGCCCTGAAGAACCAGCATCCGGAAGCCCGGCTCTTCGCCGTCGGTGACGACTGGCAGTCGATCTACCGTTTCGCGGGATCGGACATCCACATCATGCGCAATTTCGGGGCCGAGTTCGGCGGATCCTTCGGAGACGAAACCGCGGTCCACAGAACGGTGGATCTGGGTCGCACCTTCCGGTCGGTCGACAAGATCGCGCTCGCTGCCCGCCATTTCGTGCTGCGCAATCCCGCGCAGATTTCAAAGCGCGTGGTGCCCGCCGGCGAGGCGGATGGTCCCGCCATCCGGGTGATCTGGACACGGCGTGACGATGCCGGGGACAACCTGTCCCAGGCCCTTGGCGCGATATCCGCCCTGCCCGCCCCAACCGGCCGCAAGACCAGCGTCCTGCTGCTTGGCAGGTATCGCCATGTCGATCCCGGGATTCGGGACCTGCAGCGGCGGTTTCCGATGCTTTCCCTGAACTACAGAACCATCCATGCGTCGAAAGGCCTGGAGGCCGACCATGTCATCCTGCTGGGCGCCGACAGCGGACGGACCGGTTTCCCATCCGAGATCACCGATGACGCGTTGCTGAGCCTGGTCTCTCCGGAAGCCGAGCCCTTCGAGAATGCCGAAGAGCGGCGGGTCATGTATGTGGCGATGACCCGGGCGCGATCTACGCTGACCATCCTTGCCTCCGAAGCCCGCCCCTCCGCTTTCGTGCGGGAACTGCTGAAGGATCCGGCCTACGGTCTGGTGCCGGGCGAGAGGACAGATGCTCGGCCCGGAACATGCGGCGACTGTGGCGGTCGGCTCCTGCCGGTGGCGTCGCAGAGCGGCCGGGTCTGGTATCGATGCGAACATGTCAGGCTGTGCGGCAAGATGCTGCCCGCCTGCCCTTCCTGCGGCATCGGCCTGCCGGAGCACGAGGACGGGGCTGCAGATCTTGCCTGTCCAAACTGTGCTTCCAGGTTTCCGGCTTGTCCGTCCTGTGCGGATGGTTGGCTGGTCCCGCGCACGGGACGATATGGCGACTTCCTCGGCTGCGTCCGTTATCCGGTTTGTTCCGGAAAGTTGCGACTCGGTCGGGAGGCTACCCGGAACTCCCCTGCCATCGAGCGAAATCCAATCGGTCCAACGAGGTTCTGACCGACGGGCTTGCCCGACCATCCTACCTCAGCCTCAGCATCCAATCATTGCGCAAGATCGCAGGATCCGCTTCCTGAAGGGCAGAAAGCGGTCTGACAGCAGTGCGGCATGGCAGCTGCAGCAATCTAGGACAGCAGTCACTCAGGTATCCAGCCTGAAAGGGTCAACATATCGTCAAGGTCGACGCTAGACATCGGACGGTACACCCATCTTAGTGTAGCTCAGTAAAATCTGGGCCGGGCGCGGATTGCCCGTCTACTTGTAGAGCTGACGTGCCCGTACGGTGCCTATGACGCTTGACAGACCGCTCGGAAAGCTGATTTGTCAAGCGTACCAACTTCGTTCGGGGCAGAGAAATCAATTCTGAGAGAATCTTCGAGCTTTCGTACATATCACGCGTTTCCCCTGCGCTTCCAATGACTTTCCGCTGATTTTTATGCGGTGGCGATTAGAGTCTGAGAGGAACGGCAATAATGCAGCTTGAACGTGCACGTATCAAAAATTTCAGGTCACTTCGGGATGTCGAAGTCAATTTTTGTGCCCATACTGCTTTGATTGGCGGAAATGGTGCGGGCAAATCATCGATCCTTAAGGCGATCGAGAGATTTTACTCCGCCTCGAAGAACTGTGATGCCGACGACTTCTTCGGGCGTGATCAAGAGCTTCCGATCGAGATCGAGCTAACCTTTCACCAACTCAGCGAACAGGAAACCCAAGCTTTCCAAGATCGGGTGCGTGATGGAAAACTGAGCTACTCCCCGATCTTTGGACAGTTTTCCGGCTGAGTTAAGCTACTTCCTGCACCTGCTGATCGGTTTGGGTT
>CAKSTR010000006.1 GCA_934500835.1 uncultured Paracoccaceae bacterium | reverse complement strand
GATCGCGTCCGGCCCCTCGGCGAAGCGCCCGCCCCACATCTGGTTGGCGGCTTTGGTCTGGTCGGAAGCGGTCATGGGATTGGCCTTTGGAAAGGGGCAAAGCGTGCGCAAACTGCTGGCGGTTCTTTATACGGGCCTGTGTCTTGGTGCAAACCCGGCGGCAGCGCAGGATGTGCAGGCGCTTCTGACCGGCGACATGGCCAAGCTGACGCTGGTCGATCCGGTCGCCTTGCCCGAGGTGCCGCTGGTGTCGATGACCGACGATCCGGCAAGCCTCTCTGCCTTCAAGGGCCAATGGGTCGTGCTGAATTTCTGGGCGACATGGTGCGCCCCCTGCCGGCATGAGATGCCCGCCCTGGACCGGCTGCAGGCGGCGATGCCGGAAATCGCCGTGGTGCCGGTGGCGACAGGCCGCAACGCGCCCGAGGCGATCACCCGGTTCTGGGACGAGGCTGCGATCGCCCACCTGATCACCCTGCGCGATCCGAAAAGCGTGCTTGCCCGGCAGATCGGTGTGGCCGGACTGCCGGTGACGCTGATCCTTGACCCCGAGGGGCGCGAGATCGGCCGGCTGATCGGCGATGCCGAATGGGATTCGCCCGAGGCGCAGGCGGTGCTGAAGGCCCTTATCGCGGGCGGCTGAACACGGGACCCGACTTTTCGACGAAAAATCGAACCCCGCCTCTGATCAAAGGTCGAACTGCGCGAAGACCGGGACGTGATCGGACGGTTGCTCCCACCCCCGCGCGCCGCGCAGGATGCGGCTGCCATGGGCGGCATTGGCGATGTCGGGCGTGGCCCAGATGTGATCCAGCCGGCGGCCCTTGTCGGCGGCATCCCAATCGGCGGCGCGATAGCTCCACCAGCTGTAAAGCCGGCCTTCGGGAATGTCCTTGCGGGTCACGTCGACCCAATTGCCGGCCTCCTGCGCCTCGGCCAGATGCGCCACTTCGATCGGGGTATGGCTGACGATCTTCAGCAGCGCCTTGTGGTTCCAGACGTCATCCTCGCGCGGGGCGATGTTCAGATCGCCCACCAGAATCGACCGCTCCGGCCGGTCGGCGCGGAAGGCGTCGCGCATGTCGGTCAGGAAATCCAGCTTCTGGCCGAACTTCACGTTTTCCTCGCGGTTGGGAATGTCGCCCCCGGCCGGGACATAGCAGTTGTGGATCACAACGCCGTTCTCCAACCGCGCGGCGACGTGGCGGGCGTGGCCCAGTTTCGCATAATCCCGGTCGCCATGATCGGTGATCGGCAGCTTCGACAGGATCGCCACGCCGTTGTAGCCCTTCTGCCCGCGCGCCACCATCCAGCGGTAGCCAAGCGCCTGGAACTGCTCCAGCGGGATCTTCTCGACCGGGCTCTTGCATTCCTGCAGGCACAGGATATCGGGCGTCTCTTCCGCCATCAGCTTCGCCACCAGGCCTTCGCGCAGGCGGACCGAGTTGATGTTCCAGGTGGCAAGGGTGAAGGGCATCGCGGTCTCCTCTGGCGTCAGGGAGCGCAGACTAGGCCGGGTGGCACAGGGCTGCAACCGCACAAAAAAGAAGCCCGGACGGTGCGGCCGGGCTTGCAGTCCAACAGGGAGGTCCGGGAATCATAGCACGATTTCTGGCCCGCCGAATTCCTCGGATTTACTTAAGACGGTTCCATGGCATTTCGGTAACAACCCTGGATTGACTCCGGCAGTCGACGGACAAAAAAAGGCCGGGCACGAGGCCCGGCCAAGTCCAACAGGGAGGATGCCGTGTCATAACCCCGACACGACAAGGGGAACCTTCAGTCTGCAGGAGGCAATCCTGCCTTCATAACCCTAATAATCCCGGAATCCGGCAACAATGGGGCTGTCAGGCGACCAGCCGGTATCCGCCGCTTTCGGTGACCAGAAGCCGCGCGTTCGAGGGATCGGGTTCGATCTTCTGGCGCAGCCGGTAGATATGGGTCTCAAGCGTATGGGTGGTGACACCGGCGTTGTAGCCCCAGACCTCATGCAGCAGGACATCCCGCGCCACCACGCCCGATTGCGCGCGGTATAGGTATTTCAGGATGTTGGTCTCTTTCTCGGTCAGACGGATCTTCTTGTCCTTCTCGTCGACCAGCATCTTCTGGGCCGGCTTGAAGGTATAGGGGCCAAGCTGGAAGATCGCGTCTTCCGATTGCTCATGCGTGCGCAGTTGCGCCCGGATGCGGGCCAGAAGAACCGGGAACTTGAAGGGCTTGGTCACGTAGTCGTTCGCGCCCGCATCCAGCCCCAGAATGGTATCGGCGTCCGAGTCGTGCCCGGTCAGCATCAGCACCGGGCATTTGACGCCCTGCTTGCGCATCCGGCGGCACAATTCGCGCCCGTCGGTGTCGGGCAGGCCCACATCCAGGATCACCAGATCATAGATCGCGGCCTTGGCCTTCTCCATGCCCTCGGCGCCGGTCCGGGCCTCGAACACATCGAAATCCTCGGTCATCACCAGTTGTTCCGACAGCGCCTCGCGCAGGTCGTCGTCGTCGTCCACCAGAAGGATCTTGCGAAGCTGAGCCATTGCGGTCTCCTTTTGCACCTTGCCGATCACATGCGTCCGGATCGCGGAACCGGCAAGTATTGCGACAATTCCCTCACGCCGTCGTGTCGCTGGGCGGGGGTATGTTTCAGACCTGTCATCGAAACGGCCTGCGCAGCCGGGCTTCCGGTCCGGCGAATTGCAGCCTAGATAGGGGGCATGAGCCTTGGCCCCACCTCCATCGAACGGCTGACCCGTGCGCGCGGCGACCTGCGCATGGGGGTTCCCGTCGTTCTGGCGGGCGGCGGCGGGGCGGCTTTGGCCGTGGCTGTGGAATCGCTGGATGCCGCCCGCCTTGCGGCGCTGCGCGGCTTTGGCCGGCCCGAACTTGCGCTGACCGCCCGCCGCGCCGAGACGCTGAAGACCCCGCCCTATGACGGCGATCTCTTGCGGGTGGCGCTGCCCGACGGGGCCGCGCTGGACTGGCTTTCGGCGCTGGCTGATCCGGTGGATGACCTGCGGCTGCCGATGAAGGGGCCGCTGCGCCCCCTGCGCGAGGGATCGGCTGCGCTGCACCGCGCAGCCCTTCTGCTGGCGAAATCGGCGCGCCTCCTGCCCGCGGCCTTGCTTGTGCGGATCGAACATCCGCTGACCCTGGCCGCCGACCATGGCCTGACCTTCCTGCGGCTGGACGAGATTGCGGCCGAGCTTGCCCGCCTCTCGCCGCTGGACGAGGTGGTCGCCGCCCGCCTGCCGATGGCTGCGGCCGGTGCGGGCCGTGTCCATATCTTCCGCCCCGAGGATGGCGGGGATGAACATTACGCCATCGAGGTCGGCCATCCTGACCGCGCAGCACCCGTGCTGGCCCGGCTTCATTCGGCCTGTTTCACCGGCGATGTGCTGGGCAGCCTGAAATGCGACTGCGGCCCGCAGCTGCGTGCGGCGCTGGCGCAGATGGGGGCCGAAGGATCGGGAGTCCTGCTTTATCTGAACCAGGAGGGTCGCGGCATCGGCCTTGCCAACAAGATGCGCGCCTATTCCTTGCAGGATCAGGGCTTTGACACCGTCGAGGCCAACCACCGGCTTGGCTTCGAGGATGACGAGCGCGATTTTCGCATCGGGGCCGAGATCCTGCGGCGGATGGGCTTTGCCCGCGTCCGCCTCTTGACCAACAATCCGCGCAAGGTGGCAATGCTGGAAACCTGCCGCCTGCAGGTGACCGAGCGGGTTCCCCTGCAAGTGGGCCGCACCGACGAAAACGCGGCCTATCTGGCCACCAAGGCCGCCAAATCCGGGCATCTGCTCTGACATTCCCGCTTTGGTTGCCGGGCATGCGGCGCTAGTCTTGCGCGCAGGACTGAACCGGATGATGCATCATGGCCGCTTGCCCCGATCCCTGCACGCTGGAAGCTCTGGCCAAACGGGTCGCGGAGCTGGAAGAGGCGGTCAGGCATCCCGGCCTTTGGGGCTGGCTGCGCTATCTGGTGGAGAATGCCGCCGGCCTCCTTCTGCTGCTGGTCGGCCTTGTGTTGCTGGGCCTTCTGCTGTGGTGGCTGGGGACCGGCGGCGCCACGGCCCTGCGCAGGCTGCACCTGAAATCTGCCAGTGTCTCTGCCACCGGGGCCAGCATCGACTTCGACACTTTGGCCCAACAGACCAATGCGATGATGGAAGCCGTTCAGGGCCATGTCATCCAAGAGGCGGCAATCTCGAATCTGCGGGCCCTGGCGGACGGGTTCATGGCGGCGGGCAAGCCCGCCGACGCCGCGCTGTTGAAGGCGCTTAATCCGGCCGACCCGCCTGCGCAGACCAGCTTTTCCGACAAGCCGGCGGCGCGGAGATACGCGCCGCTGTCGATCCTCTGGGTCCTGCCCGATCCCGACTCCCGGGCGTTCGAGCGGCAGGTGGTCGCCGCCATGGGCAACAGGATCGAGGTCCTGGTGGGCGCTGATGCAGGTCGTGCAAGGCTGGTTTCCGGCGCGGCCTATGATCTGGTGATCATCGAAGATACCGCCCCGGGGGCGTTCGATCAGCCGGCCGGCCTTGAGCTTGCGCTTGATCTTCTCAGCGATGTCCGCAGCGCGCCCGGCGTCGGCGCGCCGCAGCGGATCGAGGTCGGAAGGGCGATGCGGCTGGCCCTGCTGACCGCCGCCCCGCTGGCCGGGGATCGTGAGGCGCAGCTGGAGCGCAAGCTTACGGCGCTGGGCGGACAGCGCAGCGCCACCCTGCGGCCCCATGTTCTTTTCACCGCCGATTTCTATACCTTGCGCCGGTCGATCCGCTGGATGCAGAAGGAAAAGACCCCGCCGGAGCCGAAAGACGCATGACCCCCGCCGATCTTGTCCTGACCCGCACCGGCCTGCGCTTCATGGGCCGCCGCTTTCCCTGCGCCATCGGCCAGACGGGCGTGACCGCGACCAAGGCGGAAGGCGACGGCGGCACCCCCACCGGAATCCACCGCATCATCGGCGGCTTTTATCGGCCGGACCGGCTGGCGCCGTCGCAGGTGCCGGACTGGCTGGCCCCGATCGGGCCGCGCGACCTGTGGTCCGACGACGGGCGCGACCCCGATTACAACAGCCATGTCCGTGCCCCGCATGGATACTCGCACGAGCATCTGCGCCGCTCCGATCCCTTGTATGATCTGGTGCTGGCGACCGATTGGAACTGGCCGGATGCGGTTCCCGGACGCGGCTCTGCCATCTTCCTGCACGCCTGGCGCAGCCCCGGCTATCCGACCGCGGGCTGCGTGGCCTTTGCCATGCCGGATCTGCTGTGGATCGCCAACCGCGTCCTGCCGGGCACAAGGCTGATCGTGCCCGAAGGCCTGGCTGCGCGCCGTCAGCCTTTCGGGGCGTAGCTGCGTTCGCCGAAGATCGCGCTGCCGACGCGGATATGCGTGGCACCATGGGCGATTGCGGTCTCGAAATCGCCGCTCATCCCCATCGACAGGCCGGGCAGGCCGTTTCTTTCGGCCATGCTGCGCAACAGCGCGAAATGCGGGGCCGGGTCCTCGCCTTCGGGCGGGATGCACATCAGCCCCACAACCGGCAGGCCCATCCCCCGGCAGGCTGCGACAAAGGCATCGGTGTCGCCCGGCAGGACGCCGGCCTTCTGCGGCTCGGCCCCGGTGTTCACCTGCACGAAAAGCTGCGGCGAGACGCCGCGCGAATCCGCCAGCCGCGCCAGCCGTTCGGCCAGCGAGGGGCGGTCGACGGTGTGAATGGCGTGGAACAGTTCCACCGCCACCTTGGTCTTGTTGGTCTGCAAGGGGCCGATCATGTGCAGCTCGATCCCCGGATGACTCGCCATCCAGGCCGGCCATTTCAGCGCCGCTTCTTGCACGTAATTCTCGCCAAAGACCCGCTGGCCTTCTGCCAGCACCGCCTCGACCCGGGCAGCCGGCTGCACCTTCGACACCGCGATCAGCCGCACCGAGCAGGCCGCCCGGCCCGCCGCCGCCTCGGCCGCCCGCACCCGCGCCACGATTTCTGCCAGCGCCATGCCCTAACCCTCGATCATGCCATCGGCCCGCAGCCGGTTGATCATCGGCGCCAGCCGGTCGGCATAGCGCTCCCACGCCTTGACCGACCCTTTCGAGATCGGTTGGCGCACCTGGAATACGCTCAGGGTTTCCACCTTGCGGGTATTGGCGTGGAAGTTCAGGCAGGCATCCTCCCAGTCCAGACCGCAGGCGGCGATCAGCGCGCGGCTTTGCGGTTCGGGATCGTCGACCAAAGCCTCATACTGCACTTCGTGGAACCAGCCCGGCACCCGCTCGCGCCAGAAATCGACCATGCGGGCGAAGGTGGCGTAGTGGCGGGCCAGATCGACCTGATCGTAGCCGTAAAGATGCGTGCCTTCGGGGAAGATGTTCTTGTAGATCGAGAACAGCGTGTCGCGCGGATCGCGGCGCACCACGATGAACCGGGCGTTCGGCATCGCCAGCTTCATCAGCCCCAGCGTCAGATAGGTCTGGATCGATTTGTCGGTGATCTGCGGCGCCTCGGGAAACTTGGCGCGCATCATCGCGGCATAGTCCTGCCCCAGTTGCACGAAATCGGCCGGGGGAATGCCGGTCGCCGGCCGCAACCTGCCGCCCGACGCCGGCATCAGCCGCATCGCCGAGACCGAGCTGTCGGCCAGTTCGCCACCGCCGGCAATCCGCGAATGGCTGGCGATGATCTGCTCGATCAGCGTGGTGCCCGAACGCGGCATCCCGGTGACGAAGATCGGCGCCGCATCGGTGGTGCCTTCGATCCTGGTGCCATGCCAGTCCATGCCGTCCATCGCCTGCATCAGCATATCCACCTGACGCTCGCGCTCCGCGATGTCATAGGGGGCGGTCTTGCGCATCAGCGCATTGGCGGGGTCGAGGTAGTCGAAGACCCGCTTGTGGTCCTTCACATCCTCCAGCGCCTTGGCAATGGCAAAGCCGAAAGAGCGGCGGTCCGCCTCGCCGGTTGCCGGATCGGCGAAGTGCTGCTCCATCGCGGGCAGCATCGGGTCATCCGGCTGCGCCTTGTGCGACGCATAGTAAAGCCGGTAAGGCTCTCCCATGCCGGGGGCCGCTGCGATGGCGTCAAGGAACAGTGCCTCGGCTTCGGCAAAACGGCCAAGCCCCTGCAGGAAGACACCGAGAGCACCCAGAATGACGGCATTCTTCGGTTCCAGCGCCAGCGCCTCACGGTAGGCGGCCTCGGCCTCCTCGTCCTGGCCAAGATGACCCGCGGCCTGTGCCTGCATCATCAGCGCCGAAGCGGATTTGCGGCCGGTCAGCTGGACGACTTGGGCAAAGGCGGCATGGGCGCCTGAATAATCGCGCAGGGCCGTCAGCGCGTTGCCGCGCGCGCGGTGCAGGTCGATCGAGTCGGGGGCCAGCGCCGCTGCCCGGTCCAGCCAGGGCAGGGCCGCTGCGGGCTTGCCCTCGGTCAGCGTCTGAAGGCCAAGCCCGGCCAGGGCTTGCAGCAGGTCGGGCGCACGCGACACCGCGGCCCGCCAGGCTCGCACCGCCTCGGCCGGCCGGCCAAGGGCGGCAAGGGCGGAGCCGCGAAGGCTGTGGGCCATCGCGCAATCGGGATGGGTTTGCAGCAGTCTGGCCGCCTCGGTCTCGGCCTCTTTGGGATGGTTCCCGTTGAAAAGCGTGGTGATCCGGGCCAGGGCCTGCTTGACCGGCTGTCCTCCGGCGGGCAGCGTGCCCTTCGCCCCTGCGCCGAAACGGTCGGCCAGGGCCGCTTTCTGCGGCGCCGGCAGGGGCGAGGCGTTCAGCAGGCGCAGAAACTCTTTCCGGGTCGCGGCACCGCCGTCCAGCGCCACTGTCTCGGCGAAGCCGGCCCAGACAAGCGGCTGGGCGGGGGCAAGTGCTGCAGCGGCGGCGGCAAAGGGCAGCGCACGGGCGATGCGGTCGCTTTGGGTGAAAAGGCGGCCGATCTGGAACTCCACCTCCGCGATGCGGGGGTTGGCGTCGTGGATGGCGCCGAAGATCTCAATCGCCTCGGCCGGCTTTCCGGCCTGCAGCGCGGCCATGCCGCGGGCATAGCTTTCCTGAATGTCCCGGGCCGAAGGGGCGTGCGTCGGGGCCTTGGGCATGGTGGGTGCGTCCTTCTTTGCCTGCGCCGCACCCTAGCGGCGCGGGCTGGCAAAGGAAAGGAAGCGGGCGGTCAAAACAGGGTGCCGCAAAAGAAAAAGGGCGGACCCGAAGGCCCGCCCTTTCCTGATCAGATGATCTTGCGTTCGATTAGAACGACAGACCCAGACCCAGCGACCATTGGTCTTGGTTGCCAGTGGTGCCTGCGTCCAGATCCGAGCCGTAGCCGAACATGACCTTGGCGCCGCCGCCGAGATCATAGTTGGCAACTGCACCCCACGAGTCGAAGCTGGTGCTGCCATCGGGCAGGGTAGTACCGTTCGACAGTTCGACTTTGCCGTAGTTGACGGCGACACCGATCGGACCCGAGTTGTAGGAAACTTCCAAGCCGACGTGGTTGTCCCAAGTGGCGTCGTCGAACGAGATGTAGCCGATTTTGCCGCCGAAGCCACCTGCAAGAGTCGCAGCAGCCGATACGCCGACCGCCGAGAATTTGCCGCCGGTGCCAACGCCGCCAACTTCAGAGTAGTCGTCGCCCTGTTGGTAGCCGAGGCCCAGTGCTACGTCGGTGCCGCCGAGGTTGGCGTTGTACTTCACAGCGACGCCATAGGTGTCACCCGGCTGACGGGCCCAACCAGCAGGGCTCCGGCCGTTCAGAGCTTGCTCGGCCGAGATCGCGAAGGAGACATCACCGAAGGTGTTTTCGTAACGGACGACTTGGTTGTCATAGATGCCGTCCATGTCCGCACCGCCGAACCAGGCAGCGTGGGTGGTGTGGTCGTCGGCGATCGAGGTCATGCCGCCGTCCATGTCGGCCAGAGCCCAGTCCAGAGCGCCATCGGTATCACCCATGGTCAGCTTGCCGAACGCGCCCGAGATCCAGACTTCGGTGCCGTTGTCGTCGTTGACCGGGACATCGCCTTCGTCCAGGTCGATTTTCGCGCCGAATTCCAGGCCGCCATCGGTGGTGCCGGACATGTTGAAGGTCACTTCAACGTCCTGGTGGAATGCGACCGCATTGTCCCAAACGCCGCCGTTGAGGTAGTTGTACGACCAGATACCGATTTCAGCATAGCCGGTCACCGAGACTTCGGCGGAGGCGAAGCCAGCGGTGCCCGCCAGCATCGTGGTAGCAAGAAGAACTTTTTTCATCGTTTTCCCTCGTTGATTCAAGGATGCCCAACTCAGGGGAATCCGAATTGGGTATGGGCTGTATTTCGGCTTATGCGGCGGCGATTGCAACGACGACAGGCGGGCCTGCCGGGAATCCCGCGGGCGATGGTGCAGACATGTCACAGTCAGGATTGCCTCACCATCTTCGCCCCGCAGCCGCGGCGTGGCCGCGCCCTTGCCGCATTTCCCGCGCCATCCTCGCGCGCCCGCGAAAGACGATGTCGGGGGCATGGTGGCCGGCGGGCGGGTCTTGCGGGGGAAAAGCCTTGTTCGGCTGCGGCGGACGGGCTAGACACCCGAGGAAAGTCTTTCGGAGCACCGCATGTCCCTGTCGAACCTTGTCGGCGCATCTCTGGCGATGGGCGTTCTCATGGGCCTTGCAGGATGCGGCGGTCTTTCCAGCAGCGGCTCGGGCCTGTTCGGCGGTGGCCGCGACGGCGTGGTGACCGAGGCCGAGTTTGAAAGCCGGCAGGCGGCGGATGACAAGCGCGCCGCCATTGCTGCCGCCAATGGCGATGACAAGCGCCGCAGCACGATCTGGGATCTGTTCGGAAATGCTGACAATCCCAACACCACGGTCGAGGTGAACAAGTACCTGTGGCAGGCCAGCCTTGAGGTGCTGAACTTCCTGCCCGTCGAATCGGTGGACCCGTTCACCGGCGTGATCGTGACCGGCTACGGCACGCCTCCGGGCGGCGGCAGGGCTTACCGCGCCACGATCTATGTGCAGGACCCTGCGCTGGATGCCCGCAGCCTGAAGGTGGCGCTGCAATCGCGCGGCGGCGGTCCGGTCTCGGTCGAGACGCAGCGTGCGGTCGAGGATGCGATCCTGACCCGGGCGCGCCAGTTGCGCATCCGCGATTCCAAGCTGTGATGCGGCGGCGGGGGCCAGCCCCCGCACCCCCGGGATATTTGCGCCAAAGTGAAGGGGTGGACCTTTCGCTGTGCGGCGGTGTAATTCCGGCGCGTCAGCTTGCATGAGGTCCGTCGATGTCGCGCTATGATCCCGCCCAGATCGAACCCAAATGGCAGAAGGCCTGGGACGAGGCGCTGACCTTTGCCGCCCGGCGCGATCCGGCGAAGCCCAAGTATTACGTGCTCGAGATGTTTCCCTATCCTTCGGGGCGCATCCACATGGGCCATGTGCGCAATTACACCATGGGCGATGTGGTGGCGCGCACCAAGGCGGGGCAGGGCTATTCGGTGCTGCATCCGATGGGCTGGGACGCTTTCGGCATGCCGGCCGAGAATGCCGCGATGGAGCGGGGCGGCCACCCCAAGGACTGGACCTACGGCAATATCGCCGTGATGAAGCAGCAGATGAAGCCCTTGGGCCTGTCGATCGACTGGTCGCGGGAACTGGCGACCTGCGACCCCGAGTATTACGGCCAGCAACAGGCCATGTTCATCGACATGATGGAGGCCGGTCTCGTCTATCGCAAGGCGGCGATGGTGAACTGGGACCCGGTCGACATGACCGTTCTGGCGAACGAGCAGGTGATCGACGGCAAGGGCTGGCGCTCGGGCGCAGCGGTCGAGCGCAAGGAGCTGACCCAGTGGTTCTTCAAGATCAGCGACTATTCGGATGAGCTGTTGTCGGCCCTTGACGGGCTGAAGGACTGGCCCGAGAAAGTGCGGCTGATGCAGGCCAACTGGATCGGCAGGTCGCGCGGGCTGCAATTCGCCTTCGAGACGGTCGGCGCGCCGCAAGGCTTTGAGAAGCTTGAGGTTTATACAACGCGCCCAGACACGCTGATGGGTGCCAGCTTTGCCGCAATCTCGGCCGATCATCCCCTTGCCAGGGCGCTGGAACGTGATCCGAAGGTCGCCGCCTTCCTGGCCGAATGCCGCAGGGGCGGCACCACCGCCGAAGAGATCGAGACCGCCGAGAAGATTGGCCTCGATACCGGCATCCGGGTGAAACACCCGCTGGACCCGGATTGGGAACTGCCGGTCTGGATCGCCAATTTCATCCTGATGGACTACGGCACCGGCGCCATCTTCGGCTGCCCGGCGCATGACCAGCGCGATTTCGATTTCGCCACCAAATACGGCCTGCCGATTCCGCCGGTCTTCGTCGCCGAGGGCGACGAAGAGACCGCGCTGGACGAGGCCTTCGTGCCGATGAAGTCCGAAAAGGTCCGTTATGTCCGCGGCTTTGCCGGCGGCCCGGTGCAGACCGGCGACGAAGGCGTCGCCGCCGCCATCGCCCATGCCGAGGCGCAGGGCTATGGCAAGGGCGTCACCAAGTTCCGCCTGCGCGACTGGGGCCTGTCGCGGCAACGCTACTGGGGCTGCCCGATCCCGATCATCCACTGCCCGACCTGCGGCGTGGTGGCCGAGAAGAAGGAAAACCTGCCGGTCGAACTGCCCTATGACGTCAGCTTCGACAAGCCCGGCAACCCCTTGGACCGCCACCCGACCTGGCGCGATGTCTCTTGCCCGAAATGCGGGGCAGCGGCGAAGCGTGAGACCGATACGATGGACACGTTCGTCGATTCGTCCTGGTATTACGCCCGTTTCACGGCCCCGCGCGCCACTACCCCGACCGTGGCCGAGGATGCCGAATACTGGATGAACGTCGACCAGTATATCGGCGGGATCGAACATGCGATCCTGCATCTCCTCTATTCGCGCTTCTTCGCCCGGGCGATGAACAGGACCGGCCATCTGCCGGCCAAGGCGATCGAGCCGTTCAATGCCCTGTTCACCCAGGGCATGGTCACGCATGAGATCTACCAGACCCGCGATGACCGCGGCCGTCCGGTCTATCACCTGCCCGAGGATGTGACGGTTCTGGCCGTCGGCGACCGCCGGGTCGTCGTGCTGGGCGACGTGCCCGCGCCCGAGGCGGACACGATCCCGGATGTCGATGCCTGGATTCAGGGCCTGGATGACGAAGGCGTTCTGGTCGAGGTGATTCCTTCGGCCAAGATGTCGAAGTCGAAGAAGAACGTCGTCGATCCGATGCACATCATCGCCTCTTACGGTGCGGATACCGCGCGCTGGTTCGTGATGTCCGACAGCCCGCCTGAACGGGATGTCGAATGGACGGCCTCGGGCGCGGAAGCCGCCTACAAGCACCTTTCCCGCGTCTGGGGCCTGTCGGCCCGCATCGCCGACATGCCCGCCGACCACAAGGGCGCCGCCGATGATGAACTGGCACGGGCGACGGCCCGCGCCGTCGATGAGGTCACGCGCAGCATCGACACTTTCGCCTTCAACAAGGCCATCGCGGCGCTGTACGGCTTTTCCAACGCCATCTCGCGGGCCGATGCCTCGACCGCCGTGGCGCAGGATGCCATCCGCACGCTGGCGCGGCTGATGTCGCCGATGACCCCGCATCTGGCCGAAGAGATCTGGGCCACCCATGCCGGCGCCGGCCTTTGCGCCGAGGCGCCTTGGCCCTCGGCAGACCCGGCGCTGCTGGTGGATGATACCGTGACCCTGCCGATCCAGATCAACGGCAAGCGGCGGGCGGAAATCAGCGTGCCGAAGGACATGCCCGCAGCGCAGGTTGAAAAACTGGCGCTGGCGAATGAGGATGTGATCAGGTTCCTTGCCGGCAATCCGGTAAAGAAGATCATCGTCGTCCCGGGGCGCATCATCAATGTCGTTGCCTGAAGACTCTGAAGCGGGAACAGCCGGCCCCTCCCGCCGCGCGCTTCTCCTGATGCCGCTGGCGCTGGCGGCCTGCGGCTTCACCCCGGCCTATGCGCCGGGCGGGGCGGCGACAAAGCTGATGGGCGCGGTCCGGCTGGCCGATCCGACCGACAAGAACGGCTTCGATTTTGTTGAGCGGATCGAGGAACGGCTTGGCCGGACCGAGGTGCACCGCTTCGACCTTGCCTATACCATCGTCACCGAAACCGTGGGCGTCGGCATCACGCCCGACAACCGGATCACCCGCTACAATCTGAAGGGTGCCATCGACTACACCCTGAGCGATACCGCGACCGGCGCGCGGATCACCGGCGGGCGGGTGCAAAGCTTCACCTCATACGCCGCCACGGGGTCCACCGTTGCGGGCCTGGCCGCCGAAGAGAGTGCGGCCTACCGGTTGATGCGGCTTCTGGCCGACCAGATCGTCACCCGGCTGATTGCCGAAGCGGCGAAACTGCCGTGATCCTGAAAGGGGCCGAGGCGGCGCGCTATTGCGCCAGGCCCGATCCGGCCCGCGCCGGTCTGCTGATCTTCGGCGCCGATCCGATGCGCGTCGCGCTGAAGCGGCAAGAGGCCATTGCCGCCCTGATCGGCCCGCAGGGCGAAGCCGAAATGCGGCTGTCGCGCATCTCGGCCGGGGATCTGCGCAAGGAGGGCTCGCTTCTTCTGGATGCGATCAAGGAGATCGGCTTCTTCCCCGGTCCCCGCGTCGCCTTTGTCGAGGATGCGACCGACGGGCTGACAGAGACCATCGGCCAGGCGCTGAAGGACTGGAAGCCGGGCGATGCCACCATCATCGTGGCGGCCGGTGGGCTGACCGGGAAAAGCCCCTTGAAGGGTCTGTTCGAGAAGGCCCCGAACGCGGTCTGCATCGGGCTTTACGATGAGCCTCCCACGCGGGACGAGATCGAGGCCGAGCTGAAGAAGGCCGGTCTCACGCAGCTGTCGCCCGAGGCGATGGCGGATCTGACCACGCTGTCCCGGGCGCTGGACCCCGGCGATTTTCGCCAGACGCTTGAGAAGATCGCGCTTTACAAGCATGGCGACGCCACGCCGCTGACGCCTGCCGATGTCGCCGCCATGGCCCCGGCCACCATCGAGGCCGAGGTGGACGAATTGATCCGTGCCGCCGCCGAGGGCCGTGCCCGCGACCTTGGCCTTCTGATGCGCCGGCTGGAGGGGCAGGGCGTCCTGCCCGTCACCATCTGCATCGGCGCCCTGCGCCATTTCCGCAGCCTGCATATCGCCGCCACCGATCCGGGCGGCCTGCAGGCCGGGCTGATGAAAGCCCGCGTCTTCGGCCCGCGCCGCGACCAGATGCAGACGCAGGCGAAAGGCTGGCCGGTGAAGAAGCTGGAAGGCGCGATTGCCGAGTTGATCGAGGCCGACCTGACCCTGCGCTCTTCGTCCCGCGCGCCTGCGCTTGCGCTGATGGAGCGCAGCCTGTTGCGGATCGCACTGACCCGGCGCTAGCGTGTCGGGCCGGCCGCCGGAGGGGCTTTGCGCCCCTCCGGACCACCCCGCAGGATATTTGGACCAAAGCGAAGGCGGCAGAGAAGAGCGGGGGCGTGTCGGAAACCGGGGCTTTTGCGTCCGCAGCCGGCCTTGACGGCGGGGCAGCCCCGAACCACCTTGCGCCGGATTTGCTCCGGAGAACCCATGGCCGCCAGTCCGACCCCCGCCCAGACCTTCCTTGCGCCCCTTGCCCGGCTTGCCCGGCGCGAGCCGGGGATCGAGGGGCTGGTGTTCTGGCACGCCGGCGGCTGGCCGGAGGAGCCGGCCGAGGAGCTGGAGGCCGAGGAGATCGCCTTTTATGCCGAGGGTCTTCTGGAGGAAGGCTTCCGGCTGGAATGGCGCATCCTTGCCGCTGCCGATGCGCCTGACAGGGCCGATCATGTGCAGCTTTGGCTTTGGGAGGACGCGAAGGCGTCTCTGCCGCCGCAGGTCGATGGCTGGGTGATGCTGGACCGCGGGCTCTGGACCGGGGCGGCGCAATGAACCGCATCCTGCGAGGCCTGGGCCCGGCCATGCCGCGCCCCCGCGCCGCCGATGCCGCGCGTTCGGCGCTTGGGGCGGGGCTGGCGCTGCTTCTGACCGGGCTGTTGCTGGCCCATCTGTCGGGCGGCCATATCCCGGGGCTGATCGCGCCCTTCGGCGCCTCGGTCTTTCTGATCTTCGCGGTGCCGAACTCGCCCCTTGCGCAGCCGTGGTCGGTGGTGGCGGGCAGCGTCATCTCGGCCCTCGTGGCGCTGATCGTGGTGTGGCTGGTGCCCCCCGTTGCGCCGGTCGCCCAGATGATTGCGGCGGGGCTGGCGGTGGGCGGGGCGATCATCGCGATGGCGCTGTGCCGCGCGATGCACCCGCCGGCCGGGGCGGTGGCCTTGCTGATCGTGCTGTCCGCCGATCCTGCGGCCTTGCCGGGCGTGCTGTTCGCCCTGTCCCCCGTGGCCGACGGTGCCGCGATTCTGGTCGTTTGCGGCATTCTCTGGGCCCGGCTGACCGGCCGGGTCTATCCCTTCCGCCAGCCCAGCCCCACCGGCCCGCACGGAACCCATGACCCCGCCGCCGACCGCCGCCTTGGCCTGCGCCCCGAGGATCTTCAGACCATCCTGACCCGGCTGCGCCTTTCGCCCAACCTTGGCCCCGAAGACCTTGGCCGCGCGCTTGAGGCAGCCGAGGTCGAGGCGACCGCCCGCCATCTTGGCGGCCTGAGCGCCGCCGACGTGATGTCGCGCGACGTCATCGCCATGACGCCGACCGCGACCGAGCACGAGATCGCGCTGGCCTTCCGCCGCCATGGCTTCAACACCTTGCCGGTCCGCGATGCCGAAGGCCATTTCGCCGGCCTGATCCAGGACCGCGACCTGATCGAGGCCGATCCCAACCTGACCGCCGCCGATTTTGCCCGCCCTGCCACTGCCCTGCCGCCCGAGGCGGGGCTTGCCGATCTGCTGCCGCTGTTGTCCGATGGACATCAGCAAAGCGTGCCGATCGTGCAATACGGGCGTCTTGTCGGTGTCGTCACCCGTTCGGACCTGATCACCCTGCTTGCCGCCAAGATCCGCAGCCAGGACATGCCATGACCGCAGCCATCCGCTCCTCGGCCCCGCCCCGGCGCAAGGCCTGACATGGCCTTCACCCTGCGCCAGCTGCAGTTCTTCATCGCCGCGGCCGAGGCGGGGTCCGTCACCGGCGCGGCCCGCGCGCTGTCGATTTCGCAATCATCGGTGACCGAGGCGATCCGCGCGCTGGAGGATGACCTTGGCGTCAGCCTGTTCGACCGGCAGGCCCGCGGGCTGGAGATCACGCACAAGGGATCGGCCTTCCTGCGCCACGCTCGCCAGATCCTTGCCGACGTGGCGACCGCCCGCAGTTCCTTCCGGGATGAAGCCGAAACCGCCCGCGGCCGGCTGTCGCTTGGGGTTACCAGCCTTGTTGCGGGCTATGTGCTGTCGGACATCCTGTCGCGCTTTCGCCGCGCGCATCCGCGGGTCGAGCTGAACGTGATCGAGGACAATGGCGACTATCTTCAGCACCTCCTGATCGGGGGCGAGCTGGATGTGGCTGTCATGCTGACCTCATCTGTCAAGGATCGCATGGCGCTGCATGTCGAGAGTCTGCTGGTCTCACCCTATCGGCTCTGGCTGCCGCTGGGGCATCCGCTGGCGCAGCAGGAGGCCATCGCGCTTGAGGACATCGCCGGCCAGCCGCTGATCCAGCTGATGGTGGACGAGATCGAGGAATCCACCCGCCGCCTGACTGCCGCCCTGCCGGTGAAGCCCGAAATCGCCTTCCGCACCCGCAGCGTGGAGGCCGTGCGCAGCCTTGTCGCCACCGGCGCCGGTCTGGCCATCCTGCCCAGCCTCGTCTACCGGCCATGGAGCCTTGAGGGCGACCGGATCGAGATCCGCGATGTTTCGGGCGACCTGCCCTCGGTCCAGGTCGGTCTGGCCTGGCGACGGGGCGCGCCATTGTCGCGGCCCGCCCATAATTTCATCCGCTCGGCCCAGTCGGCCATTGCCAGCCGCTAGGCTGGTCAGTTCGCGGCGCCGACATAGACATAGTAGATCGTGTCCCCGGAGATCGCGACCGCGACGCCCATGTCATCCAGCCGCCGGTCCATCAGGTTCTTCCAGTGCTGGGCCGATTTCTTCCAGGACCGCATCGCCGGCGCGGACCCGCCCGCATTGCTGAAGGCGATGTTCTCGACGGCGGCGCTGTAATCATAGCCGGATCTGTTCAGCCGCCTCTGGAAGCTGGGCCCGCCCGGCCCCTGATGGTCGAAGAACCCGCGCTTGGCCATGTCGCAGGCATGCGCCTCGGCCATTGCCGTCAGTTGAGACGAGATGCCAAGCTTGCTCAGGCCCTTCTTGGCGCGCTCGGCGTTGATCCAGTTTGCCACCTCGGCCTCGATGGTCTTGGCGCCTGCGGGCCTCTGGCAGGCCGAGGCCGCCCCCGTCGCCATGACCACCAACACCAGCGCCGTCCCCAGACGTTTCAGCATCTCGTCCTCCCCTGGTTGCTGTGCCGCAGCCTAGCACGACTTCAGCCAGAATCACCCACACCGTTCCCGGCCAGAGCAATCGGAAAATCCGATTGCTGGCATCCACGTTTTGTTATTGCGAAATCGTTTGCCTTTCCTAACCTTTCGCCATGACCGGAAACCCGGCGTCCCGCTGTTGCGGCGGGCCAATGAACGACCCGCGCCACGCGGGGGCAACCGAACAGGGAGTTCGAGATGAAAACCATCAAGCTCATGGCCACCACGGCGCTTGGGGTCCTGACCGGCCTGACACCCGCCTTCGCCCAGATGACCGAGATCGGCGCCGGCGAGGGACAGCTGAACATCGTCGCCTGGGCCGGTTACGTCGAGCGCGGCGAAACCGATCCCGCCTTCGACTGGGTCACCAAGTTCGAGGAAAAGTCCGGCTGCAAGGTCAACGTCAAGGTCGCCGCCACCTCGGATGAAATGGTCGCCCTGATGAACGAAGGCGGCTTCGATCTGGTCACCGCCTCGGGCGATGCCTCCTTGCGGCTGGTGGCGGGCGGGCGCGTCCAGCCGGTGAACGTGGACCTGATCCCGTCGTGGAAGAACCTGGATGACCGTCTGAAGGATGCCGTCTGGCATACCGTCGATGGCGTGCACTACGGCGTGCCCTACATGTGGGGACCGAACGTGCTGATGTACAACACCGAGGTGTTCAAAGAGGCGCCCACCTCCTGGAACATCGTTTTCGAAGAGCAGAACCTGCCCGACGGCAAATCGAACAAGGGCCGGGTGCAGGCCTATGACGGCCCGATCCACATCGCCGATGCCGCGCAATACCTGATGTTCCACAAGCCCGAACTGGGCATCAAGTCGCCCTACGAGCTGACCGAAGAGCAATATGCCGCCGCGCTGGATCTGCTGCGCGGCCAGCGCAATCTGGTCAGCCGCTACTGGCACGACGCCTTCATCCAGATCGACGACTTCAAGAACGAGGGCGTCGTGGCCTCCGGCTCCTGGCCGTTCCAGCGCAACCTGCTGCAAGGCGAAGGCCTGCCGATCTCCTCGGTGATCCCGCAGGAAGGCGCCACCGGCTGGGCCGATACCACCATGCTGCATGTCGATTCGAAGAACCCGAACTGCGCCTATATGTGGATGGAGCATACGCTCAGCTCGAACCTGCAGTCCGACCTTGCGGTCTGGTTCGGCGCCAACCCCAGCGTCCCTGCCGCCTGCACCGACGGATCGGGCATGTCGACCGCCGAAAGCTGCCACGCGAACGGCATGGACGATTTCGACAAGATCCGCTTCTGGACCACCCCGGTGTCGAACTGCTCTCTGGGTGAGGGGGCCTGCGTGCCCTACTACCGCTGGGTCTCCGACTACATCGGCGTGATCGGCGGCCGCTGACCCGGCCCGCCTGACAGGACGGGCCAGTGCGGCCCGTCCCCCTTCGCCCCCGGGGTCCCTCCCGGGGCTGCTGTTCCCCTATCCCCGGACCCGCCGATGACCGCCGCTGTCGAGTTTCAGAACGTCTCCCGCCATTTCGGCGCGGTAAAGGCCGTTGATGGCGTGGACCTGACCATCGCCGAAGGGTCGTTCTTCGCCATGCTCGGGCCGTCAGGGTCGGGCAAGACCACCTGCCTGCGGCTGATCTCGGGCTTCGAGCAGCCCACAGGCGGCCAGATCCGCATCTTCGGCGAAGACGTCAGCCGGGTCTCGCCGCATCTGCGCGCGGTGAACACGGTGTTTCAGGACTACGCGCTGTTTCCGCACCTGAACGTGCGCGACAACGTCGCCTATGGGCTGATGGTCAAGGGCATGGCCCGCGCCGCCCGCCATGCCAGGGCCGACGAGATGCTGGCCGTCGTCAAGCTGGATGGCTACGGCGACCGCAAGCCGGCCCAGTTGTCCGGCGGCCAGCGCCAGCGCGTCGCCCTCGCCCGGGCGCTGGTGAACGAGCCGCGCGTCCTTCTGCTGGACGAACCCCTCGGCGCCCTCGACCTGAAACTGCGCGAGGCGATGCAGGACGAGCTGAAGGCGCTCCAGCTGAAACTGGGCCTGACCTTCGTCTTCGTCACCCATGACCAGCACGAGGCGCTGTCGATGGCCGATCACCTGGCCGTGTTCAATCAGGGGAAAATCGCCCAGATCGGCAGCCCGCAGGACATCTACGACCGCCCCGCCAGCCGCTTCGTGGCCGATTTCGTCGGCTCGTCCAACGTGCTGCCGCCGGCGCTGACCCAGGCGCTGGGCGGCCCGTCGGGCTGGGCCTCGCTCCGCCCGGAATCGGTGCGCCTTGCGCAAACCGGCCCGGTCTGCGGCCCCGTCACCGGGCTGCGCTACCTGGGCGCCGCCACCCGCGTGGTGATCGACGCCGGCGGGACCGAGATCGTCGCCCTCGTCCCCGCTGGCCAGCCGGTGCCGGCCACGGGCGAGACTCGCGCGATCACCTTCGATCCGGGCGCGCTGCATCTGATGGAGGGCGCGTGATGGCCCGCCGTTCCACCCCGCCCCACCCGCAGAGGGGGGCGCTGCCCCCCGCCTTCGGCTCCCCCCGGGATACTTGGACCAAGATGAAAGCCGAAGACTGCGCTGATTTTCATCTTGGTCCAAGTATCCCGGGGGTGAGGGCGCAGCCCGAGGGGGCAGCGCCCCCTTCCCGGCCTGCCGGGGGACCAGCGGCATGAGCGGCGCGATCCTTCCCGCCCGCGGCATCGGGGATCGTCTCACCGGGCTTTTCTGGCGCCGGCCGGGCCTTCTGCTGGCGCTGCTGGTCAGCCCGCCGCTGCTGTGGCTGGGCGTGGTCTATCTCGGCTCGCTGCTCGCGCTCCTGCTGCAAAGCTTCTACTCGATCGACGAATTCTCCGGCGTGGTGAAGGAAGAGTTCACGCTGAAGACCTATGCCGAACTGTTCCGTGCGCAGAACCTCGACATCATCACCCGCACCGTGGTGATGGCCGCCGCCGTCACGCTGGCGTCGGCTGCGCTGGCCTTTCCCATCGCCTATTTCGCCGCCCGCTATGCCAGGGGCCCCTGGAAAGCCGCCTTCTACCTGGGCGTCATGCTGCCTCTCTGGTCCAGCTATCTGGTCAAGGTCTACGCCTGGAAGCTGATCCTGGCCAAAGAGGGCATCATCGGCTGGGCGGCCGAGCGCACCCATACCTCATGGATCATCGACGGCATTCTGGCGGTGCCGGGGCTGGAGAGTTCTTCGCTCTCCACCTCGCCCGTCGGCACCTTCCTGGTCTTTGTCTATGTCTGGCTGCCCTACATGATCCTGCCGATGCAGGCCGCACTGGAACGGGTGCCGACCTCGATGCTCGAGGCGTCGGCAGACCTCGGCGCCACCAGATCGCAGACCTTCCGCACCGTGATCCTGCCCCTGGCCATGCCAGGGGTCATCGCGGGGTCGATCTTCACCTTCTCGCTGACGCTGGGGGACTACATCATCCCGCAGATCATCGGAAATTCGGCCAATTTCATCGGCATGGCGGTCTATCAGCTGCAGGGCACCGCCGGGAACATCCCTCTGGCCGCCGCCTTTGCCGTCGTGCCGATCCTGATCATGCTGGCCTATCTGACGGCCGCCAAACGCGCGGGGGCTTTCGATGCGCTCTGACGCCGGTTCCGCAGGACGGCCCCGCGCCTCGCTTGGCCTGAAGGTCGCGGCCCTTGGCGGGCTTCTGTTCCTGCACCTGCCGATCCTGCTGATCTTCCTCTACGCCTTCACCACCGAGGAGCGCAGCTACCAGTTCCCGCCCCCCGGCCTTACGACGCAGTGGTTCGGCGTCGCGTGGGAACGGCAGGACATCTGGCCCCCCCTCTGGCTGTCGCTGAAGGTGGCTTCCATCGCAACGGCGCTGGCGATGATCCTTGGCACGCTGATCGCCGCCGCCATGGCACGGGCGCGGTTCTTCGGCCGCGATCAACTCAGCCTGCTGGTGATCCTGCCCATCGCCCTGCCGGGCGTCATCACCGGCATGTCCCTGCGCAGCGCCTTCGGCGTCATGGACATCCCCTTCAGCACCTGGACCATCGTCCTTGGCCATGCCACCTTCTGCATCGTCATCGTCTACAACAATGCCGTGGCCCGGATGCGCCGCCTGTCGGGCGGGATCATGGAGGCGTCGGCCGACCTTGGCGCCAACGCCTTCCAGACCTTCCGCTACATCCTTCTGCCCAACCTCGGCTCGGCCCTTCTGGCGGGCGGAATGCTGGCCTTCGCCCTCTCGTTCGATGAGGTCATCGTCACCACCTTCACCGCCGGCCAGCAAAGCACGCTGCCGATCTGGATGCTGAACGAGCTGATCCGCCCAAGGCAGCGCCCCGTTACCAATGTGGTCGCCATCGTGGTCTTCGCGGCCACCTTCCTGCCGATCCTTGCAGCCTATTACCTGACCCGCGGCGGTTCCGAGACCGCCGGCGCCGGCAAATGAAAGAGCATCCCATGGACACCCAGCTTCTTATCGGCAGCAGCTTCGAGACCGGGCAGGAAACCCCCGAACCCGTGCTGAACCCGCGCACCGGCGGGCTGATCGTCGAAATCCCCGAGGCGTCCACCGCACAGGTCGACCGGGCCGTCGCCGCCGCCCGCAAGGCGTTCGACAGCTGGTCGCGCACGACCCCGGCCGAACGGTCCGCGGCCCTGTTGCGCATCGCCGACCGGATCGAGGCCGAGGCCGAAGCCTTCGCCCGGCTTGAGGCGCTGAACTGCGGCAAGCCGATCAACGCCGCGCTGAACGATGAAATCCCCGCCGTGGTGGATTGCTTCCGCTATTTCGCCGGGGCCGTGCGCTGCATGACCGGCACCGTGGCGGGCGAATATCTCCCGGGCCACACCAGCATGATCCGCCGCGATGCGGTGGGCGTCATTGCCAGCATCGCGCCGTGGAACTATCCCTTGATGATGATGGCCTGGAAGCTTGGCCCCGCGCTGGGCGGCGGCAATGCCGTGGTGTTCAAACCGTCCGAGCAGACCCCGCTTTCCGCGCTGAAACTGGCCCGGATTCTGGCCGAGGAACTGCCCGAAGGCGTCCTTTCGGTGATCGCGGGCCGTGGCCAGACCGTCGGTAGCTACCTGATCAACCACCCGCAGGTTGACATGATCAGCCTGACAGGCGACGTGGCGACCGGCCGCAAGATGCTGGATGCCGCCGCCAAGACCGTCAAGCGCACCCATCTTGAACTGGGCGGCAAGGCCCCGGTCCTTGTCTTCGACGATGCCGACATTTCCGCAGTGGTCGAGGGCCTGCGGGCGTTTTCCTTCTACAACGCCGGGCAGGACTGCACCGCAGCCTGCCGCGTCTATGCCGGCCGCAAGGTCTATGACAATCTCGTCGCCGACCTCTCCGCCGCCGCCGCCTCGATCACGCTTGGCGCGGAAGACGACACCACGAACGAGATCGGCCCCCTGATCAGCCAACGCCAGCGCGACCGGGTTGCCAGCTTCGTCAACCGCGCGCGCGAGGTGAACCACATCCAGATCACCACCGGCGGCGAGGCGATGGATCAGGGCTTCTACTATCGCCCGACCGTGGTTGCCGGCGCGAAACAGGATGACGAGATCGTCCGGCGCGAGGTGTTCGGCCCCGTGGTGTCGATCACACCGTTCTCCGATGTGGACGATGCCGTCGCCTGGGCCAACGATTCCGACTACGGCCTCGCCTCCTCGGTCTGGACCCGTGATGTCGGCCGCGCCATGGCCACCGCCGCGCGGCTGCGCTACGGCTGCACCTGGATCAACACCCATTTCATGCTGACCAACGAAATGCCCCATGGCGGGCTGAAGCAATCCGGCTACGGCAAGGACATGTCCGCCTACGCGCTGGAGGATTACACCGTGGTCCGGCATGTGATGGTCAAGCACGGGTAGACCCAGGGCCAGCCCTGCCTACTCGACCGGCCGCGCCGACATCACCACGCTATGGGCGGTCGGGATCGTGGTCACGCTGACCACGAACATGCCCTGCAGCCGGAACTGGCCGGCAAGGTCCCCTGCATATTCGCAGGCCATTGCCAGCCCGTCAGATTCGGTCAGCCCGTTCAGCCGCACCGTCAGCAGAAGATGCGGAGAGGCCGAGGAAAGGGGCAGCATCACTTCCTGATAGCTGCCCGGCACAAAGCCGAAGCCCTGACTGCAGTCCAGAGCCAGCGGTTCGGTCATGTCGTTGCCGATCAGTGAAATGCCCAGCTGTCCTTCGGCGTCCGGCTTCACCACCAGATCGACCGCCATGACCGCCGGAAAATCGGGCAGTTGCGCCGTGAAGGCCTCGACCGCGGCAAAGCCCCCGTCCGGCGCGGCCGGATCGAATGTTGCGATGATCGCATCCCCTTCGGCCGCCGCCGGAGTGGTCAGGCACAGCGCAAGCAGGGCAGGGATCAGGGGTCTGGACATGGCCCCAGTCTGCCGCGGCGCCACGGATTTGCAAGCAGGGTTCCGTGCGAACATGCATACGCGGATCATACGTGGATCATACCTTGACCATACCCGCCGCATACCCGGAAATCATTGCATTTCCAGTGGCTTGCCTCGCGCGCCCTGTCAGTTCATCGGCGCCCCGCCCTCGGCCTTCCTGCGCGCCACGAAAGCCGCCAGTTCCTCGGCCCGATCTTCGGGCAGCTTCGGCTCCTGATACTCGGCCAGAAGCTTCGGCCACAGCGCCGCTGCCCGCTCCACCGTCCGCAACGCGCCGCCCGCTTTCCAGGCCTCATGCGCCGTCCAGTCGGACAGCAAGGGGCGATGGAACGCATCGCGATATCGCTCAAGTGTATGGGAAGTCCCGAAGAAATGCCCGCCGGGGCCTACTTCGGCAATCGCCTGCAACGCCAGTTCCTGCGGGTCCGTCGAGACCGGCTGCTGCATTGCCTGCAGCATCTGCAGCATCTCGGCATCCAGCACCAGCTTCTCGAAACTGGCGGTCAGCCCGCCATGCATCCAGCCCGCCGCATGTTCCACCAGATGCGCCCCGCCCATGGTCACGCCCCACAGCGACATCATGCTCTCATACGCCGCCTGCGCATCCACGGCATTGGCCGAGGTCACGTTCGAGGACCGGAACGGCACCCCCACCCGCCGCGCCAGCTGCCCGGAAGCCATTGAACATATGGAATATTCCGGCGTTCCAAAGGCGGGCGATCCCGACAGCATGTCCACGTTCGAGGTGAAGCCGCCATACATCACCGGCACCCCCGGCCGCACGATCTGGGTCAGCACGATGCCCGCCAAAGCCTCGGCATGTTGCAAGACCAGCGCCCCCGCAAGCGAGACGGGGGCCATCGCCCCCGACAGGGTGAAGGGCGTGATCACATTGACCTGCCCGTGCTCGGCCATGGTCACCAGCCCCTCGGCCATCGGGATGTCCAGTTGCAGGGGCGAGTTGGTGTTGATGATCCCCAGCAGAACCGGATTATCCCGCATCATATCAAGGCTTTGCCCCATGCCGATGCTTGCGGCTTCCAGCCCGTCCAGCGTGCGGCGCCGACCCAGCGTCTGGGTCTGCCAGTTCTTGTCCAGAAGCCGGATCTGCGCGGCATAGATGTCCAGATGCCGGGTATGGGCGGGCAGGTCCATCGGCTCGAACGGGCCGCCGCCCTCCTGATGGATGACGTTCAGCACCTGCACCAGCCGCAGGTAATCCTCCATCTCGGCCAGCGATCCCTCGCGCCGCCCGCCGGCCAGATCCATCACATAAGCCGGCCCGCCGACCGAGGCATAGACGGTATCCCGCCCGCCAAACCGCAGGTTGTACAAGGGGTTGCGGGCTGACAGGGTGAAACTGGCGGGCACGGTCTTCAGCCGCTCCTCAACCATCGCGGGGTCCAACCGCACCATCAGCCCGTCCAGCCTGGCCCCGGCGTCGTGGTATCGCTTGCGGGCACCATCCTCCAGCACGCGCATTCCGGTCTCGGCCAGCACCTTCAGCGCGGCCTGATGGATCGCCTCGACCTGATCGTCGCTGATCGCCTGAACCGGACCAAGATGGCGCGGCACCTGCCCAAAGGGACGCTGCGGAACAGCCTGCGTGCGGCTGCGCTCGGGCCGCCGGCTCATGCCGGCACCGCGAAATCGCGCCGGATCAAAGGCTTGGCACCAAGTTCCCGCGCTGTCTTGTGGGCGTGATAGGTCACATGGGCCAGCGCGCCGGGCGCATGGGCATCGCCGGCCAGATGCACCGAACCCGCCCCAAGCGCCCGCAAGTCATCCGCCAGACCGGATCGCGAGGCCCTTGTCCCCACGATCACCAGCGAGGCCGCCTCAAGCTCGCTCTCCACGCCCGACAGCATATGCGCCAACCGGGCGCGGCCATTGGTGAATGCCGCGACCCGCTCCGAGGTGCGCAGGGCGATGCCGCGGCGGGCGAATGACTGATGCACCTGCGGCTGCTCATTGGTCATGAAGCCCCAGGCGGCGGCATTGCCCGCCGTGGTGACATGGGTCACCGGCAGACCCTTGTCCGCGAGCCACTCGCTGACGGCGGACCCCAAGTAATAGTTGTCGAAATCATGCACGATAACAGGGCCTTGCGGGATCATGCCCGCAGCCAGATCGCTTGGGGTATAGACGCCCGGGCCATCCGCCCTTCCTTCCGGTATCTCGTTCGGGCCGCAAAGGGTGCGGTCCCAGACCGCCCCGGTGGCGACGACGATATGATCGGCCCCGAAGGCCAGCGCGTCCTCGGCACCCATCGGGCTTTCAGCGTAAAGCGTGACATTCTCCATCCGCCGCAACTGGCCCAGGCGGTAGTCCACCACCCGGAACCATTGCCGCAAACCGGGCAGGGTGCTTTCCCACAAGAGCCTGCCACCAAACTCCCGGCCGGCCTCGGCGACCGCAACCTGGAAGCCCCGCCGCCCCAGGGTCAACGCCGCCTCCAGCCCCGCCGGCCCGCCGCCGACCACCAGCACAGATCCGGCGCTGTCCTTCGTCACCTTCTCGGGGTGCCAGCCGCGACGGAACTCCTCGCCTGCCGTCGGATTCTGGGTGCAGCGGACCCAGACCCCGTCATGCCAGGAAGAAATGCAGATGTTGCAGCCGATGCATTCGCGGATTTCCTCTTCCCGGCCCTCGTTGATCTTCTGCGGCAGGAAGGGGTCCGCGATCGACGGCCGGGCACCGCCGACCAGATCCAGCACCCCGCGCTTCACCATCGACACCATCGTGTCAGGGCTGGTGAAACGGCCGACGCCGACCACCGGCTTGTCGGTGACCTTCTTCATGAAGTCGATCATCGGCTCGTGGCTGCCCTCGGCCGAGAACCGGCTGGGCGCGCAGTCGAAGGCGGAATAGTCCATCTTCACGTCGAACAGATCGGGCGCGTCCTTCAGATGCGCCATCACCTCATGCGCTTCGGATTCGGCCACGTCAGAGGGCCGCGCCCGCAGTTCCTGCATCGACACCCGCAAGGCCACGGCGCATCGGCCCGCAGTCGCCTCCCGCACCGCGTCGATCAGTTCCAGTGTCAGCCGCGCGCGATTGGCGACCGACCCGCCATAGGCGTCGGTCCTGTGGTTGTAGTCCGACAGCAGGAATTGATAGGGCAGGTAGCCCATGCCGGAATAGACATAAAGGATGTCGAAGCCCGCCTGCTCGGCCCGCCGCGCCGCATCTGCATGCCAGCGGATCAGGTCGCGGATGTCGCCTGCGTCCATCACCTTGGGCCGCGCGGCAGTCATGAAGCCGACATGCGTCGCCATCCATGGCACTCCGCTGGGCGACAAGGGCGCGTAGCGCGTGGTCCGGTTCATCGCCGCAGCACCGCCATGCCACAACTCCACCCCCGCCAGCGCGCCATGGTCGTGGACCGCATCTGTCATCAGCGCATGGGCCTTGATGTCGGCATCGTCCCAAAGGGTCGCGTTGGGGAAGGGGCTGTCGTCGGAGGACGGGTGCACCGAACAGGCCCCGGTGCAGACCACGCCCCAGCCGCCCTCGGCCTTCATACCGCGAAAGGCGGCGCGGACCCGCGGGCTGGCATTGGTCATGCCGCTGGCATGCGGCACCTGGAAGAAGCGGTTCGGCGCGGTCTTCGGCCCGATCCTCACTGGCTGGAACAGGATGTCGTAACGGGGGTTCCGGGACATGGCGACTCCTTACTGAACGAATGTATAGTAAGAGGACAGCAAGGATTTGGTCAAGCTGACTTGAAGGTTTGACACAGCGCCCACCCTTGTTGCATGGTTGTTCAACAGAAAGGGAGTCGGCCTTGCCCCGGATACGCACGGATTTCCCGCATCAGGTCGAGGTGGAGGAGAACTTCTTCATCCCGCTGCCCGATGGCACCCGCCTCGCGGCCAAGCTGTGGCGACCGGCAACGGGCAGGCATCCCGCGATCCTGGAGTATCTGCCCTACCGCAAGCATGACGGCACCCGCACACGCGACCAGGGTCTTCACATGTATCTTGCGGGCCATGGCTATGCCTGCATCCGCGTGGACATCCGCGGCTGTGGCGAGAGCGAGGGGCTGCTGCACGACGAATATTCGGTGCAGGAGCAGGTGGACGGCGTCGATGTGATCGGCTGGATCGCCGCGCAGGACTGGTGCGACGGGCAGGTCGCGATGATCGGCATCAGCTGGGGCGGCTTCAACGGGTTGCAGATCGCGGCCCGCCAGCCGCCTGCGCTGAAGACGGTGATTGCGGTAGGGTTCACCGATGACCGCTATGCGACGGATGTGCATTACATCGGCGGCTGTCTGTCGAAGGACAATCTCGACTGGTCGGGCACCATGGTCGCAGGCATGGACCTGCCGCCGGACCCGGCAATCCACGGCCCGGCCTGGCGGCAGATGTGGCTGGACCGGATCGAGGCGAATGACCCTTGGGGTCTGATCTGGCTGGATCACCAGCGCCGCGACGACTACTGGAAACAGGGTTCGGTCTGCGAGGATTTCTCGGCGATCAAGGTGCCGGTCTATGCGGTCTCCGGCTGGGCGGACAACTATTCGGAAGCCGTGCCGCGTCTCCTGGCGGGCCTTGGGCCGGATCTTGTGCGCGGGCTGGTCGGGCCATGGGCGCATTCCTATCCGCATGACGTGACGGTGGAACCGGCCATCGGCTGGCTGCAAGAGGTGATCCGCTGGTGCGACCACTGGATGAAGGGCCGCGATACCGGGATCATGGATGAACCCGCGCTGCGGGTCTGGATGCAGGAGGGCCTGCCGCCAAAGACCTGTTATTCCGAACGCCCCGGCCGTTGGGTGGGTGAGGATCAATGGCCCTCGCCCCGGATCGAGGCGCGCGCCTTCCATCCCGTCGGCAACCGGCTTGCCGCCGCGGCGGAACCGGGATCCGCGCAGATCGCCTCACCCCTTTGGGTCGGTATGGCGGCGGGCGAGATCGGCCGCTACGGCGCCGATGCCGACTGGCCGACCGACCAGTGCGAGGATGACGCGGGGTCTCTGGTCTGGCTGTCGGATCCCTTGTCCGAGCGGCTTGAGATCATGGGCGCGCCGAAGGTCACGCTGCGGGTGGCAAGTGACAAGCCGCTTGCCCTGGTGGCCGCCCGGCTGACCGATGTGGCGCCGGACGGGGCGCGGACGCGGGTGACGGTGGGGCTGATGAACCTGACCCACTGGCAGGGGCATGGCGCTCCGCAGGCCCTGACCCCGGGGCAGGAGATCACGGTCGAGGTCGAGATGGACGACATCGCCCATGCCTTCGCCCCCGGCCATCGCATCGGCCTGTCGCTGTCGTCGACCTACTGGCCGATCGCATGGCCCTCGCCCGAAACGGTGACGCTGACCATCGACACCGGCGCATCGGTCCTGACCCTGCCGGTCCGTCCGCCGCGGGCCAAGGACGCCGCATTGCGCGCCTTCGATCCGCCGGAAGCAGCACCCGACGTGGAATGCATCCATCACCCGGTCAAACCGGCCAGCCCGCGCCGGATCACCCGCGACCTGCTGGAAGGCCGCATCACGGTGGATTTCCCACGCTGGACCTATGACCACGAGTTTCCCGATATCGGCATCCGCCAGCGCAGTGACGGTTTCGCCCGCTACCGGATCACCGAGGGCGATCCGCTCTCGGCCGAGATGTCGCTGGCCTATCGCGTCGACCAGATCCGCAAGGACGGCAGCTTTACCCATGAAAGCAGCGCGCGGATGACCTGCGACGCCACTCATTTCCACCTGACGGCCGAAACCGTGATTTCGGAAAACGGCGCCGAGATCCGTCGGCGCAACTGGCAAAGGGCGATCCCGCGTGACCACATCTGAGGCTCCGAAATTCCGCCGCTATGCGGCCGAGGAACGCGCTGCCATGCTGGTGCGGGCCGGGTTGGACTGTCTGTCCGAAGGCGGGATCACCGCCTTCACAGTGGACAATGTCTGCCGGCGGGCCGAGGCCTCGCGCGGGTTGATCGCGCATCACTTCGGGTCGAAGGACGGGCTTCTGGCGGCGGTCTACGAGGCGGCCTATCAGCCGATGCTGCGGGAGTTGCAGCCCGAAATTCCGCTGCCGCTTGGCGCCCTGCTGACGCGCATGTTCTCGGTCGAAGGGTATGACGTCGGGAGCCTGCGGGTCTGGCTGGCGCTTTGGGGGGAGGTTGCAGTCAACCCGACCCTGCGCGAGGCGCACCGCAGGAACTACGGCAGCTACCGGGCCACGGTCGAGGCGGCGATTGAGGATCATTGCTTCACCCGTGGGCTGAAGATCGACGCCAGTGCCCTTGCCGCAACGGTGATCGGTCTGGTCGATGGCCTCTGGCTGGAACAATGCATCGACCCCGAAGGTTTTGACGCCGCCCGCGCCCATGCCGCGGCAAGGGGCCTGCTGGAGCCGCTTCTCGGTCCGCTGGAGGATGGCAATGCCGGTTGAACGCGCCTTCTTTCCCGCCAACCCGTCGAGGAAGACATGAGGACCGAGACCCTCGGCCTGACCCCCGTCAGCCCCGGCTCATGCCGAAGCCTGACGCGGCACCTGTGGGGCGGGGACGCGGCGCCGAAGGTCTATCTGCAGGCCGCGCTTCATGCCGACGAGATGCCGGGCGCCATTGTCGTCTGGCATCTGATGGACCTGCTGGACTGGGCCGAGGCCGAGGGCCGGATCACCGGGCGGATCTGCATCGTGCCCTTCGCCAATCCGGTCGGCCTGCCGCAATGGCTGAATGGCAAGCCGCAGGGGCGGCAGGATCTTGAGACCATGCGCAACTTCAACCGCGGCTATCCGGAGCTGGCCGTGCTGGCCGGCGATGCGCTGGAAGGGCGGCTGACCGGGGACCGGGCGGCAAACACCAAGGTCATCCGCGCGGCCTTTTCCGAGGCGCTGGCCGCGCAAAAACCGCGGACCGAAGGGGATGAGCTGCGCCTTCGCCTGATGCAGTGGTCGCACGACGCGGACATCGTGCTGGACCTGCATTGCGACCATGTGGCCCTGCTGCATTTCTACGCCTCGAACGCCCGGCCCGACGTGACCGACCTTCTGGGCCGCGCCACCGGGGCGGCGTTGGCGCTGATCGAGGATCTGTCCGGCGGCAATGCCTTTGACGAGGCGCATACCGCGCCATGGCGGGCCTTGCGGGCGCGCTTCCCCGACCACCCCATCGACCAGCCGACCTTCTCGACCACGCTGGAATATCGCGGCCAGCGCGATGTGTCGGACGTTCAGGGCCGGCAGGACGCCGAAAACCTGATGGCCTTCCTTGGCGCCGTTGGCGTGATCGCGGGCGCCCCCGCCCCCGCCCATCCGCCCGCGCGGGAAACCCCGCTGGCCGGCGCAGGCGAGGCTTTCGCCCCGCAGGGCGGCATCGTCACATGGCAGCACGAGCCGGGGGCCGAGGTTGCCAAGGGCGAGACCATCGCCTGGGTCAGCGACCCGACGACCCGCCGCCGCCTGCCGGTGCCAGCCCCCAATGCGGGCCTGCTGTTCCGGCGCGAGATGCATCCCTTCTGCCTGAAAGGGCAGGGTCTGGCGCATGTCGCGGGCGATACCCCCATCCGGCAGGGAGACCTGCTGTCCGACTGATCAAAAGCCATAAACACAAGCAAGAGACAGGGAGACGACTATGAAGATGAAAGGATTGGCTCTGTTACTGGCCAGCGCGACGCTGGCGTTCGGGTTGGGCAATGCCGCAATGGCGGATGATACGCTGGATCGGGGGGTAGGGTCGGAATGGTCCTCGCTTGATCCGCAGGTGAACTTCGATGCCGCCGCCGGGCTTATCCTGATGGATGCCTATGAGGGGCTGGTAACCTTCGGTCCGGGCGGCGACATCATCCCCGGCCAGGCCGAAAGCTGGGACGTGTCCGAGGACGGCAAGACCTATACCTTCCACCTGCGCGAAGGGCTGAAATGGTCGAACGGCGATCCGATCGTGGCACAGGACTTCGTGAACTCGGTCTATCGCACGCTGGACCCGGCGACCGTGTCGGAGAAGGGGTATTACTTCTACTCGGTGGTGAAGATCAAAGGCGCCGAGGCCATCGCCAATGGCGAGACCAAGGATGCCTCGGGCCTTGGGGTCACAGCGCCGGACGACCGGACGGTGGTGATCGAGATGCTGACTCCCGCGCCGCACATCCTGAACATCATGGGCGCCTTCCAGATCCCGCCGCTGCACATGCCAAGCCTTGAGGCGAATGGCGCGGCAGGCTTCGGCGACCCGTCCAAGGTGGTCTCGAACGGGGCCTATGTCATCAAGGAGGTGGTACCGCAAAGCCATGTCCTTCTGGAGAGGAACCCGAATTACTGGGATGCGGCCAATGTTGGCATTCCCTTCGTGAAGTATCACGTCACCGAAGACGTCTCGACCGAGTTCAAACGGTTTCAGGCCGGCGAGATCGACGTGACCTATGACATCCCGGTCAACCAGCTGGACCAGCTGAAGACCTCGATGCCCGAAAGCCTGTTCATCTCGCCCTCGACCGAGGTGACCTATTACAGCTTCAACCTGACCAAGCCCGAGTTGCAGGACATCAACGTCCGCACCGCGCTGGCCTGGGCGATCAACCGCGAGCTTCTGCAGGAGAAGATCGTCAAGGGGGGCGCGATCCCGGCCTATACTTTCGCAGGCGGCTTCGATCCCGACTACAAGGGCCCGCAGATGCCCGGAGCCGAGCTGACGCAGGAAGAACGCGAGGCCAAGGCCAAGGAGCTGATGGCCGCCGCCGGCCACGGGGCCGACAATCCGCTGAAGCTGACCATCGTCACGACGGTCGCCGAAGACCGGGTGCGGCTGGCGCAGGGCGTGGCGCTGATGTGGAAACAGGTGCTTGGCGTTCAGGCCGAGGTGAAACCGATGGAGCGCAAGGCCTGGCTGGACGAATTCTATGCCGGCGGCTGGGATGTCTTTGCCGACAACCTGGTGGGCGATTTCGCCGGGGCCGAGACATTCCTGGCCTATATGCGTCCCTCGACAGAGCCTGGCTACAATTGGGTGAAGCCGGAGTATGACGCCCAGATGGATGTGGCCGCCGGGATGCCCGACAAGGAAAGCCGCGATGTCGAGCTGGCCAAGGCCGAAAAGATCCTGCTGGACGACGTGATCTTCTCGCCCATCGCGATCGAGCCGTCGCGCATTCTGGTCAGCACCCATGTCAAGGGCTGGGTGCCCTCGGCCACGGGCTATTACAACAGCCAGTTCCTGCGGCTGGAATGACCCGGAACGGGCGGCCCTCGGGCCGCCCCTTTCAGGCAAGGTGATCCCATGTTGCGGTTTATCGGCAGACGGCTCTGGAACGGCACGCTGACGCTGGCGGCGCTGGTGACGCTGACCTTCTTCGTCATGCGCCTGGCGCCCGGCGGGCCGTTCTCGCGCAACCGCAAGATCAGCCCCGAGGTGCAGGCCAACATTCAGGCGGCCTTCCATCTGGACGAGCCGGTCTGGAAGCAGTTCGGTCGCTTTGTCTGGGGGCTTCTGCACCTGGACCTTGGCCCCTCGACCCGGTTCCGCGACTATACGGTGAATGACCTGATCGCCTCGGGCCTGCCCTATTCGCTGACCGTGGGCTTCTGGGCGATCCTTGTCGCCTCGCTGGTCGGCATCGCGCTTGGCATTGCGGGCGCGCTGCGCAGGAACGGAGTGACCGATTATGCCGCAGGCACCATCGGCGTGATCGGCATCGCCATCCCGATCTTCGTCATCGGTCCGGTCCTGCAGGTGGTTTTCGCGCTGAAGCTGGGCTGGCTGCCGGTGGGCGGCTGGAATGCCGGCTGGAAGTCGCTGATGCTGCCCGTCCTTGTGCTGGCGCTGCCAAACGTGGCCTATATCAGCCGCCTCACCCGCACCTCGATGATCGAGACCATGCGCGAGAACTACGTCCGCACCGCCCGCGCCAAGGGGATCGGTGGGCGCCGGGTGCTGCTGCGCCACACGCTGAAAGGGGCCCTTCTGCCGGTGGTGGCCTATCTTGGCCCGGCCACAGCCTCGATCATCACCGGCTCGGTCCTGATCGAGACGGTCTTCGCCCTGCCAGGCGTGGGCCGGCATTTCGTCGATGCGGCGCTGAACCGGGATTATCCCTTGGTCATGGGGATCACGCTGCTTTATGGCGCCCTGCTGATCGTCTTCAACATCGGCACCGATGTCCTGCGTGCGTGGATGGACCCGAGGTTGCGCAATGCCCAGTGACACCGCAATCGCCGAGACAGTGCCCGTCCGACACGCCTCGACCCTGCAACTGCAGTTCCGGCGGTTTCGCAAGAACTGGCTGGCGATGGCCTCGGTCTGGGTGCTGCTGGCCATTGTTCTGATGTGCTTCTTCGGGCCGATGGCCTTCCCCTTCACCGGCGAGGACGCGGATTTCGACAATATCTCGGCCCCGATGGACCTGTTCTCGATCCATCCCTTCGGAACCGATGATTTCGGCCGCGATCTGTTCATCCGGGTGCTGGAAGGCGGGCAGGTCTCGCTGACCATCGGTTTTCTGGGTGCGCTGGTCGCCGGCGGGATCGGCGTGCTGTACGGCGCGGTCGCCGGCTATACCGGCGGGCGGCTGGACGGGCTGATGATGCGGCTGGTCGAGATCCTTTACGCATTTCCCTACGTGATCCTTGTGATCCTGCTCAGCCTTCTGTTCGGCGGCGGCAACATCGCCCTGTTCGCGGCCATCGTCTTCACCCTGTGGCTGACCCCGGCGGTCATCGTCCGCGCGCAGGCGCAATCGCTGGCGCAGCAAGAGTTCATTCAGGCTGCCCGGGCGGGCGGGATGACCGGCGGGCGGATCGTGTTGCAGCATATCGTGCCGAACTGCGTCTCGGTGGTGATCGTCTACGGATCGCTTCTGGTGCCCGAGGTGATCCTGTCGGAGTCGTTCCTGTCCTTCCTTGGCATCGGCATCAAGGAGCCGCAGGCCAGCTGGGGCAACCTGATCGCCACCGGCACCGCGGCCATGGACACCGACCTGCGCCTGCTGCTTCTGCCCGGCGGGCTGCTGGCCACGGTGCTTTTCTGCCTGAACTTCATAGCGGACGGGCTGCGCGATGCCTTCGACCCCAATGACCGCTGAACCGCTGCTTTCCCTGCGCGACCTGACGGTCCGCTTCCGCCTGCCCGAAGGCACCGGCGTTGCGGTGGATGGGGTCAGCCTTGACCTTGCCCCGGGCGAAATCCTTGGCATTGTCGGCGAAAGCGGGTCGGGCAAGAGCCAGATCCTTTACGCCGTCATGGGTCTGCTGGCCTCGAACGGCACGGCGGGGGGGCAGGCCCTTTTTCAGGGCCGCGACCTTCTGGCGCTGGCGCCGCGGGATCTGGACCGGGTGCGCGGGTCCGAGGTCAGCATGATCTTTCAGGACCCGATGACCAGCCTGAACCCCTATATCCGCGTCGGCGATCAACTGGCCGAGGGGCTGAGCGTCCATTCCGGGATCTCGAAGAGCGAGGCACGCGCCGAGGCGGTCAGGATGCTGAACCGTGTCCGCATCCCCGATGCGGCCAACCGGGCGCGGCGCTATCCGCATGAGTTCTCGGGCGGGATGCGCCAGCGGGTGATGATCGCCATGGCCCTGCTGGCGCGGCCGAAACTTCTGTTGGCCGACGAGCCGACCACCGCGCTGGACGTGACCATTCAGGCGCAGGTGCTGGACCTGATGGCCGACCTGGCGCGCGAAACCGGCACCGCGATCATCCTTGTCACCCATGACCTTGGCGTCGTCGCCCGGCTGTGTGACAGGGTGGCCGTTCTTTACGGCGGCAGGGTGATGGAAGAGGCCCCGGCCGAGCAACTGTTCGATGCGCCAGCGCACCCCTATACCCGTGGGCTGCTGGCCGCGATGCCACGGCTGGAAACCGCGCTGACCCCGCGGCTTGGCACCATTCCGGGCACGCCGCGGTCGGGCGGCGGCGACATTCAGGGCTGCCCCTTTGTCGCCCGTTGCGAGGTCAGCCTGCCGCGCTGCTCCACCACCCGCCCGGCCCTGCATGAGTTGCGCAGCCTTGGCCCGGGCCGCCGATCCGCCTGCCATCTGTCGGGGACCGAACCATGACCCTTCTGGAAGCCCGCAACCTTGGCGTCGGCTACCGCGTCCCCGGCGCCGGCCTGTTCGGTGCGCCGCGCTTCCTGCCCATCGTGCATGATGTGTCACTGGCACTGCAGCCCGGCCGCACGCTGGGCGTGGTGGGCGAATCCGGTTGCGGCAAATCCACCCTTGGCCGGGCCCTTCTGCGCCTGATCGAGCCTTCGGCGGGCGAGGTGTTCTGGCAGGGCGAAGACATGGCCCGCATCCCCGACCTGCGCCGCCGCCGGGCCGAGATGCAGATCATCTTCCAGGACCCCGTGGCCGCGCTTGATCCCCGCATGACCCTGGGAAAGATCGTCAGCCGCCCCCTGGCGACATTCGAGCCGACCCTTGGCCGCAAGGAAGCCCGCGCCCGCGCCATCGAGGCCTTGCAGCAAGTGGGCCTTTCTGCCGATTTCGCCGACCGCTACCCGCACGAGCTGTCGGGCGGACAGGCGCAGCGTGTCGGGATTGCCCGCGCCATTGTCGGGCGGCCGAAGATGATCATCTGCGATGAACCCGTCTCGGCGCTGGATGTGTCGATTCAGGCGCAGGTCATCAACCTTCTGATGGATCTGCAGGAAAAGATGGGCCTTGCGCTGGTCTTCATCTCGCACAACCTCGCCGTGGTGCGGCACATCAGCCATGAGGTGATGGTGATGTGCCTGGGCCGCGTGGTCGAACAGGCCCCGCGGTCCGAATTCTACGCCCGGCCGTTGCACCCCTATTCGCAGGCGCTGATGGATGCCGTTCCCGAACCCGACCCGCGCCGCGAAAAGGGCCGCGTCGGCACCGCCCTGGCGGGAGAGCTGCCCTCGGTCCTGAACCCGCCCAAGGGCTGCGTCTTTGCCACCCGCTGCCCGCGGGTTGCCGACCTTTGCCGCAGCACAAGACCTGAACTGCGCGAGGTTGCTCCGGGCCGCCTTGCCGCCTGCCATTTCGTCGAAGGCTGACATGACCGATCTAGCAACGCATTGGGCCGAAGTGCCGCTGATTTCGAACATCCATGCCAGCGCGGATGGCCGTTGGGCGTTCTGGTGCTGGTCCGGCCTGACCGAGACCGAGAATGTCTGGTGCGCGCCCCTTGACGGCTCGGCCCCGCCGCGGCGGTTGACCGACGGGCGGGACCACTACCTGATCCGCGATGTCTCCCCGGATGGCAGCCGGCTTCTGCTGGCGCAATCGGTTCATGCCAATGAACATGACCATTTGCTGCTGCTGGACCGCGCAAGTGGCGCGCTGACCCAACTGACCCCGACGCAGGACACCCACTATGTCTATGGCGGGGTGTTCAGTGCCGATGGGTCGGAGATCTTCTTTCTGGCCGATTTCGACTATGACAAGCGCGAGGTGACCGAAGGTGCCTGGCTCTGGCGGCAGGATCTGGCCTCGGGCGCCCGTCGCGTGCTGGCGCGGGCCGACTCGCCGCCGCACTCCTATTTCGGTGTCCAGCTGTCCCCCGACGGCACCCGTCTTCTGTGGCATCGCAGCGAGCGGGCGCCGGGGGGCTACCAGCTTTGGGTGGTCGACATCGCAAGCGGCGCTGCACAGGAGGTGCTGAACCTCGGCCCCACCAACAATGTGCAGGGCTGCTGGCTGGACGACGCCCGCGTTGCCTTCGTGTGCGACCATGAGGGGCGCGACCGGGTGGGTGTGCTGACGCTTGCATCCGGCTTGGTCGACTGGATCGCCGAAGAGCCGCGGCTTTTCCCGCATTCGGTGATGGCGGGGACCGGCGCTGCGTTTCTCTGTGTGCACCATCAGGCGTCCTGGACGCGCGTCACTCTGGTGGAAGGCCACACCATCCGGCCGCTGCCCAACCGCTCCGGCCGCCGCTCGCTTCTGCCCCATGCGGCGCTGCCGGATGGCGGCTGGCTGGCCGAGGCCTATGATGCCGACGGCCCGCATGACCTGGTGGCGGTGGCTGCGGATGGAACCTGCCGGCTGATCGCCCGCGCTCCGGGGGCGGACCGCTTCCCGGGCATCGCGCCAAGGGATTTCCGCTGGACCGCGCCGGACGGCCGCCCGATGCAGGGCTGGCTTTACCAGCCCGAAGGCCAGTCCAAGGGGCTGATCGGCTATGTCCACGGTGGCCCGACCTGGCATTCCGAGGATTGGCTGAACCCCAAGGCGCAGTTCTGGGTCGCCAGTGGCTATGCGGTCCTTGACCTGAACTATCGCGGCTCCACCGGCTTTGGCTATTCCCATCGCGAGGCGGTCAAGGAAGACGGCTGGGGTGGACGCGAACAGGCCGACATCCGCGCAGGACTCGAGGCCGCTTTGGCCGCCGGCCTGCCCGGCCCGGTTGCGGTGGCCGGCAATTCCTACGGGGGCTTCTCCAGCTGGTTCGCCATCACGCGCCATGCGGATCTGGTGACGGCGGCGATCCCGATGTGCGGGATGTACCGTCTCGACATCGACTACCATGCCACCGAGATGCCGCATGGCCGCGCCTATTCCGAAGAGATGATGGGCGGCACCCCCGAGGAGTTTCCCGAGAAATATGACAATGCCTCGCCCGGGCGGTTCATCGGTGGGATCCGCGGGCATCTTCTGATCGTCCACGGCCTTGCCGACAGCAACGTCGGCCCCGAGAACACCCATACCGCCATACGCGAGCTGACCGATGCCTGCATCCCGCATGAGGTTCTGCTGTTCGGCGACGAGGGGCATGGCGTCTTCCGCCGGACCAATGTGGCGACCTATCTGCGCAGCAGTGCCGCCTTTCTGCATCGCGCTTTCAGCGAAGGTCTGCGGCCAGCCCCGTAACCGGAAGAAAGCCCGGTCCGGCTGGGGACTTGCCGGACCGGGCCTTGGCGCCGAGGGGGCACCTTGCCTTGGCGGAAAACCCGCCGGGGTGATGAAATGTCCGTCAAGAACAGTGGGATGAAAGCGTTTCTCTATGGCGTTGATCATGACGCGGGGACGGGCGCCGGTCCAATGACAAAGCCTGTCATCTGCAAAAGCCGCAAAGAAAAGCCCCGGATTCTTGCGAATCCGGGGCGCATGTCCTGTGACGGGGCGCTGCTCAGCGGCGGCGGTCGCCTTCGTCGTCCTCATCGTCATCCTGCCCGCCGGGCAGGTTGAAGAAGCTGTCGGCATCCGAGAAGTCCGAGGCCGGGCTTTCATCCTTTTCCTCATCCCCGAAGACCTCAAGGCCGGTCAGGCTCGACGGCATCTTCGGCTCTTCCGCGGCCATGCCAAGCGACTGCTCGGTCGAGACCAGCTTGCGCCGCTCGTCATCGCTCATCACCGTGCCTTCGGCGGCCTTCTTGCGGGCGGCGGCCTGCACGATGGTGTCCAGTTCGGACTGTTTGCACAGGCCAAGGGCCACCGGGTCGATCGGGGTCATGCTGCCGATGTTCCAGTGGGTCCGTTCGCGGATCGACTGGATCGTCGGTTTGGTGGTGCCCACAAGCTTGCCGATGGCGCCGTCCGACAGCTCGGGGTGGAACTTGACCAGCCAGAGGATCGCATTCGGGCGGTCCTGACGTTTGGACAGGGGCGTGTAGCGCGGGCCACGGCGCTTGTCCTCGCCCACTGCCGCCGCGTTGAACTTCAGTTTCAGCCTGTAGAGGGGATCGGCCTGACCACGCTCGATCTCGATCGGGTCCAGCTGGTTGTTGCCAACCGGATCGAAGCCCTTCACGCCACCGCCCACGTCGCCATCGGCGATGCCCTGCACTTCCAGTTCATGCATCCCGCAGAATTCGGCGATCTGCCGGAAGGTCAGCGTGGTGTTGTCCACCAGCCAGACAGCAGTTGCGCGCGCCATGATCGGCTTGTTCATCTCTGGCTCCTTTACAAATCTCCCCCGGGCCGGGAAAACGGCTGCGGACCTTTTCCGCAAGTTCTCCGATGTCGGGGAATTCCCTGTCCTATAGTCCCAATCCATCGAGAGGAAAAGTGAAAATGCGTCTGGTTCTGTGCCTGCTCGCGCTGTTGTTCCCGGCCGTCGCGCGCGCAGATGGAGAGCCTGCGGGCGACTTTGACTACTACGTCATGTCGCTGTCCTGGTCCTCGGCGTGGTGCGCGCTGGAGGGCGACGCGCGGGATGATCCGCAATGCGACAAGGGGCGCGGGCTGACCTTCGTGCTGCATGGTCTCTGGCCGCAATATGAGGAGGGCTGGCCGCAATATTGCCGCACCGTCGAACGCGATCCGACCCGCGGCGAGACCGCCGCCATGGCCGATATCATGGGCGGTGCGGGGCTGGCCTTCTACCAGTGGAAGAAACACGGACGCTGCTCGGGCCTGCCGGCTTCGGACTACTACGCCACCGCGCGCGCGGCTTTCGGCGGCGTCACCATCCCGCCGGTCTTCGCGCAGATGTCAAAGACGCTCAAGGTGCCGGCCTCGGTGATCGAGGGGGCGTTTCTGGAATCGAACCCCGGGCTGAAGCGTGATCAGATCACGGTCACCTGCCAGCAGGGCATGATCCAGGAGATCCGGCTGTGCCTGACCAAAGACCTGCAACCCCGGCGGTGCGGCGCCGATACCATCCGCGACTGCAAGCTGCAGGATGCACGGCTTGAGGCGGTGCGCTGACGGCAAGATGTGGCGGGGCCGGAACGGCAAGCGTCTTGGGGGATAAAGCGCCGCCCCCGGGACCGGCAGTTGCTGGGGACATCCACCGGGATCAGGGTCCGTTGCCGGCCCCGCCTGGCCTTTCCCTAGCACCTGCGCCGCAGTTTGCGTTGTCACAGAACCGTCACCGTGCTGCCGGCCGGTCACATCTGCGTGCGGCCGCTAGTGGCCGGCCATGCCTTCGACCTGCAGGACGATCTTGCCGACATGGCCTGCCGCCTCGATCCGCGCATGGGCCTGCGACGCATCGGTCAACGGATATTCGCTGTCCATCACCACCCGCAGCGCCCCGCGGGCGATCATCGGCCAGACATGCGCCTCAACCTCGGCGGCGATTTTCGCCTTGGCCTGTTCGCTTTGTGGGCGCAGGGTTGATCCGGTGATGGTCAGGCGGCGGGTCATGACTTCGGCAAAACTCACCTCGGCCCGCGCGCCCTGCAGGAAGGCGATCTGCACCAGCCGGCCGTCATTGGCCAGGGCCTTGATGTTGCGCTGGATATAGGCGCCGCCGACCATGTCCAGGATGACATCCGCCCCGCCTGCCTGCGCCATCAGCTGCGACCAGTCGTCGTTGCGGTAGTTCCAGGCCTCTTCCGCGCCAAGATCCTTGCAGATCCGGCATTTGTCATCGGTGCCTGCTGTGGCGAAGACCCTTGCGCCAAGCGCCGTGGCGATCTGGATCGCCGTCGTTCCGATCCCGCTGGTGCCGCCATGGACCAGCAGCTTCTGCCCGGCCTTCAGCTGGCCGCGCATCACCACATTCGACCAGACGGTGAAGCAGGTCTCCGGCAGGCAGGCGGCATCGCGCAGACCCATGCCTTCGGGAAGCGGCAGGGCGTGGGCCTCTTGCGTCACGACATATTCCGCATAGCCGCCACCCGGCAGCAGAGCGCAGACCTTGTCGCCGATCGACCAGCGCGTCACCCCCGGCCCGCATTCGACCACGGTTCCCGAACACTCCAGCCCCGGCAGGGGCGAGGCATCGGGCGGCGGCGCATAGGCCCCCGCGCGCTGCAGCGCATCGGGGCGGTTCACCCCGGCCCAGGCCACGCGGATCACGATCTGGCCGTGGCCCGGCACCGGCACCGGCACCGAGCAGGGTTTCAGCACATCCGGCCCACCCGGGGCGACGATCTCGATGGCCAGCATGGAATGCGAAAGTGTCATCTTCGGTCCTTCGGTATTCACTTGGGGTCGTTGTTGCGACCAGTCTCAGGCCGGGCGGCGCCCCGGCAGATCATCCGCGACCTTTGGCGCATGAATCCTGTCCAAGAGCTTCAAAGGCCCGTTCAGAAGCGCCTTTCCCAAGGGGTTCGCGGCAAAGGCGGCCTTGGCCTTCTCGAACCGCATAACCCCTTCGATCCGGCGGTCAAGGAAATCCCGGGTGCCCTGATGGTCGCTCGACTCGTCTCCCAGCCAGTAAAGCACGGTCGTGCCATAGACGGCGGAAAGACTGGCGCGTTTGGAATACCAGTTGATGTCATCCGACGTGTCACCAAGCGCCGCCCAGATCGCATCCGCCGTGCCCCAGATCGCCTGGGTTCCCGCGATGCTGTTCTGCGGCAACGCGAACAGCGCGGCCCCCCGGCGCACCAGCTCCCGGTCGGCGGCCTGAAGGCGCAGCAGAACGGCCCGCGCCACGCGGTCGCGGAAGCGCAAGGCGGCCAGATCCTCGGCCGCCAGCGCCCGGATCATCGCACGGTCGCCCAGCCGATGGTAAGCCAGTGCCAGATCGACGCCGCCGCGCGGGAACAGCGCGCGGGCCAGCGGCAGCGCCAGGCCCGAATCGGTTGCGGCGGCCTGAAGCGTTGCCTCGGACCAGCCATCAAAGGGCACATGGGGCAGGGCGGCGGTCAGAATCGCCTCCCGCATCGCTTCTTCTGCCATTTCGACCTCCTTCAGGCCTGCACGGTGGACAGCACGGCCGCCCTTTGCTATAGGCGCCCGGCCTGCACATCAGTGCAACTCTAGCTTAGGAAGGTGGTGACAACCACATGCAGGTCAGCGTCCGTGACAATAACGTCGAACAGGCACTCCGTGCCCTGAAGAAGAAACTTCAGCGTGAAGGCGTTTTCCGCGAAATGAAGCTCAAGCAGCATTTCGAGAAACCGTCGGTCAAGAAAGCGCGCGAACAGGCCGAGGCGATCCGCCGCGCCCGTAAACTCGCCCGCAAGAAGGCTCAACGCGAAGGCGCACTCTGAGGCGTTAGCGAAAGCTGGGGCCGTAAGGTCCACAAGGTCAACCCCCGCGCCATCGGCCGGGGGTTTTCCTTTTTGGCCCGTCCTCTAACGGATCAGCGGTCGAGAATGCGCGACAACTCGCCCGCGCGGGTCAGGCCGCGGGCCTTCAGCCCGGCGTCGCTGGTCGAGGCCAGATGCCGGATCTCGGCCAGACGCGGGCCGGCGTTGAACATCAGGTCAACGGTTGCAATGGCTGCCCCGGCAATCCGGCGCAGCAGGGCCAGAGGCGATGTGATGGTGTTGCGTTCCATGGGAACCTCCCGGTCGTCGGGCAGGCATCTCCTGCCTGCCCATCAACTGGTGCCGCAACGGCGGCATGACAAGCCACAGGGCTGCAAGCCAGCTCTGCGTCTGATGCAATGCCGTCAATGCGCCCCGGCGGGCTGATCCTTGTTGCCCAGCAGAAGATCGCGCCCGGCATAGATGCCCTCGACCGACTGCATCGCCAGCCGCTCACGGTCGCGGGCGCGGATGGTGTCGATCACCTCGGCCGCCTCGTCATCGCTGGCACCAAGCCGGATCACCGCCTCGCGGCCCATGGCGATGGCGCTCTCGAAGGTTTCGCGCATCTGGTATTCGACGCCCTTGGCCATCAGCTCCAGCGCATGGCCGCGGTCGAAAGCGCGCGCCATCACCGGCACCAGCGGGAATTCATGTTTCAGCAACTCGGCAATTCTGGTCGTCGTTTCGGACTTGTCGGTGGCGACCACCACCAGATCGGCCGAAGCGGCCCCCGCGCCATGCAGGATGTCCAGCCGGCAGCCGTCGCCATACCAGACCTTGAACCCGAAGGAGGCAGCGGCCTGAATCATCTCGGGATCGTTGTCGATGGCCGAGATGCTGTGCCCGCGCGCCAGAAGCGGCTGGCTGACGATCTGGCCGACGCGGCCAAAGCCGATCAGCAGCACATTGCCGCGCAGCCCGCCTGCCTCGCCGACGCCTTCGACGCCCTCGGCCGAAACGGTGGCTTTCGGGCGTATCCGTTCGAACAGGATGATCATCAGCGGCGTCAGCACCATCGAGAGGATGATGATCGCGGTCATGTTGGCGTTCCAGTCCGGCTCCAGAATGCTGAACTGGGTTGCGGCGGCATAAAGCACAAAGGCGAACTCGCCCCCCTGGGCCATCAGCACCGCGCGTTCCAGCGCCTCGGACCGCCCGGCCCTGAAAAGACGGGCGACCGCGTAGATCACCAGCATCTTCAGCATCATGAAGGCCGGAACAGATATGGCGACGACCTTCCAGTTGGCCGCAATGATGTTCAGGTCCAGCGCCATGCCGACGCCGACGAAGAACAGACCCAGCAGCAGGCCGCGGAAGGGTTCGATATCGGCCTCAAGCTGATGGCGGAAACTGGATTCCGACAGAAGGACACCGGCAAGAAAGGCCCCCATCGCCATTGACAACCCGCCCGCCTGCATCAGGACGGCGGCGCCCAGCACGACCAGCAGGGCGGCGGCCGTCATCACCTCACGCGCGCCGAAGCGGGCCAGAAGGCGGAACATCGGGTTCAGCAGATACCGCCCCGCCAGCACCAGCGCGGCAATGGCGGCCAGCCCGATCCCGACGCTGCGCAGCCATTCGCCCGGAGTGCTGTCGTGAACGCCGGGCGCAAGAAAGGCCACCAGCGCCAGAAGGGGGACGATGGACAGATCCTCGAACAGAAGGATGGCGATGATCCGCCGCCCCTTGGGCTGACCCATCTCGCCGCGTTCATCCAGCATCTGCATCACGATGGCGGTGGAGGTCAGCACGAAGCCGGTCCCGGCCACGAAGCTGGCCGTCCAGGGGTAGCCCAGGATGACGCCGACCCAGATCAGCGCGAAGATCGCCAGCGCGACCTGCACAGCGCCAAGGCCGAAGATCTCGCCCCGCATCGCCCACAGACGGCTTGGCTGCATCTCAAGCCCGATGATGAAGAGGAAAAGCACGACCCCCAGTTCGGCCACATGCAGGATGGCCTGCGGATCGCCGAAGGCGCCATAGCCCAGCTGGCCAAGCCCGTAGGGCCCGATCGCCAGCCCCGCGGCCAGATAGCCAAGGACAGAACCAAGCCCCAGCCGCCGGAAGATCGGCACCGCCACCACGGCCGCGGCCAGAAGGACCACGACAGGCAATAGGTCGAAACCGTGATGCGCGGCTTCCGCCGCATGGGAAACCGGATCTGCCGCCATATTCAACCTTTCCTGACCCAACCGTCCGCGCGCAGGTGTGCCACAATCCTTGGTGCGCCGGGATGCCAAGCGCAAGGGCGCGATTGGGTCGTCTCAGCGGCTTTCGGCGGGTGGAACGGGTCGGCCGAACAGCCATCCGCCAAGGGCTACCGCCACAAGCGTGCCAAGGATCTGGGCGGCCAGATAGCCCGGAAAGTCCTGCATGCGGATACCGCCGGGGGAATCGGTCAAGATCCGCGCCAGCATTACCGCCGGATTGGCGAAGCTGCTTGACGCGGTGAACCAGAATGCCGCGGCGATATAGGTGCCGACAATCGCCGGCACATTGGCCCATGCAGCCAGCGCGCCAAGAGTGACGAGGATCAGCCCGAAGGTCGCGATTCCTTCGGAAAGCCAAAGCCCGCCCCCCGTCCGCGCGGTTTGCGAGATTTGCCACAGCGGCAGGTCGAACATGGCATGGACGGCAAGGACGCCGGCCACTGCCCCTGCCGCCTGTGCCGCGACATAGGCCAGCGCCAGCCCCGGCGTTATTTCGTGCCGAAGGGCAAAGGTCAGCGTGACGACCGGGTTAAGGTGCCCGCCCGAGACCGGGATCATCACGGTGATCAGGACGAAAAGCGCAAGACCCGAGCAGATGCCGATCGCAAGGAGCGCCAGCGCCGGATCAGCGGTCAGCCGGTCTGCCATGATCCCGGCACCGATCGCGGCCATGGCCAGAAAGCCGGTCCCCAGGCCCTCGGCCAGCAGTCTGCGCGCTGTCATATGGTTCTCCGTATCCCGTCCGGCGGCCTAGCCGAGTTTTGCGTGGCGCGGAAGATCACGCGTCAGACCGGCAGCGCGGTGGTCTTCAGCACTTCGCGCAGGGCGAAGCTGGATTGCATCTGGCGCACCCCGGGCAGCCGGCTGAGGTGCTGGCGGTGGATGCGGGCGAAATCCTCGGTGTCCTCGGCCACGATCTTCAGAAGATAGTCCGCCGTGCCGGCCATCAGGTGGCATTCCAGGATGTCGGGCACCTTCGCCACCGCGCGTTCGAAGGCATCCAGCAGTTCCTCGGCCTGCGATTCCAGCGTGATCTCGACAAAGACGGTGGTGGGTTTTCCCAGCCGGCGGGCATCGACAAGGGCCACATAGCCGGCGATGAAACCCTCTTCCTCAAGCCGCTGAACCCGGCGGTGGCAGGCCGAGGGCGAAAGGTTCACCCGCTCGCTCAACTCGGCATTGGTGATGCGGCCTTCCTTCTGCAATGCAGCAAGAATTCGCCGGTCGGTCGCGTCAAGAGGGCTGTCCACGGCAGAATTTCCTGCGGATGCGAATTTTCTACGAAAATTCTACCCCATCGCCCCGTCATCGCCAGTGAAAAATCAAGACATCGGCAGCGATTCTGCCTCAGGCTTTCTTCACAGGCCGCGAATGGCCGGCAGGGAGAGAAATGATGAAGATCGGATGCCCGAAAGAAATCAAACCGCAGGAGTTTCGCGTCGGGATGACTCCCGACGCGGCGCGCGAGGCCATCGCCCATGGCCATGAGGTGATGATCGAGAAGAATGCAGGTATCGGCGCCGGTTTCGCCGATGCGGCCTATGTGGCGGCCGGGGCGAGGATCGTCGATACGGCGGAAGAGGTGTTCGCCGGGGCCGAGATGATCGTGAAGGTCAAGGAACCCCAGCCGGCCGAGCGCAAGCGGCTGCGTGAAGGGCAGGTGCTGTTCACCTATCTCCACCTTGCGCCGGACCCCGGGCAGACCCGCGATCTCATTGCCAGTGGTGCCACCTGCATCGCCTATGAGACGGTGACGGATGCCCGCGGCGGCCTGCCCCTGCTGGCGCCGATGTCCGAGGTGGCGGGGCGGCTTGCGCCGCAGGTCGGGGCCTGGACCCTGCAGAAGGCCAACGGCGGATCGGGCATCCTTCTGGGCGGCGTGCCCGGCGTGGCGCCGGCCAATGTGGTGATCGTAGGCGGTGGCGTGGTCGGCACGGCGGCGGCGCGGGTCTCCGTGGGCATGGGCGCGCGGGTGACCGTTCTGGACCGCTCGCTCCCGCGGCTGAGCTATCTGGACGACATCTTCCATGGCAAACTGGTCACGCAATATTCCAGCGCAGGCGCCCTGGCCGAGTTGATCAGAACCGCCGACATGGTGGTGGGCGCCGTGCTGATCCCCGGGGCGGCGGCGCCGAAGCTGATCTCGAAGGCGCAGCTGAAAGACATGAAGCCCGGCTCTGCCCTTGTGGACGTGGCCATCGACCAGGGCGGCTGCTTCGAGACCTCGCGCGCCACCACCCATCAGGACCCGATCTATGAGGTCGACGGCGTGATGCATTACTGCGTGGCGAACATGCCGGGGGCCGTGGCCCGCACCTCGACCCAGGCGCTTGGCAATGCGACGATGCCCTTCATGCTGGCGCTGGCGGACAAGGGCTGGAAGAAGGCCTGTGCCGAGGACAAGCACCTTCTGGCCGGGCTGAACGTCCATGCGGGCAAGCTGACCTATGAGGCTGTCGGCGTGGCGCTTGGTCTGCCCGCGATCCCGGCGGCGGACGCGCTGAAGCTCTGACCGGCCAAGAGAAAAGGCCCGCAGGTCAATGCCTGCGGGCCGCATCGTTCCGGGATGCAGGAGAGATTATTTCTTCTTCAGCTCGACCAGAATCTCTTTCAGCAGGTCATTGTCCGACGGACCGGCCGGCGCGGCAGGCTCTTCCACCTTCTTCGGCATCATCCTGTTCACGGCCTTGACCAGCAGGAACACCACCCAGGCGACGATCAGGAACTTGATGACTGCATTGATGAAGTTGCCATACATGAACTGGGCTTCGCCCAGGCCGACGCTGAGACCCGAGAAGTCCACGCCACCCACGATCAGACCGATCAGCGGGTTGATCAGATCATCGACCAGCGAAGTGACGATGGCGGTGAAGGCCGCGCCGATGACGACACCGACGGCCAGATCAAGCACGTTGCCGCGCGCGATAAAAGTCTTGAATTCGTTAAGCATCTGCAGGGTTCCCTTCCGTGATCCGCCTCTTCCCGGGCGGCATCCTTGCCCGCGCTCCATTGCGCGCGCCAATCATGACATAAATTTTTCTGCGGTATAACGGGGAAAAGTTGTGTTGCAGCCGCTGATTTGCGGACGCGGTGCGGCCGTCAGGCGCGCGGTGCCGCTGCCCGTGTCAACCGGTCATTGATCGCCCGGCCAAGGCCGTGGTCGGGGATGGGCGCAAAGGCGATCCGGCCCAGGGGGCCGGCAAGCGCATCGGCCTCGCGCAGGATTTGGAAGAGGCTGGCCGCCGCCTCTACCAGATCGCCGCTGGCCGAAAGCGTCAGATCGCCCCTGACCGGGCCGAACCCGACAAGGATCTCGCCGGTTTCGGCGGCACGGGCATTCAGCCGCACGGCGGCCCCGGGCGCGTAATGCGAGGCCAGTTGGCCCGGCGCATTGGGCTTGGTGGCGCTGCCGCCCGCGGAAAGGGCCGTGCCAAGGGCTGCCTCCAGCGCCTCGGCGGGGATGCCGCCGGGACGCAGAAGCCGGGGCTGCGGGTCCAGACCAAGGATCGTGCTCTCGACCCCGACGGCACAGGCCCCGCCATCCAGCACCGCCGCGATCCGGCCGATCAGCCCGTCCAGCACATGCGCGGCCCGCGTCGGTGACACCTGGCCCGATGGATTGGCCGAAGGTGCCGCCACAGGCCGGCCCACGGCGCGAAGAAGGGCGCGCGCCAAGGGATGCGCGGGAATGCGGATGGCCACGGTGGACAGCCCTGCGGTGACCAGCTCCGAGATACCGGCCCCGTCGCGCAGGGGCAGCACCAGCGTAAGCGGGCCGGGCCAGAAGGCGCTGGCCACCGCGCGGGCGCGGGCGTCGAAATGCGCGATCGCTTCGGCCTCCGGCAGCCCGGGCAGATGCACGATCAAGGGGTTGAAGCGCGGCCGGCCCTTGGCGTCGAAGATCATCGCGACCGCCCGGTCATCGGTGGCGTCTCCTCCAAGGCCATAGACCGTCTCGGTCGGGAAGGCGACCAGACGCCCCCCGCGGATCAGGTCGGCCGCGCGGGCAACACCCGCGTCATCGGCGGCAAGGGTCTCGGTCCGTTCCATCGCAGGGGTCCATCTGACGCAGCGTCCGCCTTGAAGGGGTTGCGGCTTCCGCTAGCCTGCCCATAGTCGCAACGTGCCCCGTTTCACAAGCCGCATTCGCCCGCCGGAGCCTGCCCATGACCTATCGCGCCCCTCAGGAAGACCATCGTTTCATCCTTGATCATGTGGTGGATTTCGCGCGTGTCTCGGGGACCGAACGTTTCGCCGATGCCACGCCGGACACCGCCGCTGCCATCCTGATCGAAGCCGCAAAGCTGTGCGACGATGTGGTTGCCCCGCTCAACCGGGCCGGGGATCTGACGCCGGCGCGGCTTGAGAACGGTGTGCTGCGGTCCCCGCCCGGCTATGCCGAAGGGTATCGCGCCATTGCCGAAGGCGGCTGGGTCGGCCTTGCCGCCAGCCCTGCGCATGGCGGTATGGGCCTGCCGATGGCGCTGAACACTGCGGTGAACGAGATGCTCTCGGGTGCCTGCCTTGCGCTGCAGCTGAAGCCGCTGCTGACGCAGGGCCAGATCGAGGCGCTGGAGCACCATGCCTCGGACGAGGTGAAGGCGCTGTACCTGCCCAAACTGATCTCGGGCGAATGGTCGGGCACGATGAACCTGACCGAGCCGCAGGCCGGGTCGGACGTGGGCGCCCTGCGCACCACGGCCAGGCCGAATGACGATGGCAGCTATGCGGTGACGGGCCAGAAGATCTTCATCACCTGGGGCGACAGCGACATCACCGCGAATGTCTGCCATCTGGTGCTGGCCCGCCTTCCCGATGCCGCAGCGGGGACCAGGGGAATATCCCTCTTCATGGTCCCGAAATATCTGCCGGATGCGGCAGGCAATCCGGGCAAGGCCAACAGCCTGAAGGTGGTCAGCCTTGAACACAAGCTGGGCATCCATGGCAGCCCGACCTGCGTCATGCAGTTCGACGGGGCGCAGGGCTGGCTGGTGGGGGGGCCGCACAAGGGCATGGCGGCGATGTTCACCATGATGAACAACGCCCGGCTTGGTGTCGGTGCTCAGGGTGTCGGCGTGGCCGAGGCCGCGCTGCAAAAGGCGGTCGCCTACGCAGTCGACCGGGTGCAAGGGGAAACCCCCGAGGGGGTTCCGGGCATCATCGGCCATGCCGATGTCCGGCGGATGCTGGCCGAATCCCGGGCCGAGGTTTTCGCTGCCCGTGCGATCGCCCTGGCCTGTGCGGTGGCGATCGACATGGGCAATGCCACCGCCGATCCGGTCTGGCAGGCCCGCGCTGCGTTTCTGACCCCCATCGCCAAGGCCTATGGCACCGATACCGGCTGCAGGGTTGCCGATACGGGCGTGCAGGTCCATGGCGGCATGGGCTTCATCGAAGAGACCGGAGCCGCCCAGTTCCTGCGCGACGCCCGCATCACGGCGATCTACGAAGGCACCAATGGCATCCAGGCGATGGACCTGGTCGGCCGCAAGCTGATGGACGGCGGCGATGCCGCCTTCCGCCTGATCGGCGAGATCGAGGCCAGCGCCGCCTCGGCCCGCGGCGCGCTGCCGGAGCTGGCCAATGACCTCTGGCAAGCGACCGAGACCCTGCGCGAGGCGACGGAACACCTGCTCACCCTTGACCTCAACGATCGTTTTGCCGGCGCTGTCGCCTATCTGCGCGCCTTTGCGCTGGTCCTTGGCAGCGCGTTCCACCTGAAGGCCGCCCAGGCCGATCCATCCCGCGCCGCATTGGCGAAGGTGATGATCCACCGCCTGCTGCCGGAACATGCGGCCCTTCTTGCGCGCACGCGCCATGGGGCGGCCGATCTCTACGCGCTTTCGCCCGAGGCGCTTATGGGCTGATGTCGCAGGCCGGGGGCGCTTCGCCCCCCGGACCCCCGAGGATATTTGGGCCAAAGTGAAGGCCGCTATTTCATCTTGGCAAAAGTATCCCGGGGGTTTGGGGGCAGCGCCCCCATCAGCCGAAGGAAGATCGCATTGGCGATCTGACGAGAGGAAAGGCTTGCGGCGTCAGCCGCTCTGCTTGAATCCCGCCGCCAGACGCGCGACGAGGGGGCATGACTGACGCCATTCTCCATCCCTTCCCCGAACCGCCCGCCCATGGCGACGCGCATGAGGTCGCGCCCGGCATCCTGTGGCTGCGCCTGCCGCTGCCGATGGCGCTGGACCATGTGAACATCTACGCGCTGGAGGACGGGCCGGGTTGGGCCATCATCGACACCGGCATGCGCTCTCGGCGCGGAGAGGCGCTTTGGGAAAGCATCCTGCACGGGCCTTTGCGGGGCCGTCCGGTGACGCGGGTGATCCTGACCCACCACCATCCGGACCATGTCGGCATGGCGGGTTGGTTTCAGGCCCGCGGGGCGGCGCTGTACGCCACCCGGACCGCCTGGCTTTACGCCCGCATGCTGACGCTGGACGTTCAGCCGCAGGCGACGCCGCAGGCGATGGCGTTCTGGACCCGTGCCGGCCTGTCGCCTGAACGGCTTGCCATTCGCGCTGCCGAGCGGCCTTTCAACTTTGCCGATGTGGTCCACCCGATGCCTCAGGGCTTCATCCGCATCGAGGAAGGCGACACCCTGCATCTTGCCGGCCGCGACTGGACCATCCGTCTGGGGCAGGGCCACGCGCCCGATCATGCCACGCTCTGGTCTGACGGCATCGTTCTTGGCGGCGACCAGCTGTTGCCGGGCATCTCGGCCAACATCGGCGTCTATCCGACCGAGCCCGAGGCCGATCCGCTGTCGGAATGGCTGGCAAGCTGTGCCGCCTTGCGGCCCCATGCCCGCGAGACGGACCTGATCCTGCCCGGCCACAAGCTGCCCTTCACCGGCCTGCCGTTCCGGCTTGGGCAGATGATCGAGAACCATCTTTCCGCCCTGGACCGGCTTCGTGACCACCTTGCCATGCCGCGCACGGCGGTCGAGTGTTTCCCCGTCCTCTTCAAGCGTCCGATCGGCCCCGCCGAAGAGGGCCTTGCGCTGGTCGAGGCGGTGGCGCATCTGAACTGCCTCTTGCGCCGGCGGCAGGTTTCCCGTTCCCTCGGACCGGCAGGTGCATATCTCTGGGAAAGGCTTTGACCGATGGCCGAAGCGCGCAAGACGAAGACGAAGGTGAAGACGGCGGCAAAGGACCAGACCCCGGCGGTCAGTGGCAGCAAGGCTGTCGCCAAGGCCAGCCCGGCCGAGGCGGAACAGCCGAAAAGCCCCGCCGGATGGGCCTATGAGCGGCTGGTCCTCTACATCCGCAACTTCGAATCGCAGCTGGATGCCAGCCAGGAGATCGCCATGGGGTTCACCGGCAGCCAGGCCGGCATCCTGAGGATCGAGGGGCTTGGCTATTATGATCCCGACATTGTCACCTTCTATGGCCGCGACGAAGACGGGCTGAAGACCCAACTGGTCCAGCACGTCAGCCAGCTTTCCGTCCTTTTGCGCGCCGTGCCCAAGGTGCAGGAGGCCGAACCGCCCCGCCGCATCGGATTCTCGCTGAACCCGGGCTGGATCGGCGGAGAATCCGGCGATGCTTCGGTCTGAACCCGCCGCGACCGCTTGCCCCCGTGACACCGCGCCGTGAATCGGCTATCGCAGGGCAAAGCGAACAGGATACGGGACGCGAAGACAGATGGCCGATCATTCCCATGGCGAGTACAAGCACGGTACGATGGACGTCCGGGTGCAGGAAAAGACCTTTGCCGGCTTCGTCCGCTGGGTGACCTGGACGGCGGTGGTGATCTTCCTCGTTCTCGTCTTCATGGCGCTGGCGAACGCCTGATCCGCCATGTTGCGTCTGGCCCTTGCCCTTCTGGCCCTTCTGGGCCTGACCGCCTGCGGAGTGGACAAGACTTTCGCCCCGCAACCCGAGGTCGATGCCGCCCGCTATGTCGAAGGGCCTCCGACCTATATCGTGCTGTATACCGGCGTGAATGACCGCAACGGTTCCGGCGCGCATTCCGCGCTGCTGGTCAACGGCTCGCAGCGGGTGCTTTTCGATCCCGCCGGCACCTTCAGCCACCCGAGGGCCCCGGTGCAGAACGATGTCCATTTCGGCATCACCGATTCCGTTCTGGCCGCCTTCCTTGACTATCACGCCCGCGACACCGCGACCGAGAAGTTCAGCGTGATCGAGCGCAAGCTCTATGTCTCGCCGCAGACGGCCGAACTGATCCTGCAGCGCGTCCGGGCGAATGGCGCGGTCCCCAAGGCGCAATGTGCCAATTCGATTTCGGGCATCCTGCGCGGCGTTCCGGGGTTCGAGAGCATCACCGCCACCTGGTTCCCGATCAAGCTGGGCGAATCCTTCGGCAAGCTTCCCGGCGTGCAGACCCGCCTGATCACCGAAGAGAACGACGGCAGCGACCAGCACAATGTGCTTTTCGTCGACAAGAACGGCAAGCCAAGCGACATCTGATGCAACGCGGGGCCGCCCTGTTGCGGCCCTGTCCCTTTTGCAGCGGGGAACAACCCCGGCGCGGGCGTCCCGGCCTTCGTGACGCCGCAGGCTGTAACTGGCCTCTTTACCTCATCGCGCTGCCCGCCTAGGGCTGGGGCCGGAGGATGGCTTTGCGGATTTTCGGGATCATTCTGGCAGGCGGGCAGGGCCGTCGCATGGGGACGGCCGGGCAGGGTGCCGACAAGGCCCTGCTGCCGCTGGCGGGCCGGCCGCTGATCGCCCATGTCTGCGACCGGCTGGAGCCGCAGGTCGAGGCGCTGGCGGTTTCCGCCAATGGCGATCCCGCGCGGCTGCGGCGGTTCGGCCTGCCGGTTCTGGCCGACGACACCCCGCTTGGCCCGCTTGCCGGCATCCTGCAAGGGTTGCTCTGGGCCGGCGCGCAAGGGGCCGATGCGCTGGTCTCTGCGCCGGTCGACGCGCCTTTTCTGCCCGGAGATCTGACGCCGCGGCTGATCCTTGCCGCCGATGGCCCCGGGCTGGCGCTTGCCCGGTCGGGCGGCAGGCTGCACCCGACCTTCGGTCTCTGGCCAGTGGCGCTGGCGCCGGATCTTGCAGGGTTTCTCGCCTCGGGTGCCAAGCCCAAGGTGATGGATTTCGCCCTTTCCCAAGGGGCCGCCATTGCGGATTTTCCTGATGACGGGTCCTTTTCCAACCTGAACACGCCCGAAGACCTTGCCGCCGCCGCTGCCTTGATCGGGGGGCCGACATGAGGGTCTATGGCGTGATGGGCTGGAAGAACTCGGGCAAGACCGGGCTGATGGAACGGCTGGTGGCCGAGATCACCGGACGCGGGTTTACCGTCTCGACGGTGAAGCACGTCCATCATGACGTCGATCTGGATATCCCCGGCAAGGACACCCACCGTCACCGCCTTGCCGGTGCCAGCGAGACCGTTCTTGCTTCGGCCCATCGCTTCGCCATCATGCGAGAGCATCGCGGGCCCGAGCCGTCCCTGACCGAGATCCTTGCCCGCCTTGCCCCGGTGGACCTGATCCTGGTCGAGGGCTACAAGCGCGATTCGCACGCCAAGATCGAGGTCTGGCGCGAAGCGACCGGCCAGCCGCTGATCCAGACCGGCGATCCCCTGGTCCGCGCCGTTGCCACCGATGCCGCGCTGGTGTTGCCGGTGCCGGTCCTGAACCTGAACGATGCCGCCGGGGTCGCCGATTTCATCCTGCGCGAGGTCGGGCTTGCGCTTTGATCGGGTCATCGTGGCGGACTGGTCGGCGGCGAATCTGCCCACCAGCGCCGTCAACCGCGCCAATGCGGTCTGGCTGGGCTGCCACGATGCGGAAGGCGGCGCGGAATGGCACCACCGCACCCGCGCCACGGCAGAGGCGCAGTTGAATGCCCTGATCGACGGCGCCGAAGGTCAGCGTCTGCTGATCGGCTTCGACTTCGCCATGGCCTATCCTGCGGGCCTTGCCGCCCGGCTGACCGGCACGACCGATCCCCGCGCGCTGTGGTGCTGGCTGGCCGCGCGGGTCGAGGATGCGGCCGACAACCGCAACAACCGCTTTGCCGTGGCGCAGGCCGTCAATGAGGTCTTTGCCGAAGGCCCCGGACCGTTCTGGAGCCATCCCACGGATCAGCACTGGCCCGGCATTCCGCCGCTGTGCAGGGGCATCGACTATGCCGCCCTTGGTCTGGCCGAGCATCGCATCGCCGAGGTCATCACCCCCGGCGCCAAATCGCCCTGGATGCTGTTCAACCCCGGTTCCGTCGGGTCTCAGACGCTGCTTGGCCTGCCGATGATCCACCGGCTCTCGTTGCGTGCCGGGGTTGCGGTCTGGCCTTTCGATCCGCCTGACCTGCTTGAAACGGCAGGCGTCGTGCTGGCAGAGGTCTACCCGTCGCTTCTGGCCGGGCCGGTGGCGATCGAGGCCAACCGGCACGGCCTTCCCCGCGATCAGGCGCAGGTCCGGCTGCTGTCCCGGGCGCTGTGGCGGCTGTCACAGACCAATGCGCTGGCCGCGTTGCTTGAGGCGCCCGCCGAAGCGGCCGAGCAGGGCTGGATTCTGGGTGCCAATGATCCAGCCCTTCTGGCCGGCGGGCTGCGATGACCCGCATCGTCAGGGGATTTCGCGCCAGCCAGCGCCCGGAGGCCGCCGCCCTTTACTGGGAGGCCTTTGGCGGCAAGCTGGGCACCGTGCTTGGCCCGGAGCATCGTGCCCTGCGCTTCATCGCCGATACCCTGCGCCCGGACCATTGCTTCACGGCCGTCGATGAAGAGGGGCAGCTTCTCGGTATCGCCGGTTTCAAATCGCCCGAAGGCTCCTTCGTTGGCGGCACCTCGGCGCAGATGCGCGCGATCTACGGCGGGATCGGGGCGGCCTGGCGCAGCGCGGCGCTGTGGCTTTTGTCGCATGAGGTGGACAACCACCGCTTTCTGGTCGATGGCATCGCCGTCACCCGCGCGGCCCGCGGCTTGGGGATCGGCACGGCGCTGCTGCAGGCGCTGTGCGCCGAGGGGCAGGCCCGAGGCTATGCCTCGATCCGGCTGGAGGTGATCGACAGCAACTGGCGGGCACGGGCGCTGTATGAACGCCACGGTTTCGTGCCCGTGCAGACCGAGCGGCTTGGCCCGCTGCGCTATGTTTTCGGATTTGCCTCGGCCACCACGATGGTCCGGCCGTTGTAGCCTGCGTGCCGGGAGCCTAGTCGAAAACCCCCGTCACCCGACCGATCAGCATGAAGGCGCGCGCCGTGCGGGTATCGGCCAGATCGGCCAGTTCGGCATCGCTGGCGTTCTTCTCGAAAATCGTGAAGGTCCGGTCGAAGGTGCGCAGGAAGTGGTGCGCCGCGTCGCGGAAGATCGTGTCCTCGCGCATCCGCGCCGCAGTCAGCGCCAGCGACGACCGGTCCCGGATTCCGCCGAGCGAGGCCACCGGGCGCCCCCGCTCGCCGGCGGCAAAGCGGCGCCAGACGTCGGGGCGGGCCATTTCGGGCTTGAGGTCATCCATGTAGATGCCCTCCTGCGACAGCAGCGTCAGCACATCCTGCGCTGCCCGGATCAGCTTGGCGACCGACCGGTCCTCCAACGCCAGCCGCAGGGCGCGGAAGCCTTCCTTGTCGTCGGGGCTTTCGGGGAAATGCAGGGCGCGGATGAAATCGCCCACGCTCAGCGGAGGCCGCATGTCCTCGGCCGGGGTGCCAAGGGCAAGGCGCGGCTCTTCCGCCTCGGGGTCCGGCCTGGGCACCGCCAGCGCAGCCTTGCGATCCGCCGAGGGCTGGGTCAGCGCGGTGTCACGGCGGCTTGAGAACGTGGCAAGCACCGTTTCGGCCTGTTTGGTGGCGGCCGCAATCTCGTCCAGCTTCTTTTCGACCGAGGGCTTCAGCCCTCCGGCCTGCATCTGGCTGGAGGTCTGCACATAGGACGCCCGCATCGCATCGACCGCCGCCTGCAGCCGCGATGCCTCGGCCCGCAGATCGCCTACCGACCGCAGCGTGATCACCGCGACCCAGATCAGCGCCAGCGGCAGAAAGACGATCAGCAGCGTCATCACCAGACCCAGCGTCTGCACGTCATTGCCCGGCGGCGAGGCCAGGATATAGGCAAGCACCGCCACCACCCAGACCACCGACAGCGCGCCCGCGACGATCTCGGTCAGCCGGGCCGAGCGCGCCGACGGCACTTCGGCCGCAAGTCCGGGGTCCGTGGGGCGGGGGCCGGGGTCCTGGGACATGGTCAGATGTAGCGCACCGAGAGGATCTCGTAGGATTTCTGCCCGCCCGGAGTTGCGACATCGACACTGTCGCCTTCTTCCTTGCCGATCAGGGCGCGGGCCAGCGGAGAGCGGATGTTCAGAAGGCCGGCCTCGATATTGGCCTCGACCTCGCCGACGATCTGGAAGGTTTTCTCCTCGTCGGAATCTTCGTCCACCACCACGATGGTGGCGCCGAATTTCACCCCGCCGGACAGCTTTGTCGGGTCGATCACCTCGGCCAGAGACAGGATGCCCTCGATCTCCTTGATCCGGCCCTCGATGAATCCCTGCTTCTCGCGCGCGGCGTGGTATTCGGCGTTTTCGGACAGATCACCATGGGCCCGGGCTTCGGCAATATCGCGGATCACCGCGGGTCGGGCCTCGGTCTTCAGCTGTTTCAGCTCTTCGTCCAGCGCGTCAAAACCGCGCCGGGTCATCGGGATCTTTTCCATAACGTCCACCAGTCAAAAGAGAAGCCACGGCCCGGGGCGCCCGGACCATGACTTCACGCCTGTGCAAGGGCCAGATCAGCGCATGAAGGGGGGAAATGCAAGCGAGAATGGCGCGTGCGGGCGGCAGCCTGCCGCCCATTGGCAAGAATGTTTCGCCGGTGCCGCAATGCAGCGATCTGATGTTGCGTCACGGTTGACCTTGGCCTGCCCATGGGGCAATCAGCGGAATACGGGGAACCAGCCAGAGAAGCGGAATTCAGCCATGAGCCAGGTCCAGCGCGAAAGCATGGAATATGACGTCGTCATCGTGGGCGCGGGTCCGTCGGGCCTGTCTGCCGCGATCCGTCTGAAACAGCTGGACCCCGAACGTTCGGTCGTGGTGCTGGAGAAGGGGTCCGAGGTCGGCGCCCATATCCTTTCGGGCGCGGTCCTGGATCCTTGCGGGCTGGATGCGCTGCTGCCCGACTGGCGCAACATGGATGCGCCGATCAAGGTGCCGGTGAAAGAGGACAACTTCTATATCCTCGGCCCGTCCGGGCAGGTCCGCATTCCCAACTTCCCGATGCCGCCCCTGATGAACAACCACGGCAACTACATCGTCTCGATGGCGAATGTGTGCCGCTGGATGGCGGGCGTGGCCGAAGGGCTTGGCGTGGAAATCTTCCCCGGCATGTCCTGTTCGGAACTGGTCTATGACGGCGACCGTGTGGCCGGTGTCGTGGCCGGCGAATTCGGCCGCGACCCCGAAACCGGCGAGCCTGGCCCGGCCTATGAGCCGGGGATGGAATTGCGCGGCAAGTATGTCTTCCTGGGCGAAGGCGTCCGCGGGTCGCTGGCCAAGGAAATCATCGCCAGATACGACCTTTCGAAAGACCATGAGCCGCAAAAGTTCGGCCTTGGCATGAAGGAAATCTGGGAGATCGATCCCGCCAAGCACAAGCTTGGCACCGTGACCCATACGATGGGCTGGCCGCTTGGCAAGAATGCCGGGGGCGGCAGCTTCATCTATCACATTGAAAACAATCAGGTCTATGTGGGGTTCGTGGTTCACCTGAACTACAAGAACCCCTACCTGTATCCCTATATGGAGTTCCAGCGCTTCAAGCATCACCCGATGGTGGCCGAACTGCTGGAAGGCGGCAAACGTGTCGCCTACGGCGCCCGCGCGATCAGCGAAGGCGGCTTCCAGTCGATGCCGAAGATGGTGGCGCCGGGCGTGGCCCTCTTGGGGTGCAGCGTTGGCATGGTCAACGTGCCGCGCATCAAGGGCAACCACAACGCGATGCTGTCGGGCAAGGCCGCGGCCGAGGCCGCCCATGCCGCGATCATCGCGGGCCGGATGGGGGACGAGCTGTCGGATTACGAGACCGAGGTGCGCGGCGGCGCCATCGGCAAGGACCTGAAGAGGGTCCGCAACGTCAAGCCGCTGTGGTCGAAGTTTGGCCTGATCGCCAGCCTGATGGGCGGTGGCGCCGACATGTGGCTGAACACCTTCGGCCTGACGCTGTTCGGCACCCTGAAGCATGGCAAGACCGATGCCGCCGCCACGGGCAAGGCCGCCGATTACAAGCCGATCGACTACCCCCGGCCCGATGGCAAGCTGTCCTTCGACCGGCTGACCAACGTGGCCTTCTCTTTCACCAACCATGATGAGAACCAGCCGGCGCACCTGAAGCTGAAAGACCCCTCGATCCCGATCAAGGTCAACCTGCCGGTCTTTGCCGAACCCGCGCAACGCTATTGCCCGGCCGGGGTCTATGAGGTTCTGGGCGAAGGGGCAGAGGCCACCTTCCGCATCAACTTCCAGAACTGTGTCCACTGCAAGACCTGCGACATCAAGGACCCGTCGCAGAACATCAACTGGACCACGCCGATGGGCGGGGGCGGGCCGAACTACCCCAACATGTGATGGAGGCCGAGGTCCGCGCTTGGCTGGAAGGCTGGTTTCCAGATCGGCAGGCGCGGATCGACCTGTCGGATATTCTTGGATCGCTGGAGCTTGAAGGCGACAACGCACACGAAGTGTTTGAAGACTTCGCCGAGCGTTTCGACGTCGACATGCAGGGCTTCGATCCTTGGTTCCACTATGACGCGGATGAGCCACCAAGTGGCCGTATCGGCGTGGTGGGGCGGGATGGCCGCTGGATCGCCCGCCTGCCCATCAACATTGCCGATCTGACCGCCGCCGCGGCGGCAGGCCGCTGGTCGAAGGACTACGAGGGCATTCGCCTGAAACGGCGTCTCTTCTCATCTTGGAACATCATGCTCATGATGATGGTCGGCATGGCGCTTCTGGTCGCGGCCGGTCTTTTGCATCAATGGGTCTCCGCTCCCTGACTTTTGCGCGAGGCACAGGGCCATCGGCTTGCCCCACATTGCCCTTTGCGGGCGGCCGGATTAGCCTTCGCGGGAAAGCAGCCCGAAAGGCCTCACATGATGTCGATCCGCCGTCCCGCCCTTGCCGCCCTTCTGATGGCGGTGGCCCTGGCGGGCGTGATGCCCCCCCGCGCCTGGGCCGAGGGCGAGGCTGAACCCGCCGAAGCCCCCGAGTCCCCTGCCGAACCTGCTGCCGTTGTCGCTGACGGGTTGTCGGGCGCCTATCTTGCCGCCCGCATTGCGGAATCCGAAAGCGATTTCCGTGCGGCGGCGCATTGGTATGGCGTTGCCATGCAGGCGGACCCCGGCAATCTGGCGCTGGTCGAGGGCGCGCTTTACGCGACCGTCGCTCTTGGCGATTTCGATGCCGCCGGCCCCCTGGCCGATCAGCTGTCCAACGGTCCGAAGGACGAGGTGCAACTGGCGGGGTTCGCCCATGATGCCCTTGAAGCCGGCGCCGAGGATTGGCCCGCGCTGATCAAGGCCAAGACCGAAGGCCGCAAGGTCGGCCCCATTCTGGATGATCTGGTGCTGGCCTGGGCCAGATTCGGCGATGGCAAGATGTCCGAGGCGCTGAAGGATTTCGACACTGTCGCCGCCACCCACGGGATGGAGGCGGTGGGGCTTTACCACAAGGCGATGGCGCTGGCCGCCGCAGGTGATTTCGAGGGGGCCGACAACATCCTTTCCGGCAATGCCGAGGGCAAGATCAACCTCAATCGCCGTGGCGTGATCGCGCGGGTCCAGATCCTCAGCCAGCTGGAGCGCAACGACGAGGCGCTGGCCCTTCTGGACCAGACCTTCGGGACCGAGCCGGAGCCGATGCTGGATGGGCTGCGTGGCCGGCTGAAGGCCGGAGAGGTGCTGCCTTTCGACATGGTGCCCGGTGCCAAGGCCGGCATTGCCGAGGTGTTCTTCACCCTTGGCGCCTTGCTGCAGGGCGATGCCGACCCGGCCTATGTGCTGATCCACAGCCGGATTGCCAATTACCTTGACCCCGCGAATGCCGATGCCCTGCTTCTGACCGCGCAGGCGCTGGAGGATCTGAAGCAATACGACCTTGCCGGCAAAACCTACGGCCAGTTCCCCAAGGACAGCCCATATTTTTACAGCGCCGAGATCGGGCGTGCCGAGGCGCTTTATGCTGCCGACAAGAAAGAGGCGGCGGTCGAGGTGATGCAGGCCCTGGCCCGCAGCCACCCCGATCTGGTGATCGTGCAAAGCTCGCTGGCCGATATACTCCGCCGCGAGGACCGCTGCGCCGAAGCCGTGCCCGCCTATGACGCGGCGCTGGCGCTGGTGCCAAAGGTGGAGCGGGTCCACTGGACGCTGTTTTTCAGCCGTGGCGTCTGCCATGAGAAGCTGAACGACTGGCCCCGCACCGAGGCCGATTTTCGCCGCGCGCTGGAACTGCGCCCGGGCCAGCCGCAGGTGCTGAACTATCTTGGCTATTCGATGCTGGACCGCGGCCTGAACTTCGACGAGGCCCTGTCGCTGATCCAGCAGGCCGTCCAGGCCGAACCGGATGCCGGTTATATCATCGACAGCCTTGCCTGGGCCTATTTCCGCCTTGGCCGCTATGAAGAAGCCTTGGCGCCGATGGAGAAGGCCTCGCTTCTGGAACCTTCGGACCCGGTGGTCACCGACCATCTGGGCGATGTCTACTGGATGGTCGGCCGCAAGCGCGAGGCTGAATTCCAGTGGCACCGCGCCCTGTCCTTCAACCCCGAGGAAAAGGACGCCGCCCGCATCCGCAAGAAGCTGGAGGTCGGGCTGGAGCAGGTGATGGCAGAAGAGGCCTCGACCTCGCCCGTGGCGCCGCCGAAGCCCGCCGCGCCGGCACCAGAGCCGCAGGCTCAGCCGGCAACCCCCGCGCTTGATGGCGAGTAAGACCGAACACGCATTGGCCAAGGTCAACCTTTGCCTGCATGTCACCGGGCAGCGGGCGGATGGCTATCACCTGCTGGACAGTATCGTGGCCTTTGCCGGGGTCGGTGATCGCCTGTCCGGGCAGGCGGCCGGGGTCAGCTCTCTGACACTTGAAGGGCCGTTCGGGGCGCAGGTGCCGGCCGATGCCGACAATCTGGTCTTGCGCGCCGCCGCCACGACCGCGCCGGATTTCCCGGTGGCCTTCACGCTGACCAAGGTGCTGCCGCCGGCCTCGGGCATCGGTGGCGGTTCGGCCGATGCGGCGGCTGCGGTGCGGCTGGTGCTGCGCCTGCTTCATCCCGATCTGACCGAGGCCGAGGCAGGGCAGGACAAAACCCTGCTGTCGGCCATTGACCCGCAGGCCTTGAAGTCGCTTGGCGCCGATGTGCCGGTTTGCCTGCTGTCGCATCCGGCAAGGATGCGCGGCATCGGGGAGCGGCTGGATTTTCTGGGCGGCCTGCCCTCGGGCTGGATCGTGCTGGCCAATCCGGGGGTGGAGGTGCCGACACCGGCCGTCTTCCGCGCCCTGTCACATAAGGCGAACCCCGGCCTGCCCGAACGCCTGCCCGACTGGCCGGACTTCCCGGCCCTTGCCGCATGGTTGGCCGACCAACGCAATGATCTTGAACGCCCGGCCCTGCAGATCGCCCCGATCATCGGCGACGTTCTGGCCGCCTTGCGGGCCCAGCCGGGCCAGCTTCTGACCCGGATGTCCGGGTCTGGTGCCACCTGCTTTGCGCTGTTTGCCGAAGAGGCCCCCGCCCGCGCCGCGGCCGCGGCAGTCACCGGCACACACCCGGGATGGTGGGTGGCCGCAGCACCGCTTTACGGCGGCAGCCGGCAGGTCGAAAGACTGGCTCAGGCGATCCGGGAAACCACGTAAGAGGCCAGATCGGCCAGCATGTCGCGCAAGGGATGATCGGGCAGCACCTTCAGCGCGGCCCGGGCTGTGGCGGCCCATTGCAGCGCCTGATCCCGCGCCGCCTCCATCGCGCTATGCTTTGCCATCAGTCGCAGCGCCTCGTCCAGATCGCCGTCGCGCTGATCGCCCTTTTCGAAGGTGCGCTGCCAGAAGGCGCGCTCGGTGGCATCGGCGGCGGCAATGGCCTTGATCACCGGCAGGGTCAGCTTGCGCTCGCGGAAGTCGTCGCCGGTGTTCTTGCCGATCGTCGCCGAGGACCCGCCATAGTCCAGCAGATCGTCCGCAATCTGAAAAGCAATGCCAAGCGCGTCGCCATAGGTGTGCAGCGCGCGGATCTGCGTCTCGGGCACGCCGGCAATCACGCCGCCAACTTCGGTCGCAGCCGAAAACAGCGCCGCCGTCTTGCCGCGGATGACCTTCAGGTAAATCTCTTCCGTGGTGCCCAGATCCTGTGCGGCGGTCAGTTGCAGCACCTCGCCCTCGGCGATGACGGCAGAAGCATTGGCCAGGATGTCCAGGACCCGCAGCGCCCCGGTTTCCACCATCAACTGGAAGCTGCGGGCGAAAAGGTAGTCCCCCACCAGCACCGAGGACTTGTTGTCCCACAAGAGGTTCGCCGTCGGCCGCCCGCGCCGCCGCTGGCTTTCATCGACCACATCGTCATGCAGCAACGTCGCGGTGTGGATGAACTCCACCGTCGCGGCCAGCTTCTGGTGATCGCTGCCGCGATAGCCACAGAGCCGCGCCGCCGCCAGGGTCAGCATGGGCCGCAGCCGCTTGCCGCCGGCCTCGATCAGATGGGCGGTCACTTCCGGAATGCGCGGCGCGTGCTCGGATGCCATCCGCGCCCGGATCAGCGCATTCACCGCCGCCATGTCGTCGGCCAGATAGGCGGTCATCCGAACTTCGGGTCCTGCCTTCGGATTCTCCGGCTTTGCGTCCATCCCCGACCCTTCCCCACCCTTGCCCGTTGGCCCGGGCACGGCTAATCCCATACCATGAAGGAACTCCTGCGCACGACCGACCCCACCGTGATCGCCTTTGCACAGGCCCTGCTTGAAGGTGAGGGTATAGCTTCCTTCGCCATGGACGTCCACATGAGCATCCTTGACGGATCACTGGGTTTTCTGCCGCAGCGGTTGATGGTGGCGGACCGTGATCTCTTTCTGGCCCGCGTGACCATCCGCGACAATGGGCTGGAGCCAAGCACATGATTTTCGCAGAAAATCAGTTGTCCGATGACAGGTTTCTGTGTGGCCGGCTGAACCTTCTGCAACCCCTGAAGGGCTATCGCGCCGCCACCGATGCCGTGCTTCTGGCGGCGGCCTGTCCGGCAACGCCGGGTCAGTCCGTGCTGGACCTTGGCTGCGGGGCAGGTGCCGCGACTTTGTGCCTTGCCGCCCGCGTGCCCGATCTGCGCCATTCCGGGCTGGAGCTGCAACCCGATTACGCGGATCTTGCCCGCCGCAACGCCGCGCGGAACAGGGTGGAGGTCGAGGTGCATGAAGGCGACCTGGCCCGCATGCCCAAGGCCCTGCGCCGCGATTTCGACCATGTGATCGCCAATCCGCCCTGGTATCCGCCGGGGGGGACGCCCTCGCCCAGGCCGGGCAGGGCGACTGCGCTGCAGGTCTCGCTGCCGCTTTCGGTCTGGGTGCAGGCCGCGACGCGCAGGCTGGCCCCGGGCGGCTGGCTGACGCTGATCGCGGGGGCGGACAGCCTGCCTGACCTGATCCCGGCGCTGGCCCCGAAGCTGGGTTCTGCCGCCGTCCTGCCGCTGGCCGCACGGCAGGGCCGACCGGCCTTGCGGGTGATCCTGCGCGCCAGAAAGGGTGGCCGCGCGCCCTTCCGCCTGCTGGCGCCCTTTGTGATCCATCAGGGCCTCGCCCATGACGGCGACAGGGAATCCTATACCTTCGAGGCCAATGCGGTGCTGCGCGATGGCGGCGACATCCTGCCGCTGTTTCTCTGATTGTCGGGACATTCCAGCGCAGTCGCGAGGATTTGGGATGACACGACTCGGCTTCCGTGATGCACTGTTGATGTGGACGTTACAATCTCAGGAGGTAGGATATGACGATTGCTTCTCATCTGCAGGAACTGCGCAAGAAGCACGAAGCCCTCTCTGCGATGGTCGAGGACGCTCAGCGCAGTCCCGCATCGGATGACCTGCAGATCGCCGAATGGAAGCGGCAGAAACTGAAACTGAAAGAGGAAATCACCCGCCTGTCGCAGGGTCCGCACTGACTGCGGATTTACGTGCGGCAATGGCCGCTCCGGCTGTGATCAGCAGCGCGGCCAGCAGAATGGACCAGGACGCCGAAGCGATCCAGGCCACCACCAGCGCCAGAGTGGAAAGAAGCGGCGCGGCGTAGGAGGCGACACCCAGAAGCTGGATGTCGCCTTTTTTCATGCCGACATCCCAGGTGAAGAAGGCGGCCCCCACCGGGCCAAGCCCAAGCGCCAGAACCGAAAGCCAGCCGGTGGCATCCGCCGGCCACAGGGTCTCTTCCACGGCAAGATGCGCCAGCGCAGAAAGAAGCGCGGTGGCAAGACAGAACACCGTCACCGCCTCGGTCGGCACATCGCCCAGCCGCCGCGACAGCACGGAATAGCTGGCCCATGTCACGGCGCAGCCGAAGGCCAGGGCAAAACCAAGCCCGTTCCCCGCCCCCGCGCTGTCGCGCGCCAGAATGATCAGGGCGGCACCGGCAAAGGCGATCACGGCGCCAAGGACATGGGTCGCCGCCAGTTTCTCGCCCGGCAGCAGGCCCGAGAAGAGCACGATGAACAGCGGCCAGAGATAGGCAATCAACCCCGTCTCGGCGGTGGGCGACAGGCGGAAGGCGGTGAAATACAGAAAGTGATAGCCAAAGAGGCCGATCGTGCCGAAGGCATAGACCTTCCACGACACGGCCTTCAGCACCGAAAACCCGCGGCGAAGGGTCCAGACCAGCCCGATTGCCCCGCCGATGGCAAAGCACATCGCATTCAGAAGCAAAGGCGGCACCGGGGCCGAGCGGATGGTGAAAAGAGCAAGCAGCGACCACATGAGGATCGCAGTGAAACCGATGGCCGTGGCGCGCTGACGTGTCATGGGCACGATCTGAGCCAAACGCCCATCGGCTGCAAGGCGGAGTTTTCAAAAACTCCGCACCGGAGCCTTTGAAGGCTCCGGCACGATTTCTTCAAAGAAATCGGTTTCGTCTCAGACGAAGAACTGGCCGCCGTTGGCGCTGATCGTGGCGCCGGTGATGAAGCCGGCATTGTCGGCGGCAAGGAAGACCACGCAACGGGCGATCTCTTCCGGCTCGCCCAGACGGCCGACCGGGATCTGGGGAATGATCCGCTCGTTCAGCACCTTCTCGTCGATGGCGCGAACCATCTCGGTGCCGATATAGCCCGGGCAGATGGCGTTCACGGTGATGCCGGCCCGCGCGCCTTCCTGCGCCAGTGCCTTGGTGAAGCCCAGGTCGCCGGACTTCGCCGCGGAATAGTTGGCCTGGCCCGCCTGACCCTTCTGCCCGTTGATTGAGGAGATGTTGATCACCCGGCCGAACTTGCGGTCGCGCATGCCCGACCACAGCGGATGGGTCATATTGAACAGCCCGGTCAGGTTGGTGTCGATCACCTCTTTCCACTGGCCCGGGGTCATCTTGTGGAACATCGCGTCGCGGGTGATGCCGGCATTGTTGACCAGCACGTCGATCGGGCCGACCTCGGCCTCGACCTTGGCGATGCCGGCGGCGCAGGCGTCATATTCCGCGACCGACCATTTGTAGGTCGGGATCCCGGTTTCCTTGGTGAAGGCCGCTGCCGCCTCGTCGTTGCCGGCGTAATTCGCCGCCACTTTGTATCCCGCTGCCTTCAGCGCGACCGAAATCGCCGCGCCGATCCCGCGCGATCCGCCGGTGACAAGTGCAACCCGTGCCATGTGATTCTCCTCCTAGGGTATTATCAGTGTGTCCTTGAAATCCTGTTACCGAAACGAAAATCGGCGCGCAACATTATTGCGCGCCGATCTTGCATTTGCGGCATTTTGCTGCGCGGGCAGCGTCTGGATCAGGCGCGTTCCAGGCACATGGCGACGCCCATGCCGCCGCCGATGCACAGGGTGGCCAGGCCCTTCTTCTTGCCCGAACGCCCCATTTCGAACAGCAGCGTGTTCAGGATGCGCGCGCCCGAGGCACCGATCGGGTGACCGATGGCGATGGCGCCGCCGTTGACGTTGACGATGGCCGGATCCCAGCCCATGTCCTTGTTTACGGCACAGGCCTGGGCGGCGAAGGCTTCGTTCGCCTCGACCAGATCCAGATCGGCGACCTTCCAGCCGGCCTTGTCCAACGCCTTGCGGCTGGCGAAGATCGGGCCGACGCCCATGATCGACGGGTCCAGCCCCGCAGTGGCGTAAGAGGCGATTCGGGCCAGAACCTTCAGCCCGCGCTTGGCGGCCTCTTCCTCGGACATGATCAGCACCGCCGCGGCGCCGTCATTGATGCCCGAGGCGTTCGCGGCCGTGACCGAGCCGTCCTTGACGAAGGCGGGTTTCAGCTTCTGCATCGCCTCGATGGTGGCGCCGTGGCGGATGTATTCGTCGGCATCGACGGTCACATCGCCTTTGCGCGATTTCACCACGAAGGGGATGATCTCATCCTTGAACTTGCCGGCCTTCTGGGCGGCCTCGGCCTTGTTCTGGCTGGCCAGCGCGAATTCGTCCTGCATGTCGCGGCTGATCTGCCACTGATTGGCGACGTTCTCGGCGGTCTGGCCCATGTGATAGCCGTTGAAGGCATCCCACAGCCCGTCCTTGATCATCGAATCGATGAAGCTCAGGTCGCCCATCTTCTGCCCGTTGCGCAGATGCGCGACATGGGGCGACAGCGACATCGATTCCTGGCCGCCGGCGACGACGATGCGGGCATCGCCCAGCTGGACATGCTGCGCGCCAAGCGCCACCGCCCGCAGGCCCGAGCCGCAGACCTGATTCAGCGACCAGGCGCTGGCTTCTTTCGCAAGGCCCGCCTTGATCGCGGCCTGACGGGCCGGGTTCTGTCCCTGACCGGCGGTCAGCACCTGGCCAAGGATGGTTTCCTCGATCTCGGCCTTGTCGATGCCGGCGCGGGCGACGACGCCCTCGATCACCGCGGCGCCCAGATCATGCGCCGGGGTGCCGGCGAAAGACCCGTTGAAGCTGCCCACGGCGGTCCGGCCCGCCGACACGATAACGACATTGGTCATGTGATCTCTCTCCTCAGGTCCTGCGCATCCCGCGCCTGAATCGGGCTTAGGACTTTCAGATCGCAACCGCAAGAAAGTTGCGCGGCACTGCGGCATCAATTCGCGATGTTGCAGGCGCGGGCCGGCACAGGCGTGCCGTGGCGCCCTTGCAGCACCTAGTCCTGCCGGCCTTTGCGGAAGCGCGAGAAGTCGGGGGCGACCTCGGGTGCGCCGAAGAGGTAGCCCTGCAGGCAGCCCACGCCCTCATCCCGCAGCCAGTTGGCCTCGGCCGGGGTTTCGACCGCTTCCGCCACAAGGAACATCCCGAATTCGCGCGCCATGGCGATGGCCGCGCGCAGGATCTGTTGATGGGACGGGTCCTTTTCCATGCCGCGGACGAATCTGCCGTCCAGCTTGGCAATCTCGAACCGGAACTCCGACAGCAACTGCAGCGACGTCGCGCCGGCGCCGAAATCGTCCAGCGTGAAGGCGATCCCTTCGGCGCGCAGTTCCTTCATGAAGGGAAGCAGCACGTCGGGCATCTGCATGGCGCTGGCCTCGCTGATTTCGAGAATCAGCCGGCGTCCCAGCCCGGGATGCGCCTTCAGGGCCTGGCGCAGGGTTTGCACCCATGTCTTGTAGCCGACCGAGCGGGCCGACATGTTCACCGCGATGCGGATGCCCGGCGTCCGTTGCAAGGTGTGCAGTCCCAATTGCAGCGCGGCCACGTCGATCTCTCGCCCCAGTTCCTGCGTTTCGGCCACATCCATGAACTCGCGCGCCGGGATCACCCGGTCCTGGGGGTCCAGCAAACGGATATACCCTTCGTAGAAGCCGATGATCGACGGATCGGCCGCATAGACCGCCGGCTGGAAGGCCAGCCGCATCCGCCGCAGGGTCAGGGCGGCGCGGACCATTGCCAGCGTTTCGCGATCGGCGGCCGAAACCGCCACCGTCAGCGGATCGGCCAGAGACGGCTCGATATCGAACTTCGCCCGTTTCGGGCCTTTCATGAAACTCATCGCGTCCCCCGCCGCGCCTGTGGTTGTGCCCGCAGGGCATTGCGTGGCAGGCTGCACCGGGAAAGGTAAAACGTTGCTGAAGCTTCGGCATTTGTCTCGAAGACGAAGGATTTTCCGAAAGGTGACCATGACACGTTGCAGCTGGTGCGGCACCGATCCGCTTTACGTCCACTACCACGACACCGACTGGGGCCGGCCCGAGCGCGACCCCCGCGCCCTGTGGGAGAAGCTGATCCTTGATGGCTTCCAGGCCGGGCTCAGCTGGATCACCATCCTGCGCAAGCGCGAGAATTTCCGAAGCGCCTTCAACGGCTTCCATCCCGAAGAGATCGCCCTTTGGGGAGAGCCTGAGGTCCTGCGCCTTCTGGCTGATCCCGGTATCGTGCGCCATCGCGGCAAGATCGAGGGTACCATCGCCTCGGCCCGCGCCTATCTGCAGATCGAGGCGGAACAGGGGTTTTCGCCCTTCCTGTGGGCCTTCGTGGGCGGCAGCCCGGTCCAGAACCGGCCGCGCGGCATGGGTGATGTCGCGACCGAAACCGCGGCATCCCGCGCGATGTCCAAGGCGCTGAAAGCCCATGGTTTCAAGTTCTGCGGACCGACCATCACCTATGCCTTCATGCAGGCGGTCGGGATGGTGAACGACCATATGGTCACCTGCCCGGCCCATGATGAATGCGCCGCAATGGCCTGAGGCCCCCTTGGCGAACGGCCCCACAGGGCGCATATAAGGCCCGACCCGAAGAATGAGGACGATATGCTTGGTCTTGGTGAAAAACCCGGCCCCGCCACTGGCGATCTGATCAAGGACTCCACCGAAGCCAGTTTCATGGCCGATGTCATCGAGGCGTCGCGCGATGTGCCGGTGATCGTGGATTTCTGGGCCACCTGGTGCGGCCCCTGCAAAACGCTTGGCCCGGCACTTGAGGCGGCGGTTCTGGCTGCCAAGGGCAAGGTCAAGCTGGTCAAGATCGATGTCGACCAGAACCAGGCGATCTCGGCCCAGATGCGGATCCAGTCGATCCCGACGGTCTATGCCTTCTGGCAGGGCCAGCCGGTCGATGGCTTCCAGGGGGCGCTGCCCGCCTCGCAGATCAAGCAGTTCATCGACAAGCTGACCGCCCTTGGCGGCGATGGGGGTCTGGCCGATGCGCTGGCCGCCGCCGAGGAGATGCTGGAACAGGGGGCCGTGGCCGACGCCGCCGAGACCTTCGCCGCCATCCTTGAGGAAGAGCCGGCCAATGCCGCCGCCTATGGCGGTCTGGCCCGCACGCGGATTGCGACCGGGGATCTGGATCAGGCCGAGGCTTTCCTTGCCGCCGCCCCGGCGGAGCTGGCCAAGGCCAAGGAAGTGGAGGCTGCCCGCGCCCAGCTGGATCTTGCGCGTCAGGCCGCCAATGCCGGCCCCGAGGCAGAGCTGCGTGCCGCGGTCGAGGCGGATCCGCAGAACCACCAGGCGCGCTTCGACCTCGCCGTGGCATTGAATGCCGCCGGCAAGGTCGATGAGGCGGTGGACGAACTGCTGGATCTTTTCCGCCGCGACCGCGAATGGAACGATGGTGCCGCCCGCACCCAGCTTTTCACCATCTTCGATGCGCTGAAACCGCAGGACCCCATCGTGCTGAGGGGGCGGCGCAAGCTGTCGTCGATGATCTTCGCCTGACCGGCTCCCCCCTCGCGGTCCGCAACCGGCCCGCGAGGGGATTGCCCGCAACCGGGCCTATCCCTGGCTTTCGAACAATGATCCGCCCCGCCGACCTTCCCGACACGCTTCCTGTCTTCCCGCTGGCCGGGGCGCTGCTGCTGCCCCGCGCCCGACTTCCGCTGCATATCTTCGAGCCGCGCTATCTGGCGATGATCGAGGATTGCATGAAGACCCGTGGCCGGCTGATCGGCATGATCCAGCCGCGCGAGGTGCAGGGGCCGGACGGGCTGCAATCCATCGGCTGCGCCGGCCGCCTTGTGGCATTTTCCGAGACCGATGACGGACGTTACATGATCACCCTGCAAGGGATCAGCCGCTTCCGCCTGCGCGCCGAGGTCGAAGGTTTTCTCCCCTATCGCCGCTTCACGGTCGACTGGACCTCTTTCGCGCGCGATCTTGGCCCGGCCGAGACCGACCCCGGATTTGACCGCGATGGCTTTCTGGACCTGCTGGCCCGCTTCTTTGCCGCCCGCGACCTGTCCTCTGACTGGGACAACCTGCGCGCGGCCGAGGCGGAACCCCTGATCAACACGCTTTCGCAGCTGGCGCCCTTCTCGCCCGAGGACCGGCAGGCGCTTCTGGAAGCCCCCGATCTGGTGACCCGCCGCGAAACCCTGGTAACGTTGATCGAGTTCGCCCTGCGCGGCGGCGACGGAGACGAGGTGCTGCAATGACAGATCAGGTGATCCCCGACCGTCGCATGCTGGAGGCGCTGGTCTGCCCGGTCACCAATGCCGTGCTGACCTGGGACCCCGAGCGGCAGGAGCTGATCTCGAAGGCCGCGCATCTGGCCTTTCCGGTGCGTGACGGCATCCCGGTGATGCTGGTCTCCGAGGCGCGGCAGCTGGACTGAAGCCTGCCGCTCAGATCGGCTTGCCGGCCAGCAGGCGCGGCAATTCCCCTTGCAACCCGGCCGCCTGCCGGATGAAGCCCCGGCGCAGCCCGGGCAGGGCGTTGACCAGCCCCATCCCCAGATCGCGCCCCAGCCGCAACAGCGGATTGTCGTTCGAGAACAGCCGGTTCACCCCGTCCATCCCAAGCGCCAGCGAGGTGGCGTCGAACCGCCGCCAGCGCTGGTATTCCTCCAGCGGGACCGCGCTGCCGATGTCTTCGCCGCGGCGTCTGGCAAGGATCAGCACCTCGGCCAATGCGCCGACATCGCGCAGACCAAGGTTCAGGCCCTGCCCGGCGATCGGATGCACCCCATGCGCGGCATCGCCGACCAGCGCCACCCGGTCCGCCACGAACCGCTCGGCCAGCGAGAGGGAAAGTGGATAGGTGAAGCGCGCGCCGGCCAGTGCGATTTCGCCAAGGAAATCGCCGAAGCGCGGGCGCAGCGCGGCCAGATAGCCCGCATCATCCAGCGCCTGAATGGCGGCGGCCTGATCGTCGGTCTCGCTCCAGACGATGCTGGAATGGTGTCCGCCGGGCAAAGGCAGGATCGCCAGCGGGCCCGCGGGCATGAAGAACTGGTGCGCCGTGCCTTCGTGGTTCTTCTCATGCTGAATGGCGGTGACCAGCGCGGTCTGGCCATAGCCCCAGCCTTGCCGCCGGATTCCGGCCCGCGCCGCCACGCCGGACCCGCGCCCGTCGCAGCCGACCAGCAGCCGGCCGGTCAGGCAGCGGCCGGAGGCCAGCGTCACCGTCACTCCTTGGGGGCAGACCTCCTGCGCCACAACGGTTTCGCCGGACAGCAGCGTGATACCGGGGGCCTCGGCCATCGCCGCAAGGAAGGCCGCGTAAAGGAAGCGGTCCTCCAGCATGAAGCCCATCGGACCTTCTTCGATCTCGGCCGCGTCAAAGCCCAGATGGAAGGGCGAGGCCCCGGCCCCGGCGTGGCCGTCGCTGGCCACGATCTTCAGCATCGGCTGGCTTTGTGCTGCCACCCGGTCCCAGACCCCGATCCCCTGCAAGAGCCGTTTCGAGGCGATTGCCAGCGCATAGGCCCGCCCGTCAAAACCCGCCTCGGCCCGGGCGGGGGCGGGGCGTGCGTCGATCACCGTGACGCGCAGGCCGCCTTGTGCCAGCGCCAGTGCCAGCGCGGGACCGTTCAGGCCACCGCCCGCGATCAGGATATCTGCATCATGTTCCATGACCCAGAGGTAGGCCCGCCGGCGGCCATTGTCCATGCGGCCCACAGCCGCTACCGTCGGCCGCGTTACGTCGGGGGTAAAGATGAGCGGGACCTGGTTCCATATGACGGCGGCCGATCTGGGGCGCGAGATCGACAGCGGCCGGATAAATCCGGTCGAACTTCTGGAGGCCTATCTCGAACGGATCGAGAGCAACCCCCTGACACCACGTATCTATGCCCGCCTGACCGCCACAAGGGCGCGGGGCGAGGCGATGGGTGCCGCGTCCCGCGCAAGGCTGGGGTTCCGCAAGGGGTTGCTGGACGGTGTGCCGATCAGCTGGAAAGACCTGTTCGACACGGCGGGAGACGGGACCGAGGCCGGATCGGCCCTGCTGCGCGGCCGTGTGCCGGACCGCGACGCCGCCGTGCTGGCCGAGGCCACACAGGCCGGCAGTGTCTGCCTTGGCAAGACGCACATGTCCGAACTGGCCTTCTCGGGTCTTGGGCTGAACCCGGTGATGGGCACGCCGCCTTGCCTGAACGATGAAAAGGCGGTGCCGGGCGGGTCTTCTTCGGGGGCGGCGGCTTCGGTTGCCTTCGGTCTTGCCCCGGCGGCGATCGGGTCCGACACCGGCGGGTCGGTGCGGATTCCGGCGGCGTGGAACGATCTGGTCGGGCTGAAGACGACGCATGGCCTGCTGTCCAATACGGGTGTCGTGCCGCTCTGCGAGCGTTTCGACACCATCGGCCCGCTGGCCCATTCGGTCGAGGATTGCGCGCTGTTGCTGGGGCTGCTGCAGGGCGGGCTGGCGGTCGATCTGCAGGGCGCGGCCCTGTCCGGCGCCCGCCTTGCCATTCTGGACACCGTGGCGATGGAAGGGCTGCGCGAGCGGCCAGCGCAGGGTTTCGCCGACGCCTGCGACAGGCTGGCCCGGGCCGGCGCGCGGATCGAACATATCGCGGCGCCCGAGGTTGCCGAAGCCCTGACGCTGGCCGGCACCCTCTTTACCGCCGAGGCCTATGGCATCTGGCGCGAGACCATCGAAGCCGCCCCCGACCGCATGTTCCCCCGCATCCTTGAGCGGTTCCGCGCCGGCAGCGAGGTGGCGGCCGTCGATTTCGTGGCAGGCTGGCGCCGGCTTGAGGTGCTGAAGGCCGTCTGGGCGGACCGGGTCAAGGGCTTTGACGCGGTGATCCTGCCGACCTCACCGATCCTGCCCCCGGATGCGGACCGGCTGATGACCGATCAGGATTACTACGTGACCGAGAACCTGCTGGCCCTGCGCAACACCAGGGTTGGCAACATGATGGGGGTGTGCGGGCTGACGCTTCCCACCTCGCAGCCGTCTTGCGGCATCACCCTGCTGGCGCCGGCCTTCGAGGAGGGGCGGCTTTTGCGGCTGGGTGCTGCGGCGGAACGGGCCTTGCGGTAACACGGCGGCTTCTGGCCGGCGGCTGGAGGGGTTTTGCACCCCTCCAGACCTCCCCGCAGGATATTTCGGCCAAAGTGAAGGCGGCAGAAAGAGGGGCGGGAGGGCAAGGGAAGCGAGCCGGGCGCGGCGGGCAACAAAAAAGCCACAACGCGGCGCCACAACCCCTAGGGATGGTTGGGAAAAACTGGACCGGCGCAACGGGCGGCGCTAGACTGCGGAAAACCGGGGCATCAACGATCCCGGTATCTGAGGCAGCAATGGCGTTTCCAGAGCGGTTTTCGAACCTGCCGGATTATGCGTTTCCGCGTCTGCGGAAACTTCTTGATGCGCACGCCCCCGGCGGCGAACCCATTGCCATGACCATCGGCGAGCCGCGCCATGACATGCCGGAATTCGTGGGCCGGATTCTGGCGGAAAACCTTTCCGGGTTCGGGGTTTACCCGCCCAATGACGGCACGCCGGAACTTCTGGCGGCCATCTCGGGCTGGATCGCGCGGCGCTACGGGGTGGTGGTTGAAGAGAACCGGCTGATGGTTCTGAATGGCACCCGGGAGGGGCTTTTCAACGCGCTGATCGCGCTGTGTCCCGAGACCAAGCGCGGCAAGACGCCTGCCGTGCTGATCCCGAACCCGTTCTATCAGGTTTACGCGGTGGCGGCCCTGGCCGTGGGGGCCGAGCCGGTCTATGTCCCGGCCACCGCCGCGACCGGCTTCCTGCCCGATTACGCAGCACTCCCGGCCGAGGTGCTGGACCGGGTGACGGTGGCCTATATCTGCTCGCCTTCGAACCCGCAGGGGGCGGTTGCCTCGCGCGACTATCTGGCCAACCTGCTGGTTTTGGCCGAGAAGCATGACTTCACCGTCTTTGCCGATGAGTGCTATTCCGAGATCTGGCGCGAGACCCCGCCGCCCGGCATCCTTGAGGTGGCGGCCGCGACCGGCACCGACCCCGAGCGGGTGGTGGCTTTCCATTCGCTGTCGAAACGGTCGAACCTGCCGGGCCTGCGGTCGGGCTTTGTCGCCGCCGGTCCCGCCAGCATGGACCGGATCCGCAAGCTGCGTGCCTTCGCGGGCGCGCCTTTGCCGCTGCCGCTGCAGAAGGTGGCCGAGGCGGTCTGGAACGACGAAGCGCATGTGACGGCCTCGCGCGCGCTTTATCAGGAGAAATTCGCCGATGCCGAAAAGGTCTTTGCCGGGATGCAGGGATACCGCGCGCCGGGCGGCGGGTTCTTCCTGTGGCTGCCGGTCGAGGATGGCGAGGCGGCGGCGCTGACGCTGTGGCAGCGGACGGGGGTGCGGGTTCTGCCCGGCGCCTATCTGTCGCGCGACGCCGGGGGGCAGAACCCCGGCAAGGGATATGTTCGGGTCGCACTGGTGGCCCCAAGGGAAGAAACGCAGCGCGGGCTGATCCAGCTTCGCGACTGCCTTTACGGTTGAGGACGGGGAAGAATGGCATCCTATCAGGCAAGGCAGCGCGATCCGCTTCTGGACCAGGGCACCCAGGCCATGCTGGAGCGCCGCTCGCGCGAGTTGCTGGGCATCGTCCTTGTCCTTGTGGCACTGCTTTTCGCCGGCATCCTGGGCAGCTACTCACCCGATGATCCGGGCTGGATGGTTGCGACCGAGGAACCCGCCCGCAACATGCTGGGCCGCTTTGGCGCGGCGATCTCGTCCACGCTGATCATCCTGATCGGCAAGGGCGCCTGGAGCATTCCGCTGATCCTCTTTGCTTGGGGGATGCGCTTCATCCTGCATCGTGGCGGAGAGCGGGCGCTGGCCCGGATCGTCTTTGCCGTCATCGCGGTGGCGCTGGCCTCGGCCTATGCCGCGACGCTGACGGCGCCGGCCGGCTGGGCGCACGGCTTCGGACTGGGCGGGCTTTTCGGCGATACCGTGGCGGGGGCGCTGGTTGGCGTCATTCCCGGCTCGCTTGGTTTCGGGCTGAAGCTTTTGTCGATCCTGACCTTCTTCGGTCTGGTCGCCATGCTGCTTTATGTCACCGGCTTTGACCGGGCCGAACTGCGCGCCATCCGCTATTTCCTGCTGACCGGGTCGGTCATGGCCTATTCGGCGGCAATGACCGGCATGGGCAGGGGCGGCGCTGCCGCGTTGAGCGGGGCGGTACGCGGTGCGCGCGGCCTGCAGGACCGTGCCGCGGCACATCGCGCGGCCCGTGGCACCGAAGCCGCGCCTGACGGCTGGGAGGAGCCTCCGGTGATGGGGGGGCACCGGTCCGCGCCCGTGGCGCAGGCGGCAGCGGCCCGGGGCGTGGTGCGCCGCGCGCCACCGCCGGTGACCGCAGAGCCCAGCTACGACGATTTCGCGCCCGAACCCCTTGCCGCAGCCCCGGCATGGAACGCGCCCTCCACCCTGCGGGCCGAACCGCGCCGCTTTGAAGCGCCAGCCGAGCTGCCGAAAGAAAAATTGGGCTTCCTCGCCCGGATGCGCCGCGTGGTGGAGCCCGAGCCCGAGTTGATCGAGCCGGAGCTGACCGAGGCGGCCTGGGACGCCGACCAGCCGACCGAGGACCGGATCAAGGCGCGTATCTCGGATGTGATTCGCAGCCGTGCGCGTGGCACCGGCCCGGCCCTCGCATCGGGTCTGACGCCGGTGCAGGCGGCCGTCGCCGCCCGCCGTGCCGAGCCGCCCGTGATGCGGATGCGCGGCCCGCAGCCGCTTCTGGCCGATACCACTCCGCAACGTCTGGCGATTCAGCCGCCCGACCCGCAGGTCAGCCAGGATGCCTCTTCCGGGCCGGCGGCCCTTGCAGCCACGGCTGCCGCGGCAAAGGCAGCGGCACAGCCGCGCCCTGTCGCCGCCGCGCCGGTCGAGGCCGAGAACATGTTCACCGCCGAAGATGCCGAATGGCAGGACGGCGAATGGGATGCGCCGCCCGAAGGATGGGAGGCCGATGACGCCTATGAGCCGGACTATGATCCGGCCCCCGTCGCCCTGCGCCCCGCCCAGGTGGCCGAACGCCGGCCCATCGTGCAGGCCCCGGCGAAGAAGGCCGTCCAGCCCTCGACCCGCGCCATGGCCGAGGCGCAACCCCGTCTGCGCTTTGACGATCCGGCATCGGAATACGAACTGCCGCCGCTGTCGCTTCTGGCCAACGCCTCCGCCGTGCAGCGCAACCAGCTGTCCGACGAGGCGCTGGAAGAGAATGCGCGCATGCTGGAATCCGTGCTGGACGACTACGGGGTGAAGGGCGAGATCGTGTCGGTCCGCCCCGGCCCCGTTGTCACCATGTATGAGCTGGAGCCCGCTCCGGGCCTGAAGGCATCCCGCGTGATCGGGCTGGCCGATGACATTGCCCGGTCGATGTCTGCCCTGTCGGCGCGGGTCTCCACCGTTCCGGGCCGCTCGGTCATCGGGATCGAACTGCCGAACGCGCATCGCGAGAAGGTGGTGCTGAAGGAAATCCTTGCCGCCCGCGATTTCGGCGACAGCCAGATGCGGCTGCCTCTGGCGCTTGGCAAGGACATCGGCGGCGATCCGATCGTGGCGAACCTTGCCAAGATGCCCCACCTCCTGATCGCCGGGACCACGGGGTCCGGGAAGTCGGTCGCCATCAACACCATGATCCTGAGCTTGCTTTACAAGCTGACGCCGGAAGAATGCCGGATGATCATGATCGATCCGAAGATGCTGGAACTTTCCGTCTATGACGGCATCCCGCATCTGCTGTCGCCCGTCGTCACCGACCCCAAGAAGGCCGTTGTCGCCCTGAAATGGGTGGTGGGCGAGATGGAAGAGCGTTACCGCAAGATGTCCAAGATGGGCGTGCGGAACATCGAAGGGTATAACGGCCGTGTCCGCGAGGCGCTGTCGAAGAACGAACTCTTCAAGCGCACCATCCAGACCGGCTTTGACGAAGACACCGGCGAGCCGGTCTTCGAGACGGAAGAATACGCCCCCGTCGCCTTCCCCTATATCGTCGTCATCGTGGACGAGATGGCCGACCTGATGATGGTCGCGGGGAAAGAGATCGAGGCCTGCATCCAGCGCCTTGCCCAGATGGCGCGGGCGTCCGGCATCCATCTGATCATGGCCACGCAGCGGCCCTCGGTCGATGTGATCACCGGCACGATCAAGGCCAACTTCCCGACCCGGATTTCCTTCCAGGTCACGTCCAAGATCGACAGCCGCACCATCCTTGGCGAACAGGGGGCCGAACAGCTTCTGGGTCAGGGCGACATGCTTTACATGGGCAACGGCCAGCGCATCGCGCGTATCCACGGCCCGTTCGTCAGCGACGAAGAGGTCGAGGAAATCGTCAACCACCTGAAAAGCTTCGGCCCGCCGACCTATATGTCGGGCGTGGTCGAAGGCCCGGATGAAGACTCGGCCTCTGACATCGACATGGTGCTTGGCCTCGGATCGGGCGAAGGCGGCGATGACGCGCTTTACGATCAGGCGGTGCATATCGTCGCCAAGGACCGCAAGTGCTCCACCTCCTACATCCAGCGCAAACTGGGCATCGGCTACAACAAGGCCGCAAGGCTGGTGGAGCAGATGGAGGAACAGGGCGTCGTCACCCCCGCGAACCATGTCGGCAAACGCGAGATTCTGGTACCGGAGGTCTGAAGACCACAAACCGGGGGCGGCGATGAAGCTATTCGATCATTGGCAGGTCTGGGCCCTGCTCTCGGCGGGCTTCGCGGCGTTGACCGCGATCTTCGCCAAGATCGGGATCGAGAATATCAACTCCGACTTTGCCACCGTGATCCGCACCATTGTGATCCTGCTGATTGCGGCGGCCATCGTGGTGGCAACCGGGCAATGGCAGGATCCCGCAACCGTCTCGGGGCGGACATGGGTGTTCCTTGCACTGTCCGGTGCGGCGACGGGCCTTTCCTGGCTCAGCTATTTCCGCGCGTTGAAACTGGGGCAGGCGGCGCAGGTCGCCCCGATCGACAAACTCAGCGTGGTTATTGTCGCCATTGTCGCGGCGGTCTTTCTGGGCGAAAGGTTGTCGCCCGCTGCCTGGACCGGAGTCGGCATGATCGCTGCCGGTGCAATCATGGTTGCACTTAACTAAAGGTGGATCATGGATCGCACCGCCCTCGCCCCTCACGCCCCCGGCACAAACCCGCGAGCCATTTGCAACAGGGATTTCCGCAGGCGGCGGAGTGACTTATATTCACCGCATGAACCGCAGAACCCTGTTCCTCGCCCCCGTTGCCCTGCTGGCCCTTTCGGCCCCCGCCATGGCCGAAAAGCTTTCGCTTGGTACCCTGTCGAAATACCTGAACGGTCTGACCACGGTCGAGGCCGACTTCACGCAGGTAAACGCGGACGGGTCGGTCTCGACCGGCAGGATCTTCATCAAGCGTCCCGGACGGGTGCGCTTCGAATACAACCCGCCGGACAAGTCGCTGGTGCTGGCCGGCGGTCAGCAGGTGGCGATCTTCGATGCCAAGTCGAACGTCCCGCCCGAGCAGTATCCTCTGAAGCGCACGCCGCTGAACCTGATCCTTGCCGCCAACATCGATCTGGCCAAAGCCAAGATGGTGGTGGGCCACAAGGCCGATGCCACCTCGACCCGCGTAAAGGCACAGGACCCCGAGCATCCCGAATACGGCACGATCGAGCTGGTGTTCTCGGACAAGCCGGTGGAGTTGCGGCAATGGGTGATCACCGATGACCTTGGTCAGCAAACCACGGTGATCCTGGGCGAGATGAAGAAGGGCGGCAATCTCGGCGACGGGATGTTCTCGATCACCCGCGAAAAGGACAAGCGCGGTCTTTGACCCCGCATCGGGCTGCGATCCCAAGGTCCGCGGCCCTGACATATCAGACCCGGTTCCGCCCCTTCACTTTGGCGCAAATATCCTGCGGGGAGGTCTGGAGGGGTGCAAAGCCCCTCCAGCCGCCGGCCAGAGGGGACCTGCCTGACCGGGTGCGCTATCTGCCGCAGCCCGCCAATTGCGTGCGATACATGTCCGAGCGCCGCCCCACCTTGGCGGCCACCTCGACCAGCCAGGGCTTGGCCAGATAGGACTGGTTGGCATAGCCGGTGCGGCCCTCGTGATAGGCCAGGTACTGCCCCTGCGCATCGTCCAGCGGCACGCCCAGCTTGCGGGTCGTCTCGGTCATGTACCAGCCCATGAAATCGGTCGCGTCGCTGATGTCGTCGCGCTTGGAGCGCCGGCCGCCTTCGGACTGCTGATACTCCTCCCAGGTGCCGTTCAGCGCCTGACTGTAGCCGTAGGCCGTGCTTTGCCGGCCCATCGGGATCACGCCAAGCGCCCAGCGATGCGGGGTCTGCGCATTGCCGATGAACTTCGATTCCTGATGGATGATCGCCATCTGGACATGGATCGGCACACCCCATTTCCGCTCGGTCGCCTTCATGGCCCGCAGGTAGTGCGGCCGCTCCCGGATGATCGCGCAAGCGTCGTCCAGCTGGCGTGGCGCCTCATACTGACGGCTGCCGCCGCCGCAGGCGGCCAGCAACAGCAACAGAACGGACGCACGGAGAAACCTGCTCATCTGCCCCTCGTGCATTCTTGTTTTGCGGCCAGTCTAGCCGAAAGCGGGGCCGAGGAAAACTGTGGAAAATCGACCCTTTGATCAGGAATCCGCGAGAAAGGCGGATATCGGCCGCGATCCGACTGTGACTCAGCGGTCCACAAACTGTTTCTTTTCGCGCCCGCCGCGCAGATGGACAGGACTGGGCCAAGAGTTTACTAAACGCAGTCGGGGGACTGAGTGTCATGTTCAAGACTGAAGCCAAGTATCATATCGGTCAGGTCCTTCGTCATCGGAAGCACCCCTTCCGCGGTGTGGTCTTCGACGTCGATGCCATGTTCTCGAACACCGAAGAGTGGTACCAGAACATCCCCGAAGACAGCCGCCCGTCCAAGGACCAGCCCTTCTATCACCTCCTGGCCGAGAACGACCAAAGCTATTACGTCGCCTATGTGTCCGAGCAGAACCTTGTGCCGGACGAGACCGGAGAGCCGGTCGACCATCCCGACCTGGGCGATCTTTTCGGCGATTTCGAGGATGGCATCTATCCCCTTCAGTTCCAGCTGAACTGATCGGAGTCCCGCTTACCTGTTGCTAACCCCTGTCTCCTAGAGTTGCGCAACGCCGCAACAAGGGGAAGGCCATGCAACTCAAATCGGCCATGAACGGTACCACGCTTGTGATCCGTGTCGCCGAAAGCCGGATCGACGCAACCGGCGCGATTCAGTTCAAGGAACGGATGCGCGATCTGCTCCAGGCGTCCAGCCAGCGCGTCATCCTTGACCTGTCCGAGGTGTGTTTTCTTGATTCGTCGGGGCTTGGTGCCGTGGTTGCGGTGATGAAGCTGCTGGCACCCGATCGCCGGCTGGAACTGGCAGGCCTGACTGCCACCGTGGACAAGGTCTTTCGCCTGACACGGATGGATTCGGTGTTCACCATCCATCAGGCGTTGGAGGAAGGCCTGCGGAATGTGGGCTGACGGGTCCGCCCCCTCCGGCGACCCGACGCGGGAAGCCCGGATCCGTCTGCAGGCCGACAGCCGGTCCGTGCGCGATGGCTTGCATCAGGCCTTCTCCCTGCCGCCCCTGTCGCTTCTGATGGCCGAGGATCGCAGCACGGCCGAGATCGTGCTGGCCGAAGTGCTGAACAATGTCGTCGAACATGCCTATGCGCAGGGCAGCGGGCTGATCCTGCTGACGCTGTCGCTGGGCGATGGCCTGCTGCATTGCCAGGTTGAAGATGAGGGCGCCGCGATGCCCGGGGGGCAGGCGCCGGCGGGCCAGCCGCCCGATCCCTCGGACCTGTCTGAAGGGGGGTTTGGTTGGCACCTGATTCGGACCCTGTGCCGGACGCTGCGTTACGAACGGGCTGACGGCCTGAATCGCCTCAGCTTCTCCCTGCCTGCTGAACGATCCTGCGGCTGAACCCTGCATTGTTTCGCCCTTGTGGGAAGTGGCGCGATCTTGCCATCTTTTCCCCCTAAATCTGCCCGCGCGAACATCCAATATGGGTCCTGTAGCTGCATAAGGCTTCACCTCGGCGCCGGGATCAACAGCCCCCACCCAGTTCCGGCGCCGAGGTTCGTACACCGTCGCGAAAGCGGTTCTCCAACGGAAATCGCCGGACTCGCCAGGTGCCTTTTGCTCCTCCGGTCCGTAGCGATCCGTAGTGCGCGAACAGGCTGTCGCGCTTTCTCCCTCCCCTACCCGCACTCCTGTATAGCCGCCGCATTTCGCGGACACCGGCAACGACACCCCGGACGCAAGCGGATTGGCCGGAGCGTCCCTCAGATACCAATGCCCCGCTTCCTCCGGCGGCCGGTGCCAGCTAGGCTGCGGGTCGAGAGGGAGACAATGATGCGCGATTTCCACCTGCCCGGCCGATCCACCGTCCACGCCCTGAACGGCATGGCCGCCACCTCGCATCCGCTGGCCAGCCTGACGGCTGTCGAGACCCTGCGCGCCGGCGGCAATGCGGTGGATGCCGCCATCGCCGCCGCCTTTGTCCTTGGGATTGCCGAACCCCAGATGTGCGGCATCGGCGGCGATTGCTTCGTCCTCTTGAAACCCGCCGGAACCGAGGATGTGCTGGCGCTGAACGGTTCGGGCCGCGCCCCTGCCGCGCTTTCTGCCGAAGCCATCCGCGCGCAGGGCCACGCAAGCATGCCGATCCATGGCATTTTGCCGGTCACTCTGCCCGGCGCAATCGACGCCTTCTGCCGGCTGCACGCCGATCATGGCCGGCTGGACTGGTCACGTCTCCTCGCCCCCGCCATCACCTGCGCCGAGGAGGGCGTGCCTGTCGCCCCCCGCACCGCCTTTGACTGGGCCGACGATCTGCCCGTGCTGCAAGGCCGCGCGCGTGAGATTTACAGCTTTGACGGCCGGGCGCCGCGGATTGGCGAGGTATTCCGCAACCCCCTGCAGGCCGAAGTCCTGCGCCGCATCGCGCATCAGGGACGCAAGGGCTTTTACGAAGGCGAGGTGGCCGAGGACATGATCGCCTCGCTGCGCGCCCTTGGCGGCTGTCATACGCTGGACGATCTGGCGGCGACCTCTTGCAACTACACGCAGCCAATCGCGGGCACCTATGGCGGGCTGGAACTTCTGGAGCATCCGCCCAACGGGCAGGGCGCCACCGCGATCCTGCTACTCAACATTTTGAAACGCTTCGACCTTCGGGCGATGTCCCCCGGCGGCGCTCATCGCGCGCATATCGAGGCCGAGGCCGCCAAGCTGGCCTACGACGCGCGCGATCGTTTCATCGCCGATCCTACGCTGCGGCTGGATCACATGCTGTCGCAGGACACGGCCGACCGGCTGGCCACACTGATCGACCCGTCTCGCGCGATGGCCGATCCTGCCCCGCTGACCGAAGCCATGCACAAGGAGACCGTCTATCTGACCGTGGTGGACCGCGACAGGATGGCGATCTCGCTGATCTATTCGATCTTCTGGGGTTTTGGCGCGGGCCTTGCCTCGGACCGCTTCGGCATCAACTTCCAGAACCGCGGCGCGGGCTTTACCCTGACCGAAGGCCACCCCAATGAGGCCGCCGGCGGCAAGCGCCCGATGCACACCATCATCCCCGGCATGCTCCGCCAGAACGGCCGCGTCACCATGCCCTTCGGCGTGATGGGCGGGGCCTACCAACCCTGCGGTCATGCCCGCTTCGTCTCGAATCTGGTCGATTTCGGCATGGACCCTCAGGCCGCCATCGACGCCCCGCGCAGCTTTGCCGGGTTCGAAGGGTTGGAGGTTGAACGCGGCTACAGCGCCGAAGTGCGTGAAGCATTGGCGCGGATGGGACATTCGGTGTCGATTCCCGCAATACCCCTGGGCGGCGCTCAGGCCATCCTGATCGATGAGGGCGGCACCCTGACCGGGGCCTCTGACCCGCGGAAAGACGGCTGCGCATTGGGGTATTGAATGGACTATGCCGAAGCCTCCAGGGACATCCTTGCCCTGACCCATGGCGAGACCGATGCCGTAGCCCTTATGGCGACCCTGGCCTGCGAGATTCACGCAAGGCACCCGTTGTCGGACTGGACCGGCTTTTACCGCGTGGTCGGCCCCGAATTGCTGAAGATCGGCCCGTATCAGGGCGGCCACGGCTGCCTTGTCATCCCCTTCTCGCGCGGGGTCTGTGGCGCCTGCGCCCGCACTGGCCAGATACAGAATGTGCCGGATGTCGAGGCTTTCGCGGGCCATATCGCCTGTTCGTCATCGACCCGGTCGGAACTGGTGCTGCCGGTGTGGAACGGCAAGGGCGACCTTCTCGGCGTCCTCGATCTGGACAGCAACAGCCCCGCCGCCTTCACCCGCGCGGATGAGGAGTGGCTTGTACCCCTGCTTGCCACCGTGTTCAGGGATGCCGCCTGATGCACCGCGCATCCTGTCTGTGCGGCGCCGTGACCTTCGAGACCGACGCCCCCTTGCGCCCGGTGGTCGATTGCCATTGCACCCAGTGCCGCAAGCAATCGGGGCATTTCTGGGCGGCCAGCTCGGTCCCGCGCGAGGATTTGCGCATCACCCGCGACGACGGGCTGGCATGGTATCGCGCCAGCCCGACCGCCAACCGCGGCTTCTGCCGCGAATGCAGCAGCTTTTTGTTGTGGCAGATGGATGGGGAGCCGACGATCTCCTTCGCCGCCGGTGCGCTGGATGGGCCGACCGGGCTGCATGTGGCGCAAAGCATCTATCACAAGGATGCCGGTGACTACTACGATCCCGCACAGGGGGCGCCACCGCGGTTGACCGCCGCGCCCGCGACCCTGCGCGGCGCATGTCTTTGCGGCGCAAACCGCTTCACCCTGCCCGGCCCGATGGGCGAGGTCACCGCCTGCCATTGCACACAATGCCGCAAGACCAGCGGCCACTATGCCGCCAGCTTCGACGCGCATGAGCCGGACCTGCACTGGCAATCGCGTCATCTGGCCGAATATGTCACCCCGCAGGGCGGGCGGCGCGGCTTCTGCCCGACCTGCGCCTCGTCGCTGTTTTTCCGGGCGGCGGACGGGTCTTTCTCGGTCGAGGCGGGTTGCATTGAAAACCCCACCGGCGGGCGCCTTGCCGCCCATATCTTTGTGGCCGACAAGGGCGACTACTATGATCTGACCGACGGCTTGCCGCAATTCGACGGCTTTGAACCCGACCCTTGATCTTCCGCATGCCCCGGGTCTAGCTGGCCCGCGGATGGCAGGAGGCGAACATGGCAGAGATCACCCTTCTTGATGGCGGCATGGGCCAGGAACTGATTGCCCGCGCCGGCAGCGATCCCGGCCCGCTTTGGGCGACGCGGGTGATGCTGGACCATCCCGGGCTGGTGAAGGCGATCCATGACGATTACTTCGCCGCCGGGGCCAGCATCGCCACGGCCAACACCTACAACATCCTGCATGACCGGCTGCAGCCGCATGGACTGGACGGCCTGTATCACGCCCTGCACCTGCGCGCGCTGGCCGAGGCGCATGAGGCCGTGGCGCAGGCCGGGCGCGGGCGGATCGCGGGTTCGATGGGGCCGTTGGGTGAAAGCTACCGCCCGGACCTGACCCCTCCGGTCGCGGTTTCCGAGCCGCTTTACGCCGAAAAAGCCCGCATCCTTGGCCCGCATGTCGATGTGATCCTTATCGAGACGATCTCTTCGCTGGATCTGGCCCGCGGGGCGCTGCGCGGCGCGCAGGCGGCGGGCAAGCCGGTCTGGCTGTCGGTCTCGGTGAATGACCGCGACGGCAAGTTGCTGCGCTCGGGCGAGCCGGTCTCGGCTCTGGCCGATGTGCTGCAAGAGGCGCCTGCCGCCGCCGTTCTGGCGAATTGCTCGCTGCCCGAGGCGATGGAAGCCGCGATGGAGGCGCTGCGCCCGCTTGGCCTGCCGTTCGGGGCCTATGCCAACGGGTTCTCCGAAATCACCGGCCTGCCCTTGCCCGAAGGCGATCACGCCCCCGCCTATTGCGCCCGCCACGACCTGACGCCCGAGGCCTATACCGCCTTTGCCCTGCGCTGGATCGCGCAAGGCGCCACCATTGTCGGCGGATGCTGCGAGGTGGGTCCGGCCCATATCCGCCACCTGCACGCGCGCCTTCTGGCCGAAGGCCACAAGATCGCATGATCCCCGATTTCGACTATCGCCCACCGGACGTGCCGCTCTCGTTCCTGCACGAGGACAGGGAGGTGCTGGTGCTGGACAAGCCTTCGGGCCTGCTGTCGGTGCCGGGCAAGCTGGAGGGGCGGCAGGATTGCCTGCTCTCGCGCCTGCAGACGGCGCGGTGGAATGCGCTTCTGGTGCATCGGCTGGATTGCGACACCTCGGGCGTGATCATCTTCGCCCGCACGAAACAGGCGCAGGGGTTTCTGGGGCAGGAGTTCGAGCAGCGCCGCGCGCAGAAAACCTATGTCGCCCGGGTGGCGGGCGAGATAGCCGACGATCACGGCACCATCGACCTGCCGCTTTGCGCCGACTGGCCGAACCGCCCGCGCCAGATGGTCAGCCATGAACACGGCCGGCCCGCTGTGACCGACTGGCAGGTGATCGGCCGCAGCCCCGGCGAGACCCGCGTCCGCCTGACGCCCCATACCGGGCGCAGCCACCAGTTGCGCGTGCATATGCTGGAACTGGGTCATCCGATCCTTGGCGATCCGATCTATGCCACCGGCAAGGCCCGCGCCCACCCCCGGCTGATGCTGCATGCCCATACTCTTTCGCTGCACCACCCCGCCAGCAGGGAGCGCGTCGCCTACACCGCACCGCTGCCCTTCTGACCCCCCTTAACGCCTTTACTGCATTCGTGGTTAAAGTTGTGCGTGCCGCTTTGCGAGGACAGCCCGTGTTTGCCATCTCCACCGTCTTCAACCTGCGCTATGCGCTGATCACATGGCCTGCGATCCTGGCCCTTGTTGGGATGGCGCTGATGGCCGTCTTTCCCGGCCAGATCTGGTGGATGCTGCCGCTGGCGCTGCTTTGCGTGGCCTCGGTCCTGACGGGCCTCTATGACCTCCGACAGACCCATCACGCCGTCCTGCGCAACTATCCCGTCGCCGCGCATCTGCGCTTCCTGCTGGAGTCGATCCGGCCCGAGATGCGGCAATATTTCTTCGAAGGCGACAAGGATGGTGCACCCTTTGCCCGCGACCAGCGGGCTCTTGTCTACCAGCGCGCCAAGAAGGATCTCGACAAGCGGCCCTTCGGCACCATGTACGACGTCTATCAGGAGCAATATGAATGGCTGCACCATTCGATCGCGCCAGCGCCCCTGCAAACCCATGAACGGATGCGGGTCAGCATCGGGCAGGGCGATCGGGCCTATTCGGCCAGCCTCCTGAACATCTCGGCGATGAGCTATGGCTCGCTCTCTGCGAACGCCATTCGCGCGCTGAACAAGGGCGCGAAGATCGGCGGGTTCTTCCACGATACGGGCGAGGGCGGGGTGTCGTCCTATCACCGCGAGAACGGCGGCGATCTGGTCTGGGAGTTGGGGTCGGGCTATTTCGGCGCCCGCGGGCCGGACGGCAACTTTGACGCGGTGAAATTCGCCGAAGCCGCGGCTGATCCGCAGATCAGGATGGTGGAGCTGAAGCTGTCGCAGGGGGCAAAGCCCGGCCATGGCGGGGTTCTGCCGGCGGCCAAGGTGACCGAAGAGATCAGCCGCATCCGCGGCGTCCCGATGGGCCAGGACTGCAACTCTCCGGCCTCGCATTCCTGTTTCTCGACGCCGGTGGGCCTTTTGGAGTTCATTGCGAAGATGCGGGAACTGTCGGGCGGAAAACCGGCCGGGTTCAAGCTGTGCATCGGCCATCCGTGGGAGTTCATGGCGATCTGCAAGGCGATGGTGGAAACCGGGATCACCCCGGATTTCATTGTGGTCGACGGCAAGGAGGGCGGCACCGGCGCCGCGCCGCTGGAGTTCATGGACCATATCGGCATGCCGCTGCGCGACGGGCTGACCTTCGTTCACAATGCGCTGGTCGGGGTGGGCCTGCGCGACCGGATAAGGATCGGGGCCTCGGGCAAGATCACCTCGGCTTTCGACATGGCCAAGGTGCTGGCGCTTGGCGCCGACTGGTGCAACGCCGCGCGCGGCTTCATGTTCGCGGTGGGCTGCATTCAGGCCCAAAGCTGCCATACCGGCGAATGCCCGACCGGGGTGGCTACGCAGGACCCCTTGCGAAGCCGGGCGCTGGATGTGCCCAGCAAGGCCGAAAGGGTGGCGAACTTCCAGCGCAACACGCTGCATGCCTTGGCCGAACTGGTGGCTGCGGCGGGGCTGCTTCATCCCTCGGATCTGAAGGCACACCATTTCCTGCGCCGCACCGATGCCGACCGGGTGCAGTCCTTCGCCCAGCTGTATGAGCATCTTGCCCCCGGCCAACTGCTGGCAGACCCTGAATCCTCGGCGGGCTTCGCCGAGGCCTGGCGGGTCTCGCGGGCGGACAGTTTCGCGCGCGTGGCCTGAGGGGCACGATTTTTCGACGAAAAATCGGGGCCTTCGGTCAGAGGGTCAGCGCCACCTTGCGGCCGTCGTGGAAGGCATAGGCCGCCAGCCGCGGGGCGGCGCAATCACCGATGCGGTGGGTCGCCTTGCCGGCAAAGACCTCGGGGTAAGGGTCGAAGCTGCGGTTGGTGGTGGCCATCACCAGGGCGCTGGCCGGGATCAGAGTTTCCTCGCCGGTCAGCAGGCTGCGGACCGTGGCGCCGTTGCCGTGCCAGCGGGCGATCAGGCTTTCGGTCAGGAACACCGCCCCTTTCGCCGCAAGCGCACGGCGCGCGGCGCCATCGGCCGAGGTGCGGGCAATCTCCTTGCCGACAAAGGCCTCGGGTGTGACGATGGTCACCTTGTGGCCCTGTTCGGCCAGCCACCATGCAGTGCCCACGCCGCGCCAGTTCGAACCTTCGTCGTAAAGGATCACCTCGGACCCCGGCCGGACCTCGCGCCGCATCACGGCTTCGGGGCTGTGGACATGGCCGTTGTCAAGGCCGGGAAGGCGCGGCTCCTGCGGCATCCAGCGCTGGAAGCCGTCTTCATCGGGCAGCGATCCGGTGGCAAGGATGACCGTATCGGCGGGATGGGCGGCGATCTCGTCATCGTCCATATAGGTGTTCAGGCGCAGCGTTACCCCAAGTCTGGTGAACTGACGTTCATACCAGTCCAGCAGGTCAAGGATCTGCGCGCGGCGCGGCTGCTGGCCGGCCAGCCGGAACTGGCCACCGATCAGCGGCAGGGCCTCGACGATCTCGACCCGATGGCCGCGTTCGGCGGCGGCGCGGGCCGCCTCCAGCCCCGCGGGGCCGGCGCCGATGACCAGCACATGACGGGGGATCTCGGCCGGGGTGAAGCGGTCGCCGCCCCATTCGAACTCGCGCCCGGCCGAGGGGTTGATCAGGCAGGAAATCCAGTAGTCGCGGCTGCGGCGGCCCCAGCACATCTGGTTGCACGACAGGCAGGGGCGGATGTCGTCCGGCCGCCCCTCCATCACCTTGCGTGCCAGATGCGGGTCGGCGATCTGGCCGCGGACGATGGAGACAAGGTCCGCCTCACCGCCGGACAGGATGGTTTCGGCGTTGTCGGGGGTGCGGACCCCGGCCTCGGAGGTAATTTTTGCGTGCTTTACCAATGCCTTGAGCTGTGCGGTCAAGGGTGTCGTCAGCTTCTCGCCGCTGGTGAAGGCGGGGATGATGCCTTCGAATTCCAGATAGCTGCCGTAGCCCACGGTGAAATAGTCGACATGGCCGGTGCGGTCGTGCAGGTCGACGATTTCGCAAAGATTCTCGGCGCTTAACGTGGTGCCGGAATAGGCGGGGGAATAGCTGGTGGCCAGTCCGATGACGAAATCCTCGCCGCAGGCGCGACGGATGCGGTCGATCAGCGTGCGGGAGAAACGGGTGCGGTTTTCAAGGCTGCCGCCCCAGTCATCGTCGCGGCTGTTGGACCAGGGCGTCCAGAACTGATCCAACAGCGAATGATAGGCGGCCCAGACCTCGACCCCGTTGAATCCGCAGGCCTTGGCGCGGATTGCGGCGGCGACATGAGCGTCCAGCACTTCATTGATTTCGGTCACGGTCATGCGGTGAGAGCCATCGGAATCGTGATAGGAGGGTCCGCCCGATGGGCTCCAGTGCGGCTGGAACGACAGGTCGGAATCGCCATGGGCGCCGACATGGTAGATCTGCTGGATCGCGACGGCGCCAGCAGTCTGGATCTCCTCGGTGATGCGGCGGAAATGCGGGATGATCGCGTCCGATTCATGGGCGATGTTGCCACGGGTCAGAACGCCGGTCCGATGCGCCGGGACAGGTTCGCAAACCACCATGGCCGCGCCGCCAAGGGCCCGTTCCACAAGGTATTTCCCCTGTCGTGGGCCCGGAATTCCCTGATCGGACATGTTGTTGGTATGGGCCCCGAAAACGATGCGGTTGCGCAGGCTGTGGCCGCGCAATTGCAGGGGCGAGGTGAGGTGGCGATAAGCGGTCATGGCTGCCTCCGGTTCCCCGCAGGAAAGCCGGAGTCGACATGTGTGTCAAGTTTTCCTGTGGCCAGACCGCGAGGTGGGGAAACCATGCGCGATTGTGGCTTGCAGTAAGTTGACACCAGAGTCCGCAGTAGGCCGATAATGCGCGCAACAGGATCGGCCGCAGGAAAGCGCGGCCGATCCTGTCTGGCAGGGCGTCTACTTGATCTTGGCTTTCACGCCTTCGATGTCCTCGGTGGTCATCTCGCCCACGGTCGTCACCACGCCATCGACGATCTGCCACAGCCGGAACGGGCCTGCGATGTCACCGTATTCGTCGAAATGCACCGGGCCGATGACGCCTTCGTAGCGGATCGGCTTGCCTTCCGCGATCAGCGCCAGCGCCTTGGCGAACTCTTCCTTGCCGGCAAAGATCGGCTCGCCCGCCGGATCGACGGCGGCGCGCAGCGCGTCGGGCAGCTTCTCGCGGTCCGGTCCGCCGGCAATGGCGATGGCAAGACCCACCAATGCGCCCGCGTCGTAGGAGCGGTCCGCCGCGGGTGCCGCCGGGTCGATGCCCGAGAACTCCTTGTAGCCGGCGTTGAAATATTCGGTCGATTTGGTCGGATCCGTGCCCGAGGAGGTGCCGAAGGCTTCGCCCAGATATTCCTTGCCGACGGCGTTGATGAAGTCCTCGCTGTTCATGCCGTCGTTCAGCAGGAATTTCTGCACCCCGCCCTGGCTGATCCAGGTGCGCGCGATGGTGGCGCCGTCAACCGGGTCGGACACCAGATACAGCGCGTCGATCTCGCCCGCCGCAAGTGCTGCCGTCACCTCGGAAGCATAGGATGACTGTTTGCCGTTATAGGCGGTGACCGAGACCACGGTGCCGCCCATGGCGGCGAAGGGGGCGGTGAACTCCTTCACCATGTTCACGCCGAAGTCGTTGTTCTGGTGGATGATCGCCACCTTCTTGAAGCCGCGGTCGATGGCGAATTGCGCCGCCGCCACGCCCTGCAGCGCGTCCGATGTAATGGTGCGGAAGAAGACACCGGCGGTTTTGCCTTCGCGCCCCAGAGCCGTCAGCGTGGGCGAGGAAGAAGCGGGCGAGATCTGCAGCACCTTGGCGGGTGCGGTGACCGAGGTCAGGATCGGGATCGACATCGGGCTGATGACGCCGCCAATGATGGCGGGAACCTTTTCCACCTGCACCAGCTGCGTCGCCGCGTCCACGGCCACATTGGCCTGGGTCTGGCTGTCGCGGGTGTCGGTCTTCAGCGTGCAGCCGGCAACGCCGCCGGCTTCGTTCAGGTCGCGGAAGGCCATCTCGACCGATTTGGCGCTGGCCTGGCCATATTCGCCGGCCGGGCCGGTCAGTTCCAGCACCAGCCCCACGGTGATGTCGCAGGCCTGCGCAAGGCCGGGGGTCAGCGTCAGCGCCGCGGCGCTGGCAAGAAGTAAGCGTTTCATCGAAGATCCTCTCTGTTCATGTCGGGTCCTTGGCCCTTCTTCTTGCCCCCCGTCCGGGCCTGGCGCGGGGGGCTGGAACCTCAGGCCTCGGCGTTGAGGTTGTATTTGATGATCTGGCCGTGCCTGCCGTGGCGGTCGCGTTCCAGCGTGTAGGTGTCGCCCTCGGGGATCTTGCCCTGCGCCAGAACGGCCTCGATCTCGGCCTGGTCGGCATCGGTCAGGGCCAGCGTTCCGATGGCAAGGTTGCGGGGCAGGTGGTCGCGGTTGCGCGCACCGACGATCACCCCGGCCACCGCAGGCCGCGCCAGCATCGCGGCCGAGGCGACGGTGGCGATGTCGGTGCCATGCCGGTCGGCGATGCCGCGCAGGGTGCGCAGCAGGGTCTGGAACAGATCCCAGCCGCCGAAATCGTCGATGATCAGTTTGTATTTCGTCAGCGAGCGGTTTTCGAGATCGCCCGCCGGGTCCGGCCTGCCCAGCCAGCGGTCGCCCAGAAAACCGCCGGCGACCGTACCGTAGCACAAAAGCCAGAAGCCGTTCTTTGCGGCCGAGGCCGCCAACAGGCGTTCGGCGCGGCGGTCGATCAGGGAGTATTGCACCTGCATCGACAACAGCGGCACGCCCGCCGCGATGATCTCTTCGGTCTTTGCGGTGTCGAAATTGGTGCCGCCGATCCGGGCGACCTTGCCCTCGGCCCGCAATTCATCCAGCCAGCCGATCGCGTCCAGATAGCGGGGCACCGCATAGTCCCACCAGTGGAACTGCACCAGATCCAGCCGCTCTTGCCGCAGGCGTTTCAGCGAGGTCTCGACAATGCCGCGCACATAGGCCCGGTCGCAATCGGCCAGCCGCGACAGGTCGGGCACCAGCTTGGTGTGCACCTTGATCCGCGACAGCGCCTCGGTCCCGTGGCGGTTGCCGTATTCGGTGCGGAAGGCGCCGATCATCTCTTCGACGCCGGTATAGATGTCGGCGCAGTCGAAGGTGGTGATCCCGGCTTCGGCAAAGGCGATCATGTCGGCAATGGCGGCCTGCGGGTCCACCTCGCCATGACCGCCGGCCAGTTGCCAGCCGCCCCGCAGCACGCGCGAGATGGTGTGCCCCGAGGCAAGCGTGATCGTCGGCACGGTCATTCCTGTGCTCCTTCGGGAAGCGGCACGGCCGTCGTTTCCGCATGGCTGAAGCGGCGCTTGCCCAGCCGGGTGATCCGCAGCCGCGAGGGGCAGTTCGGGTCGGGGCAGGCTACCTCGGCATCCGAGGTCATCCAGTCGTTGGGATGGGTGACGCGCTGCTTGGCCGGCAGAAGCGGCAGGATCGCCGACAGCGAATAGATCGAGAAGCTTTGCCCCGGCGGCATGTGAAGCTGTTCGCCCCGCAGCTCGAACCACTCACCCGGTTTGCCGCAGTAGATCCTGGCGCCTTCCGGGGCGACGATCTCGACCCGCAGGTCGTAAAGTTCGAACTCGTCGGTCATTCGGTCCTCCGGAAGGTGATGTCGCAGGCGCCGGTCTGGCGGATACGGGTGCAGGCGGCGGCAAGTGCGGCGCGGTCCTCGGGCGCGACCTGTGCCACGACCGACCCTGCCAGCCAGCCGATCGGGAACAGCATCCGCGCACCCGGCCCGTAGAACAGGCCGATGTCGAAGATCGGGTCCGGGTTGCCGCCCCACATCCGCGCGGGCACATAGGCCAGCACCACATCGCCGGGCTGCGGATGAAGGGTGGCGTTCTCGGCCGGCAGCGGCGCTGCCCAATCCGCCCCGGCCAGATGGGCGGGCGGGACGGGGCAGGAAATCTCGGGACCGGTCCACATGGCATGGATCGAGGGCACGACGCGCGGCGTCTCAAGATAGCGCCACAGGAAGGCGGCATTGGCCGGAGCCTTGTCGCCCTGCAGAAGGGCGCGGACCGAAAGGCCGCTTCTGTCGTCCGAGATCACGATGCTGCGGGTCATTCCTGGCCCTCCTTTTCAAGCTTGCTGCGCAGATAGGCGAAGGGGCGGCTGATGTCGGCCACCAGGGCCTGCCGCGCCGCCGCCGCATCGCCGGCCTCCAGCGCGGTCAGAAGCGCGCGATGGAAGCTGGCCGTGTCGTATTCCCCCGCCTCCGAAAAGGCGAAGATCGCGGCACGGGTGCAGGGACCGGACTGCAGCCACAGGCTTTCGATCATCGGCAGCAACACCTCGGAGCCGCAGGCGCGATAGATCGAGAAGTGGAAGATCCGGTTCATCGTGGCTTCGCGGTCCATCGTCTCGGGGCTGGAGGTCAGCCGCAGCGCCTCCCACTCGCGCAGATGGGTGCGCAGCGTTTCCAGCAGGTCCGGCGTCATCCGGGCCGATGCCAGGGCCACGGCCTCGCCCTCGATCAGGAAGCGGGCGCGCAGGATGTCGTCCAGCCGTCCCGGCGTTGCCTCCGGCACGCGGATCTGGCGGCTGGGCAGGGCCTCCAGCGCCTGTTCGGTGATCAGCCGGCCAAGTGCCTCGCGCACGGGCATGGTCGAGGTCACCAGTGCATCGGCAAGCTGGCGGATGGTCAGCACCTGTCCGGGGGCGAAAAGCCCGGTGATCAACGCGCGGCGCAATTCGGAATAGACCCGGTCCTGCACGGTTTCCCGCCCGACCGGCGCCAGCCCGATTTCCGTATCTTCCCGTCGCATCAAGCCCCCGAACGAATCGTCTTGCCTGAAATGAGTAAACGTCCATACTGTGATCAAATCAAGTGTGATCACGGATCAAACATCAGAGATGACAGATGCTGCATTCAATCCTTGAAGCGAAGGACCTGACCAAACGCTTTGGTGGTGTGACTGCAGTCAACGCCATGTCTCTGGCCGTGGGAAAGGGTGAAATCCTTGGCCTGATCGGCCCGAATGGCGCGGGAAAGACCACGATGTTCGACCTCCTGGCCGGGTCGGTTGCCTCGACCTCGGGCCGGATCCTGCTTGCCGGTCAGGATGTGACGGCCGATCCCGCGCATCGCCGCCTGTCCCGCGGATTGGGCCGCACCTTCCAGATTCCGCGCCCGTTTCCCGAACTGTCGCTGGTCGACAACCTGCTGCTGGCCCGCCAGAACCAGACGGGTGAACGGATCTGGGCCAGCATTCTGAAGCCCCGCATCGTTGCGGCCGAGGAACGCGCCGCCCGAGAAAAGGCGCGCGAGATCCTTGCCCTGATGCTGTTGGACAAGCTGGCCGATCAGCCCGCCCGCGTCCTGTCCGGCGGGCAGCGCAAGCTGCTGGAACTGGCGCGGGTGATGATGGCGGACCCTCAGGTGATCTTGCTGGACGAACCTGCGGCCGGCGCGAACCCCTCGCTGCTTGAGGTGCTGATCGACCGCATCCGCGCGATCAATGCGGCGGGGGTGACCTTCCTTTTGATCGAACACAACATCGACATGGTGACGCGGCTGTGTCACCGGCTGGTCGTCATGGCCTCGGGCGAGCATCTGTGCGAGGGAACGCCTGCCGAGGTGGCCCGCGACCCCCGCGTGATCGAAGCCTATCTCGGGGGGGCGGCGGCATGACCCTGCTGAACGTCACCCGGCTGGAAGCGGGCTACGAGCCGGGCCTTTCGATCGTCAAAGGCGCCTCGATCCACGCGGACAAGGGCGAGATCGTGGTGATCCTTGGTCCGAACGGGGCGGGTAAGTCCAGCTTGATCAAGGCGATCGCCGGGGTCGTGCCCGTCACCGGCGGCACGGTCACACTGGGGGGCGAAGACATAACGTCCGTGCCTGCGCATCTGAAGATCCGCAAGGGCCTTGCCTTCGTGCCGCAGACCGAAAACGTCTTTCCGTTGATGACCGTCGAGGAAAACCTTGCCGTCGCGGCGGGGGTCTTTCCCGATGCGGCCGCCCCCATCGACGAGATGTTCACCCTGTTTCCCGACCTTGCCCGTCAGCGCAGGCTGGCTGCGGGCAGCCTTTCGGGCGGGCAGCGGCAGATGCTGGCCTGCGCCCGTGCGCTGATCGTGCGGCCGAATGTGCTGATGCTGGACGAACCCTCGGCCGGGTTGTCGCCGAAGTTCGTCGAGCAGGTCTTTGCCCGGCTGGTCGAGATACGCGCCTCGGGCGTCACCATCGTGCTGGTCGAACAGAACGCCCGCGCCGCCCTTGCCATCGGCGACCGCGCCTATGTGCTGGTCGAGGGGCGCGAGGCGCATGAAGGACCGGCCAAGACCCTGTGGGATGATCCGGTGATTGCTGAACTCTATCTTGGCCACCGCAAGGAGGGCGCCCAATGACCCTGCAATTTCTGTTGGACGGCGTAATCTCGGGCGCGATGATCGGTCTGGGTGCCATCGGCGTCACGCTGACCTATTCCATCCTGCGCTTTTCCAACTTTGCCCATGGCGATCTGATGGCCTGGGGGGCCTATGCCGCGCTGGTGGCGGTGGGGGTGATCGGTGGCATCGCCGGGCCGATCGCGCCGCTGTCCTTCGGCCTGCCGCTGATCCTGTCGACGCTGTTTGCCATGGCCTTCACGGCAGGGCTGGCCCTGCTGCTGGACTGGCTGCTGTTTGCGCGGCTGCGCTCGCGCGGGCAGGCGATCATCGTTGTGATGGCTTCCTTCGGGGCCTCGATGGCGCTGCGCAACCTGCTGGAGTTCCTGTTTTCGTCCAGCCCGGCCTATTACTCCCGGGCGCTGCAGATCGCGCAGCCCGTCGGCTTGGGGATACGGATCACGCCGGATCAAGGCGCGCTTCTGGTGATGACGCTGCTTCTGGTGACCGGCATGCACCTGTTCCTGACGCGCAGCCAGCGCGGGCGCGAGATGCGGGCCTACAGTCAGAATCCGGCGCTGGCGCGGGTGACGGGGATCGACGTCAACCGGGTGATCCGCACCACGTGGGTGATCGGCGCGGCGCTGGCCGCGGCAGCCGGGGTCATGGTCGGCACGCTGGTGCAGATCCGGCCGCTGATGGGGCTGGACCTGTTGCTGCCAATGTTCGCGGCGGCAATCCTTGGCGGCATCGGGTCGGTTCCCGGGGCGGTTCTGGCGGGCCTGATCATCGGCCTGTCCGAGGCAGCCGCGGTGATGTTCATCGGCGCCGAATGGCGTGCGGGCGTGGCCTTCGTCATCCTGATGGCGGTGCTGCTGGTCCGTCCCACCGGGCTTTTCGGAGTGACCGAAAGATGATTGACCTTCTGGGATATGGCGCCTTCTTCCTGTCGACCGCGCTGATCTTCGCCATCATCACGCTGGGGCTGAACCTGCAATGGGGGCTGACCGGCCTCTTCAACGTGGGGATCGCCGGTTTCGTGGCGATCGGGGCCTATACCTCGGCCATCCTGACCACGCCCGACACGATCGAGAGGATCGGCGGTTTCGGCTGGCCGATCCTGGCGGGCTGGCTGGCGGCGATGGTGCTGACGGCGGCGGCGGCCGCCTTCACCGGCTTTGCCACCTTGCGGCTGAAGTCGGACTACCTGGCGATCACCACTTTCGGCGTGGCGGTGGTGGTGCAACTGATCGCCCTGAACGCGGTTGGTCTGACGGGCGGGCCCTTCGGCGTGGCCTTCATCCCGCGTCCCTTTGCCGGGCTGCAATCCGATCCTTTCGCCTTCAATCTGGTGAACCTTGCCATCATCGCCGCTGTCACGCTGGCCTGCTATCTGGCGCTTGAGACGCTGTCGCGCAGCCCGTGGGGCCGCGTCCTGCGGGCGCTGCGCGAGGATGAGCGGGCCGCGATCTCGCTGGGCAAAAGTGCCCGCAGCTACCGCATCCAGGCCTTTGCCGTGGGCGGTGCGGTGATGGGGCTGGCCGGGGCGGTGCAGGCGCATTTCATCGGCTTCATCGCGCCCGACAACTATATTCCGACGCTGACCTTTCAGGTCTGGGCCATGCTCATGGTCGGCGGGTCGGGATCGAACCGGGGTGCCGTCTTCGGTGCGGTTCTGGTCTGGGCGGTCTGGATCGGCGCGGGATGGGTGACATCTTCGCTGGTGCCGACCGACTGGCAGGCCCGTGCGGCCTCGCTTCAGATCGTGGCCATCGGGGTGATGCTGTGCCTGATCCTGTTGTGGCGGCCACAGGGCATCTTCGGGCCGAAGGGACGCGGGGGGATGGAATGACCACACCCCCCACGCTGTGGCATGCCACTGCCGCAGCGATTCCGCCCTTCGCCCCATTGAGGGCCGAAACCGAGGCCGATCTTCTGGTCATCGGTGGCGGCTTCACCGGCCTTTCGGCGGCGCTTCACGCGGCCGGGGCGGGCCTGCGTGTGGTGCTGGTCGAGGCCGAGGCCATTGCCCATGGCGCCACGGGCCGCAACGCCGGTTTCGTGGTGCCGAACTTCGCCAAGGTCGACCCCGAAGGCGTGCTGGCCCGGCTGGGTGCAATCAGGGGTCAAAGACTGCTGGACATGGCCGCGGGCAGTGCCGATCTGGTCTTCGATCTGATCCGCCGCCATTCGATTGCCTGCGACGCGGTGCAGGCGGGCTGGATCCAGCCCTCGCATTCCGATGCGGCCCTGGCACGCGCGGGCGAACGGGTGCGGCAATGGCGGGCGTTGGGGCGGCAGGTAGCACTGCTCGACGCGGACGAGGTCCGGGCCATGACCGGCGTGAAAGGCTGGCGCGGTGGCTGGATCGACCGTTCGGGCGGGCTGCTGAACCCCGTCGGCTTTGCCCGCGGACTGGCCGTTGCGGCGGCGCAGGCGGGTGCCCGGATCCATGAGGGCACGCCCGTTACCGGCCTTGAGCCGGCGGGGCAGGGCTGGCGGGCCGGCACGCCGGGCGGGATCGTCCGCGCGCGCCGCGTTCTTCTGGCGACCAACGCCCATGCAGGGGCGCTCTGGCCCGGCCTTGCCCGCAGCTTCTTTCCGCTGCGCGTTTTCCAGATTGCGACCGAGCCGCTGCCGCAATCGGTGCGCCAGCGCCTTCTGCCGGGCGGTCAGGGCTGCGGCGACAGTCGCCGCAACCTGTTCACCTTCCGCTTCGACGCCGAGAACCGGCTGATCACCGGGGGGATGCACATCCTTGGACCGGGGGCCGAAACCCGGGTGCCGCGCGCGATCCTGGCCCGTATGGCCCGGGTGCTGGATTTGCCCGACCTGCCGCGCCTGCAATATTCATGGTCCGGGGTTGCGGCCGTGACCCCCGACTTTCTGCCCCGCGTGATCGAGCCCGCGCCCGGCCTGTTGGCTGCCCTTGCCTGCAACGGCCGGGGCATCGCCATGACCACCGCACTGGGCCCGGACCTGGCCCGGTGGGCGGCCGGTGCCCCCGCCGCAGAGCTTGCCCCGCCACTGGTTCCGCTGCGGGGTATCCCCATGCACGCGCTGGCCCGCATGGCGCCGAACGCGCTCTTGCCGTTCAGCATCTGGCAGGACCGCCGCGAAAGCCCCCCGGACCTTGCCCGCTGACCGCGCAATCCGCCCCGGCCGACAAGGATCGCGGTGAGGGGAAAGGCACCTTTGGGGGCTAAGGCGACCCCGCCATTTGCGGTTTCATGAGAGGCCAGCTTCAGGGGGGCTGCAATGAAACAGGCCCTTGCACTCGGGTCATGGACCGACTAAACGACGCTCACACACAACTCGCCCCGTGTCGGATTTGCAACATGGGAAGCGGCCTGACGATCATCGACGGAACGCCCAGCAAGTTCCGATTGGATTTCAGGCGGTTAGAGAACGGCGCCGGTGTAGCTCAGCTGGTAGAGCACGTCATTCGTAATGATGGGGTCGGGGGTTCGAGTCCCTTCACCGGCACCACCCTTCCGCTTCTGGACCTATCCGCGGCGGGGAACTGATGCTGGCCGTTGCCTGCGCCTTCGGCAAGGGTCGGGGCCAAGCCAGCCGCTGAATGTGCCGCCATGCATCCAAATCCCGCGTTCCGCCAGACCTCTGCCGACATCAACATCGCCTTTGCCCGCCAACGCGGTTTCGGGGTTCTCGGGATCAACGGGCCGGAGGGGCCCTTGCTGGCGCATGTGCCCTTCCTGCTGTCGCCCGACGCCGCTTTCGCCGAGATCCACCTTGCGCGCTCCAACCCCGTTGCCCGCGCCGCTCTGCCCCTGCCGGCCGTGATCGCGGTGTCCGGGCCGGACGCCTATATCTCGCCCGACTGGTATGGCCCGCATGATCAGGTGCCCGATCAGGTGCCGACATGGAACTATGTCGCGGTCCATCTGCGCGGTGTGCTGGAACCGCTGGACCCGGCGGTGCTGCGCGACCATGTCGAGGCCCTGTCGGCCGAGCATGAGGGCCGGATCGCCGGCAAGCGGCCCTGGACCACCGCGAAGATGTCGCCGGGGTCGATGGAGCGGATGATGCGGATGATCCTGCCCTTCCGGTTCCGGGTGACGGGGGTGGACGGCACCTGGAAGCTGAACCAGAACAAGGAGGCAGGCTGGCGCAACCGTGTGGCGGATGCCTTGGCGCAGGGTGACGGTAACGCCCGGGGAATTGCGGCGCTGATGCACGGGCTGCCCGGGGAATAGCTGCGGCCCCGTTTACAGCGGACCGGGCGGGCCCTAAGCTGGCCTTGCCACGAAAGGATTTCCTGACGAAGGAGGGTGACGTGCCGCTACCGCTTGCCCCGCTTCTGCCACTTGCCCTGCGCCTTGGCGCGGTTGCGGCGACCGGCTATGCCGCCTCGCGCTGGCTGCAGAAGCGCAGTTACCCCGGCCGCACGGATCAGCGGGCCGAGGATGCCCTGGACGACCTTGGCGAAGGGCTGAGCCTGCATCGGCCCGCCGATCGGGACGACGACCGGCAGACCAATGCCAGCGCCCGGTTTCGGCGGGTGATCCGCTTCCGCGGCCGCAGCTATGAGCTGGACGCCGGCCTGCTGGCCCGGTTGCGCCTGCGCGAGAGGCCGGAATGAAGCTATACGCCTCGCCCACATCGCCCTTTGTGCGCAAGGTCACCGTGATGATCCGCGAAGGCGGTATCGAAGGGGTCGAGACGGTCGATGTGGCCGGCACGCCGGTTGCGCCGGGCACGCTGCCGGTGGACCTGAACCCGCTGGGCAAGATCCCGGCGCTGCAACTGGACGATGGCCGCGCGCTTTACGACAGTCGGGTGATCTGCCGCTATCTGGACCAGCGGGCCGGCACCGGCTTCTATCCCGCGGATGACAGCCTGTGGGATGTGCTGGCCCTGGAGGCGACCGCCGATGGCATGATGGATGCCGCCGTGCTGATGGTCTACGAATCGCGGCTGCGCCCCGAAGAGCGGCGTCACGCCCCTTGGGTCGAAGCGCAGTGGCTGAAGATCGCGCGGGCGCTGGATGCGGCCGAGACCCTGTGGCAGCCGCATCTGCAGGGGCGGCTGGATGCCGGGCAGATCGCGCTTGGCGTGGCGCTTGGCTATCTGGATTTCCGCCTGTCGGACCGCAACTGGCGCGATGGCCGGCCCGCCCTGGCGGCGTGGCAGACCGGGCGGGCGGCCAGCGCGGCGATGCAGGCAACCGTCCCGCAGGGCTGAGGCGCAGATGACCACGGTGCCAGCACAGACCGGACGCCGCGCCCCTTCTGCCACAGGGCAGAAAAATCAATGGAAAGACGGCAGCCAAATCGCCATCTGCGCGGCTTTGTCCGCTGGACGGCCCGGCCCGCCTTGTCTAAAAGCGCGACCGGCAGGGTTCCGGGCAACCGGGACCCCCGAATTCCATGGGCCGTCTTGCAGCGGCCCCGACAGGGAGAGGAACTAACTCGTGTCCCACGCAGATTCTGACGCAGGCACTCGTCGTGATTTCCTGTACTATGCCACGGCCGGCGCGGGCGTCGTGGCAACCGGCGCCGCGGTTTGGCCGCTGGTCAACCAGATGAACCCCTCGGCCGACACGCGGGCCATGGCCTCGATCTATGTCGATGTCTCGGGCGTTCAAGTGGGCACGCAACTGACTGTGAAGTGGCGCGGCAAACCGGTGTTCATCCGCCGCCGCAGCCCCGAAGAGATCGAGGCCGCCCGTGCGGTGACGATGGATCAACTGATCGACGCCCATTCCGAGAATGACAACAAGCCCGGAATGGATGCCAGCGACGCCAACCGCACGCTGGACGAGGCCGGGGAATGGCTGGTGATGATCGGCGTCTGCACCCATCTGGGCTGCGTGCCGATCGGCAACGGCGCGGGTGAGTTCGGCGGCTGGTTCTGCCCCTGCCACGGGTCGCATTACGACACGGCTGGCCGCATCCGCAAAGGGCCGGCGCCGCGGAACCTTGAGGTTCCGGTTGCGCAATTCACCGACGAAACGACCATTCTTCTGGGCTGAGGTAGAGATCCATGGCTGGTATCCCCCACGACCATTACGAACCCGGAACGGGCTTCGAGAAGTGGCTGCACAAGCGGCTGCCCGTTGTCAGTCTGGTCTATGACACGCTGATGATCCCCACGCCCAAGAACCTGAACTGGATGTGGATCTGGGGCATCGTTCTGGCGTTCTGTCTGGTGCTGCAGATCGTCACCGGCATCGTGCTGGTGATGCACTACACACCGCATGTCGATCTGGCCTTCGCCTCGGTCGAGCATATCATGCGTGACGTGAACGGCGGCCACATGCTGCGCTATCTGCATGCCAACGGCGCCTCGCTGTTCTTCTTTGCAGTCTATCTGCACATCTTCCGCGGTCTCTACTACGGCAGCTACAAGTCGCCGCGCGAGGTGACCTGGATCATCGGCATGATCATCTATCTGGCGATGATGGCGACCGCCTTCATGGGTTACGTTCTGCCCTGGGGCCAGATGTCGTTCTGGGGCGCCACGGTGATCACCGGCCTCTTCGGTGCCATCCCCGGCATCGGGCCGTCGATCCAGGAATGGCTTCTGGGCGGGCCGGCGGTGGACAATGCCACGCTGAACCGCTTCTTCTCGCTGCACTACCTGCTGCCCTTCGTGATCGCGGCGCTGGTCGCGGTGCATATCTGGGCCTTCCACACCACCGGCAACAACAACCCCACCGGGGTTGAGGTGCGCCGCGGCTCGAAGGAAGAGGCAGAGAAGGACACGCTGCCCTTCTGGCCCTATTTCGTGATCAAGGACCTCTTCGCCCTTGCCGTGGTGCTGGTGGTGTTCTTCGCCATCGTCGGCTTCATGCCGAACTTCCTGGGCCACCCCGACAACTATATCGAGGCGAACCCGCTGGCGACCCCGGCCCATATCGTGCCGGAATGGTACTTCCTGCCGTTCTACGCCATCCTGCGCGCCTTCACCGCCGATGTCTGGGTGGTGATGTTCGCCGAATGGATCAGCTTCGGCATCATCGACGCCAAGTTCTTCGGCGTGCTGGCGATGTTCGGTGCCATCGCGGTCATGGTGATCGTGCCCTGGCTGGACACCTCCTCCGTCCGGTCGGGCCGCTATCGCCCGATGTTCAAATGGTGGTTCGCCCTGCTGTGCATCGACTTCGTGGTGCTGATGTGGTGCGGCGCAATGCCGGCCGAGGAACCCTATGCCACGATTTCGCTGATCGCGGCGGCCTACTGGTTCGCCTACTTCCTTATCATCCTGCCGCTTCTGGGGATCATCGAGAAACCCCTGCCGCAGCCGGCCACGATCGAGGAAGACTTCAAGGCCCACTACCCCCATGCGGCCGAGTGACGGAAAGGATCAAGCCAACATGTTCCGCAAGATCGCAATTGCTTCCGTCGCGGCGCTGACGCTGTCCATGGGCGTCGCCCATGCAGCCGGCGATGGGGAAACCCACGACGTCGACTTCAGCTTCGAAGGCCCCTTCGGGACCTTCGACCAGTTCCAGCTGCAGCGCGGCCTTCAGGTCTATACCGAGGTCTGCGCCGCCTGCCACGGCATGAAGTTCGTGCCTATCCGCACCCTGGCCGATCCCGGCGGGCCGGAGCTGCCGGCCGATCAGGTCCGCGCCTACGCCGCGAACCTTGACGCCGTGGTCCTGCCCGACGGAACCGAGCGTCCGCGCGAGTGGACCGACAAGTTCCCCGCCCGCTCGGGCGAGGGGATGGGCCCGGACCTGTCGCTGATGGCCAAGGCCCGTGCGGGCTTCCACGGGCCTTATGGCACCGGCGTCAACCAGTTCGTCAAAGGCATTGGCGGGCCCGAGCACATCTATTCGATCCTTACCGGCTATACCGGCGAGACCATCGAAGAGGCCGGCACGACCTTCTATGAGAACCACGCCTTCGCCGGCGGCAAGATCAGCATGCCGACGCCGCTGTCGGATGGTCAGGTGGAATATGCCGACGGGTCGCCCAACGACCTGAAGCATATGTCCGAGGATGTCGCGGCCTTCCTGATGTGGGCGGCCGAACCGCATATGATGGCGCGAAAGCAGTCCGGTTTCATCGCCGTGACCTTCCTGATCATCCTGTCGGTTCTGTTGTATCTGACCAACAAGAAGCTGTGGGCACGGGCGAAGGGCAAGACCTTCAACGCCTGACCCGCGGGCTTTGCCAGAACACACCCCGCCCGAGGCAACTCGGGCGGGGTTTTTCTTTGCGGATTTTTGTCGAAAATCCGGGCCTTACTGGCCAAGGTAGGCGCGCAAGCTTGGCGGGGGATCGGTGAAAAGCCGCTCCGTCGGTGCAGGTGGATGGGCGATGCCATCGGCGACCAGCACCGTCTGTCCGGCGATACGGCGGGCGTCGGCAGGGTCATGCGTGACCATCAGCACCGTGGCCCCGGTTTCGCGCGCGACTTCGGCCACAAGGTCCAGCATCTCGGTCTTCAGCGCGGGGCCAAGGGCGGAGAAAGGCTCGTCCAGCAGCAGCAAGGGCTTGGCCCGCAGCAAGGCCCGTGCCAGCGCCGCCCGGCCGATCTGCCCGCCCGACAGTTGCGCGGGCTTGCGCAGATCCAGCCCGGAAAGGCCGACCCGCTCCAGCGCCTTGCCGACCCGGATCTTCTCGGCCGCCGAAAGCCGCAGGTCCGGTCGCAGCCCGAGACCAAGGTTTTGCGCCAGGGTCAGATGGGGGAAAAGGTTCTGATCCTGGAACAGGATGGTCAGCGGCCGTGCGCCGGGGGGTGCTGGGTCCAGCGCCTGACCGTCCCACAGGATGCGCCCGGCCACGGGGGGAAAGAACCCCGCAATGGCCGAGAGGAGCGAGCTTTTCCCCGCCCCAGATGGCCCGATCAGCGCCACAAGGGCGCCCTCGTCGACCTGCCAGTCCGCGCCAAGGCGAAAGTTGCCCTGCGCCAGAACGACGCCTTCAAGCCGCAGCATGACGCCCCCTCCGATCCATGATCCAGAACAGCGCGAAACTGGCTGTCACCAGCAGCAACGAGGCCGCCGCCGCCTGATCCGTGCGATAGGCCGCTGCAAGGCGCTGGATCACCAGGGGCAGCGTCGCCTGACTTTCCCCGGCGAAAAGCGCGATGACGCCCAGATCCCCCATCGACAGGGCGGCGACGAGACCGGCACCAAAGCCAAGGGGGCGGGCCAGCCGGGGCAGGGTCAAGAGCCGCAGTCGCGCCAGCCCCCGCAGCCCAAGGCTGTCGGCCAGACGGCCATAATCGGCTTGCAGGGCCCGCGCCTCGGGCGCCAGCAGGCGCCAGGCGAAGGGCAGGGCCAGCAGCGTGTTGACCAGAACCGTGATCGGCAAGGCAAGCCGCGCCGGGGGCACGAAGGGCAGCGCCAGCAGGAAAAGGCCGGTGCCCAGCACCAGCCCGCTGGAAGCCAGCGGCAGGGTCGCCGCCAGATCCAGCCAGCGTGACCGGCCGCGCGCCGTGCCAAGCGCCATGGTCAACGCCGCCGCCATGGTCAGCGCAACCGAAGCCAGCGCCACGATGACCGAGCGCGCCAGCGCGGGCCAGACCTGCGCGGGCAGCCCGGGCAGGCCGGGCAGGCCATGCAGCACGACGGCCAGCATCGGGGCCAGAAGAAAGCCTGCCGCCAGCAGAAGGACAAGGGCATCCGTCAGCCGCCGCCAGCCAGCAGGTGGCCGCAAGGCAAGCGCGCGGTCCAGCCCGGCGCCAAATCCGGCATGGCGGGTGGTGATCCAGGCCACAAGGGCGGCGGCCCCGCCGATCAGCACCTGCAAAAGCGCAAGCCCGGCGGCATGGGACAGGTCGAAATCGAAGCGCACGGCCTGATAGATCGCCAGTTCCAGCGTGGTTGCGCGGGGGCCTCCGCCAAGGATCAGTGCCACGGCGAAAGAGGTCAGGCAAAGGGTGAAGACCGTGGCGGTGGCGCCGGGCAGCACCTCGGCCAGCATGGGCCGCTCCAGGTGGCGGGCGGTTTCGGCGGGCGAGAACGACAGGCTTTCGGCCAGCCGGAACCGTTCCGCCGGGATGGCCTGCCAACCCTGCAGTACCATGCGGGTGGCCAGTGGCAGGTTCAGGAAAACATGGGCGATCAGCACGCCTTGCAGCCCGTAGATCGACAGCGTTGGCAGGCCGATTGCGGCAAGGGCCGAGTTCAGAACGCCATTGCGGCCGAACAGGGTCAGAAGGCCCATCACCGCCACGATGACAGGCAGCAGGAAGGGCGCACCCATCAGGGTGATCAGCACGCCGCGTCCGAGAAAATGACGCCGCGCCAAGGCCTTGGCGACGGGGATCGCCAGCGCGACAGACAAGACGGCGGACAGGGCGGCCTGCAGCAGGGTGAAGCGCAGGGCAGCCCAGTCGGCGGCCGAGAGCGACAGGCCCCCGGCGCGCCAGGCCACCGCGCCAAGCGGCGCGGCGACCAACAGGACCGCGAGGCCCCCTACTGCGCGAGCGCCGCTTGCCATTCCGCCAAGGCCGGATCACGGGCGGCTTGCGCCTCTTCTGCCGTCATCAGCAGGGATTTGTCGGGGCGGGCGGTCTCGAACCCGTCGGGCAGGGGGATGGCGGCTGCGGGATACATCCAGTTGGTGGTGGGGATCGCCGCCTGGAAGGCCGGGTCCTGGGTGAAGGCAAGGAAGGCCTTGGCCAGATCGGGCTGGTCGGTGGCGGCCAGAACGCCCGTCACCTCGATCTGCAGGTAGTGGCCTTCGGCGAAGGGCGCCCAGTCCTTGCTGTCATCCTGTTCGGCGATCCGGTGATAGGCGGGGGAAGTGGTGTAGGACAGCACCATGTCGGCCTCGCCCGCCAGGAAAAGGCCATAGGCCTCGGTCCAGCCGGGGGTGACGGTGACGATGTTGTCGGCCAGATCTGCCCAGACCTGCCCGGCCCGGTCGCCGTAAGCCGCCTTGACCCAAAGCAGAAGGCCAAGCCCCGGGGTCGAGGAACGGGGGTCCTGGATCACGATCTTCAGATCGGATGCGGCCAGTTCCTCGAAGGATTTCGGCGGGTTGGGGGTTTTTGTCTTGTCCAGCACGAAGGCGAACCAACCCCAGTCATAGGGCAGGAACAGCGGGTCGTCATAGGTCAGCGGCAGCGCGGCGGCGGCAGCTTGCCCATGGGGGGCGAAAAGCCCGGTGGCAGCGGCCGCAGCAGTCAGGCTGGTGTCGAGGCCAAGGACCACGTCGGCCTCGGACGCGGCACCTTCCAGTTGCAGGCGGGCCAGAAGGGCGGCGCCGTCGCCGCCCGCGACAAAGCGCAGGTCGCAGGCGCAGGTCGCCTCGAACGCCTTTTCGACGATGGGTCCGGGCCCCCATTCCGAGACGAAGCTGTCATAGGTCAGCACGGTAAGGACAGGCGTTTCCGCTGCCGCCGGGATGGCGAGGCAGGAGATGAACGCCGCAAGGGAAAGTCGCATCTTGGCACCCTTCTGTTGCGACGGATGGCCGGGCACAGGGGAAACCGATGCACCTTCCCTCCGCCGGTATGAGCCGGTTCAGGTTCAACGGGTCCGCTTTCGCATCTCAGCCCGTCAGACGGGCACCCCGAGGTGGGGGCGAGCATAGGGAAAAGGCGGGCAGGTGCAAGGGGGTCGTCCAAGCCATTGGGAACGCTGTGTTAACTGCCAAAACGGCGGAACCGCGCCGGGTATGGCCAACGTATGACCTGGGTATGACATGCGTCTGCCTGTGCGGCATACGCACGGCCCGGAGGCCGTGCGTTAACCTTGATACCGAATCAGACCGGATGCTGGGGCTCGGGCGGGTCGTTCCGCGTCTTCCACAGCGAGTAGAAGATGCCCGCCGCGATGATGCCGATGGTGATCGCCAGCGACAGGTAGGGATCGAACTTGCCGAGGAAGTAGCTGTAGAAGCCCTTCAGGCCGATGAAGATCAGCACCACGGCCAGCGCGTATTTCAGGTAGTGGAAGCGGTGCACAAGTGCTGCCAGCGCGAAGTACAGCGCGCGCAGGCCAAGGATGGCCATGATGTTCGCGGTATAGACGATGAAGGTGTCGGTGGTGATCAGGAAGATCGCCGGCACTGAGTCGACGGCAAAAATCAGGTCGGCCACGTTGATGACGATCAGCGCCACCAGAAGCGGCGTGGCAAAAAGCACCAGCCTGCCCGTTGCGGGGTGGGGCTGGCGGACAAAGAACCGCTGGCCGTGCAGATCCTTGGTCACGTTCATGTATTTCGAGGTGAGCCGGACGACCGGGTTCTTCGACACGTCGATGTCGCCCTCGGGCATCACCAGCATCTTCAGACCGGTGAAGGCCAGGAAGGCGGCGAAGATCAGCGTCACCCAGTCATAGGCGGCGATCAGTTCGGCGCCGATGGCGATCATGATGCCGCGCAGGATGATCACGCCGATGATGCCCCAGACCAGCGCGCGATACTGGTATTTCCGGGGAATGGCGAAATAGCCGAAGATCAGCGAGATGATGAAAACGTTGTCGATCGAGAGCACTTTCTCGATGATATAGCCTTGGAAGTAGCTGGCGACGGGGTTGGTGCCGTCGGTTGTCACCAGCGTCCCGTTGGACCAGGCCCACCAGATGTAGCCGCCAAAAAGAATGGCGATACAGATGTAGAAGGCGGAAAGCTTCAGGCTTTCTGCGACGCCAAGTTCTTTGTCGCCCTTGTTCAGCACGCCCAGGTCGAAGACCATCAGCAGGATGACGATGGCCAGAAAGATCAGCCACATCCACAGCGGCTTGCCGAGAAAATCGATGAAGAGGAAGTCCATCCCCTGATGTCCTTTCAGGCGCGTGACGGACAGACGGGGGAAAACCGCTTGATGCAGAAAGCCGGGCTGACCATCGGGCGCATTGTGTTCCCGATTGCGGTCCGACATCACGGTGTTCACCGTCAGAGGGGCCCGGCCCGCTGACCCCAGATGGGGCCGGAGATCCTCGTTTCAAGGGGAGAGACCGATTTTCGTCGAAAATCGGGTTCGGCGGGGGAAGGGGCTTGAAGCGGGCCGCGGGGCGCGGCTATGCGCTAGACGTAGATCGGGAGGGGCGCCATGAGCCTGAACACCTTCGGCCATCTGTTCCGCGTGACGACCTGGGGCGAAAGCCACGGGCCGGCGATCGGCTGCACGGTGGACGGCTGCCCTCCGGGCGTGGCGTTGAGTGAGGCGGACATCCAGCCCTGGCTGGACAAAAGGAAGCCCGGCACGTCGAAATTCACTACCCAGCGGAAAGAGCCGGACGAGGTGCGGATTCTGTCGGGCGTGTTTCAGGGGGTGACCACGGGCACGCCGATCCAGCTGATGATCGAGAACACCGACCAGCGGTCGAAGGATTATGGCGAGATCGCCAGCCAGTTCCGTCCCGGCCATGCCGACCTGACCTATCACCTGAAATACGGGGTGCGGGACTATCGCGGCGGCGGCCGGTCCTCGGCCCGCGAGACGGCAAGCCGGGTGGCGGCTGGGGGCGTGGCGCGGGCGGTGCTGGCGGCGCTGGTGCCGGAGTTGCGGATCAGCGGCTACATGGTGCAGATGGGGGTGAAGGCGATCGACCGGAGCCGCTTCGATGCGGACCAGATCGCCGGGAACCCGTTCTGGTGCCCGGACCCGGTGATGGCCGGCGAATGGGCGGCCTATCTGGATGACCTGCGCAAGTCGCACAATTCGGTGGGCGCGGTGATCGAAGTCGCGGCCGAAGGCGTTCCCGCAGGCCTGGGCGCGCCGCTTTATGGCAAGCTGGATGCGGATCTGGCCGCCGCGATGATGTCGATCAACGCGGTCAAGGGCGTCGAGATCGGGGCTGGCATGGCGGCGGCGGCGCTGACCGGGGTCGAGAATGCCGACGAGATCGAGATGGGCAATGACGGGCTGCGCTTCGGGTCGAACCATGCGGGGGGGATTCTTGGCGGCATCTCCTCGGGCCAGCCGGTTGTGTGCCGGTTTGCGGTGAAGCCGACCAGTTCGATCCTGACGCCGCGCCGGTCGGTCAATCAGGCCGGCGAGGCGGTGGAAGTGGTGACGAAGGGCCGCCACGACCCCTGTGTCGGCATCCGCGCCGTGCCGGTGGGCGAGGCGATGATGGCCTGTGTCCTGCTGGACCATCTTCTTCTGGACCGCGGGCAGACCGGCGGGACGCGCGGCCGGATCGGTTAGCGCCGGGTCGGCGCCAGCGGCGCGGCTTCGCGCCTGCGCCAATGCAGCATCAGTGATCTGCTCGGCCCGTGTGGCCGCGCTTTTCTGACCTGCCGCCCGGAGGATCGATCCTGCTCTGGTCGCGGTCCGGTTGCCGAATCTGTTGCGAAAAGCCTGACTAACCGTTTAGGTTCAGCTTGAGAGAGAGGAATCGCGGATGGCGGAGCGAGTCACGCTGCGGGAGGTGAGCGAGAGGGCGGGGGTGTCGACCTTCACCGTCTCACGCGCGCTGGGCAGTGGCGAGGGCGTCTCGGCCGAAACCCGTGAAAGGGTCAGCCGCATTGCCCGCGACCTTGGCTATGTGCCGAACCGGATGGCCAGCAATTTCCGCACCGCCTCGTCCCATCTTGTCGGGGTGCTGACAGCCAACAGCGAGAACCTGTTCTATGCCGGGCTGATCGCCGCCTTCCAGCGCCAGATGCAGGCGCGGGGCTACAACTGCTCGATCACCGATGCCTTCGAGGATGGCGCCTATAGCGCGCGCAGCGAGGACCTGTTCATCGGGATCATGCTGGAACAACGCGCGGCGGGGATCGTGCTGGTCCATCCGCCTTCGCCGGCGAACATGGCGCGGCTCAGGGCGTTCGGCATCCCGCTGGTCTTTGCCGACAGCCTGCCCCCGGCGGACGAGACCGGGGTGTCGGGCGTCACCACGGACAACTTTCGCGCAGCACAGGAGGCGGGCGAGGTCTTTGCCGCGCAGGGCCGCCGCGACTGGCTGTTCGTCGGTCATCCCGGCGGATTTGGCACCCGCGAAGGGCGCGAGGCGGGGTTCCGCGCCGCCGCCGCCGCGGCAGGCGCCGCGTTGTCGGTGGTCGAGGGGCAGAACGACCCTGCCGCGGTCGCCGCCGCAGTGCAGGGCCAGCTGCAGGGCGGGGCGCCGCCCGATGCCATATTGTGCAGCAACGAAGTGCTGCTGAACGGCACATTGCGCGCGCTGGCGGCGGCGGGCCTTGCCGTGCCGCAAGACGTGGCGGTCATCAGCTTTGATGATTTTCCATGGGCCGGGCTTCTTGTCCCGCCGGCCACTGTCATCGCCCAGCCCATCCGCGAGATGGGCGAGGCCGCCGCCACGCTGTTGCTGAAGCGCATCCTGTCGCCCGACGCCCCGGCCGAGCGCATCGTCCTGCCCGCCAGACTGATCCGCCGAAGTTCCTGCGGCTGACCCAAGGTTGAAAATGCCGACGGCCAGCCGACAACCACAAACCTAAACGATTAGGAGACCTTTGAATGACACTGATCATGGGGCTGAACAGCGGTTCGTCCTTCGATGGGATCGACGTGGTCCTGTGCGAGATCGGCACCGCGCCGGATGGCCTGCCTTCGCGCCCGAAGTTTCTGACCGGCAAAAGCTTTGACTGGCCGGACGACGTGGCGCGGCAGGTTCTGGCCTCGTTCGAGAACGGGATTTCGGTCTTTGACCTGTGCCGGCTGAACTATCTGGCGGGGGCCGTCTATGCCGAAAGCGCCCGCAGCCTGATGCGCGAGGAGGGGCTGAAGCCCGGCGACATCGAGGTGATCGGCTATGACGGCCAGACCATCTATCAAGAGCCGCCGGCCCGCGAGAAGCTGGAGGGCTACCTTGGCTGCGACGATCTGGTGAAACGCTGGTCGAGCGGCGCATACCCCTGCGGGTTGCAGATCGGAGAGCCGGCCATCGTTGCCGCCGCCTGCGATACGCCGACGGTCACCCATTTCCGCACGATGGACCACGCGCTTGGCGGCAACGCGGCGCCGCTGATGCAGTATCTGGACTTCATCGCCTTCCGCGACATCGGCCCGGTGATGACGCTGAACATCGGCGGCATCGCCAATGTGCAGGTCGCCAATGCCGACCGGGGCCGGATGATGGCCTTCGACACCGGCCCCGGCAACGTGATGATCGATCACGCCATGCGCAAGTTCTTCGGCAAGCCCTATGACGCCGATGGCGCCACGGCGGCCACTGGCGAAATCTACGGGCCGATGCTGCAGGCCTTGCAGGACCATCCCTATTTCGCCCGGCCGATCCCGCGCTCGGCCTGGCGGCTGGATTTCGGATCGTCCTATGCCGACGGGATGCTGGACCGTTTCGGCCAGGTCGCGCCCGCCGATGTGCTGGCCACCCTGACCGAATTCTCGGCCTGGGGCATTGTGCGGTCGATCACCGACAACGTGCCGGATCTTGACGGCTTCCGCGAGGTCATCGCCTCGGGCGGCGGGGTCCGCAATGGCGATCTGATGCGCCGGCTGGCGGCCAATCTGCCGCGCGGCATGACGCTTGTCACCTCGGACAAATACGGCATCCCGCCGCAGTTCAAGGAGGCGGTCAAGTTCGCCACGCTGGCCCATGCCACGGTGAACCGGATGGCCAACAACATTCCCGCCGCCTCGGGCGCCTCGGGCTTCGGCATTCTGGGCAAGCTGGTGCTGCCGCCCCGCATGGCCCGCGTCTGACCTTGTATTCCCGCGCATCAACCACAGGGAGGAACCCATGCGCATCACCCGGAAGCTGACCACGGCTGCGGCCGTCATCGCCCTTTGCACCGGCTTTGCCCGTGCCGAGGATGTCGAGGTCCTGCATTGGTGGACCAGCGGCGGCGAGGCCGCGGCGCTGAACGTGCTGAAAGAAGATCTTGCCGCGAAGGGCATCGGCTGGATCGACATGCCTGTCTCGGGCGGGGGCGGCGAAGCGGCGATGACCACGCTGCGCGCCCGTGTCACGGCAGGCGACCCGCCGGCCGCCGTGCAGCTTCTGGGCTTCGACATCCAGGACTGGGCGGCCGAAGGCGCGCTTGGCAATCTGGACGATGTGGCGGCGGCCGAGGGCTGGGATGCGGTGATCCCCGCGCCCCTTCAGGCCTTCTCGAAATACGATGGCCACTGGATCGCGGCACCGATCAATATCCACAGTTCCAACTGGGTCTGGATCAACAAGGCGGCGCTGGATGCGGCAGGCGGCAAGGCGCCCGAGACCTGGGACGAGCTGATCGTCCTGCTGGACGCGATGAAGGCCAATGGCATCGTGCCCCTGGCCCATGGCGGGCAGGCCTGGCAGGACGCCACCGTCTTCGATTCGCTGATGCTGGCCGAAGGCGTGGAGTTCTACCGCTCTGCCATGATCGATCTGGACCCTGCCGCCCTGGGGGGCGAGAAGATGGCGGATGCCTTCGACAAGCTGATCAAGCTGCGGTCCTACATGGACGACAACTTCTCGGGCCGCGACTGGAACCTGGCCTCGGCCATGGTGATCAGCGGCGATGCGGGCATGCAGATCCTGGGCGACTGGGCGAAGGGAGAGTTCCTGAAGGCCGGGCAAGTGCCGGGCAAGGACTTTGTCTGCATCCGTTTCCCGGGAACGCAAGGGTCTGTCACGTTCCTGTCGGACCAGCTGGCGATGTTCAACGTCCAGGGCGAGGGCAAGAAGGCCGCGCAGGCCGCCATGGCCTCGGCGGCGGAAAGCCCGTCGTTCCAGTCGGCGTTCAACGTCGTCAAGGGTTCGGTCCCGGCGCGGATCGACGTGCCGGACACCGATTTCGACGATTGCGGCAAGAAGGGCATCGCGGATCTGGCCGAGGCGAATGCCGCGGGCACCATGGTCGGATCGATGGCGCATGGCCACGCCAACCGGGCTGCGGTCAAGAACGCGATCTATGATGTGGTGACAGGGGTGGTGAACGGCGACTACACCGATGGCGCCAAGGCCGCCACCGCCCTTGCGGCTGCCGTGGCTGCCGCGCAGTAGCCGCAGAAAGCCCTGCCCCCGGCCGCGTGCTGGCCGGGGGCAGGGACGATCGCTTATTCAGCCGTCGAGTGATCCATGGCCGAGTGATCCTCGCCGCCGGGCGCGTCCACCATGAATTCGACATCGACCCGGCCGGCGTGTTCGAAGATCAGCGTGGCCTTGACCATATCGCCCTGGTTCAGGGTGCCGTTCAGGCCCATCAGCATGACATGCAGGCCGCCCCGCTCAAGCTGAACCGTGTCGCCGGCGGGAATCTCGATCGATTCGACATGGCTCATCGTGGCGACGCCATCGTCGCCGACCTTGGTCACATGCACTTCGGACTTCTCGGCGGCGTCGGTCTCGACCCCGATCAGATGATCGGCTTCCGCGCCTTTGTTGGTGATGCCCATGTAGCCAGCGGCCGATTTCGCGGCGGCGGCAGGCTGCGGGATGCTGGGGTGGATGATCTCAAGATCCCCGGCGGTGAACCCATGGGCATGGGCAGCGGTCGAGATCAGCAGGGCGGCAATCAGGCCAAGAGCGTGTTTCATTTCGGTATCCTTGGAATGGGTTGGGAGACGGCCCCCGCCGCGTGGATGCGCAGGCCAGTCGGGCCGAAGAAAGACGGTCGCCTTCAGGCGAAGGGCGGCGCGCGCGATCCCCGCGCGGGGTCAAGCACGGGCCGGGTCGGGGCGTCGAACTGCGGCGCGGTCAGCACGGTCAGCAGGCGCAGCCTGGCGTCCTGCACCGTCGTATCGGGCGGCGGCAGACCGGCGGCCCCGGTCAACTGGCAGGCCGGGCATTTCACATGGGCAGGCTCGCCGTCCAGCGTTGCGTCGCCACAAATGCCAGCCCAGCTTCCGCCCGCCATCATCCACGTGGTCTGAAGCGCGGCGTCCTGCTGCGACGGCGCGCGATGCGCAAAGCCGGTCGCCACAAGGGCGAGCATCAGCAGGCCAAGAAGCGCCAGCCGCGAGAGTGCATGGGTCAACCGGGTCGACATGGCACCAGCCTTGCCCCGGACCCCGCGCCGGATCAATGGGTCATCAGGCCACAGCACGGTCGCAGGCCCGGCCGATCGTTGCCGCAGGGTGCATCTCAAGCAGTCTTTGCAGTCCGCAATTGCCCTGCACCAGATCCTGCAATGTCACCCCGTCAAGCGTATCATAGAAGGCATCGACCGCGCGCGCGATATGGGCCCGCAGCCGGCAATCGGCGGTCATGGGGCAGGTGTTGCTGTCCGCGTCGAAGCATTCTGTGAAGGGCACGCCCGATTCGAACACGCGGAACACCTTGCCGATCGAGATGCTGCCGGGTGCACCGGCCAGCTGAAGCCCGCCCGACCGGCCGCGCTGGGTGGCGACGAAGCCGTGCAGTTGCAGCTGATGGATCACCTGCGCCATGTGGTTGCCCGAGGCATTGCAGGCCCGCGCGATGTCGCTGGAACGGACAAGCCGGCCCTGATTCACCGCGCAATACATCAGGACGCGGGCAGCAAGATTGGTGCGGATGGTCAGGCGCATGGCGGGACTCCGGCAGCAGATTTCCTGCATCGCTTATCCCGCTTTGCCGGGCCTGTATCTGATCTGGATCAGTTTTGCCGTGATTCTCCGCGGATCTGGGCCAGGATCTGCCGCAGAAGCGGCACCCTGCGCGGGCGAAACGATTCGTCCAGCGCCGCGACGCCGGTCATGTTGCCAAGATGGAAGCGGCGGAAGTCCTGCCGCAGATGGCAGAAGGCAAGGCAGATCAGGCTGCGGTCAAGAAAAACCACCGAAAGCGGCCAGATCTTGCGCTGCGTGATCCTGCCTTCCTTGTCGGTATAGCCGATCTGCAGCGCCCGCTCCTCCCATATGGCCTGACGGACCACCGACATCTGTGCGGGCGCGGGGGGACGTTTCTCGTAGCGGTAGACCTGATGGGCGGTGTGCAGCGCCTGTGCCTGAACCCGGTCGGGCAGGGTGGCGATGATCTTCGACAGCGCCGAGTCGGCGGCTTTGGCAAGGGCCGCATCGCCGGCAAGCCGTATCTCGGCCAGGCCAAGGGTCAGGGCCTCGACCTCAAGCCTTGTCAGCATCTGCGGCGGCAGCGCGGGATCTTCGGTCAGGGTGTAGCCAAAGCCCGCCGCGCCGTCGATCAGCGCGCCGCCCGCGCGCAACGCCTCGATGTCGCGGTAAAGCTGGCGGGGCGAGACGCCGGTCTCTTCGGCCAGCCGGGCGGCGGTGACCGGGGCGGGCAGGCTGCGCAAGGCGGCAAGCAGGCGAAAGAGGCGATCGGCGCGGGACATCTGATGCTGACAGGTTTTGGCAGGATAGCCATGCCATACCATGATCCGTCAGAAACGCGAAACCGAAAGGACCACATCATGCTTACGCTGTTTCATGCGCCGCACAGCCGTTCCTCTGCCCTCGTTGCGCTGGTGCAGGAGATGGGGATTGCCGACCGGGTCAAGGTGCAGGTGGTGACGATCCCGCGGGTCGATGGCACCGGCCAGCGCGATCCCGCCAACCCGCACCCCGAAGGCAAGGTGCCCGCCCTGCTGCATGACGGCCGGGTGATCACCGAGCGCGGCGCGATCATCCTGCACCTTTGCGCGCTGTTCCCCGAGACGGGAATGGCGCCGCAACCGTGCACGCCGGACTGGGGGCTGTTTGCATCCTGGATGGCCTGGTATCAGGGCGTGCTGGAGCCGGTCCTGATCCTGAAGGCGGCGGGGATCGAGCATCCCTGGCTGACTGGCGCGATCCGCGGCACCGATGAGGCGACGGCCCGCATCCGGGCGGCACTGGAGAAGGGGCCCTGGCTGATGGGGGACCGCTATTCTGCCGCCGATCTGCTGGTGCACAGCCCCTATGCCTGGTTCACCGACATGACCCCGGACGATCCGTTGATCCGGGACTGGGTCGAACGCTGCAAGGCCCGGCCGAGCCGGCTGCAAGTGCTGGAAGAGGATCTGGCGCAGATGAAGGCGGCCTGACCGCCGGCGCGCCCGGATCAGCCCGAGGCGGCGATGCGGGCGCGCTGCACCAGAAGGATGCCGATCATGGTGACGGCGATCCCGACCAGATCCCAGCCATGCAGGCTTTCGCCCAGCAGAAGGATGGCGACCAGCGTTCCGAAGGCGGGGTTCAGGAAGTGGAAGGCGGCGGCGCGGACGGTGCCGATCTCTCCCACCAGCCGGAACCACAGCAGGGTGGCGGCCAGCCCCGGCGCCAGGATCTGCCAGATGAAGGCGGCCCAGAAGGCGGGGGAGGGGGTGAAATGCCACTCCTCGGTCAGGGCGGCGATCACCGCCAGCGCGGCCGAGCCGACCAGCATCTGCAGGCCCACCACCATCAACACATTGCCGCCGGATGCGGCGTTGCCAAGGCTTAGGGTGGCGACAGCCAGCGCCAGCGCGCCAAGGATGCACAGAAGGATGCCGAGGGGATCTGCGCCTCCCGTCACCCGCGTGCCCATGATCAGCGCCACGCCAAGAAAGCCCGCCGCCAGCCCGGCGGCAGCCTGTCGGGAAATCGGCTCGCCCCTGAACGCCCAGCCAAGGCCGGCGACCAGAAGCGGCATCGAGGCGGCGATGATCACGGCCAGCGATGCCTCGACCCATTGCAGGGCGATGAAGTTCAGGCCCAGATAGATTGCGTTCTGGCACAGGCCGAAAACCACCACCGAGACCGCCTGCCCGCGGGTCAGCCGCAGGCTTTGCCCCAGTGCCCGGGCCAGCGCCACCGCCAGAAGGCCCGAGATTGCGAAGCGGAAGGCCAGCGCGGTCAGGGGCGGCGCATGGGCGACGATGACCCGCGCCGTGGCGAAGGCCGAAGACCAGAGCGCCACGAAGACCAGCCCGATCAGGATACTGCGCAGGGACATTGCCGTGCCTTCCGCCATGAAAAAGGGGCTGTCACGAAGACAGCCCCGACACCTTTGACCAGAACAGGATCAGCCGTTCACCAGATCCTTCAGCGATTTGGCGATGGCGAATTTCACGGTCTTGTCGGCGGCTTTGGTCATCGTCTCGCCGGTGGCCGGGTTGCGGACCTGACGCTCGGGGCGGGCGCGGCACGAAACCTTGCCAAGGCCCGGCAGCGTGATGGTGCCGCCAGCCGAAACTTCGCGGGAGACCACCGAAGCGATCGCATCCAGCGCAGAGGTCGCGGTCTTCTTGTCGGCGCCCATCGCATCGGCGATGGCGGCGACGAGTTGGGTCTTGGTCATGGGCTTGGACATTTTTCTATCCCTTTGTATTGGTTGTTCCAGATTTTGGGGCCCGTCTTCGTGCGGGCCGCCCCGATTTGCGGGCCACGGTCCAGACACATGCTTTCCCTGCCGAAATCAAGCCCAAGATAGGTGCTTTGCGCACATTTTGGCCGGCTTCCCGCGCGTCACTGCGCGCCCGGCAGCCGGTCAGAGGAAGGCGGTTTCCTCGAAACTGCGCAGTTTGCGGCTGTGGATCCGCTCCAGTGGCATTTTGCGCAACAGTTCCATGGCGCGGATGCCGATCTGCAGATGCCGGCTGACCTGCGTCTTGTAGAAGTCCGAGGCCATGCCCGGCAGCTTCAGCTCTCCGTGCAGCGGCTTGTCCGAGACACAGAGAAGGGTGCCGTAGGGCACGCGGAAGCGGAAGCCGTTGGCGGCGATTGTGGCCGACTCCATGTCCAGCGCCACCGCGCGGGATTGCGACAGCCGGCGGACCGGCCCGGACTGGTCGCGCAGTTCCCAGTTGCGGTTGTCGATGGTGGCGACGGTGCCGGTGCGCATGATGCGCTTCAGCTCGAACCCCTCAAGCTGGGTGACCTCTTCCACCGCGTCTTCCAGGGCGATCTGGATCTCGGCCAGGGCGGGGATCGGCACCCAGACCGGCAGATCGTCGTCCAGAACGTGATCCTCGCGCAGATAGGCGTGGGCCAGGACGAAATCGCCCAATTGCTGGCTGTTGCGCAGCCCGGCGCAATGGCCGACCATCATCCAGGCATGAGGTCGCAACACGGCGATATGGTCGGTGGCGGTCTTGGCGTTGGACGGCCCGACGCCGATGTTGACCAGGGTGATGCCCTGCCCGTCGTCGCGCTTCAGGTGATAGGTCGGCATCTGCGGCAGTTTGGCGATGGGCTGCAGCATCCCGTCGGCGCTGGTGATGATCTGGTTCCCGGTGGCGACAAAGGCGCTGTAGCCGCTGGCCGGATCGGCCAGCGCGGCGCGGGCCATGGCCTCGAACTCGTCCACATAGAACTGGTAGTTGGTGAAAAGGACGTGGTTCTGGAAATGCGCCGGGTCCGTCGCGGTGTAATGGGCCAGCCGGGCCAGCGAGTAATCCACCCGTTGCGCGGTAAAGGGCGCCAGCGGCATCGACCCGTCGGGATAGGTCGTCATGGTGCCGTTGACGATGTCGTCATTCGTCGTTGCCAGGTCCGGCACGTCGAAGATGTCGCGCAGGCTGAAGTCCAGCACCCCTTCTTGCGGGACCGAGACACCGGGATTGCCCGCCACCGCGAAATGCACCGGAATCGGCGTCGTCGAAGGCCCGATCTCGACCGGGACCCCGTGGTTCCCCATCAGAAGATCGATCTGCTGGATCAGATACTGACGGAACAGGTCCGGCCGGGTGACCGTGGTGCCATAGGTGCCCGGCCCCGAGACATGGCCGAAGGACAGGCGCGTGTCGGCCCGGCTGAAGGTCGAGACGGTCAGACGGATCTCGGGGTAGAAGGCGCGGACGCGCATGGCGGGCCGCCCCTTGCTGACAGCAAGGTTGAAGTAATGCGACAGATGCGCCGTGGCCCGGCCGTAAAGCTCTTCCAGCCGGTTCACCGCCAGTTCGGCATTGTCAAAGCTTGCGCGGCCGGGGCAATCGGGAAGCAGGTAGTCGCGCGCGTCGTCAGTCATGGCATATCCGTCAAATGGGTCAGCCATATAACCCGACTCTCCCCCGCGCATGCAAGTGAAGGCTTGGTGACGCGGGGGCTGCCTTGTCAGCGGGGGCCGGGCTAGAGATCCTTGAACGAGTTGATCATCGGCGCATGCCGGTCGTCATTCTTGTGTCCGGTCTTGAGCGTCGCTTCGGCCGCCACGCCCGAGGCATTTCCCTGCGCGGAAATATAGACGTGGTAGCAGGCGCAGGTGACGCCATTCACCCTCCCCAGCACCGTCATGTGCGGCCGCTTGTCGGCATCCGACTTGTGCGGTCCGTTGATGACGCGGGCATTGTGCTTGTCGATGTAGTCCCGCAGGCTGGCACCCGCGGGGAAGGCGGCGGCATCGCGCAGCAACTTGCGCGCGGCCGCATAGCCGAAAGTCGCGTTGTTCACGATGATCGTGTCGGCGTTCTCGTAGTCGTAATTCCACTTGAATGCAAAAGTCAGAGACATGCAGGCCTCCATTGAAAATGCGCGGCAAGGGTACAGCCTGACCGATACAAATCAACCCTGATCTGGCCCGTGGCGCCGGCTTCGCCGCGACTTGAAGCGCCGCCCGCTTGCCACGATACTGCACCCATGCCGACGCTGCTTTCCCTTGGTCACGGCTATTCCGCCGCCGCCCTTGCCCGCCTGCTGTTGCCCCTGGGCTGGCAGGTGGCCGGCACCACCCGTTCGGAGGCGAAGGCCGGAGCCTTGCGGCAGGCCGGTGTCGCGCCGATCCTCTGGCCCGGCGATCTGGATGGCGCGCTGGCCGGGGCGACGCATATCCTGATCTCTGCCGCGCCGGATGCAGACGGCGATCCCTTCCTGCGCGCCGCCCCGCAGCTTCTGCAGGCGAAACCCGCGTGGGTCGGCTATCTGTCGACGACGGCCGTCTATGGCGACCATCAGGGCGGCTGGGTCGATGAGACCACCCCCGCCGCCCCCGCCTCGGAACGCGGCCGTTGGCGCCTGGCGGCCGAGGCGGAATGGCTGGCCACCGGCCTGCCGGTCCATGTCTTCCGCCTCGCCGGCATCTACGGCCCCGGCCGCGGCCCGTTCGAGAAGGTGCGCAACGGCACCGCGCGACGGATCATCAAGCCCGGTCAGGTCTTTGGCCGCATCCATGTCGATGACATCGCCGCCACATTGCGCCTCTCGATCGCCCGGCCCGATCCCGGCGCGATCTACAACCTGACCGACGACGACCCCGCCCCGCCCGAAGACGTGCTGGCCGAGGCCGCGCGCCTGTTGAACCTGCCCGTCCCGCCGGCGATTCCCTTCGAAGAGGCGCAGATGACGCCTATGGCGCGCAGCTTCTACGGGGAATCGAAACGGGTCAGGAATGACCGGATCAAGCAGGAGCTTGGCGTCACCCTGCGCCACCCCGATTACCGCAGCGGCCTTGCGGCCCTGCTGGCCGATTCCACCCCCGGTTCCTGACCCCTTCACTTTGGCACAAATATCCCGGGGGTGCGGGGGCTGGCCCCCGCGCTATTGCTGTGCTCATCATGGGAGAAGCAGCGAAGGGGCGGATCGAAGATGTATATCGGGCTGGATCTTGGAACCTCGGGCCTGAAAGGCGTGCTGATCGGCGACGATCAGAAGGTCCTGGCCGAAGCCGCCGTGCCCCTGACCGTGCAGCGCCCCCAGGAAGGGTGGAGCGAGCAATCCCCCGCCGACTGGATCACGGCGGCCGAGGCGGTGATGCAGAAGCTGTCGGCGCAGGGACTGGGTGCGGTGCGGGGGATCGGGCTGTCCGGCCATATGCATGGCGCCACACTGCTGGATGCCTCGGACCAGGTGCTGCGGCCCTGCATCCTGTGGAACGACAGCCGCGCCCATGCCGAGGCCGCAGAACTGGATGCCGACCCGATGTTTCGCCGCATCTCGGGCAATATCGTCTTTCCCGGCTTCACCGCGCCGAAACTGCTGTGGCTTGCCCGTCACGAACCCGCGCTGCGCGCGCGGGTGGCGAAGGTGCTGTTGCCGAAAGACTATCTGCGCCTTTGGCTGACGGGAGAGCATGCCAGCGACATGTCCGATGCCGCCGGCACCAGCTGGTTCGACACCGGCGCGCGCGATTGGTCGGATGCGCTGCTGTCGGCCACCGGCCTTGGACGCGATCAGATGCCGCGTCTGGTCGAGGGATCTGCCGTTTCGGGCCATGTCAGAGACACATTGGCCGCGCGTTGGGGCCTGCCGAAAGGTGTCGTCGTGGCGGGTGGCGGCGGCGACAATGCGGCCTCGGGCGTTGGCGTCGGCGTGGTGCGGGCGGGGGAGGCTTTCGTCTCGCTTGGCACCAGCGGGGTGCTGTTTGCGGCGAATGACGGCTATCAGCCCGACCCGGCCACCGCCGTGCATACCTTCTGCCATGCGCTGCCCGGCACCTGGCATCAGATGGGGGTGATCCTTGCCGCCTCGGACGCGCTGAACTGGTTCGCCCGCCTGGTGGGGGCCGATGCCGCCACCCTGACCGGCGACCTTGGCCCGCTGCAGCCCCCCGGCAAGACGGTGTTCCTGCCCTATCTGGGCGGCGAGCGGACTCCGCTGAACTCGGCCACCGTGCGCGGCGCCTTCACCGGGCTGGAGCATGCGACCGACAGGGCGGCGGCCACGCGCGCGGTGCTGGAGGGCGTGACCTTTGCCATCCGTGACAGCCGCGATGCGCTGGCGGCGACGGGGACCCGGCTGAACCAGGTGCTGGCTGTGGGCGGCGGGTCCCGGTCCGACTACTGGCTGCGGCTGATCGCCACCGCGCTGGGGGTGCCGGTCCAGCTGCCCGTGGCGGGCGATTTCGGCGGGGCCTTCGGCGCGGCGCGGCTGGCGCTGATGGCGGCAACCGAGGCTGGGGCCGAGATCGCCACCCTGCCGCAGATCGCCCGTGTGGTCGAACCCGACCGCGCCCTTGCCGCCGCCATGGATGAGGGGCATGCGCGATTCCGGGCGGCACAGAGCCAAATCAGCCAGTTGTGATCAGCGCCGCCGCCCCATCGAACGCAGCATCCGCACCCGCTCATCCAGTTCGGCGTTGATGGCGCCGCCGACAAGGATGGCCCAGACCGAAAGGTAAAGCCACATCATCAGGATGATGACGGCGCCGATCGATCCGTAGATCCGGTTGTAGCTGTTGAAGTTCGACAGGTAGGTCGAAAATCCGATGGACACGCCGGCCCAGGCCAATGCGGCAAAGACCACGCCGACGGTGATCCAGCCGGACTTGAACCCGCCCGGCACATTGGGGCCGAAGCGGTACAGGATCGACAGGCAGGTCAGCACCAGAAGGAACATGGCCAGCCAGGGCATCACCCGCAGCAGGCCCGATTCCAGATTGCCAAGGCTGATATAGTCGAACACCAGGGGCACGATCACAACCGTGGCCAGCGCCGCAATCAGGGCGGCGATCAGCGCGAAGGTCAGCACGAAATCCACCAGCCAGCCCCGCAGCCAGCCGCGCGGCACCGTGCGATGCACCACGTCCAGGCCCTGCACCAGCGCCGAAACCCCGGCGCGGGCCGAGTAAAGCGCCAGCATCAGCGAAACGAAGGTGGTCCAGCCCAGAGTGGCCGCCGGGGCGCTCAACAGGCCCATGACCTGATCATGGATCAGCTTGGCGGCATCGGGGGGCAGGAAACGCTCGGCCACGGAGAGATAGCCGGCAATGACCTGGGGATCGGACATCAGGCTCCAGATCGCCACCACGGCGGCCAGGCCCGGAAACACGGCGAACATGGCGTAGAAGGCGACTCCGGCCGCCACCAGCCCGAAATGGCCGTCCGAGACCCGGGTCCAGACCGCGGTGATGAATCTCCACAGGTGTTTCAGCACGCGCGACATGGGTCCACCTTCCTATGATCGCGCCGGCAGTGCAACGCGGCACGGGGATTTTAGGGACGCGGTCCGCCCCTGATCCAGTCGGAAAAGCCGACCCCGGCCGGCATGGCCCTTGCCCGGTCCGAGATCAGCGCGGCATCCTGCTTCTCGGCCAGCGATCCGGGGCCGGCCAGCACGCCCAGACGGTCAAGATAGCCCGGCAGCCGGCCCGACAGCAGCAGACTGGGCGATAGCGGCAGGTCGGGCGAAAGCACCCGCGACAGCCGCCAGACCACCGTGGTGCAGTTGGCGGTGACGGTGTTGTACCAGCGTGGGTTTTCGTTCAGCTCGTTCCCCAGATCCACGAAGCGCAGGAAGACCTGTCGGGCCTGGTCAGGCGTCAGGGTCAGGGGGTATAGCCGCACCTCCTCGGCCCGGGGCACGGCGCGCCATTGCACGATGTCAGCCTCTTCGGCCGCGATCAGCGCCAGCTCGAACTGGCGGAAAAAGCCGCCGATGGTCGAGAAACTCTCGCCCTTCTCGCGGCGGATCTCGACCGAGAAGGTCAGCGGATCGGCGCCGGTGAAGCGGAAGCTGATCAACACATGCGCGATGTCGGGGTTGCCCCAGACCGAGGTGATCACATCGACACCTTGCAGCGCGGACAGATCGAGCGTGCGGCTGATCCACTGTTCCTGCGTCGCGGTCTCGGGGCCGGACCAGCGGAAGTTGCGGATGTTCTCAAGATGAACCAGATCGCCGTCGACCCGGCCCTGCACGATGCGCGAGACATCGTCGGCCCAGTCCCGGTCCTGCCGGGGGGCAAGGCTGAAGAACCAGCCCAGCGTCACCGCCATCAGCACGGCAAGCCCGGTCCAGCCCCAGCCGCCGGACAGCCGTTGCCAGATCACCAGCGCAAGCAGGGCAGCCAGCAGGGCAAGCATCAGGCCGCGGGCCTGTGGGAACTGCACCCAGAGCGCCAGCCCTGCCCAGATCGAAAAGACCGGCAGGATCGCCCAGAACAGCAGGGCCAAGGCCAAGGCCCTCACCGGCGGATGCTGGTGGTGACGTAGTTCACCGAAAGATCGCGGTCAGACAGGCTCCAGCGCCAGCTGACCGGGTTGAAGACCATGCCCTTGCGGTCCACCGGGTCCAGCCCGGCACGGCGGATCAGGGTATAAAGCTCATCCGGGGTGACGAATTTCTGCCAGTCATGCGTGCCCTTGGGCAGCCAGCGCATCACCCATTCGGCGCCGACAATGGCCAGGGCAAAGCTTTTGGCGTTGCGGTTGAGGGTCGAGCAAAGCATCAGCCCGCCGGGCTTCAAGAGATCATGGCAGGCCGCAAGATAGGCCAGCGGATCGGCCACATGCTCGATGACCTCCATGTTCAGCACCACGTCGAACCGCTCGCCCGCCGCGGCCAGCGCCTCGGCGGTGGTGTGGCGGTAGTCGATGGTCAGGCCGGACTGTTCGGCATGGATGCGGGCCACGGGGATGTTGCGCGGGGCGGCGTCGGCGCCGACAACCGTGGCGCCAAGCCGGGCCATGGGTTCGGACAGAAGCCCGCCGCCGCAGCCGATGTCCAGAATGCGCAACCCCTTGAAGGGCAGATTGCCGGTCAGATCGCGGCCATATTCGGCGGCGATCTGGCGGGTGATATAGTCCAGCCGGCAGGGGTTCATCAGGTGAAGCGGTCTGAACTTGCCGTTCGGATCCCACCATTCGGCGGCCATCGCCTCGAATTTCGCAACTTCCGCGCTATCGACGGTGGTTTCCATACGCCGTTCCTTTGCACTTCGACTCGGGCCTTGCACGGGTTATATAGGGTGTTGATGGATCACAGATCAGGCCAAAAGCGCGCAATCGAGTATCTTTACCCGCAGGTCGACCCGTTCGACCAGCGCGTCATCGATATGGGCGACGGCCATACGGTCTATGTCGAGCAATGCGGCAACCCGGACGGGGTGCCGGCCTTCGTCTTCCACGGCGGGCCGGGGGGCGGCTGTTCGCCGGCGATGCGGCGGTATTTCGACCCGGCGCATTACCGGGTGGTCCTGTTCGACCAGCGCGGCTGCGGGCGGTCGCGGCCGCATGCCTCGGTGGTGGACAACACGACCTGGCATCTGGTTGCCGATGTCGAACGGATCCGCATGGTGCTTGGGATCGACAGCTTTGTTGCCTTCGGCGGCAGCTGGGGGGCAACGCTGGCGCTGATCTATGCGCTGACCCACCCCGAGCGGGTGCGCCATCTGGTCCTGCGCGGCGTCTTCCTGATGACCAGGGCCGAGCTGGACTGGTTCTATGGCGGCGGGGCGGGTCTTTTCTTCCCCGATCTGTGGCAGCGCTTCGTCGCGCCGATCCCGCCCGAAGAGCGGGGGGACATGATCGCGGCCTATCACCGGCGGCTGTTCAGCGGCAATCTGGTGGAAGAGGGCCGTCATGCGCGCATCTGGGCGCAATGGGAAAACGCGCTGGCCTCGATCCAGTCCGAAGCGAGCTTCGGCGAGGGGCCTTCGGACTATGCCCGCGCCTTCTCGCGGCTGGAGAACCACTATTTCCTGAACGCCGGCTTTCTGGAAAGCGACGGCTGGATCCTGCAGGAACGGCACCGGATCGAGCATATCGGCGCGACGGTGGTGCAGGGGCGCTATGACATGGTCTGCCCGCCGACATCTGCATGGAAACTGGCGCAAGGCTGGGATCGTTGCCAGCTGAAGATGGTGGGCATGGCCGGCCATGCGCTGTCCGAGCCGGGCATCAGCGAGGCGCTGGTGCAGGCGACCGATGCCCTGCGTGCACGATAATTCTGCGAATTATCGAAAATCTCTTGCGGATGCCTTGCGCTCTTTGCCAAAAGGCTGGTGATGTGGAAACCTGCGGGGCAAGCCGATGCGATACGATCTGGACGAGGTGGCCGAGCCGATCGCCTACAAGCTTCTGGCGGCGACCACGATTCCGCGCCCGATTGCCTGGGTCGTGACCAAGGGCACCGATGGTGCGCTGAACGCAGCGCCCTATTCCTTCTTCAACGTGATGGGCTCTGCCCCGCCCACCATTGCGCTGGGGCTGATGAAGGCGCCGGACCGCGGGTTCAAGGATACCGCAAGGAACATCCTCGACACCGGGGAGTTCGTGGTCAATCTGGTGCCCGAACGGCTGGTGGAGGTGATGAACGTGACCTCGGCCGACGCGCCGCGCGGAGTGGACGAACTGGCCTTTGCGGGGGTGGCGACGGCGCCCTCGCAGCATGTCGCGCCGCCCCGGATCGCCGACAGCCCGGTCAGCTATGAATGCCGGGCGCTGTCATCGGTGGTGACCGGGCCGAACCAGACCGTGGTGATCGGCCGGGTGCTGGCAGTGCATATCGAGGACCGCTTCCTGCTGGATGCCGAGCGGGCGCATATCGACACGCCGGCGCTGGATCTTGTGGCACGCTCTTTCGGCAGCGACTATGTGCGCAGCCGGGACACGTTCAGCCTGGCGCGGCCGACCTGGAAGCAACTGACCGGCGGAACTTCCTGATTTTCGTCGAAAATCAGATTCTCGAAAATCCTGTTGACAGATTCGCTTGCCCTGTGAAACTTTAACTCCAGAGTAAAGAAATTCGCGGACGACGCGAATCGTCAACAGGGAATCTCGCGATGCTTCAGGAACGCATCGAAGGCAAATGGCTGGCCGCCTTTCGCCGGGTCTTCGCTTTGAACGGTATCGGGACGGGCACGCGCATCGCGATCCTGTCCGAAACCCAGTCGCGCCCGGTGCTGGTGCAACTGAGCGAGCTTGCCGCCTATGATCTGGGCGCCGAGTTCTGCATGATCCAGATGCCGACGCCGCCGCAATCGGCGCCGGTTCCGGTGAAATCCACCGGCACAAGCTGGGCGATCCAGGGCAACCGTGCCGTGATCGAGGCGCTGAAACTGTGTGAGGTGATCGTCGATTGCACGGTGGAGGGGCTGATCCACGCCCCTGAATGGCCCGAGATCGAAGACGCCGGACGCACCCGCCTTCTGGTGATCACCAACGAACACCCCGAGATCCTTGAGCGGACCGAGCCGAAGGCCGAACACGGGCCAAAGGTGCAGGCCGGTATCCAGATGCTGAAGGAAGCGTCGCAGATGCGGGTCACTTCGGCCCTTGGCACCGATCTGACGGTGGACCTGCGCGGCGCGCCCTGCGGTGGCACGGCGGGCTTCGGCACCACGCCGGGTGCCGTGGCGCATTGGCCGGGCGGGCTGTGCCTGGCCTTCCCCGGCAAGAATGCGGTCAACGGCCGCATCGTCATGGGCGTCGGCGACATGAACCTGACGTTCAAGACCTACCTGACCAGCCAGATCGACTTCACCATCGAGAACGATTTCGTCACCGCCATCAAGGGCGACGGCATCGATGCCCTGCACTTCCGCGAATACATGGAAGCCTGGGACGACAAGAACGCTTACGGCATGAGCCATGTCGGCTGGGGGATGCATCCCGGCGCGAAATGGATCACCGCCGCGATGTATGACAAGCGCGACATGCAGGCGGTGGAGTTCCGCGCGCTGGCGGGCAGCTTCCTGTGGTCCACCGGCGCCAACCAATATGCCGGCCGCTACACCCTTGGCCATTTCGACCTGCCGATGCGCAACTGCACCATCGCGCTGGACGGCCGTGTCGTCGTGAAGGACGGCGTGCTGCAGGGCGAGCTGGCCCTCTGATCCCCTTTTCGCAAGAGAGACCCGTGATGAGCGATATTGCCGACTACTATGACCTCTCCCGCATCCGGCCCGAAGTGCAGAAGATCCTGCGCCGGGTGAACGAACTGGGGCCGAGATTCGCCGAGCGGGCGAAGGCGGTGGATGACGATGCGTCCTTTCCGGTCGAGAATTACAAGGATCTGGCGGATGAGGGCTTCCTGACGCTGTGCATCCCGGTCGAATTCGGCGGCATGGGCTTTACCATGGGCGAATACGCCATGGTCGGGGCCGAGATCGGCAAGTACTGCGGCGCCACCGCGCTGACCTTCAACATGCACAACTCGTCCATGGCCTGGTCGCGGTTCATGTTCGAGATGCCGAACCTCACGCCCGAGGAGAAGGCCGAATTCGCCCCCTTGCGCGAACGCCAGTTCCGTCGGGCGATTGCCGAACGCGCGATCTATTCGCAGCCGATCTCGGAAGGCGGGCAGAACTGGACCTCGAAGCCGAACCAGACCCAGTGCCGCGAGGTCGAGGGCGGCTGGAAGATCAACGGGTTCAAGAAATTCGCCTCGCTGGCCGGGTATTGCGACTACTACACCATCGTCTGCACCGAGGTGTTCGAGGGGGTGGAGCCGCGCCACGAAGACACGATGATCTTCGTTGTGCACAAGGACAATCCCGGCCTGTCGGTGAAGGGGGACTGGGACCCGCTGGGGATGCGCGGCACCAACAGCCGCGATCTGATCCTGAAGGATGTCTTTGTGACCCGCGAGGATCTGCTGATGCCGAAAGGGATCTTCGGCAAGACGCTGGCGAACTGGCCGCATATGATGGCCACCCTTTCGCCAACCTACATGGGCGTGGCGCAGGGGGCCTTCGATTTCACCGTGGCCTATCTGCAGGGCCGCATCCCCGGCCAGCCGCCGATCGACCGCCGGATGTTCGCGACCAAGCGCGTTGCCGTGTCGAAGATGTATGCCCGTCTGGCGAACATGCGCGCCCTCTGGTGGCAGGCCTTTGGCGAGGCGAAGGGCTTCCCGACCAAGGGCGAGGTGATGCGCATGTATGCCGCGCAATACAACGTCATGGAGGGGGTGCAGGAACTGGCCGCGCTGGCGATCCGCACCTGCGGCGGCCAGTCGATGCTGAAAAGCCTGCCGCTGGAGCGGATGTATCGCGACAGCCGCTGCGGCGCGCTGATGCTGCCCTACACGTCGGAGATCATGGAGGACTATATCGGTGTCCTCGCGCTTTACGACATGGACGAGGTGGACAACGCCCCCGGCGATGAGGGTGGCGCGCGGACCTCGCTGTGGCGGGGCAGCGAAGGCAGCATCAAGGGCGTTCGCTGAGATGCCGCGCGACACGGTGCAGGTCACGGGGCGCGTTGCGGCCGACCCGGATCAGGTCTGGGCCGTGTTGCGCGATTTCTGCGGGCTTTGGCATCCCTGGATGGACGCCATCCGCGAAGAGCGCGACCCGCGCGGAGCGCAGATCCGCGCCTTCACCGTGAAGGGGGAGGACACGCTTTACCGCGAGCAGCTGACCTGGTTCTCCGACTCTGACCGCGTGCTTGGCTACACCCACCTGGAAGGCATCGCGGGCTGCGAGGCCTATGACGCCCGGGTGACGGTGACTGCGGCGAGCGAAGGAGGCGCGGTGGTCAGCTGGTCGGCGGTGGTGCGCGCGCCGTCGGCACGGCTGGGCGCGATCTGCGAGGGCACGAAAGCGGTCTTTCAGGCAGGGATCGGGGCGCTGGAAACGCTGGCGCAGAGGCACATTCCGAACATGGATCGCTTCGAGGACACGCCCTTGCCGCCCGTCGAAGAGCGGCTGATCGATGACCTGCCGCGCCTTGCGCTGACCACGGCGGGCGGACCGGGAAAACGGCTGTGCCTGTTCCTGCATGGCATTGGCGGCAATCGCGACAACTGGGACAACCAGCTTGCGGCGGCCAGCGGCGTGATGCCTGCGGCCGCACTGGATCTGCGGGGCTATGGCGGCAGCACGCTTGGTCCGCGCCAGTCCACGGTGGATGACTATTGCGGCGACATCCTGCGGGTGATGCAGGTTCTTGGCGCGGAGCGGCTGGTTCTTGCGGGTCTGTCCTACGGGTCGTGGATCGCCACCTCTTTCGCTATGCGCCACCCGCATCTGCTGGATGGGCTGGTGCTGTCGGGCGGCTGCACCGGCATGTCCGAAGCCGGACCCGACGAACGTGAGGCTTTTCGCATCAGCCGCGAGGTGCCGATGGATGCAGGGCAGACCCCGCGCGACTTTGCGCCTGCGGTGGTCAAGGTTCTGGCCGGGCCGGACGCTTCGGACGACGCCAGAAAGCGGCTCTATGACAGCATGGCGGCCATTCCTGCGGCCACCTACCGCGATGCGCTGGTCTGCTTTACCAACCCGCTTGAGAAGTTCGATTTCGCCAGGCTGACCATGCCGGTCCTGCTGATGACGGGCGAACATGACCGGCTGGCCCCCCCGGCCGAGATCCGCAATGTCGGCGGCCGGATCTGGGACAATGCCCCCCGCCCCGATGTGCGGTTCGAGGTGATCGCCAACGCCGGCCATGTCTGCAACGTGGAACAGCCCGGCCCCTACAATCGCGCCCTTCTGGCCTTTCTGCGCAAGCTGCCATGACTCCGCTTCCCCGCCGCCAGCAGAACCGGCTTGACCGCGAAAAGCGCATTCTGGATGCGGCTTTGAAGGTCTTCGCCGAGATGGGCTACTCTGGCTGCACCATGGATGCGGTGGCCGCCGAGGCCGGGCTGACCAAGCCAACGCTTTACACCTATTTCCCGTCCAAGGAATCGCTGTTCCAGGCGATGATGCTGGGCAAGCGCGACCGGATGCTGGATGTGTTCGAACATCCGTCGCCCGAAGGTATGGTGCAGGACCTGCACATCTTCGCCTGGGACTATGCCGATACCGTGATGCGCCCCGACCTTTTGTCGCTGGCCCGGCTGGTCATCGGCGAGGTCCAGCGTTTTCCCGAAATCGGGCGCGCCTATCAGGCCGCAGGCCCCGATCACCTTCTGCGCGGCATCATGCGCTATCTCGACAGCCAGCGCGCCATTGGGCGGCTGGCGTTCGAGGACCCCGAACTTGCCGCGCAGGACCTGTGGGGCCTGATCCTTTCGGCCCCGCGGACTCAGGCTCTGTACATGCCGGATGCGGTCCCGGACCGGGCCACGCTGGCCCGCTATATCGACAACGGCCTGCGGGTGTTCCTGCGCGCCTATTCAACCGCCGCAAAGACGGACATCGAACAACTGAACGCGCTGACAGGCGCGCCTTCCCAAACAGGTGAGACATGACGCTTGACGACTTCCTTGCCGATCCGGCAAGCCGCTTTGCCACGGTTGCGATGACCGATACCAACGGGCTTTTGCGGGGCCAGATGGTCTCGGCCGGCAGCCTGAAGGGGATTGCGAAGAACGGCATGGGGATGGCGCCTGCGCAGCTGGCACTGGACCCGACGGATGTGCATCTGAACATGCCGGGGGTGAATGACGACACCGGGGATTTTCATGACGATCCCCTGGTGGTGGACCCGTCCTCTGCCCGCCGCCTGCCGTGGTCCAGGGCCGGGCACGATCTTCTGGTGCTGTCCAACTACTCGGGCGCCTCGGCCGAGATCTGCCCGCGGGCGCTGCTGAAGAAGGTGCTCGCACGGGCCGAAAAGGCCGGGCTGGAGCCGAAATACGGCATGGAACTGGAATACACCCTGTTCGACGAGACGCCCGAAAGCGCCAAGGCGAAGGGCTATCGCAATCTGAAACCGGCGACGCTGCATGCCAGCCATGACCTGATCCTGTATCAGGTGGTGCAGACCGAATGGTACGAGGCGATGTCGGCCATGTGCGAGCCGCTGCGGATCGACCTTGCCAAGATGCACGAAGAGATCGGCGCGGGCTTCATGGAGGCCTGCATCGGCGCAGGCACCGGGGTGGAGCCGGCGGATCAACTGGTGCTGCTGAAGAACTTCATCCGTGCGCTGGCGCTGCGTCAGGGCAAATCCGTCACCTTCATGCCGCGCTGGAGCGAGAACGCCGACAGCCAGTCGATCCACTTGCATATCAGCATGAAGGACACCGCCGGAAAGTCGCTGTTCTGGGACAAGGACCAGAAAAACGGCATCAGCCAGACCTTCCGCTGGTTCCTTGGCGGTCTGCAGGCCTATATCGGCGACATGACGCTGATCTTCCAGCCGACGGTGAACAGCTACCGCCGCTTTGCGCCGGGCACCTTCGCGCCTCCGGGCCTGACCTGGGGCTACGAGAACCGCACCACCTGCTTCCGGCTGGTCGGGCATGACGCCGGGTCGCTGCGGGTAGAAAACCGCCTTCCCGGTGCCGATTCCAACCCCTATCTGTCGGCCGCCGCCACCATTGCCGCCGGGGTGGCCGGCATCATGGGCAAGATCGAACCGGACCCGGAGGTCATCGGTTCGGGCTATGCGCAGGAACCCGCCCGCGACTTTGCCCGCTCGATGCCCGAGGCGATCGAGCGGCTGCGCGGATCGGCCTTCGCGAAGGACTGGCTGGGGCAGCGCTTCGTCGATGCCTTCACCGCCACCCGTCAAAGCCAGTATGACGAGTTCCGCCGCCGCGTGCCGGATGTGGAACTGGAACGCTTCTTCGATCTGGGCTGAGGGAGAACAGGATGGACCTGCGCACCGCCTTTCTGGAAGGGATGAGCCGGGCCGCGACTTTTGTCGCGGTCGCCACCACCGATGGGCCGGGCGGCAGGGCAGGGGTGACGATTTCGTCGCTGACCTCGGTCTCGGCGGACGGGGAGCATCCCTCGCTTCTGGCCTGCATCCATCACCTGTCCCCCGCGGCCACGGCGATCATGAAGAACCGCGCCTTCTGCGCCAATCTTCTGGCCGAGGACCAGCAGCCATTGTCCGACCTTTTCGCCGGGCGGGGCGGGGATGACCATGGCGCGCGGTTCGACCGGGCGGAATGGCAGCCCGGCCCCCTGGGGCAGCCGGTGCTGGCCGGGGCGACGGCAACGTTCGAGTGCAGGCTGGCAACCTCGGTCCTGTGGGAGACGCATCACATCATCGTCGGCCGGGTGACGAAGGTGGTGCTGGCCGACAACCCCCATGCGCTGCTTTACGGGCAGCGCGCCTATCGCCGGGCGGTGGGGATCGAGCCGAAGGGCTAGGCCATTTCGCGGAAGCGCGCCTCGACCCGTTCGGCGGTGGCGCGGTAGTGGCGTGCAAGCAGGTCGCTGGCCCTGTCTGCATCGCGGGCCAGGGTGGCATCGGCGATGGCGCGATGTTCGCCCTGCACATCCCGCCTTGCGCCCGTTCCCATGGCCGGCAGGCGATAGCGTTCGCATTCGGCATAAAGCCGGTCGAACTGCTCCAGCATCCGGGGCGAGTTGCAGGCGGCGATCAGCGCGTGATGGAAGGCGTGGTGGCGGGTCTCGAATTCGTCCTGATCGGCCTCGGTCCCGCTGTCCTCCAGGCGTTTGCTTTGCAGGACCAGCGCGTGCAGCGCCGCGACAATCGCGCCTTCCCACAGGTCATCGCCATCGCGGATCGAGCGGCGCAGGGCTTCGGTCTCAAGCAGGATGCGGAAACTGATGGCGTCCCACATCTCGGCCGGGGTCAGGGGGGCCACGGTGAATCCCTTGAGCGGCATCAGCACCACCAGCCGTTCGGCCTGCAGGCGGCTGAGAGCCTCGCGCAGGGGGGACTGGCCCATGCCGTAGCGGTCGGAAAGCTGGTGCATCCGCAAGGGTTCCTGCGGTTTCCAATGGCCGCGCAGGATGTCGCGGCGCAGGCTGCGATAGGCGTCTTCGGTGAGAGTCGTGCTGCGGGGCATCGTCGATCCTTGCGTTGGATCTCAGGATTACCGATCTGCCGGCGGGTTGTCGAGAATCCGCGGGCACCCGCACGGCATTGAGCGGGCCGGGCCGCTCTGCTAAGCACGGGACCGACAGTGAGGGCGCGGCCCGCGCCAGAGGAGTTGACGATGACCGACGAAACCCCGGCCCAGAACGGGACTGCTCCACAGCTGCGGATGCAGGTGCTGGCGCAGTACATCCGCGACATGAGCTTCGAGAATATCGTTGCGCAGAAGGGCCTGAGCACCGGCGAGGTTCAGCCCGACATTCAGGTTGCCGTCAGCCTGGATGCCCGCAAGCGGCAGACCGAACACCAGTATGACGTGATCACCAAGTTCAAGGTGACCTCGAAGAACAAGGTCAACGGCGACACCCTGTTCCTGATGGAGCTGGAATACGGCGGCACCTTCCATGTCGAGGGCGTGCCGGAAGACCAGCTGCACCCGTTCCTGATGATCGAATGCCCGCGGCTTTTGTTCCCCTTCGTGCGCCGGATCATCAGCGACGTCACCCGCGACGGGGGCTTCCCGCCGCTGAACGTCGACAATGTCGATTTCCTGGGGCTTTACCGCCAGGAACTGGCGCGCCGCGCGCAGGCTTCGCAAGCCGCCCCGACCACCGCGCCGAACTGAGTCCCTTGCGGCCCCGGCCCTAGGGCTGGGGCACGATCAGGACGATGCCGTCCAGCGCGGGCGACATTTTCAGCTGGCACGACAGGCGCGAGGTCGGCCGGCGCTCGGCCTCGGCGACATCCAGCATCGGGTCCTCGAAATCCCCGGCCTCGCCCGTCGTGGCGACCCAGTCGTCGGCGACATAGACGTGGCAGGTGGCGCAGGAAAGGTTGCCGCCGCATTCCCCGATGACATTGGGGACGTTGTTGGCGACCGCGGCCGCCATCAGGTTCAGACCTTCCTTCACCTCGGCGGTGATCTGGCGGCCGTCGGGCAGGATCCAGGTGGCTTTCATGGGTGGCTCCGGGATGTGTGGGGAGGGAAGCCGGGGGTTTTGCACCCCCGGACCCCCGCAGGATATTTGGGGACAGAAAATGGCCGGGTCAGAGGTACCAGATATACCAGTCGCGCAGGGCGTCGCCTTCCAGGTTGGCGGTTTTCTCAACCTCGGCGCGCTTCATGAAGATGTGGTTGTCGACAAGGCCCTGGCCCACGGCTGCGGTGAGGGCGGTGTCGGCGGCAAGGTCGTCCAGTGCCTCGGACAGGCTGGCGGCGGTGCCATGCGCCGCGTCATTGCCGGTGAAACCGTCGCCGGTTTCCTTCGGCGGCAGGTCATACTTGCCTTCATGGCCCAGCAACGCGGCCTGAAGCACGGTTGCGACAGCGGTATAGGGATTGGCTGCGGCGTCGGGCATCCGGTGCTCCAGCCGGGCCTTCTTGCCGCCCTCGGCGCTGACCCTTGCCGTGACGTTGCGGTTGTCGCCGCCCCAGTTGCACCAGAAGCCGGACAGGCTGGCGGGTTGCAGCCGGGCATAGGACAGGGCGTTCGGTGCCACGAGGCCGGCGATGCCCTTGTGATGCGTCATCCAGCCGGCGATGCAGCCTCTGGCCAGATCGTTCAGGTTGTCGGGGTCGCCCTTTTCGCCATTCGCCAGCGCGTTCACGCCGCGGCTGTCGGTGAAGGACAGGTTGACATGCAGGCCTGACCCGCCCTTGCCCGCAATGGGTTTCGGCAGGAAGGTCAGCAGGATGCCATGATCGAGTGCGATCTCGCGCGCCATCTGGCGGAAAAGGACGACGGTGTCGACATGTTCGACCGCGGTGTCGCAGGCCAGGGTGAATTCGAACTGCGGCGCGTCATATTCGGCAGTGATCAGGTCCAGGGGCAGGCCGATTTCATGTGCCTTGTTCCAGATCGCATCCGTGAAGCGGCGCGGATCGGCGAAATTGCCGGTGCCGTAGACCACACCGCCGGCATTGTCATAGGGGACGATCTGGCCGCTGTCGTTGCGCATGAAGGCGTAAGCTTCCAGTTCGATCCCGACTTTCGGGGTCAGGCCGTGCCTGTTCCATCCCGCCACCGCGCGTTTCAGCGCGCCGCGCGGGCACATCGGCAGCGGAGAGCCGTCGCCTTCGTAGAGGTCGCCCAGAACGACGCGGGTGGCGGGTTCCCAGCCCGGCCGGATCTGATCGCCCTTCCAGCGCAGCGTCATGTCGGGCAGGCCCTGAAGGCATCTGGTGCCCGGCGCCTCCAGCAAAAGATCCTTGTCGAAATGAACGCTGAAGGTGGGCTGGGCAAAGCGGCTTTCGTCATCCTGCATCTTCGAGGCGGGCAGGTATTTCCCCCGCATGATCGAGAGGTGATCGCAGAACATGGCGCGCAGGCGCTCGGACATCGGTAGTCTCCCTGTGGTGCGGTCTTGCGCCGCTTATTGAAGCGTGACCCTGACGGGCATTTCCTTGATGCCGCCGATGAAGTTCGACCGCAGGAATTTCTGTTCGCCCGCAGGTTCGATGCCGCGAAGGCGCTTGGCAAGCTCCTCGAAAAGGACGCGCACCTCCAGCCGCGCCAGCCACATGCCAAGGCAGACATGCGGCCCGCCCTGCCCGAAGGAGACATGCCGGTTGGGCGTGCGGCCAAGGTCGACGCGCATCGGCTGGTCGAAGGCGGTCTCGTCGCGGTTGCCGCTGGTGAACCAGTAAAGAACCTTGTCGCCTTCGCGCACCTGCTTGCCGTGGTATTCGAAATCGCGGGCTGCGGTGCGACGGAAATAGCTGGTGGGACTGGCCCAGCGGATGATCTCGTCGGCCATGGTCTCGGTCACCTCGCCGCGCTGGATCTGGCCCAGAAGCTCGGGTTGATGGCACAGCGCCTGCATTCCGGCCGCGATCGAATAGCGGGTGGTGTCATTGCCTGCCGCCACCAGAAGGCAGAAGAGATTGCGGAACTCATGCTCGGGCATCACCGAGCCGTCGGACCCGGGCTGCAACATCAGGTGCAGCACGCCCGAGGTGTCACCGCTTGCCGCCCTTTGCCGCATCAGATCCTTGGCATAGACGAAAAGCTCGGCCCCGGCCGGAGAGTTGAAGGGCATCATGCGGAATTCGTCCGTCGTCATCTTGTCCAAGACGTGCTGGGTGAAATCCGGGTCGGTGTTGGCGATCAGCGCATCGCCCTTTTCCACCAGCCAGGGCAGATCCTGCTCTGGCAGACCGACGATCCGGCCCAGCATCCGCATCGGCAACTGGCGCGCGATGTCCTTGGTGGCGTCGAAACTGCCCTTCGCAAGGGCCTCGTCAAGAATCGGGCCGCAAAGATCGCGGATGATGCCCTCGAACTGGGCGATCACCGGCTTGGAGAACGCTTTGGCGACCTTGACCCGCGTCTTCATGTGGTCCGGGGCGTCGGTCTCCTGAAAGGTGCGACGGGCAAGGTATTCCTCATAGGTCTGGTCCTCCATCCTGATACCACGGGCGCTGGACAGAAGATCGGGCTTGCCGTTCAGATCAAGGATGTCGGCATGGCGGGTGACCGACCAGAAACCCTGCCCGCCGGCATATTCGGTCCAGGCCATCGGGTCTTCGCGGCGCAGGCGGGCGAAGGTGTTGTGCGGTGGGCCCTGCAGGAAGGTGTCATGGCTGGAAAGATCGGCATGGCCGTCATCCGTGGGGGTCCAGACCGTCATGCACCACTCCCTTGCCTGAAGCTGAGTTATAAATATACTAAACGTGTTCATAAATATGTAAAGGCCGCAGACCCATGCATATCGCGATCCTGATGGCGAACACCGACGAGAGCGATTTCGCGCGGAAGCACCCCAAGGATGGCGAGAAATTCACCAATCTTCTTCTGCCCTTGCGGCCCGGCTGGCAGTTCACCACCATCGCGGTGAAGGATGGCCGGTTTCCCGACGATCTGGCCGCCTATGACGGGTTCATCATCACCGGCAGCCCGGCTTCCGTCCATGATGATGCGCCTTGGGTGCATCGGCTGATGCAGGTGATTCGGGACATCAGGGCCAGGGGCCAGCCGGTTTTCGGCGCCTGTTTCGGGCATCAGGCCATTGCCAAGGCACTGGGCGGCAAGGTCGGGAAGAATCCCGGCGGATGGGTGTTCGGGCTGGCCGAGACGCAGATGGAGGGCGCGCCGATCCGGCTTTATGCCGCCCACGTCGAACAGGTGACGCAACTTCCCCCGGAGGCCGAGGCTCTTGGCGGGAACGCCGGCTGTCCGGTCGGCGCCTATCGCATCGGGCAGAGCGTGCTGACCACGCAATATCACCCCGAAATCACGGAAGATTTCGCGACGGCGCTGGTGGCGGAATATGAAACCAAGCTGCCGCCGCAAGTGGCGGCCGCTGCCAAAGCGTCTCTGAACCGGCCGGCAGAGACGGATCGGATGGCGCAGCGGATCGTCGATTTCTTCGAAGGGGTCAGGACAGCGCCGCCAGCAGGTCCATCGCGGTGATCTGGTCGAACTGGACGTGGTTCTGCATCATCGCCTCGGCCCCGGCTGAATCCCGATCCAGCATCAGCCGCGCCAACTGGCCATGTTCGGCGGCCGAGGCGGCGATGGCCCCCGCATAGCGGTAGCGCGCGCGGTAATAGGCCAAGAGCTTGCGGGCGTTGGTCTTGATCATCTCGGTCAGGAAAGGGTTGCCGGCGGCAACCGCGACCGTTTCGTGAAAGCGCAGGTTCAGCTGATAATAGCCGTCCGGGTTGCCGTCGCCGTGGCGGGCGGCATGGTCCTGACATTGCGCCACCACGCGCTGCAGCGCCTCGGCCCCTGATTTCGACAGGCGGCGGGCGGCAAGGCCGGCGGCCTGTCCCTCAAGCTTTGCGTGGACCTCAAGGATGGCGAGGAACTCTTCCAGCGTCGGGCGGAACAGGCTGGCGCCCTTGCGGGGTTCACGCCGGATCAGGCCCATGGCCTCAAGCTTCAGGATCGCCTCGCGGATGGGCGTGCGCGAGGTGCCGAACTCGGCCGCCAGCAGGGCCTCGTCAATCGGGTCGCCCGGATTCAGGCGGCCGATGTCGATCCAGTCCATGATCGCGGCGATAAGGGTGTCGGTCTGTCCGGCCATGCCAGAGGTAAGCCGCAGAATTCCGGCCCTGTAAAGGCGGAAGTCAGAGCACCCTTTCCCCATCGCGCCAGACACCGCGCAGGCTGAAGTCCGGCCCGAGATGGACGAAATCCGCCCGATCCCCGTGCCGCAGATGGCCGATGTCATCGCGGCCCAGACAGGCGGCGGGGCGCGACGTTGCCATGGCGAAGGCCACCTCCGGCGCGGTGCCGACCCGGTCGACCATCACCGCGATCGCCTGCGGCAGCGTCAAGTCGGCCCCGGCGAGAGTGCCGTCCTCCAGCGTCAGCCGCCCGTCCCGGCGCAGGATGCGGCGGCCGCCCAGCGTGAATTCGGTGACATCGGTGCCGGCGGGGGCCATGCAGTCCGACACAAGGAAAAGCCGGTCGGAAGCCGCCGCCATGGCAATCCGCATCGCCTGTGGTGCCACATGGATGCCATCGGCGATCAGGCCGCAGAACGGCGCGCCGGTCAGCGCGGCACCGACCAGGCCGGGTTCGCGGTTGCCCAGCTGGCTCATGGCGTTGAAAAGGTGCGTGACAACCGTGGCGCCGGCATCGAAGGCGCTCTGCGCCGTGGCCAGCGCGCAGTCGGTATGGCCAAGGCTGACCGTCACGCCTGCCGCTGCTAGGGTGGCGATCTGGGCCGAGGTGGCATTTTCGGGCGCCAGCGTGACCAACAGCGAGGGCAGGCCCTTTCTGCCTTCACAGAGCCTGTTCACATCGGCATCGGTCATCGGCCGGATCAATGCGGGATCATGCGCGCCCTTGCGCCGCGGGTCCAGATGCGGCCCCTCCAGATGCAGGCCCAGAAAGCCCGGCAGCCCGTCCCTTGTGGCGCTGGCACCGGCGGCAAGGACGGCGGCGGTCGCCTCGGGCGTGTCGGTGATCAGCGTCGGCAGGATGCCCGTCGCGCCAAGCCGGGCGTGGGTCTGGCACATCCGTCGCAGATCGTCGGCCGTGGTCGCCCCCGAGACCTGATGCCCGCCCGCGCCGTTGACCTGCAGATCCAGCAGGCCGGGCAGCAGATAGCCGCCGTCGAGCTGGATTGCCGGCCCGTCGGATCTGTCTGCGACCCGCCCGCCGGCCACGCACAGCGGGCCGTCGATGAACGCGGTTCCGTCGAAAAGCGCAGCGCCGCTGTAAGTGGACATCACAGGGTTTCCGTTACCTTGCGCAGATGGGGGGGCGTATCCGGATCGAAACCGCGGCGGCGCGAAAGTGTCTCTACAAACGCGTAAAAGGCCACGGAAAGCACGATGGGGGCGATCAGCGGATGCAGGTCCGGCACGGCAGACAGGGTCACGGCGCCCTTCGCCGCGGCCCCGACCAGGAACACGTCTGCGCCCTGGGCGGCAAGGCGTTCGGCCGTTGCCACGACATGGGGCTGCGCCTCGTCATCGGGGGCCAGCGCGAAGATCGGGAAGCCGGCATGGACGATGGCGGAGGGGCCGTGCAGAACTTCGGCCGCCGAATAGCCCTCGGCGTGCAGGCCGCAGGTTTCCTTCAGCTTCAGCGCCGCTTCGGCCGCGATGCCGATGGCCGGGCCGCGCCCCAGCACATAGGCCGATTGCGCCCGCGACAGCCGGGCCGACAACGGCGACCAGTCCAGCGTCAGAGCCTGTTCCATCGCCTTCGGCGCTGCCGCGATGGCAGCCTGCAGAGGGCGGTCCTGCCGCCATTCTGCCAGAAGCGACAGGCCCGCCAGCACCGAACAGACGAAGGTCTTGGTGGCGGCAACGGCGGCTTCGGTCCCGGCGTGCAGCGGCAGGCAATGCGCGGCGGCGGTGGCCAGGGGGCTGGCCGCGTGATTGGTGATCGCCACGGTCAGGGCACCCCCCTGCCGCGCCGTCTGCAACATCTGCACGATGTCGGGGCTTTGCCCCGATTGCGAGATGCCGATGCAGGCCCCCCCCGCCAGCGACAGCGGCCGCCGGTAGATCGAGGCGATGGAAGGCCCGATCGAGGCGACCGGCAGGCCGGCCACCAGTTCGGTCGCGTATTTCAGATAGGTCGCGGCATGGTCGGACGAGCCGCGCGCGACGGTCAGAACGATGCGCGGATCGGCCTGCCGCAGCGCGGCCCCGGCCTCTTGCAGCTGCGCGGCGGACAGGTCCAGAAAGCGGCGGGCGGCTGCGGGAATCTCGGCCACTTCGCGGGCCATCTGCGTGATCATCTTGCCGGTCCTTCCGGTGACAGTTTCAGTTCCACGGCGAAGTCATAGGCATCGCCGCGATAGAGTGAGCGGGTGAATTCCACGACGCGCCCCGAGGCCAGATAGCCGATCCTTTCGATCCGCAGACCGGCCACGCCGGGCGTCACGCCCAGCAATTCGGCGTCGCGCGGGCCAAGGTTGGCGGCCGAGATGCGCTGCACCGCGCGGACCGGACGCGCGCCAAGCCCTTCGAGCGTCTTGTAAAGCGAGCCTTCGACGGCGCCCGGATCGGGCAGGACCGAGGCCGGGATCGAGGCGCGCTCGATCGCCAGGGGCAGGCCGTCCGAACGGCGGACCCGTTCCAGCCGCGCGACATGTTCATCGCCGCCAAGCCCAAGCGCCATGACCTCTTCGGGCGCAGGCGCGTCGATACGGCGCGAGATCCACTGCGAGTCGACAGATCTGCCGCGCCGGGCCATGTCCTCGGTGAAGGAGGTCAGCAGGGACAGCGCCTGCTCCAGCCGTTCGACCTTCTGCGCGATGAAGGTGCCGGAGCCGCGGCGCTGCACCAGTTGGCCTGACACGACCAGCGCCTGAATGGCGTTGCGCACGGTGACGCGCGACAGGCCGGTCATCGTGGCCATGTCCCGTTCGGCCGGAAGGCTGTCACCTGGCACAAGGCGGCCTGCGGCGATGGCATCCGCGATGCGCCGCTGCAGTTGCAGATACAGCGGACCAGAGCCGGGATCATCAAAGCCTTCGGGGCTGAAAAGCTGCTCCATCACGTCAGCCCCCGGGCCAGCATCAGCGCGCCGTCCAGCGAGGTGCCCCTTGCGGGCCGCTGCGGAAGCTGCGGCAGGGCGTCGGCATAGGGGCGGGCCATGCCGCCGGCAAAGGTGACGGGCAAGCTGCGCCCGGCGCCAAGCGAGGCCAGCATTCCCGCAATGTCAGAGACGCTTTCGGCCCAGATCGCGGCGCAGGCCGGATCGCCGGAGCCGGCAATCTCGCGCGCCATCGGTGCCAGGTCAGCCGGGGTGGCGGCCAGCGAAAAGGCGATCACGCCGGACGGCCCGCCGTGCCGCTGCAACAGGTCCGACAGCAAGGCGGTCATCGGCACGAAACCTTCGTCCGCCAGCAAGGCGCGGCGCAGGGCCGACCGGCCCAGCCTTGCGCCAGAGCCTTCGTCACCCAGCACGATTCCCCAGCCGCCGAACTGGCGCAACCGGCCTGCCATTTGCCGCACGAAGACCGAGCCGGTGCCGATGGCGGCAAGGATGCCGTCGTCGGGCCCAAGGGCACCGCGGGCTGCGGTCATGGCGTCGGTCTCGATCCGGCAGCGGGCGAAGGGCAGGGCGGCGATCAGCCGATCGGCCGCACCTTGCGCATTTGCGCCGGCGAGGCCCAGCCCGGCATGTGCCCGGCGCATTTCGGCAGCCGCGGCCGATCCGGCAGCCTGCCGCACGGCGCCTTCGCAGCAGTCAAGAATCCTGCGCTGCGCCCCTTCGGGATCGGTTGCGATATTGGCCGGGCCGCCTTCGGCGCGGGACAGTACGGTGCCGGCGGCCTCTGCCACAACGACGCGGCAGCCGCTTCCTCCTCCGTCCACTCCGATCATCAACACCATGGCGAATCCCCTGTCATGGAGAGGATACCAAGATAATACCATTTGCAAGCTCCCTGCTTGATGCAGGATGGAAACCGCCGGAAATGCGCCTGATTGCGGCCGGGTCTTTACAAGTGGTATTATTTTGGCATTAATGATTGGAACGGGGGGAATCAGATGGCCGACGCGCCGACAGAAGGACGCCACGCAAGCTCTGCCGGGCTTCATGCCGCCGCTGCGGCTGAGGTCTTCTCCCGGATACTGGATGCGCAAGCGGCCGCGATGCAAGCTGTTCGCCCGGCCTTTCCGATGTTGGAGCAGGCCGCAGAGGCTGCGGCCAATGCCCTGCGAAGCGGCGGCAAGCTGGCCTATGTCGGCGCCGGATCTTCGGGCCTGATGGCACTGTCCGACAGTCTTGAGCTGGCCGGCACCTTTGGCATCCTGCCCGAGCGCACCCCGATGCTGTTCGCGGGGGGTGCCGCGGCGCTGTTGCATATGGTGGGCGCGGTCGAGGACGATCTGACGCTGGCGCGCGCGGATTTCAACGCAGCCGGGTTGACGAAGGGCGACGTGGCGATCTGCCTCTCGGCCTCGGGGACAACGCCCTATGCGCTGGAAGTGGCGGCGCTGTGCCGGGCGGTCGGCGCGACGGTGGCCGGGATCGCCAATGTCGCCGGTTCGGCACTGTTGCAGGCCGCCGACCTGCCTATCCTGCTGGACACCGGGCCCGAGGTGGTGAACGGTTCCACAAGGATGGGAGCGGCGACGGCGCAGAAGGTGGCTCTGAACATGATCTCTGTGCTGGTGGGCATCCGGCTTGGCCATGTGCATGATGGCTATATGGTCAATGTCGTGGCTGACAACGCCAAGCTGCGGGACCGGGCGGGGCGGATCGTCTCGGCGTTGTCGGGCGAGGGAACCGAAGCCGCGCTGGCGGCGCTGCAGGCCACGGGCGGTGCGGTGAAGCCCGCAATCCTGGTGGCGCGCGGGCGCAGCGTGGCAGAGGCGGCCGGGGATTTGACGGCCAGTGGCGGGCACCTTGCCCCCTGGCTGAAGCGGTGAAGCAAAGGGGGCGCAGGGACGCCCCGAAACAGGGAGAAGACAAATGACCAAGACCTTCCGCGTGGCGCTTCTGACCAGCACGCTGCTGGCCGGTCCGGCGCTGGCCGAGACCACGCTGACCATCGAAAGCTGGCGCAACGATGATCTGACGATCTGGCAGGACACGCTGATCCCGGCGTTCGAAGCCGCGCATCCCGACATCAAGGTGGTTTTCGCGCCCACCGCGCCGGCGGAATACAACGCTGTCCTGAACTCGAAACTTGCCGCCGGTTCGGCGGGCGATCTGATCACCTGCCGGCCCTTCGACGCCAGCCTTGAGTTGTACAACCAGGGCAATCTGGCCGATCTGACCAGCCTTGGCGCCATGGCCAACTTCTCGCCGGTGGCCAAGTCGGCCTGGCAGACCGATGATGGTGCTGCCACCTTCTGCGTGCCGATGGCTTCGGTGATCCACGGATTCATCTACAATGCCGACGCCTTCGAGGCGCTGGGCATCGCGGTTCCGACCACGCGCGACGAATTCTTCGCCGCGCTGGACAAGATCAAGGCGGACGGCACCTATATCCCGATGGCGATGGGGACGAATGACCAGTGGGAAGCCGCCACGATGGGCTATCAGAACATCGGGCCGAACTACTGGAAGGGCGAAGAGGGTCGTCTGGCGCTGATCAAGGGCGAGCAGAAGCTGACCGATCCGCAATGGGTTGAACCCTTCGCCGAACTGGCCCGCTGGAAGGACTATCTGGGCGACGGCTTCGAGGCGCAGACCTATCCCGACAGCCAGAACCTGTTCACCCTTGGCCGCGCGGCGATCTACCCCGCCGGATCGTGGGAAATCTCGGTCTTCAACGCCCAGGTCGGCTTCAAGATGGGGGCATTCGCGCCTCCGGTCGGGGCGGCGGGGGACACCTGCTACATCTCGGACCACACCGACATTGCCATGGGCATGAACGCCAAGTCGCCGAATGCCGAAGCGGCCAAGGTGTTCCTGGAGTGGGTCGGCAGCCCCGAGTTCGCGACGCTTTACGCCAACGCCCTGCCGGGGTTCTTCAGCCTGAACTCGACCCCGGTCGCGATGGAAGACCCGCTGGCGCAGGAATTCGTGTCCTGGCGTGAGAAGTGCCAGCCGACGATCCGTTCGACCTACCAGATCCTGTCGCGCGGCACGCCGAACCTGGAGAACGAGACCTGGAACGCCTCGGCCAACGTGATCCGCGGGTCCGAGAGCCCCGAGGATGCGGCCAAGCGTCTGCAGGACGGTCTGGCGAGCTGGTATGAGCCGCAGAAGGCGAAGTAAGCGCCTGCTGGCAAAGGCCGGGGGGTTTCACACCCCCCGGACCCCCCGTGGGATATTTCTGGACAGAAAATAGGGGAGAAGGGCATGGCTGCGCGTAGGCCCGTGCGATGGCACATCGCCGTGTTTCTGGCCCCGGCGGTGGCGGTTTATACGGCCGTCATGATCATTCCACTGTTCGGCACGCTGGCGCAGTCGCTGTTCAACAGCGACGGTCAGGGCGGGCGGATGTTCGTGGGCCTGCGCAACTTTGCCACGCTGTTCGGCGACGCGTTGTGGTCCAGGCAGTTCTGGAATGCGCTGGGGAACAATGCCTGGTTCTTCCTGATCCATATGCTGGTGCAGAACCCGGTCGGTATTGCCTTGGCGGCGATCCTTTCGACGCCGCGCCTGCGGATGGCGGCGTTCTACCGCACCGCGATCTTCATCCCGACGATCCTGAGCTTTGTGATCGTCGGCTTCGTCTGGAAGCTGATCCTGTCGCCGATCTGGGGAATCGCGCCCGGCATGCTGGACATGGTGGGGCTGAAATCCCTGTTCGCCCCCTGGCTGGGGAAAGAGGAATATGCGCTGACGGCGCTGGCGCTGGTCTCGGTCTGGCAGTTCGTCGGCATACCGATGATGCTGATCTACGCCGCCCTGCTGTCGATCCCCGATGAGGTGATCGAGGCGGCAGAGATGGACGGCATCACGGGGATGAGCCAGTTCTGGAAGATCAAGCTGCCGTTGATCCTGCCGTCGATCGGCATCATCTCGGTCTTGACCTTTGTCGGCAATTTCAATGCGTTCGACCTGATCTATGTGGCGCAGGGCGCGCTGGCTGGGCCGGACTTCAGCACCGATATCCTGGGCACGTTCCTGTATCGCACCTTCTTTGGCTTCCAGCTGCAACTGGGCGATCCCTATATGGGATCTGCCATCGCCGGGGCCATGTTCGCCATCATCCTTGTCGGGGTCTGCGTCTACCTCTTCGGTATCCAGACCCGCCTGCGGAGGTATCAGTTCTGATGAGCGCGCGGATGTCCACAGGGCGGACGGTGGCGGCCCATGCGGTGCTGCTGACCTATACGCTGATCGCGCTGTTCCCGGTCTTCGTGATCGTGGTCAACAGCTTCAAGAGCCGCAAGGCGATCTTTGCCGACCCGCTGGCCCTGCCGTTGCCGGGCAGTTTCGACCCGGTGGGATACGAGACGGTGTTGAAGCAGGGGGATTTCTTCCTGTATTTCCAGAACAGCCTGATCGTCACCTGCGTCAGCCTGTTCTGCGTGCTGCTGTTCGGCGCCATGGCCGCCTTTGCGCTGAGCGAATACCGTTTCCGGGGCAATACGCTGATGGGGCTGTATCTGGCGCTGGGGATCATGATCCCGATCCGGCTGGGTACGGTGGCGATTCTGGAGATCATGGTCGTCTCCGGTCTGGTCAACACGCTGACGGCCCTGATCCTTGTCTATACCGCGCAAGGTCTGCCGCTGGCGGTGTTCATCCTGTCCGAGTTCATGCGGAGCGTCTCGGACGATCTGAAGAACGCAGGCCGGATTGACGGGCTGTCGGAGTACCGCATCTTCTTCAGCCTCGTGCTGCCGCTGGTGCGCCCCGCGATGGCGACCGTGGCGGTCTTCACCATGATCCCGATCTGGAACGATCTGTGGTTCCCGCTGATCCTGGCGCCGGCCGAAAGCACCAAGACGGTGACGCTGGGGGCGCAGGTCTTCATCGGGCAATTCGTCACCAACTGGAACGCGGTGCTGGCGGCGCTGAGCCTGGCCATCGTTCCGGTGCTGGTGCTTTACCTCATCTTCTCGCGGCAGCTGATCCGCGGCATTACGGCGGGGGCTGTGAAATGATCCGAACGCTTGTCGCAGGTCTGGGCACCATGGGGCGCAGCCATGCCTTGGCCTATCACCGCAATCCGGCCTTCGATCTGGTCGGGCTGGTCAACCGCTCTACCCCCCGGCTGGACCCGGAGCTGGCGGGCTATGCGGTGGAGCCGGATTTCAAGGCGGCGCTGGCGCGGCTGAAGCCGGATCTGGTGAACGTCTCGACCTATTCCGACAGCCATGCCGATTTCGCCGTGGCGGCGCTTGAAGCGGGCGCGCATGTCTTTGTGGAAAAGCCGCTGGCGACAACCGCCAGGGATGCGCGCCGGGTGGTGGATGCCGCAAAGGCAAACGGCAAGAAGCTGGTGGTCGGCTATATCCTGCGCCACCATCCCAGCTGGATGCGGCTGATCGCCGAGGCGCGCGCGCTTGGCGGGCCCTATGTGTTCCGCCTGAACCTGAACCAGCAGTCGAACGGCCCGACATGGGAGGTGCACAAGACGCTGATGCAGACCACTCCGCCCATCGTCGATTGCGGGGTGCATTACGTCGACGTCATGTGCCAGATCACCGATGCCAAGCCGGTCGAGGTGCGGGGCATGGGATTGCGCCTGTCCGATGAGATCGCGCCCGACATGTACAACTACGGCCATTTCCAGGTGCTGTTCGAGGATGGCAGTCTTGGCTGGTATGAGGCGGGATGGGGTCCGATGATGTCCGACACCGCCTTTTTCGTGAAGGATGTCGTGTCGCCCCGGGGGGCGGTGTCGATCCGCATGCCCGAGAATGCGAAATCCGACGATCACGACACCCATACCAAGACCTCGCTTCTGCGGGTCCACCGCGTCGGCCAGCCCGACGAGGATCTGTCGATGGCCGACGAGCCGGGCCATCAGGACCTGTGTGAACGCGAGCAGGCATTTGTGGCGCGCGCGATCACCGAGAACCTGGACCTGACGCGCCATATGGAAGATGCCGTGCAGTCGCTTGCCATCTGTCTTGCCGCCGACGAAAGCGTCCGGTCCGGCAAACCCGTCAAACTATGAGGTCCGAATGGGCGCGCTGCAGCTGAAATCCGTTACCAAATCCTTTGGCGTGACCGATGTCATAAAAGGCGTCGATCTTGAGGTGCAGGACGGCGAGTTCTGCGTTTTCGTGGGCCCCTCGGGCTGTGGCAAGTCCACGCTTCTGCGGATCATCGCCGGGCTGGAGGATGCGACCTCGGGCGACATCCTGCTGGACGGCATTCGGGTGAATGACGTGGCCCCGGCCAAGCGCGAGCTTGCGATGGTGTTCCAGTCCTACGCGCTTTACCCGCATCTGACGGTGCGCGACAACATGGGACTGGCGTTGAAGCAGGCCGGCGTTGCCAAGGCCGAGATCCGCGCGGCCACGGACAAGGCCGCCGCCATGCTGGCACTGGAGCCGCTGCTGGAGCGGCGGCCCTCGGAACTGTCGGGCGGCCAGCGCCAGCGGGTTGCCATCGGGCGGGCCATCGTGCGCACGCCCAAGCTGTTCCTGTTTGACGAGCCCCTGTCCAACCTGGATGCCGCCCTGCGGGTGGCGACCCGGATCGAGATCGCCCGGCTGCACCGCGAGTTGGATGCGACGATGATCTATGTGACGCATGATCAGGTCGAGGCGATGACGCTGGCCGACCGGATCGTGGTTCTGCGTGCGGGGCAGGTGGAACAGGTCGGCGCGCCGATGGAGTTGTACAACGACCCGGCCAATACCTTTGTCGCGGCCTTTATCGGCAGCCCGCAGATGAACCTCCTGAAATCGGCCGCTCTGGGCCAGCAGGGCGACACCACCGGCATCCGGCCCGAGCATCTTGCAGTCTCGCGCGAGCGGGGCGCCATCGAGGGCCGGGTGAGCCATGTCGAGAAGCTGGGCGGCGAAACCCTGGTCTATGTGCGGAGCGAAGTGCACGGGCTTCTGACCGTCCGGCTGTTCGGCGAGCATGAGTTTGTCGTGGACGAAACCCTGTGGCTGACCCCCGACAATCGCCGCACTTTCCATTTCGATGCGCAAGGCATTCGTTTGCGCTAAGTGCATGCAATACCACCATTAGTTGTAATTCGCGCCGAAAGCATGGCCGAAAAGACTCACATGTGGCGGAGAAGGGGGGAAAATGGCGACCTTTACGTCAATTTCCTGCACACCTACTAGAAATCTAATCAAAACCTAGCTAACCCTGTCCGCAATAGGGGCGAACAATGCCCTGAGCACAACATGTCGGGCAACGACCCGGCGGTTACAGGCGGAGCAGTAAAATGGTGAAGGCGATTGATTTCGTCGTCCGCGATTCTGCGGGCGGTGTGGTGCGGGGTTCCGTTGCCGGTAATGGCAGCAACTTCGTTCAACTCGGCACGGGCGAGGAAATCTCGCTCAATCTGGCGCGCACAAGCGTCGCCGGGTATCAGCAGCGGGGCAGCGACCTCGTGGTAACGCTGATCGACGGGCGGGAAATCGTCCTCTCAGGCTATTTCAACCAGAATGGCGAACCGAACCAGCTGTATCTCTCGCAAAACGGCGAGGTGATCGGGGTCGAGTTCCAGAACACCGGCAACGGCCACCTGATGGCCTCCTATGGCCAGGCGGACGGTTGGGACAAGTTCTCGACGCTGGATGACCTGCGGTTTGGCAACGGCGACGATCTGGCGCTGGCCCAGGGTGCGGTCTCGGATGATCCGGCCGGCATGGCGGCCTTTGTTCCCGGCCTTCTTGGCCTTGGCACCGGCGCTGCCGTCATCGGCGGCCTTGGGGTCATCGGCGCGGTGATCGGCGGCGGTGGCGGCGGCGGTGGCGGTACTCCGGTTGATACCCGGGCCGTCCCGACCGTGAACGAGCCGGACTCCAAGCATGTCGTGACCACCAACACCGACGAGAAGGTGCTTGAAGTCTCGGGCACCGGCGAGCCGGGCGATACGGTCACCGTGAAGATCGGTGACGAGACGCAGGAAACCACCATCGGTCCCGATGGCAAATGGGACGTGGTGTTCGAGGGCGACGATCTGCCCGCAGACGGCACCTATGAAACCGTCGTGGACTTCAAACAGCCCGATGGCACAACAACCACCCTGGACGGCCCGACCTTCGTCCTTGACCTGACTCCGCCGGATGTCGAGGTCACCGAAGGCGCCAAGAGCACCGGTGATGTCGAGAACCTGGCCGAATACGCCAATGGCGTGACGATCGGGGGCGAAGGCGAAGTCGGTGCGAAGATCGTGGTGCAGGTGGGCGAGTTCACCCAGACCACCACTGTCGGCACCGACGGCACCTGGACCGTGACCTTCCCGACGACGCAGATCGCGACCGGCGAATACGAGATTCCGTTCACGGTCACCGCGACCGATCCCCTGGGCAACCAGACGGTGCTGAACGAGATCCTTGTGATCGACACCGTGCCGAACCCGATCGCCTTCAACCCGGTGACCGCCGACAACCTGGTCAACGCGGCCGAGGCGGCTGCGGGCTTCACCATCACCGGCACCTCGATTGCGGGTGCCACGCTGACGGTGACCGTGCAGGGCATTCAGCAGGTGGTGACCGTTGGTGCCGATGGCACCTGGTCGGTCAACTTCGCGGCCGGCACGCTGACCGCAGGCGAATACGACGCCACGATCAACGCCACCTCGACCGACGCGGCGGGCAACGTCACCAACACGACGCATACCTTCCAGGTCGACACCAGCACCTTCGTGGCCTTCGCCCCCGCCCCGATCGCCGGCGACGGCATCGTCAACGCCAGCGAGGCGGCTTCGGGTATCACCATGACCGGCACCGCGCAGCCCGGTGCCACCGTGCAGGTGGCGTGGAATGGGGCGACCCTGCCGGCCACCGTGGCCGCTGACGGCAGCTGGACCGTGACCTTCCCGTCGACCGGGATCGCGGCCGGCACCTATTCGACGACAGCGACCGTGACCGCCACCGACGCCGCCGGCAACACTGCCTCGGAAACCAAGACGGTCAATGTCGATACCGAAACCAGCGTGTCGGTCAATCCGGGCCAGGCCGGTGGCGACAACATCGTCTCGGGCGCCGAGCATGGCTCCAGCCTGACCCTGACCGGCCACGCCGAGGCCGGCGCCACCGTCAAGGTGGTCTTCGAAGGTGTGACCCGCACGGTCACCGCCGATGCTTCGGGCAACTGGACAGCCAGCTACGCTCCGGGCGAATACCCCGCCGGCACCTATACCTCGACGGTGCAGGTGACGGCGACGGATGTTGCGGGCAATACCGCGACCACGACCCATGGCCTGAACGTCGACACCGAAGTCGTGCCCTTCCAGCGCCTGACGCTGAGCGCCGGCACCGACGACGTGCTGAACGCGGTCGAAGCCTCTTCCGGCCTGACCGTTACCGGCGTGGTCGAAGCCGGCTCCACCGTGCAGGTGAAGTTCGGCAACGGCACCACGATTGCCGCCACGGTCGCCGCGGACGGCAGCTGGACGGTCACCATCCCGCCGGGTCAGATTCCGGCCGGCGAGAACAATGTCCCGCTGACCATCACCGCGACCGATGCGGTGGGCAACACCTCGACCCTGACGGAAACCGTCCGCGTCGATACCGTGGTGAAGCCGCTGAGCCAGACGGGGACCATCGCCGGCGACGGCGTGATCAACGCGGCCGAAGCCGCAGCCGGTGTCAACATCGGCGGCCAGGTCGAAGCCGGCGCCCAGTCCGTCCTTGTGACCCTGTCGAACGGCAAGGTCATCACCGCCACGATCTCGGGCACCAGCTGGACGGCGAACCTGACTGCGGCGGATCTTGCCGAAGGTCATCTGACCTATACGGTGAAAGCCGTGGACGCGGCCGGCAACGTCGGTGTCATCGGTGACAACGGCAGCCTTGGGTTCAACGTCGACACCGTCGCGCCGACCTCGCCGGTGATCATCAACGACCTTGGCAACGGCAACCTGCTGAACGGCATCCAGGTGTCGAACGCCGAAGGGGTGCTGACCTTCCACTCGGTCTCCGGCAGCGGTGCGGCCTCGGCCATCAGCACCACCGTCACCAACCTCGGCAACAGCGCGATTGCCACCTTCGGCACGTCGGTTCCGGACGGCAGCTACCTGATCGTCAGCGACACCGATGCCGCCGGCAACGAGTCGAGCACGCTCTACATCCGCAACACCAGCGCGACGACGGTGCATATCGACACCACGCTGAATGGCCTGCAGGACTTCGACTTCACGTCGATCGACCTCAGTTCGGCCAGCGGCAGCCTGACGCTGACGGCAAATGACCTGGCCCAACTGACCGGCCCGGATCACGAGCTGATCATCAAGGGCGGCACCGACGATGTCGTGAAACTGGACGACGCCAGCCGCGTCCTGGGCGCCGGCGGGGTCCGGGTGATCGACGGAGAAAGCTACGCCGTCTACACGCTGGGCGACGGGACAGTGCTGGTGGACGAGGACATCCAGACCACGATCTTCTGATCGGATCGGGGGATCGGGTCATGCCCGCACATCGCAACCGCAAGCCGGGCGTGGGGGTTCTTCCCCCCGCTCTGGCCCTGCTGTCGGCGGCCTTTCTGGCCGGGTGCCTTGGCGGTGAGTCAACCGCCACGCGCTCGGCCAATGATCCGGCGCGGGCGGCGCTTGTCTCGCCCACGATGGATCGCAAAGGCACCGTGCAATCCGAACTGATCGGCGGGCTTTCCGCCCGCCGGTCGGTTCTGCCGAAAGGCAGTTCCTACGCGGAGGTGGCAGCCTCGGTTCTGGCCGCAAGCGCCGGTGCCGCGGAATCCGAACTGCGGGTCGCCCGGCTGACCGCGCGGGCGAAATCGAAGAACTGGCTGCCCTCCATCGGGCCGAATGTCAGCCTGAACTCGCTGGGGTCTCTGGCCGCCAGCCTGCTGCTGGATCAGGCCCTTCTCGACAATGGCCGCCGCAAGGCCGAACGCGCCCATTCCGCGGCCGATGTGGAAGTGGCCGCCGTCTCGCTGGCCATAGACCTGAACCAGCGGGTCTACGATGGCCTGAACCACTATCTTTCGGCGCAGCGCGCGGCCGAGCTTGCCGGGATCACCGACACGGCGCTGGTGCGCATGCGCGACTTCGACCGCATCATGAACCTGCGGGTCGAGGGCGGTCTGTCGGATCGGTCGGAATACCGCATCATCGCACAGAAGGTCGCCGAGATGGAGGCGACCCTGGCGCAGGAGCGCGAGGCCACCACCACCGCCTGGGCGCAACTGGCCGCCATGTCCAAGGGCGGACTGGAGTCGTTGCGCGGGCTGAGCCCGCTTCCCGCCGATGCCGGCACGCCGGAACCGCTGGGCGTGCTTCTGGCGAAGGGCGAGGCATCGCGCACCAGGGCCGAGATCAAGCTGGCCCGGGCCGGCCTTCTGCCCGGCTTCGGGACCCAGGCCTCGATTGACAAGGGGGGTGATCTGGACGGCGCGCTGGTGTTTGACGGCGAGGGCATCGGTTTTGGCCGCAAGGACAACATGCAGGCGCTGGACGAGGCTGAAGAAGCGGCCTACCGCCGTGTCGGCGAGGCCACTGAATCCGCCAACCGCCGCATCGTGGCGCTGGAGCGCGAAATCGCCAGCCTGACCTCGCAAGAGGCACAGCAAGCCCGGGTTCTGGGCCAGATGGAACTGAACCTCAATCTGTTCACCGAGCAGTACAAGGCCGGCGGCCGCACGCTGATCGAACTGGTGACGCAGTTCGAATCCTATGTGGCCATGCAGCGCGACTATGCGTCGCTGAAGTATCAGATTGCTTCCGCGCGGATCGAGATCGCGCGGGAACGGGGTGTGTTGGTAGACGGAACCTCGATGTGACCAGCGACAGAATCATTGCCTTCGACATGAACGCAGCCCGGGTGTCCGCCGCCACGGCCGGACCCGCGCGCCCCGCCCCGGCGGTCCGTGTCGCCCCGCCCCGGCACAGCAACCGGGCGATCAACCGGGCCCGCCTTGCCTCGACCTACGCGGGGATACTGGGCAATGAGATTTCGGTCGCGGACCTGCTGGAGCATCTGCAACGGGCGGCCGATGCCGCAGGCGGCCAGATCGGCCTGGCCGAAGTCTCGGCGGCGCTGAAGGCCTCGGGCATGACGGTCCGCACCGTCAAGGCGCCGGAGTTGTCCGACGACCTCTGGCCCGCGCTGGCCGAGATGTCGAATGGCCAGATGGTGCTGGTGCTGTGCCCGGCGGCGAGCGGAGTCGAGATCTACGATCCCTCTGCGCCCGACATGCGGGCCGAAGTGCCGATGCCGCAGTTCCTGCAGCTGTACACCGGCCGCGTGTTGCAGGCCCGCGCCACCCTGGCCGATCTTGAGACACGCCATGTCGAGTCCACGGCAGCCCCGCATTGGTTCTGGGGCGAATTCCGTCATTATCGCCGCCAGTTCGGCGAGGCCGCGGCCGGGTCGCTGTTCGCCAATATCCTTGCGGTCGGGATCGCGCTGTTCTCGCTGCAGATCTACGACCGGGTGATCCCTTATCAGTCAGAGCCGACCCTATGGGTGCTGGCGCTAGGCGTTCTGCTGGCGGTCCTGTTAGAGGCGGTGCTGAAGATCGCCCGCGCCACGCTTCTGGACAACACCGGCAAGCGGATCGAACTCGCGGTGCAGCAACGGCTGATGAACCGGCTTCTGGGCATGAAGATGGGGCCGGGCGAGCGTAAACCTTCGGAAATCTTCGCGGCGATGCGCGATTTCGGCGCGGTGCGCGAGTTTTTCACCTCGTCCACCGTCGGCATGCTGGCCGACCTGCCCTTTCTGATCGTCTTTCTGGCCCTTGTCGCCTCGATCGGCGGCAATCTGGTGTGGGTGCTGATCCTGGGCGGCATCCTGATGGTCGCCCCCGGCTTCCTGATGCAGAAGAAGATGATGGCGATTGCCGCCTCTACCCAGGGGGCATCGACCAGATCGGCGAAGCTGCTTTACGAAAGCGTCTTCGAGCATGAGACCGTCACCACCCAGCGGGGCGAGGACCGGATCAAGCGGATCTGGGCCGAACTGGTGACGCTGACTGCCGTGAAAAGCAGTGAACAGCGCCACCTGACCACAGTGCTTTCGACCTGGGCGCAGGGCGTGCAGCAGGCCACCTACATCGCGGCCGTGGTGGTCGGAACCTACATGGTCTTTGCCGGCCAGTTCACGGTGGGCACGATCATCGCAATCGGCATCCTGACCGGGCGCACGCTTGGCCCGCTGGCACAGGTCGCCTCGATGATGGCGCGCTGGAGCCAGGTGAAATCCGCCCTTGTCGCGCTGGAGGCGGTGGCCAATGCGCGGCAGGCCGAAGAGCAGGACCGCAAGTATCTGCGGCGCGATCGTGTGGCAGGTGCCTTCGAGTTGCGGGGGGTGGAATTCCGCTATGACCCGCAATCCGCGCCCTCGGTCGAGATTGCGGGGATCAGCATTCCGGCAGGCCAGCATGTCGCGGTTCTGGGCGCCAACGGTTCGGGCAAGTCCACGCTTCTGCGCCTTCTGGCCGGGCTTTATGAGCCGACCAAGGGCCGCGTCCTTCTGGACGGCATCGATCTGGGGCAGGTGCATCCGCGCGACCTGCGGCGCGGCATCGGCTATCTGGGCCAGGAAGTTCGGCTGATCGCAGGCTCGATCCGCGACAACCTGAACATGAGCCAGCTGGAGCGGGATGACGACCGCCTGCTGGAGGCGCTGGATTTCGCCGGCCTTGGCCCGTTCATCCGCAACAACCCGCGCGGTCTTGATCTTGAGATCCGCGAGCTGGGCGAGGGTCTGTCCGTTGGACAGCGCCAGTCGATCGGCTGGGCGCGGCTCTGGCTGCAGAACCCCCGGGTGGTGCTTCTGGACGAGCCGACCGCCGCGCTGGACCAGACGCTTGAGACGACACTGGTCAGCCGGCTGACAACCTGGCTGGAAGGCCGCACCGCCGTGATCGCCACCCATCGCGTGCCGATCCTGATGCTGACGACGCGGACGTTGATCATGCAGAACGGCCGGCTTGCCGTTGACGGGCCGAAAGAGGCCGTGCTGGCCCATCTGGCCAAGGCGCAGGCTGCAGGGGGGGCGCAATGACCACCTGGGACGACGAGTTCGAACGCAAGGGCCGCCCCTCGGCCGTGATCTGGGCGATCGGCGCGGTCTTCGTGGTCTTCCTGTGTTGGACTGCCGTGGCCTGGGTGGATGAGATCGTGCGGGCGCAGGGGACGGTGGTGTCCTCGTCCCGGCCGCAGATCATCCAGAACCTGGAAGGGGGCATCCTGGCCGAACTTGCAGTTGCCGAGGGCGATACGGTGGAGCCGGGCCAGATCCTTGGCCGGCTGCAGGGCACCCAGTACAAGGCGGCGGTGGACGATCTCAGCGACCAGATCGCCGCGCTGGAAATCCGCAAGCTGCGGATCGAGGCCGAGATGCGCGGCGAGTCCCGCTTCATGGTCCCGCAGGACCTGGCGAACCGGGTGCCCGAGATCGTCGCCTCGGAAGCCACCTTCCTGATGGCCCGGATCGAGGATTTCACGGCCCGTAGGGACGGCGCGCAGGCTGTGCTGGATCAGGCCGCCAAGGAACTGGACATTCTTGAGCGTATGTATGCCCAGGATGTTGCCCCGCTGATCGAGGTGACGCGTGCTCGCAAGGCGCATAGCGATGCCGAAAACCGGCTCTCGGACACCATCACCCAGACCGATCTGGAGCGGGCGGCCGAATATGCCGATACGCTGAAGGAGTTGTCCTCGCTGAAGCAGAACCTGAAGATGGCGCAGGACCAGCTGGCGCGGACGACCCTGACGGCACCGATGCGCGGCGTGGTGAACGAGATCGCCATTTCCACAATCGGCGGCGTGGTGCGCCCGGGCGAGCCGATCCTGCAGATCATCCCGCTGGACGAGCAGCTTTATGTCGACGCCAAGGTCAAGCCCCGCGACATCGCCGCAGTGCGGCAGGGGCAGGAGGCCACGGTGAAACTGTCGGCCTATGACTACACGATCTGGGGCAGCCTCAAGGGCGAAGTGACGTTCGTCTCGGCCGACACGTTCATCGACGAACGCTCCCGGGCGGCGGATGGCGATCCGCATTACATCGTGACACTGAAGGTGGACCTTTCGAAGCTGACCGAGCGGCAGAAGAAGATGGAGATCCGCCCCGGCATGCAGGCCGAGGTGGAGCTGCAGACCGGCGGCAAGACGATCCTGACCTACCTGACCAAGCCGCTGTACAAAAGCCAGGAAGCCTTTCGAGAAAGATAGGCCAAGGGTCGGCCTGGGTATTCCGGTTGGCTAACCCGAGGGGCACGATTTTTCGACGAAAAATCGCGCGCTTGTCTGGCCTTATGGTTTGCGGCCCTGTTGGACCGCCCTCTACATGTAACTTCGGACCAAGGCACCGGCGATCAGGCTCCACCCGTCGGCCACGACGAAGAAGGCCAGCTTGAAGGGCAGCGAGACCACGGCGGGTGGCACCATCATCATCCCCATCGACATCAGGATCGCCGAGACGACGAGGTCGATGATCAGGAAGGGCAGGAAGATCAGGAAGCCGATCTCGAAGGCTCTTTGAAGTTCGGACAACATGAACGAGGGCACCAGCAACGAGAGGGGCGCGTCCCGGATTCCGGGGCTTTCGCGCGGGCGCAACGCATCCATCGTGGCGAAGGTGTCGGGATCGATCCGGTTGGCCATGAAGCCGCGGAACGGCTCTGACGTGCGAGCGAAGGCGGTGGCCAGGTCGATCTGGTCGCGGGTGAACGGTTCCACCCCCTGATGCCAGGCGGCGGTCAGCACGGGGTCCATCACGAACCAGGTCAGGAACATCGCCAGGCTGACGATCAGCATGTTGGGCGGGGCTTGTTGCAGGCCCAGCCCCTGCCGCAAGATCGAGAGCACCGTCACGATGAAGGGAAAACAGGTCACCATCACCGCAAGGCCGGGCACGATGCTGAGGATGGTGACCAGAACCATCAACTGAACCGACCGGGTGGCGAGCGATCCGCCTTCGCCCATGTCCAGCGTGACCTGTTGCGCCAATGCGGGGCCGGCCAGCCCGACAGTCAGTCCGACCGCCAGCACGGCGGCCAGCAGGGTGAGGTGGCAGGACAGCGTCCTGTGAACGGCTGTCACAAACCGCCCCGCAGATTGGCTACCTCGGTCAGGCGGACACCAAGCTGGCCGGCCATCTCGCCCTCAAGCTCGGTCAGTTCGCCGCGGGCGATCAGGCGGTCGCCGACGTAAAGCTCCACCGGGTCATCCACCCGGCGGTCCAGCGGGAGGACGGCGTCGCGCGACAGGCGCAAGAGGTCTTTGACCAGAGGCCGGGCCTTGCCGACCGAGATGGTGATCTCGATCGGGACCTGGCTGAAAGGGTTCATCCCGGCGGCGTCATCCATCGTGTCTGCCCTCCTCGGCAAGACTGAAGAAGCCGCGCACGGCGGCGGCGATTTCGGTGGTGGCGCGGGTCAGGTCGACCAGCACCTCGGCTGTGCCCAGCCGGATGTAGACCTGGCCTTCGGGCAGGGTCGGTTCCTCGTCGATCACCACCGGCAGGCCGGTGGCCTGTGCGATCAGAGATTCCACTGCGGGCCGTGCCGCAGGGTTCAGCACCAGCATGACGGGCTGGTCGGTCAGATCTTTGGCCAGCGGCATCACCTGTGCCAGCACCATCGGCGCCAGGGTTTCGCGGGCGGTCGCCGGCAAAAGGCGGCCGATCATCCCTTCGAGAAGCGGCTCGACCGCCTTCAGGATATGCGCGCGGGCCTCCTGGTAGGTGAAGGACAGCTTCTGCAGGTTGCACGCCAGATCGGCCTGGATCCGGCCCTGCTCTTCGGTATGGGCAGCGGCAGCGTCGTCCCAGCCGGCGCGGTAGCCCTGTTCGTATGAGGCGAGCCTGGCCTCTTCGATGGCGCTGATCTGCGTGACCACGGTGTCCGAAGCCGGCTTTTGCGGCGGGCCGGTGTCGAAAACCTCAAGCCTGGGCATCGCCATCAGGCGCGCTCCTCTTCGGGTTCCAGCCATGCGCGCAGGATCTCGATCGACTCGGCCTGACGCTCTTCGATCAGGCGGCGCAGGCGGGTTGCGGCATCCTCGACCGGCTGGCCCCCCATCTCGCCCATGAAATCCACCGCGGGCAGGTCGGCCAGCTGGAAGCCGTCGTCAATCTCTCCGGTCAAGACCTCCGATGGGCCAAGCCCGAGCAGGGCAAGCTGCCCGGCCGGGGCCGGAAGGGCCGACGCAGCGCCGGTTTTCAGCACCGGGCGGATCACGAACAGCCCAAGGATCAGCGCGACGATCGCCAGCGCGGCAATCTGGAGCAGGGCCATCAGATTGACCGGACCCATGGCCGGCAGAAGGCTGGTGGCGGCCTCGGTGCCCTGCACGGCGATGGGCTGGAATTCCAGCGACTTCAGCGTCAACACATCGCCGCGCGACTCGTCCAGTCCGATGGCGGAGGCCACCAGTTCGCGAAGGATGCCCATCTCTTCCTCGCTGCGGGGCTGCCAGCTTTGCGACCCGTCTTGGGCGGTGATCACCTGGCCGTCGATCAGCACGGCGACAGTCATCCGCCGCACACCACCCGGCACCCGCAGAACCTCGCGCTGGGTTTCCGAGACCTCGTAATTCACCCGTTCGGTGGTTTCCGCCGATTGCGACTTGCCGTCGCTGCCGGGCGCCGCATCGCCCTCGGGCAGGTTGGAGGCCACGGTGACATCGCCGCCGGGCCGGGTGACGCTTTCGCTGCGCTCGGATGTTTCCGAGGAGATCGGCACCCGCCCCTGCGGGTCGAACTTGCGCTCGGTGATCTGTTCGCTGTCGGTGATCAGGTCCAGAGACACCTCGACCACCGCCTTGCCGGCGCCGACACGCGCCTCAAGCAGGCGCTGCACGTTGCGGCGGATTTCTTCGGCCCGGGCCTCGGCGGCGGGGCCGGTGCCCGACACCTGAGGCCCGGCGATCAGGCCGCCGACGGTGTCGATCACCTGTACATCGTCCGGGCGCATGCCGGCCACGGCCGATGCCACCAGATGCCGCAGCGCATCGGCCTGGGATTCGGTCAGGCTGCCGCCGGTCGTGGCCACGGTCACGCTGGCGGTGGGCCGTTCGTCGCGGCGGAACGGGTTGTCAGGAGCCTGTGCGATGTGGACGCGGGCAGTCTTGACCTCGGGCACGGCAAGGATGGTCCTTGCCAGTTCCCCCTCTTTGGCACGCCAGTAGGCGGCGTCAAACATCTGGCTGGTGGTGCCGAAACCCGAAAGCGAATCAAGCAATTCATATCCTGCGCCGCCGGCGGCGGGCAGGCCTTCGGCGGCCAGAGCCATGCGCAGGCTGTCCCGCTGGAACTGGTCGACATAGATCGAATCGCCTCGCACCTCATGCGCGACGCCCCGCTGTTCCAGCGCAGTGACGATCTGCCCGGCGGTTCCGGGTTCCAGCCCGGCATAGAGCAGGTCCATCCGCGGGGTGCCGGCCATCCGCGCCAGTGCCAGAATGGCCAGGAACATCGCAAGCGTGGCGCCGACGACGATGATCTTCCTGCGTATGGCCAGCGCCGACCAGATGGACATCATATTCTGCACGATGATTCCGCTCCGCCAGGGGTTCTCCCAGGGCGCCAGTCTTGAGGCGTTTGCCTTACCAATCGGTTATCGGAGTCCGAAAATGTCTTGGAAAATACCGAAGGCGGAACCGGCCCGGCGGCAGGAGACAGCAAGCGGGCCCGATCCGCGCGCCCTGCCTGTGGGACTACGCGCGATCCGTGGCGGAAACCTGTCGCCAGTTGCGGAAAACTGTCGCCGGCCCTAGAATCCGTGTCGTCCGGCAAGCTTACGGAGTGGCAGTCATCGGGTTCTGGCGACCCCGGCAGGACTTGAACCTGCAACCTTCCCCTTAGGAGGGGGACGCTCTATCCGTTGAGCTACGGGGCCGGCACCCCTTCAATGCACAATGCCGGCGGGCAAGGCAACTGCTTCTGTATCCTGCAAATGGATCGGGGGAGCGAAGTCTGGCCCACCGCTCCCCCTTGTCGTCGTTGCTCCTTTGCCGAGAGCTTGCCGAAGGCAACGACACTGGCAGCCTTGCGACTGTTAGCGATAACATTACCGCTGAATTGGCTCTTGGACAAGGGGCGGCTTTGGGGCTAACTAGGGAAAATCCCAGCGGGACGCCAGAATTGTCGAAACCTCCCAGTCCAGACCCGCGCCGTGCCCTGACCCTCAGGGATGTCTCCGAAGCGTCTGGCGTCAGCGAGATGACGGTCAGCCGGGTGCTGCGAAACCGCGGGGATGTGTCGGGCACCACGCGGGAACGGGTTCTGGAAGCCGCCCGCAGTCTTGGCTATGTGCCGAACAAGATCGCCGGGGCGCTGGCCAGCCAAAGGGTCAATCTGGTCGGGGTCATCATCCCGTCGCTGTCGAACATGGTCTTCCCCGAAGTGATGACCGGAATCTCGGAAGTGCTTGAAGATACAGGGCTTCAGCCCGTTGTCGGTGTCTCGAACTATCACCATGACCGTGAGGAACAGGTGATCTACGAGATGCTGTCCTGGCGGCCCTCGGGGTTGATCCTTGCCGGGCTGGAGCATTCCGAGACCTCGCGTGCCATGTTGGCGCAGGCGGGGGTTCCGATCGTCGAGATTATGGATGTAGACGGGCAACCGGTTGATTCCGCTGTTGGAATCTCGCACCGGCGGGCGGGGAGGCAGATGGCGGAGGCGATCATTGCCGCCGGCTACCGCCGCATCGCCTTTCTGGGCACCCATATGCCGGAGCAGGACACCCGGGCGCGCAAGCGGCTGGAAGGGTTCGAAGAGGCGCTGTCGAAGGCCGGACTCGCGCTGGTCGACCGCGAGTATTACCGCGGCGGGTCGTCGCTGCTGCAGGGAAGGGCGATGACCAAGGCGCTGCTGGATCGGACGCCAGATGTCGATTTCCTGTATTTTTCCAATGACATGATCGGCGCGGGCGGGCTTTTGTGGTGCCTTGACCAGGGGCTGGACGTGCCGGGCAAGATCGGGCTGGCGGGCTTCAACGGGATGGAGCTTCTGGACGGTCTGCCGCGCAAACTGGCGACGATGGACGCCTGCCGGCTGGAGATCGGCCAGAAGTCGGCCGAGATCATCGCGGGCAAGCGCCCCGGCGGGGTGATCGGCGGCGAGGTGGTCGAACTGACCCCGACGCTGGATCTTGGCGACACCATCCGCCGCGCCTGACACCCGCCGGCGTGCCGCCGTTCAATGGTCTGATTCCGCGGGATTTTCCGGGTATGGCCAAGGTATGATCCACGTATGACACGGGTATGATCCGCGTGCATACACCGAAACGCGGGAGCGGGCGTGACCTGCGCCGCAGCCCATCGGGCGCAGCGCGGCACGGGATCAGCCGGCGAGCAACCGTTCACCCTGATGGCCGGAGATCCGGGCGGTCACAATCCGGCCCTCGGGCTGATCGGAGGCGAAGGCGACTTCGGTGAACTGCTCGGTCCGGCCGATGCGCGGGCCTTCGGTCAGCACGTTGTGCGTGACGCCGGCCTGTGCCGACAGATGGCGGGCCAGCGCGACATCGCCCGCCGCGCGCAGCCGGGCCGCGCGGTCCTTGATTGCCGGGCCGCGGACCTGTGGCATCCGCGCCGCCGGGGTGCCCTTGCGCGGGCTGTAGGGGAAGACGTGCAGGAAGGTCAGCCCGCAGTCCTGCACCAAGGCCAGCGAGTTGCTGAACATCTCTTCGGTTTCGGTCGGGAAGCCGGCGATGATGTCGGCGCCAAAGACCATGTCGGGGCGCAGACGGCGCGCCTCGTCGCAGAAGCGGATGGCGTCATCGCGCAGGTGGCGACGCTTCATCCGCTTCAGGATCAGGTCATCCCCGGCCTGAAGCGACAGGTGCAGATGCGGCATCAGCCGGGGTTCGGTGGCGATCGCCAGCATCAGATTCTGATCCGCCTCGATCGAGTCGATGGAAGAGATCCGCAGCCGCGGCAGGTCCGGCACCAGCCGCAGGATGCGCATGACCAGATCCCCCAGACGCGGGGTTCCGGGCAGGTCCGCCCCCCAGGACGTCAGGTCCACGCCGGTCAGAACGACTTCAAGAAAACCCTTGTCGACCAGACGCTTGATCTGTTCGATCACCACACCGGCCGGCACCGAACGAGAGTTGCCACGGCCGAAAGGGATAATGCAGAAGGTGCAACGGTGGTCGCAGCCGTTCTGCACCTGAACATAGGCACGATGCCGGCCGAAGCCGTCGATCAGATGGCCTGCGGTCTCGCGCACGGACATGATGTCATCGACCTGAACCCGTTCCGTCGTGCCGATCAGATCGGGAACCGAGAGGCCTTTCCACGTCTCGGCCTGCATCTTTTCGTGGTTGCCGATCACGCGCGAGACTTCGGGCATTTCGGCAAAGGTTTCTGGCTCGGTCTGCGCCGCGCAACCGGTGACGATGACCTGCGCACCGGGATTTTCGCGCGACAGGCGGCGGATTTCCTGCTTGGCCTTGCGCACGGCCTCGGCCGTTACGGCGCAGGTGTTCACGATGACGGCGCCTTCGAGGCCGGCAGCCTCGGCCATTTCCTTCATCGCCTCGGATTCATAGGCGTTGAGGCGGCAGCCAAGGGTCGCAAAGACCGGCGGGCGGAAGTTGGCACCGTCACGCATGGGCGGCCAGAAGGTCCGAGGGGAGCCAGCCGTCAAAGACGCGGGCGACGGGTCCGGTCAGCCAGACGCCATCGTCGCGCCAGTCGACCTGCAACCGGCCGCCGTCCATGTCCAGCGTGACCTGGCGGCCCGTCAGACCGCGCAAATGGGCCGCGACGGCGGTCGCGCAAGCGCCCGACCCGCAGGCAAGGGTGATGCCGGCCCCCCGTTCCCACACCCGCATGCGAAGGTGGTCGGTGCCGGCGAGGCTGGCGAATTCGACATTGGTCCGCTGGGGAAAAAGGGGATCATTCTCGATGCCCGGCCCAAGGGCGGCAAGGTCCACCGACTCGGCATCGGCGATGAAATGGACGCAATGCGGATTGCCCATGCCCACGGCCACTGGATCGCCGGGCAGCGGCAGGTGAAGGGTATCGGTGGCGCGGGCCAGCGGCACATCGGCCCAATCCAGTTGCGGCGCCCCCATGTTGACGCTGACCTGTCCCGAGGCCAGACGCCGGGCGTGCAGCAGGCCGCGCAGGGTGCGGATGGTGATCCGGTCGCGGCCGGTGTCGCGCATCACATGGTCGGCCACGCAGCGGGTGGCGTTGCCGCAGGCGCCGGCGCGGCTGCCATCGGTGTTCCAGAAGTCCAGCGCGATGTCCGAGTCGCCGCTGGCCCTGATCTCGGCCAGCTGGTCGAAGCCCACGCCGCGATGGCGGTCGCCAAGCGCGCGGGCCAGCCCGGCCGTGGTCAGCCCCGCGAACCCGGCCCCGCGGCGGCGCGAGTCGATCACGACGAAGTCGTTGCCTGCCCCATGCATCTTGATGAAGGGCGTGCCGTCCTGAGGGTCTATCCGGCTCATGCCGCGCATATACGCCCGCTGCAAGGATTTTGCCAGAGACGGCGCATTTTGTCCCTTGACCCCCGCCCTGCACGGCCCTAATCACCGCCCCTGTCGTGGGCCCGTAGCTCAGTTGGTAGAGCAACTGACTTTTAATCAGTGGGTCACAGGTTCGAATCCTGTCGGGCTCACCACTGATCTGATTTTCGCCTGAAATGGCAGAAAATCAGTGCCTTCAGGAAGCGCGTCCGCTTCCGGGCCGGCGTGGATCGTTTCGCGCTTTTCATACAGACAGCCAGACAATCTTGAGTCGGTCCGCGGCGTTTTCCGCTTCGGCCCCTTGTGTGGCGTTGGCGCCTTTGACCGCAGCCGGAATGCCGCCCCTTGCGGCGGGATGCCGGCGTGCCCGTCCTCGCGGCCATCGCAGGCGCTGCCACAGTCGTCTTCGGGGTGCGGAAAGGGAACGAGTCGTGACCCTAGCGCAGTCCGATCTCGGCCAGGGCGCGGGCCAGTTCGACCGGGATGGTATCGTCGCCGTTGCGGGCCTTGGCCAGATCGCGCGGCGCATCCTTGCCCTGCATGTAGCGCCAGCCCTGGAAGGGGCGGCGGGGGGCGGCCTCGGTGCGGATGATCTCGCGGTCCATCACGATGGCGCAGCGGGAGATGCCGTCGTCGCCGCGCCGCTCCTCAAGCCCGACCAGCCGCTGCCGGCACAGGATCACGCCCTTGATCACCCAGTAGAGCGAGCCGCCGGACAACAGTTCCGCTTCGCGCCTGGGCCACATGCGGGTGACATGGACCGAGCAGCCTTTCGGCCAACGTTCGGCATTCGCCGCCTGCCACTGTTCCAGATCCTCGACGCTTTCGGCACCGACGCAGAGCTTGAGGATGTGCAGCTGTTCCATGGCCCAAGCATAGCCCCAGGCATGGCAGGCGCAAGTTGACCCGTGGCAGGGGCGGGCGTATCTTGGGTCCTCCGCCCGGCTTATCCACAAGTTCAAGGACGACTCACCCTCATGTCGCGCTTCGATACGCCTATTGCCGAACAGATATGGGACATGAAGTACCGCTTCCGCGCGGCCGATGGCACAGCCATCGACGGCTCGGTCGAGGACAGCTGGCGCCGGATCGCGCGGGCCCTGGCCGAAGCCGAGGCGGAGCCGGCCCGATGGGAGGCCGAGTTTTACGCCGCGCTTGAGGATTTCCGTTTCCTGCCCGCCGGCAGGATCGCGGCGGGTGCCGGCACCGGGCGGCAGGTGACCCTGTTCAACTGCTTTGTCATGGGCACCATACCGGACAGTATGGGCGGCATCTTCGACGCGCTGAAGGAGGCCGCGCTGACCATGCAGCAGGGCGGCGGGATCGGGTACGATTTCTCGACCATCCGGCCGCGCGGCGCAGAGGTGAAGGGGGTGGCGGCGGATGCCTCCGGCCCGCTGTCCTTCATGGATGTCTGGGACGCCATGTGCCGCACCATCATGTCCGCAGGCTCGCGCCGCGGTGCGATGATGGCCACGATGCGCTGCGACCACCCCGACATCGAGAGTTTCATCGAGGCCAAGCGCGACCCTGCCCGGCTGCGCATGTTCAACCTGTCGGTGCTGGTGACGGACGCCTTCATGGCAGCGGTCAAGGCCGATGGCCCGTGGGAGCTGGTGTTCGGCGGCAAGGTCTTTCGCACGTTGCAGGCGCGCGATCTGTGGAACCGGATCATGCGCTCGACCTATGACTATGCCGAACCGGGGGTGATCTTCATCGACCGGATCAACGCGATGAACAACCTTGGCTATGCCGAGACCATCGCCGCGACCAACCCCTGCGGCGAGCAGCCCCTGCCGCCCTATGGCGCCTGTCTTCTGGGCTCGATCAACCTGACCCGGCTGGTGCGGAACGCCTTCGAGCCCCACTCCACGCTGGATATGGCGGCGCTGGACCGGCTGGTCCGGGTTGCCGTGCGGATGATGGACAATGTGGTTGACGCCAGCCGCTTCCCGCTGCCCGAACAGGCGCAGGAGGCGGCGGCCAAGCGCCGGATCGGGCTTGGCGTTACCGGGCTGGCCGATGCCCTGCTGATGCTGGGGCTGCGCTATGGCAGCGAAGAGGCGGCGCAGGCGACCGGGATCTGGATGCATGCGATTGCACGCTCGTCCTATCTGGCAAGCGTCGATCTGGCGCGGGAAAAGGGCGCCTTCCCGCTGTTCGATGCGGCGGGTTATCTGGCATCGGGGAACATGCGGCAGATGGACGGCGATGTGCGCGACGCGATCGCCGCCCATGGCATCCGCAATGCGCTGCTGACCTCGGTGGCGCCCACCGGGACGATCTCGCTTTACGCGGGCAACGTGTCCTCGGGGATCGAGCCGGTCTTTGCCTATGCCTATACCCGCAAGGTCCTGCAGAAGGATGGCAGCCGGACCGAGGAAGAGGTGGTCGACTATGCCGTCCGCCTGTGGCGCGAGAAGTTCGGCGATGCGCCCTTGCCCGACCATTTCGTCGATGCGCAGACGCTGGCGCCGCTGGACCATGTCCGAATGCAGGCGGCGGCGCAGAAATGGGTCGATTCCAGCATTTCGAAGACGATCAACTGCCCGGCCGACATTTCCTTTGACGATTTCAAGCAGGTCTACATGGCCGCCTGGGATCAGGGCTGCAAAGGCTGCACCACCTATCGGCCGAACGACGTGACCGGATCGGTCCTGACGGTCTCCGAGGATGCCGCCGTGCCTGCCGCCGCCCAGCCCGAGACCGGGGGCGAGGTGGTCTATCTGTCCGAACCCCTGGACCGGCCCGCTGCGCTGGAGGGCCAGACCTACAAGGTGAAATGGCCGGGGTCCGAGCACGCGCTGTATATCACCATCAATGACATCGTGATCGCGGGGCACCGCCGCCCGTTCGAGGTTTTCATCAATTCCAAGAACATGGAGCATTTCGCCTGGACCGTGGCGCTGACCCGGATGATCAGCGCGGTGTTCCGGCGCGGCGGCGACATCTCTTTCGTCGTCGAAGAGCTGAAGGCGGTCTTCGATCCCCGCGGCGGGGCGTGGATGGAGGGCAGGTATATCCCGTCGATCCTTGCGGCCATCGGCGGCGTGATCGAGCGGCACCTGATCGACATCGGCTTTATCGCGGGCGAAGGTCTTGGGCTGAAGACCGACCCGAAGGCGGCGGCGGTCGTCGCCATCGGCATGCCGAAGGGGGCATCCTGCCCGTCCTGCGGATCGTTTGACATGCGGATGGTCGAGGGCTGCATGACCTGCGCCGCCTGCGGCCATTCCAAATGCGGGTAAGGTGATGGGACAGCTGACAATCCGCAAGACCGGCGAAGGCGACCGTGAAGGCTGGGACCGGCTGTATCAGGGCTATGCCGCCTTCTACCGCGTCGATCAGACCCCGGCGATGCGCGACCGGGTCTGGGGCTGGCTGCACGATCCGGCGCATGAGACCGAGGGGCTGGTTGCCGAACAGGGCGGCAGGCTGATCGGGCTGGCGCATTTCCGGGCCTTTGCGCGGCCCTTGTCGGCCTCGACCGGCGGTTTTCTCGATGATCTATTCGTGGACCCCGAAGCGCGGGGGTCCGGCGCGGCCGAGGCGCTGATCAAGACCCTCTGGGATGAGGGTCGCGTCCGGGGCTGGACCGTGATCCGCTGGATCACCGCCGAGGACAACTACCGCGCCCGCGGCCTGTATGACCGGCTGGCCGAAAAGACCCGCTGGGCAACCTATGACATCAAGCTGTGACGCGGGTCGGAACACAACCGCCGGTTTCGGGCGCCAAACCTGCTCGGGTCTTGCAAAATCGCGGTTTTGCCGCCATGTAGAAACGGCTACACCACCCGATCATCGAAAACTGGCTCCTCACGGCTTCAGCACTCTCGATCTTTCTAGTGAAAAGCCGGGCCACCGCATCCTGTGGGTGGCGCATGACAGGAGTAAGCACGATGGCCAAGGGCACCGTGAAATGGTTCAATACCACCAAGGGTTTCGGCTTCATCGCCCCCGAGGGTGGCTCGAAGGACGTTTTCGTCCACATCTCTGCCGTTGAGCGCGCTGGTCTGCGCGAGCTGCCCGATGGGCAAGCCGTGACCTTCGACGTCGAAAAAGGCCGCGACGGCCGCGAATCGGCGATCAACCTCGCTCTCGCATAAGCCTTTCGCCTGCGGGCGAATGGGAAAGGCCCCGCAGATGCGGGGCCTTTTGCTTTTCCGGTCTCGGTGATCTTCGGTCTCAGTGATCGGCCTTGGATGCCGCTGCCTTGATCTCGTCCAGAGAACCCGAGGCGCCGTTGAAGAAGGCATTCAGCACCACCGCGGCGATCGAGGCCAGAAGGATGCCGGATTCGATCAGCGGATGCAGGTCGTGCCAGATCCACATCTTGAAGCTGGGTGCCACCAGCGGGATCATCCCGAAGCCGAGCGAGACCGCGACGATGAAAAGATTGCTGCGGTTCTTGGCGAAATCGACGCCCGACAGGATGCGGATGCCGGTCGCGGCGACCATGCCGAACATCACCAGGCCCGCGCCGCCCAGAACCATCGTCGGCACCGATTCCACCAGCGCGCCCATCTTGGGGATCAGCCCCAGAACGATCAGGATGATGCCCCCCGCCACGCAGACATAGCGCGAGCGGATGCCCGTGACGCCGACCAGCCCGACATTCTGGCTGAAGGAGGTATAGGGGAAGGTGTTGAAGATGCCGCCGATCACGGTGCCCAGACCATCGGTGCGCAGGCCCGCCGAAAGCATCGGCTGGGTGACCTTGCGCCCGGTCATCTCGGCCAGGGCCAGGAACATGCCGGTGGATTCGATCATCACCACGATCATCACCAGCGTCATGGTGATGACGGGAACCAGCTCGAAACTGGGCATGCCGAAGTGGAAGGGCGTGACGATGTCGAACCACGCAGCGCCGGCTACCTTCGAGAAGGTCATCGTGCCCATCAGGATGGCGATGACCGCACCGATCACGATGCCCAGAAGCACCGAGATATTGGCAATGAAGCCCTTGGCGAAGCGTGCGATCAGCAGGATCGACAGCAGCACGACGGCCGAGACGAGGATGTTCGACAGGGGCGCATAGGCCGGATTGTCCAGCTTCGGTGCCAGCGCAAGGCCGGCAGGGGCCTCGGGCAGGCCGGCGGCAACGGCGCTTTCGGTCACTGTCTTCAGCCACTCGGCATGGGCCGGGTCGACGATCTGCGGCGCGGTGGGGCCGACGGGATTGCCGAAGACCCAGTTGACGCCGATCCGCATCAGGCTGACCCCGATCACAAGGATGATGGTCCCTGTCACCACCGGCGGGAAGAACCGCAGAAGGCGTGACATCAGGGGCGCGATCAGGATCGAGAGGAAGCCTGCCGCGATGATGGCGCCAAAGATGGCGCGGGCCCCATCGGGCCCCGGGTTCGCGTTGGCCATGGCGACCATCGGGCCGACGGCGGCGAAGGTCACGCCCATCATCACCGGCAGACGGATGCCGAACCATTGCGTCGCACCCATCGACTGGATCAGCGTGGCGACGCCGCAGACGAAGAGGTCGGCCGAGATCAGAAAGGCCACGTCGGCCGGTTCCAGTTTCAGCGCGCGACCGATGATCAAAGGCACGGCAACGGCGCCGGCATACATGACAAGAACATGCTGGAGCCCCAGCGTAAACAGCTTGGGTGGAGCGAGAATCTCGTCCACCGGATGCACTTGCGTGGTCATCCCCTTCATCCTTTCCCTCAGGGGCTGATTATCTTCGCGCCGTCTTCGCACTGCCCCCTGGTGCGATCCGGTTAGGAGCCTTCAGGGGGCCAGAACCGTCCACGGAGTTCCGTAGCGGTGTTCCTCAAGGTTCGGCGTGGTGCCGATCCGGTCCACAACGGCGAAAAGGCCGGGGCTGGCCAGCGGGGCCAGCACACCGTGCCAGGTGCCGCGATGCAGGTTGATGCCCTGCGCGCCATTGGTCAGGAAGGCCAGCGGCGCGGAGGCGAGGTCGGCGGCCACGATGACCAGAAACGGATGTGCGGTCATCGGCAGGAAGGCCTGAGAGCCTTCGGGGTGGCGCTCGACCAGATCGAAGGCATAGGGCAGGGCGCGGGGCTCGGCATTGAAGATCGATATGCCGGTGCGGCCTGCGGTCTCGGCGCCGAAATCCAGCTTTGCCCGGTCGTGGTGACGGTGGCAGAGGCCATCGTTGATCGGACGGAAATCCCCCGTCGCCTCAAGCACGTCGCCGAAGGGGGCGAAGGCTTCGGCAGTCAGCGGGGCGGCAAGGATCTGGCGCATCTTAGTCTCCGGGGGCACGAATTTTCGTCGAAAATTCAAGGTCTGCGGGTTTTCGACGAAAACCCGGGGTCAGCGCAGGGCGCCGAAGGCGCCGGGGCCGCGCAGTTTGGCGTGGCGGTTGACGTCCTTGTAAAGCAGGTAGCGGAACGGCCCCGGCCCTGCGGCATAGCAGGCCTGCGGGCAATAGGCGCGCAGCCACATGAAATCGCCGGCCTCGACCTCGACCCAGTCCTGGTTCAGCTTGTAGACCGCCTTGCCCTGCAACACGTAAAGCCCATGCTCCATGACATGGGTTTCCTCGAAGGGGATCACGCCGCCGGGCTGGAAGGTGACGATGTTGACATGGGCGTCGTGGCGCACGTCGTCGGGTTCGACGAAGCGGGTGGTGCCCCAGCGTTCGTTGGTGTCGGGCATCCAGCGCACGGGCACATCGCGTTCGTTGATCACGATGGCTTCGGGCACGGCCACGCCGGGTGCCGCCTCATAGATCTTGCGCAGCCAGTGGAAGCGGGCCGGCGACTTGCCGACAGCCAGCAGCTTCCATGCCGTGCCCGGCGGGATATAGGCGTAGGAGCCGGCCTCCATCTCGTAGCCGGTGCCGCCGATGGTCAGGGTGGCCAGTCCTTCGGTGAAGAACAGCCAATGTTCCGCGCCGGTCTCGGCATCGGGCGCGTCCGAGCCGCCGCCGGGGGCGACCTCCATCACATATTGGCTGAAGGTTTCGGCAAAGCCCGACATCGGGCGGGCGATCAGCCAGAGGCGGGTGCCGGTCCAGCCGGGCAGGCAGCTGGTGACGATGTCGGAAAAACAGCCCTGCGGGATGAAGGCATAGGCATTGGTGAAGACCGCGCGCTGCGTCATCAACGAGGTTTGCGGCGTCAGGCCGCCCTTGGGCGCGAAATAGCCGGCGGGTTTATCGGTCATGGCAATTGGTCCTTCAGGCGTAGTTCGGCGATCCGCTCCACCTGACGGCAGGCGGTGGCGAATTCGGTTTCGGTGTCATTCCCGATCCGCGCCTTGAAGGCGTCCAGGATCGAGGCCTTGGTGTTGTCGCGCACGGCGATGATGAAGGGAAAGCCGTGCTTGGCGACGTATTCGGCGTTGAGGCGCTGGAAGAGGCTGCGCTCTTCATCGGTCAGGGCATCCAGCGCGGCGCTGGCCTGTTCCGATGTGCTTTCCGCCGTCAGCCGCTTGGCCGCCGCCAGCTTGCCCGCCAGATCGGGGTGGAGGTTCAGAACACCCAGCCGTTCGGCCTGCGAGGCAGAGCGGAACACCCGCGCCAGCGCATTGTGCAGCCCGGTGGCGCAGTCATGCGCCGGTCCCAGCTCCAGATCGAAGGCGCGGTCGGCAATCCAGGGGGAATGCTCGAAGATCGAACCGAAGCGCTCGACGAAGCGGTCGCGGCTCATCCGGCTTGGCCGCTCGATCCGGTGGTGCGGGTGCTTTGCCGCCCAATGGTCCGCGATGTCGATGCGGCGGGGGAACCAGACGCCCTCGAAGCCCTGGGCATAGTCGAGGAACTTCTTCAGGCCGGCAAACTTGCCGGGGCGGCCGATCAGCCGGTTGTGCAGCCCGATCGAGAACATCTTGGCCCGCCCGTCCTGGCCTTCGGCATAAAGCGTGTCGAAACTGTCCTTGAGATAGGTGAAGAACTGCTCGCCCGTGATGTAGCCGGGGGCAGTGGCGAAGCGCATGTCGTTGGCTTCCAGCGTATAGGGGATCACAAGCTGGTCGCGGTCGCCGACTTCCAGCCAATAGGGCAGGTCATCATCGTAGGTGTCCGAGATCCACGCCAGCCGCCCGGTCTCGGCGGTCAGGCGGACGGTGTTCATGCTGCAACGGCCGGTATACCAGCCAAGCGGCGGCTCTCCGACCACTTCCTCATGCAGGCGGAACGACTCGGCGATCTGACGGGCCTCTTCCTCGGCCGGCATGTCGCGGTGCTCGACCCATTTCAGCCCGTGGCTGGCGATCTCCCACCCGGCGGCCTTCATCGCGGCCACCTGATCGGGGTTGCGCGCAAGGGCCGAGGTGACGCCGTAGATCGTCACCGGGATCGACTTTTCGGTGAACAGCCGGTGCAGCCGCCAGAACCCGGCGCGGGCGCCGTAATCGTAGATCGATTCCATGTTCCAGTGCCGCATCCCCGGCCAGGGCGCCGCGCCGGCGATGTCGGACAGGAAGGCCTCGGACTGGGCATCGCCGTGCAGAAGGTTGTTCTCGCCGCCCTCTTCATAGTTCAGCACGATGGAGACGGCGATCTTCGCCCCGCCGGGCCAGGCCGCATCCGGCGGGTTGGGGCCATGGCCTCGGAAATCGCGGGGATAGCGGTTCATTCGGGCGCTCCTTCACGGCATTTCAGCCTTTGGTGGAAGATTAGTCGGCACGACAGGAATATTCTTTCAAGAAATCCATGAAAGACCTTTCTTTCGCGGCCACGCTCGCCTGCCCGCCGCAATCGGCGCTAGTATGGCCCCGAAACCGGATCGGGAGAACAGGGATGGCGGGCGAAAAGGCAGGACGGCTGTCGACGCATGTGCTGGACACGGCACGGGGCAAGCCGGCGGCGGGGGTGAAGATCGCGCTGTATCGCGTGACCGGCGCTTCGCGCGTGAAGGTTGCCGAGACGGTGACCAATGCCGACGGGCGCACCGATGCGCCGATGCTGGCGGGCGACACGCTGATGGTTGGCAGCTATGAGCTGGTCTTCTTCGCCGGGGACTATCTGCGCGCCAGCGGGCAGGCGTCGGGCGATGTCCTGTTCCTTGACGAGATCCCGATCCGCTTCGGCGTGCCGGATGCGGGGCAGCACTACCATGTGCCCCTGCTGATCTCTCCCTTCGCCTATTCGACCTATCGCGGCAGTTGATCGCGGCGCAGGCCCCCCGCGCCGGCGGTGATGCGCAGAAGGCGGCGGCGGTCGCCGGCAAGCGCGGCCGCGACCAGCCCCGGAAGGCAGCCGCGGGACTTCAGATGCGGGGCCAGCGCGGAATGGGTCAGGCCGGGGAACAGGATGTGATCCACCCCCTTGCGCTGCGGGAAGGCCAGCGCCTGCGGCCCGTCATCCGCCAGCCCGTGCATCAATGTGATGCGGGGGCCTTCGGGCAAGGGCGCGGTCGGCTGACGGAAGTGCGTGATCCGGCCGGTCCAGCCTGACCACCGCTGTTCGTCGATGACCGCGGGGCAGACCGAGAATTGCGGGCCGATGGCCAGAACGGCATCGGCCGGGATCAGGCTGGCTGCGACAAGCGCGCAGAAGGCCCCCATGGACTGCCCGATCAGCAGCGTCCGGTTGATCCCGTGACGGGATTTCACCTGGTCGAGCGCGTCCAGCAGCATTTCGGCAAAGCCGGGCCCGTTGGCCCAGCTTCGACCATGATCCGCCACGAACAGCGCCGGCCTGCCGCCCGCCGTGGCCGAGCCGACAAACTCGGGCGACGGCAGACGCGCCGGATCGTGCCCGATCGAGGCGAATGAGATCACAAGATCCCCGGCCGTGCCCGGAACCAGCTGCAGATCCCAGGGGAAGGGGGCGGGCAGCCGCTGAAAGACCACGGGGTCAGCCGCCTTTTGGCCGCCGTTTCTGGGCTTTGGCACCCTGTCCGCCGCGGCTTTTGCCATTGCCGCACCACCTTTCCGCCGATGCCGCAGCCGTGATGAATCCATACCTTGCAGAGCGGGGTCAAAAATGTTCTCTCCCGCCGCGTTTAGTGCAATTGCCCAAGGAGAGCGATATGTTTCAGTTCAAGACTTTGGCCGCCGTGCCGGCACTTGTATTTCTCATGGGGGGAACCGCCCACGCTGCGCTGACCGCTGATCAGGTCTGGCAATCGTGGAAGGATGGCGCCGCACAGGCCGGCCTGACCGTTGCCGCCGCAACCGAATCGAATGCCGGCGGCGTGCTGACGCTGAACGGTGTCACCGTCGTTCCGACCGACAAGGCTGACGCCTCGCCGCTGACCATCTCGGACATGAAGCTGACCGAGCAGAGCGATGGCACCGTCACCATCGAGCCGGGCGCCAGCATCGGCATCGCCTCGGGCGAGGGTGCTACCGCTGCGAAGTTCGACGTCGTGCATGACGGTCTGGTCATCACCGCCTCGGAAAATGCCGGTGGCGTGAAATATGACTTCCAGGCCGCCAGCCTGGACGTCAATTACGATGTCGGTTCGGAAGGGTATTCCTTCGATGCCGACCCCGAGGCCGCTCCGCCGGTGGTGAAGAACACCGGCAAGGTCGGCTTCGAGACCCTGACCGGCAGCTACACCGACACGCCCGGCACCAACCGGGCCTTTGGTCTGAACCTGCAGGCCGTGAAATTCCTCCTCGACAGCGCAACCGACGATCCGGGCATGCAGCTGAAGGTCGTCTCGACCAGCGAGACCGCGGATTTCACCGCAGGTGTCAACGTCACGCTGCCCTCGACCACCCCGATCAGCGAACTGCCGGGCATGGCCGGCTTCCGCAAGGCGCTGGACGAAGGTTTCGCGCTGACCGGCACGTTCGGCCAGGGCGAAAGCAAGGGCACGACCAAGCAGGAGACCGAGGCATTCCCCTACGAGATGTCGATGACCTCGGCCGGCGGCAAGGCTGACATCGCCTTCGCCAAGGACAAGATGACCGCCGTCTCGAGCAGCGGCGCCGTCCACCTGATTGCCAGCGGCGCGGCCTTCCCGGCGCCGATGGAACTGACAATTGCGCAATCGTCGATGGACATGAACATCCCGGTGATTGCGACCGAGCCGCAGGACCTGTGGCTGAAGGTCAAGCTGGACCAGCTTGCGCTGAGCGAAGGCGTCTGGGGCATGTTCGACCCCGGTGCGGCGCTGAAGCGTGATCCGATGGACCTGAACATCGACGTCAGCGGCCGCAGCACGCTGGACCTGATCGCCATGGCCGAGGCCGAAGAAACCGGCGCCGAGCCTCCGATTCCGCAGGCCGAGAAGCTGGACATCAACGACATCACGCTGAAGGTGGCAGGGGCGGCGCTGAACGCGACCGGGGCCTTCACCTTCGACCAGATGATGATGCCGCTTGGCAATGCCACCGTGAACGTGGACGGGGCCAATGCGCTGATCGACGGGCTGATCAAGACCGGCCTCGTGCAGGAAGCCGATGCCTCGGGCGTGCGCATGATGATGGCGATGTTCATGAAGCCGTCGGGCAATGGCGACGACAGCCTTGTCTCGGAGATCGAGGTCAAGGAAGGCATGCAGATCCTGGTCAACGGCCAGCCGCTGCCGATGTGATCCTGTCCTGACGGACAAAAGGGGGCGCGGGGGAAACCTCGCGCCTTTTCCTTTTGCGGTCAGCCGGCAGCGGCGCGGCGCAATTCGTCCTTGATCCGTGCCGCCATGAAATCGGTGAAAAGCCGCACCTTGGGGTCTTTCAGCCGGCGGTGCTGCGACAGGCTGGACAGTTGCGTCGGCAGGGGCGGAGTTGCGTCCGCAACCGGAATCAGCCGTCCTGCGCGCAGGTGGTCGGCGACGTCGAAGATCGGCTTCAGCACGATGCCGCGCCCGTCCAGCGCCCAGCCGGTCAGCACATCGCCGTCATCCGATTCGAACGGCCCCGAGATTTCGAACCGGCGCGGGCCGTCGGGGGTCTGCAGGGTCCACTGGAACTCTTTGGCGCCGGGAAAACGCAGGTTCAGGCAATCGTGCCGCTCGGCCACCAGTGCCGCCCCGTCCTCGGGCATCCCCCGGCGGGCCACATAGGCGGGCGAGGCGCACAGAAGCCGCGGGCAGTCGGCGATCAACTGCACCTTCAGCGTGCTGTCATCCAGCAGCCCAAGATGGAAGGCGACGTCGATGCCTTCCGACACCACGTCGATCGACCGGTCCGAAAGCCGCAGCCGCACGTCGATCTGCGGATAAAGATCCTTGAAAGCAGGCACATGCGGCGCGATCAGCCGCCGGCCGATCCCCAAGGGGGCGGCGACAAAGATCGTGCCGCGCGGGTTCTGGGTGACATCCATCACCGCCGCCTCGGCCTCGTCTATCGCGTCCAGGATCTTGCGCGCGCCGTCATAGAAGATGCGGCCGTTCTCGGTTGCCTGCAGGCTGCGGGTGGTTCGGTTGAACAGGCGCACGCCCAGGTGCTTTTCAAGTTCCGAGATCCGGGCCGAGGCGACGGCCGGAGAGGTTCGCTGATCCCGCGCTGCCGCAGACATATTGCCCAGCTCGTAAACCCGGACGAACATGCGGATGTTGTTCACGTAGCTCATGGGCTGCGCTTTCGATTATATGTGCCGGCTTGAAAGTGATCCGGCATTTGACAGGATTAACAGCAAAACCCGCATGGGTATAGCGTTTCGGCAGCAATCGGGGGAGAGAGCCGCATGTATGACTGGGTCGTTCTTTGGGAATGGATCGAAGTGGCCGTCCGCTGGCTACATGTCATCACCGCAATCGCCTGGATCGGGTCCAGCTTCTATTTCATTGCGCTGGACCTTGGTCTGCACCGCGACCGCAACTTGCCCTCGGGGGCGGATGGCGACGAATGGCAGGTGCATGGCGGCGGCTTCTACCACATCCAGAAATACCTCGTGGCGCCGTCCGAGATGCCGGATCACCTGATCTGGTTCAAATGGGAAAGCTACATGACCTGGATCAGCGGCTTCACCATGCTGATTCTGGTCTATTATCTGGGGGCCGAGCTTTACCTGATCGACCCGGCGGTGATGGAACTGCAGGTCTGGCAGGCCGTCGCGATTTCCATGGCGTCGCTGGCCTTCGGCTGGGTGGCCTACAACACCCTGTGCAAGGTCTTCGTGAATGCCGATCAGAACATCCTGATGCTGGCGCTTTTCGCGGTGCTGGTGGGGATGAGCTGGTTCTACACCCAGGTCTTCAGTGGCCGCGCCGCGATGCTGCATCTTGGCGCCTTCACGGCCACCATCATGTCGGCCAACGTGTTCTTCATCATCATGCCGAACCAGCGCGTGGTGGTGGCCGATCTGAAGGCCGGCCGGGCGCCCGATCCGAAATACGGCAAGATCGCCAAGCAGCGGTCCACCCACAACAACTATCTGACGCTGCCGGTCATCTTCCTGATGCTGTCGAACCACTATCCGCTGATCTTCGCGACCAAGTACAACTGGATCATCGCGGCGCTGGTCTTTCTGATGGGCGTCACCATCCGGCACTGGTTCAACACCAAGCATGCCCGCAAGGGCAACCCGCACTGGACCTGGGGCGTCACGGTGATCCTGTTCCTGATCATCGCCTGGCTGTCCACCGCGCCGATGCGCACCGTGCCCGAGGCCGAGGCGAAGCTGGATGCCGCCGCGCAGATGTTCGCCAGCGCCGAGGGGTTCTCGGATGTGGTGGGCATCGTGCAGGGCCGCTGCAGCATGTGCCACGCGGCCGAACCGGCCTGGGACGGCATGCTCTGGCCGCCGAAAGGCGTGGTGCTTGAGACCGAGGCCCAGATTGCGCATGAGGCCCGGCGCATCGCCATGCAGGCGGGCTATTCCCACGCCATGCCGCCCGGCAACCTTTCGTTCATGGAGCCGCAGGAGCGGCAGGCCATCGTGGCCTGGTTCCGGTCGGCCGGGGGCTGACGATCCTTCGACGAAGGATCGGATCACGCGTTTTCGTCGAAAACCGGCACACCGGGGGCCGCCAATGGCGCAAGAGGCCATTGTCTCTGCCGCCCCGCAGGTCTAACTCGGGGGAGCCAAGCGCCAGACGCCCGGAGGTTTCCATGCCCGCTTACCGTTCCCGCACCACCACCCATGGCCGCAACATGGCAGGGGCCCGTGGCCTCTGGCGCGCGACCGGCATGAAGGACGGCGATTTCGGCAAGCCGATCATCGCCATCGTGAACAGCTTCACCCAGTTCGTGCCGGGCCATGTCCACCTGAAAGACCTTGGCCAGCTTGTCGCGCGTGAGGTCGAAGCGGCGGGCGGCGTGGCGAAAGAATTCAACACCATCGCGGTGGATGACGGCATCGCCATGGGCCATGACGGCATGCTCTATTCGCTGCCCTCGCGCGAGATCATCGCGGATTCCGTCGAATACATGGTCAACGCCCATTGCGCCGACGCCATGGTCTGCATCTCGAACTGCGACAAGATCACCCCCGGCATGCTGATGGCCGCGATGCGGCTGAACATCCCCGCCGTGTTCGTGAGCGGCGGTCCGATGGAGGCCGGCAAGGCGGTGATCAAGGGCAAGGAGATTGCGCTGGATCTGGTCGACGCCATGGTCGTGGCGGCCGATGAGTCCTATAGCGACGAGGAAGTGGCCGAGATCGAGAAGAACGCCTGCCCGACCTGCGGGTCCTGCTCGGGCATGTTCACCGCCAATTCGATGAACTGCCTGACCGAGGCGCTTGGCCTGTCGCTGCCGGGCAATGGCAGCACGCTGGCCACCCACAAGGACCGCGAGCGGCTTTTCGTCGAGGCCGGGCATCTGATCGTCGATGTGACGCGGCGCTACTATGAGCAGAACGACGCCTCGGTTCTGCCGCGCAATGTGGCGAACAAGCAGGCGTTTGAGAACGCGATGGCCCTGGACATCGCCATGGGCGGGTCGACCAACACCGTGCTGCACATCCTTGCCGCCGCGCATGAAGGCGGGGTCGATTTCACCATGGAGGACATCGACCGGCTGTCGCGCAAGGTGCCCTGCCTGTGCAAGGTGGCCCCGGCCAAGCAGGACGTCCATATGGAGGATGTTCACCGTGCCGGCGGGATCATGGCGATCCTTGGCCAGCTGGACAACGCGGGCCTTCTGAACCGCGATTGCACCACAGTCCACGCCCCTACCATGGGGGCCGCGCTGGACCATTGGGATATCAGCCGCACCAACCACGAAAACGTCCGCCATTTCTTCATGGCTGCGCCGGGCAACAAACGCTCGGCCACCGCCTTCAGCCAGGCCGCGCGCTATGTCGAGCTGGACCTGGACCGCGAGAACGGCGTGATCCGCTCGGCGCAGCATCCGTTCTCGAAGGACGGCGGGCTGGCGGTGCTGAAGGGCAATATCGCGCTGGACGGCTGCATCGTGAAAACGGCGGGGGTGGATGAGTCGATCCTGGTGTTCTCGGGCCCCGCGCGGGTGTTCGAGTCGCAGGATTCCGCCGTGTCGGCCATCCTGACCAACAAGATCAAGGCAGGCGACGTGGTCGTCATCCGCTACGAAGGGCCGAAAGGCGGGCCGGGGATGCAGGAGATGCTGTATCCGACCAGCTATCTGAAGTCGAAAGGCCTTGGCAAAGCCTGTGCGCTTCTGACCGACGGGCGGTTCTCGGGCGGCACGTCGGGCCTGTCGATCGGCCATGTCAGCCCGGAGGCGGCAGCCGGTGGCGCCATCGGTCTGGTGCGCGAGGGCGACATGATCGACATCGACATCCCCGGCCGGACCATCAGCCTGCGCATCCCCGAGGCCGACCTGCTGCGGCGCCGGGCAGAGCAGGATGCAAAGGGCTGGAAGCCGGTCGAAAAACGCAGCCGCAAGGTGACGACGGCACTGAAGGCCTATGCGCTTCTGGCGACCAGCGCCGACCGGGGCGCCGTGCGGCAACTGCCCGACGAGGCGTGAGCCCGGAACCCCTGCACCGATTTCTTTGAAGAAATCGTTCCGGAGCCTTTGAAGGCTCCGGAGCGGAGTTTTTCAAAACTCCGCTGCTTCGGCGGCATCCGCGACCGGAGTCAGTCGCCCAGCTTGGCGTGGACCTCGTCCAGATCGACCGGAGCTTTCGGCATCTTGTTGGCCGGGTTCTCGAAGTCATACTTGAACAGCTGGAAATCGCGTTTGTAGATTTCCCACATCAGATGCATCGACAGGTCGTCGAAGTAATCCTCGACCGGGTGCAGCCGCTTCGGCCCGTGGCCTTCGCTTTCGTTGAAGCGCGGGATCTTCTTCAGGTCGACCTTGTGCCTGACCTTGATGTTGTCCAGCACCTCCTGCATCCCCGGATTGAAATCCTCGGTGAAGAAGATGTGGTCATAGCGCCCGCCGTTGACGATGAAGGTGCTGATATGCCCCGCCATCGCCGACCAGTGGATGTCCGGCTCCATCGGTTTCTTGAAGCGGATGGTGTCGCGGGCGAAGAGAAGGAAGCGGCGGAACGACTGGATCTGGTCGAACTCCTGCTTGCCGTCATCCCCGCCGACCTGCACCCCGTATTTCTGCACCAGAAGCGGCACCAGATTGCCGCGATAGCGTTTGCCGTTCCGCTGGATGCCGCAGATCTTGTCGAAGAAGCTGGACAGGATGCGCGTGTAGGGGTTGCGCACGCAGGTGAAGGCATAGGACTTGTGGGCCTTCACGTTCTTCTCGATCAGCGGCTGGCTGGCCTCCATGGCCCATTTGTGCATGCCGGAGGTGGCATCATGGATGTCACCGTCGAAGAACACGCCCTGATCCGAGTAATACATGATCTGGCCAATGGTCGAGCAGGCGCATTTCGGCACAACGCGGTAAACCACACTTTCGCTTGCCGTCATCCAGGTGCCGGGAAAGCCCATCGTAAACACTCCTGCTCTTGTCTGCTTCGGGAGCATTATTTCCGCCCCGGAACCAATGAAAGGCAAAAAAGCAAATAAACTTTGGCTTTTCAAGGAAGCACAAAGCACTTTATGGAAACAGTGAGCAGTATGAGCAGTAGAAGCACCACAGACCCGCCGCAATGGCCAAGATCGCCTACATCCTTCTGTGCCACAAGGATCCCGACGGGATCATCGCCCAGGCCGAGCGCCTGACGGCGGCAGGCGACTTCATCGCCATCCACTTCGACGGCAATGCAAATCAAGAGGATTTCGACCGGATCCGCACGGCGCTGGCGCAGAACCCTTCGGTTGTCCTTGCCAGGCGCCGGGTCAAATGCGGCTGGGGCGAATGGTCGCTGGTCGAGGCGACGATCCAGGCCGTGCGCGCCGCCGTCGATGCCTTCCCGCGGGCGACGCATTTCTACATGCTCTCGGGCGACTGCATGCCGATCAAGTCGGCCGAATATGCCCGCGCCTTCCTGGAGCGCGACGATGTCGACTACATCGAAAGCTTCGATTTCTACAATTCCGACTGGATCAAGACCGGCATCAAGGAAGAGCGGCTGATCTACCGGCATTTCTTCAACGAACGGAACAACAAGGACCTCTTCTATCGCTCGATGGAGTGGCAGAAGAAGCTGGGGCTGGCGCGCAAGGTGCCGGCGGATCTGGTGATGCAGATCGGCAGCCAGTGGTGGTGCCTGCGGCGGCGGACCATCGAATGGGTGCTGGAGTTCATCAAGAAGCGCCGCGATGTGATGCGCTTCTTCCGCACCACATGGATTCCGGACGAGACCTTCTTCCAGACCATCGTGCGCCATCTGGTCAAGGAATCCGAGATCCGCACCCGGCCGCTGACCTTCCTGATGTTCACCGACTACGGCATGCCGGTGACCTTCTACAACGACCACTACGACCTGTTGCTGGGCCAGGACTATCTCTTCGCCCGCAAGATCAGCCCCGAGGCGCTGGAACTGAAGGGCAGGCTGGGCCAGCTATATGCCGAGACGGGCAAGCGGTTCCACATCACCAACGAGGGGCGCAGCCTGTTCAGGTTCCTGACCGGGCGCGGCCGGATCGGCCGGCGCTATGCCGCGCGGTTCTGGGAGACTGAGACCAGCATCGGGCGGGAACGCACGTTGATGATGGTGACCTGCAAGAAATGGCATGTGGCAAAGCGGCTGGTCGACAGGGTGCGCAACCTGACCAACACCCCGGCGCTGGACTATCTTTTCAACGAGGAATCGGCCCTGCTGCCCGATCTGGGCGGCATCCAGTCGGACCTTGAGAAGCGCACCCGGCACCGCCGGGCCTTGGTGCGGATGCTGTTCGATTACTGGCAGACCGACCGGCTGATCTTCTGTATCGACCCGGCCTCGACCGAGTTGATGCAGGATTTCTACAATGACCGGGCGAAGGTGCGGCTTCTGGAGATCGAATGCGATTTCACCGATGACTACCTGATCGGCCATGCGCGCCGGGTGGGGCTGGCGGGCGACCACAGCTCGCAGGAGACGATCGACCGGCTGATGCCGACGATCCGCTACGATGTGCGCTTCGAATCCGACCGGATCCGCGAATTCGACTTTCCGGGCTTCCATCGCATCCGCCAATCGGCCACGGTGGACGAGAACACGATCCCGCTGGCGGCCTTCCTGGATATTCCGATCGAGAAGGCGCGCGAGATCGTGGCGACCGAATATCTTTTCGTGGATTGAGACCATGGCCAAGACCCGCTGGACCTATGACGATACGAACATCTTCGCGCGCATCCTGCGCGGCGAGATTCCGAACAAGACCGTGCTTGAGACCGCCAATACGCTGGCGTTCCACGACATCCACCCGCAGGCGCCGGTGCATGTGCTGGTGATCCCGAAGGGCGCTTATGTCGATTTCGCGCATTTTGCCGCCGAGGCATCCGAGGCCGAGATCGCCGATTTCCACCGGGTTTCCGCGCAGGTCTGCGAGATGCTGGGGGTGAATGGCGACGGGTTCCGCGCCATTACCAATGCCGGCGCGCATGGCCATCAGGAAGTGCCGCATTACCACCTGCATATCCTTGGCGGCCGTCCGCTGGGGCCCTTGCTGGCGCGGTAGGACCGGCCTTAGGACCGGCCCCTTGGCGCGGCCAGGAGCGACGGCGGGCGGGCGACGGCGGGGGGCCAGCCCCCCGCACCCCCCGGGATATTTCTACCAAGATGAAATCAGGGACGGGATGCGTCCCATTCCCTGAGCCAGCGTTTCGGGGCAGCGGCGCGCCAGTCCCGGATCAGGCGGGCGCGGGCCCAGTCGGGATCGATATGGCCGGCGCGGACCAGCACGAGGGCATGGTTGCGGTAGTGCGGATGCAGGAAGAAGGTCTGCGGATCGGCCTCGATCAGCATCTCGCGCTCATCGCGGTCAGCACGGAAGACGGCGGCATCCTCATAGGGGCTCCACCAACACCACATCTTGCCATGGGCTTTCAAAGCCTCATTGCCCCAAGGATGCTCCAGCGTGACGCGGGGCAGGTCCAGCGACAGGGCCAAGGCCTTCAGACCTGACCAGTCGCGGATCATCAATGCGCCTCGGCCCAGGTGCGGCCCTGGCCCGCCTCGACGGTCAGCGGCACCTTCAGGGCGATGACGGGCAGGTTGGCGCCCTCCATCACCTTACGGGCGGCGGCGATCAGGTCCGGGGCGGCGGCCTCTTCGACCTCGAACAGCAGTTCGTCATGGACCTGCAACAGCATCTTCGCCGGCAGGCCGGCGATGGCTGCGGGCATGCGGATCATGGCCCGGCGTATGACGTCGGCGGCGGTGCCCTGAATCGGGGCGTTGATTGCGGCGCGTTTGGAGAAGCCGGCACCCGGGCCCTTGGCGTTGATTTCGGGCGTATGAATTTTCCGGCCGAACAGGGTTTGGACATAGCCATTGGCCTGCGCGAATTTGACCGTTTCGGACATGTATTCCTTGATGCCGGGGAACCGCTCGAAGTAGCGGTCGATGAACCCTTGGGCCTCGGCGCGCGGGATACGCAGGTTGCGGGCAAGGCCGAAGCCCGAGATGCCGTAGATCACCCCGAAGTTGATGGCCTTTGCGCGCCGCCGCACGTCGCTGGTCATCTGGTCCAGGGGCACGTTGAACATCTCGGACGCGGTCATCGCATGGATGTCGATGCCGTCGCGGAAGGCCTGCTGCAGGGCGGGGATGTCGGCGATATGGGCCAGGATGCGCAGCTCGATCTGGCTGTAGTCGAGCGAGACCAGAAGCTTGCCGGGCGGGGCCACGAAGGCCTCGCGGATGCGGCGGCCTTCCTCGGTTCGGACGGGGATGTTCTGCAGGTTCGGATCGGTCGAGGCCAGTCGCCCGGTGTTGGCCCCCGCGATGGAGTAGGAGGTGTGGACGCGTCCGGTATCGGGGTTGATCGCCTGTTGCAGCGCATCGGTGTAGGTCGATTTCAGCTTGGCGATCTGGCGCCAGTCCAGCACCCGGGCGGCCAGCTTCGCGCCCTGGGGGTGGCTGTCCTCCATCGTGGTGATGTCTTCCAGCACATCGGCGCCGGTGCCATAGGCGCCGGTCTTGCCCTTCTCGCCGCCGGGGATCTGCATGCGGTCGAACAGGATCTCGCCCAGTTGCTTGGGCGAGCCGACGTTGAACTTTTCACCGGCGACATCGGAAATCTCGTCCTCAAGCTGCGCCAGCTTTTGCGCGAAGGCGTTGGACATGCGGGCCAGCACGTCACGGTCGACGGTGATCCCGGCCATCTCCATCCCGGCCAGCACGGGGACCAGCGGACGCTCCAGCGTCTCGTAGACGGTGGTGACGCGGGCGCGGTGGAGTTGTGGCTTGAACAACTGCCAGAGCCGCAGGGTGATGTCGGCATCCTCGGCGGCGTATTTCACCGCATCCTCGAGCGCCACGCGGTCGAAGGTGATCTGGGACTTGCCGCTGCCCAGGATGGACTTGATCGGGATCGGCTGATGGCCGAGGTATTTTTCCGACAGGATGTCCATGCCATGCAGGTTGAGGCCGGCCTGCATCGCGTAGCTCATCAGCATGGTGTCGTCGAAGGGCGACGTGCGGATGCCGTGGCGGGCGAGGATCTTCCAGTCATACTTCATGTTCTGGCCGATCTTCAGGATCGAGGGGTCTTCCAGAACCGGTTTCAGCGTGGCCAGCGTCTCGGTCAGGTCCAGCTGCCCCTCGACCAGATCGGAGGAGCCGAAGAGATCGCCGCCGCCCTGCCTGTGGCCAAGCGGGATATAGGCGGCCTTCCCGGCATCGATGCACAGCGAGATGCCGACCAGTTCGGCCTGCATCTCGTCCAGGCTGGTGGTCTCGGTGTCGACGGCGACATGGCCGACCTCGCGGATGCGGGCGATCCACTGGTCCAGCGTGGCGCGGTCGCGGATGTCGACATAGGCGGCGTGGTCGAAGGGAAGGCGATCCTGCTCCTGCGGCTGGGGCGCGTCGTCCGGGGCGGCCTCGATCACCGGAACGGCCACCTTCAGCCGTTCGGCAACGCGGCGGGTGATGGAGCGGAACTCCATATCCGTCAGGAATTTCAGAAGTTTGTCGGCCTCGGGCGGGGTGATCACCAGATCGTCCAGCGAGACCGGCACCGGGGCGTCATCCTTGAGCTTCACCAGATCGCGCGAGATGCGGATCAGGTCGGCATTGTCGACCAGGGCCTCGCGGCGTTTGGGCTGCTTGATCTCGGAGGCGCGGGCCAGAAGCGTGTCCAGATCGCCGTATTCCTGTATCAGTAGGGCGGCGGTCTTCAGCCCGATGCCGGGCGCACCGGGCACATTGTCGGTGCTGTCGCCGGCAAGCGATTGCACATCGACCACCCGGTCGGGCGCGACGCCGAACTTCTCGAACACCTCATCCGGGCCGATGGCGCGGGATTTCATCGGATCGAACATGTCCACGCCGGGGCGCACCAGTTGCATCAGGTCCTTGTCCGAGGAGATGACGGTGCAGGAACCCCCGGCCTCGGCGGCCTGCCGGGCAAGGGTGGCGATGATGTCATCGGCCTCATAGCCGTCCACCTCGATGCAGGCGACGTTGAAGGCGCGGGTGGCGTCGCGGGTCAGCGGGAACTGCGGGCGCAGATCCTCGGGCGGCGGCGGGCGATTGGCCTTGTAGTCGGGGTAGATCGCGTTGCGGAAGGTTTTCGAGGAATAGTCGAAGACCACGGCGATATGGGTGGCAGCACCGGTGCGCTTGTCGTTGGAAATCTCGTTCCACAGGATGTTGCAAAAGCCTGCAACCGCCCCCACCGGCAGACCGTCGGATTGCCGGGTCAGCGGCGGCAGGGCGTGATAGGCGCGGAAGATATAGGCCGAGCCGTCGATCAGATGCAGGTGGTGGCCCTTGCCGAAGGTCATGCGGTGTCTCCCATGGTTGGGGCAGGTATGACACGAAGCGGGGGGCGCTTGCCAGTCTTTGGGCCGGCATGGGCGGGTCAGGGCCGCGCGAGCCGCCAAAGCGAGAGGGCAACCGCCTGCGTGGCCGGGGTCCAGAGGCCGAAGGGCAACCTGGCCAGAAAGAACAGAACAGGCAGGGCGATCAGCGCCGCAAGCCCGTGAAGGGCAAGGCGGAGCGTTCTGCGCGACGGGCCTAGTGGTCGTCGTGTGCGTGATCGCGGTCGATCACATAGCGTTTGTCGCAATAGCCGCACTCGACAAAGCCGGTGTCGGCCGGGATGGACAGCCAGACGCGGGGATGGCCAAGCGCACCTTCGCCGCCATCGCAGGCCACTTTCCAGGTGGTGACGATCTGGGTTTCCGGGGCGTCGATGGACATCGCTTGCATCCTTGGCTTGGGCTTGCGGCCGCATATTACGGAAGCGGCCGGGACGGGCAAGGGGGCACTGATTTTCGACGAAAATCAGGGGGCCTCCGATGGGGTGGTCAGCCGCCGATCGGTGCCCCGCGGGACTTCAGCGCCTGCAACCAGCCGAGGCCCTGGGCGGTGCCGCGCGCCGGGCGGTATTCGGCGGCGATCCAGATGCCCTCCCTCCCGTCCACGGCGTCGCACAAGGCGGGCAATGAGAAGCCGCCGCCGCCGGGTTCGTGCCGCGAGGGGAAACCGGCGATCTGGACATGGGCGGTGCGGGCGGCGTGATCCTCCCAGACCAGCGCGGGATCGCCGTGCAGACGGGCGGCGTGCCACAGGTCGAACTGCAGCCCGATCCGGGGATTGCCAAGGTCGTCCAGAATGCGGGCCGCCTGATCGTAGTCGTTCAGGAAATAGCCGGGCATGTCCTCGGGGTTCAAAGGCTCGATGCAAAGGGCAAGGTCGGGGGCCTGCGCGGCCGCCCAGGCCAGATTCTCGGCATAGGTGCCCTCGGCCTGCGGCCCCTTGGCCACGCCCGCCATCACATGGATGCGCGGACAGGACAGCCGGGTCGCGTAATCCGCCGCCCGCAGGAAGGAATCGCGGAAGGCGGTTTCATAGCCCGGGCGGGCGGCAAAGCCGCGGTCGCCGCTGGCCCAGTCGCCGGGCGGGGCGTTGATCAGCGCCAGCGGCACCCCGGCCAGCGCCTTTTCCCAATCGGCGACGGGATGGTCATAGGGGAACAGCACCTCGACTCCGTCAAAGCCGGTGCGGCGGGCCCAATCGGGCCGGTCCAGCATCGGGACTTCGGTGAAGAGAAGGGTCAGGTTGGCGGCGAAACGGGGCATCTACGGGGTATGCGGCAATTCTGCTGAGGGGATGACCGGAAAGAAGCTGCCGTCCGACCAGAGACCGAACCAGCTATCCCCTTCATGCCCCTCGTGGCAACCCAGATCGACAAGCCGGTAGAAGGATTTCCGGTCGATCAGGGCCCAGAGGTTGCTGCGGATCAGGATATAGGGTGAGGGTTCGCCATTCGCGGCGCGTTCGACCCGGATCGGATGGTCGGGACCGGCGATCGCGCGGTCTTCGGTCCTGGTCACGAAATGCAGCTTCTGGTCGCGGCCGGTGCCCTCGGCTTCGAAATCCACCGCCAGAAGGGGGGCGTCGTCGACCTGGATGCCGACCTTCTCGACCGGGGTGACAAGAAAGTAGCTGTCTCCTTCCCGCTTCAGGATCGAGGAGAACAGCTTGACCAGCGGCGCCCGGCCGATGGGCGTGCCAAGGTAGAACCAGGTGCCGTCGCGGGCGATCCGCATGTCGATGTCGCCGCAGAAGGGCGGGTTCCACAGATGGACCGGCGGCAGACCCCGGTCCTTCGAGGCGGCCTTGGCCGCGGCGGCAAGCGTGTCGGCGGTGGGTCTGGTCATGGCAGGACTTTGGCGCGGCGGGTGGAAAACGGCAAGGGGTGTCGGTTATCGCCGCCGCCAGGCGCGGCGCCTGCGATCCCACCAGCGCCTTGCCCGGATGAACCAGCCTGCGACCGGCGTCTGCAGGGCGGGAACGTCCAGCGCCAGCAGGAAAAGCCCGGCCGGCAGCATCCAGATCCCAAGGATGGGCAGGAACCAGAACAGCCCGCCGATGGTCAGAAGGATGCCGACCGGCAGCCGGATCATCGCGGCGCGATCCGATTGCAGATGGCGGATCCAGCCGTCCAGCCACGGGATCATGCGCCGCAGCCGCAGGAACTGCCGGTCCAGCCGCTCGCGGGCCTTGACCCGCGGGGCGCGGCGGTCGGGATGGGATCTGCGGGTCATCGGCGGGCTCTGGAGGCGGCGGCCCCGGAGGTGGGGCCTTGCTGAGATCGGGTGCAGGCGGCGGGATGCAAGGCCGCGTCCCGGCGGCTCCCGCAAAGGTTATCCGCAGCATAGCCTGCCTCGTGTAACCGTTTGACTTCAGCGATGTGGCAGGGGGTCAGGCCAGCCCGTCTTCGTCCAGCAAGGTGCGTCCGGCCCGGTCCTCGACCTCGATCACCCAAAGGTCGGGATCGCGCGCGCCCTCGCGCGTCAGCGCCGCATCGACGGCGGGCTCGTCCCCCTCCGCCAGCACCTCCCACCGGCGCAGGTCGGTGGCGAAGTCCCAGCGGCGCACGAAGGCGCGGGCCTGCCCGTCCATCGTCGCCAGCTTGACGATCACAGCCCCCGAAGTGTCATCGCCGCGCCGTGCCAGATAGGCCGGGATCGCCACCAGCCGCAGCCGCGCCAGATAGGCCGAGACCCATAGACCGGAGGCAAGCCGGGCCTCAGCCATGGCAGGGCCGGACGATCGCAGAAAAGTCGCGCGCCTCAGGCATCGCCGTCCTTGAAATCAAGGCCCATCTCGGAATAGCGCTCGGCCTCGTCCAGCCAGTTCGGGCGGACCTTCACCGTCAGGAACAGGTGCACCGGACGACCAAGGAACTCGGTGATCTCGATCCGCGAGGCCGCGCCGATGGCCTTGATCGTCTCGCCCTTGTGGCCAAGCACGATGCCCTTGTGGCCATCGCGCGCCACATAGACCACCTGATCGATCCGGGCCGAGCCATCGGGCTTTTCTTCCCATTTCTCGGTTTCGACGGTCAGCTGGTAGGGCAGTTCCTCGTGCAGGCGCAGGGTCAGTTTCTCGCGCGTCATCTCGGCTGCGATCATCCGCATCGGCAGGTCGGCCAGCTGGTCCTCGGGGTAGAACCACGGGCCTTCGGGAACCTCTGCCGCCAGCCATTCCTTCAGATCCTCGACGCCATGCCGGCGCTCGGCGCTGATCATGAAGGTTTTGGCGAAGGGGAAGGCGTTGTTCATCTTCTCGGCCAGCGCCAGCAGCACCTCGGCCTTCACGCGGTCGATCTTGTTGATCGCCAGCGCCACCGGCTTGCCCTTGGGCATTTCCTCGGCGATGCGGTCGATGATGGCCTGCGTGCCTTCGGTCAGCCCGCGATGCGCCTCGATCAGAAGAACCACGATGTCGGCATCGGCCGCACCGCCCCAGGCCGCCTTGACCATGCTGCGGTCCAGCCGGCGGCGGGGGCGGAAGATGCCGGGGGTGTCGACAAAGACGATCTGGCTTTGACCCGACATGCAGACGCCGCGGATGCGCGCCCTTGTGGTCTGCACCTTGTGGGTGACGATCGACACCTTCGCGCCGACCATCCGGTTCAGCAGCGTGGATTTGCCGGCGTTCGGCTCTCCGATCAGGGCGACGAAGCCGGCGCGGGTTTCGGTGGGTTCAGCCATCTCCGGCCTCCATTCGTTCAAGCAAGGCCCGTGCGGCGGCCTGTTCTGCGGCGCGTTTCGATCCGGCGGTGGCTTCGGCGGCCTCTCCGCTGGAAAGCGCGACCCGCACCGTAAAGACGGGCTGGTGATCGGGGCCCTTGCGGGCCGTTTCACTGTAGTTGGGCGGCGGCATGGCGCGGGCCTGAGCCCATTCCTGCAGGGCGGTCTTGGGGTCGCGGGCGTCGGCCTCGACCGTGCCGATGCGCGGCCCCCACAGACGCAGGACCAGCGCGCGGGCGGTCTCGAACCCGGCGTCCAGGTGGACGGCGGCAATCACCGCCTCCATCGCGTCGCCCAGCAGCGCCTCTTTGCGGCGCCCGCCGGACAGCATTTCGGAACGGCCGAGTTTCAGCACCTCGCCCAGAGCCACGTCACGCGCGACTTCGGCGCAGGTTTCCTTGCGGACAAGGGCGTTGAAGCGCGGCGCAAGCTGGCCTTCGCTGGCGCTCTTGTCGGCGGCCAGCAGCGCCTCGGCCATCACCAACCCCAGCACCCGGTCGCCCAGAAACTCTAGCCGCTGGTTGTCTGGGCGCGTGGCCGAGCCGATGGAGGCATGGGTCACGGCGCGCAGCAGAAGCTCGGGCCGGCGGAACTGGTGCCCGATCCGGGTCTGGAAGGCCAGAAGATCCGCCGAAAGCCGCATCACTCCACCGGGATGAAATAGCGGTCCGAGCGCCAGGTCCAGAAGTAGAGGATCCGCTTGCCGGCGGAAGAGAAGATGATCCGGTCGGCGCGCCCGATCAGGTTCTCGGCCGGGACGAAGCCCACGCCGCCGGCCTTCTGGTCAAAGCGGCTGTCGGCGGAATCGTCGCGGTTGTCGCCCATCACGAAGTAATGGCCTGCGGGCACGGTGAAGACGCCGGTGTTGTCGCCGGCGCCGCGGGTGTCGATGTTCAGCACATCATGGGTGCGGCCGCCCGGCAATGTCTCGGTCGAGCGGGACTTCTGGCACATCGCGCCATCGCCGACCGGCGCATTCTCGCAGCGCGGCCGATAGCCCATCGGCCCCTGCGGCTCCATCACTTCTTCAAAGATGCCGTCGGGCGTCTGGGGGACCATCTCGCCGTTGAGGTAAAGGATGCCGTCCTTCATCTGCACGGTGTCGCCCGGCAGGCCGATCACCCGCTTGATCAGGTCATCGCCCTTGACCGGGTGACGGAACACCGCGACATCGCCGCGTTCGGGGTCCGAGCCGAAGATGCGGCCCGAGAAGGGGCACATCGCGAAGGGGCAGGAGTATTTCGAATAGCCATAGGCCATCTTGTTGACCATGAGGAAGTCGCCCACCAGCAGCGTGTCCTTCATGGAGGAGGAAGGAATCCAGAACGGCTGGAAGAACAGCGAGCGGAAGACCCCCGCGATGATCAGGGCCCAGAACACGGTTCGCACCATTTCCATCACGCCGCCTTCGGATTTCGCCTTGGCCATCTGCCGCCTCTCTCACTTGATCGGGCCGCTTCTTGCGCGGCAGGGATGGGGAGTCAAGTCGCGGCCGGATGCACCACCAGCGGCCGGGCCTCGATCACGACGAAGGCCTGCGCCCAAGGATGGTCATCCGTCAAGGTGACATGGATCACAGCCTCGTGCCCCGCCGGGGTCATCTGTGCCAGCCGCTCGGCCGCCCAGCCGGTGACCTGCATCACCGGCTGGCCTGACCGCAGGTTGGAAACCGCCATGTCCCGCCATGAGATTCCCATACGCAGCCCGGTGCCAAGCGCCTTCGAGCAGGCCTCCTTGGCGGCCCAACGCTTGGCATAGGTGGCGGCCACCTCGCGGCGGCTCTCGGCTTTTTTCTGCTCGCGCTCGGTGAAGACGCGGTTGCGGAACCTGTCGCCGAAGCGGGCAAGCGTGGCCTCGATCCGCTCGATATTGGCCAGATCGGTGCCGATGCCAAGGATCATGCGGTCAAAGCCCGCCCCGCCGCCGCCAGGCAAGGCCCAGGAAGATCAGCCCCCAGCCGTAGGACAGCAGCTCCACCGCCAGCAGAAGCCCGGGCACCACGATCGCCGCCTGCGGCATGCCGGTGAAGATCATCAGCGCCAGCACGATCGAGACCGCACCGGACAGGATCACCGCCCATTTCCATTGGGCCAGGGGTTGCTGCCAGCCAAGGATCAGCTTGAAGAGACCCGAGGCAAGAAAGCCGATGCCAAGAAGCAGCGTCAGGGTCTGCAGCCCCTCGACCGGATTGAAGAGCAAAAGCGCGCCAAGCACCAGCGTGGCGATGCCCAGAAGGACACCCCAGAGCCGGTCCGACCCTTCGGCCGCGGTCATCGCCCCCCATGCGCCAAGCACGCCTACGGCCAGCAGGCTGGCGCCGACAAAGGCGTTCACCGTCAGCGAGGCCGGCAGGGGAAAGACCAGCGCGAGTATCCCCGCAAGGACCGACAGCACGCCCACGGCAACCAAAGCTTTCCAGTTCATCATTCACCCCCGAAATTCGGACCGAACACATCCCGCCCCGCGGCGGGTCGAAAGCCGCGGCCTCAGCCCGGTTGACGCGCGGCATCCATTCGACGACGCATTTCTTCGATCGCCGGGCCAAGGCCACGGAAAATGGCCTCGCCGATCAGGAAATGGCCGATGTTCAACTCCATCACCTCGGGGAAAGCTGCCACCGGGGCGACGTTTTCATAGGTCAGGCCATGGCCGGCGTGGACCTCCAGCCCAAGCGAATGCGCGAAACTGGCACCCTTGCGCAGGGCGTCAAGCTCGGCCTCGGCCTCGTCCTGACGGCCCTCGGCGTGCAGGTCGGAATAATGGCCGGTGTGCAGTTCCACCACGGCCGCGCCGATCCGGGCCGAGGCCTCGATCTGGCGGGGCGCGTGGCCGATGAACATGGAAACGCGGATGCCGGCGGCGCGCAGCGGCGCGATATAGTCGGCCAGGCGTGCCTCGTCCGACACCACGTCAAGCCCGCCTTCGGTGGTGCGCTCTTCGCGCTTTTCGGGGACAAGGCAGGCGGCATGCGGCTTCAGACGCAGCAGGATGGCCTGCATCTCATCCGTCGCGGCGCATTCGAAGTTCAGCGGAATGCCGATGCCGGCCGCCAGCGCCTCCATGTCGGCATCGCGGATATGGCGGCGGTCTTCGCGCAGATGGGCGGTGATGCCGTCAGCGCCGGCGGTTTCGGCCAGGATCGCCGCGCGCAGGGGATCGGGCCAGGCCGAGCCGCGGGCGTTTCGCACCGTTGCCACATGGTCGATGTTGACCCCCAGCCTGAGCCGCCGATCTGCCACCATGGTTTTACCTCTGTTCCACTATTCCCGTCGGGCGCAGACTAGGGTGTTGCGGAGCCGTCGTCACCCCCGCTTTCCTCGCCCTCGCCGCGCTTCAGGCGCTGGGCGGCCTTGGCGACCGCCTCTTTCAGCAGGTGACGCCGTTCGCTGCGGTCCTGCGCCTTGGCGGCGCGGGCCTTCTGATAGGCTTCGACCAGAGGAATGGTGATGTAATAGGCGATCACCGACAGGATGATGCCGGGACCAAGCGCGCCGATGAAATAGGGCACATAGATCTCGTGCCAGAACTTGATCAGCCCTTCCCAGCGGGCATGCTCCGGCCCGAAGAGCGCCATGAAGTTGTACCACAGATCGCCGCCTGCATCGGCGAAGGCACGGCCGATGTATTCGGCGTTCAGCGGTGCTTCGATCCCCATGATCCAATGGCCAAGCGTCATCGCCAGCACGGCGAAGAAGGGCGTGGTCAGGGGGTTGGTGTTGAAGGTCGCCAGCAGGGCGGCAAGAAGGTTGCCCTTGATCAGACGCGAGGCCCCCCAGGCGGCAATGAACTGCAGCCCCGGCAAGGGCAGGAAACCGACCAGAGAGCCGGCGAACACGCCCCGCGCCACCCGGTGCGGCTGGTCGGGCAGCCGGCGCATCCGGTGGATCACGTATCGGGTGGCACGCTTGATCCCGCTGCGGGGGTAGACCTGCTCGCGCAGCCATGGTCCCCAGCCCAACGGATCCCTTCGCTTGAAGACCAAACCTAACTTCCTTCCTTCCCGGACCCAGAAGGGCCCGGCCATTCCGTCATGTTCCGCCACCGGCCCCGACGTTGCTTGTCAGGGCTTGCGCAGCAGATCCCGGTGGCGGCTGACCTGTGCCACGTCCGTCTCGGCTTCAAGAGCGGTCATGACCTTGTGCAGATGTTCCACGTCGCGCAAGTCGACGTCAACGATCAGCCGGTAAAAATCCGGTTTGCGGTCTGTGAACCGCAGGTCCGAGATATTGGCCTTCTGCTCTCCGATCAATGTGCAAATCCGTCCCAGCACGCCGGCATCGTTCGAGATGGTCAGGTCGAACGAAACCGTATGGATCGCGGGGTGGCGACCGGACTTCCAGAGCAGATCGACCCAGCGGCCGGTCTGGCTTTCGAACTCCTCCAGCGCGGGGCAGTCGATGGCATGGACGACGACGCCCTTGCCGCGATAGGTGATGCCGACGATCCGCTCTCCGGGCAGGGGCTGGCAGCAGGGCGCGCGTTTCAGCGACTGGTCGGGCGCCAGGCCAAGCACGGGGCGCTTTTCGTCCACTTCTTCGGCCTGGACGGTGGAAAGCTCGGGGTAGAGCAATTCCACCACCTTGCGCGCGGCCAGTTCGGCGCTGCCCAGACGGGCCAGAAGATCCTCTTCGTCGGCAAGGCCCATCATCTTGGCGGCCGTCGACAGCGCCTTGTCGGTGGCCTTCTTGCCGGCATGGTCAAAGGCGGCACGGGCAAGTTCGCGGCCCAGCTTGACAAAGCGGCCCCGGTCCTCGGCCCGCAAGGACCGCCGGATCGCCGCCTTGGCCCTGCCGGTGGCGACGATGTCGATCCAGCTTGGCTGCGGTCGCTGGCCTTCGGCGGTGATGATCTCGACCGACTGGCCGTTCTTCAGCCGGGTCCAGAGCGGCACGCGGATGCCGTCGACCTTGGCCGAGACGGTGGAATTGCCGATCCGCGTGTGGATCGCATAGGCAAAGTCCAGCGGGGTCGCACCGCGCGGCAGCTGGATCACGTCCCCCTTGGGCGAGAAGCAGAACACCTGATCGGAATACATCTCCAGCTTGACGTTTTCGAGGAACGCATCGTGATCCTCTTCGTCCAGCCGTTCGGTCAGGTTGGCGATCCATTTCGCGGGATCGACGGCAAAGGGGTTCTGCGCCCGCACGCCTTCGCGGTAGGACCAGTGCGCCGCCACGCCGGCCTCGGCCACCTCATGCATCTCGCGCGTGCGGATCTGCACCTCGACGCGCTTGCCGTCCCGGCCCGAAACCGTGGTGTGGATGGACCGATAGCCGTTCGTCTTCGGCTGGCTGATGTAATCCTTGAAGCGGCCCGGCACCGCGCGCCAGCGCTGGTGGATCACGCCAAGGATGCGATAGCAATCGGCGACGGACCCGCAGATCACCCGGAAGCCGTAGATGTCCGAAAGCCGGCTGAACGCCAGATCCTTCTCCTGCATCTTGCGCCAGATCGAATAGGGTTTCTTGGCGCGGCCATAGACGTCGGCCTCGATCTGGGCCTTTTCCAGTTCGTGCCGGATGTCGCCAGTGATCTTGTGGACGACATCGCCCGATTCCTTCTGCAAGGTCAGGAACCGGCGCAGGATCGAATTGCGGGCCTCGGGGTTCAGGACCTTGAACGACAGGTCCTCAAGCTCTTCGCGCATCCATTGCATGCCCATGCGACCGGCAAGCGGGGCAAAGATCTCCATCGTCTCGCGGGCCTTCTGGGCCTGCTTTTCCACCTTCATGCTGCGGATGGTGCGCATGTTGTGCAGCCGGTCGCCCAGCTTGACCAGAATCACCCGCAGATCCTTGGACATCGCCATGAAAAGCTTGCGGAAGTTCTCGGCCTGCTGGCTGCCGGCGTTCGACAGCTGCAGGTTGGTCAGCTTGGTGACGCCATCGACCAGCTCGGCGACATCCTCGCCGAACAGCTCGGTGATCTCGCCATAGGTGGACCGCGTGTCCTCGATCGTGTCGTGCAGAAGGGCGGTGACGATCGTCGCATCATCCAGCCGCTGTTCGGTCAGGATGGCGGCCACCGCGACGGGATGGGAGAAGTAGGGCTCGCCGCTTTTGCGGAACTGGCCCTCATGCATCTTCAACCCGTAGGCATAGGCCTTGCGGATCAGATCTGCATTGCAGCGCGGATTGTAGTTGCGGACAAGGGCGATGAGGTCTTCAACGTCGATCATCGCCACCCTGCCTGCGGGGCCCGAAGCCGCCTCAGTGCTCTCCTTGCGCTTCCATCAGCGCGCGGAGGAGCTTTTCCTCGGACATGTCGTCGACCACCGGGCGGTCGATTTCGCCCGTCATCAGAAGGGCCATCTGGTCCTCTTCCGGCTCGTCCACCTCGATCTGGGTCTGGTGCGATTCGATCATCCGCTCGCGCAGGACATCGGCCGACTGGGTTTCATCGGCGATCTCGCGCAGCGCGACGACGGGGTTCTTGTCGTTGTCGCGGTCGATGGTGATCGGAGAACCGGACTGGATTTCGCGCGCACGGTGGGCCGAAAGCAGAACCAGCTCGAAGCGGTTCGGAACCTTGTCAACGCAATCTTCGACCGTCACGCGGGCCATGGGTCACCTCTGAGCCTTGGGTGGAGAATGGCCTATCTATGCCGGACAGGCCGGGATGACAAGGGAAGATCGCACAAGTTGCCGTGTCCGGGCAGCAGGTTCCGGGTCGTTGCGCGGTCATCTGGGATGCCGTCAGAATGGCACCACCGCGTCGCGGTCGGCCTGCGGCAGGGCCGCCAGCATCTGCGCGACGGTCAATCCCAGCCTTGGGTGCATCCAGTCCGGCGCCACTTCGGCCAGCGGCACCAGCACGAAGGCCCGGTCCTGCAGCCGCGGATGCGGCAGAATCAGCCGGTCCGGCGCCTCGCGCGACTGGTCGGCCGGCGGCAGCAGGCGCCAGCGGTCCTGCGCGGCGGCATCGGGCAGAACCGAATCGCCCAGCGCCAGCAGGTCGATGTCCAGCGTGCGGCCGCCCCACCGCAGCTGCCTTTCCCGGCCGAAACGCGCCTCGATCCGGTGCAGGGTCGCCAGAAGTGCCGTAGCGTCATCCAAAAGCGGCCCGGTCACCACCGCCGCCGCATTGGCATAGTCCGGGCCGGCGCCGGCCGGAAAGCAGGGGGTGCGCCAAATCCGGCTAAGCCGGGCGGTATGCAGGCCTTCTGCCTTTAAAGCCGCAATTGCGGCGCGCAGCGTCGCCTCGGGCGGCTGCCCGTCAAAGGGCAGATTTGCGCCCATTGCAACCAATGCCTGTGCCGTCGTCATGCAACCCGCCGCCGATCTGTCCTACAGTTGACTTGCCGTCCGGGCCTGTGGGCGTTATCCACGACAGGTTCCCCGACGGATTTGAGTAATCCACATTTTACACGCTCGGTAGTCCGTTTGGCGGGGCATTTATTGGTCGAGGGGAAAGTACCAATGTTCTACAAGGACGAACGGCTTGCGCTGTTCATTGACGGATCGAATCTTTATGCCGCCGCAAAGGCGCTTGGGTTCGATATAGACTACAAGCTGTTGCGGATGGAATTCATGCGCCGGGGCAAGCTTCTGCGCGCTTTCTATTACACCGCATTGCTTGAGAACGAGGAATATTCGCCGATACGCCCGCTGGTGGACTGGTTGCATTACAACGGTTTCACCATGCGCACGAAACCGGCAAAGGAATATACCGACAGCCAGGGCCGCCGGAAGGTGAAAGGCAACATGGACATCGAGCTTACGGTCGATGCGATGGAGCTGGCGCCGCGGGTGGACCATGTGGTGCTGTTCTCGGGTGACGGGGATTTCCGCCCGCTGATCGAAAGCCTGCAGCGGCAGGGGGTGCGGGTCTCGGTCGTCTCGACCATCCGCAGCCAGCCGCCGATGATCGCGGACGAACTGCGCCGTCAGGCCGACAACTTCATCGAGCTGGACGAGCTGCGCGACGTGATCGGCCGGCCGCCGCGCGATCCGCGGCCGGTGACGGCTGACGAAATGGCGGCAGACGCCAAGTGAGCCGGCCGGGCGCCGGCCATGATGGCCGCGCGCCCCGCCCGGCCTCCCGCCTTCGGGAAGGGGGGTGCCGGGAAGCCCGCGCCGTTTCTGCGAAGTGACCGGTCTTGCCGGGATGTTCCTTGCGGCCTTTCTGGCCGCCACGCCGGCCCCGCTTCCGTCCGAGCCGGTGTTTCTGGGCCTGCTGGCGGCAGGGCAGGCGCCCTGGCCGCTGGTGATCGTGGCCTCGGTCGGCAATACGCTTGGCTCTTGCGTGACCTATGCGCTGGGTCGCTGGGCCGAACGGCTGCGGCATCGGCGCTGGTTTCCGCTGCAGCCCGACACGCTGGCACGGACCCAAGGCTGGTGGGCCCGCTGGGGGCTGTGGTCGCTTCTGCTGTCATGGGCCCCCGGAGGCGATGCGCTGGTGGCGCTGGCCGGGCTGATGCGGGTGCCGCTCTGGCGCTTTCTGCTGCTGGTGGCGCTGGCGAAGACCGGCAGGTATCTGGTGCTGGCAGGGATGGTTTCGGCCGCGCTTCGGATATGATCGGGCGGCACCGGGGGTGCCATGGCCTTCGCTTCGCCGCCGTGAAGTCCTCGCCTGCACTGGACGTCGGCCCGCTTTGCCCCTACCTCTGGCTTCATCGCGCCAAGGACCGCCCATGACCGCCCGCCCGCCCCTGACCCTTTACCTCGCCGCCCCGCGCGGCTTTTGCGCGGGCGTGGACCGGGCGATCAAGATCGTCGAGATGGCGATCGAGAAATGGGGCGCCCCGGTCTATGTCCGGCACGAAATCGTCCACAACCGCTTTGTCGTCGACGGGTTGCGCGCCAAGGGCGCGGTCTTTGTCGAGGAACTGTCGGAATGCCCCGACGACCGGCCCGTGGTCTTCTCGGCCCATGGCGTGCCGAAATCGGTGCCGGCAGAAGCCTCGGGCCGGCAGATGATTGCGGTGGACGCCACCTGTCCGCTGGTCACCAAGGTCCACAACGAGGCCGCGCGCCATTCCGAGGCGGGGACCCAGATGATCTATATCGGCCATGCGGGCCACCCCGAGACGGTGGGCACCATGGGCCAGCTGCCTGTGGGAGAGGTGCTGCTGGTAGAGACGGTCGAGGATGTCGCCACCCTGCAGGTGCGCGATCCCGAACGGCTGGCGCTGATCACCCAGACGACGCTGTCGGTCGATGACACTGCCGCAATTGCGGCCGCGCTGAAGGCCCGCTTCCCCCTGATCCGTCTGCCGGCCCGCGACGACATCTGCTATGCCACCACCAACCGGCAGGCCGCCGTCAAGGCAATGGCGCCGAAGATCGCCGCCCTTCTGGTCATCGGGGCGCCGAACAGTTCCAACTCCAAGCGGCTGGTCGAGGTGGGATCGGCCGCCGGCTGCAGCTATTCCATGCTGGTGCAGCGCGCCGCCGATATCGACTGGCGCGCACTGCAGGGCGCCAGCGCCATCGGCATCACCGCCGGGGCCAGCGCCCCCGAAGTGCTGGTGAACGAGGTGATCGACGCCTTCCGCGCCCGCTATGACGTCACGCTGGAACGGGTGGAAACCGCCGTCGAGGATATCGAGTTCAAGGTTCCCAGGATCCTTCGCGCCGAGACCGTCTGACGCGCCGACGGGCCTTGGCGGCCTGGCTGCGCCGGGCGCACCTTGTGTCCCCCGCGCATCGATTTCCTGACCTTGGCCGAAATGCCCGGGCTGTGGCAGGATCGGCTGGACCCATCGGGAAAGGCCTCAAGATGCGCTTTCGGAACTTCGCTGCTTCCCTGCTGGCCTGTCTGGCGCTGACCGCTCTGCCGCAGCCTGTAAAGGCCGGGCTGACGATCATCGGCGGCGGTCAGGCAGAACCCGTCCCCGAGGCGTTTCCCGCCGACCCCGCGGCCTATCTGGCCGAGGTGACGGCCGACTTCCAGGGGATTGACCAGCCGCTTGTCACCCCCGCCGCAGCACCCGCCACCTGCGGTCCGGCCGAAGTCCCGCAAAGCCATGCGCTTTTGCTGACCAGCCTAGCCAACATCGGCACGTACAACTTCTCGGTCGCCAATGACGTGGCGCTGCTTCAGGCCAGCCTTGTCGCCCGCGGGGTGAAGCCCGGCAATATCCACATCCCGCCGCCGGGCACCGCCACCTTCGACCAGATCGCGGCGGCGGCACAGGCTCTGCTTGACGGGGCGCACTGTGGCGACAGCGTGCTGATTCACCTGACCGGGATTGCGGCGGCCTCGGATGACATTGCCCCCGGAGCCGCCCGGCTTGCCGATGTCTCGGTGCCGGATGAACCCGTGCGGCTGACCCGGATGCAGCGTGCCTCGGACGAATTGACACGGTTGGCCGAAGCGGGACCGTTCCTGCTGCTCGCCCCGCCCGCCGGCAAGACCGCCGACGCTGTGCTGTCCGCTGCGGCGGTGGCCGATCTGGCGCTGGCGCTGCGGGCCAAGGGTGTTGATGTCGCCGTGACGGTGGACACCGACAAGGCCGAAGCCTTCGCCATCGAGACCCGCCACCCTACCGAGGGCGACGGCGCGCTCTGGCGCAACCGGCTGACGCCGGAGGGCTGGGAAAGCGACTGGCCGACACCGGTGCCGCCATGGTTCGGCGCGCTGACCGTGTTCTACGGTTCGACCGCAGGCGAGATCACCAGCGAGACGCAGGTGACGGGCGAGGACGGCACCGAGCAGACCTACGGCACCTTCAGCTTCCATCTGGCGATGGCGATTCTGGCGGCGGACCCCGCCACGGCCGAGGCGCTGGCCCGGTCGATCGGCCGCATGGAGGACGGCGGCGTGGACCCCGAGGATGCCAGCCGAACCACCAGCTATCTGTTCCTCTCGACCGACCCGACCCGCAACGTGCTGCGCGAGCCGGTGCTGCGCGACACCGGCACCGACAGCGACCGCTTCATCCGCATCCTCTCGCCCGAGGAAACCCGCGGCGCGGTGCAGCTGACGCAGGCCGAGGTCGTCGTGACGGGGCAGGTCGTGTCGCCGGCGCGAGCGCTGGTCGTCACGGTGAACGGCAAGGTGGCCGAACTGGACCCAAGCGGCAGTTTCCGCCACCCGCTGTTGCTGACCCCGGGCGCCAACCGGATCGACATCGTTGCCGTCACCGCCGACAACACGCCGATCCTGCGCTCGGTCGAATATCACTATGGCGGTGACATCGCCTCCCTGACGGGGCAGGGCCGGCGCTATGCGCTCATCATCGCCAATCAGGACTATCCCGAAGGCTCCGGCCTTGCGACGCTGCGCACGCCCCTGGCCGATGTCGCTGCCCTGGCCGAGGTTCTGACCAGCCGCTATGGCTATCAGACCAGTCTTGCGCTGCCCGAAGGCGCAGAGATGGACCTGATGCTGAAGAACCCCTCGCGGGTCGAGATCGAGACCGCGTTGTATCAGCTGAGCCGGGTGCTGTCCGAAGCCGACAGCCTTCTGGTCTTCTATGCCGGCCATGGCATCTATGAACCCGCCACCGATGGCGCCTTCTGGCTGCCGGCGGACGCGCGGGTGGATCTGCCCTTCTCATGGCTGCCGGCGCAGGCGATCACCGATGCGCTGTTGCGGATACAGGCGGGCAGTATCCTCGTCATTTCGGACAGTTGCTATTCCGGCGCGCTTCTGCGCGGCGATGCGGCACCGACCAGCGGGCCCAGCGAGGAAGACCGCATGATCGCGTTGCAGAAACTGGCGGCGGGCCGGTCACGCATCGTCATTTCCTCCGGCGGGAACGAGCCGGTGCTGGACGGCGGTGGCGATGGCCATTCGGTCTTTGCCCGCGCCCTGCTGGACGGGTTGAAGGCGCCGGAGGCCGCCGCCTTCTCGTCCCGCGAACTGTTCGACCAATGGCTTTTGCCGATGGTCGCGGGCCGCGCCGGCCAGGAACCGCAATACCGCCCCGTGGCACGTGCTGGGCATGAGACCGGCGATATGGTCTTCGTCGCCACCGGCGGCTAGGCCCCTTGCGTGCCCCGGTCCCGCGCCCTATCCCCCGGGGGAACACCGCAAGGACCGCAATGCCCGACCTTTTCGCCTATACCGACGGAGCCTGCTCCGGCAATCCCGGCCCGGGCGGCTGGGGTGTCCTGCTGATCGCGCGCGAGGGTGCGCAGGTGATCAAGGAGCGCGAGCTGTCGGGCGGCGAAGCCGATACCACCAACAACCGGATGGAGCTGATGGCGGCGATCTCGGCGCTGGAAAGCCTGACCCGGCCCTCGGCCCTGACCATCGTCACCGATTCCGCCTATGTGAAGAACGGCATCACCGAATGGATTGCCGGCTGGAAGCGCAAGGGCTGGCGCACGGCTGGCGGCCCCCCGGTGAAGAATGCCGAGCTGTGGCAACGGCTTGAGGCGGCACAGGCCCGCCATCAGGTGACCTGGCGCTGGATCAAGGGTCATGCGGGCCATGCCGAGAACGAACGTGCCGATGCGCTGGCCCGGGCCGGCATGGCGCCCTACAAGAAGCCTGCCGCATGACACCCGACACGCTGCTGCAGATCCTCGACTATGCGGCGGTTGCGGTCTTTGCGGTCACCGGGGCGCTGGTCGCCTCGCGCAGCCAGCTTGACATCGTGGGGTTCATCTTCATCGCCTTCCTCACCGCGACCGGCGGCGGCACCACGCGGGACGTGATCCTTGACCGCACGGTGTTCTGGGTGGCCGATCCCGTCGTTCTGGCCGTGGCTTCCACAGCGGCGGTGCTGGTCTTTCTGGCCGCGCATCTTCTGGAAAGCCGCTACCGCGCGCTTCTCTGGATCGACGCCTTTGCACTGGCCGTCGCCGTGCCCGCCGGTGTCGCCGCCGCGACCGAGATGCAGCAAAGCTGGCCCATCGTGCTGATCATGGGGATGATCACCGGCTGCCTTGGCGGCCTTCTGCGCGACGTGGTCTGCAACGAGGTGCCGCTGGTCCTGAAGCAGGGAGAGCTTTACGTCACCTGCGCCTTCGCGGGGGCACTGGCGGCCGTGGCTGCCCCGCATCTGGGGTTGGGCGGGCTGCCCGCCCTGGCCCTTTGCGCCGCCGTCACCCTGATCCTGCGCGCGGGCAGCCTTGCCTTCGGCTGGCGGCTGCCGGTCTACCGCGCGCGTCCGCCGCGCCCCGAAAGCCCCAAGCGCGGGCCCTGAAGGCTTGAGACGGCCCCGGCCTGCCGCTACAGTCCGGCCATGGCCCGTCCCAGAACCCTTCCCGATACAGAAATCCTTGCCGCCGTGCGTCAGTTGCTGGCGGCGGGCGGCGACAAGGCCGTCAGCTTCGGCACCGTCGGCCGGGCGGTGCAGCTGGCGCCCTCGACCCTGGCGCAGCGGTTCGGCTCGGTCGCCGGGATGCGCGCGGCGGCGGTGCGGGATGGGTGGCAGGCCCTGACGGAACAGGCGCTTTCCGCCATCGACGGCGCTTCGGACAAGGGTCCGGTCGGCCTGCTGAAGGCTCTTGAACCTCTGGCGGGGGTTGCAGCGGGGCTTCTTGCCGCATCGGCCGATGCAGCGGACCGTCAGGCGGCGGCGGATTGGCGTCTGACTGTGGAAACCGCGATTGCCGGCCGCATCGCCCCCGCCGGCAAGCCGCGCGAGACGGCAGCGATGCTTTTCGCCGCCTGGCAGGGGCAGGCGCTGTGGGGCGCCGAGGGGTTTCGTATGAAAGAGGTCTTCAAGCGGCTGGGCTAGGCCTCAGCGCATGTAGGTCTTCCACAGCCAGATCAGCAGCAGCGCCCCGATCACCGCGCCGACAAACCCCGCTGCCGCCCCAAGCGACAGGATCATCAGCCGCAGCACCACACCGCCGATCAGCGCGCCGAACACCCCGATGGCGACGGTCGAGGGCAGATCCAGATCCAGCCGCATGATCCGCGTGGCGAACAGCCCCGCAGCGGCCCCTACGATCATCAGCATCAGAAACGGCATCGGCACCTCCATGAGCCTGTCCTTTGGATATGGGACTGCTCACGCCGCCGTGAAAGGTTTGGGACGGATGAAATCGGCTGTCATCTGCCCGGCGATCAACGCGAAATCTGCAGGCCCCAGCGCGCACAGGCCAAAGCGGAAAGCGATGCCCCAGGACGGCAGGCCCCGCGTCAGGTCCAGCCGGTCCAGCAACGGGTGGATGGGTGCGGGCACTGCACCGGCCCAGACGACAGCACGCCGCCAAGGGGTGAAGCCGCCCTCCATGTCGTGCTGCCAGAGCCTTGCATCCCGAACATGGCCGATGGCAGTGAAGGCCTGCAGGGGCGCGCCGCCGGCAAAGGCGCTGCGCGGAGAGTAGATCACCACGCCGTCCCCCGGCGCCATCCGGCGCAAGGGGCTGGCCCTGCCGTGACAGGCCTGCACGATGCCCTCCTGCCTTCCGCGTTCCGCATGATCCGCCGAAGCGGTGACAACCCAGGCCCGTTCCATGATGAGGCTCCTTTCCTTGCGGACAGGATCGCACGCCTCTGCTGACAGATCCGGTCAGGAGATGCGCGCGGGCAGGGTCAATCCCTTCAAAACCTCGGCTGCCGGCATCGGGCGCTTGCCCTCGCGCTGGGCCTCCAGCACCTCCACCGCGCCAATCCCGCAGGCGATGGTGAAGCCCTGCAGCACCTGCCCCGGCGTGCCACGGCCTTCGGCCAGACGGGAGCGGAGCAGTTTCACCCGCTCGCCCCCGACATCGATCCACGCGCCGGGGAAGGGCGACAGGCCGCGGATCAGCCGGTCGACCTCGGCGGCGGGGCGGGTGAAATCCACCCGGGCCTCGGCCTTGTCGATCTTGGCGGCATAGGTCACGCCTTCGGTGGATTGCGGGATGGCGGGCAGGGGCAGGCGGTCCAGCGCATCGGTGATCATTGCAACCCCAAGGGCGGACAGCCGGTCATGCAGCCCGGCCGTGGTTTCCTGCGGACCGATCTCCAGCGCCTGCCGCATCAGGACCGGGCCGGTATCCAGACCCGCCTCCATCTGCATGATGCAGATGCCGGTCTGCGTGTCGCCCGCCATGATCGCGCGGTGGATCGGCGCCGCCCCGCGCCAGCGCGGCAGCAGGCTGGCGTGGATGTTCAGGCAGCCAAGGCGCGGCGCATCCAGCACCGGCTGCGGCAGGATCAGCCCGTAAGCCACGACCACCGCCACATCGGCCTCCAGCGCCGCAAACTCCGCCTGTTCGACGGCGCCTTTCACCGACAAGGGATGGCGCACCGGCAGGCCAAGCGTCTCGGCCGCCTGCTGCACCGGCGACTTGCGGTCGGCCTTGCCACGCCCGGCCGGGCGGGGGGGCTGCGAATAGACGCAGACCACCGCATGCCGCGCCGCCAGCGCCTGCAGCACCGGGACCGAGAAATCGGGCGTGCCCATGAAGACCACGCGCATCAGACCGGCCCCGCCTTGCGGGCCTTGCGCAACAACATGTCGCGCTTCAGCTTGCTCAGCCGGTCGAAATACATCCGCCCGGCCAGATGGTCGATCTGATGCTGCACGCTTGTCGCCCAGAGATCGACGAAATCGCGCTCTTCGACCTCGCCGGCCGCGTTCAGGAAGCGCACCGTCACCGCCCGCGGCCGGCTGACCACCGCCGAGACGCCGGGCAGGTTGGGCGAGGCTTCCTCATGCTCGCGCAGCTTGACCGAGGCATGCAGGATTTCGGGGTTGGCCATCAGCACCGCCTGCCCGCGCGCGGTGGAGCAATCCACCACGGCCAGCCGCAGCGGCACGCCGATCTGCACGGCGGCCAGGCCATAGCCGGGCATCGCCTCCATCGTGTCGACCATGTCGGCCCAGATCGTGCGAATCTCATCGGTGATCGCGGCCACATCGGCGGCGGGGGTGCGCAGCACCGGGTGCGGCCAGGGCAGGCAAGCGCGCGCGGTCATGCCGTCATCCCCGCTTCGAACTCGGCCAGCGCCAGCGCCCGGTCCGCGGGCGACAGCCGGTCCAGCGTCAGCACCCCGTCCAGATGGTCATATTCATGCTGGGCGCAGATCGCGGCCAGCCCGGTCAGCATCGCTTCATGCGTCCCGCCGTCCAGATCGGTCCAGCGCATCAGCACCTCTTCGGCGCGGTCGATCATTGTGGTCGGGCCGGGGATCGAAAGGCATCCCTCCGCCCCCGTCGCACGGGTGTCCGAGGCCCACAGGATCTGCGGGTTCACCATCACCACCGGGGCCGGGTTGCCCTCTTTCCAGGTCACATCCATCACGAACATCCGCATCAGGACCCCCACCTGCGGGGCGGCCAGCCCGCGCCCGGGCGCGTCATACATCGTCTGCAGCATGTCCGCCGCCAGCGTCCGCAAGCCGTCCGACAGCTGCGCCGGCGCGCAGGGCACGGACAGGCGCGGGTCGGGCCAGGTCAGGATCTGCAGAACCATAGGGAATTCCTTTCGTGCATGACCGGCGGATTAGCGTTATCTCTGGGCGAAGTCACGCCCCGGGGGTCTCCATGCGCCGCCTTGCCGCCCTATGCCTTGCCACGCTGGCCCTGCCCGCCCTTGCCGATGGCGGCGTTACGGTCAAACTGCCCGATCCCGGCCAGATCGCCGCCGCCGCCAGCCCGGATTTCCTGATGGCGCTGGTCATGGCCAATGTCGCGGGCATGAACTGCCCCGGCTATGCCCTGTCCGATGGCGAATGGGCGCTGGTCACCGGCACCGCCGACCGGGTTGCCGAGGCGTTGCAGATCGGCACCGGCGCCTATGACGACCAGTATTACGGCCCCGCCTTCGCCGCGCTGGACAAGGCCGGCACCTGCGAGACCGAAGGCCCGAAGATCGCCCCCCTGATCGACCGGCTGCGGTCGATGGGCGGCGGCACCGACCCGATCGGCTAAGACCCTCAGGCCATGCGGGCGCGTTCGCGCTTCAGCTTTTCCATCTTGCGGGTGATCATCTGCCGCTTCAGCGGGCCGAGATAGTCAATGAACAGCTTGCCATCCAGATGGTCCATCTCGTGCTGCACGCACGTGGCCCACAGGCCCTCGAACGTGCGCTCCTGCTCTGCGCCGTCCAGATCGGTCCAGCGCACCGTCACCGCGGCCGGGCGCTTCACCTCGGCATATTGATCCGGGATCGACAGGCAGCCCTCGTCGTAGCTGGCCAGATCCTCCGAAGCCCACAGTGTCACCGGATTGATCAGCACCATCGGCTCGGGCGGGCCGTCCTTGATGCAATCCATCACCAGAAGCCGCCGGGTCACGCCGACCTGCGGCGCGGCCAGCCCGATGCCGGGCGCCTCATACATCGTCTCCAGCATGTCGGCGGCCAGCTTTTGCACCTCGGCGGTGATTTCGGTCACCGGCTCGCAAGCCTTCTTGAGACGCGGATCGGGATGGATCAGGATGGGGCGGATCATGGGCCGGATTTAAGGGATGCACCGCCCCCGGTGCAAGGGTGGCGCGCGCAGCGGGAAAATAATCCGATATTCAGATGTCGTTTGGGACAATGTCAACCAATTGTCAATTGATTTGGCACGTCGTTCCGTATATCAGCACTATATAGGAAAAACCTCCAGAATGAGCGGCCAGATGAGCTTTGACACCCCCGTGAACCGTCTCGGCACCCATTGCGTGAAATGGGACATGATGCAGGCCCTCTACGGGGTCTCGCCGCAGGACGGGCTGGCCATGTGGGTGGCCGACATGGAATTTGCCCCGCCCCCCGTGGTGCAACAGGCGCTGGAGAAGATGACCGCCCATGGCATCTATGGCTATTTCGGCGATGACAGGCCCTATCTCGACGCGATCCGCTGGTGGATGGCAACCCGCCACGGCTGGCAGGTCGATCCCACGCATATCTTCACCACCCATGGGCTGGTGAACGGCACCGGGCTTTGCATCGACGCCTTCACCCGGCCCGGAGACGGCGTCGTGCTGATGACGCCGGTCTACCATGCCTTCTCGCGCACCATCCGCGCGGCGGGGCGTGAAGTGGTGGAATGCCCGCTGGTTCTGCAGGACGGCCGCTATCAGATGGACTTCGCCGCCTGGGACAAGCAGATGACCGGGCGCGAGAAGATGCTGATCCTCTGCTCGCCGCACAATCCCGGCGGACGGGTCTGGACGCTGGACGAATTGCAGGCGACCGCCGATTTCTGCCGCCGCCACGACCTGATCCTCGTCTCGGACGAGATTCACCACGATCTCCTCCTCCCCGGCCAGACCCATCACGTCATGACAAAGATCGACGGCATCCAGGACCGGCTGGTCATGATGACCGCAGCCACCAAGACCTTCAACATCGCCGGATCGCACACCGGCAATGTCATCATCGCCGATCCCGTCCTGCGCCAGCGCTTTGCCGACCGGATGGCAGCACTTGGCCTGTCGCCCAATTCCTTCGGCCTGCACATGGTGACCGCCGCCTATTCGCCCGAAGGCGCCGCCTGGGTCGATGACCTGATGCGCTACATCGACGGCAACCGCCAGCTGTTCGATGCCGGCATCGCCGCCATTCCCGGTCTGAGGTCCATGCCGCTTGAGGCGACCTATCTGGCCTGGCTGGATTTCTCGGGCACCGGCATGACCGCCCCCGAGTTCATCGCCAGGGTCGAGAAAGAGGCGAAGATCGCCACCAACCACGGCGCCGCCTTCGGCAAGGGCGGCGAAAGCTTCCTGCGCTTCAACATCGCCGCCCCGCGCGCCCAGGTGGCCGATGCGGTGGCGCGGATGCAAAGGGTCTTTGCCGATCTGCAATAGGGCGCGGGACCGCTCACGCTTGCGCGATCCCCTTCCGGCAGGGTCCTGACGCCGCTAAGCAGTCGGGCATGCGTATGATTGCCCGGCTGTTCTCGGCCCTGTTCCTTCTGGCGCTGCTTGCCGCCGCCGCCGCCATCTGGCTGCCTCCCGCCGTGCCCCCGGGGCCCGGCCCCGGCCCGCCGGACCAGATCCTGCCCGAGGTGGCGCTTTCGGGCGCGCTGGACCGCATCCTGATCGAGAAATCCGCCCGCCGCATCACCCTGTTCCAAAAGGGCAGGCCGGTGCGGATCTGGCCGATGGCGCTTGGCTTCTCACCCGAAGGCGACAAGGAACGCGAAGGCGACGGCCGCACCCCCGAGGGCAGCTATCTGATCGACCGGCGCAACGACCGCTCCTCCTACCACCTGTCGCTGGGCCTGAACTACCCGCTGCCCGAAGACATCACCCGTGCCCGCGCCGGCGGCTACGCGCCGGGCGGTGACATCATGATCCACGGCCAGCCCAACGGCCTGACCGAGCCGCTGATGATCCCCGGCGACTGGACCGCCGGCTGCATCGCCATCACCAATGCGCAGATGCGCGAAATCTGGGACCACGCCCCGATCGGCACCCCGGTCCAGATCCTGCCCTGACGCTGGCGGCCTTCATTCTGGTGAAAATATCCTGGGGGTCCGGGGGTGAAACCCCCGGCCGCTCGCGCGTGCCTCAGACCCGGGGCAGATAGCCCGCGGGTGCGGTCTCACCGCGCCAGAAGTCCAGCGGAGCCGTCTCGGATACCGCTGTCGCGCGCTTGAAATCGCAGACCAGCTCGCCATTCTCGGCGGTCGAGGCGATGATCAGGCACTGCAGCACATGCCGCGGCCCGTCATACAGATCGACCAGCCCGCGCAACCGCCCGGGCGCCAGATCGCCGTCGAGTGCGAAGCCGTTCTGCCAGATCCGCAGCACGGGATAGACCGCACCACCCAGTTGCACATGCAGCCTGGACCGCCGACGCTGCTCGCGTTTGCGCGCCGCCTCCAGCCCCTCGCGCACGTCGTTTGGCAAAAACTCCAGCATCGCCGCGTCCTCCTCCTTGGGACCATCCTCGGTCGGAACCGGCCAAAATCAAGGCGAGTCCTTGATGGCCAACGGCTGTTGCAAGAATGTGAAGCCGCCGTGACTGTTTTGTCGCATCCGTAACACGCAAGGGTTGAGAAGCTCTCCTGCGCTGAACACCCTTGCACTCGCCCGTCCGGGCGGCGCACCAGTTCCCGCCATGACCGCCCCGATTCTCGCCCTCGCCATGATTCTCGACGCCCTGTTCGGAGAGCCGGACTGGCTCTGGCGCCGCGCCCCGCATCCGGCAGTGCTGATCGGGCGGCTGATCGGCGCGCTGGACCGCCGTTTCAATCGCCCCCCGGCGCAGCGTCTGGCGGGGGTGCTGATGACCGTCGGGCTGGCCCTGCTGGCGGCCGGCCTTGGCTGGCTGATCCACATCCTCCCCGACTACGGCATCCTTGAATGCCTGACCGTGGCGGTGCTTCTGGCACAGCGCAGCCTGGTCGATCATGTCGGGGCCGTCGCCACCGGCCTGTCGCGCAGCCTTGACGACGGCAAGCGCGCCGTCGCCATGATCGTCGGCCGCGACACCGCGCCGATGCAGCCCGCCGATGTGGCCCGTGGCGCCATCGAATCCGCGGCCGAGAATCTGTCCGACGGCGTCATCGCCCCGGCCTTCTGGTATCTGATCGGCGGGCTGCCCGGCCTTCTGGTCTACAAATTCGCCAATACCGCGGACAGCATGGTCGGCCACATGACCCCGCGCCACAAGGATTTCGGCTGGGCCCCGGCCCGCTGGGATGACCTTCTCAATCTGATCCCGGCGCGGCTGACTGCGCTCCTGATCGCGCTGACCCATGGCTGGCTGGACCCGCGCCCGGTGCTGCGCGATGCGCCCAAGCACCGCAGCCCCAATGCCGGCTGGCCCGAATCCGCCCTTGCGCCGATCCTGAACGTCGCCCTTGCCGGTCCGCGCAGCTACGATGGCCGCATGACCGATTACCCCTGGGTCTGGCCCGAGGGCCGCCGCGATCCCGGCCCCGCCGAGATCAGGGCCACATGCCGCGCGCTGTGGCGGGCCTGGGCCGGAATGCTTGCCCTGACCGTGACAATCGCCCTAACCTTGCAGCTATGCGCAGCCTTGTTCTGACCCTTGCGGCCCTTGCGGTCTCTCCCGCCCACGCCGTCCCCTGTGGCGGAGAATTCCCCGCCTTTCTGGATGCCATGGCAGCCGAGGCCGCTGCACTGGGCTTGCCCGCCGACGCCACGAAAAGCTTTTTCAAAGGTGCCCGGCAGGATCAGAAGGTGCTGAAATCCGACCGGTCTCAGGGTGTCTTCCGCAAGACCTTCCTTGATTTCTCGCAATCGCTGATCTCGAAGAACCGGCTCTCGACCGCGCGCGCCAAGGCCTCGGACCTGGATGCCGTCTTTGCCCGGGCCGAGGCCGACTATGGTGTCAGCCGCGGTATCCTGCTGGCCTTCTGGGCGTTTGAGACCGACTTCGGCCAGATCCAGGGCGATTTCAACACCCGCAACGCCCTGCTGACCCTGGCGCATGACTGCCGCCGCCCCGATCTGTTCCAGCCGCAGATCTTCGCCGCCATCGCCCTGCATGCCGCCGGGGATTTCCCGCTGGACACCACCGGCGCCTGGGCCGGAGAGATCGGCATGGTCCAGATGCTGCCCAAGGACATTCTTGAACGCGGCATGGACGGCGACGGTGACGGCCATGTGCGGCTGAAGACCTCGGCCCCGGATGCCCTTCTGTCGGGCGCGGCCCTGCTGCGCCATCACGGCTGGCAGCCGGGTCAGCCCTGGCTGACCGAAGTCACCGCACCCGAGGGCTTCGACTGGTCGCTGTCCGGCCTGCATACCGAACAGCCGACCGAGGCCTGGGCCGCCCTTGGCATCGCCCCGCGCGACGGCGCGTTGCCCGCCGGCCTGCCTGCAACGCTGATCGTGCCGCAGGGTCGCAAGGGGCCGGTATTCCTGATCTACCCCAACTTCCGCGTGCTCTTTGAATGGAACAAGAGCTTCACCTATGTCCTCACCGCCGGCTACTTCGCCACCCGGATCGAGGGCGCCCGGTCCTATGCCGCCGGCAATCCCGATCCCGCGCTGTCGCCCGACCAGATGACCCGGCTGCAGGAAAAACTTCAGGCCCTGGGGCATGACGTGGGCCAGATCGACGGCATCCTTGGCGCGGGCACCCGCGACGCCGTGCAGAAAGAGCAACGCCGCCTGGGCCTGCCGGCCGATGCCTGGCCCACGGCCGAGTTGCTGAACGCCCTGTGATGCCGCGCGCCGACGATCCGCCTGCCGGGCCGGACTGGGGCCTTGTCGCCACAGTGAAGGCACCGCCCGAGAAGGTCATGGCCTTCGTGGCGCATCACCTGTCGCTTGGGGCCGCGCGGATCTGGCTGTATTTCGACGATCCCGAAGATGCCGCCTTCGATCTTGTGGCCGCCATCCCGCAGGTCACGGCGACACGCTGCGGCGACGATTACTGGAGCCGGCTGCGCGCGCGCCCGGAACGGCACCAGAACCGGCAGTCGCGCAACGCCCAGGCCGCCTACAAGGCCTGCCTGCTGCCCTGGATCGGCCATGTCGATGTCGATGAGTTTCTCTGGCCCGCCCGGCCCGGCGACACGGTGGCCGGTCTCCTTGGCGCGGTCCCGCCGGACCAGCTGACCCTGCGGATGGAGCCGTTCGAGGCCATGCACGACCCGTCGCTGCCCGATGACATCTTCACCGCCCGCCTGTTCCGCGGCCCGCTGAAGCAGCGCGTCGCCCATCTGCGCGAGCCGATCCTCGGCTCCTACGCCGGGATGCTGCCCGAAGGCCATCTGTCGCATACCAATGGCAAGAGTTTCTTCCGCACCGGCATCCCCGGGCTTTCGCCCCGGCTGCACGGCGCTTTTCTGAACGGTGAACGCCTGTCCGGCCCGGCCTTCGACCGCCGGCTGCGGCTTTTGCATTTCCACGCGCAGGACCGCGAGGGCTGGCTGAAGGCGCTGCCGTTCCGGCTGACGCGCGGCGCCTATCAGTATCACGCCGGGATGCAGGCCCATCTCGCCGGCGCCGGCCCCGAGGAGATCGCCTTCTTCTACGACCGCACCCAGCGGCTGACGTCCGAGCTTGCCGCCTTGCTGGCCGGCGAGGGCCGGCTGATCGAGGCCGACCTTGGCCTGCGCGACAGGATCGCCGCGCTGGCCCGCAGCCTGCCCGGCACCGCATCCGGACAACGCCGCGATCCGCCCCGCCAGGGCGATGACCGCCCGCAGGGCGACAAGAATCCCCGCTGACAGGGTCAAGGCGCCAGCACCACCAGGGGCGACCCGGCGGCGCCGATCACGGAACGCCACAGTGCTGCCAGAGCGGCGGAAAGACTCAAGGCCCCGTTCATCGTGCACCTCGCGGTTGATGTTCCGGACTTGTTCTTGCCTGATTCCCGTAAACAGGGCGTAAATCGCCGCCAGCCCGCGATCTACATCCCTTCGCCGGGTGCCCTTTGCAGCCGCCGCCAGCCGGCCATGGTCACCACGGCGGCTTCGGCCAGCGCGGCCCAACGGGGCAGATCAGCCGTGTCGCCAATGGCCATCCTGACCCGTGTCTCGCCCTGCCAGATGTCCATCCGGCTGCCGGGATGCGCCGCCATCCATGCCGCCAGTTGCGCAGGCGTTCCCCGCACCGGCCAGCACAGCGAAAGAAGCCAGCCGGCTTCGTCAGGTTCGGCCTGGAACGCGGCACCGTTGGCGGAAAGCCGGGCATAGACCACGCCGCCCTCTTCCTCGACGCCGGGGAAGCCTGCTGCCCGCAACGCCTGGGCAAGGCTCATGCCACCAGCGCCTCGGCCCGCTTCAGATCGACCGAGACCAGCTGGCTGACCCCTTGCTCGGCCATGGTGACGCCGAAAAGGCGATCCATCCGCGCCATGGTCACCGCGTGGTGGGTGATGACAAGAAACCGCGTTTCGGTGCGCCGGGTCATCTCGTCCATCATGTCGCAGAACCGGGTGACGTTTGCGTCATCCAGCGGCGCATCCACCTCATCCAGCACGCAGATCGGTGCGGGGTTGGCAAGGAAGACGCCGAAGATCAGCGCCAACGCGGTCAGGGTCTGCTCGCCGCCCGACAGCAGCGACAGCGTCGCCAGCCGCTTGCCGGGCGGCTGGCACATGATCTCAAGCCCCGCCTCCAGCGGGTCATCGGATTCCACCAGCACCAGCCGGGCCTCGCCCCCGCCGAAAAGATGGGTGAAAAGCTGGCCGAAATTGGCGTTGACCTGTTCGAAGGCGGTCAGCAGGCGCTCGCGCCCCTCCTTGTTCAGCCCGGCGATCCCCGCCCGCAGCTTCTTCACCGCCTCTTCCAGATCGGATTTTTCGGACGCCAGCGCGGTATACTCTGCATCAACCGCGCTGGCGTCCTCTTCGGCGCGAAGGTTCACGGCGCCAAGCGCCTCCCGCTGCCGTTTCAACCTTTGCACATCCGTATCCAGCGCCTCGGCGCCCGGCATCCTGTCCGGGTCCAGCTTCAGGCTGGCCAAAAGCTCCTGCGGCGTGCGCCCGTCCTCTTCGCCGATCCGTTCGGCGGCGGCCGAGACCGCCTCGCGCGCCGCATCCACCCGCGCCTCGGCCCGGGCCTTGTCCTCGCGGGCCTCGCCGGCAAGACGTTCCGCGTCGCGTTCCGCCAAAGCTGCCTCGCGCAGGGCGGTTTCGGCCCCGGCCAGCGCCTCGGCCGCCGCAGCCCGCCGGGTCTCGGCCCCGTCGATGGCCTCGACCAGATCCTCGCGCCGGGCCGCGATGTCCTCGGGCGCCTCGCGGGCTTCGGCAAGGTCGTCCTCGGCCTCGGCCCGCCGTTCGGCCAGTTCCGCCGACCGCCGCTCTGCGGTGTCCAGCCGGTGCTTCCAGCCCGACAGCTCCTTGGTGGCCTCCTGCCGGCGGCGCACCCGGGCCTCGCCCTCGCGGCGCACCTCGTCATGGCCCGAGCGCCGGGTCAGCATGGCGATCCGCGCCGCCTCGACCGCGACTTTCGCCGCCTCGACCCTGTCGCGCGCGGCCTCAAGGTCGGGCAGGTCGGCCGCTGCCGCCTCGGCCTCGCGCAAGCGGCCCCGCGCCGCCATCGCCTCGTCCTCATGGCGAGAGACCGCCAGCCGCGCCGCCTCCAGCTTGCCGCCGGCGATCGAGCGGTCCGCCTCGGCCCGCGCCGCTGCGCGGTCCGCCTCGGCCAGCCGCTGGTCCGCCGCCCGCCGCGCCTCGCGCGCCAGCTGGTCGGCCCGCGCCAGATCGGCCAGCCGTGCCTGCAGGGATTCATGCGCCTGCCGCGCGCCATCCGCCGTGGCCGCCGCCTCCTCAAGGTCGCGCTTCAGCTGCACCAGCCGGTTCAGCTGCTGCAACCGCAGCGCCGCCGCACTCGGTGCGTCCTCGGCCCCGGCGCGGAACCCGTCCCACCGCCAGAGATCGCCCTCAAGGCTGACCAGCCGCTGCCCCGGCTTCAGACCGGGCTGCAACCGGAAGCCATCCTCGCGCCCGACCAGCCCGATCTGGCTCAGCCGTCGCGTCAGAACGCCCGGAGCCTCGACATGCGCCGCCAACGGCTCCGTGCCCGCAGGCAAGGCCTGCGGCGTCAGATAGGGCTCCAGAACCCCCCAGCCCGAGCGGGCACCCGCCGCCACTTCCGGCTGGCGCAGGTCGTCGGACAGCGCGGCCCCAAGCGCCTTCTCATAGCCCGGCTCCACCACCAGCCGGTCCAGAAGCTGATGACCGGCCTGCGCCTCGCGCTCCACCAGCCGGGCCAGCGCCTGCACCTCGGCGCGCAGGGCCGAAGCCTCGCCCTCGGCCTCCGACCTGACCGCGCGTGCCTCGGCCTCGCGCAGCTGCGCCTCGCCGCGCGCGTCCTCGGCGTCCGCCAGCGCCTCCTCGGTGCGCTCCACCAGTTCCGCCGCGGCTTCCCGGGCCTCGCCCGCCGCCTCGAAAGCCTCGGCTGCGGCGGCCAGGGTCTCTTGCGCCGCCTCGACGGCCTCGCTCGCCCGCGCCGCCTCGCCCTCGGCCCGGTCCAGCGTCACCGCAGTATCCTGCACCATCCGCGCCGCCGACTGGTGCCGCGCCGCCAGCCGCGCCGCATCCTCGGTGGCCTCGCTCAGAAGCGTTTCGCGATCCGACAGCAATACCCCCGCCTCGCGTGCGGCCTCCGCCGCCTCGGCCAGCCGCTCGTCATGGCCGTCATGGGCGCGGGCAACCTGCTCGATCTCCCATTCCAGCCGGCCGATCACCTCGCCCGCATCGCGGTTCAGCCCGGCCTCGCGTTCGATGTCGGCGCCCAACTGGGCAATCCGCCCGGTCAGCTGTTCGATCCGTTGCGCCGCCCGGGCCGCCTCGTCCCCCAGGGCATCGCGTTGCAGGACCAGCCGCTGCAACACCGCTGCCGCGATCGCCTCTTCCTCGCGCCGGGCCGGCAGAACGCCCTCCGCCGCCTCCCGTGCCGCGCCGGCAGCCCGTGCCGCCGCCTCGGCCTGCGCGGCCGCGACCAGCCGTTCGCGCAAGGCGCCCTCGGCCATGCCGCGCGCCTCGTCGGCCTCGCGCCAGCGGCGATACAGCAGCATCCCCTCGGCCAGCCGCAGTTCCTCGCCGATCTCGCGGTAACGCGCCGCCTGTTTCGCCTGTCGCGTCAGCACCGACAGCTGTTGCGCCAGTTGCTCCAGCACGTCATCCACCCGCAGCAGGTTCTGCTCGGTGCCGGCCAGCTTCAGTTCCGCCTCATGGCGCCGCGCATAAAGACCGCTGATCCCGGCCGCCTCTTCCAGCACCCGCCGCCGCGCCTTCGGCTTGGCGTTGATCAGCTCGGAAATCTGGCCCTGCCGCACCAGCGCCGGCGAATGCGCGCCCGTAGAGGCATCCGCGAACAGCATCTGCACATCGCGCGCCCGGACATCCTTCGCGTTCACCTTGTAGGCCGACCCGGCATCCCGCGTGATCCGCCGGATGATCTCGATCTGGTCGGCATCGTTGAAGCCCGAGGGCGCCAGCCGCTCCTGATTGTCCATGACCAGCGAGACTTCGGCAAAGTTCCGTGCCGTCCGCGTCGCGGCGCCGTTGAAGATCACATCCTCCATCCCGCCGCCGCGCATCGCCGTGGGGCGATTCTCGCCCATCACCCAGCGCAGGGCTTCCAGAAGGTTGGACTTGCCACAGCCGTTCGGGCCGACCACCCCGGTCAGCCCGTCATGGATCACCAGATCCGTGGGGTCCACAAACGACTTGAACCCATTCAGACGCAGCTTGGTGAACCGCACCTTCCCCTCACGACTCGCAATCGCGTAATCCTCCTGCTTTCACGGCCGGAGTCAACCGCACCCCGCAAGAGATGGCGGTCGCCCTCAGTCTTATCCACAATATCTTGCGGCTGCCGGCAGATCATTTTCTGTCCGCAAATATCCTGCGGGGGCAGGGCGGATGCCTGCATCCGCCCGCGGGGGTGCAAAACCCCCGCTTCTGCGCCAGCCTCCCCAAGCCGCCGCCCAGGCCCTCTGGTGCCGTCTCCGTCAGCCGCGGGGCCTCAGGGGGGGCAGGCGGATGCGCCGGCGAATCCGCTCGACAGCGGTGCCGCGATGGCGCTCTCCCGCCCGGCGGCAATGCGGGCCGCGCGACCCATCGGCACAGGCCTGCCGGCGGTCTCCGGGCAGCGATTCGCAAGGATTGGTTAACGGCACCGCGCGACTTTGCAGCGTCTTACGCATGTCATACCCTCGCCATACGCAGACCAGACGCAACGCATACCTGGGATTTCCAGTGGATTCATAGGGTTACACCACCGCACGCCGCGCCCGGTTGCATCGCGACGCAAAGCACCGTCCGATGCCCGGACAGGAGGCCCCATGATCCCCCCTTCACCACCCTCTTCACCATTGCACCGGCGGCCAAGGCCGGACCGCAGCCGCTGCGGCCGGTCGCCCGGGCAGGCCCGGCACATGGCGCGACGTCTGCCCTCGCAGCGGCCGTCCAAGTGCTGTCACGGCACCCCTTTGCCAAAGGACAGTCGCTTCCGCGCCGCAGCACCGCTCTCCTCCCGGCCATGATGCTCCGGCCGCGTTCACCGATCACCGTCATGTCTGAACATGAAACGATTCCAAGGGTTTGCCAAAAATGATCCAGGCGATGATCCTCCTTCTCGGCTTCCAGCTTGCCGGAGAGGCCACCAGCCGCGCCCTGTCGCTGCCCGTCCCCGGCCCGGTTCTTGGCCTGGTTGCGCTGACCGTGGCGCTTGCGGTCTCGCCCCGGCTGATGGCCATGACGCGCCCCTTGGCCGAGGGCGTCCTTGCCCATCTCTCCCTTCTCTTCGTGCCCGCCGGGGTCGGCGTCATCGGCCACCTTTCCGCCCTTGGCGAAATGGGTCCGAGCCTTGCCGCGGCCATCCTGATCTCGACCGCCGCTGCCATTGCCGTTGGGGCCCTGACCTTCACGGCCGTCGCCAGGCTGGTCGGATCGGAGGCCACAGATGACTGATTTCATTGACATATGGAGCTATCTCAGCCGCGGCCCCCTGCTGTGGCTGACCGCGACCCTTGCCGCCTATGCCATCGGAGACGCCTGTTTCCGCGCCGCCAACCGCCTGCCTCTGGTCAATCCGGTGCTGATCGCCGTGGCGGTTCTGGGCACGCTTCTGTGGCTGACCTCCACCCCCTACGCCACCTATTTCGAGGGCGCGCAATTCGTCCATTTCCTGCTGGGGCCGGCCACCGTTGCGCTGGCCGTGCCGCTGGCCCTGAACCTGCCCCGGCTGAGGCGTGCGCTTCTGCCGGTGATCGCAGCACTTCTGGCCGGGTCGCTGACCGCCATGGTCTCAACCCTTGCGATCCTGAAGGTTTTCGGCGCAGATCATACGCTTATGGCGACCCTTGCGCCGAAATCCGTCACCGCCCCGGTGGCCATCGGCATCTCGGAGTCGCTTGGCGGATCGCCCACGCTGACCGCCGTTCTTGTGATCCTGACCGGAGTCACCGGCGCCATCATCGCCACCCCGCTGCTGAACCTTCTGCGGATAAGGGACTGGCGGGCAAGGGGTTTTGCCACCGGCACCGCCAGCCATGGCATTGGCACCGCAAGGGCCTTTCAGGTCAACCCGGTGGCCGGGGCATTCGCCGGCCTTGGAATGGCGCTGAACGCCATCCTGACCGCGCTGATCGCGCCCTTCGTGCTCAGCCTTTTCTAGCCAGACCGGCGGCCCGCACCTGCTCCACCGTCATGCTGGTCGACAGCATCGCCGGGTCCAGCCGCAGTTCGATCACCGCCAGCGTGCCGGCGGCCAGCGCGCGGCAGAAGGCGCCCGCGAAATCCTCTTGCCGTTCAACCACTTCGCCATGCCCGCCATAGGCCCGCGCCAGTGCCGCGAAATCCGGGTTGGCAAGGTCGGTGCCCGAGACGCGGCCGGGATACTCCCGCTCCTGATGCATGCGGATGGTGCCGTAGCGGCCGTTGTTCGCCACCACGACGATGACCGCAGCACCATGCTGCACCGCTGTCGACATCTCGTTCAGCGTCATCTGGAAACAGCCGTCGCCCGCCATGCAGATCACGGTCCGGTCCGGCCGCGCCAGCTTGGCCGCGATCGAGGCCGGGAAGCCGTAACCCATTGATCCAGAAGTGGGCGCCAGTTGCGTTCCATGTTTTCGGAAGCGGTAATAGCGGTGCAGGAAGGCGGCGTAATTGCCCGCGCCATTGGTGATGATCGCATCCTCGGGCAGGGTGCGGGCCATCCAGCCGACGACCTCTTCCATGCGCACCGCGCCCGGGGTGCCGACCGGCTTCTGCCAGGCCTCGTATTCGGCCCGTGCCTCTTCGGTCCAGCTCTGCCAGGCCTTCGCATTCGGCGGCGTCAGCCCGGCCAGCGCGCGCACCATGACCGGTGCCGTCGCCACGACTGCGACCTCGGGCCGGAACACCCGCCCCAGTTCATCCGCATCGGCATGGACATGCACGATCCGGGGCGGGTTGGCCGGGTCCAGGATCTCGTACCCGCCCGTCACGATGTCGCCAAGCCGCGATCCCAGCACGACCAGCAGATCCGCCGCCTTCAGCCGCGCCCCCAGCCTTGGGTTCATCCCCACCGCCAGATCGCCGACATAGGCCCGGCTGGCATTGTCCAGCCGGTCTTGCCGCCGAAAGCTGACGGCCACTGGCAAGGCCCAGCTTTCGGCAAAGGATTCAAGCTCTTCCGCCGCTTCGGCCGACCAGTGCGACCCGCCGACGATGACCAAAGGCCGCTCTGCCCCGCGAAGTGCCGCAGCCACGGCCTGAACCTGCGCCTCCGTCACCCCGGCAATCGCAGGGGCCGGCGGCGGCAGGTCCGGCACATCGGCGTAGGAGGACAGCATGTCCTCGGGCAGGGCCAGGACCACCGGGCCGGGGCGGCCCGACATTGCCACATGGAAGGCGCGGCTGATGTATTCCGGCAGCCGCTCGACCTGATCGACCTCGGCCGCCCATTTCGCGATGGGGCCGAAGGTGGCGCGGTAGTCCACCTCCTGAAACGCCTCGCGGTCGCGGTGATTGCGGGCGATCTGGCCGACGAACAGGATCATCGGGGTCGAGTCCTGCTTGGCCACATGCACCCCGGCGGCGGCATTGGTCGCCCCCGGACCCCGTGTGACAAAGGCGATCCCCGGCCGTCCGGTCAGCTTCCCGGTGGCTTCGGCCATCATCGCGGCCCCGCCTTCGTGCCGGCAGACGATATTGGGGATGCCGCGCTCGTAAAGCCCGTCAAGGGCCGCAAGAAAGCTTTCGCCGGGGACCGAGAACACCCGTTCCACCCCGTAAGCCGCCAGATGATCCGCCAGAATTTGCCCGCCGTGCCGCATTGTCCTCTCCCTCGCCGCAGGTCAGACCCTGACCGCACATCACGGCTTGCACAACCCCCGTGAGGCGCTAGCCTTGCCGGAAATGGAGGCACCATGACCAGACTTCTTGGCATTCCCGGCGCGTTGCGGGCCGGATCGACCAACCGGCTGCTGCTGGCGCAGGCGCGGCTTTCCTTCGGCAAGGCCGATCATGACGAGGCCGACCTGAGGCTGCCGCTTTATGACGGCGATCTGGAGAGCAGTCAGGGCATCCCCGAGGGGGTCCAGCGGCTCTATGATCAGATCGCGGCGGCGGATGCGGTGGTGATCGCCTGTCCGGAATACAACAAGGCCCCGCCCGGCGTGGTGAAGAATGCGCTGGACTGGGTCAGCCGCGTCAAGGGCAGCCCGTGGAAGGACAAGCCGGTGGCGGTGATCTCGGCCGCAGGCGGGCGCGGGGGTGGCGATCGGTCGCAATTCGCGCTGCGGCTGATGCTGACGCCGTTCCAGCCGCATCTCCTGACCGGGCCCGAGGTTCTGGTGGCCGACAGTTCCAACGCTTTCGACGAAGAGGGCAGGCTGAAGGACGCCCGCTATCAGAAGGCGCTGGACGATCTGATGGGGCAGCTTCGGGCTGCGGCCGGGAAGGGCTGACCCGGTCAGGCGGGAGGCAGCCGGGATGGAGTGGCGGGACGAAGGCGCGATCCTTTCGATGCGGCCGCATGGCGAAAGCGCCGCGATCATCGAGGTGTTCACCCGGGACCATGGCCGCCATGCGGGCGTGGTGCGGGGCGGGACCTCGCGCCGCATGGCGCCGCATCTGCAGCCGGGCACGCAGGTCGCTGTCGGCTGGTCCGCCCGTCTGGCCGAGCATATCGGCGCCTTCACGGTCGAACCCCTGCGCAGCCGGGCGCATGTGCTGTCGGACCGGCTGGCGCTGGCCGGGCTGAGCGCCGTCTGCGCGCTCTTGTCGGTCACGCTGCCCGAGCGTGATCCGCATCCCGGCCTGTGGGATGCCACCGGCGATCTGCTGGACCGCCTTGGTGCTGCGGGTTGGACGACCGGCTATCTGCGATGGGAAATGGCTCTTCTGGAAGAGCTTGGCTTCGGGCTGGACCTGTCCAGCTGTGCTGTCACCGGCACCTCTGCGGGGTTGGTCTATGTCAGCCCGAAGACCGGGCGTGCCGTCAGCCGGGCCGGTGCGGGGGATTGGGCCGACCGGCTGCTGCCGCTGCCCGAGGGACTGGCCGGGCAAGGGGTGATGCCACCTGCAGCGGTGGTTCAGGGGCTGGCGATCACGACCCATTTCCTGACCCGCGAACTTGCCGAAGACCATCGCGGCCGCCCCTTGCCCGAGGCGCGCGGCCGGCTGCTGGACCTGCTGGTGCGGCAGGCGGAAGCGCGCTGACCGACGCCGTATGTCGGTCATGTGACAGACTGCCCGCCCGGGGGCAGAGTCCTATGGGCCATGGCCATCCGTTATATTCCGCTTGATCTGAAACATGCCGGCTCATCCAGGGTCCAGCATCTGGCCCTGCTGGCGGGGCTTGAAGCGGCCGTTCGGGGCACCATGGTCTCGGTCTGGCCGCTGTATCTTTACCACATGCTGGGCGATGCCCAGGAGGTCTCGGTCGCCTATCTGGTCGGCGGCCTGGTCTCGCTGACCACCGGGCTGATGGTGCCCTGGCTCACCCGGTTCCTGCCGCGCCGGTGGGCCTACACGCTGGGCTGCCTGCTGTATCTGCTGGGGGCTGCCTGTGCGGCGCTCGGCTCCAACCTTGGCGCGCATCTGGCGCTGATCTTCAGCATGATCGCGACGGCCACCATCTTCGTCTGTTTCAACGCCTATGTGCTGGACTATGTTGCGCGCGAAAACCTCAGCCGCAGCCAGTCGGTGCAGATGGCCTATGCGGCTGCCCCCTGGACCCTTGGGCCGCTGGTCGGCCCGGTGCTCTACAACGCCTTCGGGGCGGGGATTTTCTTTGTATCCTCGGGGTTCGCGGTGGTCCTTCTGATCACGTTCTGGGTGCTGAGGCTGGGCAATGGCAAGCAGATCCAGCGGGCGCGGGGGCCGGCGGTCAATCCGCTGGGCTTCCTTGGCCGCTTTTTCCGGCAGCCACGTCTGATCGCCGGCTGGTTCTTCGCCGTCATGCGCTCCTGCGGCTGGTGGGTCTATGTGGTCTATCTGCCGATCTTCTGCATCGAGGCGGGGCTGGGCGACATGGTCGGCAGCACCGCACTGGCGATTTCGAACGCAATCCTCTTCCTTGCCCCGGTCATCAACCGCTGGGCAAGGCGCGCCGGCGTGCGGCAGTCGGTGCGGATGGCCTTCTTCTTCTGCGGCCTGCTGATGATCACATCGGCGCTTGTGGCCTTCCTGCCCTGGGGCACGGTGATCCTGCTGTTCGGGTCTTCCGCCTTCCTCATCACGCTGGATGTGGTCGGAGGCCTGCCGTTCCTGATGAGCGTGAAACCCTCGGAGCGCACCGAGATGAGCGCGGTCTACGCCAGTTTCCGCGATGTCTCGGGCATCCTGACGCCGGGTGTGGCCTGGGCGGTGCTGTTCGTCCTGCCGCTGCAGGGAATCTTTGCCGCCTGCGGGGCGGGGCTTCTGCTTTCCTGGGCGGTCGCGGGCAAGCTGCATCCCCGGCTGGGGGTGGCGCGGCCGTCGCGCGGCGGGGTGGCGCGGGCCTCAGGGTGATCCGGCGGGGATGAAATCCATCCGCAGGCCCTGACCGTCCGTCAGGGTCAGCGACTGCGTGGTGACAGCCATATGCGTCGCCCGCGCCAGCGCCGCCAGGAAGGCCTGTTCGGCAGACAGGTCGGCACAGGCCATCTCGGTTGATGTCACATCGCGGATCGCCCAGGTCGGGAAGGGGTCCTTCGCCACGCGGCCCGACCAGCTGTTGCAGGGTGCACGGCCAAAGGCGCGGTCGCCGCTTTGGTCCAGAGACAGGGTCGCAGTGGCAAGGAAGGGCTGCCGGTTCAGCGCGACCAGCTTCCACTCCTGCGGCTTCACGGGCGCGGTCTCGACACAGGCCAGAAGGGCCAGCGGCAGGACAAGGAAGATGCGGCGCATGGCGGCTCCGGTCCGATGACGACCGCAAGCCTGCCCCGCCCGCGCGGCCGCCGTCAATCCAGCAGGCGCCGGGCGATGACCTGTGCCTGGATTTCCGCCGCCCCTTCGAAGATGTTCAGGATGCGCGCATCGCAAAGGATCCGGCTGATGCGGTATTCCATCGCAAAGCCGTTGCCGCCGTGGATCTGCAGCGCGTTGTCCGCGCTGGCCCAGGCGACCCGGGCGCCCAGCAGTTTCGCCATCCCGGCCTCAAGGTCGCAGCGTTTGTCATGGTCCTTCTGCCAGGCACTGAAATAGGTCAGCTGGCGGGCGATCATGATCTCGACCGCCATCATCGCCAGCTTGCCGGCGATGCGGGGGAACGCGATCAGCGGTTTGCCGAATTGCTTGCGGTCCTCGGCATATTGCAGGCCGGTCTCCAGCGCCGATTGCGCAACCCCAATGGCGCGGGCGCCGGTCTGGATGCGGGCACTTTCAAACGTCTGCATCAGCTGCTTGAAGCCCTGACCGGGCACCCCGCCTAGAAGGTTTTCCGCCTTCACCCTGAAGCCGTCGAAGCCCAGTTCGTATTCCTTCATGCCGCGATAGCCAAGCACCTCGATCTCGGTCCCGGTCATGCCCGGTGTCGGGAAGGGGGTCTCGTCGGTGCCCGGGGTCTTTTCGGCAAGGAACATGGAAAGCCCGCGCCAGTCCGTCGTTTCGGGGTCGGTGCGGGCCAGAAGCGTCATCACATGGGTGCGCGCGGCATGGGTGATCCAGGTCTTGTTGCCGGTGATCTGCCAGCCGTCCCCATCGCGTTCCGCCCGCGTCCGCAGCGAGCCGAGGTCGGATCCGGTGTTGGGTTCGGTGAAGACGGCGGTGGGCAGGATATCGCCCGAGGCCAGCTTCGGCAGCCATTGCGCCTTTTGCTCGGCGGTGCCGCCGCAAAGGATCAGCTCCGCCGCGATCTCGGACCGGGTACCAAGCGAGCCGACACCGATATAGCCGCGCGAGAGTTCTTCGGACACCACCACCATCGAGGCCTTGGACAGGCCGAAGCCGCCGAACTCCTCGGGGATGGTCAGGCCGAAGACACCCATGCCGGCAAGATCCGTGATGATCTCCATCGGGATCAACTCGTCCTTCAGGTGCCAGTCATGCGCGACGGGGATGACCTTTTCATCCGCATAGCGGCGGAACTGGTCGCGGATCATCTCCAGCTCTTCGTCCAGCCCTGATGCGCCAAAGGTGGCCCGGCCGTGGTTGTCGCGCATCAAGGCCACAAGCCGGGCGCGGGCAGCCGGGGTGTTGCCATGCGCGATCAGCGTCGCGGCGGCCCCTTCCGGGGTCCAATGGGTATCAAGATCGGCAAGACGGGCGATCTCGCCCTGACTCATCGGGATGCCGCCGGCAATCTGGGCCAGGTATTCGCCAAAGCCGATCTGAAGGATCAGCGCCTCCATCTCGGTGAACTGCCCGGCATCGGACAGCCGCCCCGCCCAGGCGTCCAGCTGTTGCAAGGCCAGGGTATAGGTCGCCAGCCAGGACAGCGCATGGGCCGGGAACTGGTGCTCCTCCATCGCCGCATTCGACACCTTGCCATCGCGGCTGACCCGGGCCCGCAGCACCTCTTTCGCCTGGGCGAACAGCGCATCGACCTGCGGCAAGGCTGCGGCGGTCAGGCCGCGCAGATCGGGAAGCAGCGGCGAGGCGGGCATGGGCTGGCCATCATGCGGCATGGTCTGGCTCCGGGAAGATTCTGGCGAAGGATTCTGCGGTTGCGAAGGAATAGGGTCTTCGCAACCGCAGCGCAATATACTTTCGCCAGAAATATCAATGGCGACCGAATATGTCCCGGCAATCAGGACGTGGCGCCGCAGGCCTGGGAAATCTCGGGCACGGCCGCAGCGGGAACAACCTCGAATTCGACCCGGTAAAGCAGGGTCCCGCCGTCCCAACCCTCGAAGGTCCAGAGGCCGGGAACCAGTTCATCCTCGGTGTCGAAGCGGAAAAAGGAAAGATTCTCGCCGCCGTCCGAAAAGCCGCTGGACCAGACCTCGGGCGTGCTGCGCCCGGGCCGGTAGACGCGGGCCTCGGCCAGATCCGATGTGGCGAAACCCGGTGCGCCCGTCACCCTCAGGCCGAAGGCCAGCCCGATCGAGGCAGGCACGACCTGCCGGTCGGGCCAGTGGAAGGTGATCTCCGAGGTCGGAACGTGGATCCAGCCCGACACGGTGCCCGGTGCCGGCATCCGGTCCATCGCCTGCAGGGCGCAGAAGACGCCCACCTCCAGCCGGGCCACCGCGGCAGACCCTGCGGGCGCGGCAGGTTCGGCAAGGGCGGGTGCGGCAAGCAGCCAGAGGGGCAGGGCCAATCGCAGCATTCGCAACCTCAGGAGACCAGATTGCAGTCCGAGGTGACGCCGGGCAGCTGATCGGCCGGCAGAACCTCGAACTCGACGCTGTAAAGCCGGGTATCGCCGTCCCAGGCCTCCATCCGCCAGGTGCCCAGGATGACTTCCTCCGGGTAGTCGAAGGCAAAGCCGCGCATCCGGGGACCGTCGATGAACAGGTCGTCATACCAGATCTCGGCCTTGGTGGCGCCGGGCTTCCAGGTCTCGATCCGGGCGCTGAAGATGTCGCGGTCGACCTCGATCACCACCCCGAACGACGTGCCAAGCCGCGCCGGGATGGTCTGCTGGCGATAGATCATCTCGGGCACCCCGGGCAGGGTGTCGATATAGCCAAGCGACGTTTCCGGCGCCGGCGTGGTGCCGGTGGATTCGGTCTGGCAGTAGATGCCGTGGTCGACCAGCCGCACGCCGGGCGCGGTGAAGGGCGGCGCGGGTTCGGCCAGTGCCGCCGGGGCGGCAAGGCACAGGGCAATGGCAAGGCGAAGGAAAACCATGGGTGCTGAACCGTTGTGAACAGGCGGGATGAAAGCCCGCGCGGACCGCCACGTCAACCGCAGGGCTTTCACATTTGCGGGCAGCCCGCCAGAACTGGCGCAAAGGGAGGCGCGACATGGATGCAGTGATGGCCGGCCTGGCACCGACGGCGTTCTGGGCCGCGGTGGCCGTGACGTTCTTTGCGGGGTTCGTAAAGGGTGCGATGGGCTTCGCCATGCCGCTGATCATGGTCTCGGCCTTTTCCGCCTTTCTGCCGCCCGAGGTGGCGCTGGCGGGCCTGATCCTGCCGACGCTGGTGACGAACCTGTCGCAGGCGTTCCGGCAAGGTGTGGCATCGGCGGTCGCGACGGCGGTGACCTACCGGCGCTTTGTGATCGGGACGGTGGTGTTCATTGCCGTCTCGGCCCAGGTCTTCGGCGATATCCCGAGGATGGCCTACCTTCTGCTTCTCGGCGTGCCGGTCACGGCCTTCGCGGCCATGCAACTGGCCGGAGTCCCGTTGGCCCTGCCCCTGCGGCATCGCAACGCCGCCGAATGGGCGCTTGGGGTCGTCGGCGGACTTTACGGCGGAATCTCGGGCATCTGGGGGCCGCCGCTTCTGGTGTTCCTGCTGTCGACCGGGATCGGCAAGAAAGAGATGGTGCGGGTACAGGGGGTGGTGTTCCTGATCGGCGCAGTGGCCCTTCTGGCGGCACATCTGGGCACGGGACTGGCGAGTGCGGACCGTCTGGCCTTCTCGGCCACGCTGGTGTTGCCGGCGATTGCCGGAATGGTGCTTGGATATCGGGTGCAGGACCGGCTGGATCAGGCGGTGTTCCGGCGCTGGACGCAAGGACTGCTGGTGCTGACCGGACTCAATCTGGTGCGTCAGGCATTTCTCTGACCGCCGGCCCACATGGCGTCGCAGGCTCCGAATTCGGTTTCGTGGTCGATGGCAAAGCCTTCGCTGGCCGCGGTTTTCCGATGGGGATCACCCTCAAATCCACCGAGAGGAAACAAGGAACGTCCCGACCTTCATCTTGGCGCAAATATCCCCGCCGGAGGCCCTTCCTCGCCGGTTGCGCGGCACGCGCAGAGGCGAGAGAAAAAGGCTTGCGCGCGGGCGGCCCTGGCCGTCCGCGCGCGCATTCTGACAGCGGATCAGGGGTCAGCCGATCGCGGCGGCCTTCACGTCGTCGTCGATGAAGGGCACGTACTGGCCGAAGTTCTTCGAGAACATCCCCACCAGTTTCTGCGCCTGCGCGTCATAGGCGGCCTTGTCCGCCCAGGTCTCGCGCGGGTTCAGCAGGGCTGCATCCACTCCGGCCAGCGCCACCGGAACCTCGAAACCGAAGTTCGGATCCTTGCGGAACTCGGCCCCGCTCAGCGAGCCATCCAGCGCGGCCGACAACAGCGCCCGGGTCGCCTTGATCGGCATCCGCTTGCCGGTGCCATAGGCGCCGCCGGTCCAGCCGGTGTTCACAAGCCAGCAGGAGGCGCCGTTCTTCAGGATCTTCTCTTGCAGCAGCTTGCCGTAAACCTCGGGCCGGCGCGGCATGAAGGGGGCGCCGAAGCAGGTCGAGAAGGTCGGCTGCGGCTCGGTGATCCCGCGCTCGGTCCCCGCGGCCTTCGAGGTGAAGCCCGACAGGAAATGATACATCGCCTGCGCCGGCGACAGCCGGGCGATGGGCGGCAGCACGCCGAAGGCGTCACAGGTCAGCATCACCACATGACGGGGAGAGCCGCCCAGCCCGGTGGCCGACGCGTTCGAGATTGCCTCCAGCGGATAGGCGCAGCGGGTGTTTTCGGTCAGCGAGCGGTCAGCGAAGTTCAGCTCCAGCGTTTCCTCGTCGAAGACCATGTTTTCCACGACCGTGCCGAAACGGTGGGTGGTGGCATAGATCTCGGGCTCGGCCTCGGCGCTCAGGTCGATGGTCTTGGCGTAGCAGCCGCCCTCGAAGTTGAAGATGCCGCGGTCCGACCAGCCGTGTTCGTCATCGCCGATCAGCGTGCGGTCGGGCGAGGCCGAAAGCGTGGTCTTGCCGGTGCCCGAAAGGCCGAAGAAGACGGCGGCGTCGACCGGATTGCCGATGGCGTGGTTGGCAGAGCAATGCATCGCCATCACGCCCTTGCCGGGCAGCAGGTAGTTCAGGATGGTGAACACCGATTTCTTGTTCTCGCCGGCATAGGCGGTGTTGCCGATCAGCACGGTCTTTTCGTCGAAGTTCAGCGCAATCACGGTATCGCTGCGGCAGCCGTGCTTCGCCGGGTCCGCCTTGAACGAGGGCACGTTGATGATCGTCCACTCGGGATCGAAACCGTCCAGTTCCGCCGGCGCGGGGCGGCGCAGCAGATGCCGGATGAAAAGCCCGTGCCAGGCCAGTTCCGTCACCATCCGCACATCGACACGATGAACCGGGTCGGCCCCGGCATAAAGGTCTTGCACGAACAGTTCGCGCCCCTTGATATGGGCCAGCATGTCGGCCTTGAGGCGTGCGAAAGCCTCTGGCGTCATCGGCGCGTTGTTTTCCCACCAGATGGTGTTTTCCACCGCGGCGGTGCGGACGACGAACTTGTCCTTGGGCGAACGCCCGGTGAATTGCCCGGTCGAGCAGAGGAAGGCGCCGCCACGGCCAAGGCGACCCTCGCCGCGTTTCACGGCCTCTTCGACCAGCGCGGGCTCAAGCAGGTTGTAATAGACGGAACCGGCCCCGGCGATGCCCTGGGTTTCCAAAGTTCGGTTGGGGTTCACGCGTCCGATGTTCATCCTGCAAGCTCCCGATGCCGCGCATGTCGCGGGGCGATTTCGTCGTGATGAAAGGGCGCCCGGGCCAATGGGCACCGGGACCGGCCGGCAGGTCGGTCCGCAACGGCCGTATAACATGCGGAAATCCCACGGGAACAGCGGGCAATCGCAGAGTTAGCGCAACCACTTTGAGTTTAGCGCAACCAATTGCGTTACCCCCGGAAAGGTGAGGCAAATTAGTCATTGCTTTGGAAATTTACGCTTCACTGGAGAGCCAGGCGCCCGGGTGATTCGCTTTTGTGTTGCGTCCGGGGGCCGAAATGCGGATTATGGCAAAAAAATATAACCAGAGCAGGAAATAACGACATGTCGAGGATCGCCCTTGTGGACGACGACAGGAACATCCTGACGTCCGTATCGATGACTCTCGAAGCCGAGGGCTTCGAAGTGGAAACCTACAATGATGGCCAGTCCGCGCTGGATGCGTTCAACCGTCGCCTGCCGGATATGGCTGTTCTGGACATCAAGATGCCCCGGATGGACGGGATGGATCTGTTGCAGCGGCTGCGGCAGCGCACCACGATGCCGGTGATCTTCCTGACCTCGAAAGACGATGAGATCGATGAAGTTCTGGGTCTGCGCATGGGCGCGGACGACTATGTCAAGAAACCGTTCAGCCAGCGCCTTCTGGTCGAACGCATCCGCGCGCTTCTGCGCCGGCAGGAAGCCATCACCACGGGCGACGTGCCGGTGGCCGAGGAAAACAAGATCATGGAGCGGGGCAGCCTGCGCATGGATCCGTTGCGCCACTCGGTCAGCTGGAGGGGCAAGGATGTGTCTCTGACCGTGACCGAATTCCTGCTTCTGCAGGCGCTGGCACAGCGTCCGGGCTTCGTGAAAAGCCGCGATCAGCTGATGGACGTGGCCTATGACGATCAGGTCTATGTCGACGATCGCACCATCGACAGCCATATCAAGCGGCTGCGCAAGAAGATGCGCACGGTGGACGATGACTTCTCGGCCATCGAAACGCTGTATGGCATCGGTTACCGCTACAACGAAGAGTGACGGCCGGGTGCCCTGAATGACCGCAGCACCGCGCATCCTGAGCGACGACATGCGCCCCAGAAAGACCGGTGAGGTCCTTCTGGGCGAAGACTGGGTCTCGCCCGATTCCACGGTCGAGGAACTGCGCGAGACGCGGTCCCGGTCGGGGCTGGTCTCGCTGAACCGCAGCCCGCTGGCCCGCAAGATCATCATCTTCAACCTGATGGCCCTGATCATCCTGGTCGCGGGCGTGCTGTTTCTGAACCCCTTCCGCGACAGCCTTGTGCTGCAACGCGAAGCCGGGCTGGTCCGCGAGGCCGAACTGGTCGCCGAGGTGTTCGAAGTCCAGTTGCAGCCCGGGGCCGAGGCTTTCGATTTCGACGCGGCGCTGCAGAAGGTGCAGCTGGGGGCCGGCGTCGAGGTCTATGTCTTCGATGCCAGGGGCGATCTTCTGGCCAATCGCGTCGGCCCGCCGGTAACGCCTGCCAACATGCCGGGGGGGGTGCGGTCGACCGTCATCACCGATTTCCTGAATGCGGTGTGGAATGGCGTCTCCGGCGTCCTTTCCTTCGGGGCGGCCGAACCGGAGAAGATCGACAATCTGGCGCTTGCCCGCGCGGTTCTGCCCGGCGCGCAGGCGGGCCAGACCGGATCGCACACCGGCCATGCCCTTGATGGCGGCACGTATTTCTCGGTCGGCACGCCGGTCTGGTCGGCAGGTCAGGTGATTGCCGTCGTCGCCCTGACCTCGGCCGAAGGCGAGATCGACCGTCTGGTCCGCTACGAGCGTGAACAGATCCTGCAGATGTTCGTGGTGGCCTTGCTGGTCTCGATCGGACTCAGTCTGGTGCTGGCTTCGACCATCGCCAACCCGCTCTCGGATCTGGCCACGGCGGCTGAGATCGGGCGCGACCGCGATGCCCGCAAGGTCAATCCCGGCCGTGTCCGCATCCCTGACCTGGCGGCCCGCCCCGACGAGATCGGGCGGCTCTCGGTCGCCATGCGTGGCATGGTGGCGGCCCTGTATGACCGGATCGACGCCAACGAACAATTCGCCGCCGATGTGGCGCATGAGATCAAGAACCCGCTGGCCTCCTTGCGCTCTGCCGTGGGGTCCCTGCGTTTCGTCAAGAAGGAAGAGCACCGCGAGAAGTTGCTGGATGTGATCGAGCATGACGTCCGCCGTCTGGACCGGCTGGTCAGCGACATCTCCAACGCCTCGCGGCTGGATTCGGAACTGGTCAAGGAAGACGAGGAGGAATTCAACCTTCTCAAGACCATCTCCACCCTTGGTCAGCATCTGGGCCAGCAGGCGGCCGAGAAAGGCGTGGACTTCATCACCGACCTGCCGGCCGAGCCGATCCTGATCCGCGGGCTTGAGGCGCGTCTGGCGCAGGTCTTCGTCAACCTGATCACCAACGCCATTTCCTTCTGCGAAGAGGGCGATGCGGTGCGGGTCTGGGCGCGCCGGCGCGACAACCGTGTGCTGGTGGTGGTGGAAGACACCGGCCCCGGCATTCCCGAACAGGCGCTGGCAAAGGTGTTCAAACGCTTCTATTCGGACCGTCCGCCCAGCCATTTCGGCAACAACTCGGGCCTTGGTCTGTCGATCTCGAAACAGATCGTCGAGGCGCATGGCGGGGTGATCTGGGCCGAGAATATCCGCCCGACCGCCGCTGACGTGACCAGCGAGCCGCTTGGCGCGCGCTTTGTGGTCGGTCTGCCGATTTGAATCGGGCGCCGGAAGGGGCAGGGCCTGATCGCCTGATCCTTCACGCCAGCTGTGTCACCCTCGCCGACCGGGCGCTGCTGATCACTGGTCCCTCCGGGGCCGGCAAGTCGGCGCTGGCATTGCAGCTGATCGCGCTTGGCGCCGTTCTGGTCTCGGATGACCGGACCGAACTGGCCTTGATTGGAGGGCGGCTGATGGCGCGCTGCCCTTCGCCCGCGATCCGCGGGCTGATCGAGGCCCGGGGCGTGGGGCTTTTGCGGGCCGACACCGTTGAGACCGCGCCCGTCGCCCTTGTCGCCGATCTTGCCCGGGACGAAACCGCGCGTTTGCCGCCCGAACGAAACATCACGATCCTGGGAAAGCAGCTGCCGCTTGTGCTGCGGGTGCAGAATGACCATTTTCCTGCCGCCTTGTTGCTCTATCTTAAGAATGACAGGCAGGACTGACAGGCAGATGTTTCCCGATCCGAATGCCCAACCGATCCCGGACCCGATGCAAGAGCATCGACTTGTGCTGATCACCGGCCCTTCCGGCGCCGGTCGGTCGACGGCGATCCATGTGCTTGAGGATCTGGGATATGAGGGCATCGACAACATCCCGCTGAGTCTGGTGCCGCGCCTTCTGGACGGGCCGCCGCTTGGCCGCCCCATCGCGCTTGGGCTGGATGCGCGCAATCGGGATTTCAACGCGACTGCCCTGATCGAGCTGATCGACAGCCTGACCCGTAATCCGCGCGTGGCGCTTGAGGTGCTGTATCTGGACTGCGCGCCCGGCGAGCTGATCCGCCGTTTCTCGGAAACCCGCCGACGCCACCCGCTGGCCCCGGACGAAACTCCGACCGAAGGCATCGCGCGCGAGATTGACCTTCTGGCGCCGATCCGGGTGCGGGCGGATCATCTGGTCGATACCACCGACCTCAGCCCCCATGACCTGAAGGCCGAAATCGCGCGCTGGTTCGATGCGCAGCGGGGCGAGCGGCTGGCCGTTTCGGTGCAGAGCTTCAGCTACAAGCGGGGTGTGCCGCGCGGCGTCGACATGATCTTCGACTGCCGATTCCTGGCCAATCCGCATTGGGACGCCAAATTGCGCCCGCTGGATGGCCGCGATCCTGCGGTCGCGGCGTTCGTCCGCGCCGATCCGCGATTCGATGAATTCTTCCTGCGGTTGCGCGACCTTCTTCTGATGCTGCTTCCCGCGCATCTTGAAGAGGGCAAAGCGCATCTGTCGATCGGCTTCGGTTGTACCGGAGGGCAACACCGATCGGTTGCCGTAGCGGAAATGCTGGGGGCAGCCCTTGCAGAAGCCGGCTGGCCGGTGTCAAAACGTCACCGGGAACTGGAACGCAAGGGGGCAACGAACCCTCCAGCTGACAAGGTATCTGGGGTTTGATCGGGATCGTCATCGTCGCCCATGGGGGTCTGGCGCGGGAATATCTCTCGGCGGTGGAGCATGTGGTCGGGAAACAGGACGGCATGCGGGCCATCTCGATCGAGGATGACCACGACCGCGCGGCCAAACAGGCCGAGATCATGGCAGCCGCCGCCTCGGTGGATCGCGGGCAGGGTGTCGTCGTGGTGACCGACATGTTCGGCGGCAGCCCGTCGAACCTGTCCCTGCCGGCCTGCGCGGCCTCGGGGCGGCGCATTCTCTATGGTGCAAACCTGCCGATGCTGATCAAACTTGCCAAATCGCGCGAGCTGCCGGTGCCCGAGGCGGTCTCGGCCGCGCTGGACGCCGGGCGCAAATACATCAACAGCCTCGACCTTGGCGGCGGGGCCTGAGAGGCGCCATGATCAGCCGCAGCTTCCGCATCGTGAACGAGAAAGGGCTTCATGCCCGCGCCAGTGCCAAGTTCGTCGAGGTGGTCGAGGCGCATGACGCGAAAGCCACCGTGACCAAGGATGGCATGGACGTTTCCGGCGACTCGATCATGGGGCTTCTGATGCTCGCCGCCTCGCGCGGGACGTCGATTGACGTCACGACCAGCGGCGAGGAAGCGGAGAAACTCGCCGATGCGCTGGAGGCCCTTGTTGCGGCGCGCTTCGGAGAGGATTATTGACCGAAGGATGCCCCCGACCCGCTGGGCCCGACCTTAGGGACGACCGCCGCGTGACTGACCACAGCAGAATCGCCCCAGAGGCGGCAGAGCCGCCTTCCGGGCGGCCCGAGCGGCAATACGACATGCGTCGGCTGTCCTATGCCGGCACGTTCAAGAATCCGTTCAAGGCCGGCACCATCCGCGCCATTGAATGGCTGACCGCCAAGGTGCAGCTTCTGCGGCTGATCCGCAGCTTCGAGAAATCGGGCGCGCCCTTCGGTGCGCCGTTCTGGCCCAAGGCAATCCGCCATATGGGCATCCGCATCGACACACCGGCAGAAGAGATCGCCCGCATCCCGGCTACGGGTCCGGTGGTGGTGGTGGCGAACCACCCATCGGGGCTGGTGGACGGCATGGTGATGGCCGAGATGGTCAACCGCGTGCGGTCGGATTTCAAGATCCTGACCCGCAGCCTGCTGACCGGCATCCCCGAGGTCGAGGAGTTCATGATCCCCGTGCCCTTCCCGCATGAGGACAACGCGCGCGAACTGGGCCTGCAGATGCGGGACGAGACGATGAAGCATCTGAAGGCCGGCGGGGTGATCATCATCTTCCCGGCGGGCAAGGTGGCGATGTCCGAGGATTGGTGGGGCCCGGCCATCGAATCCGAATGGAACGTCTTCACCCACAAGATGGTGAAATCCTCCGGTGCGACCATCGTGCCGATCTTCTTCGCCGGCCAGAACTCCCGCGCCTTCCAGATTGCCAACCAGCTTTCCGACACCCTGCGGCAGGGCCTGCTGCTCTATGAGATCAAGCGCAGCCTGTTCAAACCGCAGCGCCCGGTGATCGGGAAGCCGATCCCGGCGGATGAGTTGAAGAACTGGGAAGGCAACCCGCGCGGGTTCCTCGCGTGGCTGCGGGAACACACGCTGGCCCTGGGGCGCTGAGCCCGATTTTTCGCCGAAGACTCGAGGAACGATCCTTCGGCGAAGGGTCTGTCAGCGCGTCGGCACCGGCACCTCGCCCCGGTAATCGTAGAACCCCCGCTGGGTCTTCCGCCCCAGCCAACCGGCTTCGACATATTTCGTGAGCAGCGGGCAGGGCCGGTACTTGGTATCCGCCAGCCCGTCGTACAGCACGTTCATGATGGCAAGGCAGGTGTCCAACCCGATGAAATCGGCCAGTTCCAGCGGCCCCATTGGATGGTTCGCGCCCAGCTTCAGCGCCATGTCGATGGACTGCACGCTGCCGACGCCCTCATACAGGGTATAGACCGCCTCGTTGATCATCGGGATCAGGATGCGGTTGACGATGAAGGCGGGAAAATCCTCGGCGCTCGCCGCGGTTTTGCCCAGTTTCTTCACCACCTCATGCAGGGTTTCCCAGGTGTCATTGTCGGTGGCGATGCCCCGGATCAGCTCGACCAGCTGCATCACCGGAACCGGGTTCATGAAGTGGAAGCCCATGAACTTTTCCGGCCTGTCGGTGCGCGAGGCCAGCCGGGTGATCGAGATCGACGAGGTGTTCGAGGTCAGGATCGTCGTTGGCTTCAGATGCGGCATCAGGTCGTCGAAGATGGCCTGCTTCACCGTCTCGCGCTCGGTCGCGGCCTCGATCACCAGATCGGTCGGGCCAAGATCGGCCAGCTTCAGCGTGGTGCGGATCCGGCCAAGCGCGCCGGACTTCTCGATCGCGGTGATCTTGCCGCGGCTGACCTGACGCTCAAGGTTCTTGTCGACCGTTGCCAGGGCTTTCGCCAGGCTGTCCTCGCTGATGTCGTTCAGCAGCACATCATAGCCCGCCAGCGCAAAGACATGGGCGATGCCATTGCCCATCTGCCCCGCCCCGACAATGCCGACCGTCCGAATGTCCATGACCATCCCCTGAGTTCCGGGTCCCTGCGTTTCCGGGCCGGACCTTAAGGAAGCCGGAAGGGCAGGGCAAGGGCGCATGCTGCACTGCGGAATGTGCTTCGACTTGTTCCCAAACGCCCCGGTTTAGCCTTTTGGAAAGCCTTGTCGGCAAGGCTGGGCCTCGGGTGTGACGCAACTGGGTGGTCTTGATGGCTTTCGTTCAATCGGGCGATGGGACGCTCGACTATTTTCCCTGTCATTACGGTGCGTCGCGGTTGACCTTCCGCGGCCCGCGACGCGATCTGACCGGCGAATATCTTGCCATGCTGGGCGGGACCGAGACTTACGGACGCTTTGTCACGGCCCCCTTTCCAACCCTGATCGAAGCGGGACTGGGGATTCCGGTGGCCAATCTGGGCTGCCAGAACGCCGGCCCGGATGTCTATCTGGCCGACCAGGCCGCGCTTGATGTTGCCGGGGCCGCGCAGGTGGTGGTGCTGCAGATCACCGGCGCACAGAACCTGACCAACCGCTACTACACGGTGCATCCCCGGCGGAACGACCGGTTCATTGCGGCGACCCCGATGCTGCGGTCGATCTATGGCGAGGTCGATTTCACCGAAATCCACTTCACCCGCCATCTGATGAAGGCGCTGGCCGACAAGGGCGAGATGTGTTTCGCCCCCATCGCGGCCGAGTTGAAGGCGCTGTGGCTGCAGCGGATGAAGATGCTGATCCAACGGCTGCCGCGACGCACGGTGTTGCTGTGGCTGTCGGATCATCCACCGTCGCCTGCCGGGACGGTGAACCGGCTGGACTCGGTCCCCTGGCTGGTTGACTGCGAAATGGTCGGAGCGTTGCGTCCGCTGGTCGCGGCCTATGTCGAGGTTGCGGTGCCGCCGACGGCTGTCCCCGCAACCTCGCGGGCGATTCGATTCTCGGCCGATGATGAGGCCGCGGCGCAGGGCCTGCCCGGTGCGGCGTCGCATCGCGAGGTTGCGCAAGCTCTGCTGCCGGCGGTGAAGCGGTTGCTGTGAATGCGAAAAGGGCGCCCGTCGGGCGCCCTTCCTGTTTCCTTGCCAGGGGCGTCAGAGCTTTGCGGTCAGTTCGGGCACGGCCTGGAACAGGTCCGCGACCAGGCCGTAGTCGGCGACCTGGAAGATCGGCGCCTCTTCGTCCTTGTTGATCGCGACGATCACCTTGCTGTCCTTCATCCCCGCAAGGTGCTGGATCGCACCCGAGATGCCGCAGGCGATGTAGAGGTTCGGCGCCACAACCTTGCCGGTCTGCCCGACCTGCCAGTCGTTCGGCGCAAAGCCCGAGTCGACAGCGGCGCGGCTGGCGCCGACAGCGGCGTTCAGCTTGTCGGCCAGCGCCTCGATGATGTCGAACGACTCCTTCGAGCCGACGCCACGACCGCCCGAGACCACGATCTTCGCGCTGGTCAGCTCGGGGCGGTCCGAAGCCGCCACCTTGTCCTCGACCCAGGTCGACAGCCCGTCGCCCGAGGGGCCGGACACGGCCTCGACCGCGGCCGCACCGCCGGTGCCGACAGCGGTGAAATTGGCGGTCCGCACGGTGAAGACCTTCTTCGCATCGGCCGATTTCACCGTCTGGATCGCGTTGCCGGCATAGATCGGGCGCTCGAACGTGTCGGCGTCGATCACGGCGGTCACGTCCGTCAGCACCATCACATCCAGAAGTGCCGCCACCCGGGGCATGACGTTCTTGCAATAGGCCGTCGCCGCGCCGCCGATATGGCTGTAGGTACCCGCCAGCGAGACGATCAGCGCCGCCAGCGATTCCGCCATGCCATGGTCATAGGCACCGTCGGCGGCCTTCAGCACCTTGGCCACGCCGTCCAGCCTGGCGGCCTCGGCCGCGGCGGCCTCGCCGGCGACCAGAAGGTGAACCTCGCCCAGGCTCTTCACGGCTGCAACGGTCTTGGCCACGGCATCGGTGGCAAGCTGGCCGTCATTCACATCGGCAAGAAGAAGAACGGCCATCAGATCACCCCCGCTTCGTCTTTGAGTTTCGCGATCAGCTCGTCGACCGAGCCGACGCGCACGCCTGCCTTGCGGCCGGCGGGTTCGGTGGTCTTGATCACGGTCAGCCGCGGCGCGACATCCACGCCGTAATCGGCGGGGGTCTTGGCGGCCAGCGGCTTGGCCTTGGCCTTCATGATGTTCGGCAGGCTCGCATAGCGCGACTCGTTCAGGCGCAGGTCGACGGTGATGATGGCGGGCATCTTCACGCTGATGGTCTGCAGACCGCCGTCCACCTCGCGGGTGACCTTGGCATGGTCGCCCTCGATCGCCAGTTCCGAGGCGAACGTGCCCTGCGACCAGCCCAGAAGCGCGGCCAGCATCTGACCCGTCGCGTTCATGTCATTGTCGATGGCCTGCTTGCCGGCCAGAACCAGACCCGGAGCCTCTTCCTTGACCACGGCGGCCAGCAGCTTGGCCACGGCCAGGGGCTCGATGTCGGTATGCACGTCGGCAGCCGCCTCGATCAGAATCGCCCGGTCCGCACCCATGGCCAGCGCGTTGCGCAGCGTCTCCTGCGCCTGCTTGACCCCGATCGACACCACGACAACCTCGGTCGCGACACCCTTCTCCTTCAGACGGATCGCCTCTTCCACCGCGATCTCGTCGAAGGGGTTCATCGACATTTTCACATTCGCCAGATCGACACCCGATCCGTCCGCACGAACGCGAACCTTCACGTTGTAGTCGATCACCCGTTTGACAGGCACGAGCACCTTCATGCGGCAAACTCCAGTGATGGGGGCCATTGCCCCGGCCAAGCTCTCCGGGTGGCGTGTTACCGCAAGGTGGCCCGGGAAAACAGAGCAAATGCGACAGGAAGTGGCGCCCGGACGCCGCGTATAGATCGACAGGACCGATCAGGACGCGGCGCGGCGCAGGTCAGCGCGTCAGGCCGGGCACCCACAGGACATCGTCCTTGCCGTCGTTGTTGGCGATGCGGCCGGCGACGAAGAACCAGTCCGACAGCCGGTTCAGGTATTTCACCGCCTCGGGGTTCACGTCTTCCTGCGCGGCAAGCTCCACCACCAGCCGTTCGGCCCGCCGGCAGACGGTGCGGCACAGGTGCAGATGCGCGGCCAGTGCCGATCCGCCGGGCAGGATGAAGCTGCGCAGCGGCGTGAGCCTGGTGTTCATCGCGTCGATTTCGGCCTCAAGCCGATCAACCTGTGCTGCCACCATCCGCAGCGGCGTATAGGGCAGGTCTGCGTCCTTTTCGCGGTCCGGGGTGCAAAGGTCGGCCCCAAGATCGAAAAGGTCGTTCGAGATGCGCGCCAGGGCCGCGTCCATCTCGCCTGTCGCGTGCTGGCGGGCCAGCCCGACGGTGGCGTTCGTCTCGTCGCAGGTCCCATAGGCCGAAACGCGGTCACTGTATTTCGGCACACGGCTGCCGTTGCCAAGCGCGGTTTCGCCCTTGTCGCCAGTGCGGGTGTAGATCTTCGACAGAACGACCATGACTATCCTTTCGACCGCAGCCAGACCAGGCCGACGACCACGACTATGGCGATGAACTGCGCGGCCAGCCGCCAGCGCATGATGCGGTTGGCATGTTTGCGGTTGAACTCTCCGCCCTTGGCGAAGGTGCCGATGCCGAAGAGAAGGATGGCAAGCACCACCAGCGCGCCAAAGGTCGCAAGGGTGGAAATCGGATTGTCGAACATGGGCGGCCCCCTGCTGCGCTGGAATGCGGTTTAGGCCAAAGCGTCGGGAAAGCGAAGTCAAATCCCGCGGGACATGCCGTCGCGGCAGACCCCGTGCCCCTGCGACCCGGCCGGAATGCCCCGAGGTCGCGGCGTGCAAGGTGCCGCGACCGGCCCGACAGGTTCATGCCTTGGCGACCAGCCAGTCCAGCACCCGGGTCGGCAGGATGCGACGGGCGAAGCCCATCAGATGCGTCGGGGTGGTGACGTAATAGCGCGGGCGTGGTCGCGGGTTTTCACAAGCCTTTACAAGGGCTTTTGTCACGGCCGCCGCCGGAAGCTCGAATCGGTCGGGCCTGGTTTTCGCATCATACAGCCGGTGCAGCAGGGTGCGGTATTCCGGCGCGCGGGGCGAGGTTTCCCAGGTCACCCATTTCTCGAAATGCGGGACCGAGTTTTCGCGGATGCGGCTGGTGATGGGGCCGGGCTCGATCAGGATGATGTCGATGCCGGTGCCGCGCATCTCGATCCGCAGCACATCTGTCAGCCCCTCCATCGCGAATTTGGTCGCGACATAGGCGCCGCGCCATTTCATGCCCACCAGACCAAGCACCGACGAGCAATTGATGATCCGTCCATGGCTCTGCGCCCGCATCAGGGGAATCACCCGTGTCGCAAGATCGTGATAGCCGAAGAGATTGACCTCGAAGATCTCGCGCAGCGCGCCGCGGGGCAGATCCTCGACCGCGCCGGGGCAGGCGAAGGCGCCGTTGTTGTAAAGCACGTCCAGCTTGCCGCCGGTGCGGGTCGTCACCTCTTCGACTGCCGCTGCGATGCTGGCCTCGTCCGCGTAGTCCAGCGGAAAGCTTTCCAGCCCCTCGTCGCGCAGGCGCCGGCAATCCGCCTCTTGCCGGCAGGTGGCAAAGACCCGCCAGCCGCGCGCCTTCATGCCGCGCGCGGCGTCCAGCCCGATGCCCGAAGAACATCCGGTGATGAGAATCGTCCTGTCCATATGCCTGCCCGTCTTTGTTTGCCGCAGGGCTAGGGCCTGGGGCGGGTCAGGTCAAATGAAGTTCCGGCTCAGGGGGTGGTGGGCGACAGGAAGCGCAGCGCGACATAGCCTTCCAGGCCGTCGCCCTCGATCCGCACATGGGCCCACTCCGACCCTTCCTCGAAGCTGACCGAGACCGCCTCTCCGCGCGACAGCTTGTCCACGACTGCGGCATCGGTTGAAGGGCCCTGGCGCACATTCACGCTGCCGGCCGTGACATACCAGATGTCACCCGAAGCGGCGGCTGCGGGGGCGGCAGCGGGCGCCGGGGTGTCAACGACGGCGTCCATCGTCGCAGTCGGCAGAGAGGACAGCGTGAAGATCGGCGCCGGCGTCTCTTCCTGCGCTGCGGCCGGGGGCGGGGTGTAGCTTGCCGCCTCGATCACAGGCTCGGCAACAACCGGCTCTACCACGGGCGCGGCGCCGGCAATGGCCACCGCCGGCTTGACCACGGGCGCTGCCGGCGCGCGGCGCCGTTCCAGCACGACAATGTCCTGGCCCGCCGCGACGGCGGCAGCCAGACCGGGGCGCAATTGGCCCTTGTCCTCCCCCGCGATCAACAGGGTGGCAAACATCACAGCACAAAGAAGCACCGAAAGGCGGAACATGATCTTACCAGGGCAGCGGCAGCAGATAGCCAGTGTTAGCACAGATCGAACAGCGGGTCAGAGGGAAAAAGCCGCAATCGGAAACCCTGACGCTGGCTGTTGCCGCTGGACCGCGCTGCCCGGCCGCACTACACAACATCCATGTCCGAAGGCGATGATACCGACAAGACCTATGGCCAGACCGTGGCCGAACCGCTGTCCCGTGCGATCGGAGAGCGCTATCTGACCTATGCGCTGTCGACCATCATGCACCGCGCGTTGCCTGACGCGCGCGATGGTCTGAAGCCGGTTCACCGCCGAATCCTCTGGGCGATGCGGCGGCTGCGGCTGACGCCGACCGGGGGCTTCCTGAAGTCGGCCAAGATCTCCGGCGACACGATGGGGGATTTCCACCCCCATGGCGATGCCGCGATCTATGGTGCGATGGCGCGCTTGGCGCAGGATTTCAACATGCGCTACCCGCTGGTCGACGGGCAGGGCAATTTCGGCAATATCGACGGCGACAACCCCGCCGCCAGCCGCTACACCGAGGCGCGGATCACCGCGCTGACCGAGGCCTTGCTGGAAGGCATCGACGAAACCGCGGTGGATTTCCGCCCGAATTACGATGGCCGTCTGGAAGAGCCGGTCGTGCTGCCCGCCGCCTATCCGAACCTTCTGGCCAATGGCTCCAGCGGCATTGCCGTGGGGATGGCCACCAATATCCCGCCGCACAATCTGGACGAGCTGATCCAGGGCTGCCAGCTTCTGCTGAAGCACCCCGATGCCAGCGTCGCCGATCTTGTTGCCCTGATTCCCGGCCCCGATTTCCCCACCGGCGGCGTGCTGGTGGAACCGAAGGACAGCATCCTTGAGGCCTATGAAACCGGGCGCGGCGCCTTCCGCACCCGGGCGAAATGGCAGGTCGAGGATCTGGGGCGCGGCACTTGGCAGATCGTTGTCACCGAGATCCCGTTCCAGGTGGCGAAGTCCAAGCTGATCGAGAAGCTGGCCGAGTTGATCCAGCTGAAGAAGGTTCCGCTGCTGGCCGATGTCCGCGACGAATCGGCGGAAGATGTGCGCATCGTGCTGGAGCCGCGCGCCCGCAACGTCGATCCCGAAGTCCTGATGGGCACTCTGTTCAAGAACAGCGACCTGGAAACGCGCTTCAGCCTGAACATGAACGTGCTGATCGACGGCCGGGTGCCGAAGGTCTGCTCGCTGAAAGAGGTGTTGCGCGCCTTCCTTGACCATCGGCGCGATGTGCTGCGGCGGCGCAGCGAACACCGGATCGAGAAGATCGACCACCGGCTCGAGGTGCTGGAAGGCTTCATCATCGCCTACCTCAACCTTGACCGGGTGATCGACATCATCCGCTACGACGACGATCCCAAGGCCGCCCTGATGCGCGAGCAATGGGGCAAGGACCACCCGCGCGCCCTGTCCGAGAAGGACTATCGCAGCCCGCCAGCCGTGAAAGAGGGGGGCGACGGAGAGCTGTCCGAGGTTCAGGCCGAAGCCATCCTGAACATGCGGCTGCGCAGCTTGCGAAAGCTTGAAGAGATGGAACTGCGGGCCGAACGCGATGCCCTGATGGCCGAACGCGCCGGCCTTGCCGACCTTCTCGACAGCGACCGGCTGCAATGGAAGCGGATCGGCGAAGATCTTGAAGAGGTGCGCAGGAAATACGGCAAGGGCACCCCGGGCGGCGACCGCCGCACCACCTTCGCCGAGGCCGGAGAGGTCGAGGATGTCCCCTATGAGGCGATGATCGAGCGCGAGCCGATCACGGTCCTCTGCTCGAAAATGGGCTGGATCCGGGCGATGAAGGGCCATGTCGATCTGGCGGCCGAGCAAAAGTACAAGGACGGTGACGGCCCCCGCTTCGCCTTCCATGCCGAGACCACCGACCGCATCCTGCTGGTGGCCGAAAACGGCCGCTTCTACACGCTTCTGGGCGCCAACCTGCCCGGCGGGCGCGGCATGGGGGAACCCGTGCGGTTGATGGTCGATCTGCCCAACGACACCGGCATCACCGACCTCATTCCCTTCCGGGCCGGGCTGAAATACCTTGTCGCCTCCAGTGCCGGTGACGGATTTGTCGTGCCGGCAGAAGAGCTTGTCGCCCAGACCAAATCCGGCAAGCAGGTGCTGACGGTAAGGGATGGCGTCAAGGCCGCGGTCTGTCTTCCCGTTGCGGGCGATCATGTCGCCGTGGTGGGCGAGAACCGCAAGCTCCTCGTCTTCCCCTTGGCGGAACTGCCGGAAATGGCGCGGGGCAAGGGCGTGCGGCTGCAGAAATACAAGGACGGCGGGTTGTCTGACGCCATCACCTTCGTGCTGGCCGAGGGGCTGTCATGGAAAGATCCCGCCGGCCGCACCCGGCTGGAGACCGATCTGACCGAATGGCAGGGCCCGCGCGCCGGCGCCGGCAAGATGGCCCCGCGCGGCTTCCCGCGCGACAACCGCTTCACCTGAACCGGACCTGACATCAACCAGTTGATTCCAAACGGATAAATCCGTGTGGCGCGGCAGGATACACCTATGGCCCTTGGTGCCTGCCTGCCCTTTTCATCTTGGCAAAAATATCCCGGGGTTTGGGGTGGAACCCCAATCCCGAGGAAGCGCGCGAAGGCGCGCTGACGAGGCAAGGGGCCTGCGGCGCCAGCCGCTCAGCTGCTTCAGGCCGGGTCCACCTGCAGCCAGACCCCGCCCTCGGGGCGCAGGGTCAGGATCAGCACCGGTTTCGGATCACGGCCCGGCACAGCGGCGAACCGGAAGCGCGACAGCAGCGTGGCAAGGATGATCACCGCCTCCTGCAGGGCAAAGCTCATGCCGATGCAGATGCGCGGCCCGTCGCCGAAGGGCAGGTAGTGGAACCGTGGCACGGTGCGGGGATCGGCAAAGCGCGTGGGGTCGAAGGTGTCGGGATCGGACCAGAGCCGATGGTGGCGGTGCAGCGCATAGACCGGCAGCAGGATATTGTCGCCGGGCTTCACCTCGCGCCCGCAAAGCGTATCGGCCTCAAGCGCCGTGCGCGACAGGAAGGCGGCGGGCGGGTAAAGCCGCAGGGTCTCATCGACGATCCGGCGGGTCAGCGGCAGGGCGGCAATGTCGGCCACCGTCGCGGCGCGGCCCTGCAGGACCGATTGCGCCTCGATCCGCGCCTCCTCCTGCACCCCGGGATCGAAGGCGCAGAGATACAGCGCCCAGGCCAGCGTCAGCGCAGTCGTCTCATGCCCTGCCACGATGAAGGTCAGCAGGTTGTCACGCAATTCTGCCGTCGTCATCTTCTGCCCGGTCTCGGGGTCCTGCCCGGCCATCATCAGGTCCAGCAGGTCCGGCGGCACCGATGCTCCCGTGCCGCGACGCGCCTCGATGGCGCGGTCGGCCAGCAGCTTGGTCTTGCCGATGACCTGCGCGCCGCAGATCCGCCCCGGCCGCGGCACCCAGGCCGGCGCGCCGACCACATCGAAAAGCGATACCCTGGCCGTGCTGGCGATGTAGGTTTCGATCGCCCGGTGAACCTCGGCCCGGTCGAACCCCTCGCCGCCCGAAAAGGTGACGTCCGAGATCACCTCGAAGGTCGCCGTCACCATCTCGTCGAAAAGATCCGCCGCCCGGCCCGTGGCACCTTCAAGCCGGGCCGAGGCGCGTTCGGCCGCCGCAGTCATCACCGGCGCAAGGGCCGAGACATTGCGGTGGGTGAAGACGGGAGCGGCCGTGCGGCGCTGCCATTGCCAGTCGGCCCCTTCGGCGACGAACATGCCCTTGCCGATGGCCGGGCCGAGCACCAGCTTGGTCACCACCGATTTCGGATAATTGTCCAGCCGATCGCGCAGGACGTGCCTCAGCGCCCCGGGTTCCATCACCATATGCCAGCGCCTGCCGGTGCGGCCCGACAGGATTGGCGCATGGGTGGCGATCTCGGGGATCAGCTCAAGGATATTGCGGCGACCGGCGCGGAAGCTGCCCCAGATCCCCAGGGGGCTGGTGTGCAGGGGCACGCGGACGGGGATGCGGGCTGGCTTCATGGCGGCAGAATAGCGTGGCCTGCGGCGGTTGCATCCGCTTTCATCCCGGGCGGCCGGTCGCAGATGCTGCCCGATTGCACGATGGCCCGGCCTTCGTTATGCCTGATCCCTGCCCAACCGGAGTTGCCCCGATGGCCCTGCTGCGTCTTTTTGTTGCCCTCGGCCTTGTGGCCGGCCTTTCCGCCTGCGCGAAGAATGATCTGGCAGAGCCGCCGGTCCCCTTGGGTGAATTCGCGCTTGGGTTGAACATCGCGGTGGCCGACAATGTCGAGATGGTGCCGATCAGCCGCCCTGCCACGGTCGAGGAATGGGAGGCGGTGATGATCAAGGCGGTCGACAACCGCTTTGGCCAGGGCCGCTATGTGGGCGGCAAACTTTACAACATCGGGATCTCGATAGACGCCTATGCGCTGGCCCCGCCCGGCATCCCGGTGGTGGCCGCTCCCAAGTCGATCCTGGTCGTTACGGCGAACATCTGGGACGATGCCGCCCAGAAGAAGCTGAACCCAGAGGGCAAGCAGATCACCGTCTTCGAAAGCCTGTCGGGCGAGACCGTGATCGGCACCGGGATCACCCGGACCAAAAAGCAGCAGATGGAGGCGCTGGCCTTCAATGCGGTGAAACGGGTCGAGGACTGGCTTCTGGAGCATCCCGAGTGGTTCGGCATGACCAAGGCCGAGCTGGAGGCGGCGCTTGCCGAACGGGCCGAGACGATCAAGGCCACGAAGAAGACCGCCGGGACCGCCCCGGAAGAGGCCGCGACGGAGACGCCCGCCGCGCCTCCGGGCTGAGCCCGCTTCGCCAAGGCTTGATTTTCCCGGCCCCAGCCTATAAATCGCCGCGCGAATGAACCGAAGGGTCCGATCCCGGTCCCGCAGCAGTAAGGGCGCCCGACCATGGCAAAGGCAAAGTTTGAACGCAACAAGCCGCATATCAACATTGGCACGATTGGCCACGTTGACCACGGCAAGACGACGCTGACGGCTGCGATCACGAAGTATTTTGGCGAGTTCCGGGCCTATGACCAGATCGACGGCGCACCGGAAGAGCGTGCGCGGGGGATCACGATCTCGACGGCGCATGTCGAGTACGAGACCGAGAACCGTCACTATGCGCACGTCGACTGCCCCGGCCACGCCGACTATGTGAAGAACATGATCACCGGTGCGGCGCAGATGGACGGCGCGATCCTGGTCTGCGCGGCCTCGGACGGCCCGATGCCGCAAACGCGCGAGCACATCCTGCTCGGCCGTCAGGTCGGCATTCCCTACATGGTCTGCTTCATGAACAAGGTGGACCTGGTCGACGACCCGGAACTGCTGGAACTCGTGGAGATGGAGATCCGTGAGCTGTTCTCGTCCTACGAATACCCGGGCGACGACATTCCGGTGATCAAGGGTTCGGCCCACCAGGCCCTGATCGGCGAGCGCAAGGACATCGGCGAGGACGCGGTCCGCGCGCTGATGGCGGCTGTCGACAGCTATATCCCGACCCCGGCCCGCGCCGTTGACCAGCCCTTCCTGATGCCGATCGAGGACGTGTTCTCGATCTCGGGCCGCGGCACGGTTGTGACCGGCCGGATCGAGCGCGGCGTGATCAACGTCGGCGACGAAGTCGAGATCGTCGGCATCCGCGACACCAAGAAATCGACCTGCACCGGTGTGGAAATGTTCCGCAAGCTGCTGGATCGTGGTGAAGCCGGTGACAACGTCGGCGTTCTGCTGCGCGGTGTCGACCGTGACGGCGTTGAGCGTGGTCAGGTGCTGTGCAAGCCGAAATCGGTCAACCCGCACACCAAGTTCGAAGCCGAGGCCTATATCCTCACCAAAGAGGAAGGCGGCCGTCATACGCCGTTCTTCGCCAACTACCGTCCGCAGTTCTACTTCCGCACCACGGACGTCACCGGCACCGTGAAGCTGCCGGAAGGCACCGAGATGGTGATGCCGGGCGACAACCTGAAGTTCGAGGTCGAACTGATCGCCCCGATCGCCATGGAAGAAAAACTGCGCTTCGCCATCCGCGAAGGCGGCCGCACCGTCGGCGCAGGCGTTGTCTCCAAGATCATCGCCTGATCAAACGGTCGGGACGGGTCCTGGCCCGTCTCCCCGCAGCGACAAGGACGGGGCCACCTTCGGGTGGCCCTTTTCCTTTGCCGGTGTCGCGGGTTATGCTGCCGGTCTGGGGAGACCTGCCGATGATCCGCCTGTTGCCGCTTTGCCTGCTGATCCTGACCGCCTGCGCGGCGCAGCCACCGGGGCTGACCGCCATCGAACAGGCCGAGATCCGGCGCTATGCGCCTGATGCCGATCTGACCGATCTGACGCCGGCGCAGGTGGGGGCGCTGTCGAACGCGCTGCACAGCGGCGACGGGTTCGACATCCCCGGGCAGATCTATTCGATCCTGAACTGGTGATCAGCACGTCGGGCCGGCCACCAGCCGCACGACAAGGCGCCGTGTCACGGATACCGCCACCAATTCGGTCGGGACGGTGGCGGCCCGGCTGACGGCGCGGTACGGCAACCACATGCCGGCGAAGCGGTGTATCAGCCCCAATGCGCGGGCGCTCGACAGGCCCCAGATAGTCAGGCTCATCAACCCTGAAAGGGCCGGGCCGCACAGAAAAGGAACCTTGCGCGCACAGATCATCGGGCCTCCTTTGCCGTGGAGCCGCCGCTGACCGGCCGCCCGGATGGCGATCCGCAAGAGAGTGCTTGACCTCCCGCCGCGCCTGCCGTAACCCGGCGCTCGCGTAGGGGTATAGCTCAGTTGGTAGAGCGACGGTCTCCAAAACCGTAGGTCGCGGGTTCAAGCCCTGCTGCCCCTGCCATTCTCCAGACTGTTACAGGATCGGGCCTTGGCGGGCGCTTGTGCCGATGTCGGTGGAAGGCTGCGTTCTTGACGCGGCAGGTTTTTGCCGCGGGTCAATTGCGAAAGCGGGAAGGGTTGGCTGGACGCTGGCTGCCACGTCGGGGGGCTGGCTGTCTTGCTGAGGGAACCCTAGGTGCCGGGGTTGCCGCGCACCATGCGACAGCAACGCTCGACTCTTTCGATCAGGATTGCGCAGGCGACCGCCCTATTTTTCGCTGTCCAATCGCAGGTAGGAAGGCAGGGCCTTTGGCTGCGCCTCAGGGCCTGCCTCGGCGACGGGGTCCGTTTCCATGTCGATCGCGGCGCTTCCCTCGGCGGGAAGGCCGGGTTCGACCAGATTGAAGACCATGCCGCGGAAAATCGCCGAGTTCGGCGGGGTCGTTTCGGTGAGCGCGGCGACATACTCTGGCGAGAAGACCGTCGCCATCGGTGCCGGCGCCCAATGGGCAAGATTGTGGAAGGTGCAGATGCCGATAAAGACTCCGACCGCCTGCAACCCGGTATGCTCTTTCGAGGAGAGGCGGAACACTTGCGCCAGCACGAAAGACGCGGCCATGCCAAGGCCCGCAGTGATCGCAAGGTCGATGTCGGTGGTCTGCTCGCCGGCCGCGCCATCGGCAAGATGAAAGCGGATGTAGCGGGCAAGGACGACGGACAGGAGGCCCAGAACGAAGGCGCCGGCCAGCGACAGAGGATAGGCAAGATTGCCAGCAATTTCACGCGACGCCGACTGCGGCCGGCGCGAAATGGTGTTGGCGGCAGCGGCACCCTGACGGGCGCCTTGCTGGGCCTGGGCATGGATGCGGTTCAGCCGCTCTTGAAAATCATCCTGCTGCGTCACGGTCTTTCTCTCCAAAGCGGCGAACGTAGTGCAGGGCAAATGGGGCGGAAGTTCGACCGTCCCGCGCGGTGGTTTGCCTTGCGCGGGGCAATGGCGAAAACCGCGGCGCGTGTGGCGAAAACCGACGCGGGCATCCGGCCGGCAGGAGTAGACATGGGGGGAACAGGCAGAAGGGGGCGCAGATGCGCTATTCCGGTTTCCGGGTGATTGCCGAGGCATTGACGGGCCACAAGGGCTGGAAGCCCGTATGGCGTGATCCCGCCCCGCAGAAAGAGTATGATTTCATCATCGTGGGCGGTGGCGGCCATGGGCTGGCGACGGCCTATTATCTGGCCAAGGAGTTCGGTCAGGCGCGCATCGCGGTGATCGAGAAGGGGTATCTCGGCGGCGGCAACGTCGGCCGCAACACCACGATCATCCGCTCGAACTATCTGCTGGACGGCAACGAGCCGTTCTACGAGTTCAGCCTGAAGCTTTGGGAAGGGCTGGAGCAGGACTTCAACTACAACGCGATGGTCAGCCAGCGCGGCATCCTGAACCTGATCCACACCGACGCGCAGCGCGACGCCTTCACCCGGCGCGGCAACGCGATGATCCTGAACGGCGCGGATGCCGAACTGCTGGATCGCGAGCAGATCCGGGCAATGTATCCTTGGCTGAACTTCGAAAATGCGCGCTTCCCGATCAAGGGCGGGTTGGCGCAGCGGCGCGGCGGCACGGTGCGGCATGATGCGGTGGCCTGGGGCTATGCGCGCGGCGCCGATATGCGGGGCGTCGATCTGATCCAGAACTGCGAAGTGACGGGGATGCGGATCGAGAACGGCCGTATCCGCGGGGTCGAGACCTCGCGCGGGTTCATCGGTGCCAAGAAGGTGGGCGTGGCGGTGGCCGGTTCGTCATCGAAGGTGATGGCCCATGCCGGGATGCGGCTGCCGATGGAAAGCCACGTGCTGCAGGCCTTCGTCTCGGAGGGGCTGAAGCCGCTGATCGACGGGGTGATCACCTTCGGTGCGGGGCACTTCTACGTCAGCCAGTCCGACAAGGGCGGGCTGGTGTTCGGCGGCGACATCGACGGCTACAACTCCTACGCCCAACGCGGCAACCTGCCGGTGATCGAGGACGTGGTCGAGGGTGGCATGGCGCTGATGCCGGCGATTGGCCGGGCGCGGCTTTTGCGGACCTGGGGCGGCATCATGGACATGTCGATGGACGGATCGCCCATCATCGACAAGACCCCGGTCGAGGGCCTCTACTTCAACGGCGGCTGGTGTTACGGCGGCTTCAAGGCGACCCCGGCAAGCGGCTGGTGCTTTGCGCATCTTCTGGCCAAGGACGAGCCGCACAAGGTGGCCCGGGCTTACCGGTTCGACCGGTTCCTGAAGGGGCTGATGATCGACGAAAAGGGCCAGGGCGCCCAGCCGAACCTGCATTGAGGGTATTCAGATGATCATCAATCATCCCATTCTTGGCCCGCGGGATTCGCAGGAATTCGTCTATCTGGGCGCGGCTGAACTGATGAGCCGCCCCGACGGTCTGACGGCGGGCGTCGTGGAATTCCACGACTGGCTTTACAACCGCGACAATCCGGCCGGTGAGCATCGTGAGCTGTGGTATCACGAACAGGGCGACCGTTCCTGGCTGGTGGTGACGCGGAACACCGTGACTCATGAAATCTCGAAGGTGGAACTGGCCCGCGATGTGGCCAAGGCCATGGGGCGCAGCAAATGACGCAAGAGAACCGAATCGCGGGCGGCCAGATCGACCGCCAGAAAACCCTGCGCTTCACCTTCGACGGCGTGGCCTATCAGGGGCACCCCGGCGACACGCTGGCCTCGGCCCTTCTGGCCAATGGCGTGCGGCTGATGGGGCGCAGTTTCAAGTATCACCGCCCGCGCGGACCGCTTTCCGCCGGGTCGGAAGAGCCGAACGCACTGGTGCAGCTGCGCGGCGGCGCACGGCAGGAGCCGAACACGCGGGCGACGGTGGCCGAGCTGTTCGAGGGGCTGGAGGCGACCAGCCAGAACGCCTGGCCCAGCCTGAAGTTCGACGCGATGGCGATCAACGACCGGCTGAACACCTTCTTCACCGCTGGGTTCTACTACAAGACCTTCATGTGGCCCGCGGCCTTCTGGGAAAAGGTCTATGAGCCGATCATCCGCAAGGCGGCGGGTCTGGGCGCGCTGACACGTCAGGAAGACCCGGACGAATATGACAAGGGGTTCCTGCATTGCGACCTTCTGGTCATCGGCGCCGGGCCTGCGGGCCTGTCGGCGGCGCTGACGGCGGGTCGCGCGGGTGCGCGGGTGATCCTGGCGGATGAGGATTTCCGCTTTGGCGGCCGTCTGAATGCCGAGACGCTGGAAGTTGGCGGGCAGGCTGGCGCGGTCTGGGCCGACGCGGCGGTGGCCGAGCTTGCCACGATGCCGAATGTGCGGCTGATGCTGCGCACCACCATCATCGGCGCCTTCGACCATGGCATCTATGGCGCGGTCGAACGGATCAGCGATCACCTTGCGGTGCCCGCCAAGGGCAAGCCGCGCCAGACGCTGTGGCGGATCTATTCAAAGCGCGCGATCTTGGCCGGTGGCGCGACCGAGCGGCCGATTGCCTTCGAGAACAACGACCGTCCCGGTGTGATGCTGGCAGGTGCACTGCGCGCCTATGCCAACCGCTGGGGTGTCGCTGTGGGCAAACGGGCGGCGGTCTTTACCAACAATGACGACGGGTTGCGCACGGCGGCGGATCTGAAGGCCAAGGGGATCGAGGTTCGCGTGATCGACGCCCGCAAGGGCGAAGAGGTCGTGGATACCTCGGGCCGGCTGGGTCTGAAGACGATCACGATCCGCACCAATGGCCGGACCGAAACCTTCGCCTGCGATGCGCTGGGGGTGTCGGGCGGCTGGAACCCGAACGTCAACATCACCTCGCACCACCGCTCACGCCCGGTCTGGGATGAAGGCATTCAGGGCTTTGTCCCCGGCACCGATGGCCCTCCGGGGCTGACGGCGGCGGGGGCGGCATCGGGCGCGCTGTCGACCCATGGCGCGCTGGCCGGGGGCCAGGCGCAGGCGATTGCGGCGCTGGCCGATCTGGGGATCACGGCAAAGGCGGATGCCTTGCCGGCGGCCGAGGACGCCCCGGTGTCGATCACGCCGAAATGGTATGTGGCGGGCGGCAAGGGCCGGGCCTGGATCGACCCGCAGAACGATGTGACGCTGAAGGACGTAAAACTGGCGCAGCAGGAGAATTTCTCCAGCGTCGAGCATCTGAAGCGGTATACCACGCTGGGCATGGCGACCGATCAGGGCAAGACCGGCAACGTGCTGGGTCTGGCGGTCATGGCCGGCCTGACCGGCAAGACCATCCCCGAGACCGGGACCACGATCTACCGCCCCCCCTATACGCCGGTTGCGATGGGCACGCTGGCCGGACGGTCGCGCGGGAAAGAGTTCAAGCCCTTCCGCCTGACGCCAAGCCACAAATGGGCCGAAGAGCAAGGCGCGGTCTTTGTCGAGGTCGGCATGTGGCTGCGCGCGCAATGGCTGCCGAAAGCCGGTGAGACCCATTGGCGCGAAAGCGTGGACCGCGAGGTTCTGGCGACGCGCAAGTCGGTCGGCATCTGCGACGTGACCACGCTGGGCAAGATCGACATTCAGGGCACCGATGCGGCGGCCTTCCTTGACAAGGTCTATGCCAACAACTTCGCCAGCCTTGCCGTGGGCAAATGCCGCTACGGGCTGATGCTGCGCGAGGATGGCATCGTCTATGACGACGGCACCACCGCGCGGCTGGGGCAGAATGAATATGTGATGACCACGACCACGGCCAATGCCGTGCTGGTGTTCCGCAATCTGGAATATGCCCGGCAGGTGCTGTGGCCGGACATGGATGTTCAGCTGATCTCCACCACCGAGGCCTGGGCGCAATTCTCGGTCGCCGGGCCGAATGCGCGGCGCTTGCTGGAAAAGGTCGTTGATCAGGACATCTCGGACGCGGCCTTCCCCTATATGGGGGCCGGGGCGATCACCGTGGGCGGCATTCGCGGGCGCTTGTTCCGCATCTCGTTCAGCGGTGAGCTGGCCTATGAGATTGCGGTGCCGACGCGCTATGGCGATGCGCTGGTGCGCCGTCTGATGGAGGCCGGACGAGAGTTCGACGCCATCGTCTACGGGACCGAGGCCTTGGGCGTCATGCGGGTCGAAAAGGGCCACGTCGCGGGGAATGAACTGAACGGCCAGTCGACTGCGCTGAACATGGGCCTTGGCAAGATGGTGTCGAAGAAGAAGGATTCCATCGGCATGGTGCTGAGCCAGCGCGAGGGCATGAATGATCCGAACGGCTACCGGCTGGTCGGCGTGAAGCCGGTGAACCCGCAAGGCAAGCTGACCGCCGGCAGCCATTTCCTTGAACATGGTGCAGCACCGGTGATCGAGAATGACGGCGGCTGGCTGACATCGAAGGTCTATTCGCCGCATCTGGGTTGCGACATCGCGCTGGGCTATCTGAAGGGCGGCGACCAGAAGATCGGCAAGCGGATGCGCGCGGTGAACCTCCTGGCGAAACCCGCTGCCGAGACCGAGGTGGAAATCGTATCCCCGCATTTCTTTGACCCCGAAGGGGAGAGACTCCGTGGCTGACGCTTTGCATTCCCTGACGGCCCTGGGCCAGCCGGCGCCGCAAACCCATCAGGTCGGTCCCTACCGGATCGAAGAACGCTTCGACGTGGCGCTGGCTTCGGTTGCCACCCGCAAGGGCCGGGCGGCCGAAGTGACCAAGGCTGCGAAAGACGCAGGGATTCCCCTGCCGGATCCGGCGCGCTTCAGCGCCGGCAATCCCTGGTCCGCCTTCTGGGTCGCGCCCGACATGTGGTTCGTCGAGGCCCCCTTCGCCAGCCATGAGGATATCGTGGCGCTGGTGAAGCCGGTCTTCGGCGATGCGGCCTCGGTCACCGAACAGACCGATGCCTGGGTGCGCTTCGACGTCTCGGCCCCCGATCTTGCCCCGCTGATGGAGCGGCTTTGCAATGTCGATTTCGCCCGCGCAGCGGATGGCTTCGCCACCCGCACGGTGATCGAGCATATCGGCTGCTATGTGATCCGGCACGGTGCGGGCATGGTCACGATCTACGGTGCCCGCTCATCGGCGCAAAGCCTGCAGCATTGCCTTGAGGTCACTGCCGCCTCGGTGCTTTAGACCCGGCCAGGACTCCCCTTCTGGCGGTCTTCACTTTGGCCCAAATATCCTGCGGGGAGGTCTGGAGGGGTGCAAAACCCCTCCAGCGCCCGTGCAGAACAATGATCCTCAGCCCGTCAATGCCCGGACGATCACAGCGCGTCAGCCCTTGGCCCCGCTGCCCGGAACCGCCGCAGGGCGCGTCAGCGGCGTCTCGCGCGATGTGATGACTTCCTGATCCATCATCCGCACAGCTCAACTCCCACGCGAGATTTTGTCGCGTTCAGGGCCGGATGGCATGAAGGATGTTTCTCTGCAGTGAAATCCACCGTATGCTTTACCAATTCTCCGACGAGGCCGTTATGGAAGACATTGCCGAGACCCCGAGCCTGCCGCGCGGCAAGCCTGCATTTGACCAGGACCCGCACCGTGTCCGCGAAGTGGCGGAGCGCAACCTCGAGGCGGCAATCGGACGCGAGGTGCGCAATTTCCGCCGCCAGCAGGGGATGACGGTGGCGGATCTGGCCTCGGTCACCGGGTTGTCGATCGGGATGCTGTCGAAGATCGAGAACGGCAATACCTCGCCCTCGCTGACTACGCTGCAAGTGCTGAGCCATGCGTTCTCGGTGCCGGTCACGGCCTTCTTCAAAAGCTATGAGGAAAAGCGCCAGGCCCATCATGTGCGCGCCGGCGAGCATATCGAGATTGAACGCCGGGGCACGCGGGCGGGGCATCAGTACAATCTTCTGGGGCATATCGGGTCGAACAGCTCGGGCGTGGTGGTGGAACCCTATGTGATCACCCTGACCACCGAGAGCGACATCTTTCCCGCCTTCCAGCACGAGGGGCTGGAGCTTCTCTACATGCTCGAAGGCGAGGTGGACTACCGGCACGGCGATCAGGTCTATCCGTTGAAGCCGGGCGACAGCCTCTTCTTCGACGCCGATGCGCCGCATGGGCCGGAGGTGCTGGTACGGCTGCCGGCGCGCTATCTGTCGATCATCTCGTACCCGCAGGGCTGAGCCGGACCGGACATCCCGCCTAGCGTGCCGTCTGGCCGTGCTCCCAGACCGCGCGGCGGATTCGGGCGGTCTTGTAGGCGTCGAAGGCGGCCATGGCCCAGACGAAAAGACCGCCGGCCATCTTGCCGACGAAGGACACCTCGGGGGCGGCCGTTTTCAGGGTAAAGCCACCCAGAAGGATGACGAAGAAGACAAAGATCAACCCGCGCTTGGGCTGTCCGTTCAGCACCTGGCCCATGCCGGGAAGAAGGATCGCGACGGCAAGGACCAGCCGGGGATTCAGGGGCGGTTTCATGGCTTGCCTTTCGTCCAGTCCAGAAGATCCTCGCGCAGCGCCAGCAGGCTGTCGAGGAGGGGGGCGATGCGGGCGGGCGAGATCGGCACGATCCCCATCTCGGCATCGCGGAAGATCAGATAGCGGCCGCGGTCGGCCTCTTCGGCAAGAATGACCAGCCGCAAACCCTTGGGCGAGATCAGCAGTTCCTTCACCTTCTTGTCGGCAAAGATCTGGCTGTGGCGGGCGATCAGCGATTCGGGGGGCAGTCCGGTGGCGTTGTCGGACCGCAGGGCCAGCCCTTCGGGGGTGCCCTCGGGGGCGGGCAGCATTTGCGGCAAGGTTGTGAAATGCGTGAAAGGCTCCTGCCCGGAGGGGCGGGCCATGATGTCCAGCGTTGCCGCCAGCGGCAGGGGTTCGGGCAGCGAGACCATGACCCAGAGGGCGGGCAGCTTGCGGAAGGTCAGCGTATCGGTCACCGCCTGCAGGTCGAAGCCATGTTCGCCACGCCGGGCCGAAACACGGGGGAAGCCCGAGGGTTCGATCTTGCCGCGAACCGAGTCGAAGAGGGGCCGCAGCGCATCGAAGTAGCCGGCCCGGGTCAGGCGGCGCTGGCGTTGCGCCTGCGCCAGCCGCCATGTCAGCCACAGAAGTAGGGCTGCGGCAGCGATGGCGATCAACGGATAGATCGGAGGCATCTTCGGCTTTCAATCGGAAAACGGCCCGCCGGAAGGGGCGGGCCGCGGGGATCATGCGATCAGTAACCCTGGGGCTTCGGCCAGGGCATGGTGAACTGTGCGCCCCGGTTCACGAAGCGATAGCGCCAGAAGTGGAACCACAGCGACACCACGATGTAGAACCCGATCATTGCCACCAGCTGCGTGCCGTATCCAAGGAACACGGCGAAGAAGACGGTGGCGCAGATCGCCAGCAGAACGATGGCGGGCACCGGGTGGAACGGATGCTCATACCCCCGCTTGATGCTGTCCAGCGGCCACTTCTTGCGGAAGAGGATGATGTTCAGCGGCATGAAGGTGTATTCCAGCAGGCCCGAAAGGATCGAGAAGGTGATCACCTGATCGATCGGTGCGCCAAGCGCGAAGATCAGCGCGATGGGAACAAGGAAGATGATCGAGCGATAGGGCGTGCGGAACTTCGGGTGCACGGCCCCGAACCAGCCGGGCAGATACTTGTCGCGCCCCATGGCGAACCATGCACGGCTGGCATCGTTGATGCAGCCGTTGGCCGAGGCAAGCGTGGCGAAGAGCGTGCCGAAGCCAAGGAACCACAGCAGGAACGTCGATTCGGACAGACGTGCGGCGTCAAAGAGCGGCACGCCGGCCTGCCCCAGATACTCCCACGGCATCAGGCCCGAGCACATGTACCAGGTCAGCGTGGCCGCGATGGCCAGCGTCATGATCCCGGCCAGCGTGCCGAAGGGCAGGGCGCGGGCGGGCGAGCGAACCTCTTCGGCCGCCTGAGTCGTGCCCTCGATCCCAAGGTAGTACCACAGGCCGAAGTGCATTGCCGCCAACACGCCGATCCATCCGTAGGGCAGTTCCTGCCCTTCGAACAGGGCCGCGTGCTGCATGAGCCCGCCCCCGAGAAGGCCGGATGTCGACAGGAACAGGATGATGATGGCGCTGAAGGCGATGGCGGTAATGACCAGGTTGAAGGTCAGTGTCGCCAGCACGCCGCGATAGTTCAGCCAGGCCAGGAACATGATCACCAGCACGATGAACGGGCGCTGGTTCAACTCTCCCGCATAGCCGGTCAGCCGCGCCACTTCGGACACAAGATAGCCCGCCGTGATCGCATTCGCCGCCTCAAGCATCGTATAGGCGAAGACAAGGTAAAGCCCGACGTTGAAGGCCATCAGAGGGCCGACGATGTGCTTGGCCTGCGTGTATTGGCCGCCGGCGGCCGCCACCGTCGAGGTGACTTCCGAGTCGATCATGGCGACGCAGGTGTAGAGGATGCCCGCAACCCAGCAGGCGATCAGCGCCGCATAGGCGCCGCCTTTGCCGACTGCGAAGTTCCAGCCCATATATTCGCCCACTAGGACGATGCCGACGCCAAGGGCCCAGACGTGAGCCGGACCAAGGACGCGCAGAAGGCCGACCTTGGTGCCATGCGGCCCCATGCCGTCGATCTCTTTCGAGGTGATGTCGATATCTGCCATGATGCCCTCAGATGTGATGCTCTTCGGTCATGGCCTCAAGCTCGCCTTCGCGGGAGGAGGTCAGGACATCTTCGCCATAGGTGCTGTCGACGCGCAGCCAGTCGACAATCATGTAAAGCGCCAGCAGGGCCGAGATGCCCCAGGCCGCGTATTCCAGAATGTGCCAGGTTTCCATCTGCCCGCCCTACTTGTCGAATTTTTCGGAAATGACTTCGCGGTACTCGACTTCCGAGAACCGCAGCATCAGCCAATAGTACAGGACGATAACCGCGATCATCACGATCAGCGCCCCGGCGGTGAAACTGTAGTCGAAGCGAGCAAGAATCAGGTCATGCGCCGTTTCAGGCGTGAACCCCAGCTTTTCATATTGCGCGGCCTGAACGGCGTTCTGGCCAAGCGTCTCCCAGGTTGGGTTGGTGACGGGCGCGGCCACGGTCTTTGCGGCTCCGGCCATGTTCAGGATCAGCGGCACGAAAAGCGCCCCGACCGTAAGCACGACCAGAACCAGAACATCGAAAAGCTGGCCCGCCTTGCTTTGCTTTGGGGCTTGGTAATGCGCCATTTCAGCCCCTCCGCCCGCGGGCTTCATCAAGGAACTTGATGTCCAGCCCATACATGAAGTCGCGGTCTTCGCGGTAATGCTTCAGCATTGCCAGGATCGCCGCGGTGTTGAACAGAAGCACGATCGCCCCGGCGATCAGCAGAATCGTCCGGGCAACACCGTTCGGTGCCAGATTCCAGGTGGCGATTGCCACGAAGATGATCGCAAACCACAGACCTACGACAAACGCCCATGCCACGAGGACATCGCGTTTGTGCATGGCCTCAATCCTTTGATTAAGGTCAGCCACAGTCTTCTCCCTCGGGCCGTTGGTTGCCGGTTCCGACGTGGCCCCTGCGCCTTTTCTCTGACCGGCAAATTTGTTTTCTGTAAGGAAAACGCGGCCGCGACAATCTGTCAACAAAAACCGGGGGCTCCCGACATCAACCGACACATGTTTCCCGACAGGTGAAAAAAGTTTCTTGGCAGTTGATAGGAGAAATCTTCGGTGCTAGCGTCACCGCAGAGACGCGTCAGGGAGACGAATCCATGTGTGGCATCGTTGGACTTTTTCTGAAGGACCCGAAGCTGGAACCGAAACTGGGCGAGATGCTGACCGACATGCTGGTCACCATGACCGACCGGGGTCCGGATTCCGCCGGGATCGCCATCTACTCCGGCGCCCGCGACGGGCTGGGGAAGATCACCATCCAGTCCTCGCAACCCGAGGTGGATTTCAAAAACCTTGACGGAGAGGTCAAGGAAGCGATTGGCAAGCCCGTGACCATGCTCACGAAAAGCACCCATGCGGTGCTTGAGCTGCCGCTTGACCAGATCGAGGCGGCCCGTTCCGCGCTGGCCAAGCTGCGCCCGGGCGTGAAGATCATGAGCGTTGGCGACAGCATCGAGATCTTCAAGGAGGTTGGCCTGCCGAAGGACGTGGCCGCCCGCTTCGACGTGTCGAAGATGAAGGGCACCCATGGCATCGGCCATACCCGCATGGCCACCGAATCGGCGGTGACCACGATGGGCGCGCACCCGTTCTCGACGGGGTCGGACCAGTGCCTTGTCCACAACGGCAGCCTGTCGAACCACAACGGCCTGCGGCGCGAGCTGATCCGTCTGGGCAAGACCTTCGAGACCCAGAACGACACCGAAGTCGCCGCCGCCTATGTCAGCCGCAAGCTGGAAGAAGGCCAAAGCCTTGGCGAGGCGCTGGAATCCGGTCTGGATGATCTGGACGGCTTCTACACCTTCGTCGTCGGCACCAAGAACGGTTTTGGCGTTGTCCGCGACCCGATCGCCTGCAAGCCCGCCGTCATGGCCGAGACCGACCAGTACGTCGCCTTCGGCAGCGAATACCGCGCGCTGGTGAACCTGCCGGGCATCGAGGACGCCCGCGTCTGGGAGCCGGAGCCCGCCACCGTCTACTTCTGGGAGCGTTGAATGCAGACCTTTGACCTGGGGAAAGAGGGCCTGCGCGCGCTCAACTCCTCTCTTCACGCCCTCAGGGGCCAGACCAACATGTCGAAATGGGAAGTGGTGAACCCGAAAGGGGCCCACGCCATCGCCGCCGGGGTGGACGCCGAGGTGGACATCACGGTGCGCGGTTCGACCGGCTATTACTGCGCCGGGATGAACAAGCTGGCGACGATCCGCGTCAAGGGATCGGCCGGTCCGGGCGTGGCCGAGAACATGATGTCGGGCACCGTGATCATCGACGGCAATGCCAGCCAGTATGCCGGGGCAACCGGGCGTGGCGGTCTCTTGGTGGTGAAGGGCGATGCCTCAAGCCGTTGCGGCGTGTCGATGAAGGGCATCAACATCGTGGTGCATGGCAGCATCGGCCATATGTCGGCCTTCATGGCGCAATCGGGCAACCTTGTGGTCCTGGGCGATGCCGGCGACGCACTGGGCGACTCACTTTACGAGGCGCGCCTCTTCGTGCGCGGCAAGGTGAAATCGCTGGGCGCGGACTGCATCGAGAAGGAAATGCGCGACGAGCATTTCCAGATCCTGGAAGATCTGCTGCGCCGCGGGGAAGCGGATGCCAAAGCCAAGCCGGAAGAGTTCCGCCGCTATGGCTCGGCCCGCAAGCTCTACAACTTCAACATCGACAATGCGTCGGCCTACTGAGGCACAAGAATGAGCGATTTCCCCATTACCCCGCCCCGCTTCTCGGCCACCTTCACCCCGGCCGTGAACGCCGAGATCCGCCGCGCGGCTGCCTCCGGCATCTATGACATCCGCGGTGCCGGCACCAAGCGCCACCTGCCGCATTTCGACGACCTGCTGTTCCTCGGGGCGTCCATCTCGCGCTATCCGCTGGAAGGCTACCGCGAGAAATGCGCCACCGACGTCTGGCTTGGCACCCGTTTCGCCAAGAAGCCGATCCATCTGGACATCCCGGTGACCATCGCAGGCATGTCATTCGGTGCCCTCTCCGGCCCGGCGAAGGAAGCCCTGGGCCGCGGCGCGTCCGAAGCCGGCACCTCGACCACCACCGGCGACGGCGGCATGACCGAGGAAGAGCGCGGCCATTCCAAAACCCTGGTCTATCAATATCTTCCCAGCCGCTACGGCATGAACCCCGATGACCTGCGCCGTGCGGATGCCATCGAGGTCGTGGTCGGTCAGGGCGCCAAGCCCGGCGGCGGCGGCATGCTCCTGGGTCAGAAAATCTCTGACCGCGTGGCCATGATGCGCAACCTGCCGAAAGGCATCGACCAGCGCTCCGCCTGCCGTCACCCGGACTGGACCGGCCCGGATGACCTTGAGATCAAGATCCTCGAGATCCGCGAGATCACCGATTGGGAAAAGCCGATCTACGTCAAGGTCGGTGGCGCGCGCCCCTACTATGACACCGCGCTTGCCGTGAAGGCTGGTGCCGACGTCGTGGTTCTGGACGGCATGCAGGGCGGCACGGCGGCAACGCAGGACGTGTTCATCGAGCATGTCGGCATGCCGATCCTGGCCTGTATCCCGCAAGCCGTGAAGGCGCTGCAGGATCTGGGCATGCACCGCAAGGTGCAGCTGATCGTCTCGGGCGGCATCCGTTCGGGCGCCGACGTGGCAAAGGCCATGGCGCTGGGCGCCGACGCGGTTGCCATCGGCACTGCGGCCCTGATCGCCCTGGGCGACAACGATCCGGCGCTGGAAGCCGAATACCAGAAGCTGGGCACCACCGCCGGCGCCTATGACGACTGGCACGAAGGCAAGGACCCGGCCGGGATCACCACGCAGGACCCCGAACTGATGAAGCGCTTCGACCCGGTTCTGGGCGGCCGCCGCCTGAAGAACTACCTCAAGGTGATGACGCTGGAAGCGCAGACCATCGCGCGCGCCTGCGGCAAGAACCACCTCCACAACCTTGAGCCCGAGGATCTGTGCGCCCTGACGATCGAGGCCTCCGCCATGGCGGGTGTGCCGATCGCCGGCACCAGCTGGATCCCCGGCCGCAACGGGTTCTGAGAAAAACATAAAGACAACAGGGAGCTGCAAGAATGACGAAAGACCTTGCCAAATGGGCCAAGGACAAAGGCGTCAAGTATTTCATGGTGTCCTTCACCGATCTCGCCGGGGCCCAGCGTGCAAAGCTGGTCCCCGCGCAGGTGATCAATGACGTGGTGTCGGGGGGCGCGGGCTTTGCCGGGTTTGCGGCGGGCTTCGTGGTCACCCCGGCCCACCCCGATACCCTGGGGATGCCGGACCCCAGCTCGGTGATCCAGCTGCCGTGGAAGCCCGAAGTTGCCTGGGTTGCCGCCAACTGCAGCATGGAGGGCGAAGAGCTGGCCCAGGCGCCGCGCAACGTGCTGCGCCATGTCATCGCACAGGCGGCCGAGGAAGGGCTTCGCGTCAAAACCGGCGTGGAGCCCGAATTCTTTCTGCTGACCCCCGAAGGCGACAAGGTCGCCGACCCGTGGGATTCGGCGGCCAAGCCCTGCTACGATCAGCAGGCGATCATGCGCCGCTACGACATGATTGCCGAGGTCAGCGACTACATGCTGGATCTTGGCTGGGAGCCCTATCAAAGCGACCACGAAGACGCCAACGGCCAGTTCGAGATGAACTGGAAGTATGACGACGTCCTGCAGACCGCCGACAAGCTGTCGTTCTTCAAGTTCATGCTGCGCTCTGTCGCCGAAAAGCACGGGCTGCGCGTGACATTCATGCCCAAGCCCTTCCTGCAGCTGACCGGCTCGGGGATGCATGCGCATATCTCGGCCTGGAGCATGGACGGCAAGGACAACGCCTTCTACGACAAGGACGGCGAGCTGGGCCTGTCGGTGAAGGGCAAGCACTTCCTTGGCGGCATCATGAAGCACGCCTCCGCGCTGGCGGCGATCACCAACCCGACGGTGAACAGCTACAAGCGGATCAATGCGCCGCGCACCTCGTCCGGGTCGACCTGGGCGCCGAACACCGTCACCTGGTCGGGCGACAACCGCACCCACCTTGTGCGCGTGCCGGGCAAGGGCCGGATCGAACTGCGCCTGCCCGACGGTGCGGCCAACGCCTATCTGATGCAGGCGGTGATCGTGGCGGCGGGTCTGGATGGCATCCGCACCAAGGCCGATCCCGGCAAGCGGCTGGACATCGACATGTATCAGGAAGGCCACAAGATCAAGAACGCGCCGCGTCTGCCGCTGAACCTTCTGGACGCGCTGCGGGCCTACGATCGCGACACCACGCTGAAATCCATCCTCGGCAACGATTTCTCGGCCGCCTACATCAAGACCAAACAGCGTGAGTGGGACAGCTATGTCTCGCACATGTCGTCGTGGGAGATCGACAACACCCTCGACTGCTGAGAACCCGGAGGTCCCCCTTCCCGGTTTGCTGGCCCCGGATGCGCCCCGCGCTCCGGGGTCTCTTTTCTCACTCGACCGAGGTTTCCGTGGCCGGGATATGCACCGCAAGCAGACAGCCATTCGGGGTGAACGAGTTATGTTCGGTGCCGTCGCGGTAGAACACCATGTCACCGGCGCGCAGGACGGTGCCGTCGCTTTCGTGCAGCTCTCCCTCAAGGATCAGGAACTGCTCATGCCCGTTGTGGCGGTGGCTGCGGGTGCGCATCCCGGCCGGCATCCGATAGACGTGGAAGCCCTCTCCCAGCTGTCGGTCGTCATCCAGCTGCAGGATCGTATCCCCAAGCGCCACCCCGTCGGGGTAGACATAAGGAGAGAAGTCGGCATCGTGGATATTGGCGATGCGGCGGTCGCCCTCGGCTATGGGTTTCATGACTGCCTCCGGGATTTCACTATGCGGGTCGAAGAATTTTGACTCACGTCAAGGAGCTTTTCCGAGTTTGGTGGTTTGTTCCACTGCAGGTCAATACCAGAGACAGGAGATGGAGATGACGAAGAAGATCCTTTGCCCCACCGACGGGTCCGACCATGCGACGCGCGGTCTGCATCAGGCAGTCGAGCTGGCGAAACTGACGGGCGCGCATCTGACGATCTGCGTGGTCAACATCGCCCACGGCGGCGTGCGCGGCCCGACGATCAACCACTGGGACAACGAGGATGTCGCCAAGCTGATGGCAGATTCCGAAGCCACGGCCCGTGCGGACGGCGCCACCGATGTCGGCACGATCGAGATCGTCTCGCGCGAGGCCGGCACCGCCATCGTGGCCTTTGCCGAACAGAACGGCTTTGACCATATCGTCATGGGCACGGGCGACAAGCGGGGCGTGAAGCGTCTGGTGCTGGGTTCGGTCGCGGCGGAAGTCGCCGGGCAGGCGCATTGCTCGGTGACGGTCGCACGATAGGCGCATTCGCCGGCAAGGCCGGCGGATGCGGCGCGGGGCGCACAGCTCTTGCGCATGACATGGGCCGCATCGGCCCTCCGGCCCCGGTTTTCTGCGGAAAGCCCGGGGCCGCTCTGTTTCCCGACAGGAAGAAGATTTGACATACGCGCAACTTTCCTTCTACGGTTCGGCCCAAGGCAACGCGCATCGATTGTCAATCAGAACAGAACGCGGAGGAAAGTATGAAGAAAAGAGTAGCGATCATCGGGGCGGGCCCCTCTGGTCTTGCGCAGTTGCGCGCCTTCCAGTCGGCCAAGAAGAACGGTGCCGACATCCCCGAGATCGTTTGCTTCGAAAAGCAGTCTAACTGGGGCGGGTTGTGGAACTACACCTGGCGCACCGGTCTGGATGAGTATGGCGAGCCGGTCCACTGCTCGATGTATCGCTATCTGTGGTCGAACGGCCCGAAAGAGGGTCTGGAGTTCGCCGATTATTCCTTTGAAGAGCATTTCGGCAAGCAGATTGCCAGCTATCCGCCGCGCGCCGTGCTGTTCGACTATATCGAAGGCCGGGTGAAGAAGGCCGGTGTGCGCGACCTGATCCGCTTCTCGACCACCATCCGCATGGTCACCTACAACGAGGACAAGGGCAATTTCACCGTCACCGCCCATGACCTGAAGAACGACCGTATGTATCAGGAGGACTTCGACAACGTCATCGTCGCCTCAGGTCACTTCTCGGTGCCGAACGTGCCGGAATACCCCGGTTTCGACCGCTTCAACGGTCGCGTGCTGCACGCCCACGACTTCCGCGACGCGCGCGAGTTCAAGGGCAAGGACATCCTGCTTCTTGGTGCCAGCTACTCGGCCGAGGACATCGGCAGCCAGTGCTGGAAATACGGGGCAAAGTCGATCACGACCTGCTACCGCCATGAGCCGATGGGCTTCAAATGGCCGGACAACTGGCAGGAAATCCAGCAGCTGGTGAAGGTCGACGAGGATACCGCCTATTTCAAGGACGGCACCTCGAAGAAGGTCGATGCGATCATCCTCTGCACCGGCTACAAGCACCACTTCCCCTTCCTGCCCGATGATCTGCGGCTGAAGACGGCGAACCGGCTGGCGACGGCGGACCTGTATAAAGGTGTCGCCTATGTCCACAACCCGAAGCTGTTCTATCTGGGGATGCAGGACCAGTGGTTCACCTTCAACATGTTTGACGCCCAGGCCTGGTGGGTGCGCGACGTCATCATGGGCCGAATCGCCATTCCGGCTGACAAGGCTGTCCTGATGAAGGATGTCGTTGATCGCGTCGCGGGCGAGGACGCCGGCGCCGATGCGCATGACGCCATCCACTATCAGGGCGAATATGTGAAGGAGCTGATCGCCGAGACGGACTATCCGTCCTTCGACGTTGAGGGCGCCTGCGAAGCATTCTTCGAGTGGAAGGACCACAAGAAGAAGAACATCATGACCTTCCGCGACAACGCCTACAAATCGGTCATCACCGGTACGATGGCGCCCGTCCACCACACGCCGTGGAAAGACGCGCTGGAAGACACGATGGAAAGCTATCTGAAAAACTGATCCGTCTGCAGACCGGACGGAAGAAGGGCCCCGGCGGATCGTGCCGGGGCCCTTGTGATTCTCGGCCCCGCAACAGGTGGGGCAGGGCCTGCCGGTGCGGGTGCGGACTGTCACCGGGGGCCACAACCCGCCCCAATTCAGGCAAATTCCTTCGCTTTGGGAAAAAATATTTCTTGCAGGTCAAGAAATGCTTTGTCGTTGCACGCAACTGCGGCAATCTGCCGCCGGGGCACAAAGCTCTCGACGCGACCGGGGCGTCGGCCCGGAGTCCGGACCGCCGCCTTGGCCGCGATACGCAACCGATAGCAGGGAGAACCATTTGGTAACCGGAACCGCGACGTTTCTCGCCGGGCTGATTGCGCTCAGCCAACTGGTTCGGAACCCCGTCTGCCGGCAACACCGCTGACGGATGCGTGCGCCGTTCCGGTGCCGTGGATGTCAGGGGTGCAACCGGCAGGAAAAACCCTGCAGGCCGTCCCGGTGGACGGCCCGAAGAACGGGGTGAAGAAGCGCGGGGCCGCCTGATCGACGGCAGGGTGACGTCCGATTGAAGTTAAACAGATGCGGCCGGACGGCAACGCCCCCAGGGCGGGCCGAACCGGCCAACACAACAGGAGTGAGGGAATGACGACGGAAACGGGTTCGGGCCAGATGGTCCGGGCGCTGAGCTGGAAAGGCGCCTTCTGGGTCGCGGCCGGTGTGCCGCCCCTGGTGCTTTTCTCGATCGGCGGGATTGCGGGGACCACGGGCAAGCTGGCCTTCCTGGTCTGGATGGTCTCGATGACCATGGGCTTCCTGCAAAGCTTCACCTATGCCGAGATGGCGGGGATGTTCGGCAACAAGTCGGGCGGCACCTCGGTCTATGGCGCCACCGCCTGGCTGCGCTATGGCAAGCTGATCGCGCCGCTGTCGGTCTGGTGCAACTGGTTCGCCTGGTCGCCGGTGCTGTCCCTGGGCTGCGCCATTGCTGCCGGCTATATCCTGAACGCCCTTTTCCCGATCCCGCTGGCCGACAGCCAGCCGGTGCTGGACTGGGTGACGGCGAACCTTGCAAATTACACGGCCGACACGCCTGCCGTGGTGCAATACTTGGCCGACAACGCCGGCTCCACGGCCGAGCAGGCGATCAAGGCCGTCGCCTCGACCGATGGCGTCCATGCGCTCACGCCGTGGTTCCGCAGCTTTGAGGCCCTTGCCCTGAATATCCCGGGCCTTGGCACGCTGCATTTCAACTCGACCTTCATCATCGGCGTGGTGCTGATGCTGATCATCCTTTTCATTCAGGAAAAGGGCATCGCCTCGACCGCGAGCGCGCAGAAATGGCTGGCGGTGGTCGTGCTGGTGCCGCTGCTGCTGGTCGGTCTGGTTCCGATCCTGACCGGCTCCATCAACTGGATGAACGTCACCAATCTGGTGCCTCCCACCGCCGCCTATTCGGGCGTGGATGGCGAGTGGAACGTCGGCGGCTGGACGCTGTTCCTTGGCGGTATGTATATCGCGGCCTGGTCGACCTACGGCTTCGAAACCGCCGTCTGCTACACACGCGAACTGAAGGACCCCAAGCGCGATACGTTCCGCGCGATCTTCTACTCCGGGCTTCTGGCCTTCGTCTTCTTCTTCCTGATCCCCTTCTCGTTCCAGGGTGTCTACGGGGTTGAGGGCATGCTCGCCGACGGTATCGTCGACGGCACCGGCGTGGGCGAGGCGATGGGCAACATGATCGGCGGTGGCCCGGTCATCACCCAGATCTTCGTGATCCTGATGATCCTGGCGCTGTTCCTGGCGATCATGACCGCCATGGCCGGATCGTCGCGCACCCTTTACCAAGGCGCACGCGATGGCTGGCTGCCCAAGTATCTGGGCGAGGTGAACAGCCATGGTGCGCCGCGCAACGCGATGTGGACCGACTTCGCCTTCAACGTCGTCCTTCTGGCGCTGGCCTCGGACGCGGGCGGCTACTTCTACGTTCTGGCGATCTCGAACGTCGGCTACATCATGTTCAACTTCCTGAACCTGAACGCCGGCTGGATCCACCGCATCGACTCGGCCCATATGGACCGCCCCTGGAAGGCGCCCACCTGGCTGATCGGGCTGAACACCTGCCTTGCTTTCGTCAACGCCCTTTTCCTGGGCGCGGGCGCGAAGGTCTGGGGCTATGAGAACGCGTTGTGGTCGGGGCTGATCTTTGCCTCGTTCATCTTCCCGGTGTTCTGGTATCGCCACTATATCGTCGATGGCGGCAAGTTCCCGAAAGAGGCCTATGACGACCTTGGCCTGCCTTACGGCGAACTGGGCGCCAGGAAGGCGGGGATTCGGCCCTATCTCGCCCTGATTGCCGGCGCGGCAGTCGTGCTGTGGGCGAACTGGTTCTTCGTCCTGCCGACCTGAGCACTGAATTCCAAGGCAGGGGGCCGCTTCGGCGGCCCCTTTTGCGTGGAAGAAGGCTGTTTCTGCACAAGTTTTCTGCGAAGAAAAAATGTTGCATTCCATTATTGATTTTAGGCGAGAATCGTCTGAGACTTGTCTCAAACGACATCCAATTCAGGGAGCCTGCTATGACCAATTCCTGGCGTTTCTCGACGCTGGCCGACCGCCACCGCGCTCTTGGGTCCAACCTCGAAGACTGGAGCGGCATGGGCACCGCATGGTCCTATGAAAAAGGCGACCCCGATGCCGAATACATGGCGATCCGCACCAAGGCGGGCCTCATGGACGTGTCGGGCCTGAAGAAGGTCCATATCACCGGCGCGGGCGCCAGCCACGTGATCGAGCGGGCCACCACCCGCAACATGGAAAAGCTGATGCCTGGCCGGTCGGTCTATGCGACCATGCTGAACGAGCAGGGCAAGTTCATCGACGACTGCGTGATCTACCGCCTGGCGCCGAACAGCTTCATGCTGGTGCACGGCTCGGGGTCGGGGTTTGAATCGCTGACCATGGCCGCGACCGGCCGCGATGTCTCGATCCGCTTCGACGACAACACGCATGACCTGTCGCTGCAGGGCCCGTTGGCCGTCAACTACCTTGAGAAGCACGTCCCCGGTATCCGCCAGCTGCCCTATTTCAGCCACATGCAGACCAGCCTCTTCGGCAAGCCCGCGATGATCTCGCGCACCGGCTATACCGGCGAGCGGGGGTATGAGCTGTTCGTCCGCGGGCAGGATGCCGGCATGGTCTGGGACCGCATTCTGGACGAGGGCAAGGACATGGGGATCATCCCCTGCCGCTTCACCACGCTGGACATGCTGCGGACTGAATCCTACCTCTTGTTCTTCCCCTACGACAACTCGGAGATGTATCCCTTCGACGATCAGGGACCGGGCGACACGCTGTGGGAACTGGGGCTGGACTTCACGGTTTCCCCCGGCAAGACCGGCTTCCGCGGTGCGGAGGAGCATTACCGCCTGAAAGGCAAGGAACGCTTCAAGATCTGGGGCCTCAAGCTTGAGGGCAAGAACGTTCCCGGCAACGGTGCGCCGGTGTTCAAGGGTGAAAAGCAGGTTGGCGTGGTGACGCAGGCCATGCACTCGCCGCTGAACAACTGGACCCTCGCCATCGCCCGTCTGCCGGTCGATTGCGCCAATGACGGCACCAAGCTTGAGGTGCGGTGCGGCACCCATGGCCCGATCGCGGCCACCACCACTTCGATGCCCGTCTATGACGTGGAGAAGAAGCGGCGCACAGCCAAGGACTGATCCCACCCGCCTGATCGCGGGGGCCTGTCGGCGCGGACAGGGGCCCCCGCGGCCAGGGTTGCAGCCACGGAAGAAGCAATGACCCTGACACCCGTCGAACCCACGATCCAAAGCCGGCCGGTCTATGCGCCGCTGGACCCCCGGCCCGGCTCTCTGCATCTGTTCATCGCCGATGGCGAGGGCGCGGATGCCATTACCGACATGCTCGCGAAGGCCGAAGATGCCGGCAACCTGCTGGCATCGGCCCATGTGATGTATTGCCCCGGCCCCAATGGCACCGACCTGACCGAAAAGCTGCGCACCCTTGGTGCGCTGCAATTTTTCCGCGCACCGACCATTCCCGCGCTGCTCCCGCGGCTGGAGCGGGTGCTGCTGGATGCCCATATGGGCACGCAATGCTATCTGGCGGGGACCGAGGGCCTTTGCGGCCAGGCCGAACGCGCCATCATGCAGACCGGCTTCCCGGCCTCGGCCATCCAGAAGGAGCATCGCGGGTCCACCGTGCGCCGGGTGCAATGCGTGCATTGCAAGGGCATCACCGAAAACGTGGCGACCGATCCCTTCGTCTGCAGCCATTGCGGGCTGAACCTTTTCGTCCGCGACCATTACTCGCGCCGCATCGCCGCCTTCCAGGGGGTGAACATCGACGCCGAAGATCCGGGCGAAGTCCCCGCAGCCGTGGTGAGGTTCAAATGAGCGGCGTCGCCAAGCTGAATGTCCGCGTCGAGGAAGTCGTCCCGGTCAACGAACTCATCACCCGTTTCCGCTTTGTCAGCCGCGACGGATCCGAGTTGCCGGCCTTTTCCGGCGGCGCGCATACCGTGGTCGAGATGGATGATCACGGCACCCGCCGGCTGAACCCCTATTCGCTGATGTCCGACCCTTCGGACATCACGGGCTACGAGATTTCGGTCCGGCGTGACGATCAGGGCCGGGGCGGTTCGCTGTTCATGCATCGCCACGTGAAGCCGGGGATGGAGATGGTGATCTCGCATCCGGTCAACCTGTTCGGGCTGGATACCCGCGCGAAGAAGCACCTGATGATCGTCGGCGGCATCGGCATCACGCCGTTCCTTGCCCAGGTGGCACAGCTGACCCGCCAGGGCGGCCGGTGGGAAATGCATTACGCCGCCCGCAACCGCGCGCTTGGCGCCTATATGGACCGGCTGACCGAGGCGCATTCCGACCGCGTGCACTGCTATTTCGACGAGGAAAAGCAGCAGATCGACCTGCGCCGCATCCTTGCGACACAGCCGATCGGCACGCATCTCTATGTCTGCGGCCCCAAGGGCATGATCGCCTGGGTTCTGGATACCGCAGAAAAGATGGGCTGGCCGAAACAGGCGCTGCATTCGGAAGAATTCATCGCCCCCGGCACCGGCAAACCCTTTGACGTGCAGCTTGCCGCCTCTGGCAAGACCATCACCGTCGGTCCCACGCAGTCGCTGCTAGAGGCGATTGAGGCGGCGGGGGTCGATGCCCCCTATCTTTGCCGGGGCGGCGCCTGCGGGCAATGCGAGACCAATGTGCTGAAATGCGACGGCACCATCCTGCACCGGGATCATTGGCTGACGCCGGAAGAGAAGGCGGCGAACACCAAGATCATGCCCTGCGTAAGCCGCTTCGAGGGCAAGACCCTTGTCATTGACCGCTAGGAGATCAGAATGAGCCTTGATTTCAAACCCGGCGCCTTCAACGACTTCTTCCGGGACGAGACGTTCCGGGATGACTTCACCTACCGGAACTCGCCCCAGAACATCCGGCGCTTCCCCTTCCCGTTCGACCGTGACGACTACATGTATTCGGTCAACATGGAGCCGCATGTCCCGGGCCGGAAGGGCACGGTCTTCGAGCATATCTTCGACGTCGATGAACATTACGTCGCCGAGATGATCGACCGCGCCAAGGTGCTGGCGGATGACCCGCTGCGCTGCCAGAGCCTGCCGCATATGACGCTGGCCGGATGGGATCTTCTGGAACTCATCATGGAGACCAAGGCGAAGGAATACCCCCAGTGGTTCAGCCTTGAGAAGAACGGCAACCGCTGGCGCTGGATCAACCGCCCGCTGGGGATCGACCACAGCTTCACCTTCATGGACGAATCGACGCTGCCCTACGGCCCGTTCGAATACATCACGCGCCAGACCCAGGGCGATTTCACCCTGCAGGACGAACGCGAAGGCACGCTGTGGATGGATGCCGGGATCGCCACCTCGCAGGCCGACTGGTCGGTCGATTTCGACGTGGGGATGAGCTTCCACGAATGGCACGCCCCGGTTCCCCTGGCGCATGACATGGGCATCTTCGACCGCGCGCTGAAGTTCCTGCTGAAGCTGCAGCATGGTGCCCCCGTCCGACGGTTCAACTGGACGATGACGGTCAACCCGTTGCTGGACACCGCGCCCGAGACCTATCCGAAGTGGGGACCGACCAAGACCTCGCTGACGCAAGAGAACCTTGGCCAGAAACAGCATCTGCGGGTGGAGTTGCAGACGCTTTACCGCCTGCCGCGCTCGAACGCGATTGCCTTCGACATCCGCTGCTATCTGGCCTCGTTCGACGAGATCGTCTCGGTGCCGAAATGGGGCCGCCGCCTGCACCGCGTGGTGCGCGACGTGCCGGAAGAGCTGGCAACCTACAAGGGCTTCATCCGCAACCGCCCGGCGATGGTGGAATGGCTGTCGAAATACGACGACGGCGCGCCCACCTCGCCCGGCTGGTGGCCTGAAGACTGACCGATGGGACAGGCGGCGCCCCTTCGGCTTGGTTTCCTGATGTTCCCGGGCTTCCCGATGGCCTGCCTGACCTCGGCCATCGAACCCCTGCGCGCCGCAAACGAGATCACCGGCCGCCGCGAATTCGTCTGGCGGCTGGTGGCCGAGACCTCGGCCCCGGTCAGATCCTCGGCCGAGATCGGCTTTGACCCGGATGAGACGCTGCTGGAAACCGACGGGCTGGACCATCTTTACCTGCTGGCGCCACCAACGGCCGAATTCGCCGATCCGCGCCGCAGCCCGGCGCGGCTGCGCTGGCTGGAGCGCACCGGCATCACCCTTGGCGCCTTTTCCGGCGGCATCTTTCCCCTGGCCCGGACCGGGCTGATGGAGGGGCGGGGCTGTTCGGTCCACTGGTGCTATGAAGCCGCCTTCAAGGCCGAATTCCCGAATGTCACCGCGTCGGAATCGACGATCCTCTGCGACCGCCGCCGCAATACCGTCTCGGGCGCGGGCGCGGTTTTCGACCTGATGCTGCGGCTGATCGAGGACCGGCTGGGCCGCGACTGCATGACCGAGGTGGCCTGCTGGTTCCAGCACCCCTTCGTGCGCGATGCCGATGCCAGCCAGAAGGTGCCGGTGGCCCGGGCCGGGTCGACGGCGGACAGCCTGCCGCCGCCGATCCGCGATGCGATCCGCCTGTTCGAGACACATGTCGAAGACCCGCTGCGCATCCCCGATGTCGCTTCGGCCGTCGGCCTGTCGGGCCGGCATTTCGAGCGGCTTTTCAAGCGCGAGACCGGGCAGAGCCCGCTGCGCTACTATCACCACCTGCGGCTGATGAAGGCACGGCAGCGGGTGCTCTACTCCAACGACTCCCTGCGCGAGATCGCCGCCTCGGTCGGCTACATGACCTCAAGCCCGATGATCCGGCATTATACCGAACTGTTCGGCGTCTCGCCCAAGGATGAACGCCGGCTGACCCTGTCCCACCGGCAGTCGCGCATGTCCGCCCCGCGGGTCGAGGCGGCGGAATAGTCCTAGCCCTGCAGTGACAGCACAGCGATGCCGCCAAAGACGGCGACGATGCCCAGCCATTGCAGCGGTGCGACCCGCTCCCCCAGGATGCGCCAGGCCAGGAGGATGGTCAGCACCCCGAACAGGGCCGAGGAAACGGCGGCATATTCGGGGTGGGGCAGGGCGGCCGAGGCGGTCACCAGCCCAAGCGCCAGGGCATCAAGGCACCCCATGCCGACCAGGAAGGGCAGCGTGGCGGGCGCGGGGCGGATCGACCGGAAGGCCAGCCCCAGGGCAAGGGTGCAGAAGCCCGCCGTCACCCGCGTGATCAGCATAGACGGGAAGGTGGCGCCCAGCCTTGCGGCCTCCTGGCTGACGGCGAAGGTCGCCGCAAAGCCGGCCGCCCCGGCGATGGCCCAGAGCAGGGCTGCCGCCAGACTGCCGCGCAGGGTGCCGCCGCCATCGCGGCTGGTCAACGCAACCCAGGCGATGCCGGCGACGATCGAGATCACGCCAAGCCATTCGACCGCGGCAACCTCACGCCCCTGGGCGGCGGCGATCCCCAGAGACAGCATCGGGAAGGACCCCAGCACCGGCGAGACGATGCGCACCGGTGCCCGGTTCAGCGCCTGATAAAGCCCGCCCGAGGCAGCGACATACAGCCCCCCGGCCAGCACCGCCAAAAATAACGCGGGGCCGGTCATCCGTTCCCATCCGCCGATCAGCAGCGTCGGCAGAGCCAGCGCAAGGCTGCCGGCGGCCAGAACCGTCAGCAGCATCGGCAGCATCGCCGATTGATGGGTCAGTTTGCGCACCAGAAGGTCGTGCAGCGCCCAACACAACGCGGCGGCAAGCCCGAAGCCCAATGACAGCAATTTGACCCTCCGGCTTTAACGGCGCTTGTTTCGTGTGGACAAGGTGATATTCTTTTGGATGAACAAGTTTTACCTACACTAAAGTTCCGCGCAAGTGACCGGCGCGGGAAAGCCCAGAGGGAACGAGATGCTCGACCAGCCCTACCCCAGCGTGATCCCGGGGCCGCCGCGGCCCAGCCGTATCCTGACGCCGCAGAACGTCTCGCGCCACCACGGGCTTGAGCGCCATGTGATTCCGGGCGGCGGCGCGCAGGTGCTGCAACTGATGTCCGGCGACAAGCTGACCCTGATCAATGACGAAGGCGGCCAGCCGGCCGAGATCGTCGCGGCGGCGAAGGATGGCCGAATCGATGCCGCCATTCTTGGTCAGGCGCCGAACTCGCAGGCCGAAGGGCTGAAGGCGCTTCTGGCCATTGGCGACGCGGCCGGCGAGGGGCTTGCCCGTCTGCGCCGGGGGCTGAGCGCACGCCAGATCGACCTTGGCAAGGCGGGCGCCATCCGCGTCTTTGCGCCCGACACGAAGGCCGGTGCGCGGGCCGAATTCACCGCGCTGGACGAGGGCTGGCTGGTGGTCGCCGCCCCGGGTCTGCCGATGACGCCGGATGCGCAGGACACCGCCACGCCGCTGACCCTGCTGATCCAGCGGGCAAAGCCCCGGATGGTGGGGCATTACGACCTGCCCGATCCGCTGGCCGATCCGATCCTTGACCTGCGGGTGAAATCCGCCACGGCGGAAAGCTATTTCGTCAAGGCCGGGGACTATATCCAGATTCTGGATGTCGATGGCCGGCAATGCACCGATTTCCAGTGCTTCGATGCCCGCAAGCTGGAAAAGGGCCTGCAGCATGCGCTGGACGTTACCACCAGCCGCACGCTGATGGGCCATGCCTATTCCACGCCCGGCCTGCATTCGAAATACTTCGACCAGGACTGGGTGCCGCTGGTCGAGGTGGTTCAGGACACCGTGGGCCGGCATGACGCCTTCGCCATGGCCTGCTCGTCGAAATATTACGACGACATCGGCTATCCGGGGCATGTCAACTGCTCGGACAACTTCAACAAGGCGTTGAAGCCTTATGGCGTCGATCCGCGCCCTGGCTGGATGGCGGTGAACCTGTTCTTCAACACCAACATCGACGCCCACGGCGTTCTGGTCAGCGACGAACCCTGGAGCCGCCCCGGCGACTATGTCCTGTTCCGCGCCCTGACCGACATCGTCTGCGTCAACTCTTCCTGCCCCGACGACACCTCGCCCGCGAATGGCTGGCACCTGTCGGACATCCACGTCCGCACCTACTCGGGTGCGGAAAAGTTCAGCCGTGCCATCGCCCACCGAACCACGCCGCAATCGGAGCCGAAAATGACCAAGGAAACCGCCTTCCATTCCCGCATCTCGGAACGGACGCGGTATCTTGAGGAATACAAGGGCTACTGGCTGCCGCATGTCTATTCGCAGAACGGCGTGCTTGAGGAATACTGGGCCTGCCGTCAGGCGGCGGTGGTCATGGACCTCTCGCCCCTGCGCAAGTTCGAGGTGACCGGCCCCGATGCCGAGGCCCTGATGCAATGGTGCGTCACCCGCGACATGAAGAAGCTGAGCCAGGGCCAGGTCGTCTATACCGCGATGTGCTATGAGCACGGCGGCATGATTGATGACGGCACCGTGTTCCGGCTGGGCCGCGACCAGTTCCGCTGGATCGGCGGGGACGACTATTCCGGGCTGTGGCTGCGCGAACAGGGCGAGAAGCTGGGGCTGAACGTCATGGTGCGCAACAGCACCGACCAGCTTCACAACCTTGCCGTTCAGGGGCCCAACAGCCGCGAGATCATGAAGCGCATGATCTGGACCGCGCCGCATCAGCCCACGATCGAGGAACTGGGCTGGTTCCGTATGACCGTTGGCCGTATCGGCGGGCCGAACGGCGCCCCCGTGGTGGTGTCGCGGACCGGCTACACCGGCGAACTGGGCTTCGAGATCTTCTGCCACCCCAAGGATGGCACCGCAGTCTATGACGCGGTCTGGGAGAATGGCGGCGATCTGGGGCTGAAGCCGATGGGTCTTGCCGGGCTGGACATGGTCCGGATCGAGGCCGGGCTGATCTTCGCCGGCTACGATTTCAGCGACCAGACCGACCCGTTCGAGGCCGGGATCGGTTTCACCGTGCCGCTGAAATCGAAGACCGATGATTTCATCGGACGCGAGGCGCTGATCCGCCGCAAGGAGCATCCAAGCCGCAAGTTCGTCGGGCTTGAGATCGATTCGAATGTCGATGTCGGCCATGGCGATTGTCTGCACATTGGCCGCGCCCAGATCGGAGAGGTGACCTCTTCGACCCGCTCGCCGCTGCTGGGCAAGAACATTGCGCTTGCCCGGGTGGACGTGGCCCATGCCGAGGTCGGCACTGCGATCGAAGTCGGCAAGCTGGATGGCCAGCAGAAACGTCTGCCGGCGGTGATCGTGCCGCTGTCGGCCTACGATCCGAAGAAGACCCGTCCGCAAAGCTGACGGGACCCCGGCAAAAGCGAGACCGGTGCCCGACCATGAGGGGGCGCCGGCTGCCGTCCGGGACTGGTGCATTATGTCGCGGCCTTGCCGTTGGGCCGAACGGGTAATGACGGTGCAGACGCGCCTGCCCCTATGGCGGACGGGCGCGGGCCGCTGGCGCGGCCGCTAACCCGGCCGGGAGCCAGTGTCCGGCCGCACAGACGGGAGGGCACTACATGCAGACCATGATCGACCGTATCGGCGGAGAGCCGGTCGTCCATGCCCTGGTCGAACGCTTCTACGACCTGATCGAGACCGAGACGCAGGGCCGCACCATCATGGAGATGCATCTGAAGGGCCACGGCCTTTCGCATGTCCGGCCCGAACAGTTCGACTTTCTCTCGGGCTTCTTCGGCGGCCGGCGCTATTATCATGAAAAGCACGGCCACATGAACCTGCGCGAAATCCACGACCATGTGGAGATCCGCGCGCAGGACGCCGAAGACTGGCTGCAGCTGATGGAGCGCGCCATGATGGAAACCGGCGTGCCGCAGCCGCAATGCTCGCAGATCATGGCCACCTTCCGTCGCGCGGCCCTGTCCCTAGTGAACGTCGAGGGCTGACCCTGGCTGCAGGACATGGATCGGCGACAGGCCGGCCCCTTGCCTCGGGGCCGTTCCTGCGCTTTGGATCTTGTAGGGGCGCAGAAGCCCCGTGCCGCCGGCGGGGCTGAGGTGGGCAAGGGCGCTTGAAATCTGCCGCGGCATTCCGTATGTCCGCCCGGACCCCGGAATCCTGAAAGTCCGAAAGCCCATGGCCCGCACCAACCCCCTTCAGTTCATGCAGCAGGTCCGCAGCGAGGTTGCCAAGGTTGTCTGGCCGACCCGCCGCGAAGTGATGCTCACCACGGTGATGGTCTTCATCATGGCCGCGCTTGCCTCGACCTTCTTCAGCCTGGTGGATCTGGGGATCCGCACCGGGCTGCGGCTGATCTTCGGCGCCTGACGGCCAAAGGCACGACCCGACCCGCGCTTGCCCCTTGAACAATCGGCCGGCACGGGATAATCCCCGGGCCAACCAAAGGACAACCGGCGCGCATCGATTCGGGGTGCGCGCTGTTTTTTGTTCCGGGCAAAGACGACGGGGCGATCCGGTCCCGCAAGGCAGAAGGTGAAGTTTGGCCATGGCAAAGCGCTGGTATTCGGTAAGCGTCCTCTCGAATTTCGAGAAGAAGATTGCCGAACAGATCAAGACTGCCGTGGAAGACGCCGGTCTGCAGGAAGAGATCGACGAGGTGCTGGTGCCCACCGAAGAGGTGATCGAGGTGCGCCGCGGCAAGAAGGTGACCTCGGAGCGGCGGTTCATGCCGGGCTATGTGCTGGTCCACATGGAAATGTCGAACCGTGGCTACCACCTGATCTCGTCGATCAACCGCGTCACCGGCTTCCTTGGTCCGCAGGGCAAGCCGATGCCGATGCGGGATGCCGAAGTGAACACGATGCTGAACCGCAGCGTCGAAGGCGGCGAGGCGCAGCCGCGCAACCTGATCCGCTTCGACATCGGCGAGAAGGTCAAGGTCACCGACGGGCCCTTCGAGGGCTTCGATGGCATGGTCGAGGAAGTGGACGAGGCGCACAGCCGCCTGAAGGTCTCGGTCTCGATCTTCGGGCGGGCGACGCCCGTCGAACTGGAATTCACCCAGGTCTCGAAAGAGCTCTAGGCGAAGCGTGTGGAAGGCGAGCGGCCCTTCGGGGAAGCGGACCGCACCACTAAACCGCGCCAGATGGCGCTGTGAAGAGGAGAAGGCCAGATGGCCAAGAAGATTATTGGCAGCCTGAAGCTGCAGATCAAGGCGGGTCAGGCGAACCCGTCCCCGCCCGTCGGCCCGGCCCTGGGTCAGCGCGGCCTGAACATCATGGCCTTCGTCAAGGAATTCAACGCGAAGTCGGCGGATCTTCCGCCCGGCACGCCGACTCCGACGGTCATCACCTACTACGCCGACAAGTCCTTCAGCATGGAGCTGAAGACCCCGCCGGCCTCGTATCTGGTGAAGGAAGCCGCCGGTCTGAAGCCGCAAGGCAAGCGCAACCGCACCAAGGGTTCGGTCAAGCCGGGCCGTGAGGTTGCCGGCACGATCACCGTGGCTCAGGTCCGCAAGATCGCCGAAACCAAGATGAAAGACCTCAACGCCAATTCGGTTGAATCGGCGATGAACATCATCCTTGGCTCTGCCAAGTCCTGCGGCATCGATGTGAAGGGCTGAGAACCATGGCAAAACTCGCAAAGCGTATCGCCAAGGCTCAGGAAGCCTTCGTCGGCAAATCGAACCTCTCGGTTGAAGATGCCGTCAAGCTGGTGAAATCGGCCGCTTCGGCGAAGTTCGACGAAACCGTCGAAATCGCGATGAACCTGGGTGTCGATCCGCGTCACGCCGACCAGATGGTCCGCGGTGTGTGCCTGCTGCCGAACGGCACCGGCAAGACCGTGCGCGTCGCCGTCTTCGCCCGTGGTCCGAAAGCCGATGAGGCCAAGGCCGCAGGGGCCGACATCGTCGGCGCCGAAGACCTGCTGGAAACCATCCAGTCCGGCAAGATCGACTTCGACCGCTGCATCGCCACCCCGGACCTGATGCCGCTGGTCGGCCGTCTGGGCAAGATCCTTGGCCCGCGCAACCTGATGCCGAACCCCAAGGTCGGCACGGTGACGATGGACGTGAAGGGTGCCGTCGAAGCCGCCAAGGGCGGTGAGGTCCAGTTCAAGGTCGAGAAGGCCGGCGTCATCCATGCCGGCATCGGCAAGGTCTCGTTCGGCGAAGACAAGCTGGCCGAGAACGTGCGCGCCTTCGTGGAAGCCGTGACCCGCGCCAAGCCGTCGGGGGCCAAGGGCGCCTATGTCAAGAAGGTCTCGATCTCTTCGACCATGGGCCCCGGCGTCTCGCTGGACCTGGCAACGACCGCTTCGGCCTGATCCGGCCGGTTTGGGACGGGCCCTGGCGCCCGTCCTGCAATGAATTCCCGACCCTTTGGGGAAGGGATGGCGGGGCGGAGGGGGAAACCCCCGAGGCCCGTCCTGTCCGAGACGGTGGGTGGCGCGCAAACGCCTTAATCTCCTGCCCGAGATGGGGAACGAGACGATCTGCCTTCGGGTGGTCTTGCCTTCGGACCCTGAACGGACCGAAACGCCCTTTCGCAAGAGGGGGCAGAAGTGAGCCGGGGGAAACCCCAAACTTGGAGTGAAACTGTGGATAGAGCCGCAAAAGAAAAGCTGGTCGACGAACTCGGCCAGATCTTCGAAAGCTCTGGCGTCGTAGTGGTTGCCCACTACGCGGGAATGACAGTCAAACAGATGCAGGACCTGCGCGCGAAAATGCGTGAAGTAGGCGGGTCCGTGCGCGTTGCCAAGAACACGCTCGCCAAGATCGCCCTGGAAGGCAAGCCGGCCGCAAAGATGGCCGACCTGCTGACGGGCATGACCGTGATGTCCTATACCGAAGACCCCGTGGCTGCGGCCAAGGTCTGCGACGCCTATGCCAAGGGGAACGACAACTTCGTCATCCTCGGCGGGGCAATGGGCGACACGGTTCTGGACAAGGCCGGTGTGAAAGCCGTGGCCTCCATGCCGTCGCGTGAAGAGCTTATCGCTCAGATCGTGTCCTGCATCGGTGCGCCCGCCTCGAACATCGCCGGTGCCATTGGCGCGCCTGCTTCGAACATCGCAAGCATCCTGTCGACCATCGAGGAGAAGGCTGCGGCCTGATCTTCGCGTCTCGCGTGGGGTTGAACCCGCGTCGTTGGAACCCATCTTAACTTACGGAATGAGCAAATGGCTGATCTGAACAAACTCGCCGAAGACATCGTCGGTCTGACCCTGCTGCAAGCGCAGGAACTGAAAACCATCCTGAAGGACAAGTATGGCATCGAGCCCGCCGCTGGCGGCGCTGTGATGGTTGCTGGTCCGGCTGCTGGTGCTGCTGCCGAAGCCGCTGAAGAAAAGACCGAATTCGACGTCGTCCTGACCGACGCCGGCGCCAACAAGATCAACGTGATCAAGGAAGTGCGCGCGATCACCGGTCTGGGCCTGGTGGAAGCCAAGAACCTGGTCGAAGCTGGCGGCAAGGTGAAGGAAGGCGTCTCGAAAGCCGACGCCGAAGGCTTCAAGAAGAAGCTCGAAGAGGCTGGCGCCAAGGTCGAGCTGAAGTAATCGCCGGTGCGGGGCAACCCGCAGCGCTGATTTCAGGCTGGAGAGGGAGCAATCCCTCTCCAGCCAAATCGCGTCTTGAAAGGGGCTTTGCGGGCAAAGCGACTTTCCAGGTGCGATGACAGGTTCGGGAGCCGCCTGACGGGACAGGTGGCAGGTATGGAACCGGTTTCCCCTCTCCGCCCAGGCGGCGCGCTTCCGTGGCCCGACGGAAGCCCGCCGCGGGAAAATGAAAGGTTACGAACAACATGGCGCAAGTCTACGTTGGCCAGAAACGTATCCGCCGCTATTTCGGCAAGATCCGCGAAGTCCTCGAGATGCCGAACCTCATCGAGGTTCAGAAATCCTCTTATGACCTGTTCCTGCGGTCGGGCGACTCCGACAAGCCGCTGGACGACGAGGGTATCCAGGGCACCTTCCAATCGGTCTTCCCGATCAAGGACTTCAACGAGACCTCGGTTCTCGAGTTCGTCAAGTACGAGCTGGAAAAGCCGAAGTATGACGTCGACGAATGCATGCAGCGCGACCTGACCTATGCGGCACCGCTGAAGGTGACGCTGCGTCTGATCGTGTTCGATGTCGATGAATCGACCGGCGCGCGGTCGGTCAAGGACATCAAGGAGCAGGACGTCTACATGGGCGACATGCCCCTGATGACCCCGAACGGGACGTTCATCGTGAACGGAACCGAGCGGGTGATCGTCAGCCAGATGCACCGCTCGCCCGGTGTGTTCTTCGACCATGACAAGGGCAAGACCCACTCGTCGGGCAAGCTCCTGTTCGCCTGCCGCATCATCCCGTATCGCGGCAGCTGGCTGGACTTCGAGTTCGACGCCAAGGACATCGTCTTTGCCCGCATCGACCGCCGCCGCAAACTGCATGTCACCACGCTGCTCTATGCGCTCGGCATGGATCAGGATGCGATCATGTCGGCCTATTACGACAAGGTCACCTTCCGTCATGTGAAGAACAAGGGCTGGGTCACCCGCTTCTTCCCCGACCGCGTGCGCGGCACCCGTCCGTCCTATGACCTGGTGGACGCGGCCTCGGGCGAGGTCATCCTGAAGGCCGGCGAGAAAGCCACGCCGCGGATGGTCAAGAAATGGATCGACGAAGGCCAGATCACCGAGCTGCTGGTTCCCTTCGATCATGTCCTTGGCCGCTATGTCGCGCAGGACATCATCAACGAGGAAACCGGCGAGATCTGGGTCGAGGCCGGCGACGAACTGACGCTGGACTATGACCGCGATGGCGAGGTGAAGGGCGGCACCGTCAAGCTGCTTCTGGATCAGGGCATCACCGAGATCCCGGTGCTGGACATCGACAACGTCACCGTCGGCCCCTACATCCGCAACACCATGGCGGCAGACAAGAACATGGGCCGCGATACCGCGCTCATGGACATCTACCGCGTGATGCGCCCGGGCGAGCCGCCGACCGTCGAAGCCGCCTCGGCGCTGTTCGACACGCTGTTCTTCGACAAGGAGCGTTACGACCTTTCCGCGGTCGGCCGCGTCAAGATGAACATGCGCCTCGATCTGGACCGTCCCGATACCCAGCGGACGCTGGACCGTGACGACATCATCCAGTGCATCAAGGCGCTGGTCGAGTTGCGCGACGGCAGGGGCGAGATCGACGACATCGACCACCTTGGCAACCGCCGGGTGCGCTCGGTCGGCGAGCTGATGGAGAACCAGTATCGCGTCGGCCTCTTGCGCATGGAGCGCGCGATCAAGGAGCGCATGTCCTCGGTCGAGATCGACACGATCATGCCGCAGGACCTGATCAACGCCAAGCCGGCGGCGGCGGCGGTGCGTGAATTCTTCGGCTCTTCGCAGCTGTCGCAGTTCATGGACCAGACCAACCCGCTGTCGGAAGTGACGCACAAGCGCCGCCTCTCGGCCCTTGGGCCGGGCGGTCTGACGCGCGAGCGTGCAGGCTTCGAGGTGCGTGACGTTCACCCGACCCACTACGGCCGGATGTGCCCGATCGAGACGCCGGAAGGCCAGAACATCGGTCTGATCAACTCGCTGGCCACCTTCGCCCGCGTGAACAAGTATGGTTTCATCGAGACCCCGTATCGCCGGGTGATCGACGGCAAGGTCACCGACGAGGTGATCTACATGTCGGCCACCGAAGAGATGCGTCACACCGTGGCGCAGGCCAACGCGGCGCAAAGCGCGGAAGGCAAGTTCACCGATGACCTGATCTCCAGCCGCAAGGCCGGGGAATTCATGCTGAACCCGCCCGATGCCATCGACCTGATCGACGTGTCGCCGAAACAGCTGGTTTCGGTTGCGGCCTCGCTGATCCCGTTCCTTGAGAACGACGACGCGAACCGCGCGCTGATGGGCTCGAACATGCAGCGTCAGGCCGTGCCGCTGCTGCAATCCGACGCGCCCTTCGTCGGCACCGGGATCGAGGCCGTCGTGGCCCGCGATTCGGGCGCTGCGATCATGGCGCGCCGCTCGGGCGTGATCGACCAGGTGGACGCGCAGCGTATCGTTATCCGCGCGACCGAGATGCTGGAGCCGGGCGAGCCGGGCGTCGACATCTACCGTCTGCGCAAGTTCAAGCGTTCGAACCAGTCGTCCTGCATCAACCAGCGTCCGCTGGTGAAGGTGGGCGACCGGGTGACCCGTGGCGAGGTGGTGGCCGACGGCCCCTGCACCGACATGGGCGAACTGGCCCTTGGCCGGAACGTGATCGTCGCCTTCATGCCGTGGAACGGCTACAACTACGAAGACTCGATCCTGATTTCGGAACGGATCCTCAAGGACGACGTCTTCACCTCGATCCATATCGAGGAATATGAAGTCGCCGCCCGCGATACCAAGCTGGGGCCGGAAGAGATCACCCGCGACATCCCGAACGTCGGCGAGGAGGCCCTGCGCAACCTTGACGAAGCCGGGATCGTCTATATCGGCGCCGAAGTGCAGCCGGGCGACATTCTGGTCGGCAAGATCACCCCCAAGGGCGAAAGCCCGATGACGCCGGAAGAGAAGCTCCTCCGCGCCATCTTCGGTGAAAAGGCCTCGGACGTGCGCGACACCAGCCTGCGGCTGCCTCCGGGCGCCTATGGCACCGTGGTGGAAGTGCGGGTCTTCAACCGGCATGGCGTCGACAAGGACGAACGCGCCCTGCAGATCGAGCGGGAGGAGGTTGAACGCCTTGCCCGCGACCGCGACGACGAATTGGCCATCCTTGAGCGCAACATCTACGCGCGCCTGAAATCGCTGATCCTCGGCCGCGAGGCGGTGAAGGGTCCGAAGGGCATCAAGGCCGGCTCGAAGATCGACGAGGAACTGCTGGGCACGCTGTCGCGCGGCCAGTGGTGGCAGCTTGCCGTCGCCGAAGAGGCGCAGGCCAAGGAAGTCGAGGCCCTGCACGACCAGTTCGAGCAGCAGAAACGTGCGCTGGACCACCGCTTCGACGACAAGGTCGAAAAGGTGCGCCGGGGCGACGACCTGCCTCCGGGCGTCATGAAGATGGTCAAGGTCTTCGTCGCGGTGAAGCGCAAGCTGCAGCCGGGCGACAAGATGGCCGGCCGTCACGGCAACAAGGGTGTCATCTCGAAAGTCGTGCCGATGGAGGACATGCCCTTCCTTGCGGATGGCACCCCTGTCGACATGGTGCTGAACCCCTTGGGCGTGCCGTCGCGGATGAACGTCGGGCAGATCCTTGAAACCCACATGGGTTGGGCCGCCCGCGGCCTTGGTCTGAAGATCGACGACGCTCTGCGCGACTACCGCCGGTCGGGCGACCTGACCCCGGTGCGCGAGGCGATGCGTCTGGCTTATGGCGACGAAACCTATGACGAGGCCTTCGGCGGCCGCGACGAGGAAGAGTTCGTCGAAATGGCGCAGACCGTGACCCGTGGCGTTCCGATTGCCACCCCGGTCTTCGACGGGGCGAAAGAGGCCGACGTGAACGACGCACTGCGTCGCGCCGGTTTCGACCAGTCGGGCCAGTCGGACGTCTTCGACGGCCGCACGGGCGAGCGGTTCCAGCGCAAGGTGACGGTGGGCGTGAAATACATGCTCAAGCTGCACCACCTTGTCGATGACAAGCTGCACGCCCGTTCGACCGGGCCGTACAGCCTTGTCACCCAGCAGCCGCTGGGCGGTAAGGCGCAGTTCGGTGGCCAGCGTCTCGGGGAGATGGAGGTCTGGGCCCTTGAGGCTTATGGCGCCGCCTATACCCTGCAAGAGATGCTGACCGTGAAGTCGGATGACGTTGCCGGCCGGACCAAGGTCTATGAGTCGATCGTCAAGGGCGAGGACAACTTCGAGGCGGGCGTTCCCGAGAGCTTCAACGTTCTCGTCAAGGAAGTCCGCGGCCTCGGCCTGAACATGGAACTCCTGGATGCGGAGGAGGAATAGGAACGGGTTTTCGACGAAAACCCGGGACTCCTGATTTTCGACGAAAATCAGGAGTCTCCCCCCTCTGACCGCAGCCCTCTGATTGGGAATGTAGAATGAACCAGGAACTGACCAACAACCCGTTCAATCCGGTTGCCCCCGTCAAGACCTTTGACGAGATCAAGATCTCTCTGGCCTCGCCCGAGCGGATCCTGTCGTGGTCCTATGGCGAGATCAAGAAGCCGGAAACCATCAACTACCGCACGTTCAAACCGGAACGCGACGGCCTGTTCTGCGCGCGGATCTTCGGGCCGATCAAGGACTATGAATGCCTGTGCGGCAAATACAAGCGCATGAAATATCGCGGCGTCGTCTGCGAGAAATGCGGCGTGGAAGTCACCTTGCAAAAGGTGCGCCGCGAGCGGATGGGCCATATCGAACTGGCCGCGCCGGTCGCGCATATCTGGTTCCTGAAATCGCTGCCGTCCCGGATCGGCCTGATGCTGGACATGACGCTGCGCGATCTGGAACGCATCCTCTACTTTGAAAACTACGTCGTCATCGAGCCGGGTCTGACCGACCTGACCTATGGCCAGCTGATGAGCGAAGAGGAATTCCTCGACGCGCAGGACCAGTATGGCGCCGACGCTTTCACCGCCAATATCGGGGCCGAAGCGATCCGCGAGATGCTGGCAGCGATTGATCTGGAAGCAACGGCCGAGCAGCTTCGTGAAGAGCTGAAAGAGGCGACCGGCGAGCTGAAGCCGAAGAAGATCATCAAGCGGCTGAAGATCGTCGAGTCCTTCCTCGAGTCGGGCAACCGTCCTGAATGGATGGTGCTGACCGTCCTTCCGGTGATCCCGCCGGAACTGCGCCCGCTGGTCCCGCTGGACGGCGGCCGCTTTGCCACGTCCGACCTGAACGACCTGTATCGCCGGGTCATCAACCGGAACAACCGTCTGAAGCGGCTGATCGAACTTCGTGCGCCCGACATCATCGTGCGCAACGAAAAGCGGATGCTGCAAGAGGCGGTCGATGCCCTCTTCGACAACGGCCGCCGCGGCCGCGTGATCACGGGCACCAACAAACGCCCGCTGAAATCGCTGTCCGACATGCTGAAGGGCAAGCAGGGCCGCTTCCGCCAGAACCTTCTGGGGAAACGGGTCGACTTCTCGGGCCGGTCGGTCATCGTGACCGGGCCGGAGCTGAAGCTGCACCAGTGCGGCCTGCCGAAGAAGATGGCGCTCGAACTCTTCAAGCCGTTCATCTACTCGCGGCTTGAGGCCAAGGGCCTGTCCTCGACCGTCAAGCAGGCGAAAAAGCTGGTCGAGAAGGAACGTCCCGAGGTCTGGGACATCCTGGACGAGGTCATCCGCGAGCACCCGGTTCTTCTGAACCGCGCGCCGACGCTGCACCGTCTGGGCATCCAGGCGTTCGAGCCGATCCTGATCGAGGGCAAGGCGATCCAGCTGCACCCGCTGGTCTGCTCGGCCTTCAACGCCGACTTCGACGGCGACCAGATGGCCGTTCACGTTCCCCTCTCGCTGGAAGCCCAGCTTGAGGCGCGCGTCCTGATGATGTCCACCAACAACGTGCTGTCGCCCGCCAACGGCGCGCCGATCATCGTGCCTTCGCAGGACATGGTGCTTGGCCTTTACTATGCCACGATGGAGCGCAAGGGCATGGCCGGCGAAGGCATGGTCTTCGCTGACATCGACGAGGTGGAGCATGCCCTGGCCGCCGGTGCGGTGCATCTGCACGCCAGGATCAAGGCACGCCTGCGTCAGGTCGACGAGACCGGCAACATCGTCTGGAAGCGGTTCGACACCACGCCGGGCCGTCTGCGTCTGGGCAACCTGCTGCCGATGAACACCAAGGCGCCCTTCGAACTGGTCAACCGCCTTCTGCGCAAGAAGGACGTGCAGACTGTCATCGACACCGTCTACCGCTACTGCGGCCAGAAGGAATCGGTGATCTTCTGTGACCAGATCATGGGTCTTGGTTTCCGCGAGGCGTTCAAGGCCGGCATCTCGTTCGGCAAGGACGACATGGTGATCCCGGACAGCAAGTGGACCATCGTCAACGAGGTCAAGGAACAGGTTGCCGGCTTCGAGCAGCAATACCTGGACGGTCTGATCACCCAGGGCGAGAAGTACAACAAGGTCGTGGACGCCTGGTCGAAGTGCAACGACAAGGTGACCGAGGCCATGATGGCCACCATCTCGGCCTCGAAAACCGATGCCAAGGGGGCCGAGGCCGAGCCGAACTCGGTCTATATGATGGCCCACTCCGGTGCCCGGGGTTCGGTCACCCAGATGAAGCAGCTGGGCGCGATGCGCGGCCTGATGGCCAAGCCTTCGGGCGAGATCATCGAGACGCCGATCATCTCGAACTTCAAGGAAGGTCTGACCGTTCTTGAATACTTCAACTCGACCCACGGCGCCCGGAAGGGTCTGTCGGACACCGCGTTGAAGACGGCGAACTCGGGCTACCTGACCCGCCGTCTGGTCGACGTGGCGCAGGATTGCATCATCCGCGTGCATGACTGCGGCACCGAGAACGCCATCACGGCCTCGGCTGCGGTGAACGACGGTGAAGTCATCTCGCCGCTTGGCGAACGCATTCTGGGCCGCGTCGCGGCCGAGGATATCGTTCTGCCGGGCACCGACGACGTGGTTGTTGCCGTGGGTGAGCTGATCGACGAGCGCAAGGCCGACATCATCAACACGTCGGGCATCGCTTCGGTCCGCATCCGCAGCCCGCTGACCTGCGAGGCCGAAGAGGGCGTCTGCGCCCAATGCTACGGGCGCGATCTTGCCCGCGGCACCCAGGTCAACATCGGCGAGGCTGTCGGCATCATCGCCGCGCAGTCCATCGGTGAGCCGGGCACCCAGCTGACGATGCGGACCTTCCACATCGGCGGCGTGGCGCAGGGTGGCCAGCAGTCGTTCCTTGAGGCAAGCCAGGAGGGCAAGGTCGAGTTCCGCAACCCCAACGTCCTGACCAATGCCGCCGGAGAGCAGATCGTGATCGGGCGCAACATGTCCGTCGCCATCATCGACGACGCCGGCCAGGAACGCGCGGTCCACAAGCTGTCCTATGGTGCGAAACTGCACGTCACCGACGGTCAGGCCGTGAAGCGGGGCGTCAAGCTCTTCGAATGGGACCCCTACACCCTGCCGATCATCGCCGAAAAGGCGGGCGTGGCGCGGTTCAAGGATCTCATCTCGGGCATCTCGGTCCGCGAGGACACCGACGATGCCACGGGCATGACCCAGAAGATCGTCAACGACTGGCGGTCGGCGCCGAAGGGCAATGATCTCAAGCCCGAGATCATCCTGATGGATGCCGCCACCGGCGATCCGGTGCGCAACGATCAGGGCAATCCGATCAGCTATCCGATGTCGGTGGACGCCATTCTGTCGGTCGAGGACCAGCAGGACCTGCGTCCGGGCGACGTGGTGGCCCGTATCCCGCGCGAAGGTGCCAAGACCAAGGACATCACCGGGGGTCTTCCCCGCGTGGCGGAACTGTTCGAAGCCCGTCGTCCGAAGGATCACGCGATCATCGCGGAGGCCGATGGCTACGTCCGCTTCGGCAAGGACTACAAGAACAAGCGCCGCATCACCGTGGAGCCTGTCGACGAGACCTTGCAGCCGCAGGAATACATGATCCCGAAAGGGAAGCATATTCCGGTCCAGGAAGGCGATTTCGTCCAGAAGGGCGATTACATCATGGACGGCAACCCGGCTCCGCACGACATCCTGCGGATCATGGGGATCGAGGCGCTTGCCAACTACATGATCGACGAAGTGCAGGACGTCTATCGCCTGCAGGGCGTGAAGATCAACGACAAGCATATCGAGGTGATCGTCCGTCAGATGCTGCAGAAGCTGGAGATTCTCGACTCCGGTGACACCACGCTTCTGAAGGGCGAGCAGGTCGAGAAGGTCGAGCTGGAAGAAGAGAACGCCAAGGCCCGCAGCCGCGGCCAGCGCGAGGCGAAAGCCGAGCCGGTCCTTCTGGGGATCACCAAGGCGTCGCTGCAGACCCGCAGCTTCATCTCGGCGGCCTCGTTCCAGGAAACCACGCGGGTGCTGACCGAAGCTTCGGTTCAGGGCAAGCGCGACAAGCTGGTCGGGTTGAAAGAGAACGTCATCGTCGGCCGGCTGATTCCGGCGGGCACCGGCGGGGCGACCCGTCGCTTCAAGGGCATCGCCGCCGACCGCGACCAGACCGTGATCGAGGCGCGCCGCAGCGAGGCCGACGAGGCCGCCGCTCTGGCTGCCCCGCTTGAGGTGATGGAGACCGAACTGGACGCCGCGCTGGATTCGGGCCTGGTCGATACGGTCGAAAGCCGCGATTGATCCGGCGGCCTTCGGGCCAAGGGCTGAAACAAGACCCCCCGCCGACCGAAAGGCCGGCGGGGGTTTTTCTTTGCCAGATCGCGAATTCTGTCGCTGTAGGCGGCAATTGCCGCAGGGCAGCCCTAGGAGTACCGCTTCATCAGCCGGAACAGCACCGGCGCCCCCATGATCACCAGCAGGATCCGGGTCAGGTGGTGGACGATGACAAAGCCAAGGTCCGCTCCGGTGATGATTGCCAGCATCGACATCTCGGCCTGGCCTCCGGGGGTGAAGGCAAGGAAGCCTTCGACCGGCGGCCCGAGGCCGGCAAGATAGACGATCTCGGTCATCGCGGCGGCGATCACTGCAAGGATCAGCACGAAGGCGGCCCCGCCGGCCACGGTATCGCGCAACTCGCGCAGGGTGACGCCGACATAGCTGACCCCGATCGCCATGCCGATCAGGAACTGCGCGGCCAGAAGGGCCTCACGCGGGGGGCGCAGGTGCAGGATGCCGGTCAGGGACAGGATCATCGCCACGATCATCGGACCAAGGATGGCAGCGCCGAAAAGCCCGATCCTTTCGCCGCCTTTCCAGCCGATCAGACCGGCGGCGATCATGAGGCCGATCTCGGTCAGGGGGATGTCGCTGGCAGGCTGGCCGACGGGATGGTTCAGCGAGACGCCATAGACATGCACCAGAACGATGGGGGCCACGATCATGATCACCAGAAGCCGTGTCGCGTGCACCAGCGACAGCTGGCGCACATTGGCCCCGGCCTCCTGGCCGAAGATGGTCATGTCTGCCGCGCCCCCGGGCATGGCGGCATAGAAGGAGGTGACCGGATCAAAGCGGCAGACCTTGCGGAAGAAGGGGATGCCCACCGCGGCGATCAGCGCGATATAGACCGGCACCAGCGCGACCGAGGCCAGCATGGTCGGCACCTTGGCCACCAGTGCCGGCGTGACCGAGGCGCCGATGGCAACCCCCAGCACCGCCCGTGCGCCGACCGAGACCTGGCCAAGACCCGCCAGCCTTGCACCCAGAAGTGCGGCCACCAACGAGGCCGCCATCGGCCCGAACAGGAAGGGCAGCGGCAACGACAGGACATGAAAGATGGCCACCCCGGCTGCCCCGATGGCGACCGTCATCGCCTGACGGGGAAGGGTCGCCATCATGGCAGGCGGCTCGGTCTGTCAGGCACGGGAGGGCGGATCATTGCGCACAGGCCCTACTCCGCATCCGCCGGCTGGACGATCTTGCGGGTGCGCCGCCAGTGCAGCGCCGCCGGCACGATCACGATCAGCGCCGCGATCACCATCAGCGTGGCGGACATCGGCGTGCCGACAAGGGCCAGAATGTCGCCCTGCTTGGCCTGAAGGGCGCGGCGCAGCTGCACCTCGGCCATCGGGCCAAGGATCAGGCCAATCAGCACCGGCGCGATGGGGAAGTCATAGACCCGCATCACATAGCCAAGGATGCCGACCCCGAACATCATCGCCAGATCCACCCATGAGTTCGACACCCCCCAGATCCCCACCAGCGAGAAGATCAGGATGCCGGCGTAAAGATAGGGCCGCGGGATGAAGAGAAGCCGCACCCAAAGGCTGGCCAGTGGCAGGTTCAGCACCAGCAGCATCAGGTTGCCGACATAAAGCGAGGCGATCAGGCCCCAGACCAGATCAGGCTTGGTGACGAAAAGCTGCGGACCGGGCTGCAGCCCGTAGTTCTGGAAGGCGGTCAGCAGGATTGCCGCGGTGGCCGACGTCGGCAGGCCCAGCGTCAGCAGCGGCACCAGCACACCGGCGGCGGCGGCGTTGTTCGCTGCCTCCGGCCCGGCGACGCCTTCGATGGCGCCATGGCCGAATTCCTCGGGGTGCTTGGTCAGCTTGCGCTCGACCGTATAGCTCAGGAAAGTGGGGATCTCGGCCCCGCCGGCCGGCAGTGCGCCGATGGGAAAGCCAAAGCCCGCCCCGCGCAGCCAGGGCTTCCACGACCGCTTCCAGTCTTCCCTGGTCATCCAGATGCCGCCCGCGAGCGGGTTCAGGTTCGGCTTCTGGAAGCCGTAGCGACTGGCGACATACAAAAGCTCGCCAATGGCAAACAGCGAGACGAGGACCACGGTCATCTCGACCCCGTCCATCAGGTCGGGCACGCCGAAGGTCACCCTTTGCATCCCTCCCGCCTTGTCGATGCCGATGATCCCCAGCGACAGACCGATGAAAAGCGAGATGAAGCCGCGCACTTTCGATGTGCCCATGACGACCGAGACCGACAGGAAGGCCAGAAGCATCAGCGCAAAGTAATCCGGCGGCTTGAAGTAGAAGGCCAGTTCGGCAATCGGCGGCGCAAGGAAGGTCAGCAGCACGGTGCCGATGGTGCCGGCCACGAAGGACCCGATCGCGGCGGTGCACAGGGCGGCGGCGCCCCGGCCCTTGCGGGCCATCTTGTTGCCTTCAAGCGCGGTCATCATCGAGCCGCTCTCGCCGGGGGTGTTCAGCAGGATCGAGGTGGTCGACCCGCCATACATCGCGCCGTAGAAGATGCCGGCGAACATGATGAAGGCGGCGGTCGGTTCGATATAGACCGTTACGGGCAGCAAAAGCGCGATGGTCAGCGCGGGCCCGATCCCGGGCAGCACGCCGATGGCGGTGCCCATGAAGGTGCCAAGCAGCGCCCAAAGCAGGTTCTGCGGTTGGAGTGCTACGGAAAAGCCGTGCATCAGGCCGGAGACAGCATCCATCGTCACACCCCCGCGATGGGAAGAAGGCCGCCCAGTTGGACACCCAGCTTGCGGAAAAGCCACCAGCAGACCAGCGAGAAGACCAGGCCGATCAGGGTGTTCAGCACGTATTTGTGCGATTTGAAGGCGGCCGCGACCAGCACGAAACAGATCGTGCAGGTAACGACAAAGCCGAAGGGCTTCATCGTCACCAGCGGAACCGCGCAGGCGGCTGCGGCCAGCGCCAGCGCGCGGTAGCTGACGGCGTGGCCTTCGGCCACATCCTCGGCTTCCTGTTCCTCGAACTTCACGCCCCGGTGGATCTGCCAGGCCAGCATCAGTCCCAGCAGGATCAGCATGGCGCCGACGATGGTCGGAACCATCCCCGGCCCCATGCCGGCATATTGGTCAAACTGGGGCAACTCGGCGGCTTTCCACAGCACGATGGCACCCCATCCCGCTATGCCCGCCGCAATCCACCAGGGGCGTTCGGTCATTGTCATGTCCTTTCAGGACTGAGGGGCTGACTTACTTGATCAGCCCGACTTCCTTGAGGACGGCGGCGGTGCGCTCTTTCTCGGTGCCAAGGAAGGCCACGAACTCATCACCGGCCAGATAGGCGTCTTCCCACCCTTGGGTCGCAAGGATGTCCTTCCAGGCCTGGCTGTCATGCATCTTGGCGAAACGGTCCAGCCACATCGCCTTGCCTTCGGCGCTCATGTCCGGGGCGCCGACGATGCCGCGCCAGTTGCCGACCACGACCGGAATGCCGGCTTCGGTCAGGCTGGGCGCGTCGATCCCGTCAACGCGGCCTTCCGAGGTGACAGCGATGATCTTGATCCGGCCGGCTTCGGCCATCGACTTGAACTCGCTGACGCCCGAGACGGCCAGCATCACCGCACCGCCGCCGACGGCCGTGACGCTTTCGGCGCCCGAGTCATAGGGGATGTAGTTGATGGTCGAGGGGTCCAGCCCGATTTCCTTGGCGATCAGCGCCATGACGATATGGTCCACGCCCCCGGCCGAGCCGCCCGAGATCGAGACCGCGCCGACGTCGGCCTTCATCGCGGCGACCAGGTCGTCAACCGACTGGATCGGGCTGTCGGGGGCCACGGCGATGACGCCGGTGTCGTTGGTCAGGCGGACCAGCGGCGTCACGTCGTCCAGCGTCACGGCCGAGTTGTTCAGAAGGATGCCGCCCACCATGATGACGCCCATCGACATCAGGGCATTGTCGTTGCCGCGGTTGGCGCCCACGAATTCGGTCAGGCCGATGGTGCCGCCGGCGCCGCCCTTGTTGGTGAAGGTGGCCCCGTCGGTGAAGATGCCTTCCTTCTGCATGGCGTCGAACGGCAGGCGGGCCATGGCGTCATAACCGCCGCCGGCACCGCCGGGGGCCATCACGACGGCAGGTTCGGCCAAGGCCGCGAAGCCGGAAAGCGAAACGGCGGCAGCCGCCGCGAAAATCGTTCTGATCATGTCTTCCTCCCTTTGGTGCGGGACTATGCCCGCCTGACCCGGATCGCGCCCTGAGGGGCCTGAAGTACCGGGCACGCGCCGCTTCCCTGCGACAGTCGTATGAGAGTCATAGCGCATCCTGACCATCTGGCAACCTTTGATCCGCGCAGGAGGAAGGGGCCGGGGAAGATTTTGAGGTCAAATATATTGTCATGAAAACAATATGTTGCCATGAGTAGCGGCCGGCGTGCCCGGAAAGGCAAAACTCTTTTCCGGCGGCATCTTGTCCGACGGAATACCAATGTATACATAGCCCGGCCCCTTTGCGGAGCCGGGCCCGTCCCGCCCTGCCGCCGGGCCGTTGCGGGACGGCGGTTCCGAATCAGTCGATCCGCATTTCCTCCAGCAAGGCGGCCCATCCGGCGCCGTGCATGTCGCGGTCCGTGCGGGTGCCCTGCACCTGCGGACGGGGGAAGGACAGCTTCACCACGTTCAGGTCGGCGATGTCGAAACGCTTCATCAGCTGCCGGTCCACGCCGTAAAGCCGGGCCACCTCCTCGTCCTTCAGGGCCGCCTTCACCCTGTTGAACACCTCGGCGCTGCCGCAGAAGATGTCGATGGTCAGCCAGAACGGCCCGGCGTTCTTGGACCGGACCTTCTGCGCGATCTGCCCCAGTTCAGTCATGGCCCACCTCATGCACGTCCAGCCGGAAGGCGGCCATGGGGTCGTCCAGATCCATGATGTGGTTGAGGCAGAACTCGTACAGCTCCCCCCGCTGCATTTCGGCAGGCGAAAAGGGGAAGGCGAAGGTCGGCATCGGCTCGTCCTCGGTCAGGGGATGGTGCAGAAGATAGGGGTTCAGGATCTTTGCGGCCTCGGCCGCCTGTTCGGGGGTGGGGCAGGTCAGGATGCCAAGGATGCCGACCTCGACCGGAAGGTCGTGGCGGTTCTCAAGATCGCCAAGGGTGGCGTCCATCCCGATCAGCCGCAGTTCCACGGCAAAGCTGTCGGGGGCCAGGCCCATGCGCGCCTGAATCTTCTCGCGCACCCGGGTTTCGATATCGGCGGCCCAGGCCTTGGCGTGGCGCACATAGTGCCGGTCGCGGATCACGGCCAGACCGACGGACTGATAGCCGACCACCCGCGCGCCTTCCAGCTTGACCGTATAGCGGCCGGGCACCCACTTCGACCCCTCGACCCGCACCCGGCGGCCGTCCAGCGCCTGATAGTCCGAAGCAGTCACATCCAGATGCCCGCCCGGTTCATACAGGATATAGGGGTCCGAATTCTCATAGAGCATATGGGCCGAGACGGTATAGGGCGTCGCCGCTGCCGCCAGCGCCATGGGTTCGATGGTGAAGCCCTTGGCGTCGAAGTCGATCTGGATCACGCCCGAGTTCGGCTGCGTTGTCGCCAGCGCCCCGCATTCGCCGACCTTGGCGCCGTGCCATGCCGCCCCGGCATTGTCGCCCCGGGTGATCGGCAGCGCCGCGATGATCGCGGTATCCGTGGTGCGCCCGGCGATAACCACATCGGCCCCGGTCGCCAGTGCCGCCGCGATCTGCTCGGCCCCCGCCAGCGCCACGATGTTGGTGCAACTGTCCAGAAGCGCGTCCGAGATTTCGGGCGCGGCAGCCAGCGGCCGGACCCGGCCGGCAGCAAGTGCTGCCTTTACCGTTCCGGCCTGCTGGCCCGACCGCAGCGTGGCAACGCGCAGGGTCATTCCCTCTTCGGCAGCAATCTCGCGGGTGATGTCGAACAGCCAGTCCACCGCACTGTCGGCGCCGCAGGTGCCGGCAGTGCCGATCACCAGGGGCACCCCGGCCTGCGCCCGTGCCCGCATCAGCTCGCGCCATTCGGTCTTGGTCGAGGAGCGGGCGTATTTCGACACGCCACGCCCCAGGTAGGACGGGCCGGAGTCGGTCGACCCGCCATCCACCGCGATGATGTCGGGCTTGTTGGCGATGCCGCGCTCCAGCGCGGCACGGTCATAGCCAAGGCCAAGTGCCCCTGTGGGCACCAGAACACGCGTCGTCATGTCATCCCTCCTTTGCAAGGGCTTCGATCACCCTGGCCGTGAAAGCCCTGGTGCCAAGCGGTCCACCCAGATCCCCGGTGCGGCTTTCGGGCGCGGCCAGCACCTGTTCCACCGCCGCGGAAATTGCCTGCCCCGCCGCGGCCAGGGCCGGCGTGCCATGACGCGCGGCCATCCAGTCCAGCAGCATAGCCGCCGACAGGATCAGCGAGGTCGGGTTGGCCCTGTCCTGCCCGGCGATGTCGGGGGCGGACCCGTGCTGCGCCTGCGCCACGCACAGATTGTCGCCCCGGTTGACCGACCCGCCAAGGCCCAGGCTGCCCGACAGTTCAGCCGCCTCGTCCGAAAGGATGTCGCCGAACATGTTGGTGGTCACGATAACGTCGAAACTGTCAGGCCGGCGGATCAGGTGCGCCGCAGCGGCATCGACGATCAGCTCTTCCAACTGCACGTCGGGGAAGTCGGCGGCGACCGCCCGCACCTCGCGCAGGAACAGCCCGTCCGACAGTTTCAGCACATTGGCCTTGTGCACCGCCGTCACCCTGCGCCGCCGTCCCCGCGCCAGATCAAAGGCAACCCGCGCGATGCGGTTCGACGCCTTGGCCGTGACCTTGCGGACGGACAGGGCCATGTCCTCATCCGGCATGAACTCGCCCGAGCCGGCGAACATGTTGCGGTCGGAATAGAAGCCTTCGGTGTTCTCGCGCACGATGATCAGATCCATCGGCTTGCGCAGGATCGACAGGCCGGCGCGGGCGCGGTTGGGGCGGATATTGGCGTAGAGGTCCAGCTTCACCCGCAGTTCGGACGAGGGGTTGATGCCGCCCTTGTCGCGCGACGGGTAATCCAGATGCGAGACCGGACCAAGGATCACCCCATCCGCCGCCACGGCCTGCCGCATCACCGCTTCGGGCAGGGTGCTGCCCTGTTCCGCCAGCGCCTTCAGCCCGATGTCGGCCGTTTCGATCTGAAGTCCAAGGCCCATCGTCGCATCGACCGCCGCCAGCACGCGCAGCGTGGCCTCGGTGATCTCCGGTCCGATCCCGTCGCCGGGCAGGGCAAGGAGGCGCATGGTCCGATTCTCCGGCGCGATGGCATTTTGGAGTTACGAAAGACCGATACCTCTGCCGGTGGTTCTTTGCAAGCGCAAAGTGCCGGAGCTTGGCTTGCCGGTCCCGATGTGCCACTCTGCCCGACGCCATGCCCCAGATCGCCAGCCCCCTTGCGCATGAGATCGCCCGCCTGATCCGTCAGGGCGGGCTGGCCGATGCCGAGAGCCTGTCCGAACGCGCCCTTGCGGCGCGGTTCCATGTCTCGCGCTCGCCCGTCCGGGTTGCGTTGCGCGAATTGCGGCAGGCCGGGGTTCTGGCGCCGGGGCCGCGGGGCGGGGTGCTTCTGGCCGATGCCGGCGCCGCCAAGGCGCTGGCGGATGCGCCGGCCGCCGCCGACGCGGACGAGGAAACCTACCTTGCCATCGCGCGCGACCGGCTGGCGGGCGACATCCCTGACCGCATCAGCGAGAATGAACTGATCCGCCGCTATGGGTCCACAAGGCCGCGCATGCAGGCGCTGTTGCGCCGGATGGCCGAGGAGGGCTGGGCCGAACGGTTGCCGGGCAATGGCTGGCGGTTCCTGCCGGTGCTGACCTCGATGCAGACCTATCGGCAAAGCTACAGTTTCCGTCAGGCGATAGAACCCGCGGGCCTGCGCGATCCCGGCTTTCATGCCGACCCGGCCGGGCTGGAGCGTCAGCTGGCGATACAGCAGCGGCTGGTGGCGGGGGAGGTGCTGACGATCTCGGCGGTGCAACTGTTCGAGATCAACAGCCGCCTGCACGAGGCGATCATGGAGTGGAGCGGCAACGCCTTCTTCATCGACTCGCTGCGCCGGGTGAACCGGCTGCGGCGGCTGATCGAATACCGCCAGACGGTGGACCGCGAACAGGCAAGGGTGCGCTGCGCCGAACATGTGCGGATGCTGGAGTTGATCCGCGACGACCAGCGCGAAGAGGCCGCGCAACTGATGCAGCGCCACCTTGCCGCCCTTGGCCCGATCAAGGCGCCGGAACGGCCCGGCGGGCGCTGACACCGGCCCCGGTCCGGGTGCCAGCCCTGGCCGCGCTCTCAGCCCCGTTCGGCGATATGCCCCGCCAGCCGCCGTGCGTCCCGCCACGATCCCCAGATGAAGGCCGAGGCGCGGCAGCTGAGCCAGCTGAGCCCGACGAAGTAAAGCCCCGGGATGCGGCCCACGCCCTTGTCATGTGCGGGGCGGCCCTTTTCATCGAAGGCGGGCAGTTGCAGCCAGCCATAGTCCAGCGCATAGCCGGTGGCCCAGATGATCGAGCTGATGCCTTCCGCCTTCACGTCCAGCTCGCGGACCGGTTTGGTCACGCAATCGGGCAGGGGGCCAAGGCGGCGGGCCTCGGGGTCTTCGGGCAGGTCGATGCCGTTTGCCGCCAGATAGGCATCCGCCTCGTCCAGCACGGAAAGATAGTTGGCGTCCCCGGCGGCGATATTGGCCGCAAGGTCATCGGCAAAGGTCAGCTTGCCGTCGCGAAAGCCCTCGGCCCGGCCGACAAGCCCCATGCCGCGTCCGGCAAGATCGCGGAAATCGACGGTCTTGCCGCCCCGCGCGCCCGAGACGGCAATGGTCACATGCTCGGTCCCCGGCGCCATGACCGGCATGTCCCATTTTCCCAGCACCCCCAGCCACCAGACGAAATCGCGGCCACGATAGCGGATCGGCGGGCGGTCATGCGGGCCGACGGCAAGAAAGACCTTGCGGCCCGCGCGCAGCAGTTCATCGGCGATCTGCACGCCCGACGATCCCGCGCCCACCACCAGAACAGCCCCTTCGGGCAGTTGGTCCGGGTTCCGGTAGTCCGCGGAATGGATCTGCGTAATCCCGGCATCTTCGGGCACCAGGGGCGGGATGACCGGCTTCTGGAACGGTCCGGTGGCGCAGACCAGGTTCTTCGCCTCGATCACCCCCGCGCTGGTTTCGGCACGGAAGCCACCCTCCGGCAGCGGGGTCACGGCGTTCACCGTTACCCCGCAGCGCACCGGCATGCCGATGCGGCGGGCGTATTCCTCGAAGTATTCGACGATCCGGTCCTTGGGCGCAAAGGCATAGGGGTCCACGCCTTCAAAGCTGAGGTTGGGAAACCGGTCGTGCCAGGCCGGACCATTGGCCACCAGACTGTCCCAGCGGCCCGTCCGCCACTTCTCGGCCAGCCGGTCGCGCTCCAGTACGATATGCGGGATGCCGTGGTCCGAGAGATGCTCGCTCATCGCGATGCCGGCCTGTCCGCCGCCGACTACCAGCGTATGGGTGGTCTCGATGCTCATCGCGCGCTCCCTCTTGGCTGGCAAAGGATGTAGGAGAGAGTCAGGATAGGGAAAACCAATTTCTCCCTTGCTGTGGATTAGCGTCACCCTAAGCCGTCCGACCCTTCCCACCGCCCGCCGCCCCTGATAGCCAAGAGGTGAGGGAAGGACCGATCCGTGCCAGTATCCGAAAACATGCGGGGCATCCTGTTCATGTGCCTGTCGATGGCGGCCTTTACCGTCAACGACACCTTCATGAAGTCGGTGACCCAGAGCCTTCCCTTGTTTCAGGCCATTGCCTTGCGCGGTGCCATTGCGGTTGCGGGTCTTGGCCTTCTGGCCGTGGCGACCGGGGCGTTCCGGCACAGGTTGTCGCGGCAGGACCAGCTGCTGATCCTTGCCCGTTCGCTGGCCGATGTGGCGGCGACGATCCTGTTCCTGACCGCGCTTCTGCACATGCCGTTGGCGAACTTGTCGGCGATCCTTCAGGCGCTGCCGCTGGCGGTGACGCTGGCTGCGGCGCTGGTTTACGGCGACAGGATCGGCTGGCGCAGGATGACCGCGATCCTGATCGGTTTTGCCGGCGTGATGGTGATCATCCGCCCCGGAACCGAAGGCTTCGACCGCTACGCCCTGCTTGGGCTTGGCTCTGTCGCCTGCGTCGTCGTGCGCGATCTGACGGTGCGGCGGTTGCAGGGGCATATCCCCACGGCGCTTGTGGCGCTTGGCGCGGCGGTCGCGGTGGCGGCGATGGGCTGGATCGGCGTCGCCGTCGAGGGCTGGCAGCCGATGCAGGGCACGCAATCCGGCCAGATCCTTGGCGCCGGCCTGTTCCTGATCGTCGGATACCTTTCGTCCGTCACCGCGATGCGGCATGGCGACATCGGGCTGGTGGCACCTTTCCGCTATACCTCGCTTCTGTGGGCCATCGTTCTGGGCTTCCTCGCCTTCGGAAACCTGCCCGACTTCTGGACGCTGGCCGGCTCTGCCATTGTGGTAGCCGCCGGCATTTTCACCCTGCTGCGAGAGCGGGCCATCCGCCGTCACGAGGCCGGCCCCGGCCGTTGACAACCCCGGCGACTCCCCCTATAGCCCGCCTACCTTGGGCTGGGGGGATTCCCTCTTTCCGGGGTCAGAGCGCTTGAAGTGGTCATGATCCGGGCTGCCCGCCCCGATCCTCTGAAAGATCCGCACCATCGCCCGCAAGGGGGAAGGGTGTGGTTTCCTGTTTTGCGATGCGCGCAGGGCAGGTCGAGAAGCAGCGTCCCGAAGGCAACGGGACGAGTATCGAAACGAGGAACGTGAATGCCGACGATTCAACAGCTGATCCGGAAACCCCGGGAAGCGAACGTGCGGAAATCCAAGTCGCAGCACCTGGAATCCTGCCCGCAAAAGCGTGGGGTTTGCACCCGCGTCTACACCACCACCCCGAAGAAGCCGAACTCCGCCATGCGGAAAGTGGCCAAGGTCCGTCTGACCAACGGTTTCGAGGTGATCTCCTACATCCCCGGCGAAAAGCACAACCTGCAAGAGCACTCGGTTGTTCTGATCCGCGGCGGCCGTGTGAAAGACCTTCCGGGTGTCCGTTACCACATCCTGCGCGGTGTGCTGGATACCCAGGGCGTCAAGGACCGTCGTCAGCGTCGTTCGAAATACGGCGCGAAGCGTCCGAAGTGATCTGAGGGGAGAGAAAAGACATGTCACGTCGTCACGCCGCAGAGAAGCGCGAAATTCTCCCGGACGCCAAGTATGGCGACCGCGTTCTGACCAAGTTCATGAACAACCTGATGCTGGATGGCAAGAAGTCGGTCGCTGAATCGATCGTCTACGGTGCCCTGTCCCGCGTCGAGACCCGCCTGAAGCGCGCCCCGATCGAGGCTTTCCATGAAGCCCTCGACAACGTGAAGCCTTCGGTCGAAGTCCGCTCGCGCCGCGTCGGTGGTGCAACCTACCAGGTTCCGGTCGAAGTCCGCACCGAGCGCCGCGAAGCGCTTGCGATCCGCTGGCTGATCACCGCCGCCCGCAAGCGCAACGAGAACACCATGGAAGAGCGTCTGGCCGCCGAGCTTTCGGATGCCGTGAACAACCGTGGTACCGCCGTGAAGAAGCGCGAAGACACCCACAAGATGGCCGACGCGAACAAAGCGTTCAGCCATTACCGCTGGTAAGGGGCCAAGATGGCACGCGAATATCCGCTTAATCTCTATCGTAACTTCGGCATCATGGCCCACATCGATGCCGGCAAGACGACCACGACCGAGCGTATTCTTTTCTATACCGGCAAGAACCACAAAATGGGCGAGACCCATGACGGTTCGGCCACCATGGACTGGATGGAACAGGAGCAGGAGCGGGGGATCACCATCACCTCGGCTGCCACCACCACCTTCTGGGAAAAGACCTACGACGGCAAGGCGGCGACCTCTCCGAAGCACCGCTTCAACATCATCGACACCCCCGGCCACGTCGACTTCACCATCGAGGTCGAGCGTTCGCTGGCGGTTCTCGATGGCGCGGTCTGCCTTCTTGACGGCAACGCCGGTGTCGAGCCGCAGACCGAAACCGTGTGGCGTCAGGCTGACCGCTACAAGGTTCCGCGGATCGTCTTCGTCAACAAGATGGACAAGATCGGCGCCGACTTCGAGAAGTGCCTGTTCATGATCAAGGACCGCACCGGCGCCATCCCGGCCCCGATCGCGTTCCCGATCGGCGCAGAGGACAAGCTGGAAGGCATCGTCGATCTCGTGACCATGGAAGAATGGGTCTGGGAAGGCGACGACGTCGGCGCCAGCTGGACGCACCGTCCGATCCGTGACGAGCTGAAGGCCGAAGCCGCGACCCGTCACGCCACGCTGGTCGAGCTTGCCGTTGAGCAGGACGATGCGGCGATGGAGGCCTATCTCGAGGGCAACGAACCCGATCAGGACACGCTGCGCAAGCTGATCCGCAAGGGGACGCTGGCGATGGCCTTCGTGCCGGTTCTTGGCGGTTCCGCCTTCAAGAACAAGGGTGTTCAGGCGCTTCTCAACGCTGTCGTCGACTACCTGCCCTGCCCGCTGGACATTCCGCCCTATGTCGGCTTCGCCCCCGGCGACGAAACCGAGACCCGCAACATCGAGCGCAAGCCTGATGACGCCGAGCCCTTCTCGGGCCTGGCCTTCAAGATCATGAACGACCCCTTCGTCGGCTCGCTGACCTTCACTCGCCTGTATTCGGGCGTGATGAAGAAGGGCGACTCGCTCCTGAATGCCACCAAAGGCAAGAAAGAGCGCGTCGGCCGCATGATGATGATGCACGCCGTCCAGCGTGAGGAAATCGACGAGGCCTATGCGGGCGACATCATCGCGCTGGCCGGTCTGAAAGAGACCACCACCGGCGACACCCTTTGCGATCCGGCAAAACCGGTCGTTCTGGAAACGATGACCTTCCCCGAGCCGGTGATCGAGATTGCCGTCGAGCCGAAGTCGAAAGCCGACCAGGAGAAGATGGGCCTCGCCCTTGCTCGCCTTGCGGCCGAAGACCCGTCCTTCCGCGTCGAGACCAACTTCGAATCCGGTCAGACCATCATGAAGGGCATGGGCGAACTTCACCTCGACATCCTCGTCGACCGCATGCGTCGCGAGTTCAAGGTCGAGGCGAACATCGGCGCGCCGCAGGTGGCCTACCGCGAGACCATCTCGCGCGAGCATGAGATCGACTACACGCACAAGAAACAGACCGGTGGTACGGGTCAGTTCGCGCGCGTGAAGCTGGTCATCACGCCCACCGAGCCGGGCGAAGGCTATTCGTTCGAGTCGAAGATCGTTGGCGGTGCAGTTCCGAAGGAATACATCCCCGGCGTCGAAAAAGGCATCAAGTCCGTCATGGACTCGGGTCCTCTGGCCGGCTTCCCGGTGATCGACTTCAAGGTGGCCCTGATCGACGGCGCGTTCCACGACGTCGACTCCTCGGTGCTGGCCTTTGAAATCGCGTCGCGGGCAGCCATGCGCGAAGGTCTGAAAAAGGCCGGCGCGAAGCTGCTGGAGCCGATCATGAAAGTCGAAGTCGTCACCCCGGAAGAATACACCGGCGGCGTCATCGGCGACCTGACCTCGCGTCGGGGCATGATCAACGGCCAGGACAGCCGCGGCAACGCGAACGTCATCGCCGCCATGGTTCCGCTGGCCAACATGTTCGGCTACATCAACCAGCTGCGCTCGATGACGAGCGGCAGGGCCGTGTTCTCGATGGAGTTCGACCACTACGACGCCGTGCCCGAGAACATCTCGCAAGAGATCCAGAAGAAATACGCTTGATCGGTGCGGCGGGGTAAGCCCCGCCCTACCGCCCGTAGGCCGGGTATCAGCCCGGCACCACCGACAACCGAATGAGGAGTTGCCACCATGGCAAAGGCAAAGTTTGAACGCAACAAGCCGCATATCAACATTGGCACGATTGGCCACGTTGACCACGGCAAGACGACGCTGACGGCTGCGATCACGAAGTATTTTGGCGAGTTCCGGGCCTATGACCAGATCGACGGCGCACCGGAAGAGCGTGCGCGGGGGATCACGATCTCGACGGCGCATGTCGAGTACGAGACCGAGAACCGTCACTATGCGCACGTCGACTGCCCCGGCCACGCCGACTATGTGAAGAACATGATCACCGGTGCGGCGCAGATGGACGGCGCGATCCTGGTCTGCGCGGCCTCGGACGGCCCGATGCCGCAAACGCGCGAGCACATCCTGCTCGGCCGTCAGGTCGGCATTCCCTACATGGTCTGCTTCATGAACAAGGTGGACCTGGTCGACGACCCGGAACTGCTGGAACTCGTGGAGATGGAGATCCGTGAGCTGTTCTCGTCCTACGAATACCCGGGCGACGACATTCCGGTGATCAAGGGTTCGGCCCACCAGGCCCTGATCGGCGAGCGCAAGGACATCGGCGAGGACGCGGTCCGCGCGCTGATGGCGGCTGTCGACAGCTATATCCCGACCCCGGCCCGCGCCGTTGACCAGCCCTTCCTGATGCCGATCGAGGACGTGTTCTCGATCTCGGGCCGCGGCACGGTTGTGACCGGCCGGATCGAGCGCGGCGTGATCAACGTCGGCGACGAAGTCGAGATCGTCGGCATCCGCGACACCAAGAAATCGACCTGCACCGGTGTGGAAATGTTCCGCAAGCTGCTGGATCGTGGTGAAGCCGGTGACAACGTCGGCGTTCTGCTGCGCGGTGTCGACCGTGACGGCGTTGAGCGTGGTCAGGTGCTGTGCAAGCCGAAATCGGTCAACCCGCACACCAAGTTCGAAGCCGAGGCCTATATCCTCACCAAAGAGGAAGGCGGCCGTCATACGCCGTTCTTCGCCAACTACCGTCCGCAGTTCTACTTCCGCACCACGGACGTCACCGGCACCGTGAAGCTGCCGGAAGGCACCGAGATGGTGATGCCGGGCGACAACCTGAAGTTCGAGGTCGAACTGATCGCCCCGATCGCCATGGAAGAAAAACTGCGCTTCGCCATCCGCGAAGGCGGCCGCACCGTCGGCGCAGGCGTTGTCTCCAAGATCATCGCCTGATAAGTGAACCCCGGCAGGGCGCGTGATTCCACGCGCCCTGCTGCTTTTCTGGAACTCCGAAGGAAACCAACACGATGCAAGGTCAGACCATCCGCATCAGGCTGAAAGCCTTCGATTACCGCGTCCTGGATGCCTCGACGCAGGAAATCGTCAACACCGCCAAGCGGACCGGCGCGCAAGTGCGCGGCCCGATTCCGCTGCCGAACAAGATCGAGAAGTTCACCGTTCTCCGTGGCCCGCACATCGACAAGAAGTCGCGTGACCAGTGGGAAATCCGGACGCACAAGCGTCTTCTCGACATCGTCGACCCGACCCCGCAGACCGTGGACGCGCTGATGAAGCTCGACCTCGCTGCCGGCGTCGACGTCGAAATCAAAGTGTAAGGGGGCATCACGATGCGCTCTGGAGTTATCGCCAAGAAGCTGGGCATGACCCGGCTGTTCATGGAAGACGGGAAGCAGATCCCCGTCACCGTCCTGCAACTGGACGGGCTGCAAGTGGTTGCGCAGCGCACCGCCGAGAAGGATGGCTACACCGCCGTCCAGCTGGGCGCCGGCACTGCGAAAGTCAGCCGCACCACCGCCGCGCAGCGCGGCCACTTCGCCAAGGCCAATGTGGCGCCGAAGCGCAAGGTCGCCGAGTTCCGCGTGACCCCGGACTGCCTGATCGACGTGGGCGCGGAAATCACCGCCGACCACTATCTGGCAGGCCAGTTCGTCGACATCGCCGGCACCTCGATCGGTAAAGGCTTTGCCGGTGCGATGAAGCGCCACAACTTCGGTGGTCTGCGCGCCTCGCACGGTGTGTCGGTTTCGCACCGTTCGCACGGTTCGACCGGCCAGTGCCAGGACCCGGGCAAGGTGTTCAAGGGCAAGAAGATGGCCGGCCATCTGGGTTCGGTCCGCGTGACCACGCAGAACCTGCAGGTCGTGCGCACCGATTCCGACCGCGGGCTGATCATGGTCAAGGGCTCGGTTCCCGGCGCTGCCGGCGGCTGGGTCACGATCAAGGATGCGGTGAAGAAGCCGGAAGCCAAGGACGCGCCGCGTCCGGCCGCGATCCGCGCTGCTGCCGCTGCTGCTCCGGCCGCCGAAGTGGCTGCCGAAGGGGGTGAAGCATGAAACTCGATGTGATCAAACTGGACGGCGGCAAGGCCGGTTCCATTGATCTGGACGAAGCGCTGTTCGGCCTTGAGCCGCGCGCCGACATCCTGCACCGCGTGGTGCGCTGGCAGCGTGCGAAGGCACAGGCCGGCACCCATTCGGTTCTGGGCAAGTCGGACGTCAGCTATTCGACCAAGAAGATCTATCGCCAGAAGGGCACCGGCGGCGCGCGCCACGGCTCCAAGAAGGCCCCGATCTTCCGTCACGGTGGTGTGTACAAGGGGCCGACGCCCCGCAGCCACGCCCATGACCTGCCGAAGAAGTTCCGTGCCCTTGGTCTGCGCCATGCGCTGTCGGCCAAGGCCAAAGCGGGCGAGCTGGTGATCGTCGACTCGATCGCCATGGCGGAAGCCAAGACCGCCCAGCTGGCCAAGACCGTGTCGGAACGCGGCTGGAAGCGCGTGCTGATCATCGACGGTGCTGCGGTTGACGCGAATTTCGCGCTGGCCGCCCGCAACGTCGAAGGCATCGACGTGCTGCCGACCATCGGCGCCAACGTCTATGATATCCTGAAGCGTGACACCCTGGTGATCACCAAGGCAGGTATCGAAGCCCTGGAGGCCCGCCTGAAATGACCGCGAAACCCGAACATTACGACCTGATCAAGAAGCCCGTCATCACCGAGAAGGCCACCATGGCCTCCGAGGCTGGTGCGGTTGTCTTCGAGGTTGCCATGGCCGCCACCAAGCCGCAGATCAAGGCTGCGGTGGAAGGCGTCTTCGGCGTCAAGGTGAAGGCGGTGAACACCACCATCACCAAGGGCAAGGCCAAGAAGTTCCGTGGCCGCGCCGGTGAGCGCAGCGACAAGAAGAAGGCCTATGTGACGCTCGAAGAGGGCAACACCATCGACGTGTCGACCGGGCTTTGAGCTGAGTTGAGAGAATGAGAAAGCCCCTGCCGAAAGGCGGGGGCTTTTTTGTATCTATGTATGGGCTGGTTTGCCTTTGGTGACCTGAGCCCCTGAACCTCGTCCAGATTTTGGTAGAGTCCGTCCATGCAAGGAGACGGACCATGAAGCAATCGC
>CAKSTR010000005.1 GCA_934500835.1 uncultured Paracoccaceae bacterium | reverse complement strand
CCCTATGAGACCCCGACCCATGCCGAACTGGTGGTCGACACCGAGAATGTCGATGTCGACCATTGCGCCCATCAGGTGATCCTGAAGCTGGAATCGATGGGCCTGATCAAGGCGTGATCCGGGCCTGATCACAGCGCCACGACTTGCGAACGCCCGGGGCCAGACCTTGGGCGTTTTGCATTGCACGGGGCCGCGCAGCGACTATATCGGCAGCGCAGGCTCAGGAGGCGGGATCATGGCGCAGAAGGTATTCATCGACGGCGATGTCGGCACCACGGGATTGCAGATCCGCGAGCGTCTGGAGCGCCGCAGCGACATAGACCTGATCCGCATCGACCCCGCGCTGCGCAAGGATCTGTCGGCCCGCGTCGCCGCCTTTGCCGAGGCCGATGTCGGCATCCTCTGCCTGCCCGACCCGGCCGCGAAAGAGATTGTCGCCGCCTGCGACGCGCAAGGCGTGGCGGCGCGGATCGTCGATGCCTCGACCGCGCATCGCACCGCTGCCGGCTGGACCTTCGGCTTCCCCGAACTGGCCGCCGGCCAGCGCGATGCCATCGCAGCCGCAAACCGCGTCTCGAACCCCGGCTGCTGGTCCACCTGCGCCATCGCCCTGCTGCGCCCGCTGGTCGATGCCGGGATCGTCGCGGCGGATGCGCCGCTCGCGATCTCGGGCGTTTCGGGCTATTCGGGCGGCGGCAAGGCGATGATCGAGGAATTCGAATCCGGCGCCGTCACCGGCAGCTTCCTTTACGGCACCAGCCAGGCCCACAAACACCTGCCCGAAATCGCGGCCTACGCCCGACTCGACCGCGCTCCGGTCTTCGTGCCTTCGGTCGGGGCCTATGCGCAAGGCATGGCCGTGGCGGTGGAACTGGTGCTGAAGGACGCCGCCGCAGCCGAGGCCGCGCTGCGTGCCCATTATGCGCAGGAGCGTTTCGTCGCCGTGGTCGACGCCGCCGCGCATCAGCCCCGCGTGATGCCCCAGGCCCTGAACGGCACAAACCGGATGGAGCTGTCGGTTCAGGGCAACCCCGAGACGGGGGCCACCGTGCTGGTTGCCGTGCTGGACAACCTTGGCAAAGGCGCTTCCGGGGCCGCAGTGCAGAACCTGAACCTGATGCTGGGGCTGGAAGAGGGCGCCGGTCTCTGACCGCGCCCAAATTCCTTCAAAGGAATTTGGCAATTTTCTTTCAAGAAAATTGCCGCGCGCCTCAGGCTGGCCGCAGCATCCGCCGCAAGGTGCCGTCCTTCATCACATAGTGGTGGAACAGCGCCGCCAGGGCGTGCAGCCCGGCCATCGCAATCAGGATGTTGGCCAGCAGTTCATGGGGCTCACCGGCGGCCGACTGCCCGCCGAACCATGCGACAGCACCCGCGGCCGGCACTGCAAGCATCAGGATATACAAGATCCCGTGCGCCGCCGAGGCCGCCTTGCCCATCGCCCCCGGCTCCTGTCGCGGTCCGCCGCGCACCAGCCGAAGCATGATCCGCAAGCCGACCAGAGCCAGCACGGCCACGCCGGCCCAGACATGCAGACCCGCGATGTCCACGGTGATCTCTTGCCCTGCCAGATTCTGGCGCAGGGCGCGGCCCATGCCATCGCTGACTATGTAGTTGAACAGCACTCCGCCCGCGATCAGCCAGTGCAGCCCGATCTGCGCGCTGCTGTAGCCCGTGGTCACCTTCATCGCCTGCCTCCGTTGAGAATGCGCGGTTCCGAAGGAGATACGTCTGCGCGGCGCGTTTCCGTCGCCGCGCAAAGGGCCTGCTCTAGTGCACGTTCACCGGGGCGAAATCATGCGCGCGGGCCAGATGGAAGGCCATCTGGCGGTCGGCCACCAGGGCCAGTTGCTGGCCATCGGCCCCATGGACCGAATAGACCACATCCCGGCCTTCGATCTGCTCGCGCACGTCATCGGGCAGATCGGCGACCTGCACGGGACGGACATAGACGATACGGGTGCTGCCATTGGGCAGGGCGTCGAAAGGCGTGTTCATTTCGCTGCTCCTTTGCCGATGCGGATGGTCTGGACCACGGTCTCCGGGACGTTCCGGCGCAGGTCGATGTTCAGAAGGCCATGCTCCATGCTGGCCCCCGCCACCTCGACCCCGTCGGCAAGGACAAAGCTGCGCTGGAAGGCGCGTGCGGCGATGCCGCGATGCAGGAAGACCCGCTCGCCGATGTCATCGGCCTGACGGCCCCGGATCACCAGCTGACGGTCTTCGACCGTGATCGAAAGATCCTCGTCGCGGAAGCCCGCCACCGCAAGGGTGATGCGATAGGCATTCTCGGTCACCGCTTCGATGTTGTAGGGGGGATAGCCCTCGGCACCCGTCTTGGCGGTGCGCTCGACCAGCCTTTCAAGCTGCTCGAAGCCCAGAAGGAAGGGGTGGGCCCCAAAACTCAGTTTCGTCATCGGTCTGTCCTTGGTTCAAGCGACATGCCCGGAGATCGGCCCCTTTGCGGGCACCGGCGCTCCTGTATCGGAATATGGGGGGCGGTCCTGCCGCCCGCAAGCCGCAGCGCAGCGGAATCACAGACCAGCGCCCGAGTTTCCTTCAAAAATCAACCGAGGCGCGTTATATCATGGGGCAAAAGAGCCAAGGGACCGCGAGTCGCTGCCATGAATGCCCCGTCCGAGATGAGTTTCGAGGAAATGCTGAAGGTGAAGCTGGAAGTGCTTCGCCGCGAGCATCGCGATCTGGACGAGGCGATCCATGCACTTGGGACCACGGGCCGTCCCGATCAGTTGACCCTGCGGCGGCTGAAAAAGCAGAAGCTGGCCCTGAAGGATGCGATCACCCGGATCGAGGACCAGCTCATCCCCGACATCATCGCCTGAAGGGCGGCCTATTTCGCCAGCAGGCCCGACTCCAGCGCAAGCCGCAGCATCGCCGCGCGCAACTGGTCATAGCCGTCTTCGGGGAAGGCGGTATCCAGGCGCTCCCACTGGGCGGGCGTGAAGAACTCCATCATGCTCCACCGGTCGTCCGGATGGCGGGGGAAGGGCTTTGGAAACTCGGCCAGAACCTTGCGCAGCCCATCCGCCAGCGCAGGTTCCCCCCGCAGATCCAGGACGCGCAGCAGCCGCTCGGCCAGCAATGCGCCGTCAAGATCGATATACATCGCCGCCGACCGCCCCTCCAGCCCGGCGGCAAGGTCATCCATCATCAGAAGTGCGGCCTGCGCCGACCCCATCGAAAGATACGCGGCCTCAAGACCGTCAACGTCCATGCCAACGGCGGCATGGCTGCTGCGCGACACACAATGCCGATGCAGCGCGAATAGCAGATGATCCAGCCGGTGGTCGGCATCGGCGTTTCTGATCCTGTCAAGAAAGACGGCCTGCAACCCGGGCGCATCGCCGACAAGCGCCAATGCCGCGGCCCAGGCCCGACCTTCATGCGGATAGCGGTACTCGATCTCGTAGATGGCCTGAATCAGGCCCTCGTCGATGGCACTGCCGTCAAAACCGAAGACCAGTTTCTGCCGGTCATAGGGGTTCAGCGTCCATTCCGGGAACAGCTTCATGCCGTCGCGCAGAAGGCCTGCCTCTTCGGTCAGGCCATGCCGCCGCATGATCGGCAAGAGTTCCGGCAGGGTGATCGAAAGCGGGCTGGTCACCAGCGCCTCGACCGGCGCAGGGTTGGAGGATTCGATATCCGCCAGCATGATCAACCAGGGCAGGTCATGCGCCTCGGGCGGCAGTTCCGCCGCCATGTCCGACAGCACGCCCGGCCATTCGATGGCCATGGCCAGAAAGGCATTGCTCATCAGCTCTTCGGCACTCGGCTCCGTGACCGTATCGAAGGCCGATGGGTCCATCCGGTCTTGCACCAGGTCATGATACCTAGCGGCTTCCTGTTGCAGAACATAGTCCAGCGGCAGTTCGGGGATCTGCACCCCGCGCTGACACAGCGCGGGGTGCAGATCCTCGGCCAGTGCGGGCGCGGCTCCGGCGAGGAAGGCCGCGCTCACGATCCCCAAGACTGCCCGCATCCGCATCCCCTGCCCCACCTGCACCCTTCCCGGCAAAAGCCTAGTCCGGCGGCCGGGGCGATGGAAGGGGCGGCTTGTGCGCTTGCGCCTTTCCTTTCGCGGCCCGCATGCCTTGCCCCGCCCCTGCGCTCGGGTATAAGCGCAGCGAACCGCAGATCGGAGGCGCTTCATGACCCCACCCGTCGGCATCATCATGGGCTCGCAATCCGACTGGGCCACGATGAAGGAGGCAGCGCTGATCCTTGATCAGCTGGGCGTGCCTTACGAGACAAGGATCGTCTCGGCCCATCGCACGCCCGACCGGCTGTGGGACTATGGCAGATCGGCGGTGGCGCGCGGGCTGAAGGTGATCATCGCGGGCGCGGGCGGGGCGGCGCATCTGCCGGGCATGATGGCATCCAAGACGCGGGTTCCGGTGATCGGCGTGCCGGTGCTGACCAAGGCCCTGTCCGGGGTCGACAGCCTTTATTCCATCCTGCAGATGCCGAAAGGCTATCCGGTTGCCACCATGGCCATCGGCGCGCCCGGCGCGGCCAATGCGGGCCTGATGGCGGCGGCGATCCTTGCGGTATCGGATGCCGCTCTGGCCGCCCGGCTGGAGGCCTGGCGCGACGCCCTGTCGGCAAGCATCCCCGAGGAGCCGAAGGATGACTGAACTTGCCCCCGGATCGGTGATCGGCATCCTTGGCGGCGGCCAGCTTGGCCGGATGCTGTCGGTGGCGGCCAGCCGGCTTGGCTATCGCTGCCACATCTATGAACCGGGCGCTGCCCCGGCGGGCGACGTGGCCCATGCGGTCACGACCGCGCCCTATGAGGACGAGGCCGCCCTGCGCGCCTTTGCAGCTTCGGTCGATGTCATCACCTACGAGTTCGAGAATGTCCCCACCTCGGCGCTGGACCTTCTGGAATCGCTGCGTCCGATCCGCCCCAACCGCCGCGCCCTTGCCATCAGCCAGGATCGCATCGCCGAGAAGACCTTCCTCAACGATCTTGGCCTGAGAACCGCGCCCTGGGCCGCGGTGAACTCCGAAGACGACCTGCGCGCGGGGGTGGCGAAGCTGGGCCTGCCCGCGATCCTGAAGACGACGCGGCTTGGCTATGACGGCAAGGGGCAGGTCAAGCTGACCTCGGACGCCGACATCCCCGCCGCCTGGGCCGCCATGCAGGGCGCGCCCTCGGTGCTGGAGGGGTTTGTCGCCTTCGACCGCGAGGTCTCGGTCATCGCGGCACGCGGGCTGGACGGCTCGGTCGCGGCCTTTGATCCGGGCGAGAATGTTCACCATGAGGGCATCCTGCGCACCACCACGGTGCCGGCAAGGCTGTCGCCCGGTCAGCGGTCGGATGCCGTTCTTCTGGCCGCCCGCATCCTGAACGCGCTGGACTATGTCGGCGTGATGGGGGTGGAACTGTTCGTGACTCCGCAGGGCCTTCTGGTGAACGAGATCGCGCCGCGGGTCCACAACTCGGGCCACTGGACCCAGCAGGGCTGTGTGGTGGACCAGTTCGAACAGCACATCCGCGCCGTGGCCGGGCTGCCCCTGGGCGACGGCGGGCGCTATGCCGATGTGGTGATGGAGAACCTGATCGGTGACGACATGGACCGCGTGCCCGCCCTGTTGCGGGACCGCGACGTGGCGCTGCATCTCTACGGCAAGGGCCAGGCCCGGCCCGGCCGCAAGATGGGCCACGCGAACCGCATCACGCGGAAATAGCCCGATTTTTCGACGAAAAATCGTGCCCCGCCTCAGCCGTGGTCGAAAAAACCGCGGCGCAGGAACTGCACGGTCTGCCGGATCACCCTTGGGTTCATCACCATCCAGGTGTGGCTGACCGGCAGGGTGATGTGGTCCGCCATACCGTCAAGGCGCGTGCTGGCCACCGTGACCTTGCCATCGTCCGCCCCCGGCAGAAGATGCGAGAACCACGGCGACACCGATGTCGTGCCCGCAATGATCCCCACCGGATAATCCGGCCGCGGCAGCCGGTTCGGCCAGCTGTCGGGACCTGTCCCAAGCGCCAGCCCGGCAGGGCCGTTCACCATCTGGAACACCCGCCAGCTGCCCAGGGTATCGACCAGTTCCGATCCGTGATTGGGCGGGGCCAGCATCACGACCCGGCCCAATCCCGGCGGATGCCCCCGCGCCAGCCAGTCGCGCGCCAGGATGCCGCCCATCGAATGCGTCACCAGATGCGTGACCCCGGCATGGGGCGTGGCAAAGGCCCTGGCGACGCCGGCCACCAGATCCTCGGGCCGCGCGCGGGTTGACGGATAGGCCGCCGAGGCCACCGCAAAGCCCGCCGCCCTGAGTGCCAGCCCCATCGCCACCATAGACCGCGTGCTGCGGGCAAGGCCGTGGACAAGGATCACCCGCTCGGGCGGGGGGGAGGGGTCAGGCTGGGTCATGGCCGGATCATGCCCGTGCGGCACCTCCGCGCAAGGGGCAAGATCGCGCCCTGCGGGATTCCGTATCCGGCAGCGCCTTGGGCGATCTGGCGCCGCACCATGCGGACACACCCGGCGAAACGGTGCCGCAGCCCAGGCCGCCCGCCGGCAGAACGGACGGGCTGGACAAGTGCCGGCCGCCGACGCAGCCTGCCGCGATGACACGCCAGAAACCCCGCCTTTCCGTCCGCGCCCTGATCCTTGATGACGAGGACCGGCTGTTGCTGGTCAACGCCTGGCCCGAGGACAGGAACTCGGACCTCTGGTGCGCTCCGGGCGGCGGCTGCGAGGTGGGGCAGTCCCTGCCCGAAAACCTGGCGCGCGAGGTGTTCGAGGAAACCGGCCTTGCCGTCGAGGTCGGCCCCCCCGCCCTCATCAACGAATTCCACGACCCGAAGACCGGCTTCCATCAGGTCGACCTGTTCTTTCGCTGCAGGCTGCAGGGGGGCGGGCTGGATGACAGCTGGCAAGACCCCGAGGGCGTGGTGACGCGGCGGCGATTCGTCTCGCGCGTTGAACTGGCGGCGGGCAAGCTACGCTTCAAGCCCGACAGCCTGCCCGAGGCCGCCTGGGGCGCCGGCTGCCTTTATGATCCGCTTGAAGAGATCCTGCTCTGATCAGCCGCCGATGGCGTAGTTCAGATGCCCGGTCCACCAGCCATGATCGCTGGTGAACCGCACCCCCAGCTTGACCAGCCCCGCGGCAAGCCCGACCACCCCGATCAGGACCGCCGCAACCTTCAGCCCCCCGGATTCGGCGCCGCGCAGGATGGTGGCCAGCAGGATCACCGTCAGCGCGGTCATTGCCGCATCAAGTGCGACCTTGAACCAGACATAGCCCGCCGGCTCATATTCGTCTGCCGTCACCATCACCGCATTGAAGGCCCCGAAAAGAAGGACCGCGGCCATGAACATCACTACATATTGATTCTGCTTCATCTGCTTTGTCGGATCGGCCATTTCGCTGCCTCTCGGGTTGAAATGGGTCAGTCTGCGCACAACCGACCCGTTCCGGCAAAGAAAAAGGGCGGCCCGGAGGCCGCCCTTTCCGATCCTTCGCGGGAAGGATGGTGATCAGAAGTCCATGCCGCCCATGCCGCCACCGCCCGGCATCGCCGGAGCAGCCTTGTCAGCGGGCTTGTCGGCGATCATCGCCTCGGTGGTGATCAGAAGCGAAGCAACCGAAGCCGCATCTTCCAGCGCGGTGCGGGTCACCTTGGCCGGGTCGATGACGCCAAACTTGAACATGTCGCCATATTCTTCGGTCTGGGCGTTGAAGCCGAAGTTCTTGTCGCTCGACTCGCGGACCTTGCCGGCCACGACAGCGCCATCGACGCCGGCGTTTTCAGCAATCTGGCGCAGCGGAGCTTCCAGCGCGCGGCGCACGATGGCGATACCGGCGTTCTGGTCGCTGTTGTCGCCTTTCAGGCCGTCCAGGACCTTGCCGGCCTGAACCAGAGCCACGCCGCCACCGACGACGATGCCTTCCTGAACGGCCGCACGGGTCGCGTTCAGGGCGTCATCAACCCGGTCCTTGCGCTCTTTCACTTCGACTTCGGTCATGCCGCCGACGCGGATGACGGCAACGCCGCCAGCCAGCTTGGCCACACGTTCCTGCAGCTTCTCGCGGTCGTAGTCCGAGGTGGTTTCCTCGATCTGCGCGCGGATCTGGGCCACGCGGGCTTCGATCTCGGCCTTGTCGCCAGCGCCATCAACGATGGTGGTGTTGTCTTTGTTGATGGTGATCTTCTTGGCGCGGCCCAGCATGTCGATGCCGACGTTTTCCAGCTTCATGCCCAGGTCGTCCGAGATGACCTGACCGCCGGTCAGGATCGCGATGTCCTGCAGCATGGCCTTGCGGCGATCGCCGAAGCCCGGAGCCTTGACGGCGGCGATCTTCAGGCCGCCACGCAGCTTGTTGACGACCAGCGTGGCCAGAGCCTCGCCTTCCACGTCCTCGGCCACGATGACCAGCGGGCGCTGCGACTGGATCACGGCTTCCAGCAGCGGAACCATCGGCTGCAGCGACGAGAGTTTCTTCTCGTGCAGCAGGATGTAGGCGTCTTCCAGATCGGCAATCATCTTGTCGGCGTTGGTGACGAAGTAGGGCGACAGGTAGCCGCGGTCGAACTGCATGCCTTCGACCACGTCGGTGGCGGTCTCAAGGCCCTTGTTCTCTTCGACGGTGATCACACCCTCGTTGCCGACCTTCTGCATCGCGTCAGCGATCTGACGGCCGATTTCCTTCTCGCCGTTGGCCGAGATGGTGCCGACCTGTGCAACTTCGTCGCTGTCCTTGACGGGGCGCGAGGCGGCTTTCACGGCTTCGACAACCTTGGTCACGGCCAGATCGATGCCGCGCTTGAGGTCCATCGGGTTCATGCCGGCGGCAACGGCTTTCAGGCCGTCCTTGATGATGGCTTGCGCCAGCACGGTCGCGGTGGTGGTGCCGTCGCCGGCCTCGTCATTGGTGCGGGAAGCGACTTCCTTCACCATTTGCGCGCCCATGTTCTCGAACTTGTCGGCCAGTTCGATTTCCTTGGCAACGGTCACGCCGTCCTTGGTGATGCGCGGTGCGCCGAAGGACTTGTCGATGACAACGTTGCGGCCTTTCGGGCCAAGGGTCACCTTCACGGCATCAGCCAGGATGTTGACGCCACGCAGCATGCGGTCGCGGGCATCGGTCTCGAAACGAACGTCTTTAGCACCCATTGTGCAGACTCCTCGAATTCAGGGTTTCATGCAGGACGGGCTGGTGCCCGCCCCGGCAGGGAAAGGCGTCGCTCAGCCGATGATGCCGAGGATGTCGCTTTCCTTCATGATCAGCAGTTCTTCGCCGTCCAGCGTGACTTCGGTGCCCGACCATTTGCCGAACAGGATCTTGTCACCGGCCTTGACGGTCGGGGCGATCAGCTCGCCCGAATCCTTGCGCGCGCCTTCGCCGACCGAGACGATCTCGCCCTCGGCGGGTTTTTCTTTCGCGGTATCGGGGATGATCAGCCCGCCCTTGGTTTTTTCCTCGGACTGGACGCGGCGGACCAGCACACGGTCATGCAGCGGTTTGAAAGCCATCTGGCAACTCTCCCTTGGGTTCCAGGTTGAAACGGTTGGCACTCATCATAGGCAAGTGCTAACGGCCGTTGATCTAGGCAAGCCGGGACCGTGAGTCAACACCCGCGTCCGGCGGAAAATGCCTTGCGGGTGCTTTCCCTTCGCGCAGCGCAATGCCATCCTGTCGCCGTATGCAGGAGGTCCCATGGTTCGCGCCCCGAAATTCCTTGCCGCGCTGGCGTTCCTTGCGGTCCCGCTTCTGTCGGCCCCACAGGCCGGCGCCGCCTGTCAGGGCCTGAACCTTCTGGACCTGATGCCCGGCGACAAGCGGGCGTCGGTCACCGCCCTTGCCGATGCCCATCCCTTTCCCAGCGGCAACTACTGGCAGGCCGAGCGGGAGGGCGCGCGCCTGACCATCATCGGCACCTATCATCTGGACGACCCCCGCCACGCCGCTGCGGTCGCCCGTTTCACCCCCGAGATCGCCGAAGCCGATCTTCTGCTGGTCGAGGCCGGTCCCGAGGAAGAGAAGGCGCTGCAGGCCCATATCGGACGCGATCCCTCGATCATCGTCATCACCGAGGGCCCGACGCTGAACCAGATCCTGCCGCCCGAAACCTGGGAGCGGTTGAAGATTGCCGCCCAGGATCGCGGCGTGCCCCCCTTCATGGCGGCCAAGTTCCGCCCCTGGTACATCTCGGTCCTGCTGGCCGTGCCGCCCTGCGGGATGGAGGCGATGGCCAATCCCAACGGCCTTGACCATCGGCTGATCAAGGCCGCCGAGGCCGCCGGCACCCCCGTGCGTGCGCTGGAACCTTATGACACGGTGTTCTCGGTCTTCGGGGTGCTGCCTGAAGCGGACCAGGTGGCAATGATCGAACAGACGCTGATGTTCGAAGACAGCATCACCGATTTTTCCGAAACGCTGGCCGACATGTATTTCGACGGCGACAACCGCATGATGTGGGAACTGATGCGCCAGATGGCCTATGACCTGCCCGGTTACACGCGCGAGCAGGTGGATGCCGAGATGGCCGTGCTGGAAGAGACGATGATGAACAAGCGCAACCGCGCCTGGATTCCGGTGATCGAGGCGGCCGCTGCCGATGGCCGCACGGTCGTTGCCTTCGGCGCGCTGCACCTTTCGGGCGAAGAGGGCGTGTTGAACCTGCTTAAGCAGAACGGCTGGACCCTGACACCGCTGTCCGTCGCGCCCTGACTCCGGGGTGTCTTACCGCCCGTCCCGCAGGCATTCACCCCGATCCCGCGATACCGGACCGAAGGCGGCGGAGTTTCCCCCGCCGCCCCGCCGTTTCAGCCACCGCGGCCTTTGCCGGGCAGCCGCAAGGGCTTGGTCACCGGGGCAAAGCCCCGCCCGCCCTTGGCCGCCCAATGGGCCGCCGGTTTCTGGGCGATCACCGGCTTTGTCGTGGTCGCGTCTTTCTGTCCCGTGCCGGGCACGGGAGTTTGTGTCTTCTTCGGCATCTGTCTGCCTTTTCGATAAAGGGGCGCATTCCGGGCGCGCGGCCCGGACTCAGGCGATCCGCCCGTCACGGGGCGGTCAGCGGCGCAGGTCCATTGTCAGGATACTCCTGTCGGCATGAAAATCGTCCGGGGGGTCTTGCCACCCCGGAAAGCTGAAGGCGCCTCAGGCGCGGACGGCTTGCATTTCCATCGAAGGACACTCCTCTATCCGAAGTGGGCGCAGTGTCGGCACGCCGGCGCCGCCTGTCAACCCATCCCGTTGCTGCAATGCAGCATCCCGGCTGCCGAAGCCCCGCCGGGGATGACAAAGCCCTGCCCCGGCCCTATAAGCCGCGCCATATCCCAATCCGCGAGAACCCCATGACCACCCTCGTCTTCGGCCACAAATCCCCTGACACCGATTCCACCGGCTCGCCCATCATCTGGGCCTGGTATCTTTCCGAGGTGAAGGCCACGCCGGCCAAGGCCGTCCTGCTGGGCGAACCCAACACCGAAGCCGCCTTCGTGCTGAAGCACTGGGACCTGGCCAAGCCCGAGATCATCGCGGACGTCTCCGCCGAGGACAAGGTTGTCATCGTTGACACCAACAACCCGGCCGAGCTGCCGGCCTCGATCAACGAGGCCAGGATCCAGGCGATCATCGACCACCACATGCTGGTCGGCGGCATCAAGACCAAGACCCCGATCGACATCACCATCCGCCCGCTGGCCTGCACCGCCACCATCATGCACGACCTGATCGGCGACGACCTGAAACGCGCCCCGCGCGGCATCAAGGGCGCGATGCTGTCCTGCATCCTCTCGGACACGCTGGAGTTCCGCAGCCCGACCACAACCGGCCACGACCGCCATGTCGCCGAGATGCTGGCTGCCGATCTGGACGTGAAGATCCCGGCCCTGGCCAGCGCGATGTTCGAGGCGAAGTCGGATGTCTCGGCCTTCTCGGATGCCGAACTGCTGCGCATGGATTCCAAGGAATACAACGTCGCCGGCAAGGAACTGCGCGTCTCGGTGCTGGAGACCACCGCGCCGAAGCTGGTGCTGGACCGCAAGGCCAGCCTGATGAAATCGATGGAAGGCGTGGCGAAGGAAGACGGTGCCGATCAGGTGCTGCTTTTCGTGATCGACATCCTGAAGGAAGAGGCCACCCTGTTGATCCCCAACGATCTGGTGAAACAGCTGGCCGAAGTGTCGTTCGGGGTCAAGGTTGCCGGCGACACGGTCGTCATCCCCGGCCTGATGAGCCGCAAGAAGCAGATCATCCCGGCGCTGAAGCTGTAAGCCCGAATTTTCGGCGAGAATTCTCGCCCGCTGACAAAGGCCGGAGCAACGCTCCGGCCTTTCGCTTCCGGTCGCGGGCGGCTAGACCTGAGGCCCAGCAGGAAAGGCCGCTCCATGACCGAAATCATTGCCGCACTCTCGGATATCGCCCCGCGCTACGATGCGGTCTTTTGCGACCTCTGGGGTTGCCTGCACAACGGCCGCACCCCGTTTCCGGCGGCGGTGTCGGCCCTGCAATCCTTTCGCAAGGGCGGCGGCACTGTCCTTCTGCTGACCAACTCGCCCCGCCCGAAATCCAACGTCATCGCCCAGCTGGACGCCATGGGCGTGCCGCGCGACGCCTGGGACGAGATCGCCACCTCGGGCGATGCGGCGCAGTTCGCGCTGGTCTCGGGGGCCGTGGGGCGCCGTGTCCATCACATCGGCGCGCCGAAAGATGAGACGTTCTTCACCGATTTCGCCGAGGATCTGGCCGTCTATGCCGCAAGCCAGCCGCCGATCCAGCGGGTGCCGCTGGATCAGGCAGAGGGCATCGTCTGCACCGGGCTGCGCGACGACCTTACCGAGACCCCGGCCGACTACCGCGCGCCGCTTCTGATGGGCAAGACCCTTGGCCTGCCCATGCTTTGCGCCAATCCCGACATCGTGGTCGACATGGAGGACAAGCGGCTTTGGTGTGCCGGGGCGCTGGCCCGCGACTACGAGGAAATGGGCGGCCGCGCCCTCTATTTCGGCAAGCCGCATCCGCCGATCTATGACCTTGCCCGCCGTCGTCTGGCCGCGATCCGGCAGGGCGATCCGCAGATCCTGTGCATCGGCGACGGGGTGAACACCGATGTGCAGGGCGGCATCGGCGAAGGGCTGGACACGCTTTTCATCACGGGCGGCATCGACACGGCCGCGTTCGGGCCGGACTCTTCCAACCCCGACAAAGGCTTGCTGGAGGAATGGCTGATGGCCCGCCAGCTTTCGCCGGGGTTTGCGATGGGTCATCTGCGCTGACCCTCCCGCCCGACACGGAAATATAATTACGATTTTACTTCGCGCTTGGGTTTATTCTTGCGCAAAGGATTTGTGCCGCGCCGCGGCACCTGCTACCTTGCGGCAAGCAAGGGATTCGCCATGACACTTGACACCACCCGACAGACCGCCTCCGACACCCTCGTCTGCGGCACGCTTTTTGCCGATGAGATAACGGTCGGCATGACCCGATCGCTGACCAAGGAAGTCACCGACCGCGACATCCAGTTGTTTGCCGAGGTCTCGACCGACCGCAACCCGGTCCATCTGGATGAAGACTACGCACAAAGCACCATTTTTCAGGGCCGTATCGCCCATGGCATGCTGACCGCCGGGCTGATCTCGGCCGTGATCGGCGAGCAACTGCCCGGCCATGGCACGGTCTATCTGGGGCAGACGCTGAAGTTTCTGGCCCCCGTGCGGCCAGGCGACATCGTGACCGCGCAGGTCAAGGTGCTTGAGATCGACAGCGCAAAACGGAAGGTGACCCTTGAAACCGTCGCCTCGGTGGGTCAAACCGTGGTCCTGAAGGGCGAGGCGCTGGTTCTGGCGCCGGGTCGCAACAAGGGCTAGGGGCCTTGCGCCCCGGAACAACCGGCACGGGGCACGCAAGCAGCGATGCAGATTCATCAGGACTGGCAATGGCTTGACCGGGGCGCCCGCGGGGCCTCGGTCGCCATGGGCAACTTCGACGGTGTGCATCTTGGCCACCAGTCGGTGATCGATCTGGCGCGCGGGCATGGCCCCCTTGGCATCGTCACCTTCGAGCCGCACCCCAGGCAGGTCTTTGCCCCCGACGCGCCTGCCTTCCGGCTGATGAATGCCGAGGCGCGGGCGAACCGTCTGGCGAAGCTGGGCGTCGATCACCTGTATCAGCTGCAATTCAACCGCGCCCTGGCCGCGCTGTCGCCGGAAGACTTCGCCACTCGGGTGCTGGCCGAGGGCCTGGGCATACGCCACATCGTCGTCGGTGCCGATTTCTGCTTTGGCAAGGGTCGTGCCGGCACCGCCGGCGACTTGCAGGCGCTTGGCCAGCGTCTTGGCTTTGCCACCACCATCGCGCCCCTGGTGCAGATCGCCGGGCATGAGGTGTCCTCGACCGCCATCCGGCGCGCCCTGACCGAAGGCCGTCCGCGCGATGCCGCCGCCATGCTGGGCCACCTGCACCGGATCGAAGGCGAGATTATCCACGGCGAGAAGCGCGGCCGCGAATTGGGGTTTCCCACCGCAAACATGGCGTTGACCGACCTGCACCTGCCGCGCTTTGGCGTCTATGCCGCCCGAGTCGATGTGCTGGGCGGCCCGCAAGCCGGCAGCTACATGGGTGCTGCCAGCCTTGGCGTCCGTCCGATGTTCAACGGCGAGGTGCCGAACCTTGAGACCTATCTGCTTGATTTCAAGGGCGATCTCTACGGGCATCACATCTCGGTCGCGCTGGTGGATTACCTGCGCCCCGAGATGAAGTTCGACGGGCTGCCCGCGCTGATCGACCAGATGAACGCCGATTGCGACCGGGCGCGGGCAATCCTCACGGCCTGAGGCCAAGTCAGCATCACTCTGGTTGGAAACGCCGCACCAACCGGCCAGCCCCCCACCAGCAGGCCAGCGCAATCAGCGCCCCGGCATATCCGTCTACTGCGTAGTGCCAGGCCAACAACACCGACCCCAGCATGATCACCACCGCAAAGCCGGTCATAATTTGTCCGAAGCGGCGGTTGTATGCGGCTGCGTACAGCGCCATCAGTGTCGTCGACGCCACATGCATTGACGGAAAGGCCGAGATACCGCTCAGGCTCTCGGGCGCGATATAGAATGACCACAGCAGGTCCTGCGTCTCTACCACGGTGATGGGCTGCACCTGTGCATGTGTTTGCAGAATCGTCAGTAGCGGTGCGAAATACTCTCCCAGACCCAGTCGCTCAACATACACAGGGCCGGCGCTGGAGAATATCGTGGCGAAGAGATTTCCGCCAATAGCCCAGGTGAGGACGAAGGCAACCAGATACTGCATCCGGGCCACCCGGTTGGCCGTACTGAAACAGGCGAAGATCAGGCTGAAATACATCAGAAACAGCCAGAAGTTATAGGCGCCGGTAAGGAAAGTGATAACAAGGGAATAGCCTGCGATGGCGTGGGCGATCCTCCAGGGGTTCACGCCAAAATGTATAGCCTGATCCAATGCGATGAAACTTTCGTCCCAGGCAAAGGGCTGGATGATTGGAATCAACCGCTTAAGCTGGGCAAAAGACACCAGCACGACAACCATCAGCAGAAGGCCGATCAAAGCCGAGGCCAGCCGATCCGGATCGGTCATCGTGCGCTTCAGATCAGCCTTCAGCCAACCTTTGCGATGTTCGACCGGTACCGTGAACCGTTGTGTGAGATATCGCCAGGCAAGCAGGAAGTAGGCCATCATCGGCAGCATGGACAAGAAGCTGTTGACCAAGCTCGTCAGCTTCTGATCCACAGTCGTGGTGTGGATTGCCAGGCTGATCCCCAAGGACAACATCGCATAAAAGAAGACAATCACGAACAGTAGCCGATGCTGCCGGGCAGCGTGTCGCAAATGGGTGGTAAAGCCGGTATCGGTATCGGTGATGTTGGGCAGATACATGATCAATCCATGGGTCGGTCACAATCCAACTTCGGTGCGGATTGGGGCGCGACAATGGCAATAATCTGCGAAAAAAGATCTTTGCGGCGGCATCATGCAGCTATGAGAGATACCGGTCAGTTATGTGAAGCCTGCCTGCCCTGTGCAGCTCCAAGTCACTCACGCCCGCGGGTAGAAGCCTTCGTAGATCGGCGTCAGCGTCTCGGTCTCGAACAGCGAGGACACCGACATGCCGCCCCAGATGTTCAGGATGGCCTGCGCGAACATCGGCGCGGTGGGCACCACCCGGATGTTCTTGGCGGCCAGGACCTTCTCGCCCTGTTCGATGGAATCGGTGATCACCAGCGACTTCATCACCGAATTCGACACCCGTTCCACCGCCGGGCCGCTGAGGACGCCATGGGTGATGTAGCTGTGAACCTCGGTCGCGCCAGCTTCCATCAGCGTCTCGGCCGCCTTGCACAGGGTGCCGGCGGTGTCACAGATGTCATCGACGATGATGCATTTCTTGCCCGATACATTGCCGATCACTGTCATCTCGGCCACTTCGCCCGCCTTTTCGCGCCGCTTGTCGACGATGGCCAGGGGGGCTGCGATCCGCTTGGCCAGTTCGCGCGCGCGGGCCACGCCGCCCACATCGGGCGAGACGATCATCAGATCGTCCATCTGGCCCTTGAAGTGATGCTCGATATCCAGGGCAAAGATCGGGCTGGCGTAAAGGTTGTCCACCGGGATGTCGAAGAAGCCCTGGATCTGCGCGGCATGCAGATCCAGCGTCAGCACCCGGTCGATGCCCGCAGTCTCGATCATGTTGGCGACCAGCTTTGCCGTGATCGGCGTGCGCGCCTTGGCGCGGCGGTCTTGCCTTGCATAGCCGAAATAGGGGATCACGGCGGTGATCCGGCTGGCCGAGGACCGGCGCAGCGCGTCGGTCATGATCAGAAGCTCCATCAGGTTGTCGTTCGACGGGTTCGAGGTGGGCTGGATGACATACATGTCCTCGCCCCGCACATTCTCGAACACCTCGACAAAGACCTCCTGATCGTTGAACCGCTCGACCCGGGCATCCACCAGATTGACGCTCATTCCCCGATGCATCGACATCCGGCGCGCGATGGCCTTGGCCAGGGAAAGATTGGCATTGCCGGAGATCAGCTTCGGCTCGGTGATGGCGGGCATTGGAAACTCCGGGGGCCAGGGCGGAATCGGTTGCGGGCGGGATAGCACCCGACGGGGGCCGGGCAAAGGGGGGCTGCGCCGAAAAGCGGAGTTGCAGCAAGATGGCTTGCCGCCAGCCCTGCGCACGGGCTATGCCGGCCGGGCTTTGCGAAGGTGCGCGCCATGTCCGATCCCTCTGCCACCGTCCCGACCCGCAACTGGGGCCACGGCCCGCGCCCGGTTCTGGCGCTGCATTGCGCGCTGGCCCATTCCGGGGCCTGGGCGGGGCTGGCGCAGCGGCTGGAGGGGCTTTCGCTGACGGCCTCGGACCATCCCGGCCACGGGCGCGCTGCCGATTGGGATGGCGTGCAGGATCTGCACGCGCTTGCAACCGCGCAGGCCACCGCCCTTGCCCGCCAGCTTGCACAGGGCGGCCGGATCGACCTGTTCGGCCACAGTTTCGGCGGCACCGTCGCCCTGCGGATCGCGCTTGAGAATCCGGGGCTGGTGCGCAGCCTGATGCTGGTGGAACCTGTGCTATTCGCCGCCGCCCGGGCAACCCCGGCCTATGTGGAAATGTCCCGCTCGCAGGTCGACCTGGCCGCGATGATTGCGCAGAACCGCGAAGAGGCCGCCTCCCGCTTCCACGCCGAATGGGGCGCGGGCGAGGCACTGTCCGATCTGCCCGAGCGGCAGCGGCGCTATATCGTGGACCGCATCCACCTGATCCCTGCGGCCAATCCGGCGCTGGTGCTGGACAATGCGCAGATGCTGCGCCCCGGCGGGCTGGAGGGGCTGGACCTGCCGGTGCTGCTGGTCCAGGGGGCGAACAGCCCGCCCATCGTCAACGCCATCCATGAGGCGCTGGCGGCACGGCTGCCGCGGGTGACGCGGATGGAAATCGCCGGGGCGGCGCATATGATGCCGATCACCCACCCCGACATGCTCGCCCCGGCAGTTCAGGCGCATCTGGCCGGGAGCTGAGCGGGACAAATTCCTTCGAAGGAATTTGGCAAAAATCTTCGAAGATTTTTGCGGCCGGTCAGGCGTTGCGCCCGAAGGCCTGCAGGAAGGCATCCACGTCGCCCTCGGTCGTTGACCAGCTGGTGACAAGCCGCGCCCCTTCGCGCCCTTCGGGCAGATCCCAGGCGTAGTATTCCGCACCTGCGGCCTTCAGCCCGGCATGGGTGCCGGCGTTCCACTCGGGGAACATCATGTTGGCCTGCACGGGATGGCTTTGCTCCACCTCGTTGCGGCGGGAGAGGCCTTCGGCCAGCCTGGCGCCCATGGCATTGGCCTGTGCCGCCAGGCGCAGCCACAGGTTGTCCGCCAGATAGGCCTCGAACTGGGCCGACAGGAAGCGATGCTTCGAGAAAAGATGCCCGCCGCGTTTCCGGCGCAGTTCGAACTCCTCGGCGCGGGCGGGATCGAAGATCACCACCGCCTCGACGCCAAGGCAGCCGTTCTTGGTGCCGCCGAAGGAGAGGATGTCGATCCCGGCCTTCCAGGTCATCTCGGCCGGTGTCGCCCCCGTCGCCACCAGCGCATTGGCAAAGCGCGCGCCGTCCAGATGGCAGGGCAGGCCGCGCGCCTTCGCCAGCGCCGTCAGCGTGGCGATCTCGGCCGGGGAATAGACGGTGCCTGCCTCGGTCACGTTGGTCAGGGTCAGCATGCCGGTCTGCAGGGAATGCACCCCGCCGGCGCCGATCCGCGCCAGCTGTGCCGACAGCGCCTCGGGGGTCATCCGGCCATGCGGGCCGTCCACCAGCACCAGCTTGGCCCCGCCGGCGTAGAATTCGGGCGCGTTGCACTCATCCTCGGCCACATGGGCAAGGCGGTGGCAAAAGACCGATCCCCAGGGCTTTGTCGTCAGCGCAATGGACAGCGCATTGGCGGCGGTGCCGGTGGCGACAAGGTAGACAGCGGCCTGCGGGGCCTCAAGCACGTCGCGGATACGGTCGCGGGCGCGTTCCATCAGCGCATCGGCGCCATAGCTGCGCTGATAGCCGTCATTGGCCCGGGCCAGCGCCGCCATCATCTCGGGCGCGGCACCCGAGGTGTTGTCCGAGGCGAAAAACATCAGGGCGTCTCCTCGATGATGTAGTCTTCCCAGTCTTCCTCGGGGATCATGTGTTCGGGGACGGTGCGGCCCCGGACGGAATTGCCGGAGAGATGGGTGCTTTCGGGGTCGCCGGTCAGCAGGGGATGCCAGTCAGGCAGCGTCTCGCCCTGCCAGAGCCGCTTGTAGGCGCAGGTCTGCGGCATCCAATAGGCCACCTTCGGCAGCGTCTTCGGCGTCAGGAACACGCATTCCGGCACGAAGCGCCGGCGGTTGGCATAATCGGTGCAGCGGCAGGTCGCGTCATCCAGCAGGCGGCACGCGATGGAGGTATAGGCGACTTCGCCGGTATCCTCGAACTCCAGCTTGTTCAGGCAGCACTTGCCGCAGCCGTCGCAAAGTGCCTCCCACTCGGCGGGAGTCATTTTCTTCAGCGGGACGGTTTCCCAGAATTTCGGGCGCAGCGCGGTCATGGCGTGCAAATTGCGTCGTCGGGGCGGAAAAGGGAAGGGAGATTCCCGCAAGCCTCAGGCGACGTCCCAATCGTCCTCATCGCGCACGGCACCGATCGCCATCCAGTCGGCCCGGACGCGGGCCACCCTCGTATCCCCCCAGGTGCGGAAGACGATATGAAAGCCCTTCTCGGTGATGTTCTCGGCCGTGATGTCGGCGCGCGAGTTGGTCTTGTGGTCCATGTCCCACATCGAGATGCCGACCGTCACCGCAGGCACCGCACTGAAAGGCGGCTTGAAGCCGACCAGAAAGCGGCATTCGCGGTTGCCGTTGCCGGTCCACATCATGCCGCCATCGGCGAAATCGGAAAACAGCACGCGCGACCCCTGAAGGATGCCGATACCGCTTCCGACCCGTTTCATTGCCATTTCTCCATCCCTCCACTGGCGGATACTGCCCGAAAGGGGCGAAAAAATGGTAACGAAAGTGAAAAGGCCCCGCGGGGCGGGGCCTTTGGTCGCAGAGATTCGGGGTCAGAAGCCTGCCGAGGCTTTCATCGCCTGAAGATCGGCCAGCGCCTTGTCGGCGCCGTCCTTGTCCAGACCCGAAGCGCCGGTTGCTTCGGCGATCATCTGGTCGAGAAGCTGTGCGTTCAGCTCCTCTACCGGAACCGCCCGTTCGGCCAGAACCGAGACCGAGGTGGCGCTGATCTCGGCAAAGCCGCCGGTCACGGCATAGGACTTGGTCCCTTCGGCCGAAATGGCCTTCAGGATGCCGGGGCGCAGGGTGGTGATGGTGGCGGCATGCCCCTCCATCGCCGTCAGGTCGCCGTCAGCGCCCGGGATCTGCACCTCGGTCGCCTGAACGGAGGCAAGCCTCCGCTCGGGGCTGACCAGGTCGAATTGCAGGGTGCCTGCCATTCTGTCCCCCTTACGCCGCAGCCGCGGCGAGTTTCTGGGCCTTGGCTTTCACTTCCTCGATGTCGCCCACCATGTAGAAGGCGGCCTCGGGCAGGTGGTCATATTCGCCGGCCACAACCGCCTTGAACGAGGCGATGGTTTTTTCCAGCGGAACCTGAACGCCGTCCGAACCGGTGAAGACCTTTGCCACGTCGAAGGGCTGCGACAGGAAGCGCTCGATCTTGCGGGCGCGCGCCACGGTCAGCTTGTCGTCTTCGCTGAGTTCGTCCATGCCAAGGATGGCGATGATGTCCTGCAGCGACTTGTATTTCTGCAGGATGCGCTGGACCGAGGTCGCCACGCCGTAATGCTCTTCGCCGATGACCAGCGGGTCCAGAAGACGCGAGGTCGACCCCAGCGGGTCCACAGCCGGGTAGATGCCCTTTTCCGAGATCGCGCGGTCAAGAACCGTGGTCGCGTCAAGGTGGGCGAACGAGGTTGCAGGTGCGGGGTCGGTAAGGTCGTCGGCCGGAACGTAGACGGCCTGCACCGAGGTGATCGAGCCGTTCTTGGTCGAGGTGATGCGTTCCTGCATCGCGCCCATGTCGGTCGCCAGCGTCGGCTGGTAGCCCACGGCGGACGGGATACGCCCCAGCAGAGCCGACACTTCGGAACCGGCCTGGGTGAAGCGGAAGATGTTGTCCACGAAGAACAGCACGTCTGCGCCGGTCTCGTCGCGGAACTGCTCGGCCAGGGTCAGACCCGACAGGGCGATCCGCATCCGGGCCCCCGGAGGCTCGTTCATCTGGCCATAGACAAGGGCGATCTTCGACTTCGACAGATCGTCGGGAACGATAACGCCCGATTCGATCATCTCGTGGTAAAGGTCGTTGCCTTCACGGGTCCGCTCACCAACGCCGGCGAACACGGACACGCCCGAGTGCACCTTGGCGATGTTGTTGATCAGTTCCATGATCAGAACGGTCTTGCCCACGCCGGCGCCGCCGAAGAGGCCGATCTTGCCGCCCTTGGTATAGGGGGCCAGAAGGTCGATGACCTTGATGCCGGTCACGAGGATTTCGGTCGCGGTCGACTGTTGCTCGAAGGCCGGGGCGGGCGCGTGGATCGCGCGGCGCGAGTCGGTGTTGACCGGGCCCTTTTCATCGACCGGCTCGCCGATGACGTTCAGGATGCGGCCCAGCGTCGCGGAACCGACCGGAACCGAGATCGGCGCGCCAAGGTCCTTCACGGCGGCGCCGCGGACCAGACCTTCGGTCGCGTCCATGGCGACGGCGCGAACGGTGTTCTCGCCCAGGTGCTGCGCCACTTCCAGAACCAGCGGCTTGCCGTTGTTGTCGGTTTCCAGCGCGTTCAGAATCGCGGGAAGCGCGCCATCGAACTGGACGTCCACAACGGCGCCGATGACCTGGGTAACCTTGCCGCCGGCCGCAGCAGCTTTCGGTGCTCTTGCCATGTTTTAAATCTCCGGGTTCGTCAGAGCGCCTCGGCGCCCGAGATGATTTCGATGAGTTCCTTGGTGATCGCGGCCTGACGGCTCCGGTTGAACTGGATCGTCAGCTTGTTGATCATGTCGCCGGCGTTGCGGGTCGCGTTGTCCATGGCGGACATCCGCGCGCCCTGCTCCGAGGCGCCGTTTTCAAGGAGGGCGGTGAAGACCTGCGTCGCCACGTTGCGCGGCAGAAGATCGGCGAGGATAGCTTCTTCCGACGGCTCGTAATCGTAAAGCGCGTTGGAAGCGGCCCCCCCTTCGAAGCTGGCGGGGATGATCTGCTGCGCGGTCGGGATCTGGCTGATCACCGACTGGAAGCGTGCGTAGAAGATCGTCACCACATCGGCTTCGCCGGCATCGAAGGTGGCGGTGATCTGGCGGGCGATCTCGGCGGCGTTGGCATAGCCCACGCGCTTGACATCCGACAGGTCGACATGGCCGGCGAAAGCATGGGCCCAGTCGCGCCGCAGCTGTTCACGGCCCTTCTTGCCGACGGTGAGGATCTTCACCGTCTTGCCCTGTGCAGCCAGTTCCGCCGCGCGGGTGCGCGCCAGCTTGGCGATCGACGAGTTGAACCCGCCGCAGAGGCCGCGCTCCGCCGTCATCACCACCAGAAGGTGGGTCTGATCCTTGCCGTTGCCGGCAAGCAGGCGCGGCGCGCTGCCCGACCCCGACACGCCGGCAGCGAGCGAGGCCATGACCGCGTTCATCCGCTCGGCATAGGGACGGCCGGCCTCCGCCGCTTCCTGCGCACGGCGCAGTTTTGCGGCGGCGACCATCTGCATCGCCTTGGTGATCTTCCGCGTGTTCTTGACGCTGACGATCCGGTTCTTAAGGTCCTTCAGGCTTGGCATCTGCCTTCTCCTTCAGGGCGCTTACGCGAAATCTTTGGCGAATTCGGCAATTGCGGCTTTCAGCTTCTCTTCATCGGCGCCCTTGATCTTCGGGTCCGATTTGGTCAGCCACTCAAGGATTTCCTTCTTCGGACCGCGCAGGAAGGCCAGCAGACCGGCTTCAAAGCGGCCGACGTCCTTCACGGCGATCTTGTCGAGGAAGCCCGAGGTGCCGGCGTAGATGACAGCCACGATTTCCGCGTTGGTCAGCGGCGAATACTGGGGCTGCTTCATCAGCTCGGTCAGGCGGGCGCCGCGGTTCAGCAGGGCCTGCGTGGCAGCGTCCAGGTCGGAGCCGAACTGCGCAAAGGCCGCCATCTCGCGATACTGGGCCAGCGACAGTTTGACCGGGCCGGCCACGGTCTTCATCGAGTTGGTCTGAGCCGAAGAGCCCACACGCGACACCGACAGACCGGTGTTCACGGCCGGGCGGATGCCCTGGTAGAACAGTTCGGTCTCAAGGAAGATCTGGCCGTCGGTGATCGAGATCACGTTGGTCGGGATGAAGGCCGACACGTCGCCGCCCTGGGTTTCGATGACCGGCAGCGCGGTCAGCGAGCCGGCGCCGAAATCCTCGTTCAGCTTGGCCGAACGCTCCAGCAGGCGGGAGTGCAGGTAGAACACGTCGCCCGGATAGGCTTCGCGGCCCGGCGGGCGGCGCAGCAAGAGCGACATCTGGCGATAGGCAACGGCCTGTTTCGACAGGTCATCGTAGATGATCAGGGCATGGCGGCCGTTGTCGCGGAAGAATTCCGCCATGGCGGTCGCGGAATAGGGCGCCAGATACTGCAGCGGAGCGGGGTCCGAAGCGGTGGCGGCGACGACGATGGTGTATTCCAGCGCGCCCGACTCTTCGAGCTTCTTCACCAGCTGCGCCACGGTCGAACGCTTCTGACCGATGGCGACATAGATGCAGTAAAGCTTCTTCGACTCGTCCGAACCGGCAGCCTCGTTATAGGACTTCTGGTTCAGGATGGTGTCCAGCGCCACGGCGGTCTTGCCGGTCTGGCGGTCGCCGATGATCAGCTCGCGCTGGCCACGGCCAACGGGGATCATGGCGTCGATGGCCTTGAGGCCGGTCGCCATCGGCTCATGCACCGATTTGCGCGGAATGATGCCCGGAGCCTTGACGTCGGCCACGCGACGCTCGGTCGCGGCGATCGGGCCCTTGCCGTCGATCGGGTTGCCAAGGCCGTCAACGACACGGCCCAGAAGGGCGTCGCCGGCGGGCACGTCCACGATGGACTTGGTGCGCTTGACGGTGTCGCCTTCCTTGATGTCCTGGTCCGAACCGAAGATCACGACGCCGACGTTGTCGACTTCAAGGTTCAGCGCCATGCCGCGGATGCCGCCGGGGAATTCGACCATCTCGCCGGCCTGGATGTTGTCCAGACCATGCACGCGGGCGATGCCGTCGCCAACCGACAGCACACGGCCCACTTCGGCCACTTCGGCATCCTTGCCGAAGTTCTTGATCTGCTCTTTCAGGATCGCAGAGATCTCAGCAGCCTGAATTCCCATCACCCAACCTCTTTCATGGCATTCTGCAGGGAAGCGAGCTTCGACTTGACCGACGTGTCGATCATGGTCGAGCCCAGCTTGACGATAAGACCGCCGATGAGGCTTTCATCGACGGTTGCGTTCAGTTTGACGGTCTTGCCGGCCGATGCCGCCAGCGTCTCGGACAGTTTCTTGGCCTGGGCTGCCGACAGCTTGGCAGCCGAGGCCACATCCGCGGTGATCTCGCCCTTGGCGTCCGCAATCAGATTGCCCAGTTCCGCCAGAAGTTGCGGCAGGACGAAGAGGCGGCGCTTGTCGGCCATCAGCGTCAGCGTGTTCGCGGTCAGGCCGTTCAGCCCCATCTTGGCGGAAATCGCGGCAATCGCGGCGGATTGTTCGGCGCGACCGATGACCGGCGAGGCGATCATGGCGGTCAGTTCGGGGCTTTCGGCCAGAGCGGCCTTCAACGCCCGGGTGTCGGCATCCACAGCCTCAAGCGCGCCTTCGTCACGAGCCAGGTCGAAAAGCGCGCTGGCATAGCGCGCGGCGATTCCTGCGGAAACAGAAGCTGGTTCGGACACGTCATCCCTTCCCATGTCGCGGGGCTTACCTTGTCTGTTCATGGCGTGGCCGCCATGTGCAGAGAGCCCGTGCAAATTCCGATATCGCGGCGTCCTTAGCAGAGCATTCCAGACCTCGCAACCGGGTTGCTCACCGAAACTTGACTGTGGTGGACGTCATTTCGTCGCTGTTAGCGCTGCGGATACAAAGACAGTTTGGGCGGGCCGGATCACGGCGGTTTCAACTGGCCGTGAGTCCGTGCCCCGACCGGTTGACCCCGGACCGGTCCGCGGCCGAAAAGGGCGGTGAAACCAAAGATGAACACGGAAAGAGGCCACCATGACCCGATCCCTGACCCGTCGCAACGCGCTGATCCTTGGCGCAGGCCTGCTGGCAGTGCCCGCCCTGGCACGGGCCGAAACCGGCAGCACCAACCGCAACAACGCCTCTGGCTTCCGCATGCAGGACTGGCGGGATCATTTCGACCGCGCAGGCCAGCCGATGATCGTCGCCGACACCCTCTCGCGCGCGCTGCACTGGTGGGATGCCAAGGGCGAAAACCACCGGCTTTTCCCGACCTCGGTGCCGATCTCGGACGAGTTGACCAAGCGCGGCTATACCGAGATCGTGCGCAAGAAGGTCGGCCCCAGCTGGACCCCGACCCCCTCGCAGATGGAGCGGCACCCCGACTGGAAGCCGATCCCGCCCGGTCCCGAGAATCCCCTCGGCACCCATGCGATGTATCTGAGCTGGCCCGCCTATATCATCCACGGCACCCACGACACGCGGAAGATCGGCCGAAAATCCTCGGACGGTTGCATCGGGCTTTACAACGAGATGATCGCCGAACTGTTCGAGATCTGCCCGATCGGCACGAAAGTGCGGGTGATCTGATCTGCCGATGACCCGTCTTGCGGCAAAGGCCGCAAGGCGGTTTGCAGATCTGCCGGTCCTGCCGCCGGATGTCTGGTCCAGGATGGCACGGGGCGCCCCGGGGGCGCCCTGCCCCTAGTGCCTGCCAAGCACCGGCTCGGGCGTGCCGCGCACGCCCTCAAGCACGCGCAGCGGCTTTTTCACCACGGCGCCAAGGCCGCCACGGGTCGGCGCATAGACCTGTTTCGAGGCTTCGACCATCAGCACGCCCCCCGACAGCCAGGGCAGGCGCCGCCCCGCGTTCTCCCAGAAGTTCGCGGTCCGCAGCCAGAACGGCAGATTGCTGGGCGGGGCGTGCAGCACGGTCAGGCTGCGTTCGGGCGTGAAGCCGTGGCGCTTCAGCTGCGCCTCAAGCTGCGCGCCCGAATAGGGCCGGCCGAAACCGAAGGGCGTGCCATCCCGCCGCGACCACAGCCCCGCCCGGTTCGGCACCACGAACAGCGCCTTGCCGCCGGGGCCAAGCACGCGATGCGCCTCTTCCAGCACCGCGCCGGGCTGCTCGCTGGTCTCCAGCCCGTGCATCAGCACCAGCCGGTCCACCAGCCCGGTGGACACCGGCCAGCTGGTATCCTCGCACAGCACCGAGACATTCTCCATCCCGGCAGGCCATGGCATGACCCCCTGCGGCCCCGGCATCAGCCCGACCACCCGCCGCGCGTCCGCCAGATAGGGCCGCAAGAGCGGCACGGCGAAACCAAAGCCCACCACGGTCTGCCCCGCCGCCGACGGCCAGAGCCGCACCACCTGATCGCGGATCGCACGCTGCGCCACCCGGCCAAGCCGGGTGCGATAATAGAAATTGCGCAGGTCAAGCACGTCGAGGTGCATTGCGGTCAGCCGCCCTTGGGATCACTCTGCCGTCATCCTAGCGCGCGAGAAGGAAAAAACCATGGCACTTGAACTGGTCACCGTCCCCTGCCTGCAGGACAACTTCGCCTTCCTGATCCGCGATCCCGCCACGGGGACCGTCGCGCTTGTCGACGCCCCCGAGGCGGCGCCGGTTCTGGCGGCCCTGCAGGACCGCGGCTGGCCCCTGCATCTGATCCTGCTGACGCATCACCATGCCGACCACATCCAGGCCGTGCCCGAGATCCTGGCCGCGACCCAAGCCAAGGTCTGGGGCGCCGCGGCCGATGCCCACCGTCTGCCACCGCTGGACGGTGCGCTGGCCGAAGGCGACCGCATCGCCGTCGGCCACGAGGAAGGCGTGGTGATCGACGTGCCCGGCCACACCCGGGGCCATATCGCCTTTCATTTTCCCGCCTCCGGCCTTGCCTTCACGGCCGACAGCCTGATGGCCGCCGGCTGCGGGCGCCTGTTCGAGGGCACGCCAGAAGAGATGTGGTCCTCCTTGCAGAAACTGGCCGCACTGCCACCCGAGACGCTGATCTGTTCCGGCCACGATTATCTGACCGGCAATCTGCGTTTCGCCGCCTCTCTTGAACCCGCCAGTCCAGCGCTTATCTTGCGCATCGAGGCTTTGGAGGGGATGCGCCGCGAAGGCCGCCTGCCGATGCCCTCGCGGCTTTCCGAAGAACTGGCAACCAACCCTTTCCTGCGCGCGGGCCTTCCCGGCATGAAGGCGGCGGTGGGCATGCCCGATGCCCCCGCATCACAGGTCTTCGCCGAAATCCGGGGAAGAAAGGACCGGTTTTGAGACAGGTGCTGAGTCTCCGTCATCACATTTGATGACTTTGCGATACGAAAAAGGCGTTGCCGCCAGATTGCCCTTGAAGTGCGTCGAATAAAACCGATCCTTAACCACATGAGGCCACGGTTGGATCAGGCCCTGCAAGGCGCCTGACCTGCCCCGAGAAACAGGAGCACGCAGAAGTGCCGTCATTTTCTTCCACGCTCGAGCAAGCCATTCACGGCGCACTGGCCCTTGCCAATGCCCGCCGTCACGAACTGGCCACGCTGGAACACCTGCTTCTGGCGCTGATCGACGAACCCGATGCCGCACGGGTCATGCGCGCCTGCTCGGTTGACCTGGACGAGCTGAAAAAGACCCTGACCGACTTCATCGACGATGACCTCTCGACCCTGGTCACCAATGTCGACGGGTCGGAAGCGGTTCCGACCGCGGCCTTCCAGCGCGTGATCCAGCGCGCGGCGATCCATGTCCAGTCCTCGGGCCGCACCGAAGTCACCGGCGCAAATGTGCTGGTGGCGATCTTCGCCGAACGCGAATCGAACGCGGCCTATTTCCTGCAGGAACAGGACATGACCCGTTACGATGCGGTGAACTTCATCGCGCATGGCGTGGCCAAGGATCCGTCCTTTGGTGAATCCCGCCCTGTTCAGGGCGCCGAGGACCAGCAGGAAACCCCCAAGGCCGAGGCCGGCGAAGCCAAGGAGTCGGCCCTGTCGAAATACTGCGTCGACCTCAACATCAAGGCGATCAAGGGCGACGTCGACCCGCTGATCGGGCGCGAGCAAGAGGTCGAGCGGGCGATCCAGGTCCTGTGCCGCCGCCGCAAGAACAACCCGCTTCTGGTCGGCGATCCGGGCGTCGGCAAGACCGCCATCGCCGAAGGCCTTGCCTGGAAGATCGTCAAGAAAGAGGTGCCCGAGGTTCTGTCCGGTGCCACCATCTTCTCGCTCGACATGGGCGCGCTTCTTGCCGGCACCCGCTATCGCGGTGATTTCGAGGAACGGCTGAAAGCCGTGGTGAAAGAGCTTGAGGACCATCCCGACGGCATCCTTTTCATCGACGAGATCCACACCGTGATCGGCGCCGGCGCCACCTCGGGCGGGGCGATGGATGCCTCGAACCTGCTGAAGCCTGCGCTGCAGGGCGGCAAGCTGCGCTGCATGGGGTCCACGACCTACAAGGAGTTCCGCCAGCATTTCGAGAAGGACCGCGCCCTGTCGCGCCGGTTCCAGAAGATCGACGTCAACGAACCTTCGGTTCCCGACACCATCAAGATCCTGATGGGCCTGAAGCCGCATTTCGAAGAACATCACGACGTGCGCTACACGGCGGATGCGATCAAATCGGCGGTCGAGCTGGCGGCGCGCTACATCAACGACCGCAAGCTGCCGGATTCCGCCATCGACGTGATCGACGAGGCGGGGGCGGCGCAGCACCTCCTGTCCGAGTCGAAGCGGAAAAAGGTTCTCGGCACCAAAGAGATCGAGGCTGTCGTGGCCAAGATCGCCCGCATCCCGCCGAAGAACGTCTCGAAGGATGACGCCGAAACCCTGCGCGATCTGGAAAAGACCCTCAAGCGGCTGGTCTTCGGTCAGGACAAGGCGATCGAGGCGCTTTCGGCGTCGATCAAGCTGGCACGCGCCGGTTTGCGCGAACCCGAAAAGCCCATCGGCAACTATCTCTTCACCGGCCCGACCGGCGTGGGCAAGACCGAGGTCGCCAAGCAGCTCTCGCAGGTACTGGGCGTGGAACTCCTGCGCTTCGACATGTCGGAGTACATGGAGAAACACGCGGTGTCCCGCCTGATCGGCGCGCCTCCGGGCTATGTCGGGTTCGATCAGGGCGGCATGCTGACCGACGGCGTCGACCAGCATCCGCATTGCGTTCTCTTGCTGGACGAGATCGAAAAGGCGCACCCGGATGTCTACAACATCCTGCTGCAGGTGATGGACCACGGCAAACTGACCGACCACAACGGCCGGGCGGTGGATTTCCGCAACGTGATCCTGATCATGACCTCGAACGTCGGCGCCTCGGACATGCAGAAATCCGCCATCGGTTTTGGCCGTGACAAGCGGACCGGCGAAGATACGGCGGCGGTGGAGCGCACCTTCACGCCCGAATTCCGCAACCGTCTGGACGCGGTGATCTCCTTCGCGGCCCTGCCGAAAGAGGTGATCCTGCAAGTGGTCGAGAAGTTCGTGCTGCAACTTGAGGCGCAACTGATCGACCGCAACGTCCATATCGAACTGACGCCCGAAGCTGCCCAATGGCTGGGCGACAAGGGCTATGACGACAAGATGGGCGCGCGGCCCCTGGCCCGGGTGATCCAGGAGCACATCAAGAAGCCGCTGGCCGAGGAACTTCTCTTCGGCAGGCTGGTCAAGGGCGGTGTGGTCAAGGTCGGCGTCAAGGACGACGCGATCCATCTGGAGGTGCAGGAACCTGCCAAGCCCCGCATCGCCAACCAGAAGCCCCCGCTTCTGACGGCGGAATGAACCAGAAAAACCCCCGCCTCGCGCGGGGGTTTTGCTTTGATGCGGCTGTCCCGCCGCACTGAGCACCTGAGCCGCTATTCGTTCCGGCAGGTCAGCAAGCGAGTTCCGATGCTGCCATGGCCGCAATCGCCAGATCCACGTCTGCCAGCGGATCTCCATCTTCCATAAACCAGGCTGCCGACAGACCTGTCCACGCAAGTATCCACTGCAACAAGCGATGGCGGTCCAAACCTGCGGCTTCCGCTACCACACTCAGCCTTCTATGGAAGCAGCCAGGTCGGGTAGCAACAGGGCGGTCAGGGTCACTCAGATCTGGATTGGTGAAAATATTCGCAAAGTCAAAGCCGCGCTCACCGATCAGACCATGTGGGTCGATTGCACACCAGCCGCGTTCACCGAAGTCGAGCACGTTGTCATGGTGGAGGTCGCCATGGAGGACCGTCTGCTCACGAGGGTCAGCCAGCAGTTTCTGCAATGTCTGAAGGCTTTGAACCAGAATACCCCCATGCTTTGCAGCGGCAGTTTCAAGGTCGTTGAACCAAATGTGCAGCGGAACCAGATCGGGCAGCCTTTTGGAACGCTGGCGATGCAACTGATCAGCGGTAGCACAAAGAATGCGGCAAGCGTCATCGTCTTCTCCAGAACGAGCCATATCCGCCAATGACCGAACGCCCACGGCGCGTTCAATCAGAATGGCATTGTTGTCCCGCGCGAAGACCTCTGCCGCACCTTTGCCCGCCCACCACTCCATCAAGGCCGCTCCACGCTGCTGATCCGGTTGCGAGGAAAGTTTCAGCATCGCAGGGATTTCCTGCCGCAGCACGGGCAGCAGGTGTGCGGTCGCCGTGGCGAACGGTACTCCATCGGCAACCAGATCCCACCGATGCAAATAATACTCAAACATGACGCTCACCGGGAGAGGACGGAATATCGGGCCGGGCTGATACCGACAGCATCGGAACAACAAGGCAGGCGGATGGTGAATGGCCCGCCTTGTACAGCAAGGATAATTTCCTACCGCTCTGTCAGCTTCAACTCGATCCGCCGGTTCTGCGCGCGGGCGGCCTCGGTATTGCCCGGCGCAACCGGGCGATATTCGCCGAAGCCCGTTGCCGCCAGCCGGTCGGGCGGGAAGCCGAGGTCGTTCTGCATATAGCGGACGACCGAAAGGGCGCGGGCCTGGCTCAGTTCCCAGTTGTCGCGGAACTCGCCGGTGCCGGACAGCGGCACATTGTCGGTATGGCCGTCTACCCGGATGATCCAGTCGATGCCGGGCGGGATCTGCTGGCGGATCTCGTTCAGGATCTGCACGACGCTGGCGATCTGGGCGCGGCCCTCGGGGGCAAGATCGGCCGATCCGGGGTTGAACAGCACCTCGGAGGAAAAGACGAACCGGTCCCCTGCCACGCGCACCCCTTCGCGGCCCTGCAAAAGGGTGGAAAGCTGACCGAAGAACTCGGAGCGGAAGCGTTCAAGGTCAGCCTTCTCGGCCTCAAGCCGCTTGCGCTCGGCCTCTTCCATCTCAGCCCTGCGTTTCTGCTCGGCCGCCACCTGCGCAAGGGCCGAATTCAACTGCGTGCCAAGGGAGTCGAGCTGGACCTGAGCTTCGGCATCGCGGGCCGCGGCCTCGTCCAGAACAGCCTGCAAGGACCCAAGCTGGCTGCGCAAAGCGGCGATCTGCTGATTCAGCAATTCCACCTCGCGCGCGGCGGCAAGGGCTTTCTCCTGCTCGGCCAGCAAGGTCGCCTCGGCGGCGGCAAGGGCGGCATCCTTCTCGGTCGCGCCCTTTGCGGCCTCGGTCCGCGCGGCGGCCAGAAGGGTCAGGGTCTCTTCGGCCTCTCTGCGCTGTTCTTCCAGCGCAAGCGTCATCGCGATCAACTCCATATCGGCGCCTTCCAGCTTCTTGCGCAGGGCCTCCAGCGCCGCCGCATCGACCAGGCGCGCTGCTTCGGCATCCGAGAGTTCCGCCTTCGCCGCCTCAAGCGAAGCGGCATCCGCCGCATCCTTGGCCTGCAGATCGCGCACCAGCGCCTCAAGCGCCTCGCGCTTTGCAGCGTCCAGACGTGCCGCCTCGGTTTGCGCGTCGATCTCGTCTCGCAAAGAGGCCAGCGCCAGTTGGTCAGCCTCGGCCTCGGTGATCAGCGCGGCCTTTGCGGCCTCCAGCTCGGCCACCGCGGCCGCCAAGCCCCTGGCATCGGTCTGGGCCGTGTCGCGTTCGCCGGTCACCACGGCCAGATCGGCCAGCGCCTTGTCGCGTGACGCCAGAAGCGCCGCCACCTGCGCCTCGAACCCGGTAATCTTCGTGCGGGCCTCGGCCAGTTCGCCCTCACGCGTGGCAAGGTCGGCCTCAAGCCCGGCAATCACGCCCGCCCGCCGCTCTCCCTCGGCCAGCGCCGCGGAAAGAGACGCCTGCAATTGCCCGACCTCGGCCTGCAGACCTTCGGCCCGCTTCTGCTCCAGCCCCAGGGCCGAGGACAGGGCGGCGACCTGTTCGGTCAGGGCGGAAAGCTCGGTCCCTTGGGTGGTAATGGTGTCGCGCAGCACCGATTGCATGACCGTGAAGATGGTCAGCACGAACATCAGCACCATCAGAAGCGTGGTCACGGCATCGACGAAGCCGGGCCAGATCATGCTGGAATCGCGGCGGTGGCGCGACAGGGCCATGTCAGCCCCTGCCTGCGGTGCCGCGGCCCAGATGCCGGATCGCGGTGATCAGCCCGGCCATGTCGCTGCGCAGATCGGCGACGGTTTCCTGCCGGCCGGCGGACAGCTCTTCCAGAATGCGCAACAACTGGGTGTCGATGGATCGCAGCCGCATCCGGCTTTCGACATCGACGCCGTTCTCGGCCGCGGTCATGGCGGCGATCAGCCGCTCCTGCCCTTCGGCCAGCCGGCTCATCACCGCGGTCAGCGCCGCCGCCTGCTGCGAGGATTGGGTCTGGTCCGCCTCGGCCCGCGCGGCCAGCCGGTCCACCGCCTGCGCCAGGGCGGTCAGCCGTTCCTCCACCCCCACGCGGGCAATATCGGACTGGACATACAGTTCCTGCAGGCTTTCCATCTGGCCGGCCATATGGTCCAGCACCTGCGCCACGGCGGACTGGTCGGTGTCGCCCTCGGTCCCCAGGCCGATCCGGGTGATCGAGGACAGCCATTCCTCAAGCTCGCGGTAAAAGCGGTTCTGACCGTGCCCCGCAAACAGCTCCAGCAAGCCCACCACCAGCGACCCCGCAAGGCCAAGCAGGGACGAGGAAAACGCCGTTCCCATGCCGCCCAGCTGGCTTTCAAGCCCGCTCATCAGCTTGCCGAACACATCCAGCCCGCTTTCCCCTTCTCCGGGGGCAAGGCTGCGGATGGTGTCGACCACCGCCGGCACCGTGGTGGCCAGCCCCCAGAAAGTGCCCAGAAGGCCAAGGAAAACCAGAAGGTTGATCAGATAGCGGGTGATGTCCCGCGCCTCGTCCACCCTTTGCGCCACCGATTCCAGGATCGACCGCCCGGAAGAGGCCGAAATCGTCAGCCGCGATGCCCCGCGCGACCGCAGAAGCGAGGCCAAAGGTGCCAGAAGCCGCGGCGGAGCGGCCTCGGTCGCGCCCGGCACCCGACGGACGTAGTTCTCGATCCAGCTGACCGATTGGGCAAGGATCAGCACCTGCCAGAAGCAGGTCGCCACGCCGAACAGGAAGACGAATGCGATCAGCCCGTTCAGCAACGGGTTGGTGCGGATGATGTCGATCACCACGCCATGGATGAGCCAGGCGCCCACGCCCACAAGCACACAGACCATCAGCATCGTGGTGATGGCGCGGATGGGCTGGCTGAAAGTGGTGCCCGGCTCGGTCTCGGGTCGCTGCATTCCGGCTTTGCCTGCCCTGATTGTCTGCCTTTGCGGCCAGCCTAGCAGGTCGCGCCCGGCTGCCCAAGTGAAACTGGCGTCACAGAGCGGTCAGAGACCTGACCCGATCGGACAGCCATTCCAGATCCGGGTCTGCGATGCCCAGATCCGCCAGATGCGCGGCGGTGGACCACAGATAGTCGCGGTTCGGGCCGCGCCCGCCGATGGCGCGGGCGATGATCTGCGCCTGTTCCTCAAGCGGCAGCCCGCCGCAATATTGCACATGGTCGGGATCGATCACATAGGCCAGCGCTGTGATCCCGCCTTCGCGGGTCATCAGCGGCATCGTGGTCTCAAGATAGGCCGAGGAGATCAGTTCCCGCTCGCGCAGCGCCGCCAGCGTCGCCTCTTCGGCCCCGCGGGTGACGGCAAAGGCCACGCCGTCGCAATACGCGCCCGCGGCACGGTCCAGCGCCAGCACCAGCCCCGGGTCGGTCTCGGTCCCGCGATGATGGATCGAGCGCATGCAGAAGCTGCGGTGCCAGCCCGACGCCCGGGCGATCCGGCGGTCCTCGACCGGAAAATCCGGGTTCCAGATCAGCGATCCATAGCCGAAAACCCACATGGTCTCGCGCAAGGCTGGCCCTCCTGTTTCCCGGCCTGTAGATCATGGGCAGCGGATACGGGAAAGGGCGGGCGATGCGGTTTCTGAAATGGCTGGCCGTTGTTCTGGTGATCCTGTTCTGCGGCGGCTGGTTTGCCGCCAGACTGGGGATCGAACGTGCGGCCGAGCAAGGCCTGGCCGAGGCGCGCGCGCACGGCGTGCAGGCCGAGGTCGCCTCGCTGTCGGTCGGCGGCTTCCCGACCCGGCTGGACCTGCAGGCGACAGAGGTCAAGCTGGCCGATCCGGTATCCGGGGCCGGCTGGCAGGGGCCGCTGTTGCGGATCTTTGCCGCCAGCTGGGCGCCCTGGGATCTGACCGCCGAACTGCCCGCGCAGCAGGTGATCACCCTGCCCGGCCAGACCCTCACGATTGACTCGACGGCCCTGAAGGCGGCGCTGGTCTCGGCCCCCGACACCGACCTGCCGCTGCGCCGGCTGGATGCCTCGGCCGATGCACTGACGGCACAATCCGATCTTGGCTGGCAGATCGGCTTTGGCGAGGTCTCTGTCGCGCTGACCGAAGACCCCGGCCGCGGCGCCAATACCTATGCCTTGGCCCTGGACCTGGCCCCCCTGCGCCCCGCCCCCGCCTTCCTGCAGGCGCTGGCCGCCGTCACCCTGCCGGACCTGCCGCCATCGGACCTGCCCGCCGAGGTGGAGCGGATCGACGGTGACATCGGTCTGCGCCTGACAGCGCCCCTTGATCGCCACGCGGGCGAGACCAATCCCCAACTGGAGGCGATCGAGATCCGCACGCTGGATCTGGCCTGGGGTGCGCTGTCGCTGCATGCCGAAGGCGGCATGACGGCCAGCCCGGATGGCTATGCCGAAGGCCGTATCCTGCTTGAGGTCCGGGGCTGGGACCGGCTGCCCGCCCTGTTGGTCGCCACCGGCGCCCTCAAGCCCGAGGTCGCCCCGACGATTGCCGGCTTCTTGCGCGCGATGGCGGGCGAAAGCCCGGACCCCGGGGTGCTGGCCCTGCCGCTGATCATGGAAGGTGGCCGGATGTCACTGGGGCCTTTCCCCCTGGGCGCTGCCCCCATGCTGCGCGGGCCGGTTGGCTGACGCGATCCCCGGACGACGGATCTCCTGATTTCTCGCTGCGAAACTGCCTTACCGGCAGTAGGGACCGCGCCCGGCTGCAGTATCGAAATGCAGATGGTCTTCGTGATAGCCGTCCGACCCCGGTCCCAGCGTGGTGTTGAAGATGCCGCAGGCGGCCTGGTGCACGCGCCGCAGGGTCTTGTTGTAGCCGCCCAGAACCATCACCGCCTTGCCGGTGTCCAGCACGAAGCCGGCGATGTCGATGGCCTTGCCGCGCCCGTGCTCCGAGATCTTCGCGCCCTTCTTGTTGTTGCGTGACCGGCAGATGTAATGCGCGGCCACCCGCAATTCGACCACATCGCCACCATAGGCCGGCTGCAGCACGTCCTTGACCCAGGTGTTCAGCGCCTTCGCCGTGGCGCAGTCGATCGTCGCCGCCTGACTGAGCCGGACGCCCGAGACCGAGGTGATCCGCACCCCATCCGCCAGCCCACAGCCCTGCACCTTGGATTTGATCGGCGCAATCTCCTCGCCCTTGATGGCAGCAACGCCACAGACCGATCCTTTCTTCGAGGCGGTCTCCTTCTCTTTGGCCTTGTCGGCCCTGGTCTTCTTCTTCGGCTTCGGCGGCGGCTCGGCAGCGTCATCGGGGCTGATCGCGGCAAGGTCCAGCCCTTTCGCCGGCTTGGCAGCGGCGGCGGCGGCCATGTCGGCCATGTCGGCGATCGCCTTGGGCCGCGGCAGCGGACGCAAGGAGACGGCGATCACCCCTTCGGCCAGCGGCGTTGCCACCGGGGCATCGCTGCCTGCGGCGATCTGCGGCAGGGTTGCGGGCTCGGGCAGCAGATAGATCGGATTGGGTGGCGGCAGCGGCGAGCGGTCGATCTCTTCGGCCAGCCCCGGCAGGGCAAGAAGACCGAACAGCGCACCGATCGCCACGCCCCGCATCGTCAGGCGCCTTTCGGCGGCTCGCCCCCGCGGCCGAAATCGGGGGCGGCGGTGTCCTGGCCGGCCTCGATGATGCCGCGGCGGATGGCCCGTGTGCGGGTGAAATAGGCGTGAAGGTGGTCGCCATCCTCCATCCGTATGGCGCGCTGCAGGACGAACAGTTCCTCGGCAAAGCGGCCAAGGATGTCCAGCACGGCGTCCTTGTTGGTCAGGAAGACATCGCGCCACATCACCGGGTCGCTGGCAGCGATCCGGGTGAAATCGCGAAAGCCGCTGGCGGAATACTTGATCACCTCGGATTGCGAGACCCGACGCATGTGATCGGCCACCCCGACCATCGTATAGGCGATGGCATGGGGCACATGGCTGACCACGGCCAGCACCAGATCGTGATGCGCCACGTCCATCTCGTCTACATTGGCGCCGATGCCCTCCAGCAGGCTGCGCAGCCGGGCGATCTGGCCCGCATCGCTGTCGGGCAGCGGGGTCAAAAGCCACCAGCGGTTCTGGAACAGCGTGGCAAAGCCCGAGCGGGGGCCGGAATACTCGGTTCCCGCCAAGGGGTGGCCGGGAATGAAATGGACACCGGCCGGGATGTGCGGTGCGACGGCCGCAACCACCGCCTGCTTGACCGAGCCGACATCGGTGACCACCGCCCCCGGCTTCAGATGCGGCGCGATCTCGGCCGCGATACCGGCCATGGCCCCCACCGGCACCGCCAGCACCACCAGATCGGCGCCCTGCACGGCCTCGGCCGCAGTGTCACAGACGCGGTCACAGAAGAGACTGCGCGCCACGTCGCGCGTCCCGGCCGATTTCGCATGTCCGACAATCTCTTGGGCCAGCCCATGCGCCTTCATCGCATGCGCCATGGAGCCAGCAATCAGCCCCAGCCCGATCAGGGCAACCCGCTGATAGATCACCGTCATTTCGGGCCCTTGAAGCGGGCGACGGCATGGGCGACCCGGCGGCAGCTGGCCTCATCCCCGATGGTGATGCGCAGGCAATGCGGCAGGTTGTAGCCCGCCACCTGCCGCACGATCAGCCCTTCCGTCTGCAGGAAGGCGTCACAGGCCACAGCCTCCTCGGTGCTTGCAAAGCGCGCAAGGATGAAGTTCGCGGCCGAAACATCGGACGGCACCCCCACCTCGGCCAGCGCCGAGGCCAGCCAGCCGCGCATCCTGGCATTGTCGGCGCGGCATTTTGCAACCCAGTCCTGATCGCGCACGGCGGCCACGGCCGCATCCATCTGGCCCGCCGACAGGTTGAACGGCTGGCGGATCCGATTCAGCACGTCGATGATCTCGGCCGGGCCATAGCCCCAACCGATCCGCAAGCCGCCAAGCCCGTAGATCTTCGAGAAGGTCCGCGTCATCACCACGTTCGAGCGCGCCTCGACCAGCGCCAGACCGCCGTCGAAACCCTCGACATATTCGGCATAGGCGCCATCAAGGACCAGGATCGCCTGACGCGGCAGCCCCGCCGCCAGCCGCTCCACCTCGGCCGGAGAGATCATCGTGCCGGTCGGATTGCTGGGATTGGCGATGAAGACCAGCTTGGTGCGCGGCCCGCAGGCGTCAAGAATGGCGTCCACGTCGATGGTGCGCTCCCGCTCGGCGACCTGAACCGGAGTGGCCCCCACCGCATGGGCGAGAAGGCGGTACATCAGGAAACTGTGTTCGGTGAACACGACCTCATCGCGCGGGCCGGCATAGGCCTGTGCCAGGAACTGCAGAATTTCGTCGCTGCCGACGCCGCAGATCACGCGGGCCGGATCAAGGCGATGCACATCGCCGATGGCTTCGCGCAATTCGGCATGGTCGGTGCTGGGGTAGCGGTGCAGCGAGTGGACAGCCCGCAGGTACGCCTCGCGCGCCTTCTCGGGGGCGCCGAAGGGATTTTCGTTCGACGACAGCTTCACGACATTGGAAACACCGGCAACGGTGGCCTTGCCCCCGACATAGGGCGCGATCTCAAGGATACCGGGCTGCGGGCGGATCAGGTTGTTCATCATCTTCCCCAAGCGACAGGCCCGGTTCTTACCCGCCCCGCCCTGCTTAGGCCAGAGGGTTCCTGCAGATGAGGCCTTGGGGGCATTCTGCCCCCAAACCCCCTGAGGATATTTAAGGACAGAAAATGAGGAAGGTCCTGGACATTTTCTGTCTGAAAATATCCCCGCCGGAGGCAGCAACTCTGGCCCGGGGTCACACCACCAGGAAATTGGTGAACTGCCAGGGATCGCTGTCATCGCGATCCTCGGCAAACCGGTTGATGCGATGGCTGAGCGGGGTCCAGTCGGTATAGTGGCATTCCACCGCGCCCAGATAGGGGCGCTGGACCTGCAGGCAGCGGGCGTGGTCCATCTCGTCGGCCTCGACGAAGCCGGCCTTCGGATTCTCGATCGCCCAGACCATTGCGGCAAGCACGGCGCTGGTGACCTGCATCCCGGTGGCGTTCTGATAGGGGGCCAGACGGCGCGCCTCGGCGCAGGTGAGGCGCGAGCCATACCACATCGCCCCCCTGGCATGACCGTAAAGCAGCACGCCCAGATCGTCGCCGCCGCCGGTGATCTCATCCGCGGTCAGGATATGGGTGGACTCCGGCAGCCGGCCGGCGCCGTTCACCTCGTAAAGCGACAGGATCGCGTCATTGCAGGGGTGATAGGCATAGTGGCAGGTCGGGCGGTAGGTGGCGCGGCCGTCCTGCCAGACGGTGTAGTAGTCCGGGATCGACAGCGCCTCGTTATGAGTGATCACAAGACCGAATTGCGGGCCGTCGGGGCACCAGCTGCGCACGCGGGTGTCGGCGCCGGGGCGGTCGATCCAGATCGCGTAGCCGGGGCCGTGGTCGAAGGCATGCCCTTCGGGTGGCAGCCTCTTCTCATGCGTGCCCCAGCCCAGTTCGGCCGGCTGGCAGCCTTCGGACAAGAGCCCGTCCACCGACCAGGTGTTGACGAAAGTGCCCTGCGGCTTTGCCCGGGCCGAGACCTGGGTGTCGCGTTCGGCGATATGGATACCCTTGACGCCCAGGGCCTGCATCAGCGCGGCCCAATCCTCGCGGCTTTGCGGATCCGCGGCAACGCCGGTATCGGCGGCCAGCCGCAGCAGCGCCTCTTTCAGAAGCCAGGATACCATGCCCGGATTGGCCCCGCAGCAGGACACTGCAGTCGGCCCGCCAAGATAGGACTGGCCAAGCGCACGCACCTTTTCACGCAACGGGTAATTGGTGCGATCGGCATTCGGCAGGGACGAGCCGAAGTAGAACCCCGGCCACGGCTCGACCACCGTGTCGATGTAGAGAACCCCGATCTCCTGCGCCAGCTTCATCAGTTCGATGGAATCGACATCGACCGAGAGGTTGACGATCATGCCCTTGCCTTCGGGGAACAGGCCCCGCAGCACTTCGGCGAAAGTGTCGGGCGTCAGCGCGGTCTGCAGGTGGCGGATGCCATGGTCACGCAGGATATGGGCAAAATCGGCAGACGGCTCGATCACGGTAAACCGGCTGCGGTCGAAACCGATGTGCCGCTCGATCAGCGGCAGCACGCCCCGGCCGATGGAGCCGAAGCCGATCATCACCAGAGTGCCGTCTACGCTTGCGTGAATCGCCTGCACCATCCGCCCGTTCCTTTCGTCAGTAGCTCTTGGCCTTCGAGGACAGCCAGTCCATCAGGGCCAGCAGCACACCCGAAACCACAAAGGTCAGATGGATGACCACCATCCATCGCAGCGTCTCGACCGAAGGCGCATGCGCCGGATCGCCCTTGCCCAGGGCCATGAAGACCTTCAGCAGATGGATCCCCGAGATGGCAACGATCGAGGCGATCAGCTTCATCTTCAGGACCGAGAAATCGACTTTCCCCATCCAGCCCGGCCGGTCCGCGCCGGCGTCGAAATCGAATTTCGAGACGAAATTCTCATAGCCCGAAAAGAGCACGATCACCAGCAGGTTGGCCGCCAGCGTCAGGTCGATCAGCGTCAGCACGGCAAGAATGGCCTGATCCGCCGTCAGCTCCAGCGTCTTGGGCAGATAGTAGAACAGCTCCTTGACAAAGATCACCGTCAGCAACCCCAGCGAGACCGACAGTCCCAGATACATCGGCGCCATCAGCCAGCGGCTGCCGAAAAGGGTTCTCTCGAAGGTGATCTCGACGGAGGGTTTGTCGCTCATGCTGATCCCGAAGACAGGGCTGGAATGGAAAGGGGCCGCGTCCTTGCGGCGCGGCCCCGGTGGGCAGGGTGCGCAAAGGCACCGTGTCGTCAGTTCTTGGCGTAGTATTCGACGACCAGGTTCGGTTCCATCTGGACCGGATAGGGCACGTCGCCCAGAGCCGGGGTCCGCACGAACTTGGCGGTCAGCTTGTTGTTGTCGACTTCGACATAGTCCGGCACGTCACGCTCGGTCAGCGCGATGGCTTCGGCGATGATCGCAAGCTGGCGCGACTTCTCGCGGACCGACACGACATCGCCTTCCTTGACGCGGTAGGAGGCGATGTTCACCGGCTTGCCGTTCACCAGGACGTGGCCATGGTTGACGAACTGGCGGGCGGCGAAGACCGTGGCGACGAACTTGGCGCGGTAGACCACGGCGTCGAGGCGGCGCTCCAGAAGGCCGATCAGCATCTCGCCGGTGTCGCCCTTCACACGCTCGGCTTCACCATAGATCTTGCGGAACTGCTTTTCGGTCAGGTCGCCGTAGTAGCCCTTCAGCTTCTGCTTGGCGCGCAGCTGGGTGCCGAAGTCCGACAGCTTGTTCTTGCGGCGCTGGCCGTGCTGGCCGGGACCGTATTCGCGCTTGTTCAGCGGCGATTTGGGACGGCCCCAGATGTTTTCGCCCATGCGGCGGTCAATCTTGTGTTTGGCAGCGGTACGTTTGGTCATCGCTGATCTCCTTCTTGTCGTTTCAGAAGGGCGTTGTCCTCTCCGGGTCTCCCCGGCGACAGGCATCCCCTTGCGGGGGCCACCAACACCAATGAAAAGCCCCGGAATCTCTTCCGGGACCGTGGGGGGCTTATAGGGGCGATTCCGGCGGTGTCAACCGCAGGCGCACCCGCCGCCTGCGGCTTCTTCCTGCGGCCCTGCCCCGGCGGCTGCCAAAGTCGCAGGGTCAGGCGGCGCGGGTTTCGTGCCGCAGGATCGCCGTTTCCGAGGCCGAAAGGTTGCGCCGCACATAGTCGCCGTAGGAATGCGGGTTGATCTCGATCTCCGGGAACAGACCCAGAAGCCCGGCCCGGTCCTTCGGGTCGATGGTGTCCAGCGCGGTGTTCGACGGGTGGAAGCTTTCCGTCTCCATGCCATTGGCAAAGATCACGTTGTGGCGATCCAGCAGCAGATGGATATAAGTCACCTCGCGCGCGGCCAAATCGACCATGATCGAGGAATCGTTCACCAGATCCTCGGCCGCCACCAGCACTTCGGGACTGTTGAACAGCGCCTGCGCGGCCTGCCCGCGCAGCACCATCCGGTGTTGCGGAGAGACCCAGAGATCATCCTCGGGCCGGCCCTGGCCAAGCGCGCCGGCGCGGAAGCGGATCGGCCGCAGATGCGGCATGGCGTAAAGACGTGCCCCGCTCATCCGGCGGCTGCCGCGCCAAAGCACTTCTTGCGCACCGTTGTCCTTGGTCTGGATCAGATCGCCGGGGCGCAGATCCTGAATCAGGCGGGTGCCATCCGGGGTCAGGATGCGGGTGCCCGGTGTGAAGCAGATCACACCGCCGCCCGCCCGTTCGCCCGCGGCCCCGCCCGAGCGGTCGATCTGCGCCCGCACGATCCAGAGATCGCGCCCGACCGGAGGCGGGCTGCCAAGGAACATCAAAAGCCGCGCGCCGCTGTCGGGCACCGGCAGGATGGTGACCGGATAGCTCTGCAACCCGTCGGTAACGATGAAGCACTGGTCCGGCATCTCGTCCGGTTCCTCGCGCCCTTCGGCCCTGTCGTCGGTTCCGACCGCGACTCCGATCAACCGCTGAACCATGCGCGCCGCCCTTTGGCGCATGTCCGCCGCCCCTTCGGCCCCTTCCAGAAGCAACACCTCGCCCGGCGCGTCGATGCGCACCGCATTGCCCGTCCAGCGCCAGGCGGCGCCGACCGTCAGCATGTCAAGGGTGGGGGCGCTGACGCCGTCCACTTCTGTCTGCGACCAGGAGATGACGAACGTGGCTTTATCGCCCGTTCCCATTGCCTGTATGCCTGCTCGTTTTCTTCTTTTATTGCCGAGAGGTTAACAGGTGCCGATTCGCTTGGCTATGGCGAACGCGCCACAGTCCGGGGTAAAAGCTCAGAACGCCAGCTGCAGGTTGAGAGAGCCCACGACCTGCGCCTCGCGCTGGCTTTCGAATTCCTTGCCCAGCCAGGTCATACCGAACTGGACGGAATGGCGATCCCCCTGCCAGGCGATGCCGGCCCGCATCCGTTCGCGGGTGTCGTTCAGGACCGCGGCACCGCCTTCGGGCAAAAGCTCGCTGTCGAAGACCCGCGCCACATCGCCGCCAAGGGTGAAGGTGAAGCCGGGCTCCGGGCTGCCGGCCACGGCGCGATAGCGCTGGCCGGTGGTCTGTTCGCGGATCATCAGCGCGCCGCGGCCATAGGTGCCGAAGCTGAGGTCGAACCCCGCCCGAACGAAGGTCTCAAGCCCGGCCTGTCCCTCGGCAAAGGGACGGAAGGTGCCGCCGCCGAAGTCAAAGCCATGGCCGGCTTCCAGCACCAGAGTAGGATGAAAGCCGTTGGGAATCTGCGTCGCAGCGACACGCGGGCGCGGCAAACCCATCAGATCATGCAGCGCATTGTGCAGATCGCCCATCAGCGACTGCTCGCCGGTGATCGCCAGATCAAGCCCGAGGCTGGCCTCCAGCCCGGCCTTCTCGAAATGCGTATGCATCCCGAGGGTCAGGACGCCGGCATAGCGCCGGTCGCCCGGCGGCATCCGCACAAGGTTCTCGGGCGCGATGAAATCGGCGCGCATGCGGAATTCCAGGATCTCGCCCGGGCGCGAGGGCAGATCGCCCGACCAGGACGGGCCGCGGACCCGGCTCATGGTATAGGACGAGGTGCGCCAGCGGTCTTCCATGTCGCCAAGGGCGTCATTGGTGAACATCCGGCCCCAGCCCAGCGTCACCCGCTCTTGCGCAAGAACCGGGCCGGAAATCCCCAGCACCAGTGCCGCCGCAAGAAATGCCCTGATCCTCATGCCTGTGTCCCGCCTTCCGTGGAGTATCCCGACACAGAACATGCCGACTATGGCGCGGATCGGGCTGCCTTGTGACCTTTCGCGGCCACAGCGCCTTGCGTCAAGCCCCGAGAGGGTCAGGCGCGTCCCGCAGCCCCCGACAGTGTCACCGGATCGATGCCCAGCAGCCGCAGCGCCCCGGCCCATTTCGCCGGATCCTCGGGGCTGAACACCAGGTCCGCCCCCGGATCGCAGACCAGCCAGTCATTGCGCTGGATCTCGCCCTCCAGCTGCCCCGGCCCCCAGCCCGAATAGCCAAGCGCCAGAAGCGCCTGTTCGGGACCACCGCCCGTGGCCAGCGCCTCAAGAACGTCCAGCGTCGCCGTCATCCGGTAGCCGCCGGGCACTTGCATGCCCGGATCGGCGCCGCCGCTCCATTCATCGGAATGCAGCACGAAGCCGCGCCCTCGTTCAACCGGGCCGCCGAAATGCACCCTGATGTCGCGGCCCTCGCCCGCCGGGCTGATGCCCAGATGCTCGAGCAGCCCCGAGAAGGACATCTCGGACGCGGGCTTGTTGACGATCAGGCCCATGGCGCCCTCTTCCGAATGGGCACAGATCAGGATGACGCTGCGCCGGAACCGCATGTCTCCCATGCCCGGCATGGCGATCAACAGCTTGCCCGCCAGATCACGGGCGATTTCCATTCTGGTCATCGTCGCCTCCGCATGGGCCCAGCATGCCGCCAAGGCCTGCCGGCCTCAAGGGGGGAACGGCCTGCGGCAGCGATGCCACAGATCACGTCTCGTCGCCCGGAAGTGATTTCCAGCCCCCCGCCCGCCCGCCTATCTTGCGCGACATGATCCGACTTCCCGCCCTTGCCGCCCTGCTGATGCTGGCCATCCTGGCCCTGCCATCGGCGCTTTCCGCCAGAACGACCAGCCAGGACGATGTGCTGCAGGCCACCCTGCTGCCCGGCTGGCAAATGGAGTCGGGTGCGCATATGGCCGGGGTGCGGCTGGATCTGGCGCCGGGGTGGAAGACCTATTGGCGCAGCCCCGGCGACGCAGGGATCCCGCCGCAGTTCGACTGGACCGGCTCCGAGAACCTGAAAGCGGTCCGCATCCACTGGCCCTCGCCGGTGGTCTTCCATACCAACGGCTATCAGACCATCGGCTACCGTGGCGGCGTGATCCTGCCGCTCGAGGTCGAGGCGAAAGACCCCTCGCGCCCTGTGGTGCTGCGGGCAAGGGTCGATCTGGGGATCTGCCGCGACATCTGCATGCCGGCTTCGGTCGACCTCGGTGCCCGGCTGATGCCGCCCGGCGCGCCCGATGCCACCATCCGCTCTGCCCTTGCCGCGCGCCCGGCCACCGCCAACGAGGCCGGCGTCTCGGCCGTCACCTGCGCGGTGGAGCCGATTTCCGACGGCCTGCGCGTGACGGCGACGCTGACCCTGCCCCGACAGGGCGGCAACGAGGCGCTGGCCTTCGAGGCTGCAGACCCGAGCATCTGGGTTTCCGAAGCCCTGGCTCGGCGCCAGGGCGGCAAGCTGATGGCATCGGCGGAACTGGTCGGCCCGAACGGCCAGCCCTTTGCGCTGGACCGCTCGACCCTTACGCTGACCGTGATCTCCGACAGCGGCGCGGTCGAGATCAGCGGCTGCCCGGCACCCTGAGCGACCACATGGCGCGGCTGCCGCCGCAAGCCTTTGGTGGAGGCAGGCGGAAGCGCCCTGACGGCTGACGTTGGCCGGATGGGGGCCTTCTGCCCCCAAACCCCCGAGGATATTTCAGCCAAAGTGAAAGATTGGCCTTCACTTTGGCTGAAATATCCCCGCCGGAGGCATTCCGGGCCGCCGCCGGGACACCGCCTTGCCAGGTCTTCCGCGGCAGCGCCGCCGAGCGGCCCCTCGATGGGGCCCGAGGCGGCTACTTGCGGCGCTTGTGCTCTTCCAGACGCGGAAGGATCTCGACAAAATTGCAGGGGCGGTGACGGTAATCCAGCTGCGCCAGCAGGATCTCGTCCCAGGCATCGCGGCAGGCCCCGGGGCTGCCTGGAAGCGCGAAAAGATAGGTGCCGCCCGCCACGCCGCCACAGGCGCGGCTTTGCACGGCCGAGGTGCCGATCTTCTGCATCGAGACGATGGTGAAGACCGTGCCGAAGGCGTCGATCTCCTTCTCGTAGACGTCTCGATGCGCCTCGACCGTCACGTCGCGGCCGGTCAGGCCGGTGCCGCCCGTGGTCAGGATCACGTCCACCGCCGGATCGGCGATCCATTCGCGCAGGCGGGCGGCAATTTCTGCCCGGTCATCCGTCACGATCCCGCGCGCGGCCAGCTGATGCCCGGCACCCAGAAGCCGTTCGACCAGAGTGTCGCCCGATCTGTCCTCGGCCGCCGTCCTTGTGTCCGAGACGGTCAGCACGGCGATGCGGACCGGGATGAAGTCTTTCGTCTCGTCTATGGCCATTCAACGCTCCATCACGGCTAGGCGCAGGGCCAGCAGGCCGAAGATGCCCGCCGTCACCCGGCCAAGCCAGCGCGACAGCACCTCGGACCGGGCCAGCCTGCCGCCGATCGTCCCGGCAAAGCCGCCCACAACGCCATTCACCGCCAGCCCGCCCAGCATGAACACCACCCCAAGCACCATGAACTGCGCCAGCACCGGGCGCGAGGGGTCCACGTATTGCGGCAGGAAGGACAGGATGAAGAGGGCGACCTTGGGGTTCAGCAGGTTGACCACCATCGCCTGCCGGAACACCTTTCCCGCCGGCGCCCGCGTGACATCGGCCGGCTGCACGGGCCCGGCGTGCAGAGACTTCCACGCCAGCCACAACAAATATCCGACACCGGCCCAGCGCACCGCCTCGAACGCGGCCGGATGGGCCTTCAGCACGGCCGCCAGGCCAAGGGCGGCCAGTGTCACATGCACCATCCCCCCGGCGGCAATCCCGAGGTTTGCCGCCTGCCCGGCCTTCCAGCCGCCTTTCAGCCCCTGACCAAGCGTGAACATCATATCCGCCCCCGGCGTCAGGTTCAGCGCCAGTGCGGCGGGCAGGAAGGCGAGAAGGGTCATCCACTCCACCGGCATTACGCCCGCAGCCTTTCCTGTATCGACAACAGATCCGCCCAGGCCTCGCGCTTGGCGGCCGGGTTGCGCAGCAGATAGGCCGGGTGGGTCATCGGCAACACCGGCCGGCCAAACGCGGCGGTCCACGTGCCGCGCGCCCGCAGGATGCCGCGATGGCCGGTCAGGCAGTCCAGCGGGGTGTTGCCCATGACCACGATGACCTGCGGATCGACCAGTTCGATATGGCGCTGGACGAAGGGTTTCATCATGGCAATCTCGGCCGGTTCGGGGTCGCGGTTGCCGGGCGGGCGCCAATACATGACATTGGTGATGTAAAGCGCGGTTTCGGTGTCCGGGCTTTGGCGCGACAGGCCGATCGCCCCGAACATCCGGTCCAGAAGCTGCCCGGCGCGGCCGACGAAGGGGCGGCCTTCGATATCCTCATCGCGGCCCGGAGCCTCGCCCAGGATCAGGACCCGCGCCGAAGGGTGACCGTCGGAAAAGACGGTGTTGCGGGCGCCCTTCTTCACCTCGCACAGATCAAAGGCGCTGACGGCTTCACGCAGGTCCTGCAACGTGCGGGCGGCGGCAGCGGCGGCTGTCGCCACCGCCACAGGGTCTAGCCCCGGAACCGGATCGGGCGCCGCAACCGGCGCGGCCTTCGGGCGCGCGGCGGGGGCCTGGGCCGATGGCCGCGGCGCGGGCTGCGCTTCGGGCAGGTCGTAGCGGTTGACCGGCGCCTCGGCCAGAACTTCATCGACCCCGGCCTCAAGCTGCCAGGCCAGCGCGGCGAGCGAGGCTGCCCAGTCGCCGGCGATGTCGGATGCGATTCCCATGGGGCGGAGCCTAGGCCCCGGCGAAAGGCGCGGCAAGGCGGCGTCCCGCAAGGCTTGCCCGCCCGCGCCCCTTTTGACATAGAAGGGTGAAACCGAAGGGAACCCCGCATGGCCTTCCGCGCCCGCCACCTGCTTGGCATCGAACCGCTGGCACCGCTGGAAATCACCACAGTTCTTGATCTTGCCGACCGCTATGTCGACCTGAACCGCCGCACGGTGAAACAATCCGACGTGCTGGCCGGGATGACCCAGATCAACATGTTCTTCGAGAACTCCACCCGCACCCAGGCCAGTTTCGAGCTGGCGGGAAAGCGGCTTGGCGCGGATGTGATGAACATGTCGGTGGCCTCGTCCAGCGTGAAGAAGGGCGAGACGCTGATCGACACCGCGCTGACGCTGAACGCGATGCACCCCGATCTGCTGGTGGTGCGGCATCCGAACTCGGGTGCCGTCAACCTCTTGGCGTCGAAGGTGAACTGCGCGGTGCTGAATGCGGGCGACGGCAAGCACGAACACCCGACGCAGGCGCTGCTGGATGCGTTGACGATCCGCCGCGCCAAGGGCCGGATCCAGCGGCTGACCGTGGCGATCTGCGGCGACATCGCGCACAGCCGGGTGGCGCGGTCCAACCTGATCCTTCTGAACAAGATGGAGAACCGCATCCGCCTGATCGCACCGCCGACGCTGATGCCCTCGGGCGTCGATGCCTTCGGCTGCGAGATCTTCGACGACATGCGCGAAGGGCTGAAGGGCGCCGATGTGGTGATGATGCTGCGGCTTCAGAAGGAACGGATGGATGGCGGCTTCATCCCGTCCGAGCGGGAATATTACCACCGCTACGGGCTGGATGCCGAAAAGCTGGCCCATGCCAACCCGGATGCCATCGTGATGCATCCGGGCCCGATGAACCGCGGGGTCGAGATCGACGGCGATCTGGCCGATGACATCAACCGCAGCGTCATTCAGGATCAGGTCGAGATGGGCGTCGCCGTCCGCATGGCCTGCATGGACCTTCTGGCCCGCAACCTGCGCGCCGAGCGGGGGCGGAAAATCGTGGGCCAGTATGTCTGAGCTTGCCCCCCCGCCCGGGCGTCTGCTGTGGTTGGAGCGGCCCGGAAGGCTGCGGCTGCGCTTTCGCCTGACGGGGCGCGGCCTTTCCCTGCGCCGCTGCGATGTCGGCAGCCTGCACACGGTAACGCTCAAGGGAGCACGGGGTTGACCACGCCCGATCCCCACCGCAAACCCAGCAAGGACGACATGCGCAAGGGCGGCATGGTGGCAATGGCGGTGCTGCTGTTCCTTGCCGTCTTCACCACGCTTTTCGTGCTGATGGGATAGGGCGGTGATCGGTCTCCCCCGCAGCCCCAGCCGTTGCACCCTTGAAAGGAGGCCCTGCCCGATGGCATTTCCCCGTTCCATGGCCTCTTGCCGGTCAGGCCAGCGATGACAGACAACCGCCCGAATGACAGCTCCGACGGCCCGCCGGTCTTTCTGCCGGAGCCGAAACGCCCCGAGCCGGAACTGGTGCAATTCCCGCCCTCGGGGGCGACGCGAGGGCAGGACCGGACAGCACAGTCCGGAAGCCGGGGCCAGCAACTGGACCCGACCCAGCGGCGCAAGGGCGGCATCCCGACTGTTGTGCTGCTGCTGATCGTCATCGCGTTGATCTTCGTTTCGGCCAGAGAGGTCTCGTTCTGGCCCTTCCTCGCCGCAATCGGCGTCTTCCTCTTCATCATGCGCCGCGCGCGCCGCTAGACAGCCCCAAACGCAGGCCCTACACGCCCGGGCATCCTGCGATGACAGATCGCCCCGGCAGGACGGAACCCGACCCCGATGACCACGCTGCATTTCACCAACGCCCGCCTGATCGACCCCGAGACCGGCACCGAGGACACTGGCAGCCTGACCGTCAAGGAAGGCATGATCCTTGGCCGGGACGGCAAGGCCCCGAAGGGCGCCGAGACCCTCGATTGCGGCGGCCGCTGCCTTGCGCCCGGCATCGTCGACTGGGGCGTCAAGATCGGCGAGCCGGGAGAGCGGCATCGGGAATCCTTCCGCTCGGCCGGGCTGGCGGCCGCGGCAGGGGGCGTGACCACGATCATCGCCCGCCCCGACACCGCACCCGCCATCGACACGCCTGAGGTGCTGGAGTTCGTCACCCGGCGCGCGCAGGAATCCGCCCCGGTCCGCATCCGCCACATGGCCACCCTGACCAAGGGACGCGAGGGGCGCGAAATGACTGAAATCGGCTTTCTGCTGGATGCCGGCGCCGTCGCCTTCACCGATGTCTTCGCCGTGGCAACCGAAACCAAGGCGCTGGCCCGCGCGCTGACCTATGCGCGCAGCCTTGGCGCGCTGGTCGTCGGCCACCCGCAGGAGCCGGCGCTGTCGAAGGGTGCTGCGGCAACCTCGGGCAAGTTCGCCTCGCTGCGCGGGCTGCCCGCGGTCTCGGCCCTGGCCGAACGGATGGGGCTGGAGCGGGATCTGGCGCTGGTCGAGATGACGCGCGCGCGCTATCACGCCGACCAGATCACCACTGCCGCCGCCCTGCCCGCCCTTGCACGGGCCAAGGCGGGCGGGCTGGATGTCACTGCGGGCACCTCGATCCACCATCTGACGCTGAACGAATTCGATCTGGGCGATTACCGGACGTTCTTCAAGCTGACCCCGCCGCTGCGGTCCGAAGACGACCGTCAGGCGGTGATCGCCGCGCTTGCCGATGGCACCATCGACGTGGTGGCCAGCTTCCACACCCCGGCCGATGAGGAATCCAAGCGCCTGCCCTTCGAAGAGGCGGCGGCGGGCGCCGTGGCGCTGGAGACCTTCCTGCCGGCCGCGATGCGGCTTTACCACGGCGGCCACCTGACGCTGCCCGCCCTCTTCCGCGCCATGGCGCTGAACCCTGCCCGCCGGCTGGGCCTGCCGCAGGGCCGCCTTGCCGACGGCGCGCCGGCCGATCTGGTGCTGTTCGACCCCGACGCGCCCTTCCAGCTGGACCGTTTCACCCTGCGCTCGAAGTCGAAGAACACCCCGTTTGACGGCGCGCGGATGGAAGGTAAGGTGCTGGGCACATGGGTCGGCGGAAGCCGTGTCTTCGCGGCCTGAGGGGGTAGGATGCCGGAACTGGTCACTGCGACGGACACGCTGCTGCTGACGGCGGTGCTGGCCTATCTGCTTGGGTCGATCCCCTTCGGCGTGCTGGTCACGCGGGCGATGGGTCTGGGCGATCTGCGCAAGATCGGGTCCGGGAACATCGGCGCCACCAATGTGCTGCGCACCGGCAACAAGGGCGCCGCACTGGCGACGCTGCTTCTGGACGGCGGCAAGGGCGCGCTGGCGGTGGTGCTGGCGCGGATCTTCGTCGGCCCCGAGGATGCAGCCCAGGTCGCCGGGCTGGCCGCCTTTGTCGGCCACCTTTTCCCCTTCGCCCTTGGATTCAAGGGCGGCAAGGGCGTGGCCACCTTCCTTGGCCTGATGCTGGCTCTGGACTGGCGCGTCGGCCTTGCCTGCTGCGCCACCTGGCTGGCGGCGGCGCTGATCACGCGGATCTCCTCGGTCGGGGCGCTGATGGCGGCGGCACTGGCCCCGATCTGGCTTTTCACCTTCGACCACGGCCGGATGCTGATCCTTGTGCTGATCCTGACGGTTCTGATCTACATCCGCCATGGTGCCAACCTTGCCCGGATCAAGGCGGGAACCGAGCCGAAGATAGGGCAGAAGAAGCCGCAGGGCTGATCTGGCATGGGCGACGCGGCTCTCCTCGGACTGTTCGGGCTGGTCCTGTTCGCAGTCCTTTTGCTGCTGCTCCGGCGCAGCCGGCGCCACCGGGCAACCGGACCCGCCCGCAGCGGCGGAACGCGCCGCACCTTGCCCCGGGCAAAGCGCCCACTGGCGGTGATCGACGGCTCCAACATCATGCATTGGCATGACAACGCCCCGGGCTTCGCGCCGATTTCCCAGGTGGTGCATCTGCTGGAACGCCATGGCTACCGGACGGGCGTGATCTTCGATGCCAATGCCGGCTACAAGCTGGCCGGCCGGTTCCTGAATGATGCCGAGTTCGGCCGGCATCTGGGCATCGGCAAGGACAATGTCATGGTGGTGCCCAAGGGCACACAGGCGGACCCCTACCTTTTGCGATACGCCACCGAGACGAAAGCCATCGTGGTCAGCAACGACCGTTTCCGCGACTGGCTTGCCGACTATCCCGATCTTGCATCGCCGGGACGGATTGTGCGCGGCGGCATGCGCGAGGGTCAGGTCTGGCTTGATCTGCCAAAGGGGTGAGGCGGAGCGTGCCAGCCACCGCATCGAAATCCTTACGGATTTCGGTCAGATTCCTTCAAGGGAATTTGGTGCCTTACAGGCTGGCGGCCTCGTAGATCGGGGCCAGCTTGCCGCCCCATTCGCCGTGATACCGCGCCAGCCAGCGGTCGGCCTGCACCTTTTCGCTGCCAAGGCTTTCCACCAGCGGCGCCAGCAGCCGTTCCTCGCCGTGCCCGCGGGCCGCAAGCCCGGCCTGTGACAGGGCCACGGCAGCACGGGCAAGGTCGAGCAGCTTCACGCCTTCAGCCTGCCCCTGCAGGGCCGAGACCGAGGCCGCGACGCGCAGGCCCTGACGGGTTTCGGTGTCGAAGCCCTTCACCAGATCCCAGGCGGCATCCAGCGCGGTCTGGTCATACATCAACCCGGTCCAGAACGCCGGCAGCGCCACCAGATGCGCCCGCGAGCCGGCATCGGCACCGCGCATCTCGATGTATTTCTTCACCCGTGCCTCGGGGAAAACCGTTGTCAGGTGATCGGCCCAGTCCGAAAGCGTCGGCTTTTCGCCGGGCAGGGCGGGCAGCTTGCCGGCCATGAAATCGCGGAAGCTTTGCCCCAGCGCGTCGATGTACTTCCCGTCGCGGTAGACGAAATACATCGGCACATCCAGCACCCAGTCGACATAGGCCTGAAAACCCATGTCGCCGCCGAAGACAAACGGCAGCATCCCGGTCCGGCTGTCGTCCAAGCCCCGCCAGATCCGCGAACGCCAGCTTTTGTGGCCGTTCTCCTTGCCCTCGAAGAAGGGGGAGGAGGCGAAAAGCGCCGTCGCCACCGGCTGCAGCGCGATGGCGACCCGCATTTTCCTGACCATGTCGGCCTCGGACGCGAAGTCGAGATTCACCTGCACGGTCGAGGTGCGATACATCATCTGCGTGCCATGGGTGCCGACGCGGCCCATGTAATCGGTCATCAGCCGGTAGCGGCCCTTGGGCATCACCGGCATCTGCTGGTGCGTCCATTCCGGCGCCGCCCCGATCGACATGAAGCGGATGCCCAGGGGGTCCGCGATCTGCCCGACCTCGTCCAGATGGTTGTCCAGCTCGGCCGCGGTCTCCACGACCGAGACCAAGGGCGCGCCCGACAGCTCGAACTGGCCGCCCGGCTCCAGGCTGATGTTCGCGCCGTTGCGCGTCATGCCGATGATGTTCTCGCCCTCGCGCACCGGGGTCCAGCCGAAGCGCGTCTCAAGCCCGGCGAACAGGGCCGAGATCGAGCGGTCCCCGGCATAGGGCAGCGGCAGGCGGGTGTCGGTCAGCCAGCCGAACTTCTCGTGCTCGGTGCCGATGCGCCAGTCGTCGGCCGGCTTGCAGCCCGACTCCAGAAGCCCCGCCAACTGGTCAAAGCTTTCGATCAGGCCGCCGCCGGACTGGGGAATGGACATGGAAAGCTCCGTCTGGTGGCAGGGTCGGTCGGCAGGATCGTCTCAGGGGGCACAGGTGTCCTGTCGATCAGGCACTGTCAAGGGAGCGGGCGAATTCATCACAAAAGGTCATGGTTCGGCCACGGGCGGTCAGACCGGGGAAAGCCCGCGCCCCTGCCGCCGCCAGACCAGCCTGTCGCCCCCGTCCAGCGCGGGCAGCGTCTGGCCGGTCGGGGCGGTCTCGCCGGCCAGCGCCGCCACCAGATCGGCCGAAGAGAGGCCGGGCAGGCTGGCGAAAGCGTCGAACAGCGTCTCGGAGCCAGAGGAATCTGTGGGCACCAGCAGAACCTGCCCGTCCGCCTGCCGCAACCGCCAGGCCCTACGGCCGCGCAGCGACAGAAGCCGGATCTCGATCAGCTCATCAAGGCTGATGCTGCCCCCCATCCGGGGGCCCAGGTAGGTGATGCGGCTTTCGTCCAGTTCGACCAGACCGGGCGCATCGCCCTTCCCGGCAAAACGCATGCGCCGGTAGCCAAGCACCGCCCAGCCAAGGCCCAGAACGGCGATTGCACCCCCCGCTGCGGCAAGGAACCAGCCGCCCATCAGCGCGACCCAGAGGCCAAGCCCGGCGACCACGGCGCCAAGGACAGGCTCGGACCAGCGCGACAGGGTTTCCTGAACCGCAGGCCGGATCATCGCCAATCCCCGGACCGGGCCTGCCACAGCGTCAGCGCCGCAAGGGCGGCGGTTTCGGCCCGCAGGATGCGCGGGCCAAGCGAGACCGGGGTGACGAAGGGCAGCCCGCGCAGCCGGTCGCGCTCTTCGGGCGCAAAGCCGCCCTCGGGACCGATCAGGATCGCCGCCGGATCGCCCCGGCCTGCGGACCAGTCGGTGCCCTGCCCCGCCAGCCCCTCGTCGGCCCAGAAGATCCGGCGCGACGGCTCCCAGCCGGAAAGCAGCTTGTCCAATGGCTGCATCGGGGCAATATCGGGCACCCAAAGCGCCTCGCATTGCTCGGCCGCCTCGGTGGCGTGGGCAAGCTCCTTCTCGGGCCGGAAACGGTCGCCGGCCAGATAGCGGGTGGTGACGGGCAGAAGCCGGGCGACCCCCAGTTCTACCGCCTTTTCCACCAGAAAGGCGGTGCGCTCTTTCCGCAGCGGGGTGAAGATCAGCCACAGATCGGGCGGCATCTCCTGCGGCCGGGTCCGGTCGCGGCAGACCAGAACACCGCGACGCCTGTTCGCCTCGGCCACCTCGGCCCGCCATTCGCCATCGCGGCCGTTGAACAGAAGGACCGACGCCCCGACCGCCAGCCGCATCACCGCGAAAAGGTAATTTGCCTGACCCTCGTCAAGGGCCACGGCTTGCCCCGGGTGAAGGGGCTGGTCTATGTGAAGCCGGACCTGTCGCTCTGCCATGGGGGGAAACCTATGTCCCGCAACAGCGAAATGCCAGAGCCTGCGGGCACTGTCGCCGACGCGCCGAAGGGCAATTGGGTCGACCGTTTCGCCCCTGCGCCGTCGCGCCCCTTCCTGCGCCTCAGCCGGGCCGACAGGCCGATCGGGACATGGCTTCTCTATATCCCCTGTCTCTGGGGCGTGGCGCTGGCCGCCAATCTGGACGGGTTCCGGCTCTGGGATCTGTGGATTGCCGCCGGCTGCGGGATCGGGGCCTTTCTGATGCGGGGGGCGGGCTGCACCTGGAACGACATCACCGACCGCAAGATCGACGCCGCGGTGGCGCGGACGCGCAGCCGCCCCCTGCCCTCGGGTCAGGTCACGCTGAAGGGCGCGCTGGTCTGGATGGCGGTGCAGGCGCTTCTGGGGGCGGTGATCCTGTTCAGCTACAACAGCCTTGCCATTGCGCTTGGCATAGGCTCGCTGGCGCTGGTGGCGATCTATCCCTTTGCGAAACGCTTCACCTGGTGGCCGCAGGCCTTTCTGGGCCTCGCGTTCAACTGGGGCGCCCTTCTGGCCTGGGCCGCCCATGCCGGAACGCTGCACCCCGGAACATTCCTGCTTTACGCCGCCGGGATCACATGGACGCTTTACTACGACACCATCTATGCCCTGCAGGACAAAGAGGATGACGCGCTGATCGGCGTCAAGTCCACGGCGCGGCTGTTCGGCGACAACGCCGGAAAATGGCTGGCCGGCTTTCTTCTGCTGACCACGCTTCTTCTGGCCGCTGCCGTGATCGCCACGCTGCCCGCCACCCGCGGCCCCTGGCCGATGATGCTGGCGCTGGCCGGGATCTGGGCGATGGGGGCGCATATGGTCTGGCAGATGCGGGTGCTGAGGCCCGATGACCCGGCCTCTTGCCTGCGGATCTTCAAATCCAACCGCGATGCCGGGCTGATCCTTGTGCTGTTTCTTGCCGCCGCCGCCGTCGTCTGATTGATCCCGCCACGCAATCGCCCTAGGAAGCACGGGGCTGGACCGGCCCGTCCAGACCCACCTGCCCGAGAATCCCTTGCCAAGACGCCTTCTTCGCCTGCCCTCGACGGCTCTTGCGGCACTGGCCTTCGCCCTTGCCGGTCTGGTCATGCTTGGCGTCGCCCTGCTGACGGCGCTGGTGATCGAGATGCGCACGGATACCGTGGTGAATGCGGGCCTGCAGGGCGCGGGAATGGAGTGGGCAAGCGTCAGCTCGGACGGGCTGCAGGTCCATCTGACGGGCACCGCCCCGGACGAACGCACCCGTTTCCGCGCGCTGAACCTTGTCGGCACGCTGGTCGATTCCAGCCGCGTCCGCGATTCGCTGGAGGTGACGCCTGCGACCGCGCTGGCGGCGCCGCGCTTCTCGGTCGAGATGCTGCGCAACGATGACGGCATCCAGCTGATCGGCCTTCTGCCGGAAATACCTCAGGCCGGCGGCATCGACGAGGCGGCCCTTGTCGCCGCCGCCGAGGCGCTGACCCCGGGGATCGAGGTCGACAACCTGCTGGAAGCCGCCGCCTGGCCGGCGCCCGAAACATGGAACGATGCGCTCGCCTTCGGGATCGAGGCGCTGAAGGTGCTGAAACGCTCCAAGGTCTCGGTCGCTGCCGACCGGGTCGAGGTGACCGCCATCGCCGACAGCGAGGCGGAGAAGCGCCGCCTTGAAACGGTGCTAAAGCGCGGCAAGCCCGAAGGCCTCGGGCTGGTGATCGAAATCTCTGCGCCGCGCCCGGTCCTGACCCCCTTCACCCTGCGTTTCATCAAGGACGATCAGGGCGCGCGTTTCGACGCCTGTGCCGCCGACAGCGAACGCGCCCGGACAACCATCCTGCGCGCGGCCGAAGCCGCCGGCCTGCCCGCCGGCACCACCTGCACCATCGGCCTTGGCGTGCCGACGCCCCGTTGGGCCGAAGGGGTCGCCGCCGGGATCAGCGCGGTGGCCGAACTGGGCAATGCCACGCTGACCTTCTCGGACGCCGATGTCTCGCTTCTGGCGGGGGAATCGGTGGCGCAGGCCGATTTCGACCGCGTGGTCGGGGAATTGCGCGCCGCCCTGCCCCAGGTCTTTTCGCTGGATGCGCAGCTGCCGAAGAAGGAAGTCGCGCAAGGCCCGGCCGAATTCACCGCCCGGCTGTCGCCCGAAGGCCGCGTGGAACTGCGGGGCCGGCTGACGGACGAGGTGCAACAGGCCGCCGTCGATGCCTTCGCCCGGTCCGCTTTCGGTGCCTCGAAGGTCTATGTGGCGACCCGGCTGGACGCCGATCTGCCCGATGGCTGGCCGGTGCGCGTGCTGGCCGGCCTTGAGGCGCTGGCCGCCCTGCACGATGGCAGCCTTCTGGTGCGCGCCGATCTGGTCGAGGTGAAAGGCGTCGCCGGCAGTCAGGATGCCCGCGCCAAGGTCACGCAGATCCTGTCGGGCAAGCTGGGCCAGGGCCAGAAATTCAAGGTCGATGTGACCTATGACAAGGAACTGGACCCCTTCGCCGCCCTGCCGACACCGCAGGAATGCGCCGCCTCGGTCGCCGCGGTGGTGAAGACGCAGAAGATCACCTTCACCCCCGGCTCGGCCGAGATCAGCAGCGACTCGCTTCCCGTCATCGCCCGTCTGGCCGATGTGCTGAAGAACTGCCCCGGCCTGCCGATGGAGATCGGTGGCCATACCGATGCCCAGGGGTCGGAATCCGGCAACAAGGCCCTGAGCCAGGCCCGGGCCGAAGCGGTCCTGCTTGCCCTGCAGGGGCGGCGCGTGGATGTGTCCGCAATGAAGGCCGTTGGCTACGGCGAGGGCGTTCCGATCGCCGACAACGGCACCGAAGACGGCCGCGAGGCAAACCGGCGGATCGAATTCGTGCTGAAGGTCGAGGGCGCGGCGGTGGTGATCGAGACCGAGGGCGCGGAAGACGGCGGCGAGGCGGCGGCAGCGGCGCCCGATTTCTCGGACGATACCTCGCCCTCTGTCGCGCCGACCGAAAAGACGATACGCCCCAAGGCGCGCCCGGCCCAGGACGGCTGAGCGCGGATCGGCAGAAGACAGGACCAGACAGGGCATGAACCGCACCGAATTCGTCATCGCCACCGCGATCATCCTGCTTCTGGCTTTCGCCATGGGCTGGTTCACCCATTGGCTGCTGCACCGCTTCTCCCGCGTTGCCGGCAATGATCTGGCCGAGATGGACCGGCTGGCACAATCCCTGCACGAGGCGGAAGAGGTCCGCGATCAGGCGGTGATCTATCTGGAACAGCGCGAGGGCGAGCTGATGAACCAGATCACGCAGACCGAGGCCGAACTGCGCGCCGCCATGGACGGGCTGCGCGACGCAAGGCAGGAGGCCGAAGAAATGCGCGCCTATATCGAGCGGATGCACGCCAACGGCTGAGTGCCGCAAGGCCCAAGGACCGCTGGCGCGCAAGCCCCTTGTCTTGTCGTCGCGCCTGCGCGCTCCTCCTCGGCGATGGGGGTTTCACCCCCAAACCCCCAGGATATTTTCCTTCTGAAAGAGGGATGCTTCTTTCAGAAGGAAAATATCCCCGCCGGAGGCATCCGCCGCCAGCCATATCCCGCCAGCCTGCCGGGATGTGCGCCGGCATCTGGACCTAAGCCGGGCGTGGAACTGGACAAGTCGGCCCCTGCCATGGCATCCCGCAGCATCCCTTTCCGAACGGAGGCTGCAATGCTCGATTCCGTGACCAACCTGCGTGACCTGCTGAAAGACCCGTCGCTTCTGGTGACCAAGGCCTATGTGGCCGGCGAGTGGGTCGATGCCGACGACAAATCCACCTTCCCGGTGGTGAACCCCGCCCGCGGCGACGTGATCTGCGAAGTCCCGAACCTGAGCCGGGCCGAAACCGCTCGCGCGATCAAGGCCGCGCAGGCTGCGATGAAGGAATGGGCCGCCCGCACCGGCAAGGAACGTGCCGCAGTGATGCGCAAATGGTTCGACCTGATGATGGCGAACCAGGACGATCTGGGCACCATCCTTTGCGCCGAAATGGGCAAGCCGCTGGCCGAGGCGAAGGGCGAGATCGCCTATGGCGCCAGCTTCATCGAATGGTTCGGCGAAGAGGCCAAGCGCGTTTACGGCGAGACCATCCCCGGCCATCAGCGCGACAAGCGGTTGACGGTGATCAAGCAGCCGATCGGCGTTGTCGCCTCGATCACGCCGTGGAACTTCCCCAACGCGATGATCACCCGCAAATGCGGCCCCGCCCTGGCCGTGGGCTGCGGTTTCGTCGCCCGCCCCGCCGCCGAGACGCCGCTGTCGGCGCTGGCGCTGGCGCTGCTGGGCGAACGGGCCGGGCTGCCGAAGGGCATCTTCGCCGTCATCACCTCGAAGCGGTCCTCGGACATCGGCAAGGAGTTCTGCGAGAACCCCGCCATCCGCAAGCTGACCTTTACCGGGTCGACCGAAGTCGGCCGCATCCTCTTGCGTCAGGCTGCCGATCAGGTTCTGAAATGTTCGATGGAGCTGGGGGGCAATGCGCCCTTCATCGTCTTCGATGACGCCGATCTGGATGCGGCAGTCGCCGGCGCGATGATGTCGAAGTTCCGCAACAACGGCCAGACCTGCGTCTGCGCCAACCGGCTTTACGTTCAGGCCGGGGTCTATGACGCCTTCGCCGCCAAGCTGAAGGAAGCCGTCGCCAAGACCAAGGTTGGCGACGGGCTGGCAGACGAGGTGCAGTTCGGCCCGCTGGTCAACTTCGCCGCCGTCGAGAAGGTCGAAGAGCATATCGCCGATGCCACTGCCAAGGGGGCCAGGGTGGAAATCGGCGGCCATCGCCACGCGCTTGGCGGCAACTTCTTCCAGCCGACCGTGCTGACCGGCGTGACCGACGAGATGATCGTGACCAACGAGGAAACCTTCGGTCCCGTTGCCCCGCTCTTCAAGTTCGAGACCGAGGAAGAGGTGATCGAGAAGGCCAATGCCACGATCTTCGGCCTTGCCTCCTATTTCTACAGCCGCGACATCGGCCGGGTGACCCGGGTCCAGGAGGCGCTGGAATACGGCATCGTCGGCGTCAACACCGGCATCATCTCGACCGAGGTCGCGCCCTTCGGCGGCGTCAAGCAATCCGGCCTTGGCCGCGAGGGCAGCCATCACGGGATGGAAGACTTCCTTGAGATGAAATACATCTGCCTCAGCATCTGATCCCCGAATCCGGGGCAGAAGGAAAGGCGGGCCCGTAAGGGTCCGCCTTTTTCCGTTGCGCCGAAGGCGGCGTGCAACCCTCTGGAATCCTTTGCGCTATCCGATAACGGCGGGGCGATTTTGCCTAGCAGGGCCGTGGCGCCCAGATTGGCCTCATCGCACCGCTGCCATGGTGCTGTCACCAACACCGGAAAGGATCAGACATGCTGCCGCTTCTGAACACCAAAGCCATCGCCGCTGCCGCCGCCATCGCAATCGCCGCCTCTGCCGCAGTCCCGGCCCATGCCTGGGGCAAGAAAGAGCAGGGCTTCGTGGCCGGCGCGCTGACCGCGATCATCATCGACGAGATGATCGACAACAACCGCCACCGCAAGGCCGCCCCCGATCCGGTCTATGTGAACCCCGCGCCGCGCCCGGTCTATCGTGATCCTGCGCCCAGCTATCGCTCGGTCTACTCGACCCCTGCCGCGCAGGCCTTCAACAGCTACTCGAAATCCGAGCGCAAGGCGATCCAGCGGTCGCTGCGCGCCTATGGCTACTACCATGGCGGGATCGACGGATCCTTTGGCCCCGGCACCTACAACGCGCTTGCCGCCTATGCCCGCGCCGCCGGGGCACCCGGCCACATGAACACGGCCGGCGGCGTCTATGCGCTGTATGACGGCCTGATCTACTAAGCCCTTCACCGGGGCAGGCCGGCCCCCGTTCCCGAAAGGGGACGGGGGCCTTTTCATGGCCTAGGGCCGGAAGTCCGGGTCGGGCGAGACGTCCCAGCTGAACCAGGTGTTTTCATAGACATGGTCGGCATCGCCGATCACCGCGGCGGCCTGGGCCGGCGTGACATTGCCGCCCTTGCGCTCGAACGTCCAGGCCAGGGTCAGGGTGCCGGCCGGGCGGTCTGATGCGGTCAGGGCGAAGCTGAACCCCTCGTTGCGCAGCAGGATCGGGCCGGGGGCAAGGAACTCCATCGGGGCGTTGTTGACCTGCACCTTGTGGCGGAAGATCGCGGCTTCACCCATGTCCAGCGGGATCTGCCGGGTGGTGGCCAGCGCATTGGGCAGGTTCGAGACGAAATCCTCTGTTCCGAAGGGGAAATCCAGCTCAAGCGCTGTGCCGCGCAGTAGGCGCATCGGCAGGAAATAACGCTCGACCATCTGGAAGCGGTTGCCGGCGCGATCATCCTGCACTTCGATGCCGCGCTCCATCTCAAGACCCGGATAGCGATCAAGGTAGTAATCCAGATAGTCGCGCGACAGGTTGGAGAGCGGGGTGACCGCGAACCTCTGCCGCATCGAATCCGCCGCCCCGCCATGGTAGATCGAGCGGACCTCAAGCCCCACGCCCTTGTCGCCGAAGCTGTAGGTCTCGGTCACATCGGTCGACCAGGACTGGTCCGGCGTCACCGGAATCTCTTCCAGCCCGCGCTGGCCCGCCCCGGTCAGGGGCAGTGCCCAGGCATAGGCCGGAGGGGTGCCGGTCGTCAGATCGCCGCCCTGATGAATCGCGGTCGGGTCCACCCAATGGGATTTGCCGTTCAGCCGGATGCGGACGATGGCATGGTCGAAAAGGCCCAGCATCGGCACCTCCATCGGAAGGGCGCGGCCTTCGTCGATGTCGGTCAGCGCCACGGCCGCCTCGATCCCCATCCGCTGCAAGAGGACGACCAGCAACAGCGCCTTGTCCTTGCAGTCGCCAAAGCCCGAAGTCAGCACCTCTTGCGGCAGCCGCGCCCAGTAGCCCCCGGCCCCCACCGACAGCGAAACATAGCGCAGCTCATCCTGCACCAGCCGCAATGCCGCGATGGCCCGCGTCTCGGGATCGGTGCTGGCAGCCTTGATCGCCTCCAGCTTTGCCTCCCACTCCGGGGTCAGCGGATAGTCCTTGGCGTAATAGGGCGACAGCGCGCCCGAGATTGCGCCCCAGTCCGTCTCGGCCGTCAGCTTCAGGACCGCGCCCGGCCCATAGCCCGGGGGGGTGTTGTCCTCCCAGCGTTCGGGGATGTGGTTCAACCGCTGCCATTCATGGCGCACCAGCCCGCCTTCTGCCGGAGACGAGACATGGGTGACACGGTCGGTCAGCGCCGCCTGATTGAAATGCCAGTCCTCGGGCCAAAGGACGATGGTCCGCGACAGCTGCACGGGCACGCCCCATTCCAGCGTCGACCAGACCGAGCGTTCGCCTGCCGAAGCCAGCGGCTTCATCTCGCGCAGGCTGGCATAGTCCACGATGTCGCCGACCCTCAGGTCCGGCACCTGGATCCACGCGGTCAGGGTGCCGTCGATGATCCCCTCGTCCAGACGCGTCTCGCGCCGCAGCACCTCTTCCTGCACCTTGTCGCGCAGGTCGATCTCCTGCCCGTCGCGGATCACCACAAGACGGGTCAGGATCACCCGGTCAAAGCGCGGATCGTAGTCGAAGCTGATCGTCGCCGCCCGCTCCAGCCCGGCGCGGTCGGTCACCTCAAGCGCGGTGCGGCCGTATGAGATGCGGGTGTCGCCCTCCCAGTGCAGCTGATGGTCCGACAGGATGTAATGCACGCCGTCAAGCGAATGCAGGCGCAAGGCGGGGTCCACCGCCAGCATCGGCAGTTCATCGACCCAGGCCGGCGCATCGGCCCGGTCCAGCCCCGGCGATTGCGCCAACACCGGCAGGGCGCTGCAAAAAAGGGCAAGGATCGCAATCAGGGCACGCATGAAACACCATGTCTTTCGGGCATGCCCGCACCCTAGGCGAGCGGCCGGGGACAGACAAGGCAACCCCAGGGATCGCGCGGGCAGGGTTTCCGACAGCACCGCGCCGCAGTCATGCAAGAAATCCGCAACCTCGCGCCGGTCCTGCCAAGGATTGCCCCCCGGCATGCGTCTGCAATACATCATGCTGATGGACACGGCCGATGAAACTCTTGGACTTGCCGCCGCGCAGGGCGACCGCGCGGCCTTCGCCACGCTGATCGCGCGACATTATGACCGGATCCACGGGCTTGCGTGGCGCCTGACCGGATCGAAGGCCGAGGCCGAGGATCTGACGCAGGACATCTGCGCCGCCCTGCCGACCAAGCTGCGCGGCTGGCGGGCCGAGGCGCGCTTTACCACCTGGCTTTACCGCGTGGTGGTGAATGCCGCCCATGACCTGCGGCGGCGGCAGGCGACCCGCGCCAAGGCGGCAACCGGCTGGGGCGATTGGGAAATCGCCCGGCAGGACGAGATCGCCACCCAGGCCGAGGCGCTGGACTGGCTGACGGCCTCCATGCAGCGGCTTTCGCCCGAATTGCGCGACACGGTGGCGCTGGTCCTTGGCGAAGAGATGACACAGGCCGAGGCCGGCGCGATCCTTGGCGTCAGCGAAGGCACCATCGCCTGGCGCATGTCCGAGGTGAAGAAGCGGCTCAGGGCCATGGCCGCGGAGGATGCGAAATGAACGACGAGTTCGACGACCTCAAGGCTTTGAAGACGGCCCTGAAAACCGCGCCCGCGCCGGAACCGGCCGCCAAGGATGCTGCGCTGAAGCTGGCGATGGAAAATTTCGACCGGCTCCAAGGATCGATGGATGTCTCCCGTTCCAGTCAGGACCGCCCGGAAGGGGCGGGGTTCCTGAACGGAGTGCTTTCGATGTTGAAGTTTCTCACCACCAAGCCCGCCCTTGCAGCCTCGACCTCTGTTGCGGCGCTGATCATCGGCGTGGCTGTGATCCTGCCCGCCACGCGGAACAACACCCCGCCGGTCGCGCCGAAAACCCTGGCGCCCGAGGCGCCGGTCGAGAATATCGCCGGCGCGCCCACCGAAGGCAGCGGCGCGCCTGTCGCCGAAGCCGAGGGCCGTGCCATGGCCCCTGCCCCGGAACGCCCCGTCGATCTGGCAACCGAGGAGGCGCCGACCGCCCCCGAGCCGGTAATCGGACAAGGAGAGGCCGTGGTGGCGACGGCCGGTCCCGCGCCGGAAGCCGAGGCAAAGAAATCCGAAGATGCGCTTGGCAGCGCCGATCAGCCCCGGGCGCGCGAAGCAGACAGCGTCGCCGACGCGGCCTCGGACATGGCGATGGCCGAACCACCGATGGCTGCAGCCCCGATGCCCTCCATGGTCCCGGACATGCAGCCCCTGCCGATGCCGAACACCGAGGAATATTCAAACGCCGAGGCCAATCCGGTGAAGATCACGGCGGAAGAGCCGGTCTCCACCTTCTCGACCGATGTCGATACCGCCAGCTATGCCATCGTGCGATCCACCCTGAACATGGGGATGCTGCCCCAACCCGAGCAGGTTCGGGTCGAAGAGATGGTGAACTATTTCCCCTATGCCTATCCGGTACCGGAAGCCGGTCAGGCCTTCCGCACCAGCGTCTCGGTGATGCCGACGCCGTGGAACGAAGGCACGCGGCTGGTGACCATCGGCCTGCAGGGGGCGCTGCCGGAAACCGATGCCCGGCCGCCGCTGAACCTTGTGTTCCTGATCGACACCTCGGGCAGCATGGAAGACCCCAACAAGCTGGGCCTTCTGAAACAGTCGCTGGCCCTAATGCTGCCCGAACTGCGGCCCGAGGATGAAATCTCGATCGTCACCTATGCCGGTTCTGCCGGGCAGGTGCTGCCGCCCACCAGGGCGGCCGACCGCGACACCATCCTGCGCGCCCTGGACAACCTGACCGCAGGCGGATCGACGGCCGGGGCGGAGGGGCTGGAGCTGGCCTATCAGGTGGCGAAGGGGATGCAGGGCGACGGCGAAGTCAGCCGCATCCTTCTGGCCACCGACGGCGATTTCAACGTCGGCATCAGCGACCCCGAGGGGCTGGAGGCCTATGTGGCGAAGAAGCGCGAGCAGGACGGGGTTTACCTGTCGGTGCTGGGCTTCGGGCGCGGCAATCTGGACGATGCCACGATGCAGGCGCTGGCGCAGAACGGCAACGGGCAGGCGGCCTATATCGACACGCTGTCCGAGGCCCGCAAGGTGCTGGTGGACCAGCTGACCGGGGCGCTGTTCGCCATTGCCGAGGATGTGAAGGTTCAGGTCGAATGGAACCCTGCGCAGGTCGCCGAATACCGGCTGATCGGCTATGAGACCCGCGCCCTGAAGCGCGAGGATTTCAACAACGACAAGGTGGATGCGGGCGAGATCGGTGCCGGGCTGCAGGTGACGGCGATCTATGAGATCACCGCCCCCGGATCGGAGGCGCTGATGAACGATCCCCTGCGCTATGGCGCGGGCGATCCGGTGCAGCCGACCGAAAGCGAGCTGGGCTTCCTGCGGCTGCGCTGGAAGGCCCCGGGGGCCGACACCAGCCAGTTGATAGAAACGCCGATCACCGGGCAGGAGCCTGCCACGGACGAGGCCCGCTTCGCCGCTGCCATCGCCGGCTTTGGCCAGTTGCTGCAGGGATCGAAATATCTGGGGAACTGGGGCTGGGATCAGGCCATCGCCCTGGCCCTGTCGGCCCGTGGCGAAGATGAGTTCGGCTACCGGATCGAGGCGGTAAACCTGATGCGTCTGGCACAAAGCCTGGACCGCTGAGACACTGATTTTCGACGAAAATCAGGACCCCCGATGACAAAAGGGCGCGCCGGTTCCCCGGCGCGCCCTTCCTGTTGCCTCTGTCAGGCGATCAGTTCACCGTCTCGGCATTGCCTTCGATGGCGCGGGTCGCGGGCGCGGTGCCGGCAATCTCGATCCGGCGCGGGCGGGCCGCTTCGGGGATCTCGCGCGCAAGTTCGATGTGCAGCATGCCGTGCTCATGGCTGGCGCCGGTGACCTTCACATGATCGGCCAGGGCGAAGCGGCGATCAAAGGCGCGGGTGGCGATACCGCGATGCAGATAGGTCTTTTCGGCCTCGCCTTCCGCCTTGCGGGCGGCGACGTGCAGATGACCGTCCTTCACCTCGACCGAGAGTTCCCCGGGTGTGAAGCCGGCGACGGCGATCGAGATGCGATAGGCATCTTCGGCGGTCTTCTCGATGTTGTAGGGCGGATAGGTGGGCTGGGCCACATCGGCGCTGAGCGCGCGGTCCATCAGGTCGGCGACACGGTCAAAGCCGACGGTGGCACGGTAAAGCGGGGAGAAATCGAAGCTGCGCATGGGATCATCCTTTGAAAGCGATGCGTCTGATGCCCGCCCCATCGGGGGCCGGGCGGGTTTCCCGGGCCCTGAGTGGCACCCGGATGGGGATGATCTGGGAAGGATGCGGTTGCGTTTCAAGGGTCGGCTTGCGGCAGCCGGAGGGGCTTCGCGCCCCTCCGGACCTCCCCGCGGGATATTTGGACCAAAGTGAAGGCGGGAAGGGCAGAAAAAGGGCCGGGGCCTGCGGATCAGGGAGAGACGAAGCGGGCGCCGATATCGCGGCTGGTGCCATCGCCGACGCCGATCCGCCGGACACCGGGGCTGGCGGCAGGGGCGGGAACGGCGGATTCGGCCAGCACCTGACCGGCCGCCAGCTGCTGTTTCAGCGCGGCAACGGCGCCGGGCAGTTCCATGCCATAGGAGATGGTGCCCTGATCCGTCGGCCCGCCGGCCGAGATGATCGACACGATCCGCGCCCTGCCGTCCGACCGGTCCAGCACCGGCGCCCCCGAGGCGCCGAAGGTCACGTCGCAATCCAGCGCCACCAGCGCCTCGGCCCGGTCCAGCACCCGGCATTCCCGCTGCCAGCTGAGCAGTTCTTCGCGCCCGACCGCGTAGGAGACGACCGAGACCGCATCGCCCCGCCCCGGCGCCTTGACCAGAAACGGTGCCGCCACGGCGGCCGGGATCGGCTCTGCCAGCTGCACCAGCGCCACGTCATTGCGCACGTTCTGCGGCGAGACCGGCGTCAGGGCATCATAGCCCGGCAAGGCCACCACCCGCAGCACCGGCGATTGCGCAATCGCCCCGCCCTGCGCATAGCCGGCGCGGAAGGTCATCTGCGCGGGGTCTTCCGGCTGGCCCGCCGGACCATAGACGCAATGGGCTGCCGTCAGCACCAGATCGGTGGCAATCAGCGTGCCGGTGCAGAACCCGTCCGCAATATCCAGCCGGCCGACAGCCTCCCATCCCAGAAGCTGCTCGCGCCGGGTCAGGGGTTCCAGCCCGGTGGATTGCGCCTGTACCTGCGCACCCGCCAGCGCCAGCAGAAGCAACGCCGCCGCCTTCATGGCGAGACGAACTTGGCACCGCCGGAAAGACCGCCCTTGATCACCTTGATCCCGGCCGTGGTCTTGCGACCCGGCCCGTCCTGGTCAAGCTCGGCCTCAAGCACGCGCAGCGGTGCCTCCAGCGGCACGGCAAGGGCGACCTTGTGCCCCTCCATCTCGGCCTTGGCCGAAATGACCGAAACCACGCGCGGCACCCCGTCGGTGATCGAGAACACCGGCGCCCCCGAGGACCCGAAGTCGATGTCGCAGGAAAGGATCAGCGCCGGCGCGGTCGAGGCAAGCACCGCGCAGCCCGTTTCGATCGAAGGGATCTCCGAGCGGTCCTTGGCATAGCTGACCACGCTGACCTCGGCCCCGGTGCCCGGGCGGGCATCGGTGGCGAAGGGCGGCAGTTGCGGCAGAAGGATCGGCTGGTCCAGTTCCAGCAGGGCAACGTCATAGGCGACCCGCTCCATCTCATCCTCGCCGGTATAGATGAAATCGGGATGGGCAACGGAACGGCGCACGCCGCGATAGGCCTCGGCCCGTCCGTTGCGCCAGCCGGCCTGAAAGCTGATCTGGTCATCGGGCGTGCGCGCGCCGGTTTCCTTGTCGAAAAGGCAATGTGCGGCGGTCAGAACCCTTTGCGGCGCGATCAGCACGCCGGTGCAGAAGCCGCGCTGCCCCATCATCAGCTTGCCCACCGATTGCCAGCCCTTGGCATCATCGGCCGTCATCATGCCCACGAGCGCGGAGTCCTGCGCCCGCACCGGAGCGGCCGCCACCCCCGCCAGAAGCGCAAGCACAAGTGTCATCGGCTGGCGCATGGGATCTCCTTCCGGGGGTCTGGCGGGGCTAGGGGCGAATTCGGGCGGATTTGTGGCAAAAGCCTTCAATGCGCCAGCAAAGCTCTGGGCTGTGGCCCCCCGGTCGCCCAGTCGAGAAGTTCGACCGTATGCACCACCGGCACCGCAGTGCCCGAGCCGATCTGCATCATGCAGCCGATATTGCCGGCCGCGATCAGCTGCGGCAGCCTTGCCTCCAAAGTCGCAACCTTGCGGCGCTTCAACTCGGCGCTGATTTCAGGTTGCAGCAGGTTGTAGGTGCCGGCCGAGCCGCAACACAGGTGGCTGTCCGCCGGTTCCACCACCTCGAACCCCGCCCGCTTCAACAGATCTTTCGGCGCACTCTTCACTTGCTGGCCATGCTGCAGGCTGCAGGCGGCGTGATAGGCCACGCGCAGCCCCTTGGGCGCGCCTTCGGGCAGGCCAAGCTGCACCAGCACCTCGCTGACATCGCGGGCCAGGGCGGCGATCGCGGCCGCATCGGCCGCCAGCGGGTCGTTTCGGAAGAGATGGCCGTAGTCCTTGACCGTCGTGCCGCAGCCCGAGGTGTTGATCACCACCGCATCCAGCCCGGTTGCCCGCTTCTCGGCCATCCAGGCCCGGATATTGGCGGCGGCACTTGCATGGGCCTGCGCCTCCTTGCCCATGTGATGGGTCAGCGCCCCGCAGCAGCCCTGCCCCTTTGCCACCACCACCTCGCAGCCCAGACGGCGCAAAAGCCGGATGGTGGCATCGTTGATATCGGTGTTCAGCGCCTTCTGGGCGCAGCCGGTCAGAAGGGCGACCCGCATCCTGCGCGGCCCATGTGCCGCAAAGACCTGCGGGTCATCATTGCGGCTGACCGGAGGCACCTGTTTCGGCGCCATCGCCACCATGGCCCGCAGCCTTGCGTCCGGGATCAGCCGCCGGAAAGGCCGCGCCATCCTGGCCGCCAGAAGCGCCAGCCTGAACCGCCCCGGATGGGGGATCACCCCCGCCAGCACCGCCCGCAGAAAGCGGTCGATCAGGGGCCGGCGGTAGGTCTTCTCGACATGCACCCGGGCATGGTCGATGAGATGCATGTAATGCACGCCACTTGGGCAGGTGGTCATGCAGGCCAGACAGGACAGGCACCTGTCGAGATGCTTCACCGTCTTCTCGTCGGCGGGACGCCCCGCCTCCAGCATGTCCTTGATCAGGTAGATCCGTCCCCGGGGCGAGTCCAGCTCATCCCCCAGCACCTGATAGGTCGGGCAGGTCGCGGTGCAGAAGCCGCAGTGGACGCAGGCGCGCAGGATCTCGTTCGACCGGGCGATGCCGGGGTCTTTCAACTGCTCGGGCGTGAATGTGGTCTGCATCAGAGCAATCCCCGGTTCAGGATGTTGCGCGGGTCGCAGGCGGCCTTCAGGCCGGCGGTCAGAGCCTGCACCTCCGGCGTCTCGGGCGCAAAGGGCGATGCCGCCGCACCGCGGATCAGCGTGGCCTGGCCGCGCCCGGCAATCGCGGCCCGCAAAGCATCACCCTGCCCCGGCGGAAGGGTCAGCCAGACCAGCCCGCCGCCCCAGTCGAACAGCGCCTCACCTCCCATCGCCGCCGACACATCGGCCGCGGCCGAGGGCACCAGCACCAGCCGCCACAGATCGCCCGGTCGGCCCACCAGCGCCTGCAGGTCGCGCACCCCGCGCCACAGCGCGGCACTTTCCCCGGCCTCCGCCACCCAGATATCCCCCGGCAGGATCGCCCGCAGCCGCCCGGTCCGATAGGCCACAGAGCCTGCCATCCCCTCGATCCGCACCAGACTCTGCCCGCCTTCGCGCGCAGCGCCCGAGACGTCGAAGGGCGACCCGAGCGCCTGCCGCAAGGCCGCCAGCCCTGCGGTATCGTCCAGCCCCTCGATCACCAGGGTTGCCTCGGCCTCGGGCAGCGCCTGCAGCTTGAAGGACAGCTCACTCAGCACGCCAAGCGTGCCATGGCTGCCCGCCATCAGCTTGACCAGATCATAGCCGGTGACATTCTTCATCACGCGCCCGCCGTTCTTCACCACCTCGCCGCGCCCGGTGACAAAGCGGACCCCGATCAGCGCGTCACGACAGGCCCCCGCCTGCACCCGCCGCGGACCCGAGGCATTCGCCGCCGCCACCCCGCCGATGGTGGACACGCCCTCCCGCCCCAGAACCGCCCGCAGATCCGGCGGCTCGAAGGCCAGCCTTTGCCGCTCTGTCGCCAAAAGCTCTGCAACCTCGGCCAAAGCGGTCCCCGCCCGCACCACCAGCGTCAGCGCCGCCGGCTCGTAAAGCTCCACCCCCGACAGGCCCGAGGTCTGCAGCACCGTACCGACAGGCGCGCCGATCCCCCGCGTCCCGCCGCCACGGATCACCACGGGACCGGCCGTGCCGGCAACAGCCTCCGCCAACTCCGCTTCGCTTTCCGGCCTCATGCCAAGCCCTTCACTTTGGTCCAAATATCCTGCAGGGGTGCGACCCTGGTTCGCGCCATTGGTTCACGTCGCTCGGGGGACGCAAAATCCCCCGGCGCTATCCGCCCGCCCGCCGCCCGGCACTTGCGCCAAGCGGAAACACCTTGGCCGCGTTCAAGAGCCAGCCCGGATCGAAGACATCCTTGACCCGCATCTGCGCCTCAAGATCCACCGGCGCGAACTGCACCGCCATCAGGTCGCGCTTCTCGATCCCGACGCCGTGCTCGCCGGTCAGGCAGCCCCCCACCTCGACGCAAAGCTTCAGGATCTCGGCACCGAAAGCCTCGCAGCGTTCCAGATCGCCGGGCTTGTTGGCGTTGTAGAGGATCAACGGATGCATGTTGCCGTCGCCCGCGTGAAAGACATTGCCGACGTCCAGCCCGAATTCGCGGCTCATCTCGCCGATGCGCTTCAGCACCAGAGGCAGGGCCGAAACCGGGATGGTCCCGTCAAGGCACATGTAATCGTTGATCTGGCCCATTGCGCCAAAGGCGGATTTGCGGCCCAGCCAGATGCGGCGGGCCTGATCCTCGTCCTCCGCCTCGCGGAATTCGACCGGATCATGCGTCAGGGCGATCGCCTTGATCCGGGCCAGCTGTTCGGCGATCTCGGCCTCCGCTCCCTCGACCTCGATGATCAGAAGGGCCTCGCAATCGGGGTATCCTGCTTTCGCAAAGGCCTCAGTCGCGCGGATGCAGGGGCGGTCCATGAATTCGATGGCAACCGGCAGGATACCGGCGCGGATGATGTCGGCCACACAGGCCCCCGCCACCTCGTTCGAGGTGAAGCCGACCAGCACCGGGCGCGCACCTTCGGGCTTGGACAGGATGCGCAGCCAGGCCTCGGTCACGACGCCAAGCTGACCTTCGGAGCCGCAGATCACCCCAAGGAGGTCCAGCCCCGCCGGTTCCCCCCATGGCCCGCCGATGGTGACAACGGTGCCGTCCATCCGCACCAGCCGCACCCCCAGAAGGTTGTTCGTCGTCACCCCGTATTTCAGGCAATGCGCCCCGCCCGAGTTCATCGCGATGTTCCCCGCAATGGCGCAGGCCAGCTGGCTGGAGGGGTCCGGCGCGTAGAAGAACCCTTCCGCTTCAACAGCCTGCGTCACCGACAGGTTGGTCCGCCCTGTCTCGACATGGATGAAGCGGTTGTCGTAATCCGCCTCGATCACCCGTGTCATCCGGGCCACGCCAAGGATCACCGAATCCGCCGTCGGCATAGCGCCCCCGGCCAACGACGTGCCCGAGCCGCGAGGCACCACCGGCACCCCTTCCTGATGGCAGACCCGCAGCGCGGCGGCGACTTCGGCCGTCGTGCGGGGCAGCACCACGGCCAGCGGCAGGCAGCGATAGGCGGAAAGCGCGTCGCATTCATAGGCGCGGGTCTCGGCCTCGTCGCTGATCACGGCATCGGGCGGAAGCACCTCTTGCAGGCGCGCCACGATGCGGGCCTTGCGGGCAAGGATGGTCCTGTCGGGCGACGGCATGTCCATGGCTGACCCCCCTGAATTGGTAAACTAATATAACCAGTGATGGGCGCCCGCAACCGACAATGTCACGGCTGCGGCTGCGGCGACGGGCGCAGCCGGGCGCTGGCCGGGGGGAAATCCGGCCGCAACGTCATGTCAGCAAGAAGAGAGGCCGGCGATCAGACCAGCCCGGCCTTGCGGAACAGGGCTTTCACCTCGGTCTCGGGGCGGGCGCCGAAATGGCTGATCACCTCGGCCGCCGCGATGCAGCCCATCCGGCCCGAGATTTCAAGGCTGGCCCCGGTGGCAAGGCCATAGATGAAGCCGGCGGCGAACTGGTCGCCCGCGCCGGTGGCATCGACCGGCACCACGCGGTTGACCGGCACCACCACCTGCTCATCCCCGCGGATCACGATCACCTCCGACCCGGAGCGGGTGCAGACCACCAGCCCGGCATCCTGCGCCGCCTGTTCCAGCGCCGCCGACAGGTCGGTCTGATAAAGCGAGCACCATTCGTGTTCGTTGCCGATCACATAGTCCAGATCCTTGACCAGCCGGCGGAAGCTGTCGCGGTGGCGGTCGACGCAGAACGGGTCGGAAAGCGCGATTCCCGCCTTGCCGCCGCCCGACTGGGTCAACTTCGCCGCCCGCTCGAACGCCTGCTTGCCCTTGTCCTTGTCGTAAAGGTATCCCTCAAGGAACAGGATCTTCGCGCCGCCCGCCACAGAGTCCGACACGTCATCAGGCCCCAGTTCGGACGAGATCCCCAGATAGGTGTTCATCGACCGTTCCCCGTCCGGCGAGACGAAGATCATGCTGCGCGAGGTCGGCAGTTCCCCCCCCGGCACCGGCGGGTTGACGAAATCGGTGCCCTCGGCGGCCATGGTCTGCGCATAGAACCGGCCAAGCGCGTCGTCATGCACGCGGCCGATGAAGGCGGTCGAGAGACCCAGAGAGCCAAGGCCCGCGATGGTGTTGGCGACCGATCCGCCCGGTGCCTGCCTGCGATCCTTCATCGAGCCGTAGAGGAGTTCGCCCCGCTCGCGCTCGACCAGCTGCATGATGCCCTTTTCGATGCCCATCAGGTCAAGGAAACTGTCATCCGCGGTGGACAGCACGTCCACGATGGCGTTGCCGATGCCGACGATCTGATAGGTCTTCATGTCTTGTCCTCGTATAGGCACCATGCGCTGATGGGGCAGATGCCGCATCTGGGCTTGCGTGCCAAGCAGATATATCGGCCATGCAGGATCAGCCAGTGATGGGCGTGCTGCTGGAATTCGGCCGGGACATTGTCCTCGATGGCGCGCTCGACCGCGGCCTCATCCCGGCCGGGGGCGATGCCCGAGCGGTTGCCGACCCGGAAGATATGGGTGTCCACGGCCTGGGCGGGCTGGCGGAACCACATGTTCAGGACGACATTGGCGGTCTTGCGGCCCACGCCCGGCAGGGTCATCAGGGCGGCCCGGCTTGAGGGCACCTCGCCACCATAGGCGTCGATCAGGCGCTGACTCAGCTTGATGACGTTCCGGGCCTTGTTGCGGTAAAGACCGATGGTCTTGATGTGCTCGATCAGGGCCTCTTCGCCCAAGGCCAGCATCTTTTCCGGGGTGTCGGCGATGGCGAACAGGGCGCGGGTGGCCTTGTTCACCCCCTTGTCAGTGGCCTGCGCGGACAAGGCGACGGCGACCAGAAGGGTGAAGGCGTTGGTGTGGTCCAGTTCACCCTTCGGTTCGGCCTCCGCCTCGCGGAACCGGGTGAAGATTGCCTTCATGGCGGGGTATTCAAGCTGCCTGACCATCCGATCCCTGTGCCATGGCAGGGCACGGCGCGACAAGCGGCAAAGCCGCAGGAAACGGGTCGCAGCGCGGCCCCGGGGCGATTATCTTCCCGGCATGAAGGAGAGTTTCCATGTCTGACCAGTCGCCCGCCTACCATTACTCCGTCATCGGCCGCGCATTGAAGGTGATCGACGATGCCCCCGGCCTGTCGCTTGAGGATCTGTCGGCGCGCATGAACATGAGCCCGGCGCATTTCCAGCGCACCTTCAGCCAATGGGTCGGGGTTTCGCCCAAGCGTTACCAGCAGTATCTGGCGCTTGGCCATGCGCGGCAGCTTCTGGCGGAACGGCATACCACTCTGGCCACGGCACAGGAGGTGGGTCTGTCCGGCACCGGCCGGCTGCACGACCTGTTCCTGACCTGGGAGGCGATGAGTCCCGGCGACTACGCCCGCGGCGGACAGGGGCTGACGATCTTCCATGGCTGGTTCGACAGCCCCTTCGGTCCGGCGCTGGTGATGGGCACCGACAAGGGCATTTGCGGGATCGGCTTTGCGGATCGTGCCGGGGATGCCGAGGCGATGGAGGACCTGGCCCGCCGCTGGCCCCGGGCAGAATTCGTCGAGGCACCCGCGCGTCTGGCCCCCTGGGTCGCCGCCGCCTTCGCCCCGGCGGCAGACCGCAGCGCGCAACTGCATCTGATCGGCGCGCCGTTCCAGATCAAGGTCTGGGAGGCGCTTCTGGCCATTCCCACCGGCCATGTCACCACCTATGCCGATATCGCCTGTGCCATCGGTCATCCCGCGGCCCATCGGGCCGTGGGCACGGCAGTCGGGCGCAACCCGATCAGCTTCCTGATTCCCTGCCACCGCGCCATCCGCCGCGACGGGGCGCTTGGCGGCTATCACTGGGGCCTGCCCCGCAAGCGCGCCATGCTGGCCTGGGAGGCGGCAAGAACGGGCCTGTAGGGCCTCCGTCGCGGCAAGCGCGCACAAGGAAGTGACCGGCCCGATCTCGGCAGAACCCCGCGCATCCGGGCTTGGCCCTGTGCGATCACGCACCTCCGTGCTATAGGCTGCCCCAAGCCCCGGAGAACGCGGGCCGCCCCCACAATTGCCAACGAGCACATCAATGATCAAAACCCCGATCCTTCTGGCCGCCACCGGTCTTCTGGCCCTGAGCGCCTGTGTCGACCCCAACGCCTATCCCGACGATCCCAATGCCCGCACCAAGAACGGCGCCATCATCGGCGGCATCCTTGGTGCCGCAGCCGGCGTCGCCACCGCCGGTGACGGGGATGAACTGAAAGGCGCGCTGATCGGCGGCGCCGTGGGGGCCGGGACCGGCGCCCTGATCGGCCAGGACCTTGACCGTCAGGCGGCCGAACTGCGCGGCTCCTTGTCGTCGAACATCGCGGTCACCAACATGGGCGACTATCTGGTCGTCAACATGCCGCAGGACCTGCTGTTCGCCACAGACAGCGCCACGCTGCGCCCCGACCTGACGCGCGACCTGAACACGGTTGCAGCCAGCCTGCTGAAATACCCCAACAGCCGCGTCGAAGTGATCGGCCATACCGACAACACCGGCGCCGCCGCCTACAACCAGGACCTGTCGCTGCGCCGGGCCTCGGCGGTGACTTCCGTCCTGCGGTCCGCCGGCGTGCCCTCGGGTCGCCTTGCGGCCTATGGCCGGGGCGAAGACCAGCCGGTCGCCTCGAACCTGACGGTGGAAGGCCGCGCCAAGAACCGCCGGGTCGAGATCATCATCCGCCCGATCAAGTAAGCCGCCTGTCGATCAGGCGTGAAGGGGCCGGTCTTCCGGCCCCTTTTCCATTGACCCCGCGGCCCGTGGTCATATTTTCGGACCAGTCACCGGGGGCTCCATGCCGTTCCTGAAAGTCACACCAGAGAAGCTCTCTGCCTCGGTCGTGCGCCAGATCGAGCAGTTGATCCTGCGCGGCATCCTGCGCCCCGGCGAACGCCTGCCGGCCGAACGGGAACTGGCCGACCGTCTGGACGTCTCGCGTCCTTCGTTGCGGGATGCGATTGCGGAACTCTCCGAACGCGGGTTGCTGACCAGCCGCGCGGGGTCGGGCGTCTTCGTGGCGGATGTGCTTGGATCGGCCTTCTCGCCCGCGCTGACCCGTCTTTTCGCCACCCATGAGGAGGCGGTCTTCGACTACCTCGCCTTCCGCCGCGACATGGAGGGGATGGCCGCCGAAAGGGCGGCGCGGCACGGGTCGGACACCGACCTGCAGGTGATCGGCGCGATCTTCGCCAAGATGGAGGCCGCGCATCAGAAGCGCGATCCTTCGGATGAGGCGGAACTGGATGCCCAGTTCCACCTTGCCATCATCGAGGCGGGGCACAATGTCATCATGCTGCACATGATGCGGTCGATGTTCGATCTCTTGCGCCAGGGGGTGTTCTACAACCGACAGGTGATGTTCCGCAGCCGCACGACACGGGAGCAGTTGCTGGACCAGCACCGGGCGATGAATCTTGGGATCCAGTCGCGCGATCCTGCCGCCGCAAGGACGGCGGTCGAAGCGCATCTGAGCTATGTCGAACAAAGCTTCCACGACGTGCTGCGGGGCGAGCGCAACGAGGCCATCGCCCGGCAGCGGCTGGAGCATGAGCAGGCGCGCTGAAAACCTTCGACTGACCAAGGATTGGGGCGCCCGGCTTGCCCGCAGGACCCGCTGATTCGTAGAAAAATCGAAAACCCCGGATGCCTTGCGGCCCCGGGGTTTCCTGTTCTTCCGCCGAAAGGATCAGTGCAGCTTGGCCGCGACCTGATCGATCGCCGCGTCGATGGACGCCGCGGCATTCTCGGTCGTCATCTGCTTGGTCAGAACGTCGCCCGCTGCGGCAATCGCCACCGAGACCGCACGTTCCCGCACCTGCTTGACCGCAGCCGCCTCTGCACTGGCGATCTGCTCTTGCGCAGCGGCCAGACGGCGGGCAATCGCCACCTTGAGATCGGCCTTGGCCTGCGTCGCCGCCGCCATCGCCTCTTCCTTGGCAGTGGCGATGATCCGGTTGGTCTGCTCGGTCACGTCCTTCTGCTTGCGCTCATAGGACGCCAGCACCGACTTGGCCTCTTCCCGCAGCGCGCGGGCTTCGTCCAGTTCGGCCTTGATGGCAACGGCACGCTTGTCCAGCATCCCGATCAGCATCTTCGGCACGCCCATGTAGACAAGGAAGCCGACGAAGACGATGAAGGCGATCAGCACCACGAAGTTGCTGTTGCCAAGGCTGAAGAACGGACCCGAGGCCGCAAAGGCCGGGGCGGCAGAGGCGGCCAGGGCCGCAGCAAGAACCGAAAGCTTCTTCATCGCCTTACCCTTTCAGCCTTGCAGTCACCGCGGCGGTGACAGCGCGCGCATCGGCAGAGCCACCCAGAGCCGAAACCAGTTCCTTGGCGGTGTCCTTGGCGACGGCTTCCACCGCCTCAAGCGCACCGGCGCGGATCTCGGCGATCTTCTTCTCGGACTCGGCCGCTTTGGCGCTGATCTCGACATCGGCCTTGGCCGTTGCGGCATCCAGATCCTTCTGGATGTCGGCCTTGGCGGCCGCGACGATCTTGCCGGCCTCGGTCCGCGCCGTCGCCAGCGCCTCGTTGAAGGCGCGCTCGGCCTCGACCGCTTTCTGACGCAGCTCTTCCGCTGCAGCCAGATCATTGGTGATCGTGCCCTTGCGTTCGGCCAGAACGGCGCCGATGCGCGGCAGGGCGATGGTCTTCAGGATGAAGAACATCACCACCAGCGTCACCAGAAGCCAGAACACCTGGTTCGGAATCCAGTCGGCGCAAAGCTGCGGCATGCCGATGGCACCGCCATGCTCGTTCACGCAGACGCCCGCGATCTCTTCGAGGATCGGTTCAGTTGCCATCTTTGTCCTCCACCGGACCCTTTGTCATGCCGGGCGGCGCCGGTTGCCCGGCGCCATCCCGTCTCAAGGTGCCAGGTGCCGGATCAGACGGCGAACATCAGCAGCAGAGCGACGAGGAACGAGAAGATCCCCAGAGCTTCTGCGAAGGCGATGCCGACGAAGAGGTTGGCCATCTGGCCCGGAGCGGCCGACGGGTTGCGCAGCGCGCCGGACAGGAAGTTGCCGGCGATGTGGCCCACGCCGATGCCAGCGCCGCCCAGACCGATGGTGGCCAGACCGGCACCGATGAACTTGCCCATCTGCGCGAACTGGACTGCTGCTTCGACTTCCATGAGAATTCTCCTTGAGGGGATTGGAATTAGGTTGAGGTTCGGACCCTAGTGGTGGGCTTCGCCCACTGCGTCACGCAGGTAGACGCAGGTCAGAATGGTGAAGACATAGGCCTGGACGGCCGCGACCAGCACCTCCAGCCCGAAGACTCCGGCAATCGCCAGGATCGGAACCACGGAGGCCAGGCCCATGACGCCGGCAAAGCCCGCGAACACCTTGATCACCGCGTGGCCGGCCATCAGGTTGCCGGCAAGACGGATAGAGTGGCTGAGCGGGCGGACGAAGTAGGAAATCACCTCGATCAGCGCCAGGATCGGGCGCAGCACCAGCGGCGCCGAAGTCACCCAGAACATGCCGAGAAAGCCGATGCCCTTCTTGTAGAAGCCGACCAGCGTTACGGTCAGGAAGACCATGATCGCCAGAATCCCGGTCACGGCGACATGGCTGGTGATGGTGAAGCTCATCGGGATCAGGCCAAGGAAGTTGGCAAGGAAGATGAACATGAAAAGCGTCATCACATAGGGGAAGAACTTCGCCCCCTCATGGCCGGTCACATCCTCGACCATATTGTGGATGAAGCCGTAGAACATCTCGGCCACCGATTGCAGCCGCGAGGGCACGATGCCCCGGTGACGGGTGGCCAGCACGAAAAGACCAAAGAGCACGACGACGGCAACGGCCATCCAGAGCGTGACGTTGGTCGGCGTGTACCAGTGGACCGGCCCGTCGCCGATCAGCGGCTTCACGATGAACTGATCCATCGGATGGATCGCCAGACCGCCTGCTTCGCCGTGCTCTTCCGTCGCCACGTCTCAGTCCCTCTCACGCTCTGCGGCCTGGGCCGTTGTCGCCTTTTCCTGCAGCTGCCGCGCGGTGCCCAGCATGGTGCGCACGCCCGCAGCGAACCCCACGAGGGAAAAGATCGCCAGGAAGACAGGCAGCGTGCCGAAAAGCACATCCAGCCCGTACCCGATGCCGACCCCGACCAGAATTCCGGTCGCCAGTTCCAGCACCATCCTGTAGGCGACCTCGCCCTGCGAGAAGCCCTTTGCCGTCTGGGATCGTTCCTGCTTCGGCTGCTCCTTCAGCGCGTCCAGACGCTTTTCCAGCGCCCGCAAACGTTCAGGATCATGCTCCGAAGACATCGACGCCCCCTTGCGGCAGTCACGGGCGGTAATAGGGGCGTGAGCGGGCCGAGTCAACCCGGCGATCCTGCGCGTCAGAACATTGATTTTAAAAGGTTTCATGGCGACGCGCCAATGCCTGTCGACGCGGTGGCGTGCCCGGCGGCACTGCGGCGATATTCAACCCCCCGGTTGACAATCGTCAGGCCTGCCCGATAGTCCCGCCATGGCCCCCGCCCCCGCCCCCAGCCTTGACACCATCTTCGCCGCCCTGGCGGACCCGACACGGCGGGCGATCCTGTCCATGCTGCTGGAAGACGACATGGCCGTCACCGATGTCGCCCAACCCTTCCCGCACAGCCTTGCCGCGATTTCGAAACACCTTCAGGTGCTGGCCGAAGCCGGGCTGATCAGCCGCGAAAAGCGCGGCCGTGTGACATGGTGCAAGCTGGAGCCAGACATGTTGCGCAGTGCAACGGTCTGGATGCAGGGCTTTGGCCAGTTCGAGCCCCTGGACCTCGACTCCTTCGAGCGGTTTCTGGAACGCGAACTGGCCGAGGACAGCGAAGGGTGAGGCCTGCGCCTCCGGCGGGGATATTTTTGCCAAGATGAAATCGGCAGCCCTTCATCTTGGCTCAAATATCCAAAGCCAACCCCGGCCCGAAAGAACCGCCACCGGGCAGGGGCCGGAATTTTCGCAGGAAATTCGTTATTTGCTGAACCAGCCGGCATAGGTCTTGCGCAGTTCGGCCTTCTGCACCTTGCCCATGGTGTTGCGCGGCAGCGCCTTTAGGATCACGGCGGCCTTCGGTTGCTTGAACCGGGCCAGCCGGTCGCGCAGACCGTCCAGCACCTCTTGCGGGTCCAGCAACGCGCCGGGCAGCGGCACCAGAACGGCAAAGACCGCCTCGCCGAAATCGGGGTGCGGCAGGCCGATCACCGCACTTTCAAGAACGCCGGGCAGGGCGTCCAGTTCGGCCTCCACCTCGACCGGATAGACGTTGAACCCGCCCGAGATCACCAGATCCTTCGCCCGGCCGACGATCTGCAGATAGCCGTCGGCGTCCAGCCGTCCGACATCGCCGGTGATGAACCAGCCGTCGGGGCGCAACTCCTCGGCGGTCTTTTCCGGCATCTGCCAATAGCCGGCAAAGACGTTCGGCCCGCGCACCTCGATCCCGCCGGCGTCGCCCGGCGCAGCCTCGGCCCCGTCGGCCATGATCCGCACCTCTACCCCCGGCAGGGGGAAGCCCACGGTTCCCGCCCGGCGATCGCCGTCATAGGGGTTCGAGGTGTTCATGTTGGTCTCGGTCATGCCGTAGCGTTCAAGGATGCGGTGGCCGGTGCGCGCCTCGAAGGCGCGATGGGTCTCGGCCAGAAGCGGGGCAGAGCCCGAGATGAAAAGGCGCATTCCGGCCGTCAGATCGCGGGTAAAGCGGGCATCGTCCAGCAGGCGGGTATAGAAGGTTGGCACCCCCATCATCGCGGTCGCCTGCGGCAGGAGGCGCAGTACCGTTTCAAGATCGAACCCCGGCAGGAAGATCATCGGCGCGCCGGTCAGCAGCGCAATGTTCGAGGCGACGAAAAGGCCATGGGTGTGGAAGATCGGCAGCGCATGCAGCAAGACGTCGTCGCCGGTAAAGCGCCACAGATCGGCCAGCACTTTCGCATTCGACAGCAGGTTCTCCTGCGTCAGCATCGCCCCCTTCGACCGCCCGGTGGTGCCCGAAGTGTAGAGGATGGCCGCCAGGTCCTGCGGTCCGCGCGGCGCCGGCGCGATCTCGACGGGCTGGTCACGCATTGCGACGGCAAGGCTGCCCTGCCCCGCACCGTCCAGTGTCAGCAATGCCGCGCCATGTTCGGCCGAAACCGGTGCCAGTTCGGCGGCCCGGACCGGATCGCACAGGAAGACCCGCGGTGTGGCATTGCCAAGGAAATAGGCCACCTCGGCTGCCGTATAGGCGGTGTTCAGCGGCAGGAAAACGGCGCCAAGCGCCACGGCGGCCCCATATACGGCCAGCGCCTGCGGGGATTTGGCAATCTGCACCGCCACCCGATCCCCAGGCCGCACCCCGGCATCGCGCAGGGCATGGGCCGCCTGCGCCAGCATCGCATGGAACTCCTGCCCCGAGATCGGGCTGCCGTCCGGCAGAATCAGCACGGGCCCCCTGCGGCCGGCCAGCGGAGCGAAAAGCGCCTCATAAAGCCCGTTCACCATGTTCCTGCCCCTTCCCTGCCATGCCGTCCTAGGGTTGTGACACTTTCCCGCCTTTGTGCTCAAGCCCGGGAAACAGTCTGTCACCATCCTTTCGCCCAAAGCCCCGGTTTGCCCGCCGACCTGCCACAAAGCTGCCCGGCTTCGGGGTGAGTTTCACCCCATGGAACGGCCCCGCAGCGGGTCATGGGACAGGCCCCGGAACAGGGCGAGAAGGAGAACACGAATGACGAAGGCAATGAACCTGTTGCAGAAGCTGGGCATTTTCCGGGTGAAAGAAGCCCAGGCGCCAAGCGCCTTCGACCTGCGCCTGCAAGCGATGGGCGGCGTTCACAAGGTGTCGGTTGCCCGGGCCGTGCTGTTCAGAACTGGACTGTCACATTAGGCAGCCGGAGCGCGGCCATCAGGTCGCGCAACTCCTGCCGGGCGGCGATGTTCGACAGGTTCAGCTGCTCGACCCCGGTGTCCTTCAGGTCCAGGAGGGTCAGGCCACGCGGAAACAGCTCGCGGAAGATCACCCGTTCCGAAAAGCCGGGCGCCACGCGGAATCCGATACGGCGCGACAGGTCTTCCAGCGCCGCCCCGACCTTCTTCTTGTTGTGCATCTGCTGGGCGCCAAGCCGGTTGCGCAGCACGATCCAGTCGATCGGCTTCAGCCCGGCCTGCGCGCGCAGCTGGCGGGCGCCCCAGACCATCTCGGCATAGATCGAGGGGCCCTTGACGCGGCCGGTCTCGGCGTCGATCCGGGCCAGAAGGTCGAAATCGACGAAAGAATCGTTCATCGGCGTGATCAGCGTATCGGCCAGCGAATGCGCCACCTGTGACAGCCGGGTGTGGCTGCCGGGGCAGTCGATCACGATGAAATCCTTGACCGGGTCCATATTGGCCACCGCTGCGGTCAGCCGCTGGTCAAAGGCATTCTCGCCGGGGGCCAGAGTGGATTCGTCTGCCACGGGCAGGTCGCGGTAATCCGGGCTGGGCAGCTTCAGGTCGGATTTCGCCAGCCAGGCGCGGCGGTTCTCGACATAGCGGCCGAAGGTCTTCTGTCGCAGATCAAGGTCCAGCGCACCGACCTTGTGCCCCATCCGCGCCAGCGCCGTTGCCACATGCATGCAGGTGGTGGACTTGCCCGAGCCCCCCTTCTCGTTGCCGACAACGATGATATGCGCCATTTCCGTCCGTTTCCCCTTGCGGCCCCTCTGCGTGCCCGCATGCCCCCTATTGGCAAGGACCGGCCGAAAGGGGAAGCCCCTTTCAGCGCCGAAACGCCGCTACCCCAGAAGCGGTTCGACGGTGCAGCGGACCATCCGGTGCGGGCAGCGCATCACCGGCCAGTCGGTGCGGCCCCAGCAATAGCCATCCGGTGCCGTGGTCGGGCGCATGATCCAGACGACCGGCTCTCCGGCATCGGTGGTGCGCTCTTCGCCGTCCAGCAGCACGGTGACGCCGGCGGCATCCTGCGCCAGCACGTCATAGCCGGCATGGGTGCGGTCCTGACCCAGATAGTCAAGGACCGGAGTCCCGAAATCGATCAGCAACCGGCTGCCATCGGCCGAGAAGGTCACATGTTCGGGGTTGGTCGCACAGGCCTGCGACGGGTCATCGGGACTGCCGTAGGTGCCGGTCAGACGCGAGAAGATGCCGTCCTCGGCCCTTGCGACACCCGAGGCTGCGCAAAGAAGAAGGGCGCATCCGAAGATGCGCCCCGCTTGTCGTGCCAGTGGATCAGAAACCCAGGCCGGCATATTTGTTCTTGAATTTCGACACGCGGCCACCGGTGTCCATCAGCTTGGCCGACTGCCCGGTCCAGGCCGGGTGGGCCAGCGGGTCGATGTCCAGCGACAGCGTGTCGCCTTCCTTGCCCCAGGTGGACTTGGTGGTGTAGGTGCTGCCGTCGGTCATCTTCACTTCGATGAAGTGATAGTCGGGGTGAATGCCCTCTTTCATCTCTCCGGCTCCTCTTATTCGGCTTTGGCTTTGTAGGTGCTGTCCTCGGCGATCCGGGCGGATTTGCCGCGACGGTCGCGCAGATAGTACAGCTTGGCGCGGCGGACTTTGCCGCGGCGGACGACTTCGATCGAGTCGATGTTGGTCGAATACAGCGGGAACACCCGCTCGACGCCTTCACCGAAGGAAATCTTGCGCACGGTGAACGATGCGGCCAGCGTGGAGCCGCCCTTGCGGCCGATGCAGACGCCTTCATAGGCCTGCACGCGCGACCGGGTGCCTTCGGTCACCTTGTAGCCGACGCGAACGGTGTCGCCGGCCTTGAAGTCGGGGATCTTCTTTCCAAGGGAAGCAATCTGCTCCGCCTCGATCTGGGCGATGAGGTTCATGCGCCAGTCTCCATATCTGCCTGCGGTGGTCCCGCAGAGGTGATGCCGCGCCATTGCTCCCGGTCTTCTGTCGGGTCCCTGTCTTGCGACAAGCCCGCCGGAGGTGGCGCCTGCTTTGAAGTCCGCCCCTTTGCGATGGCCCCGCCGAAGAAGGACGGGCAGGCATAGGGAATCGGGTCCGGCAGGTCTGACGACCCCGGACCGGCGGGCTATAGGGCCAGCGGGCTCTGTGGTCAAGCGTGGTCTCTGCTGGCAACTGTCAGAGCCTCCGGCGGGGATATTTTCATTCTGAAAGAGGCGGCTTCTTTCAGAACGCAAATATCCCGGGGGGCCGCCGCAAGGCGGCGGGGGCAGCGCCCCCTAACCCGGTTTCCGATCCTGCCTTGCAGCCCAAAGGTCGGGCCTGCGTTCGGCCGTCAGGGTCTCGGATTGCGCCCGCCGCCAGCGGGCGATCTCGGCATGGTTGCCCGAGGTCAGGACGGCCGGAATCTCCTCGCCCTCCCAGACCTGCGGCCGGGTGTATTGCGGATGCTCCAGCAAGCCGTCCGAAAAGCTTTCCTCTTCGGTCGAGGCGGCATTGCCAAGAACCCCCGGCAAAAGCCGGACGACGGCATCCAGCAGCGCCTGTGCCGGGATCTCGCCGCCGGTCAGCACGAAATCTCCAAGGCTGACCTCTTCGATCCTGCGGGCGTCAAGAACGCGCTGATCGACCCCTTCGAAGCGGCCGCACAGCAGGGTGATGCCGCGGCAGGCGGCGAAGCGGCGGGCCGTGGCCTGATCGAACGGCTTGCCGCGCGGCGACAGATAGATCACCGGCCAGTCCGCCCGGTCGGTCGGGGCGCCCTGCATTGCCGCCGTCAGCGCGGCATCGACGACATCGGCGCGCAGAACCATGCCGGCACCGCCGCCCGCCGGCGTGTCATCGACGTTACGATGCCTGCCCTGACCGAAGCCGCGAAGCCCGATCGGGACCAGCCGCCACAGCCCGGCCTCCAGCGCCTTGCCGGTCAGCGACAGGCCAAGTGTGCCGGGAAAGGCCTCGGGGAAAAGGGTGATCACCCGCGCCTCGAACGCATTGCGCAGTTGCGGCGTCTCGGCCATCAGATCGCGCGGAACCGCCGAGGCGCGGATCGACAGGCGTCCGTGGCTTTTCGGTTTCGCGGGTTCGGCGGGATCGGTCATGGCCCGGGGTTAGGAGGAATCCGCCCCGGTATCAAGGCCCCTGCGGCCGGCACGGAAAGGGTCAGCTCGTCTGCACAGTGCCAAGGGCCGGGCGGGACTTGCCGCGGCCGCGGGCCGCACGGTGGCCAAGCGCCGCCATCAGTGCCGCGTGATCGGCGGCCAGCTGGCCGGGCAGGCCGTCCCGCGCCAGGGCCTCAAGCGCGGCCCGGTCGGGGAATTGCGCCTGCCGTTCCGGCATCATCCGGGCCAGTGCAGCCGCCCGAGGCAACAGCAGGCGCAGCACGGTCTGATCCCGTCCGGCGGCGCGGAAGGCGGCCCGCATGGCGGTGGGGGCGGTGTTGGCGGCGAAATGCCCCGGCTCGGTCGCCCAGATCATCAGCGCCTCGCGCAGCGTGGCGTGGCGAGTCGGTGCTGCCGCAAGCGCATCGGCGATCCGGTCAAGGCGGTCCCACGCGTCGGCCTCATCCAGAACATCGTCCAGCTCGGGGCCGAGCTCGCTCAGCGGGGCGTCATCGGCAAGGGCGAACAGCGGCAGGATCGCTTCATCCGCGCGGATGTGGGGGGGCTGGCGCGGCGGAACGGAACCAGGCCGCAGCACCTGATCCAGTGTGATCCCCCGGGCCATCGCCTTTTCGCCGTTCCACAGGACGCGCGACACCGGCAGCGCCAGGAACGATACGGCCAGCGGCAGGAAGGGATGCATGTTCGGCAGATGGCCCGCCACACCGCCGATCCCCCGGCCGATGGCGAAAAGCACGGCCACCAGCAGAATCTGCGTCAGGACCTGCGTCAGCGCCGACAGAAGTGCGGAGGCGGTCAGCCAGTCACGACCGGATTGCGGCCATTGATGCGGACGCAACAGCAAAAGCCAGAAGACGAAGATCGACACGAAAGGCGGCAGCATGGCCCAGCCAAAGCCCGCAAGCCCGGCCAGAAGCGGCCCGAAATACAAGAGAGCATTCGCCGCCCGCAGCAGGCGCGCACGCATGGCCATGGCAATCCGGTCCTTCCGCCTTTTCCACGAGGCTTGGCTGCGGGCCGCGGAAGCTGATCTCAGTCCAACCCCTCTGGCACGTCGACAACTACGCAACCGCCTGCAACATCCACTGTAGGGACGGTTGCAACCGTAAATGGCAGAAGAATGGCAGATTTGGGGCCTTCAAGGCGAATTTCAAGAATATCGCCCGCCCCATGGTTGTGCACCCCGATGACAGAGCCGATCACCGCCCCGCCGGTGTCGCGCACCTGAAGCCCGATCAGGTCGTTGTGGTAGAACTCGTCATCCGGCAGTTTGGGAAGCCGGGCCCGATCCACGAAAAGCTCGGTCCCTTTCAGGGCATCGGCCTCTTCCTTGGTCGCCACCCCGGAGAGGCGCGCACCAAGGCCGCCGGCCACCGGCCGGGTCAGCTTGATCTTGAAGCTGCGGGCGCCGTCCCTGGTGAAAAGCGGTCCGTACGAGGCGATGTCGGCAGCCTCGGTGCAGAAGGATTTCAGCCGCACCTCGCCCTGGACCCCGAAGGCCCCGGCGATGGCACCGACACAGATGCGGTCATCGGACATGATCGGCCCGTCCCTCCTGATGGCAAAGGACCGCCCCTAGGGGGCGATCCTGCAAAATCCGCGCTGGTCCCAGACCCCGCCGGCATCACGGCAGGCGCCGTCCTGCCCCGCCTGCGCCAGCTTCATGCCCGCCACAAATGCGGCGCCGCACAAGGCCAGCGTGATGGTGCGCCGGACAAGGCCCAGGCCGGGGATCATTCCTCGGCGGTCGCCGGGGCTTCGTTGCGGGCGGCCTTCTTGGCGGCGCGCTCGGTCATGGCCTTGCCGGGAACGGCGGATTTCGGGTTGTTGCGGGCGGCCTTCGGACGGGCGCCGGCAGCTTCCAGGAAGCGCGCAACGCGGTCGGTCGGCTGGGCGCCCTGGCTCAGCCAGTGCTGGATGCGCTCCAGGTTCATGACGATGCGCTTTTCATCGTCTTTCGCCAGCAGCGGGTTGTAGGTGCCCAGCTTTTCCAGGAAGCGGCCGTCGCGCGGCATGCGGCTGTCGGTGGCGACGATGGAATAGAACGGGCGCTTCTTGGAACCGCCGCGGGCAAGCCGGATTTTCATAGCCATGGTGTATCTCCTTTGGATGGCTGGTTTGGCGGGAAGGCCCCGCCCTACTTCTGGAAACTCTCGTGGTGCCTGATGACTTCGCTGATGATGAAGTTCAGGAATTTGCGGGCAAACTCGGGATCGAGGTCGGCCTCTTCGGCCAGCCTTTGCAGCCGTTCGATCTGCCGCGCCTCGCGCGCGGGGTCCGAGGGCGGCAGCGCGTGTTCGGCCTTCAGCCGGCCCACGGCCTGCGTGGCCTTGAACCGTTCGGCCAGCGTGAAGACAAGGATCGCGTCCAGCCGGTCGATCGACGAGCGATGCTCTTTCAGAAGCTGGGCGGCTTTGGCGGCATCGTCCATCAGCAGGCTCCTTTCGTGGCGGCGGCGCGGGTGCGGGTCATGCCAGCCCCCGCAAATCGTGGCGGATCACAACGTCGGTCGGGTCACAGCCGGGCACATCGACCTGAATGCCGCCCAACCGCAGGCCAAGCGCGATGGAGCGGGCGTTGCCCGGGTCGATGTAATTGTCGATGTGGTCCCAGCCAAAAGACTGGCGCGCCCACAGCATCACCGCCCGCGCGCCCTCGGCGGCGATGCCACGGCCTTCGGCGGCGGCGGTCACGAACCAGCCCAATTCGGGTTCGGGGTAGCCCTCGGGCTGGTAGATGCCGACCTCGCCCAGATAATCGCCCGTGGCGCGGTCATCGACCGAGAAGGGGCCAAAGCCCATCAGCGGCCATTGCCCGACTTCCGAGGCGAAGATGCGCCAGGCTTCGGCGGCGGTGAAGGGGCCGCCTTCCCAGGCTGAACGCTCTTCGGCGAAGAAGGCCCGACGATGCGCAAAATCGGCCAGGACCGGCATCCGCAGGCGCAGACGCCCGGTCAGGATCTCGGGGGCGGAGGCATGTTCGATACGGGCGGGGCGCGTGATCATGTGGCGCCCCGGTGGTAGCGGTAGACAAGGTTCGGCTCGTCGCCATAGGGATGCGGGGCATCCGGGTCCACCACGCCGCCCAGCCGTTCGCACAGCCGGTGCGAGCGGGTGTTCTGCGGGTCGGTATGGCTGACGGCGGTTTCGTGGCCCGAGGTGGCAAAGAACCAGTCGCGCGCGGCTGCGGCGGCCTCATAGGCCAGCCCCTGCCCCTCATCGGCGGCGCTCCACAGGCTCCAGCCCAGTTCCGGCTCGGGGTGGGTGTCGGGAAAGAAGGGGCCGATGCCGCCGATGCCGTCGTCCGAACCCTGCCGGGTCACGGTGAACAGGCTGAAGCCGTGCTTTGCCCATTGGTCATGCAGACCTTGGGTTTCGGCCTGCAACTGCTCCATCGTCCAGGGTCCGCCCATCATGTGCGATCGGTCCGAGGACCAGAAGGCAAAGCTTGGCACAATATCGGCGTCCGACGGCCTGCGCAGGCGAAGGCGCGCGGTCTCAAGGACCACGCAGCCGGAGTCATCCTGCGCCAGACGGTAGGTCATTTCTTCTTCATCATCCCCGAAAGGCCCGCCGGCAGGGTCAGGCCACGCGGCATGCCGGGCATGCCGCCCATGCCACCCATCCCGCCAAGGCCCTGCTGCATGCCCTTGGCCGCTTCGGCCAGTTGTTCGGGCGACATCTTCGACGGGTCGGGCATGCCGCCCTTGCCCATCATCTGGCGGATCATCTGCTTCATGCCGCCGCCCTTGCCGAACTTCTTCATCATGTCGGCCATCTGTTTGTGCTGTTTCAGCAGCTTGTTCAGATCCGAAACATCCAGCCCGGCCCCCGCAGCGATCCGCTTCTTGCGGCTGGCGGCAAGCAGATCGGGATTGGCCCGTTCCTTCTTGGTCATCGAGTTGATCAGCGCGATCTGACGGCGCAGCATCAGGTCGTTGAAGCCCGCCTCCTCGGCCTTCTTGGCCATGCCGCCCATGCCGGGCAGCATCCCCATCAGCCCCTGCATCCCGCCCATCTTCAGCATCTGTTCCAGCTGCATCCGCAGGTCGTTCATATTGAACAGACCCTTGGAGAAGCGCCGGGCCATGCGTTCGGCCTGCTCGGCCTCGAAGGTCTCCTGCGCCTTCTCGACCAGGGCCACGATGTCGCCCATGCCAAGGATGCGGCCGGCCACCCGTTCGGGGTCGAAAGGCTCGATCGCGTCCATCTTCTCGCCAAGGCCGACGAAGCGGATCGGCTTGCCGGTGACGGCGCGCATCGACAGCGCAGCACCGCCGCGCCCGTCGCCATCCATCCGGGTCAGCACGACGCCCGAGATGCCGACCTTGCCGTCGAACTCGGAGGCGACGTTCACCGCGTCCTGCCCGGTCAGGCCATCGACCACCAGCAGGGTTTCGCGCGGTTGGGCGATGTCGCGGACGGACTGCACCTCATCCATCAGCACTTGGTCGATGTGCAGGCGACCGGCGGTATCAAGGAAGAGGACGTCATAGCCGCCAAGGCTGGCCTGGGTCTTGGCGCGTTTGGCGATCTGGACCGCCGTCTCGCCCTTGACGATGGGAAGGCTGTCCACCCCGATCTGGGTGCCCAGAATCGCCAGCTGTTCCATCGCCGCCGGGCGGTTGGTGTCCAGCGAAGCCAAAAGAACCTTCTTGCCGTTCTTTTCCTTCAGCCGTTTGGCCAGCTTGGCCGTGGTCGTGGTCTTGCCCGAACCCTGCAGGCCCACCATCAGGATCGCGGCGGGCGGGTTGTCGATCTTCAGCGCCTCGGCCGGGCCGTCGCCCGCCAGCACGCGGGTCAGTTCGTCATGGACGAACTTGACCACCATCTGGCCGGGGGTGATCGACTTGGTGACAGCCGATCCGGTGGCCTTTTCCTGCACCCGCTTGATGAAGTCGCGCGCGACCGGCAGCGAGACGTCGGCCTCCAGCAGGGCCACGCGCACCTCGCGCAGGGCGGTGACGACATCGGCCTCGGTCAGCGCACCGGCCCGGGTCAGGCGGTCGAAGACGCCACCAAGGCGTTCTGACAGGCTTTCGAACATCGCGTCACCTCATCTCTTGCGGGTCGCCCCGATATGGGGACGATGCGGCAAAGCCGGAAGGCACCCGTGGGCGCAACGCGCTGACGGATGGCGATCCCGGGCAAAACCCATGGGACCGGAAGCGAGCAGCCTCCGGGGAATTGGGGCGGGCGATACGCCTGATGGGCGCCCGAGTCAACCCGTGGTCAACCCGTGCGGGCCGTCACAGCCCCTGATCCGCCAGCAACCGGCCAATCTCTGCCAGCCGTGCGGGCGGGGTCTCGGTGCCCAGAACCTCGTCCCAGGCATAAAGATAGTCGCGGGCGGCATAGACATGGCCGCGCCCGGGCGGCGGGCTGGTGGCGGTCATCATGTCCACCACCAGCTGCAGGGAGGTGACCACCGGCACCCATTGCAATCCGGGCGAGACATCGGGGCCACGATCCCCTTTCAGCCAGGCGGGCCGACGCCAGGGCGTGTCGGTCGAGAAATAGGAGATCGGGTCGGACGGATAGCTCAGATACACCAGCCGCACCGGGCCCCAGGGCGCGGCGGCACGGTCCAGCTCGTGCCCCTGGGTCGTCACCCGCAGGATCGAGCCATCGCCGAAGCGCGGCAGCCAGGGCGGGCTTTCGGGATCGCGCCCGGCCAGAACCTGCCGCCAGCCACTTGCCGCAAAGGGCGCACCGACCCAAAGCGCGCCCTGCACCGGATCCCCCAGCGTCTCGGGCGAGGTTGCGGCGAACTCGCCGTTGCGGGCCCCCAGGGACAGGCCGAACAGGAACAGCCGGGGCCGGGTCTCGGGCGGCAGACTGCGCCAATGGCCGTAGATCGCGTGGAACACCGCCTCGGCGCTTTCCGAGCCGTAGTCCGGCTGCAACAGCAAGGACATCCAACTGGGCAGGTAGGAATACTGAACGCCGATGGTCGCAACATCGCCGCCGGTCAGATAGTCCAGCGGCTGCATTCCCGCCGGGTCCATCCAGCCGGTGCCGGTCGGCGTGGCGACCACCAGAACCGCCCGGTCGAAAGCGCCGACGCGCAGCGCCTCATCCAGCGCCAGTTTCGCGCGGGCTTCTGCGGTGGGGGCATTGTTCAACCCGACGTAGATCCGCAGCGGCTCGACCGCCGCCGCTTGGGTGACGGCGGCAATCCCCGCGGCATCGGGGGATGAGAGCACCCAGTTGCGCCCTTCGGCCCCCAGCCCGTCCCAGCTTGCCAGCGAGGCCGGACTGCCGGATTTCAGCGGATCGGCCGGGGCGGGCTGATCGGTGGAGACAAGGGTATCGATCGCGGCATAGGCGTCGTCCAGACCGGCAAGGGCGCGGCGCAGCATCATGTCATTGCCGATGGACCAGAACAGGAGGAAGGCCAGCAAGAGCCCGGCCGCCAGCGCCAGCCGCCGGGGCAAAAGCCGTTCAAGCTGCGCGGCGATGACGCGCCAGAGCCGCCGGAAAAGCCGCCCCAGAAAGATCAGCACACCGGCCACCACGGCCGCGACCGCCAGAATGGTGAAGGGGCGCGCGCTTTCGACCGGCGGGATGCCCATGGCCGCATGGATGCCGTTCTGCCAGCCGGTGACGTTCCACAGCCCCCAGCCCGCCAGCGCCGCCGCCAGCGGCATTGCCAGCCGCAAAGTCCGCCGCACCTGACGGGAAGACGGCGGCTCGCGCTCCAGCACCCAGTGATAGAGGGCAACCAGCGTATGGCCGGCCAGATAGCCGATGGCAAAGCAAAGCCCGCCCAGAACCCCTTGCAGGATGCCGGTTCTGGGGATCAGCGACGGCGTCAGCGACAGCGCGAAAAGCGCCGCGCCCAGCACAAGGCCCAGCGCAGAAGGTGGTCCCAGCAGCGGCAGATCCCGCGAGTTGCGCCAGCCGAACATCCGCCACCCCTTCCGTTACACGATACCGGCCTGCACCCTCTGACCTCGGGCCCGACAGGTCAAGCCCGGCGCGAGCCCCCTTGCTTTTCGCCGGTTCAGCCCCTCTCATGTGCGACAGCGCGCAGGAGGCCATATGCAGAACTGGGACGAGTTGCGGACCGCCTATCAGGTGGCCCGTCTGGGGACAGTTTCGGGCGCCGCCGAGGTGCTTGGTGTCCACCACGCCACGGTGATCCGTCACATCGACGCGCTGGAGTCCCGGTTGGGCGTGAAGCTGTTCCAGCGCCACGCCCGCGGCTATACGCCGACCGAGGCCGGGCGTGACCTGCTCTCCGTGGCGCAGACTGCGGACGAGCAGTTCGTCCAGCTGGCCAACCGGATGAAGGGGCACGGCGAGACGGTTCAGGGAGAGCTGATCGTCACCTCGATCGCCGGAGTCTCGGACCTTCTGGTGCCGGTACTGGCCTCGTTCCAGGCGCAGCATCCGCAGCTGGTGGTGCGTTTCCTGACGGACATGCGCCTGTTCCGGCTGGACTATGGCGAGGCGCATGTGGCGATCCGCGCCGGGGCGGCACCGGAAGAGCCGGACAATGTCGTCCAGCCTCTCGTCCGCATCAAGACCGGGCTTTACGCCGCCCGAAGCTATGCCGATGCCTACGGCCTGCCGCAGTCCGAGGCCGACCTGGCGCCGCATCGTTTCATCACCGCCGACAGCGAGGCAGCCCGCGCCCCCTTCTACCGCTGGCTGCGCGAAAGGGTGCCCGACGCGGCGATGACCTTCCGCACCGGAGAGCCGCAGGCGATGGAGCAGGCGCTGCGCGAAGGGGCCGGTATCGGGTTTCTGTCGGCCTACCGCGCTTATGGCGATGACGCTCTGGTCGAAGTGATGGCGCCGCGGCCGGAATGGGAGTCTCCGCTGTGGCTGGTCACCCATGTCGACCTGCACCGCACCCGCAAGGTGCAGGCCTTCCTGACCCATCTGAAAGAGGCCGCGAAGGGCTGGCGTCTGTGCAGCTGACGCGGTCCGCGCAGGGCCATGCGGCGATGCTGGTCTTCTCGGCGCTGGTCGCGGGGTCCTTCAGCCTTGGCGCCATGGCCGCGCCGCATGTCGATCCTTCGGTGCTGTCGGCGCTGCGCTTTGCCATTGCGGCCGGGCTTCTGGGCGGGGTCGCAATGGCAACCGGGAATGGCGGGATCGCCAGCGCGGCCCGGCGTGCGCCGTGGCGATGGGCAGTGCTTGGCGGTCTGATGGCCGCCTATTTCGTCCTGATGTTCGAAGGGCTGAAAACCGCCGCCGCCGTGCCCACTGCGGCCGTCTTCACCCTGACCCCGGTGATGGCTGCGGGCTTCGGCTGGCTCGTCTCGCGCCAGAAGACCACGGCGCGCATGGCGCTGGCGCTGGCGCTTGGGGCGGCCGGGGCGCTGTGGGTGATTTTCCGGGGCGATCCGGCGGCGCTGCTGCGGCTTGAGATCGGGCGGGGCGAGGCGATCTACTTCTGGGGCTGCATGGCCCATGCCGCCTATGCCGCCCTGGTGCGCAAGCTGAACCGGGGCGAGCCTGCCCTGGTCTCGACCTTCCTGACCATGGTCGGGGGGACGGTCCTGCTGGTGATCTGGGCCTTGCCTGCCCTGCGGGCGACCGACTGGGCGGCCCTGCCCGGCATCGTCTGGATCACGCTGGCCTATGTCTCGCTTGCTGCCACGGCGACCACAACCTTCCTTGTGCAATATGCGGCGCTGCGGCTGCCGGCGGCCAAGGTCATGGCCTATACCTATCTTGTGCCAAGCTGGGTCATCCTGTGGGAGCTGGCCCTGCACGGCAACTGGCCGCCCGCGCTGGTGGCGCTTGGCGTGGCGCTGACCTGCGCCGCTTTGGCGCTGTTGCTGAAGGAATGACCGCGGGCCCGCTTCGCCTGGTGGTCATGGGCGTCTCGGGCTGCGGCAAGTCCACCCTTGGCGCGGCGCTGGCTGCCCGGCTGGAGGCGGATTTCATCGACGCCGACACTCTGCACCCACCCGCCAATCTGGCGAAGATGGCCGCAGGGGTGCCGTTGACCGATGCCGACCGCTGGCCCTGGCTGGAGGCAGTGGCGCAGGCCCTGTGCGGCCCCGCCCCGGTGGTGATGGCCTGCTCGGCGCTGCGCCGGATCTATCGTGACCGGCTGCGGGCGGCGGAAGGGGTGCGTTTCTTGCATCTCTCCGCGCCCCAGGCGGTGATCCTGGCGCGGATGCAGGCGCGGCAGAACCATTTCATGCCGGCAAGCCTGCTGGCCAGCCAGTATGAAACGCTGGAGCCGCCCGGCCCGGACGAGGCGATCACGCTGGATGCGGCCCTGCCGGTCGCCGCCCTGACCGAAGCCGCCCTGCGCCGTCTTGCCCCGGTCCGACCGTCAGAGAATTGACATAATTTGCGAGCATCTCCCGGGCCACGGCCGGGGCCTTCCGGCCAAGTGCGCCCATTCCTGCCAGAGCCTGCCCCTGTTAGAGTTACCCGATGCACCATGCTTCCGTCACACCGGATCGCCCCCTTGACCGCGACGAGGTCGAGACCACCTCGCTCGATGCGCTGCGGGCACTGCAACTGGACCGGCTGCGCCGCACCCTGCGCCACGCCTGGGACAACAACCAGATCCAGCAGGCCCGGTTCAAGGCCGCGGGCGTCCATCCCGACGACCTGAAGGATCTGGCCGATCTGTCCCGTTTTCCCTTCACCGTGAAATCCGACCTGCGCGAAGGCTATCCCTTCGGTCTCTTCGCCGTCCCGCGCGAGCGGATCTTGCGGCTGCACGCCTCGTCGGGGACCACCGGCCGACCCACCGTCGTTGGCTATACCGCCCGCGATCTTGAAATGTGGTCCGATGTCATGGCGCGGTCGATCCGCGCGGCGGGCGGGCGACCGGGCGACATGGTGCATAATTCCTTCGGCTATGGCCTGTTCACCGGCGGGCTTGGCTATCATTCGGGGGCCGAGAAGCTGGGTTGCACCGTGGTTCCCGTCTCGGGCGGCATGACCGAACGGCAGGTGACGCTGATCGACGACTTCCGCCCAAGAATGATCTTCGGCACCCCCTCCTACATGCTGAGCGTGATCGACGAGTTCCGCCGCCGCGGCCTTGACCCCGCGCAATCCTCGCTGGAAATCGGCATGTTCGGGGCCGAACCCTGGACCCCTGCGATGCGCGACGAGATCGAAGCCGCCTTCGGCATCCGCGCCTACGACCTTTACGGCCTGTCCGAGATCATCGGCCCCGGCGTCTCGGTCGAATGCGCCGATGACCCGCGCGATGGCGGCATGACGATCTGGGAGGACCATTTCTACCCCGAGATCATCGACCCCGAGACCGGCACCGTCCTGCCCGACGGCGAATGGGGTGAGTTGGTGCTGACCACGCTGACCAAGGAAGGTCTGCCGATGCTGCGCTACCGCACCCGCGACCTGACGCGGCTGGTGCCGGGCCACAGCCGGCCGATGCGGCGAATGGCGCGGGTTACCGGCCGGACTGATGACATGATCATCCTGCGCGGCGTCAACATCTTCCCGACCCAGATCGAAGAGATGCTGCTAGGCTGCCCCGGGCTGGCCCCGCATTTCCAGATCGAGCTGACCCGCCCCGGGCGGATGGACCGCATGACCGTGCTGGCCGAGGCAAAGCCTTCTCACGCCACGGAAGAGGCCCGCGCCGCATCGGCCCGCGATCTGGCGCATCGGATGAAAAGCCTGATCGGCGTATCGGCCGAGGTCCGGGTGACGGCGCCGGGATCGGTGCCCCGTTCGGAAGGCAAGGCCAGGCGCATCCTTGACCTGCGGCCTAAGGGCTGAGCCTAGCGGCGCGGCTTGCCGCGCCAGGTGCCCAGCCAGCCGGTGAAACGGCCCCAGACGCCCTTCACATCCGCCGCCGCCTCATCCGCCTTCGCATCCACCCGGTCCCAGGCATCCCCTGCGCGGTCCAGCGCGGGATCGACAGTCCTTTCGCGGAACTGCAGCCACATGCGGCGGATCATCAGCAAGATGAAGGCCACAAAGACGAAGAAGACGATATTGAACCAAGGGATGATCGTGGCATCCGGGCCATCCACCTTCTTCACATTCACCGCATTGGGGAAGATGGTGAACAGCTTGTTGCGCCAACCGTAATGGGTGATCGACACCCAGACCGGGTTTTGCGAGGTCGAAACCAGCTCTTTGGCTTTGGTGTTCAGCCCATAGCTGTCCACCTTGAAATAGGGCGGCCAGCCCCAGCCGGTATCCTCATTGCGATATTCCATCGTCTTGCCGTTGGGATAGACGGCATTGATGAAGAACACATCGCGGCTGGTGGAATTGGCCATGCCAACCTCGGCCCGGCTCCAGAAGATCGAGTTTTCACCCACATCGACGCGGCGGTTCTCGGTCCCGACGATGCGCACGATGTCATGCTGCGGCAGCGTGTAGTGCAGGAAGCCGCCCACCAGCACCAGCACCAGCAGCCAGAAAGTCCATTTCACATAGCGCATCACTGTACACCCCTGTCCACAAAACGGCCGCGCATCACAGTCAGTCCCAGTTCACATAGAAGAAGATCGCGGTGAAGGCGACCATCGGGATAATGAAGATAAGCCAGAGAAGGCGCCTTTTCAGCCCCCCGTCATAGGCTTTCATTCCGGCCTCGATCCAGGCGTCCCGGTCGCCTTGCATGGTCTCGGCGGCCCAGCGCTTCTCAAGCTTCTCGCGCCGGACCGAACGGGAGTAGATGCTGACCAGGAAGTAGACCACCGAAAGGCCGATCATCGCCATCACGGCCAGCCGCAGCCATCCCAGGATCATCATCCGTCAGCCCCTTCCCCACGGCCCGGCCGCGGCACCTCCGCCCCACGGACCCGGGATCGCCCCCTTCATGCCGGGCGCAGCCCTGGGGCCGCCGCGCATTTCCGGGCGGCCAAGCTCATCCATCTTCGGTTCCGGTCCGAACAATGCCTCACGCGCGCCCTCGCGGTCCACCTGATATTCGCGGGCCAGGAAATCGGCGACATAGGTCTTCTTGATGTCGGTCCACCGGGCGTATTCCTCGTAGAACCGTTCCTTGTGGACGATGAACATCTGCCGCACATCCATAGGCGACAGTTCCGCCAGCAGCATGTTGACCAGATCGCGGTCCGGCCCCGATTTGGCTCGCAGAGTGTAGAAATAGCCCGGATGCTCGCTTGAGATCCGCGGCCAGGGTCCCGCACCCTCGACCCAGCGCAGCATCGCGGCCAGCCCCAGGAATTCCGCCGGCAGGGCCGAGCCAAGACGATAGGCCACCTTGCGCAACTCGGTCCGGCGGGCGTCCCCCACCTCGATCCCCAGCTTGTCGGCGGCGTCGATCAGGATGAAATCCATCTTCTGCCGCAGGATCGCCCCGGCATCCGCCCCGCGCGCCTGCACGATAGGTTCGACCAGCTGGTTTCGGTCCAGCCAGTCGGCGATATGGTTCCTGTGGCTGAAATCCATCACCTGCGCCACCGGCACCTTGCCCAGAGACCCGATGCCAAGACGGCTGATCGCCGCCGGGAATTTCGTGTCGCGGAACACATAGATCCCGCCGAAGAAGCTGGTCCAGAAATTGCCCTGCTCGAAGGTCATCGCGGGCAGGCTGATCGGCACGCGTGTGACATCGCCGGTCTTCTTCGCCAGCCCGATCATCTCGGCAATCAGCGCCTCGTCCCGCCAGCCGTCCGGCTCGCGCCGGAATTTCTCGATCAACCCGCCCAGTTTCGCGGCATCCGCCACATGGCCGCCCATGGTATCCGCCTCGACCGTCACCTGCCGGATGTCGAAAAGCTGCGCCGGAGTCTCGACCGCATAGACCGAGCCCTGCAATTCGCCGGCCACCACATCGCGGGCGGTCAGGGCGAACAACTGCGCCTCGTTCCTCTCGATGAACTGGGTCAGGATCCCGCGCGAGGTCGAGAACTTGATGTTCAGCAGCGGCGCCTCCTTCTGCGCCGTGGTCAGAAGTATGAACTGCCGGTTCGCGCCCGTCGGGTTCAGATAGACCGGATCGCCGAATTCATCCCCGATCTCGGGCGAATAGCCCGAGAGGTCGATATGAAACTCCGTCAGCGCGGTTTCCCTGCCAGTCAGATGCTTCAGCGCCCGGTTGTAGCGGGCAACAAGCTGCGGCGAGGAAACCTCGATCAGGTTCCCGAACATCAGGCCGCGGGAGATGAGGCGTTTCAATTAGTGCTCTCCAAGGCCAGGCAAGGGCGCAAAGGGCAGCGCCCGCACCGCTGGGAGGGCGAGAAGCGCCCGCCCCGGGCGGCGGTGCGGGCGCTGCCCGGGGCAGCCCCCGGACGGGCGGCTTGGTTAATCCGATGCATCATTCTGCGCATATTCCCGCACAAAATTCTCTACGTTACCAAAGGTGCGACAGATATGGCCACCCACAGACGTCATCATCTGCGCGCCGCGCTCCGGCCATCCGAAATGCTCAAACATCGCGGCCAAACTGCCAAAACGTTCCTTGGCGATCCGGTTTACTTCGATCGCATCCCATCCCGGTGCGCGCTTCACCCCTTCCCCTCCAGATACCGCCGCTTCGCCTCTTCCTGCCGCCCAAACTCCCGCACCATGGTCTCGATCGCCACCTCATCCGACTTGTCGGCATAGCGGAATTCGGAATCGGCGTAGCGGTTGACCTCCTGAATGACCATGTCGACGGTGATCGGCTGCATCAGCCCTTTGATCATCGCCAGCTTCTCGTCATAGGGTTTGAACAGGAACAGGTCCGGGTTCTCCATCCATTCGTCCGGCAATTCAAAGTCCATCGCGCGGACCTTCACCGCATCGGTGATGTTCTTGATCGCCCGGCCGGTGAACCGCTCGTCCGCGGTCTGGATCGCCTTGAGGTAAGTGCCGATCTTGGCGATGGTATCCAGCGGGCCCAGCGCATTCGCGGTCTGGTCCCAGACCTTCAGCAGTCCCTCTTCATGCGGCTTCGAATAGCCCTCGTAACTGGCGGCCACGGCCTTCCTGATCTCTTGCGCGGCGAAAAGCTGGTGGTCGCCGACCGGGATCGAATGGTTCTTGCCCAGAAGAAGCGAGAGGATGTCGATATAATCCTCCTTGGTTTGCGGGCCGTCGACCAGAAACCGCGCCCCGGCCCGCTGGCGCAGCGCATCGTCGACATTCTCGGGGTAATTGCTGAACATCCCGAAGGTGCAGTTCCCCCGCACCACCGTGCCCGCGCCGGCAAAGGCCTGCATGAAGACCGCCGTCACCTCTTGCTGACCGGCCGAGGACTGCCGGTCCCCGCGCTTGCCCGCCACCTGATCGATGTCGTCGATGGTGCCGAAGCCGATCACCGAGGGGTCGATCACCGCGTCGATGAAGGCTTTGGCGTTCTGCCCCGACTTGCCCTGGTAACTGTCGATCTGGTCGATCGAAAAGTTCTGGTAGCGGAAGGGATAGCCCGCCACCTTGCAATAATCGTTCAGCAGTCCTGCCATCATCTGGATCAGCGTGGTCTTGCCGGTGCCGGGCTTGCCATCGCCCATGAAGGTGAAGATGAAGCCGCCCAACTCGGCAAAGGGGTTCAGGCGGCGCTCGAAATCATAGGCCATCAGCATCTTCGACAGCTTGAGGCTTTGATATTTGGCGATGTGGTTGCCCACCACCTCATGCGGGGATTTGAAAGCCATGGCGATCTGGCCGCCCTTCGCCGCCTTCGCCGGCTTGAAGCCGGCAATCGTCAGCCCATCGGCCTCGACCTTCCAGCTGCCGCCGGTGAAGACCGAAGTGCGCGGATTGCTTTCGGCGCGGATCGCCACCTTCTTCATCAGCGCCTCGGCAAAGCCCGAGACCACCGCCACCAGCCGCGCCTCGTCGGTGGCCAGGGCACCGATGTCCTGATCCAGTTCCCACAGCGCTCCCTGCAGGGCCAGGGGCGCATTGTCGGTCAGCACCTCCTCGACCTCGCCCAGTTCCACCGGCTGGGTGCCGACATGCGGAGCGATCAGATAGGCGGTGGCATTGGCAAAGGTGAAAAGCACCACCAGAGCCTCGGCCTGCAACAGCTCGCCGAACTCGGCGCGCTTGGCATCGGGCACCCGCCCCTCAAGATTGGCCCGCTTCAGCTCGGCCAGCCCCGACTGCGCCGCAAAGGTCTCGCCCATCGCCAGGGCGATCGCCAGCCCCCGCCGCAGCGCGTTCAGCGCCGCCGCCTGCACCGGGCTGACCAGCCCGTCCGACAGCCCCTCCACCCTCTCGGCGATCCGCACGCCACCGGGCCGCGCCACAGGCCGCGCCGCCATCCCCGGCACGGTCGAGCGGAACCGCGGCCGAACCCCGATACCCGGAGACCGCTCGGTCTGAACCGCCGCCTCAAGGGGTTTCGCCAGGCGCGGCGCGTGGTCGAAGCCGGAAAGCAGACCCAGAGCCGCCTCATACTGCGCCCGGACCGCTTCTTCCTTCAGCTCCATCGTATCGCGCGTGCTCATCAACCACCCTCACATTTTCTGTCTCTAAATATCCCGGGGGTCCGGGGGCTGGCCCCCGGCGCCGGCCGCGGGGTCAAACGCCCGGAATAAGCCGCCCCCCGGCGCCCACGATGAACTTCCGTATCCCGCGCAGACCCGGTGGGTCCTGCTCGACCAGCACCTGATAGGGCCGCTCGGGCAGGATGATCATCCGCTCCTGCGTGGTCGCCCCGGTATCGGCACCGGTCAGCGGATCCAGCTTGTAGACCTGCCGCACCCGGGACGAGAACCAGCCGTCCTTGACCGCCTCTTCCCGGTCACTGACCAGATCCTCGACCGTCCAGACCAGCGCCCAATCCTCTCCGTCGGGCGCCCGTGCGTCCTCCAGCACCTTCGAGATCGGGCCGGATTGCAGGGTGAAGCCAGCCGAATACATCGGACCCAGCGTGATCCGCCGCAGCCGCCTGGGGTGCAGCCCTTCGAAATCGGCGTCGAAGCCGGTGGCGATGGTCAGAAGCTTCAGCCCGCCCACCGATTGCGCCAGCACCTTCTGTTGCAGCTGAGGCCAGCGGTAATCGTCATTGGGCAGCGGCTTCTTGCCGGAATCCTCAAGGTCCATCAGATAGACCACCGGCAGGTTCACCCCGGAATCCCAGACCGCCCAATGCACCAGATACTTCCGGCGCTCGCCCTCCTGCCCCAGCCATTGCGCGTCCGGGTCGTTGCGCAGCCAGAAGATCCCCCCCGCCTTCAGCGCCTCGAAATACAGCCGCTGCGACAGGGCGAACTGCAGGCCCGCGGGCAGCTTCAACTCACCGACGATGGTGCGGATCATCCGGTCCTTCAGCTCCGCCTCCGACGCCATCCCCGCCAGATGCTTGTCGGCCTGCTGCGCATCGACCGCCATCATCATCAGTTCCTGCGCCACCGGAAAGCCGCTCTCGTGCCGGTCGATGGTCAGCCGCGAGGCCGCCTCGGCCTTGCCCGTCATCAGGTATTTGTCGTTCAGCGCCCGGAAAGTGGCGACCACACCGGCCACATAGCGCCCCAGCACCCGCGCCTCGGTCCGCGTCAGCCGCCCCTCGGCCTCCATCTCGGCGGCCACCTTGGCCAGATAGCCGCCAATGGTCTGGAACTTGTCAAAATACTGCCGCGCAACCTGCGCATCGTAAAGCTCGGCATGGTCCGAGGTCAGGGCGTCCTTGACGCTGTTGTCCGCCATCCTAGTGCCGCCTCTTCCAAACTTCGCGCAGATGTGCAGGCACCCCGCCGATGATCATCAGAATTCCCGGGCCGAACACCAGAAGGCCAAAGGCACAGGCGAAAAGACCAGGACCTGCTGCAAATCTCTGCGCTGTCTGATTGCCTTCGGCCATGACCCGTTCTGCAAGCAATGACGCAATGGCAACGCCGACGCAAAGGACACCCCCATCAGCCGTGCGCTGCCAAAGCGTCATAGGGCCTCATTCCCCGTAGGCGTTCTTGTCGTGCTTCTCGACAATCGCGGCGAAGCGCCGGGCGAAGCGTTCGTCCGCCTTGGCCTTGTCCTCAAGGATCTTGCGGGCAAAGACCATATGGCCCTCATGCGCCTCCAGCATGTCGGCCATCTTGGCGTTGGTCGCAGCGCCAATCCCGGCCATGGCGGCCTGCGCCTCCTGATCCGTCTTCACGCCGATCTCGTTGATCCGGTGCGCCACATCCTGCTGCTGCGCGGTCTTCAGCGATGAGGTCAGCGCATCATACAGCACCACCCGCTGCCGGGTGTCCGTCTGCAGCTTGTTGATCAGCACCAGTTGCGTCGCCGCCTGATTGGTCAGCGAATCGACCCAGGTCTTGCCCTTCTCGATATACCGCTCCAGCGTCTGGCTGCGGGCCAGCTTGACCTGTTCGTCCTGGATCAGCGCGTTATGCGTGGCGTTCAGCGTCGCCAGTTCGGTCTCCAGCTTGGTGCGTGCGGCCGCATCCATCTCGACCGCGATCCTGTTCTCCAGCTCGATCAGCCGCGGGTCCATCGCCGCGATCTGGGTCCGCACCGCCTCCAGCGCCCCCACCGTCTCTTCGCGGTCGGTCAGGGTGCCGGCAAGGTTGGCTTCAACCTTCGATTTCTGGCCATTCAAGAGATCCAGCTGCCCCTGCAGCAGTTTCACGATCACGTCGGATTTCGAGATCAGATCCTGCAGCTTGTCGTCGATGCTGGCATCGCGCAGGCGTTCCTGCCGCAGGCTTTCCGACTTCGCCCCCGAGAAGATGCCGATGAAGCTTTCCCAGCCGGTCTTGGTCCGCATCCCGTCGAAGTCCTTCGAGAACCCCGCGGTGACATCGTCCAGCCCCATGATCAACTCGGCGATATTGGCGTTCATCACCTCGGTGTGCTTGTGCACATCCTCAAGCGTGGCGTTCTCGACATCCAGCGAGATGCCCTCGTCCAGCTTGGTGCGCGCCTTCTCGATGGTCGCGGTGATGGCGCTGATCTTCGCCTGCGCCGTGGCTACCTGAGCCTGGCTTTCCTTGATCTGGGTCTCGAAATCGGCCATCGCGCCCTCCGGTTGGGTAACTTCACTTCACATAAGAATGTAACGACGAATTACATCCCCGCATCCGGGAATTTTCGTCGCCTTGCATCATGCGCGCAAGGCCAGATTTCCTGATCTTCGGCAGGTCCATTCTTGCCGCAGGGACGCCTCGCCGCCAAGTGCAGACAGCGGCGGCGGCAGGAACGATTTTTCGTCGAAAAATCGGGTACTCAGACCGGAATGTTGTCGATCAGCCGCACCCCGTCCAGCCAGGCCGCCGCCAGCATCCGCCGCGGTCGGCTGGTGTCGTCCGATGGCATCAGGGTCGCGGCATCGCGCAGTTCGATATACTCGACCCGGTCGAAACCGGCGGCCCGGATCGCCTCGGCCGCCTCGCGGATCGCCATCCGGTCGGCGTGGCCGGCCCGGATGTCATTGGCCGCCGCACTGATCGCCGCGTAAAGCACCGGGGCCTTCACGCGGCCCTCCGCCGTCAGCCGGACATTGCGCGAGGACATCGCCAGACCGTCGGCCTCTCGGATGGTCTCGCAGCCGACGATCTCAACGGCCAGGTTCAGGTCGCGGGCCAGCCGCAACACCACCTGCAGTTGCTGCCAGTCCTTCTGCCCGAAATAGCCCCGGTCGGCCAAAGTCATGCCGAAGAGCTTGGTCACCACCGTGGCCACCCCGTCGAAATGCCCCGGACGCATCCGGCCCTCCAGCGGTTCGGCCACGCCGCCCACGGAAACCGTGGTGATGAAACCCTCGGGATAAACCTCGTCAGGCTGCGGCGCGAAGATCGCATCGACCGGAATGGTGCCCAGAAGGGCGGCATCCGCCGCCTCGGTGCGCGGGTATTTCTTCAGATCGTCCGGGTTGTTGAACTGCTTGGGGTTCACGAAGATCGTGGTGATCACCCGGTCGCATTCCGCCCGTGCCCGCCGCGCCAGCGACAGGTGCCCCTCATGCAACGCGCCCATGGTCGGCACAACACCGATGGTGTGCCCCGCGGCCTTCCAGCCGCGCGCAATGGCGCGGATATCGGCCACCGTCCGAAGGATCAGAGTCATTTCCTGGCGGTTCCGGGCTTGGGCAGTTCATCGGGGAATGCGTGCTCCGCCGCCGGAAAGGCGCGCGCGCGCACATCGGCGGCATAGGCGGCAATCGCCTCATCGGCGGCTTTGCCCAGTTCGGCATAGCGCTTGACGAATTTCGGGCGGAAATCGGTAAAAAGGCCCAGCATGTCATCGACGACCAGCACCTGCCCGTCGCAGCGCACCCCGGCCCCGATGCCGATGGTCGGGATCTGCAGGCCTTGCGTGATGCGCGCGGCCAGACCTTCCGGCACTTTCTCCAGCACCACCGAGAAAGCCCCGGCTTCCTCGACCGCGCGGGCGTCGGCCATGACCTTCTCGGCCTCTTCGGCCCGGCCAACGACCTTGTAGCCGCCCAGCGTGTTCACCGCCTGCGGGGTCAGGCCCACATGCGCCATTACCGGCACCCCGCGCGCGGTCAGAAAGGCGATGGTCTCGGCGATGTGCTGCCCGCCTTCCAGCTTCACCGCCGGGGCGCCGGTTTCCGCCATCAGCCGGCTGGCGTTGCGGAAGGCCTGCTGCGGGCTTTCCTCATAGGAGCCGAACGGCATGTCGATCACCGGCATCGCCTTCTGCGTCCCCCGAACCACCGCGCGGCCGTGCAGGATCATCATCTCCATGGTGACGCCAAGGGTCGAAGGCAGGCCATGGATCACCATTCCCACCGAATCGCCCACCAGCACGATGTCGCAATGCGCATCGACCAGTCGCGCAACCGGCGTGGAATAGGCTGTCAGCACAACCAGCGGCGCGCCGCCCTTGCGGGCGCGGATGTCGGGCGGAAGCACAGACCTGACGGGGGAAGTGGCGCTCATGGCTGGCCTTCCTTTGGCGAACTGCCCGCATTTAGGACACAGCGCGCGCGGGCTTGCAAGGCAATTGCGCCGCAGTGCAGCACGCCCGCACCCCTTACCCGGCCTTGACGGCACCTGTGCCACGCAGACCAATACGGTCAAAACCAAAGGAGCCGCCGATGTCCCTTCTGCAACCCGTCACCCGCAAGGGCGTTCAGCCCGAAGTCTCCCGCCCCGACCCCGCAAAGGTGTTGGCCGGCGATCCGGTCCATACCACCTGGAACCTGGAAGAGGTGGACGGGCTTTACTGCGGTCTCTGGCAGGCCACCCCGGGCAAGTGGCGGGTCTCTTACGACGAGTGGGAATATGTCTACATCCACGAAGGCCATTCCATCCTGACCGATGCCGACGGAACTGCCACCCATCTGCGCGCCGGCGACAGCTACATCATCCGCCCCGGCTACTCCGGCACCTGGGAGGTGATCGAGACCACCCTGAAGGATTACGTCATCCGCAGCTAGGCCCGTCGCAGCCCGCCGCTGCAGGCTGCCTGCCTTCACTTTGGTGCAAATATCCTGCGGGGAGGTCTGGAGGGGTGCAAAACCCCTCCAGCCGCCGGCCAGAAGCGCCCCGGCGCGCAGCCGCAAACAGAAAGGCCGCCCCTGAGGCGGCCCTTCCTTACCCTATGTGCCACAGATCAGTTCGAGATGTCGCTGGCCTCTTCGACCGCTTCGATCTCGCTCAGTTCCAGGGGCGGGCAATCATCGTCGGGAATGCCCTGCCGGCGGCACTTGCGCATGTGCTTTTCCTTGGCCTTCTCGGCGGCCACGCGGTCATTCTCGAATTTCGCGGCGATCTTTGCCTCGTCCTCGATCTTCTTCTGCCGGTTTTCCGGCGTGTCGGGCATGACGCGGCCGAAGGCATCATCCATATAGGGCCCCTCGATCGCCAGGCTTTCCTCCAGCGTCCGCACCTTCACCTTGGTCCCGTTGGGCACCTTGTTGAACAGTTCGATGGCGTCCTGGTTGAAAAGCCGGATGCAGCCCGCGCTGGTGGCCCGCCCGACCGAGGCATTGTCGATGGTGCCATGGATGCGGAACATCGTGTCGCGGCCCCCGCGATAGAGATACAGCGCCCGGGCCCCCAGGGGGTTCTCCAGCCCGCCCGGCAGGCCGCCGGCATACTGGGCGTAAAGATCGGGGCGGGTGCGGATCATGTTGGCGGTGGGGGTCCAGCTTGGCCACTCCGCCTTGCGCCCGATATAGCCATTGCCGCGGAAGGTGATGCCCTCGCGCCCCACGGCGATACCGTAGCGCGTCGCCGTGCCATCGCCATGCACCCAGTAGAGCTTGCGCGAATAGACATCGACCACGATCGATTCCGCCGGATCGTCGGCGGTGTAGGGCACCACTTCCTTGATGTTGCCCGGAATCAGATACTTCGGGTTCACCGAGGGAATGACATAGGCGCCATCCTGAATTTCCTCATAGCCGGGAACGGCGGAAGGGGGTTCCACGGGGGTGGCGCGCGGGCCACAGGCCGCAAGCAGCGGGATCACAACGAAGGCGGCAAGACGCAGGGCAAGACTGTTCACGGTGGGATTCGATCCTGGCAGCTGGATTGACCGGGGAACCATGTCCCCGCCAGCCCCCCCGCCGTCAAGACCACAATTTCACAAATCGAAACAAAGACCCCGGGCGTTGCACCCGGGGCCGATTCGTTCACGCGGCTGTGTAGACTGCGGATCAGTTGACGGTTCCGATGGTCCAGAACAGGGTCTCGCCCGAACTGTCGTCGATGCCGTCATTGTCGGTCACCACCCAGCCCGCGCCCGCCGCGTCGATGGCAAAGCCCTCGACCTTGTCCACGACATAGCCGTTGGTCACCCCCAGATCGGGCAGCAGGTCGCGCACCAGTTCCTTCGTCACCACCGGCAAGGCGCCACCCAGCGGGGCCGCAACCATATCGGCAGCCTTCACGCGGTAGATCCGCTTGACCGCGGCCTTGTCGGCAATCTGGTTGTCGCGTTCGATGACGTAGAACCAGTCGCCGTTCAGGGTGATCTCGGACAGGCCCACCCAGGCCCCTTCGGCCGGGGTTTCAAGCGGGTAGTGCACCGCGCCCCATTCCTTGGTCCCGGTGTTGTAGGAGACCAGCTTGACCATGCCTTTCGGATCGTCCTTCCATTCACGCTGCACCGCCAGCCAAAGCGTGTCGCCCTGCACCGTGATGCCCTCGAACCCGAAGCGGGTTTCATGGGCGGACAGCTCCGGCGGCAGGCCTATCTGTTCCTTGATCTCGCCCTTGTCGTTCACATGCAGGATGCCATGCGGGATCATCTTGTCGCTGCGCCCTTCGGTGGCCAGCCAGAAGCCGCCCTCGCCATCCAGTGCCAGCCCCTCGATGTCCATCAGTTGCGCCGGGGCGCCGCCGCGGGTGACACTCAGCGCCGCGGTGATCCGCGCCGGCGTCTGGGTGGCATCGATGCTGTAGATCGTCGGCGCACCGGACAGGACCGAGTCATTCGCCGCATAGAGCTTGCCCGGAGCGGCCGGATCGGCAGCCAGGGCCGACAGCGCGGCCCAGCCGATCAGCGGATCAGACCCGGCGCTGGTCAGCATCGGATAGGCCGGCGTGCCCTCGGCCAGCGCGTAAAGCATGACATGCGCCGGGGCGAGACCGTCTTCGCGCAGATCGACCTCGTTCGCGGTGGCCAGCAGGTTGCGCGCCGGGATCGCCACCATGCCTTCGGGCGACACGCCCGAGGGCAGCAGTTGCGTCAGCACCGGTGCCGCCAGATCGGTCAGGTCATAGACCCCGATGATCGAGCCCCGTTCAGAGGCCACGAACAGCCTGCGCTTGTCGCCGAAGGTCGCCACTTCGACCGATTCCAGTTCGGCTCCCTTCTTGTTGCGGAAGTCCGGGTAATGGCCGATGGCGGCAATCTCGCGCTCAAGGCTGGCGCCGGATTCGTAGACGACCGTGCCGTCCTTCTTCCAGATGGTGAAAGAGCGCGAGCCGCCCTGCCAGTCGCCCTCGTTGGCGGTGGCGAAATGGTCGGTGTCGATCCATTTCACCCCGTCGGGTTCGCGCGCGACGCCCTCCATCTTGCCGGTGAAGTCCAGCTTGCCGTCCTTCTTGGTGTCGACACCGTCCAGATCGACGGTGCCGGCGCTGAAATGGCTGGCCACCGCACCATCGGCACCGATGACGACGATGTGGTTGTTCTCCTGCAGGGTCACCACGATCTCGCCGGCCTCGTTCACGGCGATGAACTCGGGCTCGGGGTCTTCGCCGCCAACCGCAGCAAGGCCGGTCACGTCGATCTTCTGCAGACCGGCACACTCCAGCGCGCCATCCTTGACCGGCAGCTTGACGACAAAGCCCGCCGGCATCTGCGGAAGCGCACCATCATTCACATCTTCGTCGCGCTCATTCTCGATGGCGATGGCGATGAAGCTGCCATCAGGCGCCTTGGCGACCGAATCGGGTTGGCCGCCGATATCGCATTCCGCCACGATCTTCTTCGCCGCGATATCGACCGAGACCAGCTTGCCCGACGGGGCGGTATAGCTTTCCGAGGTGTTCACCCCGGCAAAGGCCGTGCCGCCGATGATGACGGTGGTCGTCGGCTCTCCGCCCACGTCGATGTTGCCAAGCGGCTTCGGCTGGGCCGGATCGGTGATGTCGACCAGCCCGATCACACCCAGCGGGCTGTCCGAATAGATCAGCGTCATGCCGTCTTCGGTCGCGGTGATGATCTCGGCGCTGGTGGCTCGGTCGCGGTCCTCGCCCTCGGCCATGTTGTTCGGCGTGGCGAAGGCAGAGACGCGGTTGAACACCGGGTCGGCAGCGGCCGGCAGCGCAGCCAGCAGCGCCAGCGCCGAGGCCGAAGACAGGATGAGATGACGGGCAGGCATGGGACGTTCCCCGGGACAGTTGAAATCCCGCAGAGGAATGGCGCGCGAAGGTAACACGGGGACGAAGCAGGCATGACGCTTCTGCTAAACCGCCGGCCGAAGCCAGGGCCCGGTCCGGCCCGAGGCCGCGCCAGAGACGGCGACAAATCGCCATTCCACCGACGCGCCCTTGCGGGCCGCGATCCGCGCCCCATGTAAAGATCGGAAACATGAACGGGAGCAACAGGATGCAATGTCCGGTGGATGGTGAAACGCTCGTCCTGGCAGATCGCGGCGGGGTCGAGATCGACTATTGCCCGAAATGCCGCGGGGTCTGGCTGGATCGGGGAGAGCTGGACAAGATCATCGAACGGTCGGGCAGCTTTGCCCCCGCGCCGCTTGCCGCCGACATGCGCAATGCCGCCCCGCCCCCGGTCTACCAGCCCGAGCCGCGCAGCCCGGCCCGCACCGAAAGCCGCCGGTCCCGCGATGACGACGACGATGATGATGACGATCGCCGCCATGGCAAGCGCAAGCGGCGCGACAGCTTCCTGTCCGAACTCTTCGATTTCTGACCGCCGGCCAGTCGCCTCGTCCCGCCAAAACCGCTAGTCTGCCCTGAAAGAGGAGGGCGCGATGCGGCCGGGAAAGCGCAACCTGATCACCGATGTGCCGGGGATTCTTGTCGGCAATGCGCAGGAGCCCCGCCTTCGCTCGGGCGTCACCGTGCTGACCGGACCGCGCCCCCTGGTGGCGGCCGTGCATGTCATGGGCGGAGCACCCGGCACCCGCGAGACCGATCTTCTGGCCCCGGATCGGCTGGTGGACCGGGTGGATGCCCTGTTCCTGTCCGGCGGGTCGGCCTTCGGGCTGGATGCGGGCACGGGGATCATGGCGGCGCTCAGGGCGGCGGATCGGGGGTTCCCCGTTGGTCCCCTGCGGGTGCCGATCGTCCCCGGCGCGATCCTGTTCGACCTTCTGAACGGCGGCGACAAGGGTTGGACCGACAGCCCCTACCCCGCCCTTGGCCGCAGCGCCTTCGTTGAGGCTGCCGAAGATTTCACCCTCGGCACCGCCGGTGCGGGCTTTGGCGCCATGACGGGCACGCTGAAAGGCGGCCTTGGGTCGGCCTCCTGCGTTCTGCCCTCGGGCATCACGGTCGGCGCCCTTGTCGCGGTGAATGCCCTTGGCTCCGCCACCGCCGGCACCGGCCGGTTCTGGGCTGCCCCCTTTGAGGAAGGCGCCGAATTCGGCGGCCTCGGCCCTGCGGCCACGTCCTTGCAAGACACTCCGCTGCCGCAGAAGCGGATCGGCGAGGCCACGACCATCGCCATCGTCGCCACCGATGCCACCCTGACCAAGGCGCAGGCGCAACGCATGGCCGTGGCCGCGCATGACGGCATGGCGCGGGCGCTGGTGCCCGCGCACACGCCCCTGGACGGCGATCTGGTCTTTGCGGCCGCAACCGGCCTGCGCCCATTGGCCGACCCGGTCACTGACACCTTCCAGATCGGCCATGCCGCCGCCACCTGCCTTGCCCGCGCCATCGCCCGCGCCGTCTACCTTGCCAGCCCGCAACCGGGCGATCTGCAACCCACATGGGCCGGCCGTTTCGGCTGACCCGGGGTCAGGCTTGCCAGACCCTTGCGCCGGGCGCAAAGTTTCACCGGAAACCGAGGGGGGGCAGCCATGCTGGGCGGAAGACCGATGCAGGACTGGGTCGAGGACTACAAGCAAAGCCACAGGAACCGCTGGAACCAGCTGACCCATGCCATCGGCATCCCGATGATCGTGGTTTCGCTGGCGCTTGGGCTGCTGTCGGCCTTCGTCTCCGGCCTCTGGCCCTGGGCGCTGGCCCTGTTCGTCATCGGCTGGGCGCTGCAATTCCTCGGCCATGCCATCGAAGGCAAACCGCCGGAGTTTTTCCGCGACTGGCGGTTCTTGCTGGTCGGGACCCGCTGGTGGTGGGCCAAGGTGACAGGCCGCGCCTGAGGGAAAACCCTCTCCGTCGCGGGATGCGCAAATCCCTTCGAAGGAGCTTGCAGTAGCCTTCGGAGTGTCTTGACCGGGGCCTTTGATGACCCCGGTCCCATTTGCCTGAAAGAGCCCGACTATCCGTCGATGCGGATGCGCGCGTTGGACGGGTCGAACGGGCTGTCCTCGGTCACCACCGCATCCCATTCCTTCAGCTGGATCTTCACCTTCAGCTTCGTGCCCACCTCGGCCAGATCGGGGCGGACATAGCCCATGCCGATCTGCTTGCCGAAGGCCACCGAATAGCCGCCAGAGGTCAGACGGCCGACCTTCTGACCGTCATGGATCAGCGCCTCTTTCCCCCAGGGGTCGGTGTCCGAAGGCCCGTCGATCAGCACGGTGACGCATTTCGACCGGATGCCGGTTTCCAGCATCTTCGCCTTGCCGCGGAAGTCCTTGGACAGGTCGACAAAGCGGTCCAGCGCGGCCTCAAGCGGGGTCGCGTCGCGGCCCAACTCGTTGCCGAAGGCACGGTAGCTCTTTTCCTGACGCAGCCAGTTCTGTGCGCGGGCGCCGACACCCTTCAGCCCGTGCTTTTCACCCACCGACCACAGCAGATCCCAGAGGTAGCGGCCGAATTCGATCGGGTAATGCAACTCCCAACCCAGCTCGCCGGTATAGGCCACACGGATCGCGCGGACCGGGCACATGCCCAGTTCGATGTCGCGGTAGCTCAGCCACGGGAAACGCTTGTTCGACAGCACCGTTGCCGGATCGCGGTCCTTCACGATGTCCTTCAGCAATGCCCTTGCGTTCGGCCCGGCCAGCGCGAAGACGCCCCATTGCGTGGTGATGTCATGGATGTCGATGTGGCCACCGCCGCCCGCCATCCAGTCGTCAGCGCATTTTTGCAGGAAATCATAGTCATAGGCGGTCCAGGCCCCGGCCGAGATCAGGTAATACTCGTTCTCCTTCAGCCGGACGATGGTGTATTCGGTCCGCGTGGTGCCGGCCTCGGTCAACGCATAGGTCAGGTTGATCCGGCCGACGTTCGGCAGCTTGTTGCAGGTGAAATGGTCAAGGAAGGCCGTCGCCCCCGGCCCGCGCAACAGGTGCTTGGTGAAGGCCGATGCGTCGATGATGCCGACGGTGTTGCGCACGGCCTCCGCCTCGGCCTTGGCATAGGGCCACCAGGCGCCACGGCGGAACGACCGGCTGTCATGGTCGAAGGTCGCAGGCGCGTCCTTCGGGCCGTAGTAATTCGGCCGCTCCCACCCGTTCACCTGCCCCATCTGCGCGCCCATCTCGATCTGGCGATCATAGGCGGGGGCGGTGCGCAGCGGGCGGCAGGCTTCGCGCTCTTCATCCGGGTGGTGCAGGATGAAGACGTGGTTGTAGCATTCCTCGTTCTTGCGCGCCGCGTATTCGGTGGTCATCCACGACCCGTACCGCTTGGGGTCAAGGCTGGCCATGTCGATCTCGGCCTCGCCTTCGGTCATCAACTGGGCAAGGTAATGTCCGGTGCCGCCGGCGGCGGTGATGCCGAAGCTGAACCCTTCGGCCAGCCACATGTTGCGCAGGCCCGGGGCCGGACCGACCAGGGGGTTGCCATCGGGGGTATAGCAGATCGGGCCGTTGAAATCGTCCTTCAGACCCACGGTTTCCGAGGACGGCAGACGGTGGATCATCGACATGTATTCCGCCTCGATCCGCTCAAGGTCCAGCGGGAACAGGTCGGCGCGGAAGCTGTCGGGCACGTCATATTCGAACCGGGCGGGGGCGCCGTATTCGTAAGGACCAAGGATCCAGCCGCCGCGCTCCTCGCGCACATACCACTTGGCATCGGCGTCGCGCAGAACCGGGTGTTCGGGGTGGTTCTTGCGATATTCCTGCAGCATCGGGTCCGGTTCGGTCACGATATACTGGTGCTCGACCGGGATCGCCGGGATCTTGATCCCCAGAAGCCGCGCCGTGCGCTGCGCGTGGTTGCCGGTCGCCGTCACCACATGCTCGGCATGGATTTCGTATTTCTCTTCGGACGGAACCAGCATCCCGCCCTTCTCCTCCATCCGCGTCACCGAGACGATCCACTCGCTGCCGGTCCAGCGATAGGCGTCGACCTGGATCTTGCGCTCGATCGTCACGCCGCGCTGGCGGGCACCCTTGGCCATCGCCTGCGTCACATCGGCCGGGTTGATATAGCCGTCCTGCGGGTGGAAAAGCGCGCCGACCAGATCATCGGTCCGCAACAGCGGCCAGCGGTCCTTCATCTCTTTCGGCGTCAGGAATTCATGGTAGACGCCGGCGGTCTCGGCCACCGAGGAATACAGCATGTATTCGTCCATCCGCTCTTGCCGCTGCGCCATCCGCAGGTTGCCAACGACATAGAAGCCCGCGTTCAGCCCGGTCTCGGCCTCAAGCGATTTGTAGAAATCGACCGAGTATTTGTGGATATGGGTCGTCGCATAGGACATGTTGAACAGGGGCAGCAGGCCCGCCGCATGCCAGGTCGAGCCTGAGGTCAGTTCGTCCCGCTCGACCAGCATGGTGTCCCAGCCGGCCTTCGCCAGATGGTAGGCGATCCCCGTGCCCACCGCGCCACCGCCTACAACCAGCGCCTTCACATGCGTCTTCATCCGACCGACTCCCCGGAAATGCCGTGGCCCATATCTGACAGAGCGTCGCCCTGCCGGGCAAGCCGGCCCGACCCTTCACATCCGAAAACGACATGGGCAGCATGTCGCAGCCAGACGGCCAGCGCAGCGATTGTGCCCGGCAACGGGCCGGCGTGACGCCGAAGCCGGTAAAGACGAAACCGGAATAGCGGACCACCTCGATCATCAGGCTTTTCGCGCCGTTGGAACAGGTCTGGCGCAGCTGCCGCACCCCTTGCCCGACCGCTCGTCCCCCACGGCGCCGACATGGGCCGCAAGTCTTTCCGGGGCATCGGCGGCGACCCCGGCAGAAAGCCGGACGCCATGCCCCGCCTGACAGCTGCCAGCCGAACGGGGCAGAGCCCGGGGATTTTCAGCCTCAGGCGGCGCGCATTCGCCCGAACAGTGCCGAGACCGCAAAACCCGCCGCCGCGGCGACCACGATCGACGGCCCGGCCGGCGTGTCCTGCCACCACGACAGCCACAGACCCGCCAGCGCCGCCAGCGCCCCCACGGCCACGGCGCCAAGCGCCATCCCCTCGGGACTGCGCGCCAGACCGCGGGCCGCCGCCGCCGGGATGATCAGCATGGCCGAGATGAGAAGCGCCCCCACCACCTTCAGCGCCACCGCCACCACCAGCGCCAGGGCGATGACCAGCACCAGCCGCTCACGCTCGGGGCGGATTCCGGCGGAATGGGCCAGATCCTCGTTCAGCGTGGCGGCCAGAAGCGCCTGCCAGCGCCAGACCAGAAGGGCCGCGACCAGCGCGGCCCCGCCCCAGATCAGCGCAAGATCGCCCTTCGACACGGCCAGAATGTCGCCGAAAAGCCAGGCCGACAGATCGGTGCGCACCTGCGGCAGAAAGCTGACCGCCACCAGCCCGAAGGCCAGCGCCGAATGCGCCATCACCCCCAGCGTGGTGTCCAGCGTCCAGCCACGCGCCGCAAGCCCCGCCACGGTGACCGCCATCGCCAGCGCCACCACCAGCGTGCCGGCCACGATGGGCAGATCGGTCGCCAGTGCCAGCGCCACGCCAAGGATCGCCGCATGGGCGGTGGCATCGCCGAAATAGGCCATCCGCCGCCAGACCACGAAGGCCCCCAAAGGGCCGGTGGCCAGCGCCACCCCCACACCCGCAAGCGCCGCCCGCACAAGGAAATCGTCAAGCATGATGGTGCCCGTGGTGAGAGTCGTGGTGATGGTCGTGATCGTGACTGTGGTCATGCGGATGGGCGTGGTCGTGGTCATGCTCGTGCCGGTACAGCGCCAGCGCGCCTTGTGTTCCAAGCCCGAACAATGCGCGATACTCGGGTGCGTCCGACACAACCTGTGGCGTGCCCTGACAGCAGACATGGCCGTTCAGGCAAACCACCCGGTCGCTGGCCGCCATCACCACATGCAGGTCATGGCTGACCATCAGCACGGCACAGCCCGTCTCGGCCCGGACCTCTTCGATCAGCCGGTAGAAGGCGGCCTCGCCGGGCTGGTCCAGCCCTTGCGTCGGCTCGTCCAGCATCAGCACCTGCGGCTGCGCCAGAAGCGCACGCGCCAGAAGCACCCGCTGCAACTGCCCGCCCGACAGCGCCGCCATCTGCAACCCGCCAAGGCCCGGCATCCCCACCCGCTCCAGCACCGCTGCCGCCTGGGTGTCCGAGACCCGGACCGGCAAGGACAGGAAGCGGCGCACCGAAATCGGCATGCTGCGGTCGATCTGCAACCGCTGCGGCACATAGCCCAGCCGCAGCCCCGGCGCGCGGGTCACGCCCCCCGCCGCTGCCGGCAGAATGCCCAGCAACGCCCGCAAAAGCGTTGACTTGCCCGATCCGTTCGGGCCGACCACGGTGATGATCTCGCCCGCCTGCACGGTCAGAGAGATGTCATGCAGCACCTCGCTCCCGCCAAGCCGGACGCAGAGATGCCGCGCCTCGATCAGGCTCATGCACCGCTCTCCCGGCAGGCGGAGCAAAGTCCAAGCGCCTCGATGTTGGTCCGCTCGACGGTGAAGCCAATGGCCCCGGCGGCGGCCTCAAGCGCGGCCCGGACAGGGGTGGCGGGGGCCTCGGCCACGGCGTCGCAGCCCCGGCAGATCAGGAAGGCGGGGGCATGCACCTCGCCGGGGTGCATGCAGGCGGCAAAGGCGTTCAGCCGGCGGATGCGATGGGCAAAGCCCTGATCCACAAGGAATTCCAGCGCCCGATAGGCCACGGGCGGCTGGTTGCCGTAGCCTTCGGCCGCCAGCCGCTGCAGCACGTCATAGGCGCCAAGGGCCTTGTGTTCTTCCAGCAGGATCTCCAGCGCCCGCTTGCGCACCGGGGTAAAGCGCGCACCCTGCTCGGCCGCCAGGGCCTCGGCCCGGGCCAGCACATCTGCGGCGCAATTGTCATGATCATGCGCCACGAAGGCGGCCCCCGGATCGGCGCAACCCGGGCAGGATTCGACATGAGGATGCGACGCGGCCATGATCACCTCTTGACGTGTTATGATATAACATATAAACATTCCGGCAAATCAGCAAGCCGGGGGTTCCGATGCGTTATATCATATCCTTCCTGTTGGCCAGCACGGCAATGCCCGCCCTCGCCGACGTCCCGAATGTGGTGACGGACATTCCGCCCGTGCATTCACTGGCAGCCGCTGTCATGGGCGATCTGGGCAAACCGGTGCTGCTTCTGGACCGCGGCGCCTCGCCGCACGGGTTCCAGCTGAAGCCCAGCCAGGTGGGCGCGGTCTCGGACGCCGATCTGGTGCTGTGGATCGGTCCCGAACTGTCGCCCTGGCTGCAAAAGGCGCTGGATGCCCGCCCGGCAGGGGCGGATGCGCTGGCCCTGCTGGCCGCGCCCGGCACCTACCGGCAGGATTTCGCAGCCCCCGAGCACGGGACGGGCGACGACGACGATGACCATGCAGAGCATGACCACGACCATGCTGACGATGCAGATCACGATCACGCGGAACATGACCACGACGACCATGACGGGCACAGCCACAGCGGCCTTGATCCGCATGCCTGGCTTGACCCGGCCAACGGCAAGTTTTGGGCAGGCCTGATCGCCGACGAACTCTCGCGTCTCGATCCCGAGAACGCCGCCACCTATGCCGCCAACGCCATAGCCGCAGCCGCAGCCATCGACGCCGCCGAGGCCGAGGCCGCCGCCCTTCTGGCTCCTGCCAAGGACCGGCCCCTTGTCGCCTTCCACGACGCCTATGGCTATTTCACCGCCCATTTCGGCCTGACCATGATCGGCACCATCGCGGCCGGCGATGCCGCCGCACCCGGCGCCCGCCATCTGGTCGAGTTGCAGGAAAGGACCGGCACCACCGCCTGCCTTTTCCCCGAAGCCCAGCATGATCCCGCCCTGCTGACCCGGCTGGCCGAGGCGACCGGCGCCCGCGTCGGCGGCGCACTGGACCCCGAGGGATCCAGCCTCGAACCCGGACCGGCGCTTTATCCGGCGCTGATCACCACCCTTGCGCGCACCATCGCGGCCTGTGCCCCCTGATCCCGATTGCGGGGGCGCGGTCTTCCGCCCCCTTGCATCCGCCCTCGCTTTCCGGTCAGCCTTGCCGGCATGGACTGGGTCAAGATCATACATCTTCTTTGCGTCATGGGCTGGATGACCTCGATCTTCGCCGTGCCTCGCGCCTTGATCTACTGGCGGCGCGAGTGGGACCGGCTGGGAGAGTTCGGCCCGCTCGGCGATCTGACGGTGCGGCTCTACCGTTTCTCCGCCGGTCTGGGCGTGATCGCGGTCGTCACCGGCCTCTGGCTGGCCTGGTCGGTCTGGGATTTCGCGCCCTGGCTGCATCTGAAGATCGCCCTCGTCGCCCTTCTGGCCGCGCATTACATCTGGACCGGCGTCCTCGTATCCCGCGCCCGCCGCGGCGACTTTGGCCATTCCGACCTGTATTTGCGGATCTTCAACGAGATCAGCGTGCTGGCCGTGCTGGCGATCCTCTGGGCCGTCGTGGTCAAGCCGTTCTAGACCCGCAGGGCCGCCGCCACCTCTGCCGCGACCGCTGACCCGGAAAGCCGCGCCCCGCCGGCAGTCTGCATCAATCCCTGCCCGGCCAGTGCCTCGCCGGCAAACCAGATCCGCTCTCCCACCGGACGGCGCAACACCTCCCGCGCCGATGCCCGGCCCGGCACCGCCGCCGCATAGGCGCCGCGCACATGCCGTTCGGCTGCCCAGTTGGTCATGATGCCATGCCCCACCGCCCCACGGACGGCCGCACCGAAGATGTCCGCCAGCCGGCCGGTCGCGAAATCCACCGCCGCCGCGCGCCCTGCGGCCTCGATTTCCCAGGCGAAATCGCCACCGACGAAACCCACCATCAGGTCAAGATCGAACGGATAGCACAGGAAGAACAGGTCATTGCGCCCGCGCCCTTCGATCAGCAGATCGTCGAAGGGCCTCAGCCCAAGCCGCTCTGCCCTCACCTGCAGGGGGATCTTGGTCAGCAGCCCCATCGGCAGATCATGGATCGCCTCCTGATGCGCCTGGGGCAAGGCCGGGTCAAACCCGATGCCCCCGAACTGCAGCACGCCGGTCGACACCGTGACGATGGCCGCCCTTCCCCGCAAGGTGCCCTGCGGCGTCTCGGCCTCCACCCCCGACCCGGACCACAGGATCCGGCGGACCGGGCATCCCGTCACCACCGGCACATCGGCGCCCCAGCTATGGATCAGCGCCCCGAACCCCTCGCGCGTAAAGTAGTTGGGGTCCAGTTCGGCCGCTGCCCGGAAATCCGCGATGCTGATCTCGTCATCATCCGCCCCGAAATCCATCGGCCCGGCGAAGGTGGCATTCGCCCGCAGGCAGTGGCAGTCGGCGACCAGCGCCGCCAGCCGGTCATCCGGCCCGAGATGTCCGGCAATCGCTTCGGCCAGCGCCGCATCGGCGGCCCGTACCCGCGCCATCTCGTCATCAGTGGCCTTCCGCGACCCGAAATACAGATGGTCCAGCCCCATGTCGTGATGATAGAGCGTCCAGCCCGCCGCCAGGGCCTCGGGATAGAACGGATTGCGATCCCCGGCGTGCAGCCAGGCGCAGCCGATGTCGAACGGCAGGCCGAAGTCGCGCTCCGTCGTCCAGGCGCGGCCGCCGATGCGGTCCATCGCCTCGACCACCGCAAAGCTCAGCCCCGCCCCACGCAGAACCTTGGCCGCCGCCAGCCCGGCACAGCCCGCGCCAACCACCACGACATCAACATCGCCCATGGCAAATCCCCAAGGAAATCCCGTCTGAAATGCCACCATCCTGCCGCCTTGCAGGGATTCGGCAAAGCCTCTTCACTTTGGCCGGAAATATCCCCTGCGGAGCAGACCCGCGCCGGTTGGCGCCTGCGCCAGAGGCGCGTGAAAAGGTTTGCGCCGTCAGGCGCTCAGCTTGCCGACAGTTGCAAGGGGCTCAGACCTTGGCGCCTTTGCGGCCCTCGATCAGCCAGGCCAGCACGGCCAGACCGGCGGCGAACAGCAGCCACAGCCAGTCGGGCAGCAGTGCTGCCACCTGGACCTCTTCGGTCTGATAGGCCCCCCGCGGAGTGATCCCGATCCAGCCGCGGCCCGCCGAAGGGCGCCCCTCGGCGACCTGGCGGATGTCGGGCACGCCCTCCTCGATCCGGCTGACCGAGCCGCCCGCGCCTTCGGCCACCGGCGCCAGCTGGTCGCCCGATGCGATGGTTTCGACGAACTCGCGCGGGGCGGCGGGGCCGACGCCGATGACCCGCGTCAGCTCCCCCTGTTCCAGACGATACAACCCCAAAAGCGGCGCGTCCCACTCCACCTCATAGCGCCCCGGCGAGGTCTGGCGCATCGCCAGCTCCTGCGTTGCGCCGTCCGGCCCGGTCACCGTCAAGGACCCCGGTGCGTCTTCGCCGATGGTGCGCCGCACGATGCGCAGATGCTGGCCATCCGCGGTTGCGGTCAGGGTCTCTTCCTCAAGCTCCGGCTCCTTCAGCATCCAGTGCGCCAGCCGGCGCAGCAGTTCCAGCTGCGGACCGCCGCCTTCGTAGCCGCGCCCCCAGAGCCAGGCCTGATCGGATGCCAGCACCGCGATCCGCCCCTCATCCACCCGGTCCAGCACCAGAAGCGGCAGGCCCTGCGGCCCCTCCATCACCGTCTGGCCCGACAGCTTCTCGACCTCGGCAATGCGGAACCAGCGGCCCCAACCGGGTTCGCCGTCCTCACCGGGCGGCGCGAATTTCTCCAGCCCTTCGGTCACCGGATGACGCTTGCCCAGATCGGTGATCTTCGGTCGGAAGCCGCCTTCGATCACCTGTGCCGTCGGCGCCACCGGCAGGATTTCCGCCAGGGGAGACCGATAGAGCGAATCCACCACCCCGAATTCCGGCCCCGCCGCCACCAGCACGGTGCCGCCATTGCGGACATACTGGACCACATTGTCCAGATAGCTCATCGGCAGGATGCCCCGCATCCGGTAGCGGTCGAAGATGATCAGGTCGAATTCCTCGATCTTCTCGACGAAAAGCTCCCGCGTCGGGAAGGCGATCAGCGACAACTCATCCACCGGAACGCCATCCTGCTTTTCCGGCGGGCGGAGAATGGTGAAATGCACCAGATCGACCGAGGCATCGGATTTCAGCAGGTTGCGCCAGACCCGTTCCCCCGCGTGAGGTTCACCCGAGACCAGCAGCACCCGCAGCCTGTCGCGCACACCGTTGACCTGCACCACCTGCGCGTTGTTGCGATCGGTCAGCTCGCCCGCCACCGGATCGACGCTGAACTGCAGCACGTTCATTCCGCCATGCGGCAGGGTGACGGGCAGGTCCAGCTCCACCCCGACCGGAATCGAATAGACCTGCGGCGGCTCGGCATCGACGGTGATGGTCAGATCGACATTGCCCCCGGCCGCACCCGGCACCGCGCCGGTATCCTCGACCATAAGCTTCATGATGAACTCTTCGCCGATGATGGCGAAGGCGGGGGCATTGCGGATCACCAGCCTGCGGTCCCAGTCGGCCGCCTTCCCGGTCAGCAGCACATGCAGCGGCGCGGGCAGCGACGGGGTCATCTCCATGTCGTGCACGCGGCCATCGGTCACCAGCAGCACGCCCGCCACCCGCGCACGGGGCTCCTCGGCCAGGGCCTGCGCCATTGCGGTCATTGCCAGCGTGCCGGCATCCTCATCCCCGTCCGAAAAGCGGCGGATGCGCAGTTCGGTCCCCGGCATGGCGGCGATTTCGGCCTCCACCGCCGCCACGGCCTGCGCCACCTGTTCGGGCCGGCCTCCCAGCGTCTGGCTGGCGCTGTCATCGACGATCAGGATGACGATGTCGTTCAGCCCGGCCCGCTCTTCCTCCTGCAAGGAGGGATTGGTCAGCGCCCCAAGAAGCGCCAGCGCCGACAGCCCGCGCAGGGCCCAGCCCGCCAGCCCGCGCCACAAGGCAAGGCCCAGAAGCAGCAGCGCCACGCCGCACAGCGCCCAGATCGCCGGCCAGCCGATCAGGGGATCGAAGACCAGCGTCATTGCCCCAGCCTTTCCAGAAGCGCAGGCACATGGACCTGATCGGATTTGTAGTTCCCGGTCAGCACATGCATGATCAGGTTGATCCCGAACCGATAGGAAATCTCGCGCTGCCGCTCGCCCGTGAAGCCGCGGCCCACCGGCAGCATCGGGACACCGCTGTCATCCGTGGCCCAGGCCGAAGCCCAGTCATTGCCGCCGATCACCACCGGAGTCACCCCGTCATTCAGGTTGCGGAAGGGCATGCCATCCTCAAGCGCCACATCCGGCGGCGCTGCCTCGACCCAGAGGCTGCCCTCCTGATAGCGGCCGGGAAATTCCTGCAGCAGATAGAAGGTCCGCGTCAGGACGTGGTCCTGCGGAATCTGCTCCAGCGGCGGGATGTCCAGCCCGGCGGCGATACGTTGCAGCGCCTCGCCTTCCGGCGTCGCACCGCCGAAGGCCGCCACATCGGCATCGCGGGTATCGAAAAGGATCAGCCCGCCAGTGCGCAGGAACTGGTTCAGTTTCTCATAGGCCGCGGCCGAGGGCGTCGGGGCATCCGCCGTGACGGGCCAGTAAAGGAACGGGAAAAAGGCCAGCTCGTCCTTTTCCAGATCCACCCCCATCGGCATCGCAGGCTCGATCGAGGTCCGCTCCCACAGCCGGTCGCCCAGACCTTTCAGCCCGGCTTCCGCCATCGCGTCCACCTGCGCGTCGCCGGTCAGGACGTGCCCCAGGACAACGGCCGAGGTGGCCTCGATCGCGAAGTCATCGCCGGGCAGTGCCGCCGAATCCTGCGCGCGCGACAGGCCCGGCTGCGCGGCAAGGGCCAGCACCGCCACCGCCAGCATGGCCACCCCGCGCCGCAGCCCGCCCAGACGGCCCGCAAGCCACAGGGCGGCAAGGATGTCGATCAGCAGCAGAGAAAGCGCCCCGGCAAGAAGCGGGCCCTTCAGCGATTGCTCGGCAGCTTCTTCCAGACGCTCGACCGCAATGCCCGAGGGCCAGACCGCCGGTTTCAGTTCGGTCTCGGCGCCGATGACGTTCAGCGCCACCCGCCGCTCCGGTCCGGCGTATAGCCCCGGAGGCTGATCCGGCCCCGGACCCTCTTTCAGCGCCTTGGCCAGAACCGCGCCTTCGACACCCGCCACCTCGCCCGCATCGCGTGCGGCGCCCCAGGCGTCCAGCACCTCCTCGGGCACCCAGGTCTGGCCCTCAAGATCGCTGGCTTCGGGCATCGCGGGACGGGTCGAGACGGCCAGCCGCTCCAGCATCTGGACGAAAAGGCCCGACAGGGGCAGCGTGGACCATTCCGCATTGGCGGTGACGTGGACCAGCACGACCTGCCCCTGCCCCACGGTCTTGCGGGTCACCAGCGGGGTGCCGTCCTCAAGTGCGGCAATGGTGCGTTCGGCCAGATCCGGGTCGGGCTGCGCCAGCACCTGTTCCTTCACCTGAACATCGCCGGGCAAGGGCAGGCCGAAGAACGGGCTGCCTTCCGGGAAGGGTGCCAGCGCCTTCGGCTCACCCCAGCTCATCGCACCCCCAACCGAGCGGCCGCCCTCGCGCAGGCGCACCGGCAAAAGCGGGTCTTCCTCGAACCGGCTGACATCGCTGGCCGCCAGCCGCGGCCCGGCGAAGCGCAACAGCAAGCCGCCCTCTTCCAGCCAGTCCAGCATGGCGTCCTGCTCGGTCTGCGTCACCCGGGCCACATCGGCCAGAATGATCACGTCGGGCTTGGCCACCAGCACCTCGGAAAGCGAGCCTTCGACCAGATCGGCCACCGGCACCAGCGCCTGCCGCAGATAATGCGTGGGCGACAGCAGTTGCAGCCCCTCCTGATCACCGCCCGCGCCGATGATCGCCACCTTGCGGCGCTTCAGGCTGTCGTCGGTCAGGCTGACGGCACCCGCGCTGCGCAGGCCCGGAATCTCGAACCGCGTCACGCGGTTGCGCAGTTCGGGCGGCAGGTCCATCGGCGCCTTGGCACTGGCCTCGCCGGCGGCGAAAGTCAGCTCCACCCGGGCCAGTTCGCGGTCGATCCCGGCCGGATCGGGTCCGCGGGCCGCAACCTCGATGGTCACGGCATCGTCGGCTGGCACCCGCGAGGCGGTGATCACCACATTGCCATCCTCAAACCCTGCCGGATGCAGGGCGAAGACCGGGCGCGGGCTGGTCATCACCCTCACGTCGCCCCGGTCGCGCAGGGCCTGCGCCAGCGTCTCGCGCCCCGGATGCGCCAGGCCATCGGCCAACCAGACCGTATCGAAATCCCCGTCCGGCAGCGCCGCTACCCAGCCGTCCAGGCCCGAGGGCGGCCAGGCCGCCGGCTCCATCCCCATCAGCCGGCCCGACCAGGCCTCGGCGGTCTGGAAGGCCACCTCGCCGGGCCGGTCGGTCAGCCGGATCACCGCCACGGTGCGGCCATCGCGCCCGGCTTCCTCGATCAGCTGTTCGGCCCGCGTCACGCGGCGCGCCCAGTCGCGCGCCTCGGCCCAACCGCCATCCAGCACCACCAGAAGCGGGCCGGAGCCTGCCTGTTTCTCCTCGGGGTGCAGCACCGGGCCGGCAAAGCCGATGATCGCCGCCGCCACGGCAAGAACCCGCAAGAGCAGCAGCCACCACGGCGTCTTGTCGGTCTCGGCGTCTTCGTCCTTCAGACCCAGAAGCAGGGCCACACCGGGGAACCGCCGCCGGATCGGCGCAGGCGGCACGGCGCGCAGCAAAAGCCACAGGATCGGCAGCGCCACCAGCACCACCAGAAGCCAGGGGGTCAGGAACCCGATAGGGCCAAGGGTGAACATCTAGCGCCCGCCCTCCAGCGCGCGATACAGCCACAAGAGCGCGGATTGCGCCGGCTGTCCGGTGTGATGGGTCGAGAAATGCCAGCCGACCGCGCGGGACAGCGATTGCAGCCGCTCCTTGCGTTCGGCCAGACGGGCCATGTAGCGGTCGCGCAATTCGCCCGCCTTGCGGGTTTCATACTGCACCCCGCCGCCCATGGATTCAAAGATCGTGCGGCCGTCGAAAGGAAATTCCTCTTCCGCCGGGTCCAGCACCATCAGCGCCGCCCCCCTGACGCCCCGGTCCGAGGCGCGGGCGAAGGCGGTTTCGACCGCCGCCAGATCGCCCATGAAATCCGACAGGAACACCGCGCGGCCGTGGCTGACCATGCCTTCGGCCTGGGGCGCGCCATAGTCGCCGGCGTCCTCGACCCCGGACAGCCGCGCGGCCAGCCGCACCAGTTGCGTGCGGCCCGACCTTGGCTGCGCCAGCCCGGCAAGTCCGACCCGCTCGCCTCCGCGCAGAAGAAGGACGGACGTCGCCAGCGCCAGAAGCCGCGCCCGGTCGCCCTTGGAGACCCGCCCCTTCGCCCCGGTGAACGACATGCTTTTCGACGGATCGACCCAGAGCGTCACCGATTGCGCCGCCTGCCATTCCCGTTCCCGCACGAAATGCGCATCGCTGCGCGCCGAGCGGCGCCAGTCGATCATGCGCGCAGGGTCGCCCTGATGGGCCGGGCGATACTGCCAGAACTCGTCCCCCAGGCCCGCCCGCCGCCGGCCATGCTCGCCCAGCATGACGGTATGGGCCAGCATCTCCGCCTCGGCCAGAAGCGGAGGCAGGGTCTGGCCAAGCGCCTCGGCGCGTGACCGCAGGTCGACGTTCTGTTCGCTCGGCGTCACGCGGCCGCCTCGAACCCCAGCACGCGGGTCGTGGTGCGGGCGATGATGCCGGCCAGCGTCTCGCCGCGGGCCCGCGCGGCGAAGGACAGCGCCATCCGGTGTTCCAGACAGGCCGGCGCCAGTGCCGCCACATCCTCGACACTCGGGGCCAGCCGCCCCTGCAAGAGCGCGCGGGCGCGCACCGTCAGCATCAGCGCCTGCGCCGCGCGCGGTCCCGGCCCCCAGGCCAGAGAGTCGGCCAGATCGCGGCCTTCGGCTTCGCCCGGACGGCAGGCGCGGACCAGATCAAGGATCGCCTCGACCACCTTGTCCCCCACCGGCATCCGGCGCACCACGGATTGCGCGTTCAGCAGGGCCTCGGCGGTAAACACCTGATGAGCCTCGGCTTCCTCGGCACCAGTGGTGGCGATCAGAATGTCACGCTCGACCGCGCGGGTCGGGTAATCGACATCGACCTGCACAAGGAAGCGGTCCAGCTGCGCCTCGGGCAGGGGATAGGTGCCTTCCTGCTCGATCGGGTTCTGCGTGGCAAGGACGTGGAACGGCCGGCCCAGCGCGCGATGCTCGCCCGCGATGGTGACCTCTTTCTCCTGCATGGCCTGCAGCAGCGCCGATTGCGTTCTGGGCGAGGCGCGGTTGATCTCATCCGCCATCAGAAGCTGGCAGAACACCGGCCCTTCGATGAAGCGGAAGGCGCGGCTGCCGTCCTTGGCCGTCTCCAGCACCTCGGAGCCGAGGATGTCCGCCGGCATCAGATCCGGCGTGAACTGGATGCGGCCGGTGTCCAGCCCCATCACGGTGCCCAAAGTGTCCACCAGCCGGGTTTTGCCCAGGCCGGGCAGGCCCACCAGCAGCGCATGCCCGCCGCAAAGCATGGCGGAAAGCACAAGGTCCACGACCTTTTCCTGCCCGATGAAGCGCCGGTTGATCGACTCCTTGGCCCGTCCCAGAACCTGACCCAGGCCTTCGATCTCGGCCACCAGCGCGTCTTCACCAGCCATTCCCGGCTCCTTCCAGAATGCGTCCCGCGTATTAGACCGAAGTATCGCGGCAGGCACAAATGCCAAAAGGGCACTTGACACAAATGATCGTGAAAGATCCTGCGGCATGCGCCTCGGGCCCGGTGCGGAGCAGCGGCGCCCGGCCCTCAGGCGGCAAGGCCATGCCTTCACTCTGGCCCAAATATCCGGCGCGGGCAGCCCCGGTGCTCAGGCCTTCACCCGTGCGCCCTTCGGGTCATAAAGCGGCTCCAGGTGCACCTCGGCCGGCACCCGCTCCGACGCCACCTCCAGCTCGTAGCGCCCGGCGCGGACGAACTCTTCCGTCACCCCGCCCGGCTGGCGCACGAAGCCCATGCCGATGGCCTTGCCGATCCAGTGGCCATGCCCCCCGGACGAGAGCCAGCCCACCCGCTCGCCGTTGCGATAGATGGTTTCGCGGCCCAGAAGCACCACCTCCGGCGCGGCGGTGAAGGTGGCCAGCCACTTCTTCACCCCGCCGGCAAGCTGGACCTGCACCGCCTCGCGCCCGATGAAATCCAGGTTGGATTTCATCTTCACTGCCCAGGTCAGCCCCGCCTCGACCGGGGTGTGATCCGGCCCGATGTCGGCCCCCCAGGCGCGGTAGCCTTTTTCCAGCCGCAACGTCTCGATCGCGCGGTAGCCTGCATTCACCAGCCCCGACGGCGCCCCCGCTTTCATCAGCGCCTCATAGACCGTCACCGCCACCTCGACCGGCATGTGCAGCTCCCAGCCCAGTTCGCCGACATAGGTGACGCGCAACGCCAGAACCGGGCATTTCGCCACCGAGATCCAGCGGGCCTGCCCGAAACGGAAGCCGTCATTGCCCAGATCATCGCCCGAGACCGCCGACAGGATGTCACGCGCCTTCGGCCCCATCAGCGACAGCACCGCCGACCCCGAGGTCACATCGGACAAGGCGCAATCCCCGGTCAGGTTGCGGTTGATCCAGTCGAAATCATGGGTGGCAAAGCCGGTGCCGGTGGTGATGTAGAACTCATCCTCGGCCAGCCGGGCCACAGTCACATCGCATTCGATGCCGCCCTTGCGGTTCAGCATCTGGGTATAGACCAGCGCGCCGACAGGCCGGTCGATATTGCCGGCGGCGATCCGGTTCAGGTCGCGCAGCGCCCCCGGCCCCTTCAGCCGGAACTTGGCGAAAGAGGTCTGGTCGATCAGCACCGCCGCCTCGCGCGCCGCGCGGTGTTCGCGCGCCACCGCATCGAACCAGCCGGGGCGGCCATAGGAATAGCGGTCGACCGGCCGTTCTCCGCCCGCCAGATCGGCGAACCAGTTGGGTCGCTCCCACCCCAGCTTTTCGCCGAAACAGGCGCCTGCCGCCTGCAGATGCGCATAAAGCGGGCTGCGGCGGATCGGCCGGCAGGACTTCATCTCTTCGGAGGGCCAGGCGATGGTGTAATGCTTGCCATAGGCTTCGGTCGTGCGTTCGCGCACCCAATCCACATCGTGGTGCACCCGGCCAAAGCGCCGGATGTCCACCGGCCACAGGTCGAAGGGCGGCTCGCCTTTCGCCACCCATTCCGCCAGCGCCATCCCCGCGCCCCCGCCCGAAGCGATGCCAAAGGCGTTGAACCCGGCACCGACGTAGAAATTGCGCAACTCCGGTGCCTCACCCAGAATGAAGTTGCCATCCGGTGTGAAGCTCTCCGGCCCGTTCAAAAGCTGCTTCACCCCGGCATTGGCCAAGGCGGGCACGCGGGCAATCGCGTTCTCCATGAACTGCTCATAATGCTCCCAGTCCGGGGTGAGCGTCTCGAAATGAAAGCCCTCGGGGATGCCGCCCGTCGCCCACATCTTCGGGTTCGGCTCATAGCCGCCCCAGACCAGCCCGCCGACCTCTTCCTTCCAATAGGTCAGCCGGTCCGGGTCGCGCAGCGTGGGCAGGCCCGGTGTCACGCCCTCGATCCGCTCGGTGATCATGTATTGGTGCTCGACGCTGACCAGAGGCACGTTCACCCCCACGGTTGCAGCCAGCGTCCGGGTCCATTGCCCCGCACAGACCACCACCTTTTCGCATTCGATGGTGCCGAAGGGGGTTTCGACCCCGCGGATGCGGCCGTTCTCGACGATCACCCGCGTCACCGGCGTATCCTCGAAGATCTTCACCCCGGCCATCCGGGCCCCCTTGGCCAGCGACTGGGTGATGTCCGACGGGTTCGCCTGCCCGTCCGTCGGCAGATAGGCCGCCCCGACCAGATCGTCGATGGTCATCAGCGGCCACAACTCCTGCGCCTCCTTCGGGGTCAGAAGGTGCATTTCCAGCCCGAAGCTATGCGCCGTGGTGGCCTGCCGCTTCACCTCGGTCCAGCGTTCGGCATTGCAGGCCAGCCGCAACCCGCCGTTCATCTTCCAGCCCGTCTGCAGGCCGGTTTCCTGCTCCAGCGTGCGATAGAGGGCAACGGAATGGCCCAGAAGCTGGGTGATATTGGCCGATGTCCGCAACTGCCCGACCAGCCCCGCCGCATGGAATGTGGTGCCCGAGGTCAGCTTCTTGCGCTCCAGCAGGACCGTATCGCTCCAGCCCAGCTTGCCCAGATGATAGGCGACCGAACAACCGACGATGCCGCCGCCGATGATGACCGCCTTTGCGGTGGTGGGAAGCTCAGCCATGATCGTCCTCGAAAGCGGCCAGCGCCGCGCGATAGGTTGCAAGATTGGCGGCCGTATAGGCCGCAAAGTCGAAGTCGAGCTCGGAATGGATCTCCGACACCATCGACCACATGGCTTCGCGCAGGGCCGCCGCGGCCTTCATGGCGCGATAGGCGCGCCACAGCGCGGGATCGGGGTCGCGGCCATAGTAGCTGGCCAGCAGCCAGGCCTCATCGTCAGGTGTCAGCCCGTTGTTCGCCGCCAGCCCGCCAAGGTCGAAAAGCGGCGAGTTGAAACCGGCATAGTCCCAGTCGATCAGCCACAGGCGGCTGCCGTCATGCAGGAAGTTGGCCGGCAGCAGGTCGTTGTGGCCGAAGACAAGGTCGATCGGGCCAATGGCGGCTTCCAGCCTCGCGGCATCTTCCAGCAGCCCCGGGATCAGCGGCAGATGCCGCGAGGCGCCATCGTGCAACGTGGCCGCATAGTCGCGGCAGACGTGGAACACCCAGAACACCAAGGCGGGGCCGCGCAAGTGGCGCGGGATCTCGCGATGCGCCCGGGCGACCAGGGCCAGCGCCTGTTCCTGCATGTCACGCCGCTGCAGGTCCTCGGCCGCAAGGGTGCGGCCCTCGATGAAGTCGATCACCAGCGCACCGGGTTCATGGTGCAGCACGGCCGGCGAGACCCCGGCCGCATGGGCCGCCGTCGAGGCCGACAGTTCGTTGAACCGCAGGATCTGATGGACGGGAATGTCGTCGCCGATCCGCACCACCGCGCGGCGCCCGGCGTCCCGCACCACGAAATTGCGGTTGGTGATGCCGCCGCCCAGAGGTTCCAGCAAGATCGGGCCGGACCAGCAGGACAGGTTGCGGACCTTGTCTTCGGGGCTCATGCGGCACCCTCCAGCCGCGCCTTCGCGCCTTTCGCTGCCGCGCCTATAAGCCGGTCGGCCAGGATCGCGATGGCCGCGATGCACAGACCGGCGATCACGCCGCGGCCGACCTCGGCCTTGGCAAGCGCGATATAGACCTCTTGCCCAAGGTCGCGGGTGCCCACCAATGCGGTGATCACCAGCATCGACAGGGCCAGAAGGATGGTCTGGTTCAGCCCCAGAAGGATCATCGGCACCGCCATCGGCAGCCGGATCTTGCGCAGGATCTGGCCGCGGGTGGCGCCCGAGACGACACCGGCCTCGATCAACTCGGCCGGGACCGAGCGCAAGCCATGCGCGGTATATTTCACCGCCGGCACCAGCGCGAACAGGACCACCGCCACCATGGCGCTGAAATCGCCCACCCGGAACAGCATCACCACCGGGATCAGATAGACGAAGGAGGGCAGCGTTTGCAGCGTATCGACCACCCCGCCGATCATGCGCCCCGCAGTCTCGTTCGATGCCGCCCAGATGCCCAGCGGAACGCCGATGGCCATGGCGATCAGCACGGAAAGGCCACAGAGATACAGTGTCATCATCGCCTGTTCCCAAAGCCCGGTCGTTGCGATGAAAACCCCGACCACCGCAGCCAGCGCGGCCAGCTTCCAGCCGCCGAGCCGCCAGCCGGCCAGCGCGATCACGCCAAGAACAAAGGGCCAGGGCAGCGAGAAGAAGAACCGCTTCACCGGCAGCATCAGGTTTTGCAGCATCCAGACCCGGAAGGCCTCAAGCTGGTCGAAGTAGTTGACGTTGATCCACTCCATCAGCCCGGACCAGAACCCTTTCGTGGTGATGGTCCAGTCCTTCGGCCAGCTCTGCAGCGCCGGCAGCAGGAAGCCAAGCGCCCCGGTGATCAGGGCCACCGCCAGCACCAGCACCAGCCGGGGATGCCGGCGCCACCACGGGCCGGGGCGCGCCCGCCCGCCGCCCGCCCGCGCCGCCAGCGCCTGACCCAGCCGGTCCAGCACGACGGCCAGCGCGGTGATCGCCAGCCCCGCCTCGATCCCGCCGCCGATGTTCAGGCGGCGCAGGCTTTCCAGCACATCGGCGCCAAGCCCGCCCGCCCCGATCATCGAGGCGATGATCACCATGTTCAGGCTCAGCATGATGACCTGATTGACGCCCACCATCAGGTCGGGCAGCGCCACCGGCAGCATTACCTTGCGCATGCGCTGGCCGGGCGTGCAGCCGGCCATATTGGCGAAATCCAGGATCTCGGGCGGCACGGCGCGCAGGGCCACCAGTGTCACCCGCACCATCGGCGGCATGGCGTAGATCACCGTGGCCAGCAGCGCCGCGACCGGGCCGAAGCCGAACAGCACCAGCACCGGCACCAGATAGGCGAAGGTCGGAATGGTCTGCATCAGGTCAAGGACCGGCATGATCACCCGCTCGGCCGGCTTCCAGCGCCAGGCCGCCATGCCCAGAAGCACCCCGCCCATCACGCCCAGGGGCACCGCGATCGCGATCGAGGCCAGCGTCACCATGGCGCTTTCCCACTGACCGAACACCGCCAGATACAGCATCAGCAGCCCGGCCAGAAGGCCAAGCGCCAGATCGCGGGCGTAGTGGCCAAGGGCCACCGTGGCCACCGTCACCGTGATCCAGCTGAGCGGCGGGATGATGGTCGTAGCGCGGCGGCCGCGCCCTTCGGTGATCCCGTCGACCAGAAGGACGCGCACGGCGTTGTAGGGCGCCTCGACCAGCGCCGCGAAGCCCCGGGTCACATCCCTGAAGCTGACCGGGCCGATGGCCGCGCTGTCGGTCAGCCATTTCATCCCGGCCGAGATCCATCCGGCCAGCGGCAGCTGCATGTCCTGCGCCGGCCACATCCAGCCCTCGGGCAGGTTCAGCGCCAAGGCCAGCGCCGCAACGGCAATCGCCGCCCATATGAGCCGCCAGACCCTCACCCGTCCCGTCCGATCAGGACCGCGATCACCGCGGCCGGGGTGACATGGCCGATCACCTTGCCACCGCGTTCGACGGCAAAGGGCGCATTGGCGGTCACGATCTGTTCGGCCACCTCCTCGACCCGGGCCTGCGCCGGCAGCGTGCCCGCAAGCCCGCCGGGCGCGCCCGGCACGGCGATCCGGGCCAGCGTCACCACCTTGGCGCGGGCCACATGGGCGGTGAAGGCGCGCACATAGTCATCGGCCGGAGCCAGGACCAGGTCTTCGGGCGTTGCCACCTGCACCAGCGCGCCGTCCTTCATGATGGCGATGCGGTCGGCCAGGCGGATCGCCTCGTCGAAATCATGGGTGATGAAGACAATGGTCTTCTTCAGCTGGCGCTGGATGCGCAGGAATTCGTCCTGCATCTCGCGCCGGATCAGCGGGTCCAGCGCGCTGAAGGGTTCATCAAGGAACCACAGGTCCGGCTCCACCGCCAGGGACCGCGCGATGCCCACGCGCTGCTGCTGGCCGCCTGACAACTGGCGCGGATAGTGCCCTTCACGCCCCTGCAGGCCGACCAGCTGGATCACCTCGCGCGCCCGCGCTTCGCGCGCCGCACGCGCCATGCCTTGCACCTCAAGCGGGAAGGCCACGTTCTCAAGCACCGTCAGATGCGGGAGCAGGGCGAAATGCTGGAACACCATGCCCATGCGGTGCCGGCGGATCTCGACCATCCGCGCCGGGCTGGCCTTCAGCAGATCCTCGCCGTCATAGAGGATCTCGCCCCCGGTCGGTTCCACCAGCCGCGACAGGCACCGCACCAGGGTGGACTTGCCGGACCCCGACAGGCCCATGATGACGAAGATTTCGCCCTCGCCCACCTCAAGCGTCACATCGCGCACCGCGCCGACATGGCCGCTGGCACGGATTTCATCAAGATCGGCGTTCTGGGCAACCAGCCGGTCAGGCTGCGGGCCGTAGACCTTCCACACATGGCGGCAGGCCAGCTTGACGGGAGGCGTCATCTGCAATGTCCGTGATCAGGTGCGGCGGGGCACGGGAAGATGAGGGGTCATTCTTCGCCCGTGCCCCGCCCGGGGCTTACTGGCCGATCCACGCGGACCAGGTTGCCTCGTTCTCGTTCATCCATTCATCGACGACGTCCTCGATGGCGACGCCGTCAAGATCGACCTTGCCGACCATGGCGCCCATCGCCGCATTGTCGATGTTGAAGGCCTTCACCGCCGAAGCCGCCCCCGGCCATTTCTCTTCCAGCCCCTTCCAGGCGACCTTCCAGATCGGCCCGGTCGGCTTGCCGCAATCATGGGTGGCATCGGGGTTCACGCCCCAGGCCGGATCGGTGTAGCAGGCGGGCTCATAGGGCGGGAAGGCGACCCATTCGCCTTCGAACTTGATCGGCGCCCAGTGCGGCGCGTAGATCCACAGCAGGATCGGGTCCTTGCGCTGATAGGCCGATTCCAGCTCGGCAAACAGGGCGGCATCCGTGCCGGCGTGGATCACCTCGTAGTTCAGGCCGAGGGCGGCGATCCGCTCTTCGTCAAAGCCGCCCCAGGTGACCGGCCCGCCCAGATAGCGCCCTTTCGGCGCGGTCTCGGCGGTAGAGAACTGCTCGGCGCAGTCGTTCAGCGCCTTCCAGTCCGGCAGGCCGGGGCATTTTTCCTTCATGTAGGACGGGTACCACCATTCCTCGATGGCCTTCATCCCGGTCTCGCCCAGATTGACCACATTGCCGGTGGCGATGGCGGCATCCATGGCATCGCGCCCGGTCGTCTCCCACATCTCCATGGCGACATGCAGGTCGCCGGTCTCAAGCCCGGCGAATTGCGCCAGATAGTCGGCCTGCACCAGTTCCACGTTGTAGCCGGCTTCCTCCAGCACGGCGGCCATGATGTTGGTCGTGATCAACTGGCCGGTCCAGTCGTGCAGGGTCAGCTTGATCGGATCATCGCTTTCCACCTCGGCCAGGGCGGGGGCGGCAAGGGCAAGGGCAATCGCGGTGGTCAGGGACAGTCGCTTCATTCCACAATCCTCTGCTGTTGGGGTCATCGGCCCGCCGTTGCCCGACAGTGCCATTGCTGCCAAGGCTGCGGCCGAATCCCCTTTCTGTCAAAGGATTTGTGGGAATTTGTGGGTTCCTGTTGGATTTCCGTGGATTTCCACGCTAGATGAGGATGAAACCAACAGAAGGCACGGCAAACATGCTGCCCAGCCAGCGCGAACGCGCCATTCTTCAACTTCTGCAGGAAACCGGCTCGGCCCGGATCGACACCCTGGCCTCAAGCCTGGAGGTGACGGATGAGACGATCCGCCGGAACGTCAAGCGGCTGCAGGATCGGGGCATCGTCACGCGTGTGCATGGCGGGGTGCATCTGAAGGACTGGGGGCCGGAACCCAGCTTCGCGCAGCGCATGGTGCAGAACCCCGGCCCCAAGCGCCGGATTGCCGAGGCGGTGGCGCGGATTCTGCCCGATGGCGCCTCGCTTTTCCTCGATGTGGGCTCTACCACGGCCTATGTGGCGCAGGCGCTGCGGGCGCGGCGGGAGTTGCTGGTCGTCACCAACTCGCTGGCCGTGGCGCAGGCGCTGACCGGGGTGAACGGCAATCAGGTCTTCATGGCGGGGGGCGAGTTGCGCAGTCACGACGGCGGCGCCTTCGGGGCCGAGGCGCTGGCCTTCGTGCAGCAGTTCCGCGTCAGCTATGCCGTGCTGTCGGTGGCCGCCATCGCCGCCCCCGCCGGCTTTCTTCTGCAGGACCTGCGCGAGGCCGAATTCTCCCGCGCCATCATCGAGCGGGCCGAGGAAACCATCGTCGCCGCCGATGCCTCGAAATTCGGCCGCTCCGCCCCGATCGCCATCGCGGCCCCGGACCGGTTCACGCAACTTGTGACCGACGCGCCCCCGCAGGGCGCGCTGGCCGCTCTGCTGGAGGCGAACGGAACACGGATCACCCAGGCCTGACCCGAACCTTAAAGGCGCGGCTGCCGCCGCATTCCATTTTGCTGCGGCCAGGCGGGCCGGTTCCGGCCCGTGCTTCAGCCCCTGTCGGCCGATGGGGGTTTCACCCCCAAACCCCCAGGATATTTGGGCCAAAGTGAAGGGGCTTCACCTGGCCCAAATATCCCCGCGCGGCGCGCATGCCCGAGCCGGTTGCGCGCTTGCGCGCAGAGGCGAGACAAAAGGAATGCGGCGATCAGCCGCTCGATCTGGCTCAGGCCAGATAGGCGCGGAAGCTGCGGGTGACGTCCTCGTAGACCGCGCGCTTGAAGGGGACGATGCTGGCGATCAGCTCGTCGACCTTGATCCAGCGCCAGCTTGCAAATTCGGGATGCTCGGTGTCGATGCGGATCTGGTCATCGCTGCCGGTGAAGCGGAAGAGGAACCATTTCTGCCGCTGGCCGCCGTATTTGCCGCCCCAGACCTTGCCCAGAAGCTCGGGTGGCAGGTCGTAGGTGACCCAGCCGTGGGTCTTGCCGACGAAGTCCACCAGATCGCGGGTGACGCCGGTTTCCTCCCACAGCTCGCGGTAGGCGGCTTCGCGCGGCTGTTCGCCCGCGTCGATGCCGCCCTGGGGCATCTGCCAGGCCGGGGTGGCGCCGCCGCCGATGCTGCCGCCCCCGATGCTTCCACCGTCGATGCGCTGGCCGGCAAAGACCAGGCCGGCGGCGTTGACAAGCATCACCCCCACGCAGGGGCGATAGGGCAGGCCGCCGGGGCCTTTCAGATCCTTGCCGCGGGCCATCGGATCAGGGCGCGGCCTGGGCGATGGTCGAGAGGCCCTTCAGGATGTCGACGGCATAGGCCAGCTGGTAGTCTTCGTCGCGCAGCTTGGCTGCCTCTTCGGCTTTCACCTGCTCTTCCTGATAAAGCTTCTTCTCGTCCTCGGTCATCGAGTCATTGCTGATCGCGCCGCGCAGATCGGCTTCCGAGGTCAGCTTGCGCTCTTCCTTGGCGGGTTCGGTCGCGGCCGCATCCACCGGCTTCACCGGCTGCTGCACCACGATGTCGGGCGAGATGCCAAGTGCCTGGATCGACCGGCCCGACGGCGTGTAGTAGCGTGCCGTCGTCAGCCGCATGGCGCCGTCGCCCTTCAGCGGGATCAGCGTCTGGACCGAGCCCTTGCCGAAGCTTTTGGTGCCGACCACGATGGCGCGGTGATGGTCCTGCAGCGCCCCCGTCACGATTTCAGAGGCCGAGGCAGAGCCGCCATTGATCAGCACCACGATGGGTTTGCCGCCGATCAGGTCGCCGGCGGTGGCGTTGTAGCGTTCGTCATCCTGCGGGTTGCGGCCGCGGGTCGAGACGATCTCGCCGGTTTCAAGGAAGGCGTCCGAGACCGAGATCGCCTCGTTCAGCAGACCGCCGGGGTTGTTGCGCAGGTCGATCACCACGCCTTCGACATTCTCGATGCCGCCCAACTCGTCGATGCCCTTCTGCAACTCGGTCTTCAGGCCGGGCGTGGTCTGGTCGTTGAAGGTGGTGACGCGCAGCACCACGGCCTTGCCGACCACGCGGCCCTTGACCGCCGTCAGCTTGATCGTGTCGCGGATGATCGACACGTCAAAAGGTTCAGGCGTGCCCTTGCGCACGACGGTAATGATGATCTCGGAGCCGACGGGGCCGCGCATCAGATCCACCGCCTGATCCAGCGTCAGGCCGACGATCGGCTCGCCGTTGACCTGGGTGATGTAGTCGCCGGCCAGGATGCCCGCATCGGCTGCGGGGGTGTCATCCATGGGCGAGATCACCTTGATGAAGCCCTCTTCCTGCGTGACCTCGATCCCCAGGCCACCGAATTCGCCCTTGGTCTGGACCTGCATGTCCTCGAAGTCCTTGGCCGACAGGTAGGAGGAATGCGGGTCAAGCGAGGTGAGCATGCCGTTGATCGCGGCTTCCACCAGTTTGTCGGTCTCGACCGGCTCCACATACTGGCCGCGGATGCGTTCGAAGATGTCGCCGAACAGGTCCAGCTGTTCATAGACGCTGCTGTCATGCGCGGCGTTCTGGGCGATCAGCGGCCCGGCGACCTGCGTGGTGAACAATACACCGGCCAGCGTGCCGCCCGCCGCGGCAAGGATCAGCTTCTTCATTCTCTCTCAGTCTCCTGTCGCGGCGGTGGCGGCGAACCACGGCATCGGGTTCACCGGCTCTGCGCCCTGTCTCAGTTCCAAGTAAAGCGTTTCCGTCCCTTGCGCGCCAGAGCCATCCTGACCGCCTGCGGTGAATTCCGTTCCATCCCCCGGGTCGTTCACCCCCCCGCCCATCAGGCCAAGGGGGGCGCCTGCGGCGATCACCTCTCCGACTTCGCCATAAACGCTGTCCAGCCCGGCGAGAACGAGAAGATAGCCGTCCCCGGGCTCCAGCACGATCACATTTCCGTAGTCCAGAAGCGGGCCGAGATAGCGGATCGTCGCCGGCCAGGGCGCGGTGACAAGCGCGCGCGGCCGGGTGGCCAGCGTCAGGCCGGGGCGACGAACCCCGGCGGCGTCGGCCTCGTCGGGGCGGCGCAGGATCGCACCGAAGGCCGGCAGAGGCAGAAAGCCCTTCGCGGTTGCGAAGCTGGACCCGCCATCGGGATCGTCGGTGACGGACAGGCCGGCGGCAAAGGCCTCAAGCGTGTCGGACGAATCCAGAAGACCTTTCAGCACCTCGGGATCTTCGGTGAAGCGCCTTGGCAGGTCGGTTCGGTCCGAGATTGCCTGACTCAGGGCCGAGCGGGCCTCTTGCGCGGCCTTCAGCCCGGCTGCCAGCGTCTTGCCGGCGGCGTCCTGCAGGGCGCGCAGTTGCGCAAGTTCGGTCAACTCGGCCTTCAGCTGGTTCGCCTCGGCCTGCAGGGCGGGCGTCACCTCGGCCAGGATCATCCCGGATCGCGCCGTGCCCAGGGGGCCGTCGGGATGCAAAAGCAGGAGCGGGCCGGGGTCGGCCTCCATCCGGGCCAGCACCCCCAGCAACTGACCGATCTGGTCGCGCTTGGCGTTGAAGGACAGCATCAAGGTCGTCTCGCGCAACTCGGCCTGCCGCAGGGCTTCGCGCAGGGCGGCAAGGCCCTGCTCATAGGCGCGGATGGTCTGGGTCAGCGCAGCCACGCGGTCGCGGGCCTTGGTGGCGTTCTCCAGCGCCTGCACCGCCTCGGCCAGCGAGGCCGAGGCGGCGGCGGCCTGTTCCGCAACCGTTTCCGCCCGCAGGGGCGCTGCGGTCAGCACAAGTGCAAGGGCAAGGGCAGCGGCGCGCAGGATCATGCGATCAGGCTTTTCCCGGTCATCTCGGCCGGCTGCGGCAGGCCCATCAGGTGCAAGAGCGTGGGCGCCAGATCGGACAGCCGCCCACCGTCGCGCAAGGTGGCGCCTGCCGGTCCGCCGACAAGGATGACCGGCACCGGATTCAGCGTATGCGCGGTATGCGGGCCGCCGGTCACCGGATCGACCATCACCTCGCAATTGCCGTGGTCGGCGCAGATCACCATGGCGCCGCCCGCCTTCTCCAGCGCGGCTATGGCGCGGGTCAGGCCGGCATCCACCGCCTCCACCGCCTTGATGGCGGCGGGCAGGCTGCCGGTGTGGCCCACCATGTCGGGGTTGGCGAAGTTCACCACGATCAGGTCATAGCCCGCCTCGATGGCGGCCACGAGCCGGTCGGAGACCTCGGGCGCCGACATCTCGGGCTGCAGATCATAGGTCGCCACCTTGGGCGATTGCGGCATGAAGCGGTCCTCGCCGGGGAAGGCCGCCTCGCGCCCGCCGTTCAGGAAGAAGGTGACATGGGGGTATTTCTCGGTCTCGGCCAGCCGGAACTGCCGCAGACCCTGTTTCGACACCCATTCGCCCAGCGTGTTGGCGATGTCGGCCTTGGGGAACATCGTGGTCATATAGGCGTTGTGGGCCGCCGAATAATCGACCATCCCCAGCCGCGCCACCAGATGCGGCCGGCGGCCCGGATCGAAGGCGGCAAAGGTCGGATCGCCAATGGCGGCAAGGATCTCTCGCGCGCGGTCGGCGCGGAAGTTCAGGAAGAACAGCCCGTCGCCGTCCCGCATGCCGGCGTAGTCGCCGATCACCGTGGCGGGGATGAACTCATCCGTCTTGCCCGCCGCATAGGCCTGCGCCACCGCGGCCTGCGCATCGGCCGCCCGCAGCTGACCCGCGCCATGGACCACGGCCTCATAGGCCTGCGCCACGCGCTCCCATCGGTTGTCGCGGTCCATGGCGAAGTAGCGCCCCGTCACGGTGGCGACCCTTGCCGTCGCCGGAAGTGCGGCCTCGACCATGGCCAGCTGGCCGGCGGCGGAACTGGGGGCCACGTCGCGGCCGTCGGTGAAGGCATGGATGACCACCGGCACGCCCTCGGCCGCGATGATCCGCGCCGCCTCGACCAGATGGGCCTGATGGGCATGCACCCCGCCGGGCGAGACGAGACCGGCCAGATGCGCGGTGCCGCGGCTGGCCTGCAGGGCGGCGATGAACTCGCGCAGGGCCGGCACGGTGGCGAAAGAGCCATCCTCGATCGCAAGGTCGATCTGGCCCAGATCCATCGCAACCACCCGGCCCGCGCCGATATTGGTATGCCCCACCTCGGAATTGCCCATCTGCCCGGTCGGCAGGCCGACATCGCGGCCGAAGGTGGTCAGGGTAGAATGCGGGCACGTGGCCCAAAGATGGTTGAAGGTCGGCACATGCGCCTGCGCCGGGGCGCTGGTGGCCGGGTTCGGCCCGATGCCCCAGCCGTCGAGGATGCACAGGACGACGGGTTTCGGGGCAGACATCCTCACTCTCCTTCGCAACCTTGCACCTGCCCGGCTTTTACGCCCGCCGGACCGTGGCGGCAACCTTGCCAAACCGGCCTTGCCGCAGATCCTTCGCCCGCCGGCGGGGATCAGCGGGGGGAGGTGCCCGCGCGAAGGGCCTCACGCTCGCGCACGCGCTGGCGCCACAGGGTGAAAAGCCCCGCCGCGACGACGATGACGGCGCCAATGACCACGTTGATCCGCAGCACCTCGCCGAATACCAGCAGGCCGATGCCCGAGATGATCACCAGCTGGAAGTAGGCGAAGGGCTGGATGGCCGAAGCCTCGGCCAGCGCATAGGCCCGGATCAGGGTATAATGACCCAGAAGGGCGGTGCAGCACAGCACCGCCATCAGCGCCCAGTCCGGCCCCGACATGGGCTGCCAGTGGATCAGGCCAAAGGGCGTGATTGCAGCCGCACAGACGATCCCGGTCCAGAAGAAGCTGACGCCGGCACTGTCGCCGCGCGCCACATAGCGGGTCAGAAGGTTGTAAAGCGCATAGAGGAACGCTGCGGCCAGCGGGACCAGCGCCCAGACCGACAGCACCCCCGCCCCGGGGTTCAGGATGACGATCACGCCCACGAAACCCGCCGCAATGGCCGCCCAGCGCCGCCAGCCGACCTTTTCGCCAAGGATCGGGCCGGACAGGGCCGCGACCAGCAGCGGAGAGGCGGTAAAGACCGCATGGCTTTCGATCAGGCCCAGCTTGGTGAAGGAAAACACCATGACGCAGATTTCGAACACCAGGATCAGCCCGCGCGCCAGCTGCACCCAGGGGAACACGGTCCGCGACGCAGCCCTGATCCCGCCGGGCGCCCGCGCCGCCAGCGCCAGCACCACCGCTGCGAAGACCCAGAACCGGATCGCCACCACCATCCAGACATTGTAGGTCTCGGCCAGATGGCGCGAGATGCCGTCCTGTGCCGCAAAGATCACGCTGGTGAAGATCATCAGCCAGATGCCAAGGCGCATGTTCTGCGGTGTGGCCTGCGTCATCGGCCGTGGCGCTCTTGCGACAGGGCGAAAAGCCCGGCGGCCACGATGATGCCGGTGCCGATGGCGACGGGCAGCGACAGACGCTCTCCGAACACGGTCAGGCCGATCAGGGTCACGAAGACGATCTGCAGATAGGCGTAGGGCTGCACGCGGGCGGCCTCGACCTGTTCGTAGACCTTCAGCAAAAGCCAGTGCGAGAGGATCGACAGCCCGCAATAGATGCCAAGGGGGACAACATCCTGCGGGGCCAGCGGCTCAAGATTGGGCAGGCCGATGGCGGTCATCAGGATGCAGCCCAGGACGGCAGGCCAGAAGAAGGCCGGGAAGGTGGGTTCGGACCGCGTGGTCAGCCGCGTCAGCACCGAATACATCGCAAAGAGGAAGGCCGAGGCCAGCGGCAGGGCCGCCGCCCAGGAGAAAACTCCCAGTCCGGGACGCAGGATGACCAGCACACCGACCATCCCCGCCGCCACCGCCGCCCAGCGCTGCCAGCTTAGCCTTTCGCCAAGGATCGGGCCGGACAGCGCCACGACCAGCAAGGGACAGATCGCAAAGACCGCATGGCTTTCGATCAGGCCGATCAGGGTGTAGCCCCAGACGATCAGGCAGATCTCTGCCACCAGAAGCGCGCCGCGCAGGAAATGCGCCGGCAGGCGGGCAGAGCGGACAGCCGCGTGGAATCCCTCGGGCCGCCGCAGCGCAAGGATGAGCACGAAGCCGGCAAAGACCCAGTAGCGGATCATGATCACCATCAGCGTGTTGTATTCCCCGGCCAGCGCCCGGCTGAACCCGTCCTGCAGCGCGAATGTCGCAACCGTCGCGATCATCAAGAGGATGCCGAGGCGCGGATTCTTCGAAGCGGCGATGGAGGCTGGCATGATGCCTGCCCGATAGCATGCCGCTGCGGCAGGTGAAAGGGCGGCAGCCCCCACCGCCGCCCCGACAAGCGAATTGCGCGCCCCCGTGTTTACGCTAAGGATGCGGCCGCATCCGGCAAGGAGGACTTCGGAGATGCTGGCATCGCTTTTGGCCTATGCGGCAGCCCTTGGACTGGCGGCGGCCATCCCCGGCCCCGGCATCGCCGCACTGGTCGGGCAAAGCATGGGCAATGGCCTGCGCGCCGCACTGTTCCTGCTGGCCGGGATCGCGCTTGGCGACGTGGTCTATCTGACGGTGGCCGTGACGGGGCTTTCAGCCCTCGCGCAGGCCTTCGCGGGCGTCTTTCTGGTGGTAAAGGTGCTTGGCGGCCTCTATCTGCTGTGGCTGGCCCGCAAACTCTGGACCAGCCGCAGCGCGGTGACCGAGGTTGGTGCCGCCCGCCGGCAAAGCGGCCTTGCCGCCTTTCTGAGCGGCCTTTCGGTGACGCTGGGCAACCCCAAGACCATCATCTTCTACCTTGCCCTGCTGCCGACCGTTCTGGACCTGAACACTGTCGGCATCGGCAAATGGGCGCTGCTGGCGGTGGTGACGGTCGGCGTCCTCTTTGCCGTTCTGGTGCCCTACGCCGTTCTGGCCGCACGGGCGCGCAGCCTGATGAAGCGGCCCGAGGCGGTCGCACGCCTGAACCGCTTTGCCGGTGCCATCATCGGCGGCACCGGCGCGGTGATCCTTGGTCAGGCCGCCGGCACGGTCTTGCGCCGGGCCTGAGCGGTCAGCGCAGCACCATGCCTTCGGGCCAGGTCATGCTGTAGCCCAGCGTGACGGATTTCTGCTCGCCGGCCTGCAGGGTGAAATCCCAGGCAAGGATGCCGCGTTGGCCATCCACATCGGTCTCGGTCGGCGCCGGCTTGGCAGTGGTCTCGATCTCCAGATCGTCCTGCTCGGAATAGGGCACCTGATCCATCAGCCGCACCGGCCAGGACTCGGACCCGAGGTTCTCGACCTTGATCACCACTTCTTCGGTCTGCCGGTTCGAGGTGGTCAGGATCCCGGTCTCGCCCCCTGCCCTTTGCGGCATCTCGCGGGTGATGCGGATGGTGTCCAGCGCCCCGAAGGCCAGTTCGGTCTCGGCCCCGGGCGCGATGGCGCCCAGTGTGACGGCACCGACCAGCACGCCCTCGCGGAACAGAAGCGCATCGCCGGGCAGGATCGGCTCGCCGCCATTGACGAAGCGGGCCATGACAAAGGCGGTCTGGTCCCAGCGGGCCACGGCGCGCGCCTCGACCACCGGCGCGAAGTCCAGCTGGTCAAGCGGCAGGCGCAGGTCCTCCACGCCCGAGGCCACGTCCACCTTGCGCGGGTAGACGTAGACCACGGTATCGCCCTCCATCGCTGCCCCGGCGGTGATGGGGGCGGGGGCGATTGCGGTGTCGTATTCGGCTGCAGGCTCTGCGCCCGCGCCCAGCCGGGCCGCTTCCTTTTCGGTGCTGGCCGGCGGCTCTTCCTTGCCGATCGAGCGCAACTCGGGCCACAGCGTCGAAGGCTCCGCCTGCTCGGACGGGCGTGAGGAGGACAGCGTCAGGTCCACCCCCGCCCAATCCTCGCCGGTGTACTGGCTGACCAGGACCGACCGGTCCAGCGTCATCGCCGCATCGCCCTGACGGGTCAGATTGGCCTCGTAGAACGGGCGCCAACCGGCGGCATCGATGTAGTGGGTCAGGGTCAGGGTGACTTCGCCCGGCGCCGCCGCCTCAAGCGCCACCGAAAGCGCGGTGTAATTCGCGTCCCGCGCCGGCAGCGCGGCCAGCGCGTCGCGCGCCTTGGCCAGTTCGACCTGGGTGTCCGCATAGGCCTTCTGCGCCGGCCAGAGATCCTTGCGGGCGGCAGCCGCGGCCTCCTTCGCCGCAAGGGTCTCGGTGCCGATCATCGCCGCCATCGCGGCCAGGCTTTCCGGTGTGGCATTGTCCGGCACCGCGCCTGTGAACGAAGTCAGGAAGGCCGCCCGCGCGTTGGCAGCGTCGATCCGCGCCTGCACCGCCTCAAATGCGGCATAGGCGTCGCGCTCGGCCGCTTCCAGCCGCTCCACCTCGGCCTTGGCGGCCTCTTGCTCGGATGTCAGCGGGTCTTCGCGCGGCGGCAGCCGGTCGGCCCGCAGGCTGAAGGCGCCATGCTCCAGCCCTTCGGGGGCCGCGATCCGCATCAGCCCGGCCTGGGTATCGGCGGGCAGGTCGGTCACCAGCAACTCATGTGCACCCGCCGAAGGGATGGTGACGGTGACCGTTCGGGTCAGCCTGGCCCCCTCGGGATATACCGTGACGGCGGTGACGGTGCTTTCGGCCGTCAGCGTATCGGCCAGCGCAGGAAAGGCGGTGGAGGCAAGCAGCAGGGCAAGAACGGAACGCATGGGGGCACCTCATGGCGGATATGCCGCAAAGGCTAGGCCCGCGCCCGCAGGCGCACAAGGCGGGGAAACCCGGCCCAAGGATCAGACCGCGACACGCGTCGGCACCCTTTGCCCGGCAAAGCCCTTCATTCTGGCTCAAATATCCGGAAAACCGCTGGCCAGGGCCGCAACGGCCCGGCAGGCGCGCAATGAAAAAGGCCCCCGTCACCGCAATGACAGGGGCCGGATTTCAGGCGGCGAGGGCGATCAGCCCTTCTTCAGGACCCGCTGGCCCAGTACTTCGGCAATCTGCACCGCGTTCAGGGCAGCCCCCTTGCGCAGGTTGTCCGAGACGCACCACAGGTTCAGGCCGTTCTCGACGGTGCTGTCCTGCCGCACCCGGCTGACAAAGGTGGCATATTCGCCAACGCATTCGATGGGCGTGACGTAGCCGCCCGGTTCGCGCTTGTCGACCAGCATGATCCCCGGCGCCTCGCGCAGGATCGACTGCGCCTCTTCCCAGTCGAGGAACTCTTCGGTCTCGATGTTGATCGATTCCGAATGGCCGACGAAGACCGGCACCCGCACGCAGGTCGCGGTGACCTTGATCTTCGGATCAAGGATCTTCTTGGTTTCGGCCACCATCTTCCATTCTTCCTTGGTCTCGCCCGAGTCCAGGAAGCTGTCGATATGCGGGATCACGTTGAAGGCGATCTGCTTGGTGAACTTCGAGGGCGGCACATCGTCGGTGGGATTGTAGACCGCCTTGGTCTGGTTCCACAGCTCGTCCATGCCTTCCTTGCCGGCGCCCGAGACGGACTGGTAGGTCGAAACCACCACCCGCTTGATCTTCGCGCGGTCATGCAGCGGTTTCAGCGCCACCACCATCTGCGCGGTCGAGCAGTTGGGGTTGGCGATGATGTTCTTGTTCTTGTAGCCGACGATGGCGTCGGCATTCACTTCCGGCACGATCAGCGGGATCTCCGGGTCGTAGCGATAGAGCGACGAGTTGTCGATCACGATGCAGCCCGCCGCCGCAGCCTTCGGCGCGAATTCCTTGGTCGGGCCGGAGCCGATGGCGAAAAGCGCAATGTCCCAGCCGGTGAAGTCGAACGTGGCCAGATCCTTGGTCTTGATAGTCTTGTCGCCAAAGCTGACTTCAGTGCCCAGAGATTTGCGCGATGCCAGCACGGCAATCTCGTCCACCGGGAACTCGCGCTCGGCGAGGATGTTCAGCATTTCGCGGCCCACGTTGCCCGTGGCACCCGCGACGACGACTCTATAGCCCATCGGGGTTCTCCTATCCGTCCCCCCATCGGGGACGGCGCCTGTTAGCGCAAAGGCATGGGGGGGGAAAGCGGATTCCGCGTTGCGGCGTGGCGGCGCGGTCAGGCCTTCCGATCGGTCGAGAAGAGGTAGAGCGTCAGGCCGATGGCCGTGGTCAGGGCGAAGTAGCCGAAGACCGCGATGAAAGGGGTGGCGGGGTCCGGTCCGCCCTCAAGCCCGGCATGCAGCCCGCCGGTGATCTGCTGCGCAAGACCGACCGGGATCATCCCGCAAAGGTTGACCAGCGTCACCCCGCGCCCCATCACCGCCGCCGGGATGAAACTGCGGGCATGGGCGGTGACCATGGGGAAGGTGGATCCGAACACCCCCACCAGAACGAACAGCACCACGGACGCGGCCGCCCCGTCGAACAGCCGCAGCCACAGCGCGATCAGCCCTGCCAGCATGATCAGGTTGGACCCGAACACCACCCATTTGATGGTGCCGAACAGGCGCCCGACCGGCCCGATCAGCAGGCTGCCGGTCACCAGCCCCAGCCCCATCGCCATGCCCGCCCAGCCGACCTGCACCCTGTCAAAGCCCCAGACATCGTGGAAATAGGGGCCAAGCCACAATCCGCGCAGGCCCGAGGGCGCGGCGTAGCACACCAGCATCATCGCCATCACCGGCCAAAGCTGCGGCATCGCCAGCACCGACCAGACCGACCCCGCCCCGCGGGTCTCCAGCCGTTCGGGATCGCGGACGAGGACAAGGATGCAGACCGCCATCACCGCCGTCACAGCCGCCATCGTCCAGAGCGAGGCCCGCCAGCCGAAGGCATCGGCCGCCAGCGCCAGCGGCAGGGAGCCAAGGATGTCGCCAAGCGATCCGATCCCCACCGTCAGCCCGGCCAGCGTGCCGAACAGCGCGGCCGGGAACTGGCGGGCGAAGATGAAATAGCTGGCCATCAGGATGGGCGCGCAGCCAAGCCCGACCAGCGCCATTGCAATCTTGATCTGCAGGGGTCCGGTCGCGGTCGCAAAGGTTGCCGCCCCCACCGCGGCCACCGCCAGACAGGCCGAAGTCGTCCGCCGCGGGCCGATCCGGTCGAAGGCGGCGCCCACCGGCAGCTGGGTCACGGCGAAGGCCAGAAACCACCAGCCCGAAGCCGAAGCCAGATCCTGTTTGGTCGCGCCGACGTCCGCTTCAAGCAGCGGCGTCAGCACCGCCAGGAAAGCGCGGTAGAACTGGCTGAGGACATAGCTGAGGATCAGCGTGACGATGCCGGCGCGCATTGCGGGTCCTCCTTGGCCGGCACCGCTTGTCGCAAGTCACCGCCAGAGGTTCAAGGGCAGGATTGTACCCGTAACGCCGACGGTCCCGCCTACTTGCCAGACGGGGCGGGAAGGCATCAGATGCGGGCAGCAGCGCCGGAGGATGTTCATGCGTGCCCTTGTCGTCTTGACCGCATTTCTGACCCTCGCCACACCGGCCCTTGCCAATGACGGCTGGGGCGGGCTTTCGGCGACGGGGCTGACCTTCGGCCAGACCGATGCCGTGGCCATGCTTGAGGAAGATCTGTTCATCAGCATGGACAGGATCTCGGTCGACTATCTCTTCCGCAACACCACCGATGCCGATGTCACCGGAGAGGTGATCTTCCCGCTGCCGCCGATCTTTGTCTGGTCGGGTGTTGAATCCATGATGAACCTGCCCGAAGACACCGGGCGCGACAATCTGGTGGAGTTCACTGCCACCGTCGATGGCCTGCCCGTCCCGGTGAAGATCGACCGCATCGCTGTCATCGAGGATAACTTCGACGAAGAGCGCCCGCCTTCGGTGCAGTATGACAAGCCCGGCCGCGACGTCACCGCCGATCTGGCCCGGCTGGGCATCCCCCTGTCGCTGGACACCGACGGTCTGCGCGCCGCCCTTCTGGCCCTTGGCCCCGCCGAGCGCGAAGAGGCGACGCGGCTTGGGCTGGCCGAATATCTGGAAAGCGACCCGGCACAGAACCAGCCCGAAGAAGTCTGGGCCTATTGGTCCATCGTGATCCGCTACCACTGGACCCAGACCTTCCCGGCGGGCAAGGACATCCGGGTTCACCACGAATACCTCAGCCTGCCGCCGGGCGGTCTGTTCTACTGGTCCGAGCCGCCGGAAGAATGGCAGGAATACCTGCGCGACGCCTATTGCATCGACGAAGGCACATCGAAGGCCATCATCAAGGCGCTGGAACGGCCCGAAGTCGAACAGGGCAGCTATGGCACCTCCTACAATATCTCATACGTCCTGCGCACGGCGAACAGCTGGGCCGGCCCCATCGGCAAGTTCCGCCTGACCCTGGACAAGGGAAAGCCCGAGAATGTCATCTCGTTGTGTGCCGACGGGGTGAAGAAAACCGGACCGACCACCTTCGTGATCGAGAAGACGGACTATTCTCCCGACAGGGATCTTGATGTGCTGATCGTCGTGCCGATGAAGGACGAATAGCCTCGGCGGCAGGGGACGGCCGGCCTGTGGCCGCTGTCAGGCGGGTTGCGATGCCAGCGACCGTTCCCGGATCGGCAGATGCACCAGTGCCGAGAAGGCACCGACGCCGACGCCAATCCACCAGACGACGGTATAGTTGCCGTCCAGGTCATACATCTTGCCGCCCAGCCAGACCCCGAGGAAGCCGCCGATCTGGTGGCTGAGGAACACGAAGCCGTAAAGCGTGCCCATATAGCGCAGCCCGTAGATATGCGCGACCAGCCCCGAGGTCAGCGGCACCGTCGCCAGCCAAAGCGAGCCCATGACGGCCGAGAACAGCAGGACCGAGGTGGGGGTGATGTCATTCAGGATGAACACCGCCGCCGTCACCGTGCGCGCGACATAGATCGCGAACAGCAGATACTTCTTGGTATAGCGCTTGCCCAGCCAGCCTGCCGTCAGAGTGCCGATGATGTTGAAAAGCCCGATCACCGAGATCGACACCGCCCCCAGTGCGGATGTGGTCGTGATCCCGATCATCGAAAGCATCCCGCCCGGATCGATCGGGCCGCAAAGCTCGGTCACGAAGGCGGGGAAATGGGCGGTGATGAAGGCCAGCTGATAGCCGCAAGAGAAGAAGCCAAGGAAGATCATGGTAAAGGAGGGGTCCTTGATCGCCTTGACCAGGACCTGCCCCATGGTCTCCTCAAGCTCCTGCCGGCTGGCCACATGGGGCGAGCGGATGAAGGGCAACGCGAAAAGCGTGCAGAGGATGATCACGGCAAAGACGATGAAAACCGATTGCCAGTGCATGTGCTGCAGAAGAAGTTCGGCAAAGGGCGCCCCGATCACCTGCCCGGCGGACCCGGCGGCGGTGCCGATGCCCAGCGCCATGCTGGGATGTTCGGGGGCTGCGGCGCGGCCGACGATGGCAAGGATGACGCCAAAGCCGGTGCCCGCGATGCCGAAACCGACCAGCACCTCAAGAAGCTGCATCTGGCCGGGGGTGAAAGCATAGGCGGACAGGACAAGACCCGCCGCATACATCAGCGCGCCGATGATGATCGCCTTCCGGTCGCCGAAACGTTCCGCCACCATGCCGAAAATCGGCTGCCCCACGCCCCAGGCCAGATTCTGGATCGCGATCGCCAGCGAAAACTCGGTCCTGGCCCAGCCGAATTCCCCGGCAATCGGGATCTGGAACACCCCGAAACTGGCGCGGATGGCAAAGCCCAGCATCAGGACGACCGAGCCTGCGATCAGCACCGGGGTGAAAAGCGGGGCCTGGGCGGCGGCCTTGGTCTGCATGGGGGTTCTCCTGCCGCGCCGGGGAGACGGATTTTCGGCGAAAATCCGGCGCGCGCGTCCGGGGAAACTGGCGTGCCCTGCCGGAATGGTCAAATGCAGAATTGTGATGCAGACAATCCTGTTTTCCAATAGACAAAGGGCGCAAATCCGCCTTCCGCCTTGCGGCCCGCCGCCAAGGCCCTACGAAGTATGGCAAGGCCGGCAGGGGGACGTGATGGCGGAATGGTGGAAAGGTGCTGTGACCTATCAGGTCTATCCCCGGTCGTTTCAGGATTCCGACGGCGACGGCGTGGGCGATCTGAAGGGCATCCTGGCCCGCCTGCCCTATCTGGCCGATCTGGGGGTGGACTGCATCTGGCTTTCACCCTTTTTCCGCAGCCCGATGAAGGACATGGGCTATGACGTCAGCGATTATTGCGACGTCGATCCGGTCTTCGGGACGCTGGCCGATTTCGACGCGCTGGTCGCCCGCGCGCATGACCTGGGGCTGAAGGTCATCATCGATCAGGTGCTGTCGCATTCCTCGGACCGGCACCCGTTCTTCGCGGAAAGCCGCGCCTCGCGCGACAATCCCCGGTCGGACTGGTATGTCTGGACCGATCCGCGCCATGACGGCACGCCGCCCTGCAACTGGCTTTCGGTCTTCGGCGGCCCCGCCTTCACCTGGGACGCGCGGCGGTGCCAGTTCTACATGCACAACTTCCTGCCGTCGCAGCCCGACTTCAACTACCACAATCCGGCGGTTCAGGACTGGGCCCTGTCGGTGCTGCGCTTCTGGCTGGAGCGTGGCGTCGACGGCTTTCGCTTCGACACCGTGAACTACTATTTCCACGACCCGCTTTTCCGCGACAACCCCGCCGATTACCGCGAGAAGGACAGACCCGAGGCCAATCCCTACGGGATGCAGTATCACCTCTTCGACAAGAACCGCCCCGAGAATCTGCAGTGGATGGAGCGGATCCGGGCCGTGCTGGACGCATACGGGGCCGCGGCCGTGGGTGAGATGGGCGAATCCCACCATGCCATCCGCATGATGGGCGAATACACCGCCCCCGGACGGCTTCAGCAATGCTACAGCTTCGAGATGCTGGGCGACGATTATTCTGCCGCCTTCTTCCGCAACCGGATCGAGGGCTTCTTCGACGGGGCACCGGACGGCTGGCCGATGTGGGCCTTTTCCAACCACGATGTCGCCCGCCACGCCGGACGCTGGGCCAGCCATGGCGCGACCCCCGAGGCGCTGGCGAAACAGGCGGCATCGCTGCTGTTGGCCTTCGAAGGCTCGGTTTGCCTGTGGCAGGGCGAGGAACTGGGCCAGACCGATACCGCGCTGTCCTTCGACGAGTTGACCGACCCGCAAGGCATCGCCTTCTGGCCCGCGCCGGTGGGCCGCGATGGCACCAGGACGCCGATGGTCTGGGACGGCACCGCCAATGGCGGCTTCACCAGCGGCACGCCGTGGCTGCCGGTGAAGCCGCCACAACTGGCCTGCAATGTGGCGGGGCAGGTCGGGCGGCAGGGGTCGGTGCTGGAGCATTACCGAAGCGCCGTCGCCTATCGCCGCAACAGCGCCGCGCTGAGGACCGGGGCCACCCGCTTCCTTGACCTGCCGGAGCCGATCCTTGCCTTCCAGCGCGGCGAAGGGCCGGGAGCCCTGCTGTGCGTCTTCAACCTGTCGCCTGCGTCGCTGACCCTGACCAGCGAGGGCGTGTCGGCACCCGAGGGGCCTTCCCTTGCTGCGCATCTGCAAGACGGCACGCTGCGCCTTGGCCCCAACGCCGCCGCCTTCCTGCCGGTGGTCGGGGCGGTGCGTCTTGGGGTCTGACAGGCTACCAGCTTCTTTCAGAACATAAATATCCCCGCCGGAGGCCTCCGCCGGCTTCAAGTGACGACCGGCGAGTCAGCCGTGCAACAGGCTTTCCACCCGAAAGCCGTCGGGCACCGTGTCCGCCCCCTGCAGCAGAAGATCTGCCATCACCTCGGCGGCTTTCGGGGCCATGCCGAAGCCGATCTTGAACCCGCCATTGGCGATGAAATGCCCCGGTCGTCCGGGCCATTCCCCCAGCACCAGCTGGCGGCTTGCGGCGCGGGGGCGAATGCCGGCCCAACCTTCCGCCACCTCGGCCCCGGCAAGACAGGGCAGCAGGGCGCGGGCGCGGGCGATCAGGGCATCAACCTGCGCATCGGGCGCCTCGGTCTCCCAGACCGTCTCGCTGGTGGAGCCGATGGCCACCGTGCCATCGGCATGGGGCACCACATGCAGGCCGCCGGCATAGATCTGCGGCAACGCCCCGGCCCGGTGGCGAAAGCTGGCCGCCTGCCCCTTGACCCCGCCGCCAAGCCTGCGCCCGAATGCCGCCGACAGGGCCTCCAGCCCCTGCCAGCCGGTCGCATGCACGACCCGGCCTTCTTCCGCGGCCTCGCCCTCCACAACCTCTGTCCCGGCTGCGCGCAACGCCGCGACCAGGGCCTGCCCCGCCGCCCGCGGAGACAGCCGGGCCGAAAGCGTATCGCGCACCAGCCAGCCCGAGGGCGCATGCGGCTCCCACTCTGCCCCGGTTGCAGGCTCCACCCGCCAGTCGGCCGCCGCGCCCCAATGCGCCCTGGCCCCGGCGATCCGCCCCCGCGCCAGATCCACCGCCGCCGCATCCGCCAAAGGCTGCACCCGGCCCGACCGCAGATAGCCCGGATCAGCCCCGCCCTTGGCCTGCACTGCGGCCCACCAGTCCGCGGCCAGCAGCAGGCTCTCCAGCTGGAACTGCTTCAGCGGGTTCCAGGACTCTGGCACATGCGGCGCCAGCGCGCCGACAAGCCCCGCCGAAGCGCCGCGACCAAGGCCCTCGGCGGCGATCAGCCGGACCCTGGCCCCCCGGCGCGCGCAGGCCCAGGCCACCGAAAGCCCGAAGATCCCCGCCCCGCGCACCGTGACATCCGCCCTTGCCATCCGCCGCCACCCCGTCCATTCACCACGCAAAGGACTACGCCCCATGCCGCACCCCCCGCAAGCACCCGACCTTGACTGGCGCGACGGCGCGGTGCCGGTCTCTCGCCGGTTCGACGACCCCTACTTCTCGCTTGCAGGCGGGCTGCAGGAAACGCGCCATGTCTTTCTGGCCGGCAACCGCCTGCCCGAACGCCTGCGCGACGGGTTCCATATCGCCGAACTCGGCTTCGGCACCGGCTTGAACCTGCTGGCCACGGCCCTGATCTGGCAGACCACGGGCGCCCCCGGCACCCTGCGCTTCACCAGTTTCGAGGCCTTCCCGATGCAGGCCGAGGACATGGCCCGCGCCCATGCGGCCTTTCCCCAGACCGCCGCCCTCTCGGACCTGCTCCTGCAGCAATGGCAGACTGGCACCCTGATCACCCTGCCCGGCGTCGATCTGCAGGTGATCACCGGTGACGCCCGCCAGACCCTGCCGGACTGGCCCGGGAAAGCGGATGCCTGGTTCCTTGACGGCTTCTCCCCCGCGAAGAACCCCGAACTCTGGTCCGCCGATCTGATGGCCGAGGTCGCCCGCCACACTGCCCCCGGCGGCACCTTCGCCACCTATACCGCCGCCGGCCATGTCCGCCGCGCGCTGGCCGAGGCTGGATTTACCGTCAGCCGCGCCAAAGGCTATGCAAACAAGCGGCACATGTCGGTCGGGCACCTGCCGCCCCCCTGACGTCCGGCTTCATCTTGGAAAAATATCCCACGGAGGGGTCCGGGGAGGCGTGAAGCCTTCCCGGCGCCTGCCGGGGGCGGTCCGACGGCCCTGGCGCGTTCAGACCGCGACGAATCCGCCGCGCGTGTTGTCGTATTGCTCCAGCACACCCTCGCCGGTGTCGTTCCACAACCCGTGCACGGTCAGCCGCTCTCCCGCCACGGCAGCGGCGACGAAGGGAAAAGTCATCAGGTTCTCAAGGCTGGTCAGCACCGCCTGCTTCTCCAGCGCCTGCAGGATCTCGCCATCGGGCAGGGACGAGACCTTCTCGAACCCCGGGCGCAGGATGTCCATCCAGCGGCCGACGAAGCTGGTCTTCTCTTCCAGCTCCGGCGCGTGGCCACGGCACATGTCATGGCAGCCCTTGACGCCTCCGCAATTGGAATGGCCCAGCACGACGATATGCGCCACTCCCAGCGAGGTGACAGCATATTCCACCGCCGCAGAGGTGCCGTGATACTCGCCATCCGGGTTGTGGGGCGGCACCAGGCTGGCGACATTGCGGTGGATGAAGAACTCGCCCTCATCCGCCCCGAAGATCGAGGTGACATGCACCCGCGAATCGCAGCACGAGATCACCATCGCCCGCGGATGCTGCCCGCTTTCGGCCAGACGACGGAACCAGGCGCGGTTGTCCTGATAGGTCGTGGCGCGCCAGCCATGAAAGCGCTGGATCAGATAGGCGGGTAGAGGGCGGGCGTAATCCATTGGACCTCCGTCGGCTGCCCGTCATCTATGCCGCATTCGCAGAAAATTCGAGAGGCAAAATGCCGGGACAGGCCAGCACCCGTAAGGAAGAATAAAGCACGTTCGGCGATGATGCTCGCGGGTGTGGACTGGCAAGTGTGGGAAAGACCATGGAAAACGTTACGGCCCTGCTTCTGCGTGAGCGGGTTCGGCAGGATGGCGAAGCAATCGCCGCCATCTACCGCAACCTGGGCACCTCAACCGCCGAGCAGATGGTGACGCGGGCTCTTGGAGAGCTGGCTCTGGCCATGGCCGGCATCGTCGCACAGGTCAAATCGCAGGATCTGGCGGACCTGTCGCGCCAGTTGAAGAAGCTGCAATGCATGGCCGACAATCTGGGGATGATCGGCCTCTCGTCGGTGGCGCAGGATGCGCGGATCTGCCTCGACCGCTGCGACAGCACCGCCTTTGGCGCGGTCTGGGCACGGCTTCTGCGGGTGGCGGAACGGTCTCTTGCCACGGACAAGGATTTTGCCGATCTCTCGGGCTGATCCCGGCAAGCCCCATGGCGCAGGCCGCGGGGCTGCGCTAGGCTCCGGGCCGAATGTTCCCCCAAGGCCCCGGACCCGAAAATGACCCCCGCCTTCGCAAGTGCCGACGCGCGCTCCCTGCCCCTTCACATCGTCCCGTCCGAGGCGCTGGAGGATTTCCTTGCCTCCGGCCCGCAGGCTGCCTGGCTGCGCGCCACGGGATTCGGGGCCGGACTAGGAGAGCTGGTGCTTCTGCCCGGACAGGATGGGCTGACCGGGGCGGTTGCCGGGCTTGGCACCGAGAAATCCCGCCGCCGCCAGCGCTTTGGCCTTGCCCGCGCCTTTGCCGCGCTGCCGGCGGGCGACTGGCATCTGGAAGGCCCGCTGACGCCGGCCCAGGCGGATGAGGCGGCACTCGCCGCTCTCCTCTCCTCCTACCGCTTCGACCGCTACCGCCCCGGCAGCACCCCAAAGCCCCAGCCCCGGATCAGGGCCCCGGTCGGGGTGGATGCCGCCCGCATCACGGCAATGGTGGCGGGTGAATTTCTGACCCGCGATCTGATCAACACCCCCGCGCAGGACATGGGCCCGGACCAGCTGGAACAGGCCGCGCGCGATCTGGCCGCCGCGCACGGGGCCAGGATCAAGGTGATCATCGGCGACGATCTTCTGGCAAGGAACTTTCCGATGATCCATGCCGTAGGCCGCGCCAGCCCCCGCGCGCCCCGGCTGATCGACATCGCCTGGGGCACGGCCGGCCCCCGCCTGACGCTTGTCGGCAAGGGCGTCTGTTTCGACACCGGCGGGCTGAACATCAAACCCTCCAATGGCATGGCCCTGATGAAAAAGGACATGGGCGGGTCCGCCACCGTCCTTGGCCTTGCACAGATGATCATGTCGCTGGACCTGCCCCTGCGGCTGCGCGTCCTGATCCCGGCGGTGGAAAACGTGATCTCGGGCAATGCCCAGAAGCCGAAAGACATCCTGACCAGCCGCAAGGGCCTGACGGTCGAGGTGAACGACACCGATGCCGAGGGCCGTCTGGTTCTGGCCGATGCCCTTGCGCTGGCGGTCGAGGATGGCTGCGACGCGCTGATCTCGATGGCGACGCTGACCGGGGCGGCACGGGTGGCCGTCGGCCCCGACCTTGCCCCCTATTACACCGATGACGAAGCGATGGCGCAGGCGCTGGAGGCCGGCGCGAAGGCCGGTTTCGACCCGGTCTGGCGCCTGCCCTTCCACGACGCCTATGAGCCGGTGATCGAACCGGGCATCGCCGATCTCGACAATGCCCCCGGCTACGGCTTTGCCGGGTCGATCACGGCGGCGCTGTTCCTGCGCCGCTTTGCCGATCATCCGCGCTACATGCATTTCGACATCTACGGCCACACGCCCAACGATGCTCCCGGCCGCCCGAAAGGCGGTGCCGGCCAGGGCGCCCGCGCCATTCTTGGGGCCTTGCCTGCGATTTTGGGGCTGTGATGGACCGGCGCATCACCCCTTTCTCGGGCCGCATCGCCCATGTCTCGCTGAAGGGAAAGATCGAGGCACAGCTTACGGCGGGCGCGCCCGTCTCGGTCGGCCCCGCCCTCGCCGATCTGCTGGCCCGCCCGAACGGCCCGCGCGACCGGCAGGTCATCCATGGCGAGGCGCTGACCCTGATCGACCGGCAGGACGGCCACGCTTTCGTCATGGCAGAAAAGGATGGCTATTGCGGCTGGCTGCCCGAGGGTGCCACCGCCGCAGCCTTCAGCCCCACACACAAGGTCTGCAGCCCGACCACCCATCTCTATGACGGCCCTTCGGCAAAAAGCGCCGTCCTGATGCCACTGTACCTTGGCGCAAGGGTCGCCGTGACCGGGCACGATGGCAAATGGGTCGTCACGCCGCAGGGCTATGTTCCGGCGATGCACCTTGCCCCGCTGGACGCCTTCGCCGCCGATCCGGTGACGGTGGCCGAAAGCTTCCTGCACACGCCCTACGTCTGGGGCGGCAACTCCGCCGCCGGGATCGACTGTTCGGGCCTGGCGCAGGCCTCGCTTCTGGCCGCCGGTCTCTCCTGCCCCGGCGACAGCGACATGCAGCGCGCCGTCGGGCAAGAGATCCCCGAAAACACACCCCTGCAACGCGGCGACCTGATCTTCTGGAAAGGCCACGTCGCGCTGATGACCGCGCCCGACCGGATCATCCACGCCAATGGCGGCACCATGTCCGTGGCCCATGAAGGCCTGCAGGACGCCCTGACCCGGATCGAATCCCAAGGTGAAGGCGGCCTCATCGCCCGCCGCCGCCCAGGCTGATACCCTTCATTCTGGTCCAAATATCCCGGGGGGTGCGGGGGGCCGGCCCCCCGCCGCCGCTGGATCAATCCACCGGACGGATCAGCTTGCGCTCCAGCACCTTGAGCACGGCCGCCAACTCATGCCCGCGGCGCAGGACCTGCCCCTCGGCGCCAAGGACGGCGTAAAGCCCCTGCCTGGCCCGCAGCTTCGGCCGTTTCTCGATCCGGTAAAGCGGGGTCTCGGCCGTGCGGCGGAAGATCGCGAAAACCGCAGCCTCGCGGCCGAAGGACAGCGCATAGTCGCGCCATTCGCCGGCTGCCACGAACTGCCCGTAAAGCCGCAGGATCAGTGACAGTTCCTGCCGGTCGTAGACCACCTGCTCTGGCTGGTCCTTCCCGGGGAAAGGAACGGGCGCTTCCATGTTCATGGGGCAAGCTTGCGGCACTTGCCCCATGAAATCAAGCTTGCGCTGTCATCCGGCCGTTACGCGAAACCGGGCGCCACGCGCAGAATGCCGGTCTCGATCCCGCGCCAGTTCTTCTGCACCGGGTTCAGCCGCTTCACCGTGGCGGGGTGGCCCGCCTCCAGCACACCTGCCCGCACAAGAAGATGCGCAATCGCCGCCTCGGACGCGCGCGTGGCGCCATCCACCACCTTCAGCGCGATGCCCAGGCCCTTTTCGGGCAGGATCGCCACAAAGACCGCCTCGGCCCCGGTCTTGATCGCCACGCGGCCGCCCATGGCCCGCATCAGTTCGGTGCAGGCGCGGCCCTCGCCGGCAACCAGGTCCGGGTGGGTGCCCATCGCCCGGGTCAGACGGTGCATCGCATCCTGGCGCGCGCCCTGGCCTTCGCGGGCATTGGCGAATTTCGCCATGCCCTGCGCCAGCCCCTGCAACGACACCGCGAAATTCGGGGCCGAACAGCCGTCGACGCCCCAGCCCGCCACGGTCTCGCCCGCCACCTCCTCGGTCGCGGCCCGGATCGCCTTTTGCAGCGGATGGTCGATCTCGACATATTCCGGGCCGGCCTTCAGGTGCTGCGTCACCGTCAGGAAGCCCGAATGCTTGCCCGAGCAGTTGTTGTGCAACTGGCAGGGCTGTTCGTGGGAACAGATCAGCCGGTCGCGTTCGGCGTGGTCCATCGGCTCATGCGCGCCGCAGCGCAGGTCGGCCTCCCTCAACCCAAGATCCGCGATCCAGCGGCCCGCCATTTCGACATGCAGCGCGGCCCCCTGATGGCTGGCGCAGGACAGCGCCAGATGGGCGTCGGACAGACCCCGCGCCGCGGCGGCCCCGGTCTCCAGCAGCGGCAGCGCCTGGATCATCTTGCACGAGGAGCGCGGGAAGATCACCGCCTGCGGATTGCCCCACGCCTCGACGACGCCCCCGGCATCGCAGATCACCGCATGACCCAGATGCACCCCTTCCAGCACCCCGCCGCGCCAGAGTTCGGCCACCGGAACGGCACCCATGTTCACATCTGTCATCGTCCCCTCCGTCACAGATCCGCGATTTTCTGCCCGTTGCATGCCTCGGGGGCTTTCGCACAAGGGCTTTTTTGCGTAAAGCTCGCGTATCGGGTTCAGAGTACCCCCGCCAGACGAAAAAGGCCAAAGGCTGTGGCGGCGGACAGACAGAGGCATAAGACAGCTTGGAGGCTGCGTCAGAGATGATGTCCCACCTTTCCCGCGCCCTTGGCGCCGCCGCAATCACCTTGGCAGCAGCCATGCCGGCCGTGGCACAGGAATCGACCAACCGCGTCGCCACGATGACGGACTGGAACGTCTTCACCGAGGAAAGCCCCAAAGAGTGCTGGGGCGTGTCCAAGCCGAAGGAGACCGTGAACAGCCGCGATGGCAAGCCGGTCTCGGTCCGCCGCGGCGACATCCTGATGTTCGTGACCTTCCGCCCCGGCAAACCCGGCGAGATCAGCTTTACCGGCGGCTATCCCTTCGCCCCCGGATCGACTGTCGATGTCACGGTGGACGGCAATACCTTCAAGCTTTTCACCGATGGCGAATGGGCCTGGCCGGGCAGCGCATCGGATGATGCCGCCTTGCTGAAGGCCATGAAGGCGGGGGCTTCGGCGGTGGTCTCTGCCCGCTCGGGCAAGGGGACGCAGACGAAGGACACCTTCTCCTTGCGCGGCTTCACCGCCGCCATGGATGATGCCGGCAAGCGCTGCAAGTAACGGGCCCGTCACGCCGGCAGGGCGCCCCTTCGCGGGGCGCTTTTCTATTTGCAGGGAATCATCTATATCCCCGCCATTCCCAGATCGCCTGTAGCAAGGCCCCAACGAAAGATCTGCACATGACCGCAGCTGCGCCCATCACGCAGGACGTCCTGACCATTCCGCGCAAACTGCCCCAGACGGGCCGTCTCAACATCGTCGGGCTGACCCGCGACCAGTTGCGCGCCGCCTTGATCGAGGCCGGAACCCCCGAGAAACAGGCGAAGATGCGTCTGGGTCAGATCTGGCAATGGATCTACGGCTGGGGCGTGCGCGATTTCGCGGTGATGACCAACCTTGCCAAGGACTACCGCGCCCTTTTGGCCGAGACGTTCGAGATTGCGGTGCCCGAAGTGGTCAACCGCCAGATTTCCGCCGATGGCACCCGCAAATACCTTGTCCGCATCGCCGGCGGGCATGAGGTCGAGGTGGTCTATATCCCCGAAGAGGGCCGCGGCACGCTGTGCGTGTCGTCGCAGGTGGGGTGCACCCTGACCTGCTCCTTCTGCCACACCGGCACGCAGAAGCTGGTGCGCAACCTGACGGCTGGCGAGATCGTCGGTCAGGTCATGCTGGCCCGCGACGATCTGGGCGAATGGCCGGAACCGGGTCAGGGCGCCGAGGCGGGGCGGCTGGTGTCGAACATCGTGCTGATGGGCATGGGCGAGCCGCTTTACAACTTCGACGCCGTGCGCGACGCGATGAAAGTGGTCATGGACGGCGAGGGTATCGCCCTTGGCCGCCGCCGCATCACCCTGTCCACCAGCGGCGTGGTGCCGGAAATCGCCCGCTGCGCCGAGGAAATCGGCTGCCAGCTGGCCGTCAGCTTCCACGCCACCACCGATGCGGTGCGCGACATGCTGGTTCCCATCAACAAGCGCTGGAACATCAAGACGCTGCTGGACACGCTGCGCGAATATCCCAAGCTGTCGAACAGCGAACGCATCACCTTTGAATATGTGATGCTGGACGGGGTGAATGACAGCGATGCCGACGCCCGCCGTCTGGTCAAGCTGATCGCCGGCATTCCCGCCAAGATCAACCTCATCCCGTTCAACGAATGGCCCGGCAGCCCCTATCGACGCTCGGGCTGGGAGCGGATCGAGGCTTTCGCCGACATCATCTACAAGGCGGGCTATGCCAGCCCGATCCGCACCCCGCGCGGCGAGGATATCATGGCCGCCTGCGGCCAGCTGAAATCCGCGACCGAACGGGAGCGGAAAAGCCGGGCCCAGGTGGCGGCCGAGGCAGGGCTTTAAGGCCTTATCGTTGCCGCATGCGGAGCGCGCGGAGCCTCCGGCGGGGATATTTTTGCCAAGATGAAGTTCATGCTTTGTTTTCCTTCTTGGCGGCGGGGCGCCAAGGCTGTTAGCCTGCGGCCATGTCCCTGCCCCTGATCCCCAATGCCACCGCCCGGCGCATTTTTCTGGATCGTCATGCGCTGGCCGAAAGCCCGTCCGGGTCCGCGACCGGGGCGGGGCTGGCGGCGTTGATCGAGCGGATCGGCTTTGTCCAGCTGGACAGCATTGCGACCGTGGAGCGCGCCCACAACATGATCCTGTGGTCGCGCCGGGGCAGTTTCCGCCCCGAGGCGCTGGACCGGCTGCACCGCGGCCGCGCGGTGTGGGAACATTTCACCCATGACGCCTCGGTCCTGCCGATGGCGACATTCGGACATTGGCGACACCGCTTCGCCCGCGACCGGGCCCAACTGGTCGACAAATGGACCGGCTGGCAGCAGGCGGGGTTCCACGAGAAATTCGACGCCGTGCTGAAGCGGATTTCCGATGGCGGCCCGGTCAGCGCGGCCGACGTGGGCGAGGATGAGGCGCGGTCGAAGGGTGGCTGGTGGGAGTGGCATCCGTCGAAGGCCGCGCTGGAATATCTGTGGCGGGCGGGGGATCTGTCGGTCTGTCACCGCGACAATTTCCGCAAGGTCTATGATCTGACCGAGCGGGTGATCCCGTCCGAGGCGCGGAGGTTCGCGCCTTCGGAAGAGGAGACCGTCGATTGGGCCTGCCGCAGCGCGCTGGACCGGCTGGGCTTTGGCACCAGCGGCGATCTGGCGGCCTATTGGGCGATCATCTCGCCCGATCAGGCGAAAGCCTGGGTGCGGGATGCGCTGGCGCGGGGCGAGGCGGCCGAAGCCGAGGTGGAGGGCGCCGACGGCAGGCGTCGCAAGGTGGTGCTTTGGCCCGCGACGCCGGAGGAGGTGCCCCCCGAGCCCGCGTCCCGCCTGCGTATCCTGTCACCCTTCGACCCGGCGCTGCACGACCGCAAGCGGGCTGAACAGCTGTTCGGATTCCGCTACCGAATCGAGATCTTCGTGCCGGAGCCGAAGCGCACCTTCGGCTACTACGTCTTTCCGGTGCTGGAAGGCGCGCGGATCATCGGCCGGATCGACGCCAAGGCCTTCCGCGATGCGGGCACCCTGCGCGTGGCCGCCTATTGGCCCGAGCCGGGGCAGAAGATGGGTGTGCAGCGCAAGGCCCGGCTTGAGGCCGAACTGCAGCGGCTGGCCCGTTTCGCCGGCTGCGAGCGGGTGGAGTTCCTGCCCGGCTGGGAGCGTCAGCCGATCCCGAACCCGCACCCCTGAGCGGTCAGGCCCAGACCTGATCCGGGTCGGGCAGCGGGATCGCGTCCAGCAGCTCGCGCGTGTAGGCGGCCTGCGGCGCGGCAAAGAGACGATCGGTCGCCGCTTCTTCCACCACCTTGCCCTGATACAGCACCAGCACCCGGCTGCAGAGACGCCGGATCACCGACAGGTCATGGCTGATGAAGGCCAGCGTCAGGCCAAGCTCTTTCACAAGGCTTTCCAGCAGGTTCAGCACCTGCGCCTGCGAGGACACGTCCAGACCCGACACGATCTCATCGGCCAGAATGAAATCCGGCCGCAGGGCGATGGCGCGGGCGATGCCGACGCGCTGGCGCTGGCCGCCCGACAGTTCATGCGGGTAGCGCGCTGCGAAGGCTTGTGGCAGGCCGACATGGTCCAGCGCATCGGCCACCCTTGCGGGCACGTCCGCCACCCCGTGCAGGCGCAGCGGGGCCGCGATGATCTGGCCGACCCGGTGGCGCGGGTTCAAGGAAGACATCGGGTCCTGAAAGATCATCTGGAACCGCCGGCGCAGCGGCCGCAAGCCGGCCTCGCCCAGATGGGTGATGTCGGCGCCGTCGAAGACCACCCTGCCCCCGGTCGGCTCCAGAAGCCGCACCATGGCCCGGCCAAGGGTGGACTTGCCCGACCCCGATCCGCCGACCACGCCCAGAACCTCGCCCCGTCCCAGCGAAAAGCTGATGCCTTTCAGGATGTCGATCCGGGGCGCGGCCCCGAAGACCGGCTTGCGGTTCAGGTCGGGCAACGAAAGGTGCAGATCCTCGACCCGGTACAGTTCGGCCCCGCCTTGCCTATCCATGCGCAGCCCTCCGGTCGGCCTCGGCCACTTCTGCCTGAACCGCGCTGATCACCGCCTCGGGGACCGGGGTCAGGCTGGCGGCGGGATCGGTGTATTTCGGGGTCGCGGCCAGAAGGGCGCGGGAATAGGCATGCGTCGGGCCGGCGAAGAACGACCGCACATCGGTATCCTCGACCACCATGCCACCATACAGCACCGTCAGGCTGTTGCAGACCTTGGACACCACGCCAAGGTCATGCGTCACGAACAAAAGCGCCGTGCCGTGCCGGGCCTGCATCTCGGCGATCAGCTTCAGCACCTGCTTCTGCACCGTCACGTCCAGCGCGGTCGTGGGTTCGTCCGCCACGATCAGCTTCGGTTCGGCGGCGAATGCGGATGCGATCAGGATGCGCTGGCGCATCCCGCCGGACAGCTCGTGCGGATAGGCGCGCAGCACGCGGTCGGGGTCGGGGATATGCACCTCGGCCAGGAGGTCGCGGGCGCGCGACAGGGCGCGGGCACGGTCCCAGCCAAGGATGTCCACCAGCCGGTCGGTGATCTGCGGCGCAATCCGGCGGCTTGGGTTCAGCGCCGTCAACGGATCCTGCGGGATCAGCGCACAAGAGGCGCCGATCCGCGCCCGCCGCTCTTTCGGCGACAGGTCCTGCAGGTCGATGCCCCCCAGAAGGATCTGGCCGCCCGAGATTTCCACCGCCTTGGGCAATATGCCCAGAACGGCCTTGCCGATCATCGACTTGCCGGCCCCGCTTTCACCGACCAGACCACGCACCTCGCCGGCCGCAACCGACAGGGACACGCCCCGCAACAGGGGATGCCCCACCCCTTTCAGCCGCGCCTTCAGCCCGTTCACCTGAAGAAAGCTCATCTCAGCACCGGATCGAAGCGGTCCTTCAACCCTTCGCCAAGTTGCGAGAAGGCAAGGACAGTCAGAAACAGGGTGATCAACGGGAAGACCAGCACCCACCAGGACTGATGCACCGATGTCCGCCCTTCGGCGATCATGCCGCCCCAGGTCGGCGCATCGGTGGAAATCGACAGGTTCACGAAGGAGAGGATCGCCTCGACGATCACCGCGATGCCCATCTCCAGCGTCAGAAGGACCACGATGGTCGGCAGGACGTTGGGCAGGATCTCGGTCAGCATGGTCGAGATCCGGCTCCGCCCGACGACCTGCGCCGAGGCGACATAATCCATCGCGCCCTGCCCCATCGCCTCGGCCCGCACCACGCGGGCGAAACGGGTCCAGTCGATGACGACGATTGCGATGATGATGGAATGCAGGCCGGGCCCCAGCACGGCGACCAGCAGGATCGAGAACAGGACCGGCGGAAAGGCCATCCAGATGTCGATCAGGCGCGAGATCACCACATCGACCCAGCCGCGCAGGAACCCGGCCATCAGGCCAAGAACGGCGCCAACCAGACAGGTGATCCCCCCCGCGACCACAGCCACCGTCAGCGCGATCCGCGCCCCATGCAGGATGCGGCTGAGAACATCGCGGCCCAGCGAGTCCGTCCCCAGCCAATAGCCCGGCTCCGCCCCCGCCACCCAGACGGGCGGCATCCGGCCCAGGAACAGATCCTGCGCCAAGGGATCGTGCGGCGCGATCCAGGGCGCCAGCACCGCCGCCAGCACGATCACGACCAGCCAGCCCGCGGAAAGCCACAGCTTCACCCCGGCCCGCCGCTTCACCATTCCCCGTGCATCAGCCATGGCGCAGCCTCGGGTTCAGCACGGCATAGAGCAGGTCCACACAAAGATTCACCGCCGTGAAGATCACCGCGAACAGGATCACGATGCCCTGGATCAGCGGCAGGTCGCGGTTGATCACCGCGTCGATGGCCATATTGCCAAGCCCTTCGTATGAGAACAGCCGCTCGATGATCACCGTCCCGCCGATCAGGAAGGTGAACTGCACCCCCACCAGAGTCAGCGTCGGCAGGATGGCGTTGCGCAGGGCCTCGCGCAGGATGACATGGGTCTCGCTGTAGCCCTTGGTCCGGGCCAGCGTCACATAGTCCAGATGCATGGTCTCTTTCAGGCTTTGCTTCAGCAACTGCCCGATGATCGCCGCCAGAGGGATCGCCAGCGCCAGCGCCGGCAGGAACATGTGCGAAACGATGTCGGCCCAAAGATCGAAGCGCAGCCGCAACAGGCTTTCAAACAGATAGAAATTGGTGGTGAAGGGCAGGTCCAGCGAAGGCGTCACCCGGCCCGAGATATGGAACAAGGGCCAGAGCACCCCGAACAACAGCACCAGGATCAACCCCCAAAGGAAATCCGGGATCGACAGCGCCATGCCATTGGCCACGTCGATCGCGGCCTCTCCGCCGCCCTCGCGCGCGCGCGTTCCGACCAGGGCCGCCACCCCGCCCATCAGGCAAGCCATCACCAGCGCCATCACCGACAGCTCCAGCGTCGCCGGCAACCGCCCCAGCACCAGATCCAGCACCGGCTGCCGCGCGGTGATCGACACGCCGAAATCGCCGCGCAGGACACCCCCGGCCCAGATCAGGAACTGCTCAAGGATCGACTTGTCGAACCCGTATTGCGCCGTCAGCCGCGCCACATCGGCATCGGTCGCGCCCGGCGGCAGCATCATCGCAATCGGATTCCCCGGCACCACCCGGATCACCACGAAAACGATGACCGCCACCCCCAGCAGCGTCACCGCCGTGGTCACCAGCCGCAGAAGAACCGCCCGCAAAAGCTGCATCGCGCCCCATCAGGACAAGGCCCGCGCCCCGCCCATTTTCTGTCCATAAATATCCCGCAGGGGGGTCCGGGGGGACGCGAAGTCCCCCCGGCGCCTGCAATCCTATCCGCGCTTCATCAGATGCGGCAACAGCGCACCCGATGCATGCGGCGTCACCACCACGCCCTTGGCCGACAGGATCGGCTGCACATATTGCAGAAGCGGGATCACCAGCGCCTCTTCGGCGATGTACCGGCTCACCGCCTTCCAGCCCTCGATGCGCTTGGCCTCGTCCTTCTCGCCCCAGAGCGGGTTGATCATGTCGATCAGTTCCTGCCCGTCCCAGACGGAATGGGGCGAGGGTCCGAACATGGCATGGCCAGTCGAGGTGGTCGGATCTGCGACCGAGTTGCCCCAGTTGTAGAAGGCCGCGGGAGCCAGCTGGTCGGCCGCGCGCAGCTCGTAATGCTTGGCGATCTCGTAGACTTCGATCTCGGCCTCGATCCCGACCTTGCGCCACAGGCCGACGATGGCCTGCACCATCTCGTAATCCTTGGGCTTGAAGCCTTTGGTGGTCTGGATCTTGAACTTCACCGGATTGTCGACGCTGTAGCCGCTGGCCGCCAGCAGTTCCACCGCCTTCTCGGGGCTGTATTCGACCGTGATCGACGGATCATAGGCGTCGTATTCCGGCGTCTCCAGCGTGTCGATCTTCACCCCGTAGCCCGACAGCAGCCGGTCGATGATGGTCTGCTTGTCGATGGCATGGGCCGCGGCCTTGCGCACGTTCGGATCGGTCATCACGTCGATGTCATTGAGGAAGATCATCCCGATGTCCGAGACCGGCGTCGCCACGCCGGTCAGCGTGGCCTTCAGGCGGTCATATTCCTCATAAGGCACTTCCAGCGTGACGTGAGAGTTGCCGGATTCCACCTCGGCCACCCGGGCAGCGGCGTCGGTGACGAACTTGATCGTCACCGTCTTGAACTCGGGCGCGCCGCCCCAATAGGCTTCGTTCGCCTTCAGGCGGACGAAGGCGTTGCGCTCGAACTTCTCAACCATGTAGGGGCCGGTGCCGATGGGGGCGGCCTCGAAGCCCTCGGCCCCGACCTTTTCAAAATAGGCTTTCGGCAGGACATAGCCGGTCAGGAAGTACATCCACTTGAAGATCGTCGGGTCGAATTGCAGCACATCGGCGATGACCTTGTTGCCCTCGACCCGGTGGTTGGCCAGCGTGCCCCAGACGAACTGGATCGGGCTGCCGGTTTCGGGGTTGGCCACGCGGGCCAGGTTCCAGGCCACGTCCTCGGCGGTGAAGTCGCTGCCGTCATGCCATTTCACGCCCTCGCGGACGGTCATCCAGACCTGCGTGTAATCCTCGTTCCAGCCCCATTCGGTCAAAAGGCCGGGGGCGGGTTTCAAGTCGGGCTGTTGCAGGATGAACTGGTCGAAGACCGACTGGTAGATGCCCTGGATCGTCGGGTTCACCGCACTTGGGCCGACGGTCGGGTCCCAGCTGGGCAGGGTGACGTTATAGGCGATCACCAGCTCTTCGATGTCCTGCGCCAGCGCGGGCAGGCCGAAGGCACCAAGCGCCGTGCTGGCGGCCGACAGTTTCAGCAAGGTTCTGCGGTTCAGTTTCATTTCGGTTTCCCTGTTGGTGGTTCTTTTATTCTGTTCATTTGCCGGCAAGCTTTTGCGCCAGCAACCATCCCGGCCCCGCCCCGGTTCCCGCCCCCGGCCAGACGGCGGCCCCGGTCAGGTGCAGTTTCTGCAACGCGGTCGACCCGTCGGCATGGCCGCGCGCGGGACGGAACAGGAAGTTCTGGCTCAGGTGATGGCTGCCGCAGACCTGATCGCCGCCGACAAGGTTGGGGTTGTCCGCCTCAAGCTCTTGCGGCGAGACGATGCGGCGACCAAGGATTCTAGCCCGGGTGCCGGGGGCATAGCGATCAAGGATATCCAGTGCCCGTTCGGCGAAGGGTTCCGCTGCCGCATTCCAGTCGGTCGCGTCGATCTGCCCTGCGGCATCCCCCCTGATCGTGCCCGGCGCCATCCGCACCTGCAGCCAAAGCACATGCTTGCCCTCCGGCGCGCGCGTCGGGTCTTGCCCGGTGGGCTGGCCGACAACCAGAACCGGCTCGTCCGGCAGAAGGCCAGCCATGGCCTGCGCATAGGTCCGCGCCATCTGGTCAAGACTGGGCGCAAGATGGACATAGGCGTAGCGATGCAGATGGTTGCCCGCCGCCCAGTCGGGCAGGCCGTCCATCGCCAGATGGATCATCATCGTCCCCGGCGCATGGACATAGTCGCGCATCGCCGTGTCGAAGGCGGGGTCCGTCGGCCCCGTCAAGCGCGCCAGGGCCGAAGGGGCGACCCCTGCAATCACGGCGCGCGATGCCAAGATCTGCCGCCCGTCCGCCAGGTCGATTCCGGTGGCGCGGGTGCCGTCATGAAGGATGCGGGCCACCGTGACCCCGGTTTCCACCGTGCCGCCGCGCGCCTCGATCGCCGCGATCAGCGCGCGGATCACCGTATCGGCCCCGCCCTTGCCAAGCGCCATGCCGAAGGACTGCCCTGCCATGCCCTCGAGATAGGGGAAAAGCCCGCCCCCCGCGATGTCGGGCGCAAAGTCCAGATGCAGCCCCCACGCCCCCAGCATCGCCTGCACCTTCGGCGACTCGAATGTTCCGGTCAGGAACTGGCGGGGAGATTGCAGAAGAAATCGGGTCAGGTCGAGACTGCCGGAAATGCCGCGTCTGCGAAGTGTTTTAAACATGAAAGATGCAAGCGCACGGAACCGCATCGGGCTGCCGAGAAGGCCGAAAAGGGACTCGGCCCGGGACGGGAAGCCCGCAAGAAGCGTCTCCCATGTCGCGGCATCCTTTGCCGAATGCGCGGCGATCGCGGCTTTTGTCTCGGCCAGATCGGTCGACACGCCCACCCACGACCCATCCGGGAAGGCCGAGGCGAAGGGGCGCGTGACCGGAACAAACGCACAGCCGTTTGCAGCCAGTTCCGCAGCATAGGTCTTGTGGAAAGCCGAGCCAGCAAAAAGCGAAAGGTTCATCGCGGCCCAGTCATGCCGATAGCCGGGCAGGGTATATTCGCCCGTCTTGACCGCGCCCCCCGCGACGGCAGCCTGTTCGAAGACGCCAACCTTCCAGCCCTTGGCCGCAAGATGCAGTGCTGCGGCAAGCGTGTTGTGGCCCGCCCCGATCAACACTGCGTCGAAGGTTACAGCCATCCCCATCCCCGCCTGGCGCGCCTGCTTGACGTGATGATAATTGCAAATGCATTTAAATCTGTCTAGTATGATTCTGGCAGGCACCCGTCTGCGGAACGTATGGCAAGCGTATGGCAGATCCCGCGCGACAGCCGCGCCCGATCCCTGACCATCGCAGCGAAAGATGCGGCAACGGCCGCGCAGGGAGAATTGGGATGACTGCAGCGAATGTGCTGACGCAACTGGCCGGACTTCTGGCCTCGGGTGGCATCGAAGTGGTGGACTGCACCGCGGTGCTTGGCCCCGAGACGCCGCTTCTGAAACTGCCGCCCGAGCTGGCCAAGGATACGCCGCCGGTCGTCATCCACAAGATCAGCGACTATGACAAGGACGGTCCGTTCTGGGCCTGGAACTGGCTGGAACTGGGCGAACACTCGGGCACCCATTTCGACGCGCCGCATCACTGGATCACCGGCCGCGACAACCCCGAGGGCTATACCGATACGCTGGATGTGCAGCGGCTGATCGCGCCGGTCAACGTGCTGGACTTCTCGAAGGAAGCGGCGGCGGACAACGACTTTCTGCTGACCATCGACCATGTGAAGGCATGGGAGGCCAAGCATGGTGAGATCAAGGCCGGCGAATGGGTGGTGATGCGCTCCGACTGGGACCGGTTCAACGATGACGAGGCCAAGTATCTGAACGCCAATGAGACCGGTCCCCATACCCCCGGGCCGACCGCCGAGGTCATCCAGCATCTGGTCGACAAGGGCATCGTCGGCTGGGGCACGCAATGCATCGGCACCGATGCGGGGCAGGCCGGCGGCATGAACCCGCCCTTCCCGGCGCATAACCTTCTGCATGCGAACAACCGTTTCGGTCTGGCCTCGCTGACCAATCTGGACAAGCTGCCGCCGAAGGGTGCGATCCTTGTGGTGACGCCCCTGAAGATCAAGAACGGCACCGGATCGCCGATCCGCGCCCTGGCCCTGGTTCCCAAGGCCTGACCGGATGGCCGTCGATCACGTCATCATCGGGTCGGGCATCAACGGTTTGGTCGCGGCCAGCCTGCTGGCGTTGAAGGGAGACCGGGTTCTGGTTCTTGAGCGTGAGGCCGTCCCCGGCGGCTGCATGCGGACCGAAGAGCTGGCACCCGGCTATCTGCATGACGTCATGGCGGCCACTTTCGTTCTGTTCATGACCTCTCCGGCGGGGGCCGCGCTTGGCCCCCACCTGGCCCGCCACGGGTTCGAATACTGCCACACGCCCCATCCGACCGCCGTGCTGCGGCCGGATGGCAAGGCGGCAGTCCTGACGATGGACAGGGCAACCAATGTGGCGGCGCTGAACGCACTGGCATCGGGCGATGGCGATGCCTTCGCGGCGGCGGTGAACCAGCTGGCCGCGGATGCGCCCTTCATGTTCGCCATCCTCGGCTCTCCGCTCTGGTCCTGGGCCACAGCCAAGACATTGTTCGGGCAGGTCCGCAAACGGGGCCTGCGCGGGCTGGCAGGCTGGTTCGGCCAGCAACTGGACCCCATGCGGGGCTGGCTGGACAGCACCTTCGACAGCGACACCACCAAGGCCCTTTTCGCCCCTTGGGCACTGCATTGCGGGCTGACGGTCGAGGGCGCCTATTCCGGCGCCATGGGCCGGGTGATCGCCTTCGCACTTGAGGCGGCCGGTGCGCCGATCGTCAAGGGCGGCTCCGGCCGTGCCGCGCAGGCCTTCGCGGGCCTGATCGCCGAAAAGGGCGGGGAAATCCGCTGCGGTGCCGACGTTGAACGGATCACCGTGCAGAACGGCCGCGTCACCGGCGTGCAACTGGCCGGCGGCGAGGTGATCGAGACGAAATCCGTTCTTGCCTCGGTTGCGCCGGGCCAGCTTTACAACCGCCTGCTCGAGGGGGTGAACCTGCCCGATGACCGCGCCGCGCTGAAGAAGTTCCGCCATGGACGCGGCGATTTCCAACTGCATTTCGCGCTGGATGCGGTGCCGGAATGGCTGACTCCGGGTCTGGATCAGGTGGCGCTGACCCATCTGACCGACGGCGTGGATGCGGTGTCCAAATCCTCGAACGAGGCCGAGCGCGGGATGCTGCCGGCGACCCCGACGATCTGCGTCGGCCAACCTTCGCGCCTTGATCCCACCCGCGCGCCCGAGGGCAAGGCGGTGCTGTGGCTGCAGATCCCCGACGCGCCGCGGATGATCAAGGGCGATGCCGCGGGCCAGATCCAGGGCACGGACTGGGATGAGGTGAAGGAAGCCTTCGCCGACCGGCTGCAGGCCATTCTTTCCCGACATATCAAGGATTTCGACAAGCATGTGGTGGCCCGCAAGGCCTATAGCCCGAAAGACCTTGAGCGGATGAACATCAACCTTGTCGGCGGCGATCCCTATGGCGGGCATTGCGGCGTCGACCAGTTCTTCCTCTGGCGGCCCTTCGCCCATTCGACCAATGGCGAAAGCCTTGTCCGCGGCCTGATCCATATCGGCGCCAGCACCCATCCCGGCCCCGGCCTTGGCGGCGGTTCGGGCTTCAACGCAGCAAAGAGGCTTGGAGCATGAACGACGAGACCCCTCCCCCGACGCCGCGTCTTGGCGAGGTCGGGCTGACCAACTTCGCACCCTATCTGATGAACCGCATCATGGGCCGCTACAACGCCTCCCTGCGCGACGAGATGGGCGAGATGGGGCTGACCACGCCCAAGATGCGTTCGCTTGCCGTGCTGTCGGTGATCGACGGACCGCTGATCCGCGAGTTGGCGGTGCTGACGGTGACCGACCCCAGCACGCTCAGCCGCTCGCTTGACCAGTTGCAGGCCGACGGGCTGATCCGGCGCGAGGCCGACAGCGCCGACAGCCGCGCGGTGCGGGTCTTTGTCACCGATGCCGGTCGGGCCACCTTCGAACAACTCTGGCCGCATATGGCCCTGGCCAACGCGCGGATGTTCCGCGGCATCCCCGAGGAGGAGCGCCGCGCCTTCGTCGGCACCTTGCAGAAGATGCTGAGCAACATTCGCCGGCACGACATCTAGGCCCGGGCGGCACCGGGCCGCCCAAGACGCCGCACAGGGAGACAGCCAATGAAGCTATCCATAGCCCTTTCCAGCCTGGCCCTGATGGCCTCTGTCGCCGGGGCAGACACCCTGCCGGGCATGCGGGGCGTCAACCATATCGGCGTGACCGTCCCCGACATGGCGCAGGCCGTCAGCTTTTTCACCGAGGTGCTGGGCTGCAAGAAGGCCACCAGCTTCGGGCCGTTCCTCGACGACAGCGGCACCTTCATGCAGGATCTGCTGGCGGTGGACCCGCGCGCGGTGATCCATGAAATCACCCTGATGCGCTGCGGCTTCGGCTCCAACATCGAGCTGTTCCACTACACCGCACCCGACCAGAAAACGGTCGAACCGCGCAACAGCGACATCGGCGCCTATCACATTGCGATCTACGTCGATGACATCAACGCGGCCGCCGAATACTTCAAGGCCAAGGGGATCAAGACCCTGATGGGCCCCTTGCCGGTCAGCGAAGGGCCCGCAGCCGGGCAGTCGATCCTGTATTTCTACGCCCCCTGGGGCCTGCAGATGGAGGCGATCTCCTTCCCCGAAGGCATGGCCTATGAAAAGGACGGTGGCCCCGTCCTGTGGTCGAACACGGATCCAGCGAAGTAAGGGGGCGGTGCCACCATGGCCGAACGGTCGTTCAAGGCAGAGGTCGAACATCTTCGCAAGGGCGAAGGCGAGATCTTCACCGGTGAGGGAATCCTGGCGCTGACCAAGGCGCTTCTGGAGAATGGCGTCGGCTATGTCGGCGGCTATCAGGGCGCGCCGATCAGCCATCTGATGGATGTGCTGGCCGACGCCGAGGATCTTATGTCCGAGCTTGGCATCCGCTTCGAGGCCAATGCGAACGAGGCGGCTGCGGCGGCGATGCTGGCCGCCTCTGTCCATTATCCCATCCGGGGGGCCGTCACCTTCAAGGGGCCGGTGGGTGTGAACGTCGCGTCGGACGCGCTGGCGAACCTTGCCTCTTCCGGCGTGACCGGCGGGGCGCTGGTCATCGTGGGCGAGGATTACGGCGAAGGCTCCAGCATCATGCAGGAGCGCAGCCATGCCTTTGCGATGAAATCGCAATTCTGGCTGCTTGACCCGCGTCCGAACCTGCCAAGCATCGTCAAGGCCGTCGGCGACGGGTTCGAGCTGTCCGAGGTTTCGAACTCTCCGGTCATGCTGATGGTGCGGATCCGCTCCTGCCATGTTACGGGGCAATTCACCTGCCGCGACAACCGGCGCCCGGCCCTGAGCCCGCGCGAGGCATTGTCGAACCCCCGTTCGGATTTCGCCCGCGTGGTGTTGCCGCCCTATTCCTATGTTCACGAGCAGGACAAGATCAACAACCGCTGGCCCGCGGCCGAGAAGTATATCCTTGACCATCAGCTGAACGAATTCTTCGGCCCCAAGGCTGCGCGCTGCGGCATCGTGGTGCAGGGCGGCATGTACAACGGGCTGATCCGGGCGTTGCAACGGCTGGGCCTTGCCGATCTGCACGGCCAGACCGAAGTGCCGATCTACTGCCTGAATGTCTGCTATCCGCTGGTTCAATCCGAATTTCTTGGCTTCTGCGAAGGCAAGGATCATGTGCTGGTGGTCGAGGAAGGTCAGCCGGCCTTTATCGAGGATCAACTGGCGGCCTTCCTTTACCGGGCGGGATCATCGGTCAAGCTGCATGGCAAGGGCATCCTGCCAATGGCGGGCGAATACACCGGCCAGATCATGCTGGACGGAACCGAAGCCTTCCTGCGCATCGCCGCGCCCGGGATGCTGCCCGCCACTGTGCGCGCGCCCAATGCCGACAAGCCGAAGCTGCCCGATCTGACCAAGGTGGTGCCGATCCGCCCGCCGGGTTTCTGCACCGGCTGCCCCGAACGTCCGATCTTCGCCTCGCTGAAGCTGGTCGAGCAGGAACTCGGCAAGCACCAGATCAGCGCCGACATCGGCTGCCACCTGTTCGGATCGTTGCCTCCGTTTGAAATCGGTGGTGCGACAATGGGTTACGGGCTTGGCCCCGCCGCCAACGGTGCCTTTGACGGCGGCGGAGAGCGGCGGCCGATCAGCATCATCGGGGACGGCGGGTTCTGGCACAACGGGCTGAGTTCTTCGATCGGGAACATGGTCTACAACAAGTCCGACGGGCTGGTCGTGGTGGTGGACAACTACTATTCGGCGGCAACCGGCGGGCAAGATGTGATGTCCAGCCGGGCCGACAATGCCACCAAGGCCACGCAGCACCCGATCGCCGATGCGGTGAAAGGGGTCGGCGTCAAATGGGTGCGTCAGATCGACCACACCTATGACGTGCCGAAGCTGCGCGCGACCATCCGCGAGGCGCTGACGACGGATGAGCCGGGGCCGAAGGTCATCGTCGCCTCGTCGGAATGCATGTTGAACAAGCAGCGCCGCGAAAAGCCCCTGCGCGCCAAGGCGATCAAGGAAGGCCGCAGGGTCGAGGCCCCCCGCTTCGGCGTCGATGAATCGGTCTGCACCGGCGATCACGCCTGCATGCGGCTGTCGGGATGCCCTTCCCTGGGCCTGAAGCACACCGGCGACCCGCTGCGCGACGATCCGGTCGCCCACATCGACCAGACCTGCGTCGGCTGCGGCAATTGCGGCGAGGTGGCGGATGCCGCCGTTCTGTGCCCCAGCTTCTATCGCGCCGATGTGGTGCACAACCCTTCGGGGCTTGAGAAATGGTGGGCGGGGCGCCGTGCTGCCCTGATCGGGTGGCTGGCGCAACGCCGCAGCGCGAAGCGGCTGGAGTTTACCGCATGACCATTCATGAAACACTTGCGCCCCGTGAAGGCGATTCCCGGCTGCAAGACATCATCAAGCTGGCGATCTATGCGGTCGGCGGTCAGGGCGGCGGCGTTCTGATCGGCTGGATCGAAGATCTGGCGCGCTCGCAAGGCTATGCGGCGCAGGCGACCAGCGTTGCCGGCGTCAGTCAGCGCACCGGCGCCACGATCTATTATCTGGAGATGGCACCAGCCGCAGGCGGGGTGCCGGTGTTCAACCTGATGCCCTCGGCCGGCGATGTCGATGTGATGATCTCGGCCGAATGGATGGAGGCCGGGCGCGCCATCATCCGCGGCTTCGTCACGCCGGACCGGACCACGCTGATCGCCTCGACCCATCGCAATCTGGCGGTCAGCGAAAAGATGGTGCCGGGCGACGGGCTGGCCGATTCCGAAGCCGTGCGCGAGGTCGCCCTGCAGGCGGCCAAACGCCTGATTGCCGCCGATTTCGAGGCGGTGGCGGTCAAATCCGGCTCGGTGATCTCGGCCACGCTGTTTGGCGCGCTGGCGGCATCGAAGACGCTGCCCTTCCCGCGCGAGGCCTTCGAGGGTGCGATCCGTGCAGGCGGCAAGGGGGTGGAGGCCTCGTTGCGCGCCTTTGCCGCCGGATATGAGGCGGCAGAGCAGGGTGATGCGGCGCAGGTGAAGCCGGCCGAGGTGAAGGCCGCAGCGGGCGTCACCGGCCCGGCAAGGCTGATGACGGAATGGCAGGCCCTGGCCGACCGTGCCGCACGCCTGCCGGGCGATACCCCGGCGATGGCGATGGCGGGCCTGCGCAAGGTGGTGGAGTTTCAGGACGCGGCCTACGGTGCCGAGTATCTGGGCCGGGTAGAATCCCTGGCCGCCCGCGACCGCGCGCCCTTTGACCTGACGCGCGAGGGCGCCAAGTACATCGCCAATGCCATGACCTATGACGATCCGATCCGGGTGGCGGACCTGAAGACCCGCTCCGCCCGGTTCGACCGTATCCGCAAGGAGATGGGCGCCAAGGACCGGCTGATGCAGCTGACCGAGTTCATGCATCCCGGCGCGGCCGAGATCGTCGGCATGATGCCGCGCCGCTGGGGCGAATGGATGGAGGCCAGGCCTTCGCGCATGGCCCGACTGGACCGCGTGGTCAACAAGGGCCGCCGCATCCGCACCGACAGCCTGCGTGGCTTCCTGATGCTGTATGTCGTTGGCGGCATGAAGCGCCGCCGTCGCGGCAGCTTGCGCCATGCGCAGGAACTGGCGCATCTTGAGAGCTGGCTCGCCACCGCCACGGCCCAGATCGACCGAAACTATGCACTGGCGGTGGAAATCCTGTGCTGCCGGCGGCTGGTGAAGGGCTATTCGGACACCCACGTCCGCGGCTTGTCCAAGTTCGACAAGGTGATGGACGGGATCGCGCTTGTCGCCCCCCGCGACGATGCCGCCGACTGGGCAAGACGCCTGCGCGAGGCTGCGCTGAAGGATGAGAAGGGCGTTGCTCTGGATGGCGCGATCCAGACCATCAAGAGTTTTGCCTGAAATGGATCCGGCGCAGCGAAGGGTTTCCCCGCTGCGCCGCAAGTCCACGTTTTTGACGGCGTGAAGGATCAGGCCGGCAGGCTGCGATAGCTGCCGTTCCAGTAGATCAGCGCCCCCTGCCCCGGTGTGGCGCGGATCGCCTGCACCCGCCCGATCAGGATGGAATGGGTGGCGCGGTGGATCATTTCCTCAAGCGTGCAGTCAAAGGCCGTGGGCGCGCCCGCCAGCAGCCGCGCCCCGGTGACGGCGGTTTCCCAGACGGCCCCGTCATAGCGCGCAGAGCCTTTCACGCCGCCGAAGCCCGAGAACCTTTCGGCCACCGCCTGATGATCCGCCCCCAGTGAAGACCATCCGAAGCGGCGGTATTTCTCCAGCAGCGGGTGGCTGGAGGAGGCGCGGTTCACGCAGGCCAGAAGCAGCGCCGGCTCTGCCGAGAGCGAGATTGCCGAAGTCACGACAAGGCCGGATGCTTCTTCCCCGTCCCCCACGGTGATCACGCTGCAGGTGCCGACGAAGGCGCGCATGGCGTCCCGAAAGTCCTTGGCGGTGATCGCGGCGGGGGGCGGGTTGGTCATGGCTTGTCCTTTCAGCGGATGCCGGCCCTGGCCAGGCGCGGCAGCACTTCCTCGGCGAAATACGGGAATTCCCTGAGGTAATCCACAAAGGATAGCGTGGTGCCGGCAAATCCGGTCTCGTGCAGCGAGATGATCCCCGCCGCCACCTGATCCGGCGTGCCGATCAGCGGGAAGCCGCCATGGCCAAGCGCCATGCCGAAACGGATCTGCTTCAGAAGGTCATGCGGGAACGAAAGCGCATGGGCCAGCTGCAGGCGGATCAGGTTGTCGGTGGCCTCCCAATCGGCATTCTCGTCCACGATGTAATGAACGTAGTCGCGGGCCTCTTTCTCGGTCGGGCGGCAGACGACGTGGGAGAAGGTCAGCACGCCGACCTCCTTGTTCTTGGCCTTGGCCTGCGCCTTCAGGGCGGCGATTTCCTCTTTCGAGCGGCCAAGGTCGATGGCCGGGGTGAACAGGAAGTTGGCGTTGTCGGTGGCAAACTCACGCCCCTGCGGCGATCCGGCCGCGTTCAGCAGCGGGACCGAGCCGCGCACGGGCGCCGGGTCGCCCTTCAGGCCCTTGATGTTCTTGAAATACTTGCGGTCCCAGTCGAAATGCTCTTTCGACGCCCAGATCTTGCGGATCAGGTCGATCCACTCCTGCGCATAGCCATAGCGGGTTTCGTGGTCATCCGGCAGCGACAGGCCAAGCGCCTCATACTCCGGTTTGTTCCAGCCCGCGACGATGTTCAGCCCGGCGCGGCCGTGGCCGATCTGGTCCAGTGTGGCGATCTGTTTCGCCACGACAACCGGGTGGTTCGCCGTGGTGTGGATGGTGGCAAACACGGTCAGCTTTTCGGTCGAGGCCAGCAGGCCCGCCGCCCAGGTCATCGTCTCCAGCACACCGCCGTGGAAATCGGTCGGCCCGCCATAGCCGATCCAGCGCGCGATCGGCAGCATGAAGTCGATGCCGGCTGCGTCCAGCAGCTTGGCGAGGGCGAGGTTGTTGTCCCAGCTGTTGACCCAGCGTTCCGCCGCCTGGGTCGGCGTCATGCCCGAGGAGCAGTTGGTCGAGAAGGTGCCCAGCTTGAAGCCGCCGGAAAGCATCCGGTTCTGTGTCATGATGATGTCCCTGTTGTAGTTTTAGTGATATTTTATGTTTAAAACTCTATCATAAATTCCATTTGCGTCAACGGTGTTGCGGGGGCAGTCTGGGCCGGGGAACGGGGTGGAAAGATGGCGGAAAAACCAAAGGCAGATCAAATGGATGCAGACGCGCCTTTGGATTTCCGCTGGCATCTGGCGGAAGGCGCGGATGAGGTCGACACGACCGAGCTTGAGTTCGCACTGATGCGGTGCTTTGAGGGATTCGGCCGCTGGCAGTCGGAGTGCCTGGCGTCGGTGTCCGATCTGGCCGCGACGGGGCCGGAGAACGCCATGCTCCACATCATCCGCATGAACGACCGGCCGAAGACGATCAAGGATCTTGCCCGGCTGACCAACCGCGACGATGTGCCGAACATCCAGTATTCCCTGCGCAAACTGATCGGCGCGGGATTGGTTCTGCGCAAGGGGGCGGGGCGGTCGGGCGTGACCTATGAGGTGACGGACGAGGGCCGGCGTGTCACGGATGACTATGGCGCCGTGCGCCGCCGGTTGCTGATTGCAGCGGTCGAGAAACTGCCCGGCTTTCCCGAACGGCTGCGAGAGGCCGCACGGACGCTGAACCTGCTGTCCGGCATCTATGAGGAAATCGCTCGCGTCGCCGCCACCCGCCGGCGCAGCTAGACATGCCGCTGACCCTGCCGCCCCTGAACGCCCTGCGCGCCTTCGAAGCGGCGGCCCGCACCGGCGGCTATGTCGGGGCGGCGGCAGAGCTGGGCATATCGCCGGCGGCGGTCAGCCAACAGGTGCGCAAGCTTGAGGATTTCCTTGGCAAGAAGGTTTTCGCCCGGCTGAACAACCGCGTCGTGCTGACCGATGCCGGACAGGCGCTGTTCGAAGGGTTCGGCACCGCGCTGCAGATGATCTCGGACACGACCGAGGCGCAGATGCTGCGGCGAACGCGGTCCCGGCTGGTGATCAGCTGCATCGGCTCTCTGGCGGAACGCTGGCTGCTGCCCCGGCTGGCCGCCCATGCCGCCGCGCATCCGGGCTTTCGCTTCGACCTGCGGGTGGAGCCTGACCCGGTGGATTTCGCCCGCCATGACATCGACCTGCGGCTGGCCTACGACCCGACGCACTATCCCGATCAGGCACAAGGGCCGCTGGTCCGGGACAGGGTGCTGCCGCTTTGCAGCCCCGGCTGGCTGACCCGCAATGCGGGGGCGCGGGGGATGGCGCAGGTGGCGGGCGAGCATCTTTTGCACACGTCCTGGGGGCCGGACTTCGGCAGCCTGCCCGGCTGGCCGGAATGGTTTGCCGCCGCTGCGCTGCCGATGCCGGCCACCACGCAGGGGTTCCAAAGCGGCAGCTCGGCCCTGGTGCTGGATATGGCGCGCGAAGGTCTGGGCATCGCACTTGGGCAGGCCCTTCTGGCGCAGGATGATCTGGCGGCGGGCCGGCTGATCGCCCTGTCCGATGTGGCGCTGCCGCTGGGCCATGCCTATGCGCTGGTCTGGCCGCGGGCACGCACAGGCAAACGGCATCTGGCGGATCTGGTAAAGGCTTTGCAGGGCGCGGCCTCTGGCTAAGCCTGTCTTAGTCAGAAGTAGAATTGGCCCCGTTGTAACTTTGCCGATCTGCCGCAATCCTTGGTGCGATGACCAACCGGAGCCGCACCATGGAGCACCTTGTCGATCTTGCAGCCTATCCGCTGGACCGCCCCGACAGTCCCGAATACGCCGCCCTTGTCGCCCGCAGCCGTGAATCGCTGGCGGCCGAAGGTATGTTCGAACTGCCCGGCTTCCTGCGCCCCGAGGCGACCCGCCGCGCCGCCGAGATGGCCGCCCCGGCCATGGCAAGCGAAAGCCACCGTCACGCGCGCAGCCATAACGTCTATTTCCGTGACACGGTGGAAGGGCTGACCGACGACCATCCCGCCATGACCAAGGTGGAGACGGTGAACCACACGCTTTGCGCCGATCAGCTGGCCGGCAATCCGGTCATCGCGCTTTATGAATGGCAGCCCTTTGCCGATTTCCTTGCCGCCACGATGGGCAAGCCCGCGCTTTATACCATGGATGACCCGATGGCCCGGGTGAACGTTCAGGCCAGCCGCGCGGGCGAGGCGCTGAACTGGCATTTCGACCGCTCGGAGTTCACCACCACCATTCTTCTGCAGGCGCCCGAGGCGGGCGGGGAACTGGAATACCGCAAGGATCTGCGCACTGCGGATGACCCGAACTATGCGGGCGTCGCGGCGGCGCTGCGCGGCCAGGACCCTCTGTTGCGCAAGGTCCGGCTGAAGGAAGGCGCGCTGAACGTCTTTCGCGGCGTGAATACCCTACACCGCGTGGTGCAGGTTCAGGGCAAGGTCGAGCGGCTGGTCACCATCTTCTCGTTCTATGACCGGCCCGGCGTCAGCATGACCGCCAAGGAGCAGATCGGCTTTTACGGCCGCAGCGCCGCCTGATCGCGGCATGGACGGCAAGCAGGCCAGCGGCTAGGGTCCGGGGCGAACAGGCCCGGACCCCAGTTGCCGATGAAGATCCTCTCGACCACCTGCCAGCGCAACGAAGGCCCGTTCCTGTTGGAATGGATCGCCTATCACCGCCTGATCGGAGTGACGGATTTCATCGTTTTCTCAAACGATTGCGAGGACGGGTCGGATGCGATGCTGGCCCGCCTGCAGGATCACGGGGTGCTGCGCCACCTGCCGCATCAGGCGGATGAGGGCAAAAGCATCCAGTGGCAGGCGCTGCAACGACTGTCGCAGGACCGGCTGACCCGTGGTGCCGACTGGGTTCTGTTCAGCGACATGGACGAATTCCCGATGATCCATGCCGGCGGCCACCGCCTGCCCGATGCCATTGCGGCCATGCCCGCCGGGACCGAAGCCATCGCCCTGCCCTGGCGGCTGTTCGGCGCCGGCGGGATCGTCGGCTTTCACGACGCGCCTGTCACCAGGCAGTTCCTGCGCTGCGCGCCGTCCGCCCTGTATCACCCGATTGCCGGGCGGCACTTCAAGACGCTCTACCGGCCCGAGGCCTTCCAGAAGCCCGGAGTCCATCGGCCAAAGCGCCGCCCTTCGGCAGCCGCACCCAGATGGGCGGACGGGTCCGGCAAGCCGCTTGCCGAAACCTTTGCGCTGAAGGACGACTATATCTCGCTGCCCGGCCTGACGCCTGGCCGGGAAGTTGTGGAGATGAACCACTACTCCCTGCGTTCGGCCGAAAGCTTTCTGGTCAAGACGGCGCGGGGCCTGGCGAACCGGCGGGTGAAAGCGATCGACTTGGCCTATTGGGTCGAGCGGAACTTCAACACCGAAGAGAACCGCGCCATTCTTGTGCATCAGGACGCCCTGGCGGCCGAGATTGCAGCCCTGCGCGCCCTGCCCGGACTCGAGGCGCTGCATCGCGCCGCCTGCGACTGGCATCGCAAGCGTGCAGCGCAGCTGTTGCGCACTCCGGCCGGCTACCACCTCTTCTGCCATTGTCTGCATGCCCAATCGACGCCGCTGCCGCGCGACCTTGCCCTGCAGCTCTACGCCGTTTTCGCCGAGATGAACCCGTCCGCCTGACCCTACCGGAGCCCATGATGCATATCGCCGCCGCCGACCGTTACCAGAGCACCACCTACCGCGCCTCGGGCCGCAACGGGCTGCGGTTGCCGCCCGTGTCGCTGGGCCTGTGGCAGAACTTCGGCGGCACGGATGTGTTCGAGACCTACCGCGCCGTGCTGCGCCGCGCCTTCGATCGCGGCGTCACCCATTTCGATCTGGCCAACAATTACGGCCCGCCCTATGGCTCGGCCGAGGAAAATTTCGGCACGATCCTGCAAAAGGATTTCTCCAGCCACCGCGACGAGATGGTGATATCGACCAAGGCCGGCTGGGACATGTGGCCCGGCCCCTATGGCAGCGGCGGGTCGCGCAAGCATCTGATGGCCTCGCTGGACCAAAGCCTGCAGCGCATGCAACTCGACTATGTGGACATCTTCTATTCGCACCGCCCCACGCCCGATGTGCCGCTTGAGGAAACCATGGGCGCGCTGGCGCAGATGGTGCGGCAGGGCAAGGCGCTTTATGTCGGCATCTCGTCTTACGGGCCGGAGCGGACGCGCGAGGCGCATCGGATTCTGGCCTCGGAGGGTGTGCCGCTGCTGATCCACCAGCCGTCCTACTCCATGCTGAACCGCTGGGTGGAGGATGGGCTGCTGGACACGCTGGGCGATCTTGGCATTGGCTGCATCGCCTTTTCGCCGCTGGCGCAGGGGCTGTTGACCGGCAAGTATCTGGGCGGCGTGCCAGATGAGGCACGGGCTGCCAAGGGCGGCTCCTTTGATCAGCGGCTGCTGTCGCCCGACAATTTGGCGCGGGTGCGCGCACTGAACGAGGTGGCGAAGCGGCGCGGACAAAGCCTTGCGCAGATGGCCATTGCCTGGGTGCTGCGCGATGCCCGCGTCACTTCGGCACTGATCGGGGCACGCAATGTCGAGCAACTGGACAATTCGCTGGACGCCGTGGCGAACCTGGGTTTCGCGCCCGAGGAACTGGCCGAGATCAACCGCCACGCCACCGATGGCGGGGTGGACCTGTGGCGGGCGATGATCGATTTTGCCTGAGCGCCGGCGACCGGCTTTGCCGAAGCCTCAGCCCATCGGCGTCAGCCGGTGGAAACGCGACTGCTCGTAGACCAGCGCCGGCCCTTCGCCGTGGCGGATTTCGGCGATATGGCCGATAAAGACGCAATGGCTGCCGGCCTCGACCACCTCGGCCACTTCGCAGGAAAAGCCCAGAACGGCATCCTGCAGACTGGGCTGGCCGTGGCTGTCGTCCTCCCAGATGCCGGTGGCGAACTTGTCGTCGCCGCTGGCGCCTGTCGCCCCGGCAAAGACCATCGCCAGATCGCCGCCATCGCCGGCCAGCAGGCTGACCCCGAACCGGCCCGAGGCGCGAACGGCGGCGCAGGTTCCGGTCTTGCGGTTCAGGCAGACCAGAAGACTGGGCGGCTCGGCGCTGACGGAACAGACGGCGGTGGCAGTGATGCCGCGCCGCTGATCCCCGTCCCGGGCGGTGACGATGGTCACCGCACCGGGAAAGCGCGCCATTGCCGCCCGGAAGGCCGCAACATCGACCTTGGCCATGCTCAGGCGGCCTTCAGGCTGGACAGATAGGCAGACGCCTCGGCCGGGTCGGCGAACCAAGGGAAGAAATCGCGCGGATCGTCGAAGGCATTCGCCATGCGATGGGCCAGACGCGGTTCGACGCAGGCGGTGCCCATGATCTCAAGGATGAAGGGCGGCGGCGGTTGCAGCATCATGTTGGTCCATTGCACCACCCATTTGGCATAGTCCCAATAGGCGTCGAAGGTCGCCTGCATGAACGCCTGATCGAAGGGCCGGTCGCCATGCGCCAGGATCGACTTCAGATAGATCGCCGCCGCTTTCGAGGCATTGTTCGACCCCTGCCCGGTGATCGGATCGTTCAGGCAGACCGTATCCCCCAGCCCCAGCACCTTGCGCCCCGAGGGCAAGACGCCCACCGGATGCCGCACGGTCGGCGCGAAACGACCGGCAAGGATGCCGTTGTCATCGGTCAACTGGCAGTTCTTCGACCGCTCATACTCCCACGGCAGGAAGGTTTTCAGGATCCAGAGCGACTTCTCCAGATGCTGCTCTGGCGTCGTCACATCCGCCCAGCAATCCATCGGGCCGCCGGGGATGCCTTCCAGCACCATGATCTCGCACGGGCCGGTCGTGGTCAGCGAGGGGAAGACGAAATATTCGCCCACACCCGGAATCAGGTTGAATTCCACCGCCGAATGCGGCTGGCGCGGGGTCATGCCGGTGACATAGGTCAGGGCAAGGGCGCGCTGCGGCTTGTCATAGGGGGATTTCCCGGCATCGCGGGCGAACATCTTGCCGACCTCGCCCTTGCCGCTGGCCACCACCACCAGATCGTCCTCGGCGGCGTAGGTTTCCAGTTCTTCGATGCCGGCATCGGCGATGACCAGCTCTCCGCCCAGCTTGACGAATTCGTCCAGCCAGCGCGGCATCTTCACCCGCTGGTCCACCGCATAGGCGTTGCGGTCCAGCTTGCCGGTCCAGTCGATCACCTTGCTGCCCGAGCCGTCCGGGTTCGGCACGATGAAGTTGATGCCCTGCACGGGCGGGCAGCTGTCGGACCAGAAGTCGATCCCCAGATCCCGCTCGTGCTGCACCGCGTTCGAGAACATGCACTGGCTGGACAGCACCTTGCCCCTGGCGATGTCCTCGCCGGTCCGGTTCTGCACCACGCGCACCTTGTGCCCAGCTTTCAGCAGGCCGATGGCCACCATCAGCCCCGATTGCCCACCGCCGACGATCGTGAATTTCCGCATTGTCCTCTCCCTCATTCCATCAGTTTGGGGATCGCCGGAACCGCCTGTTCCGGGCCCATGGCGGTATAGCCGCCGTCCACGCAGATATCGGTGCCGGTGATGAAGCTGGCCTCGTCCGAGCAAAGGAAAAGGACGGTGGAGGCCACCTCCTCGGGGTCGCCCACGCGGCCAAGCAGATGGAACGGGGCTGCCACGCGATCGGTTTTCTCACGATTGCCCTGGGTCAGCTGATCCATGATGTTGGACCAGGTCCAGCCGGGGGACACCGCGTTCACCCGGATGCCGTCACCCGCCAGATCCATCGCCTGATTGCGCGTCAGTTGCAGGATCGCGGCCTTGCTGACCGGATAGACCCAGCGGCCGGTTTGCGCCACGCGGGACGAAATCGAACCAAAGTTCACAATCGCGCCCTTGTTCTTCGCCAACTCCGCGCGCGCCGCCTGCATCAGCATGACCGAGCCGACGATGTTCACATCCAGCGCGTGCAGCCAATCGGCCCGGGTCGTCTCGGCACCGTTGTCCAGATAGGTGCAGGCCACATTGACAAGAAAGTCGATGCGCCCGAACGCCTTCTTCGTCTCGGCCACCAAAGCCGCGACCTGCGCGTCATCTGTGATGTCGGTGCGCAGGAAGGCCACCCCTTCGCCGGCCAGCGCCGCCCCTGATTCGTCGATATCGGCAATCATCACCCTGGCTCCGGCGGCCTGGAACGCCTTCACCACCGCCTGGCCGATCTTCGTCGACCCGCCGGGCACGATTGCCACCTTGCCTGTCAAACCGCGCATGACCTCTCCTGTCGTTCTGAATTTGAAAGGAAACTCTGCCGTATGGGGGAGGCGGGGCTATCCGCGGGCCGCAGCCACTATCCGGAAAACGAAAAAATCGTGACATCTGGCCGCACCAGATCGCGGTTCGGTGCTAGTCTGCCAGCAGCCAGCGCCGGCAGGGAGGTTCGATGGAGCGCGCGATCCGGCCCCTTGGGGCGCATGTCCTGTTCCAGACCCACCTCCTGGACGAGGCGCGCGACCGCGTGGCCCGCATTTTCTGCCCCCATCGGCTGGACGCGCTGTCCCCCGGGTTCGACGCCTGCCACCACCATCTGCCGGGCGACCGGCTGTCGCTGAACTACATCGAATACGGCGCCCGGACCCGGATTGCGCCGGGAGAGCTTGGCCATTTCTACCTGGTGCAGATCCCGCTTTCCGGCGGGGCCGAGATTCGCAACGGCCGCAGCCTGTACCTGTCGGACCCAAGCCGCGCCGCGGTGCTGAACCCCCATCTGCCAACCGACATGGTGTGGGAGCAGGGCACGAAACAGGTGCTGATCCAGATCTCGCGCCGCGCCATGCAGGACCATCTGGCGGCCCAGTTGGGTGGCCCGTCCGACCGCCCGCTGACCTTCGCCGGTCCGCTGGACCTGACCACCGGCGCCGGCGCCGCGCTACGGCGGCTGGTGCTGTGGATGGTGGCGGAGTCCGACGCCGGCGCCCCGCCGATCGGCGGCGGGCTGATGGCGCGACAGGCCGAAAGCACCATCCTTTCGGGCCTGCTCGAGGCCGCCCCCCATGACCATGCCGCGCAGCTTTCGCGCCGCCGGGACGCGCCGCGCCCGCGCCATCTGCGGCTGGCCGAAGGCTATGTCGAGGCCCATCTGGACCAGCCGCTGACCATCGAGGACATCGCCACGGCTTCCGGCGTCAGCCCGCGCGCCTTGCAGCTTGCCTTCCGCGACCATCGCGGCACGACGCCGCTGGCCTTCTGGCGCGACCGCCGCCTTGCACGCGCGCATGATGACCTGCTCTCGGGGCACGGCAGCGTGACCGAAATCGCCCTTCGCTGGGGCTTCAGCCATTTCGGCCGCTTCTCCGAGGCTTACCGCGCCCGCTACGGCATTTGCCCGCGCGATACCTTGCGGGCGGGCCGGGGCTGACGTTCGCCCGGGCCCGCGCGGCATAGCCCGACCCCATGTTCGGTCAGCTCGGGCGAACACCTGAATTGCGGTCGTGTCACGACTATCGGGCGGGTCAGCAGAATCTGGCCTGCCGCCGGGCCAACAAAGGACCGGTCACTTGCCCTGATAGACCGGGCGACGCTTTTCGCGGAAGGCGCGGATGCCTTCGGCCTTGTCGGCGCTGTCCAGCAATGCCTCGAATCCCGCGCGTTCCGTGTCCAGTGCCAGCGCGTCTTCTGCCCCTTCGACCAGGGCACGTTTGGCTGCGGCCAGTGCCAGCGGTGCCCGCAAGGCCAGTTTCGCCGTCAGCGCCGTAGCTTCTTCGACCGCCGACGCCTCGGACAAATGGCTGGCAAGCCCCCAGGCAAAGGCCGTCGGCGCATCGATGATTTCGCCGGTCAGCACCATCCGGGCCGCACGGGCCGGGCCGACACGGGCCATCAGCCGCTGCCCGCCACCCGCACCCGGGATGAGCCCAAGATTGCTTTCCGGCAGGCCAAGTCGTGCGGTCGGGCCTGCGATCAGCAGATCCGCCATCAGGGCAAGCTCCAACCCGCCGCCAAGCGCGAAACCGTCGACCGCCGCGATCAGAGGCTTTGGAAACGCCCGGATCGACGCCCAGTGCCCCTTGCGCGGGTCAACGGCGCCTTCTGCACTGGTCTTGTGCTCGATCTCACCGATATCAGCCCCGGCGGCAAAGTTGCCGTCGGCACCGCAAATCAGCACGGCGCGGCATCGGGGATCCGTTGCCAACTGTTGCAGCGCCTCCGCCAGACGGCCCAGAATGGCGGTGTTCAGGGCGTTCTTTGCCTCGGGCCGGTTCAGCACCAGTTGCGTCCAGCCGTCATTGGCTTTGACAAGAAGATGTTCCATGCCGCCATCTTGCCGCCGGAAGGACGCATTGCAAGCGTGAAACTTCAAGCTTGAAAAGTTTCCCGTCGGCAGGAACGAACCTGGGGCGGCCTCCGTTTTGGCTACCGCCTCAGAACGCACGACCCAAACGGATCAGAAATCCTCCCACTGTGCCAGCGCGCCATCTGTGCCGGTCCGCTGCAAGTGAGGCATCTCGGGGGGCGCGACGGCGACCGGTGCCGCAGACACCAGATGCACCACCTGACCCGGCACAAGGTGGAACCGGTTCAGGCATTCGGTCAGGCGCAAGGCATCGTTGTGAAGGGATTCGGCCGAGGTCGTGGACTGCACCACCACAGCCGCGTTGCGTTGTGTCACCTCGTCCAACTGTTTCACGCCAGTGTTGATCTCGCTGAGACCAAGCGATTGTTCGCGTGCCGAATGGGCGATGTCGGCAATCAGGGTCGTGACATTGCCGATCCGCGCGATCATGTCATCCAGCGCCTGTCCCGTGTCATGAACCAGCGATGAGCCATTCTCCACCTGTTCGGTCGACTGGCTGATCAGCCGCTTGATTTCCTTGGCGGATTCCGATGCCCTCTGCGCAAGCGACCGCACCTCGGATGCAACCACGGCAAACCCTTTGCCCGCATCGCCCGCCCGCGCCGCCTCGACCCCCGCATTCAGCGCAAGGAGGTTGGTCTGAAACGCAATGTCGTCGATCACATCGGTGATCCGGGTGATCTGGCGCGAGGATTGCTCGATCGCTTCCATGGCCGAGATGGCGCGCCGGACCACCTGTCCGCCCTCCTGCGCCTGCCGGCCGCTTTCCGTCATCGCACGATCTGCATCTGCGGCATTGGTGGCGGTCGACTGGACCAAGGCGGTCATTTCGTCCAGGGCGGCGGCCGTCTCTTCCAGCGTGGCGGCCTGCGTCTCGGTGCGGTTCGACATGTCCTGCGCGATGGTGTTGAATTCGGTCGCGCCGCTGTCGATGGATTGCGCCGTGCGGCGGATCATTTCGATGGTATCACCGAGTGTTTTCACCACCGCGTTGAAATTCTCGCGCAATTCCTGATAGCGGTCGGGGAAGGGATTGCCCGATGGGCTGTCGATCATCACCGTCAGGTCCAGCGCCGCCAGCCGCTCCAGCCCTGATGAAAGTTCGGCCACGACACGCCCCTGTTCGGCCTCGAACAGCCTTTCGTGTTCGGCGAGTGCCTGCGTCTCTATGATCGACGTGCGCCAGGCATCGATCCCGCGCGCGAAACCGCCGATCTCGTCCGAGCGGCCTGCTCCGGGAAGATCGCCCTCCAGTTGGCCGGCCCGGATCCGGTCCATCGCCTTTTGCAGCCCGCCCAGGGGGCGCAGCATCAGACGATTGATGAAAGCCAGGAGTGCGATGCCGATGGCCGAGGCCGAAATGAGCGTGATCGCGATCGTCCGCTGCCCCTTGACCAGATCTGCAAAGGCATCTTCCGGTACGAAGTTGCTCAGGATGCCAACCACCGCACCGGCGCTGTCCTTGATGGGCCGCAGATTTACGTCGTAAAGCTTGCCGTAAAGCGCGGCCTGCCCGACATAGGGCTCTCCGGCGAGAATCGCCTCGCGCGCAGGATGGTCGGGGCCAAGCGGCGTGCCGGTCATGCGTTTGCCCGCGTCATCGTAGAGACTGGTGGTGACCCGGAAGAAATCCCCGCGCGCCGCATCCCAGCGCAGCACCGCAAAGAGGGCGCCACTTTGCGCCGTTACCTGGTCAGCCATCGAATGATCGTTGAAATCGGGAATGGTATCCCAGGTGGCATTCACCACATTCCCCCCGGAATCCAGCACGAATCGGAATGCCGGATAGGTCAGCGCGGTGGTCGTGGCCGAAACCCGGCCCGCCGTCAGTATGGAAGCTTGCTTTTGCGACAGCATCGTTTCGTGCAAGGCGCGGCCTGACATGTAAAGCCCGACACCACAGACGGCGACGAAGACAAGCAGGCTGATCAGCGAAAGCCTGGCGGCAAGACTAAGGCGAAGCACAGATTGCATCGGGCCCTCGGGTTATGATGTCTACATCGCGGCAGGCTGCGCCCGATTGCTTGAGAATTCGTTATCCGCCATCCGCATGGCGCCTTTTCTCTTTCAGCGCGCTTGCGCTTCGTGCTTTGCTGGCTTGCATCATCGCAGGAGCATGTTTGCAGACCGTGCCGATCCCTGTCCCCAGCCTTGGGCTTTCGCTGCGGCTTCCGCCGCAGTATGCGGTGGTATGCGAAAGACATTGAGTGAGATATATGAGGCCCGGGTGGCCGAAGGCGGTCTGCGCCCGGACGCGGCACAGGAAGCGGTCCTGCCGCAGCTGGAAGCCCTGCGGCTTTGGCTTGAGACCAATGTGACGCGCAAGGTCGGCCTTTTCGCCGGCCTTTTCGCCCGGCCTCCGGTGCCGCCGCCGGGGCTGTACCTCTGGGGCGGGGTCGGGCGCGGCAAGTCGATGCTGATGGATCTGTTCACCGAGGCGACGGCCATCCAGCAGAAGCGCCGGGTGCATTTCCACGCCTTCATGCAGGAGGTGCATCATGGCATGCACGAAGCCCGCAAGCAGGGGGTCGAGGATGCCCTTGCCCCGGTGGCCGAGCGGCTGACGCGTGACATCCGACTTCTGGCCTTCGACGAGATGCAGATCACCGACATCACCGATGCGATGATCGTCGGGCGTCTGTTCGAAAAGCTGTTCGCCGCCGGTGTGGCGATCGTCACCACCTCGAACCGCCCGCCGGAGGATCTGTACCTGAACGGGCTGAACCGGGCGCTGTTCCTGCCCTTCATCGCCATGCTGAACGAACGCCTGCAGGTGATCGAGCTGAAAAGCCCGACCGACTACCGCCAGCACCGCCTGCAGGGTGCGCAGGTCTACTTTCACCCCGCTGGCACCGCACGTGGCGCGATCAACGCCATCTGGAACGATCTGACCGGAGGGTCGGCGGGCCAGCCCCTTCTTCTGCCCGTCAACGGCCGCACGGTCGAAATACCGTGCTTTGCCAATGGTGTCGGCCGGGCGTCGTTCTGGGAGCTTTGCTCTCGCCCGCTGGGCCCCGGCGACTACATCGCCATCGCAGACGCCTGCCGCGTGCTGATCCTTGAGGACGTCCCCCAACTGTCCGCGGCCAATTACAACGAGGCCAAACGCTTCGTGACCCTGATCGATGCGCTTTACGAGGCGAAGGTGCGGCTGGTCTGTTCGGCTGCCGATGCCCCGGAACGGCTGTATCTGGAAGGCACCGGGTCGTTTGAATTCGAGCGCACCGCCAGCCGGCTGCGCGAGATGCAGGATGCCGGCTGGGGGACGGACCGCGCGGGCTAGGCCAGCGCCTGCCAGATCAGCCGCAACGCCATCGCGGTTGACGTGACCACCAGCAAGGGCCGGATCACCCGTGCACCGACCCGCATCGCCACGCGCGCGCCGATGGCGGCGCCGGCGACCTGGCCCACCGCCATGGCAAAGCCGGTCATCCACCAGGTCGCACCGGAAAAGGCAAAGACCAGCAGAGACCCCAGGTTGGAGGCAAAGTTCAGAAGCTTGGTATGCGCGGTGGCCTTCAGGACGCCGAACCCGGCCAGTGCGACGAAGGCGATCATGAAGAAGCTGCCCGTGCCCGGCCCGAAAAGCCCATCATAGCCCGCGATCAGCGGCACGGCGGTGAAGGTGAAAACCGCAGGCCGCATCCGCTCGACCCGGTCGGCATCGGTCAGGCCCTTGCGGAAGGCAAAGAAGGCGGCAACGCCGATCAGGATGACCGGCATGACCAGCCGCAACACTTCGGCCGGAATCAGATGCGCCGCCATCGCCCCGGCCGCCCCCCCAAGACCCGAGATGACAGCCATCCCGGCCTGATCCCGCAGCCGCACATGCCCGGCGCGCGCATAGGCCAGCGACGCGGTGGCCGCGCCGAAGGTGCCCTGAAGCTTGTTGGTGGCCAGCGCCTCCACCGGGCTGGCCCCCGCCAGCAGCAGCGCCGGAACGGTGATCAGCCCGCCTCCGCCGGCAATGGCATCGACGAAGCCGGCCAGCGCGGCGGCAAGGATCAGCAGCAAGGCAAGGTTTGTGGCGATTTCGAACATGTCAGGCTTGTCGCCTTTCCGCCCGTCTTCGACAAGGGCTGCCCGCCGTCTCATCATGAGTATCCCGAGAGGCTGCGGGGCGGCGCCCGTCATCGGCCGAGACCGGACGCCCCCCACCTGACATGCCGAAGGGCTTCCAGCGGCGGTGCCTTATTCCGGCTGCAGATCGAACCTGCGCGAGACGCGGCCGACCTTGCGGCCGTCCTCCAGCGCCCAATCCGGATCATGGGCATAGTCCGCGAATCCGATGCGCCGGTAGTAGGCCAGACCCGGCGCATTGTCGGCGCGGATGGTGGCGTTCAGCACCTTCAGCCCCGCCGTGCGGGCGGCAGCCGCGCTGGCGGCAAAAAGGGCGCCGCCGATACCCTTGGCCTGCAGGCCCGGGGCGACAAAGGTGCCGATGTCGCCCCATCCATCGGGCAGAGCGGCCGAGAGTCCTACGGATTGAAAGCCGATGATGCGGCCTTCTGTCTCGGCCACCACGCAGCTGACCACGGCCGGGCCGTCGATGTAGTCCGCCTGCACCTTCGCGGCCGACTTCGGGTGCTGATGGGCCGTGGTTCCGCCGATGGCGATGATCGCATTCTGCAGCGCCGTCATTGCCGCAGCATCGGACGGAGTGGCTGGACGGATGATCATCTGGCGAACTCCCCGATCGCGTAGCCCTGCAGATACAGAAGCGCGGTCAGATCGCCGTGGTTCACCCGCACATCGCATTCCGCCTGCACCTTCGGTTTGGCATGCAGCGCAACGCCGGTGCCCGCGGCCAGCAGCATCGGCAGGTCATTGGCGCCGTCGCCCACCGCAATCGCCTCGGCGGGGCTGATGCCCAGCCGGGCGGTGATCTCGTTCAGCGCCTGCAGCTTGGCCTCTTTGCCAAGGATCGGGTCCGCCACCTCTCCGGTCAGTGCGCCCCCTTCGGCCAGAAGCGTGTTGGCCCGGTTCTCGTCAAACCCCAGCTGCGCCGCGATGGCCGCGGTGAAAGCGGTGAACCCGCCGGACACCAGTGCGGCATAGGCGCCATGCACCTTCATCGTCGCCAGCAGCACCGGGCCGCCGGGCATCAGGGTGATCCGGTCGCGCAGGACCGTGGCGATGGTGCTTTCGGGCAGGCCTTTCAGCAGGGAGACCCGCTCTCGCAGGGCGGCTTCGAAATCCAGCTCGCCATTCATTGCCCGCGCGGTGATCCCCGCGACATGGGCGCCGACCCCGGCCTCGTCGGCCAACTCGTCGATGCATTCCTGCCGGATCATCGTCGAATCCATATCCGCTATCAGCAGACGTTTCCTGCGGCCCGCCGTGGGCTGCACGACCAGATCGACCCGCAGGGATTGCAGGCCCTGCCACGCCTCCCAACGGTTTTCCGGCACGGCGGCGATTGCGAACTCGGCCGCCACGCCGGGATTCAGCCAGCGCGCATCCCCCCCGCCCCAGGCATTGCGCAGGGATTCCACCGTGGCGCGGTCCAGCACCGGAGTTTCGGGATCGGTCAGCAGGGTCGCGGTGAACATGGGCCGGCGGGCTTTCGATCAAAGGTTTCCGATAGTGAACGCGCCCGCCGCCAGCCTGTCGCTTTTGCGCGCGGATGCGCCGCATTACCGCGATTTTCCCGCTTGTGCCAGAGCGGGACGGCCATTAAGCCCATGCGTGGGACACCCTTCCCCAACGAAGGGCTTTTAGCTGGAAGGCTACCATGACCGACCTGAAGACCCCGGCCGCGCTGCCGGCAAACCCGCGTTTTTCCTCGGGCCCCTGCGCAAAGATCCCCAATTTTTCGCTGGATATGTTGGCTGACGCGCCTTTGGGCCGCAGCCACCGGGCTGCTGTTGGCAAGGCCAGGCTGAAAGAGGCGATCGACCTCACCCGTGAAATTCTGGGCGTGCCTGCCGATTACCGGATCGGTATCGTCCCTGCCTCGGACACCGGCGCCGTTGAGATGGCGATGTGGAACCTGCTGGGCGCCCGCCCGGTCGAAATGCTGGCCTGGGAGAGCTTCGGCGAAGGCTGGGTCACCGATGTGGTCAAGCAGCTGAAACTGGATGCCACCGTCCGCAAGGCGCCTTACGGCCAGATCGTTGATTTCGCCACCGTCGATTTCGACAAGGACGTGGTCTTTACCTGGAACGGCACCACCTCTGGCTGCCGCCTGCCCAATGGCAACGCGATCCCCGCGAACCGCGCCGGCCTGACGATCTGCGACGCCACCTCGGCCGCTTTCGCCATGGATCTGCCGTTCGACAAGCTGGATGTCGTCACCTTCTCCTGGCAGAAGGTTCTGGGCGGCGAAGGCGCGCATGGCATGCTGATCCTTTCGCCCCGCGCGGTGGAACGGCTGGAAAGCTACACCCCCGCCTGGCCGCTGCCGAAGATCTTCCGCCTGACCTCGAAGGGCAAGATTTCCGAAGGCATCTTCGCGGGTGAGACCATCAACACGCCTTCGATGCTGGCCAATGAGGATTACCTCGTCGCGTTGAAATGGGCGAAGTCGGTCGGGGGCCTCAATGGCCTGATCGCCCGCGCCGAGGCCAATGCAAAGACCGTCTGGGATTTCTGCGCCAGCCGGCCCTGGATCGCCAATCTGGCCGAAACCGCCGAGATCGCCTCGACCACCAGCGTTTGCCTGAAATTCACCGATCCGCGCATCACCGATGGCGAGGCCTTCGCCAAGGCCGTGGCGAAACGGATCGAGAAGGCCGGCGCCGGTTTCGACATTGGCGCCTATCGCGATGCCCCTCCGGGCCTGCGGATCTGGTGCGGATCGACGGTCGAGACCGCCGATGTCGCCGCCCTGCTGCCCTGGATCGAATGGGCGTTCCACGCCGAGATCGAGGCGCTGGCCAAGGCCGCCTGACCCTTCCGGCGGGGCCACCGGCCCCGCTGCGCCCCCCGAAATTCCCTAATATAGGAGCCTGTCATGGCCCCCAAGGTTCTCGTCTCCGACGAACTCTCCGAAACCGCCGTCCAGATCTTCCGCGACCGCGGGGTCGAGGTGGATTACCTGCCGAAGCTTGGCAAGGACAAGGAAAAGCTGGCCGAAATCATCGGCAATTATGACGGTCTGGCGATCCGTTCGGCGACCAAAGTCACCGAGAAGCTGTTGGAAAACGCCACCAATCTGAAAGTGGTCGGCCGCGCGGGGATCGGCGTCGACAACGTGGACATTCCGGCGGCGTCGAAAAAGGGCGTGATCGTGATGAACACGCCCTTCGGCAACTCGGTCACCACGGCCGAGCATGCCATCGCCCTGATGTTCGCGATTGCCCGCCAACTGCCCGAGGCCAATGCCTCGACCCAGGCCGGCAAGTGGGAGAAATCTCGCTTCATGGGGGTGGAGCTGTTCAACAAGACCCTTGGCGTGATCGGTGCCGGCAATGTCGGCGGCATCGTCTGTGACCGCGCGGTCGGGCTGCATATGAAGGTGATCGCCTACGACCCCTTCCTGTCGGAAGAGCGCGCCAAGGCCATGGGCGTCACCAAGGTCGAACTGGAAGACCTGCTGGCCCGCGCAGATTTCATCACCCTGCATGTCCCCCTGACCGACAAGACCCGCAACATCCTGTCGCGCGAGAACCTCGCCAGGACGAAGAAAGGCGTCCGCATCATCAACTGCGCCCGGGGCGGGCTGATCGACGAGGCGGCGCTGAAGGACGCGCTCGACTCCGGTCAGGTCGCCGGGGCCGCGCTGGACGTGTTCGAGGTCGAACCCGCCACCGAGAATGTCCTCTTCAACCATCCCAACGTGGTCTGCACCCCCCACCTTGGCGCCTCCACCACCGAGGCGCAGGAAAACGTCGCGCTGCAGGTGGCCGAACAGATGTCGGACTACCTCCTGACCGGCGCGGTGCAGAACGCGCTGAACATGCCAAATGTCAGCGCCGAAGAGGCTGCGGTGATGGGGCCTTGGGTGAAACTCGCCTCGCATCTCGGCGCCTTCATCGGCCAGATGACGGATGAGCCGATCAAGGCCATCAACATCCTCTACGACGGCCGCGTGGCCGAGATGAACGTGGCCGCGCTGAACCAGTCGGTGATCGCGGGCGTGCTGAAAGCCGCCAACCCGGATGTGAACCTTGTCTCCGCCCCCGTGGTGGCCAAGGACAAGGGCATCCAGATCTCGACCACCCGTCAGGACAAGACCGGCGCCTTCGACGCCTATGTCAAGGTCACCATGGTCACCGACAAACGCGAACGTTCGGTCGCGGGCACCTGCTTCTCGGACGGCAAGCCGCGCTTCATCCAGATCAAGGGCATCAACATCGACGCCGAAGTGGGCGAGCATATGCTCTATACCACCAACGAGGACGTGCCGGGCATCATCGGCCTTCTGGGCATGACCATGGGCAAGAACGGCGTCAACATCGCCAACTTCACCCTTGGCCGCGCCGGGGTCGGGCAGGATGCCATCGCACTTCTCTACCTCGACCAGCAGATCGACCCGAAAGTGGTGAACACGCTGGAGGCCACCGGCCTGTTCCAGCAGGTCAAGCCGCTGCATTTCATTGGAGCGTGAAGGGCCCTTGCCTCTTCATCATGGCACAAATATCCCACAGGGCGTAGCCAATTGGCACCGCCATTGGTTCAAGAAACCAATCTGGCCGGGGGACGTGAAGTCCCCCGGCGCCTGCCGCCAGCGAAAGACTTTCCATGCGCGCCTATGCCATCGGTGACATCCACGGCCACCTCGACCTTCTGAAAGGCGTGCACGACCTGATCGCCAGCGACATGGCCACGAACGGCGCGGCCCCCGTTGTGCATGTCGGAGACCTCGTCGACCGCGGCGCCGACAGCCGCGGCGTGATCGACTGGCTGATGCAGGGCATCGCCGAAGGGCAGGACTGGACTGTGCTCAAGGGCAACCACGACCGCATGTTCTGGCGTTTCCTGAACGACCCGTCGGACCCCGAACCCGGGCTGCGCGCTGACCTCAGCTACCTTCACCCCCGCATCGGCGGCAGCGAAACGCTGCAGTCCTACGGCATCCGCGCGCCCGGAGACCGCCCCGTCGCGCCCGTCCATGCCGAGGCCGTCGCCGCCGTCCCGCAGGCGCACCGGGATTTCCTCGCCTCCCGCCCCAGCCAGCACCGCATCGGCGATGTGGTCTATGTCCATGCCGGCATCCGCCCCGGCGTGGCCCTGCAGGATCAGACCGAAACCGACCTGATCTGGATCCGCGATGCCTTCCTGACCTTCACCGGCAGCCATGGCCCGCTGATCGTCCACGGCCACACCGCCATCGACATGCCCACCCATTACGGCAACCGGGTCAATATCGACTCATCGGCCGCCTATGGCGGCCCGCTCTCGGCCATCGCGGTCGAGGGGCGCGAAGTCTTTCTCCTGACCCCGCAGGGCCGGGTCCGGCTTCAACCAGCCTGAGCCCCGTCCCGCGCCAGCGCAAGCGCCAGTTCCAGCACCTTGCGGTCCCCGACATGGTTGGCCAGCACCAGAAGCAGCCGCGCGTTCAGCGCATGGCTTTCAGCCTCGCTCAGGCCCCGGTGCGCGGCCAGCAGGCTGGAGTAAAAGCCGTCCGCATCGGCCATGTTCGGGGTGGTGATCAACAGGCTCATGTGCGGCCCTCCACGGCGGCGGCAAGCGCCCCGGCAACCTCGTCATGGCTGGCCTGCACCCAGCGCGCGGCAATCACCTGATCGGGCCGCACAAGGTAAAGCGCCGTCACCTCGCTGCCCAGCCAACGCCGGATCACCGCGGCATTCGGCTGCGGCCGCAGCACCGGCAGACCGGGGACATCCGGCGCCTCGCCAAAGGCCACCAGCACAAAGCGCCCGCCCAGCTGGTCGATCAGCCAGCCCTCGCCCTGCGGCGCATCCGGCGCCACCGATCCCGGCCGCGCGCCCGCCGGCAGGCTGTCATCGTCCGGCGCATTCAGCGGATAGACGCAGGGCTTCGACAGCCGCCCCGAGTTCACCATCGGCCGGGCAAAATCCGCCCGCCCGGCCAGATGCAGCACCGCATCGCGGAACAGCCGCTCCACCCCCGGCGCCGGCGACATGAACCGGGTCGACCGGGACGAGTTCATCAGGTTCTCATCCGCGCCGAAGGTCCGCTCGCGGTCATAGGCCGCAAGCGAGGTCGCCGGCGCCGCCCCCTTCACCACCGCAGCCAGACGCCAGCCCAGCGCATCCACATCCTGCAAGCCGGAATTGCCGCCGCGCGCCCCGAAAGGCGATACCAGATGAGCGGAATCCCCGGCGAAGATCACCCGGTCATGCACGAAACGTTTCAGCCGCCGGCACTGGAAGGTGTAGATCGACGTCCAGTCCAGCGTGAAATCGCGGTCTCCCACCACCCGCTGAATGCGCGGAACGATCCGTTCGGGTCTCTTTTCCACCTCCGGGTCGGTGTCCCACCCCAGCTGCAGGTCGATCCGGTAGATATTGTCCGGCTGCTTGTGCAGCAGCGCCGACTGTCCGTTGTGGAATGTCGGCTCGAACCAGAACAGGCGTTCCGAGGGGAAATCCGCCTCCATCTCGATGTCGGCGATCAGGAAACGCTCCTCGAACAGCTCGCCCTCGAAATCCAGCCCCAGCATCCCCCGCACCGGGCTGCGCGATCCGTCACAGGCAATCACCCAATCCGCTTCCAGCTCATAGGACCCATCCGGTGTCTCGACCGACAGCACCGCGTGATCCTCATGCTGGACCACATCCGCGACCCGGTTCTTCCAGCGCAGGTCGATCCCCAGCCCCTGCGCCCGGTCCACCAGATATTCCTCGACCCAATATTGCTGCAGGTTCACGAAAGCCGGCATCTTGTGGCCGTCCTCGGGCAAGAGATCGAAGTTGAACACTTCGGCCTCGCGGTGGAAGGTGCGCCCGACCTTCCAGATCACGCCCTTTTCGACACAAGGCGCCCCCACGCCCAGCCGGTCCAGAATCTCCAGCGAGCGTTTGGACCAGCAGATCGCCCGGCTGCCGATCGAGACGACGTTGTTGTCGTCCAGCACCACCGCCTCAACGCCATGGTTGGCCAGTTCCACGGCCATGGCCAAACCGATCGGCCCCGCCCCGACAATGGCCACCCGATGCCGCGGCTCCGGTCCCGTCAGCCCCGGCGGCGGCACATAGTCGTAAGGCTTGTAGTCGTAAGGCATATCCCCTCCCCGGAACTGCTGCCTTCATTCTGGTCCAAATATCCCAGGGGTGCGGGGGCTGGCCCCCGCTCCTCCCCCCTCTGTCAGCCCTGCAGGGCCTCCCACATCTGGCGGTCCCGCTCGGCGGTCCAGATGCGCGGCGTGTCAATCCCCCGCGCCTCGTCAAAGGCGCGCGCGACGTTGAAGGGCAGGCAATGCTCGTAGATCGCGAAATCCTTGAACTTCGGATCGCAGGCCGCCCGGCAGGCATCCCAGGCCTCTTTCAGGCTGCCGCCGCGTGCCGCCACCTTCGCCACCGGACGATAGGTGGACTCGACGAAATCCGCCGTCGCCTCGATGGCCTTGGCCACCATCTCGCGGCCCACCAGCGCATCCCCGCGGCCCGGCGCAATCGCCACCGGATCAAAGGCTGCGATATTTTCAAGCGTGCCGCCCCAATCGGCAAAATGCCCGTCGCCGCAATAGCAGGCCGAGTGATATTCAACGATGTCGCCCGTGAACATCACCTCCGCATCCGGCACCCAGACGACGGCATCGCCGGCGGTATGGGCGCGCCCAAGATGCATGATGTCGACCCGCCGCTTGCCCAGGAACACCGTCATCGCATCCGAAAATGTCGTGGTCGGCCAGGTCAGGCCGGGAATTTCCTCGTGCCCCTGGAACAGGCGGGGGAAGCGGCCGAATTCGGATTCCCAATCCTCCTGCCCGCGCTCCACCACCATGCCGCGCGCAGCATCGGACATGATCACCTCGCGCGCGCCATAGGCCGAAGCCCCCAGCACCCGCACCGCATGATAATGCGTCAGCACCAGATGGGTGATCGGCTTGTCGGTCACGCCGCGGATGCAGTCGATCACCTTGCGGGCCAGCCGCGGCGTCGCCTGGGCCTCGACCACCATCACCGCATCATCGCCGATGATCACCCCGGTGTTCGGATCGCCCTCGGCGGTGAAGGCCCAAAGGCCGGGGCCGACTTCGGTGAAACTGGTCTTCTTTTCAGCCATGTCGCCTTGGGACGCGAATTCCTTAGCCATTTCATTCCCTCTTGTCAGGCCATCAGGCCCGTGATTCCCTGCCGCGCATGTCCAAGCGCATTCCCTATCTGGTCACCGCCCTGTTCATCGCCCTGGCAGCGGCCTGGCTCCTGTGGATCGGGCGCGAGCCGATCTGCAAATGCGGCTATGTCAAACTGTGGCACGGGCAGGTGGTGTCTTCGGAAAACAGTCAGCACATCAGCGACTGGTATACCCCCAGCCACATCATCCACGGCTTCCTTTTCTTCGGCCTCCTGTGGTTCGTTGCCCGCAAGCTCTCGCTTGGCTGGCGCCTTGCCATCGCGACACTGCTCGAGTCGGCGTGGGAAATCCTCGAGAACTCGGACGCCGTGATCGACCGCTACCGCACCGTCACCATCTCGCTGGATTACTACGGCGATTCCGTGCTGAACACGGTGGCCGACATCGTGGCGATGGGGATCGGCTTCTTCCTGGCCTCGCGCCTGCCGGTCTGGATGACCGTCGCCCTGGCCGTGCTGTTCGAGGCAGCAACGATCTGGCTGATCCGCGACGGCCTTGCGCTGAACGTGCTGATGCTGATCTATCCGCCGGACTCCGTGGCTGCGTGGCAGGCGGGCCGCTAGCCCCCGGCGCAAACTTCTCCTAGGACATTTGCAGGATCCTTCGAAGGATCCTGTCATCTGCCTGCCCCGACCGGATCGCCATGTGCCGCGATCACCTGCCCCGCACAATCGCCAAAGCCGATCCGGTAGCCGTCCCCCTGGGCGTGGCCCCGCAGCACCAGCGTATCGCCATCCTCGATGAATGTGCGGCTGCCGCCTGCGATCGACAACGGCTCCTTGCCGCCCCAGGACAGTTCCAGAAGCGACCCGCGCGATCCCTTGTCCGGCCCCGAAATGGTGCCCGATCCCAGAAGATCGCCCACATTCATCGGACAGCCGCTGGTGGTATGATGCGCCAACTGCTGTGCGGCCGAATAATACATCTCGCGGTAGTTGGTCCGCGCGATCACCGTCTCGGCCCCGCCCTCCGGCGCCAGCCCCACCTCCAGCGCGATGTCATACAGCATCGGCCCCGGCTCCTGCAGATGCGGCAACAACGGCACCTCACGCGGCGGCGTGGACACCCGGAACGGCTCCAGCGCCGCGCGCATCACGATCCAGGGGCTGATCGTCGTCGCCGTTGCCTTGGCCTGGAACGGCCCCAGCGGCTGATACTCCCAAGCCTGAATGTCGCGCGCCGACCAGTCGTTCAGCAGGACATAGCCGAAGATCATCCGATCCGCCTCGGCGACCGAGACCATGCCCTCCGACGCGTGGCCCACCACGGCCCCCATCTCCAGCTCGATGTCGAACCGGCGCGAGGGTTGAAACGCCGGCACCGCATGGTCCGGCCCCTTCACCTGCCCCCAGGGCCGGCGCACCGGCGTGCCCGAGACGACAACCGATGACGCCCGGCCATTGTAGCCGATCGGGATATGCAACCAGTTGGGCGGCAAGGCATTCTCGGCCCCCCGGAACATGGTGCCGACATTGGTGGCATGGTGCCGCCCGGCGTAGAAATCGGTGTATTCGGCCACAAGGAAGGGCATATGCAGCGCCGCGTCGGCCAGCGGAACCAGATGGGCCTCGATCGCTTCCCGCTCCGCAGCGCCCTCTGCCAGCAGGGCCTGCAACCGCGACCGCAAGGCGGCCCAGACCGCCGGCCCGGCCTCCATCACCTCGTTCCAGAACGGCACGTCCAGCAATGGCCCGCCGTCCAGAACCAGCAGCCCGGCCTCCTCCAGCCCCGCCACGTCCAGGACGAAATCGCCGATGGCGACGCCGCAGCGCGGTTCCTCGCCGTCCACCGAGAACACCCCGCAGGGCAGGTTGTTCAGCGGAAACTCCGCCTCCGCACGGTTCGCGCTCTCAACCCAGGACCGGATCAGCGACATGCCTTGCTCATTTTCTGTCTCCAAATACCCCGGGGGGTCCGGGGGGCTGGCCCCCCGGCGGTCGGTCACTTGACGCCCGGCGTGCCGTCGAACTTCTTCTCCAGCGTGCCCCAGCAGTCGATGTAATCTTCCTGCAGATGCCCGGCCTGCGCCGCAAAGGGCGTCAGATGCTGCGGGAAGCGGGTTTCGAACATGAAGGACATGGTGTTGTCCAGCTTTTCCGGCCCCAGTTCGGCATTCGACGCGCCTTCAAAGGCATTCTTGTCCGGCCCGTGCGGCAACATGCAATTGTGCAGCGACATGCCGCCGGGGACAAAGCCCTTGGGCTTGGCATCATAGACGCCGTAGATATTGCCCATCAGCTCGGACATGACGTTCTTGTGGTACCACGGCGGCCGGAAGGTGTTCTCGGCCACCATCCAGCGTTCGCGGAACAGCACGAAGTCGATGTTCGCGGTGCCCTCGATCCCGCTTGGCGCGGTCAGCACCGTGAAGATGCTGGGGTCCGGGTGATCGAACAGGATCGCGCCGACCGGGCAATAGGTCTTCAGATCGTATTTCACCGGACAATAGTTGCCGTGCCAGGCCACCACGTCCAGAGGCGAATGGCCGATCTTCGTCTCATGGAACTGGCCGCACCATTTCACCGTCACCGTAGACGGCGCCTCGCGGTCCTCGAACGCCGCCACCGGGGTCTTGAAGTCGCGCCGGTTCGCCATGCAATTGGCGCCGATCGGGCCGCGGCCCGGCAGCTGGAACTTCTGGCCATAGTTTTCGCAGACGAAACCGCGGCAGGGGCCTTCCAGCACCTCGACCCGGTAGACAAGGCCGCGCGGCAGGATGCAGATCTCCTGCGGCTCCACATCGATGATCCCCAGTTCGGTGCAGAACCGCAGCCGGCCCTCTTGCGGCACCACCAGCATCTCGCCATCGGCGCTGAAGAAATACTCATCCGTCATCGACCGGGTGACAAGGTAGATATGGCTGGCCATGCCGGTCTGGGTGTTCACATCCCCCGCCGTCACCATGGTTCGCATGCCCGTCAGCCAGGTCAGCGCCTCACCCGAATGCGGCAGCGGGTCCCACCGATACTGGCCCAGGGATATGATGTCCTGATCAATGCAGGGCGCCGATTTCCACAGCGGCAGGGCGATCTTCCGGAACCGGTGGGTGTGCTTGACCGAGGGCCGGATGCGGTAGCACCAGGTCCGTTCGTTCTGGTGGCTTGGCGCGGTGAAGGCGGTGCCCGAGAGCTGTTCGCCATAAAGCCCGTAGTTGCATTTCTGCGGGCTGTTCATGCCCTGCGGCAGCGCGCCGGGCAAAGCCTCGGTCTCGAAATCATTGCCGAAGCCGGGCATATAGCCCTCGACCGTGCCCTTGGTGTCAACGGCCCGGACCAGCCCGCTGTAAAGTGCCTGCGTGTTCATCGGCGCCCCCCCGCACATCCTGTGAAAAGGTGAATCCCTGTGTTTCGAAATTATCGTTGCACTTGCAACGAAGTCAACAGGGAACCCCGCTGGTCCGGGCCGGAATGTCCGGCTTTCGTTGCCATCGTCGATCCGCTTCGCAGCCGGGCGCCGGCCGTCAGCCCCCGCCCCCGCCATGCCGGCGCTACGGGAGGTGGTCAGCGCGCCATGCTGCGCAGGCAGAGCAAGGCGGCAAACGCGGTTGGCACCACGATCGCCAGCACCAGCCAGAAAAAGCCCAAGGGGCCCATCCCTGCCGAAAGCGCCGAAAGAAGGGGCGGCAGGCCGATCCCGCCCACCAGCCCAGCCCAGAGGATGACCGGTGTGACCCGCGGGTCATCCCCCATCTTGCGCGCGGCGGTCACGAAGGCGCCCGGAAAGAACATCCCGGCCGAAACGCCCATCATCACGAAGCCCACCCCCGGCGCGCCCGATACCGCGATGCCTGCGGCAGCGACAGCCAGCACCATCGCAGCCGCGTAGATGCCGAAGGAATCGAAGCGGTGCGCCAAGACACCAAGGACGACCCGCGCCGTCAGGAAGGCAAAGAAGAAGGCGGACAACTGTTGCGCCGCCGCTTCCTCGGTCAGCCCGGCCCGGACCAGCGCCGTCGGGCCAAGCCCGGCCAGGCAGGCCTCGATCCCGATGCCGATGGCGGCAAAGATCAGGATCGGCCAGTGCAGCTGGAAACCGCTGCGCGAGGATGTCGCGGGGACCTCGGCCCGACCGCCGCGGTCGGCCGACAGGACAAGGATCACCACATAGGAGATGGCCGCGAAGCCAAAGCCCATGGGCGAGGAGTTGCCAAGCGCCACGAAGGCAAGCGGCGACAGGATCGCACCCGCAGCATAGGCCGCGTTCAGAAGGCTCAGCATCGACGGACCGCGCACCCCGAAGGCACGCAGCACCCGCGGGTTGAACACCGCCGTCGCCATGCCATAGCCGGCGCCGAACACCACCGCCGAGACCAGCACCAGCCACCACGCCGGCTGCAACGCCAGCCCCGCACCGCCAAGCGCCAGCAACGCCAGCGCCAGCCGGGGCGTGACATGCCGCGACCAGCGATACATCACGCCGACACCGATCGCGCTGCCCCCCCATTGCGCCGAGATCAGCAGCCCGGCCGCCCCGTCCTGCAGGCCGAAGATCCGCGTCATCTCCGGCAGGGCCGGACCGATCAGCGCCTGGCCGAACCCCATCAGCACAAAGGTCGTAAGCCCTGTCAGCAGAAGCCCGAGATTGGGTCCCATCCCCTTACGCACTTCCCGCCACTCCTGTCGCCGCGGCGCTTCCTCGCCCGGCCTAGCGGCGCTGTCAACGCTTGCAGGCTGCCAGAGATTCCGGCAGCAATGAAATAGACGCAAAGGTCCCTGTTTTCATGTCGCAGTTCCAGCTGACCGCCTTCCTGCCCTATCAGCTTGCCGTTGCGGCGGGCCGTGTCTCGCGCGCGTTTTCGGAACGCTATCGCGCCGAATTCGGGCTGACGATCCCGGAGTGGCGCGTTCTGGCGCATCTGGCCGGCGGCGATGCGGTCTCGGTCCGCGAGATCCATGCGCGGGTGGACATGGACAAGCCCAAGGTCAGCCGGGCGGCCGCACGGTTGCAGGAGGCCGGGCTGATCGAAAAGCGCGACCATGCCGAGGACCGGCGCCTTCTGGACATGCGGCTGACCGTCAAGGGGCAAGAGCTGATGGCCCGGATCGTGCCGATTGCCGATGCCTATCAGGCCGAGTTGCTGGACCAGCTTGGCGCCGAGGCTCCGGCATTCCGCGCAGCCCTTCTGCGGCTCCTGGAGGACAGATGACCACGCTTTACGACTACTGGCGCTCATCGGCCTCATACCGGGTGCGCATTGCGCTGAACCTTCTGGGCCTGCCCTATACCGCGGTTCCGGTGAACCTTGTCGAAGGTGCGCAGCGTGCGGCCGACAATCTGGCGCGCAATCCGCAGGGCCTTGTGCCAACGCTGGAAATCGACGGTCTGGTCCTGACCCAATCGCTCGCGATCATCGAATATCTGAACGATCTGCACGGCGGGCTGCTGCCTGCCGATGCGGGGGGGCGGGCCCGAGTGCGGGCGCTGTCCTATGCCGTGGCGATGGAGATTGCGCCGATCTGCAATCTTTCGGTCCGCAACCATGTTGCACAACTGACCGGCGGCAGCACCAGCGCCGAGGACTGGCAGCGGCACTACATCGGTGCAGGTCTGGCCGCGGTGGAGCGGATGCTGCAATCGCCGCAGACCGGCAGGTTCTGCCATGGCGATACCATCAGCATGGCCGACATCTGCCTTGTGCCGCAGGTCTACAACGCCGCGCGAGTCGGGCTGGACGTTGCGGCATGGCCCACGATCGCCCGCATCATCGCTGGACTCGAGTCGGTTCCCGCCGTCAAATCGGCCCATCCTGACGAGGTGAAACCATGACCGATGTCTACATCCTGTCTGCCACCCGGACCGCAATCGGCACATTCGGCGGCGCACTCTCTGCGATGCCGCCCGTCGACATCGCCGCGCAGGCGGCCAAGGCGGCCATTTCGCGTGCCGGTCTTGCGCCCGACCAGATCGGCACCGTGGTCTTCGGCCATGTCATCAACACCGAACCGCGCGACATGTATCTGAGCCGCGTCGCCGCCATGCAGGCAGGCGTGCCCGAGACGGTGCCGGCGATGAACGTCAACCGGCTTTGCGGCTCGGGGGCGCAGGCGATCGTCTCGGCCACACAGGCGTTGATGCTGGACGATGCCGGGATCGCCCTGGCTGGCGGCGCGGAATGCATGAGCCGGTCCCCCTACAGCCTGCCGGCCGTGCGTTGGGGCCAGAAGATGGGCGACACCAAGGCCATCGACATGATGACAGGCGCGCTGACCTGTCCCTTCGGCACCGGCCACATGGGCGTGACGGCCGAGAATGTCGCGGCGCAGGCGGGGATCACCCGCGCCGATCAGGATGCCTTCGCGCTGGAGTCGCAGACCCGCGCCGCCCTGGCGATTGCCGAGGGCCGCTTTGTGGCAGAGATCGCGCCGGTTGAGATTTCCGGCCGCAAGGGCAATTTCGACTTCGCGGTGGATGAGCATCCAAAGGCCACAACCGCCGAGGCTTTGGCGGGGCTGCGGCCGGCGTTCCAGAAGGATGGAACGGTGACAGCGGGCAATGCCTCGGGGCTGAATGACGGGGCGGCGGCGCTGGTGCTGGCGACCGGGGCGGCGGCGAAAGGGCTGAAGCCAAGGGCGCGGATCATGGGCTGGGCCGTTGCAGGCGTGGACCCCAAGGTGATGGGCCTGGGTCCGATCCCGGCCGTCAAGGCGCTTTGCGCCAGGCTGGGTGTCAGCCCGCAAAGCTTTGATGTCGTTGAATCGAACGAGGCTTTTGCCGCGCAGGCCATTGCTGTCACGCGCGCACTGGATCTGGACCCGGAACGCGTGAACCCCAACGGCGGGGCCATCGCGCTTGGGCACCCCGTGGGGGCGACAGGGGCAATCATCACCGTGAAGGCCCTGCATGAGCTGGAGCGGACCGACGGCAAGACCGCGTTGATCACCATGTGCATCGGCGGCGGTCAGGGTATCGCGCTGGCGATCGAGCGGGTCTGAACCGCCCGCCCGTCGCCCTCGGGCGGCCCGGCGGAAACGCCTGCCAAGGCTACCAGACGCGGACGTTCGCGCGGGCCGATCTGCCGGTGGCGTCGATCACCGACAGGGTGACAAAGCCGGTTCCCGACAGGTCGAGAAGGTTCTCGCGGTCGCGGGTGCCGACCACCAGGGGCTTGCCGTCCACCATCCAGGTGAAGGGAGCGACGCCACCTCGGACCCGGACCATCAGCCCGGCGTCCAGCAATTCCACCTCGGCCCCGTCCGGCGGGAAGGCGACAGCGGGGGCGTCGGCATCGGCCTCGAATGCGGCGGTGCGCGACCGGAAGCGCTGCAGCGGCTGCGGAAGCTGGGCGTTCGACACCAGCAGGGTGGCGGCGGGCGCGGGTGGTTGCGGCTCCAGCTTCGCCTTCAGCCGGTTGAAGGCCTGAAACAGCACGGGCGCTGCGGTGTCGGCGCCGAAGGCTCCGGGCACCGGGGTGCCATCGGCGCGGCCCATCCAGACCCCGATCACATGCTTGCCGTCAAAGCCGATGGCCCAGGCATCGCGGTGGCCGTATGAGGTCCCGGTCTTGTAGGCCAGACGGTTGCGCGGCGCGCCGGGGGGCGGGGCCAGCCCGGCGAGGATGTCACCGACCTGCCATGCGGCAACGGCGCTGACCACGCGCTGCCCTTCGGCCCGGTCGCCGGACTGGCGCCAGGTCAGCGGCAGCGAAACGCCGCCCCGCGCCAGCGTCGCATAAAGCTGCACCATGTCCTGCAGGGTGACGCCCACGCCGCCAAGGCTGACGGCCAGTCCGGGCTGTCCGCCCGGCAACTGATACTTCATTCCGGCCTTGCCCATCGCCGACAGCAGCCGGGCCGGGCCCATGGCCTCGGTCAGCATGACCACGGGGATGTTCAGCGACATCTGCAAAGCCTCGCGCACCCGGATCGTGCCGCGATACATCTTGTCGAAGTTCTGCGGGGCATAGGCGCCGAACACGGTGGGCCGGTCGTCGATCATCGTTTCGGGATGGGCAAGGCCCTGATCGAAGGCCAGCGCATAGACCAGGGGTTTCAGCGTTGAGCCGGGGCTGCGCAGGGCATTGGTCATGTCGACAAAGCCCTGCCGGCGGTCTTCGGTGAAATCGGCCGAACCGACCGAGGCAAGGATCTCGCCCGAGGCATGGTCGGCCACGACGATGGCGACCTGCAGCCTGTCGCCCTTGCCGGCAACGGCGGTGCGGGCCAGCACCTCCAACTGCTTTTGCAGGGTCAGGTCCAGCGTCAGAAGGTGTTCGCGTGCCAAAGGGTCTTCGGCGCGGGCGCGGTCGGCCAGATGGGGCGCGTGGGCGGGAAACGGCTTGCGGATGCCCGGCACCCTTTCCCCATAGGCCGCGGTGGCTTCCTCGGCGTCGATCAGGTGGAAGGTCACGGCGCGATCCAGCACACGGTTGCGCGCCGCCTCGGCCCGGTCGGCAGCCCGGTCTGGGCGGCGGCTTTCCGGGCTTTGCGGAATGGCGATCAACAGCGCGGCCTCGGCCGGGGTCAGCCGGGCAGGTTCCTTGCCGAAGTAGGAAATGGAGGCGGCGCGGACGCCTTCGAGATTGCCGCCAAAGGGCGCAAGGTGCAGGTAAAGCGAGAGGATCTCGTCCTTGGAAAGCCGCCGCTCCAGCGCCAGCGCCACCCGCATCTGGCGCAGCTTGCCGCCAACCTGGCCGGTTGTCCCCTCTTCCAACAGGCGCGCGACCTGCATCGTCAGGGTCGATCCGCCCGAGACGATGCGCCCGTTGGTCGCCGCCTGCCAGCCGGCCCGCGCCATGCTGCGCCAGTCGATTCCGGGATGGTCACGAAAGCGACGATCCTCATAGGTCAGCAGCATGTCGATATAGCGGGGGTCGACCTCGTCCAGCCCCACCGCCAGCCGCCAGCGGCCATCCGCCACCGTATAGGCCCGCAGAAGGTGGCCGCCCCGGTCCAGCACTTCCACGCTGGTCTGCACCACAAGCGGCGGCAGCACCGTCGCGTCGATCCAGTCGTCAACCCGGTCGCGGCCCATCGCGGCGAGCCAGAGGCCCGCCGCTGCCGTGATGAACCAGCGCGCCCGCATCTTACTTCGGCAGCACCGTCACCGTCCCCGCATCGCTGCGGGCGCGGTAGTCGGGGCGATACATGTCCTCGACCGAGGCTGCCGGGTGGTGGAAGGTGCCCGGGCTGACGGCGCGCACCACATAGGCCAGCCGGAAGCTGTCGCGCGACGACCAGTCGACGGCCGTGATGAAGCGGTCCTGACGGAACTCGCTGTGCGTCACGTCCTGAAGCGCGTCCAGCCAATCCAGATTGGCGACCGATCCGCCCGAAATCAGGTTCGGGTTGTCGATCTCGAAACCGGCGGGCAGCGGGTCGGCCACGATCAGCCGGCCGTCCGAATAGTCGAAGGGCGTGACCTCGACCATCGCGACAAGCCGGTCCCCGACCTTCACCCCATCCAGCGAGACCGGCTCTCCGGTCATGGTGAAGTAGCTGCGGGCGATGGAATAGCCATTGCCGCCTGCAGGCTCCGGTTCCGCCGGGACACCGTAGGTCGAGATGGTGATCGTGGTGTCCTGGCCTTCGTTGGTAACGGTCACTGGCTCCTGCCCGGCCGTCAGCACCTTGACCAGGGGACCGGTCGCCGCCGCACCGTCGATCTTGATGCCCGAGCTGTCGGGCCGGTCGATCAACGCATTGGCGGCCAGCAGGGCCCATGTCGCCTCTTGCGTCGACATGTTGCTGCCCGAGCGGGCGATGCGGTCGGTCAGCGCCTCGCGGTCGACCGCGTTCGACCCCGATTCCACAGCCAGCGTCAAGAGCGCCGCCGCGTCCCGGAAGTTGGTGCCGTAGTCGATACGCCAGACCTGACGCTCTTCCTTGGCAAGGGCCTCGGCCATCTTGGTGCCCGCCTTGCGGAACATCGCATCCGCACGCGGCTGGTCGCCATAGGAGGCCAGCGCCGCACCCAGCTGGGCCTGCGCCAGCCCGGTTGCGAAGTCATCCGCCTTGACGTCGGCATAGTAGCGCAGATCACCGATGGCGGCGGCCCCTTCACGGGCCAGAACCATCAGCGCATAGGCCAGTGCCGTGCCACCGCCATTGGTCTCGCTGTCGAAGTCCGGCGCATAGTTCACCTGATTGCGCAGGTTGCTCAGCGCGTTCTTCAGCGCCAGATCCGGCACCGCAAAGCCCTGCGCCTTGGCACGGCTCAGGAAGTCGGTGACATAGGCGTCCAGCCACATGTCGCCCGAGCCTGCGCTCCACAGCCCGAAGCCGCCTTCGCTGCCCTGATTGGACAGGATCTCGATCACGGCCTCGTCGATGCGCTTCTGGATATTCTCGGCGCCCTTGAGGTCCATGACCTGCGCAATCTCGTCGAAGTACAGAAGCGGCAGGGCACGGCTGGTCATCTGTTCGGTGCAGCCATAGGGATAGCGGTCAAGGCTGGCCAGAAGCCCCGGCGCATTCAGCCGGGCCAGGGGGCCGATGGCCATGACCGACTTGCCCGAACCCGGGATCATGTCGGCGAACACCGCCTGATCGAAGGTGAAGCTCTGCCCCTTCTTCAGGTCCAGCCGCGAGATCTTGACGATTTCGGGGTCGTTCACCTGCACCGGCAGGGTCAGGGTCTTTTTCAGCACCTTGCCATCCGGCGTGGTCAGGTTGACGTCGATGGTCTGGATACCCACCGCGCCCGCCGTCACCGGAACCTCGAACACCGCCTTGCCATGATCGGCAAGATCGAAGCCCGAAGGCGGCGCGCCAACCGTGACACCATTGGCGACGACATCCAGGCTCATCCGACCCGAGGGCCCGGTGGCATGGACGATTTCCAGCAACAGACGGCTTTCATCGCCGGGCGACATGAAGCGCGGCAGGCTTGCCGTCACCACGACCGGGTCGCGGACCAGCACCTCCTGATCGGCTTGCCCCACGCCATGCTTCGACCAGGCCACCGCCATCACCTTCACCGTGCCGTTGAAGGACGGCAGGTCGAAGGTGGCGCGCGCATAGCCATCGGCGTCAACCTCGATCGGGCCCGAGAAATAAGCCACCAGTTCTTCTGTCGGAGGCGGCGCGTTCAGCGCGGCCTGCGCGCCGGCGTCACCGCCCGAGCGGACCTCGCCCGTGGCACCGTTCAGCCCGTCGATCAGCCGGCCATAGACATCGCGGATGCCGATACCCAGCTTGCGCTGGCCGAAGTAATGGCCTTTGGGATCGGGGGACTTGAAGCCGGTCAGGTTCAGGATGCCGACATCGACGGCGGCAAGCGTGACATAGGCCTTTTCGCCGGCCGCCATGCCCTCGACCTTGACGGCCACGTCAAGCGGGCCGCGCGGGGCGGATTCCGCCGCCATCTCGATGCTGGTGTTCAGGGCGCGGGCACCCGGATCGACGGCAGCATAGGACAGCCCCATCGCACGGGCCGGATTGCGGCCGGCGGCCACATCCATCGGCCGCAGGGCCGAGACGGTCACATAGACCCCCGCACCCCAGTCTTCGGTGACCGGCAGCGGGATCACGTTCTCGCCCTCTTTCACCTCGACGGTCTGCATCGAGACAAGGCGGTTCGACAGCACGGTGATCAGCGCCGTCCCGGCCGCCCGCGGCACAACCCGCAACTGCGCCGTGTCGCCGGGCACATAGGCAGGCTTGTCCAGCGACAATTCCAGCGTGTCCGGGGTCGAGGCCGTGTCGGCGGGCGCATACCAGCCAGCCCAGAAGCTGGTCGAGGTTTCCGCCAGCTGCCCATCGGTGCGTTCGACGACCAGTTCGTAATTGCCCCAATCCACCTTGCCGGCAATTTCGACAGGGTTGTCGCCAAGGGTGGCATCGCCTTCGGCGACAAGGGTGCGATAGGTCACCGCCTCCCAACTCCAGTTCCCATAGCTTTGATACCATTGGTAATCGACCTGGATGCGGTTCAGCTTCCAGTGCACGCCCATCGCGGCGGGTTTCTTGTCGGTTCCGACGCCGATCAGCTGGAAGCGCGCATCCGTGCCCTCACCGGCAACGCCGTCGAACATCGGCTTGACGCCGATCATCGGGGCGGCGGGTTCCACCTCGGCGGTGATCCGGCGTTCAACCGGGCGGCCTGACCCTTCGGCAACGCGAACAGCGATCAGCGCCTCAAGCGGGCGGCCCGGATCGTTGACGGCGGGCAGCGCGATCTCGGCATAGCCCTTGCCGTCCTCGTCGGTCTGGTTGGTGATCAGCGGCTCCATCATTGCGCCGAACGACTCGTCATAGCGACCGAAGGTGAAGCCCGGATATTCCTTCAGGCCGTCGGCGGCACGCAGCAGCGTCTCGCCCTCGATGGCCAATCCGCCCGCCGGGGCGCCGAACAGATAGCGCGCGTCGATGTCGATGGCCGCGACAGGGCCGGTCAGCGTCAGCGGCGTGGCGTCGCGGGTCAGGGTGAAGTCGATCCGTTCGGGCAGGAAGTCCTCGACAAGGAAGGTCGTAGTGGCCAGCGCGGCCGCGTCAAGATCCGCCAGGATCTGCAGCGACCACACGCCGCGCGGCGCGGCGCCGGCAATCGGCAGCTGGAACACATGGCCGCCGGCGCCCTTGTCCTCGACCAGCTGGCGGGAATACTCGACCCCGTCGGGCCGGATCAGGATCGCGGTCAGCGGCAGCCCGTCCACGGCATCGGCCACCTCGTCACGGGCCAGTGCCGTTGCAAAGACGGTTTCGCCTGCACGATAGGCACCACGGTCGGTGGTCAGGAAGACATCCACCGGCGGTGCCGGCTCACGCCCCTCGACCCCACGGTCCGACAGGTCGAATTCGGGATCGGTCAGCGACAGGAAGCCGACATCGGCATCGCCATCCTTGACGACCACCATGGCGGGCGAGGCGCTGCCCGTGCCGCGCACCATGCCGGCATCGAAATGGGCATAGCCCTGTTCATCGGTGGTGACGGTGGCCAGAACCGAGTTGGCGCGGTTCAAAAGCTCGACCGAGACGCCCGGCTTGGCCGCAGCCGTGCCGAGGCTGCGCACGAAGACATGCAGTCCGTCCACCCCCGACATCGAGGTGATGCCAAGGTCGGACACCACGAACCACTGCCAGCCGGCGGGAATGTTGTAGGGATCGACACCCGGCACCGCGGCCTTCAGCGCATAGATCCCGGCGGGGCGGTCCATCAGCGCCTCGGCCAGCGGCAGGCGGGTGGTGACGTCCTTGTTCACCTCCTGGGCGACGGTGGCGGTGCCGTGCCAGACCTCTTCGCCGATCTCGTCGGTGAAATAGGATTCGCTGTATTCCTGCATCGGCCAGCCGAAATAGCTGTTCTGGATCGCACGCAGCAGGTTCCGGTCGGTGACCTGGAACAGCGTGAGATCCAGCTTCTCGGTGTTCACCGTCTGCACCGGCAGCGCGGCATCTGCCGTCTTCGGCAGCACATACCCACGGCCGGGGAAGCTGACGCCGGGGCTGCGGTCGCGGACATAAAGCGTGAGGTCGATGTCCTTGGCCAGTTCCTGCCCGTCCTTCGCCGGCAGGCCTTCGCGGAAGGTCACGGTATAGCGGCCGCCATGTTCCACCCCGACAACGCAAAGCTGCCGGTAGCCATCGCTTTCGACCGTAAGCCCGGCCGAGGGCAGTTTGACGAAATCGGCATATTCCACGCCCGAGGGCGCAAGGTCTTCGGAGAAGCTGGCACAGATGCGCGGACGGGCCAGATCGGCCTGGACCGAATTTTCGGTGATGCGGAAGCCGTATTTGCCGATGGCCACGTCCAGCATCGCCGACGTGTCGTCGCGGTGCTGCAGCGATTGCGCAAGGCGCAGCGCCTTGACCATGTCACTGCCGCGGCCGATCTGCTCCAGATCCTCGGCCATCATGACCAGGATGCCGTGGCGCTGTGCGGCAGATCCCGCCCGCAGATAGGCGTTGACGGTGGCCAGATAGGCCCGGTTCTCATACCAGCTGCGGTCGTTCGATGTCTTGGCCGCCTCGGACGCGCGCCGGGCATATTCGATCCAGAGATCGGCGCTATCCTGCAGGTTCAGCGCCGCGCCGGTGAAGGCGGTGGCCATGACCCAGTTACCGATCCCTTCATTGTCATTGGCAGACCGCAGGTGTTCGTCAGCACTCCACGGGCCCGTGGTATGGGTGCGGCCAAGGGTCGCCGCCATGTCCAGCGCGCTGGTGATGTCCCAGTCGGGCACGAAGAGCAATTCTCCCCGCCGGTCGGGGGCTGCGGCGATCAGCGCCGGGTCGCCGCCGATGATGCGCGCCGATTGCGCGCCGGCAAAGGCCGCCGGCTCGCCCGGGTCTTTCTTCAGGAAACAGCTGCCGTTGCGGGTGTTGAACGTATAGGCCTCGCAGCGGGTGTTGGTGATGCAGGCCCGCTCGCAGGCATCCTGCGTGGTGTCGAAGATCGACTGGATGTCGCCGCCGGGCAGATCGGTGTCCAGAGACACGATCGCACGCCGTTCGGGAATCAGATCCTGCGCATGGATTGCACTGGGAAACGCCAACAAAAGCGCCGCGACCGCGGCCCTGGCAAAGCTGCGCATGAAAAATCCTCCTGTCACATGGTCGAACTCTGCCATGGCCCCCGCCCAGCGGCAAGCATCACGCGGCCCGATTTCGTTAAGTCTTGGTTCACATTGCTGCGCCAAGGTAGTCGCGAATTCCGGACGTTGCCGCTTCTGGCCGCAGCCTCCGGGCGGGCAGAATGTCGGCGCGGACGTGATGGATCTGACGGAAACACTGGCAAAGGAACGGCGCGCGCGCCTTGCGGCAGAAAGGCTGCTGGAACAGCGCACGCGCGAATTGTTCGTTGCCAACGAAAAGCTGGCGATCCACGCCCGGTCGCTGTCCGATCAGATCGTGGAACAGCGCCAGGTCGTGCACTCGGCCCGGACCGAAGCCGAGGTGCTGAAGGATCAGAACTGCCGCTATCTGCATGATCTTGACCGCGCCCACACCGCCGCCCTGATGGCCGAACGGCGACTGCGGGATTCGGTCAATACCATCCGCGATGGCTTTGCCGTCTTCGACGCCGGGCTGAAGCTGGTGATGGCCAACAACGCCTTTCTCTCGTTCTTCGACGGGGTCGATACGGACTTGGAAGGGGTCGTTGCCGGCGCCAGTTATGCCGATCTGATCCGCGCGGCCGCGAAAAGCGGTGCCGTCGACCATCAGGGCGAGGACCCGGACGACTGGGTCGCCCGCATGTGCGCGCGCATTCAAGCCGTCCGGGTCGAGCCGGCGACGGTGCGCCTGACCAACGGCAGCTGGATCAGGATGGTCGACCGCCGCGCCCGCGACGGCGACTTGGTCTGTCTCATCATGGACATCACCGAACAGATGCGCATCTGGGCCGCGATCGACGCGCTTCCCGATGCCTTCGTGCTTTTCGACAGGGAGGAACGGCTCTTGACCTGCAACCAACGCTACCGCGACATGTTCCCCGACAGCGCCCCGGCGATGATCCCCGGCACCACATTCGAGGACCTTTTGCGCCAGGGGTTGCGCGGCGGCCACGTCCCCGAGGCCACGGGTCGTGAGGAAAACTGGCTTGCCGCCCGCCTGCGCCAGTTTCGTGAGGCGAGGGAAGCCTCGGAAAGCCGGCTGGCCAATGGCCGCTGGATCCTGGAATCGGACCATGCCACGCCCGACGGCGGCCGCGTCGGGCTGCGCACCGACATCACCCAGCTGCGCGAACAACAGCTGGCACTGGAAGCAGCCCGCAGCCAGGCCGAAGCCGCCAACCGCGCCAAATCCGCCTTCCTCGCGAACATGAGCCACGAGATCCGCACGCCGATGAACGGCGTGGTCGGCATGGCGGAACTGCTTTGCGACACCACATTGTCGGAAGAACAGCGCCTCTTCGCCGAGACGATCCGATCTTCGGGCGAGGCGCTTGTGGTGATCATCAACGACATCCTCGATTATTCCAAACTGGAAGCCGAGAGGTTGACGATCCACCCCGAACCCTTCGACCTGGAGCGAACGATCCACGAGGTCAAAATGCTCTTGCAGCCGCGCGCGCGGGAAAAGGGCATCGATCTGGTGATCGACTTCGACATGTTCCTGCCCACCCGCTATGTCGGCGATCCGGGACGGCTGCGGCAGGTGCTGACCAACCTGATCGGCAATGCGGTGAAATTCACCGACAAGGGCCATGTCCTGACCCGCATCGTCGGGATCGAGATCGAGGACGGCCGCCGGCAGCTGCATGTCACGGTCGAGGATACCGGAATCGGCATCGCTCCCGAACATCTCGACCATGTCTTTGGTGAGTTCAACCAGGTCGAGGATGAACAGAACCGCAAGTATGAGGGCACCGGCCTTGGCCTTGCCATCACCCGCCGCCTGATCGAGCGTATGGCCGGTGCGGTCTGGGTCGACAGCGAACCGGGCAAGGGGTCGTCCTTCGGCTTCCGCATCACCCTGCCGGTGGCCGAAGGGGCCGCGCCGCTGCATCAGCCTCTTACCCTGCGCCGTGCGCTGGTGGTGGATGACCAGTTCATCAATCGCGCCATCCTTGAACGCCAGCTGACCCCTTGCGGCATCAAGGTCACGCTCTGCCGGTCGGGGGCCGAGGCGCTGGCGGTGCTGGCCGCCGATCCCGACTACGACGTCCTGCTGACCGACCATGCCATGCCCGAGATGGACGGGCTGACCCTTGCCGCCCGGGCGCGGGCGGCGGGGCACCGGCTGCCGGTGGTGCTCTTGTCCTCGAACCCGGCCTCTGCCCGCGACGATGAGGATGCCGCCTGTATCGACGCCTTCCTGCAAAAGCCTGTGCTGCGCGCCGATCTCTACCGCCGGCTGCAGGAACTTTCAGCCCCCGTCGCCGCCCCCGTCGCCGCCCCTGCCCCGCCGCTGCCGACGCTGCTTCTTCTGCCGCCCGGAAAGCTGCGTCAGATGCGGGTCTTGGTGGCAGAGGACAACAAGACCAACCAGCTGGTGTTCCAGAAGATGGTGAAGGGGATCGACATCGACCTGCGCTTTGCCGCCAACGGACGCGAGGCGGTGGAGATGTGGCGCGACCATCAGCCCGACCTGATCTTCATGGACATCTCGATGCCCGAGGTGGACGGAAAGGAAGCCGCCGCCGCGATCCGTGCGGCCGAAGCCGGACGCTGCCATGTTCCCATCGTGGCGCTGACCGCCCACGCGATGGAGGGCGATTCCGAAGCGATCCTTGCGGCCGGCATCGACCGCTACCTGACAAAGCCCTTGCGCAAGGCCGTCATCGCCGCCGCCCTGACCGAGTTCTGCCCCGCCGAAGCACAGCCGGTCGCGGCCAATGAGGATGCGGATTGACGCACCCGCGGCCAAGCGCCGCCTCAGGCCGCGTCTTGCTGCGGTTCGGCCCGGGTAAAGACCATGCGGTCATCGGCCGAGAGATCGGCGCGGAAGGCATAGCCGCCGACGGCAAAGCCGCGCAGGTCGTCCGGGTCCGTCAGATGGGTGTCACAGATGTGGCGCGCCATGCTGCCACGGGCCTTCTTGGCCCAGAAGGAGATCACCTTGGCCTCGTTCCCCCGCTCCTCGAGGAAGACCGGGGTGATCACCCGCAGCTTCAGCGCCTTGCGCTGCGCCACGGTGAAATATTCGATCGAGGCGCAGTTCACCACTATGTCGGTGCCCATTTCCGCCGCCTGCCGGTTCAGCGCCCTGGCCACCCGGTCGCCCCAGAAGGCGTAAAGATCGGCACCGCGCGGATTGGCCAGCCTGGTGCCCATCTCCAGCCGGTGCGGCTGGATGCCGTCCCAGGGCCGCAGCAGGCCGTAAAGCCCCGAAAGGATGCGCAGATGCCCTTCGGCCCAGCGCCGGGCATCCGGCGCCATGCTGGCCGCGTCGAGCCCGACATAGGTATCGCCGGCAAAACACTGGATCGCAGCCATCAGCTGCGCGGGCCTTTGGCGATAGGCGGCAAAGCGGTCGCGGTTCAGCCGGGCAAGCGGGTCGGAGAGATCCATCAGCTGACGCAGATCCTGCACCGACAGCCCGCGCGCGATCTGGACCAGACGCCAGGTCTCGGTCAGGAAGTCCGGCCGGGTGAGTTCCACACCTTCCGGCAGGGCCTGTGGCTTTTCGTTCAGCTTCTTGGCCGGTGACACGACGCAGAGCATTCCTATCCCTCCTGAAGAATGGCCAGAAAGGCCGGGCCGAAGCGTTCGGCCTTTTGCGGACCCATGCCCTGAACCTGCTCCAGCTCTCCCAGCGACCTTGGCCGCCGTTCGGCGATATGGCGCAGGGTGGAAAGGGTGCAGGACAAGGGCTTGCCGGTGCCATCCTCGCCGCGTTGCAGGCGCAGCTGCGCCTCGGCCAGCCGGTCGAAGACCACCCCCTCGGGGCGGCCGGCAAGGGCCATGCGGGCGGGGTGCGGGGTCTCGGCGGCCCCGGCGATCACGGCAAGGAAGGCCAGCCCGAAGCTTTCCAGCTTCTTCGCGCCCACGCCGGTGATGCCGGCCATCTGGTCAAGCGTCAGCGGGCGCTTCTCGGCCATCTCGATCAGGGTGCGGTCGGGGAAGATGACATAGGCCGGGACCGAGGCTGCATCGGCCAGCGCGCGACGCTTCGCCTTCAGCGCCGACAGAAGCGGCGCATCCTCGTCATCCACCTGCACACGCGGGGCGAATTTCGGGGTGGCGCGGGCGGCCTCCTTGCGGAAGGTCACCGGCTCCTCGCCGCGCAGGACGGGACGGGCGGCGTCGGTCATGCGCAAGGCGCCGTGACGCTCGGGGTCGGGGCGCAGGAAGTCGCGGCCCATCATCTGGCGAAAAACGGTGCCCCACTGCAGCTTTGTCAGCTCGCGCCCCACGCCGAAGGTGGGCAACTGGTCATGGCGGCGGTCGCGGATCTTGTCGGTCATCGACCCGGTCAGAATGTCGATCAGATGCCCCGCGCCATAGCTTTCGCCAGTGCGGAGCACCGCCGACAACGCCTTGCGGGCGGCGTCGGTGGCGTCAAACACCTCGGCCGGGTGCTGGCACAGATCGCAATTGCCGCAAGGGGCGCTGTCCTCGCCGAAATAGCGCAGCAGCACCTGCCGGCGGCACGAGATCGCCTCGGCCAGACCGAGAAGCGCGTTCAGCCGGCCGTGATCGGCCTGCTTGCGGTCCATCGGCGCCTGACCCTCGTCGATCTGGCTGCGGCGGAAACGGATGTCATCGGCGCCGAAAAGCGTCAGCGTCTCGGCCGGGGCGCCATCGCGGCCGGCGCGGCCGATCTCTTGATAATAGCCCTCGATCGACTTGGGCAGGTCGGCATGGGCGACCCAGCGGATGTCGGGCTTGTCGATGCCCATGCCGAAGGCGATGGTGGCCACGACGATCAGCCCGTCATCGCGCTGGAAGCGGGTTTCGACCAGACGGCGTTCGTCCGGGTCCATGCCGCCATGGTAGTAAAGCGACGGATGGCCGGCGGCCTTCAGCGCGGCCGAGAGGGTTTCGGTCTTGGCGCGGGTGCCGCAATAGACGATTCCCGACTGGCCCTTCCGCGCTGCGGCAAAGCGCAGGATCTGGTCGCGGGGTGAATCCTTGACGGCGAAAGCCAGATGGATGTTCGGCCGGTCGAAGCCGCGCAGGAAGGTGTCGGGCGGGGTGCCGTCAAACAGGCGGATGACGATCTCGGCCCTTGTTTCTTCGTCCGCGGTGGCGGTGAAGGCGGCGACGGGCACCTGCAGGGCGCGGCGCAGATCGCCGATGCGCAGGTAATCGGGGCGGAAGTCATGGCCCCATTGCGACACGCAATGCGCCTCATCCACCGCGATCATCCGAACATTGATGCGGCGCAAAAGCGGCAGGGTCGCGCCGGAGGCCAGCCGTTCGGGCGCCATGTAGAGCAGCCGCAAACGGCCCTCGTCCAATGCGGCAAAGACCTCTTCGGTCTCCTCATCGGTATTGCCCGAGGTCAGGGCCCCGGCCTCGACCCCCGCCTCGCGCAGGGCGCGGACCTGATCGCGCATCAGCGCGATGAGGGGCGAGATGACGACCGTCACCCCGTCGCGGCACAGCGCGGGCAGTTGGAAACACAGCGACTTGCCGCCGCCGGTGGGCATGATGGCAAGGGTGTTGCGGCCCGCAAGGACGGCGGCGACGATTTCCTCTTGCCCCGGGCGGAAGCCCGAAAAGCCGAACACGGAACGGAGGATATCGGTCGCCTGTTGCACGGGTCAGAGCCCGCCGGTCGCCACAAGCCGTTGCAGGAAGAAGACCACGATGATCACGATCAGCGGCGCAAAGTCGATACCGCCGGTGGCCGGCAGCATCCGGCGGATACGGCCGTAAAGCGGCTCCAGCAGCTGGTTCAGCCCGCTCCAGATCTGTGCAACCAGCGGCTGGCGCAGGTTCAGCACCTGGAAATTGATCAGCCAGGACATGATGATATGGATCAGAATGATCCATTGCGCGATGCCGAGGATCAGCAAAAGCGTATCGCGCAGCGCACTCATTGATGTTCCCCTCTGTCCAGACGCCACATGTTGTAGAACGATTGGGCGATGCGCCACAAGAGCGATGGGCTACGCGGGGTCACACTTGCCTATCGCGGCGCCTTGGGCCAAGCCGGGCGCAAGACAGGAGACCCCCGATGTATCCCTATCTGCGCATGGTCAAGGAAATCCTGAAGTTTCGCGGGGCGCCACCGCTGCATCCGCTGGAGACCCATGTCAGCCATCATCTGTGCTGGCCGCAGGACCTCGACCCCTGGATGGAGCTGAACAACGGCCGCACGCTGACGCTGTACGATCTTGGCCGGCTGCCGCTGGGCAGCCGCACCGGCCTGCACAGGATTGCCAAGGCCAGGGGCTGGGCCATGGCGGTGGCCGGGGCTTCGGTCCGCTATCGCAAGCGGGTGAAACTGTTCGACCGGATCGAGATGCGGACGCGGCTGGTCGGCTGGGACAACCGTTTCGTCTATATGGACCAGAGCATGTGGGTGCGCGGGGAGTGCACCTCGCAGGTGCTGCTGCGGTCCGCGATCACGCAAGGTCAGCGCGGCATCGTGCCGCCTGCGGAACTGGCGGAGGCGCTTGGCCTGCCGGCGGACAGCCCGGAGCTTCCGGGCTGGGTGGGCGACTGGATCACCGCGGATGCCGCGAGGCCCTGGCCACCGCAATGCTGAGGGGCCGCGATCCTTCGGCGAAGGATCGGCGCCCTTGGCTGAAGCTTGCGCCGAAAGGCGTTTCCGGGTTCACTCCGCGGCAACGAACAGGAGCAGGGGGCAGGAATGGTTTCGCCGCGGAAACGGATCTGGGGCTGGTACTTCTTCGATTGGGCCAGCCAGCCCTATAACACGCTGCTGCTGACCTTCGTCTTCGGGCCTTACTTCACCGAGATCGCCATCGGCTACTATCTGGGCCAAGGGCTGGACCCGGATGCCTCGGCCGCGGCAGCGCAAAGCTTCTGGGGCTGGGGGATCGCGGCCAGCTCGGTGCTGATCGCCGTCTTCGCCCCGATCCTCGGGGCGATGGCGGATACCACCGGGCGCAGGCTGGTCTGGGTCTGGTTCTTCTCGGCCTTCTACATCGTCGGGGCCTGGGCCTTGTGGTGGGTGGCACCCGGCGGCGGGATCGAGGTGCTGTTCTGGGCCGTCACCTTCTTCGGCATCGGCTTCATCGGGATGGAGTTCGCCACGATCTTCACCAACGCCCTGATGCCCAGTCTTTCGGACCATGAGGATCTGGGCGCCATCTCGGGGTCTGGCTTTGCCTTCGGCTATCTGGGCGGACTGGTGGCGCTGGTGCTGATGTTGGGACTGTTCGTGCCCAACCCCGAGAACGGGCTGACATATCTGGGGCTGAGCCCCCTTCTGGGCGAGGATTCCGAAACCCAGGTCGGCACCCGCTTTGTCGGGCCCTTCACGGCGATCTGGTATGTCGTCTTCATGATCCCGTTCTTCCTTTGGGTGAAGGAGCCGCGCACCGCACCCGTGCGGTTCGAGGCAAGACTGGCCGTTGCCCAACTGGTCGAACTTGTCGCCTCGCTGCGGTTCCGCACCAGCCTGAAGGCCTATCTGGCCTCGTCCTTGCTGTACCGCGACGCGCTGAACGCGCTTTATGCCTTTGGCGGCGTCTATGCCAAAGGCGTACTGGGGTGGAGCATCGGCCAGATCGGCATCTTCGGCATCGTCGGAGCGGCAACGGCGGTGGGCGCCTCATGGGTGGGGGGGCGGATGGACCGGCGCTTCGGCCCAAAGCCGGTGATCGCCTTCAGCATCGTGGTGCTGATCCTTGTCTGCGCCGTGCTGGTCGGCATGACGCGCGAACAGGTCTGGGGCATCGCCCTGGACCCGGCCAGCAACCAGTCGGACAATATCCTCTTTCTCTGCGGCGCCCTGATCGGGGCCGCGGGCGGCACGGTGCAGGCGGCAAGCCGCACCATGATGGTGCGACACACCACGCCGGATCGCGCGACCGAGGCCTTCGGGCTTTTTGCGCTGTCGGGCAAAGTGGCCAGTTTCATCGCCCCCAGCCTGATCGCGATTGTTACAGGGATCAGCGGATCACAGCGCATCGGCTTTTCGCCGCTGATCGCGCTGTTCCTCATCGGCCTGATCCTGCTAGTTTGGGTCAATCCAAAAGGTGAGCAGTCCCGATGATCCTACGTTCCCTTGCCGTTGCCCTGCTTGGCGCGACGCTGATCTCTCCCACGCCCGTTGCGGCCGAGAAGCTGGCAAACAAGCTGTTCGGCGCGATGGATGCGCCGTCGGACCAGAAGCCGATGCCGATCGGCTCTTACGCCCGCGGCTGTGCGGCCGGCCTTGTCGAGCTGCCGCAGACCGGACCGACCTGGCAGGCGATGCGCCTGTCGCGCGGGCGCAATTTCGGCCAGCCGGCGATGATCGAGTTTCTGGTCGACCTGTCGCAACAGGCGGCCGCGCTTGGCTGGGGCAAGGGGTTGTATATCGGAGACATCAGCCAGCCGCGCGGCGGGCCGATGACCAGCGGACATGCCAGCCACCAGATCGGGCTGGACGCCGATATATGGTGGCTGGCGCCAAAGCGGCTGGACCTGTCGGCGAAGGAGCGCGAGAACATCTCCTCGATCCCGATGCGGTCGGCCGACCAGCTGTCGGTGACCGCAAACTGGGGACCAAGGGCGCGGGCCCTTCTGAAGGCGGCGGCAAGCGATCCAAGGGTGGACCGGATCTTCGTGGCGGCCGCGATCAAGATCGAGATCTGCAAGACCGCCAAGCGGGCCGACAGGAAATGGCTGCAGAAGATCCGCCCCGTCGCCGGGCATGACACGCATTTCCATGTGCGGCTGAAATGCCCGAAAGGCGCGCGGCTGTGCGAGACGCAGACCCCGACGGTGGACGACCTGTCGAAGGGCGGCGATGGGTGTGACGACACGCTGACATGGTGGGTCACCGATTACCTGAACCCGCCGAAGCCCTCGAAAAAGCCGAAGAAGGACGACGAGGACGCGCCGCGCAAGAAGACTCCGCGTGAATTCACGATGGCCGATCTGCCGAAGCAATGCCGCGCCGTTCTCACCTCGGACTGACGGTCGCGGCCCTTCTGGCCATCGGATTGCAGGGAAGTGCCGCCTCGGTCTATCCGGCGGGCTTCCTTTCGGCTTTCCGCTGGGCAGGGGATGACCCGCGCCTTGGCGGGGTATCGGCCATCGACCTGTCGCCGGACGGCAGCCGTTTCGTGGCCGTTTCGGACCGCGGGGCCATTGCCGCAGGTCGGCTTCTGCGCGATGCAGACGGCATCATCACCGGGATCGAAGCGCAACCTTTCCAACCGCTGAAGGGCGAACAGGACGCCCCCCTGCGCGCCGGCCGCAATGACAGCGAAGGCGTCGCCTGGGCGCCGGACGGCACGATCTATGTCTCGTTCGAGGGCGTGGCGCGGGTGCTGGCCTATGACGGGCTGGGCAGCAGCGCCCGCAACCTGCCAACGCCACAGGCGTTCCGGCGGATGCCGATCAACTCATCGCTGGAGGCGCTGGCCATTGACCGGCGGGGCTGGCTTTACACCCTGCCCGAAAGCCCCGGCCGTCAGGACCAGCCCTTCCCGGTCTTCGTCTTCGATGGCACCCGCTGGAGCCAGCCCTTCGACATCCCGCGCGACGGCGGCTTTCTGCCCGTGGGTGCCGATTTCGGCCCCGACGGCCGGTTCTATCTGCTGGAGCGGGATTTCCGGGGGCTGGCGGGGTTTGCCTCGCGCGTCAGGGCCTTCCGCTTCGGGCCGGAAGGCGGCGACGCAGGAGAGGTCATCCTGCAAACCAGCCTTGGCACCCATGACAATCTGGAAGGGCTGTCGGTGTGGCAGGACGCGGCCGGAAATATCCGGCTGACCATGGTCTCGGACGACAATTTCCACTTTTTCCTGCGCCAGCAGGTGGTGGAATATGTCCTGCCGGTTGACGGGCGCAGGACGCAGGACTAAACCGCCGCCGTCCCGGGACAGGCCCGCGGACCAAGTCTCCGCGACCTTGTCAAAACGGAACCCTGACATGACCCGTCTTCTGCCCGGCATACTTGCCATGGCCGCCGTCGTTGTGGCCTCCAACATCCTTGTCCAGCATCCCTTGGGATTCTACCTGACCTGGGGCGCGCTGACCTATCCCTTCGCCTTTCTGGTCAATGACCTGACCAACCGCCTGCAAGGCCCCGCCGCTGCCCGGCGGGTGGTGCTGGCCGGCTTTGTCACCGGCCTGATCTGTTCCTTCATCGGCACCCGGATCATGGGAGAGTTCGGCCCGCTGGTCACTTTCCGCATCGCGCTGGCCTCGGGCACCGCCTTCCTTGCCGCCCAGTTGTGGGACATCAGCATCTTCAACCGCCTGCGCAAACGCAGCTGGTGGAAAGCGCCGCTGATCGCCACGGTGCTGGGATCGGTCCTCGACACGGCGATCTTCTTCCCCACCGCCTTTTCCGCCACGCTTTCGTTCCTTGAACCCGCGAACGACGTCACATGGGCCACCGCGGCAACGCCGCTTTTGGGCCTGGGCCCCGAGCTGCCGTTCTGGGCCTCGCTGGCGGTGGCCGACTTCAGCGTCAAAATGGGCATCGCGCTTGTGGCACTTGTGCCATTCCGCATCATGGTCGGCAGACTTGTGGCAAAGGTTGCGTAATATCTGTTGACGAACACCAAATCTGTGTCACGCTCCCCCTATCGGCAACTTTTGAAAGGAGGTGATCCAGTGTCTAGAGGGATATTGGAGAGTGGTGTCGGGACAGTCAGGAGGAGTGTCTTCTAGGGGCAATCCCCGATAAGACAGACCATCTGATTGGGCCTTTCCCTAACTGGCCCATCTCCTTGGAACTCGGAAAGGGTCGCCCACAGGGCGGCCCTTTCTCTTGTGGGGCGGCCCGGGCGCGGCTAGCTTGCCGCCATGCTGCAAATCACCGAGACCCTTGCCATTGCCGATTGGGAGCTGACGGAAAGCTTCATGCGGTCATCCGGCCCCGGCGGGCAAAACGTCAACAAGGTCTCGACCGCGGTCGAGTTGCGGTTCGAGGCGGACCGGTCCCCCCATCTGGCGCCGCCGGTGAAAGCGCGGCTGAAACGGCTGGCGGGGCGAAAATGGACGGTCGAGGGCGCAATTGTCATCCAGGTCGATGAGACCCGCAGCCAGGCACGCAACCGCGACATCGCCCGCGAGAGGCTGGCCGAGATGATCCGCGCAGCACTGGTGGCGCCAAAGCGCCGGATCGCCACCAAGCCGACGCTTGGCAGCCAGCGCCGGCGGCTGGTGGCAAAGACTGTGCGGGGCGAGGTCAAGGCCCTGCGCGGCAAGGTAGGGGATGAGGAATGACTGAGTCGCTGGCCGAACGGCGCGCGCGTCTGATGGGGCCGAATGTGCCGACGTTCTACCGAACTCCCGTTCACATTGTCCGGGGCGAGGGCGTCTGGCTGTGGGATGCCGACGGCAAGCGCTATCTGGATTGCTACAACAATGTCGCCCATGTCGGCCATTGCCACCCCCGCGTGGTGCAGGCGATTGCCGCGCAGGCGGGCACGCTGAACACCCATACCCGCTATCTGCACGACCTGGTGCTGGACTATATCGAGCGGCTTGTCGGCACCTTCGGCCACGGCATCGGCCAGGCGATCCTGACCTGCACGGGGTCCGAGGCGAACGACATCGCGCTGCGGATGGCGCAGGCGGCGACAGGCAAGGCCGGGATCATCGCCACCGACGCCACCTATCACGGCAACACCATGGCGGTGTCGCAACTGTCGACCCGCAAGCCCCCGATTGGCGGGCGCTGGCCCAATGTGCGGCTGGTGCCGGCGCCGAATTCTCTGGCGACCCCGGACCCGGCTGGCGCGATCTTTGCCGGCCATGTCCGGGCGGCGATGGCCGAGCTTGCGGCGGCAGGGTTCGGCACATCGGCCCTGCTGATCTGTCCGATGTTCGCCAATGAGGGCCTGCCCAGCCTGCCCCGCGGCTGGCTGGCCCCGACCGAGGCCGCTCTGCGCGACGCGGGCGCGCTGATCATCGCCGATGAGGTGCAGCCGGGGTTCGGCCGGGCCGGCAGCCATTTCTGGGGCCATGACAAGTTGGGCTTCCGGCCCGACATCGTGACCATGGGCAAGCCGATGGGCAACGGGCATCCTGTGGCCGCCGTCGCCACGACACCGGCGATCATGGCGGATTTCCGCAATGCCTTCAGCTACTTCAACACCTTTGGCGGCAATCCCGTCTCGGCCGCTGCTGCCCTTGCCGTGCTGGATGTGATCCGCGACGAAGGGTTGCAGGAGCGGGCCGCGCGGACCTCGGCCCATGTGATGGGCCGCCTGCAGGCGCTGCGGCATCCGCTTCTGGCGGACGTGCGGGCGAATGGCCTGTTCTTCGGGGCCGAGTTGATCGACGACGGCAAGCCCGCCACCGCTTTTGCGGCACAACTGGTCGAAGACATGGTGGCGCGGGGCTTTCTGATGAACGTCATCGGTGCCGGGCGGAACATCCTGAAGATCCGCCCGCCGATGCCCTTTGGCACCGACCATGCCGATCTTCTGCTGGATGCCCTGACGCAAGCCTTGGCCGGGACAAAGGTGTCGGCATGATCGAAGTCCTGGCGCAAGAGGCGGCGGCACATTGGGGCGGCCAGCCGCAGCGGCTGATCCGCAACCGCGAGAATGCGGTCTTCGAGATGCGCCTGCCGTCGGGGGACCGCGCGGCGTTGCGGCTGCACCGGCAGGGCTATCAGCCGGATGCGGCGATCCGGTCGGAACTGTGGTGGTGTGCCGCGCTGGCCGGGCGGGGCGTCAACGTCCCCGCCGCCCTGCCCGACCGGGACGGGCGGTTGCTGATCACCCTGTCCTGCGGTCGCTGCGCCAGCGCGATCGAGTGGATCGAGGGCGAGCCCTTGGGCGAGGCCGGCGTCCCCTTCGCCACCCCGCTGCCGCGCCTGCTGGAGCAGCACTCCGCGCTTGGCCGGCTGATCCGCGCGCTGCATGACACCACGCAGTCGCTGACCCTGCCGCCGGATTTCCAGCGGCCGCGATGGGATCTGGACGGGCTGACTGGCGAGACCCCGTTCTGGGGCCGGTTCTGGGACCACTCCGGCGCCAGCCCCGACCAGCGCGCAACACTGATCCGCGCCCGCCATGCGCTGCGTGAGCGGCTGGCCACCTTGCCGCAGGTTCAGCTGGTCCATGCCGATGTTCTGCGTGAAAACGTATTGGTGAACGACCGTTCCGTTTACCTGATCGACTTCGACGATTCCGGTTGGGGCTTTCCGCTCTACGACCTTGGCACCACCCTGTCGCAAAACCTCTACGAGCCGGCCTATCCCGAGATCCGCGATGCGTTGATGCAGGGCTACGGCACCTCGGACCGCGATCTGGTCGAGACCATGACCCTGGCGCGCACCTGCGCCAGCGTGGGCTGGGTGATGCCGCGCCTTGCGCCGGATGACCCGATCCATGCCCGCCATCTGGCGCGGGCGGTGATGTGGGCCGAACATCTTGGCATCTGAACACTCAAGGACCATCTTGCGCGCGGTTCTGTAACAGTTTAGTCGCAAAACTGTTACATCCAGCATCCCGGAAAAGACGATGTTCAGGTTCATCAGGGCGATCCTGCCCCGCTCTGACAACTTCTTCGACCTGTTCGAAGCCCAGGCGAAGAAGGCGCAGGAAGCCGCGCAGACCCTGCGTCAGATTGTCGAGGGGGGCGACAAGACCGCCGACAACTGCGCCCGGCTTTCCACGCAGGAGGAAGAGGCCGACCACATCTCATACGAGGTGTTGCAGTCGATCCGCCGCAGCTTCATCACGCCGTTCGACCGGTCGGACATCAAGGCGCTGTCCTCGTCGCTGGACGATGCCATCGACCAGATGAACAAGACCGGCAAGACCGCGCTTCTCTACGACATCACCGAGTTCCAGCCGAACATGCGGGCGATGGCGGACAGGGTGATCATGCTGTCCAACATCGTTGCCGAGGCACTGCCGCTGATGCGCAACATCGCCGCCAACTCGTCACGCCTGCACACCCTGGTGGGCGAGATTTCGCGGATCGAGGAACAGTCCGACCAGTTGAACGATGCCGGCTTGCAGCAGTTGTACCGCGCCAATACCGGCGGGGATGCGCTGGCCTTCGTGGTCGGCGCCCAAGTCTATGACCACCTTGAGAAATGCTGCGACCGCTTTGAAGACGTGGCCCATGTGATGGGCGACATCGTGATCGAACACGTCTGAGGACCGGCCCGGATGGACCCTTTTTCGTCCTCGTTCGTGATCCTGGTCTTCCTGATCGCGGTCGCGCTGTTCTTTGACCTTCTGAACGGGATGCACGACGCCGCGAATGCCATCGCGACCATCGTCTCGACACGGGTGCTGTCGCCCTTCATCGCGGTCTGCTGGGCGGCCTTCTTCAACTTCTCGGCCTATTTCATCGGGACTCATTTCGGATTCGAGGCCAAGGTGGCGTCAACCGTCGGCACCGGGCTGGTCTCTCCCGATCTGGTCGACAACGCAGTGATCTTCGGCGCGCTGATGGGTGCGATTGCCTGGAACATGCTGACCTGGTGGTTCGGGATTCCGTCTTCGTCGTCGCATGCGCTGGTGGGCGGGATCGTCGGGGCCGGCATCGCCAAGGCAGGATTCGGCGCCATCGTCTGGGGCGGGCTTTCGAAAACCGTTGTCGCCATCGCGCTGTCGCCGATCACCGGCTTCATCTTGGGCATCATCCTGATCGTATTGGTCAGCTGGCTGTTCGTGCGGGCCAACCCGGCGCGCGCCGAAAGCTTGTTTCGCAAGCTGCAACTGGTCTCCTCGGCCCTCTACTCCATCGGTCACGGGTCGAACGATGCGCAGAAGACGGCGGGGATCATTGCCGTCCTGCTGTTTGCAAACGGCTATTATGAAGAGTTCACCGTGCCCTCCTGGGTGGTGTTCTCCTGTTTCACCGTGATGGGCATCGGAACCCTTCTGGGCGGCTGGCGGATCGTGCACACCATGGGATCGAAGATCACCCGTCTGACCCCGATGCAGGGCGCCTGTGCCGAGACTGCGGGCGCGATCACCCTGTTCAGCGCCACCGCGATGGGGATTCCGGTCTCGACCACCCATACGATCACCGCCTCCATCGTTGGCGTCGGCTCGGCGCGGCGGGTGCATGCCGTCCGCTGGGGCGTGGCAGGGCGCATCGTCTGGGCCTGGGTGATCACCATCCCGGCCGCCGCGTTGATGGGCGGGCTGTTCTACTTCGTCGGCGCCAGTTTCATGTAAGGCCGTCAGACCAGAACGGCCGAGGCTGTCTGATCGCCCACGCCGAAGACGCGCTTGTAACGCTCGATCTCGTCCTTGGGGCCCATGGCCTTGTTGGGATTGTCCGACAGTTTCACCGTTGGCCGGCCATTGGCCGAGACTGCCTTGCAGACCAGGCTGAACGGCGCCAGCCCGTCGCCGGGCACAAGGCCGCGGAAATCGTTCGTCAGCATGGTGCCCCAGCCGAAAGACACCTTCACCCTGCCGTGGAAGCGGGCGTAAAGCGTCTCGATCTCGGCCACGTCCAGCCCGTCCGAGAAGATCACCAGCTTCTTCGCCGGGTCCTCGCCACGGTCCTTCCACCACCGGATGGCGATCTCGGCCGCTGCTGCCGGATCGCCCGAATCGATGCGGATGCCGGTCCAGCTGGCCAGCCAGTCGGGGGCGTTCTTCAGGAAGCCTTCGGTGCCATAGGTGTCGGGCAGGATGATGCGCAGGTTGCCGTCGTGCTCCTCATGCCAGTCGGCCAGAACCTGATAGGGGGCCTGGGCCAGCTCGGCATCATCCTTCGCCAGCGCCGCATAGACCATCGGCAGCTCATGCGCATTGGTGCCGATCGCCTCGATGTCGTGGCGCATGGCGATGCGGCAGTTCGAGGTGCCGGTAAACTTGTCGCCAAGCCCTTCCTGCAGCGCCTGCACGCACCAGTCCTGCCACAGGAATCCGTGCCGCCGCCTTGTGCCGAAATCGGCCAGCTTCAACCCGGGCAAGGCGCGCAGCCGCTCGACCTTTTCCCAGATCCGGGCCATGGCGCGGGCATAAAGCACCTGCAATTCGAACTTGCCCATGTTCCGCAGCACCGCGCGGCTGCGCAGTTCCATCAGCACCGCCAGCGCCGGAATCTCCCACAGCATGACCTCGGGCCACTTGCCTTCGAAGGTCAGCTCATACTGGCCGTCGCGCTTTTCCAGATGGTAGGCAGGCAGGCGCAGCGCCTCGAACCACTCCATGAAGTCCGACCGGAACATCTGGCGCTTGCCATAGAAGGTGTTGCCCCGCAGCCAGGTGCTCTCGCCCCGGGTCAGCGACAGGCTGCGGACATGGTCCAGTTGTTCGCGCAATTCGCCTTCGTCCACCAGATCGGCAAGCCGGACCTTGGTGCTGCGGTTGATCAGGCTGAACTCGACATTGGTATCCGGCTTGTTGCGGAAAATCGACTGACACATCAGCAGCTTGTAAAAATCGGTGTCGATCAGGCTGCGGACGATCGGGTCGATGCGCCAGTTGTGGTTGTGCACACGGGTTGCGATATCCACCATGTCAGGCCTCCAGCGCCACGCCGGCGGCGCGCATCTGCTTGCGCGCCGCTGCCAGCGATCCGTTCAGGTCGATCGCACGGCTGGCACCTTCGGGCACCGTGACCCGATAGCCAAGCTGCACGGCATCCAGCGCCGAATAGGCCACGCAATAATCCAGCGCGAGACCGACGAGCGTGACCGCAGTAATGCCGCGCGCCTTCAGATAGCCGTCAAGGCCCGTCACCGTGCGGCGGTCGTTCTCGAAAAACGCGGAATAGCTGTCGATCGCCGAACGGAACCCCTTGCGGATCACCATCTGCGCCGGATCGGCCTGCAGATCGGCATGGAACGCAGCGCCCTCCGTGCCGATCACGCAATGCCGGGGCCACAGCACCTGCGGGCCATAGGACATCTCCGTCACGCTGAAGGGTGCCGCCCCCGGATGGTTGTCGGCGAAAGAGGTATGGTCGGCCGGATGCCAGTCCTGCGTCAGCACGACGGTGGCGAAATCGCCCATCATCGCGTTGATCCGCGGGATGATCCGGTCTCCCTCGGTCACAGCCAGCGCGCCGCCGGGGCAGAAATCGTTCTGCACGTCGATCACGATCAGCGCTTCATTGGCGGGTCGCATGGCAGCCTCATCACAAACCTGACATGCCTGCGTAAGTCGCTGTCCGGGTTGCGTCAAGCGAACCGCTTGAAATCCCGGGAAACCGGGCGCATGACGGCCCAATGCCAACCATCGCCGCACTGTATCATTTCACCCGCTTCGACGATCCCGCCGCCCTGCGGGGGCCGCTTCTGGATCTGTGTCAGGCCGAGGGGGTGAAAGGCTCGCTCCTGCTGGCCGGCGAAGGTGTCAACGGCACCATTGCCGGCACACGGGACGGCATCGACGCCGTGCTGGCGCATCTGCGCGCCCTGCCCGGCTGCGCGGGGCTGGAGTGGAAGGAAAGCTTCGCGCCGTCCATGCCCTTCGGCCGGATGAAGGTGAAGCTGAAGCGCGAGATCGTCACCATGGGCGTGCCGGGCGTGGATCCGCGCGCCAGCGTGGGCCACTACGTCCGCCCGCAGGACTGGAACGCCGTGATCAGCGCGCCGGACGTGGCGGTAATCGACACCCGCAACGAATATGAGGTGTCCCTGGGCACCTTCCGCGGCGCCGTGGATCCGCGCACCGCCAGCTTCCGCGATTTCCCGGCCTGGTGGGAAGCGAACCGCGACCGCTTCCACAACAAGCGCATCGCCATGTTCTGCACCGGCGGCATCCGCTGCGAGAAGTCCACCAACTACCTGCTGTCGCAAGGTGTGGAAGAGGTGTTCCACCTCAAAGGCGGCATCCTGCAATACCTTGAGGACGTGCCGGCCGAAGACTCGCTCTGGGATGGCGAATGCTATGTCTTCGATGGCCGCGTTTCGGTCGGCCACGGGCTTGTCCCCGGGCAGAACACCAGCTGCGGCGCCTGCCGCCGGCCGGTCACACCCGAAGACCGGCTGGACCCGGCCTTTGAGGAAGGCGTCTGCTGTCCGGCCTGTGTGAATGAATATTCGGACTCCGACCGCGCCCGCTTCCGCGAACGCCAGCACCAGATGCAATTGGCGCAGGCGCGCGGCGAGCGCCACCTTGGCGCAGAGGGCTGACCCGACTCCGCCCCAATCGTGACTTCGCCCCTTCACTTTGGCAAAAATATCCTGCGGGGAGGTCTGGAGGGGCGCAAAGCCCCTCCAGCTGCCGACCCAAAGCTCTCAGGCCAACAGATCCCGCACCATCGGAATGACCTTTTCGCCGTAAAGCCGGATACATTCCATCGACTGTTCATGCGGCACCGGGCCGGTGGTGTATTTCATGTCGAACCGCTGGATCCCCAGCGCCTGCACCGTGCCGGCGATCTTCTTCGCCACTGTCTCGGGCGATCCGACATACAGCGAACCGTTGATCACCTCGTCCAGATAGCGGTCCTTGGTCACCGGCGGCCAGCCGCGTTCGGCCCCGATACGGCCGAACATGTCGGCGTAATGCGGCCAAAGCGCCTCGCGCGCCTCGTCATCGGTGGCCGCGACGAAGCCGGGCGAATGCACGCCGATGGGGCGCTCGGCCCGATCCAGTTGGGCACAGGCACGTTTGTAAAGATCGACATAGGGCGCGAAGCGGCGCGGGTCGCCGCCGATGATCGCCAGCATCAGCTGCAGATCCTGCCGGACCACCCGAACCACCGATTCCGGGCTGCCCCCGACACCGACCCAGACCACCATCCCTTCCGGCCCAAGCGGCGGGTAGACCGCCTGATCGGTCAGCCCGCTGCGGGTCTGGCCGCTCCAGGTCACGCGATCCTGCCGCACCAACTGCGCAAAAAGGTCCAGCTTTTCCTCGAAAAGCTGATCGTAGTCGTTCAGGTCATAGCCGAACAGCGGATAGCTTTCGGTAAAGGACCCCCGGCCAAGAATCGGCTCGGCCCGGCCGTTCGACAGCGCATTCAGGGTCGAGAAGCGCTGGAACACCCGCACCGGATCGTCCGAGGACAGCACCGTGACCGCCGTTCCCAGCTTGATCCGGCTGGTGCGGCCGGCAATCGCTGCCAGCACCACCTCGGGCGACGAAATCGCGAAATCGGGGCGATGGTGTTCGCCAAGGCCGATGAAATCGATCCCGGTCTGATCGGCCAGAACCGCCTGTTCGACCACATCGCGCAGAACCTGATCCTGCCGCTTCAGCTGGCCATCCGGGCCGACCGAGACATCACCGAACGTGTCGAGACCAAGGGAAACATCCATGGCATACCTCCTGTTGGCGGCGAAGATAGGCGGGCCGCCCAAAGGCGATAAGACGCATTCCGAGAGAGCCGCCCCCGCAAGGGCGCACGCCCTCAGGCCTTGTCGCGCACCTTCAGCAGCGTGCCGTCCTGCATCACCTCAAAGCGCGGCAGGCGGCGGATCAGGTCCGACAGCTTTGCCGCCCCATAGGTTCGGGTGTCGAAATCGGGGTTCCCATGGGTGATAAACTGGCCGATCTGGCCCAGCGAATACCACTCGCCCTCGGGATCAATGGCCCGCATCGCGGCTGCAATCAGCGGGATCGCCTTGGCGGGCGGTTCCTTGGCGCCCGGGCGGACCTCGGCGACAGGGGTGCCAAGGGGCGCATCGGCGGGCTTCGGCTCGTCGCCGCTGCCAAGGTTCTCGACATAGATGAATCGCTTGCAGGCCATGCGGAAGGCCTCGGGCGTCTTCTTCTCGCCGATGCCGTAGACATCCAGTCCCTGCTCGCGCACCCGCGCCGCCAGACGGGTGAAATCAGAGTCGGAAGACACCAGCACGAAGCCGTCGAACAGGCCCGAATGCAGGAAATCCATCGCGGCGATGACCAGCCCGATGTCTGACGCATTCTTGCCCTTGGTATTGGCGAACTGCTGATCGGCCACCAGCCCAAGCGCCGCCACCTTTTTCGCCCAGGCGTTCAGCCGGATCGCCGACCAGTCGCCATAGATCCGGCGGACCGAAGCCTCGCCCAGGGACGCAATCTCTTCAAAGATCGCCTCGGCATACGAGGCGGGGATGTTGTCGGCGTCGATCAGGACGCACAGCCGGGGGGCGCGGGTATCTGCGGGCATCATAGGCTCCTTTCCGCTCTTGTCGCAGGCTTGCCGCGGTCAGTCGAGGAAGAAGCGGTCCTGCGCCCGCCCGGCAACCGGAATCTGAACCACGAACGCGATACGGGTGTACGTGCGGATCTGCCGCCGCCTTGCGCTTTTGTGGCAAAGGCGTCGGGCAAGGTCGCGCGGGAAAAAGCCGCCGTCAGCTGCCCGCTGTCAGATTGCAATCGCCCCGGGTCAATGCGTCCACCAGCGCCGCGGCTTCGGCAGCCGTGGCTACGGTGACGACGAATTCAGCCGTGGTGATCACGTCACGAAGAACAGGCTCGGACATCACGCGGCCGCAGATGGAAAGCGTGCCCTGGTCATCGACATGCGCCGCGGTCAGCCGGGCCATTTCTGCATCCAGCAAGGGGTCCAGCCTCACCTTCACGCTGTGATTGCCGTAGTCATCAGTTGCCGAGGCTTGCAAAACCTGCCCCGCGCTGGCCTGAAGCACATCCGTACCAAAGGACAGGCTGACAAGCGGGGCGTCTTCGGCCCTTGCGGCGCCGGCCAAAGCCAGCGCCAACGCCGCAGGGGCCGCAAACCGCATCAGTAGATCACCACGCTCCGGATGCTTTCGCCCGAATGCATCAGGTCAAAGCCCTTGTTGATGTCTTCCAGCTTCAGCGTGTGGGTGATCATCGAGTCGATCTCGATCTTGCCTTCCATGTACCAGTCGACGATGCCCGGAACATCGGTCCGGCCGCGCGCGCCGCCAAAGGCGGTGCCCTTCCAGACCCGTCCGGTAACCAACTGGAACGGCCGCGTCTCGATCACGGCACCCGCCGGTGCCACGCCGATGATGATCGACTGGCCCCAGCCGCGATGGGTGCATTCCAGCGCGTCGCGCATCACCTTGACGTTGCCGGTGCAGTCGAAGGAATAGTCCGCGCCGCCGATCTTGTCGAAAGGCGTCTTGGTCAGGTCGACAATGGCCTGAACGATCGACCCTTCCACCTCTTTGGGGTTCAGGAAGTGGGTCATCCCGAACTTCTCGCCCCAGGCTTTCTTGTCGTTGTTGAGGTCGACACCGATGATCATGTCGGCCCCGGCCATCTTCAGGCCCTGGATCACGTTCAGCCCGATGCCGCCCAGTCCGAAGACCACGGCCTTTGCCCCGATCTCGACCTGTGCCGTGTTCAGCACCGCGCCGATGCCGGTGGTGACGCCGCAGCCGATGTAGCAGATCTTGTCGAAGGGCGCGTCATCCCGCACCTTGGCCAGCGCGATTTCCGGCACAACCGTGTGGTTGGCGAAGGTCGAGCAGCCCATGTAGTGATGGATCGGCGTGCCATCCAGCATGGAAAAGCGGCTGGTCCCGTCCGGCATCAGCCCCTGCCCCTGCGTCGCCCGGATCGAGGTGCAGAGGTTGGTCTTGCGGCTCAGGCAGGACGGGCATTCCCGGCATTCGGGGGTGTAAAGCGGGATGACATGATCGCCCGGCTTCAGCGATTTCACCCCCGGACCACAGGCGATGACCACGCCCGCGCCTTCATGGCCAAGGATCGCCGGGAACAGCCCCTCGGGGTCGGCGCCCGACAGGGTGAACTCATCCGTATGGCAGATGCCGGTGGCCTTGATCTCGACCAGAACCTCGCCCTCTTTCGGGTCGGCAAGGTTCACTTCCATGATTTCCAATGGTTTTCCGGGTGCAACGGCAACGGCGGCACGGGTGCGCATAGGCAAATCCTCCCTCTATTCGGTTGCCGCAAGGCTGTGCGAAGCTGCGGCCGATTGCAACGCCGGAAACGACAGATGAAGACAAACTTCAGCCTTTTCGCCCTTGGACTGACCCTGACAGCCGCTGGCTGCGTGACCGGTCCTGCACAGCAGCCGCAGGTCCAGCCCGCGCAGCGCCCCTCGGCCGCCGAGGTGACACCGGGACTGAACGAGAAAGAGCCCGACACCTGCAAATCGGCCGGCATGCAGGGGCTGATCGGCCAGCCCTCGGGCAACCTGCGCACCATGCCCGCGCCCGGCCCGCTGCGCATCATCGCGCCCGATACGGTCTATGACCAGGAGGAATACCGCTCGGACAGGATCAACGTCTTCGTCGACGGCGCGGGCGTCATCCGCTATCTTTCCTGCGGCTGATCCCGCAGCCCGCGGGAACCGCAACAGAAGGCATGTACCATGTTCCGTACGATCATTCCGACCTTGTTTGCTGCGACACTGGCCCTTTCCGCCTGCGTCGAGACCCCGCCAGCCGACCCGATGGCCCCCTCTTGTGGTGCCGAGGGGCTGAGTGGTCTTGTCGGACAGAACCGCAAGGTGCTGGATACGATGAAATTTGCCAATCCGGTGCGCATCATCGAGCCGGGAATGCCAGTGACGGCGGATTACATCGCAAACCGGCTCAACATCGAAGTGGATGCCAAGGGCACCATCACCCGGGTGATCTGCGGCTAAGGGCAGCGGCGGCCCCGAAGCCTGCGCTTCAGGGGCCGCCAGCCGATCACTTCATGACACGATAGACGGTGTGGCACTCTTTGCAGGTCCCGCCAAGCGCCGCCATCGAAGCGCCGACGGCCTCGACGGACGAGACATCCGCCGCTTCGGCCGCCGCCGTCAGGGCATCGGATTTCTTCACGAAATCCTCCCACGAGGTCCAGACTTCCGGCTTGGCCTCCGAGGCGGGATCAGCGCCACCCTGCGCCTCGAACGCCTGGGGAACGGCCTTGGCGGCAGTCACAAGGGCTGCCTTGGCGGCTTCGGCCGCGGCGGCGTCATAGGCAACCTCGCCCTTGGCGATGGCACCAAGGGCGCCCATGGCGCCGCCGACGGCCTTCATCGCCGTGGCCCGCGCAATCGCTGCGGGATCGGTGGGTTCGCTTTCAGCATAGGCGACGCCTGCAGCAAGCGCGGCACCAAGCGCAACAATCTTCAACAGCTTCATGGTCTGGCTCCCGGATGGGGTGGCTGGGTTTGCAACGTCTGCGCCTCGCAGGCATTGGCCGCCATTAAAGCCACCTTGCCGTGACGTGGGGATCACAGTCGCGTGAGAGGGCGGATCAGCCCGGATTGCGCAGGGCGGCCAGCACGTCCGGGCTGGGGTAGCCATCGGGCACAAGGCCCTTCGTCTTCTGCCAGGCCTTCACCGCGGCGATGGTCTTCGGACCGACCCGCCCGTCCACCCCGCCGGTATCAAGGCCAAGGGCGACCAGCCGGGACTGCAACTCCTGCCGCTCCTCCAGCGTCAGGGCCTGCCATTGCCGGGGCCAAGCGGCGGCAATCGCCGGTCCGCCGCGCAACCGGTCGGACAGATGGCCGATCCCGATCACATAGGCATCGGCAAGGTTGTATTTCTCGATCACCTGGAAATTCGGGGTGATCAGGAAGGCCGGGCCACTATGGCCGGCGGGCAGCAGCACCGATGTTCCATCACCGTCAGGCAGATCGCCGCCGGCTGCCGGCGTCACGCCAAGCATCCGCCAGTCGGCGGCGGGTTTCTTCACCCGCTCGGTGGTCTGGTCGTAGTCGAAACCATCGGGCAACGAGACCTCCAGCCCCCAGGGCAGGCCCCGTGTCCAGCCCCAGTGCCGCAGGTAGTTGGCGGTCGAGGCCAGCGCATCCGCCGGATCATCGCTCCAGATGTCGCGTTTGCCGTCGCCGTTGAAATCCACCGCGAATTCGGCCCAGCTGGTCGGCATGAACTGGGTATGGCCCATGGCACCGGCCCAGCTGCCGACCATGCGGTCGCGGGTCACATGGCCTTCGTCCAGGATCTTCAGCGCCTGCACCAGCTGTGTCTCGAAGAACGCCGCCCGCCGCCCGTCATAGGCCAGGGTCGCCAGCGCGCTGACAGTATCGGTGGCGCCGCGCCAGGTGCCATAGGCCGATTCCAGCCCCCAGATCGCCGCGACCACTTCCTTATCGACCGCATATTCGGCTTCGATCCGGTCCAGCAGAACGACATTCCTGGCCACCGCATCGCGGCCATTGCTGACCCGTTCGGACGAGACGGCGATGTCCAGATAGTCCCAGATCGTCTTGGTGAACTCGGTCTGCCGCCGATCGCGGGCCACCACGTCGGGCAGATAGGTGGCGGTCCGCATCTCGCGGTCATAGACGGCAGCGGGAACGCCGGCCTCCAGCGCCCTGGTGCGGAAGACCGTTACCCAATCGCGGAACCCGGCTTCCGAGCCATCCTCGCGCCCCTGCCCCATGACGGTTCCCTCCGGGTCCTCGATCGTCTGCGCCGCCAACGGGGTGGCAAGGAGGGTCAGCGCCAGCGCCAGCGCCCTCATTTCCGCCGCCGCACCACGCGGCGTTTGGCGGCACCCCGCGCATCGGCACGGCCGGCGGCCCGGCGCGGGGGCTTGCCACGCGGCGTTCGCCCGCCGGGCAGCGCCTTGGCGTCGATCTCCAGCAGCTCCAGCATCAGCCCGCCGGTGACGGGCACCGCCTCGCGCAGCCGAACGGTGACGCGGGCGCCGATGCCGATGGTCAGCCCGGTGTCCGCCCCCATCAGGGTCTGGCTGTCAGCGTCATAGTGGAAGAACTCGCGCCCGACCTCGCGGATCGGCACCAGCCCATCGGCGCCGGTCTCGTCCAGCCTGACGAACAGTCCGAAGCGCTGCACACCCGAAACCCGGCCCGTGAAGGTCGCGCCAACGCGATCCGACAGATAGGCGGCAAGATAGCGGTCGATGGTGTCGCGTTCCGCCATCATGCTGCGTCGTTCGGACTCCGAGATCAACTTGGCGGTCTCGGTCAGGTTCTCGATGTCGGATGCTGAAAGCCCGTCATCGCCCCAGCCATGCCCCCGGATCAGCGCGCGATGCACGATCAGGTCGGAATAGCGCCGGATGGGCGAGGTGAAATGTGCGTAATCCTTCAGCGCAAGGCCGAAATGGCCGAAGTTGCGCGGGTCGTAATAGGCCTGCGCCATGCTGCGCAGGGTCGAGATGTTGAGAAGCTCGTCGTAATCGGTGCCCTCGGCCTGCTTGAGAAGCCGGTTCAGATGCGCGGTCTTCAGCACCTGCCCCTTGGCCAGGGTGAAGCCGGACGCCTCGGCCACCTCGCGCAGGGCATCCAGCCGGTCGGGACTGGGCTCTTCATGGACCCGGTAGAGGAGCGGCTGCTTCAGGCGCTGCAACTCCTCGGCCGCGGTGACATTGGCCAGCACCATGAACTCTTCGATCAGTTTGTGGGCCTCAAGACGCTCCTTGAAATCGACCGAAATGACGGTGCCCTCATCGGACAGCACGATCTGGCGTTCGGGCAGGTCAAGGTTCAGGGGCTGGCGTTCGCCGCGCGCCAGAAGCAGCGCGCGATAGGCTTCGTACAGCGGCTTCAGCACCGCCTCGACCAGGGCAGCGGTCTTGTCGTCCGGCGCACCATCGACCGCCCGCTGCACCTGCCCATACTCCAGACTGCCGCGCGAGCGCATCAGCCCGCGGTGGAACTTCTGGCCGATCTTTCGCCCCTGCGCGTCGATCCGCATCCGCACGGCAAGGCAGGGACGGTCGACGTTCTCGTGCAGCGAACACAGGTCGCCCGACAGGATATCGGGCAGCATCGGCACCACCCGGTCGGGGAAATAGGTAGAGTTGCCGCGCCGCCGCGCCTCTCGGTCCAGCGCGCCGCCGGGGCGGACGTAATGCGCGACATCGGCAATGGCGACCCAAAGGACATGGCCGCCGGGGTTGCCCGGTTCGGTGTCCGGCATCGCCAGCACGGCATCGTCGCGGTCGCGGGCGTCGGCCGGGTCGATGGTCACCAGCGACAGATCGCGCAGGTCGGTGCGGTTGTCCAAAGACACCGGTCGCGGTTTGTCCGCCTCGGCAATGGCGGCATCGGGGAACTGGTCCGGAATGCCGTGCTGGTGGATCGCGATCAGCGAGACCGCGCGCGGGCCGGTCGGATCGCCCAGCCGCGCCACGATCCGCGCCTGCGGCAAGCCCAGACGCCGGTTGCCCACCGCTTCGGCCTCGATCAGTTCGCCATCGCGGGCGCCAAGGTCATCCTCGGCCCGGACCCGCCATTCCTTGTCCTGCCCCTTGTCGATGGGCAGGATGCGGCCGCCTTCCGATCCCTTGCGGAACACGCCCAGCACCTTCAGCGGGTTCGAGCCGATCCGCCGGATCAGCCGCGCTTCCCAGACGTGATCGTCAAGGTCCACCTTCGCCAGCCTCGCAAGGATGCGGTCGCCCTCGGCCAGAGCCGGATCGCCCTTCGTCGCAAGGATCAGGATGCGCCCGGCGTCCTTGTCGACGCCGTCTTCCATCGGCTCGGCGAAAAGATCGCCTGCGCTGTCGGGCTTCAGCACCCGCAGCAACGCCACCGGCGGCAGTTCTCCCTTCGGGCGGAAGCGGCGCGCGGATTTCACCAGCCCGCCCTCTTCCTCCATCTCGGCCAGAAGGCGCCGCAACTCGGCCCGCTGGTCGCCCTTCAACCCGAAGGCCTTGGCGATGTCGCGTTTCGAGGTGAGGCCGGGGTTCTCGGCGATCCACTGGCGGATCTGGTCTTTGGACGGCAACTGGTTCATGCCGCCAGCCCTAGCACGACAACCCGCCCGCGCAAACCGCAGGTTTCCGGATGAGCGCCTTCGGCGCAAGCCTTTCCCTCGCCTCTGCGCGTTCCGCGCAACCGGCTCGACGGCCTCCGGCGGGGATATTTTTTTGCCAAAGTGAAAGACAATGGCTTCATCTTGGCTGAAATATCCTGGGGGTCCGGGGGCAAGCCCCCGGCGCCGGGGCGGGGCGCGCAGCCGCGCTAAAGGATCAGCTGCATGTCCCGGTGGGGAATTCCTGCATCCATGTATTCCGGCCCGAAAGCGGCGAAACCCAGCCGCTCATAGAAGCCAAGCGCATGGGTCTGGGCGCCCAGCTTCACCACGCTCACGCCGGGGATCTTGCGGAACTCGTCCACGGCCGCCCGCATCAAGGCGGCACCAAGCCCGGTGCCGCGGGCCTCTGCCAGCACGCAGACGCGGCCGACCTTGCCGGTGTCCCCCCGAACCAGCAGCCGGGCACAGCCCACCGGCTTGCCCTCGTGACGGGCGATGAGATGGATCGACTCGCCGTCCAGATCATCGACTTCATCCGCCTCGGACACGCCCTGTTCCTCGATGAAGACAACGCGGCGCAGGGCGCGGCAGGTGGCGATGTCGGTCGTGGGCGCGATATCGATCACGCGAAATACTCGCGCAGGATGCGGGCATAGATCGCCTTCAGCTGGCCGATCTGGGCCACCTCGACCCGTTCATCCACCTGATGCATGGTCTTGCCGACCAGCCCGAATTCCACCACCGGGCAGTGTTCCTTGACAAAACGCGCATCCGACGTGCCGCCCGAGGTGGAATAGACCGGCTCCACCCCGGTCTCGTCTTGCACGGCCCGGCGCACCATGGCCGAGAATTCCCCCGGCGGGGTCAGGAAGCTTTCGCCCGAGATCTGGAAGCGGGTCTCGATCCGCACCCCCGTTTCGCCTTGCACGGCATCGGCATGGCTGCGCAGCCAGTCCGACAGGCTGGCGCCGGTGTGCAGGTCGTTGAAGCGGATGTTCACCGTTGCGGTGCCCTTGGCGGGGATCACGTTCGTCGCCGGGTTGCCGCAGTCGATGGTGGTGATCGCAAGGGTCGAGGCATCGAAATGGTCCGATCCCAGATCCAACGGCTTTTCCTCAAGCCGCGCCATCAGCTTCACCAGCGCCGACATCGGGTTCTTCGCCCGGTGCGGATAGGCGGAATGGCCCTGCACGCCCGTCGCCGTGAACCAGCAGGTCATGCTGCCGCGCCGGCCGATCTTCATCATCTCGCCCATCCGGTCGGGGCAGGTCGGTTCGCCGACAAGGCAATGCGTCATCCGCTCGCCCTGCGCGGCCATCCAGTCCAGAAGGGCCACGGTGCCGTCCTCGGCGTCGCCTTCCTCATCGCCGGTGATCGCAAGGATCACCGCGCCATCCGGGGGGGTCTGGCGCACGAAATCGACCGCGGCGGCGGCAAAGGCGGCCACGCCGGATTTCATGTCGGTGGTGCCGCGCCCATACATCCAGCCATCCACCACCGCCGCGCCGAACGGGTCCTGCGTCCAGGCGGCGGCATCGCCCACCGGCACGACATCGGTATGGCCATTGAAGCCAAAGCTGCGGTTGGCCCCCCGCTTGCCCCAGCGGGCGTAAAGATTGGGCACCCCGCCGCGATCCACCCGCGTGCAGTCGAACCCCGCACCCGAGAGCAGAGTTTCCAGCACCTGCAGCGCCCCGCCCTCGGCCGGGGTGACGGAGGGGCAGCGCACCAGCGCGGCGGTCAGGGCAACGGGGTCGACGGGCTGGGGATCGGGCATCTTTGCTCTCCGCTTGGTCCTGCGAGTCCTAGGCCCTGCAGGGCGGGCCCGCAACCACTGCCGGACCTGTGGCCACGGGGCCACCAGACCGCCACAAGCGGCGTGCTTATCCACAAGTGCCAAGACATGCGGAATAAACCCGCCTAGACTCGGGTAAAACAACAGGTCCAGAGGCAGGACAACACCGGGCCCAACGCCCGCACCCCGAGCAGCAGCCCCCGCATCACGGGTGTCTGCCCTCGCCTGCCGCAAGGACAGGAGCATCAGGCATGGCCAGACCGGCCCCGACCGCACCGATCTGCCTTGCCGCTGCGATGCCGCCGGCCAGCACGGCGTTGGCATCCGCATGAGCGGCTGGCTGCTTCTGTCGGACCGCGACGGCCCCGTGGGCCACGAACTGCCCGCGATGCTGGCGCAAGGCACGCTGGTGGTTGAATTGTCCTGGCCGCTGCCGGTCGGAGTCCTGCTGGATTGGAGAGAGCCGTCGGGGCAGGCGCTTTCGGTCTTTCACCACCCCGCCAGCGGCATCGGCCTGATGTGGCGCGATGGCAGCGCGTTGCGGCGTTTCCTGTTGCCCGGCCCCCTGCGGCTGGACAGCCGCGTTGCGCGGCTGATTTTCCACTGGAACCGGGTTCGGGCACGTTGGACCATGCGGCTGGAGGATGGCTCCGGCAGTACGGTCGCCGCAACGGCCGGGCTGAACCCGCCTGCCCTGCCCGCCGCCATGCTGTTGGCTCTTTGCGCGGGTCAGAGGGTGACGCGGCGCGAAGCCTCGGTGCTGTGGTTCGGGATAAGGGAGGCCGACGATCTGCCTGCCCGGCAGCCCTGGATCGGCATCGCCGTGCCGGTGATGACGCCCGCGGGTCCGGTGCCGGCGGGGCTGTTGCGTCCCGGACAGGTGGTGCTGACACGCGACGCGGGCCCGCTCCCGCTCAGGGCCGTGCGGCGCATGGAAATGCCCAGCCGCGGCAGCCATGCGGTCATTGTGCTGCGGGCGCCCTGGCATGCCCGCGGCATGGATCTGCTGGTCTCGGCCGACCAGATGGTCGCTGTGGGCGGCGGAGAGGCCGAGTATCTGTTCGGCGAAGATCAGGTGCTGGTCCCCGCCTGCACGCTGGTCGACGGTCGCACCGCATTGGCGGACAATCGCCGCGCCACGGCAGCCGCCGTCTCGCTGGATCTGGGGCGGCCGCATCTTCTGGAGTGTGCGGGAGCCGGGCTTCTGTCGGCCGGCTTCCATGCCGATGCGCCGCTGCGCGTGCTGAAAGAGTATGAGGCCGTTCCGCTTCTGCTGCTGTTGCGGCGTCAGCGGGCGATCGACGCCGCCTGAGCCAGCCTCAGTCGTAGAACGGCGTCATCTGCGCCACCACGACCGAGTTTTCGGCCAGTGCCCGCTCCATCAGCGCGACCTCCTCATCGCCGATATCCTCGCCACCCTTGCGGCGTTCCTCAAGCGTGCCCAGGCCCTGCACCTCAAGGGGTGCAAGATCGGCATCCTTCAGGATCGCCACGGTCTCACGTACCGCCTCGGCCTCGTCGACGCCGCTGGCATAGCACATCAGCGCGGCCCCGGTGGCCTTGGCCGGCAGGCCATCGCCTTCCTTGCGGCCGACCTCGACGATCAGCGTGTAAACCTGCTGCGGCCGCCGGATCTTTTCCTTGGGCGGGGCTTCGTCCGTCATTGCGCTCTCCTTGCGGCTGGCCGGAGTCTATGGCCCCCGCCAGCCGCGTGCAATCGCATCAGTCCCGGCAGACGCCGCCGCTGTAGCTGCCGACCTCGCGGATCGCGGACCCCGCTTCTTGCCGGTGGCCCGACAGTTCCGTTGCCAGCACCTGCCGCAGCAGATCCTGCAGGCTGGTGACGCGGTAGCAGGGGATCGACGGTTCGGCATGGGAATAGCCGACACCGGAGTCATCGGTCAGGAAAAGATAGCGCCCGCCGGTGGCCAGCGCCGCCTGCCGCATCAGATACTCCGACTCCTGCGCGACGCCCGATGCGCCAAGCCCGAAGATCTGCACGCCCTGTTGTGCCGCCGATTTCGCAGCCCGCAGATAGGCGGCGGCATCGCCGTCATGCGGCGGCGCATCGGCGATATGCAGCAAGATCCGCTCTCCCTTGCCCTTGCGCCAGGGCAGGGAGACGCCCGCCCGCAGGGCCGCAGCGGCCGCTTCGGGGTAGTCGCCGCCGCCTGCTGCGGACAGGCCGCGCAGCCAGCCGTTCATCTCTCCGGCGCGGGTGGTGAAGCCGTAGTTTTTCACGACATAGTCGTCACCATCGTCGCGGTAGGCCACCAGCCCATAGCGGATCGACACGCCGGGCGCCTTGCCGGCGGCTTGCCGGACCACGCCGATCAACTCTTTCTGCAGGAAAGCGATCTCGTCGCCCATGCTGCCGGTGGTGTCGACAACCAGCACGAGGTCAAGGAAATCCGGCTGCCATTTCGCATCTTTCGGCAATGTCAGTCTCTGTTCTTTGCCCGTTTGCAGCGTCTGGCGCGCAATCTCCTGCCCGGCATCGTCGAAAACCCGGATCTCCACCGCGCCAAGCGCGCCGGCGCCAAGCACTTGCGGGAAGGCGGTGATCCGCCCGTCCGGCCCGGCATAGCCACTGTAGAACGGCTCTGCCGCGCCGGGGCTGCGCAGCGTGTAGCGCGCGCCGGGCGCCGTGCCGCCGTCAGGGCCGGTCAGAACCGCGATCACCGGCGCCCCCAGACCCAGCCGGGGCAGGCCGGTCTGGCCCGCCGTGCGTTTCTGATACCGCGCGAAGGACGCAAGGTTCAGCGAATCGTCGATGTCGCCTGCCGTCACCACGCCCCGGCGAACCGTGCCGCTGTAGGACCCGACCCGGGTTGCGGTCTCCGGGGCCGGTGCGGCCTCCATCGGTGCTGTGGCCACTCCCTCGGCCTCGACCGCAGGCCCGGCAGAGGGGGTTGGACTGACACACCCTGCGAGAAGCGCCACAAGCGAAACGGCGGCAAGGGGGCGGGAAAGGGGCATGACAACCTCCTATTTGAGAATATGTGTAAATTACACATCAACTGAACATCTGGACCTGTCAAGCAAAATGTGTCATTTGCACATGATGGAGATATTCGACGCCCTTTTCGCCCCGATCGCCCGCTTGCTGGTCGCCCGGGGTGTGCCCTTCCCCGATCTGGTCGAGCGGATGAAGGCGCATTACGTGCAGGCCGCGCTGGATCAGGCGGGAGAGCGAACCACCGACAGCCGGGTGTCCGTCCTGACCGGGCTGCAAAGGCGTGATATCGTCCGGCTGCGCGGCCAGGACGTGAAGGACCGTCGCCCGAACCACCTGTCGCGTCTGGTTGCCCTGTGGCAGACCGGCCCCGAATGGAGCCGTGAGGGCGAACCCCTGCCCCTGCCCCGCAGCGGCGAGACGGCAAGTTTCGAAAGCCTTGCCCTGGCCGTCCGCCGTGACGTGCATCCACGCACCATGCTGGACACGCTGGTTTCCGCCGGCACAGTCACCCTTTCCGACGATGGGCAGATGGTTGTGCTTCAGCAGGCGTCCTATCAGCCGCTGGCCGGATCGGATGACCAGCTGGCCTATCTCAGCCGCAATCTGGGCGATCACGCGCAGGCCACCTTCGAGAATGTGCAGGGCCGCGATCCCCCGCATTTCGAACGCGCCGTCCACTATACCGGGTTGACCGGGGCACAGGTTGCCGCACTTGCCGCCCGCTTCAGCGCGGCAGAGATGGCGCTTTTCCAGGAGATCAGCCAGACTGCGGCCGAGATGAAACGGGGGAACACCTCGCCCGGGCCAATGCGGTTCCGCGCGGGCGGCTATTTCTTCCGCAGCACGGACAGGGATTGATGCGCCGGATTGCCGCCCTTTGCGCCTTGCTTCTGCTGGCAGCCTGCGCCGATCCGACGCGCCGGGTCGGGCCCGACGTGGATCCGGTCATGGAGCCGGAAGCGGTCTACGAGGTAGCCCCCGCTTGCAGCCCGGGCGAAGGCGACGGGATCGGCGGCACCGGCTGTCAGGCCGCCTTGGACTGATCAGCCGATCCGCCAGATCCGCCGTGCATTTCCCTGAAACAGAGCCTGTTTTTCGGCATCGGAAGCGCCGCTGATCAGCACATGGCTGACGGCGACCCATTGATCCAGATTGCTTTGCAAGGTGCAGACCGGGCTGTCCGACCCCCAGACCACCCTGTCAGCGCCGAAGGTGGCCAGAAGATGCCCGGCGTAGGGCAGCAGGGTCTCCAACCGCCAGACCGGCGGGCAATAGGCGGTGATGCCGGACAGCTTCGCGTTCAGGTTCGGGCGGCGCGCCAGATCCGAGATGGCATCCGCCCATCCGGCGAAGTCGCCACCCGCAATATCCGGCCCGCCGCAATGGTCCAGCACGAAAACCGTATCCGGGCAGGCATCCACCAGCGCCGCCGCAAGGGGCAGTTGGCGCTGCGACACGCAGATGTCGAAGGGCAGCCCGGCCTTGCCCAACCGGCGGATGTTCTCGCGGAACCGCGGCTGCTGCGAGATCCCGTCGGGCACAACATGCAGCACCCGCCGCACCCCCTTGACCACGCGGCGGTCCTGCCGCTCCAGCCACGGCTCGAACTCCGCCTCCTCGGGCCGGGCCGAAGAGATCGCGCCGCGCAACGGGCTGCCCGGCAGCGCCATCAGTGCGGCGACCATCGCGGTTTCGGCCTCGATGTCGGCGGGCGCGACGTCGACCTCCATGTGCAGCACATCCGTGATGCCCAGTCGCGCCGCCGCCGCCATATAGTCGGCAAAGCTCCAGTCGCGATCCAGCGCCGGCACGTCCGACAGCCACGGATAGCGCAGCCGCCCCCGGTCGACGATATGCAAATGGGTGTCGAAGATCATCGGCGCCTCCTTGCGGATGGCGGCCTGGCCGCCGGTCAGTCGCGCAAGAGATCGTTGATCGAGGTCTTGGAGCGGGTCTGCGCATTCACCTTCTTCACGATCACCGCGCAGTAAAGGTTGATTCCGCCTTTCGACGGCATCGACCCGGCGACGACCACCGATCCCGCCGGCACCTCTCCATACATCACCGCCCCGGTCTCGCGGTCAACGATCTTGGTGGACTGGCCGATATAGACCCCCATCCCAAGAACCGAGCCTTCGCGCACGATGCAGCCCTCGACCACTTCCGACCGCGCCCCGATGAAGCAGTTGTCCTCGATGATGGTCGGGCCGGCCTGCATGGGTTCCAGCACGCCGCCGATGCCGACGCCGCCCGAAAGGTGGACGTTCTTGCCGATCTGGGCGCAGCTGCCCACGGTGGCCCAGCCATCCACCATCGAACCCTCATCGACATAGGCGCCGATGTTGACGAAAGACGGCATCAGAACCACGCCTTTGGCGATATAGGCTGATCGGCGCACGATGCTGCCCGGCACGGCGCGGAACCCGGCCTGCCGCCACTGGCTTTCGCCCCAGCCTTCAAACTTCGACGGCACCTTGTCCCACCAGGTCGCAGCACCATTGCCGCCCGGGATCACCTCCATGTCGTTCAGCCGGAACGACAGAAGCACCGCCTTCTTGGCCCATTGGTTCACATGCCAGTCGGCCCCGCGCTTTTCAGCCACCCGCAGGGTGCCGGCATCCAGCGCGGCCAGAGTCGCCTCGACCGCGTCGCGCACTTCGCCCTTCGTGGTCAGGGAGATCCCGTCGCGGGCCTCCCAGGCGGCTTCGATGGCGGCTTCCAGCGCGGCGTTCGACATGGGGATTTCCTTTTCGCGGTTCCTAAAGGGTCCAAGCGCCTATAAGGCTTGGGCAAAGGCCACGCAATCGGACATGCCATGAAAGACGAACCCCGCAGCCACCCGTTCCGCGATTCCACGCAGGACATCGAGGCGGCGAAACGCATCCCCGACACGCCGCAGACCCGGTCTCCGGTCTATCGGCTGGCCTTCGCCGACCGCGATTTCATGACCCGAGAGGAGTTGCGGCCGGTGCGGCTGCAGCTGGAACTGCTGAAACCGCAGCTGATCATGGACGAACGCGGGATCGAGACCACCGTGGTGATGTTCGGCGGCGCCCGCATCCCGGCGCCCGAACAGCGGCAGGCGGCGCGGACGCAGGCCCTGGCCGATCTGTCGCATTACTATGTCGAAGCGCAAAGCTTCGCCCGTGTGATGACCGAGCGCAGCCTTGAGACCTACGGCCGCAACTGGGTGGTCTGCACCGGCGGCGGCCCCGGCGTGATGGAGGCCGGCAACCGCGGCGCTGAAGAGGCGGGCGGTCAGTCGATCGGCCTGAACATCGTCCTGCCGCATGAACAGGCGCCAAACCCCTATGTCACGCCCGAGCTGGCCTTCAACTTCCACTATTTCGCCATCCGCAAGATGCACTTCCTGATGCGTGCGGCGGCGGTCTGCGTCTTCCCCGGCGGCTTTGGCACGATGGATGAGCTGTTCGAGGCGCTGACCCTGATCCAGACCAAGCGGATGAAGCAGATCCCCTTCCTTCTCTTCGGCCGCGACTGGTGGGAAAGGGTGGTCGACTGGAACATGCTGGCCGAGGCCGGGGTGATCAGCCCCGAAGACCTTGGCCTCTTCCGCATCGTCGAGACCGCCGAAGAGGCCATTGCCCAGATCGACACCTGGCCGGCGGCGGAATAGCCGCAGCCCGACGGGCCCGCCCCTTCATCTTGGCAGAAATATCCTGCGGGGAGGGTGCGGGAGGGGCGCAAAGCCCCTCCCGCCTGCCGCGTCAAAGGGCCGACAGGCCCGCATCCAGCGCCTTCAGCACGGTCTGAACGTCATCGCTGGTCAGAACCAGCGGCGGCGACAGGATGATGTTGGGGCCAGAGACGCGGACCATCGCGCCGGCCTCATAGGCCACCTTCTGCACCTTTCCGGGCGTCGCCTTGTCGGGGGCCGCCTTGGTCGCCCGGTCCGAGACCAGCTCCATCGCATGCATCAGCCCATGGCCGCCGCGCACATCGCCGACAACGCTGTGCTTTTCCTTCAGCGCCAGCAGGCCGGCATGCATCTCCGCCCCGCGGGCGGCGGCATTGTCCTTGACGTTCAGCCGTCTGGTTTCCGCCAGCGTCGCCAGCGCGGCCGCCGCACCGACCGGATGGCCGGAATAGGTATAGCCGTGGCCGATGGCGGCCTTGCCCGACTCGTCGCCTTCGAAGACCGCGGCCACGCCCTCGGCGATCATCACGGCGCCAAAGGGGAAATAGGCATTGGTGATCGCCTTGGCGGTGCAGGCGAAGTCCGGTTTCACCCCCCAAAGCCGGCTGCCGGTCCAGGCGCCGGTGCGGCCAAAGGCGGTGATCACCTCATCGGCGATCAGAAGGATGCCATGCTTGCGGCAGATCTTCTCGACCCCCGGCATGAAGCTGGAATGCGGCGGAATCACGCCGCCTGCGCCCAGGATCGGCTCCATGATGAAGGCCGCGATGGTGGCAGCCCCCTGGAATGCGATCTCGTCTTCCAGGGCCTGCAGGCACAGCTGCGCCAGTTTCGCCGGGTCGGTCTCGTTGAAGGGGTTGCGGTAGGTATAGGGTGCCGGGATGTGGTAGCAGCCGGGCAGCAGCGGTTCATACATGGTGCGGAAATTGGCATTCCCGTTGACCGATGCCCCGCCCATATGGGTGCCGTGATAGCCTTTCTTCAGGCTCAGGTACTTTACCCGACCCGGCTCTCCCTTGATCTTGTGATACTGTCGCGCCAGCCGCAGCGCGGTCTCGACCGAATCCGACCCGCCCGAGGTAAAGAAGGCCCGGGAAAGGCCATCCGGCGCGAAGAACTCGCGCAGTTCCTCGGCCAGCTCGATCACCTTGTCGTTCGAGGTGCCGCGGAAGATCGAATAATAGGGCAAGGCATCCAGCTGCCTGGCAATGGCATCCTTCACCGGCTGGCAGGAATAGCCGAGGTTGACGTTCCACAACCCCCCGACGGCATCGACCGTCTCGTGCCCGTCGACATCGCGGATCCGCACGCCCTGCCCGCCGGTGATGATCGCGGGCTGGTTCTTGAGACTGTCCGAGGGCGCCGTCATCGGGTGCCACAGGCTGCGGGCGTTGTTCGCTTTCAGGAAGTTCGCGTCTTTCATCGGATATCCTTTCGGTCAGGCGGCATCGCGCCACAGGGTGTCCAGCCCGGGCGGCAGCCGGCCGCCCCAGGTCCGTGTGATCTCGGTCGCCGCGCGGGCCAGTTCTGCCAGCGTCAGGCGGCGCTGCGCATCGGTCATCCGCGCGGCCGGCGTGGCCACCGCAATCGCGCCCACACAGGCCATCTGCGCATCGAACAGCGGCAGGGCGATGCCATGGACACCGGCCTCGAAGGTCGAATCGGTTTCGGCATGGCCCAGACTGCGAATCTGCGGCAACAGGGAGATGATCGCCTGCGGGTCGGTCCGGGTGACTTCGGTCAGCCCCGGCAGGGGTGCCGCAAGAATGGTGTCCCGCACAACGTCCGGCAGGAAGGCCAGCGCCACAAGGCCGCTTGCGGTGGCATGGAAGGGCAGGAAATCGGCATCCTCCATCCGCACGGCCATGCTGTGCTGCGCCGAATAGGCGAAGGCCAGGGTCTGCAGCCGTCCCGCAACCAGATGCGACAGATGCGCCGTCTCTCCGGTCGCCTCGGCCAGCGCCTGCAGGATCGGCATCGCGGCCGCCCGTGTCGGCACCGCGGCTTCGCGCAAGGCCGCCAGCCGCAGCACGGCCGGCCCCAGACGATACTCCCGCGCCGGGCCGGTCTGCTCGACCAGACCCGCAGCCTCCATCTCCTGCAAAAGCCGGTGGCAGGTGGCCTTGTTCAGCCCCGCGGCCCGGGCGATCTGGCTCAGCCCCATCTGCGGTTGCCGATGGGTGAACAGGTCCAGAAGCTCCAGCGCCTTGCCGACAGTTCCCATGGGGCGACTCTCCGTATGCAAATCTGTTGACAGGTCGGGACTGCTCCGTCAATCTGTTTTTGAAACAACGGTTCATATAATGAACCAATGGGAGGCCTCATGGGTCTGGACCAAGCCACCATAGACCGCCTGGCCGCTGCGCCGGTGCCGCCCGGACGCCTGCTGATCGAAGGGCAATGGCTTGCCGGCGCAGGCGGAGAGACAGCGGTCCTGTCCCCGGTGGACGGCGGGCAATTGACCACCCTTGCCGCTGCCTCTGCCGCGGATGTCGGGCGGGCCTGCGCCTCGGCCCGGGCGGCGTTCGAGGATGGCCGCTGGTCGCGCCTTGCACCTTCGGCCCGCAAGGCCGTGCTGCACCGGCTGGCCGACCTGATCGACCGCAACGCGGTCGAGCTGGCCGTGCTTGGCGTCCGCGACAACGGGACCGAGATTTCGATGGCCCTGAAGGCCGAACCCGGCAGCGCCGCCGGCACCTTCCGCTACTATGCCGAGGCACTGGACAAGGTCTATGGCGAGATCGCCCCCACCGCCCCCAATGTGCTGGGTCTGATCCACAAGGAACCCGTGGGCGTGGTCGGGGCCATCGTGCCCTGGAACTTCCCGCTGATGATCGGCGCCTGGAAAATCGCGCCGGCGCTGGCGATGGGCAATTCGGTGGTGCTGAAGCCGGCCGAAACTGCGTCTCTGACACTGCTGAAACTGGCCGAACTTGCCCTTGAGGCAGGGGTGCCGCCCGGCGTCTTCAATGTCGTCACCGGCCCCGGCCGCGTGACGGGCGAGGCGCTGGCCCTTTCACCGGATGTGGATGTGCTGGTCTTCACCGGCTCGGGCGCCACAGGGCGGCGGCTGCTGCAGTATTCCGCCCAGTCGAACCTGAAGCGGTGCTATCTGGAACTGGGGGGCAAATCCCCCAACATCGTCTTTGCCGATGCGCCGGACCTGAAGGCCGCTGCGAAAACCGCCGCCACGGCGATCTTCCGCAATGCCGGGCAGGTCTGCGTGGCGGGTTCGCGGTTGCTTGTGCAGGCCGACGTGCATGATGAATTCGTCTCTATTCTTGCCGAAGCCACCCAAAAGATGACTGTCGGCAACCCGCTCTCGCTGGAAACCCAGGTCGGCGCGGTGAACTCTCTGGCCCAACTGGAAGGCAACCTCGGCTTCGTTGCCGATGCGACGGCCGAAGGCGGCCGGATCGTCACTGGCGGCAGCCGGATCCTGCAGGAAACCGGCGGCTGGTACATGGACCCGACCGTGGTGACAGGGGTGCAGCCGACCCATCGCCTTTACCGCGAAGAGGTCTTCGGGCCGGTCCTTGCCGTGACCCCCTTCAAGGATGAGGACGAGGCCCTGCGCCTGGCCAATGACAGCGACTTCGGCCTTGCCTCGGGCGTCTGGACCTCGAACCTGTCCCGCGCGCATCGGATGATCCGGGGTATCCGCGCGGGGGTGGTTCATGTGAACACCTATGGCGGCGCGGATGGCACCGTGCCGCTGGCCGGCACCCGGCAGTCGGGCAATGGTGCGGACAAGAGCCTGCACGCGCTGGAGAAGTACTGCGATCTGAAAACGGCATGGATTCAGCTGTGACAGGGACTGTTTTGCATGGGTGACCGTATCCTAGTCGTGGGCACCTACGACACCAAGAACGATGAACTGACCTATCTTGCCGGCGTTATCCGCGCGCAAGGCGGCGTGGCGCTGACCATGGATGTCTCGATCCTGGGCGACCCACAGGCGCCGACCGACTGGAGCAAGCATCAGGTCATCGAGGCCGGCGGCGCGACGATTGCCGAGGCGATGGCGGCCGAGGACGAGAACTTCGCCATGCAGGCCATGGCCCGCGGGGCTGCGACGCTGTGCAGCCAGCTGTTCCGGCAGGGCGCCTTTGACGGGGTGATCGTGCTTGGCGGGTCGATGGGCACCGATCTGGCGCTGGACCTCTGCGCTGCCCTGCCGCTCGGGGTGCCGAAATACGTCGTCTCCACTGTCAGTTTCAGCCCGATGATTCCACCAGACCGGCTGGCGCCGGACATCCAGATGATCCTCTGGGCTGGCGGGCTTTACGGGCTGAACTCGGTCTGCAAAGCGTCTCTGAGTCAGGCCGCAGGCGCGGTTCTCGGGGCGGCGCGGGCGGTCGAGCCTCCGCGCCGCGACCGCCCGCTGATCGGGATGACCAGCTTTGGCAGGACCGTGCTGCACTACATGGTGACGCTGAAGCCCGAACTGGAGAAACGCGGCTTCGAGGTCGCGGTGTTCCACGCCACCGGCATGGGGGGGCGCGCCTTCGAATCCCTTGCCGCGCAGGGCGCCTTTGCCGCCGTGATGGATTTTGCGCCGCAGGAAGTGGGGAACCATCTTTTCGGCTCGGCCATCACGGCCGGGGCCGATCGGATGACCAATGCCGGCCTGCGGGGCATTCCGCAGATGGTGTCGATCGGCTGCTATGATCTGGTCGATGTCGTCGGCTGGCAGCCCCCGCCAGAACGGTTCCGCAATGCCCCGAGCCATGCCCATAACCGGCTGCTGTCATCCTTCGTGCAAAGCCCCGAGGAGCGGCGGATGATGGCACGCGAAATGGCAGGAAAGCTGGCGACGGCCAGCGGAAAAACGTCTCTGTTCCTGCCCAAACAGGGTGGAAACGAATGGGACCGCGAAGGCGGCCCCCTGGCCGATGCCGCAGGGCTGGCCGCCTTCAGCGACGAGATCCGCAAGACCTGCCCCGCCAATGTCGAACTGGTCGAACTGGATTGTCACATCAACGATGCGTGCTTCATCACGGCCGTGCTCGACACGTTCGATGCCTGGGTCGAGCAGGGCGTGATCAGTCGAAGCTGATCGCAACCTGACCGAAGCTGCCGAAATCGGCACTGAAACGGCTACCGGGAGTGGCCTCTATCGGGCGAATGAAGCTGCCCGACAGCACCACCTGTCCCGGCTCTATCCCCTGCCCGTAGTCCGCCAGCCGGCGCACCAGCCACAAGATGCCGGTCACCGGGTCGTCCAGCACGCCGGCGCCAAGGCCGGTTTCCTCGACCACGCCGTCGCGTTTGACCACCGCGCCAACCCATCGCAGATCAAAGGCATCGATGGGATGCCGGGCTTGTCCCAGCACGATGCCGGCATTGGCGGCGTTGTCGGCCACGGTGTCGATGATCGTCCGCACCTTGCCGCTGACCGGATCGGCACGCTGCACGCGGGTATCCAGGATTTCAAGGCTGGCGCAGACGCAATCGGTTGCTGCAACCACGTCGTCGCGTGTGACTTGTGCGCCGCGCAATGGCGCGCGCATGAGGAACGCGATTTCGGCCTCGACCCGCGGCTGGATGAATCGGCCCGCGGGCACCGTCCCGCCAGGGGCGAAATGCATGTCGTCCAGAAGAACGCCGGAATCCGGCGTGGTGATGTTCAGGGCGTTCTGCATCGCGCGCGAGGTGAGGCCGATCTTCCAGCCGGTCACGCGGCGGCCCTGCGCCAGCTTGCGGGCGACCAGGGCCGACTGGATGGCATAGGCGTCATCCAGCGTGGCCTGCGGATGCTCGGCAGAGATCAGGCCGCGCTGGATGCGGCTCTCCTCGGCGCGCAAAAGCGTCTCTGCACAGGCGGAAATGGCCTCGGGCGTCATTCGTCGCGTACCCCGTTTCGCAGTGTTCCGATGCCTTCGGCGCTGACCTCGATCACATCGCCCGGAAGCAGCCACTTTGGCGGATCATGCCGCGCGCCCGCGCCTGTCGGGGTGCCGGTGATGATGACGTCGCCGGGAACCAGCGTGGTGAAGGTCGAGATATAGGCGATCTGCTGCGCCACCGGGAACAGCATCCGGCCGGTGCGGTCCTGCTGCCGGGTTTCGCCGTTCACCCGGCATTCAAGACCGACATCAAGGATCTGCTCGGCGCTTTGGAACGGAACCAGCCAGGGGCCAAGGGCGCCCGATCCGTCCCAGTTCTTGCCCTGGGTCACGTTGAACTTGGCGTGCCGCACCCAGTCGCGGATGGTGCCTTCATTGCACAGGGTCAGCGCGGCGATATGGGTCAGGGCCTGCGCCTGTGGAATGCGGCGGCCGGCCTTGCCGATGACCACGGCGATTTCGCCTTCGTAGTCCAGTTGCGGGCTTTCCGGTGGCCGGATCAAGGGCTGCTCATGGCCGGTAAAACTGCGCGGGAAGCGCGGGAACAGCGACATGTGGGGCGGGGCGTCCTGCCCGTCCTTGTATTCCGCATTGCGGTCGGGGAAGTTGACGCCGACGCAAAGGATCTTCTCGGGGTCCGGCACCGGAATATCCCAGCGAAAGCTGCCGAAGGGGTGGCTGACAGGGCGCGATTCCGCCAGATCAGAGACTGTTTTCCACGCCCCCGCCGCGATGACTGACCGCAGGCTTGGCCATTGCGGGAAGTCGTCCGACAGCGCGATCAGCCCGGTCTCGGCAACCGCGCCCCACAGCTGCCGGCCTTCTACGGTGAAGGTTGCAAGCCGTTTCATGGCGCAACGATCGGAGTTGCCTTGAGGTCGCTTTCCGACAGCGCGGCACCGGCAAAGACGCTGCCCTCCTCGAACCAAGACCGCGGCGCGGGGGCGCCCCACAGGGTTTGACGTTGCGGGTCTTTCAGATCCCAGCGGATCGGCTCCAGGTCGGGATCGACGGTCTGGTAGTCCGAGCAGTAGATCTCGATCCGGTGGCCGTCCGGGTCGCGGATGTACAGGAAGAAGGCGTTAGATATGCCATGACGGCCGGGGCCACGCTCGATATTGGCCAGCCAGCCGGTGGTGGCCATCAGGTCCAGAAGGTCGATGATGTTCAGCGGAGTCGGCACCCAGAAGGCGGTGTGATGCAGGCGCGGGCCGGTTCCATTGGTAAAGGCGATGTCATGCACGCCGCCCTTGCGATGGGTCCATGCCGCCCAGAGACGGCCGGACTCGGCATCCTCGGTATATTCCGTCACGCGGAAACCGATCTCGTTCCAGAAGGCGACGGCCTGATCGACATTGGGCGAGAAGCAGTTGAAATGATCGATCCGCAGCGGCTTTACGCCTTTGTAGAGACTGTATTTCTGATGGATCGGCGGCAGGCGGTCCATCCGTGCGTAGAATTCCAGCGGAATGCCCTGCGGGTCGCGGGTGCGGAAGGTCCGGCCCTGAAACGGGCGATCGACCCACTCCACCGGCAGATCGCGCCCCCGGAAGAAGGTGGCGGCGCGGTCCAGATGGTCCTCGTCAAAGACTTTGAAGCCAAGGTCACGTGCCTCGGCCCGCTCGCAGTGTTTCAGGACGATACAGTGGTGGCCGCGCTCTTCCAACGCCCGCAGATAGATGGTGTCGGCATCCTCATCCGTCACCTGCAGGCCCAGCGTATCGACATAGAAGGCGCGACTGCGGGCCAGGTCGGTGACGCCGAGTTCGACATGGCTGAGCCGCACGGTGTTGAAGGGTGGATAAAGGTTCGGGGCGGGGATCGGCATGTCAGGCTCCCAGACGCTGGATCTTGTGGGTTCCAAGGGCGAAGGCGGTGTTCTTCGTTTCCATGTAGAAGTCGAAGGACCAGTCACCGCCGTCACGTCCGATACCGCTGGCCTTCACCCCGCCGAAGGGGGTGGGCAGGTGGCGGACGTTTTCGGAGTTCACCCAGATCATGCCGGCCTCAAGCGCGTCCGAGAAGCGCATGGCGCGGGCCAGATCGTTGGTCCAGAGATAGCCGGCAAGGCCATAGGCGGTGCCATTGGCCAATTGCAGGGCCTCGGCCTCGTCCCGGAAGGTGAGGCTGGTCAGGAAGGGGCCGAAGACCTCTTCCTGCGCGATCCGCATCTGCGGCGTGGCATTGGTGAAAAGGGTGGGTTCGATGAACCAGCCTTCGGAACCAAGCCGCTTGCCGCCCGCCGCCAGGGTGGCGCCATCGGCCAGGCCCGTCTCGACATAGCCGGAAACCTTGTCGAAATGCGTCCGATGGATCAGCGGGCCGATCTCGGTTGCAGGGTCCAGCGGGTGGCCGACCTTCAGCGCCTTTACCCGGGAGATCAGCTTGGCATGGAAGCTGTCGGCGATGCTGTCCTGCACCAGAAGGCGGCTGGAGGAGGTGCAGCGTTCGCCGTTCAGCGAGTAGATCATGAAAACCACCGCATCCAGCGCGCGGTCCAGATCGGCGTCCTCGAAGACGATGACCGGGTTCTTGCCGCCCAGTTCGAAATGCACCCGCTTCAGCGTATCGGCGCCTTGCCGCATGATCATGCTGCCGGTTTTCGATTCCCCCACGAAGGCGATGGCCTTGATGTCGGGATGTTCGGTCAACGCCTTGCCCGCCCCTTCGCCCATGCCGTTGACCAGGTTCAGCACGCCGGGGGGCAGACCCGCCTCACGGCAGATTTCGGCCAGAAGGCGTGCTGTCAGGGGGCTGAACTCGGCCGGTTTGTGGACCACGGTGCAACCGGCGGCCAGGGCCGGAGCGATCTTCCATGTCGACAGCATGAAGGGCGTGTTCCAGGGCGTGATCACACCGACAGGGCCGATGGGATGACGGGTTGTCACGTTCCAGTGCGTCGCGGTGGGCAGGCTTTGGCCGTCGCGGGCCGCCGGGGCCCGATCGGCGAAGAAGCGGAAGTTTTCCGCCCCGCGCAGCGCGGCCTTGGACATGAAGCGCCAGGCCTGACCGGTATCCCAGCATTCGCAAAGGGCGATCTCCTCGGCCCGTTCCTCGATCAGGTCGGCAATGCGGTGAAGGATGGCCTTGCGCTTGTCGCCCTCCAGTGCGGCCCAGGCCGGGAAGGCGGCCTTGGCCGCCTTGGCGGCGGCATCCACGGTGGCAGCGGTGCCAAGCGCCACGCGGGCGATCAGGCTTTCATCGACCGGGCTGCGGGTCTCGAACCAATCCTCGGCGGCAACGTCCTTGCCGTCGATCAGGTTCAGCACCCCGGCCTGGCGGAACCGCGCAAGATGGGTGGCAAGCTGCGCGGTCCGGTCCTGCAAAGTCGCCATGGCTCCCCCCGAGGTTGATATATTTCGCATGTTAAATATATGCGTGCCCCAAGTCAACCTGCGGGTCGTCAGGGGGTCAGAGGGTGGAAAGCTCGGCCACCACGGCGCGGGCGGCGGCGGCGGGGTCGGCGGCGGCCCAGATCGGCCGCCCGATGACCACATGGTCGGCCCCGGCGGAAATGGCCTCGGCCGGCGTGGCCACGCGCTTCTGGTCGCCAAGGGCGGAACCGGCGGGCCGGACGCCGGGCGTGACGATCAGCCGGCCGGCGGCTTGCGGCAGGGCACGCACCAAGGCGGCCTCTTGCGGGCTGCAGATGACCCCATCGGCACCGGCCGAAAGCGCGCGGGCCGCGCGTTCCACCGCGATTTCGGACAGCGCGCCAGGCACGATCAGGTTCGCATCAAGATCGGCACGGTCCAGACTTGTCAGCACCGTCACGGCCAGGATCTTCGTCCCGGACCCCTTCCTGCCTTCGCCCGCCGCGCGCACCACTTGCGGATCGCCATGGACGGTCAGGAAATCCAGGTCGTATTGCGCGATTCCGCGCACGGCGGCTTCGACCGTGGCACCGATGTCGAAGAACTTCATGTCCAGGAAGATGCGCTTGCCCTGTACCTGCTTCAGCTCATTGGCCAGCGCCAGCCCGCCGCCGGTCAGCATCCCCAGCCCGATCTTGTAGAAACTGACCGAGTCGCCCAGCCTTCGCGTCAGATCCAGCGCCTGCACGATATTGGGAACGTCCAGAGCCACGATCAGACGGTCATCGGCGGTCATCCCAATTCTCCCATGGTGGCTTGCGGGGGCGGTTTGACGGCGACCGCTCGGCCTGTCAAGACTGGGTCGAAATGGAGGCCGGAATGATCCTTGCATTCGACATTGGCGGCAGCCGCATCCGGGCAGCGCTTTGGGACGGAACCACGCTGCGCGCGCTGGGCGAGGTGCCGACGCCCGCGCATGACATCGACGCCTTCACCCATGCCATCACCGGGTTCAGCCGGGGAAGCGGGGCGCGCGGGCTGGCGATCTCGATCGCGGGGGTGGTCGACCCCGAAACGGATATCGGCATCGTCGCCAATATCGCCGCCATCGACGGGCTGGCGCTTGGCCCGGCCCTGCGGCAGGCAACGGGCCTGCCGGTTCTGGTGCTGAACGATGCCGATTGCTTTGCGCTGGCCGAGGCCTGGCAGGGTGCGGGGCGCGGGCACGACAATGTCTTTGGCATCATCCTTGGCACCGGCGTCGGCGGCGGGCTGGTGATCGGCGGGCGGCTGGTGACCGGCGCAGGCGGCTACGCCGGCGAATGGGGCCACGGTCCGGTCCTGCACGGCGACTATGCGCTGCACTGCGGATGCGGCCAGACCGGCTGTGTCGACATGATCGGCGGCGCAAGAGGGCTTGAGCGTCTGCACCACATCCGCACCGGGATCAACGCCCCCTCCGAGGACATCATCGCCGGGTGGCAGGCCGGCGATCCCAAGGCCGGCACCACGATGGACCTGTGGCGCGACCTGGTGGCCGGGCCACTGGCCATGGTGCTGAACGTGGTCGGCGCCTCGGTCGTGCCGGTGGGCGGCGGCTTGTCGCGGGCGCCGGGGTTGGTGGAATTTCTGGACGAGGGCCTACGGGCGCGCATTCTGCGCAGCCACCCGGGCCCCCTGGCGGTGCCCGCCCAATGCGGCGCCGATGCCGGGCTTCTGGGGGCGGCGATGGCCGGCGCCGCGGCGTGGCTGTAAGGCTTGAGGTCTGCGTGGACACCTCGGCCGGCCTTGCCGCCGCAGTGGCGGGTAGGGCCGACCGGATCGAACTGTGCACGGCCCTGCCGGTTGGCGGCCTGACGCCCTCGGCCGGTTTCATGGCCGAGGCGGCGACCTGCGGCGTTCCGGTCATGGCGATGATCCGGCCACGGGCGGGGGATTTCGTGTTTTCCGCCGCTGAACTGGCGCAAATGGAGGTGGACATCACCGCCGCAAGGGCCGCCCGGCTGGCGGGCGTCGTGCTGGGTGCCAGCCTGCCGGACGGGCGGCTGGACCTGGCGGCGCTGGCGCGGCTGATCGCGGCCGCAAAAGGCGGGGATCGGGGCATGGATTGCACCCTGCACCGCGCCTTCGACCTGGTGCCCGATCCCGCGGAGGCGCTGGAACAGGCCATCGAGGCCGGTTTTTCGCGTATCCTGACCTCGGGCGGTGCCCGCACGGCCGAGGCCGGAGCGGACAGGATCGCAGCCCTGGTCGCGCAGGCGCGGGGGCGGATCTCGATCATGCCGGGGTCCGGCGTTTCACCGGCGAATGCGGCGCGCTTCGTGGCGATGGGGATCACCGAGTTGCACGGCTCCTGCGCCCTGCCCCATGCAGTTGCCGGCCCCGCCGTGGATCTCGGTTTCGGTCCGGCCACCGAACGGCGCACCGATGCCGCGACAATCCGCGCACTCAGGGATTGTCTTCAATAGCGGGCCAATTCATTGACTTGCACTGGCATTGGCGCGATTTTGCGCCAAAGACCAAAGTGAGGCAGCAATGGACATTTCCCTGACGTTCGAGCGGCCCGAAGAAGGTCCGGGGTCCGGGCCGATTTCGGTGGGCTGGTTCCTGACCGCGGACAAGGGCGCCGTTCTTTTCGACCCGCCCGAACGTGTCACCATGCGCCAGACCAACCGGACCCATGCCAAGTCGGCAGGACGCTGCCCGGCGGTCATCCAGCTGGAAAGCCGCTACTTCATGGTGAAATGTCCCTTCGATCTGCACATCGGTTTCAGCCGCGACGACAAGGGCAGGCCGGTCCTGGTGAATCGCGCCGGGGCGGCCAGCCCGGTGCGCTCGAACAAGCTGGGCGAGACGCTGACCCTGGTGAACGAGGCCGAGTGGCGCTATCCCGACCGGCCGACGATCCAGTTGACCCTGCCCTACTGCTTCATCGCCGACGAGATGGTCTATGTCACCCAGTTGTCGGCCTTCATGCACTATCGCCCCGATCCGCTGCCCGGCACGATCTTCGGCGGGCGTTTTCCGGTGTCGATCTGGCCGCGGCCGCTGATGTGGGCCTTCGAATGGCACGAGCCGCAGAAGGACATCATCCTGCGCCGGGGCGAACCGCTGTTCTACTGCCAGTTCGAAGGCATGGACCCCTCGCGCAGCGTGCAGATGGTCGAGGCCGAGAAGACGCCGGAGCTGACCGCCTATCTGGAAAAGATCGGCGGGGTGGTGAATTACGTCAACCAGACCTTCAGCCTGTTCAAGGCGGCCGAAGCGATCCGACCGAAGAAACTGCTGACCCCCAAACCCCGCGAATGACAGGGGACCGTCTGGTCCCCTGTCACCCTCAGGCGCGCGCCGCCTTGCGCGGGGGCTCTTTCGGCGGCTCGGCCTTTTCCTGCGGCGCGGGCGGAGCGTCGAGGAAGGGCGTCAGCAAACGCGGATCGCCCCAGACCGAGACGTGAATCTCGGGCTGGCCCGACGGGCTCAGATGCTCGGGCGTCAGCATCACGACGCGCATGCGCAAGGGCATCCCCTCATCAAGCGCGGGGGTGAGGATCTGGCTGACCATCGGGCCCAGATGGCCCAGCCGGGTCTCGCGCCACAGCGGCACCAGCCCCGCCCAGGGCCGCCGCACCCGCGCCCAGATGCCAACCTGGCCGTCCTCCATCATTCGGGGCGTGACCGCATCGCCCATCGACAGGCCGGAACGGCCGATGTGCAGCCCGATCCCCTCGACCGGGACTTGCGGCAGGATAGGCTCTATCATGTCGTGCATCGGGCTCTCCTGCTTTTCGGTCAGGTGCGCCATGCACCCCGCTGGAGGCAAGTCCCCGGCGCAACCGGGCCAGGAAACCCGCCGATGGAAGCGGTATCGATCGGCAACAAAAGGCCAATGGGCATCCCGCCGGGGGAATCCGCCCGTACCGGCACGAAAAAACCCTTGGCCCCGGCAGCTTCCCGCTTGAAGCCGGCAGGCCGCTGACCCACATCTGGGCCAAGGCCGATGCGGACGTGCCTTGTCAGGGCGTTCGCAGGGCGGTGCTTGGAAAAGGAGTATTGCCGATGAACATGGAAAAGTTCACGGAACGGTCGCGCGGTTTCCTTCAGGCTGCGCAAACCATTGCGATGCGGGAAGGCCACCAGAGGGTGCTGCCGGACCATCTGCTGAAGGCACTTATGGATGATGATCAGGGACTTGCTGCCAACCTGATCCGCAAGGCCGGCGGTTCGCCCGAACGGGTGAACGAGGCGGTGAATGCCTCGATCGCCAAGCTGCCCAAGGTTTCGGGCGGGGACGGCCAGACCTATGTCGACCCCAGTCTTGTGCGGGTGCTGGACGAAGCCGAGCAGGTCGCCAAGAAGGCCGGGGATTCCTTCGTGCCGGTCGAGCGGCTGCTGACCGCCCTGGCGCTGGTGAACACGCGCGCCAAGGATGCCCTGACGGCCGGTGCGGTGACCGCGCAGGGCCTGAACTCTGCCATCAACGATGTGCGCAAGGGCCGTACGGCGGATTCCGCCTCGTCGGAAGACACGATGGAGGCGCTGAAGAAATACGCCCGCGACCTGACCGAAGCGGCGCGGGACGGCAAGATCGACCCGATCATCGGCCGCGATGAAGAGATCCGCCGCGCGATGCAGGTGCTGAGCCGGCGGACCAAGAACAACCCGGTGCTGATCGGCGAACCCGGCGTCGGCAAGACCGCGATTGCCGAAGGTCTGGCCCTGCGCATCGTCGATGGCGACGTGCCGGAATCCCTGCGCAACAAGAAGCTGATGTCGCTGGACATGGGCGCGCTGATTGCCGGCGCGAAGTATCGCGGCGAATTCGAGGAGCGGCTGAAAGCCATCCTGAAAGAGATCGAGACCGCCGCCGGCGAGATCATCCTTTTCATCGACGAGCTGCATGTGCTGGTCGGTGCCGGCAAGACCGACGGCGCGATGGATGCCGCCAACCTGATCAAGCCCGCGCTTGCACGGGGTGAACTGCACTGTGTCGGTGCGACCACGCTGGACGAATACCGCAAGTATATCGAAAAGGACGCGGCCCTTGCCCGGCGCTTCCAGCCGGTTCTGGTGACGGAACCGACGGTCGAGGACACGATCAGCATCCTGCGCGGCATCAAGGAGAAGTATGAGCTTCACCACGGGGTGAAGATCAGCGATTCCGCATTGGTTGCCGCGGCACAGCTGTCGCATCGCTACATCACCGACCGCTTCCTGCCCGACAAGGCCATCGACCTTGTGGACGAAGCCGCCTCGCGGCTGCGGATGGAGGTGGATTCCAAGCCCGAGGAGCTGGACCAGCTGGATCGCCAGATCCTGCAGATGACCATCGAGTCCGAGGCGCTGAAGAAGGAAGACGATGCGGCGTCCAAGGACCGGCTGGAGAAGCTGGAGAAAGAACTGGCCGACCTGCGGGACCGCTCTGCCGAACTGACCGCCAAATGGCAGGCGGAACGGGACAGTCTGAACAAGGCGCGCGACATCAAGGAACAGCTGGACCGCGCGCGGGCCGAGCTGGACCATGCCAAACGCGAAAGCAACTTCGCCAAGGCCGGCGAGCTGCAATACGGCAAGATCCCCGAGCTTGAGAAGGAACTGGGCGAGGCCGAGGGACGCGAGGGCGAGGCTTTGGTCTCGGAATCGGTGCGGCCCGAGCAGATCGCCGAAGTGGTGGAACGCTGGACCGGCATCCCGACCTCGAAGATGCTTGAGGGCGAGAAGGACAAGCTTCTCAAGATGGAAGATGAGCTTGGCAAGCGCGTGATCGGCCAGCGTCAGGCGGTGGAGGCCGTGTCCAAGGCGGTGCGCCGGGCGCGGGCCGGCCTGTCGGACGAAGGCAAGCCGCTTGGCAGCTTCCTGTTCCTTGGCCCGACCGGCGTCGGCAAGACCGAGCTGACCAAGGCGCTGGCCGCGTATCTCTTTGACGATGACAATGCGATGGTCCGCATCGACATGTCGGAATTCATGGAGAAACATGCGGTCAGCCGGCTGATCGGTGCCCCTCCGGGCTATGTCGGCTATGACGAGGGTGGCGTGCTGACCGAAGCGGTGCGGCGGCGTCCCTATCAGGTGGTCCTGTTCGACGAGGTGGAGAAGGCCCACCCCGACGTGTTCAACGTGCTTCTGCAGGTGCTGGACGACGGGATCCTGACCGATGGTCAGGGCCGCAAGGTGGACTTCAAGCAGACGCTGATCATCCTGACCTCGAACCTTGGGGCAAGGGCGCTGAGCGAGTTGCCGGAAGGTGCCGATCCCGCCCAGGCGCGGGCCGAGGTGATGGAAGCGGTGCGGGCGCATTTCCGCCCCGAGTTCCTGAACCGCCTGGACGAGCAGATCATCTTCGACCGGCTGAACCGGGCGGATATGTCCGGCATCGTCGAGATCCAGTTGCGGCGGCTCGAGGCCCGGCTGGCGGCACGCAAGATCACGCTGGATCTGGACGATCAGGCCAAGGCCTGGCTGGCCGACGAAGGCTATGACCCGGTCTTCGGCGCCCGTCCCCTGAAACGGGTGATCCAGCGCCACCTGCAGGATCCGCTGGCCGAGATGCTGCTGGCGGGTGACATTCTTGACGGCGCCACCGTCAAGGTGACTGCGGGGCCGGACGGGCTGATCGTCGGCGACAAGGTGATCGCCAGCCGGCGCGACCGCCCGGCCGAAGCCGTGGTACACTGATCCAAAAGGGGGCCTTCGGGCCCCCTTTCCTTTCGCGCTTCGCTCAGGCCGACCGCAGGATCACCAGATTGTCGTCAACCGCCTCGGCCACGGCATCGAAATGCGGCTTGCGGCGCTCGGGGTCGCCGCCGGAGCGGATGATCAGAAGCTCGGCCTCTTTCACCACGGCCTCGGCCTGTTTCGCGACCTTCTTGGTCGATCCCTTCTTCACGGCCCGCACCGGAGGCAGCCGCTTGGCATTCTTCTTGTAGCCTTCCTTCGGCGTGATCGTCTCGGCGGTGGTGTCCAGATTCGCGCTGACGATGCGGTCAAGCTTGGCCTCGGCCTGACGCATCGCCTTCTTGATCGGGGCGTAATCGCCCTTGTCGGGCAATTGGTCGGCGACCCAGCCATAATAGATGCGCAGGCAGTCCGCCCTGTACTGGGGGGCCATGTTCGCAGACCCGCAGGTCCTGTTGGCATCATTGATGATCTTGATCAGCTTGTTGGTCGTGCCCTTGTTCAAGGCGCCGCCCCTGGCGCCGCTTTTTCCGTTGTCAGGGCCGTAGTTGTCGCTGTCACTAGGGCCGGTAGATTCCTGAGCCAACCAGACCAGCGCGTCGGTATCGCCCGTAACAACCATTGGCACCGGATGCGGCAGCGGCCCGGCAAGGGCCGTGGTGGCCAGGGACACGCCTATCGTGATCGCCAATGCCTTCAACATGGAACGTATCATCTCAATTCTCCGCTTCAAAAATACCGTAGGCGGCAAGTACTGCCCGCCGCGTGCCGGGGCCGAAGGATCCATCGAGATCGCCTTGATACAGCCCCTTGTCGGCAAGAATGGTCTGCAACTCTTTCCACGTTTCGCGCGGGAATTTCTCAGGTTCCGCAATCAGCGCATCCATCGCCTTTTCGCTTCCGCCACGCAGGGCGCGATACAGAAGGTCGGCGGCGTCCTTCGGGCCAAGCCCCTCGATCATGCCATGGGCCGCAAAGCTGGCGACGTTCACCATGGCCTCGGTATGACCAAGATCGGCCGCCTGCCGGAACAGGGTCAGCGCCCGGTTCTGATCCTTGGGCACGCCAAGCTCTCCGTAATAGGCGAAATAGCCCATGTCGTTCACGGCCGCCGGCAGGCCGGCATCGGCGGCCGCGGAATACAGCGCCAGCGCGCGGACCGGGTCGGCCGGAACGCCGAAGCCGCCCTCAAGCACCTTGGCAAGGCGATACTTCGCCTCGGCGTCGCCGTCAGAGGCGGCCTTGTCCAGCAGCGTAACAGCGCCTGCAGGGTCATAGTCGGTGCGCTGGCGATCCAGCTTGGCCAAAGCAAGACCGACGATCGACCGCGAGTCGCCGGCATCGGCCAGGCGTTGCAGATTGGCCTGATCCTCTTCGACGATCTTGGACCAGGCGGCAGCCAGATCGTCGACGCCCATCTCGTCGGTCCCGGCCGAGGTCGAACCGACCAGAAAGAACGGCTCCCCGGAAAGAGAGCCATAGGTTGCGGGTTCCTGCGCATTGGCGGTGGCGGCCAGCACATCGTCGCGCACCTGACGGAACATCAGCCCGATCTCAAGGTTGGGCAGCACCATGTTCTCGCGCAGCGCGGTGTTGAAGGGGCTGTTGTCGCCATCCCCGTCCATTGCCACCGCGCCATCGCGGGCGGCAAAGGCAACCAGCGTGCCGCGTTCCGGCGCAGGTGCCGCCAGGCCCCCCTTGCCGGTGGTCAGACCCTTCGCCACCTCGGGGTCGCGCAGGTCGATCACATCGGGGAAAGGATTGTCGCGGCAGGAATCCAGGATCAGGATCGACATCTTCCGCGCCCCGTCCACCGAGGCCAGCATCTGCTCCATGGTGACCGAGGCGGTGACGATGTCCTTCGCCGCCCGCACCTGCGCATCGACCGGTATCAGGAAGGTGGTGCCCTGCACCGACACGCCATGCCCGGCATAGTAGATCAGCGCAATATCGGCGGTCTCGGCCTTGAAGGCGAAGTCCTGCAGTTCCTGCAGGGTTTCGTCCTTGCCGGCATCCATCAGCACATCGACCGCAAAGCCCATGCCTTCCAGAGTGCCGGCCAGCGCCCTGGCATCGTTGATGGTGTTCTTCAGCTTGGGCACCGCCGCATAATCGGACATGCCGATCACGAGGGCGACGCGATCGCTGGCCCGGGTTTCGGCCAGCGCAGGAGCGATGAGGGCCACGAGAATCAGCGGCAGGGCCAGAAAAAGGCGCAGCATGGAAAAACCCGGTCGGTGCGAAAAATCTGCTCTCATGTTAGCTTTGCTTCGCCCCCCGGGCAAAGGTTTATCGGCGGATCACGAAAACTGGATCGGACGCGCAACTTCTGGCCGATGGCTGGAGCGGGCGCAGCCGCCGGCCTATATTGGCGCTACCTTTCATGCACGCGACAACCGGAGGTGCGACATGTCCGTCGATGTGAAATACTGGACCGAGGCAAAGGCCACAGGGGGCGGCCGCAACGGGGTATCCGGGCTGGCGAACGGTCAGCTGACCGTCACCATGGCCAGCCCCAAGGAGTTGGGCGGGTCGGGCCTTGGCCACAACCCCGAAGAGCTGTTCGCGACGGGCTATGCCGCGTGCTATCTGGGTGCCATGCGCTTTGCCGCCGGGGCGGAAAAGCTGGGCGCCGTCCCGGACAATGCCACGGTGAACGCCCATGTCGGGATCGGCCCCCGCTCGGACGGCGGTTTCGGGCTGAAGGTGAAGCTGGTGGTCAGCCTGCCGGGCGTTGACCGCGCCACCGCCGAGAAGATCGTGGAGCGCGGGCATTTCATCTGCCCCTACTCCAATGCGACCAAGGGCAATATCGAGGTCGAGACGGAACTGCTCTGACCCCGCCGGGCCGGAAGACCGCTCATAGTGCATCTGCACTATGGATCATCGCCGCCTTCCGGCCCAACCTTCCCCCGTGGAACAAGGGGGAGAGACCATGGCGACCGGATTCTATTTCGACGAGCATTGCCTGTGGCACACCACGGGCGAGCATGTGATCATCGCGCCTGTCGGGGGCTATCTGCAGCCGCCCTCGGGTGCCGGCCATGCCGAAAGCCCCGAGACGAAGCGGCGGCTGAAGAACCTGGTCGAGGTCTCGGGCCTGGGCGATCACCTCGACTGGCGCAAGGCCGCGCCGGTCACGCGGGCCGAGATGGAGCGCATCCATACCCCCGGCTATCTGGACAAGTTCAAGGAGCTGTCAGACGCGGGCGGCGGCAACGCCGGCTTTTACTCACCCTTCGGTCCCGGCAGCTATGAGATTGCCGCCCTGTCGGCGGGGCTGGTGAAACAGGCGGTGTCGGATGTCTGGCACCGCCGGGTCGAGAACGCCTATGTCATCTCGCGCCCGCCGGGGCACCATTGCCTGCCCGATGCCTCGATGGGGTTCTGCCTTCTGGCGAACATTCCGCTGGCGCTTGAGGCGCTGCGGGCCGAGGTCGGGCCGGTTCGTGCGGCGGTGGTGGATTGGGACGTGCACCACGGCAACGGCACCGAGGCCTGTTTCATCGACCGCGACGACACGTTGACCATCAGCCTGCATCAGGAAAACTGCTTCCCGCCGGATCAGGGCCGGGCCGAGACGCGCGGCACCGGCAAGGGCGAAGGGTTCAACCTGAACGTTCCCCTGCTGCCGGGCGGCGGCCATCAGGCCTATCAGGACGCCTTCGACCTGCTGGTCGCGCCCGCGCTGCGCGCCTTCAGGCCGCAGATCATCATCGTCGCCTCGGGTCTGGATGCCAATTCCTTCGACCCCCTGGCCCGGATGCAGGCGCATTCCGACACGTTCCGAGCCATGGCGGCAAAGATCAAGGCGCTGGCGGAGGAGCTGTGCGACGGCCGCGTGCTGGCCGCGCATGAGGGCGGCTATGCCGAAGGCTATGTGCCCTTCTGCGGGCTGGCGGTGATCGAGGCCTTTTCGGGCCACCGCACCCCGGTCGCGGACCCCTTCCTTGAGATCCTGACCGCGCAGCAGCCTCCGGCGGATTACGTGGCCTATCAGCGCAGACGGCTGGAGGATCAGGCGCGGGCGGCAGGGCTGGCCGGGTAGCGCCCTTGCCGGCGGCCGGGGGTTTCACCCCCCCGGACCCCCGTGGGATATTTGGGCCAAAGTGAAGGGCACCTGCGCCGTGCCTGGAAAACGGCGTGGTCCGAATCGGGCGGGGCGTGTTCAATTCTGCGGTGGGCCCCGGGGGCCACGGAGGGCAGGATGGGGCCGGGCATCGCCAGCTTTTCCCGTTTCGTCACCGCGTTGCAACTTCGCAGTCTGGAAGAGGATGCGGAGGGGCTGGCGCGTTGGGCGGTGGAGGATCTGGCGCAGTGGCTGGGTTATGACGCGGCCTGGTATGGCTGGGCGACCCTGCGGTCCGAGGGCGTCGAGGTCTACGCCAATGCCACGCTGAACCTGCCCGAAGGCTTCCACGCCTACTGGCAGACCATGGCCGAACAGGATCTTCTGGCCCGCTACATGCTGGAGAACCCGGGCGAGACCGCGATCTATGACCGCGCGCAGCCGCGGCAGACCGATGGCATGACCAGCCTTGCAGACCGCTACGGCCTGCGCCGGATCACCACGGCCATGTCAGGGCAGGCCGGAAACAGCGTCAGTTTCTACATCTCGTCCTATCGGGCCGGTGCACGGGCAAGGGCCTGGTCGGCAGCCGAACGCGATTTCCTGCAAGGCGCCGTCGATCAGCTCTCTGCCGCCATGAGCCTTGCGGCGCTTGATCCGGGGCGGGCCGCGATGCCGCAGGCGGTGTCGATCCTGGCGTCCGGGGATGGCATCGGCCTGATGGGCCTGCCGCTTCTGCGCGCGCGATTCGGCGATATCTGGCCGCGCTGGACCGGCGAGCAGCTGCCCGGGCAGCTGGCCCGGCTGATCGGCGTTCCGGGCCGCCATGTGCTGCCCGACCTTGATCTCGCCGTGACTGTGGAGCCCGCGCCCCGGCTGAACGGCATGGGGTTGCAGCGGATGACCCTGCGGCGCCTGCACCGATTCGATCTTCTGACCAGCCGCGAGCGGGAAGTGGCCCGGCAGCTGGCGGACGGAAAAAGCGCAAAGGAGGTGGCGCGCCAGCTGGGGCTGGCCCCGGCGACGGTGCGCAACCAGACCCAGTCGATCTATCAAAAGCTTGCGGTCGACAACCGGGCCGCGCTGGCCGCCGTGGTCAACCGGCTGGGCTAACCCGCCGGGCCTTTGTCACACAGGGTTCACAAAACTCGTACATGACTGTCACGCACCGGCTCTAATCGGGGCGCGGGCCGAGACTGCCGGCCAAAGGACATTCAGGAGATTCTCATGAAACCCGTGATGCTGACCGCTTCGGCTCTTGCCATCAGCGCGATGACCGTTGGCGTGGCCCAGGCCCGCGACAACATCCAGATTGCCGGTTCCTCGACCGTGCTGCCCTATGCCACCATCGTCGCCGAAGCCTTCGGCGAGAACTTCGACTTCCCGACCCCGGTCGTGGAAGGCGGTGGTTCGGGTGCAGGCCGCAAGAAGATGTGCGAAGGCGTGGGCGAGAACACCATCGACATCGCCAACTCGTCGAGCCGCATCAAGCAATCGGACATCGACCTCTGCGCCGCCAATGGCGTGAACGAGATCATGGAAGTCCGCATCGGCTATGATGGCATCGTCTTCGCCTCGGACATCGCCGGCCCGGACTTCGCCTTCACGCCCACCCACTGGTTCAACGCGCTGGCCGCCAATGTCGTGAAGGACGGCGCCATCGTCGCCAACCCGAACAAGAGCTGGGCCGACGTCGACGCCGCCCTGCCCGCCCAGGACATCCTGGCCTTCGTCCCGGGCACCAAGCACGGCACCCGCGAAGTGTTCGACCTGAACGTGATCGAGCATGGCTGCAAGGAATCGGGCGCCTACGACGCCTTCGTCGCCGCTTCGACCGGCGCCGATGACGACGCCAAGAAGAAAGAAGCCGGCGAGAAGTGCCTGGAACTGCGCACCGACGGCGTGTCGGTCGACATCGACGGCGACTACACCGAAACGCTGGCCCGCATCGGTGCCAACAAGAACGCCATCGGCGTGTTCGGCCTGTCGTTCTACCAGAACAACTCCGACAAGCTGAAAGTCGCGACCATGTCGGGCGTCGTCCCCTCGGTCGAGACCATCGCAAGCGGTGACTACCCGGTGTCGCGCCCGCTGTTCTTCTACGTGAAGAAGGCCCATATCGGCGTGATCCCCGGCCTGAAAGAGTACATCGAGTTCTTCGTCTCCGACGACATGGCCGGTCCGGAAGGCCCGCTGGCCGCCTATGGTCTGGTGTCGGACCCGGAACTGGCCGCCACCCAGGCTGCCGTTGCCGCCGAAACCCCGATGGGCCCGCTGGAATAAGCCAGCCGGTCTGATTGGTGGCGGCACGCTCCCTGCCGCCACCAACTTCCCCTTTCGGCCCCTCCTCATCGGACGCTAGAACATGAGCATCGCTCTTCTCTCGCTGATCGTTCTGGGCCTTGCCGCCCTTGGCTATCTGCTGGGCCGCCAGCGCGCCCTTGCCGCCGTGGGTGGCGACACCCGCAAATTGCATTCGCTGCCGTCCTATTACGGCGCCTCGGTCTTTCTTTTCACCGCTGTTCCCGCCTTTCTTGCGCTTCTGGTCTGGCTGCTGGCGCAGCCGGTGATGGTCGAGCGCAGCGTCTCGGCGATGATCACCGCCGCCGATGTGCCGGCCGGGTCAAGCCATTCCCTGGTCATGGCCGATGTGCGCCGCATCGCCGACGGGCTGGACCTGCTGGTTGCGGGCGGCCTTGGCGAAGACGCGCTGGCCAACATGCGCGCCGACCTGTCGGACATCCGCGGCCGGCTGGGCAATGTCGGCGTTGCCGTCTGCGAGAACGTCAGCTCCAACATCTTCGACGCCGCCAAATCCTACCGCAGCATCGCCTCCAATGGCCGGCTGGCGATGACCGCCGTCGTGCTGGCCCTTGCGGTCGGCGGGCTTCTTTTCGCGGCCTTCCGCGTGAAAGCCGACCTGCGCGCCCGCAACATCGTGGAATCCTTCATCCGCGTGCTGCTGATCTGCGCCTCGACCATCGCGATCCTGACCACGGTCGGCATCGTGCTGTCGCTGGTTTTCGAAAGCTGGCACTTCTTCAAGCTTTACCCCGCGAAGGACTTCTTCTTCTCGCTGACCTGGAACCCGAAATTCGGCGGCGGGTCGTCGCTGGGGGTCTGGCCCTTGGTCTGGGGCACGCTCTATGTGTCCTTCGTGGCGCTGGTCGTCGCGGTACCGCTGGGCATCCTGGCGGCGATCTACCTGTCGGAATACGCCTCGCCCGCCATCCGGGGCATCGCAAAGCCGCTGCTGGAGATCCTGGCCGGCATCCCCTCCATCGTCTACGGCCTTTTCGCCCTGGTCACGGTGGGTCCGCTTCTGCGCGACTGGCTGGCGATGCCGCTGGGTCTGGGCACCGGATCATCCTCGGTGGCGACGGCCGGTCTGGTCATGGGCATCATGCTGATCCCCTATGTCTCGTCGCTGTCGGATGACATCATCAACTCGGTCCCGCAATCGCTGCGCGACGGGTCCTTCGGTCTGGGCGCCACCCAGTCCGAGACGGTGCGTCAGGTCGTCATGCCCGCCGCCCTGCCCGGCATCGTCGGCGCCATCCTGCTGGCCGCCAGCCGCGCCATCGGCGAGACGATGATCGTGGTGATGGGGGCCGGTGCGGCCGCCAAGCTGTCGATGAACCCCTTCGAGGCAATGACCACCGTCACCGTCAAGATCGTCAGCCAGCTGACCGGCGACACCGAATTCGCCAGCCCCGAGACGCTGGTGGCCTTCGCCCTTGGCCTGACGCTCTTTGTCTTCACCCTCGGCCTCAACGTTCTGGCGCTCTACATCGTGCGCAAGTACCGGGAGCAATACGAATGACCGACCTTTCCACCGGTGGGCACCGCTCTCTGTTCGAGCCCGATGCCCGGACCCGCCGCCGCAACGCCGCCGAAACACGCTTTCGCCTGTATGGCATGGCGGCGGTGACTGCCGGCATCCTCGCGCTGATTTTCCTTCTGACCTCGATCCTCGGCAATGGTCTTTCGTCCTTCCGCCAAACCACGCTTGACCTTCAGGTGACGCTGGATGCCGCGGTGCTGGACAAGGCAGGCAATCGCAATCCCGACGATCTGCGCAAGGTCACCACGGTCGGGTATGGCAAGGTTCTGGATCAGGCCATTGCCGACACGCTGGCAGCCAATGGCATCGACGCCTCGGCGCTGACGGCCAAGCAGATCTCGGGCCTGAAGTCGGACGAGGCACCGCGCCGCCTGCGCGACCTGGTTCTGGCCGACCCTTCGCTGATCGGGACCACCATCGCCTTCAAGGCGCTGGCCACCGGCCGCATCGACGGGTTCGAAAAGGGCCGCGTCACCATGGAAAGCGCCCAGCTGGACAGCAACATCTCGCCCGAACAGCTGAAGGTTGCGCAGCAGATGAAGGACAAGGGCCTGTTGTCGATGCCCTTCAACTGGACCTTCTTCACCAACGCCGACGCCTCGGAACTGCGGCCGGAATCGGCCGGCCTCGGCGTGGCGATGATCGGCTCTCTCTACATGATGATCATCGTGCTTGTCCTGTCGCTGCCGATCGGCGTCGCCGCCTCGATCTATCTTGAGGAACTGGCCCCGCAGAACCGCTGGACCGACATCATCGAGGTGAACATCGCCAACCTTGCCGCCGTGCCTGCCATTGTCTACGGCATCCTGGCGCTGGCTCTCTTCATCAACTTCCTCGGCCTGCCGCAATCGGCGCCCATCGTCGGCGGCCTTGTGCTGACGCTGATGACGCTGCCGACAATCATCATCGCCACCCGCGCGGCGCTGAAGGCGGTGCCGCCGTCCATCCGCGACGCGGCCCTTGGGGTCGGCGCCAGCCGGATGCAGACGATCTTCCACCACGTCCTGCCGCTGGCGATGCCCGGTATCCTGACCGGAACCATCCTTGGCCTTGCCCGCGCCCTTGGCGAAAGCGCGCCCCTCCTCCTGATCGGCATGGTCGCCTTCGTGAAGGACTACCCCTCCGCCCCGCCGCAGGGCTTTCTTGAACCCGCCTCGGCGCTGCCGGTGCAGGTCTACCAATGGACCCAACGCGCCGACCCGGCGTTCGTGGAACGGGCCTCGGGGGCGATCATCGTCCTTCTGATCTTCCTGATCGCAATGAACGCCACCGCAATCCTTCTCCGCCGCCGGTTCGAGCGCCGCTGGTAAGCCAAGACAGGCAAATGGACATGAACGTCATGCAAACTCCCGTCATCGACACCACCGCCATCAAGCCCCGCATCGCCGCCTCTGCCGTGCAGGTCTACTACGACACCAATCACGCGCTGAAGGACGTGTCGGTCGATATCCTCGACCGCACCACCACCGCCTTCATCGGGCCGTCGGGCTGCGGCAAATCCACCTTCCTGCGCTGCCTGAACCGGATGAACGACACGGTTGCCAGCGCGCGGGTCGAGGGCAAGATCCTGCTCGACGGGCAGGACATCTATGACAAGCGGGTGGACCCGGTCCAGCTGCGCGCCCGCGTCGGAATGGTGTTCCAGAAGCCGAACCCCTTCCCGAAGTCGATCTTCGACAACGTGGCCTATGGCCCGCGCATCCACGGCCTTGCCCGCAACAAGACCGATCTGGAAGAGATCGTCGAGAAATCCCTGCGCCGCGCCGCGCTGTGGAACGAGGTGAAAGACCGCCTGCAGGCCCCCGGCACCGGCCTGTCCGGCGGCCAGCAACAGCGCCTGTGCATTGCCCGCGCCGTGGCAACCAGCCCCGAAGTGCTGCTGATGGACGAGCCCTGCTCGGCCCTTGACCCGATCGCCACCGCCCAGGTCGAGGCGCTGATCGACGAACTGCGCGAGCAGTATTCGGTCGTCATCGTCACCCACTCGATGCAGCAAGCGGCCCGCGTCAGCCAGAAGACCGCCTTCTTCCACCTCGGCAATCTGGTGGAATACGGCGACACCCAGCAGATCTTCACCAATCCGCAGGACCCGCGCACCGAAAGCTACATCACCGGGCGCATCGGCTAAGGAGCAAGGGCATGACCACCGACACCCCCCACATCGCCCCGACCTTCGACCGCGAGATCGAGGCGCTTCTGGCCCAGCTGATGCTGATGAGCGGCCTTGTCGAACGCGCCCTGGTCGAAAGCGCCAAGGCGCTGGAGGCCCAGGACACGGCGGCCGCCGAAAGCCTGATCCAGGCCGACAAGGCCATCGACGCGCTGGATGAACAGATCAATCTGGACGCCGCCGGGCTGATTGCGCGGCGCGGCCCCACCGCCAGCGACCTGCGGCTGATCCTGGCCGTCATGCGCACCTCGGCCAGCCTTGAGCGCGTCGGCGATCTGGCGAAGAACGTCGCCAAGCGCACGCTGCCGCTGTCGCAAAGCCGTCAGGTCGAAGGCGCCACCGGCACCATCCGCCGGATGGCCAAGCTGGTCTCGGTCATGCTGGAAGAGGCGATGCGTGCCCTGACCCGCAAGGATGCCGCGCTGGCCGCCGACGTCCGGGCGCGCGACGTCGACATCGACCAGATGTACAACACGCTGTTCCGGTCGCTGTTGACGCATATGCTGGAGAACCAGTCCAACATCACGCCCTCGATGCATCTGCATTTCATCGCCAAGAACATCGAGCGTGCCGGCGACCACGCCACCGGCATCGCCGAACAGGCGATCTATCTGGCAACGGGCGAAATGCCCACCGACGCCCGGCCCAAGGCCGAGACCATCACCAAGCCGGCCGGCTGACTCCACCCGACCGCGCAAGCAGAAGGGCGGCCCCGGAACCGGGGCCGCCCTTTGCCTTGACGTCGTCCCTTTCAGGGGGGGTTGTCGTTGATGTCGTGCTTCCAGATCTTCACCTGGCCTGCCTGCACCCCCATCACCCGGCGCAGCACCAGCCAGGCGATGACGGACGCCACCGCAAAGAGGAACAGCAGCGCCGGAAGCGCGGCAATCAGCCCGGTTGCCGTGACGACACCCGTCACCACGGCTCCAATGGCGAAGCCAAGGAAGATGTAACCGGGAACCAGGATCTCAAGGATCCCCAGGGCCAGTCCGAATACGACCCAGGCCCACCATACGGTCCAGATCTGGTCCGGCATCTTACGCCCTTCCTTTCAGCAGCTTGAACGCATCCCCGAAGGATTCCAGCAGGTTCGCCGGCAACAGGATGGTCTGCTTGCCGCTGCCCGAGGCAATGGCCTGCATCGCCTCGACCTGTTTCAGCGCGACCTGATACTGCGCGGCCTCAAGTCCGCTTTCCTTGATCGTCTCGGCGATCACGCCGGTGGCATAGGCCTCGGCATCGGCCGTCATCCGTTTGGCCTTGGCGGCCTGTTCGGCGGCGTAAAGCTCGGCATCGGCTGCCAGTTCGACCGCGCGCTTGCGGCCCTCGGCCTCCATCACCTGCGCCCGCCGCGCCCGTTCGGCATTCAGTTGCTGAAGCATGGCGGCACGGGTCTGCTCATCCAGGTTCACGTCCAGGATCTCGGCCCGCGTCACCTCGACGCCCCAGTCGTCGACCATGGCCGAAACCTGATCGCGCACCCGCTCGATCAACTGGGCGCGGTTGGACTGCACCTGATCCAGTTCCAGCTTGCCGATCTCGGACCGCACGATCCCGGCCACCGTGGTCGAGATGGCGCCCGCCACATCGCGGATGCGGTAGACGGTCTTTTCCGGCTCCGTCACGCGGAAGAAGACCGAGGTTTCAACCTTCACCAGCACGTTGTCGGCGGTGATGGCGTCCTGGCTGGAGGTCGGCAGCTGACGCTCCAGCACCGAAACCTTGTGGGCCACACGGTCAAGGAACGGGACGACGAAGTTGATGCCCGGCCCCAGGACCGAGCGCAGCCTGCCGAACCGCTCCACCACATGCTTTTCACTTTGCGGAACGATGCGGACACCAAGGAAAATACACAGGATGACGAAAAGCGCGGCAATGATGGCAACCCATCCCCAGCCGCTGATCTGTTCCAAAAATTCCATGTCTGGCCTCCTGCCAAAATACCCGAACGAACCTGTCCGCAATTTGCGTGTTGTGGGCCGCAGGTGCAAGTGCCGTTGCCCTAACCCGTCCGCCGTGGTTCCTTGGACCGCAAAGGAGAGCACATGCAACCCCGGCAGATCGACCTGAATGCGGATCTTGGCGAAGGCGTCGGAGACGATGCCGCGATGCTGGCGGTCGTGACCTCGGCCAACATCGCCTGCGGGGGGCACGCCTCGGACCCCGATCTGATGCAGGCCACCTTGCGGCAGGCCGCAGCGCGGGGGGTGGGGATCGGCGCACATCCCGGCTATGCCGATCCGGCGAACTTCGGGCGGGTGGTGGTGCCGATGCAGCCCGCTGCCATCGCGGCCATGGTCGCGGCGCAGATCGGCGCGCTTCGGGGCGTGGCATCGCTGTGCGGCGCGCGGGTGGCCTATGTGAAGGCGCATGGCGCGCTGGCCAATCTGGCCGCCGACCGGCGCGAGGTTGCGGATGCCGTGGCCGAGGCCACAAAGGCGGCGGGGCTGGCCTTGCTGGCGATCTCGGGCACCGAGTTGCAGGCGGCGGGCGAGGCCGCCGGCATCCCGACCCATGCCGAAATCTTCGCCGACCGCGCCTATCTCGGCTCGGGCCGGCTGGTGCCGCGCAGCCACCCGCAGGCGATGATCCACGACCCGGAGGCGGCTTTGCAACGGCTTCTGGCGTGGCTTGAGACCGGGCTGATGCCGGCGATCGATGGCGGCCGCATCCCCTTGCAGGCACAGTCCGTCTGCATCCATGGCGACAGCCCGCATTCAGTCGCCATGGCGCGGCTGATCCGGCAAGGCTTGCAGGCCCGCGGCATCGCCTTGGCCCCTTTCCTGCCATGACGCCTCGATTTCTTCCTGCCGGGGACCGGGCGCTGATGGTGGAATTCGCCACGGAACCGGACCCCGCCGCCCACCGTGCCGTGCTTGCGCTGGATGGGGCGCTTGCCGCCCGGCCCTTCGCGGGCTTTGCCGAGGCCGTCCCCGCCCTCGTCACGCTTCTGGTCGCCTTCGATCCGCAGATCACCGATCACCGGGCAGCACAGGCACATCTTGAAACCCTGCTTTCGGAAGGTGCAAAGACCGTTGCGGCACCACGGCGGCACGAGATTCCGATTGCCTATGACGGGCCGGATCTGGCCGACGTTGCCACCCGCACCGGCCTGACAGCCGAACGCATCGCCAGCGTGCACCAAAGCGGCGACTATGAGGTCGCCATGTATGGCTTCGCGCCCGGCTATGCCTACCTGTCGGGCCTGCCGCCGCCCTTGCATCTGGATCGCAAACCTGCCCCCGTCCGCAACGTGCCGGCGGGCAGCGTGATCATCGCGGGCGGCATGTGCCTGATCACGACCCTGACCATGCCGACCGGCTGGTGGCGGATCGGGCACAGCCCGGTGCGCGTGCTGACCGATGATCCGGCCCGCCCCTTCGCCTTTGACGTGGGCGACCACCTCCGGTTCCGGGCCGCGCCATGACTGCCGAGATCGAGGTCGTCAGCGCCGGACCCCATGTCACCCTGCAGGACGGCGGCCGCCCCGGCCTGATGCGCTTTGGCGTGCCCGCCTCTGGTCCGATGGACAGGAAGGCCCTGGCCATCGCCAACGCCGCCCTTGGCAATCCGATTGGTCAGACCGGGATCGAGGTTTCGCCGGGCGGTCTTGAGCTGCTGTGCCGCAAAGGCGCGGTGTCCATCGCCCTTGCCGGCGGGGGCTTTGTGGTCAGCCTCAACGGTCGGGACGCGGGGTCTTGGCAGGTGCTGACCCTGCAGGCCGGCGACCTGCTTGTCCTGCGCCCCGGCCCCTGGGGCAACTGGTGCTGTCTGGCGGTAGCGGGGAAAATTCAGTGCCGAACATGGCTGAATTCATCCTCCACCCACGGCGGCAGCGGACTTGGAGGCGGCAACCTGCGCGCCGGTCAGGTGCTGGCCATCGCGGCCCCGCGAACACGGCCTGCCGTGGCGATCCCCTGCCCGGTGTTCTGCCGCCCGCGCCAGCGCATGCATGTGACCCTGGGCCCGCAGGACCGGCTTTTCGCGCCAGAGACGATCGACGCGCTGCTGACCAGCCCCTTTCGCGTGACGCCCTCCTTCGACCGCATGGGCCTGCGCCTCTCCGGCCCGCCGCTTGTGCCCGAGGCGGCCCTTGGCATCCCCTCGCAGGGCATCGTCCGCGGCGCGGTGCAGGTCTCGGGCGATGGCGTGGCGACGGTTCTGATGGCCGATCATCAGACCACGGGCGGCTATCCGAAGATCGCCACGGTTCTTTCGGACGACACCGACGGGCTGGCGCAATTGCGGCCGGGCGAAATGCTGGCCTTCATCGCGGTGACGCCGGCGCGCGCCGTCGCTTTGGCCCGACAAAGGCACCAGGCTTTCCGGCGCTTCCTGACCGGGCTTTCCGCGCAAAACAGTCCCTGACCCCGCCCAAGTCTCTTGCGCGCCGCAGTCAGCATGCCGCATTGCCGCATCTTTCGCCCGACGCGGCTTGCGGATAGTCTGCACGCCAAAGGAACCACCCGAGGCCCCCATGACCCAACGCCTTCACCTTGTCTTCGGCGGAGAGCTTGTCGACCCGCAGAGAAACGTCTTCCGCGACGTGACGCAGATCCACATTGTCGGGATGTTCCCGGACTACGACAGCGCCTTCCGAGCCTGGAAGGGCGAGGCGCAGCGCACCGTGGACAATGCCCATATGCGCTACTTCATCGCGCATATCCACCGCCTGCGGGATGAGGGCAAACCGGCCTCGGCGACCGAGGAACTGGGCTGAGACTTCCGGTTGACGAGGGCCTGCCGCCATGGCGCTGAAGATCGGCCTTACGCTTTATGGGCTTGGCCATCGGGGCGAGACGGGGAAGGACACACCGCGACCGGCGCGACCGGCCGGGCAACTGGTCTGGCTGCACGCGCCCGATGCGGCGGCCGCACCGGGCCTGCGCGAACTGGCGCGGCGGCTGTGGCTGGATGACGGCACGCCCTGCCTGATCACCTGTCCCGATCCGCTGCCCGACCTGCCCGGCACGCTGGTACAGCCGCCCCCACCCGACACCCCCGCCGAGGCGCGGGCCTTTCTGGATCACTGGCGGCCCGACCTCGGGCTTTTCACCGAAGGCGAGTTACGCCCGGCGCTTGTCGGAGAGGCGGCAAAGCGGCATGTCCCGCTGCTGATGGCCGATGCCAGGACGCCGCGGCTTCCAAAGGACCGCGACGGCTGGTTTCCGGGGGTGATCCGGGGCGCGCTTCTGCCCTTTCGCTGGATCGGCGCGCTGGACGAAGCCTCGGCCCGCAGCTTTCGCCGGGCCGGTGCCTCGCCCTCGGCCGTGGCGGTAACGGGGCGGCTGGAAGAGCCTTCGGCTGCACTTGACTGTATCGAGGCGGAGCGCACGGCGCTGGCGGCAACCTTCGCCACCCGTCCGGTCTGGTTCGCGGCGGCCCTGCCCGAGGCCGAGGAAGAGGCGGTGATCGCGGCCCATCGCGCCGCCCTGCGCCAGTCGCACCGGCTGTTGCTGATCCTGCTGCCCGAACGCCCCGACCGGGCCGAAGCCATCGCCGCCCGGGCCGAGGCAGAGGGTTGGGCCATTGCCCTCCGCGCCCGGGAAGAAGAGCCCGAAGCGCAGACCGAGTTGTTTCTGGTCGACAATCCGGCCGAAATCGGCCTGTGGTATCGGCTGGCCCCGATCAGCTTTCTTGGCGGCTCGCTGTCCGGCACCGGCGCCTTGCGCGATCCGATGGAGGCGGCCGCCCTTGGTTCGGCCATTCTGCACGGGCCGCGCGCCGGGCTGCACGGGGCGGCCTTCGGGCGGCTGGGCGCGGCGCGGGCGGCACGGGCCGTCGCCTCGGCACAGGATCTGGCCGAGGCCCTGGGCGATCTTCTGGCGCCCGACCGGGCCGCAAGGCTGGCGCAGGCGGCCTGGAGCGTGGCCTCGGACGGGGCAGAGGCAACCGAAGCACTTCTGGCCCGCGTTCGCGCCACTCTGGACGGAGAGGGCTGATGCGCGCGCCCGGCTTCTGGTTCACCCCGCCCGACCGGCCCGCGCTTGCCGCGCGCCTGCTGGCGCCCCTGGGCTGGCTTTACGCCTGGGCGACGGCCCGCAGGCTGGCGCGGGGGCCGGGCTATCGGGCCAAGGTGCCGGTGATCTGCATCGGCAATCTGAACGCAGGCGGCACCGGCAAGACGCCGACTGCCATCGCCCTGGCGCAGCGGCTGCTGGCGCGTGGCCTGGCGGTGCATGTCGTCAGCCGCGGCCATGGCGGCCGCCTTGCCGGGCCGGTGCAGGTGGACGCCACGCGCCACTCTGCCGCGGAAACCGGGGATGAACCCCTTCTGCTGTCAGCCTTTGCCCCGACCTGGATCGCGCGGGATCGCGCGGCGGGGGTGCAGGCCGCCGAATCCGCAGGCGCGCAGGTCATCCTGCTGGATGACGGCTTTCAGAACCCGTCGGTGCACAAAGACGTCTCGCTGGTGGTGGTGGACGCAGGACAGGGGTTCGGCAATGGCCGCTGCCTGCCCGCAGGGCCGCTGCGCGAGCCGGTTGCGACGGGGCTGGCCCGCGCCACGGCGGTGCTGTCGATCGGGGAACCCCCGGCGCAGGCCACCTTCCTGCAGACATGGAAAAACGCCATGTCAGTGCCGCATCTGACGGGGCGGCTGGCGCCTTTGCAGATGGGGATGGACTGGCAGGGCGAGCGGGTCATCGCCTTTGCCGGCATCGGCCATCCCGAAAAGTTCTTCGCCTCCCTCCGGGCGGAAGGGGCCGAGATCCTGCGTGCCGTGGCGCTGTCAGACCACGAGCCGTTTCAGGACGCGCTGCTGCGCCGGCTTGAGCATGAGGCGCAGTCAACCGGCGCGCAACTGGTGACCACGGAAAAGGATGCCGCCCGGCTGCCGGCATGGTTCCGCCCGAAGGTGCTGGTGCTGGTGGTGCGGCTGGAACTGGACGACTGGTCCGCCCTGGACCGGCTGCTGCCCTGACGGGCGAAATCGTCGAAGACCTATCGCAAATTCCTTAGAAGAACCTTGCCTCAGGCCCGGCGGCCCACCATCGAGACCCCCAGAACCTCCAGCACCTTGGCCTCGATCTGCGCGGCATCCATGCCGGCGACGTGATACATCGCCTCGGGGCTGGCCTGATCGATGAAGATGTCGGGCAGCACCATGGAGCGGAATTTCAGCCCACGGTCGAACACCGCCTCATCGGCCAGAAGCTGCGCCACATGACTGCCAAAGCCGCCAATGGCACCCTCTTCGATGCAGATAATGGCCTCGTGGCTGCGGGCCAGCCGCAGGATCAGGTCGCGGTCCAGCGGCTTGGCAAAGCGCGCATCGGCGACCGTGGGGGCCAGGCCACGGACGGCCAGCGCCTCGGCGGCCTTCAGCACTTCGGCAAGCCGGGTGCCGAAGGACAGAAGCGCGACCCGGCTGCCTTCGCGGATCAGACGGCCCTTGCCGATTTCCAGCGGCACGCCCCGGGCAGGCATTTCCACGCCGCACCCTTCGCCGCGCGGATAGCGGAAGGCGATGGGGCCTTCGTCATGCGCGACTGCGGTTGCCACCATGTGCCGCAGTTCGGCTTCATCCGCTGCCGCCATCACCACCATGCCCGGCAGACTGGAGAGGAAGCCCACATCGAAAGACCCTGCATGGGTCGCTCCATCCGCCCCCACAAGACCCGCCCGGTCGATGGCGAAGCGCACCGGCAGGCGCTGGATCGCCACGTCATGCACGACCTGATCGTAGCCGCGTTGCAGGAAGGTGGAATAGATCGCGCAGAAGGGCTTCAACCCGCCAGCCGCCATTCCCGCGCTGAACGTGACCGCGTGCTGCTCGGCAATGCCCACGTCGAACATCCGGCGCGGGAAGCGGCTGGCGAACAGATCCAGCCCGGTGCCATCCGGCATGGCGGCCGTGACGGCGACGATCCTGTCATCCCGCTCGGCCTCCTGGATCAGGCTTTCGGCGAAGACCCTGGTGTAGCTGGGCGCGTTGGAGGGCGATTTCTTCTGCTCACCCGTCATCACGTCGAACTTGGCGCGCGCATGGCCGCGGTCGGCCGAATTCTCGGCCGGGGCATAGCCCTTGCCCTTCTTCGTCAGCACGTGGATCAGCGTCGGCCCGGTCGCCCGCGCCTTGACCGTGCGCAGCACGGGCAGCAACTGGTCCAGATCATGGCCGTCGATGGGGCCGACATAGTTGAAGCCCAAAGCCTCGAACAATGTGCCGCCGATGGTCATGCCCTTCAGCATTTCCTTGGCCCGCCGGGCGCCTTCCTGCAAAGGCTCGGGCAGCAGGCCGACAAATCCCTTGGCGACCTGCTTCAGATCCTGCATCGGGGCTTCGGCATAAAGCCGCGACAGATAGGCGGAGAGCGCACCGACCGGGGGCGCAATCGACATCTCGTTGTCGTTCAGGATCACGAAAAGCCGCTTGCCCAGATGGCCCGCGTTGTTCATCGCCTCAAACGCCATGCCGGCGGACATCGAGCCATCGCCGATGACCGCGATCGCATCGCCCGGATCGCCCCCCAGTTCGGCCGCCATGGCAAAGCCAAGGGCGGCACTGATCGACGTGGACGAATGCGCCGCCCCGAACGGATCATAGGGCGACTCGCTGCGCTTGGTGAAACCTGACAGCCCGCCCTCGGTGCGCAGGGTGCGGATACGGTCGCGCCGCCCGGTCAGAATCTTGTGCGGATAGCACTGGTGGCCCACGTCCCAGACCAGCTTGTCTCGCGGGGTATCGAAGACGGCATGCAGGGCGACGGTCAGTTCGACCACGCCCAGGCCCGCCCCCAGATGCCCGCCGGTGACGGAGACGGCCGAGATGGTCTCGGCCCTCAGCTCATCTGCCAGCAGGCGCAACTCGCGGTCCGACAGCGCCTTCAGATCGGAAGGAACGGTCACGCGGTCAAGCGTCGGGGTCTGGGGTCGGGATGGCTCGGGCACCGCGCCCTCCTGTCTAGCTGTCACGCGAAATAGTGAAACGCGCCGCCGCGATCAAGTTTCGTGCAGCGACTCCGTACGGTTTCAGCGCCGCTTCCGCCTGATCGACCAGTTCCGCCGCCCGTTTCCTTGCACCCGCAAGCCCCAGAACCGAGACAAAAGTGGCCTTTCCCGCCTGCTGATCCTTGCCCACCCGCTTGCCGGTGGTGGCGGCATCGCCGGTGACATCCAGAATGTCATCGGCGATCTGGAAGGCAAGACCAAGCGCCGTCGCATAGGCCCGCAGGGGTGCAGGGTCCTCCCCGGCCAGAATCGCCCCCGCCTCGGCGGAAAAGCCGATCAGGGCGCCGGTCTTGCCGGCCTGCAGGTCGGTGATCTCTGCCAGGGTCAGCGGGCGGGAGGCGGTTTCGGCGGCAATATCCAGCGCCTGTCCCAGCACCATGCCTTGCGCTCCGCTGGCCCGGGCCAGCCCGGCGACCAGGGCAATGCGGGTCTCGGCGCTGCCGATGGCCGGGGCCGCCAGAAGTCCGAAAGCCAGCGTCTGCAACGCATCGCCGGCCAGAATCGCCGTCGCCTCATCCCATCTGACATGCAGGGTGGGCTGCCCCCGGCGCAGATCGTCGTCATCCATCGCGGGCAGATCGTCATGCACCAGCGAATAGGCGTGCAGCGCCTCGACCGCCGCTGCCACGGGCAGGGCACGCGCCTCCTCCACGCCCAGCATCCGGGCCGATTCCAGCACCAGGAAGGCGCGCAGCCGCTTGCCCCCCTGCACGGCGTAGCGCATGGCATCGATCACCGGCTGATCGGCAAGACCGGTCAAGGCCTGATCCAGCCGCGCCTGCACCAGCGCCGCATCCGCCTTCAGCCTGTCGGGAAATGTCACAGCGCCGCCCTCAACGCCCCGTTCTCAAAGCGCCGCCCTCAAAGCCCGCTCACCGGCTCCGTGCCGATGACCCGGCCTTCGGCGAGCCTGATCTTTTCAACCTTCTCCTGCGCGTCCTTCAAAAGCGCCTCGCAGCGCGCCTTCAGCGCGGCACCACGTTCGTAAAGCGCGATGGATTCGTCCAGCTTGACCTCGCCGCGCTCCAGCTGGCTCACCACGGCCTCAAGCGCCGCCATCGCCTCTTCGAACGCCATCTCTGCCACAGGTTTGCCCGTCATGCCGAAAGCCTCGCCATCTCTTCCACATAGGCCCGGACACTTTCGGCCAGGGCCCCCAGATGATAGCCGCCTTCCAGCGAGGATACCACCCGCCCGCCCGACGCTTCCCACAGCCGCGCGGCCAGCCAGCGGAAATCCTCGGCCTCCCACTCCAGCCCGGCCAAAGGGTCGTCACGATGGGCGTCGAACCCGGCGCTGACCAGCAGAAGGTCTGGCTTCCAGTCCGCGACCGCCGGCAGGATCAGCCGCTCATAGGCCGCCCGCATCGCCACGCCGTCGCTGCCACCGCGCAAGGGCACGTTCAGCACCTGCCCATGCGCGCCCTTCTCCTGCGGCGCGCCGGTTCCGGGATAAAGCGGCATCTGGTGGCTCGAGGCGAACAGGCAGCGCCCCTCGTCCCACATCAGATCCTGCGTGCCATTGCCGTGGTGCACGTCGAAATCCACGATGGCGACACGCGGCACCCGCCCCAAGGCGCGCATCGCACCAATCGCCACCGTGCCGAAAAGGCAGAACCCCATCGCCCGGATCGCCTCGGCATGGTGCCCGGGCGGGCGGCAGGCAACGAAGGCCGCCCCCGCCTCGCCGCCCAGAACTGCCTCCACCGCGGCCCCGATGCCGCCCACGCCCCGCATGGCCGCGGCATAAGAGCCGGGCGACAGGTAGGTGTCGCCGTCCAGCTGCGCCCAGCCCTCGGCCGGAACCGCCGCCAGAATCCGGTCGTGATGCGCCGCCGGGTGACACAGAAGCACGTCTTCCCGCGTCCCTTCTGGGCAGACGCGCCGCTCTACCGCCAGCCCTTCAAGCCCGGACTCGACCGCAGCCATGCGCGCCACCCGTTCGGGATGCAGGGGCGGCGTCACATGGGCCGCGCTGTCGGAATGCGAAAAGACGATCATCGGCCTTCATTCTGGTTCAAATATCCCGGGGTCCGGGGCAGCGCCCCGGGGGCGTCCCGCCTCAGTCCGGCGCCAGCATGTAGCCTTCGCCACGCACGGTCTGCAGATAGCGCGGGGATTTCGGGTCTTCCTCGATCTTGCGGCGCAGTCGCGTGATCTGCACATCCACCGCGCGTTCCTGCGCCACATCCTCGCGCCCCAGATCGCCGACCAGCCGCTCGCGGCTGACCGCCTCGCCCGCAGCGCCGGCGAAAAGCCGCATCAGCGCGGCTTCGGTCGCGGTCAGCCGGATCAGCGCCTCGCCGCGCCACAGTTCTCCGCGGTCAAGGTCATAGCGCACCGCCCCCAGATGCAGCACCTTGGGCGCCGCCTCCTGCGGGCGGGCCTGCGGCACCCGGCGCAGGATCGCGTTGATGCGCAACAAGAGTTCCTTCGGCTCGAACGGCTTAACAAGATAGTCGTCGGCCCCGGCCTCAAGCCCCTCGATCCGGTTGGCAGCTTCGCCCTTGGCGGTCAGAAGCAGGATCGGCACCTGCATCCTTGCCCTCAGGTCGCGGGTCAGGCTGATGCCATCCTCGCCCGGCATCATCACGTCCAGCACGATCAGGTCGAACTCCAGCCCCGACAGAAGCCGCCGGGCCTGCGCCGCATCCCGCGCCACAGTCACCATGAAACCGCTGCGGATCAGGAACTTCTGCAAAAGCCCCCTGATCCGCTCATCATCGTCGACCACCAGAAGATGCGCGTCGGCTGCACTCATGAACCGCCCTCCTTCAGACGGTTGTAGGCGTTGCGCATCTCGGGGTCCATCATCGCTTCCAGCACCTGCCGGAAGCCGGCCACCGCCTGCGGCCCCGCCGCCCGGTAGGCCGCCCGCATCCGCGAACGTTGCGCTCCCGACAGCTCACGCTCCAGCTCCTGCCCCTTGGCGGTCAGGAACAGATGCCGCTCGCGCCCGTCGACCCGGCCCTTTTCGCTGCGGATCAACCCGTCGTCGATCAGGCTGCGCAGGACCCGGTTCAGGCTTTGCTTCGTCACGCCAAGGATCATCAGCAGGTTCGACACCGTGGTGCCGGGGCTGCGGTTCACAAAGTGGATCGCCCGGTGATGGGCGCGGCCATAATCCATCCCCGAAAGGATCCGGTCAGGATCGGCGGTAAAGCCGCGATAGGCGAAGAACATCGCCTCGATCCCTTTGCGCAACTGTTCGTCCGTCAGGAACAGCAGGCTCTCGCCCCCGGCATGTTCAGACATCATACCCCTCCGTATCGCTGCGCAATTTACGTCAGCCTTATTGACATTCCAAGCCCCAACCCATAGCAGTTCGACGTTTTTGCGCAAGAATATGTCCGAAACGGACCCATCAGGCGCAATATATGCAAAGGAAAGGTGCGCAGATGGCAAGTTATGACGACCGCGACGGGTTCATCTGGATGGACGGGGCGCTGGTGGACTGGCGCGATGCCAAGGTGCATCTGCTGACCCATGCCCTGCACTATGCCTCGTCCGTGTTCGAGGGCGAGCGTTGCTACAACGGCAGGATCTTCAAATCGACCGAGCATTCGCAACGGCTGATCCGGTCGGGGCAGTTGCTGGACATCAAGATCCCATGGACCGCCGCCCAGATCGACGCCGCCAAGGCCCGGGTGCTGAAGGCCAACGGTCTGACCGACGCCTATATCCGCGCCATCGCCTTCCGTGGCGCGGGGGATGAGATGGGCGTGGCCAGCATCGGCAACCCGATCCGGCTTGGCATCGCCTGCTGGTCCTGGGGCGCCTATTACGGCGACGCCAAACTCAGGGGCGCGAAGCTGGACATCTCGAAATGGAAGCGCCCCAGCCCGGACACCATCCCGTCCGAGGCAAAGGCCGCCGGGCTTTACATGATCTGCACCATGTCCAAGCATGCGGCGATGGCAAAGGGCTGCAGCGACGCGATGATGCTGGACTATCGCGGCTATGTGGCCGAGGCGACGGGCGCCAACATCTTCTTCGTCAAGGACGGAGAGGTGCACACGCCCAAAGCCGACTGCTTCCTGAACGGGCTGACCCGCCAGACCGTGATCCGGATGATGCGGGACATGCAGATCAAGGTGCACGAGCGCCACATCCTGCCCGAAGAGCTGGAAGGGTTCGAGCAGTGCTGGCTGACCGGTTCGGCCGCCGAGGTGACGCCCGTGGGCGAGATCGGCCCCTGGCGGTTCGAGGTCGGCGCGCTGACCAGACGGATCGCCACCGACTACGAAAAGCTGGTGCGCGCCTGATCCTTCCGGCCCTTCGGCAGACGTCAGACCCCGGCCCGCGGCGGGTCCGCGCGGGCCGGGACGCCTCCGCCCAATCACAAAAATTTTTTGTCCCGCGATAAATCTTGTTGCATCGCGAAAACCTTTCAGATCAACCTGCGGCGGGTTTATAGCGCTGCCAGCATGGGGAAGGATGGCTCGGAAGACGACAATCGTTCCCGTTGCCCTTGGCACACGGATACGTCAGCGCAGGCAGGCCATGGGCCTGACGCTGCAGGAATTATGCAATGCGTGCGGGGTGTCCGTGGGGTATCTGAGTCAGGTCGAGCGTGACAACGCCGTTCCCACTCTGGGCACCCTGGCCGAAATCGCGGCGGCGCTTGATGTCGCCATCGACCATTTCATCTCGACGCCGCGTCAGGCCGATTCGGTCACGCGGGCCGGCAGCCGCCCCGGCTTTGCCCTGTCGGGCACCTCGGTCATCTATGAACAGCTCGGGGCCGAATTTCCGGGCCACGAGCTGACCTCCTTCATCCTGAACATGCCGGCCGGCTATGGCTCGGAAACCGTGCAGCATTCCGGCGAGGAGCTGATCTTCGTGCTGGAGGGCGCGATCCTGCAGGTCGTCGCCGGGCAGGAATTTCTGCTGAAGGCAGGCGATTCAATGCATTACCTGGGCCAACACCCGCATTCCTGGTCCAATCCGGGGCCCGGACCGGCGCGGATGCTGTGGACCGGCAAGATGCTGCATGGCGCAACCGCCTCCGATTACATCCCGCGTGCGGCACTTGCCGTAAGGGAATCGGCTGACGAGTGATGAAATTCGCGTCACAAAGGACGCACCGATGCACATGCCGGATCAACGGCAGGCGAATACCGAAAGACCCAATAAGGAGACTGTGCAGATGAAACATCTTACCCTTTGCGCCTCGGCCCTGACGCTGGCGCTTGCGGCCCAGATGGCGGAGGCCAAGACCTTCGTCTATTGTTCGGAAGCCTCGCCCGAAGGCTTTGACCCGTCGCCCTACACCGCCGGCGGCACCTTCGATGCCAGCGCGCACCCGGTCTACAACCGTCTGACCGAGTTCAAGAAAGGCACGACCGAGGTCGAGCCGGGTCTGGCCGAAAGCTGGGACGTGTCGGCCGACGGCACGGAATACACCTTCCACCTGCGCAAGGGCGTGAAGTTCCATTCCAACGACAAGTTCACCCCGACGCGCGACTTCAACGCTGATGACGTGGTCTTCTCGTATGACCGTCAGGGCAATGCCGAGAACCCCTGGCACCAGTACATTCCGGGCATCACCTACGAATATTACACCTCGATGGCGATGCCGGACCTGATCAAGTCGATCGAGAAGATCGACGACTACACCGTCAAGTTCACCCTGAACACGCCCGAAGCGCCGTTCCTGGCCAACATCGCCATGCCCTTCGCCTCGATCGTGTCGAAGGAATATGCCGATACGCTGGACGCGGCCGGCACCCGCGAAGACCTGAACAACGTGCCGATCGGCACCGGCCCGTTCAAGTTCGTCGCCTATCAGAAAGACGCGGTGATCCGCTACGCGAAGAACACCGAGTACTGGGGCACCCCGGCGATCATCGATGACCTGGTCTTCGCGATCACCCCGGATGCCGCCGTGCGCCTGCAAAAGCTGAAGGCCGGCGAATGCCACCTGATGCCCTATCCGGCCCCGGCCGACATCGAAGGCATCAAGGCCGACTCGAACCTGAAGCTGGACGAACAGGCCGGCCTGAACGTCGGCTATCTGGCCTACAACACCACCATGGCGCCCTTCGACAATCCGAAGGTCCGCAAGGCGCTGAACATGGCCATCAACAAGCAGGCCATCGTTGACGCCGTGTTCCAGGGCGCGGCCGAGCCGGCGAAGAACCCGATCCCGCCAACCATGTGGTCCTACAACAACGCCATCGTCGACGACCCCTATGATCCCGAAGCCGCCAAGGCCATGCTGGCCGAGGAAGGCGTGACGGATCTGTCGATGAAGATCTGGGCGATGCCGGTTCAGCGCCCCTACATGCCGAACGCCAAGCGCACGGCCGAACTGATGCAGGAAGACCTGTCGAAGATCGGCGTCAAGGTCGAGATCGTCTCCTACGAATGGGGCGAATACCTGTCCAAGTCGATGGAACCGGGCCGCGATGGCGCCGTCATCCTGGGCTGGACGGGCGACAACGGCGACCCGGACAACTTCCTCTCGGTGCTGCTGTCGTGCGACTCGGCCGGCGAGGGCGGGGCGAACCGTGCCTTCTGGTGCAACGAGGACTTCTCGAAGCTTCTGAAGGACGCCAAGATCACCGCCGACCAGGCAGAGCGGACCAAGCTTTACGAAGAGGCCCAGGTGATCTTCAAGGATCAGGCCCCCTGGTACACCATCGCGCATTCGACCCAGTATGTGCCGATGTCGGCCAAGGTCACCGGCTTCACCATGAGCCCGCTTGGCGACTTCACCTTCGAGACCGTAGACTTGGCCGAGTAATCGGCGCGGTCGTCTGACGAAACAGGATGCGCGGGGGCTGGTCCCCCGCGCATCTTTCAAGGGGGCAAGGCCATGATCCGGTTCGTTCTATCCAAACTCTTGTATCTGGTGCCGACCTTCCTTGGCATCACCATCGTCGCCTTCAGCTTCGTGCGCGTGCTGCCCGGCGATCCCGTGCTGCTGATGGCCGGCGAGCGGGGCGTGACGCCCGAACGTCATGCCGAGTTGTCGGCCCAACTGGGTTTCGACAAGAACGTGGTGCTGCAATACTTCGATTTCCTTGGCGGGCTGTTCCAGGGCGATTTCGGCAATTCGCTGGTCACCAAGAAGCCCGTCCTGACCGAGTTCCTGGCGCTGTTCCCCGCAACGATCGAGCTTGGCCTTTGCGCCATCATCATCGCCACGCTCGTCGGCGTGCCGGTGGGCGTGCTGGCCGCGATCAAGCGCGGCAGCTGGTTCGACCAGATCTCGATGACCACGGCGCTGATCGGCTTTTCGATGCCGATCTTCTGGTGGGGCCTTCTGCTGATCATCTTCTTTTCCGGCATCCTTGGCTGGACGCCGGTCTCGGGCCGCATCAGCCTGATGTATTTCTTCCCCAACGTGACCGGCTTCATGCTGATCGACAGCCTGCTGTCCGGCCAGAAGGGCGCCTTCGCCTCGGCCGTCAGCCACCTGATCCTGCCTTCGGTCGTGCTGGCGACGATCCCGCTGGCGGTGATCGCGCGGCAGACCCGCTCGGCCATGCTTGAGGTGATGGGCGAGGATTACGTCCGCACCGCCCGCGCCAAGGGCATGCCGCCCGCCCGCGTCATCGGCATCCATGCCCTGCGCAACGCCATGATCCCGGTGATCACCACGATCGGCCTGCAGATCGGCGTGCTTCTGGCCGGGGCCATCCTGACCGAGACGATCTTTTCCTGGCCCGGCATCGGCAAATGGATGATCGACTCGATCAGCCGCCGCGATTATCCCGCCGTGCAGTCCGGCCTTCTGCTGATCGCTGCGGTGGTCATGGTGGTGAACCTGCTGGTCGACCTGACCTATGGCCTGATCAACCCGAGGATCCGCAACAAATGAGCGACGCAACCGCAAAACTCTCGGATTCCGCCATCCGCCGGCAGATGCTGGCCGAGTTCTGGTTCTACTTCCGCCAGAACCGGGGCGCCGTGCTTGGCCTGATCGTTTTCATCCTGCTGGTGCTGATCGCGTGCTTCGCGCCGCTGTTGGCCCCGCATGACCCGACGCTGCAATACCGCGACGCCTTCCTTGTGCCGCCGGTCTGGGAGGAGAAGGGCCGCGCCGCCTTCATCCTTGGCACCGATGCCGTGGGCCGGGACATGCTGTCGCGCCTGATCTATGGCACGCAGTATTCGCTGTTCATCGGCGTGGTCGTGGTCTCCATCGCCCTGTTGGGCGGGATCGCCATCGGGCTGGTCGCCGGGTTCTTCGGCGGCTGGGTCGATGCCGTCATCATGCGCATCATGGACGTGATCCTGGCCTTCCCCTCGCTGCTTCTGGCGCTGGTGCTGGTGGCCATCCTCGGCCCCGGCCTGACCAATGCGATGATCGCCATCGCCATCGTCTACCAGCCGCACTTCGCCCGCCTGACCCGCGCCTCGGTGATGAGCGAGCTGAAACGCGAATATGTCACCGCCGCACGGGTGGCGGGCGCGGGCAACCTGCGGCTGATGTTCCGCACCATCCTGCCCAACTGCCTTGCCCCGCTGATCGTGCAGGCCACGCTTTCGTTCTCGTCCGCCGTTCTCGACTCGGCCGCGCTTGGCTTCCTTGGCATGGGGGCGCAGCCGCCGGCTTCGGAATGGGGCACCATGCTGGCCGAAGCACGCGAGTTCATCCTGTCCGCGTGGTGGGTCGTCACCTTCCCGGGGCTGGCCATCCTGATCTCGGTGCTGGCGATCAACCTGATGGGCGACGGGCTGCGCGATGCCTTCGACCCCAAACTGAAGCGGAGCTGAGTCATGGCGCTTCTGAACATCCGCAACCTGTCGGTCAAATTCGCCACCATGTCCGGCAGCTTCACCGCCGTCGACGGCATCGACGTCTCTGTCGACAAGGGCGAGGTGCTGGCCATCGTGGGCGAAAGCGGCTCGGGCAAGTCGGTTTCCATGCTGGCGGTGATGGGGCTTCTGCCCGACACCGCCACCATCACCGCCGACGAGATGACCTATGACGGCCGCGACATCTCGAAACTTACGGCGGGCGAACGGCGCAAGCTGATCGGGCGAGAGATCACGATGATCTTCCAGGAGCCTGTCGCCTCGCTGAACCCCAGCTTCACCACCGGCTTCCAGATCGAAGAGGTGCTGCGGCTGAATCTGGGCATGACCAAGGCGCAGGCCCATGCCCGCGCGCTGGAACTGTTCACCGCCGTCGGCATCCCCGAGCCGGAGGAAAAGCTGCGCGCCTATCCGCATCAGATGTCGGGCGGCCAGTGCCAGCGGGTGATGATCGCCATCGCCATCGCGTCGAACCCGCGGCTGCTGATCGCGGACGAACCCACCACGGCGCTGGACGTCACCATCCAGAAACAGATCCTCGATCTTCTGATGAAGCTGCAAGAGGATTACGGCATGGCCGTGATCCTGATCACGCATGACATGGGCGTGGTCGCGGAAACCGCCGACCGCGTGGTCGTGCAATACAAGGGCAAGAAGATGGAGGAGGCCGATGTCCTTTCCCTCTTCGAGGCCCCGCAAAGCCCCTATACCCGCGCCCTGCTGTCGGCCCTGCCCGAGAATGCCACCGGCGACCGGCTGCCCACCGTGTCCGATTTCTTCCAGAAGGAGGCTGCAAGATGACCACGAGCACCCCGGTCGTCGAAGGCCGCGCCATCGTGCAGGACTATTTCATCCCCGGCAGCATGTTCAGCCGGGCCAAGACCGTCCGCGCCCTGAAGGGCGTGGATTTCAAGGTCGAGAAGGGCAAGACGCTTGCCATTGTCGGGGAATCCGGCTCGGGCAAGTCCACCCTGGCGCGGGTGATCGCGCTGATCGACGCGCCCTCCGAAGGCCAGCTGCTGATCGAGGGCAACCCCGTCGACATCCGTCGCCAGCGTCCGGGGCCCGAGATGCGGTCCAAGGTGCAGATGGTGTTCCAGAACCCCTATGGCAGCCTGAACCCGCGCCAGAAGGTCGGCGATGTGCTGATGGAGCCGCTGGCCATCAACACCGCCACCCCCGCGTCCGAGCGGCGCGAGCGGGCCGAGGCGATGCTGGCCAAGGTCGGGCTGCAGCCCGAACATTTCAACCGCTACCCGCACATGTTCTCGGGCGGGCAGCGTCAGCGGATCGCCATCGCGCGGGCCTTGATGCTGAACCCCTCGCTTCTGGTGCTGGACGAGCCGGTTTCCGCGCTGGACCTGTCGGTGCAGGCGCAGGTGCTGAACCTGCTGGCCGACCTGCAGGACGAATTCGGGCTGACCTATGTCTTCGTCAGCCATGACCTGTCGGTGGTGCGCTACATCGCCGATGAGGTGATGGTGATCTCGAAGGGCGAGGCGGTGGAGCAGGGCAGCCGCGAGGCGCTGTTCGCCGATCCGCAACACCCCTATACCCGCCAGCTTTTCGCCGCGACTCCGGTCACCGATGTCGAGGCGATCCGTGCCCGCGTGGCGCGGCGCAAGGCAGCGCGGGCGGCCTGATTGATCAGCCGCTCCGCTGCGCCAGAAGCCAGTCGCGCACCTGCGCGGCGGCGCGGGTCAGCGGAGCCTCTTTCGGCCAGATGACGTGAAAGTCCTTGCCGGTGGTCAGGACATGGTCGGTCAGCCGCACCAGAACGCCCTTTTCCACCAGCCCCTCGGTCAGGTGGCGCCAGCCCAGCGCGACGCCCTGCCCCGCGATCACCGATTGCACCACCAGAACGTAGTCATTGATCTGCAGCCCCTTCGGCACCTGCCGGGCCGCAATGCCGCAGGCGGTGAACCAGTCGGTCCAGGTCGTCGCATCCCGAAACGGCTCTTCCAGATGGATAAGACTGTGCGCCAGCAGATCCTGCGCGCCTTCGGGGCGGGGATGGCGGGTCAGATAGGACTGGGCGCAGACCGGGTAGATCTCTTCCGGGGCCAGAACCTCGGTTTCATATTGCAGCCAATCGGCGGACATGCCGCCGCGGACGCCCAGCGGAATCCCCTCGCCCAGAAGATCCAGATCGCGGTCCGCGGTCTGGATGCGCAGGTCCACCTCCGGCAGATCGGCGCGGAACCGCTCCATCCTTGGCACCATCCAGAACGCCGCGAAGGCGGTCGAGCAGGCCAGCGTCACATGCCCGCCCGTCGCCAGTGCACGCAGCCCCTGGGCCGAGCGCTGGATATGCTGCAAGCCGATGGAAACATCGGCGTGGAAACGTTGCCCCGCCTCAGTCAACCGCACCCGGCGGTATTCGCGCAGGAACAGCGCGGCGCCCAGCTGCGCCTCAAGCCGGGCAATCGCGTAGGAGACGGCGGCCTGCGTCATCCGCAATTCGCGCGCGGCCGCACTGAAACTGGCCAACCGGCCCGCGGCTTCAAACACCACGAGGCTGTTCAGGGATGGCACAAGCTGGCGCAGCGTTTCCATAAATCCACCTTATCAACCTGATGAGATTTTTCCAGCGTTACGGGCGTGCTCTGCCGCCCTATTTTCTTCGGCAGCTTATGAAGGATGCCAGCCATGCCCGACGGGGATATTGCCCAGGACGCAAAGCGCCAGCGCGGCGGACGTAACCAGCGGCGCGAGACGCGGCTTGGCGGCAGTCAGGGGGTCAAGCGCCCCTATATCGTGCGGAATATCCCGACCTATGACATCCTTTCGGACGAAAGCCTTGCAAAGATCGAGGCGACGGCCGACCGCATCCTTGCCGAAATCGGCATCGAACTGCGCGACGACGCCGAGGCGATGCAGCTTTATCGCAAGGCCGGGGCAGAGGTCCGCGACGTCTCGGACGGCGTCTGGCGCCTGACATTCGAGCCGGGAATGCTGCGCGAGATCCTGAAAACCGCGCCGGCCGAATTCACCCAGCACGCCCGCAACCCGGCGAACAACGTGCGGATCGGCGGCAGGAACGTGGTCTTTGCGCCCTCCTACGGCAGCCCCTTCGTGATGGATCTGGACCGGGGCCGCCGCTACGGCACGATCGAGGATTTCCGCAACTTCGTGAAGCTGTCGCAGTCCTCGCCCTGGCTGCACCATTCCGGCGGCACGGTCTGCGAACCAACGGATGTGCCGGTGAACAAGCGCCATCTGGACATGGTCTACAGCCATATCCGCTATTCCGACCGGGCCTTCCTTGGGTCGATCACCGCACCGGAGCGGGCGGCGGATTCGGTCGAGATGTGCCGTATCCTGTTCGGTGCCGATTTCGTCGACGCCAATTGCGTGGTGATGGGCAACTTCAACACCACTTCGCCCCTGGTGCTGGACGGTGTGACCGCTGCCGGGATCCGCGCCTATGCCTCGGCCAATCAGGGGTCGATCCATCTGCCCTTCCTTCTGGGCGGTGCCGTCGCCCCGCTGACCACGGCCGGGATGGTGGCGCAGGGGCTGGCGGAAAGCATGGCCTCCTGCGCGCTGACGCAGCTGGTGCGGCCGGGATCGCCCGCCATCCTTGCCAGTTTCTTCTCATCCATGAGCCTGAAATCGGGATCGCCCACCTTCGGCACGCCCGAACCTGCCATCGGCTCGCTTGCGATGGGGCAGTTGGCGCGGCGGCTGAACCTGCCCCTGCGCTGCGCGGGCAATTTCAGCACCTCGAAACTGCCGGACGGGCAGGCGATGCAGCAAAGCATGATGTCGATGATGTCGGCGGTGCAGGGCGGGGCGAACTATGTCCTGCACTCGGCCGGGTTCCTTGATGGCCTTCTGTCGATGTCCTACGAAAAGCTGGTGATGGACACCGACATGTGCGGCGCGCTGCATGCCTATCTGGACGGGATGGAGGTCAACGAAGACACGCTGGCGTTCGAGGCGCTGGCAGAGCTTGGCCCCGGTCAGCACCTTTTCAGCACCCAGCACACCCTGCGCCATTATGAGACCGCCTATTGGGATTCCGCGCTGGATGACAACCAGCCGTGGGAGACCTGGGATGAACAGGGCGGCATCGATTACGCCACCCGCGCCAACACCCGCTGGAAGAAGCTGCTGGCCGAATATCAGGCGCCTGCCATCGACCCCGGCGTGGACGAGGCGCTTTTGGACTTCATGGTCCGCCGCAAGGGCGCCACGGGGGACATGTGGTACTAATCCCTTTGCCCCGCGCCGCCGCTGCGGGGCATTTTCCTTTTCCGGGGGCGGGCTGAGTCTTGCCCCCGCAGGCCCTGACTCCGGCCTGCAGAGAAGGGATTTTCTTCTGCCTTCTATTTGACCCGCGTTTGGTAGAATTTTGTTCTCCTGACTTCAGGAAGTTTGCAGGCTGGTTCTATTGCTCCTGACCAGCCGTGCTGGATAGGTTCCGGTCGCGCCAAGCCGGAAAAACCCGATGTCCATGTCCATCTCGAACCTTACCCGCCGCTTCGGCCAGACCGAGGTGCTGCGCGGCATCGACCTTGAGGTCGCCTCCGGTGAACTGGTCGCCCTTCTGGGGCCTTCGGGCAGCGGCAAGACCACGCTTCTGAAGATCATCGCCGGGCTGGACTGGCCCGATGCCGGGCAGCTTTCCGTCGGCGGGCAGGACTGGCTGACCAGGAAGGCGCAGGAACGGCGCACGGGCTTTGTCTTTCAGCACTACGCGCTTTTCCCGCATATGACCGTGCGCGACAACATCGCCTTCGGGCTGACGGTGATGCCCGGATCGCACCGCCCCCCGCCCGCCGCCATCGCAGCGAAGGTGGAGGAGCTGCTGCATTTCCTGCAGATCCCGCATCTGGCCCGGCGTTTCCCCGCCGAGCTGTCAGGCGGCCAGCGGCAACGGGTGGCCCTTGGCCGGGCGCTGGCGATCGACCCCGCGGTGCTGTTGCTGGACGAACCTTTCGGCGCGCTGGATGCGCAGGTCCGCCGCGACCTGCGTCGCTGGCTGCGGGAAGTGCATGACAAGGCGGGCACGACGACGATCTTCGTGACCCATGATCAGGAAGAAGCGTTCGAGCTTGCCGACCGCGTCGTTGTGATGGGTGCCGGCCTGATCGAGCAGATCGGCCGCCCCGACCAGATATATGACCACCCCGCCACGCCCTTCGTGGCCCGCTTCCTTGGCCTGACGGTGGAACTGCCGGTCACCCTGCGGCAAGGCCGCGCCGTGGCCCCGGGCATCGACGCCGCCCATCTGCCGCGCCGCGTCATGGCGGACGGCCCGGCCACCCTGTTCCTGCGGCCCGCCGACATCACCCCTGTCCCGGCCGCCGACGGGGCCTTTCGCGTGACCGAGATCGCAACAACCGGCGCCCTTCTGCGGCTGCGGATGGAAGGCCCCGCCGACTGTCGGGCCGAGGCCGAGCTGCCGCGCCGTGCGGCCCCCGCGCTGGCCATTGGCCAGACCGTCACCCTGCGGCCCGAAGCGGGCCAGATCTTCCCCGGAACGCCCGCAGCGGCAGAGCCCGCGCCCGTTCCGGCCCCTGTTTCACTCATCAAGGAATCCGTGTCGTGAAAACCCGTATCCTCGCCGCCGCCCTTGCGTTCGGCCTTGCCGCCCCCGCCCTTGCGCAGGACAAGATCCTGAACGTCTCCTATGACGTGGCGCGGGAACTGTTCGAAGAGATCAACCCGGTCTTCGCCGCGAAATGGAAGGCCGACACCGGCCGCGATGTCACCATTGACCAGTCGCACGGCGGATCGTCGAAACAGGCCCGCGCCATTCTGGAAGGGCTGGCCGCCGATGTGGTGACCTTCAACCAGGTGACCGACATCGACGTTCTGGCCGAAGGCGGCCTTGTCGATCCGAACTGGCGCGAGGCCTTCCCGAATGCCGCCTCTCCCTACTACTCGCTGCCCGCCTTCCTTGTGCGCAAGGACAATCCCAAGGGCATCAAGGACTGGGACGATCTGGTGAAGGAAGGCGTGCAGGTCGTCTTCCCGAACCCCAAGACCAGCGGCAACGCCCGCTATACCTATCTGGCGGCCTATGCTTTCGCGCTGGACAAGAACGGTGGCGATCAGGCCGCGGCGCAGGATTTCGTCAAGGCGCTGTTCGCCAATGTTCCGGTCTTCGATCAGGGCGGCCGCGCCTCGACCGTGACCTTTGCCGAAAAGGGCATCGGCGATGTGCTGATCACCTTCGAGGCCGAAACCGGCGGCATTGCCAAGGAATACGCCGATCAGGGTTTTGTGCGCGTCACGCCCTCGCTGTCGCTTTACTCGGAATTCCCGGTAGCGATCGTGACCGAAAACGCCGCAAAAGCGGGCACTGAGGAAGTGTCGAAGGCCTATCTCGACTTCCTTTATTCGCCTGAAGGCCAGAAGATCCTCGCCAGCCGCTACTACCGTGTGCATGACGAGGCCGCGAAGGCCGAATTCGCCGCCAACTTCCCCGAGGTGAAGCTGATCAACGTCGATGACGTCTTTGGCGGCTGGGCCAAGATCAAGGAAGAGCACTTCGCCGAAGGCGGCATCCTCGACTCGGTTTTCATCAACCAATGACCGCTGTTCCCGCTCCCGCTTCGGTCATCCGGTCGAAGCGGGTCCTTCCCGGTTTCGGCCTGACCATGGGCATGACGCTGACTTACCTTGGCGTCATCGTCCTGTTGCCGGTCATCGCGCTGGTGCTGAAAGGGGCCGAGATCGGGCCCTGGCGCTTCTGGGCCATTGCCACCGCGCCGCGCACGCTGGCCGCGCTGAAGCTGACGCTGCTGGCCGCCACCATGGCCACGGTCTTCAACGCGCTTTACGGGCTTCTGATGGCCTGGGTGCTGGTGCGCTATGACTTTCCCGGCAAGCGCCTTCTTGACGCGCTGGTCGATGTTCCCTTCGCCCTGCCTACTGCCGTCGCCGGTCTGGCGCTGTCGGCGCTGTTCGCCGCGAACGGCTGGTATGGCATGCTGCTGGAGCCGATGGGAATTCAGGTCGTCTTCACCATTTGGGGTGTGGCGATTGCCATGTCCTTCACGTCGATCCCCTTCGTGATCCGCACCGTCCAGCCCGTGCTCGAGGATCTGGACCCGCAGTATGAAGAAGCCGCCAAGACCCTTGGCGCGCATCCCTTCACCGTCTTCCGCCGCATCGTGCTACCGGCGATCCTGCCGGCACTTCTGGTCGGCATCACCCTGTCCTTCGCCCGTTCGCTGGGCGAGTTCGGCGCGGTGATCTTCATCGCAGGCAACCTGCCCATGAAAACCGAGATCGCCTCGCTTCTGGCGGTGATCCGGCTTGAGGAATATGACTACAACGGCGCGGCGGTGATCGCGCTGACCCTGCTGATCATCGCGCTGGCGCTGCTGGCGGTGTCGAACCTTTTGCAGGCCCGCGCCCTGCGCTACCGCGGGAAATCGGGATGAGTGCGGCAGCCGCCCCCGGCGCCTTGGCGCCCCCCGAAAGCCGGCTGGTGCCGCGCCTGCTGATCGGCCTGGCGCTGCTCCTGACGGCGATCTTCGTCGTGGTGCCGATGGTCTTCATCTTCCACCGCGCCCTGGCCGAGGGCTGGCGGCTGTTCGCCGGCAACATCCTTGCCCCCGACACGCTGCATGCCATCTGGCTGACCATGCTGGTCGCGGTGATCGTACTGCCCTTCAACATCGCCTTCGGCATCGCCGCCGCCTGGGTGGTTGCACGCTTCAGCTTTCCCGGTCGCAAGACCCTGCTGACCCTGATCGAAATCCCCTTCTCGATCTCGCCCATCATCGCGGGCATCTGCTATCTGCTGCTTTACGGACGGCAGGGGCTGCTTGGTCCGTTCCTTTTGTCGCATGACATCCAGATCCTCTTTGCCCTTCCCGGCATCGCGCTTGTCACCATGTTCGTCACCTCGCCCTTCGTGATGCGCGAGGTGCTGCCGCTGATGCAGGCCCAGGGGTCCGAGCAGGAGCAGGCCGCGCTGACCCTTGGCGCCAGCGGATGGTCGGTGTTTCGCCGGGTGACGCTGCCCAATATCCGCTGGGCGCTGCTCTACGGCGCCATCCTGTGCGGCGCGCGCGCGATCGGCGAGTTCGGCGGGGTCTCTGTCGTCTCCGGCAACGTCCGCGGCCAGACAAATACCCTGCCCCTGCAGATCGACCTTCTGTTCCACGACCTGAACGTCGCCGGCTCCTTTGCCGCGGCAACAACCCTGACGCTAATCGCCTTGATCGTTCTGATTGCAAAGACAGCGATGGAGGCGAGGAAGGGCTGAAGTAAACAGCGTTTCCCACTATGAAACCTTGACGACAGCCACGGTTGTCCGGTCTGATGGCGCATCACTTGTGGCAGTCTGGCCCCGATTCCCCATGCGCCCCTGCGCTGCGGGAGGCGGGGCTTTTTCATTTGTGGAATGGCATGAAGCGGCGGATCGACCTTGGCCTTCTCTACTCGCGCTCGGGCAGCTACTCGCTGATTTCCGAGGCGTGCCGGATGGGCGTGCTGACCGCCGTCGCCGAGGTGAACGGCGATCCGGCGCTGGACCTCAGCTTCACCCCCGTCGAACGCGATCCGGGCGGCAACATCGACCTTTACGGCCCCCTGTGCGAAGAGATCCTGCAGACCAGCGGTGCGCGCCATGTCATCGGCGGCGTGACCAGCTGGAGCCGCAAGGAAGTGATCCCCACGCTGGAGCGTGCGCGGGGCACCCTGTGGTATGTGGTGCCCTACGAGGGGTTCGAGACCTCGGACCATGTGGTCTACACCCATGCCTGCCCGAACCAGCATCTGTTGCCTTTGCTGGGCTGGACCTTCGCCGGTTTCGGGCGGCGCGGCTATCTGACAGGATCGAACTACATCTGGGGCTGGGAGATGAACCGCCTTGCCCGCGAGGTGATCGCCGATGCCGGCGGCGAGGTTCTGGGCGAGCGTTACCTGCCGATCGGATCGACAGACATCGGCCGGATGATCGAGGAAATCCGCGCCACCCGCCCCGATTTCATCCTGAACAACCTGATCGGCCACACCCAATACATCTTCCTGCAGGCCTATGCCGAACTGGGCCGCGAAGATCCGCATTTCCGACCCGAGAGCTGTCCGGTGCTGTCCTGCAACCTGACCGAATGCGAATTGCCGGCCATCGGCGACGCCGCCGAAGGGCTGATTGCGGCCGGGCCCTATTTCCGCTTTGCCGCCGGCCTGCCACAGCCCCGGCGCTTCGGCTCTGCGCATGAGGCCTCCGCCCATGCTGCGGTCTGGATGCTGGCGGCGCTGCTGAACGGGCGGCCCGGTGCGGAAAGCCTGCCGATCTCGGCCCTGCTGACCGAAAGTGCGGCGGCCGGAATCGGAATCGATCCGCGCACCCATCACACCGAACTGCCCGTCTTGATCGGGCAGGTTCGGGGTGGCCGCTTCGAGGTGATCCGTGATTTCGGCCGCATCGCCGGCGATCCATGGCTGACCCGTGGCCGCGATCTGCCTGTCACGGGTGCGAAGCTGCGGGTGGTGCCATGAGACGCCGCGTCCGGGCCCAGAACCTTGGCGGGGCAAGGGCCGTGCTCTTGCACCGCCCGCACCCCACCGTGCAGGCGCTGGAGCGCCAGCTGCACGCCATCGGGCTTGAGGTGGAGCAATGCTGGCCCGACCTGCCCGCTTCGGTCCTTGCCGCCGATTTCGTCTTTTTCGACGCCGACCACGGCCATGACAGCCAGTTCCCATGGGCCCCGGGCGAGGCGCCGATGCCGATGATTGCGCTTATCGGCTCCGAAGCGCCGGGCCGGATCGAATGGGCGCTGAACGCAGGGGCGGATGCCCAGCTGGTCAAGCCCATCGGCGATGGCGGGGCGTTTTCCGCGCTTTTGACTGGCCGGGCCGCTTTTGACGCCCGTCAGGCCCTGGGGGCAGAGATCGAAGCTTTGCGCCAGCGGCTGGACCAGCGCCAGACCGTGGTGCGGGCGGTGACCATGCTGATGGGCCTGGGCAAGACCGAGGAAGACTCTTACGCCCAGTTGCGCGCCATGGCGATGGCCTGGCGGATCAGCATCGAGGCCGCGGCAGAACGCGTTGTGGCCGCGCAGCGCCCGCCAAAGGCAATGGGGCAGGCCGATGACTGATGCCACCGTCATTGCACGGCGCCCGGCCTCGGCCCTGCGCCGCCTGATGCGCCGCAAGCTGGCGCTGCTGGGGCTGGTCATCATTGCCCTGGTGGTTCTGGGCGCGCTTCTGGCGCCCTGGATCGCGCCCTATGCCGCCGAAACGCAGCATTTCGACGGGCTGACCATCGAAGGCGCGCCGTTGCCGCCGAACGAGACCTTCGTCTTCGGCACCGATCTTCTTGGCCGCGACCTCTTCAGCCGGATGCTTTACGGCGCGCAGACCTCGCTGGTGATCGGTGTCGTCGCCAATGGCATCGCGCTGTGCATCGGCACGCTGGTCGGCGTGACCGCCGGTTTCTTCCGGGGCTGGATCGGCACGGTGCTGATGCGGCTGACCGATCTGATGATGGCCTTCCCGGCGCTGCTGCTGGCGATCTGCCTTGCCGCGATTTTCTCGCCCTCGCTCTGGATCGTGGCCATGGTGATCGCCCTGGTGAACTGGGTGCAGACCGCCCGCGTGATCTATACCGAGACCACGACACTGGCCGAACGCGAGTTCATTCAGGCCGAGCGCACCCTTGGCGCGGGCACCGGACGCATCCTGTTCAGACACATCCTGCCGCATCTGGTGCCGACGGTGATCGTCTGGGGCACGCTGGGGATTTCCACCACCGTGCTTCTGGAGGCGACGCTTTCCTTCCTTGGCGTCGGCGTGCAGCCGCCCACCCCCAGCTGGGGCAACATCATCTTCGAGAACCAGACCTATTTCCAGGCCGCCCCCTGGCTGGTCTTCATCCCCGGCGCGGCCATCGTGCTGCTGGCGCTGGCCTTCAACCTTGTCGGCGATGCTCTGCGCGATGTGCTGGACCCGGTGCAACGGGGGCGCGACTGATGGCTTCGTACCTTTTGCGCCGGCTGGTCCAGTCTGCCCTGATCCTGCTGGGCGTCAGCTTCATCACCTTCATCCTGCTTTTCGTCCTGCCCGCCGACCCGGTGCGACAGATCGCCGGGCGGGCCGCCACCGCGGCCACGGTCGAGAACATCCGCGCCCAGCTTGGCCTCGACCAGCCCTTCATCGTGCAATACGGTCGCTATCTGTGGAATCTCGTGCAGGGCGATCTTGGCCGCAGCTACCTGCAGAAGACCGACGTGGCGACGCTGATCTGGTCCCGCCTGCCCGCCACCCTTCTGCTGATGGCCGCCGGGATCGCGGCCGAGCTGGTCATCGGCCTGACCCTTGGCGTCATCGCCGCACTGTGGAAGGGCCGGACGCTGGATCAGGGGCTGATGGTCACCGGGTTCGTCGCCGTCTCGGCCCCGCAATTCGTGGTGGGGCTGCTCCTGCTCTATGTCTTTGCCGTGCGGCTGGAGTGGTTCCCGATCGGCGGCTACGGCACCGCCGCCCATCTGGTGCTGCCGGCGCTGACCCTCGGCATCCTTGGGTCCGGCTGGTATTCCCGCATGATGCGGTCATCCATGATCGAAGTCTTGCGCGCCGATTACATCCGCACCGCCCGTGCCAAGGGCCTGGGCCGTGCAAGGGTGATCCTGCGCCATGCCCTGCCGAACGCGATCCTGCCCATCATCGCCATGATCGGCATCGACATCGGCATCTTCATGGGCGGCATCGTCGTCGTCGAATCCGTCTTCGGCTGGCCCGGCATGGGGCAGCTGGCCTGGCAGGCCATCCAGCGCGTCGACATCCCGATCATCATGGGGGTCACGCTGGTCTCGGCCACCGCCATCGTGCTGGGCAACCTGCTGGCCGACCTGATCGCACCCTTGATTGACCCCCGCATCCGCCTTCGCTGAAACAAGAAACCAACAGGAGAGATGAGATGAAACACTGGCTTGCCTCCACCGCACTGGCGCTTTGCCTTGCCCTGCCCGCATCTGCGCAGGACTACACGCCCGACCCGAACGCCAAGCCCGGCGGCGACGTCATCCTGACCTACAAGGACGACGTGGCCACGCTGGACCCGGCCATCGGCTACGACTGGCAGAACTGGTCGATGATCAAATCGCTGTTCGACGGGCTGATGGATTACGTGCCCGGCACCACCACGCTGCGCCCCGGCCTGGCCGAAAGCTACACCCTGTCCGAAGACGGGCTGGTCTACACCTTCAAGCTGCGCGCCGGCGTGAAGTTCCACAATGGCCGCGAGATGACGGCCGAGGATGTGAAATACTCGCTGGACCGCGTGACCAACCCCGAGACCCAATCGCCGGGGGCGGGCTTCTTCGGCTCCATCGCCGGGTTCGAGAATGCCGGTGCGGACGGCCTGTCCGGCGTCAAGGTGATCGACCCGCAGACGGTGGAAATCACCCTGTCGCGGCCCGACGCCACCTTCCTGCATGTCATGGCGCTGAACTTCTCATACGTCGTGCCGAAAGAGGCGGTCGAGGAATTCGGTGCCGATTTCGGCAAGCATCCCGTCGGCACCGGGGCCTTCAGTCTTGCGGAATGGACCATCGGTCAACGCCTCGTCTTCCAGAAGAATGCTGACTACTGGATGGCCGGCGTGCCCTATCTGGACAGCATCACCGTCGAGGTCGGGCAGGAACCGGTCGTGGCCCTGCTTCGGCTGCAGAAAGGCGAGGTGGACGTCCCCGGCGACGGCATCCCGCCGGCGAAATTCACCGAAGTCATGGGCGATCCCGAACAGGCCGCCCGCGTGGTCGAGGGCGGCCAGCTTCATACCGGCTACATCACCATGAACGTCACCCAACCGCCCTTCGACAAGGTCGAAGTGCGCCGCGCGGTGAACATGGCGCTGAACAAGGAGCGGATCGTCCAGATCATCAACGGCCGTGCCGTGCCGGCGAACCAGCCGCTGCCCCCGTCGATGCCGGGCTATGCATCGGACTACAAGGGCTATGCCTATGATCCCGAAGGCGCCAAGGCCCTGCTGGCCGAGGCCGGCTTCCCCGACGGGTTCGAGACCGAGCTTTATGTGATGAACACCGACCCGAACCCGCGGATTGCCCAGGCGATCCAGCAGGATCTGGCGGCCATCGGCATCAAGGCCTCCCTGCAAAACCTTGCGCAGGCCAATGTGATCGAGGCCGGCGGCGCGGGCACCGCACCGATGGTCTGGTCGGGCGGCATGGGCTGGATCGCCGACTTCCCCGATCCGTCCAACTTCTACGGCCCGATCCTTGGCTGCGCTGGTGCGGGCGATGGCGGCTGGAACTGGGCGAAATACTGCAACGAGGCGCTGGACGCCGAGGCGGTGAAAGCCGACAGCTTCCGCGACCCCAACGACCCGGCCCGTCTGGCGATGTGGTCCGAGATCTACGTCAAGATCATGGACGACGCCCCCTGGGCACCGGTCTTCAACGAACAGCGCTACACGATGAAATCGGCCCGCATGGGCGGCGAGGACGCGCTTTACGTCGATCCGGTGTCGATTCCGATCAACTACGACTACGTCTATGTGACCGAGTAATCCCATGTGCAAAGCCTGCAACTACACGATCCACGGCGCACAGCACCACTTTGGCTGGGACAATTCCATTGCCCCCGCCGAACGGGTGGAGCCGGGATCGACGATCCTGTTCCACTGTCATGATTCCTCGGCGGGCCAGCTTGGCCCGTCGTCGAAGCTGGCCGATGTGACCGCGCTGGATTTCGGCAAGATCAACCCGGTCTCCGGCCCGATCTGGGTCGAAGGGGCGATGCCGGGCGACGCGCTGAAGATCACCATCGACAGCTTCACCCCACAGGCGCAGAACGGCCGCGGCTGGGGCTGGACGGCGAACATCCCTGGCTTTGGCCTCTTGGCCGACCAGTTCACCGATCCCGCGCTGATCATCTGGGATTTCGACCCTGCCACCATGGCTCCCGCGCTGTGGTCCAGTCAGGCCAGAATCCCGCTGAAGCCGTTTGCCGGCACCATCGGCTGCGCGCCGGCGGAAGCCGGGCATCATTCCGTCGTCCCGCCCCGGCGGGTCGGCGGCAATCTCGACATCCGCGATCTGGCGGCGGGCACCACGCTTTACCTGCCGGTCGAGGTGGCGGGCGCCCTCTTCAGCGTGGGCGACACCCATGCCGCACAGGGGGATGGCGAGGTCTGCGGTACGGCGATTGAAAGCCCGATGGATGTGGTGCTGACGCTGGATCTGGTGAAGGGCGCGAACCTGAAGATGCCGCGCTTCACCACCCCCGGCCCTGTCACCACCCATCTGGACGCCAAGGGCTATGAGGTGACGACCGGCATCGGCCCGGACCTGATGACCGGCGCCCGCGACGCGGTGGCGGGGATGGTGGACTTTCTGTGCGCCAGCCGCAGCATCTCGGCGGTCGAGGCCTATATGCTGTGCTCGACCTGCGGCGATCTGCGCATCTCGGAAATCGTCGACATGCCGAACTGGGTGGTCAGCTTCTACTTCCCGCGCGCCGTTTTCGAATGACCGTGCAACTACCATCGGCGGGCGCCCCGGCGCCCGTCCTTTCCGTGCAGGGACTGGGCGTGTCTGTCCATGGCAAGCCCTTGGTCGAAGGCCTTTCCTTCGATCTGGCCAGAAGCGAGACATTGGCGATTGCCGGGGAAAGCGGCTCGGGCAAATCGATCACCTCGCTTGCCATCATGGGCCTTTTGCCACCGCAGGTGCAGGCCACCTCAGGCCGCATCCTGCTGGACGGGCGCGACCTTCTGACCCTGCCGGAATCCGCCATGCGCCCCATCCGAGGTGGTCGCATCGCCATGATCTTTCAGGAGCCGATGACCAGCCTGAACCCGGTGATGACCGTGGGCGCACAACTGGTCGAGGCGATCACCGCGCATGAACCCCTGTCGCGGGGCGAGGCGCGCGCAAGGGCACTGGCCGCATTGCAATCGGTGCGGATCTCGCAGCCCGAACGCCGGCTGGACCAGTATCCGCACGAACTTTCGGGCGGGATGCGCCAGCGGGTGATGATCGCGATGGCGCTGGCGCTGCGCCCCGATGTGCTGATCTGTGATGAGCCCACCACCGCGTTGGATGTGACCGTGCAGCGCGAGGTGCTGGATCTTCTGCGCGATCTTCAGCGCGAAACCGGCACGGCGCTGATCCTGATTACCCACGACATGGGCGTGGTGGCCGAGATGGCGACCCGCGTCATCATCATGCGCCACGGCCGGATGGTGGAAGAGGGCGCCGTCAACCCGATCTTCGCCGCCCCGCAGGCGCAGTACACCCGCGATCTGCTGGCCGCCGTGCCGCGCATGGGCGATGGCTCGGGCGCGCTGCCGGTGCCGCCCGCCGCTCCGGTTGCGCGGCTGACCGACGTTCAGGTGCGCTTCGACATCCGCGGCGGGCTGATGCAGCGCGTCACCCATCGCGTCCACGCGGTCGAACAGGTCAGCTTCGACATCCTGCCCGGCGAGACCTTTGCCCTGGTCGGCGAAAGCGGCTGCGGCAAGTCGACCATCGCCAAGGCGATCGTTGGCCTTGCCCCGCATCAGGGACGGATCGAAGTGGCGGGCAAGCCCCTGTCCTCGCTGACCGGCGAAGGCCGGCGCGCGATCTGCCGCGATGTGCAGATGGTGTTCCAGGACCCGATGGCCGCGCTGGACCCGCGCATGACGGTCGGGGATCTGGTGGCCGAGCCGCTGGTGATCCACGGGATCGGCACCGCTGAACAGCGCGCCGCCCGCACCGCCGAGTTGTTCGAGAAGGTCGGCCTGCCGCGCGATGCGGTCCACCGCTATCCGCATGAATTCTCGGGCGGCCAGCGCCAGCGCATCTGCATCGCCCGGGCGCTGGCGCTGCAGCCAAAGCTGATCATCTGTGACGAAAGCGTCTCGGCGCTGGATGTCTCGGTTCAGGCGCGGGTGCTGGCGCTGCTGGCCGATCTGAAGCGCGATCTGGGTGTCGCCTATCTGTTCATCAGCCACGACATGGCTGTGGTCGAGAACATCTGTGATCGCGTCGGCGTCATGTATCTGGGCCAGATCGTCGAAACCGGGACGCGTGAACAGGTGTTCGGCAACCCGCAGCACCCCTATACCAGACGACTGATCGAGGCGGTTCCTGTGCCCGATCCCGCGCATCGCCGCCCGGCCAATGCCCGTCTGACGGGAGAGGTGCCCAGCCCGATCCATCCTGCCGGGCAAGGGCCGCAAAAACTGCTTCTCACCGACATCGGCGGCGGGCATCTGGTTGCAGATCGACCGGGCACGGTAGAGAGTGCGGCGTGACCCGAGGTAAAGACCGCTGATGCACCGCTACCGATTCATCCTGTTTCGTCCCCTGCAGTTCATTCCCGTGCTGTTCGGGATTTCAGTCATCACCTTCGTTCTGGTGCGTCTGATCCCCGGCGATCCCGCCCGCATCCTTCTGGGTGCGCGCGCCACCCCTTCGGCCATTGCCAATATCCGCGCCCAATACGGCCTGGATGAGCCGATGTGGCTGCAATACTTCTACTTCCTCAAGAACCTGTCGGTCGGAGAGATGGGGAAATCCACCCTCTACAAGATCGACGTGCTGAGGCTGATCGCGACCCGGATCGAACCCACGCTGGCGCTTGTCGCCACCGGCGTCCTGATGGCGCTCTTGATCGCAGTTCCCCTGGCCGCGCTGTCCGCGCGCAACCGGGGCAGCGTGATCGACCACGCGGTGCGGATCGTGTCGACGGCGGGGATCGGCTTTCCGTCCTTCTGGCTGGGGGCGATGCTGATCCTTCTGTTTTCGGTCAGGCTGGAATGGCTGCCGGTCTCGGGCTATGGCGAGACCTTCGGCGACAAGCTGGCGCATCTGGTTCTGCCGGGGCTGACCATCGCGCTTTCGCTGTCCGCGGTTCTCATGCGGTCCTTGCGGGCAGGGATGATCGCAGGGCTTGAGTCCGACATCGCCACCGCCGCAAGGGCAAGGGGGATGCCTGAAGGCGTGGTCTTCTGGCGCCATGTCGTGCCCAATGCCTTGGTGCCGGTGGTGAACCTTCTGGCGGTGAACATCGGCTGGCTGATCGGTGGCACCGTGGTCGTCGAAAGCGTCTTCGCGGTGCCGGGTCTGGGCCAGCTGATGGTGCGCGGCATCTTCACCCGCGATTACATGGTGGTGCAGGGTGTCGCACTGACCTTCGCGGTCGCCACCGTCCTGATCAACTTCGCCGCCGACATCATTTCGGTCGCGCTGGACCCGAGGATCAAGCTGTGAGCCGCGCCTCCGATCCCGTCACCGCATTGCGGCTGGTTCCCCGGCTTGGTTTTCTGGGCAGCCGCCCGATGCTGGCCTGTGGTCTGGCGATCCTTGGCATCTTCCTTGCCCTGGCGCTTCTGGCGCCATGGGTGGCGCCCTTCGATCCGATCCTGCATGACATGGGGCCGAAGCTGTCGCCCCCTTCCTGGGCGCACCCCTTCGGCACCGACAATTTCGGTCGCGATGTTCTTAGCCGGGTGATCTGGGGCGCAAGGATCGACCTGCAGATCGCGGTGATCGGGGTGATCTTCCCCTTCCTGATCGGCACTTTCGTCGGAACGGTTGCCGGCTTTTTCGGCGGCTGGGTCGATGTGGTCTTCATGCGGCTGATCGACGTGGTCCTTGCCTTCCCCTTCCTTGTGCTGATGCTGTCGATCATCACCATCCTCGGCCCCGGACTGGGCAGCTTCTACATCGCCATGGCGCTGGTCGGTTGGGTCTCATACGCGCGGCTGATCCGGGCGCAGATCCTGGTGCTGAAGACGCAGGATTTCGCCGTTGCGGCGCAATCGCTGGGCTTTTCGCGGCTGCGCATCATGTTCCGCCACCTTTTGCCAAATGCGCTGGCAGGATCGCTGGTCTTCGTGATGTCGGATGCCGTGCTGGTGCTCTTGAACGGCGCGGCGATCAGCTATCTTGGCCTGGGCGTGCAGCCCCCTCTGGCCGAATGGGGCATCATGGTCGCAGAGGCGCAGGGCTTCATCACGCAAGCCTGGTGGATCACGCTCTTCCCCGGCCTTGCCATCGTCGTTCTGGCCTTTGGCTTCTCTCTGACCGGGGATGCGCTGGCCGACATGCTGGGGGTGAAGGAATGAGCGCCCAGTTGGAGATCGCGGGCCTGTCGGTGGTGTTCCGCGACGGGGCCGAAGAGCGGCCGCTGCTGGAGGACATCACCGTCAGCCTGAACCGCGGAGAAATCCTTGGTCTTGTCGGCGAAAGCGGCTCGGGCAAAAGCCTTCTGTGCCGCACGGTGATCGGCCTCCTGCCGTCGCGCAGGCTGCAGGTCACCGGGGGCAGCGTCAAGCTGGAGGGGGCCGAGATCCTGAATGCCCCGATGGATGGCATCCGGGGTCAGCGCATCGGCATGATCTTCCAGAACCCGACCAGCCATCTGGACCCGGTGATGACCATCGGCAGGCAGATCGCCGAAGGGCTGACCCATCACAAGGGGCTGGGGAAGGCCGCGGCCAGGGCCGAGGCGATCGACCTTCTGCGGCAGGTCGGCTTCCCCGATCCCCCCCGCGCCTATGGCAGCTTTGCGCATGAATTCTCGGGCGGGATGCGTCAGCGCGCCATGATCGCCGTGGCGCTGGCCTGCGATCCAGAAATCCTGATCGCGGATGAGCCGACCACAGCGCTGGATGTGACCATTCAGGCGCAGATCCTGCGCCTTCTGACCGAATTGCGCGACCGGCGCGGGCTGTCGATCATCCTGATCACCCATGATCTTGGTGTGGTGGCCCAGACCTGCGACCGCATCGCGGTGATGCGGCATGGCCGGATCGTCGAGCAGGGCGAGAAGCGGGCGCTGCTGGCCGATCCGCAGCACGAATATACCAAGGCGCTGATCGCCTCGCATCCGTCGCTGTCCCACGCCGGCGAGGAACCCGAGACGCATCCGCATGACCGCCAGCCGATCTTCGAGGCCGATGCGCTGGAAGTTGCCTTCCCGCAGGGCGGCTTCCTGACCCGCAAGCCGCCGTTCCGGGCGCTGAAAGGCGTCAGCCTGCGGATCTGGCCGGGCGAGACGGTCGGCATCGTGGGCGAAAGCGGCTCGGGCAAGTCCACTCTGGCGCGGGCGATGCTGGGGCTGACCCCGATCGCCGGCGGCGAGGTGATCTTCGACGGCAGCCGCCTGACCCGCGACCGCGAGGCCACCCTGAAGCGCCTGCGCAGCGAGGCGGCGATGGTGTTCCAGGACCCGTTCAACGCGCTGAACCCGCGGCTGACCATCGGCGAGACTCTGGCCGAAGTCCTGCAGACGCAGGGCGAGACCCCGCGCGGGCAGATCCCGGCAAGGATCGGCGAGTTGATGGACATGGTCGGGCTTGACCGCGCCTTCACCAGCCGCCGCCCGCGCAGCCTGTCCGGCGGGCAATGCCAGCGCGCCGGCATCGCGCGGGCACTGGCGGTGAACCCGCGCGTCATCATCGCCGATGAATGCGTGGCTGCGCTGGATGTCACCATTCAGGCCCAGATCGTCGCCCTGTTTCGCGAGTTGACCGCCCGCCACGGGCTGACGCTGGTCTTCATCGCCCATGACCTTGCCATCGTGCGCAACCTTTGCGAACGCGTCGTGGTCATGCACCATGGCGAGATCGTCGAAGACGGCCCCTCGGCTCGCGTCTTCGCCCGGCCGGAACGCCCCTATACCGCGGCCCTGATCGCGGCGATCCCCGACATCGACCCTGACCGCCCCATCAACGGCGGCGCCACCCCCATCCAACAGGAGCTGACGACATGATCAAGAAATTCGCCTCTGTGGCCCTTCTGGGCCTGTTGATGACCTCGACCGCCGTGCCGATGGTGAATGCCGAAGGCGTTCTGACCATCGGCCGGCGCGAGGATTCGTCCACCTTCGACCCGATCAACACCGCCCAGAACATCGACTTCTGGGTGTTCTCGAACGTCTTCGACACGCTGGTCCGGGTGGACAATGCCGGCCAAAAGCTGATCCCCGGGCTGGCGGAAAGCTGGGAGGTCTCGGCGGACTCGCTGACCTATACCTTCCATCTGCGCGATGCGAAATTCTCGGACGGCACGCCGGTGACCGCCGAGGACGTCGCCTATTCGCTGGCCCGTATCCGCGACAGCGAGCTGTCGCTCTGGGCCGATGGCTACAAGATCATCAAGGACATGCAGACCCCGGATTCCAAGACGCTGGTGGTGACGCTGGACGGCCCCTCGGCGCCCTTCCTGTCGACGCTGGCGATGCCCGGCGCCTCGGTGGTCTCCAAGGCCGCGATGGAGGCGAGCGGGCCGGAAGCCTTCGCTGAGAAACCCGTCGGCTCGGGCGCGTTCCAGCTGGAAGAATGGCGGCGCGGCGACCGGGTGATCCTGAAGAAGAACCCGGATTACTGGGATGCCGCCAATGTCGATCTGGACGGGGTGGAATGGATCTCGATCCCCGACGACAATACCAGGATGCTGGCCGTGCAGGCGGGCGAGCTGGATGCCGCGATCTTCGTTCCCTTCTCGCGCGTTGACGAGTTGAAGAAGGATGCCAACCTGAACGTGGTGGTGAACCCCTCGACCCGCGAGGATCACCTTCTGATCAACCACGAGCATGAGCCGCTGAACGACGTCCGCGTGCGCGAGGCGCTGGATTACGCCATCGACAAGCAGTCGATCATCGATACGGTGACCTTCGGCATCGGCGAAGTGGCGAACTCCTACATCCCGCGCGGTGCCCTTTACCATACCGAGGACAACGGCGCGCGCGGCTACGACCCCGAAAAGGCCAAGGCCTTGCTGGCCGAGGCGGGGGCCGAGGGCGTCACCCTTGACTATGTGGTGAACGCCGGCAACGAGGTGGACGAGCAGATCGCTGTCCTGATGCAGCAGCAGCTGGGCGCCGTGGGCGTCACGCTGAACCTGCAGAAGATGGACCCGAGCCAGACCTGGGACATGCTGATCAACGGCGAATACGACCTGTCGGTGATGTACTGGACCAACGACATCCTTGACCCCGACCAGAAGACCACCTTCGTCTTGGGTCATGACGTCAACATGAACTACATGACCCGCTACAACAACGAGACCGTGAAGGATCTGGTTGCCGCCGCCCGGCTGGAAATGGACCCCGCCAAGCGCGAGGCGATGTATGCCGAAATCCAGAAAACCGCCAAGGGCGATGTCCACTGGATCGACCTCTACTACAGCCCCTTCATTTCGGTGACACGCAAGGAAATCGGCAATTTCGGGCAAAACCCGCTGGGCCGGTTCTGGCTGGAAGAAACCACCAAATCCAACTGATGCGACTGCGGCGGCCCGGGTGCCGGGCCGCCCTTCTTCCGAAGGAGAGACGCGATGACCAAGCTGAACCTTGCCGCACTTGAAACCGCGCTGGACGCGCTGCCAAAACGCTTTCCGGGACCGGGTGGCGTGGCGGGGGTGATGAAGGACGGCAAGGTCGTCGCGGCCCGCGCCTGGGGCTACAGGGACCTGGATGCGGTTGCACCGATGACGGTGCAGACGCGGCTGCCGATCTGCTCGATCTCGAAGCAGTTCACCTGCCAGGTTCTGCTGGCCACGGTGGGTGATCCCGCCCGGCTGGACGGCAAGGTGGCACAGTTCCTGCCGGCCTTCACCGGCCCCCTTCCGACCGCGCGCCAGCTTTGCGACAACCAGTCCGGCCTGCGCGACTACTGGGCGCTGACCGTGTTGCAGGGTGGCAAGGCCGAACAGCAGTTCCGCCGCGAAGACGCGCTGCCGCTGGTGGCACGGATGAAGACCGGGCATTTCCCGCCCGGTACCGCCTATTCCTACTGCAATTGCAACTACCGCATCCTGTCCGAGATGATCGAGGCCGAAACCGGCACGGCGCTGGCCGATCTGTACCGCCAGCACGTCTTCGGACCGGCGGCGATGAAGACCGCCGTCCTGACCTCGGACACCCGTCACCCCGAGGATGGCGTGGTGGGCTATGAGGGCAACGACGCCTCGGGCTACTTCCCGGCCGAGAACGGGGTGTTCTGGATCGGCGACGCCGGCATCTCGGCCTCGCTGCAGGACATGCTGGCCTATGAGGGCTGGATCGACGCCACCCGCGACGATGAAAACAGTCTCTATCGCCGCATTTCGGCGCCTCCGGCCTATGTCGATGGCACGCCTGCGACCTATGGCTACGGTCTGGCGCATCACGAGATCGCCGGGCTGGATTTCACCGGCCATGCCGGCGCGCTGCGCGGCTTCCGGGCGCAACGGCTGAATGCGCGGGATGCGCGATTGTCGGTGGTGGTCCTGTTCAACCATGAAGGCAACGTCTATGGCGCGGCGCAAAGCCTGATCGACGCGGCGCTTGGCGCGACCACGCCCGAGCCTGCGGTTGTGCCCGACGGCTGGGACGGCCAGTGGCTGGCCGAGGACGGGCTGTTGGTCCGTCTTGAGGCCGCGCGGCGCGGGCTGAACCTGTTCTACAACGGCTGGGGGCCGGACCTGCTGGATCCGGCCGGGGACGTCAGCCTCGCCTCGCCCGCTGTCACCGTAGAGCGCGAGGGTGCGCGGCTTCGGATGGGCCGCAAGGGGGACAACACGGTCCAGATGCTGTCGCCGCTGCCGGCCGTCGATACTGCCAACGCGGACGAGATCGCCGGGCGCTATACCTCGGACGAGCTTGGCGCAGAGCTTGAGATCGACGCCCGCGACGGCGCCGCCTATGTGCGCTTCACCGGCCTTCTGGGCACCGGCCGGCCCGAGCGGATGGCACCGGCCGGCAAGGATGTCTGGCTGGTCGCCACGCGGCGGTCGATGGACGCGCCGGCCCCGGGCGACTGGACTGCCGTCATCCGCCGCGACGCCAGTGGCAAGGTCGCCGGCCTGACCCTTGGCTGCTGGCTGGCCCGCGGCGTGGAGTATGCCCGCGCCGGCTGATCCCGGCGTTCGCCCCTGCAATCCCCGCCATCTGTCCCCTTATCGCAGCAGGTGGCGGGAGCAGGATCTTCCCCTGGTCGGACCGGCTGGGCCTGCCGGGCACGGAAGAAGGATGGCAGCAGACCGCCCCCGCGCCTTCGGTGCTTGATGCTCCGCCGCGGCACGGTGGCATTGCGCAGGGGTTCTTCCGGCAGACCGCAGGCCGCCGAAGGTCAGCCGATGTGTGCACAAGAGCCGTGGCACATCCCGGCACCGGGATCCTTCATGACAATGGGCGGCCTTTGGGGCCGCCCGCTGTCATTGCGCCATTGGCCAGCACCCTGGCTCAGTAACTCAGCTCGAACTGGGCGTTCAGGCCGGTTGTTGTGATGTTCGCCCCGATCCCGTCAAGGAAGCCCGAAGCACTTGCCACCAGGCCGCGGCCGTTATTGTAGCGGAAGCCAAGGTCGACCCGGCCCCGCAGGTCATCCGTTTCGGTGATATAGGCCGAAGCGGTGTTGTTGCCACGGTAGTCGGAGAGGATCAGTTGGCCACCCCCGGTCAGCACCAGGGTGCCCTCGCTCACCGCCAACGGAATCTCGACATTCGTTCCCAGCGATACTTCGGTCAGCGAGACGCGCTGTTCGGGCACCAGAGTGTTGAAACTGTCGGTATAGGCATCCTGCATGTCGACCGCATGAGTCAGGGTAAAGACCGGCATATAGGTCGCGTATTCGGTGGCAAATTCGCCCTGCAAGGCAAACATCGCCAGCCAGCGGCTGCCCTCGAACTCATCCGCCGCCACACCCGGCAGATGCAGGGTATTGCTGGTCTGACCGTAAAGCAGCCGCCCCTCGAAATAGAGCGGCTGATCCTGGATCTGCCCCGCCACATAGGGGCCGACCAGCCAGCCCGTTCCCTCGACCGACGCGGAAGCCCGCGTGGTCAGCTCGGCCCGGTCCAGCTGCACCATGGCCCCAAGGATCATGCCATTGGCCAGCGTCATATGGCTACCGATCGTCGCCAGCCCATAGGACAGGTCCTGCGCGCCCTCGCCATCGGTGGCCGAGCCGGTCAGCGACAGCCAGATCGGCGCCTTGAACCCGGTATGCAGGTCATAGCTCAGCGCGCCCCCCTTGCTCGACACCGAGAAGACACCCTCGCCCTTGCCATTGACAAAGCCCATCAGGCGCGGCTGCGCCTGCACCAAGGCGCGGGCCCGAAGCTGCAGGAACTCGGCAATTGCGGCATTGGCTTCGGATGGATCATGGAGCCTTGCCGAAATCGCGCCGCCCTCGGCCGCGATACCATCAAGCGAGAAGGCCGCGCCGTCGGCAACCGAGATCATCAGATCGCCGCCCCCGTCTGCCGCCACCAGCGCGGTGTACCGCTCTGGCCCGCCGGCAAAGCCCGAAAGCGCGCCATGAAGGACCGTGACCGATTGCGGCCCGAAGCCCGTCACTGGCTGTGAAAAGCTGAAGGTGATGGTGAAGGCTTCGCCCGGCACGATCACCGCTGGCAGGCCTGACATGGTCAGCACCGGCACGGTGCCCGGACCCTGAACCTGGAACAGGTTCGAGACGGTGTTCCCGTTGCCCGCCGCATCCGTGACCGCTCCGGCCCGCAGCTGAACCGTATGCCCGGCCGCCGCCGTGACCATGACCTGATAGCTGTCGCCCGAGCCGGTCAGCGCCGATAGGCTGGCCTGGCTCACATCGAAATCACCAAGATCCAGCCCCGTGACCGGCTTCGAGAACCGGATCGTCAGCGGATAGGGTGCCCCTGCCGGACCTGCCGTCCCCGAAAGCGTCGCCGTCGGCGCGGTTCCGTCAAAGGTCAGGGCCAGCTGGCCCGCCGCTGTGTTGCCATTGCCGCCCACATCCGTGGCCGCGCCTGCCGCCAGATCCACCGTTACCGCGCCATCGCTGGTCGGCGTCAGGTCAAAGGCATAGCTGGCGCCGCTGCCGGTCAGATTGCCGGCAACCCCGTTCACAATCACCAGATCTGCAAGATCGAACCCGGTGACCGGCTTCGTGAAAGTCACCGTCACCGGAACCGGCCGCTGATTGGTCAGCGCCGGGGCCGTGGTCGCCAGCGTCACCCCCGGCGCGGTGGCGTCATGGGTGAAGCCGAAGGCCGTCGCTGCGGTGTTGCCGTTGCCACCGGCATCGGTGGCCGCATCTGCTGCGATGCTCACCGAGACCGGACCGTCACCGGATGGCACGAGGTCGAAGCTGTAGCTGTTGCCCGAGCCGGCGAAGTTCGTGGCCGTGGCGTTCACCAGCACAAGGTCGCT